>CAWFMV010000020.1:0-9540 GCA_963817015.1 uncultured Alphaproteobacteria bacterium | reverse complement strand
GACCGTATGTCCCTTTCTTTGAAGAGGCGACTCGCCCTCGATGCTGTCGCGAGGGTTACCCGGATAGGCTGGGCAGAGCCTCAAACAAGGAGGGCGAGTCGTGAGCAATCATAGCGAAGCTTTCGTGGGTTTCGATACCTCGAAGTTGCGTAATGCGGTCGCAATCGCGGATGGCGGTCGGGGTGGCGAGGTGCGGTTTCTCGGCGAGATCGACAATACGGAGGCGGCAACGGCGAAGCTGGTGAAGAAGCTTGCCGCCAAGTACCAGCGTGTGACGTTTTGCTATGAGGCGGGACCGACCGGGTATGGGCTGTATCGACAGATCAAGGATGATCTTGGTCACGAGTGCATCGTAGCGGCCCCCTCGCTGATCCCGAAGCGGCCTGGCGACAAGGTGAAGACCAATCGGCGCGATGCGGTGAGTTTGGCCAAACTGCTGCGCGCGGGCGAACTCACCGCGGTGTGGGTGCCCGACCGCCATCACGAGGCGATGCGGGATCTGGTACGGGCGCGCGAGGCGGCGATGCTGGATCTGCGGTGCAAGCGCCAGCGGGTGTCGGCATTCCTGCTGCGGCAGGGCCGGTCCTATGCGGGCCGCACCCCCTGGACCAAGGCGCACATGAGCTGGCTTGCGAGCCAGACGTTCGACTATCCGGAACAGCGCATCGCGTTCGAGGAGATGATGCTGGCGATCCGTCAGGCGCAGGAATGCCTCGATCGGCTCGAGCAAGCGATCCGCGGCGCGGTGCCGGACTGGTCACTGGCAGAGGTGGCTACCGCATTGATGGCCATGCGTGGCATCGACCTGATCGCAGCGACGACCTTCCTGACCGAGATCGGCGACCTCTCGCGGTTCCGAATGCCGCACGAGCTGATGGCCTATCTCGGACTGGTGCCGTCGGAGGCGTCGACCGGCAACACCATCAAGCGTGGCCCCATCACCAAGGCGGGCAACCGGCGCGCGCGCCGCATGCTGGTTGAGTGCGCCTGGAGCTATCAGCACCCCCCGCGGGTGGGGCGCAACAAGCAGCAGAAGGTTGACGCCGCCCCAAGAGCGGTTCGTGAGATCGCCTGGAAAGCGCAGTGCCGTCTATACCGCCGTTACCGCGCGCTGATCCGCCGGGGCAAGCTCAAGACCGTGGCCATCACCGCAGTCGCACGCGAGCTTGCCGGCTTCATCTGGGCCGTCGGTCACGAGATCACCAGCGCCCGTGTCGCGGCCAAGTAAGCAAGAGGACTTCCGAAGGAAGAAGAAGCAAGTGACACGTTAGAACCATAACTCAGGGAGCCCGCGCCGGGGCCTGGTCCGGCGAACCTACATCTCGTGCAACGGCGGGAGCGGAGCCGCGGCAAGGGGAATTCCCGATCATCCTGTGAGGCCGATCGCAAGATCGACGCCCGTCCTCAGACCGGGACAGCCCCAGACGAACAGACGGACATGCGTGAACCCGCGAATGAGAGCTTGTTGACCGACGTCTCTGGGCTTCGCTTCTCCCGCTGCACGATCATGGTATCGACAACCTCAACGGCGTTTAGCGAGAGGACGAGATGTTGCGCCCCACACCCTTGACATGGGACATAAGAGGATGAGGACGGGGGGATGCTGCCGTGAGCGAGGCTGCGCTCGCGAGGCCGTTGGGCAAGACTGCGCATCTCACCGATCGCCTGCGATCGGGAGAAGCCGCGATTGTTGCGCTGCTCGCGCTCGTGCTCGCGATTGTGCTGCCGCCTTTCCTGTTCCTCCTGCGCGCGAGTCTTGCAGTCGGCAGCGATGCCGAGCCGCGCTATGGGCTCGACCATTTCGTCTCGGTCATCACTCGCAGCGGCGCAGAATTGTGGATCACCACGATCATCTACGCGCTCGGCAGCTCCGCGCTCGCGATTGCGCTCGGCGCGTCCGCAGCCTGGCTGGTGGCGCGCACCGACGCGCCGTTCCGTCGCATCGTGACCGCCACCGCGTTCCTGTCGCTCGCCGTTCCGGTCATCATCAAGAGCATCGGCTGGATCATGCTGCTCGGTCCGAACAGCGGGCTTATCAATGTCGTCCTGCGACTGCTCGTTGGCGGCGAGGAGGGACCGATCGCGCTCTATTCGCTCGGCGGCATGATTTTCGTCGAGGGCATGCTGTGGATGCCGGTCGTGTTTCTGCTCACGCTGCCGGTCCTGGGCGCGATGGACCCATCGCTGGAAGAAGCCGCCGCGACCTCGGGAGCCGATCTGCGCCAGGTCTTTCAACACGTGACGCTGCCGCTGATGCGGCCAAGCGTGGTGGCGGTGTTCCTGCTGGCGCTGATCCGCGCGCTCGAGTCGTTCGAGGTGCCACTGCTCATCGGCGCGCCGGGCAATCTGCACACACTCACGACGGCGATCTACGAGAGCATCCATACCGGCTTCGTGCCGAAATACGGCGAGGCCAGCGCCTTTGCGGTGCTGCTGCTCGGCCTCGTCGCCATTCCATTGGGCTACTACTATTGGCTCACCAAGGAGGCGAGCCGCTTCGCGACCATCACCGGCAAGGGCTTCCGGCCACGCCGCCTGCGGCTCGGTCGATGGCGCCTGCCACTGGGACTATGGCTGCTTGCCATTCCGCTCTCGCTCATCACGCCGCTTCTGATCCTCGTCTGGGCATCGTTCCTGCCGGTCTACAAGCCGCCGGAGCTTGCAGACTTCGGGCGCATGAGCCTCGCCAACTATCAGACGGTTTGGAACCGGCCGGAGACGCTAACCGGCCTTACCAACAGCGCGCTCATTGGGTTCTGGAGCGCGACCGCCGTGGTCGCGCTCACCTTCGCGGCCGCCTGGCTGATCATCCGGATGCGCAGCAAGCTTCGCTTCGCGCTCGATGCGCTGATCTCGGTGCCGCTGGTCTTTCCCGGCATCGTGCTTGGGATCACCATCCTGATCGAATTTCTGCGGCTGCCATTCATTCCGATCTACGGCACGATCTGGATTCTGGTGTTCGCCTTTCTGATCCGATTCATGCCTTACGGCATGCGGTTCTGCCACGCCGGCATCCTGGCGATCCATCGTGAGCTGGAGGAATGCGGCCGCACCTGCGGCGCCGGCGGGTTCACGGTGCTGCGGCGCATCGTGTTGCCGCTCGCTCTGCCGTCGGTGGTGGCTGCCTGGCTCTATGTGTTCCTCTACACCATCCGCGATCTCTCGATCGCGATCCTGCTCGCCGGTCCCAAGAGCCAGGTGATCGCGGTGGTGATCCTCGACCTTTGGAACAATGGCGAGATCGGCGAGCTTGCCGCACTTGCAGTGCTGATGGCGGCCGCCGTCACTGCGCTCGCGGCCACGCTGATGTGGCTTGGCCGCCGCGCGGGTGGCATTGCGGTGTGATGGAGAGGGAGACGCACGATGTTTGAAGACCAAGTGCCCAAACTCAAGATCGGCGCGCTCAAGCCTCTGTCGGTCGTCGACAACTCGGCCTACGAGTTTTATCGCATCGCGCCGCCCGGCGTGATGCTGGTGATGATTCCGGTCGGGCTCGGCAAATTCAGCAAGGACGATGTCGAGCGCGTGTTCGCGCCGCTCGATGGCTACGTCGACCAGCTGATGGAGCGCGGCGTCGATCTGATCATGCAATCGGGCGTGCCGCTGCCGCTGCTGATCGGCATCGAGGCGCATGATCGGCTCATCGACCGCATCGAGAAGCGCAGCGGCAAGCCCGCGACCTCCTCCGTCCTCGGTGTGGTCGCTGCCGCCAAGCAGCTCGGCCTGCGCCGGATCGTGGTGGCGAACAAGTGGTCGGAGGCGATGAACCGGACGCTCGGCGAGTTCTTCGCTCGCGGGGGCGCGGCGATCGCCGGCGTTGCCGCGGAGGTCATGGGTCCGGACAAGTTTCAGAAAATCGAAACTGCCGACCACATGCAGCTCGCCTATGAGCTCGGCCGGCAGGCCTTCACCCAGCACCCGGATGCCGATGGGCTCTATATCGGCGGCGGCTCCTGGCTGTCGGAGCCCGTTTGCCAGGCGCTTGAGAAGGAGTTCGGCCGGCCAGCCATCTCCAATCAGAGCTGCATGATCTGGGACACGCTGACCCGGCTGGGCGCCTGGAAGCCCATCCCGGGCCAGGGTCGGCTTCTGAGTGTGGCCTAAGCCACACAGGTTACGTGGCTAACACTACTGGGTAACCGTCCCTTAAGCGGCTTGGGTCTAGCTTGCGAGCCAGCGGGGGCCGGGGCGGGCTCCCGCGCGTCCTGTCGCGTAGGGTTGAATTCAATGGATATTGCAACCGGCCTTGGGCTCCTTGCCGGCGGGGTCGTGCTGGTCTCCCTCATTCTCATGGGGGGCAACCTGGGGATGTTCGCGGATACGCACGCGTTCATCGTCATCTTCGGCGGCTCGTTTTCGGCTACATTGATCCGCTTCCCACTCACCTCGATGTTTCATGGGCTGCCGCTCGGGGCGCGCTTTGCCTTCACGATGCGCCGGACGACCCAGCGCGAGCTGGTCGACGAAATCGCGGAGCTTGCCGAGATCGCGCGCAAGCAGGGGCCGATCGGGCTCGAGAAGGTGGAGATTGAGGACCCGTTCCTGGCCAAGGGCATCCGCTACGTCGCGGACGGCTACGATGTCTCGTTCATTCGCGACAATCTGGAGCGCGACCGCGACAACTTCCTGACCCATCTCGATGAAGGCCAGAAGATCTATCGCGCCATTGGCGACTGCGCGCCGGCCTTTGGCATGATCGGCACCCTGATCGGCATGGTGCAGATGTTCGCCAACATGACCGATCCCTCGAAGCTCGGTCCGCTGATGGCCGTCGCGCTGCTGGCCACGTTCTATGGCGCGGCGCTCGCCAATCTCTTGTGCCTGCCGATTGCCGACAAGCTGCACCTCAAGCTCGTCGACGAGGAGGTCAACCGCACGCTGATCATCGACGGCGTGTTGATGATCCGCGACTCCAAGAGCCCCGCGCTGGTGCGCGAGATGTTGCTCGCCTACCTGCCCGAGAAGCACCGCCATACGGAAGAGCCGGAGCCGGTGCCGGCCTGACGGCGAACTCTGAGAACGGAACTCGGCGATGGCGAGGCGCAAGGACGGCGGGCACGGCGGCGGTCACGGCTGGTTCGTGACCTTTGCGGACCTGATGGGTCTCCTCGTCAGCTTTTTCGTCATGCTGGTGGCGTTCTCCACGCAGGACCAGGTCAAGCTGCAGGTGGTCGCTGGCTCGATGCGCGATGCCTTCGGCGTGCAGGACCGCGTTCGCTATTCCGGCGTGATCGAGATCGACGGCTTGCCTACGCGTCCGAAGCTCAAGAGCGCCGCTCCAATTCCGCCCGAAGAGGCCTCCGCGACGCCCGGACCTGACCAGCGTGGAAGCCAGGAGGCCTATGGTGCCAAGCTCGACAGCGATCGCAAGTTCGCGCTGGCGTCGGCATCGCTGCGCCAGGCCCTGCAGGACATGCCGGAACTCACCGAAGCCTCCAAGCATGTGATGATCGAAGAGACCAAGAACGGTCTCAATATCGAGGTCGTCGATCAGAACGGGCGCTCGATGTTCCCGGAAGGCTCCAAGGAGCCCTATGACCGCACGCGGCGCTTGATCGAGCGGCTCGCCGCTCCGCTCAAGTCCATGCCGTTCCGCGTGTCGATCACCGGCCACACCTCCGCCAGCAAGTTGCCGGCGCAACCCGGCTACGGGCCGTGGGAGCTGTCGGCCGACCGCGCCAATGTGGTTCGCAAGATGCTCGAGGCCAATGGAGTGTCGACCTCACAGTTCTTCATGGTGGCTGGCAAGGCCGATACCCAGCCGCTGTTTCCCGACGACCCCTACATAGCGGCCAATCGACGCGTAACCATCACGCTAATGAACGAGGAACCCCCGATACCGGTATCGGCGAAGCCTTGATGTCGTCCTTTATGTCGCCGTTTGGCCCTCATTGCCATGCTGATCCGGCAGGGTAGCCCTGCAGAAGGGGCATGCGTCGGAGGAATGGTGGAATCGTTCTAGCAGGGCCATGTTGAATTGCCAGTATGGGTGATATAAGGCGCCCGCTCTTACGGCGTACGGTGGACTTAACCCCTGCCTTTCATGAATAACGCAGCGAACGGAAGTTCCGCGCTGGCGGGGAGCCATGCGGCTGTGCCAGATGGCGCGACCGGCAGCGAAACCCAACAGCCGTCGAGCGCCTGGGCGCTCGCGCTCGGCAGTGTCGGTGTCGTCTATGGCGACATCGGTACCAGCCCGTTGTACGCCTTTCGCGAGGCGGTCAACGCGTCCGGGCCGCTGACGCGCGATACCGTCCTCGGTGTGCTGTCGCTGATCCTGTGGGCGCTGATCGTTGTCGTCACGCTCAAATATGTCGTGTTGTTGCTGCGCGCGGACAACAACGGGGAGGGCGGTACGCTGTCGCTGACCGCGCTCGCGACCAGGGCGCTGGGCCGACGGACCACGCTTGTCTTCCTGCTCGGGCTGATTGGCGCCGCGATGTTTCTCGGCAACTCGATGATCACTCCGGCCATCTCGGTGCTGTCGGCGGTTGAAGGTCTCAATCTGGCGACGCCCGCCTTCGAGCACTTCGTGGTGCCGCTCACCATCGTGATTCTGACGCTGCTGTTCATGGTGCAGCGGCGTGGCACTGCGCGTGTTGCAACCTTCTTCGGGCCGGTGATGGCGGCCTGGTTTGTCGTCCTCGCCATTGCGGGCCTGTTGCATATCAGCGACGACCCCGGCGTGCTTCTCGCCATCAACCCGTACTATGCGATCTGGTTTGTTGCCGGCCACGGCACCATCGGCCTGGTGACGCTTGGTGCCGTGTTCCTGGCTGTGACCGGTGGCGAAGCGCTCTATGCCGATCTCGGCCATTTTGGCCGCAAGCCGATCCAGTTGGCCTGGTTCGGACTGGTGCTGCCGTCGCTGGTCCTCAACTATTTCGGACAGGGCGCGCTGGTGCTCGCCAACCCCGCCACCATCGAGAACCCGTTCTTTCGGCTGTTCCCCGACGCCCTTTTGCTGCCGACGATCGTGCTGGCCACCGCCGCGACGGTGATTGCCAGCCAGGCCGTCATTACCGGTGCGTACTCGCTGGTGGGGCAGGCTATCCAGTTGGGCATGCTGCCGCGCGTTGCGATCATGCACACGTCCGCTGAGCAACACGGTCAGATCTACATTCCGCGCGTCAATATGGTGCTGTTCATCGGTGTTCTGCTGTTGGTTGGTCTGTTCCGGAGCTCGAGCCATCTCGCTTCGGCCTACGGCATTGCTGTCACGACCACGATGGTGGTCGATGGCACGCTGGCGTTCATCGTGGTGTGGAAGCTGTGGAAGTTCAAAGCCTGGCAGGCCGCGCTGATGGTGGTGCCGCTCGTCGTCATCGACTTCACCTTCTTTTCCGCCAATCTGCTCAAGCTGGTCGAGGGCGGCTGGGTGCCGCTCTTGTTCGGCGGCACGATGGTGCTGCTCATGCTCACCTGGCGTCGTGGCACCAGCCTGCTCGCCAACAAGACGCGGCGGATCGAGGTGCCGCTCGACACGCTGATCCGCAGCCTGGAGAAAAGCCCGCCGCACATCGTGCCGGGCACGGCGGTGTTCCTGACCAGCGAGCCCGACTACGCGCCGACCGCGCTCCTGCACAACCTCAAGCACAACAAGATCCTGCACGAGCACAACGTCATCCTGACCGTGGTCACCGACGACACGCCGCGCGTCCGCGAGGACGAGCGGGTGACGATGACGGCGCTCTCTCCGCATTTCGGCCGCGTGGCGCTGAAGTTCGGCTACATGGAGCAGCCCAACGTGCCGAAGGCGCTGGCGGTGGCGCGCAAGCATGGCTGGACCTTCGACATCATGTCGACGTCGTTCTTCCTGTCCCGCCGGGCGCTCAAGCCATCGGCCCATTCCGGCATGCCGCCCTGGCAGGACCGTCTGTTCATCGGCCTGACCAAGACCGCGAGCGACGCCACCGACTTCTTCCATATCCCGACCGGGCGGGTGGTCGAGATCGGCACCCAGGTCACGGTTTAAGGTTCAGTGGCCACGGCTCGAAAGTCGCTGCTTCGCAGGTTTTGCTTGATTCTGCGGCCGCTCCGCGCAACTTCTTGAGGGGGCGCCAGCCGATCCAATGTGATGGCGCCAAGGAGATATGGCCATGGCAGACCAACAGGGTGGTGACGCCCGCGTTACCAATCTGACGCCGGAAGATGTCGCACGCGGGCTGACCGAGGGCCGCATGCTTCTCGTCGATGTACGCGAGCCGAACGAGGTTGCGATCGAGCGCTATCCCGATGCCCTGGTGGTGCCGCTGTCGAGCTTTGATCCGGCCGCCATTCCGGATCCGCAGGGACGACAGGTGGTTTTCGCCTGCCGCTCGGGGCGCCGCTCGGTGACCGCCTCGCTCGCCGCTCAGGAGCGCGGCTATCCCTATGCGGCACATCTCGCCGGCGGCATCCTGGCATGGAAAGCTGCGGGCTTGCCGACCGAGACCTGATTGCCGGGCGATTTCCAGGTGGACAAGGAGCATCTCTCATGTGGCATATCTTGCGCCGTGCGCTGGTCGCGATCTGCCTCGCTGCTCTTGTATCGTTCCTGATTTTTGATCCGGCTGCCGCCGAGACGAAGCGGCGGACCGTGAATGTCTACAACTGGTCTGACTATATCGATCCAACCGTGATCGCCGACTTTACCAAGGCGACCGGCATTGCGGTGCGCTACGACACGTTCGATTCCAACGACGTGCTCGAAGCCAAGCTGCTTGCGGGACGAACCGGCTACGACGTGGTGGCGCCGACCGCCTATTTCCTCGAGCGTCAAATCAAAGCCGGCGTATTCGCGCGACTCGACAAGAGCAAGCTGCCGAACCTCGCGCATATGTGGCCCGAGATCACGCGCCGGCTTGGCCAATACGACCCCGACAACCTCTACGGCGTCAACTACATGTGGGGCACGACCGGCATCGGCTACAATCTCAAGAAGTCGCGCGAGCTTCTGGGTGGCGACGGCCGGATCGACAGCTGGGATGTGGTGTTCAAGCCCGAGCAGCTCGCCAAGTTCAAGGACTGCGGCGTGCATATGCTCGACTCATCCGACGATATCATGTCGGCGGCGCTGCACTATCTCAAGTCTTGATCCCAACTCCAAGCGCGAGGCCGACTATCAGAAGGCGACCGATCTCCTGGCGCAGGTGCGCTCCTCGGTGCGCAAATTCCACTCATCCGAATATATCAGCGCGCTGGCGAGCGGCGAGATCTGCTTCGTGGTGGGCTTCTCCGGCGACATCAAGCAGTCGCAGAAGCGCGCGGCCGAGGCCAAGAACGGCATCGAGATCGGTTATGCGATCCCGAAGGAAGGCGCGCAGCTGTGGTTCGACAATGTCGCCATTCCGCGCGATGCCCGCAACCTCGCCGAGGCGCACGAATTTATCAACTTCCTGCAGCAGCCCGAGGTGGCGGCGATGAACTCGAATTTCGTCTCCTACGCCAATGGCAACCTGGCGAGCCAGAAGTTCATCAACAAGGACGTGCTCGAGGATCGCACAATCTACCCCGACGAGGCCACCATGGCCCAGTTCTACACCATGCGGGCGCACGACG
>CAWFMV010000019.1:0-1256371 GCA_963817015.1 uncultured Alphaproteobacteria bacterium | reverse complement strand
CTTGGGCACGGTCGCAGAGACAGTGTCGTCGGCGGCGACGCGCGTCTATGTCAAAGTCGATCCGGATTCGCCCAACCAACCACCTTTATGCAACCGCTCAAGGATGCCGACGACCTGGGCAAAGGGACCCGGCTCCAGTGCAGGGCCAGGATCGTGTGCCTTCCGGTCCTTCACGGCCCGCTCGTGAGCCGCGATCAACTCATCTTTGCTGATTCCAGTTCCGATGATCTCCGCCACTGCGGCGTCACCAATTGGGCCAACGATCGCAACAACATCATCGTTTGAAACTTCGCTCATGTAGAATTCCTCGCGGTCGCCGCCCCCGAAGTAGGATTGAGCACTATGCGCTCGGGAGTCCTGCATGTATATCCCAGACGGGCCATTCGATCATGTCGAACGTGCCTTTCGCCGGAGTCGAGTGTTGATCCAAGCCCCCCTGCGCCGGGGTATATGGCTATTGTTGTGCACCCGGCCCGACCGGGGATGGCCGCGAGAGAGGCAACCATGAGCGATGAGCACATCGAAAGCCTGCGCCAGGCGCGAGCGCTACTGATTGAGCAACGGCGCGCATTTGTCCGCGTGCTCGCCGGCCCCTACGACCGCGGCAAGACCGAACAGGCCCGCGAGGGATTTATTGAGACACAGGCCGCGATCGAGGCCATGGACCGGGCCATTGAAGACGAAGAGGGGACGCGACGCGCAGTCTACGATCGAAGCTGAGCCAAACACACGACTGCTTGTTGCCCACGTGCGGCAAATTCGATTCCCGCTCGATGCGCGCGCGTACCGCGCCTGGCGGCACTACACGGTATTCAGTGAGGCCAGACTGGGCTCCGATCGCTAAACCAGCGTTGACCGCTTATTGGTTGTATCCCCGATCGATAAGGCAATCTTGGATGAAATTACGACGCTGGATTTGGCGCTCGCCGAACTTTTGAGCGTCGGCAAGCCGGACGCACTCGACTCGTGCATTCTTGTGCGCTGACGTCGTAGCGGCATTCGCCGGGATAACCAGTGCAAAACTGACGACCAGGGCAGAAGCCAGTTGAATGAGTTGCAAAACGTTCTTCCTTAAGCCGGTGAGTCAGATCCGTAGGTTAAGTAGTGGGTCATACCTTCGAATGCTAGTGCACACGACGAAATGGCCCTGCGGGAGTCTTCTCGCAGAATCGTCAGAAGTATCACTCAAACACGCGGGGTCGGTTTCTCGGCAGCCGTTGGGGCCAAGGTAGAGCCCATCAATGTGTAGTCAGTTCCGGGTGAGAGCGCGCGACCGCGGCCACGACCGCATCAATACCCGCGATGGATAGCGTGTCACTGATGTCTGAATTGCCCGGTCATCGCGGCGCCCATCGATCCGAGAAACTCAGCCAATATTCCATGAATGCCGCATACGCCGCCTCAAGGCGGGCTCGCAACTCCTTCGGGTCGATCGTGCGCAGGTCTTCGCAAGGACCAGCACACAAGGTGCCCTCAAGGCCCGCGAGATCTTCCGCGGCGGCCGCGCGCTCCCGCACGGCCTGGATAAGCCGGCTCTGCTTTTCCTCGAGCTCAGCGGTGCCGACGGGCACGTACTGCCCCAGCGCCTCCACGTCGGCACGGCGCCACCCCGCCGGCGCGGCCTGCACTCGCTGCGTTCCTGATGGTGTTGCGCGAGTAGCACGTGGCTCCGCACTAGCACGGGCAATCTTGAACTCCGACTTGTCCGGCGTGCGACCCGCAAACCAACAGCGCACCGAACCGATCTGCCGGTACTTAAGCGACTTGCCCGGGTACACCTTGGCCGCCTGAGCCTGCGAATGACAGTCGCGGCTCGGCGCCGCCGCCGCCGCCAACGTCGGCGCGAAGAACGCCAGTAGCGCGACCATCAGCGTCTTCATTGGAACTCTCCCAAGATCGAGCCGCCGGCCGCAGGGGGTGAAGTGTTAAGTCTGCCCGCCGCTCATACCGAAGCCTAAGCGTGCTCACTCGGCGAGGTCTGAGCAAAATTGCTCACTCAGATACCGTGGTGGCTGTGCTGCTGATCAGGGAGCGAGTTGTGCTAAGAATGACTACTCTGGCCAAATCGCCTATCGAGACGTCTGCTACTTGGGCGCTTGCCGGGGCAAAGCGTCGAATGATGACATGATTTGATCTCTTTCGCGAGAATACGAAGCCGCGATGCCCGGTAAGGTACCGGCCATCGCGGATCCCTGTGGTCTATGCTTGGTTCCTCCCCGGCATCAGAGGCCGGCAAACGGCCTTAGCGGCGTCCCTGCCATTCGCTCTCGTTGCGACCATTGTGTTCGCCGCGGCGCCTGCGATCATCGACGCGGCCTTGAGCGTTATGTCCGTCGCGACGACCATGCCAGCCCTGTCCGTGTCGGTGGCGATAGCCGCAATCATACAAGCCCGGCCCGTTCCAGCCATCGACGTAGAAACAAATCGCGACATTCTCGACCGGGTCCATGGTGTCGATCACGAGGCGCAGGCCCGTCGCTCCACTCAGCGGCGTCGCCGAAGCGCTGTTCGGCACCAGCACGCCTGCCGTGAGAACGGCAGTCGCCGCGCTGAGAGACAGAAGAAAACGATGCATGGTCAGAACTCCTTGAATGAAAGCAGCGCTTGGATCGCGCCCTGTCATCACAACTCATGAGTGCTGAGTTTGTTCCGCTAGCGCCAAAGTTAAATTGCACTTGCAGACGTTAGTGTCCGCTACTGAGGAGATTGATCTAATGAGTCAGCACACCGAACTCGTGCCAGCGAGGTCAGCCTGATCAGTAATCCTTGTCTTCCCCAGAGCGTGGCGCCGCGTCACTGGCGCGGGAGGGGCGCGCTGCTCTCAATCTTTGCTTTGCCGAGAAGAGCGGTGAGATCCCTCACGGCCTCCGTCAGATACAAGACCTCAGTCTCGCGAAGCTGATCAATCTTCTGATGAAGCAGCTCTATTTCAAGTTCCGCCTTGACGTTGATCTGGTGGTCGTTTTCTGCAGACTTGCGATCGATATCTTGTTGCCGATTCTGACTCATCATGATGAACGGCGCTGCGTAGGCAGCTTGGAATGAGAGCGCAAGGTTGAGCAAAATAAATGGGTAGGGATCCCACCTCTGTACATAGGCGGTGACATTAAGGAGAACCCAGAACATGAGAAGGAAGGATTGGAGGATGATGAATGTCCAAGAGCCCATCGTGGCCGCAACGGTGTCTGCAATCCGCTGTCCAACAGTGAGCGGGACAGCGGCCACTAGCGCGCCTTGTTGAGTTGCGCGAAGCCCCCGGCGCAGCGTTCTGAGCTCGGTTAGTAGGCGCTCTTCCGTTTCATGCAGCTCGACCTTCAGATCTACAGGCTTCTCCACGCTGTCTCGCTCCTTCTAGGGCAGCTAGCAAGATCGTTTGAGATTGCGGGCTGCCGGGCGACAATATTTTCTTCATGACACCTGCGCGGTCCCGATTTTCATACAACCGTGCCGAAAAGCTTCCCGATGCCGGCGGTTAGAGCCATTGCCAATGCACCCCAGAATGTAACTCGGGCTGTGGCACGCAGAATGTTTGCGCCACCTGCCTTCGCCCCGACCGCACCTAAGAGGGCAAGAAAGCCTAAAGACGCCGCGAAAACGACGGGAACAAGGGCGCCGGCGGGCGATACGACCACCATGAGCAAGGGCATGGCCGCCCCCACAGAAAACGTCACTGCCGATGTCATTGCGGCCTGCACGGGGCGCGCAGTCGTAATTTCCGAAATCCCAAGCTCATCGCGCGCGTGTGCGCTCAGAGCGTCCTTCGCCATCAGCTGCTGCGCCACCTGTCGCGCCAGCGGCTGTTCGACGCCCCGCTTGACGTAGATTTCGGCAAGCTCGTCGAGCTCAAATTCGGCATTGTCACTCAGCTCCTTGCGCTCGCGCGCGAGATCGGCCCGTTCAGTGTCGGACTGTGAGCTGACCGACACGTACTCGCCGGCGGCCATCGACATGGCACCGGCCACCAGTCCCGCGACACCCGCAATCAAGACATCGTTTTGCTTCGCGGCCGCCGCCGCGACGCCGACGATCAAGCTTGCGGTCGAGATGATGCCATCATTGGCGCCGAGCACCGCTGCCCTCAACCACCCGATGCGGTCAACAAGGTGGTTCTCCGGGTGCAGTCGAAGACGGCTCATGAAGTGTCGCCCGTCACGCTCGTCTTCTCATGCATGAATTGCCGATCCAACATCATTCCCGAATGCGTCTCGAGGCGAGCCCCAAACAAACGTGCAGTGCCATCTGTCCGTCGTCTACGACTTCTGTGGCTGCATCAGATCCTTGGCCTTGAAGTATTTCCTGGCATAGGCGACGAGTTGCCCGTCGCTTGGATGGTCGACAGTCTCCACTCCGACGATGGCGTTCATGAGCTTGGGGTCGTGGTAGTGAATGTGCTTGACCAGTTCTGTCTTTGCATTGGCTGGTCCTGTAATGAGAACCGCACCGGCGTCTGCAATAGATTCAGCGGCTGCGTGAAGATAGTCGTGATCCTCTGCCGCGTGCCCGCTACCGATTGAATTTGCTTTGTGATGGATGTGCCTGGTCGGATGATCAGGGTGCAAGACGAGTCGGTCGACATCCGTCAGGCTGAAATGGAACACGCGCGCCTCATGGTGGTCGATCCAAATGACGGCATGATAGTGATGCTGGCTCATGACGCAGGTCCTGTGCTTGCGGTCTTTGGGATTAGCCGGTTCAAGTGCCCTGGATATTCATGCCAGCTTCGTCATCTTTGTGCTTGTGCAGGAAGCGAGCCATTTGCTGCTTGAATGCGCCTGTCTCCAGAAGCTCTCCGACCGAACTGGCATTGTCGAATAGCTCCCTCTGCAGCTTCCTCGGGAGAGTGTTCCATTGCATGATAACCGAAGCACCGAGGCACCTAAGAATGCGCCCCTCTTCCTCGGTCAGAGTGCGGGCAGGTCCTTCTTCCCCGGCCAGAGTGCCGGTACTCGTCGCGTCTTCGCGTTGAACCGTCTTGTTCAAATTGTTTGCCATCCAATCCTCGTTTTCGGCAAGCTCGGTGAAGCTGTGCTCCAGTCTCTGAAGATCCCGGATTTCATCCGGTTTATCCGTACCTTTGATCAATTCTGAGTATTTACCTGCGTGTGCTCGGTATTGGCTGGGTGTAGTCATCTGCTGACTCCATTTCGCTAGCCGGGAGATCCATGGAATGTGCCAGTTTATACATGGGTCTGGTGCGTCGAAATATCGAGATGGCACCCATGCGTATTCTGGGTTTCAGGAGGCGCCTTTGCCTCTTCGTCTTCGCGACCGGGCTGCAACACGATGGACAACTGTTCAAAGCTATGCTCCTGGCGCCGCGATGAAAATCTTGCGAAAACGAGCGCTTAACGCTGCAGGGCCGCATCTCATAGAAAGTCGCTCATGGCGAAGAAACGTCGACCCTGAAGGCTTGAGTGTGCCCTCTTTGTCATCGTCGACTGTCTCCTGGTGTGAGCAATATTATACAGTTTTTTCTTGCCGGTGAGCGCAGGCTAGCGATTGAAGACGCTGCAGCAAGGCGACCTCGTTTCAAGCGAACCGCTGACAGAGCCCTTGTGAGCAGGGTCAGGCCGTCTTGTTGCGAGCCTCACGGCTTCCCCAGCCTGGCCGGGGAATCGTCGGCCGCTTTGTCGAATGGAGATAGGAACATGCACATGTCAAGTGAAAGCCTCCTGATCATATTAGCTGTCGGCCTCATTGCCGGATGGCTGGCCGGTCAAATCGCGCGAGGCACCGGGTTTGGGATCGTCGGCGATCTCATCATCGGAATTGCCGGTGCCTTCATCGGCAGCTGGCTGCTTCCCCAACTCGATATCCACCTTGGCGCGGGCCTTCTTGCGGCGATCATCAACGCCACCATCGGCGCGCTGATACTCCTATTGATCATCAGCCTTGTTCGCGGCGGAGGTGGATGGGGATGGGGTTGGGGGAGACGTGGATAGGCCAATTTGAGTGCGTGGGGAGTCAGTATGGCAAGGCTGAGTTGGCTGGCGCGATCATTACCGGCGCCATTGGCCACGGGTAATGGTCAGGAATTTGTCGACCTCGATGAGGGAAGCACGCTCGCTCAGGCGATCGTGGATACGATTCGCGAGCCCCTGCTGGTCCTTGATAAAGACCTGCGTGTCGTCACCGCGAACCGCTCCTTCTGTTCGACGTTCCGCATGAAAAGTCCGGATGTCCAGGGTCGTTCGTTCTATGCGCTGGGCGATGGCCAGTGGAACATCCCAGAGCTTCGGCTTCTGCTTGAAAGCATCGCGTCACACCATACGATGATGGAAGCTTACGAGGTCGAGCAAGACTTTCCCGGTCTTGGGCGACGCACGATGCTCCTGAATGCCCGAAATGTGTTCTACGAAAACCGTTCTGAACGTACGATATTGCTGAGCATCGAGGACATTACCGAGCGGCGCGCAAAGGAACGGGAGTTGAGGGATCTCTTGCGGCAAAAGGAAGTGCTGCTGCAGGAAATGCAGCATCGTGTCGCAAACAACCTGCAGATCATTGCGAGTATTCTCCTCATCAAGGCTCGGACCGTACGCTCGGCAGAGACACGACTGCATCTTCAGGACGCTCATACGAGGATTTTGTCGGTTGCCGCCATACAGCAGCAACTCCAGACCTCGGATTCTGGCGCGATGATAGAGCTCGGACCCTATCTAACCCGACTGTGTCAGACCCTGACGGCCTCGATGATCGGCGACTGTCGACCGATCACCTTGAAAGTCGATGTCCAAGGCGGCACCGCCTCATCGAGCCAGGCTGTCAGCATCGGCATCATCGTAACGGAACTCGTAATCAATGCGATCAAGCATGCATTCCCCGGTGACCGGACGGATAGCATTGTGGTTGTTGCTTATGATCTGGCCGCACCGAACTGGAGACTTTCGGTCTCCGACAACGGAATTGGCAAACCGGTAGGCGAGTTGGATCGGACAATTCCTGGGCTGGGTACGACCATCATCGAAGCGCTGGCAAAGCAACTTGATGCCCGCACAGAAATTGTGACGAACGCGCACGGCAGGACGGTGTCGATCATCCACGGGGCCGCGGAAGCGGCTAGTAGGTGATTGTTCGGGTTCTCCTGAATGCGGCCACCGCGCACTAAAATAGACATAGGCGCGAACGGCAGAAGAGGCGAACAGCGGGCTGCGGGACCGAAAACCGGAGGCGCTTCGACGCGTAACCGGGAGGGCAGATTGCGGCCTACGCGGTCAGCAGGCATCGGGACGTCATCGAAGCTAGGGCCCATTACCGCTTGCCATTGGAGGCGTATCGGATCGCGTTCGCCTCTTTTGGCAGCTTCAATGATTTGCTTTGCGACGAGCTCCCGCACTCTGTCGAGATTCGCGAAGTTCCGAAACGAATGACAAGCCCGATCAAAGGCGGCCCCCATTGCGCGGACCGCCTTGTCATCAAAGTAGGAGTGTTGGATGGGAATTATACTCATTTTCACCTCCACGAAGTATGGGCTGGAGCGCGACACCGTCTCTCAGTCCCCGAGGCACGAAGGTCACCGAGGCACGAAGCTGGTCCGGCGATGTGACAAGCTTGGCCCCTGGAAATGACGGCGGCTGTTCCAAACAGACCACTTGCTTCGTGTGACTGCGGCAATTGTGCTTGCTGGGTAGGCTTTACACACGATCGTGAACCACCGTGTCGACCAGCCAAAGTAGCATCTCCCAATGGCAGGCGGAGCGAGGAGCGCTTATCCCAACGGTGGCGCAACAGTAGACATCGGGAATCGTCGGTCAGGTGCCAGGAGTGGTCACCATGGCAACTCGTCTCCCTGTCAGCAGCACAGCCATACACCAGTGTCAAAGTGAGCAATTTTGCTCAGACACCTCCGAGTGAGCGTCCTAGGCTTTTAGGTACATCCTTGATCATTGCGCCCGGTGGGTGCCGCCGGCACCCGCATTCCGCACGTCCGCGCTTTCGGCAGGGCCGCAGGACACGAAAGGCATTCCAATGGCATCGCAGAACAATAATGGTGGCCAGGGCGGCCCCTGGGGTAGCGGGGGCAGACGCGACTCCGATCTTGAGAATCTAGTCCGGCAGGGGCAGGAGCGGCTCAAACAAGTCATGCCGGCTGGTGGCCCACGCAGCGCTATCGTGCTTGCCATCTTTGCTTTGGTCGGCCTGGCTGCATGGACCGCATATTACACCGTGCCTAGCGACTCGGTCGCTGTCGTGCAGCGTTTCGGCAAGTATCTCAAGGACGTTCCGCCGGGACTGCATTTCAAGCTGCCGCTGGGCATTGATGTCGCGACCATCGTTCCCGTCAAACGCCAGTTGAAGCAGGAATTCGGGTTCGCGACCCCAGGCGCGGCCGATCCGTATCAGACGTCTCGCGACGGAAAGCGGGAAACCCAGATGGTGACGGGCGACCTGAACGCCGTATTGGTGGAATGGGTGGTTCAATATCGCATCCTGGATCCGGTCAAATTCCTTTTCGATGTTCGCGAACCGAGGGGAACCCTCCGTGATGTTTCCGAATCCGTCATGCGAGAGGTCGTCGGCGATCGCACCGTGGACGAGGTGATTACCATCGGCCGACAGGAGATCGAAACCGAAGCGCTGACCAAGATGCAGGCCCTCTCGACCAAATACGCCATGGGGATCAGCATCGATCAGGTGCAATTGAAGAACATCAATCCGCCCGAGCCGGTGCAGGTGTCGTTCAACGAGGTCAATCAGGCCCAGCAGGAGAAAGAGAAGCTGATCAACGAAGCCCGGCGCGAGTACAACAAGGTGATCCCGCTGGCCGACGGCGAAAAGGATCAGCGGGTGCGCGAAGCCGACGGCTACCGCCTCAAAAGGATCAACGAAGCGGAAGGCGACGCGGCCCGCTTCAACGCCTTGCTGTCGGAATACATCAAGGCCCCAGCGGTGACCAGCCGCCGCATTTATATCGAGACCCTGCAGGACGTCATGCCGGGCATACGCTCCAAGATCATCGTCGATGAGCAGACGCGCGGCATTCTGCCATTGCTGAACCTCGACTCCCCGAAGGGAAAACAGCCATGAGCAAAATCAAGCTCGTCGCTGTCCTGGTAGCTTTTGGCGTCGCGTTGTACATTCTGATGAGCTCAATTTATACGGTGAGCGAGGTCGAGCAGGCGATTGTCACCCAATTTGGCATGCCGGTTGGCGATCCCGTGACCTCGGCCGGTCTGAAGTTCAAGGTGCCGTTCATCCAGGACGTAAACCTGATCGACAAGCGCGTGCTCGAGTGGGACGGCAATCCGTCCGACATGCCGACCAAGGACAAGCTCTACGTCTCGGTCGACCTCTTCGCCCGCTGGCGGATCGTGGAGCCCCTTCAGTACTTTCTGCGGCTGCACGACGAGCGCAGTGCCCAGTCTCGCCTGGACGACGTTCTGGGCAGCGAGACCCGAAACGCCGTCGCCAAGCACGAGCTGATCGAGATCATCCGCACCACGAAGGATCGTGTGCCGCTGCGCGATGTCCTCGCGAACGACGCGGGACGTGCGCTGGATGTGGGGTCGCTGGTGCCGATCCAGAAAGGACGCAAGCTGGTCGAGCAGGAGATCTTCGCCGAGGCTGCCGAAAAGGTCCGCGTGTTTGGTATTGAATTGCTCGATATTCGGTTCAAGCGGATCAACTACAATGAAAGCGTGCGCCCGAAGATTTACGATCGCATGATCAGTGAAAGGCGGCAGATCGCGGAGCGCTTCCTGTCGGAAGGCAACGGCGAGGCCGCCAGAATTCGCGGCAATCGCGTGCGCGACCTCAACAAGATCCAGTCTGAAGCCTACCGTCAGGTTGAGGAGATCCGCGGCGTGGCGGATGCGAAAGCCACTGAAATCTACGCCAGGGCCTATAACCAGAGCCCGGAGGCTGCGGCATTCTACGAATTCACGCGGACCATGCAGGCCTACAAGTCCATCATCGCCGAAAACACGACCCTTGTCCTTTCCACGGACAGTGACCTCTTCAAATTCCTAAAGGGTATAACTCCCAAGGGCGACGTCGTTCCGGCCAGCGGTCCGAAAGCAACCGATGCCAATGCGGCCGCGACAGGCCGGTAACCTCCCTGCGGCCCGCCTGCCCAACAATAGCGACCGGATAGCGGACGTGACGGCCTTTCCGGCTCGGACCCGGAGCGGTCATCCTCACCAGTTCACTTCCTATTCGGCATCGTTGCCACCGCCGGTTCAGAGTGAGCAGTTTTGCTCAGACGCCGGACGGAGAAAGGCGTAGGCAAATAATAATCGATACGCCATCGCAAAGCGTTCGGTCTTCAATTCAACTTCCTGAACCTGAACCCATCTGGGTGTCTGTGGGCTTGCTCCGAAGCGTCGGGCGAAAGGAAATATCATGCAAATTCCTGAGATGTTTACTGGCGAATCACTTCGGCGCCTCGTCCATGGCGCCATTGCTGGAATATTCCTTACGTTGGCTGTCGGCTTTAGCTGGTTCGGCTACGGCCTCGGCTGGAAGTTAGGAAGCAGCGTCGAAAGCGTGGCCACGGCACGCGCGGAGGCGGCGGTCGTCGCTGCGTATGCGCCGGTCTGCTCGCGAGATTTCGTGCGGGACGCGACCGAAGCGAACTGGGCCGGGTTCAAGACTGAGTCGACTTGGAATCGGGACAGCTACCTCATGAATAATGGCTACGCCACTCTTCCTGGCGAGAAGGAGCCCCACCGGCAGATCGCTGGTGCTTGTGCCGAGGCTTTGGGCAAGATCCTCGAATCGCGTGTCAGCAAGTAATGGACCGTTGTGCGCCGACTGCCCGTGTGATCACGCGGCTGCTGCGCCGGCACTGGCACTCTTTCAGCAACCAAACGGCGCAAGAGGGGCGCCGCTCACCCGGTGCTGATCGATCCCTCGCTCGACGATCCATGCACGGCACTTTGCGTCATCGATCATGCACCTAAGCCGCGCGCCACGGATGGAAAGTTATCCGAAGTTTCATAATGAAGCCGGGGTGCCGATCGTGCGCATCGGCTGCCGCGAGTTCAAGTGCATTGGGGACAAACCGCCGCAAGATCATCCACACATCTACCTCAATATGGGCGAGGCCAGTGAGATTGTCTGCCCCTATTGCTCTACGCTATTCCGTTTCGATCCGCGCTTGGGTGCAGACGAGGCCGATCCGGCAGATTGTGCCTACGTTGACATTGATTGAGTCGGAAAGAAGCAGCGCGCTTGCTTCGTCAGGGCGGCACTGCCGGCCATGCACCGCCGTCCCGCAGTTTTCGGGGCAGTTCACGCCCACGATACGCGCAGCGAGCAATCAGCCGGCAAAATCCAAATTGGGGAGCAACTCATCGCCGATCCGGTGTGGAAGGAGTCGCGAAGGCACAACCTCCGCGCCACGTCACTTCCCATGTGATCGATCACGGTGCACTACGACTCACGTGTGACAATCCTTGAGCGCGCCCACATATCCGCGCACGTAATCGACGCCGTGCTGACTTAATAGACGCTCAATCCGTTCGTCAAATGCTCGCCCGGCCTCGTCAGTGGGGAGGGTCTTTCGATAGCCTTCAAACTCGGCTTTAAGTGATCGATCGAGCATTGGGTGTCCTCATCGGCATCAGCTACTTTTGAACTCAGTCAAAGGATCCGGCCGGACGAGCGAAGTTTCGTTCTTGGAATCTGTCCACTCGGCGATGAGCCAGCAATGCATCGGATCAGCGAGCTACTAGCGAGCTACTTGGGACGGCGTCTGAGCAATACCGTCCCTTCAGCCCTCACCGCCGTCTACGCTGTACGTTCGGCTATGACCGCACTCGGCGCACACGTAGGTGCGAAGGTCCAACGCTCCGTCGCTTGGGTCCGTCTCCACAAGCTTGATGACCATCGCTCCTTCGCACACGGCACAATGCGAGGCCGCCATGGCCGCCAACCGCTCCTTCGTAGCCACGTGAATCCCCTTTCGAGGGCGGATCAATCAAGAACATGCGAGATACGCTGCTCGCGCGGCAATCAAAGCGACCAGAAACGCGGGGACAACGATCGGCGGGACAAACCGGCTCATAACCTTGTCGCGCTCCGGCCGGCTCGGGGCACCGCCTTCATTCTCCCACCTGGCGATTGCTGCCGATGGTGTAGCCTTAACGTCGGAAATGTTTGTCATACACGCATATGGGTACGACAATGACGAATAGCTACTGAATTTCATCAGTATGACAGCTTTTTGTCTCCGCGCGTTGCTCCAATGACGCGCACGCATTCCATTGTCATTGGGACAAAATGACTGGTCGCCATGACGGGGAGACCTTCCGCGCCAAATGCGGTCGCAGCATTGTGCTTCCGATTTAAGCGGCTTGCCTCTTTGGTTCGGTTATCCATACCGCCAGGATCCACGATACCCAGAGAGTGAGAAAGTAGAGCGTGAGAAATACAATCAAGCTCGCGTTTGAGCCCCACTCATACTCGACAAAGCGCCCAACAAGATAGGCCAGCACGTCGCCCGCAAGCACGAAGCCCACGTACCAAAAAAGTAGTGTCATAGGATACCCTTTGATCGTTGCGCTCAATCTCGACCTCCTCACATGAGAAGTCTGTGCAAGATTGCTCACACCTCGCGAATACTTATTTCGCATTCGCGCTTGCGCTTTGGCCCCAAGGCGCCATGTTAAGAAGATACTGGCAATGTTCTGCCAGTTCCAAGGCTGCCTCCAAAACGGCGACGTTCCGAAGTCCCCGCTCTCCCTCAATCGGCAGCGCTTATGCCATCGGTGAGCATACCCACTGCGCGGGCCGTTTGTGCCCGCGTCCTGCACATTTGCGCGCTGCTTGCAGCGAGCACCCTGAACCTTTCAAACAAATGATGGAGAACACAATGAATCGTCGTCACATATTCAGCCTTTCGGTGATTCCTGCGTTGGCACTCATGCTGCCAGGCGCCGCCACGGCCCAGCAACAAACGCTCAAGGAGCAGCTTGCCGGAACCTGGACGGCTGTCTCCTGGGAGCAGGTGGGCAAGGATGGCAGCAAGTTCGAACGATTTGGTGCTAATCCGAAGGGCGTCAACGTCTTCGACGCGAACGGCCGATTCGTTGTCATCTTCGCGCGTTCCGACCTTCCGAAGCTTGCAGCGCAAGATCCGATGAAGTCGACGCCGGCGGAAAACAAAGCGATCATGGAAGGATCGATCGCCTACTTCGGCACATACACGGTCGATGAGGCAGCCAAGACCATCAGCATGCGTGTCGAGACCAGCACGTTTCCGAATCAAGTCGGAATGGAGCAAAAACGAACGATCTCGGTATCGGCCAACGAGTTGAAGCTCACCAACACGACTCCGCTGACCGGCAACACTATCAATTATGTGCTGAAGCGATCCACTTCACTCGCCAGCAGGTGACACGACTACGTTCGTTCTCGACAGGCCTCGCTCGGCTTTGGCCGGGCGGGGTCATTTGAACAAATCCTTCCGCGTTCTCCATCGCGAACAGCTGAATGCTCGGTCCCGACGAAGCACGCTTGCCGTTGCCTGCAAGAGCGGTGCTTAGTACCAACGTCCCCGGCCAAACCAGCCGCCGCCGCCCAGCAGAAGAATAATAAGAACTATAATCAAAAGCGTGGTTGTATCCATGTGAGTCTCCTTTGAGTGCTCTCGGCCGTCTCCACCGCTCCTGCCCTTGAGCCGTGTCGTGTTTCCCTGTCTCGGATGGCACTCCAATTCAATTAACGTTCCGCTCCTCGCTCACAGTGCGTGGATGATCCGCCAGAAGTACACTCAATAACGAATTGTGGACTTCCAGATGTCCGTTATAATCAATGAACCCCAATTGACGGAACTTGTTCATGAAGTGGCTCACGCGCGACCGAGTTGCTCCTATCATCTCGGCGAGTGTCTCCTGACTGATCTTTGCGAGAATTGGCTGCGGTTGGCCCTCCTTGCCAAAATTGGCCAACAGCAGCAACAGCCGTGCAAGCCGTTTTTCCGTTGAGTTGAAAAGCTGATCGACCAAGTCTTCTTCGACCCGGGCACTCCTCGCCAAAATATGCGAGACAAACATTTGCGAAAATGCGGGCTCGTCATCAAGGACCCGCTGGATTTCCGCCTTTGTCACTCGCATCGTCTCGCATTCCGACATCGCAGATGCTGTCGCCAAGCGCTTCGGCTGTCCGATCAAGCATCCTTCGCCAACAAATTCGTCTGGCCCCAGGAGCGCGATGACGGCTTCCTTGCCCTGCTTGGATACGATGGCGACTTTGACCTTGCCCTTCCTGATATAAAAAACTGAGTCCGCATCGTCGCCCTGGGCAAAGATGACATCTTGCTTCGAATGCGTGGAAATGACTCGACCATTGGCCGTCGTCTCTAAAAATACCGCGGGATTGAACAGCGCTTTTCTCGCTGCTTTGCGGTTTGTGCCTCGCTTGGCGGGCCTTGATCTTGGTGCATGAGACATTACGGCTTCCCCTCCATTCAGGCGGGAGCTCGATTGTCTCTCAGCCACCGACGCCTGGCACACAGCCGCTGTCGGTGATGCGGAAGTGTACGCTTTCGGACATCAAAGAGTCCAAGCAAATCCGCGGGACCGTCGACTAGCACAGATTGGTTCACGATCGCGTGAAAGCCCACCGGCAAGCGAAATTGCCGCAGTCACAAGCGACGAAACGGTCTGGTTGGAACAGCCGTCGTCATTTCCAGGGGCCAAGCTTGTCACATCGCCGGGCCTCGGTGACTGAGAGAGAGGCCGCGAAAGAGCCCCGTAATACGGGGCTCCTCTCTTACGCATACGCATACATCACTAGTTCAGAAATAGAACTCCGGCCGGGGTCCTCGGGCGCTTAACGGGGGGGCGGAAAGCACCCGGCAGCGGTAAGGTTCAACGATAAGTCGCCCCACGTCTGTATAGAATTGCTCACTCAGGCGAGTTCATCCACAGGGGAGCGCCGTTGCGGAAAATCCGCTCGAGCAGGTTGTAACAGGCCATCCCTGGCAGACAGTCGGGGTCCTTCGATGACGACCTCTCGTTTCAACGATCGCATCGCCGTACGGCTCCGTACATAGACCAAGGTTCCCCGAATAACGTTAGGTTGTTCGAGCCGACGAGCCTATATTCGGTACACCGCCTGCAGCGACCCTATTGGGCGCGGGTGTTTAGGAGACAGTGCTGTGCTCTTGCCCCTTTCAAGGGAAAAGAGCCATGCCCGCAAAGTCCCCATCCCGGCCTCGCAATCGATTGCTCACGGTGCTTTCGCAGGCCGATTTCGGCTTGTTGCAGCCTCACTTGGAGGCCCTGCCGCTCGACGTCAGGAAGAGCCTGGAAGTGCCCAACCTGCGCATCGATGATGTGTACTTCCCGAATGTCGGGATCGCATCGGTGGTCGCGATCCAGGAAAAGGACACGCGGGCCGAGGTCGGACTGGTCGGGAGCGAGGGCATGACCGGTACGTCTGTGGTGCTCGGCAGCGACCGCTCGCCAAATGAGACCTATATGCAGGTCGCCGGAGAGGGGCAGCGGATCACTGTCTTCCATCTTCGCGCGGCGATGAAGGCGAGCGAGGCCATGCACGGCCTCTTCCTCAAATATGTGCAGGTGTTCTTGGTGCAGACGGCTCAAACCGCCATGGCAAATGCGCGGGCCAAGATCGATGCGCGTCTGGCCCGCTGGCTCCTGATGGCGCACGACCGGGTCCGGGCCAACACGCTGCCGCTGAACTCATGAATTTCTATCGCTGATGCTGGGCGTCAGACGAGCCGGCGTGACCGATGCGTTGAGCGATCTCGAACGCAAGAAACTCATTCGCACCGCCAGAGGCGAGATCGTTGTGCTTGATCGAAAGGGAATTGAGCGGACTGCCGGAGGGACCTACGGCACGCCGGAAGCGGAATTCCGTCGGTTGATCGGATAGAAAACCGTACATTTTCGTACTTTTTTTGGCGGTTCCCTTGCGGCAGGCAATTCTTGAACGCCGAAACACGTCAAATTGAACGCCGATTGACAGATCGGTGCACCTAAAGCGCCGAACGGCCCTCCTGCGTCGGGCCCGATATCATTCGCCCGCGCACGGACGAATTGGGATCCCTCGGCGCTGGTTTGACTTGCAATGTACCGTATCGTACCGTGAGTTCGATAACGTACAGTTGTTACGTCCGAGTTCAAACTCGCAGCTTGCTCACGCCAAAGAGATACCCACTGACGCCAATGCGTTGAGTGGAGTTGGCGACTTTTTCGATGACGATCTTCGGAAAGTGACTGCTCGATTCTCCGAGCGTCAGCGTTGTTGAACGGCAGCGGTGGGGGTGTCATGACTTCAAACAAAATGAATTTGAAGCGGTTGGGCGGCGATATGGAGATCGACCGCCAGATCGAGAGTCAGACTGGTCAGGAGGCCGTGAGCATCATCGAGCTCGGCGGCGTCATCAAATCGTTCGACGTCTCTATGGGCTATGGCATCATCGTTCTCGACGATGGGATACCCGACATTCTTCTGTCCGTTGCGTGCCTGCGGCGCGGTGGTTTCGAGGTCGCCTATGAGGGCGCGCGCGTCGTAGTCGAGGTGCTGCAGTGCTCGCGGGGCTCGCAAGCGTTCCGCGTTTTCTCCATGGATGAATCGACGGCGCTTCCAACACAGCCGATGCCGCCGGACACCCACGTTTCCGTAACGGCGACCTGCGAGCTCGGGCGGGCGCAGGTGAAATGGTTCAGTCGGCCGCGCGGGTTTGGCTTCTTCGCCAGCGGCGGAAACGCGCCCGACGTTTTCGTGCATATCGAGACTTTGCGCCGGTTCGGCCTGACCGAGTTATTGCCAAGCCGGTTCAAGGGACTGATGGCGGCCGAGGTGCTGCCCGAGGTTGTCCCGCTCCAACCGGCGTCTCGCTGAGCTATCGCCGTGAACCACTCACTCAAGCCGAGCCAGCAGTCTCGAACATGACCGCTTCGAGCGCCTCGTGCGCGCCCTCGCCGGACCAGGCCACAAACTGGAACGCCGAGTAGTACCGTTCGCATGCGTCGAGGGCTGCCGATAACAGCACCTCGCACTGCTGATCCGACGCCTCGACGCCTCCGGAAAGCAAGTGTGTGTAACGAAACATGACTAGTCCATCCTTAAGCCAGAGATCGAAATGTCCTACCCACATCTGCGTGTTGATCATCGGAATGAGATGCTGGACCTCGGCTTTGCTGCGTTCTGGTACTTTGAGTTCGAAGGCGCAAGCAAGATGCAGTGCCTCCATATCACGCATCCAGGTGAATGAGACCTGATAGTCGGCCCCCTTCCCCCGCACGACAATAGTAACCTCGTCCTCGCAGACACGCTCGAACGACCATCGGTGAGTGGTCGCCATCCGCTCGACCACTTCGAGCGGATTTCCACGTTGTACTTTGGAAATATCAATTTGAGTCATGCCTTCACCGCCAATCTACGCATGCACAAAACCCGATGTCGGTCGGCATTGCGGCACGCTACCGACGATCACTTGGGTAGCAGCCAAGACTGGATGATCGGAAGCAAGATACTTGAACGACCGTGAGCCGTTCTATCGCTTGTTTGTTCTCGTCCCTCCTACCAAGCACCGAGGACTAATACTGCTAAAACGCCAATGCAACTGCATTGACGAGCCCATATCCTAGAAGTGCCGTCCATGCCAAGGTGACAACTAGTCCAATGATTAGGACTGCTGGAGCCCAAATGCCGTCAAACAGCGTAGCGGAGCTGGGAACCGATGCCGCGACTGGCACGATAACGACCTCCGGTTTGGTCAGCATTGTCTTTTTTATCCTTCTGCGCACACCCATACATCACGCTAGAAGGAAACTCGGGAAACTCGGGCCGGTTTCGCTAGCAGTCGGGGGAATGGGAAGCGTTCGGCCTTGGCGAAACTGAGCCGATCGGTCGTCCGAGTCTGTATAGAATTGCTCACCGGCGAGTCTGATCAAAGTTTGCGGGGTTCTCTCTGGAATTCAGGGGTACGTCCTTGCCGGGCTGAATACCGCGCAGAATTGCTCACATTAAGTCTGGGAAGGAAAAAGATAAATAAATCTAACTACTTGTATCATCCTCGATCGTGACCAAGTAGAAGGCGTGGGAAGCGATTCAGAACGGTTCTTCGCGAAGCGAGAACTTCAGGACTGTTCGCCCGGCCTTCGGCCGCTCGCTCTCCAGGAGAATCCTCATGTTCGGATTTCAAGGCGGCGAGAGCGCCGGCACGGTCGCGCGCAAGCGGGGCTACATGCAGGACGCGCAGCAGCGATGGGTCTTTATGACCAACTTCGACCTGTCGACGATCAAGAACGAGGCTCAGCTCGGCACCATGGTCAAGGAGCGCTCCGGTATCTCGGAGACGCAGGCCAAGAGCGACGTGCAGGCCTGGATGCGAGGTAAGGAGTTCTGACACTTGGTTTGTTGGAGGCTGGTCATGACGTCTACTCCGGCTTTCATGAGGTGGCAACCGAGGCATTCCATTGTTCCCCGATAGCGACCGTCTTCGTTTCAATGTTGTTGTTGATCGCTCTTTTTCCCTGACGCTGCCCACCGAAAAGTTGACTGCGCAAGTCCGCAAGCGCGGTCCGGACCCATGAATGACGGCCTCTGCCAGAGAAAATATTCGGCCGATTTCCATACGAAGGAGAGAAACATGAAATTCCGTCCGCTTCACGATCGTATCGTAATCAAACGTATCGAAGCCGAGGCAAAAAGTGCCGGAGGCATCATCATTCCCGACACCGCCAAGGAAAAGCCTCAGCAAGGCGAAGTTGTTGCCGTTGGCCCCGGTGGGCGTGATGAGACCGGCAAGCTCGTTCCAATCGATATCAAAGTCGGCGACCGAGTGTTGTTCGGCAAGTGGTCCGGCACCGAGGTCAAGATCGATGACGACGAGTACCTGATCATGAAGGAAAGCGATGTCATGGGGGTTTTGGTCGAGACCGAAGCCCGCAAGAAGGCCGCGTGACAACGCTTCCAAGGTTTAGGCCGACGAATCGTATCGTTGAGGAATGAACACAAATGCTTTTCTTTTGAGGAGTTACTGAAATGTCTGCCAAGGAAGTTAAATTCTCAGTCGACGCACGCGACAGAATGCTGCGCGGTATCGACACTCTCGCCCACGCGGTCCGAGTAACGCTCGGTCCCAAGGGCCGTAATGTCGTGCTCGACAAGTCCTACGGCGCGCCTCGCATCACCAAGGACGGGGTTACGGTCGCCAAGGAGATCGAGCTGGAGGACAAGTTCGAGAACATGGGCGCACAGATGGTGCGCGAAGTCGCGTCCAAGACATCCGATATCGCGGGCGATGGCACGACGACCGCCACGGTCCTCGCTCACGCGATCGTCAGGGAGGGCGCAAAGGCCGTTGCAGCCGGGATGAACCCGATGGACCTCAAGCGCGGCGTCGATCTTGCCGTTGAGGCGGTCGTCGCGGACCTTGCAGAAGAACTCCAAGAAGGTCACCTCCAACGAGGAGATCGCGCAAGTCGGCACCATTTCTGCGAATGGCGATGCCGAGATCGGCCGCTTTCTGGCCGATGCCATGAAGAAGGTCGGCAATGAGGGCGTGATCACGATTGAGGAGGCGAAATCTCTCGAGACCGAATTGGAAGTGGTCGAAGGCATGCAGTTCGACCGTGGCTACGTGTCCCCCTATTTTGTCACCAACGCGGACAAAATGCGGGTCGAGATGGATGATCCCTACGTCCTGATCTACGAAAAGAAGCTCTCTGGATTGCACGAAATGCTGCCTCTCCTCGAGGCCGTGGTGCAGTCCGCGAAGCCTTTGGTCATCATTGCCGAAGAGATCGAGGGGGAGGCGCTTGCCACGCTTGTGGTCAACAAGCTGCGTGGCGGCCTCAAGGTCGCGGCCGTTAAGGCGCCCGGTTTCGGCGACCGCCGCAAGGCGATGCTTCAGGACATCGCGGTCCTGACCGGCGGCCAGGCGATCTCGGAAGATCTCGGCATCAAGCTCGAAAACGTCACGCTCGCCATGCTCGGGCGCGCCAAGAAGGTGACGATCGAGAAGGAAAATACCACGATCGTCAGCGGCGCCGGCAAGAAAGCCGACATCGAGGCGCGCATCCATCAGATCAAGGCGCAAATCGAGGAAACCACCTCCGACTACGATCGCGAGAAGCTCCAGGAGCGGCTCGCCAAACTCGCTGGCGGGGTTGCAGTGATCCGCGTCGGCGGTGCCACTGAGGTCGAGGTCAAGGAGCGCAAGGATCGGGTCGACGATGCGATGCACGCGACCCGCGCGGCTGTCGAGGAAGGCATCCTGCCGGGCGGCGGCGTGGCGCTACTGCGCGCCAGCGAAGTGCTGAAGAAGTTGCGCACACATAACGACGACCAGAAGACCGGCGTCGAGATCGTCCGCAAGGCACTCTCGTGGCCGGCGCGCCAGATTGCACTCAATGCGGGCGAGGACGGCTCGGTCGTGGTCGGCAAGATCCTTGAGAAGGATACCTACGCCTTCGGCTTCGACGCGCAGTCGGGCGAGTACGTCAATATGATGTCGAAGGGCATCATTGATCCGACGAAGGTGGTGCGTGCGGCGCTACAGGGCGCAGCATCGGTCGCTGGTTTGCTCATCACCACCGAAGCGATGGTGGCAGAGCTCCCGAACAAGAATGGTTCGCCTGCCGGCATGTCCTCCGGCGGAGGCATGGGCTTCTAATGGGGCGGGCACCCACTAGAGCCTCGTACGTGGCTCGCCCTTCTGCCATAAGCGGGATCGGTAGCGCTTTCTACGCGGACCTGGCGCGGCGTGATTGTTCGCGCGAGGCTCTCGATGGTGCCGAAAACGACAATTCTTCGCAGCAGAATCAGATAGCTCGCTTTGAGCGGCACCGCTTCCAAAGTGAGCAGCCAGCCAGCCAAAACAATGATGCCGGCGAATAGCGCCGATCGTGATGGCTTCGATCTCGTCACGGTATCACCGGGGAGATAAAACGAAATCGATCCTGAATACCCGGGCAGCGAACACGCCCAGTTGCTGAAATCGACGCGCGGCGCAACCGCCGGGCCGCAACGGGTCAATCGCGTCGGTTTCACGATGTCCGCGACGAGTCCGGTCTACCCCCAATTCCGGACGTATCACTGCACTGCAACGAACGGTCGAAACGGGCCGATTGTGTTGAAAAATTCGGTTGACATGGCCGACCAACCTTTTTTCGTACTCTTTCTTGAAGGCACTAAACAGATCAACGCTCCTGATGTGTCCGTGCCTCATTGTCCAGAAGGCTTTTAAGAATTGTCAACTCGGACATTGCTAAGGGTCGCCATCATCTGCGCCCAGCGTTCCTCCATTTGGCGGACTGCGTGGTGGCGGAGGCAGTCGGTATCTAACCTGTCTCAGGCCGACCTTTTCCCTGCTCAACGGGAAAAAGCAGGGAATTTTCTGCGATTGAGAGTAGGAAGAACCAGTCGCGTCTCCAGACAGCGCCTCCAAATGGGATTTCTCGATGAAATTCCCTATGTCTTTAAGCAGGGAATTTTGGAACGCTTTGCAGGAAGTTTGAAATGGAATCTCAGTGTAAGGCGCTGGTAGGTCACCCCCCCGTCGTTGGTCTTCCGAGTCTCAGGGCCTTAGGGCTGTGGAGTTCCTAATCTGCCAAGCCGTACGTGATTTCACCGTACACTGTACGGTGAATCGCCGTACGCTTCAAATGTCCAGCTTCGTACGGCTACTCCCAATCAAACCCGTCGAATTGACCTCTTCCCAGCTCGATCTGAGCGTCCGTTGGCGTTGTGGAATTCTAAAAGCCTTCTGGCTGCCTCATATGCAAGGTCGCCGGCCGTCAGTCCTGACAATTCCATTGCGCGTTTAATCACATCATCAGCAGAGGGAGTAAGCCGGAGCTCCCTTCTTCTGCTCTTAAGTTCCCGATGGCCTCCTTGGCGGCTTCCTCTGAGGCCGAGTTTCGACTTGCTGCTTTCCGGCGATGGATTAGCGTCCGCGCTAGGGTCGGACGTATTCTGAACGGCCTGCGGTGCAGGTGCCTGCTTTTTTCGTATGGTAAGCGGCATTTCGCGCCCCGTTAGGTACGTGAGTCTGCCGTACAGTGTACGGCAGATCACCGTACGCGTAAACCCCCGCCTTCGCCAGCCTGTGGACTATCCGTAAAATGGTTCTGTGCGCCTTGTCCGTTGGCCACCAACATCTGCAATCGAGTTGGCCCAGAGATCTGCTCCGAACCAATCGGACCAAAAGCAGCAAGTCCACTTTCGTCAAAACTGTGGAACGTAAGAAAAAGGGCTTGTTGTTATTCCGCGATTGATCTTTCATCGATGACGCGCTTGCCATTTGACTAGTGGCAACATGCGTTGGCCTCGAGCCTCTACAGGCTCTGCCTAGGATCGGCCGGATAGGAGACGGCGATCATCGCACCCAGTGCGGCGCAGGAATTTCCAGCCAAGGAGGGCATGCTGATTGGTCAGACAGTGGGGTCAACCCGCTGTCGCCGCGGCGTGCTGCACGCACGCCGTGACGACAGCTCGAACGGGAGCGAGGTCATGGTATTGCGATCAACAAAACCCTCAAACGATCTCGCGAGGCGAACTACTGGCCTCGCGCCGCTCTCATCTGAAGAGCGCTCGATCATCGAGAAGGTCAATGCTTCCCAGATAATGCGGGTCCCTGTGGGTCGCGTGCGGCCAAGCCCGCACCACGCCCGGATCCATAGCCCCGAAAAGCTGACAGCGCTCTCCGCGGCCATCCGCCGATACGGGACCATAGACCCCATCATCGTCGATCAGGATTACACGATCATCTCTGGGATGGCACGATGGATGGTGTGCCGCGAATTGGGAATAGCCGAGGTGCCGGTCATATTTATCGAGCACCTGTCACCGATCGAGGTCCGCGCCCTCAGGATCGCGATGGGTCGCTTTCCTGAATGGGCTACCTGGGACCGCGATCAGCTCCGCATTGAGCTGCCGGAGATCGTCGCGACCCTGCCAGAGCTCGCAATGGAGGAGATCGGGTTTTCGATCCAGGAGGTCGATCGATTGATCGCCATTCCGGACCAACACGAGCCGGATCCTGCTGACGATATCCCGCCCGAGCCCTCCGCGCCTCCGATCTCCATGTCTGGAGATATCTGGAAGCTCGATCAACACCTTGTCTTATGCGGCGACGCACTTGAGGCCGACAGTTATAACCGCCTTCTGGACAACACTGCGGTCCGCCTGGTTCTGACGGACCCACCCTACAACGTCCCGGTCAACGGCCATGTGACAAAACGCATCGGAAAGTTCGATGAGTTCGCAATGGCATCGGGCGAGTTGACGCCAGACCAGTTTAGCCAATTTCTGCGAAGAGCATTTGGACTGATTGCACGTGTCAGCCTTGACGGTGCCATTGCTTTTATCTTCATCGACTGGCGTCATGCTCGCCTCCTGCAGGAGGCCGCTGACGGCGTGCTCTTCGAACTGAAGAACCACATTGTGTGGGTGAAGAATGCGCCAGCGCTCGGCTCGTTCTACCGCAGCCAGCATGAATTCGTGCTGGTGTACAAGATTGCCGAGGGCAAACATGTCAACAACTTTGCCTTGGGCCAGCATGGTCGGACGCGCACAAACGTCTGGCACTACGCGGGCATGAGTTCCTTCGGAACCGGCCGCGAAGAGGCTTTGGCTCTGCACGCCACACCGAAGCCAATTGCAATGCTCGTCGACGCGATCCTCGACTGCAGCCATCCCGGCGATCTCGTTCTGGACCCCTTTGGGGGCTCAGGCTCCACACTGATCGCAGCCGAGCGAGCACGCCGTCGCGCGCGCCTGATCGAGATCAGTCCGACTTATGTCGACACAATCGTGCGCCGTTGGGAGCGGTTCAGTGGCGAGCACGCCGTTTTGCTTGGAACAAATCAGTCCTTCACAGAGGTCGCACAAACAAGAGGACTAGAACTCGCCGCCGCCGACAGGGATTGCGGACAGCGGCAGATGAAGCCTGCAGAAGGCCCTTTCGTAAAGGAGGAGCGCGATGAAGAGCCAGAGCTATAGCGTCGGCTATCGAAAGCCCCCGCAGCATACGCAGTTCAAGAAGGGGCAGAGCGGCAATCCGCGCGGCCGTGACAAGGGCCGCGAGAACTACCGAACCGAGTTCTTGAAGGAGCTCAGCGAGCGGGTGAACGTCACTGAAAACGGTCGCCTTCGGAAGCTGTCAAAGCAGACGCTCATTATCAAGCGCATGGTTGCGGACGCCATCAAAGGCGATGCCAAGGCGCGTGAACACATGCTGCGACTCATCGGACAAATGGAGGCATTCGACACGGACGCCATGCCGGCTGCTCCAACCGCCGTCGAGGACGCTGAGATCATAGCGCGCTTCAAGGCTCGGCTCGCAGAAGAAATCAAGGCACAGCTGGAACCAGCCAAAAGCGTCACGAAGGCATGACGTGCTTGTTGCCCCTCTAAACGCGCCACATGGCGGGATCGAATGGATAGGAGGAAGAGATGGAACCTAGCATCGACATATCGTTGGCTATGCGGACGGACTTAGGTGTTTGCGTCGAGAAGACTCATGTGGAGCTAAACCCGGGAACGCCATTCCTCCCGAACTGGTACATTGACGTCCTGTCTTGGAAGCTTCGTCTTTTTGCAGAAGGCAAGATCAAGCGATTGGTTATCTGCATGCCACCGCGCCACCTCAAGTCCACAATTGGTTCCGTGGCCCTGCCCGCATGGATTTTGGGGCGTAATCCCGCCGCCAAGATCATATGTGCAAGCTATGGCGAAGATCTCGCAAAGGACTTCTCCAACCAGACCCGCAAGTTCATGGCATCCCCTTGCTACGCCGCTGCCTTTCCCGAGGTGCAACTTGAAAAGGCGACAGACATGCATCTTCGAACGGTTCAGGGTGGTGAGCGCTATGCCACCACGGTGGGCGGGACGATCACCGGGAAGGGAGCGGACTTTATCATCGTCGACGATCCAATGAAATTTCAAGACGTGGGTTCGGAATCGCGAAGGGATGACGTCGCGCAGTGGGTCTTCAACCTACCAACGCGACTGAACAACCCTAACGAGGGCGGCATCTTGCTGATTGCCCAACGCCTTCACCCTGACGACGTTGTGGGCCGTATTCTGGAGCTCGGTGGCTGGGAGGTCGTATCCCTGCCCCTCGTGGCCACACAAGATGAAAAACATGAGCGCGGCCCAAATCTGTTCCACCACCGCAAAGCCGGAGAATATCTTCACCCTGCACGCATCGATGAAGCCCGCGCCAAACAGTTGGAGCACGAACTGGGTAAGGCTGCCTTTCAGTCGCAGTACCAACAGAACCCTCTACCCACTGGCGCTGGCTTCCTCGATCTTGGGTTGCTGAAGCGGTTCACTGTGCCGCCCAAGTTTGAGCACATCTTTTTCAGCGTCGATGTCGCGACCGTCGTGGATGGCGGTGACTATTCGGTATGCACAATTTGGGGCTATGTCGAACGACAGTTCTACCTGCTTGATCTCTGGCGAAAGCAAGTCAGCTTTCCAGAGCTGAGAAAAGCACTCCTCGGTCTCGACCAAAAGTGGGATCCAAGCTTGATGATTGTCGAGGCCGTGGGAAGTGGCATGTCATTGTACCAGGACTTGAAAGATGAGCTTGGAAAGTATGTTACTTCAAGCCACCCTCAGGGAAATAAAGCACACCGCTTTGAAGCCGTGACCCTCCTGATGGAAAAAGGCCGCGTCTGGATCCCCAATAGTGCACCCTGGTTGGAAACACTATTCAAAGAACTGCAGGCCTTTCCTCATGGGAAGCATGACGATCAGGTCGACAGTATCTCGCAAATGTTGTACTGGTGGAAGAATGCCATCCAGTCCACGCGAACTAGATGCAATCCGCGCGCCCGCCGGGAAATCCCAACTAACTACAACGCCGCGGCGACGCACAAGATCACGGTTAGGCATATCCAGAGCCCCTCACTGCCTGATCTCTGGTAAGCTTTGCCTAGTGACGACCGCGGCCGACGCGGACACTTAGATTTTGCCTGCGAACGGCGCATCCTATCCGTCCGCACGCGCCCCAAGCCTTCTGAACAGAGGCGACGTTTCAGGTTCGAGGTCGGCAAGTTGTTCATCGAATCCGCATGAGCTCCAAGCATCGCCGACAACAAGATCGCGCTCAATGCAGGCTGGGATCTGGAAATCCTGCAGAAGGAACTGGGCGAGCTCGCTTCGATCGATGTCGATATCGATCCTTCTCTGACTGGCTTCTCGACCGGCGAGATCGACGTCATTCTGTCGTCGGCTGCCGATCCCGATGATGAGGTCGGCGGCATCTGCCGCGGCACGCGCGGCCTCAGTGTAGACAGTAAGACAGGCGCGGCAGCCTTCGCCGGCCGGATCAGCGATCCGCGCGAGTGCCTGTTCAAGTCGGTCTCGGGTAGAGCTCTTCGTCATTCTCGGACAATATCGCAGCCCACCGCTGCGCCGGCAAATCGACCGGCAAGACTTTGAGGACGTGAAATACTCGACTGACCTCAGCGTCGAGGTGATACTCGGGCCATTGGCCAGGAAGTGGGTGATGACCGAGATAGATAGGGTAACCGCCTTCGCATCGGCAATGGCCACGGTGTAGGCTAAGATGTATCAACGAGCTAAAGCAACTACGCTCGCGTTCATATCACGCAGCGAAAGCTGACGAAGACAGTCAGCATACTGGAGGAAACAGATGCGCCACCATGCATGGTTGTTCTCGTTTCTCATCAGCGTCACGTCCTCGATTGGATTGTCCGCTGGTTTATCAGCCGCGGAAAGCAGTTTCAGACTCGAGGAGACGACGATTGCGGAAATTCAAGAGGCAGTGGATGCCGGAGCGTTGTCTTCTGAAAAGCTCGTCGAACTCTATCTTGCGAGGATTGCCGCTTACGATAGGGCTGGTCCTCGGCTCAACTCGATCATCTACATAAATCCGAACGCGAAGGCGGAAGCAGCCGCCCTCGACAAGGAGCGTGCGGATAAGGGACCGCGCGGCCCCCTGCACGGCATTCCCGTTCTGCTCAAGGATAATATTGATGTCGCCAACATGCCGACCACGAACGGATCTGCGGTCATGAAGGACGCCATTCCGCCCGAGGACGGCTCTATCACCAAGGCCCTGCGGGCGGCCGGCGCGGTGATCCTGGGGAAGGCTGCAATGGGCGAATTCGCCGGAGGCAGCTACAACTCGGTACGCGGTCAGACGCTCAATCCCTATAACGTCAAGCGCGCCACTGGCGGATCGAGCAGCGGTTCGGGTGCGGCGATCTCAGCCAACTTCAGCGTTCTAGCGGTTGGAACCGACACCAGTACGTCAGTTCGTGGTCCCGCTTCCTATACGGGCATCGTCGGCATGCGCCCGACGACGGGGCTCATATCGCGCGCGGGCATTGCGCCGAAAAATCTGAATTTTGACAGCGCAGGCCCGATGGCCCGTACCGTGACGGACCTCGCGCTCATGATGAACGTTCTCGCCTTCCCGGACCCAAAAGATCCGAAGAGCGTGGAGGTGTGGGGCGAGGTCGAGAAGCTCGATCCCACCGCGAAAAACGGTGTGGATTTCACCAAGGCGCTCGACAAGGACGCCCTCAAGGGCAGGAAGCTTGGCGTGCTCCGTGATCTGTTCGAGGGCGATCCGGAGATCAATGCGCTTGCCGAGAAGGCCATCGCGACCATGAAGGATCTCGGCGCGACGATTGTAGACATCAGGCTCGATCCCGCCTTCATCGAAGCGCACCTGAAGTCCGGCATTCGAAAGACGCGAGACTTGTCCGACTATCGCTTCCGGCAGGACTGGGAACAGTATCTTGCGACTTTCAGAAGCCCGAAAGTGCCGAAGACAGTCGCAGAGTTCGTCAAGGTCTATGAGACCGAGATCGCACCGTCGCCGTTGCCGGTCGAAGACAGCGTGATGAATCTTCTGAAGACATCGCTCAAGACTTCGACCGACGCGCCGGAATACAAGAATTTCATTGAGAATCAGATGCCGCGGGCAACGGCCGAGAAGCTCGCCGTATTCGAAAATCATGGCGTCGATGCGCTTGTCTTTCCGTACGTGCCTACGTTCGCTCAGCCCATCAAAAATCCTGTCTACACGATTGACGATCCGACCTTCGTGAAGTCGGACGCGCCGGTCCCGGCGACAATGTCGGGCTACAGCTCAATCGGCTTTCCGTCCATCGTCGTTCCGATGGGCTTCGGATCCCAGGGCTTGCCGATGACCATCACGTTCTTTGGCAAACCATACGAAGAAAAGAAGATCATCGGCTTCGCCTATGCGTATGAGCAGGCGAGCAAGCTGCGCAAGCCTTCTACACTTGTGCCGCCACTCAAGGCGAAACCATCAACTACGCCACGAAATGATGATTGGGCGCTCAGGTCGCCAGCAGGACAAGGGGCACAGTACTCGCCGGACATTACTGAGCCTCTTACCCAATGGTGCGCAATTGTCCTGCTATCGTAATGCCAACATAGTTTTGCAAACTAAGGGAGGTCGCCATGGAGTCGATCATTTCCAATCTATTGAGCCGTTTCGAAAAAGGCTCGCTCTCCCGTCGAGAACTGGTCCAAGGTCTTGCGATGCTCGCTGCCAGCGGAACGGCAGCATCCGCGCAAGAAGACATCAACTTCAAATCCGCAAACATCGACCATGTCAGTGTGCAAGTCGGTAATTTGCAGCGATCCATCGATTTCTATCAGAAAATGTTCGGCTTCACCGTAGTCAGCCAGGCCGAAGAGGGAGGAGTAAAAATTGTTCGGCTCGGCAACACCAAGACGCTGGTATCCCTCAACGTAGGAGGTCCTCCCGGCAGAGTGGATCACTTCGCGATCGGGATTCCCCGCTTCACGAGGGAACTCAATCACGAGCTATTTGACCCAGCGCGGCGCGACTCCCTTACAAGGCGACTTGGCCGGTTTGCACATCAAGGACCCCGATGGAGTTAACGTGCAAATCTCTTCTCAGAGTTGATCGTGCGTTCCACGTCCTCTTCACACTTGAGGATACAAGGGCGATGATGAAAACCATTGGCGTAGTCATCGGACTGGCCTTGGCTTTGGGGGTGACTTCGGCACTTGGACAAAGCAACCCACGCTACGTGCAATTTCGACCATCAGCAACGAAAGGCGCCCTCTATGCGCCCGATAGCGGACCTGCGCCAACGGTGGCCTTCCTCGCCATCCATCGCACGTCGAACTTTATGAATATGATCGGCACGAGGGAGCTCGCCAGGCGCGGCTTCATGGTGCTCGGCATGAACCCGCGCTCTGACAACAACGAGGCGATCGTCAATTTCGAGGACATTGCCCTCGATATCAAACAGGGCGTCGAATTTCTGCGCAGGCAGCCAGGCATCAGCAGAGTTGATCCTGATCGGCTTCTCGGGCGGCGGACCCTCAACGACCTTCTACCAAGCGACGGCCGAGAAAGGCCCGTCCTATTGCCAGGGGCCGAGCAAGCTCACCCAATGCAGCAACGCCTTGGCGGATCTGCCGCCGGCCGACGGCCTGCTGCTGCTGGACGCGCACCCCGGCAACACCGTGAATACGATGCGCAGCCTCAACCCTGCAGTGCTCGACGAGAATGATCCGTCCAAGCTCGACGCTTCGCTCGATCCGTTCGATCCCAGGAATGGGTTCAATCCGAACGGCCAGTCCGTCTATTCGGCAGAGTTCATGGATCGCTATTTCAAGGCCCAGGCCGCGCGCATGAACAGGTTGATCGACAAGGCGCTGGCCATGCGCGAGACGATCAAACAGGGCACGGGTCTCAACGACTGACGACGCGCCGTTCATCTTCTATCGAAACCGCGCGCGCCTGATGGATTTTTCCATGAGCGTACACCCTGGCACGACGCGGCCTCAGAAGCTCCTCAAGAATGACGGCTCCATATCGACGGAAGTCGTTCGGTCAGTGCGCGTTGCCGTCGACAAATAGCGCAAAACTCGACAAGACGCTGTCGAACGGCACGAAGTTCCTGACGCTGACGTCGTTCCTGAGCGCGAATGCCATCCGCGCGACGGATTCGATGACCGACATCGACTGGTGCACGAGCAACAACTCGACGCCCTGCGCGTTGCGCCAGATTACCGTGCCAATCCTGATCACCGCCATGGGCGGACACTATTTCATCGCCGACAACGAGATTCATTACGACGTGGCGGCAAGCAGGGACAAGGACTTTATTGTGATCGAGGGCGCCGTGCACGGCCAAACGCCGTGCGAGGCCTGCTCGAAGGTGACCGGCCAATCCTATTCCAACGCGACGAAGAATCTCTACGACTACGTCGCCAAATGGGCCAACGCGCGGTTCAAATAGACCCGGCAAACGCAACAAACTCCCAGATAGCGCTGGGGAAGCCGGTTCGGAACGTCTGCGGGAAAAGACCTGCTTGCGCAAGACCCCGCCCCAGGTCGCACAGCTAGGCTGCTGCGTCCCCCAATCGGACTCGTCGCAGCCTTTAGAGCCCGAGGACGGATTCGGACCAGGATCGACAAAACGCAGAGTGAGCACAATAAGTTTGGTGTTCACCCCTTAGCCGACATCCGAGCGGGCATCGATTTGCGTAGCGATGGGCCACAAGGAGATGTCGCCATCACCTTCCACTTAAGCCGCCTTTCATCGAGTGCCTTCGAGGATATTTGCCGAGCTCTTGGCTCGGCCCAGCGAAGTGATCCTCTCCGAGATATGGTCGCAAAGGCACCTTGCGTAACCTCATTTGCTGGATCGTCGCCGAGACGCGAGAAACCTATAGGCGGGTCGCTGGCCGTCGGTGAGGATTTGATGGCATTCGAGATCGGCAAGACGGTCTCCGTTCGGCGACTCCAACCAACCTCGACCCTCACCGGTAGCGCAGGTGCTGCATGACACCTGATTTGCAGATGCGACTTCCGCTGTGGACCACAAGCGGTCATGGTGCGCGCCTACTCGATCACCGAGCGGTTCGGGTGATGTAATCTCAGAGAGATTGTGTCTTACGGTTCACTGCTTAAGAGGAAACTCAATTCTGCAGCTTACACCCTCGGCCGAGAACTCCAGATAAACCGTCCCCCCGAGTTCGTGAGGAACAAGCTCTCGTATCAGCCGAGTCCCGTATCCGGATTTGGCCTCAACTGCTGTTCGGGGGCCGCCAAACTCGCTCCATGCGAACGCCAGGTTTGCCGCATGGCCGTTCGGCTTGCGGTCCCAGTTCACCGTTACGCGACCAGTCGGCACCGACAAGGCGCCATATTTTGCAGCGTTGGTGACCAGTTCATGAAGCACCATTCCCATTGCCTGAATGGCGGCCGCTGTGAGCGTCACGTCCGTTCCGTGGATGGCGATGTTCGCGTCTGCCGCGTAGGGAGCAAGCTGATTACGCACAAGGGCTTCCAGTCCGACACCGTGCCAACCTTTTTGGCTCAGCAAACCGTGAGCAGCTGCCATGGATCTAATGCGCCCTTTCAGTGATCGGACAAACTCGTCAACGGAGCTGCTGCCGTTACGAGAAGACATGGCGACCATATCCACACGAGCGAGCACGTTTTTCACGCGGTGATCGAGCTCGGCCATGAGCATCTTTTCCCGTTCCTCCGCACGCTTTCGCTCGGTGATGTCCCTGGTGATTGACGATGCGCCTACGATCTTGCCTTCGGCATTCTTGACGGGGGAGATCGTCAGTGAAACGTCAACCGAACTACCATCCTTGCGCTGGCGAACAGTTTCATAATTCTTTATGTGCTCTGCGCGCATAATCCGCTGGAAAATCGTGCGTTGTTCATCGTGGCGGTCTGGCGGAATCAAAATCGTAACCGGCCGGCCAATCACTTCGTCAGCTGTATAACCGTATAACCGTCCTGCAGTATTGTTCCAGGTTGTTATGACACGCCCGACGTTCGAGCTGATGATTGCGTCATCGCTGGACTCGACAATGGACGCGAGCCATCGAAGCCGCTGCTCGCTTTCGCGCAGGGCCGTTTCGACCTCGGTTCGTTCGATGAGGTCCGCGGCTTGTCGAGCGAGCACATCCAACGGTCGAAGCTCGTGTTCTGTTGGGTGATGCGGCTTGCCCCAATGGGTTGATATCATGCCCAGAAGCAGCCCGGAACGCGAGACGAGCGGCGTGGAGTGCATAGCCCGAATACCTGCTCGACGAAGGACGTTGAGGTCAGCCGAGCCTGCCATTAAGTCGGAACATTCGACGTCTGGCACAATGACCCGACGTCCCTCCGAGAGCGCCATGCCGCAGCTGGTCGCGGAACCGCGCTTAACCCGTGCCCAGAAGGCGACCGATTCAGGATCAAATCCTCTGGTCGCCAACAACTCAAGTTCATCCTGCTTGAGATCGTACTTCTGCATGCTTCCTATATCGGCGGACATCAAGCCGATGGCGGCATCGAGGACGCGCTCGTATAGGCGCGTCGAGATTGCCCTCCTGAATGAGCAATGTGCTGATTTCTTGCAGTCCAAGCGAGGCGTCAGCTTGCCTAATCAGCTGTTGAATCATTGATGCTAACGATCTCTGTTGATGCTACGTCATCTTGAATGCTGTTCCCTGAAAGGAACTTCCGCGCGGAAAGTTGCGTGAGTAGCCCGCTCGGGTCAACGTGGCAATTCGTATGGCCAACCTTCAATACTTATATCCCGAGCAGAGTAACCTATGGTTTTGCAATGGAACCTGGGCCGCGGGGCGCCATCGATGATAAGGGCAAGGCCAGAGATGACCGCTCCGGGTCATGACCGACAAAACTCAAAGCACAATGAGCCAGCTTTACCCCTGAAAGCTGACGTGTAGCGGACGTCCTTTGACTTCGCCTTCGGGCCACAAGCGGAAGTGGAGGCCGGCACAAGGACGGCGGTCACAACAACTCGACCAGGGGCGCTTGTCGGCACTAATGCAAACTAGTCGGGATTGCCTCATGAGGGGGTTCGCGGCCAGTGGGACGGCCTCGTCGGCTCGCGTTGAGTACTTTCATCAGAAATTGCACAGGTCAGATTGAGATATCGATTTACCCTTCTCCGTGCCGATTTACACTTGTCATACTCTTCCCCTGGCCATGGCCGGTCTTGATGGTCGGGCCAGGGGTTTGCGCATGCATTACGAGCGATAAGATGTTCAGATCCCCTTCAGATACTCCACCAGATCGCTTTTTTGCGCACTGCTGAGGCTCAGATTGAATTGCCCATCATAGTGATTCACCACGTCGAGCAGCGTGGCAAATCTTCCGTCATGGTAGAAGCCGCCCTTCTGGTGTGCCCACAGCCCCGCCAATGGCGCGGTGCGGTACATGTGAGTCGGCGAGCGGTCGGCCTGGAATGCGTCGATCCCGATCTCGCTGGGCGCATGCAGGTTATACCCCGGCTCGGTGTAGAGCGGCGGAACGTGGCAGGTCGCGCACTTGGCGGCGGTGTTGAACAGCGTCTTGCCCCGCTCGAATGCGGCCTTGTCATATGATCCTGCCGGCGCTTTCGGCGCTGGCATCGAGAGCTGGTAGAAGTGCAGCGCGGCGAGCTTGGCGGTGGTCTTGTCTGCCGTAGTCCGGGTATTTCCCGCGCCGCTCTTAGCTGAGACGGGATACTGATCCTTGTCATTGAACCGGGCATCGAAGAACGTCGCCGCGCCGTGCATCTGGGTCCCGGCGACGTAGGCATTCCAGTAGGTGACCGACCCGAAGCCGGTCCAGGTGGCGAGATTCACACCGGCCAGGCCGAACGCAGGCGGGATGAGCGTTCCAGCCTGCTTCCCGTCGGGGCGAAAGGCCTTGCCGTCTTTGTCGAGCTCAGCGTCGTATCGGCCAGGGCCCCAACTGGCGAGAACCTTCTTCACCGTCTCGACATCGACGCCAAGAAGGTCGGTGAACGGCTTGAGGTTCGGGGCCAGAGAGACGATCGCGCCCACGTTGAGATCGCGGTTGGCCCAGCCATCAAGCCGCTTACCGATGCCAGGCGCGAACGAGTTGTCGACGGTCGAGTGACAAAACGCGCACTGGATGCCCATCGACTTCACGCTGCCATCGGAGTTGGCGAAGGCCGTGACCCCGACCACTGCATTCAACTTGAGCAACGCGATTGTCGTTGCAGGATCGTCGAGATTGACCTTGCCCGCCGCGAGCTGCTTCTTCAAAGCGTCCGGCAATGCGTCTACGTCGACCTTGAGGCCAACGGACAAAGCGGTTTTCGGCGAGACGCCTGGACCGACACCGCCGTTCTTCTCGCCGGCAATGGCTTTGTGCAACTGCAGCGCATCACCCCAAAAAGCCTCGCTCCCGAATGTCTCATAGCGGAAGGTCTTCTTCCCCTCTTCGAGCATCGCCTGACCATGACGCGCGATCTCGGCGTCGAAGCCGGTCTTGGAGGGAGGGGCAGCGGAAGCAATCATGATCCCGAACACACCCGCGCCGGCGATTTCGGCCGTCATCATCGTTCGACGTCTCATCGGATCCTCCTCGATTGAAATGCGATCAACATCGATCGCCTTGCCGCCTGCGTGCAGCCAGCGGCATTCAAGTGTCTGATCCGCACACCGCCAACAAATTGGCGGTGCCGGGGACAGAGTAGCTATTGCCTGATTGGATGCAGTAGCGGCCCGAAGGTTCCCGCGACCGTTAAATCGATAGAGCAAGCCGGCGGAGCACCGCACTCGTCATCCGTTCGCAGCGTTGGCCCTCGAACGGAAACGCATCGGTGAAAACGGATCCGACGCGCTTTTCGAGAGCCTCCTTCAGGAGGCCGCGCGCGCGATGCAGCCGGGTCTTGACGGTCTCGGGGCGAATACCGAGGAGGTCTGCGGTCTCCTCGACGCTCATCTCCTCGATCACCCGAGCGACCAGCACGGTTCGAAAGGCCTCTGGCAGCTCATCAATTGCCCGTTCCACGATGAGTTGGATTTCGCGTTGAGCCATGGTGCGTTCGGGATCAAGTTGCTGGGACGAATTGGGGAAAGGGATGATCTGACTCTGCATCGACGGCCGGCTCTCGATCTCCGTCAAGTCGGCACTCGGACGGCGGCCGCGGAGTTGTCCCAATGCCTCATTGAGAGCGATGCGAGAGAGCCAAGTCGCGAGGCTGGATTCGCCCCTGAACGTGGCCAGATTGCTGAATGCACGAACGTATGCTTCCTGGACGACGTCCTCGGCTTCGCTGTCATTGCGCATGACAGAGCGGGCCACCCGGTAGAGACGCCGGTTGTGCCGTTGCATGATTGTGCGAAACGCCCCGCCATGCCTCTGGCACGCGAGTTGCGCGAGTTCTGCATCCCCGAGCGCGGCGAGGTCGACGCTCCGCGTGGCATCTTGAGCCGGCATCGCCGTGTCTCCTTGATGGTTCGGTACTTGGATGCACCTCAGCCGAAAAAGTTCCCGGACCGTGCCGCACCTCTCTGGCCAATTGCAGACAGGAACTCCTGGCGCGTTTCCGGTCGATCGCGAAAGGCTCCCAGCATGCGGCTCGTGACCAGGGTGGATTCAGACTGCCGTACACCGCGGCTGGTCATGCACCCATGCACCCCTTCGATCACGACCGCAACTCCGTGTGGCCCCAGCACCTTGTCCAAGGTATTGGCGATCTCCGCCGTCATCCTTTCCTGAATTTGAAGGCGCCTGGAATAAACTTCAACGACACGAGCCAACTTGGAAATTCCCACAACCCGGTCGCGCGGCAGATAGCCGATATGCGCTCGTCCGACGATCGGCGCCATGTGATGCTCGCAGTGGGACACGAAATGGATGTCACGCAACAGCACCATCTCGTCATATCCGGCGACCTCCTCAAAGGTCCGCTGCAGGAGCTCGTCAGGATCCTCGCCATAGCCGGCAAACCATTCCCGATAGGCTCGGGCGACACGCGCCGGGGTTTCAACCAATCCCTCTCGGTCAGGATCATCTCCAGTCCCGCGAATGAGGGTGCGCACGGCCTCCTCCATCTCGGCGCGGGTGGGACGGGTGATCCGATCAGCCGGCTTAGCGCCAGACCGGTCGCTAGAAATTAGGCTATTGATATTCACGAGCGGGTTCATCCTGTTTCTCCGAAATCGCACCTTGCAAAGCAGCCGACCAATGGATGGCGATCGAACGAAAAGGTTCCCGTATTGCCCTGACAGCCACCAAGGCGCGGGAATCTTTTGACAGCTGCGGTATCTATCGGCCGTATTGCGGCGACGCGGTCAATCGTGACGAAGGTTCGTCAGCCCGAAAGCGGACTCGCCGCTTTCGGCAGCGCTTTCACGGATGCGCGTCGATAGTTCGCGCGCTAGTCCTCCAGAAATTCTTGAACCGATCCGGCGCTACAAAGTGGCCTCGATCCCTTGCACCACACACCGACGCCAACGCTGTGCTTAGCCGCGATCTTATGGATGCCGTGCTTGCCCGCTGTAGGGCCTTGGCGATGGCCGCCGTAGCTATTCGCTGGCCGTCTGGTCATCCAATCGGTAGTCGCCCCGATCGATGGCGCTTACGATCTCGCGTGCGCGTTCGAAGTCCGATTCCGGGACGAGGACGCGCACGCCGCCGACGGCCATGGTGAGCAAGGGATTGACCCCAACGATCTGAGCGTCGGCGACGACGGCCGGCACGCCCTCAGCCTGGAGACGGCTTTGCAGCATGTGCGCTTCGACCGGAGTGAAAAACCGTGCGATTAGCACAAGATCTCCACCACCTGAGGGAGCGTTATCTTCGCTGCCCAACGCATCCTCGCTGACCGTATTCGCCTCGGTCGCAGGCTTTGCGACTTCGACGCCGCGCTGCCGCAGCTCCTCAGCTGCAACCTCCTTAGCCAAGTCGATCAGGTCGCCGGACTGGAGCAGGCCAAGCAGCTCCTTATCGTTCAGAGGCCGGAACCGTTCCAATAGGCTTTCCCGCGTAATAGTCATCGCGACCCCGTCTGGCTCCTGTACTCGGCTTGCTGAGTTCGATCCCTCGGATAGCGGCGAGTGCAAAACCTAACGCATGCAAACCTCCGCGGCGATCCGGTCAGTTAGGCTCGGCTGTCGGCCAGATTAGCCGCAAGCGCAAGCGATAACTAGGCGGTTTGGTTCTGAATATTTGCACGATGCGGCCAAAGCAGCTTCTCTTGCTTAGACAATGTCCGTTCCGAGTCATGACCGACAAAACTCAGCATGAGCACAATGAGTCAGCCTTACCCCTGAAAGCTGACGTGCGTGCGACATCCGTTGACTTCGCCTTCGGGCCATGAGCAGACCACCTATGTGTAGTGATCCGCAATCATCGACCTCGCCCCACATTATGTGAGACTGTCACCACCCCAGCCGAGATTGCGGTAGGTGGTTTACATGCCATCGATACAATCGGGACTGTGCATCAGCGTCGGCCCCTGGCCCCGGCAAGCCCGGCTGGTGGGTCTCTCGCGCGTCGTCCTGTAACCATTCCGCCTCGCGCCAGTATATAAGGCAGATCCGGAGCGACGCCTTGGACCGTGACGCGGACATCAGCGAGACTGCCAAGGGTGACCATCTGGCGTTCGGCCGCATCGTGGTGGCGCATCAAGACCGGATCTTCGCCTATCTGGGAAGGATGGGCCTGGACAGCGCAACGGCGGAAGACATCGCGCAGGAGACATTCCTTCGGGTCTGGCGACATGCCGGACAATACAATCCTCGGCTCGGCAGTTTGACGACCTGGATATTGACGATCGCGCGAAATCTGGCGCTGACCAGGCTGTCGCTACCGGGGCGCCGAGCTGAAACGCCCGTCAGCTCCGAGACGCTGGAAATTGCGTCGGATGCGCCGCTACCAGACGAGCAATTGGTCACGCTGCAGCGCCAGCACCAACTCCACGCTGCGTTGGCTTGCCTGAGTGCTGCCGATCGCAGTTTGTTGTCGTCGAGCTACATCGACGAACTCGACTTGGCTGCGATTGCGCGCATTGAGGGCTGTTCGATGGGTGCTGCCAAGGTGCGCCTGCATCGCGCGCGGCAGCGTCTGAGACAGATTCTGGAGGCAGACAATGAATGACGACATCGATGCGTTGCTGGTGGGGAACCCGCTCGTTGCTCCGCCGGGCTTCGCCGCGCGCCTGACGGCTTTGGCGCACGCAACGCCGCAGCTGCAGGAGCGATCGCGAGCCTTCAGGCCATGGCAGTGGGTGTCCCTCGGCGCAGGCGCGAGCCTCGGAGCACTGCGACTTTGCGAATTCGTATTCGTCGCCTTTGTTGCTGCCGGTGCGCAGTGATCCACCTCAATCTCTGCTGACGGAGCTCTCCATGACGCAAATTTCCACACGCTCAGGCGACATTCATCCGCGCAATCCGTGGATCGCGGCCTTTCTATCTTTGGCCTTGCCAGGCCTCGGCCAACTCTACAACGGCGACCTCAACAAGGGGCTGTGGTTGTTTCTCGGCTACGTATTAATGGGCTGCTTTCCGGGCGTGACGATTGCTGCCCTCTATGTGCCGGCGGTGCTCATGCTGCCACTGTTGCTGATAAGCGTCGGGTTGACGCTCGGCCTCTGGGGCGTTGCGATCGTCGATGCCTGGCGGGGGGCGGCGCGGCGGCAGGTCTACACACGCCGCGAATGGCAGGTCAGCGGACTCTATGCTGTGTTGTTCCTGGCGGGCAGTGCTTTCATACTGATGCTGGTCGCTGACGTGCGGCAACGGATGGTTCAAACTTTCAATATTCCGACGGCCGCCATGCAGCCCGGTATTCTGCGAGGTGACTGGTTGTTTGCCGACAAGAGGTACAATTGCCCAGGTTGCAAAACGCGAGTGGCTACAGGCGACATCGGAATTTTCGTCTATCCGAACGATCGCACGCAATACTATATCAAGCGTGTGGTCGGCTTGCCGGGTGACCACGTGTCAATCACGTCACATAACGTCGTTGTCAATGGCCGTAGTCTTTCGCGTTCCGAAGTCGTCGAAGGCGACTATGTCGTGCTCACTGAGCAGGCGGGACTGCACAGTTGGCGTGTGCAATGGAAGAAGACCGGCGCGAGCCACGACTTCGATCTTACAGTCCCACCCGGCCAGATTTTCCTACTCGGCGATAATCGCGACTTGAGCACTGACTCCCGCCAGTTCGGCACAGTGCCGCTTTCCGATCTCGTCGGCAATGCACGCCAAATCTGGTTTTCCTACGGAGATGGCGGGGTTAGGTGGGGCCGGCTAGGAAAAGTTCTGGAGTGATACCATCAGCCAGGAATTCAGTCTCGTAAGACGTCGGAGTTTGGGCCGCTTCGGGTCACACCCGGAAGAACTCAGAACGAGCAAAACGAGTCCGCTCCACCCCTTAAAGCAGACGTAGAGCGGAGATTCTGTATCGGCTGCTTCGGGCCAGGAGCCGACATCGCGTCGCGAGCATAGCAGAATGGATAGTGGACTTCAGGCCACGCTAACAGCATGACAGCTCCGGAGGTGAAGTCCCTATGATTTCGGGAGGCCGCTCACTGCCTCAAGCCGTGCGCGCGCTTACGATGCCGCTGTCGCCTTCTTCTTCTTAGGGATGGTGAGGTAATCGAAGTAGCACACGACCCACACGCCGAATGTCACGTCGAAGGCCGGTCCATGCCATTTTCCTGGCTAGGGGGCCTGCTCTGTGAGCGTCTGGTCAATTAAATGGATCAAATGATCAGGTCCGCCGCGTTGCCTCCCGCAAGGATCGCCCCGGTGAAACCTCCGCTTCCCGCATATGACGAGGCAAGATAGAGCCCGGGAATGGGGGTCATTGGCGAGCGGTCAATCCCGCGCCAAATCGGCGTAGACGGCGGCAGCGGCGCAAAGCCATAGATCGCGCCTTCGGGCGCATTAAGATAGTTGCGCATCGAGAGTGCAGTGTTGAACACCCAGCCGACGACGTGCGAGGCGAAACCCGGAAATTCGCGATCGATCTCGGCAATGATTGCTTGCCGCCATTGGTCTCGCTTGACGTCACAGGCTTCCTTATCGAGCCCCGACCAGTTCGCGAGCCGATCGACGCCAACCACCGACACTGGATAGGGCGGACCTCCCAAGCCGGACTCGATGGCAGAGTAGTCGACGACGGTCATCAGCGGTTGTTCGTTCCTGGGTGCCGCGGCGAGGAGGTCTGCGCTGCGGCGATGGTCGGATAGTGTTTTCATCCACGAAGGCAGGAGGAATGTCGAATAGCTGCGGAAGCCAAGGGTCCTTGGACGCACCGACAATCCGAACGTCGCCGAAAAGAGCGAGATCGAGAGGCGGTGGCCGGCATAGGCCGACCAGAAATGTTGGCGCACCGATTCCGGCAACATGGCCGCAATCGCGGCGGGGGCCGCATTGGCGACCACGACTGGCGCTCGCGCATCCGCCGGCTCGCGACCATTTCGGCCTACATGCACAACCCCGGAAGGCCGCCCGTCGGCGTCAAGGCGAATGTCGGTCACCTGGCGGCCCAGCTCGATCTCGCCGCCTGCCTGCCTCGTTACGTTGGCGAGTGCATTGCTGAGGCGTGCCGAGCCACCACGGACATAGCGACTGCCAGAGGCCAGATATCCGCCCTGCGCGACCGCGAACAAAATCCACCACAATGTGTCGGGATCATCGTGCCAATAGGGAAGATTTGCGGCCAGCGCACATTTGACCGCCTCGCTGCTTCCGAACGCCCTATCGAAAACCTGCGTGACGGAACGTCGCCAATCGCGAATTGTCGGAGCCAGTTTCATTATCGCTCCGAAACCTATTCGTGGGTCGCGGAAGGCCTCCCGACGTCGGCTAAGGGTCCCGAGGCCGACCGCGATGCGCTCCATGTCGCCCAGCACCGCAGCGACACCTGACTTGGCGGAAGGAAATCGATCGGCCAAGGCCGCTTGAACCCCCGAAAAACTGTCTGGCAGAATGAAAGGTTGCCCCACAGGTCCTCCCCGAACTTCGTAAATCGAGCCGGTCGGCACCCATTCGACAGCATCGAGAACGCCAATGCGGGCAAGGATGGAGTGCTTGGGATCAATCGGATCACTAGGATCACTGGTTTCGTGGAGTGATGCTTCAACCACCAGGTCGCCGACTTTATAGGTGGACGCCGCACCGCCAACCGAAGCATTTCGCTCGACAACAAGCGTCTTGCGACCGGCGCGCGCGAGCAGCGCCGCGGCGGTCAGCCCACCAAGGCCGGCGCCGATCACAATGACGTCGTATGACTCCGCCATCTACTCCATCCGTCGCATTTTGTGCAGGTCACTGACGGCCGATATATCATGGTGCAAGTTTACAAGAGCGAATTTCGATAAAGGAGTGCTCGCCACGTAATTCAGATTGTGACCGAAGATCGCGGCTCTTAGCGATCGTGGCGATCATACGCAATTGCCGCCGGCTCTAGATGTCCGGATAGGGTCATGACCGACAAAACTCAGAGTGAGTACAACGAGCCCGCTTAATCCCCAATAGCCGACATTGGAGCGGACAGCGTTTTCCCGCCGCTTCGGGCCATAAGCGGACTCACGCACCGCAGCAAATGGGCACCCTTCATTCGATCACCTTGACGGCAATCGCTGGCGGCGATGCCGACATGGTGATGCGAACAAGGTAGATTTTAGCCCACCATTATTTACTCAATGCAGTAATACCTTGGGTTTGTGCTTCGTTCCGTCACAGCGGTTGCGGTCCAGAGCTTGACCGCGACCGCCGACGCCCACGCACCCCCCTCGCAAACGCATCAATGTCTCTTTCGCCGTTTCCAAGGAATTCGAAAAAATCCAAATCACTGTATTTGCACGTCTGGCAGATGCTCAACAATATAAGAATATTCCTGACGCTTTTTTCGGTGAAACTTCCCCGCGTAATATCACGTAGCTTAGAAAACGCCTTGATAGCGTGCTCCGCATTATTGTTGTGCCAAGGGATGCTGTCATGGCGCAAGAATGTGAAAAGCTTGTCTCGGTTCTTCTCGAACCGCTTGCTGCATTTTTCTGCTTGTTCGCTCTGGCAATCGAGTTGAGCAATCTTGCGGTAGAAACGATCAACGTCAATTTGATGCTTTCGCAGAAAACGTGCTTTTAAACCTCTGCGGTCTATAGTATCCACAATTACCTTAAGCAACGCGGCAAATTCTCTCACAACTACTTTTAACTCCTCATCATAGGGATGTTTAAGAACACTATCGTTCAGGTCTCTCATCAAATGAACTAAACACTTTTGCTGCTCGCAATTGATTGAGTCGTAGGCAGCGTAAAAATCACTTATCAAGACACCTTTGAAATCTTTCAACATCTCTTGAAGAAACGCTCCCTCGCGACTGTCAGTGTACAGATAGGCAACGTCATGAAAATTGGTAAAAGTCCAGACATAAGCTGTGCGGCCTCTGATACTTACTTGTGTCTCGTCCACATGCAGCAGACTTCCAGTTACGAGGTGGTGCAAGATGGTTTCATAGGTGGACCTGTAATATTTTGCTGCTGTTTTTTTCACGGTCATCAAAGTATGAATATGGATATCTAACTTGTAGCATCGGATCAGCATTTCTCTGACCGTCGGAAAGGAAACACAAAGCTCAATTGTTTGATATAAAACGTAAGCGACCAAAGTGCGACCAAGATGACTTTGTGGCCAGAATTCCCGAGGTTCCCCAAATTTTGCATGGCAACAAGCACACTGGTAGTAATGAAACCGACACCTAACAATCCAGCGCTTTACGGAAGACTTGCCGAAGAAAAGATCATAGAGGATCCGGGTACGAAGCGAATTCTCTTTCAACTCTCCGCTGCAGGATGGGCAGGATTTGAGCTTGGGGTAAATGGTCGTTCTGTTGATAAGAAGGGGGGTTTGCGGTCCGAGGTGTGTACGCCTCAATTTCGGGTTCGCTAACTTGGCTGGTCTGTTCGACCTCACCTGGATTCTATCTCGCTGATAGTTCCACCATGCCGCCTGATTAATTTGTTCGAACTCCTTAAATTGACTCGTAAACGGTCCCCACACCACCCCCGGCTTTTTGAGCGTTTCTACGTAAACAGCGTTTGCAGACTTCTCTTCGATGCTTGTCAACGGATCCGCGCAATGTAATCGATGCAGTGCATTTGCGACAACTTCTGTTGCCTGGCAGTCCTCCACATTGTAATCGATAAGAGCCGCTTTGATTGAAGGACTATGGGACGCCTCCCACTCACAACGAGAGGCAGTGGATTTAATGCCGGCCAGTGAAGGATCTGACCATTCGAAACCAAGCCAAGTGGCGATGCTCTTCAAGCCGTTTGAGTATGTTGGAAAGTAAATCTGCCCGTAGATTATTGACAGCAGGTTTATCGGATTGTGGTCAACAAGAGTGTCCTGAAGGGAAATGCCATAACGCTTGGCCATTTGCCTCAAGAAATCCGTCTCAAAGCTGCCGTAGTGGATTAGCTGCGGTTTCTCGACAGTCTTGAGTATGTCGAGAAACCGGAAATAAATCTTTGCCTCGTCTTCTGAGGCGTCAGCCCACAGACTGTGCTGTACAGCCGAGTCATTATTTTTGATTCGCAAGCCGACGAGGTAGTAAAAACCACGGTCGGGAAGCGCTTCCACATCGAAGAATACTGGCGTGCCTTCGATCGTTAGTGCCGGGCGGCCGGCGATGTGGATTTTCTCCTCACGAATTGCTAGCGCCTTTAATGAGTGGTGATACTTTTCCCTCCTGTCGCGAAGCTTTTTGGGTCGACGACGCGGCAGGAATGCAAAAGAGAGTTGTTTGACGGTGAATGTGCCTTTGTTGTTAAGCCTTTTACGCTCTATGCCTGTCATGCCGGCAAGGAGGCTCAGGTCGTCTTGCTGAATTGCCTCCTTATGACAACGCGTGTTGAATTCACACTCTACGCAATGGCGGTTCAATATTAGGTCAGGTGGGGTAGGGCTGGCCAGCAACACGGCGACCTTTTCAATACATTTGCGCACTTCGCCAGCCAAGGCCGAAGTATTCACCTTCAAGGTGGCATGGTCGTCCCCGTGGATGATTTTTCCAAGGACAATGTCGCGTCCGAGCGATTTCGAGAGCACGAAGGCATCGAATGCCAGCAGCAATTTGTCGTCTTTGCCTAGCTTGTTGGTGAATGTGAATCGAATAGGGATCAGTTGAAATGTTTGGCGCCGGACTTCGGCGGGTGCGAGTTCGACCGCGTGGAGCTCGGATTCTAAAACGTACGAATCTATCTCTACATTCGTCACCAAACTGGTGGCTAACTGCCATTTGGCGGTGTCGACATTTTTCATGTCTGGCGAAAATGCAACCTTATTGTTTGGCAAGGCTGTCACCAGGCGCTGTGTTTCGGTTATCTGGTACGAGTAATTCTGCTTCTTTACCCACTCCGAATAGGTGTTTTCAGGGGCGAGTTCGCTGGTGGCTCGCAGCCTGCATTTCGTGGGACATTTGAGGTAAGCGTGAAGCGCGTCGGAAGTAATTTTCATGATGCCAGCATACCACTACAGTCAGTATTGGTAGGCAACTTTGTTTCGGAGAAACAGTGCGGAACCGAGTTCGCGGCATTGATGGGCAAGGAATAACAAGGCCGAGCGAATTGGAGTCGGCGTCGAACCTTCAAATCGCGCCTTATGTCGGCTCCGGGTCATGAGCGACAAAACTCCAAGTGAGCACAATGAGTTTGCTTTAACCTTGAAAGCCGACATGGGCGCGGACATCGTTTTCCGCCGCTTCGGGCCATAAGCTGCCGTGGCAGAAAATGATCGATGACGTTCACAACCCAGCTGTCAACTGGTAAAGTTTCCATAATTGCGACGGACTGGTCCGCCGCAGGATGCGTTTGCCCGGATGTAGGTGGTCGATGCCAACGTACGAATATATGTGCAAGAAGTGCGGGCCGTTCACACACTTGCGACCGATGGCGGAATGCGACCTGCCGTCCGCCTGCCCGGAATGCGGCGCGCGTTCTCCCCGTGTCATCCTGACCGCGCCAGGCTGCCTCACCATGTCGCCCGCAGAGCGCCAGCAGGGCGTAAAGTACGAGCGCATCATCGAAAGATATGATGGGCACGAACCGCCGCCATACGTGCGCCCTCCTAGATCTTCCAAGAAGGCGCCACGTCCTCCAAGGCGAAGAGCGTCTCGGCCAGCCTGACTGAATCTCGCGTCGCAAGTTCTCTCAAGCATCGATGGACGGCGTCTGGTCACCATCCGTGAGCTGGCGGAACATGGCATGACCTGCATCATCGTTCACCCACGAGATAGCCTTTGCTCGCGAAGTCGCCGACCAGCTCTACTTGGTGATCGAGCATGTGCCCTATCGGTGGTGATGACGTCGCCCACCGATTGCGGCGTACCTCGTAGCTCTCCCTCCGATTGCTCGGCACCAATTCTGCCCTTCCGCCCGCGAATGCGGTTTCGGACTCGCTAGCGTTCCGCACCCGAGCCCGAGGCCGTGGCCTTCGGAAGGTTATACTTCCGCGCGCGAGCGTCGAGTTCTTCGACTTGTTCGACCTTCTCGCGCGTCGCGCGGCTCACGGCCCCTTTCTGCGCTTCGGTCATTCGCCCGGTGGCCTTCAGTTCAGCCAAAGCCTTGTCGATGGCGCCCATGGCTATGGCCACGATCGGTGGGGTCTGACCCACGGCGACCTTCGCGGCCTTCAGGGCGGCCGGCGTTGCCGGGAAATTCGCCCCGCCGATCACGGCAAAGAGCGGTTTCTTGATCATGTCGGCGGCCTTAGCGTACTCGTCCGCGCTGCGCAGCCCGATCCATATGAGGTCCGCACCGGCTTCGGCATAGGCGGCAGCCCGATCCAACATCTCGGTGGTGGAACCGTTCGGAGTTGGCGCCAGGCAGCGCGCGATCAAAACCATGTCCGTGCACGCATCGGCCGCGGCATGAATGTTGTCGATCATCTGCGCCTTCGGCAGCACACCCGGCGCGGCATAACCCATGGCGCGATTGAGCGGACTGCGGTCATCGAAGGCCGCACACGCGATGCCGCCACGCTCGGCCTGCTTTGCGAACCGGTAGACATTGAGCGGCGTAGCACCAAAGTCGTCGACATCCGCAACCACCGGAATATTGAGGTTCGCGGCGATGACGCAGTCATAGTCGATGATTTCGGAGACCGTGACGATCGCCTGATCCGGCAAGGACACCAGTTGCTGGTTGGTGGCGCTGCTGCCCACGAACACGCTTTTGAATCCGTGAACCTCAATCATCCGCGCTGTCAGAGTATCGTAGGCATTGGCGCAGATCAGCGGCTCCGGTCCGCTCATCAATTCGCGAAAGCGGGCGCCCATTGTTTTCGGGGCCGGCCGCGGTTGCGCCTGCGCGGTGGCCGTCGTCGGAGCGGCCGCCGCGACCAATGCCGCCGCCGTTCCGGCGGCTTGGACAAATTCACGTCTGCTGGTTTCTTTGCTCATGACCGCTCCTCGAACGTTGTGGCAAAGGCTTTGGCTCATGCCGACGCAGCTACTCCTACGGCGCAAGCTATCAGAAAGCTGCTTCTGTCTGGCAGCGCCAGACGACGTTATGCTCCTTTGCGCCCCGTGCAAACTCGTCTGTCGCGCGCCAATTGTCCTGCCCTGCTTGGCGGCCGGATTTAGCCTAGAAGATGCTGCGTCCGCTCAACAACTCATATAGGCTTCTAGCTTCCACGTCAGGACGGAGCATTTTCGATGATGCAAATTGCTGGAGATTTCGACTTCTACGACCACCATGGCGCTCCATGCACGGCGCCGGCGAGTCGTGTCGCCCGCACCACTGCCAGCATGATTGCTACCCTCTTTGGCGCTGCTTGCCTGACGATACTGTGCTTGACCGTGCTGGCGCCCTTGTTCGGACCGCTCGTCTCTTCGGCTCGCGCTGAAAGTCGCGATCTTGTGGTATTCGGCTCGATCGCCCTCCAGGAGGCGCTCACCGAGGCGAACGACTCTTTCCGAAGTGAGAGCGGCACCAGGGTCGTGACCACTATTGGGGCGAGCACAGCGCTGGCCAAGCAGATCGAGGGTGGGGTGTCGGGCGATGTTTTCTTCGCAGGTGATGTTGCCTCCATGGATTATCTTGCCGAGCGCAATCTGATCAAGCCGGGCACGCGGAAGGACTTGCTCCGCAACAGACTTGTTCTCATTGCCCCGGCCGCCAGCAGGCTCGCGCTGGCCGTTGGGCCAAATTTCCCGCTCGCGGATGCAATCGGCAGCGGTCGGCTTGCGATTGCCGATCCGGTCTCGACGCCAGCGGGGAAATATACCCAGGCTTCGCTCGAGTATCTTGGAGTGTGGCCGTCAGTGAGGAGCAAAATCGCCATCCCAGGAGGTTCGCGCGCCGTGCTGGCTAAAGTTGCGCAGGGCGAGTTCCCGCTGGGCATCATCTGGCAGACCGACGCGGCGGGCGAACATGGGATCAGGATTGTCGCTGTTTTGCCAGAAGTGAGCCATCCGCCAATTGTCTATCCGCTGGCGATCCTGGCCAATTCAACCAACGCAAAAGTGTCAAGCTATCTTCAGTACCTGCTCTCGCCAAAAGCCACGTCCTTTTTTCAAAAGCGCGGGTTTACGGTGTTTTGAGCATCGATGTCTTGCGTCAGACAGGCTGATTTTCGTTGCGCGAGGTTGGAGGGCCGAAATCAAGTCTCCTTATGTGAAGGTTTTCGGATGCCGGCCCGATGACAGAGTGAGCCGCGGGCTCTGGTGCCGGCGTCGGAAACTCTTCACACGAAGCGAAGAACTCAATGTGAGCAAACGTCTTCCGCTGTACTCTCATAGCCGGAAGTCGGCGCCGATCTCGAACACTTCCGGGTAGGGCCACAAGCCGACATCGCGCCGACAGGGTCAGTCTGCCTTGATGCCTGAAGTTCTACGTGACCGATCGATGTGCAGCGGGATAGACGATCGTCCCGCCGGGTTGAATGAGAGCGCCCGCAGTAAGGTGGGCAGGCTCCAAGCGACCGTGCCCCATAATGTGGAAAACAGTGTCCCCACTGGCGATAATATAATCGGCGACGATGCGGCGGTGACATCGCCACCATACGGCCTCCGAACACATTATCGTACAGCGCCGTTTGCGTCCCTCGTCGAGTAAGTGCTCGAGGCCCGCTTGAAACTGTGCGGTAAGCGCATAATCAGCATAGTTGTGAAAGCTCTCGTTCGTCCAGAAGCCGTTGACATCTTGAGACAATATTCGCGCTTTTCCGCGAAGGCCACCGAGTGCGGCCATGTGTTCATAGGAAATGTCGAAGGGCGCCAGAGCGTCAGGAAGCGTGTCCTTGTTGAACTGCGGATTGGCTCGCGACCTCGGAACCGTTCTGATATCCGCGACAAGATGAATTTGGACTTCACTCAACAGCTCGACGAACTCCTCGAGGCTTCTGTTCGAATGGCCGATCGTGAAGAACGAAATCTTCACACGCGCCTTAGGTAGGTGTGTGTTCAAGCGCGCTACCCTTATGGGCCGCGATGTGATCGGTCTTGTCGCTTTTGATTTCGTACTGGGGATCGTCTTCCGATGCGTGATGCACGTGGCCCTTATAGTCGAACTCTCTGGTGGTGTGAATAGCTATAATGGTCCCGGACACCCGACCCGCTTCGGAATTCCAACTTACGTGATCGCCAATCTTAAACGTTTTTACCATCTAGCCATCCTCTGACATTCAACTGATTCACCTCGCTTTGAGTTCCGGAACATGTTGTTCGGCTGAATTCACCAACCAGGAATTGCGCCTCCGGCGAGGTTGGCCGCGCAGGATGAATGCACCCAGCGTTTACTGTTGCCCAGGCGCGAGCACCACGGCCGCCTCGGCTGTCAGCAGTCGGAAAACGATCGCTCATGACTCTCCGCGCGTCGCGTTGTGACGGCCGAATTAGGAAGACGGAATGTCCATACGAGAGCATCCCGGTAAAGACTTAGCACAAAATCCGCACCGAATGCCTGGGACGGAGTCACTAAGCCCACTGCAGTCGGGAGCGAACTGATTCTGGAGGAGATTTCCAAGGCGCTATTCGCCGTGAAGTCGTAGGCATCTGGCGTGGACAAACTGGCCTTGAAGGACCTCCCCGAACAGTCAATCGCGACCGCCCAAATCGTGCCCCGGTGGCCGTTTCTCTCGGATTGGCTGGGCCCTTCGGGAAGGCTGCGAACGATTGCCGCTAATCCTCTTTTGTCCGATCCCGGCTTCCAAGCAATGGGCCGAACAGTTTCCCGAGAATATCCACTGATCGGAGAAGTTTCGTACGGCGGAAATAGACAGTGATGTTGCCGACGCCCGTGCTACTGAAATGCCGTGGCAACGTCGCCCCATGAAACAGGAACACATGGTTCATCTCCGGAGCCGAAATCTATCCAGCGAGGTGACCGATCGTCGAGGGGGACGATTGCTCCCGCCCGCCGGCACAATACAGGTTTCGAAACTTGGCGAATGGCCGTGCGTAGCGTACCTTGAGATGCGCTTTCCAGCCCACGCAGCGCGATGATCAGCGAAACCGGCCGCTCCAATTTACCAGCGACGTACCCTGCGAGGCAGTCGCTCGGAACTACATCAAAGCCGGCTCCCGGCACGACCGTAATGCCGGCCCGCTTGATCTCGTCTTCTCGCGACCACATCGCCTCGAAGACTTCAATTTCGCCAGTTATATCGATGTAGTTCGTCTGCGTAGCCAAGCATGCATTCAGCATCGGAGGGGAAAGTAGTTGCGAATGGGCCCGCCATGTGCACCACGCACGTGATGTCCTTCAGGACTTCCGACAATCGCTTGGGATCGTCTAATCCGACCACGCGTGTTGGCAAGCCCAGTCGGTCGCCCAATGCTGCCAGCGCGTCCCTGTTGCGGCCGGCCAGAACAACGTCGAGTTTTTTTGCTGCCGCGAACTCGGCGGCCAGGCGACCCGTGTAGCCATACGCGCCATACAATAATGCGCGGCTATTGCTTCCATCTCTACGCATCGCCTATCCATTTCCTGGTGATTGCGTTCATGACCGGCGGTGGGCTTCAAGACGTCATCGCCATTTCGTCATGACATGCAATGCTACAGCTATTGGCGCAGAAGCAATAAGGGTCTGATGGAGCCGATCATGACAGCTTCAATTCCCATTACTTCAAATATTCGAAAAACTTGCCCCGCACTGAATAGCTTGTGTCGGTGACTTTTCCCGTTTCCATGACCTGCTTCAGCCTATGCAGATTTGCTGTTACTTCCTCGGCTGGGAATTTTCCTATCAAGGCAAGCGCCACGCGACCGAGTCTCCCGAGAGGTGCTTTCATCAGTTCGCGAACCACCGTCTTACCAGCCTCGGACCCGGGGGCGAAATGGATTTCCCAGTAGGTTCTCAGCCCAGGTAAAGTGACCGTTTCGTAGCGGATCAACTCGTTCGCGCACTCCTCGGTCACTCTTATCGTCCAGTGCGCTTGGACGCCCAGAGGACCTTGTATCGTCCATCGAGAAGTTGCCGGACCGATCCGCTCGATGACCATGACGTCCCCAAAAAGCGAGGCAGATTCCGAAAATCCCGATATAACCTGAAAACCTCCTCTACTGGGCAATGGATTGTTACACTTGCTTCGATCGTATTTTCGTCCGACGGCGGCAATGAAGTCCTTTGCATAAGCTGTCTCCGATCATTTCGTCTCCGACCCTGGCTCCACCGCGCCGATGACTGTCGTCGATCTCGCACCGGCTAACCAAAATGGAACCGCCCACTAAGGTTTGCCGCGAGCAATCATCTTCATCCCTGTTGCATCGCGTAATCTGCAAGGCGTTCAAATTCGGCGGAGTTCCACAATCAATCGTTGGGACAACAGCCAGGCCGGCGTGCCCGAACGCCATATTTGCGGCCAATCATGGCCCCCTCTGAATGGAGCGGTGGCCTAGGTAAGCCTGGATGGCACGTGGTGTCCTGACCATCGGCGGCCAGCTTGAAGCCCGCAGCCGGGGCGCAGCATGTGGCTGCGGACCAGAAAGCACCGGGCGGCCTAGAACGTCCGGAAGCAGCCAAAGCCATCCAACTTTCAGCGACGCATTAAAGCAATTAGAAGGGACCAAAGAGCTGCCAGTCCGGCGATTACGAGCGACCAAAAAAAGAGCTGATAGCCCGGCGATTATGAGCAACCACAGAGCTATCAGTCCGGCGATTGCGAAAATCAAAGCGGCTAAGGCGAATATTGGCAGCCTTTTCTTTCTCACCGCATCGAGCTTTTTGTCCTCGTCGCGAGCGACCATCATGGCATCCTACCGCGATTGAACCACCATCTCAGTAAGGCGCCGAGTTCAGAAACTAACCATAGGGGAAACGCAATAGCCGCAGCGAATGCTCCTACAAAACTAAAACATCATATAGAAATAAAAAATGACTTTGGCAGAGCTTCCCCAGAAATGGTCGGGTCGCGGAACACTGCGTCATGCTCGGCTTGTTCCAACCGCTCTCGCAGCTCCGCGCGGTACATTGCTTGCCGAATGCATATGCCATCCCGAAACCACCCGCCGCAGTATGGGCAGGGTCTCGCCAGGATTTAGTTTCCGTGAGGGGCCGCTACCCCTTTAGCCGGGGATAGCCGAAGAACGAATTCGCGAGGGCGATGGTGAGGAAAGCGGCCGCAAACCAGTAACCCCCGGCCAGGTGTGGGGGGGCCGGGGGCCATGGGGGTGTAGGGAGGAATCGGCCTACGCTTTGGAAATTAGCCGCCCCTCCGACCGCAGCAATTGGCGAAAGGTTTGCTACAACAGCTAAAGGTTTTAGCCGCGCTGCCTTGCTGGTACATGTCGGCACTTCGCATTCGGGCCAAAGCTGTGCCGTGGTCCCGTCCGCGGATATGATGCGGCCTAGACGTAGAGCCGTCGGCGGGACATGCCGAATTCCCGCTTATTTCGGGCGGCGCTAATGCGATCGCCGGCGAGCATTCCAAACGAGGCGAGCTTCGTTTTGGCATCGGTGCGCCCAAGAACACACCCGCTGAGATCGTCGACAAGCTCAATAAGGAAATAAACGCGGCTCTCGCCGATCCCAAGATCAAGGCGCGGCTTGCCGACATGGGCGGCGCGGTGATCGCCGGATCGCCCGTCGACTTTGGAGCATCGAACCAAAGTATATTGCCCCGATACGTTTCGCCAATGGAGGCGCGCAACTCGTCGTCATTAGCTCGCATCAATCATTCGGAACAGGACGTGGCGCCACTTTGCGTTCGGGCCATTAGCTGATTTGTTAACACCACCAGCCAAGGAGCATCACATGCCCGAGACCACATCGCCGGGAGATGCCGCACCTCCCGAGACCGAAGACCAAGCGATCCGACAACGGGTCAAAGGGCTGACGAGCCAGGTTCTGCAGCAGGGGCGGGTCGACCCCGAGGCCGTCAGAGACGTCGTCCGTGCCGTGATCGGTCGAACGCCCGGCAACGCGGTCGTTAGCGGTGCCGAAGCCCGAGAAGTGTTCGCCAATGCAGTGCGGGGACTTGACCAGGCGCTCCTGAAGTCCGCTAGCGCAACGCACGGCGCTCTCCAGCAGCTCGCGTCGCGGGGGAAGGACTTCACTGACAATGACCTGAAGGAAGCGCTGGTCAGTCTGAGGAAGTTGGAAGAGGACTACACTGCCGCAGCGAACCGCGTTGCCGAGGCGATGGGTAGCAACCTGCGCCGTGAAATGATGGAGCTTGCGGTTCACGCCCAAAATGTCGGCGTGGAGACGAGCGCCCGTGTCGCAACCATGATGGGGGAGTTTGCCAGCGGCATGGGTGCCGCTCCGGGGCTGTCGACGATGCGCGGTGCAAGCGTCCGCATGGCGTTGCTTGCCAGTGGCGTGCTGGCCGGCGTCGCTGATGCACTGCGCGACCAAACCGAGGCGAAGAACGGCAAATAGGTCAATCTATGGTCTCCGGGTTGCTCAGTACGGCCCGCGAGCTGCCCCGCTTGCGTGAGATCAGCTCGGTCCTCGTGCGGCATGGGCTCGGCGACCTCGTGCGTCGCACCGGCATCGCTACGCTGCTCGAGCGCGCCGGACAAGTACTGCAATGGGGGGAAGCGAGTGAAGTCGCGCATCTCGAACCGCAGCAGCGTGCGAAGCTCGCGTTCGAGCACCTCGGGCCGACCTTTGTAAAACTCGGCCAGATGCTCTCGACAAGAGAGGACCTGCTGCCGCCGGCGTGGACCACTGAACTCGCCCGGCTGCACAGCGACGTGGCGCCGGTACCGTTCGACGATCTCTTGCCGCAGGTCGAACAGGCGCTCGGCCGCTCGCCATTTGAGGTGTTTGGCAATCTTGAGCGCGAACCCTACGCCGCCGCCTCAATCGCGCAGGTGCACCGGGCCACACTCGCCAGCGGCACGCCAGTGATCCTGAAAATTCGTCGCCCCGGAATCGAGGCAAAGGTCGACGCTGATCTCAGAATCCTCGAGCACCTTGCCCATCTCGTCGAGCACGAAATACCCGAAGTGCGTCGCTATCAACCAGTGCAGGTCGTAGGCCAACTGCGCGCCTCGCTCGAGCGCGAGCTCGATCTCGCGGTGGAGGCACGCAACACGGAGCGCTTCGCGCGCAACTTTGCCGACGATCTCGATATCCTCGTCCCGCGCGTCTACTGGGAGTGGACGAGCAGCGCGATGAATGTGCAGGAGCACATCGAGGGCATCCGCGGCAACGACTTGGCAGCCATCGACAAGGCGGGCCTCGATCGAAAGGTGCTGGCCGCGCGCGGCGCGGATGCCGTGCTCAAGATGATCCTGGTGGACGGCTTCTTCCATGCCGATCCGCACCCGGGCAACGTGATTTATCTGCCCGGCAACCGCATCGCGCTGATTGATTTCGGCATGGTGGGTAGGCTCTCGCCGGAGCGTCGCAGGCAGATCGTCGATCTGCTGGCGGGGATAGCGCGTCACGACGAAGAGACGATGCTGGAGGTGTTGCTCGACTGGCGCGGTGATGACGTTGTGGACGAGGCCCGGCTCGCCACCGATCTCGGCGATCTCGCGTTCGACTACGTCGACTTGCAGTTGAAGGATCTAAAGATCGGAGTGCTGCTGCGCAGAGTATCGGCGATCCTGCGCAAGCACTCGATCGTGCTACCGGTCAACCTCACTCTCCTGTTCAAGGCGCTCATCAGCCTCGAGGGGCTCGGCCGCCAGTACGACCCGGAGTTCCGTTTGATCGAACGCGTTAAGCCGTTTCTCGACCGCGCCATGCGTGATCGCTACCAGCCGGCAGAGGTGGCGCGCCGCGCCCAAGTGACGCTCAGCGACTTCTTTGGCCTGGTCACGTCAATGCCGCGTGACCTCGCGCGGTTGGTCAAAGACGCGCGGCACGGCCGCATGCGGGTCGATCTCGACCTCAAGCGCCTCGACAGCTTCGGCGATCGCCTCCACAGTGCGATCAATCGGGCGACCATCGGCGTCATGACCGCGTCGCTCGTGATCGGCTCCTCCATCGTGATGACAGTGGCGGAAGGGCCGACCCTGTTCGGTGTGCCGCTGCTTACCTTTTTCGGGTTGTTCGGTTATCTGATCGCTTTCGTGAACAGCCTCTGGATCATCCTTTCGATCTGGCGCTCTGGTCGGCAGTGAGGGGAGCAAGTCGCGCAATCGGTCAGCACGTTGGTTAGATTAGGTGCTAATGGTCAGAGTCAGAGCCGCCGTACGGCGGTCGGTGCCGCTCCCAAGGTATAGACTATGTGCTGCCAATGCTGGGGGGCGCCCGAGGTCCGCTCAGGGTCAAAACCGGTAAGGCTCAGAGCGAATACATCACGTCTGCAATTCCCCCTGAGCAGAATTGCTCACACATGTCAGTACTTCGCCTTCGGGCCATGAACGGACTCATGCGCTGCAACGAAAATGTGGGTGTACCCTTGTGCCAAACCACATTTGCTGTAGCACAATTGTAGAAGAGGCGTGCTTACGTGCTCGCTCCCGGCATCCTTTATCGCGGTAGGAAGAGCACGTTTCGCGACGCGATGCTGGTTCCCCAACTGGTATTCTTGCCGAGAGCGCGGATCGCGGGGAGCGCGGCGATCTTCTCGTCGTCCTGGACGATGAAGGCATCATAGCCAAAACTCTCGCAGATCGCCACTGTATAGGCGGCAGGGTCTTGATGAGTACCGGCCAACAGCTCGAGCAGGATTATCGGCCGGTCACGTGCGATGGTTGCGCGTGCGCCGTCGAGCACCTCGCGCTCGCAGCCTTCGACGTCGGCCTTGATGAAGTGAACATCCACCAAGCGGAACTCGTCGAGTGTTCGGACCTCGACATCATAGGTCTTGAGGTTTTGAAATTGGCAGTGCGTTCGCTTCAGGCTCCCGGCAAGGTGGAGTGTCATTCCCGCACTTGAAACCGGTACGTATAAGGTCTTATGGCCTGGCGCTTCGGAGAGTGCCAGCTCGTGCAGCTCGGCGCGACCGCGCAACATCCAGCGTGCAAAGAAGGCGTAGTCGGGGTTGGGCTCGAACGCGACAACTCGGTCTGCGATCGCCGAGAGCGCATAGGCGAAGATCCCCTGATTAGCGCCTACGTCAACGGCGGTGCCGCCACGCGGTACGAGCTTGGCCAGGATAGCGAGTTCCGGCTCGCCCGAGCGTGCTTCCTCCGTGATACGCCACCGGTAGAACCAAGATGGTGGCATCAGCATTGTGAGCTTTTCGCGGAGGGAAAGCGGCATTGGCGTCCCCTGAGCCTAGATGTCCCGGCTCGCTTGAAATTGTACGGCAGCTCCGGGTCATTCGCCACTCACCCAAGACAGCGTAGGCCCGCCGCCATGACCGCAAGGCTACTGAAAGCAGAAGCGATCTAATCGTGACTGCGCATGCTCGTTGCCTCACAACCGAGGAGTACGACCATGCCTGAAGAAAGCAGCCTTTCCCCCTCTTCCCGTCGCACGCCCTGGAACAAGGTAAGTTGATCGGGGCCAAGCCTCCACTGCGGCCCAACCAAGTCTGGTCGATCAGAACCCGATTAATGGTCGAAGGTCGCACTCGAGATCTTGCCATGTTTAATTTGGCGATCGACAGCAAACTTCGTGGCTGTGACGTGGTGGCCATCAAAGTCGAGGACGTCGCGCCGAACGGCTACGCAGTCGAGCGCGCGACGGTCCGGCAAAGGAAGACGGGTCGACCGGTTAAGTTCGAGCTGACTGAACAAGCTCGGCAGGCCATCGAAGGCTACTTGCGAGCGTCGGGCAGGAAGCCCGGCGAGTTCCTGTTCAGGGGCCGCCGACAAACTGGTGGTTGCGTGACAACGCGCCAATATGCCCGGCTCGTGGCCGAATGGATTGGCAGCATTGGACTTGATCCGAGGCTGTTCGGCACGCATTCGTTAAGACGGACAAAGGCGACGCTGATATATCGGCGCACCGGCAACCTTCGCGCCGTCCAGCTTTTGCTGGGCCACACGAAAATCGAAAGCACCGTCCGCTATCTCGGCATCGAAGTCGATGACGCACTTGCGATAGCGGAACAAGTTGATGTCTGATGTACCCGGGCGGAGCGGACATGCTCTGCCCGACCGCCGTCGGCCGGTTCGGGCCAACACGCGACATCGGAAGCTCGGACGGCTCGATGACGCCGCCGTTGTGCCCTTATTTCGCGGTGACCATCAAGTTGCCTTTGTAGCGATTGAACTCGAAGGTTTGAAGCTTACCTGCCGTCACCGGACCGTCGGGTTGGCAACGGGCGGTGATCATAGCAATGTACGCGGTGCCAGACGGTGCAGTATCCGTTTTGAGCCGCATATTCACCGGTTCGCAGTGCCGACCTTCACCAAAGAAACCATATTGGGTGATCGAGAGGATTTTGGTGCAGCGACCATCCTCAGTCCAACTTGGTAACGTGTACGAAGTCGTTTTGTTTTCCTGTGATGAATAGCACCATTCGCCGATGAAGTTTATCGGCATGGTTTTCTCTGCGGCGCGTGCGTGGCTGCAAGCGATGACACCCGCAGCAGCAATGCAAACAACTCGTAACGTCATGGTTAGTCCTCCAAGTTTGTTCGGCCAACGCCTTCCCCTCGGATAGTCTGCTAGGGTCACGAGCGACAAAACTCATTCTGAGTACAAGGAGACCGCTTGTCCCTCCGATAGCCGACATTCGAGCGGACGTCGTTTTCCGCCGCTTCGGGCCACAAGCCGACCTTAAGTAGGCGCGCCACATCGCGCCTGCGACCTGAATTTCGCCGATTTATTGCGGCTGATCAGCCGTAGTGCAACGCTTTTGATGTACGGGGGACATGCGCTATGCGGATCTTGCCGACCCTTTGTGTGTCCGGCTGGTTAGTTGCGGCCGTGGCCTTGCCTTCGCTGAGTGCGGTTGAGTTATTGGCTGGCGGAGTGGCACAAGCCCAGCAACTTGGTCCGCCGGAGACGAGCGGACTGAACCGAATTCAGAAAGAGCCGTTTGATCCGTTTCAGAGCGAACCGCTTTTTGGCTGGTATCAAGGTCTCGTTGGCGGGGTCGAACCATCCAACCCGCCAGCTAACAATCTGCCAACGAGCGACGGGCTGAGCAGCCTATGGCTGAACAGTGCCAGCGATTTTCTGATTGGCTACTCGGCTGAGCAGGCTGCGCGCGCGAGCCGCGACTTGAAGCTTTTTTTCAGCTTTCGTTCAGGACCCTGAACAGTCCGACCCCAGGAAAGGGAGACCATTCAGCGCCGGGCGAGGTCGACCGTCCGTTAGGGCCGCGATGATCCTGACAAACGCGACGAGATCGAACGGGCAATTCCCGTCACCGAAGGCGCTCTTACCAACGTCCGCTTGGGTTCACGAGCGACATTCACAACCACACACGATCGAAATAGCGATGCTCCGAACCTTGCTATTGATCTTATCGTCATTCTTAGCCCTTCATGCCGTGGCTCAACCAACTGATAGCACACCCTCGGCGACAACCGGAGAGCAGTGCAACGGCGGGACGGCCGTGGAGCGCGCGAAGGTCGGGGAAACGGCTTTGATCTGGGACTGCTCGAACCTATTCCAATTGCCACCACAATACCGAATGAGACGCACTCGTCCGTTGTTTCGAACTCTCTCCGAGTAAGGAGCAGCGCTTGCCGCGCAATTACCGGGTTATGTCTCCTACGGGTCAAAACCCGAAGAACTCAGTACGAGCATAACGAGTCCGCTTAACCCCCCAATTGCAGACATATTCGGGGGACATCGTTTGGCGCCGCTTCGGGCCAGAGCTGACATCAACAGGTGTACCAACAGGCATCGAACGGCAGAAACGTTTGGTCAGATATTGTCGTGGCTACTTGAGACCGTCCGCCTGCGTAGTGCCCCTGAACTGGCCGTAGGGGCGCGCGCAGAAAACTGACTGCGGCCCATCACCAACCGCCTTGCGGAACAGGCTCTCGGCTCTTTGGCCGAGGCCTTCACCTGCCCGGTGTCGAGTTCGTCGCGGTAGTGTTTGCGGAGCGTCTTCGGGCGCTGCTCACGGCCGTGGAGCCTGTACGAAAGTTGCGAAGACATAGTCGACCAGAGCTTTGATCTCGTCGGCGGTCAAGATCGCCGGAACGGTCATGCCGGCGGGTATCGACCCCAACGGCATGCCATAGCATTCAACCTTGGTGTAGGCGCCCTTCAGCCAAGCTGGCATAGGCGGCGTCCCCGGAATCCCGCAGCTCACGATCCCCACCATCGTCTCTTTGCCGAACGTGATGTTCCTGAGGCTGGGGCCAACAGGGTAGTCGCCGCCGTCGCCGCCCTGAGCCATGCTACCGTGACAATTGGAGCACGAGGCCCGGGCCCAGGCGTCCTTGCCGGCAGCGAGGCCCGAATTGTCCTGGGCCAGGACGGGGACAGCCAGTCCGATACAGGCGGCAAGCGCCAGGATGCAGCCGCTCAGATAGCCACGCACGCCAATCACTTCAGCACCTGTGCGATGGATGGTTCCTGGGGTTTGGGGAGGGGGCTCCAGTGCGATTGCTGCTGCTCTACAGCCATCAGGATTCGGAGCTCGACGGGCTTGGTCGCATCGAGATGATCTCGATAGGGCAGGCGCTGGAGCCCCGAAGCATGCAGCTCATAGTGGTCAGCCGCCACCTTCATCCGTGCCAGGCCATTCCGGTCGGTGGTCGCCCGGTAGGGATGCATGATGAGATTGACGCCTTCGAGCGGTGCGCCGCTCTCGCGATCGACGACCTCAATGGTGATTTCATGGTCCGGCGCGGCGACCGTCCGGACGGGGATGCTCAGCGCACCCGGAGAATGCGCGATCCCTTCGCTCGGGCCCGCGAATTCCAGCGTCCACTGATGCGAGCCGATGTCCGGCGGCGCGACAGCGCGGACCTCGGCGTATTGGAGCGCGCCGGACCGCGGCCAGATTGCGCCGGGAAGTCTGCCGGAGGCAACGATGGTACCGCGCTCGTCACGGACAGTGAAGGCACCGCCGTCGAGCTTGCAACCATTGGAACACTTCATGCCGACATGGAATCTGAAGGCCTCGCCAGCCGTGATCGCCGACGGGAGGTCCCACGCATTGAGATGGACGTCGTGGGCTTTGACCGTGCAGCGGGCCCCAGCCTTGGCTCCTGCGTGGGCGACGCCGTCGTCGTCGGCGGGCATCAGCACAATGCTGTATCCGTATTCGCCGAGTTCGATCGGGGCGGTGACGGTGATCTCTGCGCCGAAATCGTTTCCCTCGAGGGCTGCGAGCGGCGCTCTGCCGACTTCGTGGCCGGTCGCGTCGAGGAACAAGACCGGATCACCCGAAAGATCGTATTGTTCGGGACATTCCGCCACGGCTTTGAGGGTCAGCGCAGCGCCGGCATCGGCTTCCTGGGGCGAAACCGACAGGCTCAGGGAGACAGGGAAAAGAACGGCTTCCTGACCATTCATGGATAGGTTCCTTATCCGGAAAATGCTTCGGCCCGGTTGCTTCCGAACGAGCCCACATAGCGCCTTCGCCGACGGCGGGGCGTGTCGGCGGGCCACCCGGCCCGCCGACACCACGCGCCGTTAGGTCAGGCGGCCGGTTCGGCAGGCGCGTACGTCCCCGCCATATAGCCATGGACACACGCGCGGCCGATGCCATGCGCCCGGCCGCCGCCGGAGGCCTCGCCGCCGGCAAAAAGACCCGGAATCGGCTTCCCATAGATGTCGATGACCTGGCAATGCCCGTCGATTCTCAGTCCGCCAATGGAATCGTTGACGGCAAACGGGATCAGCGCGGCATAGAATGGCGCCTTGTCGATCCTGTGCATGGTCGGCTTCTCGAAGTCGGTGTCCTTGCCGGCGGCGACGAAGCCGTTGAACCTGGCGACGGTTTGCTCGAGATACTTGAGCGGCATGCGCTGGAACCGGTTGCCCACCACCAACCGGGCAAGTTCAGCGATCGTATCCGCCTTGAAGAAGGTCCCGTTCGGGGGATCGGCGATATAGGGGTGCCGAAGCTTCCAGCCATTGGCATCGACCGCTGCCTGGTCGAAGATCGCCCAGACCGGCCCCGAGGAGTAGTCCGGAGCGCGCGAGCCTTCGTTCATGGCCAGCGCCGCGTCCGAGCCCGATCCCCAGGCATAACTCGAGCGGACATGGGCCACGCTGGCGTTCCGCCAATCGAGCGGGGTGAAGGGCTTTTTGGTCCCTGACATGCCCGGGGGCCATTGGGCCTCCAAACCGCGCTGGTTGCCGATCGACCACTCGTCGTGGAAGCGCTTGCCGACCTGGTTGACGGCAATGATGTATTCCCAGCCTGCGGTGCCGATCGAGATGCCGTAGGAACGGATGAACTCGAACGCCGGGTGCCCCGGCATCACCCTGTCGTAAACGTCGCTAACGGCCAAAACGGGCTGAAGGCGCAGGGCCGTGTTGGTGTGAAGGTTGGCCTGGTAAAGACCGCCGAGGCCCGCCCCGACCTTCATGCCGGCCAGGATGCCGCTCGCGTCCTCGTGGAGCGGGCCCATCAGGCCGGTGCCGTACTGCATCGAAGGTTCGCTCATCCGCGGGTCGAAACTGGTGCGGAAGGGAACGTTGCCCATATAGCCGCCGGTCGCCACGATCACTGCCCTGCGAGCGCGGACGTAGATGACCTGCTTGGTTTCCTCGATATTGCCGTTGCTGTAATAGCCCTCCAGCCGTTTGCCAGTCTTGGGACTGAAACGCGGCGTGTAGCTTGCCTTGACACCGATAACCTTGCCCGAATCGCGACCCTCGCGGATGATTTCGTCCAGGTGCCGGTGGAGCATGAACCTGACGCCCGCCTTGCGGGCGCTGTATTCAACGGAGCGCGAGATGACGAAGCCGCCGCTTATGCAGTTAGGAGCACCAACGGCGTCGGCCCGCGCGCCGGGCCCACCGCAGGTGGCGGGGTTGAAGAGTGATTGTCTTTCCTCCTCCATGCTGCCGGCGTCCGCCGAGGTGATCGTCCCCGCCTCGATGTCCGTCTTGTTGCCGAGTTTCATGATCGAGCGAGCGGCCCGCGCCTTGGTCATGCCGCCGCCCTGGTGGGTACTGCTAATGCGCGACCAGCGAACGTGGTTGTCCATCAGGAACTGGCGGGTCGCGGCCGCGTTGTCGGCCCACCCGCGCTGTAATCCGCGATCGTTGTAGCGATATTCGGCAACCGCGTGGTCGTTGATGACCGACCAGTCGGTCGTGTCGATGAACAGCGTCTCGGGGTCGTCGGTCACATCCGCGGCCTGCACCAGCGGGGCGCTCAGCCATCCGTCGGGGTCGGCAAGGCCCTGTCGGTCGCGCTCCTGGATGGGGTCGCCGCCGCCGAACGACGACGTTCCGCCGTTGTGCGACAATTTCCCGCCGATATCGAAGTTCTGCTCCAGAACCAGCACATCGGCGCCCAGGTCACGGGCGCGTTTCGCCGCCACGATTCCGGTCGCACCGGAGCCGCACACGATCACATCCGCCTCGTAGTCCCAGCGAACCGGGGCCGGTTGCGCCTGTGCCTCGCCAGGGGCCGACAGGATGGCCGCGCCCAATCCGGCGGCAGCGCCCGCCTTGACGAAGTCTCGCCGGCTGGCGGCCGTCTGATCCCGAAGCTCGGCGACCTTTGTTTCGCGTTTTTTGACCATGATAAGTTTCCCCCTGTGTAAGCCAAGCAGTGGCCCGCGGATGACGACCACATTGGCAGCGAATTCAGGACTCAGCCGTGGTTATTCAGCACCAGCGCGGCGTGGCTCTATTGCCGCATGCATGGCGGCACTATTACCGTTCGGACTCATCTTCGCGGCCCACGAACGAGCCTCTGTTGGCTCGATGACCCCGTGACGTTCGCGATCAATGAAGATCATGCACCAAAGATTCGGTCTTGCAAATACCGGCCGCTCTGCGAAGCCGCGAAGACGAAATCGCGCACTCTATGCGTAGACCGCTGGCGAACACGCTGGTCCGTTCTTTCCGCGCGCGGCTCATCGCTACATAGAGAGGGCAGCAATCCCTCACCATCGCTCAGACTGACGCGCTGAGACATCTTAGCCGGCGGTATGCCTGATCCCGGCCCGGCCTGAGCTTCGATCTGAAAGGCCTCCGCTCTATGCCTGCTCTGGGTCAAAAGCGCCGCTTCGCAAATGTGTCGAGCACGTCCGCTTTGCCTCCATAACCGGCGGAAGAGCGGACATCGCGGGAAGTCCGAGTCGGGCCAACAACCGACATACAGCTTTTACTCTCACGGGTCATGATCGGGCGTTCGTGCTGCACTTTGCCTCGATGAATCATTCCCGCACGGCTCTGGCTTGATCGAAATACGTGTGGGTCGTGTCGCCACGAGTGAGGAATTTCGTCTTGAGCTCGACCAAATACGTCGTCAGCTTGGGATCGACGTGCCGGCCATCGAGATCGGTCGGCAACTTCATCCTCAGTCCGGTCTGTCTGGAGGACCGGTACGTCTTGTTAAACACTGCGTATTCCGTCGGCGCCGGTCCGCCCTGAAGCGCTTCCTCGAGTACGCGGCCCTGTACGTCCGGCATGCTGAACCCGAGGATGCGCGCGACCGTGGGCGCGATATCGACGTTCGCGCTCGGCAGCGGATCGCGCAGCCCCGGTTTGAAATCGCGGCCCGCGCGCCATCAGCGAAATATGGACATCCGTCGGCGAGAAGCTGCCGTGATCGCCCCGACGATTGACCGAGCTCGCGTAGCTCACGCCCGACTTGCCCGCCACCGCCGTGTTTTCGTCGTAGCTGAAGCTGACGATGATGTCGGGCGCACGGCCGCTGTTCTCGGTTTTGATCAGGCTTATGGGCAGCGTACCGGCGATTTCGCCGTACCGGTCGCTGACAAAGATTGCGCCGAACTGCAGCCGGCTCTGAAGGCTCGCCACCGCGGCCCTCACCGTCTCGGTGTTATGGTCGGGCACGAACAGATAATCGCTGCCAGCGTTCGCCGCGACCACGATCGCGCCGGCCGGAACGGGCTTTGGGACCACATAGCCGAGCGACGTGTAGTTTCTGCGCGCGTCCGCATACTTCGCCGTCCGGTCGATCCTTCACCGGATAAAGATGCGTGCCGTCGGCCGTGATCCCGGACAGGGTCGGAATGTCGCGGCAGCTAGCGCCGTCATAGGCCTTTAAGCCGTCGCGGGTCAGCAGCTCGGCGGTGCGCACGAAGCCCGACACTGCGTAGCCGTGCGGATCGGGCGCGCCGACGGCGCCGATCGGCGATCGCGCGCAGCGGATAGTGCGAGACGTCGCCCGACACCGTGCTGTGGTTGTGATCCTGGGTGATGATGATGTCGGTTGAGTTTTCCCAACCGAGCTCGCGCAGCTTCGCCACGATGCGGCCAAGAATCTCATCATTCATCCGCGTGGCGTCGATCGAGTTGTAGGTTCCCGGCCCGTAAGCGTGGCTCGTGGCGTCCGGCTCCTTCGACCAGAAGATTGTGAGATCCGGCTTCTTGTTCGGCAGGATGTAGTTGACGAAGACGTCGGTCAGGTATGTAAAGCCGCGCCGGGACAGCGCACCGCTGCGGTCGAGCGGATCGCCGGTCTGTCCGTCCTTGAGCCGCTGCGATGGGGATGGGCGCGGTCGGATCGCCGTTATCTTTCGCGAGCGTCAGCGCACCCGCCGTCGTAAGCATTCACGCTGTTGCGCGGTAGCGCATAGCCGGCCTGCTGCAGCTCCTTGGCGAAACCGAGCGGCATCGCCGCGTCTTCATCGAGGATGATGCCGCCGCGCCGTATAATCCTGGATGAAGGCGGCGCCGAACTTGCCGACCGCCGCCGTGGTCAGCCCTTTGGCCTGCGCGGCCTGCAGCATGGTCGACACCAGCGTCAGCCTGCCCTGGTAGGCCTCGCGCACGGCCTCGACCACGCCGAAATCCTCGATGAAGGCCGGCGCGGAAAAGTCGATCTCGGCGCCCTTCGCGTTCTTTCCACTCGCGGACGGCGCGTACACCACGTTGCCGTAGAACCCGTGCGCGCCCGGATAGGTGCCGGTCGCGATAGAGGCGGAATTCATCATCGTGAAGGTCGGATAGACCGCGTGGTGGTCGGCGAAAACCACGCCGGACCGTGCAAGCGCAAAATAGTTCGGCGTGATCTCCGGCGTCAGGTCGTCGGCGCGCAGCCCGTCCCAGACGAAGACGATGACGCGTCGCGCGGCTGTCGTCCCTGCGCCCGCAGGACTTCTGTTCCGAACAGCACGACGGAGAGGGCAGCAGAGGAGAACGAGCAGGCGTATTTTCATCGGTTTCCTCCTTGGCAACGAGGCAGCGACGAGTCGCCCGCTCCGGGCGAGCTGGCCGCCTGGAATTCGCAAGAGAGACCATCGATATGTACGCGTGTTCGCGGTAGGCTATGGGCGCGCCCGCCGTGGCGTCCAATACATAATTGATCTATTCCTTATGCATTTTGGAGATAAGCGGATGGACCTCAAGCGCCTGCGCACGTTCGTTACGGTCGCGGATCTCGGCACGGTATCGAAGGCGGCGCTGCGGCTGCGCATCAGCCAGTCCGCACTGTCGCGGCAGATCGCCGATCTCGAATACGAATGCGGCTTCAAGCTGTTCGACCGCATCGGCCGCCGCCTGTTTCTGACCACGCGGGGCGAGCAGCTGCTCGGGCGACTGCCGCGGCGTGCTGGGCCAGATCGGATCGCTCGCCGAGCGCATCGAGCTGCTCAAGCGCGGCGATTCCGGCGTGCTCAAGCTCGCCGCGCCGCCGCAGACAATCGAGAGCGTGCTCGACGGAATTCCTGCCGCGCTACGCTGAAGAGCTTTCCCAACGTGCGCGTGAAGCTCACCGAAGCGCTCGGCATGGACCAGGTGCCGCTGCTGGAGCGCGGCGAGGTGCACATCGGCATTCGGCACGATCAGGGCGTGAACCCATGGTTCGAGAGCTTCGCGTTGCCGTCCGACGACGTGCTGGCGGCGTGCGCGCGATCGCTCCCGCTCGGCCGGCAGCGGCATGATCGACATCGTGTCGCTTGCGTCCCATCCGCTGCTGCTGCTCAGACTCCGGCTACTCGGTTCGCCGGCTGTTCAACGCGGCCTGCCGCGTGGCCGACGTCGAGCCCGATATTCTGCTCGAGAGCCGCGCGCCGCACACATTGCTCGCGCTCGCTGAAGCCGAGCAGGGGGTTGCGGTCATTCCGTCGGTGCTGCGAACCGATCGCTACCGGCTCAAGATCGCGCGCGATCACCCACCGGCGAAAGCCGCTGCGCGACCGCTACGTCATCCAGTGGGATAAGCGGCGTCCCATGCCGAGTTATGCGGAGAACTTCTGCGCGGCGCTCGCCGCCTATATGCGCGAGGTGCTGCCGATCACGCGGCCGTCGTCAAAGTAGCGCGCTGTACTTGATGTCAGCTTTGGGTCAAGATCGACAAAACTCGCAGCGAGCACAATGAGTCAGCTTTACTCCCGGGAGCAGACATAGCAGCGGACATTGCTGTGCGCCGCTTGGGGCCAGATGCGGAAGTCAACCTTGCGCCTTGGTTGAGTTACCACCTAGAGAAAATTAGAGGCCTGCCGGTGCAGACGGAGGTGGTTCGCGGTGGTTTACAACCACTGTCTTTATGTCACACCAGTTGGGTGCTGTTTGGTAAGGTTCCGCTTCTCGGGCAGCCGCATAGCGTCTGGCTGCTTCCATATCGGACACCGAGAACACTGCTTCATACCGATCCGAAAACTGACCCGTACCTTCGAAATGAGCGACTATCAGAAGTACTTCGGCTTCCCCGGCTGAGACTTGAAAATCCTGGACTTGATGTATCACGACATCATCGGGAAGTTGGGCGGTGCGGTAGGCTTGCACCCGCCATGGGTCGTCGATCGCTATTGATTGCAAATAGGCTTGGCGCGCGGCTTCAGCTTGAGTCAAGTCGCTGAACAATCCGAGGAACAGCTGCGCGCTGGTGTAGGGCGATATTTTCCTAAAAATGACGTGCAACGGTACACTCCGAGACAAGCAAGGAAACATCAGACAGAGTAGTGTCCTAGTCTGAGCCCCAAATCTGAGCAACAAATCGACAAGCAGGCTCGTCACCTCGGCTACGTTGATCGAAGCCCTTGAAGTCCGCAACGGGTCAGGAGCGGTCGTACGGCGCGCCCGATCTTCGCTTCATTTCGGCCCATACTTTGCGAACTCCTCGGCGATGCGTGGGTTGATCGCCTTGGCTGCTGCCACGTCGGCGTCGCCTCCGGCCGTATCGCCCTTGCGTTGCTTTGCGATTCCGCGGCCAAAGAGAAGAAAGGAGCTCGCCGCCTTCGGTGCAAGCTTCAGCGCCGCATCGTATTCGACAATAGCGTCGTCGAGACGTCCGAGCCGAACATAGAGGACGCCTCTGTGGCCCATTGTGTAGGCGTCGTTCGGCCTGAGCCGGAGCGCCTGGTCGCAATCGCTGAGCGCCTGCGGAAGGTTGCCCGCTGTGGTCCGCGCGAAGCAACGGCCGCGGTAGGCAAGAACGTCTTTCGGGTCGAGCCCGATCGCTTGGTCGTAGTCCGCGATGGCGCGCTCGTTGTCGCCCTTGGCGCCCCAAGTGAAGCCACGGCTGCGGTAGGGAATAGCGTTTTTCGGATCGAGCCGGATCGCTTGATCGTAGTCCGCGATGGCACGGTCGCCGTAGCCCCTGGAGCCCCAAGCGTTGCCGCGGTTGATGTAGGCATTGACATATTTCGGATCGAGCCGGATCGCTTGGTCGTAATCCGCGATGGCACCATCGAAGTCGCCCTTGGCGCGCCACTCGTTGCCGCGGTTGGTGTAGATGATTGCGAGGTCACGGCCCTTGTATCTGCCCGAAGCGATCGAACGCGTGCATGCCGCGATCGCTACGTCGCCCGACGCCTTTGTACACGTATCGAAATCGTCAGCTGTCGCCGGCTGCACCGCCAGGATGACGGCAACCGCCGCAAATAAGTGCCACCGATTTCTCCTCATAGCTCTCTCATCCCCCTCGTTTCCTGCTCTACGATAATTGCAGGAACTCGCGGCTGTCACGCCATCAATGGCAGGGCCATGGCCGCTTTGGGTCATGATCGACAAAACTCATGGTGAGCAAAACGAGTCCGCTTAGCACCCCCATAGCCGACATTGGAGCGGACATCGTTTTCCGTCGCTTCGGGCCAATTGCCGCCGTGAGCAATTGCAACACTATTTTCGACAGCAGCATTGCCGGCAAGCTGCCATGATCGCTTATCGGCTTTACTTGCCATTCGCCTGTCCGCTGTCGGAGTTTTTGTCTTTTCCCGCCGACGCAATTTTCAACCGAGCTTCATCGCGGCTTCGCGAACCGCTTTGCGAGTTTTCGAGCGCAGTCGATAAAGAGCTGCGCGACCGGGCTTATGGTGCGGTTCTTCAAGGTAACGAGGCCGATCGGGCCGGCAGGGATTGGAAGGTCGACGGGCAGAGCACTTAATCCCAGTCGCTTGCCGCTCAGGCGCAGCGTCGACAGCGGAGCCACCGATAAAAAGCGTCCTGTGTGAACCAAAGCGTAGTAGAGGTGCGGCGAATTTGATCTGACGGTAAGCCGAGGCAGTTCCAACCCGCGCGCACGAAAGGCCTGGGTCACAAATGTGCTGACGCCTGTGATGTGATAGGTCATCAGGCACCAACGCTCGTCGATCAATTCGGCCGGCTTGATCTTGCGGCGTCGGAGCCATTTGTTGCCAGCACTTGCTACGATGATGAGCGGGTCCTCGAACAGGATTTCTGTCTCCAGATCATCCTCGGATTTGATTGGCGTCAACAGTCGCCCGAACACCAGATCGACGTGGCGCTCGCGCAAATCACGGTACTGTGCCGCGATCGTCGGTGCTTGCACCACCGTGAACACTAGCCGTGGATATTGCTGCGAGAGCCGATCGATAACGGCTGGAAGAAGTCCCGCGTTCATCATCTCGGTACTGCCGATCCGAATCTCGCCCCTGGTCGGATCGGCCAGGAACTCAATCTCCCGGACGCTCTGCCGCAAATCGTCGAACACGGCGACGGACCATTTGAGCAAGACTCGGCCGTAAAGGGTTGGCTCGACACCTTGCGCACGGCGGTCGAGAAGCTTGACGCCAAGCGTATGCTCCATTTCGGCGATCGCTTTCGACACGGCGGGCTGGGACAGAGCGAGTTGCAGGGCTGCCTTGCCCATGCCGCCGGTCTCTGCGACGGTCGTGAAAATACGCAGTTCGCGCAGCTTGAGCCGCCGCATCACGCGTTCATCCAGGGAATCGATCTTGCTGACCATAAGTCACATGAAGAAAAGTTATGGGTTCATTCGACAACAGAATTAACCGATTATGGGAGTTGGCGCTAGTGTTCGTGGCGCAGTGAGGTTCACTCTTGATCGGCATTTCGAAAGGTGGACGTAATGAAACATTCCCGTCGACGATTTCTGGATCTGGCTGCTGGCGCCATCGCGCTGCCAACCATCTCGGGTTTCGCGCGAGCGCAAACCTATCCGTCACGTCCGGTGCGCATAGTCGTTGCAGATGTCGCTGGAACGACGCCCGACATTCTTGCCCGCCTGATTGCCCAATGGCTCTCCGAGCGACTGGGGCAGCAGTTCATCGTCGAGAACCGCTCAGGAGGAGCCGGTAATCTCGGCATCGAGGCGGTTGTCCGCGCGCCAACGGATGGCCATACCCTGCTGCTCATCAGCCCAACGCCGACGATCAACGCGACCCTCTTCGATAAACTCAGCTACAATTTCATTCGCGACATCGCGCCGGTCGCGAGCTTTGTCCGCACGCCCTATGTGATGGTCGTCAGTCCTTCGTTCCCGGCGAAAACATTTCCCGAGTTCATCGCTTATGCAAAAGCCAATCCCGGCAAACTCAGTTTTGCCTCGGCGGGCGTCGGTACCGGCCCTCATGTCACGGGCGAATTGATGAACATGATGGCCGGCCTCAAAATTGTTCACGTGCCCTATCGCGGCGGGCCAGCCGCCTTGACCGATTTGATCGCCGGAGAGGTGCAACTCGTCTTTGGTACCCCGGCCATTTCACTTGAGCACATCAGGGCCGGCAGGTTGCGTCCATTGGCGGTGACGGGCGCCATGCGCTGGGAGGGACTGCCGGATATTCCGGCCGTGGGTGATTATTTGCTCGGATTCGAGTTCAAGCCAAGTGCTAGGCCTCGGCGCGCCCCGCCGAACGCCGACGGAGATCATCGAGAGGCTCAACAAGGAGATCACCGCGGGTCTTGACGATCCCAAGATCAAGGCGCGGATTGTCGACTTCGGTGCCAGTGTGCTTGCAGGCTCTCCCGCTGACTATGGCAAGCTGATAACCGACGAAACCGAGAAATGGGGCAAGGTGATCAAATTCGCGAACGTCAAGCCGGAGTGAACCTGCCTTTCGCGCGACATTGCCTCAACTCATACCGCGAAACCGACAATCACTTTGCCATGCAGCAATCTGCAACCTGAAGAGTTAGCAATGGGTCATGACCGACAAAACTCAGAGTGAGCACAAGGAGTCCGCTTAACCCCCCAATAGCCGACATTGGAGCGGACATCGTTTTCCGCCGCTTCGGGCCAGGAGCGGAAATCGGGATGATCCCAGTATCTATGCTGAGGGTCCGAGGCTTTCAGTGGCGTGAGGGCAAAGGGGAGCGCGAAACCTCCCATCCTCAAAGGTCGAAAGGGGCCAAGCCCTCGCATGGTGATTCCGCACCTGATAAGACCAAAAGGGAGTAGAGAGATGGATTACCAGATGATTTAGGACGGAGAGCTTGTTGTCACAATCGATGTGAGCAGGCAGGCTTGGGACAAGGCCAAGACCTCCGCGAAGGGAAACGAGGTTCTAACCTCGGGTGGCTTCACGAAGGTCGCAGGCTATAAGCTTACGATCAACATGATGCAGGCTGCCTAAGGACTTCCCGGCCCCAGGAGGATTTGCCTTCTGGGGTTGTTCTTTGATTAGGAGCAATGTCAATGATCGACGCAAACGCTTACAGCCTTGCCACCAAGTGGGCGCTACACGAGATAAGCACTCAAATCCGAGACACCAATAAGCGCGAGATAGATTATCAAACCAGCGACCTTCGTAATGAGGCTAAACGCTATCTCAATGACCATCCTGAAATGCTGGCGCAAGCAGAAGTGATGATTGCATCGCATTCGACGTTTGTGAACTTGCGAAAAAAAGGGTCGGCAAAACCGGTAGCGAAAACCGCCGAAAATCAACGACGCTAACGGTCGATGTTGGCGCGGATTTAGGACGCCGTCCACCACATCAGAACTCGGAAAATCTCTGACTGAGCATATCGAGTTTGCTTCGCCCCCAAAACGCGGACACGAAGCCGACATCGCGGTAGGGCCACAAGCTGAACGTCGCACCGAAGGTCGTGGCGATGCCGGCTTCGACAGCTCTGGAGCGGTGAGCAGGAAACGCGATAGGCGCAGTCGATGCGCGTCAGAGCATTGCATAGCCCCTTGCGCCATCCCACAACAGCTTCAGCGCCACGACGACGAGTAATGCGTAGCACGCCCGGTAGAGCTGCACCTGATCGAGGCGCTCATGCAGCCGCCATCCGCTCAAAACGCCGAGCCCGATCACAGGCAGACTGAGCACGAGCAGCGTCCAGAACTGCCCGTCGAGTTCGACGAGCAGGAGCCACGGCACCGCCTTCAGCAGGTTTCCGACGATGAAGAACACGAAGGTCGTGCCGGCATACTCGCTCTTCGACAATCCCAGTGGCAGCAGATACATGGCGACAGGCGGACCGCCCGAATGCGCAATCATCGAGCCAACGCCTGAGGCCACGCCAGCCGCCACGCCCTTTGCGCTCGATCGCGGCTGAGAGCGGATCCGGCCGCCGCCTTTGAACCAGAGACCCGCAAAACAAAGTGTGGCGAGCGCGATAACGACTGCAACAAGGTGCCGATCTGCAATACGCATGAAGAGATAGCCTGCGCCGATGCCGACCAACTGACCCGGGATCAGCACTTTGAGATCGGGCTTCGACCACGTCGACGGCCGCCAATACCGCAGTGCGACAACGTCGGAGAGGCACAATACGGGTGCCAGGAGGGCACCAGCGGCGATCGGGTCCATCACCAGCGCCATGAACGGGATTCCGGCGATCGCAAAGCCGCCGCCGAACATCCCCTTCATGAAGGTGATCAGGAAGACTGCAAAGCCGATCACCGTCAGCGCGATCGGATCGAGTGGCGGTGTCATGGCGCGTCTCCACAGCAGATGGCGGGACACACGTAACATCGATAGGTCACTCGCCGGTTCGGCCGCGACCGAACTCTAGGTGCTTGTCCGGCTCGCCGACGTGGCATCTAATGATGCAATGGTCGCTGCCGCAAATCTCGTCGAAGTCGCTGCGCTCGTCGGAGACACGGCGCGGGCGACGGCGCTTGCTGCTCTGATGGGCGGTCAGGCCCTCACCACGAGCGAGTTGGCTGCTATAGCCGGAGTGGCGAAGTCGACCATGTCGGAGCATCTCGGCCGGCTCGAACGAGCGGGGCTCGTTACTTCGACAGTGCATCGACAATTCAAGTACTACCGGATCGCCTCACCCCGGGTCGCCGCGATGATGGAGAGCATCACGGTCGTCGCTGCGATCGATTGTCCCCCGAGATATCAACCGAAGTCGGCGAAGGATGACGCGCTCAGGGCGGCGCGCATCTGCTACGACCATTTCGCCGGGCGCTTCGGAGTCGCGCTTTCCGAGGCCCTTGTCGCACGCGATTTCATCACACTCTCCAGATTCTGGCGGCGAGGTCACGCCATCCGGCCTGGCGTTCTTTCGCGATCAGGACATCGACTTGGACGCGGGTGGATCAAAGCGCGTGTTCTGCCGCCCGTGTCTCGATTGGAGCGAACGGCGATATCATGTTGCCGGTATCGTTGGCGCCAGCTTGTGCCGGACCGCATTCGAGCGCGGATGGGTGGCGCGCCTCTCGGGTACGCGTGGAATAATGATCACCCCGTCTGGCCGGCGCGCCTTCCGTGACGTATTCGGCGTAGATAGGGCTGGTGGTTCCGCAACACGCGCCTCTGTCTGATGTCGCTATCGGCTCGTCGGCCGATTCGCCGCGCTGAATCGTTTCGCGACTGAATGAGAAGCAGACGTTATCAAAGCAGAACGTCACCACCTCTGCGATGCCGGCTTTGGGTCACGAGCGGAAGAACTCAAAGTGAGCACAACGAGTCCGCTGTACCCCGAGAAGCAGACAGTGGCGCGCGCGGCCGGCATGTCGCATTAGGGCCAATTCCGGCCGTGAGCAGTTGCAATAAATCTCGGATCAATTCCCTGTAAGCGGCTGTACGACTATCTTGCGCGCCCATGCGAGTTGAACATTATCTCGCCTTTGCCAGCGACTTGCGACCTCGCGGGCACAGTCGATGAAAAGCTGCGCGACGGGCCGAAAGCCTGCCCTGCCCAATTGACTCAGTGCCTGCTTATTCGCCATTGCGGATAGCTTCGCTCAAGAGTGATAGGCCAAGTGCACGACGTTTTCATCGGTATCTCTCCCAACTGCCATCATCGAATGTGTGACCGTGCCAGATAAGGGCGAGGTTCAGTTGTTCGGGGCGCCGGCGGCGAGCCAATCGTGAATGTCCTGTTTGACCTGATCGCCTGTCACGACCGTTCCGTCGGACAATGTCAGCGAATAGTTCGCAGCCGTGATGAACGGGCCGCCCGGCGGCATTTGCGGCTTCTGACAAAAGCCGCTGAAATTGGTCAGGATCAGGAACAGGGGGGAATTGTCGGCGTCCACCTTGGTTCGCTCAGGATCAAGAAACTTGACGGGAAATATCGGCTGACCCTGGCATTTGGGGCGGGGAATCGGCGTGGTCGTCAACGTCGTGTGGTCTTTCCAAAATCTCTGATGGGGCGCGCCGGCTATCTCGCCGCCCTGCTTCTCGACAACAAGGTCGAGATACTCCTGCAACCGGGCGAAGGTTATCGGTGTCTTGCACATGGATCACCTCGCATGCACTACGTTGAAAGTATCGACGGAGCTTCAGCAGTCATGACACCCCAGGATCGACCAGAGAAAGTCGGTCCGTAACGAGCCCGGGGCATATGCCGTGTCGTCCGAAAAATCCGGATTACCCCGATAGATCGGACGAAAATCGTCCGCTCCCGTGCTGGCGCGGTTGTGGCAATTCATGCAGTTGCTCACCATGCCGCCGCCATGGCCACCGTTCTCGAATCTCGCCTCTATCCAGGGATTGAAGGCGACGCGCGGGCTGCCGTCCCGCTCGCTGGGCAGATTGAGATCATATGCCACATCCATCAGGTAGTTCTTCCAGACACCTTCGAGTGCGCCCACGCGATTTGCCGCGAAAGGTCCTTCCTGCGGCCTGTCATGCCACCAGAACGTGGCCCAAACCCAATCGTCAATTTCCTTGGTCGTCAGATGCGTGGCAACCAGCACGGCGAAATCGTCGGCAGCCACCGGCCGCCCGAACGAGGCCTGCGCCACTCGCGCCAGAAGACCATCGCTGTTCACGCCTGCGGCCATTTCCGCCGTCAGCTGGATGAAATGAAAATTACCCAAGCCGACAATGTGCGAAGCGCGCTTGAGCTGCCCATCATAGGTGATGTCGGCCGTCTCGCCGGAGGGAACGCTCTTCCGCGTTGCATCGACACCGACGAAGCGAGCCCAGCTTTCCTTTGGATTTCCGGTTGGAATCGCAGGATTTGCATCCGGGTCCCAGATCGGCATCGCCGACACCCTGTCTTTTGCTACCGGCCACCACACGGTCTTCAGCACGATGGAGCTGGCCGGGAACAGCGGCACCGTTCTGTTCTGTGGGATCTTCACATCCGGAGCGCCGTTCTTGGCAAGGTCCTGGAGCACGGAAGGGATATGGAGCCGGTTCGATCTGATGTGGTTGTAGGCAGCGAAGTTGTAGAGAACCGTCGCCAGGACTGCGCTTCCGGGTTCCGGGGCGGCCACGCCGGCCCGGCGCCGAAGGGGAGAGAACTGCCTTGGCACGCTGAACGTTCGCACCGAGGACTGCGTTCGGGCGGCGGCAACGGCAGTACTCATTTGGAAGGTCTCCTTTTCGGAGAACCAGGTCTCGAATACCAGCAGCCCGCCATTTGACGTCGGGCGAGTCATTCCGGCAAAGACGTTCCAGGCGTGAAGCCGTTGTGCGGGCATATTTGGCTGCAAGCGATAGTCTTCGAGCAGCCTCTTGTCGGCCGGGAAATCAAATCCCGCCGGAATATTGAAATAGCCGGGTGGCGGAGTTGCATTCTGCCCCAGAGCGGTTTGCGACAGAGCCGCAACAAAAAGAATGGCCAACGGGTAAGACGCTTGTCTGCAAATCTTCATGGCTGCCTCGATTGTTTGCTAGAGCTTCGATCGGGTCTGCTTCGAAAATTCATTGGTAGTCAGTCCACGATTTCGACGGCCTGCATCATCCCCTGGTCCTCATGATCGAGGATGTGACAGTGCAGGACGAACTTTCCCTTGAAATCCTCGTATCGGGTTAGGATCCGCTCCGGCTTTCCCTTTTCGACGATCAGGGTGTCGCGCTAGATAGACTTAGTAGCAGTCACATGCAGCCTTGGTTCTCTATATGCGCAAAAATATTAGGGGCGCGACCGAGTTACAGGCGGCAAACGATCGAGCCGCATGTGAGCAGGCTATCCGGGCTCCTAAACACGTGATCGCGCATGATGTCGCTGGGCCGCATGGTGACACGTTTGGCGCGGTGAAATTTTCGAACGAATGCCGACAAATTACTCATAGCCGTATTGCGGCTAAGACTGATCTAGCCATCGCAGATCAGTCGAGAACCGAACATGCGCCTCGGAGCGACTAATCTCGTCTATTGTTATTCTGACGGGGAGCTCGCTATCTTGATCTACCGTAGACTGAACAATAAGCTGACAATGGTTTATGCCGAGTTTATTTGCTCAGGTTTGCCTCGGCCTCTTCCATCGATATAATCGGCCGTCGTTCTCACTGATGATGAATTGAGAGTTTTTCGGACAGAGAACCGGAGGGCAAAGTATGACCGAAACATTTAACTCCATGATAGAGCTGTTCAAACACGCTGAGCAGCGGACACAATCAGCGACGCTAATGGGGATAGTAAAGCCATGCCAAGGCGACGAGACTTATTTTATGTTTTCTCCCACTAACTGCGAGAGCTGGCTTGAGATACCGAGTAATGGCGTTGATGGCGTGGAATTCTTTGGACAAGTGACATGCGAGAAGAAAGGCGAAGCTTCCCACAGTCACCCGCTAGTACGGCTCAGACTGACAAGGCAGTGTGTGGCTGACCTGCCTTACCTGAAGACCCTTTCTGAAGTACTCAAACAAAGGCGGTTACCCATGCGGCGATTTACGAATAGGCTTGCGAGTAGGGGAGCCACAGCATCCATGATGTTCGGCGCTAATCAAAGGGTGACCCTGCAATCGATGCCGTGCTTTCTTTACGATGATAACGGCTCCATCGTGGTCTGTTGCTGCGATGACAATGGCGACAATTGCGAGTGTGGCGGGATTGCCTGATCCCGCCAAGTAGTTTCGGTGTTGTTGATCCGACACCTAGGATGAGTGCTTTTCAATGAACTGCAAACCAACAGGCAGGGGATGCTTTCTACAAAGAGCCGCAGTGCTGGCTACAATTTTTTATATTTTTTGAGAACCGGCGCGGGCTCTCATCCCACTAAACTATGGGCGTTCGTTCATAACAATCCGGAGATTTACCTCGACAAGATTTAATGTAATCGATTGGGGACGGCTTGCGCGGACGCGCGGCCCAATCTTTTCTTGAACCAATCGGGAGAACGTTATGATTTCCAAGTCGAAAATCTTACTCGCGGCCCTCGTGGGAGCAGCGGTATTTTCCATGCTGGTAGCGACCCAGTTCGCGTCGTCCAGTTTGGCTCATGAGTTTGCACAGACGTCAACTGCGACCTCCGTCGGAGACGCTGGGTCTGCGGCAACGGTAGGGGTGATGGCTTTGGCGCAAAAGCGAAGGGGCAACGTCAACACGTGCTACAGGAGTTGTCCTCCAGGAAACAGCGAGAGCTCTTGGCGGTGTAAATGCGATTGCCAAGCACGCGATAATGACGGGTACCCGTGCTTCGTGCACCGGGATCACAATGGAAGATTTTCTTGCACCTGCATGTAGCTGGTCACTGCAAGTCGCCTAGGTGCGCTTAAATGCACGCCGAGGTGCGAAGGTCGCGACGAGCACCACCACACGTGAGAAACGCCGGGCACGAGATCAAGCCCGGCGGGCGTGTCGATCGCGCCAAGCGAAATGAAGTTGCAAACGTCTTTCGCCGCCCTCTGAAAACAACGAAATGACCGCAATGGGTCAAACTCGGCAAAATTCAGATTGAGCACAACGAGTCTGCTTAGTCCCCCAATACCAGACATTCGAGCAGACATCGTTTTCCGCCGCTTCGGGCCATCTGCGGACCTGGCACAGCAAAGCAACTCTCTGTGCGCATGAAGACAAGACGCCGCTGCTGCGCGTCGCACCGTGGGTCTGTTGTGAACCTTGCGGTCTCGAAAGAATAGGTTGAAAATCCCGCACCCCAGAGACTGAGGTGGGCTACTGATGAGAGCATACAGGAGCGGAGCCGAGAGTGACCGCATCAGCGCACGAAGTGCTCCGGCTCTTTCGGCCTTTACAATCAGTATCGCCTTCATTTGTACATACGCAATATTCGCACTAGCAGTCATACCTTTTGCCGGGAATCCGGGCCCGAAAGTTCCGGCTGTTGGCGTGTTATTTGCAGCAACAGTCTTTGCAACCGAGCTGCCCACGAGCCTTATGCTGTTCGTGCGTTTTCGAGCGAACCCACATTGGTCTCTCCTGATTCTTGGCTCCGCATTTCTCTATTCTGCCCTTATGGTCGTTCCGCATGTGCTGACGATTCCTGGTGCGGTATTGACGGACCAAACTCTGGTTGGTGGTTCGCAACAGGCACCGGGCTATATCTTCGTCTTCTGGGTTATCGGTTTTGCATTGTTGACCTTTGTTTCGGTTATCTTCGAAACGAGTGCAAGCCGCCATCAGTTCGCTCTGGAGCGAGTGGATCGAGCCGTTTACATCGCTGTCAGCTCCGTGAGCGTCGTCGTTCTGAGCATCACTTTGATAGCCATTCTGCTGGGCGACCATTTGCCCTCAGTGATCAAAGAGCCATCCAGCTGGACGGGACTCAATCGATCCTGGTGCTGACCGCGACAGCCCTTATCGCAGGCAGCATCGCAATTGTCCTGTTCAGCATCCGTAACGAATTATTTCTTTGGTTGGCGATGATGCTTACAATGGTCGCCGTCGCTCAGATTATTTCTGGGGCCGGAGGCGCCCGCTACACAGTGGGCTGGCTGGTGGCTCGCCTATTGTGGATCATATCAGGATGCGTGCTGTTTCTTTATTTTTGCGACAATTTGCGAGTCAACAAAGCCAGCTGGCAGTTAGCGATCGCGCCCTGCAAGCAACCGTCGCCGAGCTTGACCACCGGGTCAAAAACATCCTCGCGGAGGTTGCAGTGGTCGCTTCTTCAACGCGCCAAGGCAGCCGCTCAATTGACGAGTTCCTTCAATCGCTCAACGGACGCATCCAATCCATGGCTGCCGCCCATAGCCTGCTGAGCAAAAGCGGTTGGCGGGGCGTCGGCCTCGACGCCCTCATCCGCAATGAGCTTGCGCCCTACGCGACGGACACGAACATAACAATCAGCGGGACAGACATCATGCTCGCCGCTGCCGAGACTCAGGCGTTGGCGAAGGTGCTGCACGAACTCGCGACAAACGCTGCAAAATATGGCGCGCTATCGATCCCTGGCGGCCACGTATCGGTGAATTGGGAGCGTAATCCGAGCGGAGATGGGACTAACCTGTCGATAGTCTGGCAAGAGCTCGATGGCCCGCCGGTGAAATCCGAGGCCCAATCCAGCTATGGCACCGATCTCATACGCAATCTCATTCCTCACGAGCTGGGAGGCAAGGTTGATTTCGTGTTCGCATCAGATGGCGTGAGCTGCAGAATTGAGATTCCGATCGGGCAGGCATGAACCGCTCACGTGGTGCCGACTGGAGAAATTGACTAGGAGGGGGCCGGCCCGTGCTCGTTCATAGAACGGTATTGGGTGTGCAAGCAAGAAATGAGGTCTGCTGTGGGTCATGATCGACAAAACTCAGATTGAGCACAACGAGTCCGCTGTACCCCGAGAAGCAGACATTGGCGCGCGCGGCCGGCATGTCGCATTAGGGCCAGAAGCGGACGAAGCCGCAGCGTGCGCAGTTATCACGACGACATTTCTTCAACCGGAAACGGCTGCCATCCGACGCCGTTCTCGATCCACTCCGGATGCTGCAACGTCGCACCCTTGTGGCCGCACAAAGGTGCAGCGAATGCACTGGCGCAGCACGTCGCTCGACGTGTCTGGTCCCCAGCGGATGATGAGTGGCGCAATCGCCATCGGCGCGCCGTGCTCGAACGGGATTGAAACGCGGATCGGCTCGACGTGCGTGATCTTCATTCGGGGTAGGCTTCAACTATCAAGCGCGGGGACTCTCACGCTACCATACCTGCCGCAGCAGGGGGGTGGCCATGGTCCAGACTGCATCCACAAGCGATCAGCCGCATGTGCCCGGCGCAACCGCTGTCCGCGTGCTGGGACTCTTCTCATCCTCCAGGGCGGCTACCGACTCTATGAAGAGACTAGTGCGGTGGTAGTGCTGTTCGCCCAGGCAGGGCTTTATTATCGAACGCCCTTCGCGATGACCCTCGCGGGCCTATTCTTGAGCGACGTGTTCGGGCTCTTGACCATCGTGGCAGGCGTCCGGCTGGTCAGGCTGGACCGTGCCGGGCGCGTCTTCGGGCTGTGGGTCTGCTCGGGAGCCCTTGCTTTCGAGGTCCTCCATTTCGGGTTAATGGTATTAGCAGTAGTTACCCTCAAACTTCTCACTAACCCTCCAGCACCACAGCCGTTCGGCCTGCTGTTCTGGCTCCTGCCGGCCCTCACTATCGTTATGTTCCTGGTCGGCATCATTCTGATCGCGCGCTGGCACCCGCCGTGTGAGATAGAGCAGCTTGGCCAGATATTTGATTAAGCACGCCCGTGTATGCCGCGCGTGCCGCGTCCAGGTCAGGGCGATGGCGCGGCGTTTCCATCCGACACCGAGGCCGTTGCGCTGGCCTTTGCGATGGCCCATGTCCGGAATGGGTCATGATCGACAAAACTCGAAGCGAGCATAGCGAGTCCGCTTGTCCCCCTCATAGCCGACATTGGAGCGGACATCGTTTTCCGCTGCTTGGGGCCAAATAGCGACATCAATCGCTTTGCTTGATTTGAATGAACCTACGCGGTGTACCGGACCAAATGATCTCTAAGGTATTCGAGCCGCGGACCAGCCGGGCCGCTCAAGCATCCTGTTCGATATCAAATGCGCCCTTGGCTATTCCCGAACGAAAATATGGGACTTAACCTTCCATTCGCCGTTGGACTGGTGTTCATAGAGCTTAACGGTACTTCCGGACAGCATGGTCGTTTCCTCGCCTCTTACCAATGAGGCTTTGAAGCGAGAAGTCACGTAAGCGTAGTCTCCCATCTGCAAGATCCCTACAAGCTCAAGCTTGTGATTTCTGACGCTCGTGCCTCTTTTGGCAAAGAAGTCGCGTATCGCAGTAGGGCCAGAGACGGGCGCTGCGCCGGGCGGCATTAGACCGGCATCGGCGGCATACATTGGCAGCAAGGCGTCAAAATTCGGATCGTTGATCGCGGCGTCCCATTGCGCATTGAGTTTCGTCATGTCCTCAGTGAGTGGGTCCGCCCGCGCATGGCCGATAGTGACCAACAACAGCACTACCATCAGCGACAAGGTTTTGCTCACGACTTTGTCCTCTTTGATCTGATTGTGTCCGCCAGTCGGGCGCCTATGCGACGCGCGCGCTGGTGATCTGTAAATGGCTAGTACTACAGGAGCACGCCATGGGGAACTCATCTGTATAAAATTGACCACTCTCGAAAGGCAAAGTGGTCAGCGTGCTGTGATGCACCCTCCACATCCGAGTTGGGTCATTCGCGTTGGTTCGGGTTTGTCCGCATTCGGAAGAGTGGGAGAGACTCAAGGAATATAGCTATGCGAGGTTGGCGACGAGTGCATCTTCATTCCATTCAATGCCAACACCAGGGACATCGGGAATTTCTAGTACCCCACCCTTCATCTGATATGGACTCTGGAGGACAGGATCGGCCCAGTCCTGCCACTCGAGCCAGTGAGCCGTCTCGGTAACGCGCATGACGTGAGCAGCGACTTCGGGATAGAGGTGCGTAGACATAGGCACGCCCGCGGCACCGGCAATAGCCGCCGCCCTCATCCAGCCGGTCACGCCGCCGATGCGCATGAAATCGGGCATAACAAGGTCGCACGCCTTTTTCTGAAGCGCTCTGTGCATCTCGCGTGGACCGTAGAAGTTCTCGCCGATTTGGATTGGGGTCTTCAATTCGCGCGCGAGTTGGGCATAGCCATCGAGGTTGTCATACACGATAGGCTCCTCGATCCAGGCAAGGCCGTACTCATCGATCATGTGGCAGCGCTGGAGGGCTTCTGCCAAATTAAGTCCTTGGTTGAAGTCGACCATCAGGTGCATCTCATCACCAACTGCCTTGCGTACGGCATCAACTGTCGCAAGATCATCGGATACTCGCTCGCGACCCAGCCTCAGCTTGAGGCCGGTGAAGCCGCCCTCGTCGCGCAACTCAAGTGCCTCAGCTGCGACAGCTTCCGGCTCCTTCAGCCAAAGACCATTGCTGTTATAGGATTTCACAGGGCCAACTGAGCCGCCGAGCAGCACACAGAGGGGTTGGCCTGCGGCCTTCGCGAGCGCGTCCCAAGCGGCCATGTCAAGCCCTGAGGCCACGATCATGGACAAGCCTTCGTAGCCCACGAAATGGAGAGACTTACGCGCCGCGTCAAATAATTCGATCGGAGCGATACGTCGGCCCTTGAGCATCGTGCCGAGATCCTCCAAGGCCGGCACGAGGTAGCGCATGGCCTTCACGACATAAGGCTCCAGATAGCTGCGCCCAATAATCCCCTCTTCAGTCAGGAGATCGATAAGGACAAGCGGCCAGTCTGTGATGGTCGCGATGCGCGCGACAACTGGCCGCTTCAACTTTAGAACGACCGGACGTGCCGTGATGCTTCTAAAGGTCAATGCCGGATGCGGCATGGTGGGCGCCTGCGTTTTCATTGCCTGAGCAGGACTTTTCAGCTTGAGTGGTACAGAAGTAAATTCACTAATGAGTATACTTTTGCGAGGCGACGCAATGGCCCGATCCGCGGAACTCACGCGCAAGCGCATCCTCGAAGCCGCATATCGACTTTTTCGCAAACACGGCTTCAGCCGGGTCAGCATGGACGAAATCGCTGAGGCTGCGAAGCTCACGAAACGAACGCTATACCATCATTTTAGGAGTAAGGATGAGCTGTTAGCCGATGTCCTTAGCGCTCAAGACGTTCTTGCCTTGCAAGCATTTCGAACGTTTGGAGACCGGCTGTCAGGCTCGCCCGAAGCAATTGTGAAGGGCTTGTTTCGCCAATTGGCGGTCTGGGCAGACAGGCCGCGGTGGGTGGGCTCCGGGTTCACGCGGCTCGTCATCGAGCTTGCCGATCTCCCCGGTCATCCGGCGCGATTGATCGCCCGTCGGCACAAGGAGCGGCTGGAATGCTGCCTAGCTGAGTTGCTCGCGGAATCCGGCGTGGAGCGATCGAAGGAACTCGCCCGCGGGATTTGGTTATTGTCGGAAGGGGCGATCTCGTTGATCCTGGTTCACGGCGATCGCGGGTATTCGACCGCCGCTTCAGAGGCCGCTATGATACTCGTTCACCATCACATGAAGCAATTGCCGGATGAACAGCATCGTACACGCAAGAGCTGCCCGGGGAATGTCTGAGTTGGGTCAATCACGTGGTATCGTGCACGCGATGTGGGCTTTCGCTTTACCCTCAACTCCGGAAGTTTTTCGGCGTCGCAGCGATCACTGGAAGCCGCTCGACCAACCCGGTATCCGTGCGCGGAAGGGCTCCACATCCAGTATGAAAGTGGGCGGCGGTAGCCAGCCGATCCGCACTGAACGCGGCTGGTTCCTGATGTACCATGGCGTCGAGACACGGGAGGCCGTCGGCGTCTACCGCACCTTCTGGGCGCTCCTCGAGCTCGAGGATCCTAACCGCATCCTGCGCCTCGAGGACGAGCAACCGGTGCTCGAGGCGAACCCGGAGTTGACCCGCCCCATCGCGCACCAGATGTATCTGCCCACACCCGTCGTCTTCACCATCGGCGTGGCGGATTCTCGGGCGAGGCAAACCTTGCCTGCCGCATCACCCACATGCCCAAGGCCCTGTTCGCATGACCGCGCTCTGGTGGCAGACGGGCGTGATCTACCAGATCTACCCGCGCTCCTTTCAGGACACGAACGGCGACGGCATAGGCGACCTCAAGGGGATCGAGCGGCGGCTCGACTATCTGGCCAGCCTCGGCGTCGACGCGATCTGGATCTCGCCCATCTATCCCTCGCCGATGGCCGATTTCGGCTATGACGTCGCCGATTATTGCGGCGTCGATTCGCGCTTCGGCGCGCTCGCCGATTTCGACGATCTGCTTGCGCAAGCCCATGCGCGCGGGCTCAAGGTCCTGCTCGACTTCGTGCCCAACCACACGTCCGACCGGCATCCCTGGTTCGTCGAGAGCCGCTCCTCGCGCGACAATCCGAAACGGGACTGGTACATCTGGCGCGATCCCGCCCCGGATGGCGGGCCGCCCAACAACTGGATCAGCGATTTCGGCGGCTCGGCTTGGGAGTGGGACGAGGCCACCGGCCAATATTACTACCACGCCTTCCTGAAGGAGCAGGCGGACCTCAACTGGCGTAATCCGGCCGTGCAGGCGGCGATGTACGACGTGATGCGCTTCTGGTTCGACCGCGGCGTGGACGGCTTCCGCATCGACGTGCTGTGGCACATGGTCAAGGCGGCAGACTTCCCGGACAATCCGCCCAACCCCGCCTATCAGCCAGCGATGGGCGATATGCACCGCGTGCTCCAGCTCCATTCGACCGACCAGCCCGAGGTGCACGAGATCGCCGCCGACATGCGCGCCATCGCCGATAGCTATGGCGCCAAGGGACGGGGCGAACGCGTGCTGATCGGCGAGATCTACCTGCCGGTCGATCGGCTGATGCACTATTACGGCCAGGAACGGGCAGAGGTGCACCTGCCCTTCAACTTCCAGCTCGTCGATGCGCCGTGGGAGGCGCGCTCCCTCGCAACGCTGATCGCCAACTATGAGGCGGCGCTTCCGCCGGGCGGTTGGCCGAATTGGGTGCTCGGCAACCATGACCGGCCGCGCGTCGCCGCCAAGCGTGGGCAGGCCCAGGCCCGCGTCGCGGCGATGCTGCTGCTGACGCTCCGCGGCACGCCCACCCTCTACTACGGCGACGAGCTGGGCTTGAGCGACGTCGCGATCCCGCCTGCCCAGGTTCAGGATCCGCGCGAGCTGCGCGAGCCCGGGCTCGCCTTGGGCCGCGATCCGGTCCGCACGCCGATGCCGTGGGACGGGAGCGAGAATGCCGGCTTCACCACGGCCAAGCCGTGGCTGCCGCTCAATGCCGACTGGCCGACGCGCAACGTCGCGCGGATGGCGGAGGAGCCTCATTCAATCCTGACGCTCTATCGTCGGTTGCTGGCGGTCAGGCGCGCGCATCTGGCGCTGTCGATCGGCGACTTCGCGCTGCTGGACGCGGAGGGCGACGTGCTCGCCTATGAGCGTCGGCACGGCGCGGAGCGACTGATCGTGGCGCTCAATCTCGGGGGACGGTCGCATCGCCTGGAGTTGCCGGACTGGGCGAGCGATTGCCGGCCGCTCTTGTCCACTGTCGACGACGCGGCGCTGGCCGGAGACGGCGCCCTGCTGCTACGGGCGGACGAAGGCGTGATCCTTACGGCCGATTAACGAAAGCAAGGAAGGACAATCGCTTGCGTATCGCCATGCTGGCGCCGATCTCCTGGCGCACGCCGCCGCGCCACTATGGTCCATGGGAGCTGGTGACGAGCCTGTTGACCGAGGCGCTGGTGGCGCGCGGCATCGACGTCACCCTGTTCGCCACGAAGGATAGCCGGACGGCGGGCAAGCTGGCCGGCGTCTGCCCGGCGCCCTATTCCGAGGACCCCGCCATCGACGCCAAGGTGTGGGAGATGCTCCACGTCGCCCATGTCTTCGAGCGCGCGGGCGAGTTCGACCTCATTCACAACCAGGCCGATTTCGTGCCGCTCGCCTTCTCGCGGCTGGTGGAGACGCCGGTGGTGACGACGATCCACGGCTTCTCCTCGGAACGCATCCTGCCCGCCTTCAAGGCGTACGACGATCGCGTCCATTATGTCGCGATCAGCGACGCCGATCGCCATTCGGACCTGCGCTATGCGGCGACGATCCACCACGGTATCCGGCTGGAGGACTTTCCCTTCGACCCGCACGGCAGCGAAGACCTGCTCTTCTTCGGCCGCATCCACCCGGACAAGGGGGCGGCCGAGGCGATTGCGGCGGCACGTCGAGCGGGTCGGCGGCTGGTCATGGCCGGCATCGTCCAGGATCAGGACTATCATAACGAGCAAGTCGCGCCCGCGCTCGACGACCGTTCCGTGGTCTATCGCGGCCCGGTGGGCGGGGCGGCCCGCACGAAAGCCCTGGGTTCCGCGCGCGCGCTGCTCCACCTCATCAACTTCGACGAGCCGTTCGGACTATCGGTCGTGGAGGCGCTCGCCTGCGGCACGCCGGTCATCGCCTCCAACCGCGGATCGATGCCCGAGCTGATCGACCATGGCGTGACCGGCTTCCTGGTCGACAGCGTCGATGAAGCCGTGGATGCGATCGGCCGTATCGGCGAAATCGATCGCGCCGCCTGCCGGGCGGCGGTGTCCGCGCGCTTCACGGTAGACCGCATGGCCGATCGATATCTGGACCTGTACCGATCGCTCCTTGGCTGAGGACCTTCTCCGGCTTTCATTGGTTGAGACGCGCGGTCGGATCGATGGCCACGCTACCGTTAACAGCACCCACATCCATGGCAGACAAGATGTATACTCATGACGAGCCTTTCAGCTTTTTGACCGATGCTGTCGAAAAGCGATTTTTCTCATCCGAGCGCGCAAGACTGATTCAAGATGGGTACCAATCTTGATTAAAAACTAGTTCGCCTTGATTCGATTGTTGCGTATTCTTGTTCTACAGATAGTCCGCGACGACTTTTTCGACAGCAGGCATTGCGGAAGTTGTACCTGCTCGGCGCGACGCGGATAGCAAAGCGACAGCTCAACTGAGATGGGAATCGGAATAGGAGCAGCGCAGTGGGAAGCCTGCCGAAATCGGGGAAAGCGGCGCCTAGAGCCCAAGTGTTGATTCAGCCCAGCGCAGAACGAGATCGCCGTTGAGGAATTCGAGCACGGCTAGCTCCTGTGCGCTCGCTCGATCGCCCTCAACGACGGCTATAGCGACGATTGCGTCACAACGATCGTTGAAGGCGAGCGAAAGCAGCGATTTCGCCGACGGGACGCGACCCCCAACGGCGTAGCTGCGGCTGCGACCCGTCATCCAGTGCACTGTAATCGGCCGTCCCGGGCCGAGTGCCGCGCTTTGGCTGCCGACAAGATCGACGTCGCCGACACGTTCAAGTTCCTCGTCGTCGGCTACGCCGGTCGTGCAATTGCAGAAGCCGACTTTGGCCCGCAGGTAAAGCACCACTCCCGTTCCGCAATCGGCAGGCTTGCAGTTGAACGCGCGGCCCGTTCCCCATTGATCGATGGGAAACGGCCATTTCGCTTCGGTCCAGACCGGCTGAGCCGTGGCCGCAACCGCATTCGCATTGTCCGAGGGTTGCAAGGTTAGCATGATCAAATACCCAGCGGCCGCGCCTGCGAGCCCAAGCACGACAACGATGGTCAACGCCAGCGGCTTTCTCATCGCATAACTCCACCGCTCTCCGTAGGCTCCAGGGCCTATTTCTTGGCCACGAACGCTCGCGCCTCCGCGATCTGCGGCCTGACCGGATCGGCGTTTTCGGTGAGCGTGACAGCGGCCATGTAGTACTGCCGTGCCTTGGCGGCGTCGCCTACTTTCTCCGCCGCCTTCGCGGCGCCAAGCGTGGCGCCGAGGCGGTAGGGTTGCTTCTTCAGCGTCGCCTCGAAGGCGACGAGCGCCTCCCTGCCCATGCCGCGCTCGAGCAGCATGGTGCCGTAGAGTTCACGTGCCGGCGTCGGCACTCCCGGCGTCACGGGATGTTTCTCGGTCTTGTCCTCGGTATCGGCAGCCGCGCTCATGGCCTTCAACGCGTCATCGTATTTGCCCTCGGCATTGAGCGCCCACGCACTCGCGACCTGCCACTGAATATCAACCTGCTCCGTCCAATAGGCGTCCTTTGCCTCGCGCAACTTGTCGCGCAACTCAGCCAATTTGGCGATGTCGGCCCTGGCCTGTTGCGCATTGCCTGAACGGGCTGCCCCCAAAGCGCGGGCAAAATGGGTTATCGCCTGGACATGGGCGAGCGGACTTCCCCTGACTTGCAGCTCCGCCGCTCCTTTCCAGTCGCCGCGTTCGATGGCGTATCGCGCAGGCGATGCGGCCAACGCATATGGGCCTACGATGACTGTCTCGGCAAATCCAGTGACCGCATTCATCTCATCGATGACGGCGCGCGCCTTGGCATCCTGCCCCAGCTGCAGATCGGCATAGACGAGGTAATCCATGGCGTGCAGCTGCTCATGGAAATCCTTGTTCGCCTTCGCCGAGCGCGAAGCGGCGATGTTGGAGCCGATCGCGTCTTTCCAGTGGCCGACGCGCGTGAAGATGTGGGATGGCATGTGTTGCGCGTGAGGCGCCGCAGGAGCGATCTCGGAGTATCGCTTGGCAGCATCGATCCCTTTCTCTGCAAGGGCCGGAGTGTCGTAGAGGTGGATTAGATAGTGGGCGACGCCGGGATGGCGTGGCTGGCGCTTGAAGATCGTCTCCAGGATTGCCGCACCTTTCAGCTGATTTGAATAGGTCTTGTCGTTGGGCGAGGCTGCAACGTTAAGCGTGATGGCGTAGAACAACTGCGCTTCGTCGTCCTGGGGGTAGCGTTGTGCCACCCCCTCCATGGCCTTGAGATAAGCCTGCACCCGCGCGCCGTGGGCGATCTTGTCGTAATCGGTATAGAATACTAGGAGCGCATCGATGAAATCGCGCTCTCGCTGGGTCTTGGCGCCGACTACCTTCCCCTGCTGGATCGCGGCAAGGCCAAGCGGGAGGTTGGGCTCGGGCGGCGGGTTATGAGGATTGTGGAGCAGACTCAGTGCAATGCCCCAGTAGGCAATTCCACATTCAGGGTCGGCCTTGAGCACTTCCTCGAATATCTCTTTGGACGACTGATACCAGAACGAATGCTGATAGCGCATGCCGCGGTCGAACCGCCGCTGCGCCGTCTCGTTGCACGAGGTGTCGAAATGAACAGCACCCAATCGTTGCTCGGTTTCTTCCTGGCCGAAAGCCGACGGTGCAGCTGACAGCCCGGCCGCGAACATTGCGCCAATGGCGACTGCAAGTGATGATCTGATCATGCTTGCCTCCTTGTTGTTGTACCGACAGCGCGCACGCGTGCAGAATACGGATGCCGACCGTACCGACCGGGCGCAACGGCAATTCCAGGGTTGGACAGTCTAGGCGCGCTCACTCGGCGGTTCTGAGCAAAAGTGCTCAGTCTGAGCCAGCGGCGACTATGCTGCAGTTTAGGAACTCGAGCTGGCAGGCTAATGGGACTATCAGCTGCGTTTGATCTTGAGTATTTTTGTAGAACCGCACTTCTGACATGCGAGCGTGAGTTCCTCGAATTCACTGACGAACAAGATTGGTGTGATAGAGATAATGACCATTTCTGTTCCGCAATCAGGACATGCTGACAAATCTTCTGCTGCGGGTGGCGTTTCTTGACCGGCCACGTGACTCCCTTTCGCCGAAGCGAGGGCAACGGACAAACCTGAAGGGTCCTTATTCTGAGGGACATGAGAGACCGGGGCGTTGCCGTGGTACCTCGGCTTTCCACGCCGCAGAGCTGCTCTGAATGGCAGGGCGACAGGCTCCTCCTCAAGCTAAAGCATGACGCTGACGCACCTCACGGAAAGAGATGAGTCGCCGCTGACCTTCGTCCCACAACACCAGCCGCACACACCTGAAACTCTGGACTAACGTAAGTCGGCCGATGCCGCTGAGTTCCGGGTAATCACGCAACACGAGTGGCAGCCGGTAGCAGGGAATACGGCTGCACAAATGATGTATGTGGTGCGCGCCGATATTGGCGGTGAACCATCGCAAGACGTGCGGCAAGTGATAGTAGGAGCTGCCGTGAAGCGCTGCCTCGTGCAGGTTCCAGGCTCGGTCATGAGCCCAAACCGTGTCCTCGAACTGGTGCTGGACATAGAACAGCCAAACCCCGATCGAGCCTGCGAGAAGCATGATCGGTAGATGCACGAGCAGGAATGCCCCAAAGCTGGTCAGCCATATCATCGTGGCGACGAGAGCCGCGATTGCGACGTTGGTCGCCATGGTGCTGAGCCATGGCTGCCAACCGCCGCGCATGAGGCCGACTGGCAGTCGATGCCGCAGGATGAAAAGATAGACCGGGCCGATGCCGAACATGATGATCGGATGGCGGTAGACGCGGTAGCGCAACTGACCCCATCGGGATCGAGCGAGGTACTCATCCACGGTTAGTGTGTCGACGTTACCAATTCCACGACGATCGAGGTTGCCGGAAGTCGAATGATGTATGGCATGGCCGCTGACGAGACGCCCTGCCCTTGCGAGATCGACCATTTGATCCCCTTGGGACTAGGCGGGTCGAACCGGCCACGCAATCTGTGGCCGCAGTCGCATTCGACGCTGCTGTGGAACTCGATGGCCAAGGACCGATTGGAAAGAAACTCCACGCAGAAGTGTGCGTCGGGAACATCGAGCTTGAGGCCGCCCAGCATGAAATCGCGACCGACTGGATAGCGGCATACGTCGCGAGGTTCGGGCCTCGCCGCGCGCCTTAATCAAATGAGCCCACTACCGGACTCTGACAGCAAGAATGTGCTCAGCACTTAGTTTCTCAACCCCCATTGTGCTTTACGTCCAGCGCCCCCACGTAAAGACCCACATAGTGCGTGTCTGAGAGCTGCCCATAAATCGGGGACCTACCGAAGTCTCCGTTCGCTCAAAGCAGCAGCTCCGGTGCCATCGGCGGGCACATCAAAACTCCAAATTGAGCTGCGTTCGGCGCGGGTGCCATGAGTACCCGCTTCCTTACGTATACGCGCTGCTCGCGCCATGGACACATTTAGGAATGCGAAAGCTGCCACCGAGGAAACAAACAATCTCTTCCCAACACACCTATACGGCCGCCACCAACGGCGCCAAAGAACTTAGGGAGATACCGATGAAATTCCGTCCACTCCACGATCGTGTTGTTGTCAGACGCATCGATGCCGACGAGAAGTCAGCCGGCGGCATCATCATCCCCGACACCGCAAAGGAAAAGCCTTCGCAGGGCGAAATTACTGCAGTGGGTCCGGGTGGCCGTGACGAGGCGGGGAAACTTATCGCCATCGACCTAAAGGTTGGCGACCGGGTCCTGTTCGGCAAGTGGTCGGGCAACGAGGTCAAGATCGAAGGCGTCGAGCTCCTGATCATGAAGGAGAGCGACATCATGGGTGTGCTCGATGAGCAGCCCGTGGCCAAGAAGAAGGCCGCCTAACCAACGCACATCCGCGTCCTGGGAAGCCGCATAGCGGCCGTCTCGAAGGATGAAGATCAAAGGCTGAAAGGACATCAAGATGGCTGCCAAGGAAGTCAAATTTTCGGTCGACGCTCGCGACAGCATGCTGCGCGGTATCGATACTCTCGCCCACGCGGTGCGCGTGACGCTCGGCCCCAAGGGCCGCAACGTCCTGCTCGACAAGTCGTTTGGTGCTCCCCGCATCACCAAGGACGGCGTCACCGTCGCCAAGGAGATCGAGCTCGATGACAAGTTCGAGAACATGGGCGCGCAAATGGTGCGCGAGGTAGCCTCGAAGACGTCGGACGAGGCCGGTGACGGCACGACCACGGCGACCGTGCTCGCTCATGCGATCGTCAGGGAAGGTGCCAAGGCTGTTGCCGCCGGCATGAACCCGATGGACCTCAAGCGCGGCGTCGACCTCGCGGTCGAAGCCATTGTTGCGGACCTCCAGAAAAACTCCAAGAACGTCACCTCGAACGAGGAGATCGCCCAGGTCGGCACGATCTCGGCCAACGGTGACGCGGAGATTGGCCGTTTCATTGCCGATGCGATGAAGAGGGTCGGCAACGAGGGCGTGATCACGGTCGAGGAAGCAAAGTCGCTCGACACCGAGCTTGAAGTGGTCGAAGGCATGCAGTTCGACCGTGGCTACATCTCTCCCTACTTCGTCACCAACGCGGACAAGATGCGGGTCGATATGGAGGATGCGTATGTCCTGATCTACGAAAAGAAGCTGTCGGGGCTACAGGAGCTGCTTCCCCTGTTGGAAGCGGTGGTACAGACCAGCAAGCCGTTGGTGATCATTGCCGAGGACATCGAGGGTGAGGCGCTCGCCACCCTCGTGGTCAACAAGCTGCGCGGCGGGCTCAAGGTCGCGGCCGTCAAGGCCCCCGGTTTTGGCGATCGCCGAAAGGCAATGCTCGAGGACATTGCGATCCTCACGGGCGGCACCATGGTCTCCGCCGACCTCGGCATCAAGCTCGAGAACGTGACAGTCAATATGCTCGGGCGCGCCAAGAAAGTGACGATCGACAAGGAGAACACGACGATCGTCAGCGGCGCCGGCAAGAAGGCCGATATCGAGGCGCGCATCAGCCAGATCAAGGCGCAGATCGAGGAAACAACCTCGGACTACGACCGTGAGAAGCTGCAGGAGCGGTTGGCCAAGCTCGCCGGCGGAGTCGCCGTGCTCCGCGTCGGCGGCGCGACCGAGATCGAAGTGAAGGAGCGCAAGGACCGCGTCGATGACGCGGTGCATGCAACCCGCGCCGCGGTCGAGGAAGGCATCCTGCCGGGTGGCGGAGTTGCGCTGCTCCGCGCCGTCAAGGCTCTGGAAAAGCTCAAAGGCCAAAACAATGATCAGCGAACCGGCATTGAAATCGTCAAGAAGGCGATCTCCTGGCCGGCGCGTCAGATCGCGATCAACGCGGGAGAAGACGGCTCGATTATCATCGGCAAGATCCTGGAAAAGGACACCTACTCATATGGCTACGACGCCCAGTCGGGCGAGTACGTCAACATGATGTCGAAGGGCATCATCGACCCGACCAAGGTGGTGCGCGCAGCGCTGCAGGGTGCGGCCTCGGTCGCGGGCCTGCTCATCACCACCGAGGCGATGGTCGCGGAAGTGCCCAAGAAGCAGAGCACGGCTATGCCGGGCGGCGGCATGGGCGGCATGGATTTCTGACCGAATAAGACCGATGAAGGCCCGGGCACGCCCTGGCCTTTTTGGACAGCTGACACCCATCAATCGATCGATTGAAGAGGAACGACGCGTGCAGGTTCTCGTTCGTGACAATAATGTCGACCAGGCTCTCAAGGTGCTGAAGAAGAGGATGCAGCGTGAGGGCATCTTCCGCGAGATGAAGCTTCGCCGCCATTACGAGAAACCCTCTGAAAGGAAAACGCGGGAGAAGGCGGAAGCTATTCGCCGCGCCCGCAAGCTCGCGCGCAAGAGGATGCAGCGCGAGGGCCTGCTGCCGATGAAGCCCCGGGTGGCCCCAGGGGCCCTGGGCAAAGGCGGCCCCGCGCGCGGTCCCCGCCTCTAAATTAGCTGTGAGCTTTCAGTAGGTTGTCCATCCGGCTCTAACCCAGGAAGCTGAGGTTGCTGAAGCTTCAGATTCCAAGGGAGAACCGGATGAACGTGCATAACCGCGCGAGTTCATCGAGTTCTTGGTCCCCGCAGCCAACCAGCGCCAACCGCCATCGTCCCGCAGTCTCGTGGCGGTTCACAATCGCCACGAACGATCCGAATTCGGCAGGATGCGAGCGTCACGACGGCTGAACCCGCGATAGCGGTTACGCGCGACCAAGTCATAGATCGGGTCGCAGATCACCCGTGGTGATCAAATGAATGACCATGTTCACTGCCAGCGCGGAATCTCGCGCGCAATGCGCAGCACGGCTTCGAATTTTAAATAGCCTTGACCGTTCGCCAAGAATGCAAAGGAATCCGGGCGCTCAGGATCGATGCTGAGTTGCTCAGCGAGTGGCAGCGCTCGGCGTCAAGCAAGGCGGCGCTCAGCGTCGCCTACACAGTAGCCGGCCTTACCGGCGCTCGCTGGATTTCGCGCATATCCCCATGGTGTACTCTGGCCACCGGACCATTGTCCCAAGCGATCGTGGCTGCATCCCAGCTTATTTCGGTGATTCTGCCGCCATCAGCGGCATCGCCGCGCCAATAAACGCGGCTACCCTTCTTGAGACCTTTGGATTCGGCGGCAGTCATCGACCTCTCCCCTTATGCCTTGCCATCGTCTGCCTTGTCATCGTCGGGCGGTGTTTCAACCGTTGCTGTGCGTTCGGCTCTGCGTTGCGCCGCCTTTTCGTCTTTCTTCCTCTGTTTTTCCTCACTCCGCGCCAGTGCCGCACGGCTGCGATCAGCGCGTTGCAGACGGTAATTCGGCTTGAAAGCCATGGCGTTTCCCTTCTGTGCTCCTGAGATCATAGGGGCTCGCCGCTTAAGCTCAACTGCGAACGTCTCGGAGCAAGAGTTTTTCTTCCTTCCGGCAACCTAACAATGCTGTCATAAGCTGACGTGGCCCTGCCCGCCCCGTCAATTATCGAGGAAGCTCCTAAGCACCCTTGACCGGGTCGGGTGCTTGAGCTTCCGCAGCGCCTTTGCCTCGATCTGGCGGATGCGCTCGCGCGTCACCGAGAACTGCTGGCCGACTTCCTCCAGCGTGTGGTCGCTGTTCATGCCGATGCCAAAGCGCATGCGCAAGAATGCGCTCCTCGCGCGGCGTGAGCGAGGCGAGCACGCGCGTCGTGGTCTCGCGCAGGTTCGACTGGATCGCCGCGTCGATCGGCAGGATCGCGTTCTTGTCCTCGATGAAGTCGCCGAGGTGGGAGTCCGCCTCGTCGCCGATCGGCGTCTCCAAGGACAACGGCTCCTTGGCGATCCTCAGCGCTTTACGCACCCTTTCGAGCGGAATGTGAAGTTTCTCGGCGACCTCCTCGGGTGTTGGTTCGCGGCCGATCTCGTTGAGCAGTTTCCGGCTCGTGCGCACGATCTTGTTGATGGCCTCGGTCATGTGCACCGGCACACGGATGGTGCGCGACTGATCGGCGAGCGAGCGGCTGACCGCCTGGCGGATCCACCAGGTCGCGTAGGTCGCGAACTTGTAGCCGCGGCGGTACTCGAACTTGTCGACCGCCTTCATCAGGCCGATGTTGCCTTCCTGGATCAGGTCGAGGAACTGCAGGCCGCGGTTGGTGTATTTCTTGGCGATCGAGATCACGAGGCGCAGGTTCGCCTCCACCATCTCCTTCTTGGCCTGGCGCGCCTCGCGCTCGCCCTTCTGCACCATCTGCACGATCTTGCGGAACTCGCCGATCTCGAGACCGGTCTCGCCCGCGAGCGTATGGATCTGGTGGCGGTGCTCCTTGATCTTGTCCTTGTCCTTGGCGACGAGCGCCTTCCAGCCCTTGGCGGAGAGCTTGGACACGCGGTTGAGCCAGCGCGGGTCGAGCTCGGAGCCCTGGTACTGCCGCAGGAAATCCTCGCGCGTGACGCCGTGGCTTTCGGAAAGCCGCATTAGGCGGCCTTCGTAGCCGACGAGGCGCTTGTTGATGTCATAGAGCTGCTCGATCAGCGAATCGATGCGCGCCTGGTTGAGCCGCAGCGACTTCACCTCGGCGATGATCTCGTCCTTGAGCTTCTTGTACTTGCGCTCCTGCGCGGGCGAGAGCGAGGCGCTCTTGAGCTTGAACTGGATGTCCTGGTCCTGCAGCCGGCGCAGCCGCTTGTATTCGTTGGCGACGGTGTCGAAGGTTTCGAGCACCTTGGGCTTGAGCTCGGCCTCGATCGCGGCGAGCGAGAGCGAGCCCTCCATGTCGTCGTCGTCGAAGTCGCCTTCGGCGGCGCCCTCTGGCTTCTCCTGCTCGCCGTCGTCGCGGGCCGGATTGAACGGAGTCGCGCTTGCGGGCACGGTCGCGGGCGCCGGCGTCTGCGGCGGCTGGCCGGCGACGACGCCCGGAACCACGATCGGCTGGCCGTCCGGGCCGACCGGCGCCGGCATGGCCTTGGCGTCGGGGCCGGCATAACGTCGCTTCGAGATCGATGATGTCGCGCAGGGAGACCTTGCCCTCGTTGAGCTCGTCGCGCCAGATGATGATGGCCTGGAACGTGAGCGGGCTCTCGCACAGGCCCGCGATCATCGCCTCGCGGCCGGCCTCGATGCGCTTGGCGATCGCGATCTCGCCCTCGCGCGAGAGCAGTTCGACCGAGCCCATCTCGCGCAGGTACATGCGGACCGGATCGTCGGTGCGCTCGGTCGGCTCCTTGGCCTCGGTCTTGGCCGGAACCTTGTGCTGGACCTCGGCGATCTCGCCGCCCTCGCTCTCGGCCTCTTCCTCCGGCTCCTCGCGGGGAGCCGCCTCTTCCTCGGGCTCGGTGTCCTCGGTCTCGACCACGTTGACGCCCATCTCGCTGAAGCATGGCGAGGACGTCCTCGATCTGCTCGGACTTGACCTCCTCCGAGGACAGCAACGCGTTGATCTGGTCGTGGGTGACGTAGCCGCGCTTCTTGGCGCCGCGGATCAGCTTCTTGACGGCGGCGTTCGACAGGTCGAGCAGCGGGCTGTCGGGCGGGGTCTCGGGACCCTCCTTATTCGGCACCTCTTCCTTCCGTGGCGTCGCATTGGTCTTGCTTGCCATGAAGCTCACGGCTTACCGATGCGAGGCAACAACCACCGCATTACCTGCCGGTACGGATCACCACTGGACGGGATTCGCTCCATCGCCTTCTTAGCGAACGGCTTGGCTTGCTCTTCGGTCTGTCGCTTGTCCTTCGGAAGCGACATCCATTCGCGGATGAGTTTTCGCCGCGTCTCGTGTTCCGGCTTCATGTTCAAGATCCTTTGCGTTAGACGGTGTCAGCGGGCAAGCGACCGCTGTGCCGCGGAGAAGGGTGATGAAATTGCTTGGCTCATGCAATTAACTCGCGCGCTGATCCTGGTAGGGAAAGAATCACTCCCCCATTCAATATGAGAACCATATCACGCCTCAAACCCGAGGTCTGTGCCCTGCTTCACTCTCAGAAAACGACCGAACGGCCAGCGCAAATCTTCGTAAGTCGCGAGACCGCGACCTACGCAACGGGTCAACAGCGTCGGATCGACGATGTCCGCTAAGTCCGGTTCACCTGCGATAGATGAAGCAGATCGACGGCATTGCCCGCTACCTCTCACAGCTCGACAGCGCCGATCGCCAGGGCCCCACGGTGCCGGAGGCTTCGCTCTACGAAGCGCTCGCGCCGGCGGCGCCGGGGCGAGCAGCGTAGATGTAGAGCGGCCGCGCGGTGCCCTCCACAACTTCCCTCGAGATCACAACCTCCTCGACACCCTCGAGGCTCGGCAGCTCGAACATGGTGTCGAGCAAGATGCTCTCCATGATCGAGCGCAACCCCCGCGCGCCGGTCTTGCGGTTGATCGCCTTGCGGGCGATGGCGCCGAGCGCTTCCTCCGCTAGCGTGAGATCGATGCCCTCCATCTCGAACAGGCGCTGATATTGCTTCACCAGCGCGTTCTTCGGCTCCCTGAGAATGCGCTTGAGGGCCAGCTCGTCGAGATCCTCAAGGGTAGCGAGCACGGGTAGCCGTCCGACGAATTCGGGGATGAGACCGTATTTCAGCAAATCCTCCGGGGCAACCTCCCTGAAGATTTCGCCGGTGCCGCGGCCTTCCGGCGCGATTACCTGAGCGCCGAAACCGATCGAGCTCGACCGGCTGCGCGCCGAGATGATCTTCTCGAGCCCGGTGAAGGCGCCGCCGCATACGAACAGAATATTGGTGGTGTCGACCTGCAGGAATTCCTGTTGCGGATGCTTGCGTCCTCCCTGCGGAGGTACCGACGCGATGGTGCCTTCCATGATCTTCAGCAACGCCTGCTGCACGCCCTCGCCCGACACGTCGCGGGTGATTGACGTATTCTCGGATTTGCGGCTGATCTTGTCGATTTCATCGATGTAGACGATACCGCGCTGGGCGCTCTCGACCTTGTAGTCGGCTGACTGCAGCAGCTTGAGGATGATGTTCTCGACGTCCTCGCCGACATAGCCGGCTTCCGTCAGCGTCGTCGCATCAGCCACGGTGAACGGTACATCCAAAATGCGCGCGAGCGTCTCCGCGAGCAGCGTCTTGCCAGACCCGGTCGGGCCGATCAGCAGGATGTTGGACTTCGCGAGTTCGACGTCGTCTTGCTTGGTCTGATGGATAAGCCGCTTGTAGTGATTGTGTACGGCGACTGAGAGCACCTTCTTGGCATGGTCCTGGCCGATCACATAGTCGTCGAGGACCTTGCAGATTTCCTTCGGCGCCGGGATGCCGTCGCGCGATTTCACTATCGAGGTCTTGTTCTCCTCGCCGATGATGTCCATGCACAGCTCGACGCATTCGTTGCAGATGTGGACAGTTGGGCCGGCAATGAGCCTGCTCAGCTCGTGCTGGCTTTTGCCGCAGAACGAACAATAGAGCGTGTTCTTGGAATCGCTGCCGCCGACCTTGTTCATCTCAGTACCCCTACTAGATGCGCGTCGTCGCAGTCGTTACCCTGCAGGCCAAACCACGGACATGTTGCTGCGGCGAAGCTATTCGGCACTGAGGAGGTGCCGACTGTTCGGTCCTCGCATCTCAGCGAGGCTGACACAAGCGGAAGTTTAGGCCACCTTAGAGCCGTTCGCTCGGCCTATGCCGTAGGCAATCCGATGGGAAGTCAAAGCCAACATAGTCTCTGAAAGTGGTGCGTCCGCTGCAATGTGCGCGAGGATACTGTTCTGCGCCTCTACAAGAGCCATATGGCGCTCGGAGATGCTTTCCTTCTCCTTGAGGCCCGCAAAAGGTCGCGGTAATGTTCTGAGACCCAAACAATCGCCACCGCATACGACGTATAGGACAATGCCTGCTCGCGTGAGCCACCTTATTCGAGATGAGCAACGCTCACGCAACTCCGTGGCCCATCCGCGCACTATTATTATTGGTCCCAGGGCAACTGCAGCCGGCCGTTCCTAAACCACCGGGGGGTCGGTGTTCCCCGGTCATCAGTACCGGCTTGAGGCGCACCACATAATTCTAGCGCGCGATTATAGATAATGACCTCGGGAACCGTCTTGGACGGACCGATGGATGCGCCGTTGACGGACAGGCAACGGCGACGGCTCGCGGCTCATTACGCGGCCACTCGCCTCCGCGGCTTTATCATGCTTCTCCCCGTTGTCGTCATCGCCCGAACAGTCTCGAACAGACCAGTTGGACCGCCGGGAAGCCGAGACACTGACGCTTGCTTGTCGGCAAAATCGCTGGCGACCGTATCGCTCGCGCACTCGGCAGATTGCAGATCGTTCAGCGGTATGACGACGGGCAAGTCCACGTTCCCAGATCATCGAAAATAGATCACCGGCATCGCCGTTTGCTGCGCCCGCGGCAAGCGACCACGTCACCACTGCAATCTGCAGGTCGTGTCCCCTGCCGGCGCCTGGTAGTCCCCGACAAGGCTCTTTGATTCTGGCCGCTCAGTCACTGCCGGGACAGAGCCGGGCAAAGGGGTAGTGTCTCAGTTTGCAATTTAACGCCCTTGACTTGCCGTCGCTCGTGGCTGCAGTCCATGCTATGTCTAGCGCTATGGATCAAACCGTCACGGTCCTAGAACGCGCATTTCAACTGGCAAAGTCGGGCAGCTTCGCCACGGTCGATGCCATTGGGAAGCAACTGAAAGCAGAAGGCTACTCGGTTAATCAGATCACTGGACGTGTGTTGAGGGCCCAATTGATTGGGCTCATCAAAGCGGCGCGAGGGAAGGGTCATGTCTAAGGGACCCAAAGGCGAGAAGCGCCCCGCCGATGTGATAGCGACCACGCAATCGCCTTCATGGACGACCTACGGGATCGGCTCGCCAATCGCGTCCAACTGACCAGCGACGGCCACAAGACTTATCTTGAGGCGGTCGATGGCGCGTTCGGTGAGGACATCGACTACGCCATGTTGGTCAAGTTTCACGGTGCGACGTCAAAGGGCGCGAAGGGCCGTTACAGCCCGGCAGAGTGCATCGCCGCTCGCAAGATGCCGATTTCGTCCAATGGTCCTGTTCGCGTTTGCCCGCGATCCTCCAACCGCGCTTGCGGGAAGCGTTGCTGCAGGAGCTCGCGCTTTGCTTCGAAGTTGCCGCGGGACGTGCGCTGCTCAACTGACCTCCTCCAAATTCCAGAAATTCTAAATCAAAAGAACGCCAGCGTCTCGATAGGCGTCGGGTTGCCAGATCGATGACTTGAATGCTGCCGACGTCTTAGCAGCGACGAACAGCGAGTCCAAAAGGTTCAAGGCTTGCTAGGCAATTCATCATCGGAGATTATTATTCCGAAGCGGAACCGGCGATGGTCCTTACCTCCGATAATCCTAAGTTATGCGCCGCTCAGGCAATCGTTCTCTCCAGCGAGGAATGGCAAAATGCGCCTTTCGAGACCATGACAATGCGGATTATTCTGCGGCGCCGCTCACGCGGAAGAAGCGATTATCCGGGCGTGGCAGACCGAGATTGTCGCGCAGCGTCTTGCCCTCGTAGTCGCGCCGGAACAGACCGCGCCGCTGCAATTCCGGCACCACCTGCGCGCAGAAGTCGTCGAGGCCGCCGGGCAGATAGGGGAACTGCACGGTGAAGCCGTCGGAGGCTTCGGTCATAAGCCATTCCTCCATCTCATCGGCGATCGTCTTCGCGGTGCCGATCATGGCGAGGCCGCCATGGCCGCCGAGCCGCTGGGCGAGCTGGCGCACGGTGAGATTCTCGCGCCGGGCGAGATCGATCGCTCGCTGGCGCCCGCTCTTGGAGGCATTGCTTTCGGGAATGTCCGGCAACGGACCGTCGGGATCGAACTTCGATGCGTCGTGGCCGAGCGCGATCGAGAGCGAGCCGATGGCGTTGGCATAGTGCACGAGGCTGTCGAGCTTGGCGCGCTTCGCGCGCGCCTCCTCGACCGTGTCGCCGACCACGACGAAGCATCCCGGCAGGATCTTAAGATGGTCCCGTGACCGTCCAGCCTTCTCGGCCCGGCCTTTCACGTCGGCATAGAACGCCCGCCCCACCGCGATACTCGACTGCGCGGTGAACACCGCCTCCGCGGTCTCGGCCGCGAGTTGGCGTCCGGCCTCCGAGGCGCCGGCCTGCACGATCACCGGCCAGCCCTGCACCGGCCGAGCGATGTTGAGCGGGCCGCGCACCGAGAGGTAATCGCCCTTGTGGCCGAGCACGTGCAGCTTGCTGGGATCGAAATAGATACCGTTCTCGACGTCGCGGATGAAGGCGTCGTCCGCCCAGCTGTCCCACAGCCCCGTCACCACGTCGTAGAACTCGCGCGCGCGCCGATAGCGCTCGCTGTGCTCCATGTGCTCGTCGAGCCCGAAATTGAGCGCCGCGTCCGGGTTCGAGGTGGTGACGATGTTCCAGCCGGCGCGACCACCGCTGATGTGGTCAAGCGAGGCGAAGCGGCGCGCAATGTGAAAGGGCGCGTCGAAGGTGGTCGAGCCGGTGGCGACGAGGCCGATATGTTCGGTGACCTGAGAGAGCGCCGAAAGCAACGTGAACGGCTCGAACGATGTCACCGTGTGGCTGCGCTTGAGCGCCTCGAGCGGCATGTTCAGCACGGCCATGTGGTCGGCCATGAAGAAGGCGTCGAACTTGGCCCGCTCGAGCGCCTGAATGCAGCGCTTCATATGCGCGAAATTGAAATTCATGTCCGGCCAGGCGCCCGGATAACGCCACGCGCCGGTGTGAATGCTCGCCGGCCGCATGAAAGCGCCAAGACGCAATTGACGTGCCGAACTCATATCCACGTCCTATTTTGGCGCTGAACGTGCGGGGCTCGCGATCGTTGGGCCGAATATTTTTGCGAAGACTATTGGATCAACCCCTCCGCCTTCATCGCTTCCTGCACCTTGGGACGCGTAGCCACACGGTCTACGTAGGCTTTGACGTTCGGCCATTTACCGAGGTCGATGTTCACGCGGGCCGACCAGCGAAGCACAGTGAAAAGATAGGCGTCGGCGACGGTGAATTTGGCGCCTGTCAGATACTGTTTGCCGGCAAGCTGCTTGTCCAGCCAGTCGAACCGCTTCCCGAGGCTCTCCTTTGAGATGTCCTTGTAGGCGTCCGGCGTAGTCGGTCGGAAGATCGGACCGAATGTCTTATGGATCTCCGACGTCGTGAAATTGAGCCATTCCTGCACGCGTACCCGCTCCATACTTCCATTAGCAGGCGCCAAACCAGAGGCGGGCTTCTGATCGGCGAGATACTGTACGATGACCGGACCCTCGGTGATGCGATCGCCGTTGTCGAGTTCGAGAACCGGTACTTGGCCTTTCGCGTTGATGCCCCAATAGTCCGCCCCCGATTTGGTCTTCTTCTCCTGGTTATTGACCTGCTCCAAGTCGAAGTTAAAGCCGGCCTCGCGCAGCACGATGTGCGGCGACAGCGAACACGCGCCGGGGGCAAAATAGAGCTTCATTGGAGCACTCCTTAGTTAGAGGACATTCCCCAAGTTAGGGGACACCCCAAAACAATTTGCGATCATTCAATAGATAGCAGTCCACGGGGTTCGCCGGAAGCACGGGCGTCGGACTGTTCATGGTGAGGACGCGCGAGCGACCGTTCAGCGCGAACCGCCTACTACTCTGACCCCGACGCGGCTTTCCGCTTGTGTTGCTCTCCGCAGAGTCCGCTTGTCGGCGGCGGTTCCCATCCAAGGACTGACCGTCCGCCGTAGGAATGCGAGAGACCGCACTCTTCGGCTATCAACTTTTCCACGGAGGGACCGCGAGCGTGACGTTCGAGTTTGCGGGCCTGTTCGTCAAGGCGCTTCAACGCGCCAAGCTCTTCATCGCGTCCGAGCTTCGCTTTTTGAACGGCGGACTTCAGCACGTTGATGGTCTCGTCGTAGACTTTGAGTGGCACCGGGAAGGGATGACGATCCTTGCCGCCGAGTGCGAATGAAAACCGCGCTGGATCCGTGAAGCGGTATGACGCTCCGTGAACGACTTCCGCTACCATCGCCAAAGCACGGACAGTCCTGGCTCCTACGCCAGAAGTCAGCAGCAATTCTGAAAAATCCTTCGGCCCGCGGTCGGCGGCGGCGGCTAGGTTGCCATGCAGACGTCGCGCAATCACATTGCTGGCGCGGACATCGTGATGATGCGGCATGACCAAATGCGGCAGCGTCAGCTGCTCGGTCGGCGGCACGGGCCGCTTGTCGCCTGCCTCAAGCGCCGCGAGCTCACGTGCGATCCGGTCCGGACCAAGGGACGTTAGAAGCTCCAGCTGCGCGTGACGTGACGCCTCCGCGCGCCGATCAGCGAGATTGATGATCGTCCCCTGCCCTATGCCGTCAATCGCGGCATGTGGATCGTCCACGAAGCTTTTCAATCCCTCTGAAAGCCAGTGATAGCGCCGCGCCTGCTTGCGCTGGCCGTTCATGCCCTGCTGCACAACGGTCCAGCTTCCGTCGTCTGTGACGATGAATCCGTGCAGGTACAAATCGAAGCCGTCCTGAAGAGCCGCGCTGTCGACCTTGGCCACCAGCCGGCTCGCCTGCGCGATGACGGCTCCGTCAAACCCCACCCGGTCCCCGATGGACACGAGCTCTTCCGGCGTCCGCCGTGAATGCTTGCCGCGCCCACCGCACACGTAAATGCCGAGCTCGTTCCCCAGCGGCATCAATCCGCGCTTGAGAGCACCGATGACGCTCGTCGTGATGCCAGACGAATGCCAGTCCATTCCCATCACGGCACCGAAGGACTGAAACCAGAAAGGGTTGGCGAGCCGCCGCAGCAGTTCATCACGGCCGTAGTGATGCACGATGGCTTGCGCCATGACCGCGCCGAGCCGGGTCATCCGGTCCGCTAGCCATTGAGGGACGCGTCCGCCATGCAAGGGCAGATCGGCGCTTCCGGCCCTTCGTGCCATCTCTCTGCGGGTCCTTGCTGTTAACGGATCGACAAGCCTTCCCGTTCATGCTTTGTACTAGGGAGGATGAGTCGGAGCAACGGGCAAAATGCGGCGGGGAAACAATGATTTGGTCGTCGTTGGTCGACCCGCTCGGCACGGGAGGCCCGATCCCTGGTCATGACTGCGCCGTACCCTGCAAAACTGAACTCCGAACAACGCCGCGCCGTCGAGCACGGCTGCGGCTCGCTCGATGAAGCTTCGCCTCTTCTCATTATCGCGGGAGCAGGCTCCGGCAAGACCAATACGCTCGCTAACCGCGTCGCGCATTTGATCGCCTCGGGCTGCGATCCACGCCGCATGATGCTGCTCACCTTCTCGCGCCGCGCCGCTGCCGAGATGCAGCGAAGAGTTGAGCGCATCATCGGTCAGGTACTGGGCGCAAAGGCCGGGCTAATGACGGATGCGTTGAGCTGGTCGGGAACGTTTCATGCCCTCGGGGCGCGGCTCCTCCGCGAGTACGCGCTCGATATCGGCCTAAATAACGCATTCACGATTCATGACCGTGAAGATTCCGCCGATCTCATGAACCTCGTCCGCCATGATCTCGGTTTTTCAAAGACTGAGAAGCGCTTCCCCATGAAAGGAACCTGCCTTTCGATCTATTCGCGTGCCGTCAACGCCGAAGCGCCGCTCGGCGAAGTGCTCGGAAGCTTCTTTCCATGGTGTGCCGAATGGGAAGCGGAATTGCGAACCCTTTTCGGGGCCTATGTGGAGGCAAAGCAGAAGCAGAACGTACTGGATTATGACGACCTCCTCCTCTACTGGGCTCAAATGATGGTCGATGGCTCAGTCGCGGAAGACGTGGCGACGCGTTTCGATCATGTGCTGGTCGATGAGTATCAGGATACGAACCGTCTGCAAGCCTCGATCTTACTGGCCCTGAAGCCAACCGGGCGTGGTCTGACTGTTGTCGGCGACGACGCGCAATCGATCTATTCCTTTCGGGCGGCGACCGTGCGCAACATCCTCGACTTCCCCGGCCATTTCTGTCCGAAGGCGGAAATCATAACGCTGGAGCGCAACTACCGATCAACACAGCCGATACTTGCTGCAGCCAATGCCGTCATCGAGCTTGCCTCCGAGCGCTTTACCAAAAACCTCTGGTCGGACCGCGCGTCGGCGGAAAGGCCGTTCCTCGTCCATGTTGCGGACGACACGGCACAGGCCGGCTACATTGTCGAAAAGATTCTCGAAACTCGGGAGGCAGGAATCATTCTGAAGGCCCAGGTCGTTCTCTTTCGGGCATCACATCACAGCGCGAACCTCGAAGTCGAGCTTACGCGCCGCAACATTCCTTTCGTTAAATTCGGCGGGCTCAAGTTTCTCGAAGCCGCGCATATTAAGGACGTGCTGGCGGTCCTGCGTTGGGCACAAAACATTCGCGATCGCGTGGCCGGGTTTCGCGTGGCGCAATTGCTCCCGGGCATCGGGCCCAGCTCGGCCGCGAAGCTCCTCGACCGCATGGCGGACAGTCCCGACCCGATCCGAGGCCTGAGTGAATTTAAGCCTCCGGCGGCAACCGCCGAACACTGGCCGGATTTCGAAGCCACAATGGGCACGCTGTGCAGAAATGCGATCGGCTGGCCGGCGGAGCTTGATCTCGCCTGTCGCTGGTATGCGCCGCATCTGGAACGCCTTCACGAGGATGCAACCCAGCGTCAAGCCGACTTGCTGCAGCTTGTACAGATCGCCGCTACTTACCCGAGCCGCGAGCGTTTTTTGACCGAGCTCACGCTCGATCCACCCAGCGCGACAAGCGATGAGGCGGGAGTGCCTCTTCTCGATGAAGACTATCTGATACTTTCAACAATCCACTCCGCCAAGGGACAAGAATGGACGTCCGTTTTTCTGCTCAATGCAGTCGACGGATGCTTGCCCTCCGATCTTGCAACCGGCTCAACGCCCGAGATCGAGGAAGAGCGGCGGCTGCTGTACGTTGCCATGACGCGGGCGAAGGATCATCTGCACCTCATGGTCCCGCAGCGCTTCTACACGCACGGCCAGCGGAGCACTGGCGACCGCCACGTCTATGCACAACGCACGCGGTTTATCTCCAACGCGATGCTAACTCATTTCAACACGTGCTCCTGGCCGGCGGCCCGATCCGCGCATGGTTCGGATAAGCGCTCGAGTACGGAGGTAGACATCCGAGCCAGGATGCGTCGCATGTGGAGTTAAAGCGCGCTGCGACGCGATGTTACCAAGGCACAATAGACTTATTCCGCGTTCAGGATTCCCCGGCCTGGCTGAGTTTAGTTCCCCGAACCGCGTCGGCGCAACTTCATGCTGCCTTGTGGCTCGCCGCTGAGGACGACAACAAACTCCGTGTCTTTGCCAGTCTCCGCGCTCAACTCTTCGTCGGAGACGATCAGCGAGGATCGCGGCGACAACATTCCAGCGATGCGATCCAACACGTCCTGCGGAATCACAATACGGTCGATCGCGAGCTTCGCGCTGTTCGATTCCGACACTTTCGGCTCGATGGCCTGACCTCCGCCTCCGCCACCCCGGCTTTGCGGCTCTGTGACGGAGTTGCGCGGACGTCCATCGTCCAACGTGACGGCACTCCATCGCATACTCCTGTCACTGCTGGTCCGCTCCAGGGCCGTGAAGACGTGCGTGCCTAAGGCACGATCGGCGTCGAGGATTGTTACCGGGCTTTCCCAGATCGGCTGAAACGTGCGCCGAACATAGATCCGCTGGGTCTTGCGGCTGATGAACATCGATACTGGCTCGAGCTCGCGCGTAGCTTCCTGAGCCGCCTGTGCTGCAGCAGCTCGCAACGCCTCCGCGGCGGCAGCGGCTGCACGCGCAGGCGCAACGGCATCAAGCTTCGGTTGCAAATCGGCCTTGGCGGCAGCCCATTGCGCCCGCAACTCGATAATCTTGTCGATGGCCTTTGCCCTAGCGTCCTCTGCCTGCGTCTTCGCCTCGGCCGAGTTTGCGGTGGCGAGCGTCGCCTCCGCGGCCGTCAATTGTTCCTCGGCTCTGAGCTTCAAATTCTCCGCCACGCGCACCGGCATCATCGCCCTTGCGGCGTCGCGAGCGGCTCCCACCGCGGCGAGTTTTGCCTGATCCGCCTTCTTGGCCGCCTCGGCTGCCTCGGCCACACGGGCGGCGGCCAAGGCGCTTGCTTCCGATTTTAAGCGGAACAGATTCGGGTGCGCGATCTCAACGGGCGCCGTATCAGTCGGCGCCACGATCACCCGCATGCCGAGTTGGGTTGCATCGAACAGACGTGCGGCGAACGCGAAGGGCATCCGCACGCAGCCATGGGACGCTGGATAGCCGGGAAGAGGTCCTCCGTGCAGCGCGATGCCCGACCAGGTGAGGCGCTGCATATGGGGCATGTAGCCATCCTCGTACAGGTTCGAATAGTGCTCCGCGTCCTTCTGGAGAACGCTGAAGATGCCGGCGGGTGTCTCGCGCCCCTTCTGACCACTCGATACCGGCGCCCGCAGGATCCAACCCTGCGCATCGTAGATTTCGATCCGTTGGCTGCGCAGCGAAACAATTGCCATGACTGGATCGCCAGCGGCACGTGAATCGATAGACTGGACCGAGGGTACGCTGCGAGCGCTGGCAGCTAACGCTTTATCTCCTGGTGAGATCAAAAATGCCAAACCCGCAAGCGCAAAACACGCGGGCCGCGAGGCCGTATTGGTATGTTTAGGGTTGGCGGAGCAAAAGGTCATCTGCATTCGGCGCAATCCAGCTCGCAACCAGGAGATACGTAGCGCCGTCCGGTTGAACTTGCCAGCTCGCTGGCCCCGTCCGCTTGTGGATCGGGTCTGAGCGTTCGATGTGTATCATCGCAAAGTTGAGGTATTCACGTAGCGGGGCGCTGCGCCCTTTGGGCAAGAAACGAGCAGATCCTAATGTGATCCAGCTTGCACCAAATGAGCCACAAGATTGCTCACATTCCGCTCGACTTCCCCCGCACGGCAAGCATGTGTGGTGCCGTAAGGAGGCACCCATGAACGCTCACATCGTTGAAGCCACTATCAAGGCGCATCTAACAGACATGCGAGCCAAGCTTGAGAAAGGGCTTAAGGATTGCGAGGGCGGCCGAGGTCTGCGCGATCTCCGGCAGAACCAGAAAAGGCATGGACGTCGCCCTCAGCCTCGAGCCAATCGTTTACGAGCTGAACACGCTTCTTAACGCTGCCAGCATGATCAACCGCCTCGGCAAATCCTAAGCCGTTCCTTTTCAATTACTCCTCCGCCCGCCAGCGCCGTTCGGCCTCCGCGGGGCTTCGGTGGTGCGGCGCGTATCGCCGCGAACCGAACGGAGGATATCAATGTCAAAGTCTGCGAAGAAGCGAGCGGCTGCACCATCCGCGTCACCTGGAGCTGCGGCAGCACGCGTGCCATTAGCCAAAGGCGTGGCGAAGCCACCGAAAGCCGAGCCCGGCACCAAACAGTCCCACGTCATCGCGATGCTGCAATCACCTGCAGGTGCGACGATTGCTGCGATGATGAAGGCAACCGGCTGGCAGCAGCACTCGGTGCGCGGCTTTCTTGCCGGCGTGGTGCGCAAGCGCCTCAAGCTGAAGCTCGGATCCAAGAAGATCGACGGCAAGCGGATCTACCAGATCACAGGCGAAGCGAAGGATAGGTCCGAGAGCCGTAGCCAGTCCAAACGCCGTTCCTCGTAAGCCCATCATGCCGCACGCCAAGAACGGTCACCCAGACCGCAAGGCGATCGACGTCGAGATCGCGCGCCTGCGCGACCTCGATGTCGGTGCGCTCCGGGCTCGCTGGCACACCGTGTTCGGCCGACGAGCACCCGCTCACCTGCCCCGTCACCTGCTGTTTCGCATTCTGGCTTACCGGCTCCAGGCCGATCACCTGGGTGATCTCGACCCCGAGAGCCAGCGTCTGCTGGATCGCTCGGAATCACCCGAGAAGGCCGGGCAGCGAGCCGCAAGCCAGGTCCGACGTCCAGTCGGCACTGTGTTGGGACGCGAATGGAATGGGCAGATGCAACGGGTGACGGTGCTCGAGAATGGTTTTGCCTGGAAAGGCAAGATCTATCCGAGCCTGTCGAAGGTTGCACTTGCGATCACCGGTACCCGCTGGAACGGGCCACGGTTCTTCGGCCTGCGGGATAAGCCATCGAAGAGAGGAGCTTCCCGATGAAGCCCGCAAAGCCAGTTCGCTGCGCGATCTATACCCGCGTTTCGACCGACCAGGGGCTCGAGCAGGACTTCAACTCGCTCGATGCCCAGTACGATGCCTCGCAGGCGTACATTCGCAGCCAGGCCCATGCGGGCTGGACCCTTCTGAGAGCCAAATACGATGACGGCGGCTTCTCGGGCGGCAATACCGATCGCCCTGCCCTGCAGCGCCTTCTCGATGACGTGCAGGCCGGCAAGGTCGATGTCATCGTGGTCTACAAGGTCGACCGCCTGACACGCTCGTTGGCGGACTTCGCCAAGCTGGTCGAGCTCTTCGACCAGCACAATGTCTCGTTCGTCTCGGTCACCCAGCAATTCAACACCACCACGTCCATGGGGCGGCTGACGTTGAACGTCCTGCTCTCGTTTGCTCAGTTCGAGCGGGAGGTCACCTCCGAGCGCATCCGGGACAAGATTGCGGCCTCCAAACGCAAGGGCCTTTGGGTCGGCGGCATGGCGCCGCTCGGCTACGACACCAAGGATCGAAAGATCACCGTCAACGAGGCCGAGGCCGAGCGGGTGCGCATCATCTTCCGCGGCTATCTCAAGCTCGGCAGCCTCAACCTGCTGATGGCCGATCTGCGCAAGCGAGGGATCGTCACCAAGGTGCGCACGCTCAAGTCCGGAGAGAAGGTCGGCGGCATTCCGTTCACCCGTGGGCCGCTCGCTCACCTGCTTCGCAATCGCTTCTACGTTGGCGAAGTTGCCTTTAAAGGCGAAGTCCTCAAGGGCGAACAGACTGCCATCGTGGACCGCACACTATTTGATGCCGTCCAGTCCAAGCTGGATGTACAGATCAATGCTCACAGGACGGCCAGGACGAACACAGAAGCCCTGTTAGCAGGCCGCATCTTCGACGACCGCGGCAATCGGATGACCCCGAGCCACGCCCGCAAACGCGGCATCAAGTATCGATACTACCTTTCATCGGTCCTGCTCCAGGGCCAATCCGAGCGTGCCGGGTCGATAAGCCGGGTGCCCGCAGCCGAGATCGAAACCGTTGTCGTCAGCTCGATCCGTGAGCACCTCAAGCTGTCGGCTTCGGCTGATGATCGGAGCCTCATCGACACCTACATTGGGCGCGTCGAGATCCAGCCGGGTAAGTTGGTCATTAAGCTCGTCCAAGCGCAACGACGCAAAGGCCGCGCACAGGGTGACCTCACCCTTCACATCCCGTGGCACAAGCCGCCGTCGAAACGGCGGCGGGAGATACTCATGCCTGATGCCATTGAACCCCAAAACGCTCGTCCGATCCGCGCTGAGACTCGCGCAACCCTGGTCGCCGCGATCGCGCGCGGGCGTCGCTGGCTCAAGGAGCTTGTCGATGACGCAACCATCACGGTCGAAAGCATCGCCAAGCGCGAGAGGTGCAGCATCCGCAAGATCAACATGACGATTTCGCTCGCATTCCTCGCCCCCGATCTCGTCAAAGCTGCGATCGAGGGCCGTCTACCTCGCGGGATGGGAGTGGCCCGCCTTGCAGATGCACCTGCGGAATGGTCTCGGCAGCATCAGATGCTCGGACTTCTTGCGGAGTAGGAACACATTCACAACCTCTTCGGCACTCATAAACTCCGTTCCCGCGGGTGTCTCAATGCACCGCCAGCACATAACGCCGCGAATGCCGGGCAATTCACAGAGCCGTTCGTGGGGCTATTGACCTCATCAGGCCGAATCTCATATATCTCACGTCTATGGAGTGAGAATAATGAGATATGCAGTGATCGACATGAAGGAAGTGGCTGGGCAGGAGATCCTGACCGGCGCGGCGGCGGGCAAGGCGAGCGCTTTTGCCATAATTGAGAAGGCAGGAAAAGAGCCGGCGGACCCTTCACCGCTGTTGCTCGACTTCTCCTGCGTCAAAATCGCGACAGCGAGCTATCTGCGTGAGGCGGTATTCGCCCTCAAGTCCTACCTGCGCAGTTCGGCATCAAAGTTTTATCCCGTCGTCGCGAACGCGAACGAGGCCGTGCGCGAAGAACTCGCAGTGATCGCCGACGCCAGGGGCGACGCGCTCCTTGTGATCGAGACGACGGGATCCGGAGCAGTAAAGCACCAGAGCATCATCGGCTCGCTGGACCCGAAGCAGGCGACGACCTTCGCGCGCGTTAACGAGCTGAGAGAAACAGATGCGGGAAGGCTCATGGAGCAGTTCGGCTTGGCGGAGAAGACAACGTCAACAACAGCGTGGAACAACCGCCTCGCCTCGCTCGTCTCGCGTGGGTTAATTCTCGAGTTCTCGCGCGGCCGCGCGAAGTTCTATCAGCCTCTTTTCAAGGAGGTGCGCTGATGGGCGCCGAAGAATTGACCAAGCGGCGCGAGTTGCACGATAAATACATCGACCGCAAGCGCGTAGAATTGGCCACGCCGAATCTTTTCACGCACATGCCGGAAAACCAGCCGCGTTCCTGCGTTGCCACGGTTATTGGTGACGCCACGGTTGTCGTCGGCGAGTCCCTCGTAGTTGAGGCCGCCGACAATTGCCTACAGGCCCGTCGCGGCAATTCGATCGTCCTTACGATCTCGGACCCTCCAGCCGACGTTCTGAGCGCGGTTCGCGCCGGCGCCGGTATCGCGTCCGGTACTGTGCAGCACGTCTACAAGCTCTCGCGTAGCGTCCAGGTGACGATCAAATGATATCCGAGCATTTCGGCACACGTAGCGATGAGACGATCATCAGCTCTCTGACGCACGATTCAGAGAGCCACCCGATGGCGCTCGGCTGCCATCCGTGTCCCCAGCGCGGCGTATGCGGCGGGCTGTGCATAAAGGCGCCAATCCTTGACTGCCTCGATCTATGCTGCCGCTCGCCGGTAAGCTGCACGCGCGTATGCCGAGAGCGCCCTGACAGCTTCGTCGACCAAGTGCGCGAGATTAATGGCTTCGAACTCGATAATGTCGAGCGCGCGCCCGTGATCGACCTCAAGATCGACGCGGATGTCGTGCCAATGATCTATCATGGTAGCCGGCGCGTCCGCGCATTGCGGCATGACGTTTTCGCTCTGCCTTTGCCGGACCTAATCAATTTTCGGGAGGGCAGGCTGCGGTTTAAGGAACGCGCCGCGCTGTGCGAGGCGTTCCGGCTCCCGTTGGATGCGAAGATTATTCTGACCGGCGTCAATCTCGATCACCGCATAGAACCGTGGTGGACGCTGGCCGAACGCCGCATTCCAATCATCAGGGACATGCACCGTATTGGCATCGATCTGGTGACGACGCCGAACTTCAGTGTGATCCTGGATCAGCCCCGCACCGACGACATGCACGCGATGAAGCGCATCGCGATCCTGTTCTCGGAGTTTGCGAACGGCGGCATCGCCTGCGCCCTTCACCCCAATGGCCGCACCGAGCGCGATTTCGATCGATGGGCAGCGTTCATTGCGGAAAGGCATGAAGTTAAGACGCTTGCCTATGAATTCATCACGGGCCCCGGCCGCAAAGCCCGCCAAGCCTGGCACCTAGCACGCCTCGCCGATCTCGCGCGTCGGGCAGAACAGGATCTCGCCATTATCGTGCGCGGCGATCCCAGCGTCGTCACTTTTCTGCGCCAGCACTATCGCAAGGTGATCTATATCGAGACGACGACCTTCATGAAGTCTCTGAAGCGCCAGCGCGCCGAACGCGCGGGCAACAACCGGCTCCGCTGGCTGTCAGCCCCAACGGGTCGAGGCGACAACGTTGACGATCTATTCGTCCACAATCTGCAAGAGCGTGTCGCGTTGTTGACCGCACTGCATTTTGGCAGTTCCGGCACGACGGGGTGAGGTGCGCCATCGAATCCCTCACATTCGCGCTAGTGGATGACATAACTCTCGGCATCCAATCGAAGGCTCTCGATGCAGCCAATCTTCCGCCCGTCACAGCGGAAGATCTCGGGCCGCTCATCGAGCTGAAGCAGACTGGTCTGATTGACCGCCCGGGGGACTGGCTGCACGCGGGGCGCCACGCGTCTTTGCTCTATGGGCTGGCAAACGGTGGCAAGTGGTTTAACTTCGCTGGCCGGCAAGGTTTCGTATCTGCGAACGCAATTAAGGACGACTGTACCAATTGGACAGATTTCGCGATGCGCGCGAAACGCGCCGCTGTAGAGAGCGGTTTCGCAGACGAACTCGGCGGGTCAGCTTGTCGCCGCTATGGGCGAGTTGCACGCGAATATTCTGGAGCACAGTGAAGATGAATATAGCGGATATCTCGTCTTCGACGCGACACCAAATCGTTTCGAGTTCGTCGTTGCCGACGCGGGGGTCGGCGTTCTGCAAAGCCTTCGGACGCACCCCCATTTTGCGTATGTCAAAGACAGCGGCACCGCGCTCGAGCTCGCGCTGAGTGAGGGCGTCTCACGCTTTTACGATAATAAAGATCGCGGGAGAGGCTTCCGGCCGATCTTCATCGGGCTTGCAAATGCAAGCAACCACCTGCGTTTTCGCTCCGCCGATCATAGCCGCGAGATCGTCCGAAGGCATGGCGGCCGTCTGCAGGCGACAACCCACCAACGCGCTAGCCTGAAAGGGTTCTTATGCAGCGCACTGTGCGAAGCCCCATAGAGGGCGGCTTTTGCCGCGGTCGCCAGGAAGTGCCAGTAGTCTTAGTCTTGAGCATCCGTAATTAAATCACTTCGCATGCAACATATCGGCGCCGGAGTTTCATGAATTCTGACGATCGCGGGCCATGGCTGCGCAATCGGGATGTCGCATTCGAACCGAGTCTCCGCCACCGAGGTCTCCGTTTCCGGGAAACGGGTTTTTGAGGGCCAGAGACAAAGGTCCAAACTGGCCCCCCAGCGATAGTTGCGCCTTGTCAGAGACCAAGCGCGAGCACGACAACCCCGCCAATTCGGGGCAATTCGCGCGGTCTTCAGGAAATCTCCGCCAATAGGCGGACTGCCTGGTGGGCCCGGGAGGATTCGAACCTCCAACCAGACCGTTATGAGCGGCCGGCTCTAACCATTGAGCTACGGGCCCGAACCGCGACGGCGGACGCCAGCGGGCGCATTTCTCATACAATGCCGCGGCTTCGGGGACAATTGCGGGGCGCGACTCGCCTGGCGTGCGGCCTCCGGCCCCCCTGCACGCCTCGCGTGGTGATCAACTCTTGATCCCCGGTTGCGAACGATTCAGATTGGGCGTGGGCGGCGAATCACGGCAGGCCACACCGTGCCGCCGCGGATGGATGCGGAATGCCCGATCTTCGCTTCGCCATCGGCGCAGTGCTGGCTTGCGCGCTGCTGATCGTGGCGGTTTTTGGCTTGGCTGCGACCGTCCAGATGGCGCACCACCGGAGCGCCACGCCGGACGATCCCTGGCGCACGCTGGCCTATCCCGACCCCACCGACTGGGGCCTCCTAGCCGACCGATCGCGCCCCGCAACGGTGGCCAAGGCCGAAGTGCCCGAAGTGCCACAGGCGAGCGTTGCGATCACCGCACCTGCCCCCGAGGCGACCGAGGCCGTCACGCCGAGCCAGCGCGAGGTGCCCCAAAACATGGCGCTCCGGTCGGCGGAGGCTGCCGAAGGCGCTGAGCAGCCGGCGCTCGATACGCCGCCCGCGACGATAGCTGCAACGTCATCACCAGCACCCATCGAGTCCCCGGTGGCCGCGCCTCAACAGGAGCCTGAGCCCGTCGACGTGGTGGCCGCGATCCCCGAGACCAAGGCCGATCTGATCCAGCCGGCCGGTGTTCCTCCGGCGATCAAGGGGCCGGCCAACGATGACGAGCCGCTCGAGCCGAGCGAGCGGGTCGGAGCACTACCGGGATTTCCGACCGCCGGACACGGCTTCGTGCCACCCGAGCATCCGATCGCACTGCCGGTCCCCCTGCCCCCCAGCAAGCCGGCCGTCAAGAAGCTACTGAAAAGGAAGGTGGCGAGGAGCCGGCCGCGCTGGCTCTCTGCTCCGCCGCCGTTTGCGAATACCGGCTACCCACTGTTCGGCTTCCACAAGCTCGGCCCTAACAGCAAGACTGACAAGACCACCGGCTACGACAAGATGTGGACTGCCGAGTGAGCGGCAGTCCATGAGCGGCAGTCCATGAGCCGCAGTGAGCGACAGCCCGTAAGCCGCGGCTGGCGCGCCTCACATGCGCAGGAGCCGCTTGGCGTTGCCGCTGAGGATCTTGATCTTGTCCTCGTCGCACAGCGGAATCGTGTCCACCCATTTGGTGCCGAGCGGATTTGCCACGAACGGCCAGTCGACCGCGAACATGATCCGGTCGATGCCGAGTTCCTGCACGCAGCACAACAGCGCCGGATTGGAGAAGTTTCCGCTGGTCGTCAGGTAGACAGTGGCTTGAGAAGACGTCGCGGAACGACAGCGGCTTGGCTCCCGGCCGCGACAGCGCCTGGTCGATGCGCCACATCAGGAATGGCAGTGTCTCGCCGAGATGCCCGATGATGATCTTGAGGTTCGGGTACTTGTCGAACACGCCGGACAGAACCATCCGGATCGCCTGCGTGGCGGTCTCGACCGTGAAGCCCCAGGCCGCACGGATCACCATCGGGAAATCCTGGATGTAGTCCTTGTAGTAGGCCTCCGTCACCGCCGGATGCGGTATCGACGGATGCAGGTAGATCGGCACATCGAGCTTTTCGGCGCGCTCGAAGATCGGCCAGAACTGCTTCTCGTCGAGGAACAGGCCGCCCGTGAGCCCATGGATCATGGCGCCCTTGAAGCCGTGCTTGGTCACGGTGCGCTCAAGCTCGTTGGCGGAGGCAACCGGATCGCAGGTCGGCAGCGCCGCAAAGGCAGCGAAGCGGTCCGGCCTGGCCTTCACCACCGCGGCGAGGCGGTCATTGACCCGCGCCGCGATCGCGGGCGCTTCGGGGCCGGTCAGCTTCTGCGCAGATGGCGCTCCGTGAGAGATCACCTGAATGTCGATCCCGGCCTCATCCATCTCCTTGAGACGTAACTCGCCCATGTCGAACAGACGCTTGGTGATGTTCGCATTGCGCTCCACACCCTGCGCGTGACCAGCAAGCTCCTCATCCCAATAGTGCTCCTCCAGTGCAATCACTGGACATTTCGGCTTCTGCAGCATTTACGCTTCTTCTCCATTTCGGCGCCGCACGCCTTCCTTATCAATCGCCCGGCGCGCTGTCGCGGGGGCAAGCTTCGCCTGTTACCGATCAGTGGCGTAACGGCCACATAACCGGACCGCGAGAGCCCCGCATGTCGCGCAACCCTGCCTTGTCAGATTCCCCTTGGCCAAAGGAAGTTATGGGACTTAGGTCAGTGCTGGGGATGCGACTATGCGGACAGGACGAGAGCCATGGCGCACTTTATGGAGAAGGAGACACTTCTACGCGCCAACTCCGCGCTTCTGCTGGCCCTTGTGGGTGGTGGACTTGCGGCTTGCGCAGTAGGCGCCGTCATCTACGATATCGGCCGAATGGTCGGCGCGTGGTAACCACGGGCTGCCAGTCGCGCATATGTGATACGCGCGGACTTGCTGCGCGCGCATAGCTCCTCAAGCCTCCCATCAAGAAATTTACGCCGGCAAGAAGTTTACGCTGGCTGCGCGGGCGGTACTACGCTTGCGAGCGACGAGGCGGCTTGTGCTGCTCGCGCTGGCGATAAAAGCGGACGAGCTCGCGTGCAGTCGCGGTCTTGAGCCGCTCGAAGCTCGCCATCAGCTCCTCGATCGACTGGTTCGACCCGCCACTGCCATTGCGAACGCGCAAGCCAAGCACCGCCTTTGCGGTCTGCCAAGACAGCGCCAGCCCTTTGATGATGACAACGATCATCTCGGCACGTTCCTGCCGTATCGCCTGTTCGACGAACGAGAGCGACAGGTCGCTCATGACCGCCAGCGCCGCCACAGTTTCAGCGTAGCGCCCCGACTGTGCGAAGCTTCGCAGCCGCTCGTCGTCGAGCTGGCCCACCCGGTGCAGCGCCTCGGTGAACGCCATCGCTGCCGCATGGTCACGAATCTTGTCGAGGACGTCGCTCTCGATGCGGCCGGCCGCCTCGCTCACGGCCTCGCGAACCTGGTGCTTGGCCTGCGGATAGACCGCCTCGAGCTTGGCGCGCACTGTCTCAGACGCCTTGTCGAGCAGCCGCAGAAAATGGTGCAGCGGAATCTCCGGCCGCGAGCCCACACTCAGCGTGAGCCGCTCATCGCCCTCCGCACGGCGGACCAGCGTCGAGTAACCGGTTTCCGAGAATCTCGCGCCACGGTTCTCGGCCGTGCTGAGAACGACCATCTGGTCGCCACGCACAATCAGCACCTCGGCGACGGCTTCACTCAATGTTGGCCGCTGCGAGATTGCCAGCAGATGCTCAGGCCCCTTGATGTTTGCCACCTCGATCAGGGTCGGGTCATCAAGCCGCCCGGATTGCTTGAGCACCGGCCCCGCCACCTCGATTGCATCGTCAAGCGCCAGCGCCCGTATGGTGATCGGCGGCGCGTTCGGAATCGGAGCCAAGCGGGTCGCCAGCAGCGCCCGCGCCGCAGTTTCGATCTCGGCGGCAAGCCGCGTGAATACGCTGTCGAAGACCGCGACGTCCTCTTCGGTACATTGCGGCGAGCCGACCACGAACAGATCGGTCACGTGGCGGAGCATCTCGGCCTGCCGGCCGAGCGATCCGCTCGCAATGGCATCATCAACTCGGCTGAGCAGGTTCATGGCGGCGTTCATCGGCAGCCGAGCGTTCGCGTCGGCGTTCGCCTCGCCCACGAGCGATCGAGCCGATAGCTGTTCACAGATGCGTTGATCATAGTCCCCGGTCCCAAGCAGCATTATGGTAGGGGCTCGTAAAGGTCAGGTTGACGAACGGTTAAGGAATCGTTGACGAGCCGGCTATTCCGGCTTGATGCCCGCCGCCCTGATGATCGCGCCATAGCGCGAGAGGCCATCGACGATCAGGGCGCGAAAATCCTCTGACGAGCCGCCGATCACAGTCAGGCCGTTCTCATCAAGCTTGGCCTTCACGTCGGCTGCAGCGAGCGTCTTGTTGATCTCGCCGTTGAGTCTCTGCCGCCATCGGGGCCGGCAGGCTGGCCGGCCCGAACACGCCGAACCAGGACGAGGGCGCGCGAAACGCCGGAACGGCTTCCGACATCGATGGGATGTCCGGCCGGCGCGCGAAGCGCTGAGGCTGCAGCACTGCGAGGATTCTGATGCCCGCGTTGTCGCCGAGGGCCAGCGCGTTCGAGATCGAGAGAAAGGCCATCGGGATGTGGCCGGCGACGACGTCCTGCAGGGCCGGCGCGACACCGCGATAGGGAACGTGATTGATGCTTACGCCCGCCGTCTGGTTGAACAGCTCTCCCACCAGATGAAACACCGAGCCGACGCCGGAAGAGCCGTAGCTGAGCATGCCCGGGCGCGCCTTGGCGTAGGCAACGAGCTCGGCGACCGAGTTGACCGGCAGCGCACTGTTGACGATGAGGCAGGTCACCGGCTCGACCGCCGCGACGATTGGCGTGAAATCCTTCACCGGGTCGTAAGGCAGGCTCTTCATCAGGTGCACGGCCGTCACATGGGTGGACGCCGTGGTGAAGAGGAGCGTATGGCCGTCGGGCGCCGCGCGCGCGACCGCACTGGAGCCGAGCGTGCCGTTGGCACCCGTGCGGTTCTCGACCACGACCGGCTGCCCCAGTGCTTCGGCAAGCCTTGTGCCCGTCAGCCGCGCCACGAGATCGAGCGAAGGCCCAGGCGGGAATGGCACCACGATCGTGATCGGCTTGCCCGAGGCCGCCGTCTGCGCAGACGCCGGCGCCGAGAGAGCAAAGACGAGCGCGAGCAAGGCAGCGAGCATGGACCCATCCTCTGTTCCAGTACGATCCCACACAGCGATCGTTGAAAACGCACCTCGGGTACGTTCTACCAAGATCATGAAGCGTTGAAATCGCAGGCAAGGCAAGGCGCCGGCGCCTGCCTTACCGAACAGGCCCGCCCGTCAGCCCAAGGTTCTCGCCCCAAGAGCTTCGCCCCAAGAGCTTTCAACCCTGCGGCTCTCGCCCCAAGGTTTGAATGCCTTCCGAAAGCAGACCGCTATTGCTGGACCAAACCTTCGATCCAATGATCCGCATCGATCGGATAGCAATCCACACTGAAGCCGTCCGGCCATTCGCTGAAGCCCGGCAGCACGCGCAGCCGCTCAATCGCCAATTTGGCCTTGGCCTCGCTCGAGTAGATCCCGATGAGCTTCGTCTCGTCCCTATCATCGTCGCGCTGATATTCGTGATGAACCACAAAGACTGCAGTAAGCCCTTTGTTCAATCCGCATCTCCCCGTTCGCCCCAAGACCGGTGTCCGCCCTTCGCGACATGCCCAAAAGGACAGCGATGAACGAGCTGAATACGCCATGGCGGCGAAGGTGCTGGACTCCAATTCTATGTCTCAGGTCCTGGGCAAAATGGTGAGCATGGATGCCGCTCAGTGATGTATGGTATCCAGAAACCTCCAGGCAAAAGCGCAAATGATTCCTGAGCCATCGTCCCTTCTGCCTGATGGCCAGATCATGGGACGTTCATCAGTTGCAACCACAATGATCCGTTCGCATTCACAGAAAAGCCGCCATCGGCCGCGCCGATCCGGAATGAGTTTGACCCGAAGTGCGCCCCGCTGAGCGTGCGGTGGCCCATCGACGGTGCGCAGCCCGATGCGAGGCCCGAACACACGTGTGAGGTCGGCAGAGCGATGCAAAAAGCCGCCCGCCGCGCCTGTGATCCCGCCGAACAGAGCGATGCCGATCCTCGACCAGCGACTTGTCGCGGTCTGAAATTTGGCGTCCACTCTCGCGATGTGCCTCCAGTCGCTCTTAAGCGTGGGCGCAGCAAGTGTGCCCACAAGCTTGGTGGAGCGGGCAATGGCGGTGAAGACGTGGACGGCCCTGATGCTTGGCCTTGCGCTGACCTTTGCGTCGCAGGCGGCCGCGCAGGACGATACGTGGCCGACACGGACCGTGCGACTGGTCGCACCCGCAGGTCCAGGCGGCAATCCCGACGTGATGGCACGCTTGCTTGCCGACAAATTCACCGCGGCCTTCGGCAAGCCGTTCATCGTCGAGAACGTGCCAGGCGCAGGCGGCGTAGTGGCGGCTAACGCCGTCGCGAAAGCTCCGCCGGACGGCCACGTGCTGATGTTTGGCGACTCGGGCGCGCTCGCCATCAACCCGGCGCTCACTCCGGGCCTCGGTTACGACCCGATCAAGGATTTCACCCCGGTCACGGCGCTCGTGACCCTGCCGACCATCCTGGTGACCAATCCTGATGTCCAGGCGAAGACACTCGGTGAATTCATCGCGCTTGCGAAGAAACAGCCAGGGCAAATGAGTTTCGGCTCCGCCGGCGCGGGCTCGATCCACCAGCTCACATTCGCGATCTTCGCCGAACAGACCGGCATCGATCTGCTGCACGTGCCCTATCGCGGCGGCTCGGCCATGGTGAACGGGCTGCTGACCGGCGAAATTCAGGCCGGTTGGTCCGGCATCCCCAATGTCGTTGAGTTGATCGCGGCCGGAAAGCTGCGCGGGCTGTGCATCAGCACCGCGCAGCGCTCGCCATCGACGCCGTCAATCGCGACCTGCGACGAGGCCGGCGTGAAGGGCTTCAACGTAGCGACCATGATGGGATTGCAGGCGCCGGCCGGAACCTCGCCAAGAATTGTCGCACGGCTGCAAGCCGAGGCCGCGAAGTCGTTGCGTGAGCCGGCGATGGCCGCGCGCATGACGCAGCTCGGCATGGTGATGGAAGAAAACGGCACTGCGAACTACGCGGCATTCGTGCGAAGCGACATGGCGCGTTTCGACCAGGTGGTGCGTAAGCTGAACCTGCAACAAGCGAAATAGATGGATGCATCGACGTCAAAGATGCGGGTGGCCGGGACATAAGCGCATTTCGCGCGCTGTGCCCGGCCACGACGTGGAGAAGATGTCGTTCACTTGCTCTCTGCCACCTGCGCTCGCAGGCGCGCGTCCCGCTCGCGGATTTCCGGCGTGGCCGCATCGCCGAAGTCCTCGACCTCGAACACGGGTCGGATCTCGAGCTCGCATTCCTCCTCGTGTGGATTGGGGCAGCGCTTGACCCAGTCCAACGCCTCCTGCAGCGATGACACTTTCCACAGCCAAAAGCCGGCGATGAGCTCCTTGGTCTCGGCGAAAGGCCCGTCGATGACGGTGCGGCTCTTGCCCGAGAAGCGCACCCGCGCACCCCTTGCTCGACGGGTGCAGGCCTTCGCCTGCCTGCATGATGCCGGCCTTCACCAGCTCCTCGTTGAACTTGCCCATGTCGGACAACAGCTGCTGGCTCGGCATCTGGCCGGCTTCCGACGCCTTCGTGGCCTTGACGATCACCATGACTTTCATGACTGAACCTCTTGCATGTTTGCGTGCGGCCGCCGGTGAGCACTGGTCCGAGTGGCGGCTCCAGCCTAAAGACGCCGGGGCACGCTGCGTTCCGACATTTGCATGCAAAGAATATGGCGCGGAGCTCGCCGGGTCTGAACGCGCCTATTCCGACCGGTGCGTCACCAGCTTGAGGGCGTTGCGCAGGTTGTCGAGCGCGAAGGGGGCGAAGCGGAACACAATTCTGTGCCGGCCGGCCGGCACCTCGAGGCCGCGGAACAGGACATCGGCGCGCAGGATCGGTGCACGTGCACCGTCGATCTCGGCGATCCAGCCCGGATAGTAGACGTCGTGCAGCGCCAGCATACCGCCGAGATCGCTGTCGGTCTCGATCTCCACCCGGTCAGCGCGCCAGGACACGATGCGGGCGCGGCCGGCGTTTGCCTCCGCCGGATAGATGCCGGACGGCAGAGTATCATCGTCGATCAGCACGCGATCGGGCGAGGGACTCGCGAGCAGTTGGCCAGTCGTCGTGATGGCGTCGGCATCGGCGACCTGGATGCGGCGTGAGAACTTCAGCCGTGGAGAAGGGTCTCGCAGGCGATAGACCCACACGTCGGGGCCTGCCTGCAGCACGTCCGCCACCGGCCGGCGCGCGAGATGCGGCACCTGCTCGATCGGGCGGTTGAGCACCACGAATTCGAGCCCGAGCGCGCGCGCGAGCGCACAATCATAGTTGTCGAATGAGGCCGGGAAGTCGCGCAGATCCAGCCGCCAGTTGCCCTCACCCGGCGAGACGAGCCGATCGTAGAAGCCGATGCGCAGCGGATTGTAGCCGTTGGTGGCTTCGAGCCCGCGCACCACCGCGAGATTCTGCCACGGGCCGCCCATGCCAATGACCTCGATGCGCGGACGCTCGCCCACGGCTTGACGCTCGTGCACCAGCCGCTCGATCAGATCGATCACCTTGGCATCGGCGGGCCTGGGCTCCTCGAGCACCGAATAGGCCGAGCGCCGCTCGGCATTGAGACGGAACTCGACGTTCCACCACAGCAGGTCGCCGGCCGCGATCAGTGTCACCACGGACGCCGCGATGGCGCGCGCGCGCGGCGTGCGCGCGAAGGCAAGGATGGCGATCACTCCAAGTGCAATCGGCGCCGCCATCAGCACCGCGATGAGCGACTCGCGACCGTATCCTTGCTGCGCCGAGAATATGACCGCCCAGGCCAGCAGCGCGACGACGCCAACAACAACTCCAACGCTCGCCATCATGCGCACACGCGGCAGACCGGCACGCACGTAATCGGACAACAGGTGGCCGCAGGTGAGTGCGAGCGCGGCGACCAGCACGAAATTGGCATCGACCGGACGGCGGAACTTGTCGACGCCCGGCACCCACTCGAACGCCAGCGCGAACAGAGGCGTGTAGCGGCCGAGCGCATAGACCACCGCCACAGCCGCAATGGCGGTGATGAGCATGCGGCCGCGCCGGAACGCGCCGCCGCCGAGAATGCCGAACCAGATGAGCAGCACGATCGGCACGAAGCCGACGAACATGTAGTTGAACGAGTTGTCCGTATAGGCCGTCGCCGGCACGGTCGCGGGGCCAGGTCCCCAGAAATAGTCCTGCACGCCATAGATGTCGGGCACCATCAGCTGTGCCAGGTGTGCAGGATAGAGCGAACCCTTAAGCGCAATCTCGAGCGTGAGGCTTGGCCGGTTCGACAGTGCCGCGAACTGCATGGTGAGCAGGAACGGCACCGCGCACAGCGCAAATCCGACGATCGCGATCGTGATCAGCACGGCGGCACGCTCGCGCAGATAGCGCAGCGGACGTTGCAGCGGTCGCGATCTCACCGACCACCATGGCGGCGAGCGCGAAGCACATGAGCATCGAGACCTGGTTGCGCCCGAGCGCGAGCGCCGACGCCACGAAGGCAAAGCCCAGCGCGCTCGCAAGCGAGCGACGCTCGAGCGCGAGCTGCAGCAACAAAATCGCCAGCGGAAACAGCCCATAAGTAATGATCAGGCCGGTGTGCTGCAGCCGGCCCGCGGCAGCGCCGCCGAACATGAACAGCACGGCCGCCAGCACGCAGGCCGACAACGGCCAGGCTGCCCGCCAGCCGATCGTTGCAATCGCGAGGCCACCGACCAGGAGATGCGCAAACACGATGAGATCGAACGCGCGCAGCGACGGCGTCGGGATCGATCAGCGCCCATAGCACGAACAGCGGCGCAAAGATCAGTGACTGCGGATCGGCAACGCTCGGATGCCCGCCATAGTGATAGGGATTCCAGAACGGCGACACGCCAGCGTGGATCGACGAAGCCAGGAACCGGAAGAAGGCATAAAATTGGTTCTTGGAGTCCCAGGGAACGACAGTGTCGGTGACAATCCAGCGACTCGCGGCCAGAAGCCAAAGGCCACTGACGACGCCAAAGGTGGCCATGAGCCGCGCAACGCCCTTCACCGGCGCGCACGCAGTAACAGTCGTCGGATCGCCTTCGGCGTCCGCAACATCAGTCCCGGCCATGTCCTACCCGGCGTATAAACAAGGCGTAAACAGTTAGAGCATGACGTGACTAAATTACCGTGTCGAGAAAATATTTTGGAACATTCCTGCGATTTATGGTGCGCCGCACACGTCGAATCATTGAAATCACTAAGGTTTCAGCTGCGTGCACTTGCGAACCATTCAAGCGGAATGGTTCGGGTAGTTCCTTCCGCCGCAAGCTTGCGGTGAACGATAGCACCGCAAGCCGCAAACTGCATCGCGAGCCCTGTGTTGTTCTTATAGTAGACGATCGCGCCCGGATCGGGGCGCAGCTTGACCTTGCCGGCAACGAGATCGCCGAGCGTATGCACGGCCTCGCGCTTGACCAGCCCTTTCTCGATCGGCTCCAGCAACTCGACCTGGCGATTGGCGCTGACGCTGTCCCAGTCGTTGATGATGATCGCGCTCGCGCGCGCGAAGGTCGTCTCATCGACCTCGCGCCGCGTATTGAGCACATCGGAATTGGCGATGGTGATGACCATCTGGCCGGGCTCGAGCCAGTCGCCGCGAAGGACCGGCGTCTTCGAATTGGTCGCGCAACTGACGATATGCGCACCGCGCACGACCTCGCGCGGATCATCAACGGCAACGACCTCGACGCTCTCACCCGCCATGCGCTTCACAAATGCCTGCCGGTGCGCCGGATTTGGACTGAAGACCTGCACGCGCTTGATCGGGCGCACCGCGCAGATCGCCCGGCAACCCGGCAACGCCTGCTGCCCGGTGCCGAAGAGGCCGAGCACCGAGGCATCCGGGCGCGCAACCTCGGAGACCGCCAGCGCGCTGGTCGCGCCCACGCGCAGGCCCGAAAGATAAGACTCGTGCATGAAGGCGAGCGGCTCGCCAGTCGTGAGATCGTAGAGCACGATGATGGTCCAGTTCGGCGCGTCGGGGTCGGCGAGCGCCTTGCGCTGCGGATCGTTGGTCGCGACCGTGAAGTTGGAGCCTGCGCGCACGCAAGCGACCGAATAGCTCTGGACTGCACCGGCGTGGATGTTGGCGGTATAGCGCCGACCGCCATCGGGCGTCTCGATGCCATAACGCAAGCGCGGCGGATTGACCGCCCTCGCCTCGGCGAGATCGCGGAACGCCACCCGCATGGCCTCGATCGCCTCGGGAATCGAAAGGAGGCGCGCCGCGTCGGCGTCAGTGATCACGATTGGCATGGGCTTAACCTACGCGCCGTTCCCTATTTTGTCATTTGGCACAATCGCTATGGCTGTCGTCCCCGCGCAGGCGGGGACCCATAACCACCAACTTTCCCTTGTTATGAAGACCGCGCCATATTGTTTGACTGCGGCGTATGGGTCCCCGCCTGCGCGGGGACGACAACGGAGAGTCACAGCTTCTCGATCTTCGGCATCACCTCGGTCGCCATCAGCTTGAGCGAGCGCATGGCCTGCTCGAGCGTGAGCGTGCCGAAGAACAGATACGAGAGCAGATAATTGATGCCGAGCTCGTGCGTCTGGCGCTCGATCTCGGCCACGACCGTGGCGGGCGAGCCGGCGATCGCCATGCCGTCCTTCTCCCACTCCTCGAAGGTGACGCCGCGCGGCACGAGGCCACGCACCTGCGCCTCGTTCTGGGCGTGCTTCTTGCGCAGCCAGTTGAGGTGCTCGACGTGATACTCGACGTTGGGCTTGGCGAGCCGCCGCGCCTCCTCATCCGTCTCCGCGATCACGATATGGCGCAGCGCACCGATCACGGCGCCGCCGCGGAACTCGGGCTTCGACACCACTGGGCCGCCACGCTTGGCGAGCGCCTCGCGATAGGCGTCGATGTTGACCTTGGCGTAGGCGGTGGGGCCGTTGGCCACGAAGTGCATGCCGTGCTCGCCCGACCAGGCGGCGCCGGTCGTGTTGGAGGAGCCGTACCAGAACGGCGGCATCGGCTGCTGCAGCGGACGCAGCGCCATCGGCACGTCTTTGTAGGTGTAGTGCTTGCCGGTGTAGCTGAACGTGTCGCTCGAGAGCGCGGTCGTCATGCAGTTGAACGCGTCGATGAAGATATCGCGCGAATCCGCGTGCGCCACCTTGTGATAGCCGAGCTCGAACGGCGAGACGCCGCGGCCGACGCCGATCTCAAGACGCCCATTGCTGAGATGGTCGAGGATGCAGATCTCCTCCGCGAGCCGCAGCGGCGAATAGAGCGGCAGCAGATAGACGAGTGGCCCGAGCCGGATTCGCGTGGTCGCACGCGCGACCGCGCCAAGATAGATGCCCGGCACCGGCACCAGATTGAGCGGCGTTGCGTGATGCTCGGCGACATGCAGCCCGTAGATGCCGGCTTCGTCGGCGGCGGCAGCGAACTTGAGACGCTCGTCGAGGGTGGTCGCGATCGGGCGATCGGCGCGCTCGACGTGATCGAAGATTCCAACTTTCATTGTTGCCTACGCTTCTTCAAACCATGGACTTACAGCTTCAGCAGCCGCTTGACGTTGCCGCTTGCGATCTTGGCCTTGTCCTCGTCGCAGAGCGGAATGTTGGCGAGCCAGCGCGGCGCCGGCGGCTGCGCCTCGAACGGATAGTCAACCGAGAACATGATGCGGTCGACGCCGAGCTCCATCACGCTGCACAGAAGCGCGGTGTCGGAGAAGAAGCCGGAGGTGGTGACATAGAAGTGCTTGCGGAAGATGTCGGTGAACGGAACCGAATCCTTCTCCGAGCGCATGAACGCATTGTTGATGCGCCAATTGAGGAACGGCACGCCCTCGCCGAGATGGCCGAGGATGATCTTGAGGTTCGGATGCGCGTCGAACACGCCGGAGAGCACGAGCCGCACCGCCTGCGTCGCGGTCTCGAGCGTATAGCCCCAGGCGGCGCGCAGGAAGATCGGATAGCGGGCGGCGTACTCCTTATAATAGGAGTCGATCACCGGCTGCTGCGGCATCGACGGATGCAGATAGATCGGCACGTCGAGCTTCTCGGCGCGCGCGAAGATCGGCCACATGCGCTTGTCGTCGAGCCATATTCCGTTGGCGAGCCCGTGGATCATGGCGCCCTTGAAGCCGAGCGCGGTGACGCAGCGGTCGAGCTCGTCGGCGGCGGCATCCGGCAGGCTGGTGGGCAGCGCTGCGAAGCCCGCAAAGCGAGTAGGATGCGTCTTGATCAGCTGGGCGAGCCGGTCGTTGACCCGGCGCGAGAAATCGACTGCCACGTCCGCGGGGAGTTTCTGGGTCGAGGGTGCGGTATGCGAGAGCACCTGCATGTCGATGCCGTCGGCGTCCATCGCCTTCAGGCGCTCCTCGCCGACATCGCGCAGCCGGGTCACGATCGCCGGCACCGGATTGACGTCGAGCCCCGTGTAGGTCGCGACCAGCTCGTCGTCGGCATAGTGCTCCTCGAGCGCGATGATCGGGCATTTCGGCTTCTGCAGCATGAACTCACATTCCCCCAAGTCGGCAGTACTGGTCCGTTGGCGGCGGCACCATGCCCGATCGGGCCGCGGCAGGGAAGGCACCTGTTCGAGACGCTGGCCGTGCTTTATGAGATGGAGCGCACGGAGGTTAAGCCATGCAGGTGTTCGATCTACGCAAGGAGCAGGCCTGGGACCCGAAGAAGCACGTCGAGAAGATCCTCGGCGAGGTCGAAGAAGGCGACGTCACGGTCGCGTGCTGGGAGCCGGGCCAGATCAGCCCGTATCACTGCCACCCGGACGCGACCGAGATTTACTTCTGCTTCGAGGGCGGCGGCACCATGCGCACGCCGAAGGAGACCATCGCCATCGTGCCGGGCTCGTTCGTGGTGCATCCGCCGGGCGAGCTGCATGAATACGAGAACGGCCCCAATCGCACGCTCCTGTTCCGGGTGCGCTACGGCGCCGACATGGCGAGCCGCCATGTCGACTGGCGCGGCAACGGCGAGTGGCGGCAGTCGGCGGAGGACGCCGCCTACTTCAAGGCCCACCCGCCGGGGTGACGGACGCCCGGCATTGCTTTAAGGATGCGGCGCCCGTTAGGGGCTCGAACAGGTGACGGAGCAGACAATGGCGAAGGCGTACTGGGTGTCGTCGTATCGATCGATCTCGAATCCGGAGGCGGTGGCAGCCTATGCCAAGCTCGCCGGGCCGGCACTGGCGGCGGCGGGCGGCAAGTTCCTGGCGCGTGGCGTCGCCGCGCAGGCCTATGAGGCCGGCATCAAGGAGCGCATCGTGGTGATCGAGTTTCCGAGCGTGGCGGCCGCGATCGCGGCGCACGACGGCCCGGCCTATCAGGCCGCGCTGAAAGTGTTCAACAACGCCGGCGAGCGCGACTTCCGCATCGTCGAGGGCGTGGAGTAGCGGCGCAGCATTCCCGCTTTCGCGCCAAGCCATGCACACATCGCCAGGTTCGCAGGCCGTGAGATGCGAAGGTGCGTGCCACACGGTTCCCTCCCCCCTTGCGGGGGAGGGACAGGGAGGGGGGTGGCAATGAAGCTCGGCATGCGAACTCTCTGCCACCGCAAGCTTAGGCATCGAGAGAAACGAAACGAGTTAGGGGCAACCGCTGTGTTTGTAGCTCACCCCTCTCCCTGTCCCTCCCCCGCAAGGGGGGAGGGAACGATGTGGCACTGTTCTTTACTTCTACACCGCCACATTCGCGTGACGCCCGCCACGATGTGTGCATGCCGCACCGCGCGCGGTGAGATCAGCCCGGCGGCGGTGCCGTGGCCGACGCCGTCCAGGCCTTGTAGTCCTCCGGCGTGACCGAGGGCCACTTTTTCACGAAAGCGACGATCTTCCAGATCTCGTCGTCGCCCACGCCGCTCGTCGCGAAGCCCGGCATGCCGGTCATCTTGATGCCGTTCTTGATCACCCAGAACAGCTCACCCGGCTTGCGCTCGCCCGAGACTTCTTTGAGGTCGGCGGGGTCGGGCCGCAGCCCTTCCGACCACTTCGCCCAGTCGGCGCCCGGGGCGCCATGGCAATTGACGCAGCCGCGCGTCGCATAGGCGCGCGCGCCCGCCTCTACCGCGCTGGCATCCTCGGCCGGCATCGGAACAGCAGAATGGCGCGCGATCGATGCCTGGCGCACCTGGATGAGCATGCGATCGACGAGCGCAGGATCGGCGTCGGTCGCCGCCACGCTGTAGAATCCACCAAAGAAAAACACCGCTGCGGCGACCGCGACACCGATCGCAACAACTCCGATGAACGCCAAGAATTTCACCATGGTGACAACCTCCTCCCGGAAAACAGGCCAACGTAGCGCAAAGGCATGACAGGGGAAACAATCGCCGCTACCTCAGAGTTCCGATTGGCTGGTACGATTGTGCGCGGCACGAACGGGCTGATTTCGCCGCGATTTCCGGGCCGCGACAGCGCGCGTCGATTCAGCGCGTAACAGGTGCTCCATTTCGACCGTAGAACATCGTAGAATGTGCTGGCCGCCTCCACCCACGCGGCCGCCGGAGGATGAACCATGCGCTTGTCCAATGCCCTCGGCCTTTCGATCCTGCTGCTGCCCGTGCTTGCGTTGCTGCCGCTGATCACGGCGCGCTCGGAATCCATTGCGGTGCGCATCGATCCGCCGGCGCTCGACGAGCCCATAAGCGCTGGGAACGAGAGCGAGGGGCTTGAAACCGCGGTGCTCGCGGGTGGCTGCTTCTGGGGTGTGCAGGCGGTCTACCAGCACACCAAGGGCGTGCGCAACGCCGTGTCGGGCTATGCCGGCGGCGACGCCAAGGACGCAAACTATCAGGCCGTGAGCTATGGGCGCACCGGCCACGCCGAGGCGGTGCGCGTCACCTTCGATCCGCGCGTGACCTCCTACGGCAAGATCCTGCAGATCTTCTTCTCGGTCGCGCACGACCCGACCCAGCTCAACCGCCAGGGGCCGGACTTCGGCACGCAATATCGCTCCGAGATCTTTGCGCAGAGCGAGGCGCAGCGCCGCGTCGCCAAGGCCTATATCGCGCAGCTCGACACCACGCGCGTGTTCGGGAAGCCGATCGTGACCAAGACCGATACCGACAAGGCGGCGTTCTATCCGGCCGAGGACTATCACCAGGACTTCGCCACCAAGAATCCCAACCACCCCTATATCGCCATCAACGACCGGCCCAAGGTCGAGCAGCTCAAGGCGCTGTTCCCGGATGTCTACAGCGTAACACCGATGACGGTCGCGGCCGCGAAGTCGGCCGGGCATTGAGAGGCGGCGATCGTCGCTATGGCTTCCAATTGGTAAAGACTTCCAATTGGTAAAGACCTGCGCCGCAAGTCGGCAGTGTTGCTTGCTGGGTCTTTAAGCCGCGCGCATTAGGCTTGCCCGTATCGATCACGGGCGTGCGCAACCGGCGTGTCATGGGTCTTGTTATCAAAGCAGTGCTGGCTTTCTGCATCGGCGGCGCCGCGATGTTCGGCCTGCAGAAGGTATGGCTGTCATCGATCAAGCAACAGCTTGCCACGCAGCGGGTCACGATTCCGCAGGTGCAGATGAAGCCGATCCCGGCCGTCGATCCAACGCAATTCCGCGCCGCGCTCTATCCCAAGATCGATCCGAAGATCGGCCAGGACGCCTGGCGCGGCACCCTCAACCGGCAGATCAACCAGAGCATCAATGCCGGCCGCATGGTGCCGCTGCCGCCGCGGCACTACGGCATCCCGCGCTGACATCTCTCACGGCGCGCGCCGGAACGAACCATCCTTGAAGAACATCCGGAACGGCGTCGTGCCCGTCGCGCTGCCATCCATCGCGCGCCACTTGCCGTTGGCGCAGAGCGTGCCGCCTTGCACGGGCGTCGCCTCGAACTCGATGACGTTGAAGTAGACGTTGACGTCGGGCGCCGGCGTCACCGCCATGAAGGTGGTCACGCATTTGTCGCGCAGGATCACCGGGTCGTAGCCCTTGATCATGATGCCGTTGCCGCCGGTCAACTCGAACGTGCTCTGCAGCGGCGGCCAGTTTGTGTAGTTCTCTTGTTTCCCTTGCGCCCGAGCGCCCGGCAGCGCGAGCACCATAAAGGTCACCGCGGCGACTGCGATCCGACGGATATTCATTGACACCTCCCATGCATCGACGCCGCGGGGGCGGCGTTGGCACAGATACGGAGATGAAGGTGGGAAGGATGCAGGACGCGAGCGGACCGAGAGGCAGCCTTAGCGCCCCCCCGCAACGTTCGGCTCGTCATGCCCGCGCATAGCGCGTCGAAGACGCGCGTGAACGCGCTGACGTCGCGGGCATCCACGTCTCAAAATCACGACAATACATCAAAGACGCTGATGGCCGGGACGAGCCCGGCCATGACGTGGAGAGGATATGCCCCATGAACCCTATTAGTTGTCCAAGAAGCTCCGCAGCTTCCTGCTCCGCGACGGATGCTTCAGCTTCCGCAGCGCCTTCGCCTCGATCTGCCGGATGCGCTCGCGCGTCACCGAGAACTGCTGGCCGACTTCTTCCAGCGTGTGGTCGGTGTTCATGCCGATGCCGAAGCGCATGCGCAGCACGCGCTCCTCGCGTGGTGTGAGCGAGGCAAGCACGCGCGTCGTGGTCTCGCGCAGGTTCGACTGGATCGCCGCATCGATCGGCAGGATCGCGTTCTTGTCCTCGATGAAATCGCCGAGGTGCGAGTCCTCCTCATCACCGATGGGCGTCTCCAAGGACAGCGGCTCCTTGGCGATCTTGAGCACCTTGCGCACCTTCTCGAGCGGCATGCCGAGCTTCTCGGCAAGCTCCTCGGGCGTCGGCTCGCGGCCGATCTCGTTGAGCATCTGCCGGCTCGTGCGCACGATCTTGTTGATCGTCTCGATCATGTGCACCGGGATGCGGATGGTGCGCGCCTGGTCGGCGATCGAGCGGGTGATCGCCTGCCGGATCCACCACGTGGCGTAGGTCGAGAACTTGTAGCCGCGGCGATACTCGAACTTGTCGACCGCCTTCATCAGGCCGATGTTGCCTTCCTGGATCAGGTCGAGGAACTGCAGGCCGCGGTTGGTGTACTTCTTGGCGATCGAGATGACGAGGCGCAGGTTCGCCTCCACCATCTCCTTCTTGGCCTGGCGCGCCTCGCGCTCGCCCTTCTGCACCATCTGCACGATCTTGCGGAACTCGCCGATCTCGAGACCGGTCTCGCCCGCCAGCGTATGGATCTGGGTGCGGTGCTCCTTGATCTTCTCCTTGTCGCGGGCGACGAAGCTCTTCCACCCCTTGGCGGAGAGCTTGGAGACGCGGTTGAGCCAGCGCGGATCGAGCTCGGAGCCCTGATACTGCCGCAGGAAGTCCTCGCGCGTGACAGCATGGCTCTCGGCAAGGCGCATCAGCCGGCCCTCGTAGCCGACCAGGCGCTTGTTGATGTCGTAGAGCTGCTCGACCAGTAAATCGATGCGCGCCTGGTTCAGCCGCAGCGACTTCACCTCGGCGATGATCTCTTCCTTAAGCTTCTTGTACTTGCGCTCCTGCGCGGGGGTCAGCGCGTCGCTCTTGAGGCGCAACGCGATGTCCTGGTCCTGCAGCCGGCGCAGGCGCTTATATTCGCTCGCGACCTTGTCGAAGGTCTCAAGCACCTTTGGCTTGAGCTCGGCCTCGATCGCGGCCAGCGACAGCGAGCCCTCCATATCGTCATCGTCGAAGTCAAATTCCGGCGCGCCCTCGGGCTTTTCCTCGCCATCCTCGTGAGCGGAGCCGGGACGCGGCGGAACCTTGAACGGGGTCGCGCCCACCGGCGCGGTCGCAGGCGCCGCCATCTGCGGCGGCTGACCGTTGCCGTTCGGTGCGGGACCGCCCGGGACTACGATCGGCTGGCCATCGGGGCCGACCGGCGCCGGCATCCCCTTGGCGTCGGGACCCGCGTAGGTCGCCTCAAGATCGATGATGTCGCGCAGGAAGACCTTGCCCTCATTGAGCTCGTCGCGCCAGATGATGATGGCCTGGAAGGTGAGCGGGCTCTCGCACAGGCCTGCGATCATGGCCTCGCGGCCGGCCTCGATGCGCTTGGCGATCGCGATTTCGCCCTCGCGCGACAAAAGCTCCACCGAGCCCATCTCGCGCAGGTACATTCTTACCGGATCATCGGTGCGCTCGGCCGGTTCCTTGGCCTCGGCCTTGACCGGCAATGCGCGCTGAACCTCGACGACCTCACCGCCCTCGGGCTCCTCATCCGGCTCCTCGCGCGCCTCATCCTCGGGCTCGGCGTCCTCGTTCTCGACCACGTTGACGCCCATCTCGCTGAACATGGCGAGGACGTCCTCGATCTGCTCGGAATTGACCTCCTCGGAGGGCAGGACCGCGTTGATCTGGTCGACAGTGACGTAGCCGCGCTTCTTGGCGCCGCGAATGAGCTTCTTGACGGCTGCATCCGACAGATCGAGCAACGGCAGCGGCGTATCCGGTGTATCCGGGGCATCCTTTTCAGGGGTCTCCGTCTTCACCTCTTCCTTCTCCTTCAGAACCGCCGTCTTTGCTTTGCTCGCCATCAATATCTCCTCAGCCCCCTGCCCCAGGGAAAACGCGCACGCCAATCTGCAGGTCCCCTACCCTATGCAGAGAGTCCATGTTTCATGCGCCAAGCCATTTTCATGCACCAGGCCATTTTTCATGCGCCACGTCATGACACCGACTCACCTGCCGCCCGAAAGCTCCCCGGGAACCTACTTAACTACCTCCACGCCCACTGCCACCCCGGCCTGCCCCCCATCCACACATGTCACGACCTGCAGCGGTCACGATCTAGTGGTCACGAGCTAGGCATGTCACGATGGGCAGTGCCCGCCCCCGGCCACCACCCCCGAACCGCTTTCCAATCGAATCGCATTCCCAGTGTCGCGGAGCAGCCCTAAGCCCCGATTAACCTTTGTTCCTGCAGGCTCCATGGTGAACCCGCCTCACGCCAGCAACTTCCCCCGCCTCCCGGCCTTGAACACCCAGCCCGAGCGCCCAGCCCGAGCATCGACGTCAAAAACCTGCTGCCCCTCGGCCCGACGAGGCGCCAAACCCCTCAACCAGGGCTTCGGTCCCCTCGATCTCCGATAGGCGTGCCTTGACGTCCTGCAACCAGGTGTAGTTGGCCTCGGTCGTATCCCGGCCCAAGGCCTGCTCGGCATCCTTGAGCTCCTTAATTAGGGAATGCCACTGCCGATGCAAGGCAAAAAGCTGATTCCAGGTCATCACCACATCGGCCGGCGCTGCATCCGGGCGCGCGCCCCATACCGATGGAACAGTGATCGCGCGCTCGATGCGCTCGACCAGCTCGGCAACCCCGCGGCGGAGAAGCTCAGCGCGCACCGCCTCGCCGTCGGCGGCGCCGCCCGAAGCACCGTGATGGGCCGCGATGTCGATCAGCGCAGCCTTCACCTTCTCGGCGTCGGGGTGACGGAACTCGGTGCCTTCCAGCGTCTCCAGATGCTCGTCGAGCAACCAGGGGTGGTTGATCGCAGCTTGCAGGATCAGTGCCTCCCGAAGTGGCATGGCGGCGCGGTGGCCACGCATGATTGGGCTTGCGGCCAGCTGCGGGCTCGCGACCACGTAGGGGCCATCGGCCGGGCGAGCCGCGAATGACGAATAGCGAGCAGCCGGCTTTGCGTTGCGGCCCGGCTTACGATCCTTGTTCGCTCCACGCCATTCGTTGTTCGGCCGCCGCACCGGCGATTGTCCCGGCCGAGGCCACTCGGCAGAGCCAAAGAACAGCCGCCGCAGCCGCTCGCCGAAATCGCGCCGATAATACTTGCGCACGGTCTCGTCGCCGATCGTGGCGGTGATCTCGCCGATACGCGATTCCAGCGCGGCGCGCCGCTCGGGAGTCGTGAAGCTTGCGGCTTCGGTCTCGCGCATCCAGAGCATGTCGGCGAGCGGACGCGCGGCTGAAAGCACCGCATCGATGGCCTCGCGACCGCCTGAGCGCCACAGGTCATCCGGATCCTGGCCTTCCGGCAGTGACGCAAACCGCAGGCTCTTGCCGGGCCGCACCAGCGGCAGCGCGATGTCGACGGCCCGATAGGCGGCGCGGCGCCCGGCGCCGTCGCCGTCGAAGCAGAGGATCGGCTCGTCCGCCATCTTCCAGATCAGCGCGAGCTGGTCCTCGGTGAGCGCGGTGCCGAGCGGCGCCACTGCACCCTCGTAGCCGGCATTCACCATCGCGATCACGTCGACATAGCCCTCGACCGCGACCACCGGCGCGCCCTTATGCGTCGCCGCCCGCGCCATCGCGATGTTGTAGAGCGTTCCGCCCTTGTGAAAGAGCGAGGTCTCGGGCGAGTTCAGGTATTTCGCCTGCGCATCCTTCTCCAGCGCGCGGCCGCCAAAGGCGATCACCCGCCCGCGCGGGTCGGTGATCGGAAACATCACCCGATCGCGGAAGCGATCGTAGGGCACCGGGATGTCGTCGCCCGAAACGAGGAGGCCGGCCGCCACCATGTCGTCGACCGAGACGCCCTGATTGCCCAGATGCTCCTTGAGCGCAAAGCGCTCGGCAGGCGCGTAGCCGAGGCGGAACCTCACCTGCGTGGCTGGATCGAGGCTGCGGTCGGCGAGATAGCCGCGCGCCTTGGCGCCGGTGCGGCCCGCGAGCGTCGCCTCGAAGAATTGCGCCGCCAACTCCATGACGTCGGCAAGGCTGCGGCGCTTCTCCTCGCGCGCCTCTTCCTCATGCGAGACCTTGGGCAGCGGCATGCCGGCTTCGGCGGCGAGCCGCTCGACCGCCTCCGGGAACGAGAGCCCTTCGGTGATCATCACGAAGTCGAAGATCGAGCCGTTCTTACCGGACGAGAAGTCGAACCACGCCTGCTTCTGGTCGTTCACGAAGAACGACGGCGTCTTCTCCTTGTTGAAGGGCGAAAGGCCCTTCCATTCCCGCCCGGCCTTGCGCAGCTTCACGCGCCGCCCAACCACCTCCGAGACCGGAAGCCGGGCGCGCAGCTCATCGAGGAACTGGGGAGAGAAACGCATGGTGATTCCACGAATCACTTACTGATTCGTTAACGTAGCCGGTAATCTGAGGCAGAATAGGGTCGGCAGTCAGGTAAATGGGATCGCCCAGGGTTTTCCCAGTTATCCACAGGCGGGTCACCGTCATGGCCATACCAATGCCCAAAAGTGCGCTGCTGCCCGGCCTGTTCGTCCTTCTCGCCTCCGCCGCGCAGGCCGAGCCGGACTTCACCGGCAAGACCATCACCATTGTGTCGAGCTTCGGGGCGGGCGGCGGCTACACCACCTATGCGGACATCCTGGCGCGACACCTCGGCGCCCACCTGCCCGGCAAGCCCACCGTGATCGTGCGCACCATGCCGGGCGCCGGCGGGCTCAATGGCACCCAGCATCTCTTCAATGTCGCGGTGCGCGACGGCACGTGCTCGGCGTCGTGCCGCAGACGGTCGCGATCGCGCAGGCGCTCGGCGAGAGCGCGCTGCGCTACGATGCGCCGGCCTTCAACTGGATCGGGCGGATCAATTCCAACGTGGAGGTGCAGCAGGTCTGGCACGCGGCCGCGGTCAAGACGATCGACGATGCGCGCAGCAAAGAGGCGATCCTCGGCGGCACTGGCCCGGAGTCATCGTCAGTGGTGTTCCCGCGCATCCTCAACGCCATGTTCGGCATGAAGTTCAAGGTCGTCGCCGGCTATGAAGGCGTCAACATGGTGAGCATCGCGGTCGAGCGCGGCGAGGTCGAAGGCATGGTGCGGCCGTGGTCGATCACCAAGACGGTGCGGCCGGAATGGCTGCGCGAGGGCAAGATCAATCTCCTGGTGCAATACGCGCTCGCGCGTCATCCGGAATTGCCCAACGTGCCCGCGGTCGTCGATTTGGCCCAGACCGCGGAGCAGCGTCAGGTGCTCGGGCTTTACGCCAGCGGCAGCGACATCGGCCGCTCGATCGTGGCGCCGCCGGGCGTACCGGCCGACACGGTCGTGGTGCTGCGCCGCGCCTTCATGGCGGCGATGCGCGACCCCGGCCTGCTCGCCGACGTCGCCAAGAGCGGCACCGACATCGATCCGCTGCCGGGAGAGCGACTGCAGGAGATCGTGCGCCAGGCGGTCGCGGTGCCGCCGCGGGCGGTGGAGCAGGCCAAGCGCTTTTCCGCGCCGCAGCGTTGAGCTCCCGCGACACGCCCGCACGAGCCCGCTACAATTCATAACAATGGCGACAGCCAAACTCCCGGGGAGGATCATCATGTCCGATACGAACAATCTGTCGATGACGCGCCGAACCGTGCTCGCCAGCGCGACCGCAGGCGCAAGCGCCGCCGCGCTTGGCGGCACGCCCGCGCTGGCGCAGGCACGCAAGACCTTCGTGCTGGTGCACGGCGCCTGGCATGGCGGCTGGTGCTGGCGGCGCGTCGCCGACCTCTTGGAAAAGAAAGGCCACAAGGTCTACACGCCGACGCTGACCGGCGTGGGCGATCGCTCGCATCTCATGAGCAAAGACATCAATCTCGACACCCACATTGCCGACATCGTCAACCTGATCAAATGGGAGGACCTGCGCGACGTCTGCCTCGCCGTGCATTCCTACGGCGGCTGGCCCGGCTCCGGCGCCATCGAGCAGACGCTCGATCGCATCTCATCGATCGTGTGGGTCGACGCGTTCAAGCCCGAGGACGGCCAGCGCGGCTTCGATTTCGCCTCGGAGTTCAGCCGCAAGGCCCTTCTCGAAGCGGTCGCCCGCGGCGAAGCCGGGCGGCCGGCGCCGCGCGCCGAGGCGTTCTTCGTCAACGAGAAGGACCGCCCCTGGGTCAATTCAAAGACAACCGCCCAGCCGAACGGCGTTGCGCTGCAGCCGATCAAGCTCACCGGCGCACGCGAGAAGGTGGCGAAGAAAAGCTACATCCGCGCCGTGAAGTATCCGCAGCCGGCGTTCGACAAAGCGCTGGCCGAGTGCAAGGCCGACAAGACCTGGCGGACCTTCGAGGCGCCCGCGTCCGGTCACGACGTGATGGTGGACGCGCCCGACTGGCTCGCCGACACCTTGCTGCAGGTATCGTAACGCACGCTCAGAATTCTTTGCGATAATTTGAAGCACGGCGCCTCAACCGTTCGTCCCCGCGAAAGCGGGGACCCAGAGCGACGGATCGCGGAATCGGCACAAGTGGCACTGGGTTCCCGCTTCCGCGGGAACGAACGGATGCCGGTCAACGCATTCGCAAAAGCTCTAGTGCCCGGACAAGCTCGTGTCGATGACCGAGCGCGGCCAGCCCAGCCGGCCGACGAGATAGTCGCGCGAGGCGGCCGCCTGCCGGCGCACGCTCGCGAGATCGACGTCGATGAGCTTGCCGGCGCGCTTGACCGCCTTGCCAGCGACGAAAACCGTATCGACGTTGCTGGTGTCCATCGCAGTGACGACTGCGCCGTAGGCGTTGTTGAATGGCAGCGTGTTGGTGAGGTCGGTGCGCAGCAGCACGATGTCGGCCTCCTTGCCGGGCGTGAGCGTGCCGACCTTCGCGTCGAGCGCATCGGTGCGAGCGCCTTGCAGCGTGGCGAACTCGATGACGTCGCGCGACTGGAGCAGCGGCGGCAGGCTCTTCTCGCCCTTGATCGAGCGCTCGTTGAGGAGCGCGCGCTGCAGCGTAAACACCGAACGCATCTGCGAGAACATATCGGCGGCCATGGTTGTCTCGACGTCGCTCGACAGGCTCGGCCGGATGCCCGCGTCAAGCGCCTGCTGAATGGGCGGCGTGCCGTGCCGCATCGCCATCTCGATCGGACAGGCGATGGAGAGCGAACCTCCCGTGTCCTTGATCCGGCGCATCTGCGCGTCGCTCGCATTGGTGAAGTGGATATAGACGTTGTCCGGCCCCATGAGCCCTTCATCGCCGAGCTTCATCACCTCGTCCGGCCCGACACCGGGATTGCCGCCGACCACGTGCGTGAAAATGCGCAGGCCATGCCGGCGCGCCAGCAGCCACTGCTCCTTGTTCACGGCCGTGCCGAGCGCGAGCGTCACCAGTTGATCCGACGAGGCGAAGTGCTGCTTCTGGATGCGCTCGACGTCGCCCGGAAAGCGAGCGCCGGAGCCCGAGCCGCGCGAATAGGCGTAGAGCGCTCGAATGCCGAAATCCTTGAGGCCCTTGATCAGGGCGTCGCTATGCTCGGGCGTGTTGGAGACCTGCGAGAGATCGGTGATCGTGGTGATGCCCGCGTCGAGCGCGCGTAGCGCGCCGATCAGGTTACCGATATAGGCATCTTCGGGCCGGTAGTGATTGGTGGCGGCGCCCGAAATGTCGCGGAAATAATCCGAGAGCAGCCCGTTCGCCAGAACATTGCGCAACGCGCTCTGATAGCAATGATGGTGAGTGTCGATGAACCCCGGCAACACGATCATGTCGGCGGCATCGATCACGGTCGCCTGCGCGCGGATGTCGGGCCGTACCGCGACGATCCGGCTGCCTTCGATCAGCACATCGGCCTTATCGAAATCACCGACGCCGCGGTCGAAGCTCAAGACTACGCCGCCCTTGATGAGCGTGCGTGATGGCCCCTGCGCGAAGGCCGGCATTCGGCCGGCAGCACCGGCAGCGAGCGTCGCCGCGGCGGATGCCATGAAACGGCGGCGGCTGGTTTGCGCCTGCGTCTCGCGCGCGTCATCCTGCATGGTGACGTCCTCCCAAGGCGTATTGTTGATCAGCCGAGCATGCCGAAATATCGCCGCCTCGGCCAGGGGGAGGATATGCTACTGCGACGACGGCCCCGCCGCTTTCACGATCTTCTCGGCGCGCACGCGATCGTCGATCAGGAACTGGCGGAACTCCTCCGGCGAATTCATTACCGGCTCGAGCGCACGCTCGACCATGTGACGATTGCGGAAGGAAGGCTCGCTCGCGATGCTTACGATCTCGCCGCGCAGCCTGTCGACCAGCGCGCGTGGGATGCCGGCGGGCGCGAGCAGCCCGAAGAACGCGCGCGTGTGGTCGCGCGCGAAACCGATATCGCCGAGCGTGGTGACATCCGGAATCAGCGGTGAGCTCTTCTCGCCGTCGGTCAGAATGGGAGTGATGGTGCCGGCGCGCACATGCGAGATCATGTTGCCGAGCCCGAGGAAGCCGACCGGCGTGACGCCGGAGAGAATGCCGTTGATAGTGTCGGCACCGCCCTTGAACGGCACCCGCACGAGGTCGGCGCCGGTCTCCTGCTTCCACTTCTCCATGAACACGATCAGCGACGACGACGGCGCCGAATAGGAGAGCGTGCCGGCATGCGCCTTGGAATAGGCGGCAAGCTCCGGGAGGCTTTTCACGTTGAGCTTCGCGCTCACGCCCAGCGTCTGCGTCAGAAAGAAAAAGTTGGTGATCGGCTGGAAGCTCTTGTCCGGATCGTAGGGAATGTTTTTGAACTGGAACTGGTTGTAGGTGAGCGGCTCGCCTGGCATGACGCAGAGCGTGTAGCCGTCGGGCGCCGCCTCCGCGCAGGCGCGCGCCCCGATGATCATGTTGCCGCCGGCGCGATTCTCAACCACCAGCGGCTGGCCGAGGCGCTGGTGCAAGGCCTCGCTGAGCGCGCGCAGGAACACGTCGCTGATGCCGCCCGGACTGGTCGTTACGATCACGCGGATCGGCCGGTTCGGATAGTCCTGCGCCAGCACGGGCGTTGCGATTACGAGAGCGAGCGCATAAAGCAGCGCGGCGCACAAACGGATCATGGCGTGCCCACCAGGGTTTCTTTCGTTCAGCAGGTCAAACAATGCAGCAGCACCCAACCGGCGGCAAGGCGCAAACGGGCGCACCCATGACCATCGAGCAAGACATCAAGGTCTCCATGCGCGACGGGGTGCAGCTCTCGCTCTGTGTCTACCGGCCGCCGGGCGACGGGCCCGTGCCGGCGCTGTTCGCGGCCTCGCCCTATCAGCACGAGTTCGACACCGTGCCGGCCTTCCCGCTGTTTCTGTGGCGCGAGACCGGGCCGGTCGAGTGGTACGTCAGCCAGGGCTACGCCTATGTGCATGCCGACGTGCGCGGCTCCGGCCGCTCGGAAGGCGAGTTCGGCTTCATGGACCGCACCGAGCAGCAGGACTATGTCGAGTTGATCGCCTGGATCACGCAGCAGCCCTGGTGCAACGGCCGTGTCGGCGGCATCGGGCAGTCCTACTACGCGATGGCGCAGTGGCTGATGGCGACGTTAAATCCGCCCGGCCTGGCCTGCATCGCGCCCTACGACGGGCTCGTCGACCAGTATCGCTGCTCGAACTATCACGGCGGAATTTTCTGCAACTATCGCTCGCACTGGTACACAAGCCTGCGCGCCGACAACCAGCACCGCCCTGCCGGTCGCTCAGGCCGCGCGCCGATGCGCTTCGATCTCGTCGGCGCCATCACCGAGCACACGCTCGACGACGACTTCTGGCGCGAGCGCTCGCCCTACTGGCGGCTCGGCGACATCAAGGTGCCGGTGCTCTCGATCGGGCACTGGGGCAAGATGGGGCTGCATCTGCGCGGCAACATCCTGGGCTACGAGCAGGTGAAGGCGCGCAAGAAGCTCGTCGTCACCGGCGCCAAGACCGTGCACGAAGCGCATCACCAGTACGACCAGGTCGAGTTTCACGAGAAGGAGCTGCTGCCGTTCTACGACCTCCACCTCAAGGGCAAGAACAACGGCTTCATGGATGGGGCGCCGGCGCGGCTCTACGTGCGCGGCGCCAACGTCTGGCGCGAGGAGGACGAATGGCCGCTGCCGCGCGCCAAGTATGTTCCCTACTATCTGCGCAAGGGACCATCGGGCAGCGTGACGTCGCTCAACGACGGCGGGCTCGGACCGGAGCCGCCGGCTGCAGACGAAGGCGGGACGAGCTACACCTATCCGGATTGGAAGTGGACCAACGGCGTGGTGGGCATTGGTCCGGACGGACGGCCCGATCCGGTGCGTCGCGTGCTCACCTTCACGTCGGCGCCGCTCGCCGAGGATCTCGAAGTCACCGGCCCGATCGTGCTCAGGCTCTTTGCCTCATCCGACCAGATCGACACCCGCTTCATCGTCAAGCTCGCCGACCAGCATCCACAGGATGAGGCGGCGCGTGCGAAAGGCGTGCAACCGGCCTTCACCAACGTGTCGAAGGGCTGGCTCAAGGCCTCGCACCGCGAGAAGGACTTAGGCCGCTCGACACCGCTGCGGCCGTTCTACACTCACACCAATCCGCAGCCGCTCAATCCGGGCGAGATCTATCAGTTCGATATCGAGGTGCTGCCCTGCGCCTATGTATTCAAGCAAGGCCACCGCATCCGGCTCGAGATCGCCAATGGTGATTCCGCGCTCACCGACGCGGTGTTCACGCATCCCTATCATCCGACGCTGATCGGCAGCGACACCATCCACCACGATGCCGCGCATGCGTCGTGCATCATGCTGCCGGTAGTGCCGACGAGCTTAGTTGCGCGGCTATGGACCATGCGTCGCCGCGAACGCGGGTACCCTCGCCCCGCGACGAGAGGGTCTCGATAGTCTGCGGCGTATGGGTCCCCGCCTTCGCGGGGACGACATCGGAGAGATGCTACGCGCGACAAGCATCGCAAGCCTTGCTCTGTTGAGACTCACTCCGGCTGCACGCCGGATTCCTTCACGATGCGTGCCGCGGTCGCGCGGTCTTCCAGGATGAAGCGCGCAAACGCCTCCGGCGTGTCGACTGCCCGCTCGACCGCGCGATCGATGTAGACCTTCCGGTGGAACGTGGGCTCGGCCGTGATCGCCGCGACTTCGGCCGCAAGCTTGTTGATGATCGGCTTGGGGGTGCCGGCCGGCGCGAACAGCCCGAACCAGGACTGCGGCAGCACGTCGCCGGTCGCCTCCGCGATCGTCGGCACCGAGGGAAACAGCGGCGAGCGCGTATTGGCATTGACCGCAAGCGCCAGCGCGTGACCGCTCTGCAATTGCGGGACCATGTTGGCAAGCCCCAGCAGCGTGATCGGCGTCGCGCCGGACAAGAGCGCCGTCATCACCTCGTTGCCGCTGCGATAAGGCACGCGCACGATGTCGACGCCATACTGCTTCTTGAGCTTGTCCATGAAGTAGGCGAGCGGAAACGAAAACGTGCTGTAGCTGAGAGCTGCTTGCGTCTTCGCGAGCGCCATCAGTTCCGGGATGGTCTTGACCTTCAGCGTCGGGATTGACCGCAAACGCGAGCGTGTTGAAGAACAGATTGGTGATCGGCTCGAAATCCTTCTCCGGATTGAACGGCAGGCTCTTGAACAGGAACCGGTTGTAGACGATCGGCTCGTTCGAGATCACGCAGATGGTGTAGCCGTCGGGCGGAGATTCCGCGCAGGCACGCGTGCCGATATTCAAGCCGCCGCCGGTCCGGTTCTCGACTACGAAGGAGCGGCCAAGCCGCTTCTGCAGCTCGTCGGTGAGCGCGCGGGTGAAGATATCGCCGCCACCGCCCGCCCCGAGCGGAATGATCACCCGCACGGTCTTCGCTCGGATAGTCCTGCGCCTGAGCCGACGCTTGCGCCGGCATGAGCAGGCGCAACAGCCATGAACAGCTTTGCCACAAGCGGCATTGCAAGCATGCGCGACATGAGTTTCCCCCGGGAGCGTTTCCTGCTCTAACATAGCGGCGGCCGCTTCGAAGCCGCAATCCGCCGCCGCGCGGCGGAAGGTCTCGCTTCCTCACGACACCTTCCTCACGACACGCTTAATGCAAAAAAACGCCCCATCCGTCTCCCTCCTCGCCCTCTACAAGCTCTTTTTCGGGGTCGGCCTGTTCAGCTTCGGCGGCGGGCTCACCGCCTGGTTTCACCGCGAGGTGGTGCTGGTGCGCGGCTGGATGACCAACGACGAGTTCTTCTCCGGCTACTCGCTGGCGCAGCTGCTCCCGGGCGTGAACTCGACCAACATGGCGGTCTATATCGGCCAGCATGTGCGCGGTGCCGCGGGCTCCGCCGTCGCGCTCGCGGGCCTGCTGTCGGGACCGTTCTTCATCGTGATCGCGGCAACGATTCTCTACAATCGCCTGGTGGAGCTGCCGGGCTTCACGGCCGCCATGAGCGGCATCGCGACCGTCGCGGTCGGCATGATCTTCCGGCTCGGCATGGCGTCGATGAAGGACGCCGTGCGCCACATTCCCTCGATGCTGGTGCTGGTCGCGACCTTCGTGGCGGTCGGCCTGCTGCAGTGGCCGCTGCTGCCGGTTCTGCTCACGCTGGCTCCGCTCAGTGTCGCGGCAGCCTACATGCGCCCGTTCCAGAAGGCTCCACATGAGTGACAACCCGCTCATCGCACTGATCATCGTGATCGCGCCGCTCTCGCTGGTCGCGCTCGGCGGCGCCTCCGCGATCTATGCGCCGCTGCAGCACCAGGCCGTCGACGTCTATCACTGGATCACGGGCCGCGAATATCTCGAGCTGTTCGCGATTGCGCGGGTGACGCCGGGGCCGGGCTCGATGCTCACCACGATTCTCGGCTGGCGGGTTGCCGGGCTCGCGGGCGCGCTCGTTGCGACGCTTGCGCTCTACCTCCCCTCCTCGGCGCTCTGCTTCGTGGTCGCCCGCGTCTGGAACCGCTATCGCGGCTCGCGCTGGCATGCCGCGATCGAGAACGGGCTGCGCCCGATCGGCGCGGGCCTGATGATCGCGGGCGGCGTGATGATCCTGCGGGTCGAGGAGTCGGGCCCGCTGGCCTGGGCGATGGCGTTCGCGGCCTGCGCGCTGCTCACCTGGCGGCCGCTGTTGCATCCGATGATGTTGATCGGCGGCGGCGCGGTCGTGTTCGTGGCGCTGCGCGCTGTGATCGGCTGACGCGCGCTTACCGGTCCCACAGCCGCTCGATGTAGGGCGTCAATCCGTGACGGCGAAAGAACGCGCGTGCGTTCTCGTTGAATGTCCACACATCGGCGCTCAACAGCGTGATGCCCTGCTCCTGCCGGCGGCGCGCACAGCCGCCAACATCGCATCGCCGACGCCCTGCCGGCGATAGTCGGGCCGAACGCTAATGGCATGGAGATGGATCACCGCGTGGGCAAAATGGAACGCCGTCTCGACCCGGCGCACGATCTCGGCATGAGCATAGCCCACGGGTGAGCCAGCAATTTCGGCAATGAACACGTAGTGCTCGGGCTTTCGCAGTAGCGCCTCGGCGTCCGCAGGCTGAAACGTACCCGGTCCCGGCGGCTTGAATCGCCACGACAACGCGGCAGCGTGCAGAGCCTGCACATCGGCGTTGAGCGATGAGACGAGCTCCGCGTCAGCTGTCGTTGCGCGGCGAACCGCAATCGTCATCGCGATCCCCGCATCGGTCTACCCCGACAACAGCCCCTTCACCAGTCCGCTCGCCTTGCCGAAGTCCATCGTGCCGGCGTGGCGCTCCTTGAGCGCGGCCATCACCTTGCCCATGTCCTTCATGCCGGCAGCGCCGGTGTCCTTGATCACGGCCGCGATCGCGGCCTTGGCCTCGGCCTCCGACATCTGCTGCGGCAGGAAGCCCTTGATCACCTCGATCTCGCCGCGCTCCTGGTCGGCGAGCTCCTTGCGGCCGCCCTTCTCGTAGATCTCAACCGATTCCTGGCGCTGCTTGATCATCTTCTGCAGCAGGCCCAGGAGATCGTCCTCGGCCAGCGACTTGCCCGCCCGCTCGGCCTCGATGTCGGCGTTCTTGATGGCGGCATTCATCAGCCGCAGCGTTCCGAGGCGCGGCTTGTCCTGCGCCTTCATGGCGGCTTTCACGGATTCATTGATCTTGTTGCGGAGCACGTGAACCTCGCGGACGTTAAAGCGACGGCTGGCGAACCATCCGTTCGCGTTGAATCGGTGGACAGGGCGCGGTCCCGTACGAGCAAAACACGCAGCAATCGCCCGCCCGCGGAATTAAGCGTTCCCCGCATCCTTTGCAATCATACGCGATCCGACATGCGTCGTCCGGCATTTGCTCGACCGAGCGGTGTCCGCAGTGGGGGCACGTCACAGTCGATTCCACGACGATCATTCTGTCATCTCCCGGCCGCTTGCTTAGCTGGCCGTCCGCTTCCGCCACCGTTGCAGAGCGATCAGCGCCCAGATCGCCTCGACCACACCGAACGGCCACGCTCCTTGCAGAAATCCGTAAACCGAGGCCGCCACGCAGGCCGCCGCAAACGCCAGAATGAACGCCGGACTGCGGTCCTCCAGCGCATAGAAAACCAGCATCGCCGTCACGGACAACAGGCCGAAGGCAGTCAGCCCGTCCACAATTAGCCTCTTTGACGGCGGCGCAACGGGCGACTATGTAGTCCGCTGATGACCGCCAAACAAGACATGAACGGCTGGACGGAGCCCCCGGCGACCGCCCTGCTGGTGCTCGCCGACGGTACCGTGCTGGAAGGCATGGGCCTCGGCTCCATCGGCCACGCGGTGGGCGAGGTCTGCTTCAACACCGCCATGACCGGCTACGAGGAGATCCTGACCGACCCGTCCTACGCCGGTCAGATCATCACCTTCACGTTTCCGCATATCGGCAATGTCGGCACCAACGAGGACGACATCGAGACCGTCAACATGGCGGCGACGCCCGGCGCGCGCGGCGTCGTGTTGCACACCGCCATCACCGAACCGTCGAACTATCGCGCCACGCGCCATCTCGACCAGTGGCTCAAGGCACGCGGCGTGATCGGGCTTGCCGGCATCGACACCCGCGCGCTCACGAGCCTCATCCGCGAGAAGGGCATGCCGAACGCCGTGATCGCGCACGCCCCCGACGGCCGCTTCGATCTCGACGCGCTCAAGACGGAGGCGCGCGAATGGCCGGGCCTCGTCGGCATGGACCTCGTCCCGATGGTGACGAGCGGGCAGCGCTTCACCTGGGACGAGACGCCGTGGGAATGGGGCAAGGGCTATGGCCGCCAGAACGCGCCGCAGTTCCACGTCGTTGCCATCGACTATGGCATCAAGCGCAACATCCTGCGGCTGCTCGCGGCGAACGGCTGCAAGGTGACGGTGGTGCCGGCGACGACCTCGGCCGACGACATCATGGCGCTCAAGCCCGACGGCGTGTTCCTCTCCAACGGCCCGGGCGATCCGGCCGCGACCGGGGAATATGCGGTGCCGGTGATCCGGCAGATCATCGACAGCGGCATGCCGACGTTCGGCATCTGCCTCGGCCACCAGATGCTCGGCATCGCGGTCGGCGCCACCACCAGCAAGATGCACCAGGGCCACCATGGCGCGAACCATCCGGTGAAGGACCTCACCACCGGCAAGGTCGAGATCACCTCGATGAACCACGGCTTCGCGGTCGACCGCGCGACCCTGCCCGCGAACGCGGTCGGAGACCCATGTGTCGCTGTTCGACGGCTCGAACTGCGGCATCGCGCTCAAGGACAAGCCGGTGTTCTCGGTGCAGTACCATCCCGAGGCCTCGCCCGGCCCGCGCGACAGCCGCTATCTGTTCGAGCGGTTCGTGGGATTGATGCGGGAGCGGCGGCAAAGCTGACCCGTCCAAGGACCCGAAACTAGCCCGGAACCGTAGCCTCATCCGACAGTTGCCTCGGTAAGAAGCCATTTACAGTGGCGTGCGATAAAGTCCGACGGCCCTGGACAGGATGCCCATGCCCACCGCGACCGAGCTAATCGAGCCCCTGGCGCTGATGTTCGAGGACGACGGGTCCATACCCAACAACCCGCGCCTGCCGCTGCTTGTTTATCGCAACGCCATCGACATCTCCGGCACGCCCGACCGGGAAAGCGTGATCGAGGCGGTGTTTGCGGAGCACGGCTGGGGCGAGATGTGGCGCAACGGCATCCATCCTTATGCCCACTATCATTCCTCCATTCACGAGGCGCTCGGGATTGCGCGCGGCCGCGCCATGGTGCGCTTCGGTGGCGCGCAGGGTCGCGATATCGACCTTGGCCCGGGCGACGTGGCCGTGTTGCCGGCCGGGACCGGCCATCAATGCCTGTGGAAGGGGCCGGACCTGATGGTCATTGGCGCCTATCCGCCGGATGGCCGCTACGACCTCTGCCGCGGCAGCAAGGCAGAGCACGCCAAGGCGCTCACTCTCATTCCACAGGTCCGGGTCCCGAAGACCGACCCGGTCTACGGCGCCCGCGGACCGCTGCGCCGCCTCTGGCGCGCCTAAGCTCAGGCTCCGGCACTATCGATGATCTCCCGCAGATAGGCGACGTGCTCAGCGAAAGCGCGGCGGCCGGCCGGACTCATGCGCACGCGCGTCTGCGGCTTGCGCTCCTCGAAGCGCTTCTCGATCATGATGTACCCCGCCTTCTCGAGCGTATCGAGATGCGCACCGAGATTGCCATCGGTCGCTCCGACCAGCGCCTTGAGCCGGGTGAACTCGATCGCCGCCTTCTTCGATGAAATCGCATTGAGCGCGGCCATGATCTTCAACCGCATGGCCTGGTGGATGACCTCGTTGACGCCGCTCATCGCGCCACGCCGCTCCGGCCGAGCCAAATGCCGCCGACGATCAAAGTGCCGCTCTGCACCGCGGCCATCCACAATCGCAGCCAGGGCTCGGACTGCAGATGGCCGATGGCGATCAGCGCGATGCCGACGAGACCGAGGATCACAAAGAAACGTCCGAGCCACAGGCCGGCGAGGATGATGCCGAGCATGAAGAGCGTCGGCTGAAAGGAATACATCAATGGTCGCGGCACGATCGGCCCAAGCAGGTAGGACCACACGGCGCCGAAGGCGGCAAGCGCCGCCAGCGCCCAGATGAGCCGCCAGTCGCGCACCTCCTGCGGCCGTGCGCGCCTGCGCATCGCAATGATCAAAGCGGTCGCCGCACAGCCCGTAGCCGTAACGGCAGGCCATATGATCATTGCCGACCGCGGAAAGAGCGCGGTGAGACCATAACCGCACGCGACCAGGACACCCCACACGATGAAGATCGTGCTGCTGCCGCCGTAGCACAACGCCTCGTGCGTCCGCCGCTCAATGGTCGCGATATCCTGCAGGGAAGCGGCTGCCTCGTTCGGGTCGATGGTCATCGCGGCAAACTCCACCTAGTGACAGGATTGGCAATTCAGCGGCCTTCGTTCGTCCCAGTTCGCGAGCTTTGCCGCCGCACGTTCCGCGTACACCGAATTCGGGAGCTCGGCGAGGATGCGCCGCAGATAGCCTTCGGCTGATTTCTTTGTTGCCGGCGAGCGCCCAGCTTTCGGCGAGGCCGGAGAGATATTCGCCGCGGTTGTGCTGACCGAGATTGTGGAACGCGTTTCGACGGAGCGCCAACGCGCTTTCGAAATTGGCGGCCGATTGCCCCGCCAGATCGCGCATCCGCGCCGCATCCCGCTGATTGCGGGCCACCGCCAACAGCACGGCCGCGCGCGGGACCAAGACGCCAATATTGCTCGGCTCCAAAGCAAGCGCGCGGTCCATATCGGCCATCCCGGCGGCCGACAAGTCGCGCGCGCCCGCCGCGTCACCCGCTTCGAGCGCCCGGCCAGCCAGCCAGTTACGGGCAGCCCCTCGCCACACGAGCGCCTCGGCGTGATCGGGATGCTCCTTCAGCTTCGCCTCGATCGTCGCCATCGCGCTTTGCAAGGCTGCTTCGTTGCCGCCAAAGGCACGGAACATCTCTTCGCGAACCTCGTAGTCGAAACGCTCCTGGGCATGGCTGGTAGAGATGCCGACTGCCGCCACGATCGCGATGCCGAGAGACCTGTACCATTTCATCGGAGCCTCCCTCCGGGTTGGCGTTACTCATAGGTTCTCATTCATTTTTTTCAGAGTACTCTGCATCACAGAGTATTGTCAAGGCGCTCGCGAGCTCATCATCGGCAACATCGAGTGCATTCCAGGCAATAGGGCCGCGCGCGTCATTCGAGCGCGCCGCCGCCCCTCTGACATGGAGGGCGATCTGCCCTATAGTCCGCGCCCTTGGCGGAGGCGCGACGGATGGCGGCACTCTCGGATTGGCGGTCGTTCTGGGACGGCGAGCACTCGATCTACGTCAATGCGCGCCACAAGGACGTGCACTACCGCGACATCGCGGAGGGCATCGTGTCGTATGTGCCGGGCCCGCCGGCGCGGGTGCTCGATTTCGGCTGCGGCGAGGCGATCCACGCCGACAAGGTGGCGGCGGTCGCAGCTGAAATGTGGCTATGCGAGGCGGCCGCGACGGTCCGCGCCTTGATGGCGGCACGCTTTGCCGGCAATCCGCGCATCAAGATCTGCTCGCCGGAGGAACTCGAGAAACGCCCGGACGGCAGCCTCGATCTGATCGTGGCGAACTCGGTGGTGCAGTATCTCTCATCGGCCGAGCTCGAGCGCCTGCTCGCGCTCTGGCGGCGTCTGCTCGCGCCCGGCGGGACGCTGATTGCGGCCGACATCATTCCGCCGGACGCAGGCGCGGTCGCCGACGTCGTATCGTTGCTGCGTTATGCCGCGCGTCATGGCTTTCTGCTCGCGGCGCTCGGCGGGCTGGTGCGCACGGCAGTATCGCCCTATCGCAAGCTGCGCAGCCAGCTTGGCATTGCACAATACACCGAAGCCGACTTCACGCAGCGGCTGCGCGCCGCCGGCTACACGGTCGAGCGGCTCAAGCACAATCTCGAACACAATCCCGCGCGCATGTCGTTTCGCGCGCGGCCGACCTAACCCTCGCACTGTCAAAACGCTCGGCGCTCGTTGCTGCACCCTCTCCCACTGAAACGAGCTTAGAGCCGTAGCTTCGCAGACGTCGATTTCTGTCGTCTCGACAGTGGCGGGATGGCATTGTGTGCCGCTTGTCACCAGACTGACGGTGCGGGGCGACGTCGGAACGCCCGATCTTGTCGGCCAAAGCGGAATCTGGCGCCATGTTACCCACCGATACGTCGAATTCTGATCGGTAGACGATGACACTGTCTCCTTGGATCATGGCGGCGCGGCCGCGCACGCTTTCCCTTTCGGTCACGCCGGTGCTCGTCGGCACCGCGATGGCGTGGGCGGCCGAGGGCGAAGTCCCCTGGTTGCCTGTGCTTGCCGCGCTGATCGCCAGCGTGTTCATCCAGCTCGGCACCAATATTCATAACGATGCAGCCGACTTCGAACGCGGAAGCGACGGACCCGATCGCATCGGCCCGCCGCGCGTGACGGCGAGCGGCCTCCTGAGCGCGACGACGGTCAATCGCGGAGCCTTGGTTTGCTTTGCGATCGTTGCGCTGTTGGGGCTCTATCTCACGTATGTGGGCGGCTGGCCAATTCTGCTTCTCGGCATCCTGTCGATCGCAGCGGGATGGGGCTACACGGGCGGACCATATCCGATCGCCTATACGCCGCTCGGGGAAGTATTTGTCGTGGCCTTTTTTGGTGTGGCAGCGGTGGCCGGTACATATTTCCTTTGCAGGGGACATATCGCCGGCTCCGCGCTGACGAGCGGCCTCGCAATCGGCTCGCTGACCGGCGCGGTCCTGCTCGTGAACAATTATCGCGACGTCGAATCCGACGCCCGCGCCGGGCGCAGAACTCTGCCTATCGTTGCGGGAAACGCCACGACAATCGCAATCTATGCCGCACTGATGCTGCTCCCGTTCGCACTGCTTCCGCTGATCGCCCTCAAGCTGCCGCACGGCCATGTGTGGCCCGCGTTCATCGCCTTGCCGCCTGCGCTGGCGTCGATCTGGCGATTTGCAGGCGAGCAGCGCGGGCCGGCGTTCAACCGGATCCTGGTGCAGACCCGACAGATAGAACGGGAAGAGCAGGACATAGCCCGTGACCGTCACCGCGCTTCCACCGATGACCACGGTCCAGAAGATGAATTTCTCACCCGCGTTGAACTTGTAGGCCGGCGGCTCCTCGCCTCCGAACATGCCGCCGCCCTCTTTGATCCACTCGACATCGGCGCGCGTCGGCAGGTTGCTCGCGACCCAAATAAAGAACATCAATATAACCCCGAGCGTGAACGGGAAGCTCAGGTAGTTGTGCGCGTATTTCGCCCACTGCGACCATGTCGCAAACGTTTCGGGACCGATCAAGGGCAATAGCAGCGGCCTGCCAAACGTGATGTTCAGCCCCGAAATTGCGAGCACGACAAAGCAGGTCGCGGTCATCCAGTGAACGAAGCGCTCGAACGCCGTAAACCGCAGCATCATGCGGCCGGCACGTGCACCGAAACGCAGAGTGCCCCGCCAGAGATAGAAGATGACCAGCAGAGAAAATATGCAGATGATGGCGGCCGCGCCGACCCACCGCAGATAAGTCTGGTGAAAGATCTGCCAGGTGCGGCCCGCAGGCTGCTCGATCACGTAGGATTTCGTGTCCGGAATGCTACCGCGGCCTTGAATCCGATGCAGCTCGTCAAGAAGCTGCTGCTCGGTTTGAACGCTTGCTGACGGATCGACGTAGGCGGGCGATTGCTGCTGCGCATGTGCCTCGAAGGCGAAAGCACATGCTGCAACGAGAGCGGCCACGCCAAGCGCGGCCACGAGCGAAAGAAGACGCGTTGTCATGATGGACCCCTTCGGTTTGCTCACGGCCTTTGGGCCCCGCCCATCTCGACGCGCACTTTGGCGGCGAGATCACCGAGCGAGTCGTGCAGCAGCTGAATTGCATAGGTTGGATTGTGGGCAAAGGCTCCCGGGTCCTTGGTGACGAATTGATAATTGTACGCGGCTCGCAGCAGCCGCGGCGTCCACGCACTATAGCGATTGGGGAACTTGGCCTCGTCCGCGTCGACTACGCCGAGTTCGCATTGCAGCATCCAAGCCCATCGATGAGATGTCGAAGGTCAGTTTTCACGTTGACGTCAGGCGAGGTCCTCCGCTTTGCGCTTAATCAAAAACTTTCCCCTTTGACGGTATGCGAAGGCAGGCTTCGCCATAATTCGTTCGACTGCGACGTGAATTGCGAACAGGCCCTCGCCAGCGCGTCGCACTGACTGCAAAGGTTGACGCCAACCACTTCCAATGCTGCGTAGCGAGCAGCGCGCGCTCCGGAAGGAAAAGCTCAAAGCCCGAGCGTTACGCCCGCAGCTATGGGGAGAAGATTTCGATAACAACCGCCGAAGCAACCGCACCTACCAGCCGCCGCCACCGCCTCCTCCGCCACCACCACCGGAGGAGCCGCCGCCGCCACTGCCGCTGCCACCACATGTCGCTCGAGCCCGGCGCCGTAGAAGCCGAGGATATCGTCTGGCTGAGATCGCTGCCGAGATGGTTCGCAAAGCCAACCGGGTCGCTCGACCAGTTGCCGCTGCCCGCATACCACGTGCTGGTGGCCACCGCTGTGCCGGCCGCCGCCGTGCTGGCCGCCGCAAGCACGGCGGCAAAACGCTGGGCCCAGGCGTTCTCGACATCGAGCGCGATCGCGTAAGGCAGGAAGCGCTCGAACAGCTCTGGCGTCTTGTCCGGGGGATTGAGCGCATTGAGCCGATCCTCCTCGGCGACACCCAAATATTCGCGGAAGCCCTCGATCTGATCCATGATCTGGCGGCCCTCGACTGAGGGCGCCTGCAGCCATGGAAACGCCACGCCGGTGACCGAGGCCGCAACATAGGTCGCAATCGCAGGAATGAAGTCGACCCAGCCGTAGCCGTTCTGCTTGACCAGGAAGAGGCCGGCGAGCGCCGCGATGCCGGCGAGCAGTGCGCCGACGATGACGCGCCACAGGCTTATCGGGTTGCGCTGCACGCCCTCGTAGATCATGCCGGCGCCGCCGATGATGAACAGGAGCGGCAACAGGACGCCCACCACCAGGCCTCCGGTCGAACGCGAGTTGTGGCTTTCGATCAGGCTGATCAACACGAGCCCGATGAGAATGATGACGATCAACAGGCCCAAACCGGCCAAGCCGAAATTGTTGGTAAACAGCTTGCCCAGATAGGCCTTTTTCAGCCCTTCGCTCAGCGCGCTCTCTGCGCCACTGAGTGTCTGGTGATTGACCTGATCGAGCACCAGCGAAGACTTGGACGCAAACAATTTGCCGACCATGGCGGTCTCAGCCGGCGGCACGGGCTTGCCGCCCTTGCGATGGGCGAGCACGGGCTTGTCGCTGCCGCCGCCGGTGATCTTGAGGTGGCCGTTGACGCCGAGGTCGACGACAGCGGCCGTAAAGCAGCGCTGGTCGAAGCCGAAGTTGTTCACATAGCGCACCGCTGCGGCCGACATGCCTTTCGGCGGACCGAACAGCGGAATGATGGTGCCACGCGGCGGATCGCGGCCGACGCGAAGCCACGCCCAATAGTAGAAGCCCAGCACCCCCAGAAGGCCCAGGACCGCGACCGGCACGGCGACATTGTCGGCGAGCCACCAGCGCGTTTGCTGCGAGCCACTTGGCGGCGCGATGACGCCTTTCTCCCAGGCCGCCGCGACAGCCAGGCCGTTGCGCGGCGGCAGCGGTCGCGTGGTGCGAAACACGATACGGCCGGGGCGCTCCTCGACAATGCTGGCGTCGCGACCGTTGCCGTCCTGCGGGCCGGTATAGAAGGCGCTTTGCCGAAACGGCACGGCCTCGGGCAGCGTGATGCGTGCCTCGGCCCGATCGATGGTGAAATTCCAGCCATTGCCAGTGGCGTTCCAGTAAAGCTCGTCGAAATCCCGGAAGAAGCCGATCTGCCGCGTGGTGAGATACTTGATCACGTATTCGTGGCGGCCGGTGTTGAGAATCCGGTTGGCGCTACCGATCCGCACGCGCACCCCGTTGCTCATGTTCTCGAGCGCATAGTCCTCGGTGTTGCCGTTGCGCGTGACAGAGCGCACCTCGAAGCCCACGATGACCTGGCTGCCGTCGCGCCGGCGATGATAGGTGGTTGGAAAATCGCGGAAGATGCCGCGGCGGATCTCGTTTCCTTCCGCCTGCACGCCGATCGTCTCGGTGACGGTGAGATCGCCGTTGCGCTCAACTGTCACGTCGCTGACAAAATCGAGAATCCGTTCGACCGCGCCGGCAGGCGCAAGCGTCGCCAGAACGACCGCAAGCGCAGCCGCAATCCGCCTCATCATGACTTTCCCCCGAGCGAGACCTGCGGCACAGCGGCCTGTGAGCGATCGTCGAGCTCGAAGAATGGCTCCTCCCGAAAGCCGAAGGGCCGCGCCAGCAGCACGGCGGGAAACGACTGGATGCCAATGTTGAGGTTGCGCACCGCGCCATTGTAGTAGCGCCGCGCCATCTGCAGCTGATCCTCGACCTCGGCGAGCTGCTGCTGCAGATCGAGAAAGTTCTCTATTGGCCTTGAGATCCGGATAGGCCTCGGCCACCGCGAACAGCCGCACGAGCGAGCCCTGCAGTGCGTTCTCGGCCGTCGCCTGCCCGCCGACATTATCGGCCGCGATGCTCTGGGCGCGATTCTTGGCGACGTCCTCGAACAGGCCGCGCTCATGCGCCGCATAGCCCTTCACGGTCTCGACCAGATTGGGCACCAGATCGGTCCGCCGCCGCAGCTGCACGTCGATGCCGCTCCAGCCTTCACGCACCACGTTGCGCATGCGCACCAGATTGTTGAAAATTTGGACGACGAAGACCACGATCGCAATCGTGACACCGATGACGACCCATTCCATGCGCATCTTCCCTTTCGGCCGACGGACTCAAAAACCCGGCGCGGCGAGTGTGACTTAGTCACGCAGGGACCACAATCGGTTCAAGCCAGAGGCGCCGATGCGGTGGGTGGTTCATTCAAGTCTTCGACCACATCGGCAACACGACCCCGGCACCGAGCATGCGCCCGCCTGCGTTTCGGCCGGCGTCAGGTCGAATGCTGCGACCGTTGCAGCAGCGTCTTATCGGATGGCGCATTGATGAAACACAGCGGCAACAGCCGTGGTCCTGAGCGTGTGCGTCGATCGCTGCCCGTCACAGAAGCGACGACAGGCGACGTCCGCTCTCGACTGATCCGATCAGATTGCTCGGATCAAAGTCTAACCTTTTGTTTGCGCGTGATCTTTTCCAAGAACCGATTTCCACTGGTCGCCGTCCAGCAGTTTCCCTTTACCAGTCGACATGGCAGGATGCCGTGGCCGCGTTTGATTCCGCCGCGGCGCCTCTCCAAAGGGATCAGGTGGAAGGCCAGCCCATGAAGAGCACCCTTTCGAGGGACATTCAGACTCGCGGTTTAGTTTTGATCTCGCTCGTCATTTTGCTGCTCATCGGCCTGCCGCTCGTTGTCTGGCTTGACCTGAAGAATCTCACGGAAGCGAACCTGCGGCGCCAGGCCGGCGACTTGAATTCCGTGGTGAGCAGCGTGCGCAACTATTACGCCACCAATGTCGTGGGCCGGATTCTGTCCTCGCCCGGCTCGGCCCAAGTCGCGCAGAGTCGCGCACAACTATGAGTCCATCTCCGGCGCCATCCCAATTCCCGCGACCCTGTCGCTCGAGCTCGGCCAGGTGATCAGCGAGCAGCAACAGAACATCACGTATCGATTTGTGTCGGACTATCCGTTCGCCAATCGCACGCCGCATGTCCTCGATGATTTTGAAAAGAGCTCGCTCGCCGCGCTGCGTGTCAATCCGAGCCAGCAATTAGCCGACGTGTCATGGTCCGCCCTCGCAGATCGTGTGCGCCTGATCGTGCCGGTCGTCATGGGTGCGGCCTGCGTGAATTGCCACAATTCCCATCCGGAAAGCCCGAAGCATGACTGGAAGGTTGGCGATGTTCGCGGCATCCAGGAGGTGACCATCACCCAGGCGACCGCCAGCAACATTCTCTCCTTCAAGTATCTATTGACCTATTTTGCGCTGATGGCGGCCTGCGGGACCACCTTCATCGGCTGGCAGCGGCGCCAGGCCGCGACGATCAAGGGCATGAACGGCGAGCTTGAGACCGCAAACGAGTTTCTCGCTTCGCTCTCGATGAAGATCTCGCGCTATCTGTCGCCGCAGATCTATAAGAGCATCTTCAGCGGCCAGAAGGATGTAACGATCCACACCGAGCGCAAGAAGCTCACGATCTTCTTCTCCGACATCAAGGACTTCACCGCGACCGCCGAGCGCCTGCAGCCGGAGCAGACCACGCAGCTGCTCAACGAATATTTCACCGAGATGTCGGCAATCGCGCTGCGGCACGGCGGCACGGTCGACAAGTTTGTCGGCGATGCCATGCTGATCTTCTTCGGCGATCCTGAGAGCAAGGGAGAAGCCGAGGATGCCAAAGCTTGCATTCGCATGGCGCTCGACATGCAGCACCGTCTGGCCGAGTTGAACATCCAATGGCGCAACAATGGCATGCAACATCCGTTTGGAGTGCGGATGGGCATCAATACCGGGTTCTGCAATGTCGGGAATTTCGGCAGCGCCGACCGGATGGACTACACGATCATCGGCGCCGAGGCGAATCTCGCCGCGCGCTTGCAGTCAAACGCCGAGCCGGGACAGATCGTGCTCAGCTACGAAACCTACGTGCTGGTTCGGGACATCGTGGTGGCGCAGGCACAACCTCCCATCATGATGAAAGGGATCAGCCGGGAGATCGTTCCCTACGCGGTCCGGGGCACGCTCGACGCCGCCGGCGAAAAGATCGAGATCTTTCGTGAGCACATGGCTGGCTTGGATCTCTATCTCAATCCCAGCATGGTCAATACGAATCACGCCGAGCATATCCGTACAGTCTTGCAGGAAGCGCTGAAGGCATTGGAGAGAAATGGCGCGCGAGCAGCCGCGGCACAGGTCGATGCGCCGCGATGATCCAAAGTATATGCGTGGGCAGTCACTGCGGCTGAATATCGAGCTCGCGCGCGAGCGCCTGCCAATGCGCCTGCATCTCGCGGATCAATTGCCCGGTTGATTCCGGCGTGCCCGATCCGTTCGTTGCAAGCCCGAACGAGATCAGGCGCTGCTGAATCTCCGGGCTCTTGAGGAACTCGCCGATCTCGCGATTGACGCGCGCAACGATCTCGCCCGGCGTGCCGGCCGGCGCGACCACGCCGAACCAGCCGTCGACCACGACGCCGGGCAGCGTCTCGTTGAGCGCCGGCAGGTCGGGCAGGCCCGGGAAGCGCATCGCCGAGGTGATAGCGAGCGGCCGCACCTTGCCGGCCTGCACCACGGCGTTGGCGGCCGCGATCGAGCTCATCAGCACCGGATTGACACCGCTGGCGGCGTCCTGCGCCATCTGGGCGGCGGAGCGATAAGGCACCTCGATGAGGCCGAGATCGGCGCGCTTATTGAATAGGCGCGTGGCGACGCCGGCGGCGCCGGCCGTGACATCGAACGCGATCGAGAGCTTGCCGCGATTGGCTTTGGCGTAGGCGATCAGCTCCGGGACCGAATTCGCCGGCACACTCACATTGACCGACACCATCTGCGGGCCCTGGCTGCACACGGAGGCGACCGGCGTGAAATCGCGCAGCGGATCGTACGGCAACTGCTTGAACTGGATCTTGTTGAAGATCATGCCCGAGGTGTTGGTGAAGAGGAACGTATAGCCATCGGGCGCCGCGCGCGCGACCGTCTGGTGCGCCAGGATGCCGGACGCCCCGGCCTGGTTCTCGACCACGACAGGCTGGCCGAGGGCGCGCGAGATGCCGTCGCTCAGAAGGCGCGCCATCACGTCTGTCGCCGCGCCCGGACCGGTCGGCACCACGAGCTTGATGGGGCGGTTCGGCCAGCTCTGCGCATCCGCTTGTGCGGGTAGCACCAACAGACTGACGGTGAAGAGTGCATCATGAATCAGCGTACGACGGGATAGCGGCACGGGGAGGCTCCGGCGTTTTCTCAACTGCGTCGCAGTGTATTATCCCGCACGAGCAGCGCATAGCCGAGGAGAGCGTGAATGGCCGGGGCGTTACATCTTGTGGGCAGCATCCCGCTCGACACCCCGCAGGAGGTGTTCGAGACATTCGGCACCCCGCTCGGAAAATATCTGTTCTCGATGCCGGACGGCGAGGTCGGGCCGCGCAGGCACTGGATCAGCCGCGTGCACTATCAGGTATTGGCCGCGCACCCCGAGATCGAGATCGTGCAGCGGCCGGCGCCGGACGAGCACGGCGTCGAGCGGCCGTTCCCGCGCAGCGCCGCCGATGCCTGGCTGTTCAAGGTCAAACCGGGCGTCAAGCAAGTGCGCTTCGGCGATCCCGGCTGGCGGCTCGGCTTTGCGCGCGACGCCATCAACTCCTATTTCGTGTTCAGCGTGATGAAGGAGCGCGGCGTGCTCGCCCCGCACCTGCGCTTCCAGGTCTCGATCCCGATGGTCAACAGCGTGCTGCCACCACGCATCTTTCCGGACGTGGCCGACCTCGACAAGATCAGGCCCGGCTATGAAGCCGCAACACGCGCCGAGATCGCCATGATCGTCGCCAAGATTCCCGCGCGCGAGCTGGCGATCCAGTGGGACTGCTCGACCGAGATCCAGGACTCCTACGGCGCCATCCCGGGCTTTCCGATCGACGGCGCGGTGGAGCGCAGCCTCGCGCAGGTACGCAATCTCTCGCCGCACATTCCCGAGGAGGTCGCGCTCGGCTATCACTTCTGCTTCGGCACACTCGGTGGCTGGCCGCGCTTCCGGCCGGACGATCTCGGCCAGGCGGTCAAGCTCGCCAACGCCTGCATCGAAGCCTCAGGCCGGCGTGTGGACTGGGTCCACATCCCGGTGCTCGATCGCAGCGACGACGCCTTCTTCGCACCGCTGAAGGAGCTGAGGCCGCAAGGCGCGCGCGTCTATCTCGGCGCGATCCACAGCATGGCGAGGCTTCAAGGAGAGGATCGCGACGGCACGCAAGTATCTGCCTGACTTCGGGCTTGGCGCCTATTGCGGATTCGGGCGGCTGCCGACGGCCGAGCTGCCGAATGTGCTGGCGGATCATATCAAAGCGGTGGAGATTGCTGGTCTTCACTGATACCCGAAGCCACAACTCCCCTTCCCTGCCCGGCCGGAATGGTCTAAACAGCGCCCGCGCGCCGGGGCCCAAGGCGCGAACCCCAGGGGACGCGCAAGAGCGCGCCCTTTTTTTGTGCCTGACGCATGGTCTCGGCGGACACCGGCTTCGCCGACAAGGGCAGGCGCCACGTGGAGAGATCGCGAGCCGCAATGCCCAAGCGCACCGACATATCCTCGATCCTGATCATCGGCGCCGGCCCGATCGTCATCGGCCAGGCCTGCGAGTTCGACTATTCCGGCACGCAGGCCTGCAAGGCGCTCAAGCAGGAGGGCTACCGGGTCGTGCTGGTCAATTCCAACCCGGCCACGATCATGACCGATCCGGAGCTTGCCGACGCCACCTATATCGAGCCGATCACGCCCGAGATCGTCGCCAAGATCATCGAGAAGGAGCGCCCCGACGCGCTGCTGCCGACCATGGGCGGGCAGACCGCGCTCAACACCGCGCTGTCGCTGCGCCGCATGGGCGTGCTCGACAAGTTCAACGTCAAGATGATCGGGGCGGACGCCGCCGCCATCGACAAGGCCGAGGACCGCGAGCTGTTTCGCGAGGCGATGCGCAAGATCGGGCTCGAGACGCCGAAGTCCTCGCTCGCCAATGCGTCCGACCTCAAGCAGCAGGATCGCGACAAGCGTGCAGCCGAGATCGCGGCCATCAAGGCGCGCGGCCTCGCGCCCGACGCCGAGCAGATGGCGCTCGACGACTACATCGCGCTGTGGAACGCGCGCGAGCACGAGCGCAAGAAGCGCTACATCGAGAAGGGCCTGATCGAGGCGCTCGAGGCGCTCCCCGACATCGGGCTGCCGGCGATCATCCGGCCGTCGTTCACGCTCGCCGGCACCGGCGGCGGCATCGCCTACAACAAGGCCGAGTTCATCGAGATCATCGAGCGCGGGCTCGACGCCTCGCCCACCACCGAAGTGCTGGTCGAGGAATTGGTGCTCGGCTGGAAGGAATTCGAGATGGAGGTCGTTCGCGACCGCAACGACAACTGCATCATCATCTGCTCGATCGAGAACCTCGACCCGATGGGCATCCACACCGGCGATTCGATCACGATCGCGCCGGCGCTGACGCTCACCGACAAGGAATACCAGATCATGCGCGACGCCTCGATCGCGGTGCTGCGCGAGATCGGGGTCGAGACCGGCGGCTCGAACGTGCAGTTCGCGGTCAACCCGGCCGACGGGCGTCTCGTCATCATCGAGATGAATCCGCGCGTGTCGCGCTCCTCCGCGCTCGCCTCCAAGGCGACCGGCTTTCCGATCGCCAAAGTCGCCGCCAAGCTCGCGGTCGGCTACACCCTCGACGAGATCGCCAACGACATCACCGGCGGCGCCACACCGGCGTCGTTCGAGCCGACCATCGACTACGTCGTCACCAAGGTGCCGCGCTTCGCCTTCGAGAAATTCCCCGGCGCCGAGCCGATCCTGACCACCTCGATGAAATCGGTCGGCGAGGCGATGGCGATCGGCCGCACCTTCCAGGAGAGCCTGCAGAAGGCGCTGCGCTCGCTCGAGACCGGGCTCACCGGCCTCGACGAGATCGCGATCGAAGGCCTCGGCAGCGACGAGAGCGAGAACCGCGCCGCCATCCGTGCCGCGCTCGGCTCGCCCACCCCGACCGGCTGCTCAAGATCGCGCAGGCCATGCGGCACGGGCTCTCCGATGAGCAGATCTTCGAGGCCTGCAAGATCGATCCGTGGTTCCTGGCGCAGGTCCGCGGCATCGTCGACATGGAAGGCGAGATCCGCGCCAAGGGCTTGCCCACGAGCGCGGCCTCCTTCCGCCGCCTCAAGGCGATGGGCTTCTCGGACCCACGGCTTGCCAAGCTCACCGGCCAGACGCCCGACGCGGTCGCGGCCAAGCGTCGCGCGCTCGATGTGCGGCCGGTGTTCAAGCGCATCGACACCTGCGCGGCCGAGTTCGCGTCGCCGACCGCCTACATGTATTCGACCTATGAGTCTCCGTTCGCGGGCCGTGCCGCCTGCGAAGCCGCGCCGTCGGACCGCAAGAAGGTCGTGATCCTCGGCGGCGGACCCAATCGGATCGGCCAGGGCATCGAGTTCGACTACTGCTGCTGCCACGCCTCGTTCGCGCTGAAGGAGGCGGGCTACGAGACCATCATGATCAACTGCAATCCGGAGACGGTCTCGACCGACTACGACACCTCGGATCGGCTCTATTTCGAGCCGCTCACCACCGAGGACGTGATCGAGATCATCGACACCGAGCGGCGCCAGGGGACGCTGCATGGCGTGATCGTGCAGTTCGGCGGCCAGACGCCGCTCAAGCTCGCCGAGGCGCTGGAAAAGGCGAAGGTGCCGATCCTCGGTACCTCGCACGACGCCATCGACCTCGCCGAGGATCGCGACCGTTTCAAGCAGCTCCTCGACAAGCTCAAGCTGCGGCAGCCGCAGAGCGGCATCGCCAAGAGCCCGCAGGAAGCGCGCGCGATCGCCGATGCGATCGGCTACCCCATCGTGATCCGGCCGTCCTATGTGCTGGGCGGTCGCGCCATGGAGATCGTGCACGACGCGCCCCAGCTCGATCGCTACATCGCGCGGCTTGCCGGCGATCTCGACCGGCCCTCCGAGTTCATGGTCTCCGACAAGCGCCCGCTGCTGATCGACCGCTATCTGTCCGACGCCATCGAGGTCGACGTCGATTGCCTCGCCGACGGCAGAGACACCCGGATCGTGGGCATCATGGAGCACATCGAGGAGGCCGGCATCCATTCCGGCGACTCCGCCTGCTCGCTGCCGCCCTACTCGCTCGATGCCGCGACCATCGCCGAGCTCGAGCGCCAGACGCGCGAGCTCGCGCTCGCGCTCAACGTCGGCGGGCTGATGAATGTGCAGTATGCGATCAAGAGCGGTGACATCTATGTGCTCGAGGTCAATCCGCGCGCCTCGCGCACGGTGCCGTTCGTCGCCAAGGTGACCGGCGTGCCGGTTGCCAAGATCGCGGCACGAGTCATGGCCGGCGAGCCACTCAAGAGCTTCGGCCTCGAGCAGCCGCGCTTCGAGCATATCGGAGTCAAGGAGGCCGTGTTCCCGTTCGCGCGCTTCCCGGGCGTCGATACCGTGCTTGGGCCCGAGATGAAGTCGACCGGCGAGGTCATGGGCATCGACCACTCGTTCGCGGTCGCCTTCGCCAAGAGCCAGATCGGGGGCGGCTCAGGGCTGCCGCGGGAAGGAACCGTATTCGTATCGGTCAGGGATGCCGACAAACCCCGGATCCTGGAGGCCATGCGGCTTCTGAGCTCGCTCGGGTTCCAGGTGATCGCCACCGGAGGCACCCAGCGCTACCTGGTGGCGGAGGGGATCAAGGCCGAGAAGGTTAACAAGGTGGCCGAGGGCCGCCCCCACATTGTGGATGCCATCCGCAATGGCGGGGTCCAGCTGGTCTTTAATACCACCGAGGGCGCCATCGCGCTGGCGGACAGCCGGTCCCTGCGCCGAGCTGCCCTCTTGCATAAAGTCCCCTACTACACCACTCTTTCCGGGGCCGTCGCCGCCGCGCAGGGAATCAAGGCTTATCTCGGGGGCGACCTCGAGGTGCGCGCGCTACAGAGCTATTTCGGCGGCAGGGGCTGACACCGGGAACGCCGGAGGCCAGTCGACCGGACGGTACGTTTGGACAGAGTTCCTAAGATCGCGTTGCCCAACCGAGGTTCGGGCGGCGATCGGAATTTTGTCTTGGGAGGCAGGTTTTGGAGGCTTGAAGGACCGATGGACAAGATCCCGATGACGTCAGCGGGTTATTCCGTGCTGGAGGACGAGCTCAGGCACCGTCAGCAGGTCGAGCGGCCGCGCATCATTCAGCAGATCAGCGACGCGCGCACGCACGGCGACCTGTCCGAGAACGCCGAGTATCACGCCGCCAAGGAGCAACAATCTCTGAACGAGGGCCGCATCGCCGAGCTCGAGGACAGGCTCGCGCGCGCCGAGGTGATCGACGTATCCAAACTCTCCGGCGACACCATCAAGTTCGGTGCGACCGTCACTCTGATCGACGAGGACACCGACGAAAAGCGGGTGTGGCAGATCGTCGGCGAGCCCGAGGCGGATGCCAAGAAGGGCAAGATCTCGGTCGCCTCGCCGCTCGCGCGCGCGCTCATCGGCAAGGCCAAGGGCGCGAGCGTTGAGGTCGTCACGCCCGGCGGCGCCAAGGCCTTTGAGGTCAAGAAGGTCGAGTGGCGGTGATCCGCGGCAAGTGATGCGCTTGGCGCACGCGAGGTTTTTCCTCGCGCGCTTTCTCTGACCTTCAATCCGCCACCACCTGCTCCATCGGCACCATCGCGGCATCCTTGGAATTGCGCAGCGTAAGCGACGTCTTGACGTTGCGGACGTGCGGCGCCGCGGTGAGCTCAGCGACGAACTCCTGGAAGGTCTTGAGATTGGGCGCGACGCACTTGAGGATGAAGTCGATCTCGCCTGACAGCATCCAGCATTCGCGCACCAACGGCTCGCCACGTACAAAATCCTCGAACGCCTTCAGGTCCACCTCCGACTGGCTCGCCAGGTGCACCATGGCGAACACCGTCACCTCGTAGCCGAGCCGCTTTTCGTCGAGCAGCGCCCGATAGCCCTTGATATAGCCCGCGCGTTCGAGTGCGCGCACGCGCCGCAGGCAGGGAGGCGGCGAAACGCCGACCCGGCGCGCCAGCTCGACGTTGGTCAGGCGGCCGTCGTCCTGCAGCTCCTTGAGGATTTTGCGATCGATGGCATCAAGTCGGGCGGGCAACGTCGGCCTCCGCTGGTTTTAGGCTCCCTATTACCCCCACTTGTTACCCCCACTTGAGCAGCGCGAAACAATCTTGCGCGTTAACGGTATTTTTTGCACGCCAATCACGAAGGCGTGCCCGCTGCTCTGCGAAACTTGCATAGCTCGGTAGATTCCTTACATTACCGGAACAAATGCCGGCGCCTGCCGGCCTGGCCCGCCCTTAAGCGGCGGATGCGCCAACAACCGACAAACGGGGGCACTCCAGATGGGCAAGACGACCCATGCCAAGGTCGTGATCATAGGCTCGGGACCCGCCGGCTACACGGCGGCAATCTATGCGGCCCGCGCCATGCTCGAGCCCGTCCTGATTCAGGGCATCCAGCCTGGCGGCCAGCTCACCATCACGACCGATGTGGAAAACTATCCGGGCTTTGCCGACGTCATCCAGGGCCCCTGGCTGATGGAGCAGATGCAGAAGCAGGCCGAGCATGTCGGCACCCGCATGGTCACCGACCATGTGACCAAGGTCGAGCTGGCACAGCGGCCGTTCCGACTGACCTGTGATTCCGGCGACATCTATTTGGCCGAAACCCTCATCCTGGCGACCGGCGCACAGGCGCGCTGGCTCGAGCTTCCGTCCGAGCAGAAGTTCAAGGGCTATGGGGTCTCGGCCTGCGCCACCTGCGACGGCTTCTTCTATCGTGGCAGAGAGGTGGTCGTCATCGGCGGTGGCAACACCGCGGTCGAGGAAGCGCTGTTCCTCGCCAACTTCGCCTCCAAGGTCACGGTCGTGCATCGGCGCGACAGCTTCCGCGCCGAGAAGATTCTGCAGGACCGGCTCGCCAAGAATCCCAAGATCTCGGTGATCTGGGACTCGATGCTCGACGAGGTCCATGGCAGTGAGAACCCGCTCAAGGTGAGCGCCATCACGCTGAAAAACGTGAAGACCGGCGCTCGCACCAAGACGCCGATCGACGGTGTCTTCATCGCGATCGGGCACACGCCTTCGTCCGAGCTTGTGGTCGGACAGATTGAGATGAAGTCGTCGGGCTACATCAAGACCGCGCCGTTCTCGACCGCGACGTCGGTTGCGGGCGTGTTCGCGGCCGGCGACGTGACGGATGACGTCTATCGTCAGGCGGTCACAGCGGCCGGCCAGGGCTGCATGGCGGCGCTCGAGGCCGGCCATTTTCTGGCTGCACATGGCGAGGCGGAGTCTCGTTTAGCAGCTGAGTAACGGCGCAGCCTGCAGGGCGCGCCGCGAAGGGAAGGACGTAACGTCTCGATGGATTGGGATAAGCTCAAAGTCTTCCACGCCGCCGCCGAGGCTGGCAGCTTCACGCATGCCGGCGAGCAGCTCGGGTTGTCGCAGTCGGCGGTGTCGCGCCAGGTCTCCGCGCTCGAACAGGAGCTGGGGGTTTCGCTGTTCCACCGCCACGCTCGCGGGCTCATTCTGACCGAGCAGGGTGAACTGCTCCACCGCACCGCGCATGACGTGTTCATGAAGCTCGAGGCCGCGCGTGCCAAGCTCACCGACAGTCGCGAGCGTCCGAACGGCGAGCTCAAGGTGACGACGACGCCTGGCATCGGGGTGCACTGGCTGACCCCGCGGCTCGGCGAGTTTCTCGACCTCTATCCCGACATTCGCGTAACCTTGCTCACCACCGAGGAGGAGCTTGACCTCGCCATGCGCGAGGCGGATGTGGCGATCAGGCTGCGCCAGCCGGTGCAGCCCGACCTGATCCAGCGCAAACTGTTCTCGCTGCACTTCCATGCCTGCGCCTCACCCGAATATCTCAAGCGCTTCGGCACCCCGCGCTCGCAGGAGGAGCTCGACAAGCACCGTATCGTTGTGCTCGGCGGCTCGGCGCCGCCCTGGCTGCAGCAGAGCGGAAACTGGTTGCTGGCTTTGGGTCATGATGGCAACGGCGCGCCGCGGGTCCCGTGGCTGACCATCAACAATGTGCTCGGCGTGCTGCGCGCCTGCCAACGTGGCATCGGCATTGCCATGCTGCCGGACTATCTGGTCGAGGAGAATGGCGGCCTGGTGCAGCTGTTCGGCGACAGCAGCAGCTCGCTCGCCTACGATGCCTACTTCGTCTATCCGGAAGAGCTCAAGTCGGTCGCGCGCGTGCAGGTGTTCCGCGACTTCCTGGTCTCGAAGGCCCAGCGCTGGAATTTCTAGTAACCCAATTTTATTCCGTGGTTATGGGACAAATTCCTTGACTGCGCTTCTTGCGAGGCCCGCATGGCTGGCATGCGAGCCTCCTGGTTGTTCCGACTCATATCGGCGGCCATATTCAACGTGTTGCTGCTGGCGATCGGTTGTCTATCCTCCCAGATCGCGATCGAGCCGTTGGCAGTGTTCCCCTCTGGAAGGTGATAGTCGGCTCCCGCGCCGACGAACTTGAACCGGACCCGCGAGGGTCCGGTTTTTCTATGACCTCGCTGCTTTTCTACGACTCTCTGCCGCAGGTGATTTGCACACCGGCGGTAATAATCCCGATTGCGCATAGGGTACCTCCTGTCGGACACTGCCATCGGGCAGGCAGGCAAGCGCGCGGCAGCCCGCTGCCCCGGAGGCTTCCATGACGCACCGATTCGCACCGGCTGGCGCGCTTGTGCTGTCCTCGGCAGCATTCGGTCTGGCATTGACCGCCCTTTCGGCGATCGCGCAGCAACCGCAGGGTAGTCCGCCCGCAACGGACGTTACGAGCCGCGTCCGCGGCGTCGCGCAGCCTCAGGCCGCGACCACGGAAGACAAGCTGCCGACCTCACACCTCAAGCTGCCGCAGGGCTTCAAGGTTGAGACCTACATTCACGGGATCATGGACGCGCGCTCGCTCCGGCTCGGCGACAAGGGCACGGTCTTCGTCGGCAACCGCACCCGCGACAAAGTCTATGCGGTCGTTTCGCAAGGCAACAAGCGCGAGGCCAAGGTGATCGCCTCCGGGCTCGACCGGCCGAATGGCCTCGCCTTCAAGGACGGCACGCTCTACATCGCCGAAGGCACCAAGATTTCGAAGCTCGAAAAGATCGAGGACAATCTCGACAGCCCGCCCAAGCCCGTCGTGATCTACAGCGACTTCGCGGACCATCGCTCGCATGGCTGGAAATTTCTGACGATCGGTCCCGACAACAAGCTCTATGTCAGCGTCGGCGCGCCCTGCAACGTCTGCGAGCCGCCTGCCGGCAATGCGCAGATCCGCCGCCTCAACACCGACGGCTCGGGCGCGGAGCCATATGCGCTCGGCGTGCGCAACTCGGTGGGCTTCGACTTCCACCCCACCAACAAGGAGCTCTACTTCACCGACAACGGCCGCGACTTGCTCTCCGACGACCTGCCCAATGACGAGCTCAATCGGGTCACCAGGACGGGCCAGCACTTCGGCTTTCCATATTGCCACCAGGGCGACCTGCCGGAGACCGAGCTGGGCACGCCCCATGCGTGCAGCGAGTTCGTGCCGCCGGTCGCCAAGCTCGGACCGCATTCGGCGTCGCTCGGCATGCGCTTCTACACCGGCACGATGTTCCCGCAGAAATATCGCGGCGGCATCTTCGTCGCGCGCCACGGCTCCTGGAACAAGTCCGAGAAGATCGGCGCCGACGTCGTCTACCTCACGCTCAACCGCGACGGCAGCGTGCGCTCGATCGAGCCGTTCCTGACCGGGTTCCTCAAGGACAACAATTTCATCGGCCGCCCGGTCGACGTGCAGGTCATGAAGGACGGCTCGCTGCTCGTGTCCGACGACTTCGCCGGCGCGATCTACCGGATCACTTACGGCGCGCCCCGCACCGCGGAGCGATAGGACGAGCTCGTAGCCGGCTCCCCGGACGATTGCGCTTGACCCGCCCGCTCAATATCAATGGGCTCCCTCGTCCTCGCGGAGCTCCTGATGAATGTTCCCGTTACCACCGGCGGCGCAAGCGGCAGCCAAGCCGCCGTGCGCAACCCGCAGATCCTCGGCCACCATGGCACCGCCTCGGTGCATCTGACGCTTGCGGTCTGCGACTACGACCACACCCGCGACGTCATGTCCGGCGCGGTGCGCGCGGACGGCATCACGCTCACGCCGCTGGTGTTCGACACCATCGAGGAGATCACCTTCCGCTTCCTCAAGAACCTGGAATGGGACGTGTCCGAGCTGTCGTTCGGGAAATACACCTCGCTCACCTCGCAGGGCGCGGCCCCGATGGTGGCGATCCCGGTGTTTCCCTCGCGCGTGCATCGCCACTCCGCGATCTACGTGCGCGCCGACCGCGGCATCAAGAGCGCCAAGGACCTCAACAAGCGCACGATTGGAATTCCGGAATGGGCGCAGACCGCCGGCGTCTATGTGCGCGGCTTCCTGGCGGAGGACTATGGCGTTGACCTCTCCTCGATCCAGTGGCTGCAGGCGGGCGTCAACCAGCCTGGCCGCGCCGAGAAAGTTGCGCTCAATCTGCCGGGCGGCATGCGCTACGCGGCGCGGCCGGAGGCGAGCCTGTCGTCGATGCTGGACAGCGGCGAGATCGATGCCGCGATCACGGCGCGTGCGCCCGATGCGTTCATCAAGGGTGACGGCAAGGTGGTGCGGCTGTTTCCCGACTATCGCGCCGAGGAGGAGCGCTTCTTCAAGAAGACCGGCATCTTCCCGATCATGCATCTCATCACGCTGCGGCGTGCCGCGTTCGAGCAGCATCCGTGGATCGCGATGAATCTCTACAAGGCCTTCGATGAAGTCCAAGCGGCGCTGCCTCAAGCGGCTGCGCGATTTCACCATTGCGGGCACGGCGCTGCCTTGGATCGCCGCCATCGCCGACGAGATCGTGCAGGCGCAGGGCGAGGACCCCTTCCCTTACGGCATCGAGGCGAGCCGCCCAACGCTGGAGGCCTTCTGCCGCTACTGCCACGACCAGGGCGTCACCGCGCGGCGGATGACGCCGGAGGATTTGTTCCCGAAAGAGGTGCAGGCCAGCGCGCGGGTGTGAGCGAGTCAAGAAAACCGCACGCAAACTCTATCGCTGATCGGTGCGAAGATGCGAGCCACAGTGTTCCCTCCCCCCTTGTGGGGGAGGGACAGGGGAGGGGGGTGACCGCAAATGCCGAGTCTGCTGCCACCCCTCTCCCCATCCCTCCCCCGCAAGGGGGGAGGGAGGAGACCGCGGCACAAACGTCAATCCAATCGACGGCTCGCGTTTGCAGAACGTTCTTTGCTGCGCCGTTACGGCTGCAGCGACGCCGCGTAAGCCGCGATCGCCAGCATATCGTCGTTCGTGAGCTTCTCGACCACCGGCTTCATCAGCGCCATCGCCGCCCCGCCGCGATCGCCGTTCTGCATGTTCCAAAGCTGGCGCACGATGTAGTTCGGATGGCGGCCTGCCAGCGCCGGCCAGTCGCCGAGTCCCTTGAGCGTCGCGCCGTGGCATATCACGCAGGGCGTGGTCTTGCCGCCGCCGGTTTTCACCAATGCCTCGCCCTTGGCGATGCTGCCTTTCGGCACGTAGGCGACGAAGCCCGCGATCGGATCGCGATAGACCACCGCCTCCTCATCGTCCGGCACCTCGATGATGCGGTTGCCGAGCGCCTCGGTGCCGCCGGCGGGATGGATCAGCCGCTTGTTGCCGGGGCCGACGAAGCTCTTCGGTACCGTGTCGGCCTCCACCACCTTGATCCACGGCCGCGGCTTGAGCGCGGCGAAATAGTCGGCCGCCTCCTTGACCTCGGCGTCGGTGATCACCTTGGCCATCGCGATCATGGTGGCGCCGAATTTACGATCGCCGCTCTTCCAGTCGGCCATCTGCTGCATGAAATAGCGCTGGGTGAGGCCCGCCACGTAGGCGGATTTATCGTGCCCGGTGCCGGTCGGCAGGTGGCAAGCACCGCAGGCGCGCACCTGCGTGTCCTTGTTGCCGTACTGCACGATCTTGGGCAGCGCCGGATACATGTCCGGCCGCCAGTTCGGGATGTTGAAGAAGTCGTCGGCGCCGGCGCGCGTCACCGTCACGTTGCCGATGGTGCGAGCCTTGTCGCCCGGAATGCGCGGGGCGGGCTGCTCCTTCTCGGTGACCGGAAATGCCCAGTCGGGCTTCTCGGCAGCGAGCGCGAGTGTTGGTGCAAGCGCGAAGGCAAGAGCACAGGCGAGTTTCTTCATGAGACGTTCCCCCCAAGGGCCATTGTGGCCCAGCGATTGGCTTGATGCTCAAGCTAGAGGTAACGTCACTGCTAGACAAGCGCCGGCCTATCCGTCGTCATGGCCGGGCATTGTCCCGGCCATCCACGTCTTCCCTCCAAGTGAGAAAGAAAGACGAGGATGCCCGGCACAAGGCCGGGCATGACGCCGGAGAGTCTCCGGGAAAGCTGGCCCTATTTTAGTGGCCAGTGCGGCGCTTCAGGTTCACGTGGATATTCTTCTCGCGCGTAAAGCGCAGAAGCTCCTCGATGCACTCCTCGCGCCCGATGCCGGACTGCTTGTAGCCGCCGAACGGCGCGCCCAGGAAATGCTTCGACACCTCGTTGATCCACACATAGCCGGCCTCGACTGCGGCGGCGGTGCGGTGCGCGGTCGCGAGATCGTTGGTCCAGATCGAGCAGGTGAGCCCGTATTCGACCTGATTGACCTCGGCCAGCATCTTGTCCTCGTCGCTCCACTTGAACACCGAGAGCACCGGCCCGAAGATTTCCTCCTTGCCGATGCGCATCCCCATGTTCACGTCGGCGAAGATCGTCGGCTCGATGAACAAGCCCTTGGCGAGCGCGGGATCATCCGGCCGCTTGCCGCCGCTGACGAGCCGCGCGCCGTCCTCCTTGCCGGCCGCGATGTATTTCATGATCCGGTCGTACTGCACCTGGCTGATGATCGAGCCCATGGTGGTCGAAGGATCGGTCGGGATGCCGGGCTTGTAGCGCTTGATCGAAGCCTTCGCGCGCTCGATCACGGCGTCGTAGATCTTCTCATGGATGAAGGCGCGGCTGGTCGAGCCGCAGGACTGGCCGCACCAGGTGAAGTTCATGCCGTCGACGACCGCGGCCGACACCGCATCGAGATCGGCGTCCGGGAAGGCGATCAGCGCGTTCTTGCCGCCGAGCTCGAGCAACACCGGCTTGAGCGTGTCGGAAGCGGCCTTCATCACCGCGCGGCCGGTCGGCACGCTGCCGATCAGTGCGGTCATCGCAACATCCGGATGGCTCGACAGCACCTGCCCCACTTCACGGCCGCCCGGCACGACGTTCCACACGCCCGGCGGCAGGATGCCGTCGATCAGCTCGGCAAGCCGCAGCGCCGACAGCGGCGCCTGCTCCGGCGGCTTGAGCACGACAGTGTTGCCGGCGGCGAGCGGCGCCCCCGACTTGCCGGCCGCGAACATGAACGGATGGTTGAACGGGATGATGCGGCCGACCACGCCGAACGGCTCGCGCACCGAGAAGTTGACCACGTCCGGGCCCATCGGGATCGAGGCGCCCTTCATCTCGGTGACGAGGCCGGCGTAGAAATCGAGCTGCGCCGCGCCGGCATCGGCGTCACGCATCATCTCGGCATAGGGATTGCCGCAGTCGGCGGCGTCGATCATCGCAAGCTCGTCGCCGTTCTTGCGCAGCACGTTGGCGATCTCGCGCAGCATCTTGGCGCGCTCGAGCGGCGGCACCCGCCGCCAGTCCTTGAACGCAGCCTTGGCGGCCGCGATCGCGGCTTCCGCATCGGCGACGGTGCCGTCGATGACCTTGCCGAGCGACTCGCCCGTAGCCGGATTGGTCACCTCGGCGTAGCGGCCCGGGCTTTCTGCCACTTGCCGGCATAGTAGGGATCGCGATGGGTCGGCAGCCGCAGCGCGGCAGCCTCGGTTTTCAGCGTGGTCGCAACGGACATGGTTCACCTCACAAACGGCGTTTACTGGGCCCCCGCTTTCGCGGAGGCGACAGAAATCTTTGCAACAGTCCCTATCAAGATCGCTTGATATCGTCGAGCCCGCCGAGCTTCCCGATCAGCGCATTGGCGCCGATCGCGATCACGAACAGCACGATCAGCAGCGCATACATCAGCGGCATGTTGAACAGGCTGTAGGCCTGGATCACCAGGAAGCCGACGCCGCGGTTGGAGAGCTTGGTCTCGGCCAGGAGCGTGCCGATCAGGCAGACGCCGAGCCCGATCCGGATGCCGTTGATCATCGGGTGGCGCATCGCCGGCAGATAAATCTTGGTCACCATCTGCCAGGTGTTGGCGCGAAAGCTCCGGCCGACGCGGATCAGGACCTTGTCGATCTCGCGCATGCCACCCGCCACGTTGAGCGCGACCGGGAAGAAGCAGGAGATCGCCCCCATCGCGACCTTGGAGCCCGGGCCGACGCCGAACCACATGATCATCACCGGGAAGAAGATGATCTTGGGACAGGGCCCGAGATAATAGAGCAACGGCTCGTAGGCCTGCCGCAGCAGGCGCGAGCTGCCCAGCGCGATGCCAGCGACAAGGCCGCTCAGCCCCCCGATCACCATGCCGATCGCGATCTCGTAGAAGGTGGCGTAGAGGTGCCAGTAGATCGCCGGGATCTTGGTATCCTGCAGGCCGAACAGAGAGAGGTCGACCGGCATGTCCGGCACGGTCAGAAGGTTGAACAGGGCCTTGCCGATCGCGAGCAGCGAGGGCACCACGTCACGATAGAGCAGGCCCGAAGCCGCCAGCGCCTCCCAAGAGGCGAGCACGGTCACGATGATGGCGATGCGCAGCGCCGTGACCGGCTGTACCCAGCGCGGCGCAGCCTTCGGCAATGTCATTCGACCGGTCTCAGCCATCGCTCCAGCCTTTCGGTGAGAACGAACACGTAGATGCTGATCAGGATCACGAACAAGATCGCGGCGTAGGTGCCGGCGAGATCGTAGCGCTCGGCGAGCTCGTTGATGAGCTGACCCAGCCCGCCGAAATTGATCAGGAACTCGACACCCACGATATTGATCAGCGCGAAGATGAGGCCGAGCCGCATGCCGACGAAGATGGTCGGCAGCGCCGCCGGAAACAGGATCTTCCAGAACTGCTGCGAGGGCGTGAGGTTGAAGCTGCGCCCCACATTGATGAGCACGCGCCGCGTGCCGGCGAGACCTTCCAGCGTCTTGAGCGTCACCGGCGCGATGCCGGCGGTGAAGCCCATCATCACGATGGTGGTGGCGTTGCGTCCGAAGATGACGAGATAGAGCGGATAGATCAGCACGAGCGGCGCGGCCGCGATCGCCGCCACCCAGGTCTCGGTCGCCTCCCGCAGCAGGCGGAACTGATAGAGCAGCACGCCGCCGGCAACGCCGAAGATGGTGACCAGGATGCTCGCCGAGAACGCCTCCGCAGCCGTGAGCAGGAAGCGCGAGAGCACGTGCTCCTCGATGATCACGCGCGGCAGAGCCGCCAGGATGTCCGACGGCAGCGGCACGATGAAGCGATTGATCAGGCCGACCCGGATGAAGAGCTCAACCAACAGCATGGTCGCGATGACGGTGCCGAACCCCAGCACAGCCGGGAACCAGCTCGTCCTCGTGATCGCCCGCGCACTCATGGCCGACGCATGTCCCATCGTGCTCGACCTTCGCAATGTGCACAGGTTTCCACCACGGCACGGCGCGACTCCCTCTCCCCAGCGGGGAGAGGGTTGGGGTGAGGGGGTTCGGACCTATCGATAATTTGTAACCCCTCACCCCACCCCTCTCCCTTCGGGAGAGGGAGCCGGCCGCATTCGCGGCTCGGCCGTGCCTGAAGGCCTGATGCAGGGACGCTCACGAGTGGCCGCCCTGCTGGAGCTTGGCGGCTTCGTCGTCGTGCAGCCCGCGGCTTGCCTCCTCGCGCAGGTCGCTCCAGATCTGCGCCACGTAGCGGCCGAACGCCTCACTCGAGACGATCTCGGACGTGCGCGGGCGCGGTAGATCGATCTTGACCATGCGCTTGAGCTTGCCGGGCCGATAGGTCATCACGAAGACCCGGTCGGAGAGCTGCACCGCTTCGGTGATATTGTGCGTGATGAGCAGCGTCGTCTGCTTCAGCTGCTGCTGGATTTGCAGCACCTTGTCGCCGAGGAGGAGCCGCGTCTGCTCGTCGAGCGCCGCGAATGGCTCGTCCATCAGCATGATCTTGGGCTCCGCCGCCAGCGTGCGCGCCATCGACACGCGCTGGCGCATGCCGCCGGAGAGCTCCGCAGGATAGCGCCGCTCGAAGCCGTCGAGGCCCACGAGCGATACGAAATGCTTCGCCCGTTCATAGCGCTCGCGCTTGGCGATGCCTGCGATCTCCAGCGGAAACGCGACGTTGTCGATCACGGTCCGCCAGGGAAAGGTCGATTCCTCCTGGAAGATCATCCCGATCGCGGGGTGCGGGCCGCGCACCAGGTCGCCCGCGACCTTGACGGTGCCGTCATAGCCGTCGAGCAGGCCGCCGATGATGTTGAAAAGCGTCGACTTGCCGCAGCCCGAAGGGCCGATGATGCCGACGAACTCGCCGGGCGCGACCGACAGCGAAACGTGGTCAACCGCGGTGACGGCCCCCTCCGGGGTCTCGAACCGCTTGGTGATGTTGTCGACGACGAGGATTGCGTTCGCGGTCGCAGTCGCTGGCCCCGGCACTGCTGCTAACACTGTTGCGGCCGCCATGTCGCTCTGTGTCCCTGGATAGACCCCGCATCGCGGGTGCGGGTCGCAGGCCATATAGCACATCGCGGGACCCTGTCGCACGACGCGCCCTGGACAAGAAGCCGCTGCCGCAGCGCGAAAGCTCAGCCAAGGTCGGCCTGGAAGGGCCGGCCGGCCCGCCGGCACCAGTTCTCCCAGGCCCGGTTGAGCGTGTAGGGGCCGGTGCGCGCGATCACCTTGTCGACCTCGCCCGGCGGTCAGGAACTTGATGTCGCCCATCGCCATGGCCTGCATCTGCAGCTTGGCGTTGACCTCCAGGTAGATCGAGATGAACACGGCGTGGCGGACGTTCGACGCCGCAGACCGTGGCGCCGTGGCCGCGCATCAGGATGCGTGCGGCCGTGCCCCGATCGCGCGGGCGAGATCGCGGCCCATCTCCACGCTCTCGACCAGCAGCGCGGTGTCGCCGAACTTGTCGTGCGAGTCCCAGATCGGCACCTCGTGGCCGATATTGGCGCACATATGCAGGAGCGGCTTGAGCTTGCGCTCGGTGATGCCGAACGGGATCACGCTCGGGCTGTGGTTGTGCACGACCGAATGGACGTCCGGCCGCGCCTCATAGACGCCGCCGTGGATGAAGCGCTCGAGATAGGGCGCCCGCCCGCGCGCATCGACCGGCTCGCCCTCGAGCGTGAACTCCATGATGTCGTCGGTCTCGATGCGCTCGGGCGCGCGCGCCCGCGACAGCAGGAAGTGCTTGGGATTGTCCGGATGGCGCGCGCTGACGTGCCCGAACGAGTCCACCACGCCTTCGTGCGCCAGGATGCGGTTGGCGGTGACGATCTCTTCGAGCAGCATGTCGAGCTTGGCCATGGACGTTTCCTTTGAATTTCCAGCAACATTTATCGACGCGGCACGCAATGCATATCTGGCGGTGCGAAGAACAGGGCCACATCGTTCCCTCCCTTGCGGGGGAGGGACGGGAGAGGGTGACGGCAAATTTCGAGTTCGGACCACCCTCTCCCCGCCCCTCCCCGCAAGGGCGACGGAGCAGGCCAGTCTCGCACGCGCAGTGCTAAAGCCGAGCATGGACGAAGCCAAGGAAGTTTCACAAGATGAAGCTCACCGAGCCGAGCGTGCCGAGTTCATGGGCGTCGATCAACACGCGCCGCTCCTTGATCCGGAACTGTCGCCTGTGCGCCGCAGGATGTAGCGATAGCCGCCGACATATTCGCGGATGCGCTCGTAGCGGCGGAAGCGGTAGCAGACGAAATTGGCCGCCACCGTGACCAGATCGCCCTCGACGCCGAGGATGCGCACATTCGCGATCATCCGCCGGGTGCGCGACTTCGGAAACTCCGCGTGGCAGTTGGGATCGTTGATGCGGATGACGCGCTGGCGGATGCGCTCGCGGTCGTCGGCGACCAGGAACAGCGTATTGCGATGATTGCCCTCGGGCTGGTCGTTGGGCGGCACGTAATAGGTGGCGTCGTCGGTCAGCAGCGCCTGCCACTCATCGAGCTTCCATTCGTCGAGCAGCGCGGCCTCGTGGTAGAGGAAATCCTCCACCTCCGCCGCGTGACCACGGTCCGGGTCGCGATCGTCATGCCGACGCTCCCATCAGCTCGTTCCAGCGCCGCCAGAAGATGCGCAGGTGATGCTCGTCGCTGTTGAGCTGCTCGCCTTCCTTGCCCATGCCGCGCGACATTTCCGACCAGCGGTCCTCGTGCCAGTTGGCGAGCCCCTGCTGCACCAGCTCGAGCGCCTCGACGTCGTCGGGCGTGGCGAAGCCGCCCGGGCCGTAGAACGTGAGGAAGGCATCGAGCCGGCGCGCGCGCGCGCTCTCGCTCTCCTCGACCGGACCGAGCGCCCAGGCGGTGACGTGCATCTTGCCGGCGCCTTCCGGATAGAACGTGCGCACCGTGACCGAGGAGCCGTCGTTGATCACCAGGTTCGGGAAGATCACGAGATTGCGGTTGGTGTCGGCAACGCGGCGCGCCCGCTCCTCGCCCGAGGCGCGTGACCAGCTCGCGCGCGGATCTCGTCGATCTCGGCCTTGGCGGCCTCGCCGTAGAGCGGGATCCACTTGGCGACCGGTCGGCCGCGGAAATTGACGTTGTCGGTGGTGAAGTGGCCGTTGCCGAGCTCGACCGCGAGCCCCTTGGTGGGCAGCACCAGGCCGGCTTCCTTCGGCGGCTCGATCTTGACGCCGGAATTGGCCATGAAGTTGAGCCAGGTCGAATGGGTCGACGGCAGGTGATAGTCGTCGACGCTGTTCTCCACCATCAGCTTCCAGTTGGCGGCGACGTCGTATTCCTGCACGCCGGCGATGATCTCCATCTGGCCGGACGGCGACTGGTCGATGACGAGGTCGATATAGTCCTTGGCACGGCCCAGATAGTCGGCGAGCGGCTGCGCGTCCGGGTCGAGGCACATGAACCAGAAGCCGCGATACTGCTCGAAGCGCGCCGGCCGCTTGAGCCCGAAGCCGCTCTTGTCGAAGGTCTCCGCATAGGCGTCGTCGCCCGGCACCCGGATCAGGCTGCCGTCGTTGCCGTAGGTCCAGCCGTGGTAGATGCACATGAAGCGGCGCGCATTGCCGTCGCGCTGCGTGCACACGATGGCGCCGCGATGCCGGCAGGTGTTGAACAGGCAGTGGACCTTGCCGGTCTGGTCGCGGCAGAAGATCACCGGGCGGCCGGCGACCTTGCGGGAGCGGAAATCGCCGGGCTTCTTCAGCTCGGAGGCGTGCCCGACATAGATCCAGCAGCGGCCGAAGATGCGCGACATCTCCTGGCGCAGGATGTCGTCGGAGACCAGCACCTCGCGGTCGAGCAGGAAGGTCTTCTTCTCGCGGTCGTCGACGATGTAGGAGCGGGCGGACATTGTTCGCACTCGTTGGATGGGCTTTGGAGCTACGTTATAGGGCGCCCGGAAAGCGGGTCAATCTAGGCCGCGGATGGCTGCGGCACCCTGTTCGCCCGCTATTCGGGCACTCGCCCTTTCTGGCCCCCTTGCACTTTTTGGCCATGCCGCTAAAGCACGGGTAACCGCCCACAGCGCCCGCGAGAGCCCATGCCTGCCGTTCAAGTTTGTGCCGCCGCCGATATCCCTGAGAATGGCGTGATCAGCCGCGAGGTCGGTGACGAGCTCGTCGCCATCTACAATATCGACGGCGACCTACTACGCCACCGAGGCGCGCTGCACCCACGGCATGGCCGATCTCGCCGACGGAACGCTCGACGGCGACGAGATCGAGTGCAGCTTCCACTTCGGCAAATTCCATGTGCCGAGCGGCAAGGCCACGGAGTCGCCCTGCTTCATCGCGCTCAAGACCTACAAGACCGAGGTCCGCGACGGTCAGGTCTTCGTCGACCTCGACACACCGGCCCCAACCGCGGCGGCGTGAGCGCGGCTTACACGTTGCTGAAGATTGAAAGGGCGGCCGTTGCAGCCTGTAGCCCGGATGGAGCGCAGCGACATCCGGGAATGACGGCCCCGGATTTCGCTGCGCTCAATCCGGGCTACAGAGCACTCCAACGAAAAGGGCGCAGCCGTGACAACGGCCGCGCCCCGCTTGATTTCGAGAGATCGCGCTTAGTTCGAGTTCGACGGCAGGATCTCGACCAGGCCGATCGCGCTGACGCCGCTCAGAGCCATCGCGATCTTGTTGTCGCGCGTCACGAACATATGACGCACGATGCCGCCGCCGAGTGGCATCTCCCAGGTCTGGAACTTCTCGGTCTTGGGGTCGAAGCGCACGAGCGTGTTCGGGCGCACGTTCGACTCCGTGTACCAGATGACGTCGTCGATCACGGCCATGCCGTAGGGCTGCGCAAGCTGCCCGCTGGGGCCCTGATATTCCTTGGTGTTGCCGGTCTTCGGATCAAAGCGCACGAGCTTGCCGTTCGACCAGTCGCCGAACCAGATCATGTCGTCGGAAGTCACGACCATCCGACGGATCTTGGTCTTGGCATCAGGCAGCACATATTCCTTCAGCTGCAGCGTATCGGGATCGATGGTCGCGATCTTGTTCGAGCCGAAGTAGCTGAACCAGGGCTGGCGGCCATCGGACAGGAAGCGCAGCGCATAGGGCTGCTGGCCAGGCGCACCGACCGGCGTGAACAGCTTGATGTCGCCGGTCTTGGGATCGAGCCGGCCCATGAAGCCGCCATTCTGCACGCTGAACCACAGGATGCCGTCCTTGTCGAACAGCGGCGTGTGCGGATCCTTCGCCTTTGGATCGGGCATGTTGTAGTATTTGAACTCGCCGGTCTTGACGTCGAGCTTGCCGATGTGGCCGCCCCAGTTGCCGGCGTACCAGATGTTGCCATCCTTGTCGTTGATCAGCCCGTGCGGTCCGCCCCTCACCGGGATCGGGTATTCCTTCATCTCGCCGGTCTGCGGATCGAGCCGGCCAAGCCGGTTGGCGAACTGACCGGCCCACCAGATCGCGCCATCGGGAGTCGCCAGCGGATCATGCGGACGCGAGCCGGGCGTCGGCGTGTTCCAGGTCTTGAACCGCACATTGATGGGCCCTGGAACGATCACCGCCTTCGGCCGCTCCAAGCCCTTATAGTTGGCGATGAAGTAGTCGGAAAGCTGCTTCACCTGATCGTCGGTGATGAGCGCGCCGGCCGCCTTCATCATGTGGACGGTCTCGCGCCACTCTTCGGCGTCCTTGTTGGCGTTCACGACCCGTCGCAGGTCATGGCAGGCCACGCACTTTTCCTGAATGACCGGCTTCGCGGCGCCATCTTTCAAGGGAAAGCCGCCGGGCTGGCTGGGATCGGGCTGCACGACCTGAGCCTGAGCCGGAAGGACGGTGCAGAGGGATGCAAACGCTAGCAATGCGGAAAACGAGAGATTCTTCATTGTATCTCCGTCGGGCTTCGGTGTGCAGCGCTGCCGATGCGGTCGCGCCGTCCTCCAGGTTTCAAACAACGCGGTGATTGTAGCGACAGGCTGGAACCTTTGCCACGGGGGCTCAGGCGGCCCCGATGAACTTCTTAACGGCCGCGATCAGCGCGTCCGGCGCCATACGGGCTACGTCGTGCTGGGACTGGACCGGCACCTGCTGGATATGCGGATACTCCTTGGTCATCCGCTCCACCGTCGCCGGCGGATAGCGGTTCGACTGCAGCCCGCGCACCAGCAGGATCGGCACCTTGACCATGGCCAGCTCCTCCCACATCTCGCGCACCGGCCGGCGCGGCAACTTTGCGCCCTCGCCGATCGGCTGGCGATTGGAGTTGTCGGGATCGCGCTTGAGCATATAGCCGTTGTCGAGCTTGATCAGCGCCTGCACGGCGCGCTCGCGGTCGAGCCCGAACCGCGGTGGATTGTTGATCTTGGCGAAGTTCTCCATGGCGGCCTCGATCGAGGGAAACACCAGCGGCGGATTGCCGACCGAGCTGCCGCTGCGGGCGCCTTCGTCGCGGTTCATCTGGCTGTCGACCAGGACGAGCTTCTCGGTCTTGTCCGCGAAATTGACCGCAAACGAGATCGAGGTCGGACCGCCACCTGAATGCGCCATCACGATGACCTTCGGCCAACGCATCATGCCGATCACCGCCAGCGCATCGTCGAGGAACGCATCGTACGAATAGTCCTTGCTCGGGCTCCAGGTCGATTCGCCCCAGCCGCGCTTGTCGTGCACGACCACCTCGCGGTCGGACGCCAATGCGGTCGCGACATTGATCCAGTCAACGGAGTCGTAATAGTTCGATCCGTGCAGGATGATGATCGGCGTCGCGCCCGGCGAGCCGAACGCGCGATAGAACAGCGATACGTCGCCGGAATTAATCCGGCCGGTGCGTTGTGCAACTGCCATGGGTCGCTCCCTTATTCTCAGGATCAAGTCGTTGCGGTGAACTTGCGCACGTGCGCGATGAGCGCGTCCGGCGCCTGATCTGCCACGTCGTGCTGAGCATCGACGGTGACGATCGCAACCTTGGTGTAGTCGGCGGTGAGCCGCGCCAGGATCGCGGGGTTGTCCCAGCGGTCCGAGCGCAGGCCGCGCACCATCACGGTCGGCACCTTGACGGCCGCGAGGTCCTGCCACACGTCCGTGCGCGGGCGGCGCGGCATCTGTGCGCCCTCGCCGATCGGCCGCGCATTGCCGTTGTCGGGATCACGCTTGAGCATGAAGGTGCCATCGATGCTCACCAAGGCGTTCTGCGCGCGCTCGCGGTCATGCGCGATACGCGGCGGATTGTTGAGCTTGGCGAAGCTCGCCATCGCGGCGTCGATCGAGGGAAACACCAGCGGCGGGTTGCCCGTCGTCGGACGCTGGCCGCCACCGGCGGCCGGTGCCTCGACCTGCATGAGCGGATCGACCACGATCAGCCCCGCGATCTTGTCGGCGAAATTCGCGGCGAGCGACACCACCACGCGGGCGGAGGCCGAGTGCCCCATCACGATCACCTTGTCCCAGCGCATCGCGGACGCAACCGCAAGCGCGTCGTCGACATGCGCGTCGACCGAATAGTCCTTGCTCGGGCTCCAGCTCGACTCGCCCCAGCCGCGCCGGTCGAACGCGACCACTTCGCGATCGGCAGCCAGCGTGCCTGCGACCCCGATCCAATCGTAGGAATCGAAATAGTTGGCGCCATGCATCACCAGCATCGGCGTGCGGCCTGGATTGCCGAAGCGGCGATAGAAAATCGTTACGTCGCCGGAGGTGACCCGGCCGGTCTGATGCGGGACGTTTGGCAACGCCATGACTTTGCTCCCCCCGATTGCACGCCGTGAAGCGGCGCTTGTGTTCTATTTTAAACCGCCAATTTAAACCGCCAAGCCAGCAATGTCAGTGTAGCCGCGGCCCTTTCAAGAAGCGATTGCGATCACCCGACGGCACGCGCAGCTCGATGGTGCGGCCGTCGCGATAGATCTTCATCGGCACCTCGACGCCTGCATTGCCGAGCGACCAGATGCTCCGGAACAGCCCGGCAAGATCCTTCACCTCCGCGCCACCCACCTCCAGCACCACATCACCCGTGCGCAGATCGGCCTTGCGTGCCGGCCCGCGGTTCGACAGCCCGACCACGACCACGCGATTGTTGACCTCAGTGGCGTACAGTCCGAGCCACGGGCGCGCCGGACGATTGCGGCGGCCAAGCGTGAGCAGGTCGTCGAGGATCGGCTTGAGCAGATCAATCGGCACGATCATGTTGAGATGCTCGGTGCCATTCTCACGCGGCTGCTCGAGCTGCAGTGACCCGATGCCGATGAGATCGCCCTTGGGCCCGATGACGGCGGTGCCGCCCCAATTGGGATGCGCCGGTGCGGTGAAGATCGCCTCGTCCAGCACGTACTCCCAGTAGCCGGCGAATTCCTGGCGGGCCGCGATATGAGCCGCGACCGAATGATGCCGGCCGCCAGCGCCCGCGACCACGACCGACTCGCCGACCGTTGCCGAGCTCGACTGCCCGAGCGACAAAGCCGGCAGATCGATGCGCCCGAGCGTCTGCACCAGCCCAAACCCGGTCTCCTGGTCGTAACCCAGCACATGACCGGGCGCGACGCGCCCGTCGCTGAAGGTCAGCCAGACCTGCTCGGCCTCGGTGATCAGATAGCCGATGGTGAGAACGATACCGTCGTCGCGGATCAGGACGCCGTTGCCGGCGCGCTCGGTACCGAGCGTCTCGGCTGAGAAAGCGTCAGGAGGCACAATGGTGTGCACCGCGACCACCGCCGAGAGCGCCCGCTCGAGGTCGTAGGTGTAGTCCTGAGGCTTGGGTTGGACTGACGAAGGAACTTTCCAGTCGGCCGGCTGCGGCATTCCCGAATTCCTTAATCTCGTCGACGTCACGCCAGCTTGCAATCTCGCGCACCAGTTGCACACAGCGCCCGCCGCGCCCGGGGGCGGCCGCGGCAAGCGTAGTCATTTTCAATTCGCGATGCCAGTCCCGCGGGATCATGCCCACGCGATCTTGTGTGGCCTCGGTCGCGCCAATGCCGCACCGCCACACACGTTAAAAAAGTGGCAACGATCAATGCCGAAGGCAAGGGACCGCGAGGTGCCGCGACAACGCGGCGATCTGATCGGAGAAGGCAGCGCGCCGCGCCGGCGATCAAGTGCCACCCGCAGCACGCCCCTAGAGTTTGTCACTAGCCGTCATTGGCGTCGGACCAGCGGCTCGCTGGTCCACAAGCTTGCCGTCGGTAGGTCGCCGCACAGGCCCGCCAGGTTCAGAGGAAAAACCAAAGTCTAATCCGCCGTTCGGCTGTGAGCGTTCGCTCCCGCTCACTGGATCCGCCGGGGCGGAGCGACAATGGGGTGACAATGGGGGAATGGGGGAAATGGTACAGCTGGGTGGCTTCGAACCACCGACCTCCGGTTCCACAGACCGGCGCTCTAACCATCTGAGCTACAGCTGCACAGGGCTCGGGCGTGATTGTCACCCTACGCCCGGCGAGCGGCTGGAAACTAGGAGCAAGCCCCGCTCTTGGCAAGGCCGGGCGCAACCACGGCGCTGGTCGATGCCAGATACAAAAGAGCCCAGGCCAAGCGGACCCGGGCTCACATTCCAACCAGACGGCTGACAGGCTTAGCCGACCTTCTTGAAGGCCCTGGTCATGCTGTCCTTCACCGGCTCAGCGGTCTCGGTCATCACCTTCTGGGCGATCGCGGCCAAGTCCTTGGTCTGCGCGGTCACCGTCTCGAACTGCTTGCGCGCATGCGAGGTCGAGAGCTCGACCAGCTCGGAATAGGACTTCACCTTCACAAAGTCGGTGTAGAAGTCGAAAGTCGCGTTGGTATTGGCGCGCACCGCCTCGATCACCTTGAGGCCATAGTCGGACATACCCTTGGTCGCGGTGGCGTAAGTGCCCTCGAGCACGTCGGTCGCCTCCTCGGCGGCAGACTTCATGCGCTCATAGGTGTCCTTCGCCTGCGACACGCTCTTTTCGGCGAATTCACGAAAGGCCGCCGGCACTTCCATGTGCGGCATCTCAAACGAAGGCATTTCGAACTTGGGGAGCTCGAACATCGAAGCGGACGTCGTGGCAGCCTTGGCTTTGGTCTTGGGGGCCTGGGAGACCTCGGACATGACAATTTTCCTATGTTCGGGCGGCATCAACTGGCATTTGCGGACCGCGCCACCCGGCAAGGCCCGAGCCTGTTCACGGGCCGGCTTGTTGTGCATCACACCATCAAGACCGGCCGAAGTATTGCCCACTCCATATAGCATCGGTCATAGTGCGATGCAATAGAATATATTGCATCGCACAAAAAATTAACTGTTTTGGCAAGCGAAATGTTCCCGTGGCGCCTTTCGGCAACTCCCACTGAAAATTCGGATGAAATCCGGAAAGTTCCCGCCCCGACCGGTCCGCCGCCGTTGTAGGAACTGCGTCGGAGCCGGCCCATGGCCTGATGGGCCGTGATTCCAATTTCCTTTCGTGGCGCATGCTCTTTGTCAGCGAGCTGGTGTCGACTTCGCCAGCTTATGCGCTAGACATCGCGCACAGAGATGTGATTCCCGGGCGGGGGCGTGGACGAGCATCTGATGAGCGAGGCCAACTCGGGGCTGTTCTGGCTGCGCGATCCTCGCCTGGCGCCGCTGGCGCTCGGACTGTGGCCAGCCTGGGCATGGTCGCTCGACGGCACACGGATCCTCTTTGCCAACCCGACCGGCGCGGCGATTTTGGGCGCCGAGACACCCGCAGCGCTCGAGGCGTGTGGCTTCGAGGGCAGCGATGTGGCGGCACAGATCACGAGGCTTGCGACCACCCTCCCCGATGATAATGCGAGCCGCTTCGAGCGCCTGCGCGGATTTGGGGCCGGCCTTGAGCGAACGCTGACCTGCCGCTGCACACGCGCGCGGCTGAGCGATGGCACCGACGCGATCCTGATCGCGGCGACCGAGCAAGCTGGACCCGAGCTTTCGCTCGCCGAGCGGGTTGCATACCTCCTCGCCGGCACCGAGGCGCCGGTCGCAGCCTTTGCGCCCGACGGCACACTGATCGAGGCAACTGCGGCGGCGAACGCCCACCTCGCGGGCGCCCGCACGCTCGCGGCGCTCGGCGCCGGGGCACTGGCGGCAGGAGCCGATAGCCATGCCGAGGGCGACACAGTCGCAGGCAGGCTCACGCTCGATCGGGTCGGGACCGTTCTGTTCGCAACCTTCGGGGCGGGGCCCGCGACCACGGGGCGCCGCCAGCCGTTGCGGTTCGTCTGGCAGATCGATGCCGACGGACGCTTCACGCTCAACTCGGAGGAGTTCGCGACGCTGACCGGTGCGCACCTGGTGCTCGGGCGAGCCTGGACGGAGCTGTCCGAAACGCTACGGCTAGATCCCGATGGCGAGATCATGCGCGCGCTCGCGACCCGCGACACCTTCAGCGGGATCACGATCGGCTGGCCGGTCGACGGCGATGGCGCGCCGCTCACGGTCGAGCTCTCGGGCCTGCCGGTGTTCGATCGCGAGCGGCGCTTCCGCGGCTATCGCGGCTTCGGCATCTGCCGCGATCTCGCTCGCCTCAATGAGCTGGCGGAGGCTCGCCGCCACGCGCCCGCCCGCCGCACCGATGCAGGCCATGCAACCGGCCGCGCCGGAGCCTGCGCCCGCGACGGATTATCCTGACGCGAGCCCGGATTGTCACGACGCGGCCAGCGCCACGGCAGAAGAGCCCGAGTTCAGCGCCGTCCGCCACCGCCAGCGCGATCGGCCCGGTGCTCGATCGTGTTCCGGTCGGCATCCTGATCTATCGGCTCAATGAGCTGGTCTATGCCAACCGCCTGTTCCTGCGCTGGACCGGTTACGCCTCGGTTTCGGAGCTCGCGCGCGCCGGCGGCATCGAGAGCCTGCTGATCGGCTCCGGCTCGGTCGAGCCGGGTGAAGCGCCCTTCACCATTACCAGCAGTCAAGGCGAAAGCGTCCCGGTGGCGGGCCGCCTGTTCTCGGTGCCATGGGAGGGCGACAAGGCCTTCGCCCTGATCACGACGCCAGCCGCGAGCGCACCGGCCGAGCCGCCCGTCGAGAGCACCGCGCTCGCGGATGCGCAATCCGAGATCGCCGAGTTGCGCGCGATTGCAGACATGGTGGATGACGCCATCGTTGTGCTCGACGGTGAGCTGCGCATCACATCGGCAAACCGCCGAGCGGCAGCGCTGTTCGGCCCCGATACGCTCGTCGGAGCGCCCTTTGCCTCGCTGTTTGCGCCGGCAAGCCGCGACAGCGCGCTTGCGCACATTGTCAAGCTCAACGAGGGCGGTGCGAGCGACGTCATCGAGGTCAGCGGACGGGCCCGTAACGGGACCGAGATCGCCTTGGCGATGACGGTCGGCCGGCTCGGCACCGATCGCCTTGGCGTTATCTTGCGTGATCTCTCGCTGTCGCGGAAACATGAGACAGAGCTCGTTGCGGCGCGCCTCAAGGCCGAACGGCAGTCGACCGCCAAGTCAGAGTTCCTGGCCAAGGTGAGCCACGAGATCAGGAACCCGCTCAATGCCATCATCGGCTTCTCCGAGCTGATGATGGAGGAGCGCTTCGGCGCCATCGGCAACGACCGCTACCGGCAATATCTCAAGGACATCCACTCCTCCGGCGGGCACATCATGTCGCTCGTCAACGATCTCCTTGACCTTTCCAAGATCGAGTCCGGCCGCCTCGAGCTCGCATTCGCCGGCGTTGCGCTCAACGAGCTGATCGAGCAATGCGTCGCCCTGATGCAGCCGCAGGCGAACCGCGAAGGCATCATCCTGCGCACGTCGCTTTCCCCGCGCCTGCCGGATGTGATGGCGGATGCGCGCTCGCTGCGGCAGATCGTGCTCAATCTGGTCGCCAGCTCGATCAAGCTCACGGGCTCCGGCGGCCAGGTGATCGTTTCGACCGCGCGCGCCGAGAGTGGCGCACTGATCCTGCGCGTGCGCGACACCGGAGCCGGGATGAGCGCGCAGGAGCTTGCCGCACGCGCTCGAGCCGCTGCAGCAGGTGTCGTCGCGCTCCGGCGGCAGCGGGATGGGCCTGCCGCTCGCGAAGGCACTCGCGGAAGCCAACGGCGCAAGCCTGCGCATCGAGAGCAACCGAGGCTCAGGCACGCTCATCGAGGTGACGTTCCCGCGCGAGCGGGTGCATGGGCTGAGGCGGCGCTTACAGCACATGATATGTGCGTGCAGCGCGACCTAAGCATCGACAAATATAAGCGCGCCGCCATGTGCCGGTGAGAACACGTAGAGCCGATCGGGTGCGACAAGCGCTGTGGTGTGGGCGCCGGCGCCAGTCATGGTCTGCACGCTGGCGCGGCTGCGAGGGTCGATGGATTGGACCAGCCCCGGCTTGCCAATGGCAACATGGACGATGCCGGTTGTCGGATTGAAGAATGTGACGTCTGGCGCTCCGGCTAGCGGCCACTCGTTGCTGGTCTCGCCCGAATTGGTATTCACCTCTACCAGGACCGCGTCGTCACACGCGACGTAAAGCCGACCATGCTTGTGATCGATATCGAGCCCATGGGCACCGCCAGGTAAAAGTTTCCAGTGCTCCACCTCCCTCAGGTCAGGCAGCCGAGCGACTAGGACCATGGAAGGTTCGCGGATCGCGAGAAACACGCGTGTGAACTCGGCATCTGTGACGCACCATCTTGGAGCTCCAGGAAGGTCAATTGAATAGTGCTGGCGTCCGTCGAGGGGCAGAACGTGGAGCTTGGGCCCTTGGGTCTCATCACCGATGCTGGCGGCGATCGCGAGGCCCTGCGACGACGCAATCGCCACGCCATTCGGTTTGGGACCGGTCCTGAAGACGGCCCGCGTTTCAAGGCTGGTCGCGTCAACCCAGGCCAGGCTTGCCGCTCCGCGGTTTGTGACGAGCACAATCCCATCGTCGGCGACAACGCCGGCAGCACCCGGAAACCCCGGCAACGTTGCGACGTGTCGCCGGGTGCCGTTGTCGATCACCTCGACGCAATCGCGCGCCGTGTGCGCGACGAAGATGCGGCGGCTCTTCGGATCGAAGGCGCCATGATCAAAGGAGCTGCTCTTCGAGTTTGGTATCTCGATCGTGCCAATTGCTTTGAGCGCCATGGGATCACCTCTTTCTCCGCGTGCAACCGACACCACGTGTAGAGCGCGTCATAGATGACCATGCCGTGCTTGAGCATCTCGTGGTCATCGGGATGATTGGCTGACAGACCGTGCGAGATCGCCAGCAGGCCCGCGCATTGCGGCGTGAGATCGGGCCGCGATGTATCGGCGCCCCGAACGATCGTCGCCAGACGGTCGAGCGCCGGATCCTTGATCTCGAAGATTCTTATGATCGCGTCGAAGGAGCACTGATCACCAACGTGACCAAATTCCGCGTCCTTGATGTCATAGGCCGTCGCGCCTGCTGCTTTGGCGACGGTGACGACTTCGGTCGCTGGAACGTAGAGAAATTCAGCCAGCGGATTGACGAAGCGACTGATCAGCCACGGGCACGCGATGCGGTCGATCTTCGGATGCTCGCGCGTGACCCATTTGTTTTCGACTGCACCGAGGTTCTTGCGCGTCGGCAGACCGGCCTTCTGCCATCCCGCAATGCCACCTTCGAGATAGGCGGCCTTGATGCCGAGCCGGCGCAAGCTTGCTGCAACGCCCTGGCTCACCTCGTGCCCATGCACGCAATAGGCAACGACCGGACGGTCCAACGGCCAAGTCCCTGGACCAGTGCTCCACCTCTTCGGGAGCGCGATGAAACGCACTGATGATCAGGCCGCCATCTTTGCTGAAGGCCTCGCTGCGGCGAACGTCCAGCAGCAAGGGAGCCAACGCAGTCCCCAGGCGTGCGTACAGCTCGCTCGATGACACTGAAGGGATATTTCCGTCCATGCGCAATCTCCTCGGCATGCGAGTGTTGCGCAGAGCTTGGACGGTATGGCCGTCTCACGGGGAGCCTGCATTTCCCCGCACGCAAGAACCAACGTGTTTCGTCACACCAAACTTACGTCACCGCGGCGACGAACCTGTTCCCGCAGCGCGAGCGCATCGACGAGCGTTACTCCTCGCTCAGATGATGCTCCTTGTATGCAGAACGTCGCATGTCCAGTGCTTCCTGGAACGCCTCGCACATTGCGACGATCGTTTCGAAAGTAGGCCAACGCAACGGAACGGGCATTGGCCCGACGACCACGGAGTGGTCGACCATGTTTGCGCAAGACATTTTCTCACCTCCATGGGGAGTGAGACAACGCTTGGCTGCCTGGCAGCTGACCGGGCGGCTGTCGAATGCCCGGAATATCTCAGCTCGCGCTGCCGATCGATGATGAAGGTCGGGAAAATGCACATCCCACCAACAGCCCTCGGCCCGGCGAGCGGGCTAAGTGCAGTGCTTGGGCGGGATGCCTTGGATAGCCGGGCGACTGCGATCGAGCCCGACGTCGTTGATGTGATCCGCAAGAGGCGAAATGTCAAGGAACGTGGAGGATTGCCTCGTTCACAAGCGAGTGATACACATGTTTCTCGCTATTGTCACGCCTGATACATGATGCTTCCATGATACTCCCATGAATGTCGGAGCCTCAAGAACGCTGGCCCTGAGCTGGTTGCTCCTGATCCACCAGTTGCCGGCGAAGCCCGCCTATCTCAGGGTCAAGATCTGGCGCCGGCTGCAGGGGATTGGCGCGATCGCGGTCAAGAACGCTGTCCATGCGCTGCCCATGAGCGAAGGAACCCAGGAGGACTTCGAGTGGTTGCTGCGCGAGATCGTCGAAGGCGGCGGTGAAGCGTTCCTATGTGAGACCCGCCTCATCGACGGGCTTTCAGATGACGAGGTCCGCAAGCTGTTCGATCAGGCCCGCGATGCCGACTACGAGGAGATCGCCAAGGACGCACGCGCTGTGACCAAGTCGCTGCGTCCCAAACTGAAACGAGAAGCGGTCAATGAACGTCGCGCGCAGACCGCGCGCCTGCGCAAGCGCCTCGCCGAGGTCGCCGAGATCGACTTCTTTGGCGCCATCGGCCGCGAAGCCGCTGAACGTTCGCTCAAAGAATTGGAGGCTCGGCTGACCGAGGATGTGCCCGTGGCGACGAATACGAAAGCCGATCCGAAGACAGAAGCGCTTGCAGCGCTGCGCAGCAGAACCTGGGTCACGCGGCAAGGCGTGCATATCGACCGCATCGCGAGCGCGTGGCTGATCCGCCGTTTCATCGACCCGGACGCGCGCTTCAAGTTCGTCTCCGGCAAGGGCTATCGCGCCGCCGACGGCGAGCTGCGCTTCGACATGTTCCAGGCCGAGTTCACGCATGAGGGCGACAAGTGCACGTTCGAGGTGCTGCTCGATCGTATCGCGAGGAAAGATCCGGCGCTCCGCGCCATCGCAGAGATCATCCACGACATCGATCTCAAGGACAACAAATTCGGCCGCGATGAAGCCGTCGGCATCCGGACGTTGATCGACGGCATCGCGTTGACGACACCGGATGACCTGGAGCGCATCGCGCGCGGCACTGAAGTGTTCAACAACCTCTACGAAGTGTTCGGAAAGAAGCGTCAGTAGGCGAGACCTGTCGGGCCAAGCTGCTCGTCTGCATAAGCGCAGGAGAATGTCATGGACGGAGCCCTGCCTTCCATTTCCCCGCCCGATCTTGCCGGCATCATCGGCACGGCCGCGGCGCCGATCGTGGTCGACGTGCGCTCGGCGGCAGACCTGGCCGCCATTGATCGGCTCATTCCCGGCTCAATCCATCGCCCTCAGGACGATGTTGAACAGCTGTGGAGAGCGCTGCCGGCCAAGCGACCGGTCGTCGTCTGCGACCTGTCCGGCAGCCAGACGAGCTGGACGGTCGTCGAGGCACTCCGCCGGTTCGGCGCTGATGCGAGCTATCTGATGGACGGTTTCGCCGGTTGGTACGACCGAGGCTTTCCCACCCGCCGACACGTCGGCTCGCTCTTGGACAAGTGGGTGACCCGCGAGCATCCCAAGATCGATCGCATCGCCTGCCCATGGCTGATCAGCCGTTTCGTAAACCCGCTGGGGGAATTCATCTATGTCCCTCCAAGCGACGTTCTTGCCGTCGCCGAGCAAACGGGCGCCATTCCCTACGACATCAAGGGCGTCGACTTCGGTCACGTGGGCGATCGCTGCTCCTTCGATGCGATCGTGCGCATTCTCGACATCAAGGATCCCGCGCTCGACCATCTCGCCACCATCGTGCGAGGCGCGGACACCTCGCGACCGGACCTCGCGCCGCAATGCGAGGGGCTGCTCGCAGTCTCCCACGGCCTCTCGGCCAATTTCCCCGACGACCACGAGATGCTCAGGCATGGGATGGTCATCTATGACGCGCTCTACACCTGGTGTCGCAATCGTCAGGCCTGACCGCCGAGACACAGGACATGGACATAGAGGAGACAATGAGTGGCTGAGCTTTCGATCGTTCGAGGCGAGCGAGCCGAGCCTGGACACGGCGTTTCGCTTCACGAGGCGTTCCGTGTCTGGCTTCGCGTCGCATTGCTCAGCTTCGGTGGCCCTGCCGGACAGATCGCGGTGATGCATCGCATCCTGGTCGACGAGAAGCGCTGGATTTCCGAGTCTCGCTTTCTGCATGCCCTCAACTACTGCATGCTGCTGCCGGGCCCCGAGGCGCAGCAGCTCGCCACCTATATCGGCTGGCTGATGCATCGAACGCTCGGCGGGATCATGGCCGGCGGTCTCTTCATCGTCCCCGGCATCATCGCGATCATGGGGCTCAGCTATATCTATGCCGCCTATGGCAACGTGCCGCTGGTGGTGGCGCTGTTCTTCGGACTGAAGGCAGCGGTGCTGGCGATCGTGCTGGAAGCGGTGGTCCGCATCGGCAGGCGCGCCCTCAAGAACAACGCGATGCTGGCGCTCGCCGCCGCAGCGTTCGTCGGCATCTTCTTCCTCGGCATCCCGTTTCCGATCATCATTTTCGGTGCGGCGCTGATCGGCTTTGTCGGCGCCCGCAGCGGACTGGCGATGTTCCAGATCGGCAGCGGTCACGGCAGCAGCAAGCAAGAAGGGACCGCCGAAAGTCTCCTCGGCGATGAGCTGCCCGCCCACGCCCGACCGACCGTTGCGCGGGCGCTGCGTGCATCCGCCATCTGGCTGGCGCTGTGGCTCATCCCCGTGATCCTGCTGCTTCTCGCCTTGGGAACCGCAGACGTATTCAGCCAGATCGCTCTCTTCTTCAGCAAGATGGCCGTGGTGACGTTCGGCGGCGCCTATGCGGTCCTTGCCTATGTGGCGCAACAGGCGGTCGAGAACTACGCGTGGCTCAAGCCCGGCGAAATGCTCGATGGCCTCGGCATGGCTGAGACAACGCCAGGCCCGCTGATCATGGTGCTGCAGTTCGTAGGCTTCATGGCGGCTTTCCGCGACCCGGGCGCGCTGCCACCCATGCTCGCCGGCACGCTCGGCGGCTTGCTCGCCACCTGGGTGACGTTCGTCCCTTCCTTCCTCTGGATCTTCCTCGGGGCTCCGTTCATCGAGGCCCTGCGCGGCAACAAGGCCCTCAACGGGGCGCTGTCCGCGATCACCGCAGCCGTGGTGGGCGTCATCCTGAATCTCGCGGTCTGGTTCGCGATCCATACCGTGTTTCGCGAGGTCGATCCGGTCCGTCTCTTCCCGCTTTCATTCGACGCGCCGAGGTTGAGCAGCGTCAACCTGTGGGCGCTCGTTCTATCGGTCGCCGCCATCGTCGCGATCTTCCGCTTCAAGATCGGAATGATTCCAACGCTGGTCGGATGCTGCAGCGCCGGATTGCTTCTCTACGCTGCGGGAGCACTGTCGTGAGCCGCAACCCCAGCAGCGTTGTTACGAGACGTGTTGCCGTCATCAGCATGGCCGCGCCGTTGGCATGGAGCGGCGCCGGACTAGCAGCCGAGGACATAGCGACAATCGACTTTACGAAAAGCGCCATCGGATCGCCGCCACCCGATTTCGAATTTCAGCGCACCGGAGAAGGCGATCTCGGACAATGGACATTGGTGCGTGATCCCACGGCTGTCGAGGGCGTCGCGATCGAGCACGTCAGCACCGACCCACATGACGATCGTTTTCCGCTGGCGATCTACCAGCCGATTGCCGCAGAGAACCTCGAGGTGAAAGTCCGCCTGAAGATCATGTCAGGCCCCTCGCTGACCGCAGGCTTTGCGGTCAGCCTGCGCAATCCGAATAGCTACTACGCGATCAGCGCCAATGCCTTCGAGCAGCGTGTCGATCTGCGTCCTCTTCGCAGATGGCAAGCCCTCACGCGTCGAGAGCGCGGAAGCGGATGTCGTGCCGGATCGCTGGCACACATTGGGAGTCACGCTCAATGACGATCACTTCAAGGTGTCTTTCAACGAGAAAGTCCTGTTCACCACCTTCGAGCGCACGCGCAGGAAGGATGGCCATATCGCACTGTGGACGCAGGAAGACACCGTCACGCGATTTGATCGCATCGACGTTCGCGTGCTGCCTCCCACGGAGTGGCGTTGATGAGCAATAGTTTCAGAAGAGTGAAACGAAACATCCGGGACGGAATTGTTTTGTGGGGCTTGGGCCAACCTAAGGAGAAGTGACATGCGTGCTTTCAGACTACTGGCGCTCTGCGCTGCGGTGGCAGGCGCCACGGCAGCAAACGCTCAGGACATCGATTGGCAGAAGGTCGATGCCGCAATGGGGCGCGGTGCAGCCGTCGCCGGCGACGTCCATCGCTACGGCTTCCCGCGCACCGACCTTCAGGTCACCGTCGATGGCGTCACCATCCGGCCCAGCTTGGCACTTGGCGGCTGGGCGGCGTTCAAGCCGGCGCACGGCGGCGTGATGGTGATGGGCGACCTTGTCCTGCTCGACACCGAGATCGCTCCGGTCATGAGCAAGCTGATCGAGAACGGCGTCGAGATCTCCGCGGTCCACAACCACGTTCTGCGCGGCAATCCGGCGACGTACTACATGCACATTGGCGGACACGGCGATCCGGTGAAGATGGCCACCGCCATCCGCACCGCGCTTGCCGAAAGCAAGACGCCGCTCACCGCTCCGACGCCCGGAACGCCGCCCGCGATCGATCTCGATACGGCTCAGATCGATCAGATCATCGGCGCGAAGGGAAACAACAACGGCGGCGTCTACGCCATCGGCGTGCCGCGGAAAGATCCGATCAATGACAACGGCATGCAGATCGCGCCTGCCGGTCCGATGGGGGTTGCGACCGCCATCAACTTCCAGCCGACCGGCGGCGGCAAGGCTGCAATCACCGGCGATTTTGTTCTCACCGACACGGAGGTCAATCCGGTGATCAAGGCCCTGCGGTCGAGCGGCATCGAGGTGACGGCGATCCACAGCCACATGCTGTCCGAGCAGCCGCGCCTGATCTTCATGCACTTCTGGGCCAATGACGACGCCATCAAACTCGCCAAGGGATTGCGCGCCGCGCTCGACAAGACCGCGAGCGTCACGAACTGACGCATGAACGCACGTCGCTGTCGGACCGCCCTGCTGCGGTCCGACAGCTGCTATTAGGTATTCACGATTGTCGCGTGAGCTACGATGAACAAGCGCTTGGCATTGCTGGCAGCTGCAGTTCTCTGCGCCTTCGCGGTCGAAGCGCGGGCCGAGTCTGCCGAAAAGTTCCAAAGGCTCACCGGCGCGCAAATTCAGGCCCGCCTCGCCGGAATGGAAATCACCGACGAGACGCATTGGGCTGACGTCTTTGCGGCCAACGGCACCCTCACGAGCTACTCCATGGGCCGCAAGAGCAGCGGCAAATGGCATGTGCAGAAGGATGAGCTCTGCATCGATCGCGGCAAGGACGACGGCGGCTGCTACCAGGTATGGCTTGTCGGGGAAGAAGGTCGAGCTCAGACGTGAGGGTTCCACCTTGCCTTTGGAGGGCGTGCTTCAGAAGACAGAGGGAGCGTCGATAAGTTCGATGCAGACGACTGGAAGATAATTGTCGCTGTTTGGAGCGGGTGACAGTTAGCGGTGATTTAAAGCTCCGGGGGCGACGCAAGTAGTGGGACCGATGGAGGTCGACATGGCGAAGCGAAACTTGGCACTTGCTACAGCATTTGGACTGGCGACGTTGCTTGGCAGCTGCGGTTCCTTGCTCGCTGAGGAGGTTGATCAAGCGCTGCTCCGAGCGATGGGCAATGCCAAAGTGACCTTGGCTCAAGGGATTGCCCAGGTTGCCAAGGGAACCGAGGTACCGACCGAAGCCAAATACGAGATGGAAGGCGGCAAGCTCATGCTGTCGGTCTACACCTCAGCGAAGGGGTTCGAGACCGCAGCGGAAGACAACTCCTTCAACGAGTACAGCGGTGAAGCGACCGCAGGCAGCTGGGCTCCGAAGAAGGAAGTGTTTGCCGATCTCAAGCATATCGCCCGGTCGGCGCAGTACCACACGCTGTTGTCGATGACCAAGATGACGATCCCGGCAATCATCCAGAGGGCGTCCGCGCAGGGCACCGTATTCTCCGTGAAAGAGAAAGTCCGCAACGGAAAGCCCGTCTTCGAGGTGATGACTGCACAAGGCAATACGGCGAAAACCACCTTCTACGACCTGGCGACCGGTGAACCGAGCCGGCGGCTGATCGGAGACGCGGTCTTGGCGCGCCGTGCGTTGCGCGGCGCGTCAGACCAGATCGAGCCAGATCGAGGGAGCACGTTTGGCGCAGCAGGATGAGTCCCATGCCTAAATCTAATCAGCAGCAATGATGATTGCACTCACAGGGACACTGGCGCTGCTCGCCGCACAAGATCAGGCTCTTGCGCAGTCGGCCGAGACATCCGCGCTCAAGCTTGAGGCCAAGATCCCGATCGGCAATGTAAATGGACGGATCGACCACATGGCCATCGATCTGGCCCGGCAACGTCTTTTCGTTGCCGAGCTTGGCAACAACACCGTCGGGATCGTCGACCTCAACAGCCGCAAAGTCATTCGCACCCTGGACGGGCTGAAGGAGCCGCAGGGCGTGGCCTACTTGCCTTCCACGGACACGCTGTATGTCGCTAACGGCGGAGATGGATCAGTCCGTCTATTTCGCGGGCCGGACTACGCAGCCGCAGGTCAAATCGATCTCGGAGACGACGCCGACAATATTCGGCTCGATATCCCTGCCAATCGAATCGTCGTCGGATATGGCAGCGGCGGCCTCGCCGTGATCGACGCATCGAGTTCCAGGAAGATCGCCGACATTCCGTTGAGTGTCCACCCGGAAGGTTTTCAACTTGATCCCGGCGGCAACCGGATCTTTGTCAATCTTCCCAAGAGCGCAGGCCATCGCGGTTGTCGATCGCCAGTCAGGTCAACAGACCGCCACTTGGCCGACGAAAATTGCGGGCGGTAATTTTCCGATGGCGCTTGAACAAGGCCGCGCGACACGTTCTCGTCGCCTTCCGAAGTCCGGCCAAGCTCGGCGCGTTCTCGATGGACGACGGCAGCTTAGTCGCGAGCCCGGACATCTGCGGGGATGCCGACGACTTGTTCGTCGACGCAAAGCGGCGTCGCGTCTACATCAGTTGCGGCGAGGGCTTCCTCGATGTGCTCGACTCGGCGCAGGCGCTCCTATCCTCGCATTGCTCGCATTGCAACGGTCGCCGGCGCGCGCACCTCGCTCTTTGTGCCGGAAATGGATCGTCTGATGCTTGCGGTGCGGGCGTCCGGCCGGAAGCCGGCCGCCATCTGGGTGTTCCAGCCAGCCCCCTGATCAGCAGGTGAGCGCCATGAGGAAACTCCACTCTAATCTCATGTCTCAGCGCTCAGGCGCACTGGCGCCTCATCCCAGCCTTGTCTGTGTCTGCCTGCTGATCGGCCTTGGACCTGCATCGGCGTATCGGCCATTCGACGGCACCGACGCTGCCGTTGCCGATAAGGACAAGTTTGAAATCGAGCTGCAGCCTGCCGGTCTCCTCAAGGACGCATCGGGCAAGACGCTCATCGCACCGGCCGCGCGCTTCAACTACGGATACACGGAAAATTGGGAAGCCGTTCTGGAAGGCCAATTCGAAAACCCGCTCTCCCCTTCGGGGCCTGCGAGCCTCAGAGCCGCCGGCGCATTCCTCAAAGGTGTATTGCGAGAGGGCAGTCTTCAGGACAAAACCGGCCCCAGTGTTGCAACCGAGTTCGGCGTGCTGTTGCCGGACAGTCAAGGACCACTCCCAGTTCGGCGCAAGCCTGGCCGGCATCGTGTCGCAGCGCTGGGACTGGGGAGCAATTCACCTGAACGGTGTCGCGGAGCTCACCCGTGAGCATCGCGCCGATCTCTTCGCCGGCATGATCATCGAAGGGCCATCGAAGTGGACGGTGCGCCCGGTCGCCGAGGTCTTCTACGAGAAGGAATTTGGCAAGGCAGAAACCGTGTCCGGCCTCGTCGGACTGATCTGGCAGGTTCGCGAGGACCTCTCCTTTGATCTCGGCCTGCGCCATGCTGTCACGAACGGTCATCCGGTCAACGAGCTCCGTGCCGGAATGACCGTCGCGTTCTCTGTGTCGCCCCTGCGTTCGCCACGTTCGAAAGCCGCTGAGGTGCCATGAAATCGAAGCCCGTGAACGCACCACGAGACCCGTCATGACGTTGGGAATGAGGAGCCTGGTCGCTGCCCGTCGGGGCAAGACTGCGTTCGCACGTGCATGATGGCTTGGGTCGCACGCACAAGAACGGAAGAGACTACGACCATGCGGAAAGAGAGCGGCAATTCTTGCGCTTTCAACGGCAGCACTCGTCTGCGGAACAGGTCCACTTCAGGCGCAAGACACAAAATCAACCGCGACGGGCGTCTTTACAGACGGAGCAAGCGAAGAAGGGAGAGGCTGCTTACCAAAGTGTGTGCGCGAGCTGTCATGGGACCGATCTCCATAGCACTGAGGCCGAGGCACCCGATCTTACCGACGGCTCATTCAAGTTCGGGTGGCAGGGCAAGACCATTGCGGAGAGGTCTGAGATCATCCAGAAGACGATGCCGCCCCGAAGGGAGGCAGCTTCGACGATCAGACTTATTTGGATATCGTGACCTACATCTTGCGCTTCAACAATGTTCCCTCCGGAAATCAAGCGTTGCAGCCTGACATCAACGTGCGGAAACAGATCGTTATTTCGGTTCCATAGGTGAGTGCAGGATCGCAACGATGACCAAAGGCAAGCGTGAGCCAAACTGTCGCCCGGGCGGCCGCAGCGTTGGACAGGTGAAAAATATGACAATCGCGAGATTGATCACAGGCGTCGCGCTCGCGCTCGCTGCAGGCACGGCGCTTGCGCAGGACGCTGCGTCCTATTGCGGCGACCTCAAGCGAGTGGCCTCGCTCACGTCGGCGCGCGATCGCTTTGCGTCCATCACTGGCAAGCCGCGCGAAGGCAACTTCAGCGACACCGTTCTTCCCCTCTCCGGCTGGAAGGATTGCTCGCTCTACGGCTCGGGGATGTACACCTGCGATTCACCCGGGCTGCCAACCAGGAGCGAGGCCGAGAAAGCACAAGCGAGAACGACCGATGAGATCCTCTCCTGCTTTGCGGGCAGCTGGCTCGAGATCAAGGATCGCTCCTCGCCCGGCTACGTGGTGTTGCATCCGGCGCGTGGGCCAGCCTCCATCACGCTGAGCATCGACGAGGGCGACAGCAAGGAGTTCATCGTGCGCATGACACTGTTCGTACGCGGGAGCTAGACGCATGAGCGTGCCGGTCGCCATGGCAGACTTGGTCGTTGAGCGCGCTCCGCCGCTGCTGCGCGTGGCGGGCCTCACCAAGCGCTATGGCGAGCAGCACGCGCTCGCCGCGGTCTCGTTCGATGTCCATGCCGGCGAGGTGGTTGGGCTCATCGGCCCCAACGGCGCCGGCAAGACCACCTTGCTGGAGGCGCTTGCCGGCTTGATGCCCGTCGAGGCGGGCGAGCTCATGTGGTGCGGCGCGCCGACGCCGAGCACAGAACGGCGCGACATGATGTTTTATCTGCCCGACGGCCTGCGGCCCTGGGAGGACGAGCTCGTTATGCGCGTGCTCACATTCTTCGCCACGGTGCATGGCCGGTCCCAGCACCAGGTCGCCGAGACGATCGGCTCGGTCGGGCTTGCGCCGGTGCTGCGCAAGCGCGTCAGCGCGCTCTCGAAAGGCTACGCACGGCGGCTGATGCTGGCGCTTGCGCTGCTCACGCCGCAGCCGCTGCTGCTGATGGATGAGCCATTCGATGGCTTCGATCTGCGGCAGACGCGCGACGTGATGGGGCTCATCCGTCGCGTTGCAGCGTCCGGCCGTACGCTCGTGCTCGCGATCCATCAGCTCGGCGATGCCGAGCGCGTCTGCGATCGTTTCGTTCTGCTTGCGGACGGCGCGGTGCGCGGCGCGGGAACGCTCGACGAGCTGCGCGCCCAAACAAAGCTGATGTCGGCCAGCCTGGAGGATATCTTCCTTGCGCTCACCTGATGTCATCGCGGTGCGCCGCACGCCGCTTCGGCCGCTGCTCGTCAAGGAGCTGCGGGGCATCCTCAGCGGGCGCGCGCTCTGGACCATGCTGCTGATCATGTGCCCGATCGTCGGCTTCAGCTTCTTCCAGGCGCTCTCGCTCTATGGCGAGGCGAGCGCCTCCACGAGCGACGCGCCCGTGCTTGCGAGCGGGCTGTCGCCGCTCGACGGGGTCCTCGTCCCGACCTTCGGGGCGTTCTATGTCACGGTCACGCTGCTGTTTCCGTTCGTCGCCATCCGCGCACTCGGGCGCGAGAAGGAGACCGGCACGCTGCGCCTCCTGGTGCAGCTCCCCTACCGGACACCAACGCTGATCGCCGCCAAGGCCGCCGCTGTCGCGGGCGCCTGGCTGATCGCGCTCATCCCGGCCGCCTCCGCGCTCGCGCTCTGGCGCATGCTCGGTGGCCACCTGCACGCGCTCGAGACGCTCAATCTGCTGGTGGGTCACCTGCTCTATGGCCTGCTCATCGGCGCGGTCGCGCTCTTTGCCGCCGCGATCGCGGAAAGCGCGGCGACTGCCGCCATCGTGACGCTCGCGGTCACCATCGGCTCATGGATGCTCGACTTCGCCTTGGCGGGGCAGCCGGGTCTCGCCGAATGGGTGTCGCGCCTGTCGCTGACCCAGACGCTGCGCCCATTCGAGCAAGGACTGTTCTCCTTCGGCCTTGCGCTCGGCAGCCTGGCCACGATCGTGGGCTTCGCGGCGCTCGCTGCGCTGTGGCTCCATCCGGGCGTTCCGCTGCGTGCCAAGCTCGCGCGATCGCTGGCATGCGCCGCCGTCACCAGCGCGCTCGTGCTCCTTGCCGCGCAGGTGCGCACCACGATCGACGTGACGGAAGACCGGCGCAACTCGTTTCCGGCCGCCGACCAGCGCACGCTCGCAGCGCTGCGCGAGCCGCTCGTCATCACGGTCCACCTAGCGCCCGAGGATCCGCGCTACGTCGACCTGCGCCGCAATGTGCTGTCGAAGCTCGAGCGCGTGATGCCCAACGTCACTATTAGGCTCGTCGCAAGCCAGAGCTTCATCGGCCGCAGTGGCGACGACTTCTACGGTGAGGTCGAATACAACTACGCCGGCCGCATCGACAAGAGTCGCTCGACCAGCCATCGCGAGATCCTGCCGCTCCTCTATGGCCTCGCAGGCGTGCCGATCCCGACGCCGGTCGCGGGCGAGGACTATCCGGGCTATCCGCAGGTCGCCAATGCGGCGCTCGTTCTGCCCTGGTTCCTCGGCGTGCTGCCACTCCTGATCGCGCTCGCATGGTGGCTGAGCCGCCGCGCGCCACGCATTCCGTTGCCAATCTGCCAAGGAGGTGAGTCATGACCAGGACCATAACCAGCCTGTCGTTTGCCGCAGTTGCCTTGACGGCGTCGGCGCTGTGCGCAACTGCGGCCGAGCCGCTCAAGCTCGACTTCTCGAATGACACCGTCGGTGCCGATGCCAGCTCGTTTGTCAACGTCGTCGGAGTCTGGCGCGTCGAGGCCGAGGGCGACAACAAGGTGCTCGCCGTCGACGGGCGCCAGTGGAAGGAAGGCCAGGCCGCGACCGGGATCGCCGACAAGGCGCGCACGCTCTATGGCGAGCGCTATGCCGAGTTCCTCGACCGCGTGCAGGCGTTCGCCTATTTCCCCTACACCGTCGCCAAGGATGTGGCGGATTTCCGCGGCGGCGAGATCGCGCTGCGTTTCAAGGGCATCTCCGGCCGCATCGATCAGGGCGCCGGCATCCTGTTCAACCTGCAGCCCAACGGCGACTATCTCGCCATCCGCGCCAATCCGCTCGAGAACAATCTCGTGCTCTGGAAGTTCGAGAAGGGCAAACGCTCCTCGGTCAAATGGATCCGCAACACGCCGACGCCCACGCGCACCTGGCACGATCTCAAGCTGCGTGTCGCCGGCAACAAGGTCGAAGGCTATCTCAACGGCGAGCGCTATCTCGAGCACGTGCTGCCCGCGCCGGTCGTGGGCCGCATCGGCCTGTGGTCGAAGGCCGACAGCTACGTGTATTTCGACGACTACACGGTCACGCCCGCAGGGCCGTAGAAAAGGTTAACGGCCGGCGCCGGTCGTACAACCTGAAGCTTACGGCGGCACCATTTCGCCGCACTCTTTGCCTATAGTGTCTGCCGATAGCAGGTCGCGGCAGATCACGGGCACAAGTGATCGGCAGTCCTCGATCCTTGCCGATCCTTGCAATAGCGTTTGTACACAGTCGCCCGGCGACCACCGCTTCCCGCCAACAATAGCTTGGAGGAAGCACTATGGCTCATTTTCATTATCTGACTGGCACCGAGGCGGTCACCGAGCCGCCTGTGGTCCGACGCATCAGCTTCACTGACCTCCAGGACGCGCTGGCCAAAGGCATCGACGATTTCAAGGCGATGCCGAGCCATGCGTTGTTTCTGTGCGTCATCTATCCCGTGATCGGGATGGTGCTGGGCGCCGTCACGTTCGGCTATGGACTGTTACCGCTCGCCTATCCGCTGGTGGCGGGCTTCGCCCTGCTCGGGCCGCTCGCCGCGATCGGGCTCTATGATCTCAGCCGCCGGCGCGAGCTCGGCCTGCCCACCGACCTGAGCCGCAGCTTCGAGATCATCCACCTGCCCTCGTTCGGCGCGATCGTGGCGCTCGGGCTCCTGCTGATGGCGATCTTCCTGCTGTGGCTCGCGGTGGCGCACTGGATCTACGTGGCCAACATCGGCTCGGCACCGATGCCGTCGCTGAGCGCGTTCATCGATCGGATCCTCACCACACCCGAAGGCTTTCGCGTCATCGTTCTGGGCAACGTCATCGGCTTTGTGTTCGCGCTGGTCGTGCTCACGATCAGCGTCGTGTCATTCCCGCTGCTGCTCGATCGCGACGTCGGCGCGATTGAAGCGGTGCTGACCTCGTATCGGGCGGTGCGGAAGAACCCGATCGTGATGGCGGCATGGGGACTGATCGTCGCCGTAAGCCTGGTCGTCGGCTCGCTGCCGTTTCTTCTGGGCCTGACCGTCGTCATGCCGGTGCTCGGCCACACCACCTGGCATCTCTATCGCAAGGTGGTCGAGGGCGACCCGCGGCCACGGCCGGAGCCGCCAGGGCCACCGCAGTCGGATCGGCGACGCTATGCGGCGCAGTTTCCCGCGTCGCTGATCGCGGGCGAGAAGCGGCATTAGGCCCGACCCCGCTCGGAAGTGCCGAAAAGTGCCATGGACAGCCATCTGTACAAGCAGAAGGGCCGCCCTCCGGCGGCCCTTCGATCGCTACGAAATTCTGAGCCTCTTACTGAAACGCCGCTCCCCCGCCGCCGAACGGGGAGAACATCAAGGGACTCGTCGGATTGGCCAGCGGGCTCACGATGTCGAGCGTGGCGCCAGCGCGATCGGTCTGCTGCAGCGTCCGGTCTCCCATGTGCAGCTTCAGCCCAAGCAGCACGCGATGGTCGGTGACATTTGCATGAAAGAACGCCGCGACATCGTCATATTTGGTCTCCGAGCCCTGATACTTGGCGAAGACGGAGAACGGCGCAGTCGCAAACCGCCATTCGCCCTTTACGCCCCACGTCCAAGTCTGGAACCCGATAGACGGGTCGCCCAAACTGAATTCGATGTTGCCGTTGGCGTACATCACCGTGCCTTCGATCAGGAAGTTCGGGTTTACGAAGTAACGGCCAGTGCCGCGGATGAACCATGAATTGACGCTGTCATTTGAGCTATCGAGCGCGCCGAGTGTGCTGTCATAGCCGGCCTGGGCGTAGAATGTGAACTGCTGCCAGTACCACTGCGCCTCGGCGCCGATCAGGCCATGGCGCGGCGAGGAACCGAACGACCCGGCACCGCCAGCGTCACCGACGCCACCAAACAATCCGAACAGATACTGCTGCGAATTGCGCCAGCTCCAATGGCCGCCGATCAGATAGCTGTGGGTCGAGAAGTGACCACCGCCAGGGGCGTCATAGGACGTGCCTTCCGCCTGCGCGTCGACCTGCACGCTCACATCACGCGCTATCCAGTAGTTGACACGACCAGCCCCGCCGAGCGCCCAGCCACTGGAACGGCTCGAGACACCATCCTCGGTACCCGTTGTGCTCGTCCAGCCGCTGTAGACCTCGACATAACCGGTTGCCTGCTGTTCCGGCTGTGCGGGCGCCTTGAGCACAGGCTGCATATCGGCTGCCTGAGCAAAGGATGTCAGCGCGAGCGATGTCAGTGCGACACACGCAGCAGCGCCCGCGAACGAATACCTAAGCCTCATTGTCATCCCTTCTTCACGTTCACAGGAAAACCCCTCAAATCACTGTCATTGAATAACCGGAGCGATGGAACGCGCGCGTCGTCCGTTTGACTGAGAGGACATAGCCAACACGACGTCCAATGTTGCTTTCCCGAGCGGGTGTAGCCGCTTCGCAACAAATTCAACGGAACATTCGTGTGCGTGCATTGGATTGCAGGTTACGCAACGCGCCGTGTGAAGCACGCAACGAAAAAGGGCCACCTCGCGGCGGCCCTTCCATCGATACGGACTTGGCTCCTTAACGGGCCAGCGTTTGCTCGACCCCAGAGCCTGGAGAGAGCATCAAGGGGCTGGTCGGATTCGCCAACGGGCTCACGATGTCCAGGGTGGCGCCAGCGCGGTCGGTCTGCTGCAGCGTCCGGTCGCCCATGTGCAGCTTCAGTCCCAGGAGAACGCGATGATCGGTGACCTTCGCACCGAAGAGCCCGAAGTCATCTGAGTTGTCATACTTGGTCTCCGAGCCCTGATACTTGGCAAACACGGAGAACGGCGCAGTCGCCAACCGCCACTCGCCCTTCACACCCCATGTCCAGGTCTGGAAGCCGATCGACGGCTCGCCGAAGTTGAAGTCGATGTTGCCGTTGGCATACATCACCGTGCCTTCGATCAAGAAGTTCGGATTGATGAAGTACCGGCCGGTGCCGCGGATGAACCAAGCATTGATGCTGTCATCGTCCCGAAACCCGGTGGTCGACCCCAGCGTGGTGTCATAGCCGCCCTGGACGTAAAGCGTGAACTGCTGCCAGTACCACTGCGCCTCGGCGCCGATCAGGCCGTGACGCTGCGAGGACTCCGTAAAGCCGAAGGTGCTGCCCGCATCGCCGACCCCGCCGAACAGTCCGAACAGGTATTGCTGCGGATTGCGCCAGCTCCAGTGGCCGCCGACCAGATAGCTGTGGCTGGAGAAATGACCCCGCCGCCAGGGAAGTCATAGGACGTGCCTTCCGCCTGCGCATCGACCTGCACGCTGACTTCGCGGCTCACCCAGTAGTTGCCACGACCTGCGCCGCCCAGCGCCCAGCCATTGAAGCGCGTCGAGAAACCGTCATCAGTAGCCCTCGTGCTCGCCCAGCCGGTGTAAACCTCGACATAGCCGGTCGCCTGCTGATCGACAGCAGCCGGCGCCTTCAGCACCGGCTGCATGTCAGCGGCGCTCGCAGCCGACGATTCAGCGCGACCGACGCCAGCGGCGCCAGCGAACGAATACCTCAACCTCATTGTCATCCCCTTCTTCACGTTCACAGGAAAGCCCCTCAAATCAGATGTCATTGAATAACCGGAGCGAAGGAACGCGTGCGTCGTCCGTTTGACTGAGAGGACAAACCAACACGACCTCCAATGTTGTTTTCCCGAGCGGGTGTAGCCGCTTCGCAACAGTTTGCGGAACATTGGTGTGCGTGCATTGGATGCTGGTTGCAGGAAAACACGAGTGATTCAGCAACCGCCGCAGCGATGTTGAAGCCTTGGGCCGCCAAGAAAGGGCGCCTTTCGGCGGCCCAAGCTCCAAGACGCCCGCGCAAATCCCAAGTCGAACGATCGTCACTTGGAGCACAGAGGATTCGGCAATGTCGGAACGGTGCGCGACCCGTCATGTCGAACCCGCAATAACGAAAAAGGGCCGCCTCGGGCGGCCCTTCGATCGTCACGAGCGGCGAGTTCCTTGCCGTGTCACGGCTCAACGGGACCTGGCGGCCCCGGTCATGACCGGGCTGGTCGGATTGGCGGTGGGGCTGATGATGTCAAGTGTTGCACCAGCGCGATCGGTCTGCTGCAAGGTCCGGTCACCCATGTGCAGCTTCAGTCCTAGCAGCACGCGGTGATCGGTCGCCTTGTCGGAGAACCGATCATAGCTCGTCTCCGAGCCCTGGTATTTGGCGTAGACCGAGAACGGTGCGGTCGGGAGACGGTACTCCGCTTTCGCCTGCCACGTCCACGTTTCGAAATCAACCGATCCGGGATTGAAGTCGATGCTGCCGTTCGCGTACATCACCGTGCCTTCGAGCATGAAGTTCGGATTGATGAAGTAACGGCCAGTGCCACGGATGAACCATGCATTGGTGTCCGAGAAACCGTTACTTGACAGTGTGGTGTCGTAGCCGACCTGTCCGTACAACGTGAACTGATGCCAGTACCACTGCGCCTCGGCGCCGACCAGGCCATAGCGCTGGGAAGAGCCAAAGCCACCGCCAGCGTCGCCAATGCCGCCAAACACCCCGAACAGGTACTGCTGCGGACTGCGCCAGCTCAGGTGGCCGCCAGCAAGGTAGCTGTGGGTCGAGAAATTACCGCCGCTACCAGGGAATGTCATAGGATGTGCCTTCCGCCTGCGCGTCCACCTGCACGCTCATGTCACGGCTTATCCAGTAGTTGCCGCGACCGGCGCCGCCAAGCGCCCAGCCATTGAAACGATCAGACCCAAAGAAATCGACGTCGTTCTCGCCCAGCCGGTGTACACCTCGACATAGCCGGTCGCCTGCTGATCGACAGCAGCCGGCGCCTTGAGCACGGGCTGCAGATCGGCAGCATGAGCAACCGATGCCAGTGCAAAAAAAGCGACAGCGCCGGCGCAAGTCTTCCCCAACTTCATTGACCACTCCCTCTTCAACGACAGGTCCCCACCTGACTGTCCGCACTTAAAGGTGTGGTTCGCGTCTGCGCAACAAATGATCATCCGATTGGCTGATTTGCTGGCACGCTGTTGTCGAGAGAGCACATTTTCATCAGCGATTGCACTCAAGGTATAAGCATTATTCATTGAAGGTATTTACGTGCGGTCACTTGACTGCAAGAAAATACCATACCGAATTCTCCGATGTGGAGAGATCGAACGAGCAGACTGCTTCGCTGCAGGAAAAACACAAAAGCGATTCGGCGACCGAGGACAGCGGACTCACGATGTCGAGCGGGGCGCGCCAAAAAAAGAGGCCGCCTCTCGGCGGCCCAAGATCTCAGTCTCTCAGACAACTTTACAAGCTCGACCTAATGGCTCCCTATTTGCCCCGCATCAGGGAATTGGTCGGATTGGCAGCGGGCTGTGCACGGGCCGCAGATCGGCGCCCCCCGAAGCCGACGCGAGTGCACCTTCGCCCACGTGCGATTGTCTCACCATCAAAGTCCCCTCAGTCCCCCGACCGAGCCGTGCACAGTTAGTGGACTGAAGGCGGCGAGCGCAATCGCCATTCGATCAGGCGACTTGTAATGCCATTAACCTGTGGTCAATTCGCAACGTTTCGATCAATGTCGATGCTGAGCCATAAGTACTCACGGCAAGGAAGAATATTATAATACCTTCTGGCGCGAATTGGCGCTACAGCGATGCGTACAGACCAACCTCGCAAATCAAGAACGGACTCCAAATTTGACTAACCGTGACATTACATCGCGAGAGTTGCTCCGATCTGGGGCTGCGAGCGCGACCGGAGGCGCCGGGACGGAGCAGATATCAAAGAGTAAGATGCGCCAACACATTAGAGGCAAGATACTGCGCGCAAACCCGGCGAAAGCTCGCGCAAGACGACAAGAAGAGATGGGAGGACCACATGCGCATTCACCGTGTCGTGGCCAGCTTCTGCCTGGCGCTGATCGCAGCAATGCCCGCCTCTGCCCAGGACTTTCCCGCCCGCCCGGTCAAGATCATCACCGACTCGGCGCCCGGCAGCGCCGTCGACGTGGTCCTGCGCGTCATCGCGGACCGGCTCACGCAAATCTGGGGACAGCAGGTGCTCCCGGTCAATCAGCCCGGCGCCGGCGGCTCGATCGCGGTTCGGCTTGCGGCCGGTTCTCCTCCTGATGGTTACACGCTGTTTATTCCCGCGCTCTCGACCTTCGTGGCGCCGCCGGGCGCTGCCGCGAACCTGCCGATCGAGATCCCGCGCGACTTTGCGCCGGTCGGCTTCCTCGGCGGCGCACCGATGTTCATCTCGGCTGCTCCCTGGCTCGGCGTCTCGACGCTTCCCGAGCTGATCGCGCTCGCCAAGCGGCGCCCCGGTGAGCTCATCTACGGCACCAACGGTCGCGGCCGGCTCACTCATCTCACTGGTGAGCTGCTCGCCAGCCGCGCCGGCATCAAGCTCCTCATGATTCCTTATTCGGGCGGCACCGCCCAGGTGCTCAGCGACGTCCTGGGCGGACGCGTGCCGCTGGTGATAGAGGCCTATTCCGGCGTGGCCGGCGCCATCGAAGCCGGCACCATCAAGCCGCTCGCAGTCGCGTCACCCGAGCGCATGCCGGACCATCCCAACCTGCCGACGGTCGCGGAAACCTTGCCCGGCTTCGCGGCGTCGGGCTGGCAGGTCATGGTCGCGCCCGCCGGCACGCCCGAGCCGCTCGTGCGCAAGATCAGCGACGACCTTGCCAAGGCGCTCACCGATCCCGCCGTCAACCAGCGGCTGGTCGGGCTCGGCCGCTTCAATCGGCCGATGGCGCCCGCCGAGGTCACCGCCTTCATTCATGGCGAGCAGCGGATGTGGAAACCGATCTTGGAGCAGACCGGCAGCAACTAAACATTCGCGCTGCGCGAACCTATATTGCTGTTGGATCAAGCGAGGACCCCCATGGCCACCACCGACACCAAGACCTATCCGGTCACCCGCACCGACGAGGAATGGCGCCGTCTGCTGACGCCCGAGCAATATGCGATCATGCGCCGGCACGGCACCGAGGCGCCCGGCAGCTGCGCGCTCAACTACGAGAAGCGTGCCGGCGCCTTCTCCTGCGCCGGCTGCGAGCAGCCGCTGTTCGTCTCCAAGACCAAGTTCGAGAGTGGCACCGGCTGGCCGAGCTTCAACGATCCGGTTCCGGGCTCGACCGAGACCACGAGCGACCGCAGCTTCGGCATGGCGCGCACGGAAGTGCACTGCAGCCGCTGCGGCAGCCATCTCGGTCATGTGTTCGAGGACGGACCACCGCCCACGCATCTGCGCTATTGCATCAATGGCGTGGCGCTGAACTTCAAGCCGGAGTAATTGCGGCATAAAAATCCGGCGCGGGATCCGTCCGGAACGCATGCCCGATCGGCCAATACCGCGCCGCTTCCGCCCCAATTCGACCTCGGTTCGCGCGGCCCATGTAAGTCGGGCAAACCCATTCGCTTTCCCCCTGGAATCGGCTAGGATTGCCGTCAAATCATGCCGCCGTGTTGGCTTCATGCTCTCCTCGGGAAGGCAGCCATGATCAATTTTATTCGCACTGCCGCCGCGCTGATCGCGCTGACCTTGCTTGCGATCCCAGCAGCGTTCGCCGTCGAGCAGGTCGACCTCCTCCTCGTGCTCTCCTCCGACGTCTCACGCAGCGTCGATCATCCCAAGTTCCTGCTGCAGCGCGAGGGCTATGCCTCGGCGGTCTCGAACTCGCAGGTGCTCGACGCCATCAAGTCGGGACCCAATGGGAAGATCGCGCTCTCCTTTGTCGAGTGGTCGGGCTACGGCGCCCAGAAGCTCGTGATCGACTGGACCGTGGTCGACGGTCCCGCCACCGCCCGCAAGTTCGGCGACCAGCTGGTCGAGCTGCCACGCTCGTTCGCCGACCGCACCTCGATCAGCGGCGGGATCGACTTCTCAGCCGCGCAACTGGCCAAGGCACCATTCGAGGCGCCGCGCCGAACCATCGACGTGTCGGGCGATGGCACCAACAATGCTGGTCGCGAGGTGCGCCTCGCCCGCGACGAAGCCTTGGCCAAGGGCATCGTGATCAACGGGCTCGTGATCCTGAGCGAGCGCCAGATGCCCTGGAACGCCGAGCACACCAATCCGCCCGGCGGGCTCGAGGCCTACTATCGCGAGAACGTCATCGGTGGTCCCGGTGCCTTCGTCATGGTGGCAGAGGATTTCCAGTCGTTCGGGCGCGCCATCATCAAGAAGATGATCGCGGAGATCGCCTCGCTGCGAACCGGTCCGCGCGTGACCATGCGATGAGGTGACGCCCAGGAGCGGCTCACGCCTACCGCGCTGTCGCCTGTTTGCTATCCACCAGACGCTGTCGCGGTGCAGGCCGCTGGCCTGCGCCATACAGTCGCGCATCACCGAACGGCGTGCGCGATCCCGTCACAACCGGCAACGCATTTGTACGTAAATCAAGGACCTCGACCAGGACTTTGGAATTCTTCTAAGCATTTGATGCGAAAAGCGAACTCATTGACCACGATTCTCCGGCTGCGTACGTAAACAGATAATAAACATGCCCGCGGCCAACAGCACGCACGCGTGCCGCTGGGCGGTGCTTCATCAGCCAAGTCTTCATCAGCCAAGTCGTGGAGAGGTTTCAATGACTGCATCCTGTCGGCGCGCGCTCTCCCGTACCGCATATGCCGCGACAGCGTTGGTCGCGCTCGCAATGCCAGCGTTTGCCCAATCGGGCGAGGTCAACGTCTATACGTATCGCGAGCGCGGACTGATCCAACCGATGTTCGATGCCTTCACCAAGGACACCGGCATCAAGGTCAACGTGATCTCCGCGAGCTCCGGGCTCGAGCAGCGCATCAAGACCGAAGGCGCGAACAGCCCGGCCGATCTGCTGCTCACGGTCGATATCGGACGCATCGAGGAAGCGGTGCGCGCCGGGATCACCCAGCCGATCAAATCGGACGTGCTCGACAAAGCCGTGGCGCCGCAATATCGCGACCCGGAAGGCCACTGGTACGGCATCTCGATGCGCGCGCGCATCGTCTACGCTTCCAAGGAGCGCGTGAAAGAGAACGCGATCACCTACGAAGAGCTGGCCGAGCCGAAGTGGAAGGGCAAGATCTGCATTCGCTCCGGGCAATACATCTACAACAATGCGCTGTTCGCGGCCTACCTCGCCCATCACGGCGAAGCCGCGACCGAGCAATGGCTGCGCGGGCTCAAGGCCAATCTGGCGCAGAAGCCCTCCGGCGGCGATCGCGAAACCGCGCGCGACATCGCGGCCGGCAAGTGCGATCTCGGAATTGCCAACACCTACTATTGGGCGCTGATGCTCAACAAGGAAGCCGACCGCAAGCCCTGGGCGGAGGCAACGCGGGTGGTTCTGTCGACCTTCAAGGACGGCGGCACCCACGTGAACCTCTCAGGCGTGGTGCTCGCCCGCCACGCGCCGAACAAGGCCAACGCGCTCAAGCTCGCCGAGTGGCTGGTCGGGGATACGGCGCAGCACATGTATGCCGACGTCAACTACGAGTATCCGGTGCGCCCGGGCATCGCGATCAACCCGACGATCGCAGGCTACGGCACACTCAAGGCGGATACGCTGCCGCTGTCCAAGATCGCCGATCACAAGCGTAAGGCCGCCGATCTGGTGGACAAGGTCGGCTTCGATCAGTGATCTGACGCAAGACGCAGGCAGCGTGGCAACCGGACCCTGGATCGAAACGCGCCGGCCAAGACTTCATGATCGCTACCAAATTTACGGGCCAGCCACTGCGGTGGCCGGCCCGTTCGCATCTGCGCCCGGCGCGGGCCGCGATCGCAAGCGTCGCGGTCCTCGCTGCTCTCCTGGCACTGGCGCCGCTCGCAAGCCTGATTGCGCTCGCCTTTGCCGACACCGGTGACCTCTGGAGCCATCTCGCGCGCTATGTGTTGCCGTTCGCGCTGTTGCAGACCGCGCTCCTCCTCGGCGGGGTCGCGCTGGTCACGATCGTGGTCGGCGTCGGCACCGCCTGGGTCGTGACCACGTTCGAGTTCCCCGGCCGCCGCGCCCTCACCTGGCTGTTGCCGCTGCCGCTGGCGATCCCGACCTACATCGTGGCCTATGTCTATGCCGACTTCCTCGGCCCGTTCGGGCCATTGCAATCGGCGCTGCGCGCAGTCACCGGCTGGCGCTCCGCAGCCGACTACTGGTTCCCCAATGTTCGCTCGCTCGGCGGCGCGATCGTTGTGATCGGGTTCGTGCTCTACCCTTACGTCTATCTTGCCACACGCGCGATGCTGCAAACTCAAGGTGCCCAATACTGTCGAGGCGGCACGCATGCTCGGCGCGCGGCCGTGGGAGATCGCGCTGCGGATCACGCTGCCGCTGGCGCGGCCCGCCATCGCGGTCGGCGTTGCGCTTGCGCTGCTTGAGACGCTCAACGATATCGGCGCCAGCGAATATCTCGGGGTGCCGACGCTCACGCTGTCGATCTTCACCACCTGGCTCAACCGCGGCAGCCTTGCGGGCGCCGCTCAGTTGGCCTGCTTCATGCTCGTGATCGTCGTCCTTCTGATCGCGCTCGAGCGCTACGGGCGGCGCAACAGACAATTTTCCGCACTCACTCAGCAGGGCGCACGAGTCAGCTCGCGTATAAGGCTTAGCGGGGCGGCTCGCTGGATGGCACTTGCGTTGTGCTTGATCCCAGTGATCCTGGGCTTCCTGCTGCCGTCGGGCTTTCTGCTGCACGAAGCGATCGGCCGCGCCCATGCCTTCGATGGCGAGCTACTGCGCCATGCTCTGACCACGGTCGGGCTCGCGAGTGCCGCCACCGTGATCACGCTGGTGCTGGGTTTCCTGGCAGTGGCGGCGGAGCGCTATTTGCGCGCCAGCGTGATTGCCGCAAGCGTGAACATTGCCGGCATTGGCTACGCGGTGCCGGGAACGGTGCTTGCGCTCGGGCTATTGTCGCCGCTGGTGCTCGTCGACGAGGTCATGAACGCAGTCGCGCGGCTGTTCGGCGGCAGCGGCATCGGCCTGCTGCTGGCTGGCTCGGTGGCAGCCGTCGTCCTCGCCTACGTGATCCGTTTCCTCGCCATTGCGATCGGCTTCGCGCAAGCTGGCTTTGCACGCATCGCGACCGAGTTCGATGACATCGCGCGCCTGCTCGGCGCTGGCCCCCTCAAGCTCGCGCTCACGATCCACCTGCCGCTGGCACGACCGGCGATGTTTGGCGCGGCGCTGCTCGTCTTCGTCGACTGCCTGAAGGAATTGCCGGCAACGCTGCTGTTACGCCCCCTCAACGTCGAAACGCTATCGACCTACATCTATCAGTTCGCTACCCGCGGCAGCTTCGAGGACGGCGCACTCGCCGCTCTCATGATCGTGGCGGTCGGGATCCTGCCCGTGATCTACATCACGCGTAGCGCCGAGATCGGGATGGCGCAGGATCGGACTGAGGCTAGTGCCGCCGATTTGAAGTTCCTATAACAGTCGCGGCAAACTCGGTTAGGAACTTCAAATCGAAAAGCGGCACTAGAATCATAGAGTTGCCAGTGCCCCTTTGCTTCCGAAGTTCCTGCAAGAGGTTGCAGCGGCGGTTCTCGAACTTCGAAAGCGGGGCACTGGGCCTATTCAGCCGTGATCTTGCCGGTCTCGATCACCAGCTTCCAGCGAGCGATCTCGGCCGCCAGGAATTCGGCGAACTGCGCGCTCGTATTGCCGACCACGTCGAAGCCAATCTGATCGAAGCGTGCCTTGACGTCCGGCGTTCTCAGCGACGCGATAAATTCCGCTTCAAGCTTGGCCTTGATGTCGGCCGGCAAGCCCTTGGGCGCCGCAACGGCCTGCCAGGAATAGACTTCCAAATCGGGCACGCCGGCTTCCGCAATGGTCGGAACGTCCGGCAAGGCCGCCGCACGTCGATCGCCGGTGACCGCCAGCGCCTTGAGCTTTCCGGCTCGGACCTGCTCTGCGATGGCGCCGAGATTCTGGAACGAGACGCTCGCGTGACCGGCCACGAGATCGTTGATCGCCGGCCCGCCGCCACGATACGGCACATGAATTCCCGTGGTGCCCGTCTTCTGCCAGAACAGCGCGGCGGTCAGATGGTCGGACGAGCCCGTGCCGGAGGATGCAAACGTGACCTTGTCGGGATTTTCTTGAGATGCTCGATCAGCTCGCGAACGCTGTTCACCGGAAAGGCCGGATTCGCCACCAGCACATTGGGCGTGCGCACCGCGACCGTGAGCAGATCGAAATCCTTCTGCGGATCGTATCGCAGATCCTTGAACAGCGCCGGATTGATCGCGAAGACGCCGATCGAGCCAACCAGAAGCGTATAACCGTCAGGCTTCGTCTGCTTCAGGGCCACCGAGCCAAGCGCGCCGTTGGCACCGGCGCGGTTGTCGATAATGACCGTCTGCCCAAGGCGCTCGGCGAGCTTCGCGGTGACCACGCGCGCGGTCGCGTCCGACGCGCCGCCGGGCGGGAACGGAACGATGACCGTGATGGTGCGCTCCGGATATTCGGCCGCCTGCGCTGGCGCGACCAGGATGCCCACTAGCGGTGCGACCAGTGCCAAAATCTTCAGCGGATGCATACCACCCTCCCGCGCGGATTGTGATCTTCGGCTTTGGCCAACCCTATCATTGCAGCGGCCAACTGTCGCCCGGCGGGCCACCAACCCGCGCCCTTCGGGAGCCCGAACGCCACGATTGCGGCGCCCGCATCCGCGCGCTACAGAACCAAATGGGCCGGCCGCCGGGACCGGCGCCTTCCCACGTCCATGACCCTAACGGGCGGAGAACTTTGGTGAAGAAGGTCTATCCCGACGCCAAGTCGGCACTTGCCGGACAGTTGAAGGACGGCATGACCATCATGGCCGGCGGCTTCGGTCTCTGTGGCATCCCGGAAACCCTGATCCTGGCTATTCGCGACTCCGGCGTGAAGAACCTCACGTTCGTCTCCAACAATGCCGGCATCGACGGCGCCGGGCTCGGGCTCCTGCTGGAGACCCGCCAGGTCAAGAAGATGATCTCGTCGTATGTGGGCGAGAACAAGCTGTTCGCCGAGCAGTATCTCGCCGGTGTGCTCGAGATCGAGTTCAACCCGCAGGGCACGTTGGCCGAGCGCATCCGCGCCGGTGGCGCCGGCATCCCGGCCTTCTTCACCAAGACCGGCTACGGCACCATGATCGGCGAAGGCAAGGATGTGCGCGAGTTCGACGGCGAGCACTACATCATGGAGCGCGGGATCGTCGCCGATCTCGCGATCGTGCACGCCTGGAAAGCCGACACCGAGGGCAATCTCGTCTACCGAAAAACTGCGCGCAATTTCAATCCGATGATGGCAACCGCCGGACGCATCACGATCGCGGAGGTCGAGCATCTGGTCGAGCCCGGACAGATCGAGGCCGACCACATCATCACCCCTGGCGTTTATGTGCAGCGCATCGTGCATGTGCCCAACGCTCAGAAGAAGATCGAGCAGCGCACCGTGCGCAAGCGCAGCTAAGGAGACCCGCAATGGCCTGGACCCGCGAGCAGATGGCAGAACGCGCCGCCAAGGAATTGCGCGACGGCTTCTATGTGAACCTCGGCATCGGCATTCCGACGCTGGTGTCGAACTATATTCCCGCCGGCATGAGTGTGCAGCTCCAGAGCGAGAACGGTATGCTCGGCTTCGGGCCGTTTCCCTACGAAGGCGAGGAAGATCCCGACCTGATCAATGCCGGCAAGCAGACCGTGACGGAGCTGCCGACGACGAGCTTCTTCTCATCCGCCGACTCGTTTGCGATGATCCGTGGCGGCCATATCGACCTCTCGATCCTCGGTGCCATGCAGGTATCCGAGAACGGCGACCTCGCGAACTGGATGATCCCCGGCAAGATGGTGAAGGGCATGGGCGGCGCCATGGATCTGGTGGCCGGCGTGAAGAAGGTCGTCGTGGTCATGGAGCATTCAGCCAAGAACGACCCCAAACTGCTGCACAAGTGCACGCTGCCGCTCACCGGCGCCAACGTGGTCGACATGGTGATCACCGATCTCGGTGTGTTCACCATCGACAAGAAGGGTGCGGGCGGGATGACATTGGTCGAGCTTGCGCCCGGCGTCTCGCAGGATGAGATCAAAGCGAAAACGCAGGCAGCCTATCGATCCACAGTCTGAGCATGTGCGTGTTGATGCAACGACGTTGATGCTATCATCACGTCTTGCCGGATCGTATGTTTGCTCGCTATAGTTGGTAACCTCTCATCGCCACAAGCTGGAAATTCGGTCCTGTGTCCGTCGGCATCAAGCGCCTTGGACTTGCCGTCGCTGCCGTCTTTGCGATGGGCTTTGGCATACTGTTCGCGCTCTCGCTGGCGATCCCGCCGGACACCGTGCGGGAGCGCGTGAAGGCGCAGATCGAGGCGGTCACCGGTCTCGACCCGGTGCTGAGCGGCAAGGTCGCTGTCTCGCTGTTTCCGACCGGCAGCGTGCGTTTCGACGACGTGCGGCTTGGCGATCATCACGACGGCACCTCCGCGCTCACCGCCGAGCAGCTGGTGGTCCGGCTTCGCTTCTTCCGGCTTCTGATCGGGCAGATCGAAATCGCCGACGTCACCTTGGTGCGCCCTACCATTGCGATCAGCTATGGCAGCGACGGCCGCTCGAACTGGTCGGGCCATATCGACACGCTCGCGCGCGCGCTGCAGCCGAGCCCCGAGCGAGCCCGGTCATTTTCCGAGATCCGCATCACGGGCGGGACCGTGCTCCTGCATGATGCGGCCCAAAAAAACGTCGAGACATTGACCAACGTCGAGTTTGCGCTGGCTTGGCCGGCGATCTCGAAGAGCTTCGCCGCCACCGGACGCCTCGCGTGGCATGATCAGCCGATCGACGCGACGCTGAGCCTCACCGACTTCGTTGCCGCGCTCACCGGCGACCGCTCGGGCCTCAAGCTTCGCCTCTCGGGCGCGCTGCTCAAGCTCGCCTATGATGGCTCGATCAGTTATCGGCCCGCTCTCAAAATGGAGGGAGCGCTCAGCGCCGATACGTCCTCGCTGCGCGATATGCTGCACTGGACCTCGCAGTGGACGATTCCGGCGGGCGGCTTTGGCCGTTTCGCCGTCAAGGCGCAGACCACGATTTCCGGCCGCTCCGTGTCGCTGTCTGCGCTGAACATCGAGCTTGACGGCAATATCGGCGAAGGCGGGCTGACGCTTGGCGGCGAGGGTCGCCAGGTGCTGCAGGGAACGCTCGCGACCGATGCACTCGATCTCACGCCCTACCTGTCGGCGTTTCGCCCGTTCACCAACAATGAGTGGAGCAAACAGCCGATCACGCTCAGCGGCCTGACGGGCGTCGACCTCGACGTGAGGCTGTCGGCAGGCCGCGTTACGCTTGGCAACGTCAAGCTCGGGCGCACCGCGGTGGCAACCAACCTGCGCCGCGGCAGCTTGACCGTGGCGATCGGCGAGTTCGCAGGCGTTTGGTGGCGAGGCCAATGGCACCTTGGGTCTCGCCCAGTCCGACGCCGGCGCGACGGTCAAGGCTCAGATCAAGCTCAGCAATATCGACCTGCAGCAAGGTCTCGGTGACCTCATGGGTCTACGCAAGCTCGAAGGGAACGGCACGCTGACCGTCGACCTCGACAGCTCCGGCGCCAGCGTCTACGAGCTGGCCCAAGGCCTCAACGGGACCGCAAGCCTCGACAGCCAGAAAGGGGCGGTCACGGGCCTCAATCTCGAGCAATTGCTCAAGCGCATCGAGCGCAGTCCGCTAGCGGTCCGCGGCGACTTCCGTAGCGGCAAGACGCCATACGATCAACTCATGGCCGAGGTCAGGATCATCAAGGGCGCGGCCGGCATCGAGGAGGCACGGCTCGACGCGCCGGCGTTGCGGCTTGCGTTGGTCGGCTCGGCATCCATCCCGACGCGCGACTTCGATCTCAAAGGTGTCGCCAGCCTGGTGGCGACGCATAATCTGGCACCGGCCTTCGAGCTGCCATTCGTCATCACTGGCCCGTGGGACAGTCCGTTGGTCTTGCCGGACACGCAGGCGCTGTTCAATCGCGCGGGCGCTCCTGGGTCGCTGATCGATGCGGTGCGCAGCAGGTTCAAGCGCGGCGCCTCACCGGCCGATCCGCCCATACCGGCGGGCACACAGCCCGCAGCATCGCCGCATTAGGGCGTGTACTCATAAATCCGGTTCTGTGAGCTAGCCGGGTTAACGTCGCTTTGCCTCAAAAGGGACTAAAGTCCTGCGTTGCCGCGAACAGCGACGCGTGTCGGCCGTCGCCATGACGGAGCAACGACTTCGAGGGGACGGTGATGAACCGGCCACCGGCTGACAGTTCGCCCGAAGTTACATCGAGTAGGTCACCAGGGTCTTTTCTCTTCGGTACGAATAGGCTCGGCTTTGCTCCAATCTAACTTCAGGGAATTTGTCGGTGCATCGGTAGGGTTCTCCACCCGCCGCGACGATCCCTCGAACTGCGCATTCGCGTCGATCGACAATACCCGATGAAAAATATCGCCGTCGACCACAGCATTACTCTGCAGGCTGACGCGGGTGGCATGGATACATCCCTTTAGGCGGCCGTCGATAGTCACGCCCTCCGCAATGACGTTGCCATCGAATTGTGCACCATTGCCGATCAAAACATTTGTGGCGCGTAGCTCGCCCTCGATGCGACCGAAGATGTGCAATGTACCCTGGCAGTCAATTTTTCCGACAATCGCCATGCCTGGGCCGAGGGTGGAGATCGCTTCCCCTGTTTCCGGTGTCTGCGGTGCCTGCGGTGGCTGCAGTGTTACCCGCGGCTGCGCGACGCTCGAGTATTGTGGCTGCGCCACCGGTTGCGGCACCGCCCCACCAACCTTGGTCTCGCGCGGTGGTGCCACGCCCAGCTGCTCATCAAGCAATTGACCGTTGGATCCGTTGGATCCGTTAGATTTGCCAAACATGTCTTCCCCCTCAGCACGCATCACACATAACCCATGAGCGACGCTCCTGGATAAAATCCGGGATTTCCCGACGGCTCCCGAACTGCCATGAATATTACACCTTTCCTGCTTGCCTGGAAGCCTGACGCAAGGCACAGATCGCTGACTGGCGCCCCATGCGCATCGATTCCGTGCTGATGCTTTGCGGCACGCAAATTTCGGATTTCATTGAGTGTGTCGGCGGGCTTGGCAATCTGCTGGTCATGCGCTGACCGGCTTTTCAGCCACGCCGACACAGTCGACAGCCTCACCTAATGGCGAAGGAGATCATGCCGCGGCTCAAGGAGCACAGGCAGCCCGAGACGGCGCAAACACGGTGGCGCAGCTGAATTTAACTAGCTCTGCGTATCCAAATCAGGCTCGAGCTCTTTGGAGTTTGCAGGCCGCCGGCAATTGCCGTCGAACTCGGCACCCTCCTCTATGGCCAGCGACATGTGGTGGATGTCACCTTCCACGCGTGCCGAGGCTTGCAGCGTCACAGTCATCGCGCGAATGACACCGGAGGTCCTGCCGCGCACGATCACTCGCTCGGCGGCAACGGTACCCGTCACCTTGCCCTGCTCCCCGATAATGATCTCGGCGCCAGCCACGTCACCCTCCACCTCGCCGTCCACCTGCAGCGTGCCCCGGCTGATGATCTTGAGTCCCTGGCCGATGATCTTGAGGTCGTTGCTGATAACGGACTTGCCCGCCTCGCTAAACTCCGTGCGGCGGAGTTGAGGTGGACTGCTTGGATCGGCTTTAGCAATCGGTTTGAGAGGATCGAACGGTGCGGGCTCGGAAGAGTTACGCGTGAACATGGACATGGGAATACCCCCCAGGGCACTGCCCCTGGCTAAGACAGTAAGAAGTGAGGCCAGAAAGTCAAACAGAATCCATTCGGTGATGCTTACAGCTGCGCGCCGATCGGCGCGGAGCGCCCTCGCCCGCCCGAGAGCTTGGCCGTGAGCGAGGCCGCCACCAGCCCTACCGCCACCACCGCGATGAGGATCGTGCACACGGCGTTGATCTCCGGCTTCACGCCGAGACGGATCTCCGAATAGATGCGGATCGGCAGCGTGGTCGCGCCCGGGCCAGTGGTGAAGCTCGCCAGGATCAGATCGTCGAGCGAAAGCGTAAAGGCGAGCACGAAACCCGCCGCAATCGCGGGCGCGATCAGCGGCAACGTGATGGTGAAAAAGGTCTTGATCGGCGGACAGCCGAGATCCATCGCCGCCTCCTCGAGGCTGCGGTCGAAGTCGACAAGCCGCGCCTGCACGATGACGGCGACGAAGCACATGGTCAGCGTCGTGTGCGCGATGGTGATCGTCCAGAATCCGCGGTCCACGTCGATCGCCACAAAAAGCAGCAGCAGCGACAGCCCGGTAATCACTTCCGGCATCACCAGCGGCGCGTAGATCATGCCACCGAACAGCAGGCGCCCGCGGAAACGGCCGAAGCGCACCAGCGCAAGCGCAGCGAGCGTGCCCAACACGGTCGCCGCCGCCGCCGAGAGAAGCCCGATGCGCAGCGTCACAAGGGCCGACTCGAGCATCGCTTCGTCGTTCCAGAGTTCGACATACCAGCGCATCGACCAGCCGCCCCAGACCGTGACGAGACGCGAGGCGTTGAACGAATAGAGCACCAGGATCGCGATCGGCAGATAGAGAAACGCCAGCCCGAGCGCGAGCGACGTGATGTTGAACCAGGATGGCCCCTTTCTCATGACTACTGCCCCCGCTCGATCGCGCGGGACTGCATGTGCTGGTAGATCATCATCGGCACCACCAGCAGGCAGAGGAGCACGACCGCAATGGCGGATGCGACCGGCCAATCCCTGTCGCCGAAGAACTCCGTCCACAATGTCTGCCCGATCATCACATTCTCGGAGCCGCCGAGCAGATCGGGAATGACGAACTCGCCGACCATCGGGATGAAGCACAGAAGCGCACCCGCGATCACGCCCTTGAGCGAGACCGGCAGCGTCACCAGCCAGAAGGCCTTCCAGGGCGGGCAGCCGAGATCGGCCGCCGCCTCGAGCAGTGTTTCGTCCATCTTCTCGAGCGTCGCGTAGATCGGCAGCACCATGAACGGCAGATAGGAATAGACGAGGCCGATGTAGACAGCCGTGTCGGTCGCCAGCCAGGCCGGCGGCGTGTCCACGATGCCGAGCGCGAGCAGCGCCTGGTTGAGCAGGCCGTCGCGCTGCAGAATGTTGATCCAGGCATAGATGCGGATCAGGAACGCAGTCCAGAACGGCAGTACGACGGCCATGAACAGAAACGGCTGCAAGGCGCGCGGCGCACGCGCCATGCCGTAGGCGATCGGAAAACCGATCAGCAGCAGCAGCGCGGTCGCGAAAGTCGCGACCTCGAGACTGCGAATGTAAGACGCGGCGTAAAGCCAGTCGGAGGCGATGAGCCCATAGCTGCGAAACGACAACGCCGCGAAGAATGCTTTCAACCCTTCAATGCCGGCGGAGAGATCGAACACCGGAACATAAGGCGGCTGCGCAATCGCGGTCTCCGACAGGCTGAGCTTGAACACGATCGCGAACGGCAACAGGAAGAAGGCCGTGAGCCAGAGATAGGGCACCAGCACGGCCAGCCGCTGCAGCCACGTTCCTGCCAGGGGCTTCTTGACCTCCCGGCTCTCCATGGCGCCGTTCGTCATGGCGTCGTTCGTCATTGCGTCAGCACGATGCCGCCGGCGGCATCCCATGTCAGCCAGACGCGGTCGTCCCAGCTGATCGGTCGCTCGATCACACGCGTGAGATTGGCGGTGGCCGCCTCCATCACAAAGCCGTTGTCGAGCGCGACCTTGTAGATGGACAGATCGCCGAGATAGGCAATGTCGCGCACCGTGCCGCTGACGCTGTTCTCGGTCGCAGACCGCTGCTCCAGGGAGAGGCGCACCTTCTCGGGCCGCAGCGCGACCCAGACCGTATCGCCGGGTTTTGCACCAGAGGCAGCACCGGCGCGCACGCGCCCGACCAGCGCGCTTTCGATGACAGTTGCATTGGCGCCCGCCTCGAGCACACGCCCCTCGATCAGGTTCACGTCGCCGACGAAGTCGGCCACCCAGCGCGAGTTGGGCTGCTCGTAGAGCTCGGGCGCGGTTGCGACCTGCATCAGGCGGCCGTGATTTATCACGCCGATGCGGTCAGCGACCGTCATCGCCTCCTCCTGATCGTGGGTTACGATCACGAAGGTCAGCCCAAGCTCCTGCTTGAGATGCATCAGCTCGAATTGCGTCTCGCCGCGTAGCTTCTTGTCGAGCGCGGCGAGCGGCTCGTCGAGCAGGAGCACGCGCGGCCGCTTGGCGAGCGCACGCGCCAGCGCGACACGCTGGCGCTGGCCGCCGGAAAGCTGGTCCGGCTTGCGCGCGCCGAAGCCTTCGAGCTTGACGAGCGCCAGCATGTCCGTCACGCGGCTCGCGATCTCCGCCTTCGGCAGGCCGTCCTGCTTGAGCCCGAAGGCGACATTGCCCTCGACCGTGAGATGCGGAAACAGCGCATAGCTCTGGAACATCATGTTGACCGGCCGCCGGTGCGGCGGCACGCGCGTGACATCGACCCCATCGAGCAGCACGCGGCCTTCCTCGGGCGTCTCGAAGCCCGCGAGCAGCCGCAGCAACGTGCTCTTGCCGCAGCCGGACGGGCCCAGAAGAGCAAAGAACTCGCCCTGATAGATGTCGAGCGACAGGTGATCGACTGCGGTCACGCCCCCGAAATGTTTGCTGACGTTCTCGAACCGCACCAGTGGCCGTGCGGCGGGATCCGCCCAGGGCGCGAAATTCCGGCGCGCGCGCGTGCGGACGATGGTTGGGCTGCGGGACTCGGCGTGGGCGCTCGCCATGGCGGCACGCTAGCTGTACGCGGCCACTCACTCAACAGGTCTTATGCGCATGACCCGCCGTCGCTGCGCGTGCGCCGCACCGCGTCCTGCCAGCCCGCCCATTTGCGCGCGCGCGTCTGTGCATCCATGTTTGGTGTAAAGCGGCGCTCGCATTGCCAGCGGGCCGCGAAGTCCGCCAGATCGGGGCAGACGCCCGCCTTGAGCCCCGCCAGATAGGCAGCGCCGAGCGCGGTCGTCTCCATCACGGTCGGCCGATCGACCGGCGCGTCGAGAATATCGGCCAGGAACTGCATGGTGACGTCGCTAGCGGTCATGCCGCCATCGACGCGCAGCACGGTGTCGCCGGCCGCCGGCCAATCGGCCCGCATCGCGTCGAGGAGATCGCGCGTCTGGTAGCCGACAGCTTCGAGCGCGGCCCGCGCAATCTCGGCCACGCCAGCGTTGCGGGTGAGCCCGAATATGGCGCCACGCGCCTGCGCATCCCACCAGGGCGCGCCGAGGCCCACGAAGGCGGGAACAAGATAGACCTGCTCCTGCGGATCGGCCTTCTCCGCGAGCGCATTCACGTCGGGCGCCGTGCCGATGACCTTGAGCGCGTCGCGCAGCCATTGCACCGCCGCCCCAGCGATGAAGATCGCACCTTCGAGTGCATAGGTGCGGCGGCCGTCAAGCTGATACGCGATGGTGGTCAGGAGGCGATTGCGCGAATGAACCGGCGCCTCACCCGTGTTGAGCAGCGCGAAGCAGCCGGTGCCGTAGGTCGATTTCATCATGCCCGGCTTGAAGCAGCCCTGCCCGACAGTCGCCGCCTGCTGGTCGCCGGCAATCCCGAGAATGCTGATCGAGCCGCCGAACAGATCGGTCGTGCCGAAATCGCTGGCGCTGTCGTGCACGCTCGGCAGCAAAGCCTGCGGCACGCCGAAGAGATCACAAAGCTCGCCGTCCCATTTCCCGCTGTTGATATCGAGCAGCAGCGTGCGCGCCGCGTTGGTGGCATCAGTCGCATGCACCTTGCCGCCGGTGAGCCGCCAAAGGAGGAACGTGTCGATGGTGCCAAAGGCGAGCCGGCCCGCGCGCGCAGCCTCGCGCGCGCCATCGACTTGGTCGATAAGCCAGGCGATCTTCGTGGCCGAGAAATACGGATCGAGCAGCAGTCCTGTGCGCTCCGCAATCATCGGCTCGTGGCCGGCCTTCCGCAACGCTGCACACGCATCGGCCGTGCGGCGATCCTGCCACACGATCGCGTTGTGGATCGGCCGGCCGGTTGCGCGATCCCACACCACCGTGGTCTCGCGCTGATTGGTGATCCCGATCGCGGCGACGTCGCGCGCGGCAGCGCCGGCCTTCGCGAGCGCGGCGCGCACGGTTGCGACGACGCTCGACCAGATCTCCTCCGGATCGTGCTCCACATGGCCCGGCGCCGGATAGATTTGGCGGAACTCCTGCTGTGCGGTCGCAACCGGCTTAAGCGCACCATCGAACAGGATGGCGCGGCTCGAGGTCGTGCCCTGATCGATCGCGAGGAGAAAGTCCGCCACGAGCTGATGCTCCGATTGCCGGCCAGATCAATGCGTCGCGGCGGCGCCGATGAGGCCGGCCATGAAGGTCGCAAGCCGCGCCCGTTCCGGTCGCGTGAAGCGCAGGCCGAGCTTGCTCCGCCGCCACAGCACATCGTCTTCCGTCTGCGCCCATTCGTACTGGACGAGATAGCGCAACTCCGCGGCGGTGAGATCGGCGCCCATCAGCGGCCCGAGGTCGGCGAAGGTTCGCGCTTCCGCCAGAATGCGACGCGCGCGCGTTCCGTAAGCGCCGACCAGGCGCCGCGCATGCTGCTCGCTCAGAAACGGCGAACCCGCACGTGTCTTGGCGACCAGCGCCTCGACGCCACCGACCGGAAAGTCGCCGCCCGGCAGAGTTGAATTGGCGGTCCATGCCGGCCGCGCGCCAAGAACAGGCGCAAGCGCACCGAGCACCGCCTCCGCCAGTCGCCGGAAGGTGGTGATCTTGCCGCCGATGATAGTGACAAGCGGCGCGCCCTTGCGATCGACCGCAAGCTCATAGTCGCGCGGCGTGTCCTGCGGCCGGGCCGAGCCGTCGTCGGCAAGCGAGCGCACGCCCGCGAACGACCAGACCACATCGCCAGCCGTGATCGTGGTGCGGAAATGAGCGTTGACCACCCGGCAGAGATAATCGATCTCCTCCGGCACCGCCGCAACTGCTGCCGGATCGCCGGAGAATACGCTGTCGGTGGTGCCGACCAGCGTGAAGTCGCGCTCGAACGGCAGCGCGAACACGACGCGGCCGTCGGTGTTCTGGAAGATATAGCCGCGATCGTGGTCGAACAGCTGCCGCACCACGATGTGGCTGCCCTTGACCAGGCGAAGATTCTGCAACGGCGCCCGCTCCAGCACCGTCGCCTCGACCACGCCCGCCCACGGGCCGGCCGCATTGACCAGCGCCCGCGCGCTCACGCTGTCGCGTCCACCACGCGCCTCGAGCGTCAGTTGCCAGCTCTCACCGCGCTCAGCCCGCACACAGCGGGTGCGCGTTCGGATCACAGCGCCGCGCTCGGCGGCATCGAGCGCATTGAGCACGACCAGACGCGAGAATCGTCGGTGTGGCAGTCGGAATACTCGAAGCCTTTGCGGTAGCCTTCCTTGAGCGGGCTGCCGAGCGGATCGCGCGCGAGATCGAGGCTGCGGGAGGGAGGAAGGATCTTTCGCCCGCCCAGGTGATCGTAGAGAAAGAGCCCGGTCCGCAGCATCCAGGCCGGCCGCATGCCAGCCTCCATCGGCAGCACGAACCGCATCGGCCGCACCAGATGCGGCGCCATCCGCAGCACCACCTCGCGCTCGGTGAGGGCTTCGCGCACCAGCCGAAACCAGTAGTGCTCGAGATACCGCAAGCCGCCATGGATGAGCTTGGTCGAGGCCGACGAGGTGCCGGAGGCGAGGTCGTTCTGCTCGACGAGCAGAACACTCAACCCGCGACCGGCTGCGTCGCGGGCAATGCCCGCCCCGTTGATACCGCCGCCGATGATAGCGAGATCGAAATCGGCCATGCCGCTGATTCCCTCTGCCCCAGCATGGCGCGGGGCAACCTTCGGGCTCAAGCAGTTATATGCATGAATGCCCGTTGTTCGCAGCCTGATGGCGGCCGATCCAATCTCCGGGTAATGCTAGGCAAGTCCAGCCTTGCCAACCACGGTAATGCCATGTCCGATCCAACGGCTTCCGATCCTTCGGTATCCGATCCTGCTGCGTCTGAACCTGCGGCCTCCGATCCTGCGGCGTCCGATCCTGCCGCATCCGACCCCGCGGTGTCCGATCCGACTGCGTCAACCGCGATCCGCCAGGCGCTCGCCGAGCGTTTCGGCGAGGAACTCAATGTCTCCGAGGAGCTTCCCGGTCTCGAGGCGCTCACGCGGATCGCCGGCCATCGCTCGCATCGGCGCTTCCTGCCACGACCGGTGGAACCGGATCTGCTGCGGCTTCTGTGCGCCTGCGCGCTGTCGGCGCCGTCCAAGAGCGACCTGCAGCAGGCCGACATCGTGATCGTGCGCGACACCACGATCCGCCAGACGATCGTCGACACCATCCCGGAGATGCCCTGGATCATGAATGCGCCCGTGTTCCTGGTCTTCGTCGGCAACGGCGCGCGGTTGCCGATGATGTCGAGGCGGCGTGACAAGCCATTCCCCAACGACCACCTCGATGCGTTCTTCAACGCCACAGTCGATGGTGCGATCGTGATGACAACGTTCATCCAGGCCGCAACCGCCGCCGGCCTTGGCACCTGCCCGATCAGCGCGATCAGGGATTATCCCCGGATCGTCGCCAAGGCGCTCAACCTGCCGCCGCGCACTGTTCCGATCGCGGGACTGTGCGTCGGCTGGCCCGAGCAGGCGGGCGAGATCACGCCGCGGCTGTCGCTCTCGACCACCGTCATCGAGAACCATTATGGCGAGCGCGACGTTATCAGTGAGATCGAGGCCTATGATCGGCGCCGCGCGGCGCTGCGACCCTATCGGCGCCAGCGCCGCATCGAGCGCTGGGGCGAAGCGAGCTTCTACGGCTGGTCGCAGGACAAGGCGCGCCAATATGCCGAGCCGACCCGCACCGATTTCGGCGCCTTCGTGCGCGAGCAGGGCTTTCGACTCGATTGATGATCCATCGTGCCGTAACCTCCGTCACATTGGCGACGAATGTCATTTGAAGGAGCAGCACCCATGGACTATCGCGAACGCCACGTGATCGTCACCGGCGGCACCGGCGCGCTCGGCGCCGCGGTGGTCGGCGCGCTCGTCGAGGCCGGTGCCACTTGTCATGTCCCTTATGTGGTCGCGGCGGAGGCCGAGCGCTTCGCGCTGCGCCGGCATGAGCGCGTCAAGCTCGTCGCCATGTCCGATCTCGGCGACGAGGCCGATGTCGCGCGGCTCTTTAGCAGCGTCAGTCAGCTCTGGGCATCGATCCATCTGGTCGGCGGCTTCGCGATGGCTGAGGTCGCGCAGACTACGAAGGCCGAGCTGATGAAACAGATAGAGATGAATCTCGTCACCGCGTTCCTGTGCAGCCGCGGTGCCGTGAACGCGATGACCGGCCGCGGAGGCCGCATCGTCAATGTGGCGGCGCGCCCAGCGCTTGAGCCGCGCAGCGGCGCCGGCATGGCCGCCTATACGGCCAGCAAGGCCGCGGTCGTGGCGTTCACGATCGCGCTCTCAGAAGAAGTGGCCAAGCTCGGCATCCTGGTCAACGCGGTCGCACCCTCGATCATGGATACGGCAGCGAACCGCGCCGCCATGCCGAAAGCCGATCATGCGGCCTGGCCCAAAGTCGAGGAAGTCGCGGCGACGATCCTGTTTCTTGCTTCGCCGCAGAACGCGGTAACCCGCGGCGCGATCGTGCCGGTCTATGGGCGCACGTAGACTTTTGCTTTGCTCAAAGCAAGCCACAAACTCCGTTCATTCCCGCGCAAGCGGGAATCCAGAGGCCGAGAACTCCGCCAAAGAACTGGGTCCCCGCTTCCGCGGGGACGAACGGCTAACACCTCGACTCCATATTGGAAATCGCGACGACTACATCGCCGCCATGTCGACGTCGCCCAGCGGAACCACGTCGCGCGCCGGCACTTTGTTGAGGCTCGTCACCGCCTTGGAGGCGACGACCGTGCGTTGCTGCGCAAAGGCCTCGTGGTTCTCCTCGATATCCTCGAGGTCGTAGAGATAATTGACCATCAGGCCGCAGGCCTGAGAGATCGCACGCTCCGAGGTGTCGCCAAGCCAATTCAGGCGCTCGAGCCGCGCGCCATTGCCGAGGTGGAAGCGCGCGACCGAATCGACCGGGCCGCCATTGCGGGTGCGGGCATGCAGATAGTACCAGGCCGCCGCGCGGATCAGCGGCTCCTTCACGGGCTCGCGCGTCGCTTCGGCCTGCCACCAGCCCACCGTATCGAGATTGGCAAGCGCGGCGCGGTCGTTCGCGGAAATCACCTGCGACTGCTCATTGGCGCGCTCGCGCGTGAGCCACTGCGCAAAGTTCGGTGCCGGCGACAGCGTCACGAAGGTCGAGAGCTTGGGCGTCTCGCGCGCGATCTCCTCGGCCACCTGCTTGATCAGGAAATGACCGAAGGAGACGCCGCTCAAGCCGCGCTGGCAGTTCGAGATCGAATAGAACACCGCGGTCGTCGCCTTGTCGGGAGTGATCACGTCGCGCTGCACGGTGAGGATCGGCGCGATCGCGGACGGGATCTCGCGCGTGAGCGCGACCTCGACGAAGATCAAGGGGTCATCGATCAGCGCCGGATGAAAGAAGGCGTAGCAGCGGCGGTCGGGCGGATCGATGCGGTGGCGCAGATCGTTCCAGTCGCGGATCTGGTGCACCGCTTCATAGCGGATGATCCTTTCGAGGACGCTCGCCGGCGTCGACCAGTCGATGCGCCGCAGCACCAGGAAACCACGGTTGAACCACGACGAGAACATGTGCACGAAGTCGTTGTCGACGACCTTGAGATCGCCGCGACGGTTGAGAGCATCGAGCAGCTGCTCGCGCATGCGCACCAGTGCAGCGGTGCCGCCGGGCGCGAGGTTGAGCCGGCGCAGCAATTCCTGCCGGCGTGGCTCGGCCGCGCGGTGAACCCGCGTCGCGGTGTCATCGGATGGATTCGCGCGCCACGCCGCGATGGCGGCGTCGAGCTTGCCATGGTCGGGACCGAAGCCACGAGCGAGCGCCTCGAAGAACGCGATACGCGGCCCTGAGGTCAGCTCTGCATAGTGCGACAGAATCTCGCGCGCGAGCGCGACACCGGAGGCTTCGCCGCGCCCGGAGAGGAGCTCCTCGCAAAGCTCCACCAGGCTCGCCGAGCGCTCTTCCGCGCTCTCGCGGCGCTCACGCGTGCGATCGAGGAGCGCGCGCCCGCGCTCCGTGATGCTTTGCAAAAGCTCGCCAAAAAAGGAGGTGTTCACGGCACGAAATTATCCCTGCTCCGTGACATTAAATGGTTATGGCGGCCGAATTCCACAAATCGTCGTAAACACTTTGGACCGTCGTTAACGGCCTGGTGACCAGCTATGGACAAGGCCGTGCCGGCGCGCCACACAGGCGGCGGTTTTGGCGGCGGTTTTAGCCGCGGTCTTCTGGCGCGGCCGTTCGCCGCGCGGTTTCCAAGGAGTTTTCGATGTCGGGTCCCCTCAGCGGTGTGCGTGTCCTCGAGCTTGCCCGCATTCTGGCGGGGCCGTGGGCGGGGCAGATCCTCGCCGACCTCGGCGCCGACGTGATCAAGGTGGAGCGCAAGGGCGCCGGCGACGACACGCGTGCGTGGGGCCCTCCCTTCGTACCGGCAGCCGACGGCGGCCATCTGGGCTCTGCCTATTTCCATGGCACCAATCGCGGCAAGCGCTCGATCGAGCTCGACTTCGAGGCGCCGGAAGGCCAGCGCATCGTGAAGAAGCTCGCGGCGCGCTCCGACGTGCTGCTGGAGAACTTCAAGGTCGGCGGGCTCAAGAAGTTCGGGCTCGACTATGAAAGCCTCAAGGCCGACAACCCGCATCTGATCTATTGCTCCGTCACCGGCTTCGGCCAGACCGGCCCCTATGCGTCGCGCGCCGGCTATGACCTGATGGCGCAGGGCATGGGCGGCTTCATGAGCCTCACCGGCACGCCGGACGGCGAGCCAACACGGGGTGGCGTTCCGATCGCCGACATCTTTACCGGCGTCTATGCGGTCGTCGGCGTGCTCGCCGCGCTGGTCGAGCGGCAGAAAACCGGGCGCGGCACGCTGGTCGATGCCGCCCTGGTCGACAGCCAGGTCGGCGTGCTCGCCAACCAGGCGCTCAACTACCTGGTCTCGGGCGTCGTTCCCAAGCGCCAGGGCAACACACACCCCAATATCGTACCGTATCAGGTGTTCCCGGTCGCCGACGGCCACATCATCATCGCGACCGGCAACGACAGCCAGTATCAGAAACTGTGTGGCGTGCTGGGCGAGCCGGAGCTCGCGCAGAAAGCCGACTACCTCAACAACATCGGACGTCTGGCGCACCGTGACGAGCTGGTCGGCCAGCTCTCGACGCTCACCAAGCGCATGAAGAGCGGCGAGCTTCTGGACAAGCTCGAAGCGGTCGGCGTTCCCGCCGGTCCGATCAACGATCTTGATCACGTCTTTGCCGATCCGCAGGTCATTCATCGCGGCATGCGGCTTGAGCTCGCGAGCGACGCCGCCAAGGACGGCAAGATTCCTGGCGTCCGTACCCCGATCATGATCGGCGGCAAGCCAGTCGCATCGCCGCGCCCCTCCCCGCGGCTCGGTGAGCATACCGCCGAGATCCTGCGCGAGATCGGAGAGGCGTGAGGCGCCCAACTGTTGGACGTTTGGTTTCGTTTTGCCAAAACGCCGCGTTGGTTTCGTTTTGCCAAACGTGAGGCTTACGGGGATGCCAAGGTGAAAGTGGGGTTAAGCTCTTGAAGTATTATTCGATTTCTCTCCTCTCCGTTCGTCCCCGCGAAAGCGACGCGAAAGCGGGGACCCAGGAGCCAAGAGCAATGAGTTTCTATGTTTACATCCTTGCAAGCCAACGTAACGGAACACTGTACACTGGGATGACAGATGATCTCGTTCGGCGGGCCTGGCAGCATCGAACCGGAGCTGTGCCCGGATTTACCAGCGACTATGGAGTGAACATGCTGGTGTGGTATGAGCAGCATGAAAACGCGCGAATCTGCCTTGGTCCGCGAACGTCAAATCAAGAAATGGAATCGGGCTTGGAAACCGAAGCTCATCGAGGAGATGAATTCCGCGTGGCGTGATCTCTGGGACGATATATCGGCGTAACTTCGCCAAGTCTGGGTCCCCGCTTCCGCGGGGACGAACGGAGAATGGTGGTCGTCCCTAGTCACCTATTTAGTTGTCAAAGAGCCGCTATTCAGTTCTCGGCAATCCGCCGTAGATCACAATAAGAAATCCTAAAGTGAATTTCACTGTAAAGTCAATTCTTGCTGAAAGCCCTCACCGACACGTGATCGATGCCCGAGCCGATACCGACGTCTCGTGCTTCCACAGTCGGGACCATTGTTCGACCTGAGCTGGCTACCGACTTGGCCTGGTCGAAATTTTTTCGTTGCACTGCAAAAACAAAGACCCCGGGCGTCAACTCAATCCGCAATACGACAAAAGGTCTGATGGCCGTCTGTCCTCCGATCGGGTATAGGCTCCAGGGGGCGAGCCATAACCAACAACAAGCCCGCACATTGAACGTCAGGACCGCAACCTTGATCGACAGCCCGAGGCAAGCCGGGCCAGAGATGCCTTTGCTTGACGTGCAGGACCTGCATGTGCGGTTCGACACGTCGCGCGGCGCCGTCCATGCCGTTGATGGTATCTCCTACTCGGTCCGCCGCGGCGAGGTGGTCGCGATCGTAGGCGAATCCGGCTGCGGCAAGTCGGTCTCCTCACTCGCCATCATGGGGCTCTTGTCCAAGCCCGCCGGGCGGGTCACGGCCGGACGCATCCTGTTCGAGGGCCGCGACCTCCTCACGCTCTCGGCCGAGCAGATGCGCGAGATCCGCGGCCGCGACATCTCCATGATCTTCCAGGAGCCGATGACCTCGCTCAACCCGGTCCTCTCGATCGGCGAGCAGATCATGGAGCCCTTGTTCGTCCATCTGAAGATGGACGAGGCCAAGGCACGCGCTCGCGCGCTCGAGCTCCTACAGCTCGTCGGCATCACCGACGGCGAACGCAGGCTCGAGCAATACCCGCATCAGCTCTCCGGCGGCATGCGCCAGCGGGTGATGATCGCGATCGGGCTTGCCTGCAACCCCAAGCTCATCATCGCGGACGAGCCGACCACCGCGCTCGACGTCACCATCCAGGCTCAGATCCTGGAGCTGATGAAGGATCTGTCGCGGCGCCTCAACATCGCGCTCATTATCATCACGCACAATCTCGGCGTGGTCGCCCGCTATGCCGACCGCGTCAACGTGATGTACGCAGCCCGCATCATCGAGCAGGGCACCGCCGACGATGTATTCCTGCGTCCGCTGCATCCCTACACCATCGGCTTGATGCGCTCGGTGCCGCGGCTCGATCTGCCGCGCGGCGTGCGGCTCGAGACGATCGAGGGACTGCCGCCCGATCTGCGCACGCCACCGGCCGGATGCCGGTTCGCGCCGCGCTGTCCCTATCGGCAGGACGCCTGTCTCACCGAGATGGTGTTGCGGGACATTGCGCCGGGCCATGCGTCGGCCTGCATCCGCGCCAACGAGATCGTCGCCGGCACGCTGCTGACCGAAGTCGCACGCGGCAAGACGGCGGCAGTCGCCACCACCGAGCACGCCGAGAAGCCCCTGCTGGTGGTCGAGCATCTGCACAAGTATTTCGCCGTACCGGCGCTCGGCGCCGGCATCCTGTCGTCGCGCATGGTCACCGTGAAGGCGGTCGACGATGTGTCGTTCTCGATCGCGCCGGGTGAGACGCTCGGGCTCGTCGGCGAGTCGGGCTGCGGCAAGACCACGGTCGGCCGCACCGTCCTCAAGCTCGAGACGGCGACCGAAGGCACGATCCGATACGCGGGCACCGACATCACGCACTGCACGGCAAAAGACATGCGCGAGCTGCGCCGCGCCATCCAGGTGATCTTCCAGGACCCGTATTCGTCGCTCAACCCGCGCATGACCATCGGCCAGATCATCGGCGAGCCGCTCAGCGTCTATGGCCTGGTCAAGGACCGCCGCAGCGAACATGACCGCGTTGCGGAGCTGTTGAACCAGGTTGGCCTGTTCCCCTACATGGCCGAGCGCTATCCGCACCAGCTTTCCGGCGGGCAGCGCCAGCGCGTCGGAATCGCGCGCGCGCTTGCGCTCGAGCCGAGGTTCATCGTCTGCGACGAGCCGGTCTCCGCGCTCGATGTCTCGATCCAGGGGCAGATCATCAACCTGCTCGAGGACCTGCAGGAACGGCTCAAGCTCAGCTACCTGTTCATCGCGCACGATCTTGCGGTCGTGCGCCACATCTCCGACCGGGTCGCGGTCATGTATCTCGGGCGCATCGCCGAGGTCGCCGATCGTGACGAGCTCTACGCCCGGCCGCTCCATCCCTATACCCAGGCGCTTTTGGATGCGGCGCCGATTCCAGACCCGCGGGTGGAGAGATCACGCGCGCCGCGCGCGCTGAAGGGAGAAATTCCATCACCCTTGACCCCGCCCTCCGGCTGCGTGTTCCATACTCGTTGTCCACTCGCCGATGAAGAATGCCGTCGCGAGGTTCCCAAGGTGCGGCAGATTGGACCTCGACACACCGTCGCCTGTCATAAAGTATCGGCCACCAGCACAGGTTGAAGCCAACAGGTTAGAGGCCAGGAGTAAACGCCATGAAGACGACGATACTCGGATTTCTCGGCGCTTTCGCACTCACCGTCGCCGGCGCAACGGCATCGCAAGCACAACAGCCCAAGCGAGGGGGTACGCTCCAGTTCGCGATCAGCGCTGAGACACCGAACTACGATTGCCATGGCAGCGACACCTACGCGACGCTGCATTTCTCTTCACCATTCTACAACACGCTGTTGCGCTTTAATCTGTCCAAGTTTCCCGAGCTCGAAGGCGACCTCGCCGACTCGTGGACGGCCGCGCCCGACCTGATGACCTATACCTTCAAGCTGCATCCGGGTGTGAAATTCCACGACGGCACGCCGCTCACCTCCGCGGATGTGAAGGCAACCTATGACCGGCTGCGCAATCCGCCGGCTGGCGTCGTGTCCACGCGCCAGGCGACCTTCGCCGACATCGGAACGATCGAGACGCCCGACGCCAACACCGTCGTGTTCAAGATGAAGGCGGTCAATGCGTCGATGCTCGAGCATTTCGCCTCGCCCTGGAATTGCATCTATTCCGCCAAGGACCTCGCCGCCGACCCGCGCGCACCGCTGACCAAGATCAACGGCACCGGGCCGTATGTTTTTGTGGAGCATGTCAAAGGCGGGCACGTCGCCGGCAAGCGCAATGAGAACTATTTCAAGCCCGGCCTGCCCTACCTCGACGGCTTCAGGGGCGTGTTCACGCTGCAGGCTGCCGCGATGCTCAATGCCATCCAGGGCGGGCAGCTGCTCGCCGAGTTCCGCGGCATCTCGCCGGCCGAGCGCGACCGCCTGGTCGCCGCGATGGGCGACAAGATCCGCATCGAGGAATCGAGCTGGACGCTCAACCTCTTGGTTTCCTTCAACACCGAGAGGAAGCCGTTCGACGATGTGCGGGTGCGAAAAGCGCTTCTGATGGCGATCGACCGCTGGGGCGGCAGCCAGGGCCTCTCGCGCATCTCCACCTTGCGCTCGGTCGGCGGCGTGCTGCGGCCGGGCTCGCCGCTCGCGACCCCCGACGCCGAGCTCGAGAAGCTGCCGGGCTTCTCCCGCAACATGGCCGCCGCGCGGGCCGAGGCCAAGAAGCTCCTGGCCGAAGCGGGCGTGCCAAACCTCAAGCTCACGCTCTGGAACCGCAACCTCGCCATGCCGTATACGCCGGCGGGTATCTTCCTGGTCGACCAGTGGCGCCAGATCGGCGTGCAGGTCGAGCACAAGCAGTCGGACACCTCGCCCTACATCGCGGCCATGAGCAGTGGCAACTTCGACGTGGCGATCGACTTCTCCAACCTGTTCATGGACGACTCCACGCTCGCGCTGGCGAAATTCCTCTCCGGGTCGGCGCAGAACATGTCGAAATCCAAGGATCCCGAGCTCGACAAGCTCTACGACCAGCATGTGCGCGAGCGCGATCCGGAGAAGCGCAAGGCGCTCATCCGCGCCTTCGAAAAGCGGCTGTTCGAGCAGGGCTATCAGCAGCCGCTGTTGTGGTGGCATCGGATTGTTCCATCCCATAAGGTGGTGATGGGCTGGAAGATGTCGCCGAGCCACAATCTCGGCGCCCAGCTCGAAGATGTGTGGCTGAACCAGTGAGCTGACCCCCAAAGGATCCAACAATGAAGATTCTTGGACAAGGCTTGCTGACACTGTTTTCGACCAAGCGCTCGCAAGGCGCGACCGAGCCGCAATTGCGGTCCGGTCCCTCTCTGCAGCCGAAGCCGGATGCTTCCGACTTGAGCCCATCATTGGGCCACTCAAGAGGTGGTGAATTCGGACAAACTCGAGCCCGGATGGGATTTGGCGAAGGAATCCCGCCGAGCCGCGATCGCGACTAGAACTGCTTCTGACCAGCAGCGCTCGACCGACATGCTCCGCTACACGATCAGCCGCACCCTGATGATGATCCCGACCCTGATCGGGGTGGCGGTGCTGGTGTTCTTTATGCTGCGGGTGGTGCCGGGCGACGTGGTGGAAGTGAAATTGCGCGGCGACGGCGGCGCGGTCACGCAGGAGACGATCGAGATCGAGCGCAAACGGCTGGGGCTCGACAAGCCACTCCTGAACCAGTTCGCCGACTGGATGGTGGGCCTTGCCACCCTCGATCTCGGCAAATCGATGTGGACCGACCGCCCGGTGACCGAGGAGATCGGAACTCGGCTGCAGCTGTCGCTCGAGGTGGCGATCCTGGCGACCATCTTCGCCGTGCTGCTCGCGATCCCACTTGGCACCACCGCCGCCCTCATGCGCGGCACCTGGGTCGACTATGTGGTGCGGATCGCGACGATCGGCGGGCTGTCGATCCCGTCGTTCTGGTTCGGCATGCTGATCTCGATGTTCCTGCTCGGCCTGTTCAACTGGCTGCCGCCGATCACCTTCACGCCGATCTATGTCGATCCGGTCGCCAATCTGACCCAGCTGATCTGGCCGGCGCTCGCGGTCGGCTACCGTTACTGTGCGGTGGTCGCGCGCATGATCCGCTCCTCACTGCTCGAGGTGCTCAACGAGGACTACATCCGCACGGCTCGCGCCAAGGGCGTGTTCGAGAAGGTGGTGATCTCGCGTCACGCGCTGCGCAATGCGCTGCTGCCGGCGATCACTGTGATCGGCGTCGAGTTCGCGTTCCTGATCGGCGGGCTCGTGGTCACCGAGCAGGTGTTCAATCTCAACGGCATCGGCAAGCTGTTCGTGCAGAGCGTCTCGCGCAGCGACTTCACCATGATCCAGGGCATGGTGATGCTGCTCGCCGCGATCTACGTGGTGGTCAATCTGGTGGTCGACCTGCTCTACGCGGTGTTCGATCCGCGCATCCGGTATACGTAGATGATGGCTTCTCCGAAACTGGCTGCGACCTCCACTCATTCCCGCGTATCGCGGACTATAGGTTGCGAAGGTGCGCGCCACACGGTTCCCTCCCCCCTTGTGGGGGAGGGACAGGGAGAGGGGTACAACAGGCACTGCACCTATTTGCAGATCGAGGACCGGCAAGCGCAATCTTCAGCGCCAATGTGTGTTGAGCTCGCGCCTAGCAGGAATAGCATTGCGCGCAGCGCATTGCCGCCACCCCTCTCCCTGTCCCTCCCCCACAAGGGGGGAGGGAACGATGTGGCACGGACCTTCGCAACTCACGACCAGCGGGCTCGGAAGCCATGACCACGCTCGCCCCATCCGCTCCCGCGACGGCGCTGATCCCGCGCCCGCGTAGCGCCGTCATGGAGTTCTGCCGGCAGCAGCCGCTTGGAGCAGTGAGCTTCGTGATCATCGTGGCGATGATGTTCGCCGGCATCTTTTCCAATCTCGTGGCCCCCAATGACCCGCTCGACATCGATTTCAGCGCCATCCTGACCCCGCCCTCGGCCGCGCACTGGTTCGGCACCGATGCCTATGGCCGCGACATCCTTTCGCGCATCATCTTCGGCTCGCGCACTGCGCTCGTGATCGGCTTCACCTCCTCGTTCCTGGGCTCGGTGATCGGCGCCATCCTGGGCATCGCGTCGGCCTATTTCGGCGGCAAGATCGACGCCTGGATCCAGCGTGTGATGGACATCCTGCTGGCCTTCCCGATCATCGTGCTGGCGCTGGTGGTGGTGGCGTCGCTGCGGTCCGGGATCGTATTCGGCATCGACATCAATCTCATTGTCGCGATCGCGATCCCGATCATCCCGCGGGTCTGCCGCGTGGTGCGCGCGGCCGCGCTCACGATCCGGGTGATGCCCTATATCGATGCGGCGCGCGCGGCCGGCTATTCCGACCGCCGCATCATCTTCCGCCACATGGCGCCCAATGTGGTGGCGCCGTTCCTGATCATGTTCACCGCCTTCATCGCGCAGGCGATCCTGCTCGAGGCCTCGCTCTCCTTCCTCGGCCTCGGCGTCACCGAGCCGACGCCGGCCTGGGGCCTCATGCTCTCGGGCAATGCCGCCGACTTCTATCGCGAGGCGCCCTGGATGATCCTGTTTCCGGGCGCCGCCATCAGCCTCGCGGTGTTCGCCTTCAACCTGTTCGGCGACGCGCTGCGCGACTATCTCGATCCGCGCTTCAAGACCTGAGCATGCTCACCAAAACGCAAAGCGCCCGCGCGGAGCTCGAGCACAGGCCGCTGATCATCCGCCGCGTCGACGCCATCCCGGTCGCGCTGCCGCTCAAGGCGCCGATGACCATGTCGGGCGTCACGATCGCGACCGCGGAGAATGTGCTGGTCCGCATCGAGGCCAAAGGCGGCGCAGTGGGTTTCGGCGAGGCCGCCTCCGCGCCGACCATGACGGGCGATACGCTCGGCGGGCTGATCGCGGCCGTGCGCGACCATCTGGCGCCGCTGCTCGTCGGCCAGAATGCGCTCGCGCGCACGGACCTCAAGCGCATCATGGCGCGCGCCCTGGTCGGCAACACCGGCGCCCATTCGGCGGTCGAGATGGCGCTGCTCGATCTCGCCGGCCGCGTGCTCGACCGGCGGGTGATCGATCTGATCGGCAGCGAGCGGCGCAGCGCGGTGCGGCCGATGTGGCTCCTGGGAAATCCGACGCCGGATCAGGACATCGAAGAAGCGCACGCCAAGCGGGCCGAAGGCTTCCATCTGTTCAAGCTCAAGATCGGCGTGAAGCCGATCGAGAAGGAGATCGAGGCTGCGCTGGCGATCCGTCAGGCGCTGGGCGCCAAGATGCCGCTCTGCGCCGACGCCAATGGCGGGCTCACGCTGGCGAACGCCAAGCGCTATGTCGAGCGCACGCGCGAGGCCAAGCTCCTCTTTCTCGAGCAGCCGCTACCGCCGCACGATCTCGCTGGCCTCAAGGCGCTCGCGCGCAGCCGCCTGCCGATCGGGATCGACGAGGGTATTCACGCGCTCGCCGATATCAAGGCGCATGCGCACGCGGGTGCGCGCGGCGTCTCGCTCAAGCTGATCAAGCTCGGCGGGCTGAGCGCGGCGATCGACGCCGCCAGGCTCTGCCAGCGGCTGCGCCTCAAGGTCAATGTCGCGGCCAAGATCGCGGAATCGAGCCTCGCCAGCGCGGCGGCCATTCATCTCGCCTGCGCGGTCCCCGCGATCGACTGGGGCGTGAGCCTCACGCACTTCTATCTCGCGCATGATCTGGTGCGGCTGCCGCTGGCGCTGCGCGACGGCCACGTCGCGCTGCCCGCAGGACCTGGCCTTGGCGTCGAGATCGACGAGGCGGCGGTCGAAAGGTTTCGGGTGACCCGTAGCCCGGATTGAGCGCAGCGAAATCCGGGCTGATAATCGTGTGAACGGCTTGGCCGTTCCCGCTACACTCCCCTCCCTGCAGAAGGCAATCCAACCGCATGGCCCGCGTCTCCCTGATCGAACCCGACCAGCACCCCGAGCTTGAGCCGATCATCGCCAAGATCCGCAGCGGACGGCGCGGCACCGTGATCAACGTCTACAAGCTCCTGCTGCATACGCCGGCGATCGCCGAAGTCTGGCTCGACCTGATCAACGCGGTGCGCTGGAAGGTGGACCTCGACGGCAGGTTGCGCGAGATCGTGATCATCCGGGTCGGCCATCTCAATCGCTGCAGCTATGTGGTCAAGCAGCACGTGCCGCTCTTGGCATTGCCCGAGGGGCTCACGCAGGCCGAGTGCGACGCACTCGCCGACTGGCGCGCGAGCCCGTTCTTTGATGCGCGCGAGCGTGCGGCGCTCGCCTTCGCCGACGCCTCGACCCGTGACGTGGACGTTCCCGATGACGTGTTCGAGGCGCTGCGCAGCCACTTCAACGAGCGACAGATTGTCGAGTTGACCGTGCTGACCGGCACCTACAACATGCACACCCGCATGTGCCAGGCGCTCAAGATCGATCCGCAGACCTGAGCGTTAACCGGTCCGATGAACGAAACAAATAAGCGATGAAACAACGAGAGGCCAGACAATGACCCGGCTTATGCTCGCGCTCGCTGCCGTGACGGCAATCATGACCTCAGCGCAGGCGCAGGACGCCTGGCCGACGAAGCCGATCCGGCTGATCGCGCCGTTTCCGCCGGCAAGCACCTCCGACGTGATCGGGCGCGTGTTCGGCCAGAAGATGTCGCAACGGCTCGGCCAGCCGGTCATAATCGACAACCGCGTCGGCGCGAGCGGCAATATCGGCGCCGACGCAATCGCAAAAGCTGCGCCCGACGGCTACACGATCGGCATCGTGACCTCGAGCACGCACGCAGTCGCGGTCAGCCTCTCGAGCAAGCTCCCCTACGATCCGCTCAAGGACTTCACGCCGATCAGCATGCTCGCCAATTCGCCGTATGTGCTGGTGCTCTATCCGGGCGTGCCCGCCAAGGACATCAAGGAGCTGGTCGCGCTCGCCAAGTCCAAGCCCGGCACCCTCAACTACGGCTCGGCCGGCCCGGCGAGCCTCGCGCATCTCGCGGGTGCGCTGTTCGCCACGCTCTCCGACATCCAGCTCACCCACGTGCCCTACAAGAGCAGCGCTCAGTCGGCGGTCGACCTGATCTCGGGCCGGCTGGAAATGCAGTTCGCCACCATCGCGCCGACGCTGGCCAATATCCGCGCCAACCAGCTGCGCGCGCTCGCGGTCACCGGCCGCAAGCGCTCGGATGCGCTGCCCGACCTTCCCACGATGGATGAGGCCGGCGTCAAGGGTTACGAGGCGACACTGTGGTTCGCGCTGGTCGGGCCCGCCGGCCTGCCCGCGGCGATCGCGGCCAAACTCAACCGGGAAACCCTCGACATCCTCAACTCGGCTGAGATGAAGGAAGCATTGGCCCAGCAAGGTCTGGTTCCCGATTCCAGCGCGCCGGATGCGCTCGCCGCGCAAATTCGCGGGGACATCGTGAAATGGCGGGACGTCATCGCGAAGGCGGGCATCAAGCCAGAATAGAACTATTCTTGCCTGCGGCATCATGCCCGCTGGTGCGCGGAATTGCATGGTGCATTCGTCTCAGCTACGATTGTTTGAGAATAATAAGAAGGCAGAGGGAAGCAACGCACCACGACCGGCAAGCGATCGGGCAGGATTGAGAGCCACCCGCGCCTAGAGATCGGTCACTCCGCCAGAGCCAGGTCGCCATGGCGGTGAAACAAAGGGGAGACGAATGGACCTCATTTCCGTCAACACATTCTGGACAATCTGGCTGCTGGTGCACTTGGTCCTGTCGGTTGGGCTGATCGGAGCCCTGACACACCAAGCAGTGTCCTGTGCAATGCCGGTGCGCCAAATGGCCGGTCCGCCCGGATTCGTGACACGCTTTCGTGCAGTGCCTGCTGCTGGCTATGCCGCCGCAATCTGCATCCTCTGGGTGCTGACCTTCATCGCGGGCTCCTATATCTACACCAAGTACAGGATCTACATCCGCATTCCGATCGAGCAGGCCCAGTTCTGGAAGACGCAGGGCTTCTTTGATTTCAAGGAGCACGTCGCGTCGATCGGTTTGGTTCTTCTTCCGGCCTACTGGTATTTCTGGAAGAACGCGCAAAACCCGGAATACGACACTCCGCGCAAAGTGGTGACCGTGTATCTCGCTGTCGCCTGCTGGTTCCTCTTCATCGTCGGACACGTTCTCAATAACGTTCGGGGCTTCGGATCATGAGCACGCAGGCAACAGCTACCAGCACTGCCAAGACATCGTCTCTGGCGACATCGGCAAAGTTCAGGACGTTCGCGATCACGTTTGCCGTAGCCGGCACCGTGATCTACTTGCTCTGCCTTCAGTTCAACTGGCCGTTGTTCACCTACCACCCGGCGGTGAACCGCGTCGAATTGGGATGGGGACCGGGCAGAAGCGGCGAAGGACCGGCCATGTACTGGTACGGCTGGACCGCAACGACCCTCGTCGCAGGGTTTGTCGTAAGCCTGCTTGCCACGCTGCTTCCTGAAAGCACGGCCAAGAAAATCCCGCTCGTCCTGGTGTGGTTGCTGCCAATCCTGGCGATCCCGTATCTGGTTTGGGATCTCCGCCAATGGTGGTTCCATCCGTAGGACCGGGTGCGTGCGGCCACCTGGATCAGACACGTCGAGGGTGGTTTGAGACTCGATCTCGCAGTGTTCGTGGCCGTCATCGCAGGTTCGGTGCTCTGGATCGAGCACGGACGCCGTTTCGATATCGAAGCGCCGACAGACGCGATACGCCTCGCGTCTGTCGGCGCGGTATGTCCCGACCACGAGAACACCCCTTACAATGCGGACTGCATCACCTTCATGCAGGGTGATGTCGCGCCGGATGCCCGCTGGCGGGTGACCGTAACGAGGGGCACCCCTGCCACCCAGCGGTCTGGTCCGGCATGCCCCGCCAACAACGAAAACGTGCCCTATAGTATGGATTGCATCCGGTTCCTGTCAGGCTATTTCTGGCAACCGAATTGATCGCCAGCGAGCGAGCAGGATAAAGTCCTTGAGAAGGGGTGCCGCCATTTTGACGCGCGTCCGACGCCTGCTGACCCCCTTCTAGGGAGTAGAAGTCCCTGGCGCCATTGCGGTAGAGTGTTCTCAGCCAGCGGCGTGCTGCAGCCGCCAGCCACGGGAGGAACCACAAATGAAAGTGCCAAATGGTCGCCGAAGTCGAATCGCGGCCATGGTTGCCGCCATGTGCGTCGTGTCCACCGCCCTGTGGGCCGGCGGCTCAGGCTTCGGCGACGATGACGACGCCGGCGAGGACGAAGGCCCTTCCTATTTCGGCTTTGTGAAGGATGGCTCCGGCGCCACCATTCCAGACACCAAAGTGACCGTGGCCGTGAAGGACCGCGGCGGCGTGGTGACGCGCACCGATGCGCTCGGCGCCTACAAGGTCCCGGGCTTCGGCAAGGAAGTCAGTCCCAACGACGTCGAGATCTCCTGCGAGAAGCCGGGCTACAAGCAGAGCCGTATCCTGCGGCGCAACCTGCCCCCGCCCGATTCCAAGATCCCGGTCGAGACCGACTGCATGATGCAGCGCGGCGCCTGACAGGCGCTTCGGTGATCACGAGAGGCAGCACGCTAGCGCGCATCCCGATTGGGTCATTCAGGATGCGCGCCAGATTCATGCGTTGGCGCATGTCCTTTCTCGGAAAACCGGTGTCCACTTTTCCGGGACATGCGCTGATGTTGGCGACAGCCATTGCGCTGCTGCTGTCGCATGGCACGAGCACTGCGGCCGACCTGCTCAAGCTCGCCATCGGTCAGCGCGGGCTGTGGGATTCCGCCATCGCCGAGATCGGCGTGGGCGCCGGCATCTTCCAGAAGCATAACCTCGAGCTGCAGACCGTCTACACGTCGGGCGGCGGCGAGACCCAGCAGGCGGTCATCTCCGGCAGCGTCGATATCGGCGTCTCGCCCGGCATGCTGGGCGTGCTCGGCGCCTATGCCAAGGGCGCACCGGTGCGCGTCATCGCCGGCGAAGCGACCGGGACCGCCGAGTACTATTTCGTGAAGACGAGCTCGCCGGTCGCAGAAGGACTTCAAGGGCGTCACGCCGAACATGACGCTCGCCTATTCGACCAACGGCTCGGGCACGCACATCACGGCGCTGCGCTTCATGAAGGAGTATGGCTTCCAGGCGAAGCTGGTCGCGACCGGCAACGTGCCCGCGACTTTCACGTCGGTGATGTCGGGCCAGGTCGACATCGGCTTCTCCACTCCGCCGTTCGGCCTCGAAGCCGCCGAGCAGGGCCAGATCAGGATCGTGGCGCTCGCCAATGATCTTGCGAGCGTGCGCACCCAGACGGTGCGCGTGACCATCGCCAATGCCAACGATCTTGCAAAGCGCCGCGAGGTCTACGACCGCTTCCTGCGCGCCTATCGTGACGTGATCGACTTCATGTACGCCGACCCGAAAGCGTCGAGGCATTCGCCAAATACGCCCAGGTCTCCACCGCCATGGCGCAGACCGTGCGCGACCGCTTCTATCCCAAGGCCATGCTGCAGCTCGACGAGGTCAAAGGTCTCGACGAGATGATGCAGGACGCGATCGCGTTCAAATACATCACCCAGCCGCTGACGCCGCAGCAGGCGAGCGAGCTGCTGCAGTTGCCCGGCCGGCAGCGATAGCCCCACTGGTGGGCGTGGATGGGAATGAACAACGCGTTGACAACACCGAACAGCTGCCACCACATAACTTGATGGCTTCACGTCCGCGCCAAAATAGCACGGCCCTCCGTCACAATTCGGTCCGTAGTCATGGGCCAGATAGCGACGTGGCACCCCATCAGGCTAAAATCCAAGGAATTCGAGTGGAACTGCGCGATGCGAAAGCGCGTACACCTAGCTCACAACTGCTAGAAAGCCTTCTCGATCAAGCACCTGCGGACTCCTTCACGTTTGGATGGCTGATGTCATCGTTGCATCAGCGTTCATTCGGCATCCTTATCTTGCTGCTTGGTCTGCTCGCGACCGCCCCGATCGGCTCAACAGCGCCGGGCCTCGTCCTGGCGGCCATTGCCGTGCAGATGATCGCGGGCCGTGACGCCCCTGCCTTCCCGCGTTTCATCACGACCCGGCGCCTGCCGACCCGTTACCTTCTCCTCCTTGGTGCGCGCTCGATTCCGGTGTTGCGTTATCTTGAGAATGCAGTTCACCCGCGCTGGCCGGCCGCGTTCGAGACCGCCAAGCGCTTTGTTGGCATCGTTGTCTTATTGTTGACTGCGATATTGCTCCTCTTCCCGGTGCCTTTGAGCAATATTGCCCCGGCGATCGTGATCGCAATGATCGCTCTTGCTTATATTGAGGAAGACGGCCTGCTCATTTGTTGCGCCTTCCTCGCAGCACTCGTCCTGGTCGCTGCTGCGGCAGCGGCCGTGTGGGGAACCGTCGTCAGCGCAATGCTGATCATCCGTTTCTGGTAGCTATCCTGGTGGAGTGGATTTGAGATTCGCGACCACCTGGCAGCAAGGACACGGCGAATTTGGGTTTGCACCGCCATTGAACCAATCTCCGTTCGTCCCCGCGGAAGCGGGGACCCAGGGGCCGAGAACTCGGCCAAAGAACTGGGTCCCCGCTTCCGCGGGGACGAACGGAACCAAGAGGCGTTCAAGCCCATCTCATCACGCTCTAGCGGTCCTTGGATTCTAACATTCACAAATCGCCCGCAGAAATGGGGTGCGAAGTTGGAATCGGACTACCAAGTGCGGCGGTCTCGCTACCTGCTGGCTCCGGCAACTTCCCGCATATAGCCGCGCTCGCCATAGTAGCGCGCCGCAGCAGGATGAAGCGGCACGCCATCGCCGTTCCACACCGTGTTCGGATCGTAGGAGAACGGCTGGTTCGCCCATTTGATGAGCGAGCGTTTCTCGTCCAGTCCACTGGCAACATCGCGGACGAACTGGTCCGGAAGATCATCGCGTCCGTAGACGAACAGACCTGAGACGCCCACGGTCGGGTGCGGCTCGTCGTCGAGGCCACGCAGGTAGCGGAACGGCAATGTCACGAGCTCGCCCCGGTGCTCCTTGGCAAGCTTCTGGCGCAGATCCTCCGGTATTTGCAGGAAGACCAGATCCTTCTTCTGCGACATCTCGTACCACATGTTTCCTTCAGGGTAGTTCGAGAGGACGCCTGTCCCCAGCATGACGTCGAATCTCGGATTCTTCACGAGCGCATTGCCCGCCAGGAACATCCCTCCCCAATCGCTGACGTCCTTTTCCGTGATGCCGTAATATTCAAGGACGGAGTGCAGCATCGCGGCGTTCGGCCCCATCATGATGCGCACCGGCATCTTTTTCTCGCGAATCTGCCGCAGGTCCGTGATGCCAGATGCCTTGTCGACGGCGATCATGAGATAGGCGGGACTTTCGACGCGCGCGATCAGCCGCAGGTTGGTGAAGGGCCCATCTTTCTTGTAGCCATGACTGCCTTCGTAGGCCCAGCGGACATATTCCGACTGCGTGATTCCGAAATCGACCGGCGCGTCGGGTCGCGTCGAGACGCCCTGCGCGAACAGCCGGTCGCTGACCTCCGCCGACATGAGGCGCTTCGACACGTAGCGTGCGCCGTTCTCCCCGGAGCAGCCGTAGCAGATGGCGACATCATAAGCGGGCGCCATGATGGTCTTGAGGATATCGCCGAGCGCGCCCCAGGGGCAGTGCTTGCAAGAGGCCTGCAGCACGGGCCGCTTGACGGCGATCCCGTATTCCTTGGGCTGGTCTTGCGCCAGCGCGGGGGCCGGGAGCGCCCCAACAGCTAGAACCGTGATCAGGACCGCAAGTGCGGCGATCGCCGACCCGAGGTTGTCTTGCCGATTGATCATTCTGCCTCCCTGTGCCGCTCGTCCGGCGCTTATTGATACATTGATCGTGACTTGTCAGAACACACGTAGATGGTAGCAATCTTTCGGATTGGCCTGAAGCCCGGATACAGCGCTTGCCGCGGCCTCGCCGGGGCTCTCGGCAGAGCGGAACTTCGACCGAAGCGCCAGTGACCGAAGCGCCAGTGCAAGCATCGTAACTCGCGAAGGTTGACCCAGCCCATGTCCCGCCCTCGTGTCGCATCCGTCCCCACCTGGACCTGGATCGCCCCAATCCTCGGCAGTGGCCTTCTGGCGCTGACATTCGCGCAGGTGGTGCCCGCCGCCGCGACGCTCGTCCTCCTGCTTGACGCGATCGCGCTCGGCGCATCGGTGTTCGCGGCCGTCCATCATGCCGAAGTGCTGGCGATCAAGCTGGGCGAGCCGTTCGGCTCGATCCTGCTGGCTGTCGCGGTGACGGTGATCGAGGTCGGCCTGATCGTGTCGATCATGTTGTCGGGCGTGCAAGGCAGCGACAGCGTCGCGCGCGACACCATCTACGCCGCCGTCATGATCGTGCTCAACGGCGTCGTCGGCCTGTGCCTGGTGATCGGCGGCAGCCGCCATTTCGAGCAGACCTTTCAGCTGCAGGGCGCGTCCTCCGCGCTTGCCGTGCTTGGCACGTTGGCGGGGCTGACGCTGATCCTGCCGAGTTACACAGTCACCGCTGCAGGCCCCTACTACTCGGCGGTGCAGCTCGTGCTCGTCGGCATCGCATCGCTGCTGCTGTGGGGCGTCTTTGTATTTGTCCAGACCGTCAAGCACCGCGACTATTTCCTCGATGCGCCGTCCGATGCGGACGCGACGGATGCACCGCATGAGAAGCCCACCGACAGAGTGGCCCTCCTCAGTCTCATCCTCCTTCTGCTCTCGCTGACCGCTGTCGTGCTGCTCGCCAAGATGTTGTCCTATCCGCTCGACATGGGCGTGCAGGCCGCGGGCCTCCCGCCGGCCTTCGTCGGCGTCATCATCGCGGCGATCGTGCTGCTGCCCGAGGGGCTCGCGGCAGCGAAGTCCGCGCTGCTCAATCGATTGCAGAACAGCATCAACCTCTCGGTCGGCTCCGCCATCGCGAGCATCGGCCTCACGATCCCCACGGTGGCGATGTTGTCGCTGATCCTCGACCGGCAACTCGTGCTCGGCGTCTCGCCGGCGCAAATGACGCTGCTGGTGCTGACCCTGTTCGTGAGCACGCTCACGCTCGGCACCGGACGCACCACGGTGCTGCAAGGGGCGATCCATCTGATCATCTTTGCAGCGTTTCTGCTGATCTCGGCGGTGCCCTGAGGGCGAGCCCTCCAAGTCAGGAGATCGCGGCCAATGTTGCGGCCCTGAGCCGCAACGCTTACGCTGTGCACGTGCACCCGTTGCACCAAATGACCGTAACCAATAGGGAGGTGGCCCATGAACAAGCTGATCGTACCGGCGACGATCCTCGCAACAGGCATGGTCGCGGCCGTGGCGTGGTCGCAATCGCCGTCGCAGTTCCGGCCGACGGTGTATTTCCAGATGCCGCTCGAGAAGGACCCGTCGCGGCAGGTGCGGATGCAGAATGTCATCCTTCCGCCCGGCGCCAGCAACCAGTTCCATCGCCATCCGGGCGAGCAATGGTGGACGATCCAGGAGGGCGAGATCACTTATACCGATCAAGGGCCAGGCGCCGCGCGTGCTCAAGGTCGGCGACTGGGTCTACGTTCCGCGCGGCACCATCCATCGCAACCAGAATCTGACGAATGCGCCGGCACGCGCGGTCGAGATGAACATCACCGACAAGGACGTGCCGCAAACCGAGGTCGTGCCGGAATAATATCGTCCTGCAACGTGTGACCATTGCAACATGACAAGACCGCCATTGTAACGGCGGTCTTGCGACGATCTCTCACCGCCATAGGAACGGCGGCGGCACGCGCGATCCGGTGACCTCCTCGCGCACGATGCTCCAGAACTCACGCACCTTGGCCTTGACCGGCGCGGTCTCGCGGCCGAGCACCTTGAAGATCAGCCCGGCGTCGTTGGGAAGCCGGCAAGCCCCGAAAGCGAGCCCGCTCGCCAGATCCACCTCGGCGCTTGTCCTCTGCCAGATGCGTTCGGCCTTCTCCTTCGGGGTGCATACGAGCACATTGCCGAACACATCGAACGGCCCCATCACGCCGGTCTGCCGCATGGCGTGACGCTGCGGCTCGATGAGAAGCTTCTCGGTGAACAGCGCGCCGCCGCCAGGACGAGTGACCTCGAGCGCCATCGACAAAACGGCCGCGCCGAAGCATTCCTCCGGATGGTGATGCTTGCGACCCGGCTGGACGATCTCGGCGTAGAGCAAGGTCGCGCTCGGCGCGACGGAAATTCTGGTGTCGCTGACAAAGCGCGCGCGCCGATGCGGAATGATCGGATCGGGCAGGAACTCGAGATAGGCATCGTCCGCGAGCGCAAGAGTCTGCGTCTGCGCCGCGTAGTTGGCGTCCATGCTGTGGATCTTGGTCGCCGACTGGGTGGTGACGTGAGCGCGCGCACCCTGCTCCCAACGCAATGTCGAGCGCCATCCGGTCGCCCTGCAAAAGGCAGCCGGTCGTCGTGATCAGGAACACATGCGCGAGATCGGGCATGGCGCCGTCGCAGTAGAGCGCGCGCTGCGCCCGATAGGGAATGCGATAGTCGAGATCGGCCAGGATGGTGCGGCTGCCGCGGCGCGCAAAGCCAAGATGCAGGAAGCCCGCCTTGCCGACGGCGCCACTCCGCATCTGCGGCGGCTCATCTTGATATGCCGCAAGCTCCGGGGCCGCACGGCCGAGTGCTTCTGCGGCTGCCCATGGCGCGCCGGCGGCAGGCATCGTCACGCAACTCTCTGCTTGTAGGGTGGGTTAGCGTGGCCCGCACGCTCTCGATTGGATCGAATCCCTTGACCACGCGTAACCCACCACCGTGGTGACATTTCGCGACATCCAGGCCTTGACGGTGGGTTACGCGTGGAGCGATCCATCAACTCCGCCTCAAGTCCCGGGCCACGCTAACCCACCCTACAACACTGCGGCAACGCCATCACGCCACTCCCGGCAGCTTCAGATCGAACAGCAATTCCGTGGCGATCAGGTCGACAAGCTGCGGGATGCCCTCCCCGGTCTTGCAGTTGGTGAACAGGAACGGCTTGTCGCCACGCATCAATTGCGAGTCGTGCCGCATCACCTCGAGGCTCGCGCCAACATGGGGAGCGAGATCAGTCTTGTTGATGACCAGGATGTCGGACTGCGTGATGCCCGGCCCGTTCTTGCGCGGGATCTTGTCGCCCGCCGCCACATCGATCACGTAGATGAAGTAGTCGACGAGCGCGGGCGAAAAGGTGAGCGTCAGGTTGTCGCCGCCGCTCTCGATCAGCACGATGTCGCTGTCGGGAAAGCGCGCCTCCATGTCCTCGACCGCGGCGAGATTCATGCTCGGATCCTCGCGCACCGCGGTGTGCGGACAGGCGCCGGTCTCGACTCCGAGGATGCGCTCCTCGAGCAGAATGCCCTTGAGGGTGCGCTGCACGTGCTTGGCGTCCTCGGTGGTCACGATGTCGTTGGTGACGATCAGCACCTTGAGACCGAGATCGAGGAGCTTGGGCGTGATGGCTTCGACGATCGCGGTCTTGCCCGAACCGACCGGGCCGCCGATGCCGATGCGCGTGATCTTCTTCTTTGCCATCGGGCCCAAGGCCTTCAATTCATGAACAGGCGCACGTGCGCCTTGGTGTGGACCGCCGCCAGAATATCGCTGAGCGGTGCAAAGCCCGCCATGTCGGAGAGCCGCGCGGCGGAGGCGGTCTCGTAGGCCGCGTCCACGCCAGCGTTGAGATCATAAAGGATCGCCTGGGTGTCGACGTGGCTCATCCGCATCAGCCGCAACGCCGCCCCGAGAATGGCGGTCGCGACGCCATAGTGGTGGACCAGAAAGGCCTCGCGGGCCGAAAGGCCTTGCGCCGCGAAGTTGACCGCGAGCGCGACCGGATAGCGATCCGGGCGTCGCACCTTCGGCGATGCGCGCAAGCCAGGTCCTGATGAGCGGCGCGCCGACAACCTCGACACCGAGCTCGGTGAACTTCCGCCCCATGCGGATCGACATGGTGCGCGTCTCGTCCGACGGCTTGCGGGCGAAGACCTGCCGGTCGATCGCGATCAGCGCCTCGACATCGCCCGTCACATCGCTCCCCATGGCGGCGCGGTGCGCCGCGACCAGCGCAATGCCATCACCGCGCGCGGCCTGCTCGAGCGCGGTGCGCGCGAAGGCATGCAACGTGGCGCGATCATGGACGACACCGGTCTGCACCGCGGATTCGAGACCGCAGGAGAACGAAAAGCCGCCGATCGGAAACATCGAATCCCCGAACTGCAGGAGTCGCGCCAGCGAGCCGCTGTTGCTCTGGTCCGGTCCGCTCGTCATCGGCGGTCAGAGCTCGCACGCACCGGCGGCACCCCGTAGGCGCGCCCTGTATCAGGCTCGGTGCGTGCGTAGGCCTCGTGGGTGTGGGAATGCACCGGTCCCTCGGCGCCGCCGAACAGGCGCCGTGCCTCATGCGGCGCGAGATAAGGAACAATCTCGCCGCCCGGCGCGAACGCGTAGCGAATACCCTCGAAGCGGTGCGTCTCCATCACCGACGCCATCACCTTGCGGTCGACCGTGAGCGGCACGTAGACAACGCCCTCCTTCACCAGCGCCGGCCAGTGCTGGTTGCCGAGCGCGTGGCCAAGCTCGACGCAGGTGCGCATGGCGATCTCGGGCGCCAGCGCCTTGAGGCCATCGAGGTGAATGACCATGACATCGCGCAGGCTCAGGCGCACCACGACGGCGGTCTGCGCCTGCGCGTCCCAGGCGAGCACGTCGCCGTCGCGGAGAATGACGCCGCGATCGAGCGAGACCGCCACCTCGGTGCCGCTGGCCGCGCGCTTGCGAAAGCGGTTCTTCTGCGCTTCCCACTGGTCGAGCGCCAGCACGTCGAGATTGGCGGCAGATAGCCTTGCGGCCCATTCCGGATCGCCGCTATTGCCCAGGACACTTTCGATGATGACCACGAAGCCTACTCAGCTGAAGAAATATTTCTGATTGAGCGCGATCGTTTTCGCCGGCGCGACTGTCGCATGCTTGCCGTCGACCGTGACCGCGAAGGTCTCCGGGTTGACCTCGATCTGCGGCGTACCGGAATTGCGCACCATGTCGCGCTTGCCGATCTTGCGGGTGTTGCGCACCGGCACGACCTGCCGCCTGAGCCCGAGGCGCGCACCAATTCCAGACGCATGCGCGGCTCCCGACACGAAGGTGAGGCAGGTGGCCGGCAAAGCATCGCCAAAGGCGCCAAACATCGGCCGGTAATAGACCGGCTGCGGCGTCGGCAGCGACGCATTGGGGTCGCCCATCAGGCCCCAGTTGATGAAGCCGTTCTTGATGATGAGCTTGGGCTTGGCGCCGAAGAACGCCGGCTCCCACAGCACCAGGTCGGCAACCTTGCCGACCTCGACCGAGCCGAGCACGTCGGCGATGCCATGGGTGATCGCCGGGTTGATCGTGATCTTGGCGACGTAGCGCAGAACTCGGAAGTTGTCGTTGCCGGGCGCATCCTCCGGCAGCTTGCCGCGCCCGCTCTTCATTGCGTCGGCGGTCTGGATCGCGCGCAGCCAGCATTCGCCGATGCGCCCCATCGCCTGCGAGTCGCTCGAGAACATCGAGATGACGCCGAGATCCTGCAGCACGTTCTCTGCCGCGATGGTCTCGGCCCTGATGCGGCTCTCCGCGAAGGCGACATCCGATGGGATGTCGGGGCTGAGGTGGTGGCAGACCATGATCATGTCGTAGAGCTCGGCCTGCGCATTGACGCCGTAGGGCAGCGTCGGATTGGTCGATGACGGCAGCACATTGGGCAGCGACGCCACCTTGATGATGTCGGGCGCATGCCCGCCACCGGAGCCCTCGGTGTGGAACGAATGCACGGCACGACCCTCGAACGCCGCGATCGTGTCCTCGACGAAGCCCGACTCGTTCAAGGTGTCGGTGTGGATGCACACCTGCACGTCCATCTCGTCCGCGATCGTGAGCGCGGAACGCAGCACGGACGGTGTCGTACCCCAGTCCTCGTGACACTTGAGACCCACCGCGCCGGCCTCGATCTGCTCGACCAGCGTTTCCTTACCGTGCCCGTGCCCCTTGCCGAGAAGACCGATATTGACCGGCAGCCCCTCGCATGCGCGCAGCATCATCGCGATGTTGTAGGGGCCGGGCGTCACCGTGGTGGCATTGGAGCCGTCGGAGGGACCGGTGCCGCCGCCGATCAGCGTCGTGGTTCCGTTCGACAGCGCCGCGTAGGCCTGCTGCGGCGAGATGAAATGAATGTGCGTGTCGATGCCGGCCGCGGTCAGGATCAGGTGCGCGCCCGAGATGGCGTCGGTGCCGACGCCGAACTCAAGCCCCGGCGTCACCCGGTCCATGGTCTGCGGGTTGCCGGCTTTGCCGATGCCGCAGATGCGCCCGTCCTTGATGCCGACGTCGGCCTTCACCACCCCCAGCACCGCATCCACGATGGTGACGTTGGTGATCACGAGGTCGGGTGCGCCGGCCGCGCGGGTGAGCCGGTTGTCCATGCCCATGCCTTCGCGCAGGCTCTTGCCGCCGCCGAAGACGACCTCGTCGCCCGCGCCGCCGCGCAGGTCGCGCTCGACTTCGACGAACAGGCCGGTATCGCCCAGGCGAATGCGATCGCCGACCGTGGGGCCATAGAGGCCCACATACTCATTGCGTGAGATTGTTGCCATTGGAATCCATCGTCTTCATGTCGTGAGCACGTGATGAGACGATGTTTCGTTGAAACCGAGCCACCCCCTCCGTTCATTCCCGCGGAAGCGGGAATCCAGCCGTGGACTGGGTCCCCGCTTGCGCGGGGACGAACGGCTCGTGAAACGATACCACCGAAACACGTTCCAGCTAACCTTTCGACGAGCGGAACCCCCGCTCGGCCGCAAGGGCCACCGCCTTGGCCTTCCGCTCGGCAGCGTCGGCACCGGCGGTCGGTCCGTCAGCCAGGTTATTGAAGCCATAGACATTCCGCTTTCCGCCATAAGGCACAAGCGACACCTCGCGCTGATCACCGGGCTCGAACCGCATCGCGGTCGAGGACGGGATGTTGAGATGCAAACCGAATGCCGCGGCCCGATCGAACTCGAGCGCGCGATTGGCCTCGAAGAAATGAAAGTGCGAGCCCACCTGCACCGGCCGATCGCCGGTGTTCCGGACCGTCAGCGTGGTCACGGGCTTGTCCGCATCAAAGGTGACCTGATCCGTTCGGCACACATAGCCGCCAAGCGGAACCTCCGCCGTCGCCGGGTCCACATCCGCGGGCACCGCCGCATAGGCGCTAACTTGAGCCATAGAGCGCTCCCGAGTTGGGCTATTAAATCGGCGTGTGCACGGTGACGAGGCGGCTACCGTCGGTGAAGACGGCCTCCACCTGCACCATCGGAATGAGGTCGGCGACGCCATCCATGACGTCGTCCTTGGTCAGGACCTGCCGAGCCTCCGTGGCTACCTCCTCGATGGTCTTGCCGGCGCGCGCACCATCGAGAGCGGCCGCAGAAATCATCGCGACCGCCTCGGGGTGGTTAAGCTTAATGCCCTTCGCCTTCCGCTTCAGCGCAATTTCCGCCACCATGTAGATCATGAGCTTGTCGAATTCCCTCGGCGTCAATTGCATTCCCCATCTCCACTTGGTTCCGCCGGCGGTTTCTATTTGATCGCTGATTTGTGGACGCGTCCAGTGAGGGGTATGTTGCGACGAAATGACCAGAGCACCGATACGAGTAGTTACCAGATAGCGATAAGGTTAAAGCGAGGTCTCACAAATCCGAGTAATATGGTTGTAACTACCTGAAATTGTAGAAATCCGACCCGATTCCTAGGCGGAAAACACGCTCCGGCTGTCAACCTCCCGCCAGGATTGAAGAGTTCTCTCTCATCTCGTTATCTCACGGGGGATATTCGTCATTAACGGCCAGGGTCAATCCCCATTTTGGGGATCAATACAAGCTGGACCGACGCGTGAGACTCCGGGGACAACATTGCCGTAAATCTGCTCGGCCATGCGCAATATTTGGTTGGCTCCCGCGGATACTATGGAGTAACGTATCGTTCCGTCACTAATCTTGCATCCGTAAATCAGTTGTCCGTGGGGACTTCCGTTGCTGGGGGAACGAAGGGTTATGATGAGCCGTAAGGGACCTGACTCTGTCGACAAAATCGTGGGCCGCAATATCCGAATCTATCGTCTGCAAAGGGGGCTGACCCAGACCGAGCTTGCCGATCAACTCGAGCTGACGTTCCAGCAGGTCCAGAAATACGAGAAAGGCACTAATCGCGTCGGCAGTGGCCGATTGCTGAAGATCGCCACATTCCTCGGCGTGCCGGTCACGGCCCTGTTCAAAGGCAGCGACGAGATGGCGGACACCGACAAGCAATCGCTCTTTGACCAGCTGGCGAAGCCGCATGCCAATCGGCTGCTGCAGGCATTCGCACGCATCGACGACGATGGCCTGCGTCGATCAGTCGTCCAGCTGGTTGAAGAAATCGCCAAGAACCACTGAGCCGTTTATTTTAAGATGCTCGCTCCGATGCTCGCCAGGCCATCATTCGACTTCATGGCTCATCATGGCGATCCGCTCGGCACCAAAAGCTCAAAGAGCTTTTGATCCGGCGCCACCCTCACAAGGCAAAGATTTCGACCAGCCCTAGCGCGACAGCGGCTGGGAGCCCGGTGATGTGACGTCCATCCGTTATGAAATCAGCTTTGAAGCGAAGGCTCGGATAATTCCGGGCCGTTAGCCTCCGATCAAGCTCGCGCATATTGGTGAGCTGCTTGAGCGGCAGGCCAATCTCGTCAGGGAGATTGTTGCGCCAGCCGCCACCCGGCGTTTCCTCGGCTTCGCCGCCGACCAGCAGCACCTTCGCCCGTAAATCGGTGTTCGACCTTGCCCAGGCTTCCTCTTCCGCAAAGGCCGACCCCCGGTCCCACCAGAGCGACGGCGACACGATCAGATAGCGGCCAAACGCCTCCGGCTCACTGAATAATGTATAGGTCGCAAATCGACCACTGAGCGAATAGCCGATCAGCACACGCTCACGTGGATCGAGCGGATACTGCCGCTCGAGATGAGGAATGATGTCTTCACAGATCGTCGTCAGGTAAGGCGCCGCCCCTCCGGTACCAAATGGCAGCGGCTGGCTCAGGCCCGGCGGCAGCTCAGCCTTGGTGGGGGTGTAGTCGCGAAATCGCCGCGCCGCGATATCCGGATCGGCGTAGCCAATCGCGACCAGGTAGCAGAGCGGCAATGCGCCACCTGAAAATATATCGAACAGGCGCTTGGTCCCGACAACAATGTCGAGCGTGAGACGAGCATCCAAGAGATATAAGGTTGGGAACAATCTTCCTGCTGAAGCGGCGCCTGGGAAAGGCTCAACGACCGTAATCTCAAGTATATCGCCGATCCTTGGAACATCGATATGGAATACCTGCTCGGCTTGCGGTCTTGGCACCTGCTTCCACATGCTTCACCCAGATTCACTCACAATGCGCGTGTGCGCGGCGCGCACACTACCAGAGGTGCAATGCGCCACAATTCGACTTTGGAGCACCTCGCACACGCTGGCAGCGAAGAGACGCGCAGCTGCGGCGATAGGGAGCGTGTGCCGCGATGAGACAAAAGGCGTGTGAGACACAATGTGGCAATCGCCCGAGAGGCGGTCCTCAGTCCTTGACCGGGCGCGCCGTGAAGAATCCCTGCACGGAATGAAGCTCCGCATCGCGGGGCGCTTGCTTCACGAGTTCGCTGGGATGAATGAACTCGTCACGAAACCACGGGTAGTGGTGCGGGTCGAATATGCTTCTCACCCAGTCGATCACTTGGGCAGTGCGTTTGGATTTCCGGACATCGGGATGATAGGTCAGCCAGATGTCGAATGAGAGGTGAATGCCGATATCGACCGGAATGACGGCCGCGTCCAGGGCGCAGGCGTAGGTCGGAAGAGCGCCGATCCCGGCGCCCCGCTCGACCGCGTAGAATACGGCCGAGCTCGCATTCGACCGCAATCCCACGATGTTCTCGACACTGTCCACCCCCAGCAACCGGGCCCAGGCATCCGCGTTGATCTGAGGCGCTGCCTGCTGGACCAGGCGGTGATGGACCATCTCGGATTTATCGCGAGGTAGCCCATAGCGATCGACATAGCTGCGCGCCGCAAAAGGATAGACATGCAGGCGCCCCAGCTTGGTCACAATCAGCTCAGGCGCCGAGGGGCGGACAAACTGGACCGCGAGATCGGCCTCCATGCGCAGCACGTCCGCGCTTTCCATCGCGCAACGCAGGTCGACGAGCAGGCTCGGGTGCTGCTGCGCAAACCCGACCAGGCGCGGCATCACCCAGTAGAATTCCAAGGCCCTCGGTGATCGAGATCCTGACCGTACCGCGATGCTTGGCATCGGGTCCCGGCACCTTGCGCAGCACGTCATAGAACGCGCCTTCCATGCGCTCGGCGCTGTCCAGGATTGCGGCCCCGGCAGGCGTCGGGCTGACCCCCTCGTGCAACCGGTTCAGAAGCGGGAAACCCAGCCGGCTCTCGAATGCCTCAATCCGGCGCATGACGGTGCTTGAGTTCAAGCCGAGCTGGTCAGCGGCCTTGCGGAAGCTCCCCAGCTTCACGCAGGCCAGGAAGACTCGGACGTCGTTCCAATCCCAATCGAGCCCTCCCGGCGACAGCTGAGGGTCGTGCTGCATCCTTGCAGCGCCCTGTTGCACTCGTGACGGCATACAGGCCTCACCCCCGCTGGCATTGTTCCAGCTAATTCAGACTTTACGCCTAGATCAATCTAGATCGCCGCGAACGGTCAGCGCAATGCGTTTCAGGCGATCAGAGGTTCAGGCGATCACAGTGTTCGGGGGAGGTCACACTAAAATGAAACGACAGTTCGATGAGCTTCAATGCTTGCCGGTCCGGCGGGTCAGCGCGGTGGCGGCGCCCTTGGCCGAAATCCCGGACCTGGTGCGGATCGCCGCACAGGAGATTCCAAGCCTGGCGGCGGCCGAGGCCGCCGTCATGCGGGTGCAAGAGAAGCATCCGGAGAGCATCTGGGCCTTTCGGCGTGGGAACCAGACAGTCGGTATCTATGCAATGCTGCTGCTCAACAACCGGGGCCTGGACCGCTTGCTGGCCGGCTCCATCGACTTTGCCAATCCCGCGCTCGAGTGCCTGAGCGAGCCTGGAGCGCCGGTCACGGCCATCTACAAGTGGGCCGTGGTTGCTCGCGGCACTACGGCCGAGGGCCTTCATCTGATGAGCAAGCACCTGCAGGGCCCGCTTTATGCGGCCGCAAACCTTTATGCCAAAGCGGTCGGCGCAGCTGCACAGCGGCTGGACCACAACCTTGGCTTTACGCCCGTTCGCCCTGACGGGGACCTCCTGGTCTACGTCCGTATGTGCAACCGCGCGCCACTGCGCGCCTTTGCGGCCTGAGGAGCACTGTCATGACCGAGGACGCTCCCATCTATGCCACCGCAAAGCCCGGCCTCTCGGCCGTGAATGATCAACCGCGCAAGATCGGCGTGCGGGTCGCGCGCTCGCTCACGGACATGATGCAGGTCGTCGCAATCAGGGCGAGCGTGTTCATGAGCGATCAGAGTTGCCCGTACGGGGAGGAGTTCGATGGCAACGACTTCTGCGCAACCCATCTGATTGGTTACATGGGCCACGAGCCAGCGGCTTGCATTCGCGCAAGATTTTTCGCGGATTTCTGCAAGCTCGAGCGACTGGCGGTGAGAGCTGAGTATCGCAAAACCCGGCTCGCTTTTCAAACGGTTCGCGCCGGCATCGAGCTTGCCCGCAAGAAAGGCTTCCGGCGCATTTATGGTCATGCCCAGGATCGGCTGGTGAACTTCTGGGCGCATTTCGGCGCCAAGCCGCTCGGACCCAACCGCAAGCTCGTGTTCTCGGACTTCTCATATACCGAGATGGTGATCGAGCTCGATCCTCATGAAGACCCGATCACGATCGACAGCGATCCGTATGTGATCATCAGGCCCGAAGGTGAATGGCACGACAAGGGTGTTCTCGACGCGTCTTCGTTGCGACCGGTGACGTCACCACTGCGCGACCAGCAAGCCGCTTAGGGAGAGGCCCGCATGATACACGTCATTCCATTTCCGCATCGTTCTCGCCCCGAGGGAGCGCCGCTCTTGTGCTTCCTCGATCTGCAGCTCGAATACGTCGCGGAAGGACGCGCGCTCGCGCTCGAGCAGCACGCGCCCTGGATGGAGAATTGTCGGAGGCTCTTGGCCTTCGCGCGCGCCGAGCGGATGTCGATTGCACATTTCCGTCAGCTCTGGCGAGGCACCCTGTTGAACCCCGCGACACCGTTCGCGGGCTGGATCGACGAATTCCGCCCGCGCCCGTCGGAGATGGTGTTCGAGCGGAGCATGCCGTCCTGCTATGCGGCGGACGGTTTCGCGTCGATCCTCGACAACATCAATTCCCCATCTCTGGTCCTCGCTGGATTGACCGGACATGGCGCTTGCCTGGCGACCGTGCTCGACGGCTTCCACCGGAAGCATCAGGTCACTTTCGTCCACGATGCCTCGTCGACACCGGGACTCGGAAAGTTCAGCGCTGCCGAGTCGCACTCCTATCTGGCCGAGCTCATGACCTGCTACGCGGAGGTCGTGTCGACAGATTACATCATAGAGCGATTGAGCGGCCCTAGCCTGAAGGCCGACGCAATAAGTGGGGGAAGTCGATGACCGAACGTTCCGACGTCGTGGCTTTGGAGCAAATTCTCCAATATGTGGCGCAGGAGGCGCAGCGCCTCCATCTGTCACCGGTCGTGGTCCATTGCCTTCGCATGGCGGCCTTCGAGCTTGCGAAGACAAACCCGGCCGAGGACGCAATCGAATGCCGTTCGCTGGAGGCAGAAGATCCGTCGTTTCATTGAACCGACGGATCGCCCGCAACGTTTCGCGGGAGCCTGCGTGTGAACAGCCGGCCAGCGGCAATCTCGAAGCTGTGCCTCGGTGGCGGGCGCATCGCCACCTGTCCTGCGACGCACAAGCTAAACGTGCCCTGCACCCCTCAATTGCGCGCAAAAGACCGCCCCACCACACGACCGTCGAGCGTCCGTTTGGATTGAAGCACATCAAAATTGATAGGCACCAAAAAATGAACCCAAGGAGGCGACGATGCAGCTAGCGGTCGAGGCCAATCGGCGATTTCTCAGTACGGCCGCGCCACGCGCGGCAGCCGACTGGGATTCACTTCTTGCCTACCAAGTCGATCTCGCCTTTCCACAGGAATTGAAGTTTCTTGTGTCGCTGAAGGCCTGGCGGGATGCCACCTGCGTGCTCGACGCCGGCTGTGGCAATGGCTACTACATATCGCGCCTCCACGAATTTTTTCCTGAAAAGCGTTATTTCGGCGTCGACATCTCGCAGGAGCTGGTCGCCATTGCGGCTCGTCGTCATCCTGATATCGCCGTGACCCTGGCAGACTTCACCCAGTACGCCTCTGACCGTCGCTTCGATCTGATCGTCATGCGGTTTCTGGTTCAACACCTCAAGGACTTCGGCGCGGTCCTTCAGGCCGCCGACCGTCTGCTGACACCGACAGGGCGACTTCTGATCATCGAGTTGGATCTGGCGGCGAGCGGCCATCATCCCGATCTTCCGGAGTTAACGGAAATGTTACGCACATTTGCGCGGGTGAGCGGCGAGCAGGGAGCCATCAAGCCACGCCTGTTGACCAACGCTGAAAGACTTGTGCGCGAGACTGATCCGCTCTGGTCGGTCGAGCACCAGGAGAGCATTGCCAACCCGCATGTCGGCCCGTTTGGCGGCAGCAAGCTTCTGGCCGTCTACCAGCTGTGGATCGATCTCTGCGAGCGCTCCAACATGTTCGGGTTCGACTTCGACCGGGTCCGCCACGAGCTGGAGCACTGGGCTCACGATCCCGCCACATTCAGCAACGTGGCGCTGCGAATGATTGTCATGAAGCGATGAGGCGTCGGCGCGCTCCGGCTGAAACTCACAATCTGTTTATACTTTCACACCACGCGATGAGATGAGACGCGTTCCGGACGGCACCCAGCCGCCGGCAAGGAAAACAAAACCGGCATAGAATGGGCACAAATTCGGAGCGCTGGACGCCCTAGCCACCCGCAAGGTGGTGCGACGGCAAAAGTTCCCGTTGTGTGGGAAATATTACATTTGCATACCGCGATTTTCTTGACGCGGCGTCTTTCATCAATATAACCACCATTCATAGTCCATCGCGAATTGGCAATCCAAGCGAGCGATGGGTTCTTGTCCGTGGAATGCCGCCACCAGTGCGTAGCTGAGGCGCGGATGTGGTGCGTGCCGAGGCTAGCCGCTCCCGACCGGGGCGACAGGCGGAGCGCGGAACTGAATAATGTATCAGCCTTGACCTTGAGTGTCGGCGTTCATCGCCGACAAATGAATGCGGCCAAGAAGGCAATCCGCCGTCCGGCGCTTTGACCGGAAACGCGATATGTCCCGCATTGCCGGCCACTTCGACCGGCACAATGCAAGGTCGCCAAAAGTATAGGAAGTGTGCGCAATTTTCAGGAGACTCTATGACTGACCCATCTGACGTCACTGCTCTGGAACAGATGCTTCACTACGCGACCGAGGAAGCCCAGCGCCTGAACGTGCCCACGGTGGTTGTTCGCTGTCTCCGCATGGCGGTCCACGAGCTCACAACTACCGATCCCAACGCTCCGACCAACTGGCCGACGGACTTCTCTGTGCACTGACCTAAGAGCATCGCAGCACCACGCACCGGCGACAAACTCTGATCGAGAGAAACACCGAAGTGGTCCTCGGTCACGGCTATCGCTTCAGCTGCTCCTGATTGCTCCCCGCTTCTCCACCGCATATTCGAACGACGTTGCAAACGGCATCAGTCTGTCGTCGGCACCGATGCACCGCACGAGTGCACCGACTCGCTGCCCGTGAATACCTGTTCACAGATTTTTCTTGACGTGACGCTACACAAGCACCGCAACTCAATGAACGTGACGTTCGCATCGTTGCAAATCCGCTTTGTTGCCACGAACGAGTCCTAGGCCGGCATTTCGATCGCGGGATCGGACATGCCGCAACAGCGACTTCATCAGCCACCTCGTTCGCAAGGGCGCGCTGCGCAACGCGCAGGAGCTCGACGCCGGCATGGCGGCAAGCCGCCGCGACTCGCTCCGCGACATCGACTGGATCGGCATGACCAAGCTCACACACACCGCCTTCGCGGATGAGCTTGCGGCATTCTATCGTTGCGGGCGCGTCCAGCGCGCCGATCTGGTCGGCTGCCGCTTCGCGGGCGAGCGCCTGTCGCCGCGCTTTCTCAAAGAGGAACGGCTTTTTCCCTATGAGGATCGCTCCGGCGCGCTGACGCTCGCCATCGCACGCCCGATCGAAGACGAAACGATCCGCGCCGCCGAAATCGCGCTGCAGCGCGAGGTCACGATCGCGGTCGCAACGGCAGACGATATCGATGCTGCGCTTGCCACCACGCTTGAAACGATCCCAACAAAAGAGCCAACGGCAACCGACGCGGCCGCCACTGCCATTGACGACAATCTCGACGATCTGCGCGATCTCGCGCGCGGGGCGCCGGTCGTGCGCGCGCTCGACGAGCTGCTCAGGCTCGCGGTCGAGCAGCGCGGCACCGACCTGCACATCGAGCCCTTGGACAAAGTCTTGCAAGTGCGGCTGCGCATCGACGGCCTGCTCAAGCCGCTGTCGGCGCCGCCCATGAGCATGGCGAAAGGCCTGCTGTCGCGGCTCAAGATCATGGCCGGACTGAACATCACGGAGCGGCGGCTGCCCCAGGATGGCCGTGCGCGCATTGTCATCGGCGGCACCGAGGTCGATCTGCGCATCGCCACCATGCCGACGATGCATGGCGAGAGCGCCGTCATCCGTCTGCTCAGGAAGGGATCGGGCTTCGTCACGCTTGATCAGGTCGGACTTGCCGCGCGTGACGACGCGATCCTGCGCAATGCACTGCAAGCCCCGTTCGGCATGATCATCGTCACCGGACCAACCGGCTCCGGCAAGACGACCACGCTCGCGGCTTCACTTACGGTCATCAACGAGCCGTCACGGAAGATTCTCACAATCGAGGACCCGGTCGAGTATCACATTAAGGGCATCAACCAGACACAGGTTCATCCCGCGATCGGTCTGACTTTCGCCACGGCCCTGCGCTCATTCTTGCGACAGGATCCGGATGTGATCATGGTGGGCGAGATGCGCGATCCGGAAACGGCGCATATCGGTGTGCACGCAGCGCTGACGGGGCATCTCGTTCTCACGACGCTCCACACCAATACCGCGGCCGGTGCGATCCCACGGCTCATCGACCTGCAAGTCGAAAGTTTTTTGCTCGCATCGTGTGTCCGCGCCATCGTCGGACAACGGCTCGTCCGCATGCTGTGCGAGCACTGCAAGAAGCCGCACCAGCTTTCGAGTAGCGATCTCACGCGCGATCAGCGCTACACAGCGCTCGGCTTCAAGGCAGGAGATACCGTTTACAGCGGCACCGGCTGCGAGTGGTGCAGCTTCACCGGCTTTCACGGACGCCGTGGTGTCTTCGAAGTGATCGAAGTGACGCCGCGACTGCGTCATGCGATCGGGCCAAAGACTGACGCGGTCGAGCTCGAGAAGGTCGCGCTCTCCGAAGGCATGACCACGATGGCCGACGATGGCGTCGCCAAATGTCGCGCCGGCCTGACCACCATCGATGAGGTGTTCCGCGTTACGGCAAGCTTGTAAGGGGGTGGGATGCCGCAATACCGCTATCGCGCGCTGGCGCAGGGCGGAGAGATCGTCGTTGGAGAGGTTGAGGCCCCTTCCGACGATGAGGTCTTGCGGCGTATCGAATATCTCGGACATCTGCCGATCGACACCGAGGTTGTGAAGCCGAGCGTGCTCGGCCGCAGCAGCGGATCGGCCGCAGGCTGCCGCGAGCGCGCGATGTCACCATCTTCCTGCGCCAGCTCGCACTGCTCATTGGTGCCGGGCTGCCGCTCGAGGCCGCGCTGCAGACGCTCGGGGCCGACACCAGCAAGGCGCTGTCGGCATTCGCCGGCGCCATTCGCGCCGCGATCTCGGCGGGCGACAGCTTCGCCGAGGCGCTGGAGCGACAGTCGGCTGTGATCGAGCCGATCTATGTCGCCATGGTGCGTGCCGGCGAGGCCTCCGGACGGCTCGAGCCGGTGCTGCGCGCGATCGTCGAGGACCGCACCCGCCGGGAGCTGCTCGCCGACCGGATCAATTCGGCGGTGCGCTATCCGCTCTTTCTGGTTGGCACCGCGGTCGCGGTGCTCGCCTTCTTTCTCATCTATGTGGTTCCGCAGTTCGAGCCGGTGTTCAAGGACCTGGGCGGCAAGCTCAACGCAGGAGCGGCGTTCGTGCTGGCGGCGTCATCGTGGCTGCGCGGCAATCTCGATCTGGTGCTGGGTGCGAGCATTCTCGCCGTGCTCGGCGTCCTCATGGTCGCCAACAAGCGCGAATGGCGAGGCGAAGGTCATCGCCGTCCTGTCATCGCTACCGGGAATTGCCGGAACCGTGCGCGATCGGCGCACTGCCCGCATCATCGGAACGCTCGGCCTTCTCACCGAAAACGGCGTTGCGTTGCCGGCAACGCTGAAAATCCTGCGCGATGTCGTCACCGGATCGCGCTATGTGGCGGCGGTCGATCGCCTCTTCGAGCAGGTCCGCAACGGGCGCCGCTTCGGCGACGCGCTGGCCGAGACCGATCTCCTTCCGCCGCTCGCCGTGCGCATGCTCAAGGTCGGCGACGAGACCGGCGACCTGCCGTCGATCGCCCGCCATGCGGCGCAATTCTACGAGCACAGGCTCGGTCTCGGGCTTGACCGCCTCATGGGCGCGGTCGGGCCCGCCACCATCATCGTTGTCAGCTTCGTCATCGGCGCCTTGATCATATCGATCATGAGCGCGCTGCTCAGCATCACGGAGGCCGCGCTATGACTGCACTCGCGAACAGGCTTTCGCCGCATCGATTGCGCTTCCTCGCTTCGGCGAGTCCCGGCTACACCCTGATCGAGATCCTGGTGGTGCTCACCATCATCAGCCTGCTGCTCGGCCTGGTCGGACCGCGCGTGCTGAGCTATCTCGGCGACTCGAAGGTCAAGACCGCGAAATTGCAGATCGAGAGCTTCAGCTCGGCGCTTGACCTGTTCTATCTCGACGCCGGGCGCTATCCCACGAGCTCCGAGGGGCTCGACGCGCTGACGCAACGCCCCTCCAATGTCTCGGTCTGGAACGGCCCCTATCTCAAAGGCGGCCGCGTGCCGAATGATCCGTGGGGCAACTCCTATCAGTATCGGTCTTCAGCAGAGCGGACACCGCCTTATGAGATCTCATCCTTCGGCGCCGACGGTCGCGAAGGCGGCGCCGGCACGGCCGCCGACATCTCGAATGTGGAGCAGTGACCGCAAGGCGGGCTTTACGCTGATCGAGGCCGTGGCGGTGATGCTCATCATCGCGCTCATGGCTTCGCTTGCGATCACCATGATGCCGGGCACCGGGCGGGCGCGGCTGAAAGCCGTGACGCTTGAGGCCGCTGCGCTGCTTCGCCGCGAGCGGCTGGGCGCCATCCTGACCGGGCGCGAGCGCGAAGTGGCGATCGATGGCGAGCGCCGCATCCTGATCGGCGACGGCGGCAGCACCGTCGCGCTTCCGTCTGACGTCATCGTCGATCTGCTCGGAACCAGCATTCCGTCGACAAGCCGAGCGACGGTCGTTCGCTTCCATCCCGACGGCGCCTCGTCGGGCGCAGTGCTCAGGCTCTCACGCGAGAAGGCCGGATATGAGATTCGGATCAATTGGTATACGGGCGGTGTCTCGATCGAGACGCGCTGAGGCGCGCAAAGGGCGCGCGGACCGGCGATCGGGTGGCTTCACCCTGATCGAGGCGCTGGTCGCGCTCGCGCTGGTGCTCGCCTTCGCGGCGGCGCTCACACCGCATCTGTTCCAGTCGCGTCGCATCGTGGCCGATGCCGATAGCCGCGTCGCCGCGCACGTGCTGCTGCGCACGCTGCTCGATGCGCCCTTCGATCGCGCCAACATGGCGCAGGCCACGCGCGAAGGAGAAGTCGACGGTCTGCGATGGCGGATCGTCACCATCCCCCTGCCCGCAGCGGCAAACGGATCGGACCGCCCGGCCTGGTCGGCCTATCGGGTGGCCGCAAGCGTGGCCTGGGGGCGTGCCCAGATGATCAGCGCCGAGACGGTGCGGCTCGGACAACAAAGATGATGACGATGCGCCCATCACACACGATCACTGCTCGAGATAGAGCGCCCGCGATATGACCGCTCGCGCTGGCTTCACCCTGGTGGAGGTGCTCGCCGCCTTCGCGATCGGCGCTGTGATCATCGCGGCCTGCGCCGCGCTCATTCACAATGTCGCGCTCAACTTCGATCGCGGCACCAAAACCGTCGACGTGGCTGAGCGCTTCGTCCTCGCCATCGATCGGCTGTCTGCCGATTTTGCCTCGGCCCGAGCGGTTGCACGCCGCAGCGAGGCGGGCCCTGCGCTCGCGTTCCTCGGCGAGCCGGGAGGCGGACAAGCGCCAGGCAAGATCGTCTTCGTCGCGGCTGCACCAGTCACGGGTGGCCTGCCAGGCGACGAGGTCGTGATGCTGACAGTCGAGCAGGACGAGAAAGTCATGCGGCTGGTGCGGCGGCGCGCATCCTGGCCCGGCCCGTCCAGCAGCTTTGACGACGTCGCGCCCGACAATCCGGTCGTGCTGATCGAGGGCAAGTGGAGCATCTCCTTCCTGTTCGGCCGCCTGACGCCCGAGCGGGCGCTGGCGTGGCATTCGAGCTGGATCGGAGAAGCGATGTTGCCGCGCTTCGTGCGCTTACTGGTGCGCGACTCGAACGGTCGCGATGTGCTCGGTGAAGCCGATTTCGTCATCCGCGCCGACGCGCCCGCCACCTGCGGCCGCTCCGACGCATCGGTGTCGTGCCTCACTGCCGCGCCGGGTGGCATCGCGGATGCCGGGAGGCCGACGCGATGACGACCGATCCGACAACGCTTGCCGATCCGCGCCGTGGCGCCGTGCTGATGACCGTGCTGTGGACGATCTCGCTGCTGGCAGCGCTCGCCATGGCGGCATCGGTCACCTTCCGTGGCTTCACCGGCGTGATGAGCGTCGATCGCAATCGGGTCGAGCGCGACGCGCTCATCACCGCCGGTCTCGAGGTCGCGGCCGGCATCATTCTTGATCTGGAAAAGACAACACCGCTGCGCGATCTCGAGCGCACAGTTGCACTCTCGACCGGCTCGGTGAATGTGCGGCTGAACGACGAAGGCGGCCGCATCGATATCGCCAAGGCGCCGGCGGAGGTCCTTGCCGCCATGCTGCGGTCGGCCGGCGCGCCGCCTGCCACAGCGGATAGCGTAGCCAAGACCATCATCGAGCAGCGTGGCAACGCGCCTCGCACAGCCCCAGCGCGGCCGCCCGTGCTTGCGACAACACATGAGCAGGCGCTGTCCCGCATCGGACAGATCGCCGGCATGCGCGCGCAATGGCTCGCCGCGATTGCCCCGCTTACGACCATTTATGGCAGCGAAACCGTGAACCCGCTGACGGCGTCGCGCGGCGTCATTGCTGTACTGCCCGGCGTCGATGCGAACCGGCTTGAAGCCTTCCTGGCCGAGCGCCGCGTTGCTCCATCGGACGTCACCCGGCTTGCCCAGATGCTCGGGCCCGCACAGACCTATGTTTCGGCCAAGCCGCAGCGCATCGCAGCGGTGGAGCTGCGGGCAACGCCGACAGAAGGCCAGATGGCGGGTGCGCGCGCCGTGATCGCAGTGCTGCCGCAGGATAGCGAGCCCTATCGCGTTCTGATGTTCACCCCAGTGCGCATCGCTGCGCCGCGCTAGAGGCGTAAACGCAATGCAGGCCGACGTCATCATAGCGGTGCTGAAGCGGTGGATCGAAGTCCTCGCCCAGCTGGTGCTCGCCTGGCGCGAGCAGCGACGCTCGCAGCGCACGCTGATGATCAACGAGGAGAACGGCGCGCTCCTCGTGCACCCGTCGGGAGAGGATGCGCCGGCCGCAAAGCCGAGCCGAAACCAAAAATCCTCTCTCCCGCGACGGCGAAACGAATTGCGCGCTCGGCTCGCGGCCGCTTTCTGATCCTGGCGCTCTCCGCCGACAAGATCGTCACCCGGCATCTCAACGTGCCGGCGCAGGCCCGCGAGTTCCTCGCCGGGATCGTGCGCAACCAGATCGAGCGCCTGTCGCCCTGGCCTGCTGGCGAGGTGATGTATGGCTTTCACGCGAACGCAGAGGATGGCGGCTCGCTCGATATCGAAGTGTTGATGACCTCGCGCACCGCGATCGATGGTGAGCGCGCCAGGTTGGCCGCGGCCGGCCTCGAGGTCGATCGCATCGTGGCTCGCCGCCCGAACACAGACGCAACGACGACAAGCGAGACTGTCACGCTGTGGTCGCGCATTACGGACGCACCACAGGAAGATCTCGCGACCGCGACCCGGCTGATCGGCGTCGGCATCGCGGCCTCGGTGGCCTGGGCGGTCATTCTGAGCATCTTCACCCTCACCATGGCATCCTCGATCCGCCACGAGGACGAGGACCTTGCCGCCCGCGCCAAGACGCTGCAGCGCCAGCTGCAGGCCGGCCGCACGCCCGCCTCCATGGCATCGCTTCCGGCGCCGCAACGCGCCTGGCTGTCGAAAGAGACGTCGGCATCGAGCGTGATCGTGCTGGAGGCGCTCTCGCGTGCGCTTCCCGACAGTGCGCATCTTGCCGAGATCAGGTTCGACGGCACGACCTTGCGCATCATCGGCAACGCCGACGATGCACCCGTCCTGCTCGCTCCGCTCGAGCAAACCGGCCATCTGAGCAACGTTCACTTCTTTGCGCCGACGACGCGCGGCCCGGACGGAAGACAGTTCCGGTTTCACATCGAGGCACGCGTCGAGCCGCACATCAAGATTGCGGATGAGGCCGCGCCATGAGACTCAATATGACGCTCGATCGCGAACAGACGCTTTCATTGGGGGCGCTTGCACTCATCCTGGTGCTCTGCGCCTGTCTGGTCCAATACGCGATGCAGGCGCGCTCGGAAGCCGCGCAACAGCTCGAGCGAGCGGCGCGAAACCGTGGCGCGTCTGGAAGCGAGAGCGCGCGCGGACGGGCCAAGCCGCACCATCACCACATCGCCCGCGAGCGCCTTTCTCGATGCGTCTACACAAGGCCTCGCTGGGGCCCAGCTGCAAGCCTATCTGACGCAGACGGCGCGCGACCAGCAGGCCGCCATCATCTCCTCCGGTCTCGAGCCGGCGAAGCGCGAGGACACGCCCGACACCATCCGGCTGCAGGCCACGTTCGAGGTCAGCCTCGTCGCGCTGCAAGCCATTCTCTATAGGCTCGAGAGCGGCACGCCCTATGTGTTCGTTGAGGCGCTGGCGGTCCAGCCGGCGGGCGCGGCAGGTGGACGGCCAGCCGAAGATCCGTTGTTGCGCGCGACGCTCAGCGTGCGCGCCTTCTGGCGGCGGGGCAGCTCATGAGAAATCGCCGCACCATCGTCATCGCGGTCGTGGTGCTATCGTGCATCGTCAGCAGCGCGACGCGCGCGCACGCACAGGCTTCCGAGCAGACCGTCGGAACTCTGGCTAATCCCTTGGAAGTGCAGCCGCTCGATCGATTGTCGGCGACGCGCGAGCGGCCGTTGTTCTCACCGACCCGCCGTCCAACTCCGCCACCACCGCCGCCTCCACCCGAGGCGGCGCCGGTCGCGGTCGTTCCGCAACCTCCCAATGTGCAGCTGTTTGGTATTGTGATGGATGACCAAGGCGCGCGCGCCATCGTTCGCGCGGGCAGCGAGAAAGTCGATCGCGTCCAGATCGGCGACGACATCGGCGGATGGACAGTGAGCCAGATCGAAGGGCGCCGTCTTGTCTTATCTCTCGACGGCCGCTTCGCGACATTCACGCTGTTCAGCAACGACAACGGTCAGCAAGCACCGCGCGACGCTGACGTCCAAACAGGTCATGTTACCGATCCATCTCTGAGTGCTCCGCAAGCGGATGCGCCCGCAACGAATCAGAATCAGCCAAACCCATCGCGCCGCCGGCGACGACAGTAGTGAGCCACCGCAAATCGTTCACGCGGTAGCATGTGCGTGTTTGATCGCAGACCATTCTCTCTTTTACTCCGAATGCAGCGACATTTTCCCGCTGCGTCCAAAATGGTCCTTGCTTAGCCTCATTGGTTCTCCTCATCGCCGCAGAATGTCCACCGTCAAAGAGAGAATGCGGCTTGTTCGCAAGTAGCGGTGAACCGTCGATGATGATTCGCGTGCTCTGCATTGATGACGTCAACGCAGATGGCGGAACAAAGCACCGATGACGTGCGCGGGCGCACACAAGACGCAACACGCATTCGGCGCAACGCAGGCAAGGAGCAACCGAGTGAAGAGCGCGCAGGGGCAATTGGCGCTGACTCTCGTGCAGACCTGCCTGATGGGTACGATGTTCTGTGCGCTGCTCGGATGCGCCATGATGGACGCGACCCACTCGGACCTGCGAGTGCCGGCCGCGCAGTCGCCCGGTGTCGGTGATCAGGTCCGTGGTCTCGATCTCAGCCCGCGCTTTCCGACCACGGTTGACGAGACATCGTCGTCGACGCGCGATCCGTCGCAGCCGCTTATTTTCCCAGGCGCGGAGAACGATCCCGAGCCGCAACAGGATCAGAACGCGTATACGCGCGTCGCCTCGGCGCAGCCGGGCGCTGTCCTCGTCGGCCAGGGCGTCGAAATGAATTTCGACGGCGCCGACATCAAGACCGTCGCCAAGACGCTGCTCGGCGACGTCCTCAAGCTCAACGTCCTGGTCGATCCGCGCGTTCAAGGCAACGTGACGCTCGCGTCGGCCGGCGCGATCCCGCGCAAGGACCTGCTGTCGGCCTTCGAAAGCGTGTTGCGGATGTCGAATGCCGCGATCGTGCGCGAAGGCAGCCTGGTCAAGATCGTGCCGCTGGCCGAGGCCGGTGGCAACGCCGCGGTCAGCATGGGCGCCGGCCAGCCGGGCTTCGGGGTCTCGATCGTGCCGTTGCGCTATGTCTCGGCGAGCACGGTCGCCAAGACGGCCGAGGGGTTCCTGTCACGCCCGGGCGCGTTGCGCGTCATTCCGTCCCGCAACCTGGTGCTGATCCAGGGCACCACCGCCGAGCGCCAGTCGGCGCTCGATCTCATTGCAACATTCGATGTTGAATGGCTGCACAACCAATCGGTCGGCGTCTATCCGCTCAAGTCAACCTCACCGGAGACGATGATCGGCGAGCTCGAACGCATATTTGAGAGGCGATGGCGGGCTCGGCCAAGGCGTGCTCCGCTTCCAGCCGATCTCGCGCATGAACGCCGTCATGGTGGTGACCCGCAATCCCAAGCTCCTCACCGAGATGACGCTGTGGGTGCAGCGGCTCGACCGCTCCGATACGACCGGCACGACCTTGCGGACCTACCGTCTCAAGAATGGAAACGCCACTCGCGTCGCCAAGATCCTCAACGATATCTTTGCCGGGTCGCGCTCGGGCATGACTACCGACACCCCGACCAATCAGCTCGCGCCTGGAACCGAAGCCGCCAAGTCTCGGCTGGATTCGCTCGACCGCGGCAAGAGCACCACAGGAGGCAAATCGGACGGCGTGCAAAGCGCATCAAATCGCGGCAATAACACTCAGATTTCGGCAGCGTTTGACGCCTTTGCAGACCGCAAGAGCGACGACGATGAGAGCACTGGTGCGACGGCATCGGCTGGCGGCACTGGCCGCGCCCTGTTCCAGAACGTCAGGATCACCGCCGACACGGCCAACAACGCGATCGTGGTCTATTCCAACCAGGAGGACTACCGCGTCATCGAGCGCGCGCTGCGCGATGTCGACCGGCCACGCCTGCAGGTCGCGATCGATGCAACGGTCGCCGAGATCACGCTCACCGACGAGCTGCGTTTCGGCGTGCAATACTTTCTCACCAGCAAGGATGTCGGCGCGGGCAACGACAAGGGATCGGTCGGGCTGCTGAACGCGGCGCAAACCACGGCGCAGTCCGCGCTGCTGCAGCGCGTGACGCCCGGCCTCAATTTCCTGATCGGCTCCGAGGCGCTGCCGCGCGTCATCCTCAACGCGCTCTCGAGCGTCACCGACGTCAAGGTTCTCTCATCGCCCTCGATTGTCGCCATGGACAACCAGCCGGCGCTGCTGCAAGTCGGTGACGAGGTGCCGATCACCACCAGCACGGCGACGCTCCTGACCAACTCCAGCACGCCCGTGGTCAACACCATCGAGATGCGCAACACCGGCGTAATCCTGAAGGTGCTGCCGCACGTCAACGCCAATGGTGCGATTCATCTCGAGATCGACCAGGAAATCTCGAACGTGGTCAACCCGGACCAGCAGACGCTGACGCCAACCATCTCGCAGCGTCGCGTACATTCGGCGGTCGCGGTGGTCAGCGGGCAGACCGTGCTGCTGGCGGGGCTGATCAGCGAACGCGAGCAGCAGTCGAAGGCGGGAATTCCCGGTTTGCGCGACATCAAGTTTCTGGGTGATCTGCTTGGCAACACCACCGGGACCAAGCAGCGCTCCGAGATCATCATCTTCATCAGGACCCGTCTGATGCGCAACAGCATCGACGCGAGCTCGGTGACGGAGGAATTCCGCGAAAAGCTGCAATTGATGCGCAGCGCGCGTGGCGTCGTCGAAGGTGCCGCCGTTACGCCGGCATCGACCCAAGCAGCGCCGCGCAAGAAATAGTGACGCACGGCATGGACGACGCCGCGGAGACTTTGGACTTGCGTCCAAACCCGGCGATCCTTGTCGGTGCCGGCGGAGCGCTGGCTCTGGTTTCGGCGGCATTTCTGCCGTGGCCTTTTGCCATTGCGTCGAGCGTGCTGGGCGCACTGATGATCGCCGGCGCGGACGTTGACGCCAGAACTTTTCTGTTGCCCGACACGGTGACGTTCGGCGCGACAGTTGCGGGCATCATGGCGGCGCCGCTGCTCGATCCGATCGATCCGTGGCTTGCTGGCGTCAGCGCGGCTGCGCGAGCGCTTGGCTGCGCCGCCGTGTTGGCGCTGTTGCGAACAGGCTATGCGCAGATCCGGCAGCGGGAAGGCCTTGGCTTCGGCGACGTCAAGCTCGCCGCGGCTGTTGGTGCGTGGCTGCCGCTCGATATCATTCCACTATGCTTCGCGCTTGCGACAAGTGCGGCGCTCGTCAGCATTATGATCGCGCACTGGCGTGGACACACGATCGAGCGCGCAACACGATTGCCTTTCGGCGCGTTTCTATGTCCATCGCTGTGGCTGATGTTCTATGCCAGCGCGCTATCAAACTGACGAGCAGACATCTGCTGAACAGTTGTCCACAACAATATCAGCACTGCACGTCGAGGAATCGCTCCCATTGCACTGCGCATTCGGAAAACAAAATTCTTCTCACGGTACCGAACAGATTTCGAATCTGTATCTGAATGCATTCATGAATGCATCACAGCACCGGCGTGCATGTAAGATTGTATTCATTTAGCCTCGCGCGTCTTTTTACTCTGAGAAACGTCATTATGATTCCAATCTTTCGCGCGCTTGCAGTCCCATATTTGTCGGAAAACTCTGTTGAGTACCGCACGTGGGACGAACTGGGGAAGCTGCAGAGTTCACAACGGGGGTATTCGCCATGGCAAAGAGGACGTTTGGGTATACATGCTCGCTTGCGAGCCTGACCACCATTCTGGTGGCGTCAGTCTCTCTTCCGAGCCTTGCGCCAGCACAGGGGCGCGGGCCGACCGATCCCGGTGTACGCGAGCGGCGCGGCCGGAGCCGGCGACCCGATTCCTGGTCTCACTGACACGGAGCGCGCTTTCTTCGAAGCCGCCAAGGATGTGTTCGCCGAAACCGATGCGGTGCCGGATGGTCTCGGTCCCCGCTTCAATCTCAATTCATGCCTTGGGTGCCACTCGCAGCCGGCAAGCGGCGGCTCGGCTCCCGCGGTCAATCCGCAAGTCGCAGTGGCGACCTTGGCGGGCGCCAGGAACACGGTGCCATCCTTCATCACCGCGGATGGCCCGGTGCGCGAGGCGCGCTTCGTGCGCAATCCGGACGGCTCGCCTGACGGCGGCGTGCACGGACTGTTCGTGATCACCGGCCGCTCGGACGCGCCGGGTTGCAACATCGCACAACCCAACTTCGCTGCCGAGCTCGCCCGCAACAACGTTGTGTTCCGGATCCCAACGCCGACGTTCGGCCTGGGCCTGGTGGAGAGCACGCCAGATGCCGCTCTCGAAGCTTCGTTGGCAGCCAATGCGCAACAGAAGCGTACCTTGGGAATATCGGGACGCTTCAATCACAACGGCAACGACGGCACCATCGCGCGCTTCGGCTGGAAGGCGCAGAACAAGTCGCTGCTGCTGTTCGCCGGCGAGGCCTACAATGTCGAGATCGGCGTGACCAACGACATTTTCCCCAGTGAGCGGGAGGGCAACCCGGCCTGTCAATTCAATCACACTCATCCAGAAAGCCCCACGCCGCTCGTATCCGAAGGAGGCGCGAGCCCGGCCGCCGGCTTCCAGTCGGATATCGCGTTGTTCGCGGCCTTCATGCGGCTGTTGGCACCGCCGACGCCAGCCTCAGCGACACCAGCAGCGGCAGCAGCGGCATCGCCCAGCAGCACGACGACCGGCAGCACGGTGGTGGCGTCTGCAAGCAGCGTCTTGCCGGCGGCGGCGGGCACGACCGCCACCGCCGCAGCGTCGTCGACATCCGCAACGTCGGCGACGATCGACCGCGGGCGACAGGTGTTCGCGAATGTCGGATGTGCGGCCTGCCACACCCGCGCGCAAAAGAGCGGCGGGGCCAACGTGGCTGCGCTCAGCAATGTGACCTTCGAGCCCTACAGCGACTTCGCGGTGCACGACATGGGAGACAGGCTCGCGGACGGCGTTTCCCAAGGCGAAGCCAACGGCCGGGAGTTTCGCACGGCTCCGTTGTGGGGCGTGGGTCAGCGGATCTTCTTCCTGCATGACGGCCGCACCAAAGACCTGAACGAAGCGATTGCGCAGCACGCCAGTCGCGGATCGGAGGCCAACCAGGTGATCCAGAGCTTCAATGCCTTGTCGGTCAACGACCGGCAGGCGGTTCTGAATTTCCTGCGCTCGCTCTAGTCCGTCACGGGCATCATGCGAAGGCTGTTGCACCTTGGCGCAGTGGCCTCTCTCACGGCGATGCTGGCGAGCGCGCTGGCAGCCGTGCTGGCCTGGCGTTACGGCGAAACGATCCTCCCTTTCGCCGTAACGTCGGCCATGCCCAATCCGCAGGACGGTCAGGGTGGCCGGCGGCATCTACACCAACGCGTATTTCGGCCTGTCCTATCCATTGCCATCAGGCTTTGGTGAAGGACTGGCCGGCCCCGATCCGTCGCATTTCGGCTACTACGTGCTTGCGAACCTTGTTCCGCAGGCCGCAGGCGGCGGAACGATCCTGATCGCAGCGCAGGACATGTTCTTCGATAAGCCGCATCGTGTTCTGGCAGAAGCCGCCAGCGAGATGCGTGACACCATGGCGCAGATCGAAGGCATGAGCATCGATCGCGAGCCTGCGGAAATCGCCATCGGCCGCCGGCCGGCTTCGCGCCCAGCCTGGCGTGTCGATTTCAACGGCGTCGGGCTCTACCGCGCCATGATCATGACGGAGGTGCGCTGTCATCTCGTCAGCATCACCTTGACGGCGCGCGATCCGCAGGAACGGGAAACGCTGGCGCAAAGCCTCGATAGTGTTTCACTGGCGGCACGACGAGACCCACCTGTCTGCATTAGTGATTATGCGAGCGGCGACCGGCTGGTGCGCAGGGTGGCGCCCACCGACGTCATGCCATCGCCAACGCCAATCCCGGCGCGCATCATCATCGGGAGCGACGGGACTGTGAGGCACGCGCATGTGATCCGTGCGACCGATGCACAGCGCAAAGGCATCGAGCAGGCGTTGCGGCAGTGGACGTTCAGGCCCCACATGATCAACGGCCGCGCCGTCGAGGTCGAGACCGGGCTCGCGCTGCGAAGCGGTGGCGGGAAAGTCACATCGACCGATTGAAGGGGATTGGCTGGCTGTCCCGAAGGCCTCGCTGCCGGTAGACATTGCAATCATCCGGCACGTCTGGCCCGCGTTTCGCGTGAGCATTGTTCTACCCCGAAACGTCTCGAGCCGTGGATAAGGCCAGACGCGATATCGCCGATGACCGGAATCAGGCGATATGCTGCTTCGATGCACCGGCACCCAAGCACCAGATTCACGTCCGTCGGCCGATCGGTGCGGGCAAGGCTAGCTTCGGCTGGGCGCTGGCGGGCCTGCTCGCATCAGCTGAATGGTTGACGCGCAGGTGCAGCTCATCAGGCTAGGAATGATTGCAATAAGGATTTTGTTTCAGTCGCAGGGGAGAGCCAAATGATCAATTTGAGGGTCGTCGACATCTACCACGGCGACAAGGTCACCAGCTTTCAGAAGGCCGCCGAGGGCGGCATTTGGGGGGTCATTCACAAGGCCACCACCGGTGGGACCGGACGGGACGACAAGTATGCGTCACGCCGAAGGGCGGCCACCGACGCGGGCCTGCTTTGGGGCGCGTACCATTGGGGCACGAAATCCAACGTTGCGGGGCAGGTCAACAATTTCCTCGAATACGCCAACCCGGATCACTCCACGCTGGTTGCGCTCGACTTCGAGCGGACCGGCGACAACACGATGACGCTCGATCAGGCGCGCGAGTTCTTGAAGCTCGTTGGAGAAAAGCTCGGCCGCAAGGCCATCATCTACAGCGGCGAGCTCATCAAAGCAGGATTGGGCGACAACAAGGATCCTTTCCTTGGCGCGCATCGCCTGTGGCTGGCGCACTACAATGCGCACCCCAAGGTGCAGAAGAGCTGGGAGAAATACTGGCTCTGGCAATATGCCGATCGCACGTCGGGCCTGCAGCCCAACACGGTGCCAGGCATTCCGGGAGACGACGAAGGGAATCTTGATTGCAATGCCTATGACGGCACCCGCGAGGAGCTCAAGGCTGCGTGGGCGTCGTAGTTGATAGGTCCACACTCTACGCCGTAGTGCTCGCTTACGACGATGTGAAGCATGACTCTCCGCTGTCGTCCCCGCGCAGGCGGGGACCCATACGCCGCAGCAACGCGATGTGGCAGGGCTAGCGATAAACCGAAGTCTTGGTGGTTATGGGCCCCCGCCTGCGCGGGGGCGACAGCAGCGGGTGCAGCTTCTCGTTAGCTTAGCTAATGCCGATCAGAGGCCACCAGAGCGGCACCAGCAGGATCAGGATCACGAATTCGACCACCGTGAGCAGCGCACCCATGCGCAGCAGATCGCGCGCGTCGAAATAGCCATACGAATAGCCGACGATCAGCACGCCCGACTGATAGGCAAACAGCTTGCCGCCCGCCGCGAACGTCCAGATCAATCCCGAGCTGCAGCGGGTTGAAGCCACTGGTTTTTGCCAAATCCATCACCAGCGGGATCGACGTGCCCAGCATCGAAATCTCGCTTGCCAGCAGGAAGTGATAGAGGAACGCGGTCCAATACATCACCGTCGTGGTCACAACGATGTTGCCGAGCAGCGGCTGCATCCAGGTCAGCACGTGCTGGGTCAGCACCTCGATCCCCTTGGTGGCCTCCATGACCGTGCCCATGCTCACGGCGGCAGCGACAAAGAACACCGGCATGTAGTTGAGCCGTCGCATCTCCTGCGGCTCAATAATCTCGATGCGAGGCAGCATCGCAAACAGTCCAACCCCGATCCCGATCACCGCGGGCGAGATGTGATGGATGAAATCGGTGAGCCACAGCACGATGGCCGCCAGAATAAGCAGGGCGGCGTTGCGCTCCCGCGGAGCGAGCGGCCCCATCTTGCGCAGCTCTGCGCGCAGGAATTCGTAACCGCCCTCAAGGCCCACCTTCTCGGGCGGATAGAGCTTGAGCGTGAGCCACCAGGCCGCCAGCAATGTGATGATGCTGCAGGGCAGGAACGCCAGGAACCACTGGCTCCACAACACTTCAACGCCGCCGTATTTCTCGATCCCGCCGCGTGCGGTGATCGAGCCAGCACCGGCGATGATCATCTTGTCGAAGATGTTGGCAGTGTACGTCAGGATCAGGAACATGCCGCGCGCCACGTTGCTGCCCCGCGCGGCGCCGAACGCCTCGATGAGCCCGAGCGCGATGGCGGCCATGATCACCACGCGCGCGATCCCGGATGGCACCACGAACGTCAGCAGGAAGTCAGTGATGATGAGACCGAGCAGAATTCGCGGGTAGGTGATACCGACCCGCAGCATGACGATGTAGGCGAGCCGGCGAGCGACGCCGGAGCGCATCGCGATGGCTCCGATCAACAGCGCGCCGAACAGAAACCAGGCCGTATCGTTGGCAAAGCCGGAGAACGCGACCGGGAATCGAACGATGCCAAGCGCCCAGAACAGGAAGCACCCGATGAATCCTGCAAGCGCATAGTCCATGGCCTGCGTGATCCAGGCCACGACCATGAAGGCCACGATCGCGAAGGCGTGCTGGGTTTGCGGCTCGAGATCGAGCGGCGCGAACCAGATGATGATCGGCAGGGCCACGCAAAGAAACTGGCCGATGGCGGCTATGGTGGGATTTGCGGGCTGCTCGAGCGTCTCGCTGGGTCCGGAGGTAGGCTGAACAGCAGCATCCATGGAGGCATCCTGGACCGGCGAACGGCGCCCCGTTCCTCATCAAGCTGATCGAGGTAACGGCGTTGCACGCCGTTAGTTCCATTGCGCGCACAATCGCCCACATTTCACAGAGCTAGTCAATTGCCGACTTCGTTGACGCTGGGCCAAGTCTCCAACAGACTTGAGCGGGGCGTTACTCGGGAGCCCACCTCTGCGGCGTTGATCCGCAGGCGGCTATGCGTCGTTTATTTCGTCCTCCAGCGCTGCTTTGAGCACCGCTAGTGTTTCCTGGTTGGTTCGTAGCGAGGCAAGCTGGTCGTCGCTGAAGATGGCCTGGTGCCTGTCATTGGCGACGTGTTGGAGTAGATCCCTACGCTGCTCCCTCACGCGCAAGATGAGGTTGTGAATAATGCTGCTGGGGTCCGTTGTCATCTGATCCTCCCGAAGGTTCGCAACGCAGAATGTAGGATGGGTCGAGCTCTTGCGAAACCCACCACTTTTCAGCATGGGTTTCGCTACGCTCAACCCATCCTACGTTCTGAATTGGTTGAACCGCTTATAGCCAATCCGCATGGGCAAGATTCGAGCGTGCTCGCCTCGCTAGCGGCTCGGGGCACTGAGTGAAGTTCAGAAAGATGGTGCCCAGGGGCTGAACTAAACTGGTCGGCTAGCGCCAAGACTTCCTTGTTTGCTCGCTCATAAACTACTTGAAATCAGCCTCCTGACCTTTGGCTTGGCCCCCACGCCAGTTTCTGAGCCATTCCTCGGCGGCCCCAAACCGCGTCCATCCTGGAATGGTTGCAGCCAGGTTTACCGTCTGCCAAAGGGGATGACGCGGCGGTTTGTGGAACTCGCTGAACTTGGAGAAGAATGCATCGACGAATTTTGCAGTCCGCTGGTATCGCACCGTCCCTTTTTGCCAGTTGAATGAAATCAGGACGGTGACAGCGGCAATTGTATCAACCACCCCTTCCCTCTCGATCAGTGCCGGATAATCTTCGTTTCGCATCGAAGCAGGCAGATAGGTCGCCTGGAGCGGTTTATCGTAGGGTACGGTGACGAACCGCAAGCCCCATTCCGCCTTGACATTCACAAATGCTGGAACCGGCACTGGGCATGAGCATATGGTAGCGTCTATCTCGCCGCTCCGGAGTTTCTCCAATGCGTCTCCTTGCGCCATAAAAAGCTCCTGCTGCACATTGACGCCAAGAGTCTTGAATATCTGCGGAACAAACTGCGCTGTCGCACTACCCTTGTTATTGAAATTGACCTTTTTCCCACTCAGATCCTTGATGCTTTTCGCACCCGAGCGCGCCAGGATCTGCAGCGGATTTGGAAAAAGCGTTGCAATATATGTCACCTTCTCCTCAAGGTTTGGCCCCAGCTGACGGGTGGCTTTCAGGTGGTTCATTGCCTCCTGGGTGGTCAGCGCGAGGTCAATGCTCCGCAAGAAAATAACGTCCTCCACATTCTGCACTGCCGCGCCGCCAACCACGGGCAGCACGCGCAGATTATTAGGATCGTCCACGACCACCGAAATGTCGTGAGCAAGCTGGCTGAATGTGGCGCCGGGCTGCCCGCCCATCAAAAATAGAACGTTCTCGTTTACTTTTTGTCTCTTCTGCTCAAGGGGGGACAGCTTCTGGGCTACGGCGCTCTCACCTGAGGGCAGGGACAAAGCAAGAGCGAGTAGAGGAAGGGATGCCCACTTCATGACGCCTCCTTATTCGGAATTGTGCGAGATCTCTGTGCGAACGATTGGCACGTACCGCCAAGGTGGATTTCAATCCGGCGCGAACGCTCGCGCCCTTGCAGACAGCGGCGTATTAGTGGATCGGGTCCCCCGAGATCGCAAATCGACACCCTCATTCAACCTTAACGGCCCTGGCCAACAGCTCGAGCCGTCTTGGCGCATCGATTGACCCGAACTCCTTAGCTTTTTCGTACCAGGCTCGCGCCATCGCGATGTCCGGTGCAACGCCAATCACTTTACGCGCCCGCAGCAGAATCGGGTCGTAGGTGGTTGCGAGCGCAAACGCCGCGTTGGGATCCCCTGCCTCTGCAGCGCGCCGCAAGGCCAGGCGTGCCGGACCGAGCTCGCCGCCGGCCACGAGTTCTTCGCCGCGCTTGAGAAGATAAGCGATCTCTTCGCGATTCAGCTGGCGAAGCGGCGCGCTTGTCGCTTGGGAGTTTGGCGTTTCGCGAGCCGCGGTGCTGTCCGTCTCAACAGGCGCCGCAACACCTGTCGTCTGCGCCGCAGCGGTCTCAGGCATCCCAACCCACGAGCTCGGTTGCTCCTTAGTCCCTTGCGTTCGCCGCTCCACAGCCGCTTGTGTCGCTTCGATCAATCGAGGTTCAGTCGAATCTCCCTCGGCGGTACGACTACTTGGACCATTCTTGGACCATGCGGCCACATGGTCGTGAACGTCCAGTAGACAAGAAAAGCGGTGATCGTCGCCGTCGATGTGGCAAGGGCCAACTCGCCAACAAACGTGGCAAATCCGCCATCTGCTCGCCCAGCGGTTCTAGACCCGGTGCCGGAGTCAACCTTTGGGTCCACAAGGAATGGTAGTCGGGCTCGTTCGGCCCCTGGCCCCGGCGTCGCGGACCGACCAACGTTTTCCTCGGCCAGACCGCGAGTCTGTCGCGCGGGTGCGTCAAGATCGCGGGGCCCTCGCGGTCGCATCAGCCTTCTCGTTTTGCGTGCGTCGTTTGAGGCTTTGCCGTGAATGGGGCGCCAGTGTGACCAACCACCAGGGGTATTCTTCGTCATATGACGGTAAGTCGATCATGATGTTGCGTGCAAAGACTTAACCTTTGCTGCTGAATCGGAAGCACGGATTCGAGACACGATCTTCGATGGCGCTTTGGCACGTTGAGCCGATCACCAAATATTGTTTCAAACTCCGAAAAGCGAGGCGGCTAGGTTTGTCCGGTTGTGGAGTCACCCTGCCCTCAGTCTTACCCGGCGCGTGATTTGGCTGACGGCGGGGCGCTATGATCCACCAATGCAATGATTCATAGCGGTGCCAAATGGATTGGTGGGACCTAGGAGAGTGGTCCGGTTACCCAGGGCGCGTACTGGAGACGCACAATATTCCGTGCGCCTTCTGAGGTGCCCCTCGGCAACTTTGGCACCGTACAGCATCTAGAACGAAAGAAGCCAAGCAACGAGCGCAAAGTCCTCAACTACGACACTCTGCAATGTGGCAATTGCGGAAACTACGTGTTCGCGTTCTGGTCGGCCGCGATGTTCGCGCATGGATCAGGCGCGGCTCACGACTACAAAGTTTTACCTTGGCATCAGAGCACAACGAGGCATCCCAATCATTGGCCGTTAGACGTTGGCCATTACTGGGTTGAAGCTCGGCGAAGCATAGAAGGCAAGAACTGGACAGCTGCGGCTCTCATGGCCCGGTCGGCGATCCAGCTAGTGGCGCGGGCTCATGGAGCGAAAGGAAAGAAATCTAAAGGACGAGATTGACGACCTTGCTGCGAAGAGCCTCATTCTTCCAATCATGAAAGAGTGGGCACACGAAGTGCGAGAACTTGGCAACGAAGGTACACACCCTAGGCCAGGCTCGCCGGGTACGGACGAAAAGGACGCGAAGGATGTCGTCGAGTTTTTGAGCTTCCTTGTGACAGTGATGTACAACCTGCCGCATCAAATCGCTGAATATCGAAAAAGGAAGCCCTAGACTTTTCTTGATATAAGAAGGCGCGACTGACGTGCGCTCATGGGCTCGCTGTGCTCAACCCATCAGATGCCCCCGCCGCTATGGTCGAAAGGCCGAATTCGTGGCGACAATGATTGAGCGAATGAGAAGGCTGGTGCCCAGGGGCGGAATCGAACCACCGACACCGTGCATTTTCAGTGCACGTGCTCTACCAACTGAGCTACCTGGGCGCCGCGCCCGCCACGGGGCGGCGGGTCGCCGGGTTATAAAGGCAGGCGCGGCTGTCCAGCAAGCGGAACGCGAGCGCAGCTTTACCTGCCGCCGCAGGTGCCAAACCAGGCCGAAAATCACGCGCCCGGCTCATCCTTGCCGGCCGTGACCGCCTCGCCGTCCTCGTCCTCCTCCTGCTTGCCCGCCACCACATAGGAGCCGCTGAACCAGCGGTTGAGGTCGACGTCGGCGCAGCGCTTGGAGCAGAACGGCCGATAGGCCGCGACCATGCCGGCTTGCCGCAGATCGGACATTTCGGGCTTGGAGCGCTGCTGGGTCATCGCATGTCGCATCAGATAGCTGCACGCCTCATCGAGCGCCTGAGCTACGGATATAGGCATTCCTTGCCGCCGCTCTATCAGACCGCGTTGAGCCAGCCGAAGCGGATCGGATAGCCCTCGCCCGACAGCAGCGTCGTGGTCTCATAGAGCGGCAGGCCGACGATGTTGCGAATAGGAGCCGACGATCTTGACGATGAAGCTGCCGGCGATGCCCTGCGCCGCATAGCCGCCGGCCTTGCCGCGCCATTCGCCGGAGGCGAGATAGGCCTCGATATCCTCGTCCGAGAGCCGTTTGAAGCGCACCTTGGTCTCGACCAGCCGCTGCCGGAACGCCTCCTTCGGCGTGACCAGGCAGACCGCGGTGTGGACCCGGTGATTGCGGCCGGACAGCAGCCGCAGGCACTGCGCCGCCTCGTCGAGCAGCTCGGCCTTGGGCAGGATGCGGCGGCCGACCGCCACCACCGTATCGGCGGACAGGATGTAGGAGCCCTGGAGCTCCTCGTCGACGCGCACCAGCGCAAGCGCGGCCTCCGCCTTCGCGCGCGCCAGCCGGTTGGCACAGGCGCGCGGCAGCTCGCCGCGCTGCGGCGTCTCGTCGATGTCGGCCGGACGCAGCGAGTCCGGCTCGATGCCGGCCTGATTGATCAAGGTGACCCGGCGGGGCGAGCCGGAAGCGAGGACGAGTTTGGGTCGGCCGATCATGTGCGTTCAATCCACGCCCGAGTTTCCGGTCATCGCCGGGCGAGCCCGGCACATGGACCCGGTTGCCTGCGCAATCGGTCGAGCCGTGAAATGGGGCGATGACTTGGCGCAATAGCTAGCGGAATAGGGCGGTCATTCGACAACCTCGCTGTACCGCGTCTGTGTCGGCGCAGGCGAAACCGCGCCCTGATGCGCTCCAGGAGCTGGTCGCGCACCGTCCGATAGGCGTCGAGCCGCTGCTCGCGGTTGCCCTCGATCATCGGTCGGATCGGCGGTCGGCCAGTATTCGACCGCGGCGGCGAACCGGTGGGTCAGCTCCAGCGCCTTGTGGTGCGCCTCGGGCGCGAGCGTGACGATCAGGTCGAAATCGAGCCCGTCCTCGAGGTCTTCGAGCTCCTCGAACGTCATCGGCTCGTGGCTCGCAGATGTCGATGCCGATCTCGTTCATGGCGGCGATCGCAAAGCCGTCGAGCTCGCCCTTGCGCACGCCCGCGGAGGCAACTTCACGAACGCGTGCCGAACATCTGGCGCATGAGCGCTGCCGCCATCGGCGAGCGCACCGAATTCTGCCCGCAGGCAAACAGCACGGCCCGCGGTTTCGTCGGCCCGCCCGCTCACCCGTCAGCCCTTCCAGTGCAACACGCAGATGAGCGTGAACAGGCGCCGCGCGGTCTCGAAATCGACCGTCACCTTGTGCTTGAGGCGCTCCATCAGGAGCTGCGAGCCCTCGTCGTGCAGCGCGCGCCGGCCCATGTCGAGCGCCTCGATGCGATCGGGCGTGGCGGTGCGGATCGCCTCGTAGTAGCTGTCGCAGATCATGAAGTAGTCCTTCACGATCCGCCGCAGCGGCGACAGCGACAGCAGATGGGCCATCACCGGCGCATCGTTGGCGCGCCGGATGTCGAACACCAGGCGGCTGCCGGTGATGCTCAGATGCAGCTTGAACGGGCCGCGCACCTTGGCCTTCCGGCGCGAACGAGTTCTCCTCCAGCAGATCGTAGATCGCGACCGCGCGCTCGTGCTCGATGTCGGGACCGGAGCGGCCGATCGAATTCTCGTCGAGCGTCACCGCCACCAGCCGGTGCGACTTGCGGGTGGATGGTCGCTCGGGCGCCGTCATCGCGGATTGATGCGCATCGCGACCGAGCGGGCATGTGCGTCAAGCCCCTCGGCTTCGCCGAGCGCGATCGCGGCGGGACCGAGCGCGCGCAGCTGCTCGGGCCCGCATTTGAGGATCGAGGTGCGCTTCATGAAATCGAGCACGCCGAGCCCCGACGAGAAGCGCGCCGAGCGCGCGGTCGGCAGCACGTGGTTGGAGCCGCCCACATAGTCGCCGATCGCCTCAGGGGTATGCGCGCCGAGGAAGATCGCGCCCGCGTTCCTGATCATGCCGGCGAGCGTCTCGGCATCCTTGGCTTCGATCTCCAGATGCTCGGGCGCGATCGCATCGACGAGCGGCACCGCCTCGTCGAGCGAGCGCACCAGGATGATGGCGCCGAAATCGCGCCAGGAGGCGCCCGCGATCGCGGCGCGCGGCAGCGTCTTGAGCTGCGCCTCGACCGCCCGCTCCACGTCGTCGGCGAGCGCGGCATCATCCGTGATCAGGATCGACTGCGCGCTCGCGTCATGCTCGGCCTGCGCCAGCAGATCGGCCGCGATCCAGTCGGGATGGCCGCTGCCGTCGGCGAGGATCAGCACCTCGGAAGGCCCGGCGATCATGTCGATGCCGACCTTGCCGAACACGAGGCGCTTGGCGGCCGCCACATAGGCATTGCCGGGACCGACGATCTTGGCGACCGGCGTGATCGTCTCGGTGCCGTAGGCGAGCGCCGCCACCGCCTGCGCGCCGCCGACGCGATAGATCTCGTCGACGCCGGCGAGTTGCGCGGCCGCGAGCACGAGCGGCGCGAGCTTGCCGTCGGGCGCCGGCACCACCATGACGATGCGCGGCACGCCTGCGACCTTCGCCGGGACCGCATTCATCAGCACCGACGACGGATAGGCCGCGGTGCCGCCGGGCACATAGAGGCCGACCGCCTCGATCGCGGTCCAGCGATGGCCGAGCTCGACGCCGAGCGCATCGGTGAAACGATCGTCCTTCGGAAGCTGTCGCCTGTGATAGGCCTCGATCCGATCGCGCGCGAGCGACAGCGCATCGAGCGCGCGCCGGTCGCAGGCCGCCCGCGCCGCCGCGATCTCCTCAGGCTTCACCCGCAGGCCCGACGCGCTCGAGATCGACGCGGTCGAATTTGCGGGTAAGCTCGATCAGCGCGCGATCGCCGCGCGCCACCACATCCGCGATGATCGCGCGCACCGCATCTTCCACGTCCGTCGCGGTCTCCCGCTTGGTGGCGAGAAAGGCGCGGAAGCGCTCGGCGAAGTCGGCGCGCGCGGATATCGAGGCGGATCGGCATGGGTGCACAATAGCCCGGATTGAGCGAAGCGAAATCCGGGGAATCGTGACACCGAGGGCCCCGCATTCCGCTTCGCTCCCTGCGGAGCACCTGCTCAATGACGCGGGGATGGGGGACCGTCAACCCTGCTCTTTAACCTTGGCCTTATAACCTAAGCCTGGGCCACTCCGTCGATATGGCTCGGGCAGCAATCGGCCACCCGGATCGGGCCAAGGTCGGCGAGCTCGACCTCCAGGCACTCGACGTCGAGCCGCAGCGTCGCTCCGCCCGAGAACGTGAGCGTGACCACGCCGCCAGGCGGGCTCGACCTCGGCAAATTCCACCGCCAGGAGGTTCAGCACCTGGTCCTTGCCGGCGGGGTTAACGTTCTTGCACTTGCAGGCGAGCACGCGCTCGAAGCGCAGTGCTGCCCGGCAGCGGCGTAATTCCGGGACCGAGGCGATGGCTGCCGGCCAGTCAAACCGATCGACCGCCAGAACAAGCCGCTTCTCCCCGGGTCGCCAGTGCACATCGGCGACCGTGATTTCGGCATCCTGGAGATGGGCGGAGACGACCTCCAGATCCTCCTTGTCGAGGGCGATGAACTTGACTGTATCCATGGCTGGCTCTCAGGTTGTTTTTTTGCGGGCTGTCACATGACACAACAGTTAGGAAGCCTGATGCGGGCGTGCAAGGCTGTTAATGATTATCTCCTGCACTCATCTTGAAAAGTCTTACGCGAATGAACCGCAAGGGATGAGCAGAGCCGTGCCACAGCGTTCCCTCCCCCCTTGCCCTTGCGGGGGCAGGGACAGGGAGGGGGGTAACATACGCACAGAGCGGCCTGCGATCAGAGACCCGACGAAGACCGTTTTCGAGAACTTCTCGTGTTTGGGAGCTGCGTACGAGAGAGCCACCGCGCACTTGGCGATTAATCGCCACCCCTCTCCCTGTCCCCTCCCCCGCAAGGGGGGAGGGAACGTTGTGGCACGCACCTTCGCATCTCGCTGGCCCTAAAACGATACGCAGGCCTGCCGCAGCACGATGCCGACCGACTGCTGCCTGAAGCGTTTCTTGTAGGCATCGGCAATGTCAGTAAGGCGCGCCATATCCTCAGGACTGCCGGGGAGCACGATCATCACCACCTTGCTCGGCTCACGCACGATCCGGTTGCGCTCGCTGTCGCGATACTGGCCGCGGGCATCGTAGACGGTGAGACCGTCGGGAAACCGCGGCGTGATCTCGCGGTCGAGGAAATTCAGAAACTGCGTCTCGCTCACCCCGAGACGATCGCCGATCTTGCGGCCGAGCAGCAGCTCGGCCACCTGTTGGGGCTTGAGCGGCGCGCTGCAAGCGGCGGGCTGTGCGCTGGCGCTGTTGCCAAGCAATGGCAGAACCAGGATAGCCGCAAGCAGATGGCGCATCGGGCGTGGCATGAAACTTCCCCTTGTGACTGACGCGGGCCGCCATTCGTATGGCAACAGCGGGCGGGTTGCACTAGCCTACTAGGCTGCCGGCTTGGCCCCGGGAGGTTCTGATGCTTGCTCCACGACTCGCCGCTTTCGTTCTCATGTCACTGGCGACGACCGCGACCCAGGCCGACGACGTCGCCGACTTCTATCGGGGCAAGGAGCTTCGCCTCATCGTCTCGGCCTCGATCGGCGGCGGCTATGACATCTACGCCCGCGCGGTCGCCGCGCCATCTCGGTGCGCACATTCCCGGCAATCCCGTCGATCGTGCCGCAGAACATGCCGGCAGCAGGCGGGCTTGGCGCCGCCAACCATCTCAACAACGTGGCGGCGAAAGACGGCACCGTGATCGCGCTGTTTCAGAACACCGTGCCGCTCGAGCCATTCTTCGAGAACAAGCAAGCGCAGTTCGACGCCGCCAAGATCGGCTGGCTCGGCACGCCGACCACGGAGACCGCGCTCTACATGTTCTGGCACGGCTCGAAGATCAGGACGCTTGCGGACGCGCAGCGGCAGGAGTTCGTCGCAGGCGCGGCCGGCGCCGCCTCCACGCCCGCCTTCTATGGCCGCGTGTTCAACCAGATCTTCAATTTCAAGGCCCGCTTCATCACCGGCTATCCCGGCCAGAACGAAATTCTGCTGGCGCTCGAGAACGGCGAGGTCGAAGCGATGGCGTCACCGTTCTGGTCGAGCCTGAAGACCGCGCGGCCCGGCTGGTACAAGGAGGGCAAGATCCGCTTCCTGTTCCAATACGGATCGGACCCGCACCCTGACCTCAAAGATGTGCCGCTCGCGCTCGATCTGCTGCAAAGTCAGGCGGACAAGACGCTGCTGTCCTCGGCCGGTGCGCCGCTCGGGCTCGGCCGTCCGTTTGGCGCACCGCCCGGCATTCCGGCCGACCGGCTCGCCGCCTTGCGCAGCGCCATGATGGCAACCTTCAAGGACCCGGCCTTCCTCGCCGATTGCGAGCAGCAGCGGCTCGAATGCAGCAACGCCAAGACCGGCGCCGAGCTCGATGCTCTCATCAACCGCGCCTACGCAACGCCTGCCGACATCCGCAAGCGGCTGATCGACATCTATCAGGTGGGCGTCAGCGGGCGGTAGCTACGCGGAGCGGTCGTGTACGCGCTGAAATCGGCTGAACTGAAATTTCTGGCTGCCGCCCATCGGGGTCTGATGATCATCGTGGCGGGTCTCGATCAGCTTGAACGAGGGGCCGAGCACATTGCCGATCGATTCCGCATCGTGTCGCACGACAGGCAGGCCACTGCACCGCTCGGGCCCATCGAGCGCAAAGGTGCCGATGATGACGTGTCCACCGGGCCGCACCGCCCGCAGGACGCGTTGTGCATAGGCGGCACGGTCCTCGGGCGCGGTCAGAAAATGAAAAGCGGCACGGTCGTGCCACACATCATAAGTGCATGTCGGCTCCCACTTGGTGACGTCGGCAACGATCCACGTCACGCCTGTTGCTCGCGCCCCGAGACGGGCTTTCGTCCTGTCCACTGCGGCTTCGGAAACGTCGAGAACGGTCAGATTCCCAAAGCCCTCCTCGCTAAGGGCATCGACCAATCTTGACGCCCCGCCCCCAACATCGATGATCGGCGCGCTGCGCTCGACCCCGGCAGCATGGATAAGATCGAGCGACAGGGTCGGGCTCGCCTGGAACCAGCTGACCTCGTCTTCGCGCTTTGCTCGATAGACGCTGTCCCAATGAGCCTGACGATCAGGCGCTGCCATGGCTCGTCTCCCTGCAACGGGATGCGCAGTGATATCGTCATCAAATGGTTATGCGTGACGGCTGCCGGAAGTCCCTGGGTGGCAACCAAAGCCCCCAGGCGCGCCATCGGTCTCCTGCTGGCTGCTTCACGTGCCGGGCTGAATGGCCCGGCACGGCGCCTCAAGCAAGCGCCGTCCAGAGTACCTTGCAGCCGACATGGGCGGCCTGATCGCCGTTGTAGCTCAAGAGCCCGCGGCCTCTGCTGTAGTCGATCCCGGCATGCGCCACGAATTCAAGCCCGGCCAGGAGCCACGATCCGGTCACCAGCTTCACCGCACCGGCATGGATGCCAGCATGGCAGGCCAGCACGCTCGGCCAGATCGCCTCCCCGTCAAAGGTGAAGCCCGGCTGCTTGGCGCGCGCCACCCATTCGGACTGCAAAGGATAGTCCGCGATCGCGTGCCCGATCAGGAGCCACGCGAAGATTTCCATGGTCGCCATGGTCACCCCGACTTGACGACACCCCTACCCCAGAAGGCCAACAGAGTACTGACGCTGGCCTCCGCCCACTGTGATGGCCATCACATTTTGTCGCTTTGCGGCTGTCGATCACGACCCGGCGCGCCCCACTACCGCTGCATCGTCGTTAACGGACCGTTGGCACGGCCTCCGCTTTTGGGGCGAATAGTACAATCGGATTTTGAGGTATTTCGGGTCTAATCGGCGTGTCCTGTGTCCAGGGCCAGAAGAGGGCCGTTATGACTGCTAGACCGATTGCCGCCTTGCTCACAGCTCTCGCCATCGCAATGCTTGGCGCGGGATCGAACGCTCATGCGCAGGAATCCTGGCGCATCAGCAAGTCATCGGGCGATGTCTCGATCATGACGGAAGGATTTCAGCCGGTCGCGCTGGCGGCCGGCATGATCCTGCAGCCGGGCAACAGCATCCGCACCGGCCAAAACGGCCGTGTCCTGCTCACCCGCGGCAATGAGACAATCCTGATCTCGGCCAATTCAGCAATAAGCTTTCCGAGGACCAGCAAGCAGAACGGGATGTCGACGACCATCCTGCAGCAGGCTGGCTCGATCCTGCTCGAGGTGGAAAAGCGTGCCATCAATCACTTCGAGGTCGATACGCCGCATCTCTCCGCGGTCGTGAAGGGCACGCGCTTTCATGTCACCATAAGCGGTAACGACACCCGGGTTGGCGTGTTCAACGGCCAGGTCGAAGTCACGGACTTCAAGTCCGGCCAGCAAGCGCTCGTCAAAGCGGGCCAGAACGCGACCGTCACGGTGCAAGGCCCCACTGGATTGTCCCTGAGCGGGACAGGCACGTTGAGCCCCATTCAGCAAGGGACCCCGCGCGAACCGTCGGAGACGCCCACCTCGGCGCCCGACGATATGTCAGCACCCTCTCCCTCAGCACCGATCCAACGCCAGGCTCGCGCGCCGCTGGCCGGCGAGTTCGAGACAGTGGCGCTGCCGGAGCAGGATGCGACCCGGCGCGAAGGCTGGGGTCCTGGCTTGACCGCGCTGGGTGAGCGCACCCTGGCTAACAAGAATGATGTCGACGCGTTGTCGCTCGCCTTTCCCTTTGCGATCGGCGCACTCGTCGCCATGACCATTGCGTTCCGCAGACGGCGGCAGCGGCAACAGGTCGATCAGGGATAGTAACGGAATAGCGCCGAGTGGCCGTCATCCGTCGCTGCCCCATGGGCGCGGCGACCGGCGCGGGACTGGCGCGGCGACGGTCGGACACACAACAAAAAGACGGCCGGGGGCAAAGGCGTGAAGCGATATCAACCGCACATTCTTGTTGCATGCCTGCTTGTGCTGGCGCTCCTGACCGGGCTGCGCGGCGCGCTGCAGGATGCGCTGACCGACCTGCGGTTTCGCTCCTTCCCCCGCCAGGCGAGCGGCGACATCGTCCTTGTTGCGATCGATTCGCCATCGATCCGTGAGATCGGCGTCTGGCCGTGGCCGCGGACGCTGCACGCCGATCTCATCGACAAGCTGCGCGAGGCCGGCGCGAGCGATATCCTGTTCGATATTGACTTCAGCTCACCCTCGAACGCGGCTTCCGACCAGTCCTTGCTCGAGTTGCTCAAGCGCGCCGATGGCTCGGTCGTGCTTGCGGCTTTCAAGCAGCCGACGAACGGCCACGACGCTCTCCATGTGAATCGTCCGCTGGCACAATTTGCGGAGCAAGCGTGGCCCGCGCTCGTCAATGTGGCGGTCGAGCCGAGCGGCGTCGTGCGCCGCTATTCCCTTGGCGAGATTTTGGATGGTGAGTTCCTGCCGTCGATCGGCAGCCTGCTGGCGGGGCGCCATCAGGTTCATGACGGGCCGCGGCTGATCGATTTCAGCATCCGCGCCGACTCTATCGCGGCGATCTCCTACGCGGATATCCTGCGCGGCGATCCGGCGGCCATCGACCAGCTCAAGGGCAAGAAGGCGCTCATCGGCGGCACCGCGATCGAGCTCGGCGACCGCTTCACTACGCCGAACGGGCGGGTGATCTCAGGCGCGCTCCTGCATGCGCTCGCCGCCGAAACGATACTGCAGGAGCGCACGCTGCAAAGTCCCTCCATCATCTTTGCGCTTCTGGGCCTTGGCATCATCGCGATCGTGGCAACAATCTCACGGCGGCGCCAGCCGATCAGCATGCAGCTCGTGACACTCGTGAGTGTTGCGGCCGTGATAGAGATCGGCGCCATGCTGCTGCAGGCGAAGTTCGCCATCGTGCTCGATACGTCATGGTGGCATATCGCCGTTGCGGGCTATCTGCTGGCCATGGCGGTCGACGAGATTGATCTGCGCGGCCTCCTGCGCGGCGCCGAGGAGCGGCGCTTCCAGGAGATCGCCATGTCGCTCGGCGATGGCCTCGTCTGCACCGACCAGAACAACCTGATCACGGTCTGGAATCCGGCGGCGACCGCGATCTTCGGTTATTCGAAGCAGGAGATGCTGGGCCAGCCGCTGGGCCGCATCTGCCTTACCAGCAGCGCAGAATGGGGCGGCCCGTTTTCAATCCCCGAGGCCCTGCCCGCGGCGCTGCAAGGGCCAAACGGCAAGCTGGTGGAGCTCACGGGGCGCCGCAAGACCGGCGAGACCTTCCCGCTGGAAGCCTGCCTGTCGACCTGGCGCGGGCTCGATGGCTTTCAGTATGGCGCCGCCCTGCGCGACATCTCGGCTCGCAAGCATGAGGCGGACCGGATGCGGCATCTCGCCGAGCACGACACGCTGACCGGGCTGGCCAACCGCAACAGGCTCTATGAGCATCTGGGCGCGCGGCTTGCGGAAGCGAAGACGCGGCAGACCAAGGTTGCGCTCTTGCTGCTCGATCTCGACAAGTTCAAGCAGGTCAATGACACGCTCGGCCATGCCGCCGGCGATCAGCTCCTGTGCGCCGTCGCCCGCCAGCTCGATGCGCTGGTCGAGCATGCCGGCCTGGTTGCGCGCCTGAGCGGCGATGAATTCGCCGTCGTGATGAGCGGAGCAGCCGCAGTCGAGGAAGCCACCAGTCTCGCCGAGCGCATCTGTCGCACGTTCGACGATGCGACCTTTTCCATTGGCGAGAACGGCCTGCGGGTCAATGTCAGCATCGGGGTGGCCGCCTATCCGGACCATTGCGTGACCGCCGATGAGCTGTTCGGCAATGCCGACCTTGCGCTCTATCGCGCCAAGGCGACGGGCCGCGGCCGGCACGTCGCGTTTACGCGCACGATCCGCGACGAGGTCGAGGCGCGGCTGACGCTCGAAGCAGAGCTCGGACATGCGATCGAGCGCAACGAGCTCGAGCTGTTCTATCAGCCGCAGGTCCGGCTCAGCGACGGCAAGCTCCTGGGCGCGGAAGCGCTGGTGCGCTGGCGCCACCCGACCCGCGGTCTGTTGTCGCCGTCCGACTTCATGCCGCTGGTCAACATTTCCTCGATCTCGGCGCGCACCTCGCTCTGGATCATGGAGACCGCCTGCCGGCAGGGCCGTGCCTGGCAACGCGCCGGACACGGTATTCGTCTCGGCGTCAATATCCCGCCGTCGCTCATTCAGACCGGGGATCTTGCGAGCACGGTCGAGGGCGTGCTGAGGGACACCGAGTTCCCGCCGCACCTTCTTGAGCTCGAAGTCACCGAGGACATCCTGCTCGAGGACGACGAGCGGGCACTCGCCACGTTCCGCCGGGTGCAGAAGCTCGGCGTCCAGATCGCCTTCGATGATTTCGGGACTGGCTATGCCAGCCTGACCTACCTCAAGAAATTTCCGATCAACCGGCTGAAGATCGACAAGTCGTTCGTGCACGAGCTGCGGGCCGGCTCCAACGACGCCGCGATCGTCATCTGCACCGTCACGCTCGCCAATCTCCTCGGCCTTGCCGTCATCGCCGAAGGCGTCGAGGACACATCCAGCATCGAGCTGCTGCGCGGGATGGGCTGTGAGGAAGGCCAGGGCTTCTATTTCTCGCCGCCGCTGCCGGCTGCCGAGTTCGAGCAGCGGTTCCTGCAGGATCTGGCTGTGCCTACCGCCGTGTTCCCGGAGCCGGCTGCGACCGCAGCGTAGCCGATAGCGAGTCTGACGATCTTTTCGGCACTCACCGGCGCGAGAAATATCTAGATCCGGCGGCGGCTGACCTTTGCGGGTCGGCATTAAAAGGCCGTCGCCACTCAGCATGTAGTTCTCGTCGCCGAAGGATATGGCTGTGCCTCCCGCCGAGCTCCCGGAGCCGGCTGCGACCGCAGCGTAGCCGATAGCGAAGTCTGACGATCTTTCCGGCACTCACCGGCGCGAGAAATATCTCAGATCCGGCGGCGGCTGGCCCTTGCGGGTCGGCATCAGAAGCCGTCGCCGCTCAGCATGTAGTTCTCGTCGCCGATGCGCACGAGCTGCTGGCCCTCGGCGCAGATGTACTCGACCCAGATCGGCTGCGGATCCGGGTTGCGGCGATAGGTCTTGATACACCGTCCAGGGCCGCGTCAGCCCGTTGTCGATCACCGTGATGTCGTCGTGCAGCAGATTGGGATTGGCCTTGTCGAGATAGATGCGCTCCTTGAAGACGGACTGATTATCGCGGTGGAGCGGCAGCCCGCTGGCGTCATAGGAGCGCGGCCCCTTGAAGCCGCGGGTCTCGACCTCGAGCACGTCGAAGCGGCCATCGCCGTCGGTGTCGATCCATTTGCCGATGGAATAGCCGTCGAAGGTCGGCTCGATCTCGGCCGGCCAGTCGCGCCCGTCGGTGTAGATGCGCCGACGCGTGTCGCGGATGTGATCGACCCGGATATAGGTGGTCTCCGGCAGCACGATGATCTCCATCGGCGAATGCGCATTCATCACCATCGGCATGCCGGGCGCGAGGCAGGTGCTGGTGGCATTGGTGCCCTGCCCGCCGGCGCGCTGGTCTTCCAGGTTGGCCTTGAACATCGCCTCGTACTCCGGCGTCAACGGCGCGTCCTGCGTCGTGCCCCAGCGCTTGACGGGATCGAACGAGGGCTGGCCGCCGCCCGGCTGTGCCGCGCACCCGATCCATTGGCCCTTGAGATTGGGATAGGTTGCGCGTCATCAAAGGCGAAGCGCTGCGTGCGCGCGCACAGCATCGCCGCGCAGCGCCATGCGGCCGATCGCGCCATCGCTGAGCATCGCTGGTCCTCCGCTTGACGTCGACCAACGGTTGAGATGCATCATTTCACGTCACTGCGCTAGTTTCTGTCTGCTTGGCTCGAAGTATCGCAGATCAGGCGGCGCCTGATCCTTCTTGGCCGGCATCAGGAAGCCGTCGGCGCTCAGCATGTAGCCCTGCCCGCCGATCTCGACATGGGCATTGTTCTCGGCGCAGACGCTCTCGCGCCAGACCGGGCGCGGATTCTGCACGCGGCGATATTTCTTGATCGCCGTCCACGGACGCGTCAGCGCATTGTCGATCGTGGTGATCTCGACGACCAGAATGTTCGGATCGGCCTTGTCCTGGAAGATGCGCTCCTTGAAGACGCTCTGATTGTCCGGGTGCAGCGGCAGGCCGGTGTTGTCGTAGGAGCGCGGCCCCTTGAGCCCGCGCGTCTCGATCTCGAGCACATCGTAGCGGCCGCTGCCGCCTTCATCGATCCACTGGCCGAGCGAATAGCCCGCGAAGGTCGGCTCGATGAACGCGGGCCATGGACGGCCATCGGTATAGATGCGGCGCGAATCGTGGATGTGCTCCATGAAGACGTGGACGGTGTCCGGCGTGATGACGAACTCGGCCCCTTCGTAGTTGTTCATGATGCGCGGCATGCCGGGCGAGAGGCAGGTATAGGTCGGGTCGCCGCCCTGCCCGCCGGTGCGCTGCTCCGCGAGGCTTGCCTCCAGAAACGCCTGAAACTCCGGCTTCAGTGGCGCCTGCTGCCCGCGCCCCGAGGGTTTGCTCGGATCGTAGCGCGGAGCACCGGCGTCGGCCCGCATCCACTGGCCTTTCCAGTTCGGATATTTGGATTCGTCGAACGCCCCGGCGTTGCCGAACGGCATGCTGACCATCGCGGCAAATGCCATGGCAGCAGCCAGCGCATTGCGCTCGCGCATCTCTGTCTCCCTTGCGATCGTTTCCTGCGGACGCGCGGGCTGCCCCTCGGAAAATTACATCCGTTGGCAGCTCTCGGATGACGTCAACGTCCGGTCGGAAGCCTACCGCGGAAGCCACCTCACCGAAAGGGGCCGTCCAAGAGCTTGTTTCAATACTCCGGTAAAGCTCTCAAAGCGTACCGGACGGGGAAATGTTGCGCTTGCATCAACGTCATGCTCGCGATCAGAATGCTTAAAACAACGAGGGAGGATGCCATGTCGGACCGAAGCTGGAGTGGAACTCCTTGGCGTTGCATTACTTTTGACAATGACCATCGGCGCGCAAGCTGCCGATTCCGAAGTGTATCCGGACTTGCGCGGCGCCTGGTCGCGCTTCGTGATACGCGGCCTCGGCGGACAGCCGTCGTTTGACCAGACCAAGCCATGGGGACTGGGCCAGCGAGCCCCGCTCACGCCGGAGTATCAGAAAGTTCTCGAGGACAGCATCGCGGACCAGGCCAAAGGCGGCCAGGGCAACTTCGTCGACCATGCGCTGTGCCATCCGGCCGGCATGCCGTTCATGATGGTGGCGACCCGGCCGCTGGAAATCATCGTCACGCCTGACACGACCTACATCCTGGTCGGCGGCTCCGACCACTATCGCCGGCTGTTCACCGACGGGCGGAGCTGGCCGCAATCGATTGAGCCGAGCTTCTCGGGCTATTCGATCGGCAAATGGATCGATACCGACGGTGACGGCCGCTTCGACGTGCTCGAGGCCGAGACGCGCGGCCCGTTCAAGGGACGCCGCTCCTATGACGCAACAGGCCTGCCGCTCCACTTCGACAACCAGTCAGTCTTCAAGGAGCGCATCTATCTCGACAAGGCCGATCCGAACGTCCTGCACGACGAGATCACGGTGATCGACAACGCGCTGACGCGGCCGTGGACCGTCGACAAGAGATACATGCGCAGGGCGGAGCGGCATCCCGAATGGGTCGAGGCCTATTGCGTCGAGGGTACCGCGCTGGTCGGGGTCGGCAGCGAAATCTACTACCTGAGCGCCGACGGCTTCCTGATGCCGAGCCGCAAAGGCCAGGCGGCGCCGGACCTGCGCTATTTCGATACGCCGACGAAATAAGACAGCGGTCGCCGTTGCCGGCTGTAACATCCACTGGCGACTACAGCGTTCCCGGATCCTCGATCTGCAAGAGGGGGTGGTCGATCGCACCACCCATTTCAGGAATGCAGTTACTTTCGACGCTCGGCTCGACAGGCACGAGGCGTGTTTCCGCGACGAGCCACGTCATCACCTCGCGCAACGCCGCCGTGCGGGACTGGCCGGCGGCGCGCGCCTCGTCGAAGATGGCGATCTGCCGGTCGGATGCCGTTCCGTCGTTCAAGATGCCGCGCCAGCGCTCGAACTCCTTGCGGCAGCCGAGCACATCCGCGTCCTGGCCGAGCACCACGGCGAGCGTCTCCAACTCCCGCGCGACGGTTGTCGGCTCAAGCGTCAACGGATCGACGATCGAAGCCTCCGTGCCAAACCTTTGAATGCGCCACCGGTTCTCATAGATGATCGCCCGCATCTCCGGCGTCACTGCGTAGCCGAAGCGGCGGTCCTCGCATAATCGGCGAACCAGGCAGCGGAACCACGCCGCCACGCACAAGACGTCGTCAAGGCGCGGATTGCTGTCGGCGATGCGTAGCTCAAGGGTGGGATAGGACAAGGCCGGACGAATGCACCACCAGATATGCGATGCATCAGGGATGATCTTGGCGAGCACCAGCGCGGCAATGAAGTCGTCGTAGGATTGCGCCGAGGAAAAGACCGGCGGAAAACCTGTTCGCGGCAGCTCATCATAGGCCGAGAGCCTGTAGCCCTTGAGCCCGGTAGGATGGCCTTGCCAGAACGGCGAGGACAGGCTGAGCGCAAGGAGCAGCGGCAGATAGGGCATGGACCGCACCATCAGCGCGACCCGGCGCTCCGGCTCCGGCACTTGGACATGGACATGCAAGCCGCTCAGCACGTTGCGGCGGCCGACAATCTGCAGATCGTCCTGGATGCGCCGGTAACGCGCTTTCGGGGTGAGCATCTGCTCGTACCAGAGCGCCATGGGATGGGTGCCGGAGGCCGAGATGCAGTGGCTGTGCTCCTCCGCGGTCCGCGCCAGCATCCTGCGCAAGTCAACGATCTGCTCACGCGCCTGATCGAACGTCTCGCAGACTTCGGTGTTCACCTCGATCTGCGCCTGCAGCATCTCGGTTGTAACGCTGCCATACTTGGGCTTGAGCTTAAGAAAGGCGCGCGCAAGTTCCTTCGGCATACGGGTCGCAGGCGCGAAGGTCCGCGCGTGGCTGACGAAGTACTCCTCCTCGATGCCAAGAGTGTAATGTCTCATGAACCCTGGGCGCGTTTCCGAAGTGTTTCTAGGTAGTTTGGCTTCGCTTTGACTAGCGAACCGAGTAAATGCCGTTTGCACGAGAGCATAGCACGAGTTCCATTTTGCCAGGCACGGTGACGCTGTGACGCTTTGACGCCTTGCTTGCATCCATCAGGGCCTTTCCAAGTCTGACAAAGGGGCGAACCGCGATTGCTCGCGATCTGACTCCAATGGAGATTGTTGATATGACAGTCGCAGCTCATGAGCGGCGCGCGCCAATCGGCTCACTGCTCCTCGTCGACGACGACCGCCCGCTGTTGCAGCGGCTCGCACAGGCGATGAAGGTACGGAACTTCGATGTCAGCACCGCTGAGACGGTCGAAGATGCGCTGACCCAGGTGCAGCGCGATCCGCCGGATTTCGCCGTTGTCGACATGCGTGTCGGCAGTGGCAACGGCATGGAAGTGATTTCGGCGCTCAAGGCACAGTGTCCTGGCTGCCGCGCGATCGTGCTCACCGGCTACGGCAACATCGCGACCGCGGTGAACGCGGTCAAGATCGGCGCGGTCGACTACTTGGCAAAGCCTGCGGATGCAGACGAGATCGCGGCCGCGCTGCTGGCGCCCGAGGGCCGCCCCGCCGAGCCGCCGCTCAATCCGATGTCAGCCGACCGCATCCGCTGGGAGCACATCAATCGCATCTACGGCCTGTGTCAGCGGAACGTCTCCGAGACCGCGCGCCGGCTGCGCATGCATCGGCGGACGCTGCAGCGCATTCTCGCCAAGCACGCGCCACGCTGAGCTGCGCACGGCGCTGTCACGTTCTGCAATTAGCGCGGCCTGCCGTGCCCTTACCCGCTGATGCGCTCGATCTTGGCGCCGCAGGCGGCGAGCTTGTCTTCCAGCCGCTCGAAGCCGCGGTCGAGGTGATAGACCCGGTTGACCATGGTGTCGCCATCGGCCGCGAGCGCCGCGATCACGAGCGACACCGAAGCGCGCAGGTCGGTCGCCATCACGGGCGCGCCCTTGAGCCGCGCGACGCCTTCGACAGTGGCGGTCTCGCCGTGGAGATGGATGCGCGCGCCGAGGCGGGCAAGCTCCTGCACATGCATGAAGCGGTTCTCGAAGATCGTCTCGGTGATGCGCGAGGTGCCCTTGGCGCGCGTCATCAGCGCCATCAGCTGCGCCTGCAGATCGGTCGGGAAGCCGGGGAACGGCGCGGTCGTCACCTCGACCGGTGCGAGGCCCGACCCGTTGCGGGCGACGCGGATGCCCGAATTGGTCGCCGTGATCTCGACGCCCGCCTGCGTGAGCACGTCAAGGCCGGACTGCAGCAGCTCGGGCTGGGTATTTTCGAGGACCACGTCGCCGCCCGTCATGGCGACCGCCATGGCGTAGGTGCCGGTCTCGATGCGATCGGCGACGACGCGGTGGCGCGCGCCGGAAAGCTTGCTCACGCCCTCGACCTGGATGCGCGACGTTCCGGCACCGGTGATCTTCGCGCCCATCTTGTTCAGGCAATCGGCAACGTCCTTGATCTCGGGCTCGCGCGCCGCGTTCTCGATCAGGGTCGAGCCATTCGCGAGCGCCGCAGCCATGAGAGCCGTGTGGGTGCCGCCGACCGTCACCTTGGGAAAGCTGATCTCGCCGCCGCGCAGCCCGCGCGGCGCGCGCGCGATGACATAGCCGGCGTCGATCTCGATCTCGGCGCCGAGCCGCTCCAGCGCCATGATCAGGAGATCGACCGGCCGCGTGCCGATGGCACAGCCGCCGGGCATCGAAACCTTCGCCTGGCCCATGCGCGCGAGCAGCGGCGCGATCACCCAGAAGCTTGCCCGCATGCGCGAGACGAGCTCATAGGGCGCGGTGGTGTCGATGATGTTGGCGGCCGAGATGTGGAGCGTCTGGCCGTCATATTGCGTCTCGCCCGGGCGCTTGCCGCCCACCATGACGTCGACGCCATGGTTGCCGAGGATGCGCTGCAGGAGCGCCACATCCGCCAGTCGCGGCACGTTCTCGAGAACAAGCGTATCGTCGGTCAGCAGACTCGCGATCATCAGCGGCAGCGTGGCGTTCTTGGCGCCCGAGATCGGGATCGAGCCATTGAGCTGGCGGCCGCCGCTGATGCGAATTCGATCCATTGCCCCTCGCTATTTGCCTGATCCCGACTTGGACCTGAACTTGGACCTGAACTTGGACCTGAACTTAATGCGACCGGTTCCCCGGTCTGATTCGGTCTGACCAGCCGCAATCGTGTGTCCTGATCCGGGCCCTTTGGGCCGTCCTCCGGAGCCACCGGCACGACCAGTCCGGTATCGGCCATCCGATATGGGCAGTCCGGTATGGACCATCCCGGCGACCCTGCAAAGCCTGGATTACGCACAGGCCGCCGGCCGCCTGCTCACTTCTCGGCGCCGATTCCGGCGGAATCGTGAGGCTTGGCCCGGGCCTCGTCTTTGGTCTCCTCCTTGCGGCCCCGCGTTTGCGCCTTACGGCGCTTGAGGTTGTCGCGCAGCGCCGTGGCGAGACGCTGTTGCGCCGCCACCTTTTTCTGCTGCTTGGGGTGCTCGCTCATGCCGACGAGGTTGCGCCCGTGGCAGCCTTATGGCAAGGATCGCGCCAGTTTCGGTGGTCGCGCGCCGCCCGCGTCAGTGCCCTCAAATGCTGCCGTAGCTCAGTGGTAGAGCACCCCCTTGGTAAGGGGGAGGTCGTAAGTTCAATCCTTACCGGCAGCACCAGAAGACTTTTTATCTATTATGAGAGTGTGATTGGTGTGCGTGCTTTTTTATCGCACTCTCCCTTGTCTCCACTCACCTGTCTTTGTCTTGCGGAAGGGCCGGAAAAGCCCGAGTATTTGCGCCTGGGAAATCCAGACGGCGAGAAAAACCTCAAAGGGAGGACAGAAATGACTTCAGCAATGCGTTTGTCCGTGTTTGCGTCCGTGGCTGTGATGTCGCTCGGAATGAGCGGCAGCGTTCCGGCGCAGCAAAACAACATGACGTTCTTCATCACCAGCGCGGGGCCCGGCAAGGGTGCCGACCTGGGCGGTCTCGCGGGCGCTGATGCGCACTGCCAGCAGCTCGCGCAGGCGGCGGGCGCGGGTGGCAAGACCTGGCGCGCCTATCTGAGCACCAACGCTGCCGCACAGGGCGGCGCAGTCAACGCGCGTGACCGCATCGGAAACGGTCCGTGGCAGAACGCCAAGGGCACGGTGATTGCCACCAGCGTCGCCGATCTGCACAGCGCCAACAACAAGATCGGCCGCGCGACCGCGGTCGACGAGAAAGGCCAGCCCATCAAGATGCGGGGCGACACGCCCAACATGCACGACATCATGACCGGTTCGGATATGGAAGGGAAAGCGTTCCCGGGCAATCTCAACCTGACCTGCAACAACTGGACGAGCAGCACGTTCGGCAGCGCCATGCTCGGCCACGTGGACCGCGAGGGCAATCCGCCTGCGACCCAGTACAACACGTCCTGGGTCTCGGCCCATATGTCGCGCAGCTGCAGCCAGCCCGACCTCGTCGCCACCGGCGGCAACGGCCTGCTCTACTGCTTCGCGCAATAGCGCAAGCTTCTGAACCGCCCGCCGCCGTGCGGCGCGGCGAAACCGATGAATGGCCCGCGTGGTGCTGATGCCGCGCGGGCCATGCTGATTCTGGGCGTTGGCCTCGACCAACGGCATTGATTTCCCGATGGCGCGCGCAGCGCGCTCTACGCAGCACCAACCGCCAGCCTGCCTTTGTCCTGCTCGATGATGGCTGCAAGGCGCGCATTGTTTTCGAGCAGGCGCGCGCTGCTGAGACGCAGGAAATAATATCCGAAGTGCGGATTCTGGAAGCACAGTTCCAGGAGCTTGTCATAGGTGATGGTGAGGACCTCACCATCCTCGACACACTCGACGGTCTGTGTCCGGCGGTTGTCCGGAGCCAGAAATCCAAGCTCCCCGACCATGCGCCCGGCCCCGAGATCGACCCCGATCTCGCTCACGCGAAATTTGCCGGTGACGATGTACATCATCTCGTTCGCGGCATCTCCCTTGCGAAAGAGCAGCTGCTCCTTGCCATATTTGCGTCGGGTCATGAACGGCTTGAGCCAATCCATCGAAAGGTCGCCGTCAGCGGATGCATGGGCCTTGCGCACGAGCTTGACCATCTGATGGAGCCGAATGATGTTGATCGGCAGGAGCAGGACATAAAGAATGAAGGTGGTGACGGAACCGGCGAGCACCGCATAGCCGACGAAGAACACATCGCTGATGATTGCGGAGATTTGCAGCGGCACGATCGTGCGCATCAGGAGCGTGGCGACGAAGAAGATGGCGCCAAACAAGGCCAGCACGTTCGCAAGATTGATAGCGCCCACCGCAAACTGCCCAAGGCGTGCGAACACTGATCCCATTGACAAAGAACGTGCGTCGAGCTTCGCGGCCAGGCCGTCGATCTTTTCAGCCGCCTGGCGAACAGTGCGATCAAAAATGACAGAAAATGTCACGTCGTCCGAGGCCGCCTGTTCCGAGGCGGGAGCCTTGGCGATCTGACCTGCCGAGGAACTCCAGACAGGCTGGTGGACCCCGACCTCATACCCGGCCAGAGCCGAAGCGACGATCAGGACAACAAGAATGCCGGCAGTGCGAAGTCGGCGCATAGAGTCCTCAAAGAAACATGGGGTCCTCAAAGAAACCTAGGTTCCTCAAGACACTTGGGGTTCCTCAAACACGCTCGAAGAAACGCGTCGAGCTTACTGAAAATACCGCTTCACTGGAAATGTCACGCTCGCGATTCGCGCGGTTCCTGTTGATGACTTTGTGATTCGTCGCGATCTACCCTCGCGAAATCACTGTCCCCCGTCATTGCGGCACCTACTCAAACGCGCAACAATCGCCCCTGCACGCCAAGGCATCGTCCGAATGCCAGCGAAGGAGGAGCCCCATGTTGTCACAGCGCTTGTCACGACGCGATGTTCTCACCACGACCGTCGCCGCCGGTGCCGGTCTCGCTATCGTCTCTCAAGCATCGGAGCGCGCGCAGGCGCAGCCTGCCACGCCGCACGATTGTGGATGCGCAGGTCCACATCTGGCAGGCGCACACACCCGAGCGGCCATGGCCCGCCGACGGCATCGGGCAGGCGCACATCCCGAGACCATTTTCCTATTATGAGCTCATCGCGCGCATGGACGAGGCCGGCGTTGACCGCGTCGTGATCGTGCCGCCGTCCTGGGAGGGCTATCGCAACGAATACGCCATGGAAGCGGCGAAGAAGTGGCCCAAACGTTTTGCCGTGATGGGGCGGCTGCGGCTCGACGATCCGAAATCGAAGGAGCTGATCGCGACCTGGAAGGAGCAGCCCGGCATGCTGGGCGTGCGCCACACCTTCAACCGCATGCAGACCGCCTGGCTCACCGACGGCACCGCCGACTGGTTCTGGCCGGCGGCCGCGAAAGCGGGCATTCCGGTGATGACGCCGACCGCCGGCCGCGCGCGCGACTTCCTGCGCATTGTCGAGCGCAATCCCGATCTCGTCTTCATCATCGACCACATGAACGTGTCGGATGAGACCGCTAAAGCCGGCAAGATCCCGGAGGCGATCACGGAGGTGGTCGAGTTCGCGAAGCATCCGAACGTGCAGGTCAAGATGTCATCAATCGCGCACAAGTCGTCGCAGGCCTATCCGTTCCGCGACCTCACCGATCATCTCAAGCGCGTGTTCGACGCCTTCGGGCCGCGCCGCTGCTTCTGGGGCACCGACGTCACCGCCGGCATCGACCGCTTCCCCAACTTCACCTACCAGCAGCGCATCACGCATTTCACCGAGGAGCTGCCGTTCCTCAGCGAGGACGACAAGGACTGGGTGATGGGCCGCGCCGTCATGCGCCGGCTGGGATGGGCGTGAGTGTTGCGGCTCACGAACTCTTATTGGATGACCTCCGATTGCGGCCGCTTGCCCTGGCGCCTCGGTGGCCGAGGGCAAATTGGGCTTGTTCAAGAAATGCGCGCACCAGTCTCGTGCGCAGCGATGCCCTGTTCCAGAGCAGGCCTGTGCGGCGAACAAGCGAGCGGTCGGGAAGAGCCAGCTTGCGCAAAGCCAATCCTTCCGGCCACGGTGGCGCCCAGTCCGGCAACAGCGACACGCCGAGCCCACGGTCGACCATCACGGCAATGAGCTCGAGGCCATCGAGCTCATACCGGTCCTTCGGCCGGATGCCATGCTTGCGCAGATAGTCGTCGATCAGGCGCCCGGCGAACACTTTTCGATCTAGCCGGATAAAGGGTTCCTTTGCCAGCACCCCGTGCGCATCGGAGGACTTAAGGGAGGCCGAAGTGAGCACCACGAACGGCTCCTCGCGCAGGACGTACCAGTCGCACGTCTTAGGGATTGCGAACGGTGGTTGACTAGTGATGGCCGCATCGATCTCCCCGCTCAGGAGCTTTGGATATAGCCCCGACGACGTATCGCGGACGATGCGCACATCGATGCGCGGATATGTCCGCGTGAACGGGATCAGGATGCCGGCAAACAGCCCCGACAGAGATGTCTGCATCACCCCAATCCGCAGCTCACCCGACAGCTCGCCACTGGAGGCGATCGACTTGAGGTCGCGCGCGTCGCCGACCAACTCGCGCGCGCGCTCGAGGATGGCCGCTCCCGCCGGCGTTGGCTGCATGGCCCGACCCGAGCGGGAGAGCAGGCGCGCGCCGATCTCACTCTCGAGCGCGCGAATGCGCTGGGTGACGCCGGCGGGCGTGAGATTGAGCCGGCGCGCCGCCTCGGCAATCGAGCCGCAGTCGATGACCGTAACGAGGCTTTCCAGGAAACGCGTGTCCATAGCAACAAAACCTATCGTCTGAAGATAGAAATTCCTACCTTTTGTTAGCTACGGCAATCCCGCAGGATCAGGCCTCTGACGGAGTTATTGCACCCCCGTGGGGAACGGACATGAGAAAGCATATTCTTGTCGCCACCCTTGCCGCGCTCACCAGCATTGCCCCAGCCTTGGCCGACGGCTATCCGACCAAGCCGATCACGTTCATCGTGCCGTTTGCTGCTGGTGGACCTCTCGACTTGCTCGCCCGCGCCATTGCCGAGCCGATGGGTGCACAGCTAGGCCAGCCGGTCGTCATCGAGAATATCGTAGGTGCTGCCGGCAGCATCGGCGTCGGCCGGGCAGTTCACGCGGCACCTGACGGCTACACGGTCAGCGTCGGCAACTGGAGCACGCACGTTGTCAACGGTGCTATCTATTCGCTGCAATATGATCTGCTGACTGATCTGGCGCCTGTCGTGCTGCTGCCTAGTGCCCCACAACTCATCGTCGCCAAGAACACGATGCCAGCAGCAAATGTCCGGGAGTTGGTGACGTGGCTACATTCGACCACGGCCAACGTCGGCACGGCTGGTGTAGGTTCCGCGAGCCACGTCAGCGGACTTTTCCTTCAGAATATGACGAAGACCCAATTCGCCTTCGTTTCCTACCGTAGCGGTGGCGCCGCACTGCAGGACCTCGTCGCGGGACATATCGACCTGATGCTTGACCAGGCCTCCAACTCCCTGCCTCAGATCCGGGCCGGCGCGATCAAGACCTACGCCGTAACCAGCAAATCGCGGCTCGCTGTGGCGCCCGACATTCCGACCGTCGACGAGGCGGGATTGCCCCAGTTCCACATTTCAGTGTGGAACGGCCTGTGGGCGCCCAAAGGCACGCCGCCCGATGTGATCGCCAGGCTCAACGCCGCGGCGGTGAAAGCCATGGCCTCTCCAAGCTTGCAGAAGCGTTTCGCAGATCTTGGCCAGGAAGAACCGACACCCGATCAGCTGTCGCCTGCCGCACTCGCTGCGTTCCAGAAAGCCGAGATTGACAAATGGTGGCCCATCGTCAAGGCCGCCAACATAAAGGCCAACTGAGGGCGACGGCTGCGCAGCACGCCACCAACCTCTAGGGCTGCTGCCGATCCATTGCCTGCGCGTCCGGTGTGCCAGCTCGGCTAAGCCAACGAGGAGGCCCAATGGCTTTCGAACCGATATCTCCGGGATCGCTATCTCTCGATGCGATCACATTGACCGTCTTTACCGCCACCAACGGCATACGGTTGCTGGCCTATATCCCGCAGATCAGAAAGGCGGCGAAGGACGAGAACGGGGCCTCGGCTGTCTCGTACATGACATGGTCTCTGTTCCTGCTGGCCAACATCTCGACCGTCGGCTACGCGCTCGTTAACCGCGGGGACCGAGGCTTGGCGCTGTGCTTCGCGGCCAACGCGGTGTGCTGCTTTTTAATCCTGGCGGTGGCGTTCTGGAAGCGACGCGGCCATGCACGACGGCTCCGCTGCGCCCGCCCGGTTACGGTCCCTTGAGTTGAGAGCTTCTTCTTGTACGATCCACTCTCCGTTCGTTCCCGCGCAAGCGGGAACCCGGAGCTACCTGCTCAAGCTCTTCGATTTGTTGCTCTGGGTCCCCGCTTGCGCGGGGACGAACGGTGGAGAGGCCGCGCTCCGATATCAAGGGTGCCGCGCCACGAACGCCATGATCGCTTCCACCAGACTTGGTGCAATCGGCAGCGCCGAGTTTCCATAAGTCGCGAAATTGGCGGCAGGGTCTGCGGGCGCGATCTTCAGCACGTGATTGACGCCCTCGAGCGCCACCATGGTGACGCCGGGGCGCGCACCGGCAAGGCGCTGCGCATCCTGCATCGACACTTGCAGGTCGGTCGTGCCCTGCAGGACCAGAACCGGGCCCATGTAGCGCGCGAGCAACGAAGCGGGATCGTACGACAACACGTCGATCAGGAAACCTTGCACGGACGGCCGAAAGAGCGCCATCAAGGCCGGGTGCATGCTGCTGACATCGACGCGCCGGCCCGCTTCGAGCTCACTGATCGCCGCCAGTGCCTGCGGCAGGATCGGAGCGTTGGCCGGATTGGCCTTGAGCTGCTCGCGCAGGATGTCGCCCAACTTACGGCCGGGGCCGGCGACAAGGATGAGGCCGCAGATGCCTTCCGGCTGCTGCGCCGTGATGAGCGCAACGAGCGAGCCCTCGCTGTGACCGATGAGCCAGGCGCACTGTGCTGATGAGCGCTTCTTCGCCTCAAGCCGCCACGCGCGCACATCGTCCGCCAAGTCGGTCATCCGCAAATTATCGGCATCGGCCGCCGCCGCGCTGCTGCCGAACAGGCCGCGCTTGTCGAAACGGATAGTCGACACGCCTTTCGCCGCAAGCGCCTCCGCCAGCAGGCGATAGGACCCAGCCGTCACCCCCAGCGGATTGTTGCCATCGCGATCGGTCGGGCCCGAGCCCGGGATGATGATGGCGATCGGAGCTTTCGCCCCGCCGTCCGGCGCCGACAGTGTGCCCTGCAAGAGTTCCTGAAGGCCCCTCGATGCTCAGGCGTGTTTCCGCCGCGGACGCGTTTGCAGTCGCGGCCATGATGATCGCGATTGCCGTGACTGCAAGCTTCATGACGCGCTGCCCCCATCCCGCTGTATCGACCAGCTCAAGACTACGCCAGAGCGGTCGGGCGCTACCATCTGAGCCGATGCGCTTTCGCCCCCTTCCGCGTCAGCGCGAAAGTGCGGTACCTTACCTCAAAAGCGAGTGCGCTCATTGCGGTGCATCTCGATGGGAGGAATGAGCATGCTGGTCCGAGCTCTGGTCACTGCGACCGCCCTCACCGCCGTTGTGGCGATCTCACTTGCGTCGACGGCCAACGCCCAGACCGTCGACTTCAGCAAATACCCTGATTTCTCCGGCCAATGGAAGCGGCCCGATGGGGTTGGCATCCAGTGGGATCAGAGCAAGCCGCTCGGCAAGCAGCAGGCGCCGCTGACGCCGGAATATCAGGCGCGCTACGAGGCCAATCTGGCCGATCAGGCGCTCGGCGGCCAGGGCGACGACAAGACCGGCCAATGCATCCCGCACGGCATGCCGCGGGTGATGACCGTCGTCTATCCGATGGAAATCGTCATCATGCCGAAGACCACCTACATCCTGACCGACTACACCGTGCCGCGGCGCATCTTCACCGACGGACGCGACTGGCCGAAGGAGGTGGAGCCCCAGTTCAACGGTCTCTCGATCGGCAAGTGGGTCGATCCCGATTCGAGCGGCCGCTTTTCCACGCTCGAGGTCGAGACCCGCGGCTTCAAGAGTCCGCGCACCTATGAGGCGAGCGGCATCCGCCTGCATGACGACGGTGAGACGATCATCAAGGAGCGCATCTATCTCGACAAGAGCAAGAAGGACGCGCTGATCGACGAGATCACCACCATCGACCATGCGCTCACGCGGCCCTGGACGGTGACCAAACGCTACGTGCGCGAAACCAGCCCCAACATCATGTGGCACTTCAACGACTGTGCCGAGAACAATCAGCACGTCTTCATCGGGAACGAGGGCTATTTCGTAACCGCCGACGGCTACCTGATGCCGGTCAAGAAAGGCCAGAAGCCGCCGGATCTGCGCTACTTCGGGCAGCCTCAGAAGTAGGTGCTCGCGGTCAGCGGAGCAAACAACAGGGCCGGCGCGGGCCGGCGAAGGGAGGATTGCGATGAACAGAACAGTGACGATCGTCTTTGCGCTGTCGGTGGGTGCCGCCATTGGCGTCACGGGCGGCAGCCGCTTCTTGAACCTGGCAGCGGAAGCCCAGACGGCGGCGACGACCTCATTCAGCGCCGTGCCCGGCGCGATCGGAGAACAGGACATCTCCGGTCCATACGAGGTGCAGCAGGGCTGGCCGAAAGACCTCAGCACGCTGCCGGGCCACGAGAAGTGGACCTATGGCGGGGCGCGCGGCATCTTCGCCGAGAGTCCGAACCGCGTGTTCCTGCTCGGCGGCGGCGAGTTGCCCAAGATGGCGCGCCCGCAGAACAAATTTCTCACCGACGTCGGCCCGAACGTGCAGTTCCCCATTGCTGGCCTGCCATGGCGGAACGCCAACAGCGCATCGCCCCCGGGCGCCGGCGGCTCGCGCCAGGACGCCGCCAAGGGCATGGAGATGTGGCGCGGCTCCGCACCGCCCTATCGCGAGCTAGGCGTCGACGCGCGCTGGCACCACTCCATCACCGTGGTCGACGCACAGGGCAACATCACCGAGGACTGGACGCAGTGGGACAACATGTTCAAGCGTCCGCACGCGGTCTACATCAGCCCGTACGACGCGCAGAAGCGGGTCTGGATCGTCGACGACCACACCCACGCGATCTACATCTTCTCGAACGACGGCAAACAGCTGTTGCAGACCATCGGCACGCCCAACGTGCCAGGCGCCGACGCGACGCACTTCAACCGTCCGACATTCATGGCATGGCTGCCGGACGGCACCTTCTATGTGGCCGACGGCTACAACGGCACGCGCGTGGCGAAGTTCGACGCCAGCGGCAAGTTCCTCATGGACTTCGGCATGCCGGGCGATCCCGGCAAGGAGACGCGGCCGGGCTACATGAACAACGTGCACGGCGTCGCGGTCGACGTCGAGACGCGCCGCGTGTTCGTCAACGATCGCGACAACAACCGCATCCAGATCTTCGACGAGAACGGCAAGTATCTGTCCGAGTGGAAGATCACAGTGCGGCCGTCGAGCCTGCACTACGTGGTGATCGGCGATGACCGCAAGCTCGTGACGTTCGATCGCAACACCCACAAGATGCTCAAATACGAGCTCGACGGGCGGCTGATCTATTCCTGGGGCACGCTCGGCGACTTCCCGGGCACGCTCTGGGGCGTGCACGGCATGGCCACCGACCAGGAGGGCAATCTCTACGTCGCCGAGGTCGATGCCGGACGGTTCCAGAAATTCCGGCCGCGCCCGGGTGCCAATCCGGCGGCGCTCCTTGGCAAGCCGATCTATTCGGCGTGGCGGTGACGTTTACGCTATGCAATTGAAGGCTTCAATCCTTGTCAGTAGCAAACTCGGCGGGCCAAGCCCGCCGAGCGCCATGACGGATATGGAGAATCTCCACTGCGTCGGCTTCAACGCTGTAGAAAACCTTGTAGCCGTATCGACTGACGATCTTGACGCGGACCGTTGGGTCAGACGTGGCCCGCGCGCTTAATGGATTAAGCGCAATGTCGCCGATCGCCGCGTGAATGGCACCGATGACTTGTCGGGCACCGGCCGGGCTTCGTTCGTCAAGAAAGCGGAAGATGCAATCAAGATCGGAGAGCGCCAGCTCCCGGTATCGCACCTTCATGGAGCACCGTAGCGGCTCCAGAACGCCGCCACCTCGTCATCGGATGCTAGGCCGCTGCGGCGGGCGGCATCGATTGCCGCCTTCTCATCATCGCTCAATGCATACACGCCGGTCCTGCGCGCCTCGATCTCGCGAGCCAATGCGGCAAGCTCCTCCTGGTCCTCTTCAGGCCAGGCAGCAACGCGCTCAAGAATTTTTTTGACGGTTGCGTTCATTGGTAAATGATATCACATCGGGCCTCGATTCCCAGGCCGGCACAGCGAACCGTGGCGTCGGGCGCGAGGCCAGAAAGACCTAATGCCGCAGGCCCGGCCCGGGCTCCTTCTCGTACTCCGCCTCGAACTCGGTAATGTCGCGTATCAAGTCGTCCTTGACGCGCTGGCGCGCGGCGACGTCCGAGCCATAGGTGAGGTCAGCGATGGTCTTGGCGAGCGCACTGATGGTTTCGTCGATGTCGATGACATCGGTCTCGCCGGTCGCCGTGCCATACTCGGCGTAATACTCGTCGATCAGATCGCCGATCAGGCAATGCAGACACGGCCGTTCGTTGGACGATTCTGGATTTTCGGACATGGCTGTTCCTTGCGAGATCAAGCGTTGACAGGCGGCCGTGGCCGCCCCTGAGAATTGTCGCCGGCCCCCGTGAAACGGAGCATCGGCGAGGCAATACCCAAGGCGGGAAGCCCAACCCATGATAGCAGTCGAGCGAGCCCGCGAGCAGGCCCGGTCAGCCCGTGGTTAACACGGCGCCCGGGCCATAATGGCAAGGCTCATCGGCTCCTGGCATGCGGCGAAACGGCTTACCTCATGACACCGAGATAGGTCGCATCCCGCCGCTTCACAAGCCGAACACGTAAAGCACCGTCGCGTTGGACTGGTCGCGCAATTGCGGGTTCCGCCGGACCTGGCCCAGCGAGTTGCTGACCTGCCCGGACGGCCGCACGCAGCAGACCCCCGACGCGATGGCGACGTACTGCTTGCCATTCACCGCATACGTCATCGGCGCCGCGTTGAATCCCGTGCCCACGTTGAAGCGCCACAGCTCCTCGAGCGTCTCGTCGTCGAGCGCCACGATCGTGCCGTCGAGCATGCCGGTGAAAACGAGGCCGCCGGCGGTGGTCAGGGTGCCGGAGGCATTCGGAAACGGAAACTCGGCGCGCTTCTTGATCTCGCCGGTGACCGGATCGAGCCGAGTGACCGAGCTGGTGATCGTTGCGTCCGCCCCCGGATTGCCGCCGAAGAACTTGCCCTTGACGTGGGCGCTGGTGTCGACCGTGACCTTGCCGCAGCCCTCGAACGCCGGGATGTAGAGCGAGCCGGTCTTGCGGCTATAGGACGACGGCCAGAAATTGGTGCCGCCGCTGATGCTCGGACAGATCTGGCGCGTCACCTGGTCGCGGAACAGCGCGGCATCCTCCGCATAGGCCTGGATGTCCTTGCCAGGATCGTAGTCAACCGGCTTGCCGGTCTTTGGATCGATGCCCTTGGTCCAGGTCACCTCCTTGACGTGCTGGGCGGCCTTGACGAACTGCCCGTTGAGACGATCGAGACTGTAGGTGAAGCCATTGCGGCCCGGATGCGAGACGAGCTTGCGATCCTCACCGTTGATCTTGGTGTCGATCAGGATGTGCGATCCGGTCTCGTCGTAGTCGCGGTTGTCGTTCGGCGTGTACTGGTGCCACCAGGTGATCTTGCCACTCGTCGCGTTGAACGCGATGGCGCTGTTGGTGAAGAGATTGTCGCCCGGCCGGAATGATGAATCGAAGGCCGGGACCGGATTGCCAGAGCCCCAATAGGTCAGATTGTTCGCCGGATCGTAGGCCCCGGTGCCGTAGAAGGAGCCGCCGCCGGTCTGCCAGGCGTTGTTCTTGTCCTTCCAGGTCTCGCTGCCGGGCTCGCCGGGCGCCGGGATCGAATAGGTCTTCCACTTGATGTCGCCGGTCTTGGGATCAAGCGCCGCGACCCAGTTGCGCAGCCCGCGGTCGCCACCGGAGCCGCCGACCAGGATCGAATCCTTGAGCGCAAGCGGGGCGGCGGTGAGCTCCAGGTCCTCCTGGTCGAGCAGGTTCTTGTCCCAGACGACCTGGCCGGTCTCCTTGTCGGTCGCGATCACATGGCCCGCATAGCCAGTGACCGAAAAAACGAGATTGCCCCACAGCGCGACGCCGCGATTGCGGTCCTGCTTGTCGAGCTTGGGGTCCATCTTCCACACGATCTTGCCGACCGTGCCGGAGCGCACGTCGATCTTGTAGACCACGCCCCAGCTGTCGACCGTGTACAGGAAGCCATCATCGACCAGCGGGGTAGCCTCGATGCTCTCGCCCGCCGAGCGCCCGCCGAGCGGGACCGCGAACACGAGCTTGAGGCTCTTGATGTTCGACTTGTTGATGACCTCGAGCGGGGAATGGCGCTGCGCGCTATAGTCGCGATGATGCGTCAGCCAGTTCTGCGGCTCGGGATTGAGCAGCCGCTCATAGCGTGACATCGGCAGCTTTGAGCGCGGCGGTGGATGCCAATAATGCGCTGACGGCTGCCGCCAACGTGATTGCGCTAGAGCGGCGCGAGGTGCCCTTCATTATACCCTCCCTTTTGCCGGCTTTATCGGATCAGCCTTGGAACCGATGCTAGGCGGTTTCCGATTGCGGGGAAACCCGGCGAGCTACGCAAAAAATGCAACGGTCCCGGTCTGACAAGACCGGGACCGCAGCAAGATCACGATTGGGCGTGCTGCCCGACGCCTATCCGAGCGCCGCCTTGACGCGCTCGGGCGTGAACGGCGTATGACGCAGCCGCACGCCGGTGAGCCGCGCGATCGCGCTGCCGATCGCGGGCGCGACCAGCGGCGTCGCCATCTGGCCGGCCCCGGTCGGCGGATTGTCGGTCGGGATCACCTCGACGTGCATCATCGGCACCTCGTTCATGCGCGGCACTCGATAGTCATAGAAGTTCGACTGCTCGACCGCGCCGTCCTTGATCGAGATGCGCTCGGTGAGCGCCAGCCCGAGCCCGTAGACGATGCTGCCTTCGCTCTGCGCCACGACGTTGTCCGGCTGCACGGCCACGCCGCAGTCGATCGCACACCAGAAGTTATGCACCCTGATCTGGCCGCTCGCGCGATCGAGCGACACTTCCACGGCGCCCGCCGTGAGCGTGCCCGAGTAGTCGATGAAGGCGAAGCCCATACCGCTGCGGCCGTCGCGCTTCCTGCCCCAGTCCGCCATGCGGGCGACCGTCTCCACCACCTTGCGTGCGCGCGGCGTGTTCTTGAGGAGCTCGAGCCGGAACGCCACCGGATCGATTCCGCGTTTCACCGCGATCTCGTCGATGAACGTTTCGGTGGCGAACTTGTTGGCGGTGAAACCGATGGCGCGCAGCGGCGCCGTCCGCACGCCCGTGTCCTGATAGAGCTGCTCGACCAGTTGATGCGGGACATCGTAGCCGGGAAGGTCGGCGCCATTCATCAAGATGCCGTCCCGCTGACCGCCAGCCTGGTAGCGAACCGGGTCGAAGAACGGGGTCACCCGATCTCCGGCCAGCCGATGCTGCCAGGCAACGAGCTTGCCCGTCGCGTCAAAGCCGGCCCGCAGATAGTGGGCCGACAGCGGACGGAAGCGCCCGTTGTGGACGTCGTCCTCGCGCGTCCACATCACCTTCACGGGCTTGCCGGCCTCCTTCGACATCAGCACCGCGTCGACGACGAAGTCGGCATCGCGCGGCCCGCGCCGCCCGAAGCCGCCACCGAGCAGCATGTCGTTGAGCTTGACCTTGTCGCGCGCAATGCCAAGCGCGGTGGCGGCGCCGCCCTGCGCCATGCTCTGGCTCTGAGTGCCGCACCAGATCTCCGCCGTATCGCCTGACGGCGACACGGATGCGACCGCGTTCAGCGGCTCCATCTGCGCATGGTAGGCATAGTCGCAACGATACTCGGCCTCCATGGTGCTCGCTGCCTTCGGCAGCTCCGCCCGCGCGTCACCAGCCTTGAACCATTCCGAGGCCTGCGCATTCAGATCTCGCGCTGTGGCGCCCAGCGCTTGCAGCCCCTGCTCGCTGTCGAAGCCCCACGCCTTCCCGGTCTTGCTCCAGGTCACGGCACCGACGAGCATGGTCCGGGCGTCAAACGCGGCCCACGGAGTCTCGGCGAGCACGCCGACGCCGTAAGGAAGCTTCACGATCTTGATGACGCCTTTGACCGCCTTGGCCTTGGCATCGTCGATCCGCTCGGGTGCCGCACCCTCGACCGGCGCGCGCAGCACGGTAGCGTAGAGCATGTCCGGCAGCTGGACGTCGATGCCGTATTTGGTGCTGCCATCGACCTTGCCAGGCAGCTCCACCCGCATCACGTCCTTGCCGATCAGCCGGAACTGGCTCGGCTGCTTCAGCTCTTCCCGCTTGATCTCGGGCGCTTTGGCTGGAATCTCCGCGAAGGCAGCGATCTCGCCATAGCCGAGGCGACGGCCCGACTTGGCATGCACGACCGCGCTCGGCTCGGTGGTCAGCTCCGCGGCCGGGACGGCCCAATGCTTGGCCGCATTGTCGATCAGCACGCGGCGCACCTGCGCGCCGAACATGCGCAACGGACCATAGTAGCTGCGAACCGCGTTCGAGCCGGCCGTATACATCATGCCGCCGAAACCCGGGTTGCCATAGATCGCATCGATCGGCGGCGCCGGCACGACGCGAACCTTCGACCAGTCGGCGTCGAGCTCTTCCGCGATGATGAGCGGCAACGACGTCATCGACCCCTGCCCCATCTCGGCCGCGGCCGACATGATGGTGACGGTGCCGTCGGGCGCGATGCTCACCCAGGGCGAGAGCGTCTTGCCGGCGCGATCATTGGCAAGCGTGGCCGCGCGCGCAAGCGGTCCGTCGAGCGTGAATGCGAAAGAGAGGCCCAGGGCGCCAGTCATCACCTGGCGGCGCGACAGCGGCGATTCCATCCTGATGTGCTTGGTCATGGCTCAACCCTCCCGCGCGGCGCGCTCGATCGCGCGCACGATGCGCTGATAGGTTCCGCAGCGACAGATGTTCGTGCTCATGTGCTCGACGATCTCGTCGCGCGTCGGCTTGGGTTTCTGCTTGAGCAGGTCGGCCGCGGCCATGATCTGGCCAGACTGGCAGTAGCCGCATTGCGGCACGCTGTTCGGCGAGCCAGGCTTTCTGCAGCGGATGGCTCGAGTTCAACGAGAGGCCTTCGATCGTGGTGATCGACTTGCCGCCGATCTGCGAGACCTGGGTCTGGCAGGAGAACGCGCGCTTGCCGTCGATGTGGACCGTGCAGGCGCCGCACAGACCGGTTCCGCAACCGAACTTGGTGCCGGTGAGCTTGAGATCCTCCCGCAGCACCCACAGTAGCGGCGTTGCCGTTGGCGCGTCGGTCGACGCCGGCTTGCCGTTCACGACGAAGCTTGTGGCCATCGCTTCCTCCCTTTTTGGCGGGAGCCGGGCGTTCCAGATCGGCTCCCCGCGCGGAGCACCATCATAGCGCCTTTGGGGATGACCGGTAAGACCGCCTGCCTGGCCTGCCTGGGCTAGCGCCCACCCGCGGCTTCGATCAGCCGGGCGATCTCGCGCTGACCTTTGCGCCTTGCATGCGCGAGCGGCGAGACGCCGTCCTTGTCCGCAATGTTGGGATTGGCGCCGGCCGCCAGCACGAGCCGCGTGACCTCGACATGGCGCGGCCCTCCGTCGCCCAGGATCACGATCTCGAGCAGACAGGTCCAGCCGAGATTGTTGACGTGATTGACGTCGATCGCGCTCGTTAAGAGCACCCTCACCGCCTCCACGTGACCGCGCTCGCAGGCTGGAATGAGCGCATTGCCACCGAAGCGATTGCGGATCGAGAAGTCAGGCCCCTTCGGGATCATCAGCCGCAGCATGTCGGCACGCCCGAGCGCGCCGGCAAGGAGCCAGGGCGTGTCTGCATTGGCCGCCTGCGCATTGATGTTGGCGCCAGCCGCGATCAACAGAGCGGCCGCTCCGCCGTGATTTCTCTCGACTGCGATCAAGAGCGGCGTTCGTCCTGCTGCGTCGACTGGATCGAGCGGCACGCCTGCAGCGATCAGGCGCTGCAACTCCACGCCATCGCCCCGTTCCGCGGCCGCCAGCAATTCCCGGCTGGCCGCGCTCTCGGCGTTCGCATCTTGCGGCATGGCAACCGTCATGAAGGCGGCCAGTCCAAGAACCAGCCACGATATGTTCAGTGACATCACGATCCGGCCTTGGCTCCCAAGCTCTTCACATTGTTGCTGGTGTTGCGCGAGATCAGCTTGAGATAAGGATCGACTCCGACAAAGGCTGGCTTGCGGTCGACCACAAACTCGACGGTCTGGTCGCCGCTTTTGATCTGCCGCTTCTCGAGCGCGATCACATCCTTGTCGCTGAACGCGCGGGCATCGGGATCGGCGGCGAACAGGCCGATGTCGATCGACTGATCGAGCGGCGTCTTCGGTCTCCTCGCCGTTGCCGGCGGAATAAAGCTTCTTCGCGCGCACCTCGACGCGGACCTGCCACTTGCCGTCCGGCCGCTCGGTCGCCTCCGATCCGGTCACGCGCAGATCCCACAGCGTGATCTTCTCGATCAGATCGACGATCAGCTGCTCATGCGCCGGCCCGGCCTCCGCCCGCAGCAGCGCAAGGAAATCGAGCGTGGTCGGATAGGGATCGGACTTGAAGCCATGCTCGCGCAGGAGCTTGGCCAGCACGCGGTTGAGAACGTCCTCGCCGATCACGTCCTTGAGTGCGTAGAAGCGCGAGCGAGCCCTTCTGGTAGTGGACAAAGTCCTGCTGATCGAGGTGTGACGCGCGAGCGGTCGCTCGTCGGATATGCGCTGGCGCCCGCGCAGATAGGTGTCGAGGCTCTGCTTGAGGAACGGCCGCATCCTGTGAGGACCGTAGCGATGCTCGGTCACCATCAGCGCCGAATATTCGGCAAGCGATTCGGACAGGAACTGCGCGCCCTCAACGGCGGCGCCGACGATCTGATGGCCCCACCATTGATGCGCGGTCTCGTGCGCCGTGACGTACCACACATAGTCGAAGGCGGGACTCGCGCAGGTCCAGATGAAGCCCATCGCTTCCGAGAACGGAACGAGCGTCGGGAACGACTGAGCGAAGCCCTGATAGCGCGGGAACTCGGCGATCGCGAAGCTGTCGATGCGGGAACGGACCGAAATTCGCCGAAGTAGTAGGCCAGGGCCTGCTTCATGCCGTCGATCATGCGCGGCGCGTTGGTGGCATGCTTGGGGATGTGATAGACGGCGAGCTCGACGTCGTTCCAGGTGTCGCGCGCCACCGTATAGCGGGCGGACACCACCGACCAGAAATTCAGCGCCGGCTTGCCCAGACGATAGCGGAAGAACTTGCCGGTCGCCTTCGGTCCATTCGCGCTCCAGGTCGCCGGGCGCCAGCGCCATCTGGTCCGCGCTGGTCGACACCGTGATGGCAAACCGGACGAAATCCGTATCCCGGCTGATGAAATTGCGCCTGAGCTGCACCGGATCGTCGCGGTGGGCCAATGGCGGCAAGGGCTCAAGGCCGAGTTCCTTGCGGCGCGCCGTGGACCGCAGGTAGATGAGCGGCTGGATGCCAATGTTGGGAGCGAGCGCCGCGGAATGCGCGAAGCTGCCGTTGTAGACGATCGGCGTGTTGTCGTCGCCAGCGCGGAACCCGGGCGTGGAGTCGGTGGCTGCAAACGTCAGAGTGCGCGTCTCGCCTGGAAGGAACGGCGTGCGCGGGCGGAACTGATAGACCTGAAAGTCCTCATCCCGCTCCGCGAGCTCGGCATCCTGCAGCTCGGCCCGCTCACCTGGCGCGCACGAACTCGACGACGACCCGTTCGATCGGCCGGTCGGTGCGATTGGCAGCACATAGCGCCCGCGCGAGCGATAGCCGCGCTCACTGGGATTGAGGTCGACCTCCATCTCGATGTCGACGATCCTTGGCTGCGGAAGCGCCTCGACCGGACGATATTTCTTCTCGTAGTCGACCTGGATCTGCTCGACATCGGTGCTGGAGGGGAACACGTTGCGGACGTGCGTATTCCAGATAGATGTAGCCAGCGACGCCTGCCGTACCCGGCGAGCGCGACGCCGGCGACCGATACGACGGCCGGCGTAGATGGCGAGCTGGCGCTGCTTGATGCGGGTCCACAAGCGAGCCCGTCCCGCGGATCCAAATGAGTTGGGTCGCGAAGGCGACCAGCACCGTCACGCAGTCCAATAGGCCGCAGAACCAGAGCGTGCGCGCCAGGAAGTGGCCGTAGCCGTTCATGTCGGACAGGACGAAATCCGGAACGTCGAACAGCAGCAAGAGTGGATTCTCGATGCCGACCAGCCAGCCGACGGCATGGCGATCATCAACGCAAGCATGATCAGCAGGCCGACGAATTTCTGGTTCGCCAGGTCTGCACCAGGATGCCAGCACTGCCGAACATGATCGCCGGCAGCCGACAACCAACAGCTTGACGAGATAGACGCCGAAGTCGATGTCGGTGAATGCCGCTGATCAGTTGATAGCCTATGCCGGACGATCATGCGGCACTACAGCAGCAGGATCGGACCCGTGAATGCGATCGCGATGATCTTGGAAGGACAAAGACCGCAATTCGGGTCGGTGTCGCGTCGATGATGGAGGCGATCTTGTACTTGCGGTCGCGCCAGATGAGCTCGCCGCCATAGGCGATCGGCACCAGCAGGGCGACGAACGCGAAGGCCGCCGCCACCGTGTCGATCATCACCTAGGTGACGGCAGTTCACGGCGCGCTTGTCGGCGATCGCGGATCGCCAAGCGATCCGACGCAGGCCGCGATGCCAACGCAGCAGCAGAGCATAGAACGTCCACCTGCGCAAGATCGAGCCGACCTCATGCGCGACGCGTACTTGAGCTGATCGAGCCTCCGGCGCCACCGCACCAGGACGGGTCGCTCGCCGCATGGCCGGGGAACTCGGCGATGCGCCAGATCAATGCCCCCGCGATTCGGCGTCCGTCGTGGACCGCAAGACTGCGAAAGGGCGACCGATAGGACGACCGATGCCGATCCAAAGCAACCGGTTCCACATCAGCAGTCCGTCGAGCGGGATCAGAGTGCGTGTTGTATTCGGCGTTCGTCCAATAGGCCGTGTCGGTCATGAGCGCAAGCCGACCGAACGGGTCCACCATCGCACCAAGCGAGCGCAAGGCGCCGCTGGAGATCAGAACCCGCAACCCGACGTAGAGCACGAAGAGCACGGCAGCGCTGCAGATAGGTCGGCAAGCAGGCTGCGCGACGGCGTGGCGACCGTAAAGAAGATCGCGCCGGTCACGAACAGATTGGGCACCGCGATCACCAAAAGCGGAATGGCATAGCCCGCCGGCCGGAATGGGCCAACGGAGGCCGCCGCGACCCACGGCATGTGGGCGGCGGCCATGAGGCCGATCGCGGTGCCGACGAACGCCAGGAAGGCCACCGCATAGGCACCGAGCAGCCGGCCGCCCACATAGACGCCGCGGTGCACTGGCTGGGTCCGCATGATCGCGTCCATGTGGGTCTCGGCGTCGCGCAGTGCGACGTCCGCGATCGTCGCCAGCGACAGGAACATGGCGAGCACGCTGAACAGGACGAACACGCCGGCCAGCGCACGTGGCGCGTTGGGATGAATCGACGTCGGGTTGAGAACCGCCACGGTCTCCAGGCCGAAGCCCAGGGCGGCGAACACCAGGAACGAGATCAGGGCGATGGGGCGGCGGAGCTGATAGCGGAATTCGAACAGCGCGATGTTGCGCAGCATACGGCCCCCCTTAGGGGCGGCCTGCTGCAAGCTCCTACCCACCCGCCGCAAATAAAGTCACTTCGGAAACGGGGCACTAGGCGGCGGCCCGCTGATCGTCGGCGACGGTCGCGAAATAGACGTCTTGTAGATCGCCACCTGCCAGCTCGAAGTCGATGCCCGGCCGGTGGTCGCTCAGGATAAAGGCAACCGTAGCGCCGTCGAGATAGCGCGTCGAGATGACGTTGTGGTGCGCGACGCAGCTCCTCGAGCTGGGCGCGGTCGACGATACGCTTGCGCCAGAGCCGGCCGCTGAGCTTCGCCACCAGCGAGCTCGGGCTGCCTTCGGCGACGACGCGGCCGGCGCGATGATCGCCATGCGCTTGCAGAGCTCGGCGACGTCCTCGAGGATGTGGGTGGACAGGATGACGACCGCCTTCTCGCCGATCTCGGCGAGAAGGTCGTGGAAGCGCACGCGCTCGGCCGGATCGAGGCCGGCGGTCGGCTCGTCGACGATGATCAGCCGCGGATTGCCGAGCAGCGCCTGCGCGATGCCGAAGCGTTGGCGCATGCCGCCCGAGAAACTCGCGACCGCGCGCTTGCGCGCCTCGTAGAGATTGGTGAGCTGCAGGAGCGCCGCGACCTCGTCGCGCCGCGCGCTGGGGGCCGATGCCCTTGAGCACTGCGATATGGTCGAGCAGATCCTCGGCCGAGACGCGCGGGTAGACGCCGAAATCCTGCGGCAGGTAGCCAAGCGTGGCGCGCAGCCGCATCGGCTCGGCGAGCACGTCGATGCCGTCGAAGCTGACGCTCCCGGCCGTCGGCTTCTGCAGCGTCGCGATCGAGCGCATCAGCGTCGACTTGCCGGCCCCGTTGGGACCGAGCAGGCCGTACATGCCGCGCGGAATGTCGAGGCTGACGTCGGCGAGCGCCTTGACGCCATTGCCATAGGTGTGGTGAGGTTGCGAATCCGCAGCACGTCCTCGCTCAGCGCAGGTGCCGCAGAGGGCGTCCCGATCGGAATGACGGTAGACAATTCGTTCATGGTCCCCTCGCGGCGGGCGAGCCACCATCGATCCCTCGCGATCCCGGCCCTGCGCGTCCCGCCGCACAATCACCGTTCGCACCCGGACCATGGATGAGCCCGCTCCGTCAGAATGTGCCGGCCGTCACATCTCGACGGTTTTGAGGTCGGGCGTCAATGCGGGCAGCGGCGTCCTTTGGCCGCCAAATTCGCCCACGCAGCCCGCCCAAGCCCCCCAACGCCGGGGCTTTTTCGGCAAATTTTGCTCACACCGCGCATAGTAAATGAATTCGTAACCCTGGCCGTCACCCATCCGGTGGACGGGCACGCCGGCAGTTGAGCCAAATTGCTGCGGAGCAATATACCTCCCGCTAACGCGGGATTCATAAACTGGTCTTACCATTTGGTTAGCATCAACGGTCGATCGGCTGCCCGCACGGCGTCGGCCGGCCGATAATGCGCGTCACGTGACCGGCGATATCCGGAACAACAATGGCATCGTACCTGAGCAAACCGGTTCTTGTGGTCGATGACAGTCAGACGACCGTACGGGTCGTGCGCAGCCTTTTGGCGCGCATCGGCTTCAAGGACATCGACGACGCGCCCAACGGCATGGCAGCACTCACCAAGATGATCGAGAAGCCCTACGGCATCGTGATCGCCGATTGGAACATGGAGCCGATGAGCGGCTACGAGTTGCTCAAGCAGGTGCGCCGCGATCCGCGGCTGGCCGCGACCCGCTACATCCTGATGACGGCCGAGCTCAATGCATCGAACGTGATCGCGGCCAAGAAGGCCGGTGCGAGCAATTATATTCTCAAGCCCTTTTCCGACGAAGTCCTGCGATCGAAGATTGAAGAAGCGTTGCATGTGCCGAGCCACTGAACCCGAACGGCTTGATGCATGAGCACAGCGACCAACTCGATCAAGGCAGAGGTGGCGAGGCCGGCAGACGCGCCCAAGACGGCCGTAATGCTGGGCGCTGCGCAAGAACGCCGCCGCATCATGATCGTGTGCGCGGGCCTGTTCGTCGTGCTCGGCGCCGCCATCCTGGTGGCCGTGACGACAAACCTGAAGTCCGCACTCCTTCAGCCTCTAGCCCCGCGCGATCTGTTCGGCATCGAGGAGCGCAACGGCAGCATTGTGTTGAAGGCCGAGAACAATCGGTGCCGTCAGATCGCATTCAACAACGACACCGGCGCCATGAAAGAAACCATCAAGCCGTGCTACGATAAGCCTGCCTTTGTTGAGAAAGGCGTGCCTGTTCCGGATGCGACGGTCCGCCGGCTCGATTCAATCCGCCAAGGATTCGGCAAGTAAGCGCGCCGCGCGTTACTTTGCGCCGGCCAACCGGCTGAACTCCGCAATCACCTCGGGCGTGGCGTTCGCCGCCAGCGCGGCGATCATCTGCGCGATGCGCGAGCCCTCGATCGGCTGTCCTACCGGCAAGTCGACCCGCTCGGCGTCGGCCTGGTAGTCCTTGTCCGCTGCCATGGCCAGAAAAGCCTGCCGCAGAACAGCAGTCGCCTCGGCCGGCATGCCGGCCGGACCAACCAGCGGCAGGCCGATGCTGTCAGGCGCCTGCACCAGATCGACGACCGGCTGATGGGGCGGCCGCACGACGTCGCGCAGGAGCGGCACGCCCGGGCGCGCCGGCGCGGTCTGCACCAGCACCGCCATCTTGGCCGCAAGATCGGAACGGGCGGCGAGCGCATTGCCGACCGTGAACGTGCCATCGATCTCGCCCTGCTCCAGCGCGAGCAGAACGCGCGCCGTCGAGACATAGCCGAGCACGACCTTGACCGGCGCACCATTGGCCGCCAGCAGCGCCGGCGCCATGGCGGTCGGCGTCGTGGCGCCAAGCGCCCCGAAGGTGACCGGCTTCGATGCGGCTTTCAAACCCGCATAGGTCGTGATCCCGGTGCGGGCATGGACAAAACCCGCCGCGCTCACCGCGCCCGGACTGCCGATATAAGTGAGCCGCGCCGGATCAATGCCGATGCTCGAGCGCCGCACGATCGCCTCGATGTACCAGGAGCGGCCGGGAATCGCGAGCGTGAGACCGTCGGGCGCGACGCGCCGGTCGAGGTGATTGAGCGATACGATTCCAGCCGCGCCTTCCATGTTCTGCACCACGATATTCGGGTGCCCCGGAATGAAGCGGCCGAGGTGGCGCGTGATGGCGCGGGCGCTGGCATCGACCCCGCCCCCCGGCGCATAGCCGACGATCACGGTCAGGGTCTTGCCCTGGTAGAGGTCGGCCGCAAGCGCGGGCGACGTGAGGGCGAGCGCAAGGCTGCCAAGAAGCCACCGCAGCGTACGAAGGATGTGTTCAGGCATGCGGCAAGCCTAGCAAAAAGGCCTGCGGTTTTGGCAAGGGGCGTGGCGTCGCAGTCGTGAGGGTGTACTCAAAAAGCGGCAGATCGAATGTCTGCTTTCGGGCGAACCGGAAGACATTTGCTCACCCTGAGTTCTTCGCATTCTGCCCCCAGCGGACATTGATCAGCCGTGTCCAAGGCTCGCGCTGTCGCGTCCCATCGGGTGGCCCCGCAACAGCGTCACGCTCCCCCTTCCGCCTTCGTGCAGTCCGATAGGCAGCTGGTTTAATCTGGTCGCGCCAGAACCTGCCTTGTTTAGACCTCGCCCATATTCGGCTGGAACAAGACTGGTGCCCTCTGAACAATGCGCGGTTATGTGAGCGGTCCGACACTTGAGTTCCATTCCGAAAAGAAAGTTACTGACGCGCTCGCACAGGAGAAAAGAAAGTTTCTGAGTTCCACTTGAGTTTTATTACTGGTGAATAGCAATAAGTCGTCTTGATGCAACACTCTCAATATTTTCATCATGTTTTCTCAAAACAGAAGCGTCCTCCATTGCGTACCGCCGCGTGGAGCGGCCAACAAAGTACCATCACAACAACTGGCTCGGCCAAGTCCGCACGTCGAGGTCGGGATTCATTAAGCGATGGAGGAACGATGATGCGCAGCATCATTGGGTTTGCGTTCACCACACTAGCAACTTCAGCGATAGCAACTTCGGTAATGGCAGCCGACATGCCCGTGAAAGCGCTGCCGGCACCGCCTCCAGCGCCCGTCTACAATTGGACTGGCTGCTACGTTAAGGGCGGTGGCGGTTACGGCATGTGGAATCAGGATACAAACGGCTTTAAGGACACCATCCAAACGGGCACAGAGATCAGGACCGGTGGTCGCGGCTGGTTTGGCACCGTGGGTGGCGGCTGCGATTACCAAGTCGGCGAGCGCTGGGTCATTGGCGTATTTGGCGACTATGATTTCTCGGGCATCAAGGGCGACTTCGCTGCCTCGTTCAACGGCGACGTCATTGGTGGGCGGAGAGACGTTGCAATCGGCATGGGCGGTGGGCGGCCGCATTGGCTACCTGATCACGCCGGCAGTCCTCACCTACGTCAGTGGCGGCTTCACCGAGGCAAGATTCTCTGGCGTTGAGCTGGCATTTCTCACTAACCCGCGTGATCCCGCTGGCTTCCGAATTGACCAACATACCTATTCGGGCTGGTTTCTCGGGAGCGGCTTTGAATACAACCTCGGTTGGTTGCCCGGTCTCTTCTGGCGAACCGAATATCGCTTCGCGTCCTATGACAAGGATAACCTCTTGATCGTGAGGAGTCCGAGTGGAGCGCGCACCGACTTGTCAGTGGATAGCGAGAAATTCGTGCAGACCATCCGCAGCGAGCTGGTCTGGAGGTTCAACTGGGGAAGCCCGGTTGGCGGACCTTACTAAGCGCGGTCCTGTTGTCAGGCTGGTACAATGCCCCGGGCTAAAGCCCGGGGTTCCTGCTTGCGCATTGCCACGAGCGCAGAGGTGACAGAGTTTGCTGCAGGTGGTGCAGGAACTTCAAATCGGCGGCACTAGTTCTTGAGCCGATAGCCGGTCTTGAATATCCACCAGATCGTTACGAGACACGCGAGCAGAAAGGCGGCTGTCATCCCCAGACTGACCGCAACACCCACATCGGCAATCTCGAAGAACGCCCAGCGGAAGCCGCTGATGAGATAGACGACCGGGTTGAAAAGTGTGACGGTCTGCCAGGCCGGCGGCAGCACGCTGATCGAATAGAAGCTGCCGCCCAGGAACGCGAGTGGCGTGATGACGAGGAGCGGGACGACCTGCAGCTTCTCGAAGCCGTCTGCCCAGACCCCGATGATGAAACCGAACAGGCTGAAGGTCACGGCGGTGAGCACCAGGAAGGCCACCATCCAGGCCGGGTGAGCGATCTTGAGCGGCACGAACAGGGCGGCGGTCGCGAGCACCAGAAAGCCGAGAATGATCGACTTGGTCGCGGCGGCACCCACATAGCCGAGCACGATCTCGATGAAGGAGATCGGCGCCGACAGAATCTCATAGATCGTGCCGGTGAAGCGGGGAAAGTAGATGCCGAAGGAGGCGTTGGCCACGCTCTGCGTGAGCAGCAGCATCATGATCAGGCCCGGCACGATGAAGCTGCCATAGTCGACCCCGTCGATCTCGCGCATGCGCGAGCCGATTGCGGCGCCGAACACGATGAAATAGAGCGACGTTGAGATCACAGGCGACACGATGCTCTGCAGCAGCGTACGTCCGGTGCGCGACATCTCGAACAGGTAGATTGCGCGAACAGCTCGAAAATTCACTGCCGCCTCACGAGATCAACGAAAATGTCCTCGAGCGAGCTTTGCGTCGTGTGCAGGTCCTTGAAGCGAATTTGGGCGGCGTTCAGGTCGCCGAGCAGCGCCGTGATGCCGGTGCGCTCGCCCTTGGTGTCGTAGGTATAGACCAGCTCGGTACCATCTGCCGCAAGGGTGAGATGATGGCCAGCCAGCAAGGCCGGCACGGCATCCAGCTTGTTGTGGAGCTGCAACGTCAGCTGCTTCTTGCCGAGCTTGCTCATGAGCGCGGCCTTATCCTCGACAAGGATGAGCTCGCCCTTGTTGATTACACCGATCCGGTCGGCCATTTCCTCGGCCTCTTCGATGTAGTGAGTCGTCAAGATGATCGTGACCCCCGAAGCACGCAGCGATCGGACGATCTCCCACATATCCTTGCGCAGCTCGACATCAACACCGGCGGTCGGCTCGTCAAGGAACAGAACCTGCGGCTCGTGCGAGAGTGCCTTCGCGATCAGGACGCGGCGCTTCATGCCGCCGGAGAGCGTCATTATCTTGTTGTTTCGCTTCTCCCACAACGACAGGTCTTTAAGAACCTTGGTTATATGATCAGGGTTGTTTGGCTTGCCGAACAGGCCGCGACTGAAGGAGACCGTCGCCCACACGGTCTCGAATGCGTCGGTCGTGAGCTCCTGGGGCACCAGCCCGATCAGCGCCCGCGCCGCGCGGTAGTCCTTAATGATGTCGTGGCCGCCGACGCTCACCTGGCCGTGGGACGGATTGACGATCCCGCACACAATGCTGATCAGCGTCGTCTTGCCCGCGCCATTGGGCCCGAGCAGGGCGAAAATCTCGCCGTGCCGGATCTCCAGGTTGATGTCCCTGATGGCGCAGAATCCAGACGCATATGTCTTGGAAAGATTGGAAATGGAGATGACCGGCTGCATGCGCAGTGTCTTCAACCAAAAACGCGCGGTGCGCAAGGCGCACAGAATCACAACAGCGTCCTAGAATGTCCGTTCCCTAATCCACATCATGCGTTCCACGCCTTTGTGATTTAAAGCCCTGAACCAGAGCCATACCAGACCAACGCGTCGCTCATGCCCTTCGTTTCCGAAACTCGTCAACGCGCATGCCGCACAATAATGCAAGCCGCGAAATTGAGGCGGCCCCGGCAACCCTTGACCTGAGAAGGCATCGCCCGATAGATGCGCCCCGAACCTGGGATGCATCCCACCATCAACCGATCCGGCGTCCGTTGTGGCCCGGCCGCAATGTGACCATGGGTGATTTCGGAATTGGCCAGCCGGTCCCGCGGGAGGAAGACCCGTACTTGGTGCGCGGCGCCGGCCGCTATGTCGATGACGTGAAGCTTATCGGTGAGGCTCGCGCCTATGTGCTGCGCTCGCCGCATGCGCATGCGCGCATCGTCGCGATCGACGCGCACGCGCGCACGAGCGGTGCCCGGCGTGCTGCCTGGTCCTGACCGGCAGCGATCCCGCCCTGCTGGCGCTCGGCCTGCAGCGGCCCTGGCATCCGCGCAAGCGCCGCGACGGCTCGCCGGCTTTCATCTCGCCGCAGCCGCTGCTCGCGCGCGAGCGCGTGCGCTATGTCGGCGACCCGGTCGCGCTGATCGTGGCCGAGACGATCGCACAGGCCAAGGACGCGGCCGAGCGATCGAGATCGAGTACGAGACGCTGCCGGCGGTGCCCACCACGGAGGCCGCGGTCGCGCCTGGCGCACCGGCGGTGTGGCAGGATTGCCCCGACAACATGCGTTCGTGCACGAGCTCGGCGACAAGGCCGCGGTCGAGACGGCGTTCGCGGCGGCCGACGCACGTCGTGCGCCACCGCCTGGTGATCAGCCGGCTCACCACCAATTCGATGGAGCCGCGCGGCTGCCTCGCCGAATACGATGCGCGCGAGGACCGCACCACGCTGCGCTGCACCGTGCAGGTCCCGCACCTGATGCGCCGCACCATCGCGGAAGAGATCTTCCAGGTCCCGGAGACGCAAGTTCCGCATCATTGCCGACAATGTCGGCGGCGGCTTTGGCATGAAGGGCGCGCTCTATCCCGAATATTCGCTCACCGCGCTGGCCGCCCGGCTGCTCCGGCCGACCGGTGAAATGGATGTCCGAGCGCAGCGAAGGCTTCCTGTCGGACGAGCATTGCCGCGACAATGTCAGCGAGGCCGAGCTTGCGCTCGACCGGACGGCAAGCTTCCTCGGCGCTGCGGGTGCGCACCCTGGCGAATATCGGCGCCTATCACTCCTCCGACCGCAATGCCGGACCGCCGACCAACAATCTCGGCGTGCTGGCCGGCACCTATGTGCTGCCGGCCATCCACGTCGAGGTGACTGGCGTGCTCACCAACACGATGATGACCGGCCACTATCGCGGCGCCGGCCGGCCGGAAGCTGCCTATGTGCTCGAGACGCATGGTCGATCTCGCCGCCCGCGAGCTCGCGATCGATCCGGCGGAGCTGCGCCGCCGCAACACCATTCCGGCCAGCGCGATGCCGTACCAGACCGCGCTGGTCTACACCTATGACTGCGGCGACTTTCGGCAAGAACCTCGAGGATTGCCTGGTACAGGCCGACTATGCCGGCTTCGAGCGCGGAGCGCCGAGTCGAAGCGCCGCGCGGCAAGCTGCGCGGCATCGGCGTGTCGAACACGGTCGCTTCCACCAATGTCGGGCCTGATCGAGCACGCCGAGCTGCGCTTCGATCCGACCGGCACGCTGACGATCGCGATGGGCACGCAGGACCACGGCCAGGGCCATGCCACCTCGTTCCGGCAGATCATCGCCGACAAGCTCGGCGTTCGCGCCCGAGCGCGTGCGCTTCAGTTCAGGGCGACACCGACCTGGTCGCGATCGGCACCGGCACCTTCGGCTCGCGCTCGATGGTGGCGGGCGGCACCGCACTGCTCATGGCCGCCGACAAGATCATCGCCAAAGGCAAGCGGCTCGCGGCCCATCTGATGGAAGCCGACGAGCACGACATCGTGTTCGAGCAAGGCCGCTTCATCGTGGCCGGCACCGACAAGACGATCGACGCTGGTCGAGATCGCGCGAGACTTCGTTCTCGCCCAAGAGCCTGCCGAAGGGCATGGAGCCCGGCCTGTTCGAGACCGGAACCTTCGACGGCGGCGAGCGCACCTTCCCGAACGGCTGCCACGTCGTCGAGGTCGAGATCGACGAGGAGACCGGCGCGGTCGAGATCGTGCGCTACAACGCGGTCGAGGATGTCGGTCACATGATCAATCCGCTGCTGGTCGCCGGCCAGGTGCACGGCGGCATCGCGCAAGGCGTCGGGCCAGGCGCTGATGGAGAACATCGTCTACGACGCCTCCGGCCAGCTCGTCTCCGGCTCGTTCATGGACTACTGCATGCCGCGCGCCGATAATTTCTGCGACTTCGCGCTGGGCGAGAACGAGGTCCCGACCAAGACCAACCCGCTCGGCGTCAAGGGCGCGGGCGAATCCGGCACCGTCGGCGCGCTGCCGGCGGTGATGAACGCCGTCAACGATGCGCTCGCACGCATCGGCGCGCCCTATGTGCAGATGCCGGCGACGTCGGAGAAGGTCTGGCGGGCGATGCAGGCGGCACACAAGCCTAACGGTTGTCGTCCCCGCGAAGGCGGGGACCCATAGCCACGTCGCATGCGAACAAATCAGCCGTGCCACATCCGATGACATCGGCGTATGGGTCCCCGCCTTCGCGGGGACGACACGAGAATGCGGATCGTCACTCCGCCGCCGCCAGCCCCTTGCCGGCATTGCGCCGCAGGCACTCGATCAGCCTTGTCGGTCGACATGATGTCGCCAAAGGTCAGATAGAAACGCGACCAGCGAGGCGTTGTGGTCCTCGTCCGTCATGGCGGCATTGCCGTCGGTGACCATGATGGTCTTGAAATTGCAGCATCATGGCGTCGCGCGCGGTCGATTCGCAGCACACGCCGGTGACCGTGCCGGTGATCAGGACAGTGTCGATGCCGCGCTCGCGCAACACCTCGGCCAGATTCGACGAGCCCTGGATGAAGGCGCTGAAGCGTTTCTTCTCGACCGTCGAGGTCGCCGTCGCGCACATCGAGCTCGGCCCACAGCTCGTGGCCCTTGCTGCCGGCGGTGAGCGCCTGCGATGCGCCTGGCGCCCTGCTCGGGCGCTGCTCAGCTCGTAATAGGTCGACCAGCTCTTGCAGCGTCTCGTCGGCGTAACGTGGTCTTGATCCAGACCACCGTGCCGCCGGTCTCGCGCACCGCCTGCGCCAGCCGGTTGATGTTGGGCACGATCTCCTGCGCCATCGGGCAGAGCGAATGCGCGACGCCCGGCAGCATGAAGGCGTTCTGCATGTCGACCACGACCAGCGCGGTCTGGCGCGGATCGAGGTTGTCGTAGACGAGCTCGCGGCCGCGCCGGGCGATGACGCGGTCGACGATCGATTTCGGAATTGCGAATCTTGTGCATGGCTGTCCTCACCGTGCGCTACCGACGCGACGTGATGATCTGCGTATAGAGGCGCTGCCACTTCTCGCCTTCGGCCACCACCTTGGACGCATCGAGCATGTGGATGCTGGCCGCGATCGAGCGGCGAGGCGACCTTGCGGCTGGTCGCCACATAGTCGCGATCCGCGAACAGCTGCTGCGCGTCCGACAGCACGAAATCGAACATCAGCACCGCCGCATGCGGATGCGGCGCGATTGGCGGCGACCGCGACGGCGTTCGGCATGCGCCACAAGCGGATCGAGCGTGAACCAGTCGATCGGCGCGCCTTTCTTCTTGAACTGCTCGGCCGTGTAGTTGAAGATCGTCAGCGCCAGCGGCACCTCGCCGGCCGCGACCAGATTGGTCAGCAGCGTGTGACCCTTGCGCACCGAGAAGCCGTTGGTCTCGGCGATGTCGCGGAACAGCTTGATGCCTTTCTCCTGCCCATCACCTCGACCAGGCCGGCGAACCAGTCGGAATCGTCGGCCTCGATCGCGATCCTGCCCTTCCATTTCGGATCGAGCAGATCCTGATAGCTCTTCGGCAGGTCGGCCTTCTTCACCAGATTGGTGTTGTAGGCCGGGACCAGCACATTGAGGCAGAAGCCGACCCAGGTCCGATAGCGGCGGGATCGCGCGACGGCATCAGGTCGGCGAGATACGGCGACTTGACCTCCTAGAGGAGCTTCTCGGCGTTCAGCGCCTCCATGGCGGGCGCGTTGTTGAGGATGAAATCGACGTCGATAGCGCCGGGCGCGCGCCTCATTGAGGACGCGCTGGCGGATTTCCTCGGAGCTGGCGCGATAGAGATTGACCTTGATCCCGTATTTCTTCTCGAAGGCCGCCGACCAGCGCCGTGTTGTCGTCGGTCGGCGCGTTCGAATAGAACGTGACCGTACCCTCGCGCTTGGCGCCTTCGATCAGGCGCTGTGTGCGGTCCGCGCCCTGATAGCTTGCGATCTCGGCTGAGGCGAGCAGTCTGCGCGGGCGAGATGCGGCCCGATAGCAGCAGCGCCAAGAAGCCCGCGAGCGCGGCGAGCACGAACACGACCCAGCGCATCTCCTCGGGATTGCGATATTTCTTGAACCTGTCGTACCAGGCCATGGCGACGTCCTCTTGCCTGGACGAATGATCGGCCCCGGATGCGCGGCGGTCAACCGCCATCAGTACGACTATGCGCCCACCTTCACCTTGGCGAAGGTCAGCATCCGGGCCGGATTGTCGCAGCAGCATCGTCTCGATCGTCGCCGCCGGAATGCCGCGTTCGTCAAGCATCGGCACGAAATCGCGGAACACGGTGGCAGTAGCCGCGCCCGCCGTAGCGCGACAGCATCGTCCTGCGCGCCACGTCCGACGACAGGATGAGCTGGCGCTCGAGCCCCTTGTCGCAGGCATCGCGCACCAGATCGGCAAGCTCGACGTTGGTCGGCCCCTTCGGGAAGCTGACCTTGTCGATGCCCATGAACACGCCGGCGCGCGCGACCTCGACCAGATGCGAGCCACGTCCTTGGCGGCGCCCATGTGGCTGATGACCACGTGCGTCATGTCCATGCCGGCGCCTTCCAGCACGCGGATGTGCCAGGCCGCCTGATCCGGGCTCGACGTGTGGGTGATGACCGGCGCGCCGGTCGCGAGCGCGGCCGCGGCCGCCGCCCGGAACAGCCGCTCGGCCGGCTCGTTCGGCTCGCGCGCGGTGCCGACCTTGATGACGCCGCAACGGACGTCGGTGCCGTCGGTGCCGGTCTCGATCTCGGCGATCATGGCGTCGCGGATGGCCTCGACCGAGGCCTTCTCGCGCGACTTCGGGGAACGGGTCCCAGTAATAAGCCGGCCGCGCAGATGACCTTGACGCCCGACTGCTCGCTGATCCGGCGCAGCGCCGCCGGATCGCGGCCCCAGAGCGGCGCGCTGAGATCGGTGATGGCGGCAAGGCCGAATTCCTTGGCGGTTTGCGCAGATCCTCGACCACCGCCGGAATCTCGGCCTCGCCGACCTTGTTGGCCGGGCCTTTCTGTGCCGAGAGATCGATCTGCAGATGCTCGTGCGCGAGAATGCGCCCTTCGATCCTCTCGACGTCGCCGGTGACGGTTCTGATCACGGTATCCTCACAGCCTCCCTGCGAACGCGTCGGCGATGAACGCATGCGCGAGCGCGTAGCCGTGGCGGGTCGCGGGCTCGTTGTAGACCGCGACCGGCGGCATGTTGACGCCGACATCGGTATAGGCATGCACCACGTTGCCGAACGTGAGCGAGTACCAGCGCGCGCCGGCGGCATCCATCTCGGCCTCGAACATGTCGCGATGCGCCTTCGGCGAAATCGGATCGGCGGCGCCGTGCAGCACCAGCATGGCGGCCTTGATGTCGCCCTTCTTGGCCGGCGCCGGCGTCGCCAGCACGCCGTGGACGGAAACGACCGCCTGCACGTCGGCGCCGGCACGCGCGAGGTCGATCACGTTGCTGCCGCCGAAGCAGTAGCCGATGCGCGGCGCGCCGCTTGGCGTCGCCGATGCCGCGCGCGGTCGCCTCCTTCGTCATCGTGTCGAACGCCGCCACGATGCGCCGGCGGCGTCTCGGCGGCGTCCTCGATCAGGGGCTTGAGAAACTCCATCGGGTTCTCGTTGCCCTTTGGGCCCTTGCCCTCGCCGAACATGTCGGCGACGAACGCGACATAGCGCGTGCCGGCGAGCGTCTTGGCGCGCTCGATGACGTCCTTGGTGACGCCGAGCCAGTTGGGCGCGACCAGCAGCAGCGGGCGCTGTGTCTTGACGCTGTCGTCGTAGACAAGCTCGCCACTGCAGCCGAGGCCGGACACGGAATATTTGACGGATTCGACCTTCACGTTGCGTCCTCCCTCTCGCTGCAGCGGCCGCAGGAACGCGAAATCGCAGCCCTCATCGGCGCCCAGAATTTCCTGGGCATAGAGCTTGGCATAGCCGCGCGAGGGCATCTCGCGCGCAAGCGTCGCGCCCGCAGCCCGCCGCTTCAACTCGGCTTCATCGACCAGAAGCTCGATCCGCCGCGTCCTTGACCGAAAGCCGGATGCGATCGCCGTTGCGCACGAGGCCGAGCGGGCCGCCCGAAGCCGCGTCTGGCGTCACGTGCAGCACGATGGTGCCGAAGGCCGTGCCGCTCATGCGCGCGTCCGAGATGCGCACCATGTCCTTGACGCCCTTCTGCGCGAGCTTCTTCGGGATCGGCAGATAGCCGGCTTCCGGCATCGCCTCGGGCGCATTCGGGCCGGCGTTCTGCAGCACCAGAATGTCCTGCGGCTCGACATCGAGCGCCGGATCGTCGATGCGCGCCGCAAGATCGGCGAGCGAGGAGAACACCACCGCCCTGCCCTCGTGCTCGAACAGCTTGGCGTCGGCGGCCGAGCGCTTGAGGATCGCGCCCTTCGGCGCCAGATTGCCGAACAGCGCGACCAGCCCGCCCTGCGGCTCGAACGGCTTGTCGCGCGCCGCGATGATGGTGCGGTCGACGTAAGGATCGCCGGCGCCGGCAAGCCGCTCGCCCAGCGTCTCGCCGGTCACGGTCATGCAATCGAGATGCAGCAGCGGCTTGAGCTCGCGCAACAGCGCACCCATGCCGCCGGCGGCGAAGAAATCCTCCATGTAGCCGTTGCCGACCGGCTTGAGATTGACCAGCACCGGGCGTCGTCATCCGACAGCCTGTTGAGCTGCTCGAGCGTCACCTTCACGCCGGCGCGGCCCGCGATCGCGGTCAGGTGGATGATCGCGTTGGTCGAGCCGCCGAGCGCAAGCAGCACGCGCAGCGCGTTCTCGACCGACTTCGCATTGACGATGCGGTCCGGCGTCAGGTGTCGAGCCGATCAGGCGCGACCGCGGCAGCGCCGGTCGCCTCGGCGGCGCGCAGGCGGTCGGCATGCACGGCCGGGATCGCGGCGGTGCCGGGCAGGATCAGGCCGAGCGCCTCGGCGATGCAGGCCATGGTCGAGGCCGTGCCCATCACCGCGCAGGTGCCGGCGGTGACCGCGAGCTGGCCCTCGACCTCGGAAATTTCTTCGCTTTCGACCTCGCCGGCGCGATAGCGCGCCCAGAAGCGGCGGCAGTCGGTGCAGGCGCCGAGCCGCTCGCCCTTGTGGCGCCCGGTCATCATCGGGCCCGCCACCAGCATGATCGCCGGCCGCCCGGCCGACACCGCGCCCATGAGCTGCGCCGGCACGGTCTTGTCGCAGCCGCCCATCAGCACGACCGCGTCCATCGGCTGCGCGCGGATCATCTCCTCGGTGTCGATCGACATCAGGTTGCGGAACTTGAGGCTGGTCGGGCTCAGGAACACCTCGCCGAGCGAGATGGTCGGGAACTCGATCGGCAGCGCACCGGCCGCCAGCACGCCGCGCTTGACCGCCTCGAGCAGCTCCGGGAAGTGGCGGTGGCAATTGTTGAAGCCGGACGCCGTATAGGCGATGCCGACCACCGGCTTGCCCAGCATCGCGCGCGAATAGCCCATCGACTGCGCGAACGAGCGCCGCAGATAGAGCGAGAAATCGCGGTCGCCGTAATTGGTCAGGCCATGCTCAAGGCCGACACCATGGTTAGCCATCGGGTCAGTCATCGAACCAACTCCCCCCGCATCCGCGCGTCCAGATCCGCGGCCCCGTCCGTACATGGTCCGTGACGCTGCGGGAATAGAAGGAATTTGGTCGCCGAATGCATCCGATTTCACCGTCACTTTCGGCCGCGACCGCCGTTCCCGGGCCACATTCCACCTCGACAACAGACCTGGAACCCCTCTAAAACCATGCTGGGAGAATTCCAAGGTACCGAGCAAGGTACTGACCATAAGAGTAACAGTCGCCGGGGTAGGAATCCTATGAAGTACGACGTGTTTTTCACTGACGCGCTCGACCGTCTGCGGGACGAGCGGCGCTATCGCGTGTTTGCCGATCTCGAGCGGCTGGCCGGGCGCTTCCCGCGCGCCGTCTGGCACTCCCCGCAAGGGCCGCGCGACGTGGTCGTGTGGTGCTCGAACGACTACCTCGGCATGGGCCAGCACCCCAAGGTGATCGGCGCCATGGTCGAGACCGCGACCCGCATGGGCACCGGCGCCGGCGGCACCCGCAATATCGCGGGCACCAATCACCCGCTGGTCGAGCTCGAGCGCGAGCTCGCCGACCTGCACCGCAAGGAAGCCGCGCTGGTCTTCACGTCGGGCTACGTGTCGAACGAGACCGGCATCTCGACGCTCGTCAAGCTGATGCCGAACTGCCTGATCCTCTCGGATGCCTGGAACCACAATTCCATGATCGAGGGCGTGCGGCAGTCGGGCGCCGACAAGAAGATCTTCCGCCACAACGACGCCGACCATCTCGAAGAGCTGCTGCAAGGCGGCCGATCCGGCGCGGCCGAAGCTGATCGTGTTCGAGACGCTCTATTCGATGGACGGCGACATCGCGCCGATCGCCCGTATCTGCGATCTCGCCGAGCGCTATGGCGCGATGACCTACGCCGACGAGGTGCATGCGGTCGGCATGTATGGGCCGCGCGGCGGCGGCCAGGCCGAGCTGCAGGGCGTCATGCATCGCGTCGACGTGCTCGAGGGCACGCTCGCCAAGGCCTTCGGCTGTCTCGGCGGCTATATCGCGGGCAGTGCCGCGTTGGTCGACGCGGTGCGCAGCTATGCGGCGGGCTTCATCTTCACCACCGCGCTGCCGCCGGCGATCTGCGCGGCCGCGGCGGCCGCCATCCGCCATCTCAAGACCTCGAGCTTCGAGCGCGAGCGCCACCAGGATCGCGCCGCCCGCACCAAGGCGGTGCTGATCGCGGCCGGGCTGCCGGTGATGGCGAACGACACCCACATCGTGCCGGTGTTCGTTGGCAATGCCGAGAAGTGCAAGGAGGCGACCGACCTCCTGCTCGAGGAGCACGGCATCTACATCCAGCCGATCAACTATCCGACCGTGCCGAAGGGCACCGAGCGGCTGCGCATCACGCCGTCGCCGTATCACGACGACGCGCTGATCGATGGCCTGGCGGAAGCGCTGGCTCGACGTGTGGGACCGGCTCAAGCTCCCGCGCGGCAAGCACGCCATGGCGGCGGAGTAACAGGCTCACCGGCGCTTCAACGCCGTTCGTCCCCGCGAAAGCGGCGACCCAGCTCTTCATCACGCTTGGACCGTGATTCCCGCTTGCGCCGGAATGAGCGGAGAATGTAGCTCGGCTTGAGGACGATCCCGCTCAATCCTCCGGCGCTAGCCGCGCGGCTCTGCCTCGCCACGCACGGCTGCGCGCCAGCCGCCGCGCCGTCACCGCCACCGAGAAGGTCACGATCAGAAACCGCGTGAGGTGGTGCGCCCCGACATAGACCGGGTCGAGGTGCAGCGCGAGCGCGAGCACCATCATGGTGTCCTGGGCGCCGGGCGCGAATGCGATCAATACGTCGGAAGCGTGAAACGGCAGCAGGCTCACCACGACCAGCACGAACGCCGCCGAGACTGCGATGGCGACCGCCGCCGAGCCGAGCGCCGCCCAGAAATACTCGAGCAGCATCGTGAGCGACGTGTTGGCGAAACGCGAGCCGACGAGTGCGCCCAGCACCACGACGGCGGAGCTGCCGAGCCACCACGGCAGCGTCACGTGCACGAGATCGCTACCGTGCAGGACCGCCGACGCCGCCATCGCGCCGAACAGAAGCCCGCCCGGAAACCGCAGCCAGTGCACCAGCACCGCGCTCATGGTCGATGCGACGACCAGGACCGCAAGCTCGCCAAGCGAGGAGCCTGCACCGGCCGGCGTCGGCGGGAGGCCGCTCGCCGCCAGGCCGAACAAGGCGAGCCCGCTCGGCAGCCCGATCGTGACCAGCAGCACCCGCACCGTCTGGACGATCGCGATGCCGCGCATATTGGCACCGAACTCGGTCGCGAGCGCGAGCGCCTGCGCCATCGAGCCGGGGCTCGCGCCGAGCAGCGCCGACAGCGGCTCCCAGCCATGCACGAAGCGCAGATAGGCGGTGGTCGCGACAATCATCACCACCGTTGAGGCCGACAGCACCACGATGCTCAGCGGCCAGGTCGCCATGCCGCGCAGCGTTGCCGGCGTCACCACCGCCCCCAACAGGATGCCGATCAGCACGAAGCACACCCGCGCCAGCGACAGCGGCACCTTCGTGGGCCGCCCCATCAGCGCCGCCGCCGCGGTGACCAGCATCGAGCCCGACACCAGTCCGGCGGGAACTCCGATCAAGGTAAACGTCACCCCGCCGGCGGCCGCGATCAGCAGCGTTTCGGCGTAGGGAATGAGAGCTTGTTTCGGAAACGGCGGCAGCATTCCGGTGAGAGGCCCCCACGGCTTAGGCGACGCGCCGTCCGCGACGGCGGATCAATGCCGTTAACCCATCGCCCCGTCAAATACCGGCCGCGCAGAGCGCTTATTCCGCCTTGCCGCAGCCGCTTAACCAACCAGAGCTGGGGCATGGAATCTTCGCCCTTCCGCAGGCACCTGCGGTAGAATGCCTCAAACGCCCCGAGGTGGCCCAATCGACCATGCTGCAAGGCTGGATCGTCATCGCCGTTGCGCTCGGCTACATCTGCCTGCTGTTCGTCATTGCGAGCTATGGCGACCGCACGCGGGCGCTCGGCCGCGAGGGCGGCTGGCGCAACCTCATCTACCCGCTCTCGCTTGCGATCTACTGCACCAGCTGGACCTTCTTCGGCTCGGTGGGGCTTGCCTCGCGCACGGGCTTCTATGACTTCCTGACGATCTATGTGGGCCCCATCGTCATGATCGGGCTCTGCTCGCCGCTGATCATGCGGATCGTGCGCCTCGCCAAGACGCAGAACATCACCTCGATCGCCGACTTCATCGCCGCGCGCTACGGCAAGGCCCAGGTTGTCGCCGCCACCGTGGCGCTGATCGCCATCGTGGGCACCATTCCGTATATCGCGCTCCAGCTCAAAGCCGTGTCGGCGTCGCTGAGCACGATCCTGGCGCATATCCATCCCGAAAGCGGCGCGATGCAGCCGGTGCTCGGCGACATCTCGCTGTTCGTCGCGTTCTCGATGGCGACGTTCGCGGTCCTGTTCGGCACCCGCCATATCGACGCTACCGAGCATCAGCACGGGCTGATGCTGGCGATCGCGACCGAGTCGATCGTCAAGCTCGTCGCCTTCGTGGCCGTCGGCATCTTTGTGACGTTCTGGATGTTCGATGGGCCGGCGGCGCTGTTCGCGCGCGCGCTGAGCGAGCCGGCGACCGCCAAGGTGCTGCATGGGGAGCCCGCCACCGGCACGCTCGTTGCGATGACAATGCTCTCGCTGTTCGCCATCGTGCTGTTGCCGCGGCAGTTTCACGTCACGGTGGTCGAGAACAACAGCGAGCGGGAGATCCGGCGCGCCGCCTGGCTGTTCCCGCTCTACCTGGTGCTGATCAATCTGTTCGTGCTGCCGATCGCGCTGGCCGGGCTGCTCACGTTTGCGCCCGGGCAGGTGGACAGCGACATGTACGTGCTCGCGCTCCCGCTCGAGGCCCGCTCCAACCTGTTCACCATCGCGGCCTTCGTGGGCGGCCTGTCGGCGGCGACCGCCATGGTGATCGTCGAGACGGTGGCGCTCGCCATCATGGTGTCGAACGACATCGTGATGCCGCTTGTGTTGAAGCAGCGTGAAAGCTTCATGGGCGGCGGCCAGAGCCTCGGCTGGCTGCTGCTTGCCGTGCGCCGGGTCGCGATCTTCGGGATCCTGTTTCTGGCCTATCTGTATTACCGGCTCGCCGGCGATGCCCACCTGGTCTCGATCGGGCTTCTGTCATTCGCCGCGATCGCGCAGCTCGCGCCGGCCTTCTTCATCGGCTTGATCTGGCGCCGCGCCAACGCCCGCGGCGCGATGGCCGGGATGACCATCGGCATCGCGATCTGGGCCTATACGCTGATGCTGCCGAGCTTCGCCGATGCCGGCATCGTCGGGACCACGATCCTCAACGAAGGCCCCTGGGGCATCGCCTGGCTGCGGCCGCAGGCGCTGATGGGCCTCGACCTGCCGCGCCTGGTGCACGGCGTGGTCTGGAGCCTTGCATTCAACGTCCTGGCCTATGTGGCGTTCTCGTTCACGCGCGCGTCGGTCTCGATCGAGCGCCTGCAGGCCGATCTGTTCGTGCCATCCGCGCTTACGCCGATGACGCCGAGCTTCCGGCTCTGGCGCTCGGCCGTGACGGTCGACGAGCTCACCTCCACGGTCGCGCGCTATCTCGGCGAGGAGCGCACCCGCACCTCGTTCGACAGCTACACCTCCACCCACGCGCTCGTGCTCGATCCGAAGGCCGAAGCGGACTTCCAGCTCCTGCGTTTCGCCGAGCACCTGCTCGCATCGGCGATCGGAACGGCGTCCTCGCGTCTCGTGCTGTCGCTGCTGTTGCGCAAGCGCACGGTGTCGAAGAAGGACGCGCTCAAGCTGCTCGACGATGCGAACGCAGCGATCCACTACAATCGCGAAATCCTGCAGACCGCGCTCGACCACGTGCGCCAGGGCATCGCGGTGTTCAACAAGGACCTGCAGCTGACCTGCTGGAACCGGCAGTTCGGCGAGATGCTCGAGCTGCCGCCGCAGTTCACCCGGATCGGCACGCCGCTCCAGGAAATCCTGCGCCACAATGTGGGCCGCACGGCGCTGGACGCCGAGGCCATCGATACGCTGGTGCGCGAGCGCATCGTCCGCTATGTCTCGGCCAGCCAGCCGTTCCTCGAGCGCTCGGCCGAGCGCGACCTCGTGATCGAGGTGCGCGCCAACCGATTGCCGGACGGCGGCATCGTCACCACCTTCACCGACATCACGCCGAGCGTGAAGGCCGCCGAAGAGCTCGAACGGGCGAATGAATCGCTCGAGCGCCGGGTGCGGGAACGCACCGAGGAGCTGCTGCGCCTCAACACCGAGCTTGGCCGCGCCAAAGGCGAGGCCGAGCAGGCCAACATCTCGAAGACGCGGTTTCTCGCCGCCGCCAGCCACGACATCCTGCAGCCGCTCAACGCCGCCCGCCTCTACGTCACCAGCCTGGTCGAGCGCCAGCGGCTCGGCGAGGATGCGCAGCTCGTCGGCAATATCGATGCCTCGCTTGACGCCGTCGAGGAGATCCTGGGCGCGCTGCTCGACATCTCGCGCCTCGACACCGGCGCAATGCGGCCCGAGCTCAGCAGGTTCCGGATCGACGAGCTGCTGCGCCAGCTCGAGGTCGAGTTCCAGCCGCTCGCCCAGGACAAGGGATTGCAGCTTGACTTCATGCCCTGCTCGCTCGCGGTCAAATCCGACCGCCGCCTGCTGCGGCGGCTGTTGCAGAACCTGGTTTCGAACGCGATCAAGTACACGCCCAAGGGCCGCGTGCTGGTCGGCTGCCGTCGCCATGGCGACCGGCTGCGCATCGACGTCTACGACACCGGCCTCGGTGTCCCGCGCTCCAAGCAGCAGGCGATCTTCCAGGAGTTCCACCGTCTCGACCAGGGCGCGAGAGTGGCGCGCGGGCTCGGGCTCGGCCTCTCGATCGTGGAGCGCATCGCGCGCGTCCTCGACCACAGGATCGCGGTCGTCTCGACAGTCGGTCGCGGATCGCAATTCTCGGTCGAGGTTCCGCTTTCCGCCGCCCTTCCGGCGCGCGCACCGGCGCGCGACAGCGCCGAGGTCGATCGCGGCCAGCTTGCCGGCCTATGCGTGCTGTGCATCGACAACGAGCCGACCATCCTTGACGGCATGGAGATGCTGCTCGGCGGCTGGGGCTGCCGCGTCGTCAAGGCAGCCGATCTCGCGTCGGCGCTGGCCGCGCTTGCCGAGAGCAAGCAGGCACCGGACGCGCTGCTCATCGACTATCATCTCGGCGAGGAGAACGGCATCGAGGCGATTGCGCAATTGCGCCGCCGCTTCGCGGGCCGCGACCGCGATCCTGATCACCGCCGATCGCGGCGCCGCGGTGCGGGAAGCGGCGCGCGCGCAGCGGATCCAGCTGCTCAACAAGCCGGTCAAGCCGGCGGCGCTGCGCGCCCTGCTCGCACAATCGCGCGTGCATCGGGTCGCTGCCGCGGAATGACTGAACTCGGATCAACGAGTGACTTGAAGAAACACAACGGGAGGAACAGTCGTGAAAGTCAAATCAATCCTGTCGCATGTCGCGGTCGCCGCCACCGCTTCGCTCGCAACGCTTTTCGTCGCGACCGGCCAATTCCGCTCGCTCCTGCCGGTCGAGGCACAGGCGCAAACGGGACAGCGAACCACGGATTTGTTCAAGCAGGAGATGAGTGACGTCATGGGCCGCCACCTGACGGTAAGGCTCACCGAGCGCGACCCCGGCAACGGCAGCGGAGCGCACCGGCATCCGGGCAGCCATACGGTCGGCTACATCCTGGAAGGCACCTACGAGGTCAAGATAGACGACGGCCCGGCGCGCACGCTCAAGGCCGGCGAGGTCTTCTACGAGTATCCCAACGCGCTGCACGCAATCTCGCGCAACCCGAGCACGACCGAGAAGCTCAAATACCTGATCATCCAGGTCTCCGATCCGAGCAAGCCCGCGACCGTGCCAGCCCAGTGAGGCGCCCGGAATAAGGGCTTCGGCCATCAACCGATGCTTCTCAACCTCGACCATATCGGACAGATCGCGCTTGCGGTCGGCGACGTCGACCGCGCCGAGGCCTTCTATCGGGATGTGCTCGGGTTGCGGAAGCTCTATCGCTTCGGTGACCTGACCTTCTTCGACTGCGCCGGCGTGCGGCTGATGCTGGAAAAGTCGCACAGCCCGGACAACATCCCGAAAAGCTCGGTCATCTATTTCCGCTGCGCCGACATTTCGCTTGCGGTGCGTGAGCTGGAGAAGCGCGGCGTCGCGTTTCAGAGCAAGCCGCATCTGATCGCCAAGATGGACGATCACGATTTGTGGATGGCGTTCTTCGCCGACCCGGACGGCCACACGCTCGCGCTGATGCAGGAAGCACCGAAGGGCTACACGCCGGCTGGCTGAGAAAGTCATTAGCTCGCTAGGAGAATGCTGACTGCGGTTGGGCAGAGCGGTGCCACAACGTTCCCTCCCCCCTTGTGGGGGAGGGACAGGGAGAGGGGTGCAACACGCACTGCCTTTCATATCTGAGATTTAGAAGATGTGGCCAGTCGACTTTCTTGAGTCTGTGCACGAGATAAACCTTACGCTCTGTGCTTCGTCGCCACCCCTCTCCCTGTCCCTCCCCCACAAGGGGGGAGGGAACCGTGAGGCACGCACCTTCGCAACTCACGCGATGTGCCTGTTGGTGGGTTTCCAGGAATGCGCATAGCAGAGCGCGTAGCGTGACGAACGACGACCGCGGCAAAACATCATCGTAGTGCCGCGGCTCAATCCTGAGGCACCTGGCTCCACTGGCCGACCTCGATCTTGGCCGCAGTGATCACCGCCTGGGTGCGACTCTCGACGCCGAGCTTCTGCAGGATGGCGGAGACATGGGCCTTCACGGTCGCTTCCGAGACGCCAAGCTCATAGGCGATCTGTTTGTTGAGAAGCCCTTCCGACAGCATCATCAGCACGCGCACCTGCTGCGGCGTCAGGGACGCGAGCCGCGCCAGCAGATTGGTGGTCTCGGTGTCTGCGCCGGTGCTGAGGTCGACGTCGGAGGGCGTCCACACGCCGCCTTCGAGCACACGCTTGATCGCGGCCCGCATCTCCTCGATGCCGAGCGTTTTGGGAATGAAGCCGGAGGTGCCAAGGTCCATGCAGCGGCGGATCACGGTAGGATCGTCATTGGCCGAGACCACCACGATCGGGACGCTCGGATACTGCGCGCGCAAATACATCAGGCCGGAGAAGCCGCGCACGCCGGGCATGTTGAGATCGAGCAGGATGAGGTCGACTTCGCCGCCGCTTTCGAGAAGCTTGGCCACGTCCTCGAAGGAGCCGGCTTCGCCGATCTCGACATGCTGGAAAAGACCGGTGACCGCCTCCCGCAGCGCCCCGCGGAACAACGGATGATCGTCGGCAATCACAAAACGATAATGCGTCGTGTCAGTCAAACCCGGACCCTCGCTGCGCGCCCCTCCCCGCCTCGATGGCTAATCCAAGTCTATCCCGTCACGGTCGGCTTTGATATGCCGCAAACGGGCTTGTTCAGCTGTTTCGCCGGATATTGCTTAGCGCCGGCTGCCGATGAACTGCAGCACCACCTCGCGCCGATGCGGCCGCGCGCGGTGCTCGGCGAGATAGAGCCCCTGCCAGGTGCCAAGCGCGAGCCTGCCATCGATCACCGGCACCTGCAGCGAGACACCATTGACCATGGCCTTCACGTGCGCCGGCATGTCGTCGGGTCCTTCGGTATCGTGGACCCAGCCCGCGTCCGCCGGCGCAATGCGATCGAGCGCGGTGACGAGATCGACCTGCACGTCGGGATCGGCATTCTCCTGGATCACGAGCGACGCCGAGGTATGGCGCAGGAAGAGCTGCAGGCTGCCGTGGCCGGCCCCCGCCTCAGCCACAAAACGCACCGCCTCCGTGGTGATGTCGGTAAACCCCTGCCCCCGGGTATCGACCGTCAGGGTCGCGGTCGCAATCAGCTCGGGGACGACGCTGGCGATTGTTGACCGGCCGGCGATAGCGCCGGTCGCAGAGCTGGTACGGGCGCGCGTCGTCACGGCTTCTTCATGATGTCCTTCTGGGTGGTCACGATCATCTCGACCATCCGCTTCCAGACTTTTTCGATGAAGGTCATCATCTGGTTGAGCTCGGCATCGCTCGGAAGCTGCAGCCGCTCCTCCTCGCGACCTGAGATACCAGGCCTGACCCCGCCCGGCAGCGGCAGGTTATGCGCCAGCAGCTCCCGCTTGAGATTGGCATTGTCGGCCTGCAGGCGCGCGATCTCGCCCTCGAGCGCGGAGCGCTCATCCGGCACGGCCTGGCACTCCCAGCCGGCGGACCGCTTCAGGCACAGCGACACCTGCCCGGAGCGGCCATCGAGCCGCAGGATAGCCCTCGTCGGTGCGGTGCAAAGTGTAGCGGCCGTCCGCGCTGTCTGGCCTGTCCTGCGCGAAGCCCGGCGCGGCAAACGCGGACACGAAAACGATAATCGCCAGTCCGATCCGGATCATGGCTTTCCCTCTTCTGGCTTCGGACACATTCATAGCTCCTGCAACAAGTCACTGCCGAAGGATCGTGGCAACACGGGGCCCGACAAAATTACCACCAGAGATTTATACCAAAGAAGCGCTCGCGCCGGGCCGTCAGGCCCCGCTGCGCGGGCTCCCGCCGACGCGTCGATTCGAGTTCGTTTTCAGACGCTTACTCGGAAAGGTCCGAATTCTTGACTCACCCAGACCCAATCAGTATGGTCCGCGCGCCTCGGGGGCAGCGGTAAAGCCGCGATCATCGCGGGTGTCGACAGGATGGCCGACAAAAAGCAGGCCGACGACGCACGCGATCGCAAAGGTCGCGACCAACCGTCCGCCGAAGAGGCCGCGCTCTCCGCAAGGTTGCGCGATCTCGGCAAACGGCTCGGCCGGCACCATTCCGACGGTCCTTCCGACAGTGAGCCCGGCCAGCGTCCGACCACCGATGCGTCGGCGATGGCCCGCGGTTTTCGGCTGTCAACCGAGCTCGTCGGGGGAGTTCTGGTGGGCGCCGGCATCGGTTGGCTGATCGACCGCTGGGTCGGGACGACGCCGTTGGGGATGATCGTTTTTCTGCTGCTCGGATTTGCGGCGGGCGTCCTCAACGTGATGCGGGTGGCAGGTGTGGTTCCAACCAACACGCTGGACCCGCCGGATAAGAGGCAATAGCGGCCGCCGGATCGGCGCCGCCAAAAGGCAGGCTGATCGGGCATGGATCCAATTCATCAATTCCAGATCCAAAATCTCCTCACCTTTGGACATATCGGTGGGTACGAGATCGCATTCACGAACTCGGCGCTGTTCATGCTGATCGCGATCGCGGTGATCGCCGCGTTGACGATCGGCGCCACCGCATCGCGCGCGCTGGTGCCCGGCCGCATGCAGTCGGTCGCCGAGATGTCCTACGAGTTCGTTGCCGACACGCTGCGCTCAAGCGCCGGCAGCGAGGGCATGAAGTTCTTCCCGCTGGTGTTCTCGCTGTTCATGTTCATCGTGACGGTCAACGTCATCGGAATCATCCCCTACACCTTCACGGTCACGAGCCACATCATCATTACGGTCTCGCTGGCGCTCGTGGTGTTCCTGACCGTCGTCGTCTACGGCCTTTACAAGCATGGGCTGCACTTCTTGAAGCTGTTCGTGCCAAGCGGAATCCCGATCTACATCCTGCCGTTGGTCACGTTCATCGAGGTGCTCTCGTTCTTCTCGCGGCCGGTCTCCCATAGCGTGCGCTTGTTCGCCAACATGCTGGCCGGCCACATTACCCTCAAGGTGTTCGGCGGCTTCGTCGTGATGTTGGGAAGTGTTGGCTTTCTGGGGGCGCTCGGCGCGATCCTGCCGCTCGGCATGACCGTGGCCCTGACCGCGCTCGAGCTTCTGGTCGCGTTCCTGCAGGCCTATGTGTTCGCCATCCTGACCTGCATCTACATCAACGACGCCATTCACCCGGGTCATTGAGGCCCGAACTCATCCAAACGAAGCACGAACAGGAGACCTTCATGGACCCGCAAGCCGCAAAGTTTATTGGCGCAGGTATCGCCTGCATTGGCATGGGCGGTGCCGGCGTCGGCGTCGGCACCATCTTCGGCCACTACCTCGCAGCCGCGCTGCGCAATCCGTCTGCCGCCCAGGGCCAGTTCGGCAACCTGATCTTCGGCTTCGCGGTGACGGAAGCACTCGGCATCTTCTCGCTGCTGATCGCGCTCCTGCTCTTGTTCGTGTTCTGATCGGACTCCGATCGAGCGCCGCTAGGCCACCCTGATCGTTGGAGCCCGTAATGGCACCGAAGAGCAAACAGATCGAGACAATGGAGCATGTTCCGGCGTCGGAACATGGCGGCGGCTTTCCGCCGTTCCAGAAGGACACCTTTGCCTCGCAGCTGCTCTGGATCACGCTGGCCTTTGTGGCGCTCTATCTCCTGATGTCGCGCGTCGCGCTGCCGCGCATCGGCTCGATCATCGAGGATCGCAAACAGCGTATCGCGAGTGATTTCGCCGAAGCGGAGCGGCTGAAGGCAGAGTCGGACGCGGCTTCAGTCGCCTACGAGAAATCGCTGGCCGATGCCCGCGGCCGGGCCCAGGCCCTCGCCAACGAGACCCGCGAACGCGAGGCCAAGGCCGCCGAGAGCGCCCGCAAGGTGCTCGACGCCAAGCTCAATACCCAGATCGGCGAGGCCGAGAAGACGATCGCGGCACGCCGGTCGGCTGCCATGACCAACGTCCAGGGCATTGCGGTCGACGCCGCCGCTGCCATCGTCGAGCGCCTGACCGGCTCGGCACCTGCAGGCCGCGAGGTCGAGGCCGCCGTCGCCGACGTGCTCAAGCGCTGAGGACAAGATGTTCGCTGAAGCCGAATTCTGGGTCGCCGTCGCCTTCGTGATCTTCGTCGGCGTGTTGATCTACTTTGGGGTCCACAAGCTGATCACGGGCGCGCTTGACCAGCGCTCCGGGCGCATCCGCGCCGACCTCGACGAGGCCCGCCGCCTCAAGGAGGAGGCCGCCGCGCTGCTGGCCGAGTATCGGCGCAAGCAGCAGTCCGCCGAGCGCGAGGCTGCGCAGATCGTCGCCGGCGCCAAGGCCGAGGCCGACCGGCTTGGCGGTCGAGGCCAAGACGCGGATGGAGGAGTTCGTGGCGCGCCGCACCAAGATGGCGGAAACCAAGATCGCGCAGGCCGAGGCACAGGCGCTGGCTGACGTGCGCGCGGCCGCCGCCGAAGCCGCCGTTGCGGCGGCCGAGAAGATCCTCACTCAGACCGTCAAGGGCAGCGTCGCCGATGACCTCATCAACAAGGGCATCGCCGACCTCAAGTCCAAGCTGAATTGATACAGCACGTACGACAGCGCTGTAGCCCGGATTGAGCGTCGGCGAAATCCGGGCCTTGGCGTGCCGATCTTTCGGCTGAACCCGGATATCGCTTCGCTCTATCCGGGCTACGACTTGTTGCTCTTACGAGTTCGCTCGCAGGCACATGGGCGTAAGCTACGAAGGTGCGCGCCACAGGGTTCCCTCCCCCCTTGTGGGGGAGGGACAGGGAGAGGGGTGGCGATAGAACGCCGAGCGCGAAGCCAGTCCCGCCATAGACTCGGTGACAAACGGCTGGCTGCATCTCTTGGGCTTGAGCTACCAAACAGATGCACTGCGTGTTGCACCCCTCTCCCTGTCCCTCCCCCGCAAGGGGGGAGGGAACGCTGTGGCACTGCTCTGCCTATCTCCAACGATTCGTTCGCATAAACTCTGCCGCTCGTCCGGTCACAGCCCGCCGATATTGCGAAATTTCTGCACGCGCTTGCCCTGCACCTCGGCGCTGTAGACGTTGCCTTTGCTGTCGATGCCGATGAAATGCAGATTGTAGAACTCACCGAGCTGGTGGCCCACCCGGCCGACGCTGTTCACCACCTCGCCGCTCACGCGGTTGACGACGTGGAACTGGCCATTCGGGTCATCCACCACCAAGGAGATAGGTCTGCGCCGCATCGGGCCATTTGACGATCGAGCCGATCGTGCCCGGATAGCTGTCCTTCAGCACAAAGGTCTCGCGCACGAAGGTCCCATCTTTGCGGAAGAACTGCATGCGATTGTGTTGGCGGTCGCAGACCACGACCAGTCCGTCGATGGTGATGGTGATGCAGTGCACCGGGTTGGTGAACTGCTGCGGCGGCGGTCCCTTGAAATCCCAGTTGACCTTGTCGTCGCTTGGCCGGTTACCGTAGGCGCCCCAGTGCCGCTTGTAGGCGCCGGTCGCGGCATCGAACACGATGACACGCTTGTTGCCGTAGCCGTCGGCGACGAACAGCTCGTTGGTCTCGCGATCGACCACCATCTCGGCGGGTCGGCCGAGATGCTCGGTGTCGTTCGATCCGCCCGGCGTGCCGGGCTTGCCGATTCGCATCACGAACTTGCCGTCGCGTGTGAACTTGAAGATGTGCCCGCCGGTCTCGACATTGTCGCCGACCCAGACGAAGTTGTTGTGGTCGACATGGATGCCGTGCCCGTCGTTGCCCCACGTATAGCCCGGACCATCACCGCCCCAGCCTTGCACCACCTTGCCGTCCTGATCGAACTCGATCACCGGCGGCGCCGGCACGCAGCATTTCACGTTCGGCGCGGTTGAGGCGCGCTTCTCGCGCGCATCGAGCCCGCTGGGCCGCTGGTTGATCCAGATGTGGTCCTGCGCATCGACCGTGATGCCGCCGATGGTGCCGATGATCCAGTTGCTGGGCAGTGTCTTTGGCCAGCTTGGATCGACCTCGAATTTCGGCACGGTCTGCGCGGGCGCGGGCCCGAGCGTCGAGAGCACGAAGACGCAAGGAAGCATCACGTCTCGGACAATCCGTATCATTCCATCCTCCCATTAAAGTCGTGACGGGCTTCTGGTTCGGCCCGTTCGTGATCAAGGGTAGCCCGGGTTGAGCGCCAGCGAAACCCGGGATCAGCCTCTCTGCAAAAGCAAGCAAAGCAAGCCACCCCGGGTTTTGCCATAGCGCGTCGAAAGACGCGCGTGAACGCGCTTATGGCTCAACCCGGGCTACGGCAGTTGTGACGGCCAGCGCTACTTCTTCTTCGGCGCGGACTTCTTGGGCGCCGGCGGCCGGTTGCGGTCGCCGGTGTCGTCGAAGCCGACATAGACCACATAGGCCTCGAGCTCGGCGCGGCCCGGCATCGGGAAGCGCAGGTCCTCCTCGATGTCGGTGAAAGCAACGTTGGTCGTACCGGGCGGCAGAGCGACCGGAATCCGCCTGAACTTGGAGACGATGGTCTTGGGGTCGACGCCCTCGCGCACAACCGCGTAGCGCAGCGGTACCTCGACCTGGTTCGGCGCCCCCGCCGGTCCCACGATCACCCGCCCCTGCACGCCGACCCGCATCCGGATCTCCGGCCCCTCGAGCGCGCATTGGCGGGCAAGCTGCGTGATCGAAAGCTGATAGCGCAGATCATTGCCGGTCGGCTGTTGCGTCTTGGACGCGATCGCCAATGTGGAGGCGCCCTGCCGGATATCAGCGGATGGGCAGTTTTCATCCAACGACGGCGGCGTCGGCTGTGCCGACGCCAGCGCGTTGCGGTCGGCCGAGGTGGTGACCACGCTGGAGAACCCCGGGATCGACGGAAACCAGTCCGACGAGCTGACCGACGCGCATCCCGCAACACCGATGGCCAGCAAGACGACAGTACCGATGACAGTCGAACATCGCTCTTGAGGGAACATCATGCTCATCGAATCGTCTGAATGCTCGCGCCCCACCGCCTTATAGCAGAGCCACCATGGCAGCCAAAAGGCTGCAATCGCGGCTTTAACCTGGGCTGTGACCAACTACCCATCGTCCCGCAGCCGCGCATACAGGAGGTGGTCCTGCCACACCCCGTCAATGCACAGATACTGGCGCGCGAACCCCTCCCGCCGGAAGCCGGTCTTCTCCAGCAGCCGGATCGAGGCGGCATTGGTCGGGATGCAAGCGGCCTCGATGCGATGCAGCCGAAGCGTACCGAAGGCGAACGGGATGAGTGCGCTCACGGCGGCTGTCATGAAGCCTCGGTGCGCATAGGGCGCGCCCATCCAGTAGCCGAGGCTCCCGGCCTGCGCGCAGCCGCGGCGGATGTTGGAGAGGGTCAGCCCGCCAAGCAGGATCTCGTCGGTGCGGTGCACGATGAAGAACGGATAGGCCAGATCCCCGCGCTGATCCTCGGTGTAGCGCTTGATCCGCCGGCGGAAAGCCGAGCGGGTCAGATCGTCGGCCGGCCAGGTCGGCTCCCAGGGGGTGAGAAAATCGCGGCTCGCATCACGCAGCGTCGCCCAATCCGCATAGTCCGACATCTGCGGCGCGCGCAGCACGACATCGTCGCCCATGATGGCGGGCAACTGCTCCGAAAAGCTGACCGTACGAAAGAAGGCCATGGACAAAGTCTAGTGCCGCCGATTTGAAGTTCCTATACCGCCTGCAGCAAGCTCCATTAGGAACTTCAAATCGAAAAGCGGCACTAGAACCATAGATTTGCTAGTGCCCCTTTGTTTCCGAAGTTCTTAACTCCATCACCCCCGACACGAACTTCGAACGCGAAGGGGCGTGAGCAGGTCCATGATTCCAGCCCGCCTGATCGATTCGACGCTCCCGGTCGAGCTTGCCGTAACTTTGCAGGAGCTTCAAACCGGCGGCACCGGTCAGGCGACCTTGCGCACCAGACTTTCCGCGATCGTGGCCGCGCTTTCAAGACCGGGTCCAGGCCCGAGCGCCGCGATCGCCGGCCGGCCACGACCGATCAAAGCGCGCCCGGCCGCGCGTGCGCTTTCAGGGGTCACGGACTCGATGCGACCCACCAGCTCGTCCAGTGGAATCGGCCGGCCCCAGGCGAAGATCTGGCGGGCAAGCTGCTCGGTGCGCGCGCTCGAGCTCTCAAGCGCCATCAGCAGCCCAGCCTTCATCTGCGCCTTGGCGCGCGCGATCTCGGCCTCGCTGATGGTCTCGGCCGCGTTGGCGATCTCGCCGACCACGACCCGCATCAGCTCGGGCACATCCTCGGCGTCGGTGCCGGCATAGAGCCCGAACATCCCGGTGTCGGAATAAGGCGCATGGAAAGCGTAGATCGAATAGCAAAGTCCGCGAATCTCGCGCACCTCCTGGAACAGGCGCGAGGACATGCCGCCACCGAGCACGTTGGTGAACACCTGCAGATTGAACAGATCGGGATCACGCTGCGCAATGCCGGGGAGCGCGAGCGCGATGTGCACCTGCTCGAGATCGCGCGTCTCGATATGCGATCCGCCCACGAACCGCGCGGCATCAGGCGTTGGCGGCAACGGCCCATTGAAGGTGGTGAACCTGCGCTCGACCTCCGCCACCACCGCCTCGTGATCGACCGCACCGGCGGCAGCCACCACCATGTCGGGGGCGCGGTAGTGGCGCGCGAGGTAGGCCGCAAGCTTGCGGCGGTCGAACGAGCGCACGGTCTCGCGCGTCCCCAGGATCGAGCGGCCGACCGGCTGGTTCGGAAACGCCGTTTCCTGCAGCCGCTCGAACACCAGGTCGTCGGGCGCATCTTCGGAGGCGCCGATCTCCTGCACGATCACGTTCTGCTCGCGCTGCAGCTCCTCCGGATCGAACGCCGGATCGGACAGGATGTCGGAGAGAACGTCGAGCGCGAGCGGCACGTCGGCCGCGAGCACGCGCGCGTAATAAGCCGTACTCTCGACGCTGGTGGCGGCGTTAAGGTCGCCGCCGACCGCCTCGATCTCCTCGGCGATCTGCCGGGCGGTTCGCCGGCTGGTGCCCTTGAAGGCCATATGCTCCAAGAGATGCGAGATGCCGTGCTCGTCCGGCCGCTCATCGCGGCTGCCACAGCCGGCCCAGACGCCGAGCGAGGCGGTTTGCAGATGCGTCATGGCGTCGGTCACGACCGTGAGACCAGACGGAAGACGCGTGACTTCGACGCTCATGCGGCAGCTCCTTGTGCGGCGCGGCTCATTGACAAGATATGGTGCTCGATTGCGGCCTGATCCACCGGCAACGTGACGACACGTTCCGGCCGCTCAGTGAGCCCGGCGAGCCAGTCGGGCAGCCGCGGGCGCACGCCGCAGGCAGCCTCAACGGCTTCGGGGAACTTCGCCGCATGCGCGGTTGCGAGCACCACCATGGGCACGGTGGGATCGCGCGTCTCCTTCTCCGCCACAGCGACACCGACGGCGCTATGCGGATCGATGAGCGCGCCGGTCTCCCGCAACGTGGTGCGGATGGTGGCGGCAGTCTCCTGCTCGTCGGCGCGGTTGGCGGAGAACACCGCGCGCAGGCGCGTGAGCGCATTGCCGTTCAGCGAGAACCGGCGCGACTGCGCCAGCGAGGCCATGGCGGCGCGCACCGCCCTGGCATCACGGCCAAAGGCTTCAAACAGGATGCGCTCGAAATTGGACGCGACCTGAATATCCATCGAAGGCGAGGAGGTCGCGATCACGTCGCGTGGCTCATAGGTGCCGGTCGCGAGCGTGCGCGCCAGGATATCGTTGACATTGGTGGCGATCACCAGCCGCTCGACCGGCAGCCCCATGCCGAGCGCGACGAAGCCCGCGAACACATCGCCGAAATTGCCGGTCGGCACCGTGAACGCGACGCCGCGATAGGGCGCTCCGAGCGCGACCGCGGCGGTGAAGTAATAGACCGCCTGCGCCACGATGCGCGCCCAGTTGATCGAGTTGACGCCGGAGAGCGCCACCTGGTCGCGGAACGCATGGTGGTTGAACAGGCCTTTCACGATCGCCTGGCAATCGTCGAAGGTGCCTTCGATCGCGAGCGCATGAACGTTGTTGTCCGCCGGCGTGGTTATCATCCGGCGCTGCACGTCGGAGATACGGCCCTGCGGAAACAGCACGAACAGATCGACGCGCTCGCGCCCGCGGAAGGCCTCGACCGCGGCACCGCCGGTGTCGCCCGACGTGGCGACCACGACCGTGGTGCGCTCGGACCGCGTCATGAGGGCGTGATCCATGAGCCTTCCAAGGAGCTGCATCGCCAGGTCTTTGAAGGCGAGCGTCGGCCCGTGGAACAACTCGAGCAGGTAGCCATTCGGCGCATACTGAGTGAGCGGCGCCACCGCCGGATGGCGAAACGACCCATAGGCCTCCCGCGCCATGCGGGCGAGGTCGTGCTCCGAAATGGCATCACCCACGAAGGGTCGGATCACTTCGACCGCCACTTCGGCATAGGGGCGCCCGGCAAAGCCCGCGATCGTTTTGCCGTCGAGCGCCGGCCAGCTTTCCGGCACGTAGAGGCCACCATCGCGGGCAAGACCCGCGAGCAGCACCTCGACGAAGCCGAGCGGCGGAGCCTCGCCCCGGGTGGAAACGTAACGCACGGGCCTCCTTCACTCCTCACTGCGCTGGCATTGTGGGGTGGCGCTGCCCGGCCGGCGCGCACGGACAATCCACAGATTAAGCTATTGAAAATGCTACTGTTTATCCCGGAACATCGGGCCGAAGCTCGCTCACACTAGCGGCTCCCCCGCCGCCGCACAAGCAAAGCCGGAAAGATGGCGGCCGTGCTGGCAACGCCCCCTGGACAACGGAACAAAGCATGAATATACAATTCATGGGTTGTGGTGATTAGATTTATACAGACAAAGATTGTAGTGGCGGGGCGCTCATGGGTTTTGAGTTGGAAGCGGCAATTGTTGCGGTGAGTAGCGTCGCGCACCGACGTCTTCGGCTTGTTATCACGCTCGCTGTCACTGCACTCGCAGTGGCCGGCTGCGCTCAGGTTCAGCAGCGGCAGCAGCTCGCCGAGCCTGTGGGGTCGCGTCATGCGAACTCCGGTCGGAGGCACGATTGCGACCATCGTGAAGGAACGAGACCTGCCGAACGCATTCGGGCGCGCCGATATTTACGGGCGCACAGTCGACGCCGGCTTTACGAGAATCATTTACCGAGGACGCGATGCCGACGGATCAGTGCTGGTCGAGCAGGTCAACGTCGACGTCCAATCCAACGCCAGCACCATGACCAGAGCTCCCGTCATCTATCATGGCTGGACACAGCCGGCGGTCGCCTCGAGCCGCGAGCGCGGGGTGGCGTATGGCACATCTCGCACCGTCAGCGTCGCTTCCCCGGCCGACCAGGTCGCCATGCCGCTGCCGGGCGCCGCGCAATTCTCCATTCCCAAGCAACGATCGCTGACGTTGCCGACCGGACAGACGGTCGAGTTCATCGCGGCCGAACGGCACGAGCTGATATTCCGCATCGTCGGTCAGGGGATGTAGCTCATTGCGAGGATGACCGCACCGTGGAATCATTGATGATGTTGATGGAGGGGGCCATGCGTTTGTTTAGTAAGATGCGTTTGTTTGCAGTCTGTGGAGCGGTTTTGGCGCTCACCGGAGGCCTGCGCACCGCCGCGGCGGAGCTGATGTACAATTTCCAGGTCGGGACCTGGTCGGCCGGCGCCTATACCAAGCAGAACGCCAAGCAGTTCAATCATTGCGCCGCATCGGCCAACTATAACAGCGGCGTTCTGATGTCGTTCTCGGTCTCGCGCACCTTTGCGTGGAGCATGGCTTTCGCGCATGGCTCGTGGCGCCTGACGCAAGGACAGATATACGACATCGCCTTCACGGTGGACCAGATGCCGCCGCTCCGAGCTCGCGCAGTTGCGATCGGCCCCAACACGGTCGAGGTCCCGCTGGCCGACAGCACGGAGCTGTTCCAGCGCTTTCGGCAAGGCTACCAGCTGCGCGTCGCGGCGGCCGGACAGGTGTTTGCGTTCAATCTGACGGGAACGTCGCAAGTCTTGCCGGCGCTGCTGCGTTGCGTGCAGGCGAACCTGCAACCCTCCGGCACGACGACCGTTGCGGCGAACCCGTTCGCGGCACCGGCTCCGGCAAATTCGGCAACTCCGCGATCGAGCGCTGCCGGCCAGGAACGTCCGGCGGCCTATCGGGCTGAAGCGCTGTCGCTCGCCGCCAACATTCTGGGCAGCGCCGGCATCGTCGGCTTCCAGATTGCCGAGGGCGACAATGGCTTCGTCGACGCCGCATGGCGAGCCAACCGCCTGTTCGGCATGGTCAGGATCGAGCCCAACGAGCCGCCCGCTCTGATATCGGCCGGAATGATCGCGGTCGACGCCGCGGGCTGCAAAAGCAAGTTCGCCTCTGGATCGATCCCGGCAAGCGATAACAACGACGTGCCGCGGATGTTCACCAAATGCGGCGACGGCGACCAGGGCAATACGGTGTTTTATTTCATCCTGCCGCGCAAGGCGGGCGGACACTATCTCATCGGCACCGGCACCAGCGGCGCCGACGAGCCCGCCCGACAGGTCGAGTCCGACATTCGGCAGGCGACGCTGAAGGTGACGGGGCGATAGCGGGGGCCGCGCGTTCACGCGCTTGATACGCCTTTCCTCGCGATAGCGTCTCGCGAGTTTCTACACCATCTCCTGCAGCCGGGTGATGAACTCGCGCTGCCCCGAGAGGATCTTCTCGTGCGCCATCTCGAGCGGGAACCACTCCGCGCGATCAACCTCCGGAAAGATCGCCTTGCGGCCACTCTTCGGCGGCCACTCCAGCTCGAAGGTGTTGGACTTGAGCGTCGCGGTATCGAAATCGCCCTCGAACGCGAAGGCGGTGACGATCTTGCGGCCGGGCTGCGTGAGCTCGCCGAGCGGCCGGAATTCACCGCGCAGATGCGTGCCGGTCTCCTCCGCGAATTCGCGGATCGCGGCGGCAAGCGGATCGTCCGGCTCGGAATATTCCCCTTTCGGGATCGACCACGCGCCCAGGTCTTTTCGGGCCCAGAACGGCCCGCCCGGATGCACCAGCAGAACCTCGAGGCCTTGCGCGCCTCGCCGATACATCAGAATGCCGGCGCTTCGTTTCGGCATCAGAGATTCAAACGGTTTGTTAGTAAACGAGAGGCGTGCAACCAACCTGCACCAGCCCCCCCTACTCGTTCGCGGCGCCGGTGAGGCTCATCGCGTCCTTGGCTTCCTTGATCACGTTGGCCGGCATCGCATAGGCGCGATCGAGGATCGTCTGCGATCTTCTCGCCCGCGATCTCCTCGAGCTCGATATTCGCCTTCCTGGCTTCGGCGATCAGGCCGGGGTCGTTCATGGCGTCGCTGGAACGCCTTGCGCAGCGCCGCGACCTTGTCGGGCGGCGTGCCGGGCGGCAGCAGGATCGGGCGGTCCATGTCCATCGGCGAGAGGACGAGCTGCAGGATCTGCTTGGTCTTCTCGTCCTTGGTGAACTCGATCAGCGCCGGCGTGTCGGCGAATTCGGGATCGCGCTCGAGCGCGATCTGGACCGGCACCGACACCTTCTTCTGCGGAAACCAGTCCGGCCGCGTCGACTTGATCGAGGACTTGAGACCGCCGCAGCGGCCGTGCACCTCGCCGCGCTCCATCGCGAGGTAGACGTCGTTGCCGCCCTTGTAGCCGGACACGATCTTGATCTTGGTCCCGAACAGCTTGTTGATCATCGCCGGCATGGTCTCCATCTGCGAGCCCGCGCCGGTGCCGCCGACGATGAATTCCTTCTCGAACAGATCGCGCCACGTGGTGATGCCCGAGGCGGTCCACGACACGCAGATGCCGGTCGCCGCGTTGATGCTGCCGATCCAGCTCATGCGTGCGCGGATCGAAATTGGCGCCGCGTGATGCCGTAGAGCGGCGCAAAGCGGCACGCTCGAATGCACCATGCCGATGGTGGTGCCATCCTTGGGCGCGACGTTGTTGCAGAAAGATCATGGCGCGGATGCCGCCGGCGCCCGGCATGTTCTGCACCACGATGTTGGGCTTGCCGGGAATATGGGCGCGAGAGATAGGGCGCGAACACGTGCGCGTAGCTCGAATAGCCGCCGCCCGCGCCGGCGGAGAGGATCCAGTTGATGGTCTTGCCCTTGTAGAAATCCTCGATCGGCTCGGCGGAGGCGTTGTTGGAGAGCGCTAAGCAGCGCGGCCGCAGCAGCAAGCGCGATACTCGCGTTGCGAAGGCGCGCGCCCCAGCGTTCCCTCCCCCCTTGTGGGGGAGGGACAGGGAGAGGGGTGACATCAAATGATGACGCGCTCCGCCCTACGCGCCGACGAGAGGGCACGCTGTCCACGCGCGAGGTGACTAATGGCAAACTCTTCGCCCGTCGCCACCCCTCTCCCTGTCCCTCCCCCGCAAGCGGGGAGGGAACGTTCGTGGCCTGCTGATCTTTGCAAATCCAACACCAACGCTCGCGGCATGGCAGTCCCTAACCCCATCACATCGATCAGGATGCCGTCGGGATCGGCTAGCCGATGCTGGCCCATGGCGCAGCTGCGCGCGAACAACTTGTCGAGCGCCGCGCCCTCCTTGCCGGTGTGTACCGGAGCTGGCGCCAGCCGCGGATTGTCGGCTGCGATGCGCTCGACGTCGGCCTTGAAGGCCTCGACGCTCTCGACCTTGAAGCCGATATGATCCATGCCGGCCGTGATGATGCCGGTGGCGTCATAGTCGGTGATGTCCCACGGCATGATGACGAGCGTCATGTGGCCGTCGGTGAGATAATGGTTGCGGTCGTCGGCGCGCTTCTCGACGTTCCTGGGCGCAAGCTCGAACACGTCGCGATAGAAGGTCGCCATATCGTCGGGGTTCATGGTGCGCAGCGCCACATGGTTGATGTGGCGCGGGTTGGCATTGCCGGTGTTCTCCACATAGACCGAGGTGCGGTTCGCCATGTCCTTCTGCGAGATGTCGAACACGTTGCCGTCGGGATCGTGCGTCGTGATGCCCGCGAACGGACGGTTCGACGGTCGCTTGAGCCACTTCACCGTCGGATATTTCTTGCGCATGCGGTCGAACACGGTCTCGCAGTCCTCGACCTGGATGCCGAAATGGTCGAGGCCGGCGGAGCGGCCGGCCCGGCGCGGGTTGATGTTGAGGCCGACATAGCCGTCACCGACAGTCACGGCGCGGCCGGCCCGGGTCTTCTCCGAGGTCCGCATGCCGAACGCGGCGATATAGAACTGCGCGAGCTGCGCGTAATTCTCGCTCACGATCGCCACGTGGTTGATCTTGGAGAACATCAGGAACCTCCCTGCTGGACCCGATCTTGGCGCCGGCTCGGCACTGCTTTCATTCGCTGGCGGTATTGTGCCTGAATTTCATGCAGGCGGAAAAGCTCCGCTGCGCCGCTCAACAGACGTAGACCAGGCCCACCGTGATCACAAAGAGCACAACCGCGCTGATCGCCAGCGACCAGTGCACACCGACGAGGCTTCCGCCCATGCCGACCGTGACGCCGGAAAATGCCCGCATGCCGTTGAAGCTCGTTCCATAGAGCCCGATCACCCGGCCGCGGATCGCCGGCGGCGCATGGATCTGCACCAGCGTCTGCGACATCGCGCCGAAGGCAAGATTGAGAAAGCCCGCCCCGAACAGCAGCACGAGCGAGAGAACATAGACGCTCGACACCGCGAAGCCGCCCATGCACAGGCACCACAGGATCACCAAGCCGAAGGCGATGCGCGGCTCCGCCTGCCGAACTGCCGCGGCTCTCGAGGATCATGCCGGCCGTGAGCGCGCCCGCCGCATTGGCGGCTAGCAGCATGCTGTAATAGACATCCGCATCAGCGTGGCCGAGATCGACGGCGAACTCCGGCATCTGCGCCTGGAAGGCGTTGCCGACGACGAACGATGTGGCGCCTGCAAGTAGCGTCATCGAGACGACAACACGATTGCCGGCAATCTCGCGCGCGGTCGCGATAATGCCGGCGCAGCCGCCGGACCTCGCGTGGCGTTCCCTTTGGCGTCTCCTGATGCGCTTTGCGCTTGAACGGCGCACGCACAAGCCACAGCGTCAGCGGCAGATACATGAGCGCGCCGATGATGACGCTCGCCGAAGGCCCGAACGCCAGCAGCATCGCGCCGCCCACCGCCGGCCCGCCAAGGAGCCCGGCCACCCGCGACATCGACAATAGCCGCACCGCGCTGTGCAACTGCTCCGGCCCGACGATGTCGTGGATCAAGAGTTGCGAGGCTGGCCCCCACAACACGCCCGCGATTCCATGCAGCGAGAACAACACGACGGCATGCCAAAGCTCGAGCGTGCCCGTCATGAACAATAGGCCCCAGCCGAGCGAGCATCCGATGAACAGCAGCATGCCGGCCTGAATGATCCGGCGCGGATCGAGCCGGTCGGCGAGCGCGCCGGCCGAGACCGAGAACAAGAGAAACGGCAGCCAATGCGAGATCACCGCATAGCCGGCCAGTGCGGGCGACTGGAATTTCTGAAATACCATCCAGTAGCTGATGACGTGCTCGATCGAATCGGCCGTCATCGCAAGTCCGCTGCCCAGCATGTACATGCCGTAACCAGGCACCTGCAGCGCTGCGAAGGCTTGCGGCGAACCCGCCGGGGGTGAAGCGTTGGCGTTGGTCACGACGGTGGTGTGGTGCTGTCAATTCGGTGAGGGGTTGCGTTCCTTCTTCCACCTCCCGGCACCCCCGTCAAACCGCCCTGTGCATGCAGTTCCAGTGTTGAGCCCACGTTTCGCGGCGATATCTCTGCTGCGAGCTTCGAAAATCGAAGCGATCAAGCAACTCGTTGATCTCGTGTGGCTTTGATTGGCGAAATTGGCAGATCGAACGAGGCGATCGAATGTTGTGGTTTTGGAAAATTTTGCATTCGCGCACTCTGAGATTGCACGCCAGGTCAGAGGATGGTTGCTCTCGTTAACCATATCCTTCCGCCTTGAGGTTACCGCGATTTGACTCTACATCGACCGCGGGGCTCATCTCAGTTGTTAGTAGTGTTGAGTTTGTCGATGGACGCACCAATCGTCACATGCGCGAAGTGCGGGCAGCGCAACCGGCTTTCGGCCGCATCGTCGAAAAAAGGCATTTGGAAATGCCGCAAATGCGGCAACGAGCTGTCGGCGGAGGCCGCAACAGCAGCGCCCAAACGCGGGCGCACACTCATGATTGCCATCGGCGCAGCCGCCGCAGCTGCGCTCCTAATTGCTGTTTATGCCTCATTCTGGAGCATAGAGGTGTCGCGCACGCGCGCCTTCGCGACGGCGGCCGCCCATGAATTCAACGAGGGCAGTTTCGACCGCGCCGCTGCGCTCGCGCTCTCCGGTCTGCCGAAGGCCGGCTCCTTGTTCGGCCTGTTCCAGCCCGGCGATGCCGAAGCAGAGTTGCGCCGCACCGGAATTCACCAGATCAAGGACGAGCGACTCATTCCCAAAGGCAAGGATGCAGACTTCAGGGCTTTGAAGGAGCGCTTCCTGGTCCGCGTGGCCGACGGCGCGCAGGTGATCCTGACCGATGTCGCCAGCGGGCAGGAGCGCCCGCGCAGCATCGCGGCCGTGTGCGCCAAGGCACGCAGCAGCGAGAATTGCGCCGTCAACGAGATCGATACCGATGAGGAAGGCCAGCGTCTCCTGCTCACGCTCGATGACGGCTCGATCTGGCTCGTCAATGCCGACAATTCCGCCAAGATGGTCGTCGCGTCCAAATGCGCCAAGGTTGCGGGCGGCCGATCGGAATCCGGCTCCTGCATGCCGAGCCGAATTCATCTCTCGGCCGCAGGGCGCTATGCCGTCGTCAACAACAAGCCGCAGGCGTTCATCGCCTACGATCTCGACACCGGCGCGGAGCGCACGCTCGACCTGTCTCGCGATTGCGATTCCGAAAAGACGCAGGTCGCCAAGTCGCTCTGCCAGGAATATCAGGTGCGCGTCCTGCTGTTTCGCGGCGACGATGTGCTCCTGGCTCGCAATGGCAGCCGCGCGACCTTGTGGATGTTGTCCGAGAACGGAATCGTGCGCGACCTGCCAACGCCGGTCGATCGCGCCGTGAAGGGGCCAGACAAAACACTCACGGGCTACGCCATCTCCGGTGACACCGTTGCGCAGATCATACCGACCGCAGGCCAGACGCCTGCGCAGGGAACGACGATCAAGCTCGGCAATTGCGATGCGCTCCTCCCACCGAGCCAGGCGCCTGCTGACACCTCGGGCTGCCGCATCTCGTCGATCGCGGTCTCGCCCAAGAATTCCGACCTTGCCGTGGCGATCACCGGCGGCAACATCCTCGTGCGCCAGCCCACCGGTGACGCACCGTCCGATCCGCGCATCCTGAGGTTCGATTGTCTTCCGATCAGGGCCGACGCATTTGCGCTCTTCGACATGGACCGGCCAACGCGATGCAGCATCACCGACCTGCGCTTTGCGCCAAACGGCATGGCGCTCGCGGCGCTGGGCAATGACCGCATGCTGCGGGTGTTTCGGATCGGCGGTGAGCAAGCGCGCAGCGGCGAAAGTGCGATGCTGGCCTCGGTCACGCTCGACGCCGCGGTGAGCTATTTCGGCTTCGACGCCAATAGCGAGACCCTGACGGTCGTGCTCGGCACCGGCGCCATCCGCCGGTTCGACCTGGCCGGGCCGCCCCCGCGCGGACTCGGAGCGCTCCGCAGCGAAATCTGCGCAAGGCTCGCCGATCACGCCTCGCCGCTGACGGAGCTCACCGCCGCTGATATCAATGAAATCGGCACACGCTTTCCCGCCCTCAAGCTGACGGCTGCCGACCGCTCCCCCTGCACCCCTTGAGCGGCCGGCGCGGCCCGCTCGACCGTCTGTCCTCAGGACAGGCGGGATACCTCCATTTTTACATTTGAAATTACGACTGATCACTAATATACATCAATTTATGATGCAATTATATCGATTCTGATGTCTAAAACATGATTACAGGCGCTCAGATGCGGGCGGCTCGGGCGCTCCTGGGTATCGACCAGCGCGAGCTCGCGCAGCGCTCGGGGCTCTCGCTGCCCACCGTCCAGCGCATGGAGTTCGAGCGATGGCGTCGTCCGCGGCAACGTCAATTCCCTGATGAAGCTCGTCGAGGCACTCGGGGCCGCCGGCATCGAGCTGATTGGCGAAGGCGCGGCGAGCCACAACGGCGGGCGGGGGGTGCGGCTGCGGTCATGAGCACCTCGCGAACCATCGCGGCGGACATCACGATGGCAGGCGTAACGCCCGCCTCGGGGAGGCGATGATGGTGCTCGCCGCACTCATAGTCGCTGCGGCGTTCCTTGCGATCGTGCCGCTCGCGGTCGCCACCGCCCGCTCCGAGCATGGACGCATCATCGTCTATGGCGCAAGCCTCGCCGCCTCGCTCGTGCTCCTGCTGATCGCGCTTGCCTCGCTGTTCGCGCCGCCCTCGACCGCAACGCTGCCGCTCGGACTGCCCTGGCTTGGCGCCCACTTCCGACTCGACGCGCTTGCCGCCTTCTTTCTGGCCGTGGTCAATCTCGGCGGTGCAGGCGCGAGCCTCTATGCGATCGGATACGGCGCGCACGAGACGGCGCCGCAGCGCGTGCTGCCATTCTATCCGGCCTTCCTCGCCGGCATGTCGCTGGTGGTGCTCGCCGACGACGCCTTCTCGTTCCTGGTCGCGTGGGAGTTCATGTCGCTGAGTTCGTGGGCGCTGGTGATGGCGCATCATCGCGTCGCCGACAACGCACGCGCTGGCTACATCTACCTGATCATGGCGAGCGCCGGCACGGCGGCGCTGATCCTGACCTTCGGGCTGCTCGCCGGCCCCGATGGCGGCTACACCTTTGCGCAGATGCGCGCCGCGCATTCCGAGTACGCCGCCGCGGTTCTGCTGCTCGCGCTCCTTGGCGCAGGCTCCAAAGCGGGTCTCGTGCCGCTGCATGTCTGGTTGCCGCTCGCGCATCCGGCGGCGCCGAGCCACGTCTCCGCGCTCATGAGCGGAGTCATGACCAAGGTCGCGGTCTATGGCTTCGTGCGCATCGCGTTCGATCTCGCCGGTGAGCCGGCCTGGTGGTGGAGCATCGTGGTGCTCGCGCTCGCCGGCATCACTGCGGTGATGGGCGTGCTCTATGCGCTCATGCAGCGCGATCTCAAGCGGCTCCTCGCCTATTCCACGGTCGAGAATATCGGCATCATCTTCATCGGGCTCGGGCTCGCGCTCGCCTTCAAGGCGCACGGGATGGCGCAGGCCGCCGCGCTCGCGCTCACCGCCGGTCTGCTACACGTGTTCAATCATTCGCTGTTCAAGAGCCTGCTCTTCTTCGGCGCCGGCGCGGTGCTCAACGCCACCGGCGAGCGCGACATGGAGCGGCTCGGCGGCCTCATCCATCGCATGCCGCAGACCGCCTTCGTGTTCCTGCTCGGCTGCACCGCGATCTCGGCGCTGCCGCCGCTCAACGGCTTCGTCTCGGAATGGCTGACGTTTCAGGCGATCCTGTTGAGCCCGCAACTGCCGTCCTGGGGCCTCAAGCTGATCGTGCCCGCGGTCGGCGCGCTGCTTGCGCTCTCGGCCGCGCTCGCCGCCGCTTGCTTCGTGCGAGCATTCGGAGTGACGTTCCAGGGCCGCGCGCGCACACCCGAAGCCGCGCGGGCGAGCGAGACCGATCGGATCTCGCTCGCCGCCATGGGCATCCTGGCCGCCCTCTGCCTCGTCGCCGGAATCGTTCCCGGCTTCTTCATGGATATGCTGGCGCCAACGGTCGGAAGCCTGGTGGGCCAGCGGCTGCCGGTGCAGACCGGTGCTGATTGGCTCTCGATCGTGCCGATCGCTGAGAGCCGCAGCTCCTACAATGGCCTGCTCGTGTTCCTGTTCATGGTGATCTCCGGCACGCTTGCGGCCTCCGCGATCCATCGCTTCGCCTCCGACCGGCTGCGGCGCGCGCCGCCCTGGGACTGCGGCTATCCGGACCCGAGCCCGGCGACCCAGTACACCGCCGACAGCTTCGCGCAGCCGATCCGGCGAGTCTTCGGCACGGTCGTGTTTCGCGCCCGTGAGCACGCCGAAATGCCGCCGCCCGGCGACACACGGCCGGCCCGCTTTAGGGTCGAGCTGCGCGATCTCGTCTGGGACGTGCTCTATGCACCGCTCGCATCCGGCGTGAGCATTGCGGCCGACCGCCTCAACCACTTGCAGTTTCTGACCATCCGGCAGTTCCTGAGCCTCGTTTTCGCCGCGCTCGTGATCCTCCTCCTGGTGCTCGCGATATGGCTCTGATCCTTGATCTCGCCGTGCAGGGCGCGCAGATGCTGCTGGTGCTCCTCCTGGCGCCGCTGCTCACCGGCCTCGTGCGCAAGGTGAAGGCGCATCTCCTGCGCCGGCAGGGACCGCCGCTCATCCAGCCCTACCGCGACCTCATCCGGCTTCTGCGCAAGGATGTGGTGCTGGCCGAGAACGCCTCCTGGCTGTTTCGGGTCATCCCCTATCTCGTCTTTGCCGCCACCTGGGTCGCCGCCTCGCTGGTGCCGACCTTCGGCACCGGCCTTCTGTTCAGCTGGTCCGCCGACCTGATCGCCATCATTGCGCTTCTCGGCAGCGCCCGCTTCTACCTGGCGCTCGCGGGACTCGACGTCGGCACGAGCTTCGGCGGCATCGGTTCGAGCCGCGAGGTGATGATCGCCTCGCTCGCCGAGCCCGCGATGGTGATGATCGTATTCACGCTCGCCTTGATCGCGGGTTCGACCCAGCTCTCCACCATGGCGAGCTTCCTCATCTCCGGCGAAGCCGGGCTGCGCGTATCGCTCGGGCTTGCGCTGATCGCGCTGATCATCGTGGCGATCGCCGAGAATGCCCGCATCCCGGTCGACAACCCGGCAACCCACCTCGAGCTCACGATGGTGCACGAGGCCATGATTCTGGAATATTCCGGCCGCCACCTCGCGTTGATCGATCTCGCTGCCTCGCTGAAATTGCTGCTCTACGTTTCTCTCATCGGCTGCCTGTTCGTGCCCTGGGGCATGGCCGCACCCGGCACCGGCATGGCGGCTTTCACGCTCGGGGTCTTCACCTATCTCGGCAAGCTCGCGATTGGCGGCATCCTGCTTGCGGTGTTCGAAACGTCAATTGCCAAGATGCGGGTGTTTCGCGTGCCGGAATTCCTTGGCGCCGCGCTCATGCTCGGCCTGCTCGCGACACTCCTTCGCTTCGTCTCCGGGAGCTTCTGATGCGCGGCCTCACTTTCGACATCGCTCATATGCTGGCCGGCACGCTGGTGCTCGTGAGCTTTCTGGAGCTCTACCAGGACCGGCTCTATGCGCTGCTCAACACCTTCGCGGTGCACGCCTTCGTGCTGACGCTGTCGGTCGCTTGGCAGGCCTACGTGCAGGGCGCGCCGCATCTCTACGTCACTGCCGCCATCGCGCTCGTGTTCAAGGCGATCATCATTCCGGTGGCGCTGCACCGGATCATCGTGCGGCTCGGCATTCACCGCGAGATCGAGAAGGTGGTCGGCGTCGGCACCGCCATGCTCCTCGGCATGGGGCTGGTCGCGCTCTCGATGGTGGTGATGCTGCGGGTGACCGCGGGCGCCGATCCGCTGGCACGCGAGGATCTCGCGTTCGCGCTCTCGGTCGTGCTGCTCGGGCTCCTGATGATGGTGACACGCCGCAACGCGGTCGGGCAGGTCGTGGGCTTCATGTCGCTCGAGAACGGGCTCGTCCTTGCCGCTGCCGGCGCCAAGGGCATGCCGCTCGTGGTGGAGATCAGCGTCGCCTTCTCGATCCTGATTGCCTTCATCGTGATAGGAATCTTCCTGTTCCGCATCCGCGAGCGCTTCGATACCGTGGACCTGCAGGCGCTCGATCGCTTCCGCGGAGAGCGCCGATGAGCCTCGACGCCGTTACCGCGATCCTGCTGATCCCGGCACTTGCGGCCGCACTGCTTGCGCTGCTGCCCGGCTACCGGGCGACCGCGCGCCTCAACATGCTCGCCGCGTTGTTGACCTTCCTGACCGCGCTGTCGCTGCTGCTGGTGCGCCCGCCGGCGGGCCCTTATCTCCATGTCGACGATCTCAACAATGTTTTCATTGTGCTGACCACATTCGTGGGCTTCACCACCAGCGTGTTCAGCGCGAGCTACATCGACCACGAGATTGAGGTCGGGCGGCTCGCGCCGACATTCGTGCAATTCTATCACGCGATGTACCAGGTGCTGATGTTCGCGATGAACCTCGCGCTTGTCGCCAACAATATCGGCGTGATGTGGGTGGCGATCGAGCTTGCGACGCTCACCACCGTGCTCATGGTCGGCATCTACCGCACCCACGAGGCGCTCGAGGCGGCCTGGAAATACTTCATCCTGGGCAGTGTCGGCATCGCACTCGCGCTGTTCGGCACCATACTCATTTACATGGCGGCACGGCCAAGCGTGGGCGAAGGACTCGACGCCATGGTCTGGACCACGCTGATCGAGCACGCGGCGGCGTTCGATCCGGCACTGCTCAACGTTGCGTTCGTGTTCCTGCTGCTCGGCTACGGCACCAAGGTCGGGCTCGCGCCGCTCCATGCATGGCTCCCGGACGCGCACGCCGAAGGCCCGACGCCGATCTCGGCCGTGCTCTCGGGCCTCCTCCTCAACGTCGCACTCTATGCGCTGTTGCGGTTCAAGATGCTGCTCGCCGCCAACCCGCACGCGCTCGCGCCCGGCCCGTTGATGGTGACGATGGGGCTGATTTCCGCGCTGTTCGCCGCCTTCATGCTCTATCGGCGCCGCGACATCAAACGCATGTTCGCCTATTCCTCGATCGAGCATATGGGCATCATCACGTTTGCATTCGGCATGGGCGGCCCGCTCGCCAATTTCGCCGGGCTCCTGCACATGACCACCCATTCGCTCACCAAGTCGGCGATCTTCTTCACGGTCGGACACATCGCGCAGGTGAAGGGCACCCAGCGCATCGCCGACATGGGCGGCCTGACCGAGACCCATCCGGTGCTTGGCTGGGGGCTCGTGCTCGGCGTCGTCGCCATCGCGGGCTTGCCGCCGCTCGGCATCTTCATGAGCGAGTTTCTGGTGGTGACCTCGACCTTCGCACGCGCGCCGTGGCTTGCCGTCCTTCTTGTGCTTGCGATCCTGATCGGGCTCGCGGGCCTGTTCCTGCGCCTCAACACCATCGCGTTCGGCGAGCCGCGCGGGCCGACCGACGAGGCAAAGGCATCCTATGTGCCCATGTTCGCCCATTTGGCGCTGGTGTTGGTGGCCGGCATCTACATGCCGCCGCATCTCGTCGCCTGGTTCCAGAACGTCGCCAAGCTGCTCGGGTAGCCATGATCACCGACACGATCGCAGGCAAGCACGTTCCGGCCCACCGTCCCTGGCCACGCTTGATCGTGGGTGCGGACGGCTGGCGCCGCGCGGGTGAGGAGCTTCAGGCCTTGCGCTGGACGTTGCTTGGTCTCTGGGGTGACACCGGCGCCGTTCACATGGCGGTGCTCGATGAGCCAGCAAGTGATATCGCGGTCCTCACGCTCGAATGCCGGGACGGGACGTTCCCCTCGATTGGCGCCTTGCATCCACCCGCCATCAGGCTCGAGCGAGCGATCCATGACCTCTATGGGCTCACGCCGGTCGGCCCGCCTGACGCACGGCCCTGGCTCGACCTCGGCTTCTGGGGGGTCGAGCAGCCGCTTGGGTCGGCCCGCGCCTCAACGGCACCGCGCGCACCTTATGTGTTCCTGCCGGTCGAAGGCGAAAATCTGCATCAGATTCCGGTCGGCCCCGTGCACGCCGGCATCATCGAGCCCGGCCACTTCCGCTTCACCGCCAACGGCGAAACCGTGGTGCGGCTCGAGCAGCGGCTCGGCTACGTCCACAAGGGCATCGACTCGCTGATGGCGGGCGCGTCACTCGATCAGGCTGCGCGCCTTGCCTCGCGCACCTCGGGCGACAGCACGGTCGCCTATGCGCTCGCCTTCGCGCACGCGGTCGAAGCGGCGCTCGATGTGACGGTGCCGCCGCGCGCGCGCTACCTGCGCGCCCTGATGGCGGAGCTCGAACGCCTTGCCAACCATTTCGGCGATATCGGCGCGATCTGCAACGACGCCTCGTTCTCGATCATGCATGCGCAATGCGGCATTCTGCGCGAGCGCACGCTGCGCGCCGCCGATGCCTGCTTCGGCCATCGCCTGATGATGGACCGCGTGGTGCCGGGCGGCGTCGCGCAAGATCTCGGCGCCGGCGGGATGGCGGCTGCGGCGGCGCTGCTGGCTGAAGCGCGGCGCGTGTTTCCACGACTTGTCAGAACTCTATGACAACACCACCTCGCTGCAAGACCGTACCGCGCAGACCGGCATTCTGCGCACCGACTACGCCCGCCAGTTCGGCGCCGGCGGTTATGTCGGACGCGCCAGCGGCCGCGCCTTCGACGCACGCAAGTCGCTTGGCTATGCGCCCTATGGCGAGCTCTCGTTCGAAGTGCCGACGCGCGACGCTGGCGATGTCGATGCCCGCGTCTGGATTCGCATCGAGGAGGTCGAGCAGAGCCTGTCGCTGATCGAGCAGGTGATGCGGCGGTTGCCTGACGGCGCGATCCAGAGCCGACGTGAAGCCCGCCGGCGAAGGCCGCGAAGGTCTCGGTCTCGCTGAATCCTTCCGCGGCGACGTGCTCGTTTGGGTGCGCCTCGATGGCGAGCGCGTGGCGCGCTGCCATCTGCGTGACCCCTCGTGGTTCCAGTGGCCGCTGCTGGAGGTCGTGATCGAAGGCAACATCGTCGCCGACTTCCCGCTCTGCAACAAGTCGTTCAACTGCTCCTACTCGGGGCATGATCTATGATGCCACTTGCCGTGAACTCACCGCCGTCATGGCCGGGCTTGTCCCGGCCATCTACGACTTGTTTTCGAGGAGCAAGTAAGACGTGGATGCCCGGCACGTCAGCGCGTTCACGCGCGTCTTTGACGCGCTATGCGCCGGGCATGACGACGGAGAGCTCCGGACAAGGCACAAATTAGGAAGCGCGGGCATGCGACGAACCCTGCTTGAGGGCATGCTGAGCCGGCCGCTCACCGAAGCGCCACCGTCTCCTGACGACGCGGCACTGGCCGAGCTTGCCGGCAAGCTCGACACTGCGGCGCGGCGGCGGCTCGGCCGTAGTCTCTCGATCCGCGAGGTCGATGCCGGCTCCTGCAACGGCTGCGAGCTCGAGATTCACGCGCTCAACAATGCCTTCTACGATCTCGAGCGCTTCGGGCTGCGCTTCGTCGCCTCGCCGCGGCATGCCGACGTGCTGATGGTGACCGGGCCGGTCACCAAGAACATGCGCCAAGCGCTCGAGCGCACCTACAACGCCACGCCCGATCCGAAATGGGTCGTGGCGGTCGGCGACTGTGCGGCCAATGGCGGCATCTTCGCCGGAAGCTATGCGGTCGCAGGCGGCGTCAAGGATGTGATCCCGGTCGACCTCCACATTCGCGGCTGCCCGCCGCGCCCGGCGCAGCTGTTGCAGGGGCTGCTCGCGCTCATGGAAAAGCAGAGCGCTTAGCGCGGCGCGTGTCTTTGCCTCAAATGCCGGATAAACGCCGCCGCTTGCCAGCAAGCGGGATCGGGCCCAATCTAGGCGCCAAAACGATCCGGAAAAAAACAATCAGGAAGCGCCATGACGGCCCAGATCAAGCTCGGGATGTTCCTGCGGCCGGCAGCTCATCACGTCGCCGGCTGGCGGCACCAGGACGCCTGGGCCGACGGCGGGCTGAATTTTTCCAAATATGTCGAGATGGCGCAGACCGCCGAGCGTGGACTGTTCGATCTCATGTTCTCGGCCGACGCGCTCACCGGCGAGCGCTACGACCGCGAGACGCTTTCGCGCACGTCCTACGTCGCCTGGATCGAGCCGATGTCGCTGCTGACTGCGCTTGCGCCGGTGACGCGCAATATCGGCCTCGTCTGCACCGCGACCACGACCTACGACGAGCCCTATCACATCGCGCGCCGCTTCGCCTCGCTCGATCTGATCAGCGGCGGCCGCTCGGGCTGGAACCTCGTCACCTCGGCCAACGACGCAGAAGCGCAGAATTTCGGCCGCGACCAGCACCTGCCGAAGCATGAGCGCTACCGCCGCGCGCGCGAGTTCGTCGACGTGGTGCGCGGCCTGTGGGACAGCTGGGACGACGACGCCTTCGTGTTCGACAAGGCGGACGGCCGCTTCTACGATCCCGACAAGCGCCACGTGCTCGATCACAAGGGCGAGTTCTTCAAGGTGCGCGGGCCGCTCACCGTCTCGCGCTCGCCGCAAGGCCAGCCGGTGGTGGTGCAGGCCGGCGCCTCCGACGACGGCCGGCAGCTGGCGGCGGAGACCGCCGAGGTCGTGTTCTGCGCGCACCAGACCGTCGACGGCGCGCGCGACATACTACGCCGACGTGAAGACGCGCATGGTGCGCTGCGGGCGCGATCCCGATCATCTCAAGATCATGCCGGGGCTCAGTGTGTTCGTCGGCCGCACTCGGCAGGAGGCGCAGGACAAATTCGAGGAGCTGCAGAACCTCATCCATCCTGAGGTCGGCGTGGCGCTGCTCTCGAAATACATCGCCTGGGACCTGACCGGCTACGACGTCGACGGGCCGGTGCCGGTGGTGCCGCAGGATCGCGGCGCGCCGACGCGCTCGGCGCTGTTGAGCGACACCGCGCGCGCCGAAGGGCTGACGATCCGCCAGCTCTATCAGCGCATCGCCGGCGGGCGCGGGCATTATCAGGTCGATCGGCTCGGCGAAGGACGTCGTCGACATGATGGAGGAATGGTTCTCGACCGGCGGCGCCGACGGCTTCAACGTGCTGCCGCCGTTCTTTCCCAACTCGCTCGACGAGTTCGTCGCGCTGGTCGTGCCGGAGCTGCAGCGGCGCGGCCTCTATCGCACCGCCTATACGAGGGCAGACGCTGCGCGACAATCTCGGCCTGCCGCGGCCCGCGAGCCAGCACGCCGGCCGCGCTGCCAAGTCGCAGGCGGCGGAATAGCCCGATGTGCCAATAATTCCGGCGCCAACAACGAGATGGTCATCTCACGACCACGAAACGCGGAGGAACACTGTCGATGCCAAGGCTCATAGGTGTCGCACTCAGCGGGGCGCTGCTGGCCGCTTCCGCGCCCGCCATGCGCCGACGCGGTTGCGACTTCTACCGCGGCAAGCAGATCCGCGTGATCGTGCGCACCACGCCGGCCACCGACTACGACCAGTATTCGCGCCTCATCGCCCGCTTCATGGGCAAGCACATTCCCGGCAACCCGTCGATGATCGTCGTCAACATGCCGGGCGGCGGCGGCATCACGGCGGCCAACTACATGGCGCAGGTCGCGCCGCAGGACGGCACCGTGATCGGCATCGTGAGCCAGGGGCTCGCCGCCGATCAGGCGCTCGGCATGTCGCCGCAGCTCAAGGCCGACCTGCGCGAGTTCAACTGGATCGCCAATGTGATCTTCTCCAACCAGCTGCTGGTCGTGTGGCACACCTCGCCGACCAAGACGCTCGAGGACGCCAAGAAGCCGCGTCACCACCATCGGCACCACCGGCGCGGGCTCGGCGTCGGTGCAATATCCGGCGTTCTACAACAACGTGCTCGGCACCAAGTTCAAGATCGTGTTCGGCTATCCGGGCGGCGCCGCACATCGATCTCGCGATGGAGCGCGGCGAGGTCGAGGGCCGCGGCACCAATCCCTATTCCTCCTACATGGCGACGCATCCGACTGGATTCCGCAGAAGCTGATCATCCCGCTGGTGCAGGCCGGCATCGAGAAGGAGCCGGCGCTGCCGGACGTGCCGCTGATCCGCGATCTGCCGGTCGAAGGCCGACGGACAAGCCGCTGCTGGAATTCATGGCGCGCGCCGTCGACCGTCGGACGGCCGCTCGCCACGACGCCGGGCGTTCCGGCCGAGCGCGTGGCGGCGCTGCGCGCGGCCTTTGCGGCCATGGTCAAGGATCCGGAGTTCATCGCCGCCGCCGCGCAGGAGCAGCCTGGAGATCCGGCCGCAGAGCGGCGAGGCGATCGCAGGGCATCATCACCGGCCTGCTCGAGCTCCCGCAGGACGTGCGCGAGCGCATGAAGACCGCGCTGCAGCCGAAGGACGAGCACGTGGTCGATAGACCGCCAGCGATGATGATGAAACGGCGCATGAGAGCGACCACGGGAGTGAACGCGATGTCTCAGATCACAGATGCGGTGCTTGCCGGCACGTTGGCGCCTGCCGATCTGTCGAGCGCCGGCGCTCGCCGAGCCGGTGGCCGATTTCTACAAGGGCAAGCAGATCCGCATGGTCGTGCGCACCACACCCGGCGGCGACTACGACCAGTATTCCCGCCTCCTCGCCCGCTTCATGGGCAAGCACATTCCGGGCAATCCGCGATCGTCGTCGTCAACATGCCGGGCGGCGGCGGCATCACGGCCGCCAACTACATGGCGCAGGTCGCGCCGCGCGACGGCACGGTCGTCGGCATCGTGAGCCAGGGGCTTGCCGCCGACCAGGCGCTCGGCATGTCGCCGCAGCTCAAGGCCGATCTGCGCGAGTTCAACTGGATCGCCAACGTGGTCTATTCCAACCAGCTGCTGGTGGTGTGGCACACCTCGCCGACCAAGACGATCGAGGACGCCAAGAAGCGCGTGACCACCATCGGCACCACCGGCGCCGGCTCGGCCTCGGTGCAATATCCGGCGTTCTACAACAACGTGCTCGGCACCAAATTCAAGATCGTGTTCGGCTATCCGGGCGGCCAGCACATCGATCTCGCGATGGAGCGCGGCGAGGTCGAAGGCCGCGGCACCAATCCCTATTCCGGGCTGGATGGCGTCGAAGCCGACCTGGATTCCGCAGAAGCTGATCATTCCGCTGATCCAGGCCGGCGTCGAGAAGGAGCCGGCGCTGCCGGACGTGCCGCTGATCGTCGATCAGCCGGTGAAGCCGGAGGACAAGCCGCTGCTGCAGCTTCATGGCGCAGTCCTCGGCGGTCGGACGGCCGTTCGCCACCACGCCGGGCGTGCCGCCGAGCGTGTGGCGGCGCTGCGCGCGGCCTTTGCGGCAACCGTGAAGGATCCGGAGTTCATCGCCGCCGCCGCGCAGGAGAACATGGAGATCCGGCCGATGACCGGCGAGAAGCTGCAGGAGATCATCGTCGGCCTGCTCAACGCGCCGCAGGACGTGCGCGAGCGCATGAAGATCGCGCTGCAGCCGAAGGACGAGCACACGGTCGAGAAGAAATAATCTAACTACCCCGCCCGAGCGCCCGGATGGTCCGCTGCACGACCTCGGGCGGCGTGGCATAGGCCTTGCTGACCACCTCGGTCATCTCACGCGCCGAGACCGGCACGACGTTGAGGTTCTGCTTCTTCGCATCCTCCAGAAACGCTGGATCGGCGCACCGTCGCGTCGAACGCCGCCCGCAGCGTCGCGAGCCGCTCCGCCGGCACGCCCGGCGGCGCCACGAACGGACGGCCCATGGCGGCGCGCGCGAAGAACAATTCCAGCGCCTGGCGATCCTCTGTCGAGCGCGCGGCCTCGATCACCATCGGGGCACCCTTGACGCGCGGATCGGGCGTGAGCGCCGCCTGCAACAGCACGTTGATAGCGCCGGCGCGCGCCAGATTGCCGCGCGAGAGCGAATCGTAGGCGAGGCAGATGCCCTGCACCTCGTTGCGCTCCATCGCGAGCTGGATCTCCCCCGAGCCCTGATAGCCTTTGACCAGCTTGAACTTCATGCCGAGCAGGGCCGACAGGAACTCCGGGTAGATGGCCGTATCGGCTCCCGAGCCAGTGCCGCCGACGGTGAGCTCCTTGCTGTAGAGATCCTGCAGGCTCTGCACCGGCGCATCCTTGCGGGCGCCGCAGACCGTCGTGTCGCGGCCGGGGCTGCCGATGTAATTGATCTTGAGCGCGTCGAACTGCGTGCCCTGGCCGCCCAGCAGCTGCTCGAACACGATGCCGCGGTTGATCATGCCGATCACGGTGCCGTCCTTGGCGGCGGTGTTGTAGAGCCGGTTTGCGACCAGGAGCCCGCCGGAGCCCGGCGTATGCACCGGCACCACGTTGGGATTGCCGGGAATGTGCGTCGTCAAATGCCGCGCCACGGTGCGCGCCCACAGGTCGTCCTCGCCACCTGGGCCGAAGCCGATGAGCAGCGAGACCGACTTGCCGCGGAAGAAATCGGCCTGCGATTGCGCGAGCGCGGAAGTCGCGCCCGCCAGCAGCACCAGTGCGGCGCCGATATAGGGCGCGAGGCGGCGGACTTTCTGGAAGCGACCCAAAGAGCGAGACACTCTCGTCATTGCAACACTGACCCCACGCGACATGGCCCCCACGCACTGCGACTGCGTCCCGGAGCGGGACGCACATCGATCTTGCCGCACCGAGGGGGCCGTTGCCAACCTGCGCAATGGCAGCCGCGCGCTTAGACCGCAGCTCTAGACCGCATCTGGGTCGGCCCAGCCATGCGCTTTCATGGCCTTGCCGAGAGGCCTGGTATCAAGTGACCAAGAACTTCACGAAATAATCGTGAACCTGGTCCGGCGCCTCCTCCTGCAGATAGTGGCCGGTCGGCAGCGGCTGCGCATCGACGAGGTTCTTCGCGAACTTGCGCCACACGGTCGGAAACTCCTGCGTCGGCGGCTGCCCGCGTGTTCCCCACAGAACGAGAAGCGGCGTCTCGATCTGGCGATCCTTGTCGGCCGTGTCCATCTCGAAATCGATCCGGGCGCCGGCGCGATAGTCGCGGCAGGAGCCGATGATGGTTTTCTTGGTGTAGCAGCGGATGTACTCGTCGTACACGACCTTGGGCGGGTTGCGGCTACCACTGCGGCTCTTCAGAAACCATTCGGCCGGAACCGCACTCATCAGTGTCTCCGGGAATGGCTCGGGCTGCGCCATGAACAGCCAGTGCCAGGAGTTCATCGCCCAGTTTTTGTTGGCGCTGGTCCACACGTGATAGTTCGGCAGCATGTCGAGCAGGCACATCTTGATCACCCGCTCCGGATGATCGAGGCACATACGATGGCTCACACGCGCGCCGCGGTCGTGGCCACCGAGGAAAAAGCGCTGATGGCCGAGATTGGCCATCACCTCGATCATGTCCTCGGCCATGACGCGGAAGCTGTAGTTGATCAGGTTGGAGCCGGGCTCCGGCAGCGAGCTGTCGCCGTAGCCGCGCAGATCGGGCAGCACAACGTGATAGCGCTCCGAAAGCTTTGCGGCGACCGCGTACCATAAGACGTGATTGTTGGGATTTCCGTGGAGGAGCAACAACGGCGGACCGGAGCCGCCATGCCGCACGCGAATGATGGCACCCTTGGTGCGCATGTCGATGTGCTTGAATCCCGGGAACAGCGCCGCGACTTCGGCGCTGCCCCAGCGCGTCGGATCGCGGGTGTAATCGGCGCTGGTCGCTTCGGCCAGCACGGTTCCCTGCTGCGCCGATGTTTGCTGCGCTGATGCCGGCGTCGCTATGCTCGCCGCCGCCGCACCCGCCGCCAAGGCCTGAACCAGACCGCGACGGCTCACACTTGCTTCGATCTGCTCGGATTGGGCGATCTGCTCGGATTGGGAATGTGTGGTCATTTGAGCCTCACTTGTGAGCGTGGGCAAAAGCGATGGTACAGATGATTGGATGTCACAGGCTGTGCGCGTCGTGCTGATGCAAGCTCCGGACGTCACCGGCCTGCACCAAACCACTGCCGCTGCCGTTGACAGCCGGCGCTTCCTCCCATCTGCTGCAAGTATTCCACCGCAAGCTGTGCGCGCGCAAGACCAGCGACCAGCCATGGGAGATCGATGGAATTACCACCTCTGCTGCGCCAAGCCATCGACCGCGCGTTGAACGGCGTCGCGCGTGCCGACCTCGCCGCCGCGGCGACGGCACTGTCACAGCGCTATCGAGAAGAGCGGCGCAATGGCGCGTTCTACGTCGCAAACCGTCGCGACGCGCTCGCCTATGTCGCGGTCCGTATGCCGGCAACCTATGCGGCGGTGCGCGCGAGCTTTGACGCCATCGCCGAGGCAAGGCCGGATTTTGCGCCCAAGACGATGCTCGATATCGGCGCAGGACCCGCGACCGCGCTCTGGGCCGCCGCCGACTGCTGGCCCGCTCTCGCCGACGCGTTGCTTGTCGAGGCAAGCCCGACGCTTCGGGCCTGCGGAGAGGAGCTCGCCGCAGAGGCCGGCTTGCCGCCCATGACCTGGCGCATTGCGAATGTCGCCTCGGATGCCATCGATGGTGCGCCACGCGATCTGGTCACGCTGGCCTATGTGCTGAACGAGCTTGCGCCGGATGTTCGGAAGTCAGCTCTGGAGCGGCTGTGGCGCCTGACCGCCGACACGCTGGTCATCGTCGAGCCGGGAACGCCGGCTGGATGGCAGCGCATTCTCGCAGCGCGCCGCCAGCTGATCGAGAGCGGCGCCCATGTGATCGCGCCCTGCCCCCATGCGCATGAATGCCCGCTGCAGGCGCCGGACTGGTGCCATTTCGCCAAACGTGTCGCGCGCTCCCGCCTGCATCGGCAGGCCAAGGGGGCGGAGGTTCCCTGGGAGGACGAGAAGTTCAACTATGTGGCGCTGTCGCGAACGCCAGCGCCGGCAGCAGGCGCGCGCGTCATTGCGCGACCACGCAAGGCCAGCGGCCGCGTCACGCTGAAGCTGTGTCGTCCTGATGGATCGGCGGGTGACCAGCTCTTCTCGCGGCGCGACGGCGACCTGTTCAAGCGCGCGTGGCGCTGCGACTGGGGCTCATCGCTATGACGCGAGCCTGCGGAGCAATCTCACGCCTGCGCGCTCCCGGAAATCACCTCCCTCTCCCCGAAAGCGGAGAGAGGGAGCAACATGTCGTGTAACAAACCTCAGTTGATATAGGCGGCGTTGGGCCGCTCGTTCAACTCGATGTAGGTGCCCCACGGGTCGGTGATGAAGGCCAGTGCGGCGCCGGTCTGCTCGTTCTTGGTGTAGGGGCGATCGAGCTTGACGCCGTTGGCTTCAAGCTTCTTGATGAAGGCCGGCAGGTCCTTCACGTCAAAGCCGATGTGGTCGAGGACGCGTCCTTTGGTGGGCGCTTGCGCCATGTCGGCCTTGTTGAAGCGGAGTTGCACACCAGGCACGTCCGCGACCGGAGCGTTGTTGCGCAGGCTGGCCTTGGCGCCAAAAATCTTGCCATACCAGGCTTGGCTCTGCGGGATTGCCGCTTCCGGGAGGAAGAAGTGCACGTGCTCATGCTGGATCGGATACTTCTGGGTTTTGTTCTCCAGAACTTCGATGCGCAGGCCATCCGCTGTCTCGACATAGGCCTGGTCCAGCCTGTTGTTGTTGCCTGGGAGCACCGGCACGCCTGCGGCCTTCCACTTGGCGACGGACTCCTGAACATTCTGCACGACGAACCCGACGTGATTGACTACGCTTCCGATCGTACCAGCGGTCGGCGGCGGGCCTGCTTGCCCCGGATTGAGATTGACGACGACACCGGGGAATATCACGCGTTGGATCCCCGGGGCCGTTGGCGATGTGCCGCCCATGCCGACGAAGATCTTCCTGTTGGCCTCAATGTCCTTGGAGTTGAGATGCCAGTGGCCCATGGTCACGCCTTCACCATTGGGCGTGAAGGGCTGTGCAAGAGCTGTTCCTGTTGCCAGGGTCGTCGCGAGAGATAGCGCAGCGATCAGAGCTTTCATGAAAACCTCCCTAAAAGAGCGACTTTTTCTCCGGTAGCGGACGAACGCTAACACTCGGCACGGGCGCATGAAAGCGCGAAGTCTCAGGCGCGCGGGTGAGGCGGATTTGGAATATTGGACATCTGTGACCCGATCGATCGGGTCACACGGCATAGTCCGCGCGGGAGACCTACTTGGCTGCTGCGCGCTCCTCGGCGAGAAGGGTTTCAGATGCCGGAGGACAAGCCGACCGCCCAACGCCAACCGGAGCGCTGCCCGGGTCGGCGGGGCTTCCGGCCAATCCCAGAGGTCGCTACCATCGATCGCAATTCAGGAGTAGGACGCGACCATGCGGGCGAGCGATGCGCACCATCATCTGTCCTCCAACAACATCATTGCCTTCGAAAAGCTCGAACTGCTGTTCCGGGGCACGGACGAGCCGGGCGCGAGCCGCGGCAGCGAGATCGTCGGTCAGCGGTATCACGATCTCCTGCAGGAGCTCACCTCCATCACCGAATATCAATGGCGCTCGGGCTCGCCCCGCGGCCTCGTCAAGGGTTTCATGCTGAGCGGGCCGCCCGGAACCGGCAAGACCACGTTGGCCAAGCGGCTGGCCTACGAGCTGGGGTGCCGCTTCCAGTCCGAGGACGAGCCGCCGATCGTGCTTGCCTTCGTCGACGGCGGCGAAATTTCGCGCTCGCGCTACGGCGAGAGCGAGGAGCGCATTCGAGACATCTTCCTGCACGCCCGTTCCGGCTTCACCGCCAAGGGCCAACGCTCCGTGCTGCTGTTCGACGATGTCGAATCCATCTTCATGGCGAGAGGCAGCCAGCACGCCAAGGAATGGCATTTCTCGCAAGACAGCGTGTTCTTCCATTCCGTCGATGAGCTCGATACGTCGCGATCGACCATCGTGTTGACCAGCAACCGGCCTGACCTCGATCGACGAAGCCATTCGTGACCGGTTCCTGAGCTACGTGATCGACTATCCCGATCTGGAGACGCTCATTCAGATGATCGAGCAGATCCCGGCGCTCGCAGCAGATGTCCGGCACGCAGCGAACGGCGATCAAGAATGACCTGGTCAGCGCGGTGCACGATGGGTCGCGTCCGCAGCATGCGCGATGCCCAGCGTTTTGCGATGCGGCACTTCGTTTCCAGGCTTCTGAAGAAGGACTCGCTTGCGCAGCACTTCGCCGATTGAACGATTCCTCACGATCATCCACTGAGTGACACATCATGGCAAAGACCTTCTACGACGAGTGGCTCGAGGCGCCCAACAAGATCCAGGACGAGCTCGAAGAGTGCGAGCTGGTTGCGCGCGACAAGGACATCCCCTGGGTGTCGACGCCGCATGACGCGAAGGTGAAGCTCATGGTCGCGAACCAGCTCGGCTTCACGACCATGGGCAGCAACGTGCTCAAATCCGAAATCCCGGTCGGCTGGCATACCGGCAAGCACCGGCACGGCGAAGAGTCGATGCACATCCTCGAAGGCGAGGGCTTCAGCATCATCAACGGCCAGCGTTTCAACTGGCACAAGAGCAGCACGCTGCAGATCCCGTTCTGGGCCGAGCATCAGCACTTCAACACCGGCAACGTGCCGGTGCTGATCCTCCACGGCATGACGTTCGATCTCGAGCGCTTCGTGCGCATCGCACGCATCGAGCAGATCGAGACCTGCGGGCCCAACGATCCGGCCGTGCTCGCCGCCATGCCGGAGGAAACATCGCAATATTATCCCAACGGCGCCCGCGCGATCATTCACCTCGAGCAGGCGCCGACGAACAAGGAAAAACTGCCCGACGGCGAAAGCTACAATCCGCAGGGCGCCATCGCGGCGACCAAGAACCAGCACGACTTTTCGAATTATCTGGTCGTGCCGAAGAACGGCTTTCGCGCCACCAGCGTGGCGATCACAAACCGGTGGATCGAGCCGCCCTTTCATGAAAGCGGCAGGCACAAGCACCTCGAGGCCGTCGTCTACGCGATCGAGGGCGAGGGCTACACCGAAATGCAGGGCAAGCGCATTCCGTGGGAAGCCGGCGACGTGCTCTACGTGCCGCCCTGCATGTGGGAGCACCAGCACAAGAACGACAACCCGAACCGCATCATTCAGATCCGCATCGGCTTCGGGATCAGGCCCTGGTTCACCTCGATCTGGCCGGAAGGCTTCACCAGCACGCGCATCTACGACGACGAGGGCAACCCGATCGAGGCAGGCCGGATCGTGCGGACGCGCGAGCGGACGCGATAAAATCTCTGCGAAGTCCCCACACGCACCTCGCGTGAGTGCGAAGACGCGCGCCGCACGGTTCCCTCCCCCCTTGTGGGGGAGGGAGCAGGGAGAGGGGTGGTGATAGAGCGCCGAGCGCGAAGCTGATTGTGCACAAGCTCAAGCGCGACGACACGCTAAATCTTTTGCTCCTTGGATACGAAGCAGATGTAGTGGGTGTTGTACCCCTCTCCCTGTCCCTCCCCCACAAGGGGGGAGGGAACGGTGTGGCACTGCTCGTCACATCTACAGGGCTGCGTTCGCGTCCCGCCCTAACATCGACGCCTGGACGCGTTAGCCACGAAAAGCGCTCTAATCCCGAATATCCTGCAGGAACCACTCGGTCGGGATCTCCCGCCCCTTCTTCTGCTTGACCGCCTGCTGGTACACCCAGCCGCCGACCGAGGAGAACTGCAGGCCCTGATTGCCGACGTTGCGATAGAACGTCACCTGATCGCGGCTGGTGCGCCCCTTGCACTTGCCGGTGACGAGATCCGTAAAGTCGGGCTTGTCGCCACCCTTGCCGCGATCCATGAACTCGGGGCTGTCGCCGCCGAAGCCGGGCTGCGGATTCTTCGGCGGAAGACGCTTCATCTCCTCGACCGTGCCACCGATGAAGGCCGCGGGCGAAAGCCCGCGCTCGGCCTGGAAGCGCTCGCTCTCCCGCATCTGAAGGCCGGCCGTGCCCTGCCGAACCACCAGATCGAACCTGTCGGCGCTCGCATCCGGCATCTCGCGACGGCCGAGATTGGTCACGTGCATGCCCTTCTCGATCCAATCGGCGTCGTAGACCGGCTGCCATGCTGTCGGTGCAGGTCGACAGGATGTCGGCGCCGCGCACCGCCTCGCGCGCACTGTCGACTGCACGCACCTCGATATTGAGGCGGCGCGACATCTCCTGCGCGAACGCTTCGCGGTTTGCTGCGGACGGGCTGTAGACCTTGCACAGCCGGATGTCGCGCACGCACTTGAAGGCGTCGAGAAACGTCCGCGCCATGCCGCCCGAGCCGAGCATGCCGACGACTTGCGAATCCTCGCGCGAGAGATATTTGACCCCGATGCCGGCGCCGCCGCCGACGCGAAAGTGCTGCAGCACGCCGTCGTTGATGAAGGCGAGCGGCTCGCCGTTGCGGGTCGACACCAGGAAGATCAGGCCGCAATAGGTCCCGGGCTCGCGGCAGTATTTATCCTCGGTCCAGTTGCCGTTTCCATCCATCGGCCAGGTGATAATGTCGGACTTCATGCGGATGGCGAAATAGCCGTCGTTCGCGCCTTCCATGGTGCCCCAGCGGAAATAGCCGTCCTCGCGCTCGCAGGGGAAGTACATGTCGATGCGCGGCCGATGGATGGAGCCGCCGGTGGCGAGCTTGCGGAAGGCCTCCTCCTGCACTCTGATGCAATCATCCATGGTGAGCAGTTGCGAGACGAGGTCGTTGTTGATGAGAAGCATAAGGCAGGGTCCAGTGAAGCTTGTGGGGGTCTTTAGCTGCGCCGGCTGGGTCACGCAACGTCCTGACGCGCGACAATGGCTCTCTTGACCACTTTCCCTTGCCCCGATAGCTGCATGATTAACGGAGCATGACATGACCTGGAGCCTGACAGAACCTGGAAGCGTGACATGACCTGCAGCATGACATCATGGGCGACCTGCGGCCGGCTGCTTGCACTTCTAACGGGCGCCGTGCTGGCCAGCGCGGAGAGCGCCATGGCGCAGTCCGTCGAGCAGTTCTATCGCGGGCGGACTATCAATTTCCTGGTCGCGAGCGCACCCGGCGGCGTTAACGACCTCACCGCCCGGCTGATGTCGCGGCACCTCGGCAACCACATTCCGGGCCGGCCGACGCTCGTGGTCCAGAATCTGCAATCGGCCGGGCTGGTGCTGGCCAATCGCATCTATGCCGGCGCCGAGAAGGACGGCACCTCGATCGCGATCCTCGAGCGCGGCGTGCCGCAACTTGCGATCCAGGGCGAGCCCAACGCCCGCTTCGACCCGCTCAAGATGACCTGGCTCGGCAGCGTCTCGTCCTACGCCCATGACGCCTATATCTTCTGGCTCAATGCGTCGTTCGCCGCCAAGACCGTTGCCGATCTCAAGCCGCCAAGCACGCTCACGGCGCGCGTCGGCACCACCGGGGCGGGTGCGACCAATCTAGTCTTCACGGTGCTGGCGAAGGACGTGCTCGGCCTCAACGTGCAGAACGTCCGCGGCTACCGCGGCGCCGCCGATGCCTTCCTGGCGCAGCAGCGCAGCGAGATCGATGGCCAGGTGGTCGGGCTCTCGTCGGTCAAGGTCGGGCAGCCGGCGCTCTACCAGGCCAATTTCCTGCGTCCGCTGATTGCATTTGCGCGCACCACGCGCTTTCCCGACTATCCCGATGTGCCTACGGGACGGGAGCTCGCCACCACTCCCAAGGCACAGGCCATTCTCGCATTCGCGGAGGCGCCCTTCTTCATGGCGCTGCCGATCGCGGCTCCGCCCGATCTGCCACCCGAACGCGCACGCGCGCTGCAGGACGGCTTCATGGCGATGACGCGCGACCCCGCCTTCATCGAGGAGGCGAACCGGATGAACCTCGAGCAAAGCCCGATCGACGGCGAAGCCGTGCGGGCGATCATCGCCCAGATGAGCGCAACCCCGAAGGACGTGATCGCGCAGTTCAACGAGATGGTTGGGGTGAAGAATTGGTCGCGGCCAAACTCGAGCGCAGCGCTGAAGATGTGAAGAACGACGCCACAGCGTTCCCTCCCCCCTTGTGGGGGAGGGACAGGGAGAGGAGGGATAGGACGAGTATCGGAGCCTTTCCTAGACCGCACAAAGTGGTAGTCAGTGCTCTTGCATCTCCAGTCAAGCGCAGGACACTAGTTTCGCACTCGGCGTTCCATCGCCACCCCTCTCCCTGTCCCTCCCCCACAAGGGGGGAGGGAACCGTGGGGCACGCATCTTCGCAACTCAGACCAGCAATCGCGTTCTCAACCGACGGCCGGCAATCGCGGCACTGCCGTGCCTCACCGGCCGAAAGTTGCCTACGACTGCGGCTTCAGGAATTCCCGGACCGCCTGGTTGAACTGATCCGGGTGCTCGATGAAGGGATAGTGCCCGGCCTTGTCGATCAGCACCTTGCGCGAGCCCGCAATCGCGGCGTTGAGCTTGTCGGCATTGACGGGCGGGGAAAGCTTGTCGTTCGCGCCCCACACCAACAGCGTCGGGGTCTTGATGGCTCGCGCCTGCTCTTCCGTGATGCCGCCGAGGCCGCGCGCATTGGCGATCTGCACCAACTCCGCCGTATAGGCCGAGCGCAGCCGCAATATCAGATTGTCCTCGACCTGCTGGTCGCTGATGAGGCTGTGGTTGTAGTACATCTTCTCGAGATATTCGCGGCTCTCCGCCAGCGTGCCGGCATTCGAAATCTGCCGGGCGTGCCAGTCGGGTGCACCCGCGCGCGGCGCATCACTGGCCGAGCGGAAACCGCCGCCGTTCACCAGCACCATGCGGTCGACCAGTTGCGGATAGTTCACCGCCATCTGCAGCGCGACGCCCGCGCCCATCGACTGGCCGACCAGCGACGCTTTGGGCACGCCGATCTCGCGCATGAAGCGCGCCAGGAACTCCGCAAACACGCCGCTGTGATAGATTGTCATCGGCTTGTCGGAGGCGCCCCAGCCGATCTGATCGGGCGCGATCACGCGGAACTCTGAAGCCAGGCCCTTGATCGTCGGCATCCAGCGCGCGCCCTCGCCGCCCGAGCCATGCAGCAGGATCACCGGCGCTCCGCGGCCGGCCTCAATGTAATGAATCTTGTAGCTGAAGACGGTCGCGTCTTTCTTGACGGGTTCGATCTGAGCCATGGCACTCGTGCAGGACATGAGCAAGGCGGCCATCAAAGCGGATGCTCTCAGCATTGGTCAATCCTCCTTCGCTGTCGTGTTCGTCTCGTGTTCTCGAAAGTTCGCGCCGTCATTGGCCCGAGCGTGAAAAATACTTGAGGTCCGGCGGCCGCTGTCCCTTCTTGGTGGGCATCAGCAGCCCGTCGCCGCTGACCATGTAGTTCTCCTTGCCGATCTGCACGTGATTGTTGCCCTCGCCGCATACTTCCTCGACCCATACAGGCTGCGGATCGCTCTGGCGGCGATAAGTCTTGAGCACTGACCACGGCCGTGTGAGCGCATGGTCCATCACAGTGACCTCTAAGACAAGCGTATTCGGATCGCTCTTGTCGAGATGGATGCGCTCCTTGACGATGGTCTCGTTGTCGTCGTGCAGCGGGATGCCGCTGGCATCGAAGGCGCGCGGCCCCTTGAAACCACGGGTCTCGACCTCGAGCAAATCGAATTTGCCGTCGCCATCGGTATCGATCCATTGGCCGATGGAATAGCCGAGCAAGGACGGCTCGATGGGCTCAGGCCAAGGGCGACCGTCCGTGAAGATGCGCCGCGAGTCGCGAATGTTCTCGACCAGGATATGCGTGGTGCCCGGCGTGATCACGAATTCGGACTGGCCATACGCATTGGTGACGCGCGGCATGCCGGGCGATACGCAGGCGAAGGTCTCGCCGATCCCCTGCCCGCCCGCCGCCTGATCCGCGAGGTTGGCTTCGAAGCGTGCCTGATATTCCGGCGTCAGCGGCGGCTGCTGCGCCGGGCCCCAGCCCTTGCTGGGATCAAACACATTGGCCCGGCCGCGCGCCTCCACAGCCGGACTCGTGTTCGGGCCGCGACGCCACAGGCCGTGCAGATCGGGATATTTCGTCTGGTCGAATGCGGAAGCTCCGGCGATGGTCGCCAGCAGCACCGACGCAGCGATCGAGATTCGGTCAAGCATCACCGTCCTCCCGCGATCGATATCCGCCGTGCAGCGATCGAACACTGACCAATCGCAGCAATGTGCCGACATGTCGTCAGCGCTGCACGGCCGGTTTCAAACCACACAAGGATAGTGTATCATACATGGTCAATCGCCCTTCCGGGAGGTGTTTGGAAATTTTCCACGCGCACAGGGGCAGAGCATGATGCACCGTAGCTCGATCGGCGCCGCCGCCGTGATGGCAGCTCTCTTGATCACGTCACTCGCCGCACAGGCATTCGATGATGCCAAGTATCCCGACCTCTCGGGCCAATGGGTTGCGGTCAGGCTCGGCGTTCGCGGCCAACCCGCGTTCGATCCGACCAAGCCGTGGGGCCCCGGCCAGCAGGCACCGCTGACGCCTGAATATCAAAAAATTCTCGAAGAGAGCGTCGCCGATCAGGCCAAGGGCAATCAAGGCAATTGGCTCTCGGGCGTCTCCTGCCTGCCGACCGGCATGCCCACCATGATGACCCTCTACCGCCCGATGGAAATCATCGTGCTGCCCGACACCACCTATATCCGGATCGATCACACCCACCAGTCCCATCGCCGGATCTACACCGACGGGCGCCCATGGCCGAAGGAAGTCCTGCCAAGCTTTCGCGGCTATTCCATCGGCCAATGGCTCGACACCGACGGCGACGGCAAATTCGATGTGCTCGAGACTGAGACCCGCTTCCTGAAAGGACCGCGCGCGCTCGACCCGGCCGGCACGCCAACGCACGAGGACAATGAGTCGATCGTCAAGGAGCGCTTCTTTGTCGACAAGGCTGATCCCTCGCGCCTCTACAACGAGATCACCTTGATCGATCACGCCTACACGCGTCCCTGGACGGTGCTGAAGACCTATCGCCGGCTGCAGGACAAATATCCGGACTGGCCGGAGGACAGCTGCGACAGCGAAGGCATCCTCAAGATCGGTAGTCAGACGTATTTCAAGAGCGCGGACGGCACGATCATGCCAACGACGAAGGACCAGGCGCCGCCGGACTTGAGATATTTCGAGTCATCACAAAAATAGCTAGGTCGCAGTCTCGCATCAAATAAAAACAAAAATGAAAAGAAGTCTTAGACGAAAATACATTGGGAGGTGAGCATGCAGCTCGATCGGAGCGCGTTCCTTGCCATTGTTCTGACAGCAGGCTTGTGGGCGACGCCGGCTTTCTCGCAAGTGATTGATCTTGGCAAGTATCCCGACTGGGCGGGCCAGTGGAACCGGGTGTCCGACGGCGGCCCGCCGCGTTACGATCCCTCAAAGCCGTTGCGCAAGCAGGAAGCACCGCTCAAGCCCGAATATCAGGCGCGCTACGAAGCAAGCCTGCGCGACATCGACTCGGGCGGTGTCGGTCTCGACACGCACTATGCCTGCATGCCGATGGGCATGCCGCGGCAGATGTCCGGCATCTCCTTAATGGAGTTTCTGTTCACGCCAAGCGTCACCTACATCCTGTATGAGGATGTAACCGCTCACACGCGCCGCATCTACACCGACGGACGCGACTTCCCCAAGAACAGCGAGCCAACCTTTGCGGGCTACTCCGTCGGCAGATGGATCGATAGCGACGGCAAGGGGCGCTTTGACACGCTCGAGGTCGAGACCCGCAACATCCGCGGCCCGCGCCAGTGGGACCAGACCGGGCTGCCGACCGCCGACGACAACGAGGCGGTCATCAAGGAGCGGCTCTTTCTCGACAAGGCCAACCCGAACATCCTGCACGATGAGATGACCACGACCGACAATTCCCTGACGCGGCCGTGGACGGTGATGAAGAACTACCGGCGACACAGCCAGAACATCACCTGGGAGGAGAACAACTGCATCGAGGCCAACAATTATATCACCATCAACAAGCAGGTGTATTTCCTCAGCAGCGAGGGCCACCTGATGCCGCAGAAGAAGGACCAGCCGGCCCCGGACCTGCGCCATTTCAAGTCGGTGACGAAATAATGACGTGATCGACGGAGCTGGCGGCTGGCCGCAAGCCGCCGCTCGCGCTTCCGCATCGGATCTGCGGTTCGCGGCGCTATTCCGCCAGTGAGGGGTCCAACACTCGAACGACGCGCCGGATCTTGAGGCCGGCCGTATAGGCGTTGGTCTTCTTGACCCATTCGTCGTAGGTGCTCTCACTATCGACCGCGATCACACTGAACAGCTTCTCCTCGGTCGCGTAGGTACAGAGCCAGTGATATCGGCCCGCCAATTCGGCGATGGCGTTGACTGAAATCCGAGCGTGGCGCGCAACCTCCTGATCGTTGGCCAGATTGAACGTCGGCGGACGGTCGCGTTCCACAATGAGCTTGATCATCTGCGTCCTCCTTAGTGCCAATACCGGTCCGAAGTTTGCGACCATCCAGGCGCCGAGACCAGAAGCACTTGGCGTAGCGTGGCTTCGCAAATGGCGAAATAGCGGCTCACCATTACAGATATTTCACGCTGCCATGTCGAGCGAAGTCGTATAGACTGCTCCATTCACTGCAATGTCGGAGCCATTGGGAATGCTCGTGAAAACTAGATTGTTCATGTTTGGGGCCTTGGCCATGGCGCTGGCGGGCGTTGCGCACGTCGACCGGTCCGCGGGACAGTCCGCCGCGGCGCCCCAGATCGGCCCTTGGGGCTTTGACGTGAGCGGTGTCGATGCAAAGGCCAAGCCCGGGGACAGCTTCTTCGATTATGCCAACGGGGCATGGGATGCCCGCACGGTGATCCCTGCCGACAAGTCGCGCTTCGGCGCGTTCGACGCGCTCCGCGACAGAACCGAGGAACAGGTTCGCGCGATCATCGATGAGGCGGCGAAATCCGGCGCGTCGCCCGACACCGACGAGGGCAAGATCGGCGCGCTCTACAACGCGTTCATGGATGAGGCGCGGATCGAACAGCTCGATGTCGCGCCGATCGCGGACGACCTCGCCAAAATCCGCGACGCCAAGACCAAGGCCGACATCGCAGCCCTGATGGGACGTGCACGAGGCGGCGGCTTCGGCGCGAGTCTCTTCTCCGTAGGCGGTGAGCGAGGATCGAAAAGACCCAACCCGCCATACGCTCTACGCGTCCCAATCCGGACTGGGCCTTCCCGATCGCGACTACTATCTGAAGGACGCCTTCAAGGACAAGAAAGACAAGTATCGCGACTACGTCGCGCGCATGCTCGACATGGTCGGCTGGCCGGACGCGCAGAAGCGCGCCGACGACGATCGTCGCGCTCGAAACGCGGATCGCCGAGGCGAGCTGGAGCCGGGCCGAAAGCCGCGACCGCGACAAGACCTACAACCCGATGACGCCGGCAGAGCTCGACGCCTGCGCGCCGGGCTTTCCGTGGTCGGCGTGGCTTGCCGCCGCCGAGGTGGGCGAGGCCCGCCGCATCGTCGTTCGCCAGAATGACCGCCTTCCCGAAGCTCGCGAACGATCTTCGCCGACACTCCGCTCGAGACCCTGCAGGCCTGGCAGGCGTTCCGCGTCGTCGACCAGGCGGCGCCGTACCTGTCCAGGCGGTTCGTCGACGGCACGGTTCGAATTCCGCACCAAGGAGCTGGGCGGTCAGCCGGAAGAGCGGCCGCGCTGGCGGCGCGGCACGCAACTGGTCGACAGTTCCTCGCTCGGCGAAGTGGTGGGCAAGGAATATGTCGCCCGCTACTTCCCGCCGGACATCCAAGGCCAAGATGGAGGAGCTGGTCGGCCAGCTGAAGCGCGCGCTGCGCGGCCGGATCGAAAATCTGCCGTGGATGACGGCCGAGACCAAGGCCAAGGCGCTCGAAAAGCTCGTCCCTGTTCGGGGTCAAGATCGGCTACCCCGACAAATGGCGCGACTATTCGGCGCTCAAGATCGATCCGACCGATCTCATGGGCAACGTCCGCCGCGCCGGCGAGTTCAGATGGGCCTATGCGGTCGCAAAGCTCGACAAGCCGGTCGATCCGGAGGAGTGGGGCATGACGCCCCAAACGGTCAACGCCTACTACATCCGTCGACCCGCAACGAGATCGTGTTCCCGGCCGGCATCCTGCAGGCGCCGTTCTTCGATCCGAACGCCGACATGGCGATCAACTATGGCGGCATCGGCGGCGTGATCGGTCACGAGATGACCCACGGCTTCGACGATCAGGGCCGCAAGTCCGACGGCCATGGCGTGCTCACCGACTGGTGGCAGCCGGCCGACGCCGCCAAATTCCAGGCCGAGGCCGCCAGATACGGCGCGCAATTCGACACCTATGCGGTCGCGCCCGGCGTGCAACGTGAACGGCGCCCTGACCATGGGCGAGAACATCGCCGACCTCGGCGGTCTCCTGCTCGCGCTCGACGCCTATCGCGCCTCGCTGCACGGCCAGCCGGCGCCGGTGCTCGACGGCTTTACCGGCGAGCAGCGCGTCTTCCTCGGCTGGGCGCAGGTCTGGCGCGCCAAGTCCCGCCCCGATGCACTCAAGCAGCAGGTCACGACCGATCCGCATTCGCCCGCGCGCTTCCGCGTCGACGGGCCGATGCGCAACGTCGACGCCTGGTACGACGCCTGGGGCGTGAAACCGGGCGACAAGCTCTATCTCAAGCCGGAAGATCGCGTCCGGATCTGGTGAGTTCGAGCTCGAGAGCGGCAGGCAACCCCTGCAGTCGAGGACTGTCATCAGCGGAGCGGCAGAAGCAGATCCGTGATGGCTTCGTGCTCCGGCACCCAATGTGGTCACAATATTGGGCGCCCCTCGGTCAGGCAGCGGGAAAGGTAGAGGTGATCGACATACTCTGCATTGATTTTTGCGGCATTGGGCAATCTGCCTGAAATTGTGAAACCAAATTTGATAAGCAGGTCGATGCTCCGTTGATTGCATTGTAAGACCATCGCAACAATCAAACGAAATCCCGAATGCTTGGCATGTTCAATAGCGTGGTTGATCAACTCCATTCCCAAGCCAAGACCTCGGTGCTGATTTGAAAAGTAGTAGCTGATCTCACAAGTCTCGCTGAATGCGTTTCGACCTTGTCGGTACGGAGAAAGGGCCGCATAGCCAACAAGGGAATTGTCAAGGACTGTTACAAAGATTGCATATGGGTCTTGATGATCACGATACCATGCCTGTCGATTCTCGATCGACAAAGGCTCCAAATCGCCTGTAAATCCACCTTCTCGGATCGCTTCATTGTAAATTCCTGCGATGCTTTCGATATCGGCCGGGATTGCTTTTCGAATCATCGTTGATACCAGAAGATGAAATCGGCACGGGAGTTCCCGCCCGCGCACCATGGTTTGCCGCGCGCGGCGGTCGGATTCTTGGACCTGCGTTTTCAATCGAGACCCAACCCTCGGCTGCACGTCATGCGCAAGAACCATACCCCCGCATCGGTCAAATCAAACTGACGCGCCGTCGAATTCGGACCTCTCAGTACGGCCGATCGCCACAGATCGTGACGCGATGACCGTAGCGGCGGTGGGGGTAGTAATCCCACAGCGCATGATGCTGGGCGCAGCGATTGTCCCAGAACGCGATCGAGTTTGGCTGCCAACGGAAGCGCATGCTGAGCTCGGGCGTCTCGATGTGGCGAAACAGCATGGCGAGGATCGCATCGCTCTCGTTGCGGCTCATGCCAACAATGCGGGTGGTGAAGAAGCGGTTCACGAACAGGCATTTCCGGTCCGTCACCGGATGCGTTCGCACCACGGGATGCTCGGCGCGCGGATATTTCCTTGTGCTGTCGTCGACGCCATAGCGGCCGCGATAGAACGGCTCGCCATCGTGAATGGCGCTGAGGCCGTCGACGAGCTTGCGGACAGGCTCCGACAAGGTCTCGTAGGCGAGATACATGTTGGCGAACATGGTGTCGCCGCCGCCATCGGGCGGCACTTGCGTCAGATACAGCATCGTCCCCATCGGGGGCTCAGGATCGCATGACACGTCAGAGTGCCAATCCTCGCCCGCGATGTATTTGGAGTTCTCGTCCGCCGCGATGACCATCACTTCGGGATGCCCGGGAACGACGTTGGGAGAGGCTGGATGAGTGTGCAGCTTGCCGAAGCGGCGCGCGAAATCCTTCTGCTCTTCAACGCTGATGCTCTGATCGCGGAAGAAGATCACCAACCGGTCCATCAGGGCATCATGCACCTCCTGGAACTGCTGATTGCCGAGCGGATGCGACAGGTCGACGCCAAAAATCTCCGCGCCGATATGGGGCGTCGACTTGCGGATGTCGATGGTCTGGTCGCCCATGCGATGTCCTTTCGATCCGATCGAAAGCGTCGTGAGCTTGCCTGCGCGCGTAGCCTATCCCACTTGACCCTGTCCCGTCACGGCGCCGGCTTCGAAGCCAGAACGCGAACATGACCGCGAGCACGGCGGCGAGGCCGTACCAGGTGAGCGCATATTGCAGGTGCTCGTTGCGCAGCGTCGGCGTGAGCCGCCCGGCGCGCGGCAGCGACCCGGTCGAGTTCTCAAGCTCGACATAAAACGGCGCCACGTTGCCCCAGCCCTTGGCGCGCGCCATCGAGCAGCTGATCGCGCGCGAACCAGAGATTGCGCGCCGGATCGTCATTGGGCACGAACCAGCCGCGCGGCTCGGGCCAGCGCAACGCTCCGATCAGATCGACGCGACCTGCAGGCGGCAAATGCGTCTTCGGATCCTGCTGGCCCTCCGGCAGGAAGCCGCGATTGACCACGACCACGGCGCCACCGGCGAGCGCGGCCGGCGCGAACACCCAATAGCCGGGGCCTGACACATCGGGACGGACGCTCGAGCCCGAGCCGTAGACCAGCACTTCGCGCTCGGAGGCAATCGTCGCCGAGAACGTGACGCGCCGGAATTCATCGCTCTCAGGATCGAGCGCGGACCAGCGCTCCGGCGACAGGCAGCGGCGCCGGCTCCGCGCTGGTGCGGGCGGCAAGCGCGGCGATCAGGCCTTCCTTCCAGGCTTTGCGCTCGAGCTGCCAGGTGCCGAGCCCGATCAGCACGATGAACATCACAAACGCGAAAACACCCGGCCATAAAAGGCTTGGCCAGAAGAGGCGCGCCGAGCGTGTGGGGCCGCTCACGGCCTATTCACTGCCTGAGAGCCGCCCTTCGGCGGCCTTGTGATGATATTGCAGCGCGATCATCACGCCTTTGATCGGCCGCAGCGGCCCAAGCGTGGTCAGCGCGATCAGCGGCAGCCACAACATGGCGTGCACCCAATAAGGCGGCTGGTAGGCAAACTCGACCGCAAGCGCCGCGAACACGACGATGAAACCCGAGATGAAGATCACGAACACCGCCGGCCCGTCGGCGGCATCGGCGAACGAATAGTCGAGGCCGCAGCGCTCGCATTTGGGCCGCAGCGTCAGGAAGCCCTGGAACAGCCTCCCCTCGCCGCAGCGCGGACAGCGCGCCCGCAAGCCGCGCATGATCGGCGTGCTTAGAGAACGGTTGTCGGTCGACATGCGTCGCCTCGCAGCCAGGCTGGCGCTTATGCCAACCCGATCGCGCCCCACAAGCAGCCGTCGCGCCTCGGCGGCTTGCGCTCTTGTCAGTGCCCGCCGGCAACGGCACCAGCAGCGTGTCCCGCACCTGCGCCCCAGACGTAGATGCAGGCAAACAGGAACAGCCACACCACGTCGACGAAGTGCCAGTACCAGGCGGAGAACTCGAAGCCGAGGTGCTGCTCCGGCGTGAAGTGGCCGAGATAGGCACGGATCAGGCACACGATCAGAAAGGCCGAGCCGATGATCACATGGGCGCCGTGGAAGCCGGTCGCCATGAAGAACGTGGCGCCGTAGATGTTGCCCGAGTAGTGAAAGGCGGCGTGGCTGTATTCGTAGGCCTGCACGGCCGTGAAGGTGAGGCCGAGTAGGATGGTGCAGATCAGGCCCCACTTCAGGCCCTGGCGATCGTTCTCGAGCAGCGCATGATGCGCCCAGGTCACGGTAGTGCCGGAGGTGAGCAGGATCAGCGTATTGAGCAGCGGCAGATGCCACGGATCGAAGGTCTCGATCCCCTTCGGCGGCCACTGTCCCCCCAAGCACGTCGGTGCGCTGGATGTTGCCGAGAAGCTCGGTGCCCTGTTGAACACATCGGCGGAAACAGCGCAGTGTTGAAGTAGGCCCAGAACCAGGCGACGAAGAACATCACCTCGGAGGCGATGAACAGGATCATGCCGTAGCGGTGCGAGATCTGCACCACGCGGGTGTGATTGCCCTGATAGGTCGCCTCGCGGGCGACGTCGCGCCACCATCCGAGCATGGTGTAGGCGACGCCGATCACGCCCACGAAGAACACAATAGGGCGCCGCGGCGAACATGTGCCGCATCCAGGCGATGGCGCCGACCGCCAGGATGAATGCCGAGACCGAGCCGACGATCGGCCACGGGCTCGGGTCCACGAGATGATAGTCGTGGTGCGGCTTGGCGTGGGCGTCGGCCATTTTCAGCGTCTCCGTCTTTGGCGAGCGACGCGGATCGCGCGCGCCCTGTTTGGCGTCCCGAGCATGCCTGATCGCAACATGCTCTAACTCCGCCCCGGTGCGACCGAGGCGCCGCGCTCGACGCGGGGTGGCTCGGGCTGGCGCACCGGATACATGGTGTAGGACAGGGTGATGCTGGTCAGATCATCCTGCTCGGAATCCTTCGCCAGCTCAGGGTCGACGAAGAACACGACCGGCATGTCGCGCGTCTCGCCCGGGCCGAAGCGCTGCTCGGTGAAGCAGAAGCAGTTGATCTTGGAGAAATAGGCCCCGACGGTCGGCGGCCAGACATTATACGAGGCCTGCCCCACGGTCGCCTGCGCCGACAGATTGGTGACGACATAGTTCACCGTCACGACATCGCCGATGCGCACCTCGATCACCGGCTGCTCCGGCTCGAACCGCCAGGGCAAGCCAGGCGCCACGTTGGCGTCGAAGCGCACCAGGATGCGACGGTTGAGCACGTGGCCCGGCGCGGTCGTCGCCACCTGAGTCGTGCCGCCGAAGCCGGTCGCACGGCAGAACCAGTTGTAGAGCGGCACGGCCGCGAACGCCATTCCGACCATGCTGGCCGCAAACACGCCACAGGCGCCAGCGACCAGAAGGTCGCGCCGACGCAGCGGTGAATGGTGGCTTGGGGCGTTCATGTCGATTGAGCTCGATCAGTTCATTTTGGCTTACAGCGGGCGGTTCAACACGCCGGGGCCTTTCACGAGAGTGACGACGTAAAACAGGATGACCAAGGCAGCGAGCGCCAGCGCGATGGCGATCGAGCGCGCGCGCCGGCGGCGCTGCTGCACTTCGGTGAGCGTGACTCTGTCGGGCTCGTCAGCCATGTCATTTACCAACCCCCTCATGTGGCCGCATGGACCAGAAGAGCGGGTAATCCGCGCTCGATCAGAAGCATCGCAAAGAGCGCGAACAGATAGAGGATCGAGTAGGAGAACAGGCCGCGCGCCGCCCGCGCCGCGCCCTCACCCTCGCGGACGCCGTTCACGCGCCAAGCGAATGCGATCATGACGGCGCCGGCGATGATCGCAGTCGACGCCATAGACCACGCCAGCATGGCCGAACAGCCAGGGCGTCAAACCAACCGGCGCGAGCACGAGGGAGTAGAGCAGGATCTGGCGCCGCGTCTCGTCCGGGCCGGCGACCACTGGCAGCATCGGAACCCGCGCCCGCGCGTAGTCGTCGACACGCAGGAGCGACAGCGCCCAGAAATGCGGCGGCGTCCACAGGAAGATGATCAGGAACAGCAGGAAGGGCTCAAGCGCGATGTTACCGGTCACCGCCGCCCAGCCGATCATCGGCGGCAGTGCACCGGCCGCGCCGCCGATAACGATGTTCTGCGGCGTGCGGCGCTTGAGCCACACCGTGTAGATCACGACATAGAAGAAGATCGTGAACGCGAGCAGCGCGGCGGCGGTCCAGCTCACCAGCAGCGCCAGCACGCCGACCGAGAAGCCGCCCAGTGTCAGGCCGAAGCCGGCGGCCTCGCCGGGCGTGACGCGCCTTGACGGAATGGGGCGCGAGGCCGTGCGTGTCATGACCGCATCGATGTCGGCGTCGTACCACATGTTGAGGGCGCCGGCCGCGCCGGCGCCGATCGCAATGCAGAGCAGCGCCGTGAAGCCGATCACCGGGTGGATGTGCCCGGGCGCGATCATCAGGCCGACGAACGCCGTGAACACCACGAGCGACATCACCCGTGGCTTCATCAGCGCCAGATAGTCGCCGACGCCCGCCTCGCTCATCAGCCCGGCGGGGGCCAGCGGCGCAACCTTTTGACGACGATCAGCAGCCGAAATGTCGGTCACGATAGCTCACTTGATCAGCGGCAGCTCATTGAACTGGTGGAACGGCGGCGGCGACGGCAGCGTCCATTCGAGAGTCGTTGCGCCAGCGCCCCATGGATTGTCAGCCGCCTTCTCCTTGCGTGCGAACGCCTGGAACACGCCGTAGAAGAAGACGAGCGCCCCCGCGCCCGAGATGAACGAACCCATCGAGGACACGTAGTTCCAGCCCGCGAAGGCATCCGGATAGTCGGCGATGCGGCGCGGCATGCCGGCAAGTCCGAGGAAGTGCTGCGGGAAGAACACGATGTTGACGCCGACGAAGGTCAGCCAGAAGTGCCACTTGCCGATGGTCTCGCTGTACATGTAGCCCGACATCTTCGGGAACCAGTAGTACCAGCCGGCGAAGATGGTGAAGACCGCGCCGAGCGAGAGCACGTAGTGGAAGTGCGCAACCACGTAGTAGGTGTCCTGCAGCGAGCGATCGACGCCGGCATTGGCCAGCACCACGCCGGTGACACCGCCGACCGTGAACAGGAAGATGAACCCGATCGCCCACAGCATCGGCGTCTTGAACTCGATCGAGCCGCCCCACATGGTGGCGATCCAGGAGAAGATCTTCACGCCGGTCGGCACCGCGATCACCATGGTGGCGGCGACGAAATAGGCCTGCACGGTCGTCGACATGCCGACCGTGTACATGTGATGCGCCCACACCACGAAGCCGATGCCGCCGATCGCGACCATCGCGTAGGCCATGCCGAGATAGCCGAACACCGGCTTCTTCGAGAACGTGGCCACGATCTGGCTCACCATGCCGAAGCCCGGCACGATCAGGATGTAAACCTCGGGATGACCGAAGAACCAGAACAGGTGCTGGAACAGCACCGGATCGCCGCCGCCTTCCGGATTGAAGAACGTGGTGCCGAAATTGCGGTCGGTCAGCAGCATGGTGATTGCGCCGGCCAGCACCGGCAGCGACAACAGCAGCAGGAACACGGTGACGAGCTGCGACCACACGAACAACGGCATCTTGTGCAGCGTCATGCCAGGCGCGCGCATGTTGAAGATGGTCGTGATGAAGTTGATGGCACCGAGGATCGAGGACGCGCCCGCAAGGTGGAGCGAGAGGATCGCGAAATCGACCGCCGGACCGGGATGGCCGATCGCCGACGACAGCGGCGCATAGAGGGTCCAGCCTCCGCCGACGCCCGGCTCGCCGCGCTCGCCTTCCACGAACATGGAGATGACCAGGAGCGTGAAGGAGGCCGGCAACAGCCAGAACGAGATGTTGTTCATGCGTGGGAACGCCATGTCGGGCGCCCCGATCATCAGCGGCACGAACCAGTTGCCGAAGCCGCCGATCATCGCCGGCATCACCATGAAGAAGATCATGATCAGGCCGTGCGCAGTCGTGAACACGTTGAACATGTGGGGGTCGTGGAAGAACTGCAGACCCGGCTCCATCAGCTCGAGCCGCATGCCCATCGACAGGATGCCGCCGACGAGCCCGCCCATCAGCGCAAACGCAAGGTACATCGTGCCGATGTCCTTGTGATTGGTCGAATAGACGAAGCGCCGCCAGCCGGTCGGATGATCGTGATGCGCCTCGTGCAGCGCGTCGTGGGCGTTGGCGTCGTGGGAAGATGTAGCCATGATCGGTTCCTTCAAGCGTATCGTTGTCGCCCGCCGCCGGCCCTTTGCATCGCGTCGCCTGGTCAGCGGCTGCGAAGTTGGTCGGAGCGCTGTCATCGCGCGCCCATTTGCGCTTGGCTTCGTCCACCCAGGTCGCGAACGCCTGCTCGCTGACCACGCGCACCGCGATCGGCATGAAGGCGTGGTCCTTTCCGCACAGCTCCGAGCACTGGCCGTAATAGATACCCTCGCGCGTCGCCTTGAACCAAGTCTCGTTGATCCGGCCCGGGATGGCGTCGATCTTGATGCCGAACGACGGCACCGCGAAAGCGTGGATGACCTCGGCCCCGATGGTGAGCACGCGCACCGTCTTGTTCACCGGCACCACCATCTCGTTGTCGACGCCAAGCAGGCGCGGCTGGTCGGCGCGCAGCTTGTCCTTGTCGCGGACCATCAGCGAGTCGAACTCGAACTTGCCGTTATCGGGATAATTGTAGGTCCAGTACCACTGCTTGCCGGTCGCCTTCACGGTGATATCGGCTTGCGGGGTGTTGAGCTGGAGGAACAGCAGCCGGAACGACGGCACCGCGATCGCCACCAGGATCACGACCGGGATCACCGTCCAGGCCACCTCGAGCGTGGTGTTGTGGGTGGTGCGCGAGGGCGTCGGATTGGCCCGCGCGTTGAAGCGCACGATCACGATCAGCGAGCAGCACCAGAACGAAACCCGCGATGGCGATGATCGTATACAGCAACCCGGTGTGAAACCTGACGATGTCGTCCATCACCGGCGTCGCCGATTGCTGGAAATTCATCTGCCAGTCCGACGGCTTCCCGTCGCCCGCCCAGACCGCGTCAAGGCCCGCCATCAGCGCACAGATCGTCACCGCCACGGCGGTCAACCGCTTGAACACGAGCATTGTCGTCATCGCTCCTTCGATGAGGCCGTCCATCCGCCGCATAGTCTCCTCGCATGACGCCAAAGCACGATGACACCAACAGCGGGAGCAGTCACCCGGAGCGCAGCGTCCTCAAGGGGGCGTTGGGCCGGGCGAGCGGCAGGACTTTTGAGGAATCCCGCCAACTCAAAACCACAATTCCGGGCTCCTCGCAATGCACCTTGTCATGGCTTCCATGCGGTCATCCACCATCGCTGACAAGCCCCATGGGATCGGGCGGGTCATGACCCCATCTCGGCCACAATGCGCTGTTCTACGGTCCCGCCATGCGAAGCCCGATGCATGTTTTACCGTGCGGGCCCTGGATTTTTCGCTCTGGAAACGGGTTACGAGCGCGGCGGGAACAGTGGTAGCATTGGGGCGCGCGGGCGGCGAGTCGTGCGGGGCGGCCAGTTGGCTCCAGTTTGAGGGCTTGAGACGACAGGGGTTGACCATGAGCTCACCCAATCGATGGCTTTTCGCGGCTTGCGCCGGCGCTGCTGGCGCTGAGCGTCTTCGGTGGATCGACGGCCCCGGCAGGCGCCCAGGGCACCGTCCGGTCCGTTCATAACGACTGGCAGATCCGCTGCGACACCCCGCCGGGGGCGCAGGGCGAGCAATGCGCGCTGATTCAGAGCGTGACCGCCGAGGATCGCGCCAATGTCGGCCTGACCGTGATCGTCCTCAAGACCGCCGATCAGAAGAGCCGCCTGATGCGGGTGGTCGCCCCGATGGGGGTGCTGTTGCCATCCGGCCTCGGCCTCAAGATCGACCAGGCTGACGTCGGGCGCGCCGGTTTCGTGCGCTGCCTGCCAAACGGCTGCGTGGCCGAGGTCGTCATGGACGAGAACCTCGTCAAGCAGCTGCGCACTGGGCAGACCGCGACCTTCATCATCTTCCAGACCCCGGAAGAGGGCATCGGCTTCCCGATGAGCCTGAAGGGCTTCGGCGAGGGCTACGACAAGCTGCCGTGAGCCTACTGCTGGCTAGCGCTGACGCTGGCCGGCTCGATATAGCCTCGACCATCCGCTCCACCAGCGCGGGCGGAAAAGCGTAGATGCGCGCCATCAGGCGCTCCATGTCCTGGACCTGTCCGGAAGCTGGCCTCAGTTCCTGAACGCTCCATCTCGGCCAGAAAGGCCGGGTCCTGCGCCAGCCGCCCGAATGCCTCCCGCAGGGCCGCGACGCGGTCCGCCGGAACCCCGGGCGGCAGCACAAACGGCCGCGACATGACCTTGGGAGCGAGAATAAGATCCCAAATCTGTCGGATGTCGTCGGATTTCACGAGATCATAGATGGTCGGGAGTCGACTTGAGGTCGGGGTGGGGCTCAAGTCCGGTCTGCAGCAGGATGCGGATCTTGCCGTCCCGCAGCCAATCGGCCCGGCGGGTCTTCACATAGGACCAGGACACGCCGTGCAGGCCCTGGATCTCGCCCTTCTCAAGCGCCAGCAGGTTATCGGCAGTTCCGCTGTAGCCCGCGGATGATCTGCATCGGCGCGCCCATGAGCCGGATCATCGCATTGGTTTCGATCTCGCTGTCGGTCTCCTGCCCGAGGCTCCCCATGATCAGCGGCGAGGTCAGCAGGTCCTCGGCCCGGCGGTGCGGCGCATTGGCCCACACCATCGTGACGCTCACCTCTGAATTGAGGCTGCCCAGCCAGATGAACTTGAACGGGTCGTAGACGATGCTCTTGTTGCCGCGCAGCGCCTCGTATGGCGCGTGACGCTGCAGCAAACCGATGGTGAGCCCCTCCTTGGAGCCAACCGTATAGAGCGAATTGGCTGCCGGCAGCCCGCCGGCCGCCCCCATGTAGCGCACCACGATATTCGGCTCGCCCGGAATGAAACGGCCAAGATGACGCGACACCGGCCGCGCATAGGCGTCATAGCCGCCACCGGTGTTGGCGCCGACCAGAAGCGAGATCGTCTGCCCGCGGTAGAAATCGGCGACCGGTTGGGCTGGCGCCGGCGTCGCTGTAACGACAAGGCCGACAAGACACAGCAAGAACCGCAGGTTGCGACGCGCCATAATGAGTCCGGCCGATGACGATTCCAAGAGGATGTCAGGTTCGAGATGGGGGCACAATCACCTCGCAAGGGCGGCTGCGAATGACTATCTTGCCCCGATAGCAACCACCGAGGCCCGCCCCATGACCACCATGTCGTTACTCGACCGCGCCGGACTGGACCGCGACGAAGCCCGACGGCAGCTTGCCCGTGGCCTCGAGGGTGCCGATGACGGCGAGTTGTTCCTCGAATATCGCCAGTCCGAGATGCTGCATTTCGACAACGGGCGGCTCAAGCAGGCGACCTACGACACCGCGCAGGGTTTCGGGTTGCGCGCCGTCAAGGACGAGGCGGTGGGCTACGCCCATGCCTCCGACCTCTCGCCCGCCGCCATCGCGCGCGCGGCAGACGCGGTGCGCGCGGTCAAGGGTGGCTATTCGGGCCGCTATGCCGAGCCGCCCGCGCGCAGCAACACCCGCCTCTACAGCGACGACAATCCGCTTTCCGAGCCCGCGTTCGAAAGCAAGGTGCGGCTGCTCGAAACCATCGACGCCTTTGCGCGGGCCAAGGACCCGCGCGTGCGGCAAGTGTCGGTCTCCTTCGGCGCCAGCTGGCAGGTGGTCGAGATCCTGCGTGGCGACGGCGAGAGCTACCGCGACGTGCGTCCGCTCGTGCGCGTGAACGTGTCGGTGGTCGCCGGCGAAGGCGACCGGCAGGAATCGGGCAGTTATGGATATGGTGGGCGCGAAGGCTTCGGGCGCTTCATCGCAGCCGAAAGCTGGCAGCACGCCGTTGACGAAGCGGTGCGCCAGGCGCTCGCCAACCTGAGCGCGATCCCCGCCCCGGCCGGCGAAATGGACGTCGTGCTTGGTGCCGGCTGGCCGGGCGTCATGCTGCACGAAGCGGTCGGGCACGGGCTCGAAGGCGATTTCAATCGCAAGCAGACCTCAGCCTTCGCGGGCCTGATGGGCCAACAAGTCGCCGCCAAAGGCGTGACCGTGGTCGACGACGGCACCATGGCGCAGCGCCGCGGCTCGCTCTCGATCGACGACGAAGGCACGCCCACCAACCGCACCGTGCTGATCGAGGACGGAATTCTGGTCGGCTACATGCAGGACCGCCAGAATGCGCGGCTGATGAACATGAAGCCGACCGGCAACGGACGGCGCGAAAGCTACGCGCATGTGCCGATGCCGCGCATGACCAACACCTACATGCTCGCTGGTGGGCACGACCCGGCCGAGATCATCGCATCGATCAAGAACGGCATCTACGCGGTCAACTTCGGCGGCGGACAGGTCGACATCACCTCGGGCAAGTACGTGTTCAACGTCACCGAGGCCTACCGGATCGAGGACGGCAAAATAGGCGCGCCGCTCAAGGGCGCCATGCTGATCGGCAACGGCCCGACCGACCTCAATCGCATCAGCATGGTCGGCAACGATCTCAAGCTCGACACCGGCATCGGCACCTGCGGCAAGAACGGCCAGGGCGTGCCGGTCGGCGTCGGCCAGCCCACGTTGCGCATGGACCGCATCACGGTCGGCGGCACGGGTTGAGGCTACTCACCAATATCTGATCAAAAATACGCGATGGTGCGGCCGCAGGCCGCGACCGCGAGCCAGATCGCAAGCGACATGAAGCCGGCCGTCTTGGCGCTCGCCGGCATCGCGGCGCCTGGGCCAAGGCCTGTCACCGAGCGTTTCACGCCGAACTCGAAGATCGCCAGGTTCAGGAGGCCGAGCCCGATCAACGCGAGCTTGATCTGAAACACCGGATTGACAATGAGATGGCTCGCGTCAGCGGCGAACTGCATGAAGCCGGTCACGGCCAGCATCACGAACGCGCCGATCGCAACGCTGCGTGCCCGCATCAGAACATGCGCGGGGGAAGTCGCGGAAAGCCCGCCAAGAAGGCGAACGTCCATCACGGCAAGCGCGCCCGCGAACAGCGCGAGCGCGAGGACGTGACCGACATTCGCCATCGGAAACAGCCACGTCGACTGCCGGATGGCAGCGCCGAAGCCGGACTGCTCAAGCGCGACGAAAATCGCCGGCGCTTCGCCGGTCATCAGCGCATCTCATAAGTCTTGCCGTCGACCGTGATCCGCTCGGCGCGCATCTCGTCGGGCGTCGCCGTCGAAGGATATCCGTAAGCCGAGATCGACTTGCCGACCGCGACCACCTTGTCGCTGGCGCCGCGGGTCGACATGCGCGAGGTCGGGGCAAGCGTCACGGTCCACACCTTGCCCTCGCTGCGCACCGTGACGGTGGCATGCGGGTTCTCGTACTTCGACGTAACGATCGGGCCCGTAACCGTGACGGGCTTCGCCGCGTCATAGCTGCCCCAGCCGTGATGCGCGAAAGCCGCGCCGGCCGCGAGCACGATGGCGGTGACGGCAGTCGTGATTCTCAACATGGGTGCCTCCGATGTGAGGGAACTCGCGCTGGGATAACCGATCGCGCGGGGGAACGGACCTATCCCGAGAGCCGCTCCCCTTCAACTTTCCGCGATCCACCAAGAGGCCTCCGCCCGGGGGGTTCTGTGCGTCAACGCACCACACCGGAGACGCAACAAGGCCTTCGCTCCGGCCGGGTGATGCGATTCTTGAGGTAGCAGAGCGCCAGCCGCACCGACATAGCCCGGCCGGACGTAAGTCCAGGCCCGGCAGGCTTCCTCGCCTTCGCAAGCGGCCTGGCAGCTCTTGCCGGTCGGATCCGGCGGCAGCTCGAAATGCCGATAGTCGCCGCCCGCGCGGTCGATGGCGAACTCGATCGGCCCGGAATTCATCTCGATGATGCCGGCTCCGCGCACACCAGACACGCAGCAGGTCGCGGCCACGCGTGGCGTGACCCGCGACTTGAGCCAGCAGAGGGCATTGGCGTTCTCGGTCGCCGGATAGGAGAACGCCCAGGCGCGGCAGCGCGAATCACGCTCGCAGCGCGCCGCGCATTGCGCGGGATCGCCGGAGCGCGAGGGCGCGCTGGTGTAGTCTCCGCCCGGGCGGTCGTAGCCGACCTGCGCATGGGCCAGCCCGCCCACAGCCAGCAGAGAAAGCCAGCCAAACAACCAAAGTGCCTGAGCTTTCATGCCGTTACCCGCACTGCGTCGCACCCGCGCCAGAATGCCACCGCCCGGCAGAAGATCACAAGTGTTGCGGGAGAGGCAGCCGCGGACTCTGCCGGCTGCACCGCGCCGGTGCTAAGATTCGCATCGAAACCGATTCAGGGCCCGCATGACACAAAAGGCAGCCACCGCTGCGCCCAAATCAGCTGCGCCCAAGCCAGCTGCGCCCAGCGCAGCTGTGTCCAAGCCGGCTGCGTCCAAGGTGGCTGCATCCAAGACTGCTGCGCCCAAGCGCGCTCCAAGCATCGGGACAGCGACCCCATGGCTTGGCTGACGGCCGACGATACGGCGTTCGCCGAACATGCCCGCTGGCTCGCCTCGGCCAAGGGGCGCGCGACGCGCGATCGCCTGCTGCGGAACGGGCTTGCCGGACAATTCGCCGCGGGCTTGCTCTCCGCGGCAAGCGGGGAGATGGCTCGCCAGGTCGAAAGCTGGAAGCTCGTGGGCTACCTGTTTGCGCAGGAGCCCTGGCAGGCTCCCCTGCGTGCGGCCGGCATCGGGAGCGCGCCGCCCTCGCCCCGCAGCTTTGCTGGCGTGCCGCTCACGCCGATCGTGCACGCTCTGCTGGGGCTCTACGGCAAGGATGCGTTGGCGTGGTGCGTCTACGCCTATCTCACCAGAACCGGCTCGGCGGCGACCGAGATCGGGGACGCCATTGTTGCTCACGCGCTCGCGTTCGACGCGATCCTCGAGGCGATCGAGGCCGCGCTGACGGAGCTTGAAGCCGAGCCGGATACTCAACCGAGCGGAATTCCGACCAAGATTGCAAAACTCTTGGCGCAGCGTCTTGCGACGACAGCCGCGCCGCAGGCCGACAACAGCGCCGTAGCACGGATCAGCTCGCTCATCTTCAACCGCGAACAGACCGCCGCTCTCATCGCGGCGATGCTAGCGGCACAGCTCCCCGCCGACAGCTCGCCCGGCGACAATCTTCACGACGCGCTTGCCGAAAGCGCATGGATCGAGGCGGACGACGCGTTGGCCCGGGCTCTGCAGCAGACGCCCGCGCTGCGGGAGGCGATCCGCGAGCCGACTGCACTGAGCCCAGAGCTTCGCAACCAGATCGGCGCCATCATCCAGGCGGTGCGGACATCGGCCGCCAAGCGGGAGCTGGAGATCGAAGGGAGCCCGGGCAGCGAGACCACCTTCGACCCGGTCAAGCACGCCCAAGACGACCCGCGCATCACACCCACAAGCCGGGTTCGCCTACTTACGCCGACGGTGTTTCAAGGCCGTGGCGCAAACCGCCGCGTGCTGCGCACGGCGGACGTCGAGCCAGCCTGACACAACAATCAGGATTATCATGAGCACAGAGCGCAAAAGTATCTTTGGTAAATTCCTTCGTCCGAAGCCGGCGGAACAGCCGGCCGAAAACCCGGACCACTCGCAGCCTACGCCCGCAGGCGCGCCTCGCACGGCGCCGACGATAACGGCGTCTGGGCTTGACTGCAGCCTGCTCGATGCCGAGGTGGACGACAACTGGACCGCCTGCATCGACTTCGGCACTGCATTTTCCAAGATCGTGATGGTGCGGCGGCACGAGACCGGCGCCACGACGACCGAGCATGTCCGGCCGCTGCAGATCGGGCCTGCCGCCATGCCGGGTTTTTCGCCGCTGATGTGCCCCTCGGCGCTCTACGTGCTGCAGGAGCGGATTCACTTCGGCGAGCGTGCTTTCATCGTTCACGCCAATCATGGTGCCAACACCCGGCAGCGCTTTGAATCGCCCAAGCACTACATCAGCGCGCTCAATCGGCAGCTGCTGGAGACACCGGCAAGCGACGCGGAAGATCCGACGCAGCGCTTCACGCGCGCGCAGCTGCTGTTGCTCCTTCTGGGCTTCATCATCTTCCGCTTCGATCGCGCACTGCGGGCGGAGAAATTTCCGAAGGATCGCGTGCCGCGTTTGCGGATCGCACGGCCGGCCTGGAAACGTGAATTTGAGCAGGACGGCGAGATCCTGCTGCTCGACCTGTTGGCGCGGGCCATGGTCCTGGCGCGCGAGATCGGCGAACGCTACGACACCAGCGACGGCCTCCCTGTCGACCTTGCGCTGTCCGCTCTCAAGGCCGTCGGCAAGATCGGCGAGCCAGCCGCCAACCTGAAAGCCAAGCTGATCCGGACCGCCACGCCCAACGACTGCATCGAGCGCGGCTTCGTTCCGGAAGCAACAGCAGTCGCCGCAGCCGCGATCAGGCCGGAACTGAACAAGCAGCGCGTCTTCGTCATCGCCGACATCGGGGCGGGCACCTCCGACTTCGGGGCCTTCATTGCGGTCCCCGGGCGAGACAAGAAGGGCCGGATCGGCGAATATTCCAAGGCCCGCCGCATCGAGGAGAGAGCCGGCAACTTCCTCGACAGCCAGGTTGTCTCCTACCTGATCAAAAAGAACGGCTTGAACGCCGGCTTGCCGTCGGACGTCGGCACGATCGCGGCGCTCAAGCGCGAAGCGCGCCGCTACAAGGAGGATCTCTTCCGCGACGAGGAGCTCGACGGCCCACTGCGCGGAGAATTGCGTGAGCTTCTCGCCGAGCCGGAGATGGCGGCCTTCGTCAATGAGCTGCGCGGCAAGTTCGGAGAGACTCTGCATGCCGCCTGCGAGGAGGCCGCGGGCCTGCAGCAGCGTCCGCCCGTGCGTGTCCTGCTCACCGGCGGCGGCGCCGAGCTTCCATTCGTGCGCGGACTGGCTGCGGCGCCGGCGCAGCAACGTGTGCCAGTGATCGAAGAGAACCCGACCCCGCCATGGGTTGCCGGCACGAACTGGAACGTCGCGTTCAGGCAGCTCGCGGTGGCGCTTGGCGGCGCCATGCCGTCTCTGCCGGAGCAGAGGTGACGACATCCTAGCAGAGCAGGCGACAGACAAGGGCCAGCCGGTGCTCAGAGCCCGGCGCCCCCGGCGACTGCTGCTTCCCCCTGCCCACGAAACTGATGTAGCCTTGCGCCCCGCAGGATATGCGCGGCAGCACCGCGCAAGTGCAGAATATTAATAGGCCAGTGGGGAACGCCATGAACGCTCGGAAGCTTCTTGCGCTGGTCATTACCGCGCTGCTTGGACAGACTGTTGCGCAACCGGCCCGGTCCGATGACGGGGACCGCCTGCTTCGGCTCGACCACTATGTCAGCGTCAAGTCGACCGTGCCGGCGATCGCGGGACAAACCACGACGATCTATGTGCGCGAGGTCGTGCGCGCAGGCACCGCGCTGCGCAATCGCGCATCCGCCAACTCCCGTTGTTCTGTTCGTCCATGGTGCCGGCACGCCGGGCGCTGTCGGGTTCGACGTTGCGCATCAGGACTACAGCTGGATGGCGTATCTCGCACGCGCAGGCTTCGACGTGTTCGCCATGGACATGACGGGCTATGGCCGCTCGACACGGCCGGCGGCGATGAACGATCCCTGCAATCTTTCTGCCGAGCAGCAGGCTGCCTTGGCACCGGGCGCTGAGCCCTGCGCTCCGTCGTATCCGCAGCAGATGACGACGATCCAATCCGATTGGCACGATCTCGGGCCGTGGTCGATCACCTCCTGGCGCTACGTAGCGTGTCGCAAGTCAGTCTGGTGGCTTGGTCGCTCGGCGGGCCGCGCGCTGCGGGCTATGCCGCGCAAAACCCCGGCAAGGTGCGCAGCCTCGTGTTGCTGGCGCCAGCCTACAGCCGCGACACATCCGCCACGCCGCCGGCGCAGGTCCCGGCGAAGGGCGCAGCGATGAACACCCAATCGCGGGCCGACTTGATCGCACTCTGGAATCGCCAGGTCGGCTGCCCCGGTCAATATGAGCCCGCCGTGCTCGATGCGGTCTGGTCGGCCATGCTGGAATCAGACCCGGTCGGAGCGACCTGGGGCCCAGGTGTGCGACGCGCCCCGCTGGTGACCAACTGGGGCTGGACCAAAGACGTGGTGGCGTCGATGCGCACGCCGACGCTGACGGTCACCGGCGCACACGATGTGCAAGTGGCGCCATCGCGCGTGCGCGATTTCCATGCCGATCTCGGCTCGAGCAAGAAAGTCCTCATCGACCTCGCCTGCTCATCCCACAACGCCATGTGGGAGAAGAACCATCAGCTGCTGTTCCAATCGTCAGCGGAATGGCTGAGCAAGGGCACGGTGAACGGCAGCGACAGCGGCGTGGTGCGGATGGGATATTGAGGCCGGCGACGTTGGGGCGTCTCAGGTGCGTTCGCGCTGATGGATCACCGGAGCAGACGCACAAGCGCACGCCCAGCCGCCGATCTCAGCTCCTTGCGGTCAAGCGTACCGTCCTTGTCTGGGTCAGCGGCCGTGAAACGCTTCTCGACGACGGCGAGATACTCCGCCTTCGTCAGCGTTCCATCGTGGTCCGGATCGGCAGCGGCGAACTGTTTCGCGCTGAGCCGGCCTCTGAGCTCGCGCCGATCAAGCGTTCCGTCGTGATCGCGGTCCAGCCGGTCAAACAGCGCGGTCGCTGCGGCTTTGGCCTCGTTGAGGTCAACGGTACCATCACGGTCGGGGTCGAGTGTGCGCAAAATGCCGGCCGGAGCGGCTGCGGCCGGTGACGCGATCGTCGCCGCACCGAGTATAAGACTGCCGAGCAGCGGAGCCGCCAAGGCGATATTCCACCTCATGTCCGATCTCCTCTATTGGACGGTAATCGCGGTCATATGGCGTGATTCGTCGCCACCATTATAGTTCGAGATACGCATCATTTATTGAGGTTCAAGGGACGCATGGTTGTGGATCGTCGTCTCGCTGCGTTGCGTCCGACCTCGTGCTTCGAGACGCGCGCCCGCCTGTGCGGAGGATGACCTATGCCGGGGATGCGCGCTCCGCAGAATGAGGGCGGGCAGAGCAAAGTCTAATAGGCGTACTCTTTGTAGATCGGGTCGACCGAGCCCTTCCAAGGCCCGTGAAATTTCTCCAGCAGCTCCTCGGCCGGTGTGATCCCGCGCGCGACGAATTCCTGAATTGGCCGCAGATAGCGGGTCTCGTCGTGACCGGCCCTGTCATGCTTGCGGCGCCGCGCCAGCCCCTGCTCGGCGAGCTTCAGCGTCTCCTTGGCGAGATTGAGCACGCTCCACTGCCGAATGCGGGCCTTGAAGCCGAGCTTCGGCACCTCGTCGCGCAGCTTTTGGCGCTCTTCGGCGGTCCAGTCCTTGACCAGATCCCAGGCCGCATCGAGCGAGGCATCGTCGTAGAGGAGCCCGACCCAGTAGGCCGCAAACGCCGGCAGCCGCCGCCACGGGCCGCCGTCGGCGCCGCGCATCTCGAGGTAGCGCTTGAGGCGCACCTCCGGAAAAATAGTCGAGACGTGGTTGGCCCAATCCGACAGCGTGGCGCGCTCGCCTGGCAGCCCCGGCAGCTTGCCGGCGAGGAGATCGCGGAACGACTGGCCCGCCACATCGATGTATCGGTCGCCACGCTTGACGAAATACATCGGCACGTCGAGTGCATAGTCGACATAGCGCTCGAACCCCATGCCGGACTCGAACGCCCACGGCAGCATGCCGGAGCGGTCCGCATCGGTGTGACGCCAGATCTCCGATCGAAACGACACGAAGCCGTTCGCCTTGCCTTCGGTGAAAGGCGAGTTCGCGAACATTGCGGTCACGACCGGCTGCAGCGCGAGCGACGCGCGCAGCTTCTTGACCATGTCGGCTTCGGAGGAGAAATCGAGATTGGTCTGCACCGTGCAGGTCCGGTACATCATGTCGAGGCCGAGCGTGCCGACCTTCGGCATGTAGGCAGTCATGATGCGGTAGCGGCCCTTCGGCATGGTGGGCATGTCGGCGCGCGACCAGTCGGGCGTCATGCCAAGCCCGAGAAAACCGATGCCAAGCGGGCGGGCCACCTCGCGCAGCTGCGCGAGGTGCGCCATCAACTCGGTGCAGGTCTGGTGCACGTTCTCGACCGGCGCGCCAGAAAGCTCGAACTGGCCGCCGGGCTCGAGCGAGATCGCCCCGCCCCCGGTCACGTCGAACATGCCGATGATGTTGCCGTTCTCCATGATCGGCTCCCAGCCGAGCAGGAGCTGCATGCCCTCAAGCAGCGCACGGATGCTGCGCCGCCCCTCGTAGGGAACAGGCCGGTGCCCCTCCACCGTGAACGCGAACTTCTCGTGCTCGGTCCCGATCCGATAGTCCACCTTCGGCTTGCAACCTTCCGCGAACCACGCGACGAGCTCGTCGCGCGTCTCGATCGGCGTCATATCGACCTGGTCACGAGCCATCTTGGTTACGAGCTATTGGCGAACCGTTGTCAAAGGGGCGGGACCTTACACGGGGGCTGAGAGGAAGGGCAATGGTGGAGCCCCACATGACTTTGATGACGTGACCTTGATCTGGTGACGTCACGTCGATCCGGCAACGGACCGCCGCAGTAGCGGAACCACCGCCAAAGCCAGCGCCGTAAAGGCCGCGCCCGCGATGAAAGTAACCTGCGGCCCCACCGCATCCCATAAGGCACCGGCAATCACACTGGCGGCGACCGTCGCGATTCCGGCAGCGAGATTGAACATGCCGAAGGCCGTCCCCCGCAGATCGGGCGGCGCCGTGTCAGCGACCAGGGAGGCCAGAATGCCCTGGGTCAGCCCCATGTGCAGGCCCCAGAGCGCCGCGCCGAGGACGACGGCGGCAACGTTCGGCGCAAAGGCAAGCACAAGGTCGGCGATGATCAGGATCGCAAATCCGCCTGTCAGCAGCCCGTAGCGCCCCACCCGGTCCGAGAGCGCGCCGGCGGGCCAAGCGGAGAGCGCATACACGATGTTCATCGCCACCAGGATGGCCGGCACGAAGGCAAGCTCCATGCCGACCGACTGCGCCCGCAGCAGCAGGAACGCCTCGCTGAAGCGCGCCAGCGTGAACAGACCCCCAAGCGCGACGACGATCCAGAACGCGTGACCGAGCCGGCCGATCTCCGCTCGCGAGAGCGGCGAGCGCACCGGCGGCTGATCAGCCGGCCGCTCCGGCTCGTGCACGCCGAAGACGATCACCGCGAACGAGAGAAACGCCGGGATCACCGCGAACCAGAACACCAGGGTGAAGTTGTCAGCCGTCAACAGCATCAGCACGATCGCCAGCAGCGGCCCGATGAAGGCCCCGATGGTGTCCAGCGACTGGCGCAGCCCAAAGCTTGCCCCGCGCAGATCGGGCGGCGTGACGTCGGCGATCAGCGCATCGCGCGGCGAGCCGCGGATGCCTTTGCCGATGCGGTCGATGAAGCGCGCCGCAAACAGCCAGCCGGCCGAGGGCGCCAGCGGAAACACCGGCTTGGTGAAGGCCGCGAGCCCATAGCCCGCCGCCGCAAGCCATTTGCGGTGACCAAGCCGATCGCTGAGCGCGCCCGAGAAGATCCGCACGATCAGGGCGGTCGCCTCGGCGACGCCCTCGATCACGCCGACCACAAGCGCGGACGCGCCGAGGCCAACGACCAGATAGAGCGGCAACAGCGCATGGATCATCTCGGAAGAGATGTCCATCAGCATCGAGACGACGCCGAGTGCCCAGACACTGCCCGGGATCTGGCGCCAGCGCAGAAGCGAACGGTCGGATTCTCGCTCGGCGGTCAATCCGATGCCCTCGTCTTGCCCCCATCTTGGCCGCGCGGATGTCGCCGCGGCCGCGTCAGATGCGCGCGAACTGCTGCATCTGAGTCCTCGGATAGCCGTTGAAGCTTCGTTACGCGGGCCCAGTTGGGCACCTGCTTCATGCTGTCGAGCCCGAGCGAAGCGAGGGCGTCTCGAAGATAGCCGCGAGTTGGAAGCCCGCAGCCATGGTTCGAGACGGCGCGCTACGCGCGCCTCCTCGCCATGAGGCCGAGCATGGTAGAACTTGTGTCGAATCGCCAAAATGGAATGATTCGCAGCATCTCGATGACAGATTGGCGTTTGTGCCGTTGGCAGATGCCGGCATAGCAGGTTCAGATGCGCGTGAACTACTGCGATTTGAGCTGCTCGCGATAGCCGTTGATCTATGCCGCCCGCGCCGTCCCGGGCGCAAAGCGGCCATAAAACGTATCGCCCTTGGTTGCCATATCGACGAGTAGCTGGGGCGGCGCAAAGCGCGGCCCGTATTTCTGTTCCAGCCGCTTGCACAGCTCCACAAAGCGTTTGGTTCCCATCATGTCGATGTAAGACAGCGTGCCGCCCGAATAGGGCGCAAAGCCGAAGCCGAGGATCGAGCCGACATCGGCTTCGCGCACATCAGTGATGACGCCCTCCTCGACGCAACGCGCGGCTTCCAGCGCCTGCACCGCCAACAGGCGATGCTTGAGCTCCTGCACGTCGATCTTGTCGGGATCGAGCTTCTTCTTCTGAATCTCGGCAAGGCCGGGCCACAGGCGCTTGGGAGCGCCCTGCGGATAATCGTAGAAGCCTTTGCCGTTCTTGCGGCCGAGCCGGCCTTGCTTCTCGACCAGCTCCTGCAGCAGCGTCTTCTGCTCCGGATCGACCGCTTGCGGCCCGAGATCGGCCTCGGTCGCCTTCAGTATCTTCCAGCCGAGATCGAGAGCCACTTCATCGTTAAGCGACAGAGGCCCGACCGGCATGCCCGCCATGCGGCCGACATTCTCGATCATCGCCGCCGGCACGCCCTCCATCAGCATCAGGTGGCCTTCGCGAATGTAATTGAGCACGCAACGATTGGCGAAGAAGCCGCGTGAATCATTGACCACGATCGGCGTCTTGCGGATCGCGCGCACGAAATCGAGCGCGGTTGCGAGCGCGGCAGGACCGGTCTGCTTGCCGAGGATGATCTCGACCAGCATCATGCGCTCGACCGGCGAGAAGAAATGCACGCCGATGAACTGCGCCGGGCGCTTCGAATCCTGCGCCAGTGACGTGATCGGCAAGGTCGACGTATTGGAGCCGAAGATCACGCCCTCGCGCATCGCCGCCTCCGCCTTGGCGATCGCTTCCGCCTTGACCTTGCGGTCCTCGAACACGGCCTCGACCACGAGATCGCAGTCCTTGAGCGCGCCGTAGTCGGCGGTCGGCGTGATGCGCGCGAGCAGCGCATCACGGTCGGCCGAGGTGGCGCGGCCGCGGTTGACCTGCTCACTCATCAGCTTGTGGGAATGCGCCTTGCCCTTGTCGGCGGACTCCTGATCGCGATCGATCAGCACGACGTCGATGCCGGCGAGCCCCGTGACATAGGCGATGCTGGCGCCCATGAAGCCCGCGCCGATGATGCCGACCTTCTTGAGCGTCGTCGGCGGCACGTCCTTGGGCCGCCGCGCCCCCTTGTTGAGCTCCTGCATGGAGACGAACAGCGAGCGGATCATGCTCGCCGCTTCCGGCGAGCGCAGGATCTTCGCGAACCAGCGCGACTCGACGCGCAGCGCCTGATCGATCGGCAATTGCAGCCCTTCATACACGACCTGCATGATCGCGCGCGCGCCCGGATAGTTGTCGTAGGTCTCGCGGCGATAGATCGCGTTCGCCGGCGGGAACGTCATCATCCCGGCCTTGGAATAGACCAGCCCGCCCGGCAGGCGGAATCCGTCCACATCCCATGGCGCCTTGGCGCTTCCGCCGCCCTTGATCCAGGCCTTGGCGGCACTGACGAGCTCGGCCGGCGGCACCACCGCATCGATGAGCTTCATGCCCTTGGCCTGCGACAGCCTGATCTGGTCGCCCTTGAGCAGGAACTGCAACGCGTCGCCCGGCTGCATCATGCGCGCCACGCGTTGCGTGCCGCCAGCGCCTGGAAAGAGCCCGACCTTGATCTCGGGCAGGCCCACGCGCGTCTTGGCATTGTCCGCCGCGACCCGGTGATGGCAGGCGAGGCAGAGCTCGAAGCCGCCGCCGAGCGCGGTGCCGTTGATGGCCGCAACCCAGGGCTTGCCGCTGGTTTCCAGCCGGCGATAGAGCTGCGAGAGCTTGCGGCTCTCCTCGAACAGGCGCTTGACCGCCATCTCCTCGCCCTGCGCCTTCACGGTGTCGGAGAACTCGCGGCTGAAGACTTCGAGCATGGTGAGATCAGCGCCGGCGCAGAACGTCTCCTTGCCGGAGGTGATGACGGCTCCTTTGATGGCGGCGTCGCCCGCCACCTTCTCGACAATGGAGGACAACTCCTCGATGGTCTTGAGGTCGATGACGTTCATCGAGCGGCCGGGCACATCCCAGGTCACGAGCGCGATGCCGTCGGCGTCGATGTCGAGCTTGAAATTCACGGTGGTCATGGCTGAGCCTCTTAGGTTCCGCGCCGGCGCGCCGCTGCTACGCCCTTGATCACTTCCGCGGCGGATAGAGTTCGCCCGATCTGTGGGTAAATCGGGGACCTTTTTCATCTTTGATGTTGAGCATGTCGATGTCGGGATAGTCGACGCGATCATGCACCTTGCGGGTCCCGACCTCGAGATAGAGCGCATCACGCTGCGAGCGATTGATCAGGCAATGGCCGTTATCGGTGCCGGCCTTCCAGCCGGCCGCGTCGCCAGCCTTCAGCACGGTCTCGCCATCGTTCTCGAGCAGCACCAGCTCGCCCTCGAGCACGTAGACGAACTCGTCCTCGCTTTGATGCCAGTGGCGCTGCGACGACTGCTCTCCCGGCGGAACCCGCGTGAGATTGACGCCGAACTGATCGAGGCCAGCGGCGTTGCCGAGCCGCTTGCGCGCGCGCCCGGCCACCGGGAGATGGAAGGGATCCGGATAGCCGGTGCCGATCTCGGTCTTGATGCTCGCAATATCGATCTTGGGCATGACTACTCGATCTCAAGCTAGGGCGGATAGGGCTCGCCTGACCTGTGCAGGAAGCGCATGCCGTTCTGGTCGCGCTCAAACACAAGATCGACATCCGGATAATGGCCGCGCTCGGCGGCCGCGCGCGTTCCGATCTCGAGATAGAGCGCGTCGCGCTGCGACTTGTTGACGAGATGATGGCCGTTGGAAACGCCGGCCTTGAAGCCTGCGCAGTCGCCCGGCCTGAGCACGGTCTCGCCGCCATCCTCGATCAGCACGAGCTCGCCTTCGAGCACATAGACGAACTCGTCCTCCTGCTCGTGCCAGTGCCGCAGCGCTGACGCAGCGCCGGGCTTGAGCCGAGTGAGGTTGACTCCGAACTGGGTAAGTCCCGCCACATTGCCGAGCGCCGCCTTCTCGCGCCCGTCGGTGATGCTGGTGTATGGCTGCGGATAGACGCCCTTGGTGCGAACGACCGCCTTGCTGATATCAATCTTGGGCATGCGTTAGACGCGCTCGATGATAGTGGCAGTGCCCATGCCGGCGCCGATGCAGAGTGTCACCAGCGCGGTCTGAAGGTCGCGCCGCTCAAGCTCGTCGATCACCGTGCCAAGGATCATGGCGCCGGTTGCTCCGAGCGGGTGCCCCATCGCGATGGCGCCGCCATTGACATTGACCTTGCCGGGATCGAGCCGGAACGCCTGCAGATAGCGCAGCACGACGGCCGCGAACGCTTCGTTGACCTCGATCAGGTCAATGTCCTTGAGCTCCATCTTGGCGCGCTTGAGCACCTTCTCGGTGACGTCGACCGGCCCCGTCAGCATCAAGGCGGGCTCCGATCCGATATTGGCGAAGGCCCTGATCCTGGCGCGCGGCTTGAGCTTCGCGGCGCTGCCAGCCTCGCGGCTGCCGATCAGGACCGCGGCGGCGCCGTCAACGATGCCGGAGGAATTGCCGGCGTGGTGCACGTGCTCGACAAACTCGATCTCGGGATGCGCCTGCACCGCCACCGCATCGAAGCCGCCGAGCTCACCCATCTGCACGAATGAGGCCTTGAGCTGCGCCAGCGACTGCATGTTGGTCTCGGGCCGCATGTGCTCGTCGCGCGCCAGAATGGTCAGGCCATTCACGTCCTTCACCGGAATCACCGAGTTGCCGAAGCGGCCTTCATCCCAGGCCTTGGCGGCGCGCTGCTGGCTCTGCACCGCATATTCGTCGCATTGCGCGCGCGAGAAGCCGTATTTGGTGGCGATCAGATCGGCCGAGATGCCCTGCGGCATGAAATAGGACTTGAGCGCGATCGCAGGATCGACCGGCCAAGCGCCGCCGGAGGCGCCGATGCCGACCCGGCTCATCGACTCGATGCCGCCGCCGATGGTCATGTCGTGCTGGCCGGACATCACCTGCGCGGCCGCGAAATTGACCGCATCGAGCCCGGAGGCGCAGAACCGGTTGATCTGCACCCCGGGCACGCTGTTGCCATAGCCGGCATTGATCGCCGCCGCCCGCGCGATGTCGCCGCCCGCCTCCCCGACCGGATCGACGCAGCCCAGGACCACATCGTCGACCAGCGCCGGATCGAGGTTGCTGCGGGCCTTGATCGCCGTGAGCGCCTGGGTGGCAAGCTCCAGCGCCGTCACCTCGTGCAGCGAGCCGTCCGCTTTGCCGCGGCCGCGCGGCGTGCGCACGTGGTCATAGATAAAAGCGTCGGGCATTGGGGGTTTCTCCCTGTCCCGTCGTTCCTGGTCGGAACGATGGGCGAATCACCTGAAGCCACTCTACGTGTGCGCGGTTTCGGGGGCGAGCAACCCCCGCCGGTCGCATTCCGTGCATATGCGAAAACATACCACACTGTCAGAACCACATGCATATAAGCACTTGATATAATTTAACAAATCTCTCTCGCATGGTTCGATGCATTTGTGGGACAGCACAGGACATATCGAGGATACTTGACGCGGTTACCCCCCGCGGTACCGACCCCACAGCTAGCGGCGACGCCCGACGCGCCAACGCCATCACCCGAGAGCCAATGGAGATAAGCCATGCAGCGGCCCAACGGCATCATGGGCAAGCGCTATGGATAAGCGACATCCTTAGGAGAATTTCAGCTGCCCGCAATGTGGGCGTCAGCTGTCTTCCTCGCTCCCCGTGGAGATTCCGCGCCAGCGCTCCAGTCTCTCATTGGCCCTGCGGGCAAGCGAAATCTTCCCGCGTGCGAAGCCGAACGAGGTCCTCCGCGTCAACTGATCCACCTCGTCCATCAAGAGTGAGTTGGCGATGAGCGCGGCTCGCAACGCCGCGCGCACGTCACCGTCGCAAATCGCGATCGCTTGTTCTACGGCCGCTTCCAACAGATTGGGAGCTTCGTATGCCGGCTCGCCCATGAATCCTCCCCAGTGCCCTGCCCCAACGGCTCGCCTGATGTTGTGTTATTAGAACAAAACGAGAACAAGAGTCAAGCCACCGCGAGTTGGGGGATGACGAGTTACTTGCTTTCGTCGAAACGGGTGCGAGCGCCGCGCGCCACCCTGGAAGCCGGCAAATCGGGGCCTCATACTACATGCGTGTGTGGACGTGCTCGGCTCTCGACCGATTACTCGGAGACTAGGATCAAAGTTGAAGTTCGGACTATCCGGCGCCGAACATCCCGGCATCTTGGAACGTGTGCCCGATCGATCCGATGCTGGTGGCCGTTCGCAATCAGTCCGGCAAGCGCATTCTGCAACAAATGCGTTGGAGGCTCATTCCATGGTGGGCGAAGGACATCAAGGTCGGCTTCTCTTCGATCAATGCGCGGGCTGAGACGGTCGACACGACCCGTGTATTTCGTAACGCTTGGAAGAAGGGCCAGCGTTTCCTTGTCATCACCGATGGCTTCTATGAATGGAAGAAGCCAGAGAAGCAGCGCACAGAGATTCTTCGACCTCGTAACGTGCGGTGAATGCCCTCATTCAGCCCAAAACACCGATTACAAAAACACCTCTCCTGCGCGGAACAGAGACTGACAAGCGCACCTGATGGCATTATGGCTTTATAGCATTATGGCTTTGCAATGGTAGCTCTTGCCCTCACCCTCGGCCTGATCCTCTTATTGGCTATTGTGAAAGTGGTCCTCGAACGCTCCGACTACCAGGCACGCGATCAAGATGATTGGATATAATTGCAATATCTGGTCGTGGTATAGGTCGTCGTCTTGCTACACCTGACGCCAATGTTCTTTCTTCTCACTTTTTGTCGAAATCCGAATTCGAGCGCATGCGGTTGGCTACCAGTGGCGGATATTGCTCGCGTCGCATCCAACTTCTCTCGCCAAGTTCTCAGCGATAAGTAGTGCAAAATCGCTGACATCGACAGCTGCTTCAGCGAGTGTTCTGAAATCGTGTTGGCGGATAGACAGTTCGCTACGAACGCCTTTCGGCGACCCGATTAACAGTCAGGTCCAGCATAGCGGTTCTCAAGCGTTACGATAGCGTCGCACCCGGCTGTTGCAGATCAAAAGTCTTGGTGTGCGCTTCGCTTGCTCGACGTAGCTGGTGAGCGCCGCAGGCGCTCTGCGTCAACTGCTCCCAGGTAATCCAGAGCGCGTATTGGGGCTGGATGAGCTTGTCCCCAAGTTTGTCGGTCGACTGTCCATTGATAGTCCTGTCTCGCCTCTCCCGATTGTCCTCCGTGCGTTCTCCAGACTGCTAACTGTATCGGCCCGTCTCGACCGCTCCTAGCTTCTCGGCAATGTCCTCACCCGGGCCTTGTCCTCGACTTGATCGGGATCGTGCCGACTTACCGTCTTCTGGTTCCCTCACGCGCTGTCCCGATGCGGTACCAGCCGAACGTGATCCCGCGCGAAGCCCAGTCCGACGCACAGTGACGAACGGCGAGCAACCCCCGAAACCACCTGGGCTGGCCATTAATTTCATCCTCCACTTTGGGGACATGATAGATTATTCTTCTTGTCCTACCTGCCTTGAATGGTCATACCTCCTCCCTGCTTGCACCCCTGGTGGTGCGAGGCCTGCCGTGACAGCCAATCACTCCGCTTCCCAAACGACGCTTGGATCAGGCCCGCGGCATTCTGCCGGGGCTCGCGCTCTCGGCGCTGGTCGCCGTCGTGGCGGTGACCGCCGCCCCCATCATTGGCCGCGTGGCGCCCATCCCCGCCATGGTGCTTGCGCTGGTGATCGGGATCGCGCTCAACCCGCTGGCGCGGCAGCCCTTGTTCCACCAGGGCATCACATTTTGCATGAAGGTGCTGCTGCGCTGGGCGGTGGCGCTGCTGGGCTTGCGCATTGCGCTCGGCGAGATCGCGGCGCTCGGGCTTGCAACCGCGGCGCTGGTGGTCGTCTCGATGGCGCTCACGCTCGCATCCGGATTTCTGTTCGCGCGCGCATTTGGGCAAAAAGCCGCCTATGGCGCGCTCGCGGGCGCGGCCACCGCGGTCTGCGGCGCCTCCGCGACGCTTGCGACCGCGATCGTGCTGCCGGACTACAAGGGCAAGGAGGCGGACGTCGCCTTCGTGGTGGTTGCGGTCAACGCACTCTCGACCATCGCGATGGTGCTCTATCCGCTGCTGTGCTCGTCGCTCGGCCTCGACTCTCAGCTCACCGGCGTGATGCTCGGCGCGACCATCCATGACGTCGCGCAGGTCGTGGGTGCGGGCTACGCGGTGTCGGAGACGGTCGGCAACACCGCCGTCGTCGTCAAGCTGTTCCGCGTCTTTCTGCTGTTCCCGGTCGTGCTCGTCATCGGCTTCATGTTCGCGCGGCGCTCGGTCGCGAGCGACGCCGCCCGCATCCCGTTCCCGATCTTTGCGCTCGTGTTCGTGGCGCTGTGCGTGCTCAACAGCATCGCGATCTCGATCGGCAGCGTCGCGCCGGCGTTCGCGCTGATCAAGGCGCCGCTGATCGAAGCCTCGACCTGGGGACTTTTGATCGCGATCAGCGCCTTGGGCTCGGCACATCGCTGCCTGCGATCGCGGCGCTCGGCTGGCGTCACGTCGCGACCGTGACGGGCACGACGGTGGTGATCCTGGTCGTGGTGACGGCAGGGCTGCTCGTGCATGCGCTGACGAGACAGCCTCAAAACGCCTCCGCCGGCAGCTCCATCATGCTCGCCGCGCCGGCCTGGATGCGCGCGAGATGCGTCGCCGTTTCCGGCAGCATGCGCTCCATGAAGAAGCGGCCGGTGACGAGCTTCGCCTTCATGCGCTCGTCTGCGCCAGCGGCGAGCTTCGCCTGCGCGGCCTCGACCATGCGGCACCACATGTAGCCGAGCGCGCACGAGGCCGAAGAGATCGAGGTAATCAGTCGCGCCGGCGCCGGCATTGTCGGGCTTCGCGATGCGCATTCTGCATCAGCCACATGGTCGCCTGCTGCAGATGGCCGAGCGCGGCCGCGAGCGGACCGACATAGGGCTTCATGGCGTCGTCGCCGTGCGCCTTGATGTAGGCCTGCACCTCGCCGAAGAACGCCTGCATGGCGCGGCCGCCGTCCTTCGGCAGCTTGCGGCCGACGAGATCGAGCGCCTGGATGCCGTTCGCGCCCTCGTAGATCATCGCGATGCGCGCATCGCGCACGAACTGCTCCATGCCGTGCTCGGCGATGTAGCCGTGGCCGCCATAGACCTGCTGCGCCATGCACCGCATTGGCGAAGCCCTGGTCGGTGAGCATCGCCTTGAGCACCGGCGTGAGCAGCCCCATGTGGTCGTCGGCCGCCTGCCGCGCCTTGTCGTCCGGCGAGCGATGCACCACGTCGCCCTGCAGCGCGGTCCAGAGCAACAGCGCGCGCCCGGCCTCGTTGAAGGCGCGCATCGTCATCAGCATGCGGCGCACGTCGGGATGCACGATGATCGGGTCGGCCGGCTTGTCAGGGAATTTCGCACCGCCGAGCGCGCGGCCCTGCAGCCGGTCGCGGGCATAGGCTGGCGGCGTTCTGATAGGCGACCTCGGACACCGCGAGCCCCTGCACGCCGACGCCGAGCCGCGCCTCGTTCATCATCGTGAACATGGCGTTGATGCCGCGGTTCTCCTCGCCGATCAGGAAGCCGGTCGCGCCGTCGTAGTTCATCACGCAGGTCGAGTTGGCGTGGATGCCCATCTTCTCCTCGATCGAGCCGCAAGAGACGCCGTTGCGCGCGCCGGGCGAGCCATCGGCCTTGAGCAGGAATTTCGGCACGATGAACAGCGTGGTGCCCCTGATCCCCGCCGGGGCGCCCTCGATGCGCGCGAGCACGAGATGCACGATGTTTTCGGACAGATCGTGCTCACCGGCCGAGATGAAGATCTTGGTGCCGGTGATCTTGTAGCTGCCGTCGGCCTGCTTGACCGCCTTGGTGCGCAAGAGACCCGAGATCGGTGCCGCAATGCGGCTCGGTGAGGTTCATCGTGCCGGTCCAGCGGCCTTCGATCATCTTCGGCAGATAGGCCGCCTTCTGCTCCGGCGTGCCGTGGCGCAGGATCGCCGCCATCGCGCCCTGCGTGAGACCCGGATACATGGCGAAAGCCATATTGGCCGAGGCCATCATCTCGTTGACAATCACGGTCATGGTCTCGGGCAAGCCCTGGCCGCCGAACTCCGTGGGCGCCGAGATGCCCATCCAGCCGCCCTCGGCGTATTGCCGGTAGGCGTCCTTGAAGCCCTTCGGCGTGGTCACGCTGCCGTCGTCGTGGCGGGTGCAGCCTTCGCGGTCGCCCGGCAGGTTGAGCGGCTGCACCACCTGCTCGCAGAGCTTGGCGGCCTCGGCAAGAATTGGCTCGATCAGATCGGGAGAGGCGTCGGCGAAGCCCGGGAGATTGTTGTAGCGCGAGATCTGGAAGACGTCGTTCAGCAGAAACAGCACCTCGTCGACGGGGGCCTTATAGACCGGCATGGTGTCCTCTCACGGGCTGCCAATGGAAAAATTCAGTGCATCAACAACGCGCAACGCTGCACGTCAGCCAACGCGGCCATGAAAGCTGGCCGTGAAAGCTGGCCATGATCGAACAATGCGGCATCAGTCGGACGCCGCGGACTCAAGGGGAATCGGAACGCGCATGGATAGCATCTATACCCCGCAGCGCGTACGGAAAAAGGCGGCTGTGTGGGAACGCCTGCGACACGTCCTCGCCATGATGGTCTGGCTCGATCTGCGCGCCACGCTTCCCTGGCGTGCGCACCATGCGGGGTCCTCTGATGCAAGCCATGCGAGGCGCGGCATCGGCTGCAATCATAGCCAAGGGTCTCTTGATGGGTTTCCTGGTGAGCGAGCCAACAAGTGCGGCCGCGGAAGCCCGCACCGAGCGAAAGGTCGTCACCTGCAAGCCCGAGCGCTTCAAGGTCGCGCTCGACGTCGGGCATACGGTTGAAAACCAGGGCGCAACCAGCGCACGCGGCGTGAAGGAATACGTTTTCAATCTTCGCCTGGCGAAGGACATGGAGAAGGCGCTCAAGGACGCTGGTTTCAGCCAGACGCATCTCTTCGTCACACCAGGTGCCACGAGGGCACAGTTGTTCAAGAGGGTCGAGCGGGCGAACGCACTCGGTGTCGATCTGTTCGTGTCGATCCATCACAACGACGTCCAGGAGCGCTACAAGGAAAAATGGGAGCACGAGGGCGAGAGCCGTGCCTACAGCGACAAGTTCTCGGGCCATTCGCTGTTCGTCTCGCACGAGAATCCGCGGCTCGCTGACAGCCTCGCATTCGGCCGCCTGCTCGGGATCGCATTGAAGGAGCAGGGTCTTGTCTACACGCGCCACCACCTGGAAGACGTTCCGGGAGAGCGCCGGCAGCTCCTCGACCCCGACGCCGGCGTCTATCGCTACGACAAGCTGGTCGTGCTCATGCACACCAAGGTGCCCGCGGTGCTGGTGGAGGCGGGAATCATCGTCAATCGCGCCGACGAGCTTCTCCTGGAGACGCCTGAGCACCGCGCCAGGATCGCGCAAGCCAACGTGGCCGCGGTGAGCAGCTTCTGCCAAGGGAGGGCGCCTGCCCGTAGCCAGGCCAGCCGGAAGCCAATTTGAGTGGCGCGGCACCAAATTGCGGTGGTAATATAAGACCACAGCGCGGGTAAAGTGCTCAGGCTGGCATTATTGCGCCTTCGCGCCCCGCAGGCCGCAATTCTTAACCGTCTGTTTACCGTTAGGTTGAAAAACTCCCGTCCGAGGGCACAGGGCCGCGCCGTCTGGATACCACCTGTAAACAATCTCTAACCCGTCCGGTCCCTCTCCGTTCAGCACACGGAAGTGGGCATGACATCTGACATGACGTGGCAAGGCAGAGGGGGGCGTCCCCAACCGCTCCAGGCCGCGCGGGAGGCCGCGCGGCGCTCTGGCATGTCGGTCGGCGAGTGGCTTGATTCGGTGATCCAGGAATCTGCGCGCCAGGAATCGGCACGCCAGGAATCGCCTCACCAGGAATCGGCCCACCAGGACCCACCCGCGCGTCCCGACGGTGATCGCCCCCGCGAGGCTGGTGACGACCGGCGGCGGCGCGGGGAACCAGCGGCGACCGAGTCATATGCGGAGGTGAGCGCCAAGCTCGATACGCTCTCGCAACAGCTCGAACGGCTCGCGGCTACGAGCGCGGCCATCGGCGTCACCAAGCCGCACCGTGATGACGATCAGATCGCCAGCGCGCTGTCCCAGCTCGACCGCCGGCTCGAGCAGATGATGGACCGCCGCACGCGCGCAGGCGAGAGTGAGCGGCCCGCATCCCGGCGCGCGAGCCCGCCCGTGGCGGCAACCACCCGACCTGCGCCGCAAAGCCCGCTCGATCAGGCGCTCGCGGAGATCGCAGAGCGCCAGCGCATCCTTGACGGCGAAAACGCACGGTCCGCTTTGCCGCGCGCACCGAGCCAAGGACTAGGCGGTCTCGAGCAGCAGCTGCGCAACATCACCGCCCAGATCGAATCGCTCAAGCCCGGCGCCATCAATGCCGCCGTCGACACGCTACGGGACGACCTGGCCGAGATCGGCCACCTGATCCGGGAGGCGATGCCGCGCCACGCCATCGAGGCGCTGGAAACCGAGGTCCGGTCGCTCGCGCAGCGGATCGACAACAAGCGCGATGCCGGCGCCAATTCCGCTGACCTTGCGGGCATCGAGCACGCACTCCTCGAGGTCCGCGACGCGCTGCGCGGCTTCACCCCGGCCGAGAGCCTCATCGGCGTCGAATCCGCCGTGCGCGCGATGGGGCAGAAGATCGATCGCATCGCCGCCGTCGCCAAGGATCCGACCGCCCTCGAGCATCTCGAGGACGCGATCGTGGGCTTGCGCAGCGTGGTGTCCCACGTCGCCTCGAATGACGCGCTCGCTCGCCTCACCAACGAGGTGCGTGCACTGGGCGCCAAGGTCGAGCAGGTCGCAAGCTCCGACATTCTGGCCACGCTCGAGCAGCGCATATCGTTCATCGCCGACGCGCTGCAGTCGCGCCCGCAGATTGACCGGGACATGCAGGACCTGGAAGCTGTGGTGCAGCGACTGGTCGAAAAGATCGAGCGGCTCCAGATCCTGAGCGCGGAGTATCCCAACAGCCAGCTCGAAGAGCACATCGCCAAGCTGATCGAGAAGATCGAGTCCTCCGACGCCCGTTTCAGCCAGCTCGACAAGATCGAGCGCGGGCTTGCCGAACTGCTGCTGCAGATCGACCGCCCACCCTCGGCGAAGCCAGCGGAGATCGATACCCTCAAACGCGACGTCCAGCGCACCCAGCACTCGATCGAGGCCGTGCACGGCACACTTGGGCAGGTTGTCAACCGGCTGAGCAACATCGAGACCGGCCTGCTTGGCGCGGCGGCGCAACAGGCAGCAGGCGAGCTACTGTCCGAGCCCGAAGCGCCCGATGCGCAACAGCGGCCGGGCGCCCCGACAGCTACAGCGGTGGCAGCCACCGCCACCGCGCGTACAAGCCCGGCTCATACGAGCCCAGCCCCGACGAACCCGGCGAATTCGGCCTACTCAAGCTCAACCTACGCCAACCCGGCCCGCCCGACCGGCTGGGCCCCGCTCGAGACCGATCTGCCGCCGGATTATCCGATCGAGCCGAACCACCGCTCTTCGCCCGCCGAGCGCATTGCAGCCTCGCAGGCCGCGCTCGGCAATCCCTTCGGAACCGCACGGACGTCCGGCCACCCCGATGCGGACGCCAAGGCAAACTTCATCGCGGCTGCGCGCCGCGCCGCCCAGGCCGCCAGCAGCCAATTGACCGAGCGTGCAGATCGGCGCGTGCCGGAGCTGCGCCGTGTCCACGGCGATGACGAGGTTCCTAGCAACGTGCTGGGCAACCATGCTCGCCTTCTGCTTGTCGCCGCCAGCGTGGTGATGGTCGTGCTTGGATCGCTGCAGCTGTTTGGCTTCTTCAATAGCCCAAACAGCCCAAGCGGCCCGGTTGCGGTCGTCCCCGACGAGCCGACCCTCAGCACCTCCAGCACTCCCCCGGCAATCGAGCTTGAGGCTGCGCCAGCCACTGTGCCGAGCCGGCAACCCAGGATGCTCGCAGTTGAGGACGTTCTTCCCGCGCCCAGCGCTGGCGTCCTTCCGCCACCCGAGCCGTTCGGGCCTTCGCCGGCGAGCCCAGACCTGGCCGCATCACGTGATCGCACGATCACAGGCTCGGTACGCCTGCCAAGCACACCGCCGGCATCCACGCCACCTGCGGCGCGCACAAACGAGACGGACAAAATTCCGGCCGCGATCACCGGCGGCCTGCGCGCCGCTGCCGCCAAGGGCGATCCGGCCGCCGAATTCGAGGTCGCGGTTCGCCTCGCGGAAGGGCGCGGCGTGCCTCAGAACTTCGCGGCCGCGGCGGAATGGTTCGAGCGCGCCGCCCAGCGGGGCCTGGTGCCGGCCCAGTTCCGCCTTGGCGGCCTCTATGAAAAGGGCATGGGCGTCAAGAAGGACCTCGAAGCGGCGCGCCGCCTCTATCTCGCGGCTTCCAACGCCGGCCATGCCAAAGCCATGCACAATCTGGCGGTGCTCTATGCGGAGGGCGCCGACGGCAAGCCCGACTATCAATCGGCCGCCTATTGGTTCCGCAAGGCCGCCGACTATGGCGTGACCGACAGCCAATACAATCTCGGGATCCTCTATGCCCGAGGCATCGGGGTCGAGACCAATCTCGCGGAAGCCTACAAGTGGTTCGCGCTCGCTGCGCGCGAAGGCGACCGCGAGTCAGCCAAGAAGCGCGACGAGCTCGGCACCCGGCTCGATCAGGTCACCGCGGCGGCAGCGCACGCCGCTGTGCGGACGTGGGTTGCGGAGCCGCAGCCGGAGGCCGCGACCCAGGTCAAGACGCCAGCCGGCGGCTGGGATGGCACACCGGCGGCCGCTCCCGCCAAGCGCCGCGTCACATCGGATGCCAAGGGACCGAACGTGGGACCGAACTTGGCACCGAACTTGGCGCCAAACATCACGCCGTAACCTTGCACACCAAAAAATCCGGATCGACGGGTGGCCCAGGCCGCCAACATGGGTAGAATGCGTCCGCTTGGCGGCGACGCGTTCTGCGGCGGCGTAACGACGCTCCAGCGCACACCGGACCTTCCGGCTGCTGCTCGCGATCGCCGTGAACGGCTCGCGAAACGGGTCGGGACTCGATCCAACGCTCTTTCGTGCGCCAGCGACCCGTTCGCCGGCCTGCCCGGCATGCCGGGTCGCAACAACGGAACCGACCCGTGCAGATCTACCTTCCGATTGCCGACCTGCCGGTCAACATCTTTGTGATCCTCGCGATCGGGCTCGCGGTCGGCTTCATCTCCGGCATGTTCGGCATTGGCGGCGGTTTCCTCATGACTCCGCTGTTGATCTTCCTGGGGGTGACGCCGGCGGTGGCCGTCGCCAGCGTCACTGGCCACATCGCCGCCTCCTCGATGTCGGGCGCGGCCAGCTATTGGCGCCGCAATGCCGTCGATGTCGCGCTCGTCTTTATGCTTTTAGGCGGCGGACTCCTCGGGACCGTGGTTGGCGTATGGCTGTTCACGTTGCTGCGCTCGCTCGGCCACCTCGACCTGACCATCGGGTTGTCCTACGTTTTGCTCCTGTGCATCGTCGGCGGCCTGATGGTGACGGAAAGCCTTCGCGCCATCATCCGTTCGCGGCAGGGCAAACCCGTCGAGCTGCGCCGGCCCGGCAGCCACACCTGGTTCCACGGGCTCCCGTTCAAGGTGCGCTTCAAGCGCTCGCGCATCTACGTCTCGGCGATACCGGTGTGGCTGATCGGCTTCATCATCGGCTTCGTCGGCGCCGTGATGGGCATCGGCGGCGGCTTTCTGCTGGTGCCGATGCTGATCTATCTGCTGCGTGTTCCGACCGCGACCGTGATCGGGACCTCGATGGTGCTCACGCTCGTCACCATGGCGTCGGCGACGGTGCTGCACGCGGTCACCAATCACCTGGTCGACGCCCTCCTGGCCCTCCTTCTGATGGTGGGCGGCGTGATCGGCGCGCAATTCGGAGCGCGCGCCGGCGCCCGTATCAGCGGCGAATGGCTGCGGCTCCTGCTCGGTCTCCTGGTGCTCGCGGTCGGCATCCGCTTCGCCCTCAATCTCGTGCTGACGCCTGATGAATTCTATTTCATCCGGCCGCTGGAGATGGGCCAATGAGGTCTCGGCTGGCCACGCTCGCCTTTGCACTTCTCGCGCTTGCGTCCGCATCGCCGGCCGCCGCCGAGCGGATCGTCGCATCGGTGTCGAACCATCGCGTGCAGGTCAGCTCGAGCTTCACCGGCGAGGAGCTGGTGCTGTTCGGCTCGATCGAGCGCACTCCGAACGATCCGCAGCGGCGCGGCGGCTATGACCTGATCGCGACCGTGAGCGGCCCGCGCCAGAATCTCGAGACCTTTCGAAGAGACCGCGTGCTGGGCATCTGGGTCAATGTCGATTCGCGTGTGTTCGACAACGTGCCGGCTTATCTGGCGGTGCTTGCCAATCGCCCTCTCGACATGATCACGAATGCCGAAACGCTGCGAAGGCTCCAGCTCGGCCTCGCCAATGTCGTCCTGCTGCAGCGCGCCGCCGTCACCATTGCGGATTCCTCGCTCGACGATCCGTTCCGCCTAAACTTTCTCAAGCTGCGGCAGAAGCAGCAGCTCTATCAGGAGGCGACCAACGGGATCACGTTCCTGACCCCGACGCTGTATCGCGCCACGATTCCATTGCCGGCTGAATCACCCACCGGCGACTACGAGATCGATGTCCGGCTGTTTGCCGACGGTGCCCCCATCGCGCGGACCAACTCGGCATTCGAGGTCTACAAGACCGGCATCGAGCAGCTGATCACGTCAGCGGCGCGAGATCACAGCTTCGTCTACGGCCTGACCACCGCCATGATGGCACTGGTGACCGGCTGGCTTGCGAGCATCGTGTTCAGGCGCGACTGAAGCCTCCTCCCGCTGTGCATTTGCGGTTGCAGGCATCAATCGCATCCACTGCCGCATACGAGCTCCTCGGCAGCCCACGTCCGGCGAAGTGAGTACGGCTAATCGCGCATGCAGCGCTTGGCGGTGATCGGATAGACGCGGCCCTCACCCAGCATGTGCGCCGTGAAGCTCAGCTTTCCGAACAGGTGGGCAAAGGCGCGAGACCGGACATTGAGGCCGCCCGCATAGGTACCGAAAGCCGGCATCACAATGCGCACACCGTCGCCGGCAAAGCAGCGCCGGCTCACCGCGCGGCCATGCGCGCTCACACGCGCCACCGGGTGCAGGTGGCCGGCGATCTCGCCCGCCGCCGTGCCGGAGGCGGGCTTGTGCCGGAACGCCAGCGTTCCGATCGCAAGGGTATCGGCCGACACGCCCCCGAGACCTGCGACCGGCTCGGGATCGTGATTGCCCGCGATCCAGATCCATTCGCGGCCGCGCTGCAGGGCAGACAATGTCGCCCGGTCCTCGTTGCCGACGCGCGCCGGTCCGCCGCCGTCATGGAAGCTGTCTCCCAGCGCGATCACCGCGCGCGGAGCATAGCGCAGAATGAGACGCGACAGCCGCGCCAGGGTTGCAGCGGTGTCATAGGGCGGCAGCAGCACGCCGCGCGCGGCGAAGCTCGAGCCCTTCTCGAGATGCAGATCGGCCACCGCAAGCACGCTCTGCTCCGGCCAGAACAGCGCGCCCGCGCAATCGGCCACGAGCGAAATGCCGCCGATCGCAATCGCGCCCTCGGCGCTCCTGCGATCGAACAAAGGCTGCGGCTGTGCGTAAGCAGGCCCCCCCAGGCTCGTCACTGCATCGCCTCCTTCACCAGCTCTGCCTCGGCTTCCGCCAGGATTGCATCGCCTGCTTCGCCGTAGACCTGCTCGCGACCGATTTCCAGCATGACGGGAACCGCGAGCGGCGAGACATGGTCCAGTGCTTTATGAATAATTCGCCCCCGGATGCGCGAGAGCATCTCGCCGAGCCGGCGAATATCGAGGAGGCCTGTGGCGGCATCGCCACGCGCGGCACGCAGAAGCAAGTGATCGGGCTGGTGTTTTCGTAAGACATCGTAGACGAGGTCAGTGGATATCGTTACCTCCCGGCGCGACTTCTCCTGCCCCGGGAACCGCCGTTCGATCAGCCCCGCGATGATGGCGCAATTGCGGAAGGTGCGCTTCATCAATGCAGATTCAGCGAGCCAGGCTTCGAGATCATCGCCCAGCATGTCCTCGTCGAACAGCGCCGAAAGCTTGAGCTCACCGCGATCGATGTGCAGCGCGACATCGCCGAGCCCGTAGATCGCCAGCGCGTATTCGTTGGCGACGAAGCCGAGCGGCCGCAGCCGCGCGCGCTCGAGCCTGCGCGTCAGCAGCATGCCGAGCGTCTGGTGCGCGAGCCTGCCTTCGAACGGATAGCAGACGAGATAGTATTTGTTGGCGCGCGGAAAGGTCTCGACCAGCAGCTCGCGCTGCCCCGGCAAAAGCGAGCGCCAGTCCTGGATCTCGAGCCATTCGCGCACCTGCGACGGCAGCGGTCGCCATTCCTTTGGATCGGAGATGATGTTGCGCACGCGCTCGGCGAGATAGGTCGAGAGCGGAAACTTGCCGCCTTCGTAGGATGGAACTTTCGGATCTTCGGCGCTGGCGCGCGAGACATAGACCTCGTCCTGCATCAGCGCCTCGTAGCGCAGGACCTCGCCCGCGAACACGAAAGTGTCGCCGGGCGTGAGCATCTCGATGAAATATTCCTCGACCTCGCCCAGAAGCCTGCCGCCGCGCGGGATCATCTTCGAGGCGCGCGAGCGCACGAGCCGCACTTTGAGCATGTCGGCCTCCACGATGGTGCCGACGTTCATGCGATAGCGCTGCGCGATCATCGGATGGCTGACGCGCCAGCGACCATCCTGGCCCTGCCTGATCTTGGCAAAGCGCTCATAAGCCTTGAGCGCGTAGCCGCCGGTCGCCACGTAGTCGAGCGCCGCATCGAAATCGGCGCGCGTCAGATGCGCATAGGGCGCGGCGGCGGTCACTTCGGCGTAGAGCTCATCGGCCAGGAACGGCTCGCCGCAGGCGGCGCCGAGCACATGCTGCGCCAGCACGTCGAGCGCGCCGATGCGCGCCGGCGGCGTATCCTGCGCGTTCTCGGCGACCGCATCGAGCGCGGCGCGACACTCGAGCACTTCGAAGCGATTGGCCGGCACCAGCACGCCCTTCGAGGGCTCGTCCATGCGATGGTTGGCGCGGCCGATGCGCTGCAGCAGCCGCGAGGCGCCCTTCGGCGCCCCGACATTGATGACGAGATCGACATCGCCCCAGTCGATGCCGAGATCGAGCGAGGAGGTGCACACGACCGCGCGCAGCCGGCCCGCCGTCATGGCGGCCTCGACCTTGCGACGCTGCGCGACATCGAGCGAGCCGTGATGCAGCGCAATCGCAAGCCCATCGTCGTTGATGTGCCACAGCTCCTGAAAGATCATCTCGGCCTGGCTGCGCGTATTGACGAAGATGAGCGTGGTCTTGTGGCGCTTGATCAGCGCGTAGATCTCGCCGAGCGCGTGGCGGGCGGAATGGCCAGCCCAAGGCAGCCGCTCCGCGGTGTCGAGCATGCTGACGTCAGGCTTGGCGCCGCCCTCCGCGATAACGAGATCGGCGAGCGCCGGCGCGCCCTGTGGCTGCGGCACCAGGAAGCGCCGCAGGTCGTCAGGCTCGGCCACGGTGGCGGAAAGGCCGACGCTGGTGAGCTCCGGTGCGAGATGAAACAGCCGCGCCAGCCCGAGCGAAAGCAGATCGCCGCGCTTACTCGTGACCAGCGCGTGCAGCTCGTCGAGCACCACGCGCCGCAGCGTGCCGAACAGAAACGGCGCGTCCGGCGACGCCAGAATGAGCGCGAGCTGCTCGGGCGTGGTGAGCAGGATCTGCGGCGGATCGCGGCGCTGGCGCTGACGCTTCGAGGCCGGCGTATCGCCGGTGCGGGTCTCGACGCGGATCGGCAGTCGCATCTCGGCGACCGGCGTCTCGAGATTGCGCGCGATGTCGACCGCCAGCGCCTTGAGCGGTGAGATGTAAAGGGTGTGCAGCCCGCCTTCGCGGCGCAGGTCGCGGCCGGTGGAGATGAGACGGCGATGCGGTTCAAAAAGATCACCCCCCACCCCCTCCCGCCGCTGCGTGGGGGAACCGGCCGTGCCCGTGACGACGGGAGCGCTCAACTCGACCAGCGACGGCAGAAATCCCGCCAGCGTCTTGCCGGCTCCGGTCGGCGCGATCAGCAGCACCGAACGCCCTGCGCGGGCCTTGCGCCAGCAGCTCCAATTGATGCGCGCGCGGCGCCCAGCCGCGCGACGCGAACCAGCGCTCGAACGGTTCCGGCAACGGGGCGACAGCGTCGATGGGCTCGAACAGGGTCACCCGCGTGAAGGTAGCCTTCGAAGGCGGCGCGGTCGAGACCGTAGCCCGCACGGCTGCGGCTCCCTATCTATGCGGCATGCGCCCCGAGGACCTGCTGACGCCGACGCCCTCCGGTCTGTGCTGCCCGGCCGGCGGTTTCCACATCGATCCGACCCGGCCGGTGGAGCGTGCGGTGATCACGCACGGGCATTCCGACCATGCGCGCTCGGGCCACGGCGCGGTACTCGCCACGCAGGAGACGCTCGACCTGATGCGGCTTCGCTATGGCGAAAGCTTCGCAGGCACGACCCAGGCCATTAGTTTTGGCGAACGCATCGAGCTAGGCGGCATTGCTGTGACAATGCACCCCGCCGGCCATGTGCTCGGCTCGGCTCAGGTCGCGGTCGAGGCGAACGGCCTGCGCATTGTCGCGTCAGGTGATTACAAGAACGTCGCCGATCCCACCTGCCCACCATTCGAGCTGGTTCCCTGCGACGTATTCATCACCGAGGCGACGTTCGGGCTGCCGGTGTTTCGCCATGGCGACCCGGACGGCGAGGTTGCCAAGCTGCTGCGGTCGGTCGCGCTGTTTCCCGAGCGCGCGCATCTCATCGGCGCCTATTCGCTCGGCAAGGCGCAGCGCGTGATCGCGCTCATCCGCAAGGGCGGCTACGACAAGCCGATCTATCTGCATGGCGCGATGGAGCGCATCACGCACTACTATCAGCAGCACGGCATCGCGCTCGGCGAGTTGCGCGCCGTGCGCGACGCCAAGAAGGCGGAGCTTGCCGGCGCGATCGCGCTCTGCCCACCCTCGGCGTTGCAGGAGATATGGTCGCGCCGTTTCCCCGATCCGGTGAGCGCGTTCGCATCGGGCTGGATGCGGGTGCGCGCCCGCGCCCGCCAGCGCGGCGTCGAGCTGCCGCTCGTCATCTCCGATCACGCCGATTGGGATGGCTTGACCGCGACCATCACGGCGACCGGTGCATCCGAGATCTGGGTGACGCACGGCCAGGAAGATGCGCTTGTCCATTGGGCGAAGCTGCGCGGGCTCAAGGCGCGGCCGCTGGCGATCGTCGGCTATGGCGACGAAGGCGAGAGCGACGAGCCGGCAGCGTCGAGCGAGGGCAGATCTGGCGAGGCCGGCGCATGAAGCGCTTCGCCGAGCTGCTCGATCGCCTCGCCTATGAGCCCGCGCGCAACAACAAGCTGCGGCTGATCACGGACTATCTCCGCAGCACAGGAGACCCGGATCGCGGCTGGGCGCTGGCGGCGCTCACCGGCGCGCTCAGTTTCCAGCACGCCAAGCCCGGCATCATTCGCACTCTGATCTCCGAGCGCGCCGATCCGGTGCTGTTCGATCTCTCCTACGACTACGTCGGCGACCTGTCGGAAACCGTCGCGCTGATGTGGCCGGTGCCGAGCGAAGCTATCCGCAGCAACCGCGACCTCACGCTGAGCGACGTCATCGACACGCTCTCGACGCTCGGCAAGGCGCAGCTGCCGGCGCAGATCGCGCGCTGGCTCGATATGCTCGACGAGACAGGCCGCTGGGCACTGCTCAAGCTTCTCACCGGCGGCCTGCGCGTCGGCGTATCGGCGCGGCTCGCCAAGACCGCGGCCGCCGCGCTCGGCAACAAGGACCCGCAGGAGATCGAGCTGATCTGGTCGGGCCTGAAGCCGCCCTATCAAGACCTGTTCGCCTGGCTCGAAGGACGCGCCGACAAGCCGGTGCATCGCGATCCGGCGCCGTTCCGTCCTGCCATGCTGGCGCACGCGGTGATGGATGGCGATCTTTCGGCGCTCGCGGCTGAGGATTTCATGGCGGAATGGAAATGGGACGGGATCCGGGTGCAGGCCGTCGCCGACGTTGACAGCGAGGGACAACCGCAGACGCGACTCTATTCGCGCACGGGCGAAGATATCTCGGCGAGCTTTCCAGATCTGACTGAAGCGCTACGGCTCCCTGGCGCGATCGACGGCGAGCTTCTAGTCGTGCGCGAGGGGCGCGTGCAGAGCTTCAACGTGCTGCAGCAGCGGCTCAATCGCAAGACCGTCAACGCCAAGCTGCTTGCGGAATTTCCGGCGCATCTGCGTGCCTACGATCTGCTCGTCGACGGCACCGATGATCTGCGCGAGCGGCCGTTTGCAGCGCGGCGCGTCCGCCTCGAAGCCTTCGTGGCACGGCTCAAGGATCAACGCGTCGACCTCTCACCTTTGATCCCGTTCGCAACCTGGGACGAGCTCGCGGCAGCGCGCGCCAATCCGACCGGCCTCGACGCCGAGGCGATCGAAGGCGTCATGCTCAAGCGCCGCGACGCGCCCTACGTTCCCGGCCGTCCCAAGGGCCTGTGGTGGAAATGGAAGCGCGATCCGCTGCTGATCGATGCCGTGCTGATGTATGCCCAGCGCGGTCACGGCAAGCGCTCGTCCTTCTATTCCGATTATACCTTCGGGGTCTGGACGACGGGCACCGCCGGCGACGAGCTCGTACCGGTGGGCAAGGCCTATTTCGGCTTTACCGATGAGGAGCTGATCGAGATCGACCGCTTCGTGCGCCGCCACACTGTCGAGCGCTTTGGCCCGGTGCGCGAGGTCGTGCACGAGGCCGATCAGGGCCTTGTCCTGGAAGTGGCGTTCGAAGGGCTGCAGCGCTCGAGCCGCCATAAATCCGGGATTGCGATGCGCTTTCCCCGCATCAACCGGCTGCGCTGGGACAAGCCGCCCGGCGAGGCCGACCGGCTGGAGACCCTGGAAGCAATGCTTTCGTCGCCCCGCGTGGCGGCCGAATCGTGAAACGTGCTAACCTGGAAGCCATGAGCCTGCCCCAAGAACCACGGATATCCGAAGCTCCCCCCTCAACCGAGCGCGCTGAACCGCTTCTTTGGCGGTCGCCCGCTTGTCGTCCTCTTCCGGCTCGCGCTGTTGTCGGTGCTGGTTGGGTTCATTCTCAGGGTGCTGGGCCTTGATCCGTTCGACATCATTCGCAGCATCCGCGAGCTGTTCCAGGCGATCTGGGACATGGGATACGAGGCCTTCGAGCGCCTGTGGCGCTACTTCGTGCTTGGCGCCGTCCTGGTCGTGCCGATCTGGCTGATCGTGCGGCTCGTTCGGGCGCCGCGTGGACGCTGACGTTAGTTCGTCCTTCCGGATCACCCACTCCCGCGTGTTCTCGATCGCGGGCCCCGCGATGCTCGCCAATCTCACCACCCCCTTGCTGGGGCTGGTGGCGACCGCGGCGGTCGGGCGGCTGGGCGAGGCCCATCTCATCGGCGGCGTCGCGCTCGCCGCGATCGTGTTCGACGGCATCTACTGGCTGTTCGGCTTCCTGCGCATGGGCACGGTCGCGCTCACCGCGCAGGCGCTCGGCGCCGGCGACGTGGCCGAGCAGCGCGCCGTGCTCTCACGCGCGCTGTTGCTGGCCGCTATCATCGGTGTAGCGCTGGTCGTGCTGCAGGTGCCGCTCGCCTCGATCACCTCAGATCTTCTCGGCGGCAGCGACGCGGTGCGGCAGGCGGCGCAGACCTACTTCTTCGTGCGCATCTGGTCGGCACCCTTCACGCTCGGCAACCTGACGCTGATCGGCTGGCTCACCGGTATCGCACGCGCCACCACGGCGCTGACGTTGCAGATCCTCGTCAACGCGATCAACATCGCACTCACCGTGCTGTTCGTGCTCTGGCTCGACTTTGGCATTGCGGGCGCCGCGCTCGCAGCCGTGCTGGCGGAGGCGGTCGGATTGGCAGCCGGGCTTGTGGTCGCCTGGCGGCGGCTCGGCCACCGGTTCGAGACATCGGCCGCGATTGTGCTCCAGCGCAGCCAGCTCATGCGCATGCTCGTCGTCAATCGCGACATCATGATCCGCACCGCCTGCGTGATCGGCGCGTTTGCATTCTTCGCGGCCCAGGGTGCGCGCGCCGGCGACACGGCGCTCGCCGCGAACGCAGTGCTGCACAACTTTGTCCTGATCGGCAGCTTCTTCCTCGACGGCATGGCGACCGCCGCCGAGCAGCTCTGCGGCCGCTCGGTCGGCGCGCGCGATCGCTCTGCGTTCGTGCAGGCCACGCGGCTGGCGCTGGGCTGGGGCCTCGGCTTCGGCATCGCCTGCACGATGATCTTTCTGCTGGCAGGTCCGGCCCTGATCGACGTGATGACCACCAATGCCGAGGTGCGCCGGTTTGCGAATGACTTCCTCGTGTTCGCCGCAGTGGCACCGGTCCTCGGCGCCCTCGCCTACACCTATGACGGAGTCTTTATCGGCGCGACCTGGTCGCGCGACATGCGCAACCTCATGCTGGCAGCGTTCGCGCTCTATCTCGGCAGCTGGTGGGCGCTGCGAGGCTACGGCAACGCCGGGCTGTGGGTGGCGATCCTGGTGTTTCTCGCCGCGCGCGGCGCGCTGCAGGCCGCGCGCTATCCGGCGCTGGTGCGCGCGACGTTTTAGAGATTCATGAGGGTGCGGCCTCCTACTTGCCGGCCCCGCTCCCTTGGAGAACCGCGTCCCAGCCCGCCGTGTCCTTCTTGATGCGCTGCTCGAACTCTTCCGGATTGCCCCCCAGTACTTCCATTCCCTGCAGGCGCAGCTGACGCGTGACATCCTCGGTTTTCAGAGCCTCATTGATGACTTTGCTCAACGTCTCCACGATCGGGCGTGGCGTTCCCGCCGGCACGAGCATCCCGATCCAGATGCTGGCATGCACGCCGGGCAAGCCGGCTTCGTCGATCGTCGGCGTATCTGGCAGCAGCGCCGATCGCGTCGGTTGCGCCATCGCCAAAGCCGTCAGCTTGCCCGTCTCGATCAGCTGAATCACATTGGAGACCGACGCGAACGCGGCCGAGATGCGTCCGGTCATCAAGTCGGTCGTCGCTTGCACTGTGCTCGGATACGGCACAATCGCCAGGTCCGTGCCGGCCTGCTGGTTGAATAGCTGGGCCACGAGATAGCCCGTAGTCCCTACGCCGCTGCCGCCCAACGTCAACTCGCGCGGCTTGCTCTTGGCCATGGCAATGAAGTCCCGCACCGTTTTGGCGCCGAGTCCAGGATATGAGGCGAGCACGAACGGCACGCTGGAGATCAACGCAACTGGGGCCAGGTCGGTGCCGAAATCAAACCCCGCCGTGGGACTGCGTATCGTGCTCGAGGACGTCGCGACGAACAGCGTGTAGCCGTCCTTGGCTGAGCGGACGACGTGACTGCGCGGCGACATTGCTGCCGGCTCCCGGCCGGACCTCGACGACAAACGGCTTGCCCAGCGAGGCTTCGAGTTTCTGCGCGACAAGGCGGGCGACGATATCGGACACCGACCCGGCCGCGAAGCCGACCACGATGCGTACTGGCTTGGTCGGATAATCCTGCGCGGCCAGTGGCGTGAGCGCGAGCATCAGCCAGGTGACGCATCCGAAAACGTATCGTTTCATCTGTTTCTCCCTTCCGGTGAGAGATGCCCAGGAGTGTAGTGCCCGGGAGCGGGAGAACAACTGAGCGGGAGCCGGGAAGGCAATGCTTGTCGCCGGAAAATGTTGTGGAGTCAGAGGTGGCCGCCATGAGCATCGCTTGACTGCTTCTGGTGATGCGGCGCCGTCTCATAGTGCAATCGCAAGAGGTCCATCCCGTAATCGTTGCCATTGGGTGTGCGAACGATGGTGTGGACGTGGAAGCGCTGCGGCGTCTCGTTGTTGAGCAGCACGCCCTTGTGATGGTCGAACTCGATCATCACCACCGGGCTCTGGATGCGATAGTAGAACGCGCTTTCATCGTCGATGCCGCCGGCCCAGCAGAAATGGGTTTGTGCGATGTGGCACTCCACGTCGCTCATGCGGGCGCGCAATGGGCCGGGAGGCAGCGTCGAAAGGTAGCGCTCGGTCAGATCGAGGAGGACTTGCCGCTGCCGGTGATCGAGCTCCGACCCGGCAATTCCTTCATAGGGGACGATGGCGTTGTCCTTGAACGCGCCGCCGAAGCTCATGCCATCCGTGCCCTGATGACGGCCTGGTGGCAGCCCGTTGGCAATGGTCGTGTCGTAAACGATGGCTTTGCGCTGCTGGGCGGTGGAAAGGCCGCGAACGAGCTCCAGCCCGATGCGCTCCTCGTCGTCGAACATGCGAAGCCCGGCATGGGGGCCTGTGTCGGCATATCGGGGCTCCGCACCCATGAACGTAGGCGTGAGCGTCATCTGTGTGCCGACGACGAAGCAGGTGAGACAGAGATGATGGCCGTACAATTGCCATCCCCAGGGCTCGGTCGCCGATGGCTCGCCAAAGATGTGCATCTGGTAGCAGAACTCGCCGAGCGCGATAGGCGCCCCCACAAGCTCGCCAAGAAACCCGTTGAGCTTCATGAGGTTGCGCGTCTTCTCGTAGCCCGCGGCGCCGAGGCTGGCGCGCAGCACACCCATGGCGGCGTCACGGACCGCCGGCGTCACCTCATCCAGCCAGATGCCAAACCTCTCGTAGCGCGGCACCTCATTCACCCATTGGCGCCGTGCAATCGAGCCGATGGGGTGCTTGACGGCCTTCAATTGCGCCGGCGTTAGCCGGCCGAGCAACGTTGCGACCGCCGCCAGAATGCTCGCAGTCGGCGCCCCTTCGTCTCGCAGCGCGAACAGGCCCGGCACGACCTGGCCGTCGGTCGTGATGCCGCGGAATGGTCCGGCGCGCAGCGAGTTCGAGCCGGGCCTTCCACCCCTCCAACCGGTGTGGCGGCAGCGAATCGAGGACTTGGCTGTGCGTCAGCCCGAAATAGCGGGCTTTTCCCATTGGCGGAACGAACTGGTGATAATCGGACATCAACGCGCTCACATTCTTCGTCGGCATGCGAAGTCGTCACAGTTATTCCGGCCACGGCTCCGCCGTCATCGCGGCAGCATCCGCGCCGATAAGGTCGGCGATGCCGGCATATTGGCCTGAGCGCATCGCATCGGCCAATGAGCGATTGATCCGGCCCACCAGACCAAAACCGTGGAATACGAGCGCACTGTAGAGCTGCACCAGGCATGCCCCGGCCCTGATCTTGGCCAGCGCCGTCTCGCCCGAATCGATGCCGCCGACGCCGATCAGCGGGAAGGCGTTCTCGACTCGCACATAGGTCTCCGCCAGCATGCGGGTCGCAAGCGCAAACAGCGGCCGGCCGGACAGGCCGCCAGGCTCATGCGCGGTTTCGCGATCGCGCAGCCAGGCCGGCCGCAGCACGGTGGTGTTGCCGATCACCATGCCGTCGACGCGATGCCGTCGTGCGGCGCCAACCACGTCATCGAGCTCGCTGAGCGTGAGATCGGGCGCGATCTTGATCAGCACAGGCGTCGTGCCGGCCTTGCGAGTTATCCTCGCGCGCGCCTCCATCACGCGCGCGAGCAGCTCGTCGAACACCCGGCCCTGCTGCAGGTCGCGCAAGCCGGGCGTATTGGGCGAGGAAATGTTGCAGGTGAAATAGCTCGCGACCGGGGCGAACATCTCGATCTGCCGCACATAGTCGGCGATGCGATCCTTGGAGTCCTTGTTGGCGCCGACATTGACGCCGACGATGCCGCCCGCGCCCACGCGCACGGCGAGCCGCCGCAGCACCGCATGGGCGCCCTCGCTGTTGAAGCCAAGGCGGTTGATCACGCCTTCATCAGGCGGCAGCCGGAACAGACGTGGCCGCGGATTGCCCGGCTGCGGCAGCGGCGTGACGGTCCCGATCTCGACAAAACCGAAGCCGAGCCGCAGCAGCGCGTCCGGGACCTCGGCATGCTTGTCGAACCCGGCCGCCATGCCGATTGGATTGGGAAAGTTGAGCCCGAAGGCGCGCACCGCCAGGAGCGCATCGTCCTTGCTCCGGTTCGGCAGCGGGGCAACCTTGAGCGCTTTGATCGCCAGATGGTGAGCGGTCTCGGCCTCGAGCAGCCCCAGCAATGGCCGCCCCAACGCGTCATAGAGGCCGATCACAACACCAGCTCCGGAAAGGCATGCCGACCGTCGGCAGCGAGTGGCAATGGCTTGACCCACAGGACACAGGCGAGCGGAAGCTCGCCATAGAGGTGCGGGAACAAGGCGCCCTCGCGGGCTGGCTCCCACCGGAGCGGCGCACCGAGGCGGCCGGCATCGATGGCAATGAGCAGCAGATCGGACACCCCGGCGAAATGCTTGGCCGCGGTCTCCTTGACCTGGGCTGGCGGTGGAAAAATGGATGTAACCGTCACGCATGTCGATCCCGGCGCCCCGGAACGCTCCGGCCGCCTCCGCGTCCCGCCACAGGGCGGCATCGCAGATCTTGTAGATGGTGCTCGACACGCCCCCAGTCCTCAATCCTGCTTGTTGCGGTCCGCCACCGCGCGGGCAGCGAAACCCCTCGATCCTCCCGTCTCGTCCACAAATCCGAACAATCACTCTGAAGTGATTCGGTTGCCGCCGTCTCGTGCTGCCGTTTCCTGGCGCCGCAACCTGGAAACATGACCCCTGTTCCTATATATCGACCATAACACAGGTAACATCTGGAAAAGGGGCGCTTGGAGGACCATCGGCATGTTGACGCATGCTCAGATTTGGACCGGGCTCGATCGTCTTGCCGCCCGCGCCGGCCTGTCGCCATCAGGTCTCGCCAGGAAGGCTGGTCTCGACCCGACCACCTTCAACCGATCGAAGCGCATGACACCAGAAGGGCGCTCGCGCTGGCCTTCGACCGAGTCGCTGTCCAAGTCGCTGGCGGCGACCGGGACCAGCATGGAAACGTTTGTCCAGCTGATCGACGACCCCGACCGCTCAAGCGCGCACGGCGTGCCGATGATCGACTTCGCGCAGGCCGCCACGGACAGCCATTTTGACGATTCCGGCCATCCGGCCGGCAGAGGGTGGGAGGAGCTGGCCTTTCCCGCCATCGCCGACGACAGCGCTTACGCGCTCAAGATCGTCGGCAACTCGATGACGCCTGTCTATCGCGATGGAAGCGTGATTGTGGTCTCGCCGGCCGCCACCGTCCGCAAGGATGACCGGGTCTTGGTCAAGACCAAGGACGGCGAGATCACGCTGCGGGAGTTCAAGCGCCGCACCCCCAAGGTGGTCGAGCTTCGCGCCCTCACAAAAGCGCAGAAGGATGAAACGCTGCCGGCTCGCGACGTGATGTGGATGGCGCGCATCGTCTGGGCCAGCCAATAGCAGGGTGGTGATGGGGGCATTTTGTTTGAGTATGACCCTCTAGGCCGCACCCTGCCAATACAGCCAGAATGCGCGCGCAAGGTAGACCGCGCTGACCGCAAAGATGATCTGACGGGTCCAACGCCGGAATTCCTGGTCGCTCATGCGCTCCAGAATATAGGGCGCCACCATGGTGCCGGCGATCGCAAGCAGCGCCGCCGGAATGAACGCCCATAGCGGGAAATTTTCCTCGATCCCCGCGATCGTGCCGAAATAAGCCATTCGCGCCAGGTTGCCGACGGTGCCGCAAATGGCCTTGGTCGCCACCGTGGTCCGGCGGTCAAGCGAGCTCTTCTGAAAAAATACGTCGAGCAACAGGCCGCCATTGCCAGCAACGAGCTGGATCGCGGTGGTTGCCAGCCCGGACAACAGCGGGATCCCTCGCCACTCGATGTTCGGATGATGATCGCGCGGCAATAGCTCGAGCAGATAGGGAATCAATCCGAGGATCAGGTAGACCATCGCCTTGCTGGGCACGAAAGCGACGAATCCCATCAGCACGGTCGCGATCAACCCGCCCGCCGCATAGCCCCACATGATCCGCCAGTTGACATGACCCCACCAGCTCACCACGCGCCAGGCATTGCCGGTGGCGGCCAACAGTGAGAACAGCACCATGGCAGTCGGCACGTCGAAGAAGATCAACAGCACGCCGAGCATGATCATGCCGCCGGCGATGCCGAACACGCCGGACACCAGCGAAGCCACGAACACGGACACTCCGATCGCTGCCAGCGCAACGAGCGACATGTACCCTTACCCCTGCCAAGCCAACCAAGCCGCACGCCCGATATAGACGCCGCTGATAGTAAAGATGATGGCGCGCGTCCACTGACGGAAATCGTGATCTGACATTCGCTCAATCACATACGGCGCGAGCGCCGTTCCACCGATGGCAAGCGCGATAGCCACCAACAGGTTCCATAAACCGATTTCATCGCCGATAGAACCAAACGAGATAAAATAGCTCGCGCGCAACACGTGGCTCGCAGTCTGAGCAACCGCTTTGGTTGCAAGCGTTGTCTTTCGATCGAGCAAACTCTTTTGGAAGAAGATGTCGAGAAAGAGTCCGCCGACGCCCGTTAAGAATTGGACGATCGTGGTGAGCACGCCCGTGACGAATGGTACGCCGCGCCATTCGATGTTGGGCCTCGCGCGCGCTGGAATAATCTCGACCAGAAACGGCATCAGGCCGAGCAGAAGATAGACCAGCGCCTTGTCGGGAATAAAAGCGATCAGCCGCATCACCGCGAAGGCAACCGCTCCGCCCAGGCAATAGAACCAGAAGATCCGCCAGCGCACGAATTCCCACCACTGCAGCGCACGCCAAGCGTTCGCGAAGAATTGAATGACCGAGAACAGGACCATGCCGGCGGTGACGTCGAGAAACACCAGGAGCACACCAAGCAACACCATGCCGCCAGCGAGCCCGAACACACCGGACAGGAACGAGCTGACGATAATGGTGGCCCCGATCAGGGCAAGGGTGAGAAGCGACATTTCAGGAGGGACATAAGGGCTCGCATGACTCTGCCTTATTGGAGCAACAACTTTCCATCGGAACATATTCCGCACGCGAACACAATTTAAAGTTGCTCTATCGGGTAATACGACTGAAAATACCGCGGGAGATTCAATTCGCGCGTTGCCCAAGCGTCACGCCGAGCGCGCCAGCGCGCCGTCGATCATTTCGACCGTGTTCTGCAGCCCGTAGACCGCAGCGAACGAGCCGAAGCGCGGGCCTTTCTCCTGCCCGAGCAGTACCTGGTAGAGCATATTGAACCATTCGAGCGACACGCCAGGCTTGCCATCCTTGGTCTTGCCCTTGCCGCTCTTGTCGAGGAACGGCTCGCGCCGGCCGATCTCGTAGACCACGTCCTGAATTTCTTCGGCGTTCGCGTGGGCCGGCAGTTGCGCGAGTGCGTCGCGCAGATCGCTGAGCGCCGCGCGCTCGACCTCGCTCGGCTCGCGGAATGTCTTCGCCGGCAGAACGAAGTCGCGATAGTAGTGAATCGCATAGCTGACCAGCGCATCGAGATGGGGATGCGTCTGTGCTGTCACGCCAGGACGATAACGACCGATAAAGCCCCATAACGTCTCGGCATTTTCGGCATTCGACGACGACACCAGCGTCAGCAGCATCGCGAATGTGATCGGCATATCGAGCTTGGGCGGATTGCCGGAATGAATGTGCCATACCGGATTGGACAGCCGCTGCTTGCCGTCCTGCCGCTGGTAGGCGTCGAGATACTGCTGGTATTCGTCGACATGCCGCGGAATGACATCGAAGTAGAGTCGCTTGGCCGCCTTCGGCTCGCGGTACATGAACAGTGACAGCGACTCCGGCGAGGCATAGCGCAGCCATTCGTCAATGGTGAGCCCGTTGCCCTTGGACTTGGAAATCTTCTGGCCCTTGTCATCAAGGAAAAGCTCATAGTTGAAGCCCTCGGGCGGGTTCGCGCCAAGCGCACGACACATCTCACCCGACAGCCTGACTGAATTGATCAGGTCCTTGCCAGCCATCTCGTAGTCGATGCCGAGCGCGACCCAGCGCAGCGCCCAGTCCGCCTTCCATTGACACTTGACGTGCCCGCCAGTGACCGGCGTCTCAACCTTCTCGTTCGTATCCGGATCGACGTAGACCACCGTGCCCTTGGCGACGTTGCGCTCGACCATCGGTACCTGCAACACGATGCCGGTGCGCGGCGAGATCGGCAGGAACGGCGAGTAGGTCGCGCGGCGCTCCGGACCGAGTGTCGGCAGGATGATCTCCATCACACGGTCGTAGGCGGCGAGCATGCGCAGCAGCGTCTCGTCGAACCGGCCGGAGCAGTAGTAGTCGGTCGAGCTCACGAACTCGTAGGCGAAGCCGAAGCGGTCGAGAAATGCGCGCAGGCGCGCATTGTTGGCCGCGCCGAACGAGGGATATTCGTTGGAAAACGGATCCGGCACCCGCGTGAGCGGCTTGCCAAGATGGCTCGCCATCATGTCGCGATTGGGCACGTTGTCGGGGACCTTGCGCAAGCCGTCCATGTCGTCGGAGAACGAGATCAGCCGCGTCTTGACGCTGTCACCCGTGAGCACCCGGAACGCATGCCGAACCATGGTGGTGCGCGCGACCTCGCCGAACGTGCCGATATGCGGCAAGCCCGAGGGACCGTAGCCGGTCTCGAAGATCACCACGTCCTTGGGCGTCTTCTTCAGGCGCGCCACGATCTTGCGCGCCTCCTCGAACGGCCAGGCGTTCGATTGCTCGGCAAGCTCGCGCAGCGACGGCGTTTGGGCTTCGGCGGTGGTCATGGGTCGGTCTCTCGGCGCGCGGACAGTAGGTACCAAGCCGCGAAGCGTCGTCTAACCAATAATCCATCGAGGCCTCGCCGTCATCCGGATCGCCGGCGGCATCCGCTCAGAACGGGCTGATCGGGAAATAGCGCAGCCACAGATCGGTGAAGCGGCCCTGCTCCCAGGTGCGAAAGAGCGCGTAGTTGAGCACAAGGCGCATCGTATCGTTGCCGCGCCTGACCGCGATGCCGACGCCTTCGCCGAAATAACGGCTGTCCAAGAAGGGACCGCCGCGAAACGCACAGCAGTTCTCCGAGTCGGTGCCGTTGAGCCAGAACGCCAGCGAAATGGCGTCACCGAACAAGAGATCGACGTCGCCGCGCCGCAGTGCCAGCCGCGCCACATCGGCGTTCGGGATAGGGACGGACCTCGACCTCGGTGAACAGCGCCCTGAGATAGGCCTCATGCGCGGTTCCAGCCGTCACAGCAACCTTGCGGCCTTCAAGCTTCTCCGGCAGCGGATCCTCGATCGGGGAATCGCGGCGCACCACAAAGCGAGCGGGCGTCCGGTAGTAGGGATCGGTGAAGTCGAGCTTGCTGCGCACATCGGACGTCGCCGCCATCGAGGCAATGACGGCATCGCCGCGGTTCTCGTTGAGCGCAGAGATCAGCGTCTCGAACCGCCGCATCTGCACCGTGCAGCCGATCTTGAGCTCCTCGCACATGATGCGGGCGAGATCGACGTTGAAGCCCTGCGGATTGCCATCAGGACCCGCGAAGTTGAACGGCGGATAGTCGGTCTCGGTGAGAAAGCGGATGGTGGTGAGGCGCGAGAGATCCGGCCGCTCGGGCCGCCGCCGCGGATCCCAAAAGCCCGGAACCTGCACGATCGGATCGGCGACCTTGCCTTGGGCATGCGCCCTTTGTGCCGTGTCAGGTGCCAACAGCACCAGCAACGCGAACGCGAGCGCGCCACCAAGAAGCGCCAATGCTGTCCGTGATGGCGAAGCCGATGACATCATGTTTCGTCGCATTGCGTCAGCGTCTGGGTGACCGTCTTGGCGGCACGAACTCGGTGAGCCGCATTTATAACACCCAGCGAGCAGGCGCGCCCGCATGTCCTGCGACCGCTTCGATCGCTATTCCGGCTTGAGGCCGGTTTCCTCGACTACCCGCTTCCAGCGCGCAAGGTCTTCCTTGACGTAGCGGCCGAGCCGCTCGGGCGTGCCACCGATCGGGTTCATCCCCTGGCGGGCCAGCTGAGCGCGCACTTCGGGGTCGCGCAATATGCTGTCGATCTCGGCACTGATCTTGGCCACGATCGGCGCGGGCGTGCCGGCCGGCGCGAAAATGCCGTACCAGGTCTCGACCATGAAATTGGGATAGCCCAGATCGCGCATGGTCGGCACATCTGGAAACGTCGGCGCGCGCTCCGCGCTCATCACTGCGACCATACGGGCATTGCCATTCGCGACCTGCGGCGCCGCCGTCTGCAGAGGCTGGATTTGCGCCTGCACCTCGCCGGTCAGCATCCCGCGGAACATGCTGGGTGCGTCCTTATACGGCACATGCACCAGATCGATCTTGGCGTCGAGCTTCAAGAACTCCATGGTGACGAATTGCGGCGAGCCGATCCCGCTCGACGCATAGTTCATCTTGCCGGGCTGCTGCTTTGCGAGCGCAACGAATTCCGGAAAGGTCTTCGCCGGCAGGCTCGGCGCAGTCAAAAGCGAGAGCACGCTGGTTGCGAGCAGCGACACCGGCGCGAAGCTCTTCTCCGGATCGTAAGGCGGATTCTTCTTCATGAACGGATTGATGGTGAACACGGTGGCGATACACAACAGCGTGTAGCCATCTGGCTCCGCGCCCGCGGTAGCGACAATGCCGATGTCCCCGTTGGCGCCGATGCGGTTGTCAGTGACTGCGGTGACCTTCCAGCGCTCCGCAAGCTTCGGCCCGATCAGCCGTGACAGAATGTCGGCGCCCGAGCCCGCGCCGTGCGGCGTGATCAACCGTAGCGCGCGGCCCGCGATCGGATAGCCCGACACATCTTGCGCAAGAGCTTGATCGACCGCATGGCCCAACACCAGCCCCGACAACGCAAGCGCAAACGCAACCCTGGCCGCGCGTTCCATCGGACCTCCTCTACGACGACTGGGTAAACACGCCCTCGATCCTCGCAATCAACGGCGCCAATGCGGTAGCATCAAGATCATCGCGCGCGAAGATGCCCATGTTTACTTTCGGCAGATCGGGCAGCACGCCCGGTTCCTCGATCACCAGCGGCGGCGTCACCACCGACCGGGGCAGCGTAAAGTAGCCGAGGCCGGCCGCCGCGGCAGCGCGCCGCGCCAGCGTGTCGAACGCGGTGAAGACGATCTCGTAGCGGCGATTGGCCAGCTCGAGCGCGGCCATGCCGGCACGATCCGGCAGCAGCAGATTGGGCGAGCTGACCAGCGGAACCGGCTCATCCAGATCGAGCACAAAGTCGGGGGACTTCACCCACACCAGGTCCTCGCTCCATTGCACGACGGCGTCGTCGAGATCGGCCTCGCTGGCAAACAAGGCAGCAATCTCGAGGTAGCCCGAGCGCACGCTGCGCAGCAGGCCGCGCGAATGATCGCAGCGGACCTGCAGGCGGAATTCGCCGCCGATGGCTTCCCGCTGCTCAAGGATGCGGGCCAGCACAGTTGGGGCGTAGAGATTGGGAATGCCAAGGCGAACCACTTGCGCCTGTGACTGCAGGCCACCGCCGCTGACGATCTGATCGTTGATCGCGAGCATGCGCCGGGCATAGCGCAGCACTTCGGCGCCACATTCGGTGAGGGTGACGCCGGACAGGCTCTTCTCGAGCAGATCCGCGCCGATGAGCGACTCGAGTCGCCGCATATGGGCGCTCACCGCCGGCTGGGTCAGCTCGAACAGGTGGGCGGCCTTGGTGAAGCTGCCCAGCTCGCAAATGGCGACGAACGTGCGCAGCAGATCGGTCGGAATATTGGTGATTCCGGATGGCGACGTTTCGCCCCCGGGCTCTGACTTCATCACGTCGCCGTTGCGCTGGCGGCCTTTGCGCATCAGGATCCCTCCTTGTGCTGGCGCGATCCCAATTTCTGAGTAACCCGCGGCGCGAGCCACCATGGCTGCTCCACCGGAGGTTCAGTTCCTACCATTGACCCGGCGAGTTCGTATACGAACTTCCGTACTTAAAATACCAAATTAACGCCGGTATTGGCGCACTACAGTTCCCAAAATTTTCCAATGATTTGAGTGAAATCCGCTGCAAGCCCGGAATTACGGGAACTATTAAAGGTGCTTGCGCAGCTCGGCCGCCGAGGCCTCGGTTGTGCGCTTCAGGCTGAAGGGCGCGACAAACCGTCCCTGCTTATCCATCAAATAGACGATGGCGGTGTGATCCATGGTGTAGCCGCCCTGCTCGAGCGGCACCTTGCGATAGATCGCACGGTAGCTCTTTGCCACTGCTGCGATGTCCTCAGGGCGCCCGTGAGGCCCGACAGATGAGGATCGAAGCTCGACAGATACTCCTTGATCGCCACCGGGGTGTCGCGCTCCGGGTCGACCGTGAAGAAGATCGCACGCACGCGATCAGCATCAGGGCCGAGATTGCGAAAGATCTCCGACACTTCGAACAGGGTGGTCGGGCAGACATCGGGGCAGTGAGTGAAGCCAAAGAAGGCCAGGAACGGCCGGCCCCGGAACTCCTGCTCGGTCACCGTTTGCCCATCCTGATTGATGAGCCGGAACGGCCCACCAATGGCGGCGACTTGCGGACTGCTCGACGAGAGCGGGCCCATTGCCAGCAGGATGATCGCGCCGCACAGCACAAGGCCGCTGACGAAAGCGCCCAACATGAGAAGGAGGCGAACGTGGCGCGGTGCCATGGAGTCTTCCAGTGCTAGGCGGCTGCGGCTAGAGGCACAGGGCGATGCCGGCCAGGATCATTTCATAAAAGACCGCCGTGCCGTAGTGGAGCCACAGCACCAGCGTGCCGGCCACCAGCAAGCCGGCCGCCCCCGCTGCAATCATGAGCGGACGCGACAGGGTTGACGGGGCAGCTGCCACCTCTGGCATCGGACCTCCACGGCTCCAGACCTCCAAGGGTCCCGGCCTTACGTCCAATAAATAGGCCCCGTGGCATCCCTTCACAAGTTGCCTGGGCGGCATGCCTGATGGCCGCAGGCCCAGGGAAAAAGTCCCAGCCAAAGCCAAAACCCGATGGGGGTCACCGCGCCGGCAAAAGGCCAGCAATCGCGGCCGCGTCATCCCATATCCGAGCATCCTCGCGGATCATGACGGCGAACTCGGAGGGCTCGTTGGCGATCACCTCAAGCCCGTTCTCCCCAAGAACATTCAGGGATTCCGGCGACTTCAGGATGCGGACGATCTCGTCATGGAGCCTGGTGGTGATCGCCACCGGCAGGTCGCGCGGGGCCAGGAAGCCGACCCAGGCGCGCCCAGGCTGATAGGCCGGCAGCACCTCGGTGATGGTCGGCACATCAGGGGCCTTGGGGTAGCGCTTGGTGTCGAACACCGTGAGCAGCCGCACGCGCCCGCTCTGGATATGCGGCAGCGCAGTCGCGAGGCTGACGATCGCGGCTGGGACGTGCCCGCCCAGGAGATCATTGAACGCGGGCGCGACGCCGCGATAGGGGACGTTGACGAGCTCGATGCCGGCGACCTTGTTGAGCACCTGGCCGTAGAGATGGTGCGCAGTCCCGATCCCGGCGCTGCCATAAGAGATGGTGCGGGGTTTTGCCCGAACCTCCGCGATGAACTCCGCCATCGTGCGGGCCGTGATCTGGGAGTTGACCAGAAGGCCCGCGGGATTGTTGGCAATGGCGGTGATCGGGGTGAAATCGGCAGCGATGTCGAACGAGGCAGTCTTGTTCTGCACGCGGTCGATGGTCTGCGACAGCGACAGCACGACCCCGATCGTGTGGCCGTCAGGCGCCGCACGCTTGAGGTTGGTCATGCCGAGCGCACCCGACGCGCCGGCCTGGTTCTCGACCACGACCGGCTGGTGAAACACCTCATTGAGCCGCTGGCTGACCAGGCGAGCCCCGATGTCGCCGGCGCCGCCGGGCGGGTTGGGCACGATGATCTTGATGGCGCGGGAGGGAAAGTCCTGCGCGCGCACGAGACTCGCGGCGCCCAGGATACCCAGGATGCTCAGCGCCAGAACGGCCGTTCGAATCCAGCTCACGGCTTGCTCCCGTTACGGTGGGGCTACACCCTTGCCGGAAAGTACTTGCCAAGCCAATCGCGCATAACGCCCCAGACCCGGGCGTTGTCCTCCCCGAACAGGAAGTGGTCGACCTCGCTGAACAGATGCAGCTCGGCGGGCTGGCCTGGCGTGCTTGAACAGCTCGACCGACTGCTCGGTCGGGGTGACGGAATCGTTCGCCGCATGGATCAGAAGCAGCGGCCGCGGCGCGATCTTGCCGACCACGTCGTCGGCGCGGAAATCGAACATGCTCTGCGCGGTCTCGGCCGGAAACATCTCGATCGAGTTCTTGGCGAGATTGTTCCGCAGGTGCGGCGGGATCGGCACGATCTCGTAGCGCGGCACCATCAGCGACTTGCCGGTCTTGGCGCGATGCGCGCGGCCCTCCTCCAGCATCTTGGTGAAGCGCGCCCATTCCTCCGGGCTCTTGTGCTGGCCGCGGAACTTGCGCTCGCCATCACCCCAGCCGCCGTTCGAGATGACAGCAGCCACCCGCTCGTCGACACCGCCGGCATAGACCGCGACCGCACCGCCAAAGCTCGAGCCGACGACCGCGATGCGCTTGGGATCGACCGCCGGATGGCTCGCGAGGAACGTCAGCGCATTGCGCGTATCCTCGACCTGCTCGAGGCAGATCACCCGGCCGAACTCGCCCTCGCTGTCGCCGCAGCCGCGCATGCTCGAATCGCAGCGTCACATAGCCAAGCTCGGTGAGCACCTTGGTCGGCGCCAGCACGTTCGACGAGTTCTTGTTGCTGCCGAAGCCATGCAGCACCAGGAAGGCGCCGCGCTTCTCGCCCGGCTTCAGCCCTTCGGGTACGCGCACATTGCCGGACAGCTTCAGTCCGGCGGAGGGAAAGGTGACGTTGTCTTCACTCGCAGCATTCCCTCATTCTGCTCATCCTGAGGAGGCGCGAAGCGCCGTCTCGAAGGATGGCCGCAACCTCGGAGCTTGCGGCCATGGTTCGAGACGCGACCTTCGGTCGCTCCTCACCATGAGGCCGAGAGTTGCACATGCGATCTCAATCCCGTTTCAGCTTGTCGAGGCCAAGCTCGCTCCAGCGCGCCTTGCGCGCGCCTCGTCGTCCTGCTTTCGCCGGCCACACCGTCGGCGGGAAGCGGGCGCCGCCGAAGTCGGGGTCGGGATCGTAGTCGAGATTGATGGTGGCATCGATCAGCACGCGATTCCATTTGCCGGTGCCGAACAGCGTCGGGATTGCGGTCGCGCTTGCGGGTCGAGGGATCGAGCCCGAGCCCGAACGTTGCCGGCATGATGACGATGTCGTTCTCGCCGGCATTGACCCGATAAGCGATCGCCCAATCGACCGCCGCATAGTCGTGGATGTCGATGTCGTCGTCGACCACGGTGACGTGCTTGTAGCGCACATGCGCGGCCGAGCTTCCCCACAGCGCATTGGCGGCCTGCTTGGCCTGGCCGCGATAGCTCTGCTTCATCTGGATCGTTCAGGTTGATGCCGGCCTGCACCGGCGGGCCCCACACGTCGGTGATGCCGGGCACGCCGGCGCGATCGAGCACGTTCCAGGCGGTCGACGGAGCGGAAGATCGAGGAGATCATCGCGTTCTCCGAATAGCTGCCCGGCATGCAGCCTTCGATGGTGCCGCGCAGGATCGGATCGTTGCGGTGGGTGATGCAGGTGACCCGGATGGTGGGCTTGGGCGAGCGGTCGCCCGCCACATAGCCGGTGAACTCGGCGTAGGGGCCTTCCATCATGTAGGTCTCGGGCTCGAGCCCGAGCATGCCCTCGATCACGATCTCGGCCGAGGCCGGCACGTAGAGATCGACGGTCTCGCATTTGACCAGATCGACCGGCTCGCCGCGGATCGCGCCCATCACGTCGTATTCGCAGATGCCCTTGGGCACCGGCGAGCCGGCGCAGAAGCCGAGCGACGGCTCCCAGCCGATCGCGACCGCGATCGGCATCTCCTTGTGGCCGCGCCGCCTGCCAGGCGGTGACGTGATGGCCGATATGCTGCGCGCGCCACATCAGGATCGGGATCTTGTCGCGGTCCGCCGACCATGCCGCGATAGACGCCGACATTCATCACGCCGGTGTCCGGGTCCTTGGTGACCACGCCCGCATAGGTGATGAGATAGCGGCCGCCGTCGAGCCGGTTCCAGTACGGCGACCGGGAAACTCGTCGAGATCGATGTCCTTGCCGGTGACGATGTTCTCCTTGCACCGGGCCGGTCTTGACGATGCGCGGCGCGATGCGTCTCCTGCAGGATGGTGCGGCCGATCTTGACCAGCTCGCGCGCGATGCGTGTCGGGCGGCAGGCCGAGCATCATGGCGATGCGGCGATTGTTGTTGAGCGCCGAGCCGAACACGCGGCGGCAGCGGCTGTTCGGCTTGTTGTAGTCCTTGATGTTGTTGAACAGCAGCGCGCGGCCGGTGCCGGGACCCTGCGCCAGCCGCATGATGGTGCCGAGCTCGATGTTCCAATCGACCTCGGCGTCGATCTCGTGCAGCTCGCCCGCTGCGCGCAGCGCGTCGATCCAGCCGCGCAGATCGCCGAAGGCGACCGGTTTGCGTTCAAGCGTCATATCCTGTCTCCGCAGTTGGAGACAGGCGTCTATCCGAGCTCACGCCGGCAGCGGTTTGCCCCGTGTTTCAGGAAGGAACAGCACCGCGATGAGGCCAAGCGCGTAGATGCGTGGCGATGGTCGTAGCCGCCGGGCCGAAGCCGCCGAAGTCACGATCAGCTGACCGGCGAGGAGCGGCCCGAGAAAGGCGATGAAGCGCGGCGCGTTGAACGCGAATGCCATGCGCGGTCGCACGCATGCGCGTCGGATAGAGCTCCGGCAGCCAGACCGGCATCCACGAATATTGGCCGAGGCTGAAAGATCGCGTTGACGAAGGCAGCGACCAGCAGCAGCGACAGATCCTGCGTCCACAGGAACAGGACCGGGGTGAGCACCAGGCCATGGCGAAGAACAGATGGTGACCGGCTTGCGGCCGAAGCGCATCGGCCAGAAATCCGAACGCTGGCGTAGCCGACGATGGCTGCCGAAGGTGTAGGTCATGCCCGCATAGCTCGCCCATTGCTGCCCCGGCAGGCCGGCCTTGGCGGCGACCGAGCCGATATAGGGCGGCACCCAGGTCGAGATGCCCCACCAGGCGAGTGTCGTGGTCAGTGAGACCAGAAACACAGATCGCGGTCCGCGCCGAAGCGTGCGGATCGACAAACAGATCGACGAAGGTGAAGCGTGTCAGCGCCTGGTCCTCATCCGCGAGCGGCGCACCGGCGCGCTGGCGCTCGACGCGCCGCCTGGCGGCGTTTCGTCGGCCGCGCTCCCATGGCTGCGATTCCGGAATGCCGGTCCGGATCCAGAGCGTGAGCAGCGCCGGCAGGACGCCGATCACATACATGTAGCGCCACGCCCCCGGGCCCATCGCGCCGACGAACAGCCAGACGAACGAGGCCAGGAAGAACCCGATGCCGAGCCCGCATTGCATCAGGCCGGCGCCTTTGCCGCGCGCGTGATCGGGCCACATCTCCGCGGTCATCGAGGCGCCGGTCGCCCATTCCGATCCGATGGCGATGCCGACCAGGAACCGCAGCGCCGCGAACGACACCCAGTCCCAGGCGAAGCGCGCTCAAGCCGGTCATCAGCGAATAGGCCAGGATGGCGTAGATCATCATGCGGCGGCGGCCGATGTAGTCGGCAAGCACGCCGCCGATCAGGCCGCCGATGCCCCAGCCGAGCAGCGTGAGCCGCGATGACGGTTCCGGCATAGGCCGGGATTTGCGGATACAGCGACGGGTCGAGCAGCTGGCGCAGCGCGACGCCGACCGTGAGGATCGAGCGCGAACGTCTCGTAGCCGTCGAACATCCAGCCGAGATTCGAGGCCGCGAGCGTCTTCCACTGCGTCGCGCTGAGCGTGCGATACCACGGCGATGGCGGCACTTGCTTCCTGCATGACGTGCCTCCCTATGCGGTCTTCATGCGCAGGCGTTCACGCGCGAGTTTGGCGCATCTTGGTGGCGGCGAGCTTCACGGCCTTGATGATCTCCGGATAGGCGGCGCAGCGGCAGAGATTGCCGGAGAGATAATGCCGGATCTCGTCGTCGTCGGGATCGGGATGCTCCTCGAGCAGCTGGCCCGCCATCAGCACGAAGCCCGGCGTGCAGAAGCCGCACTGGAAGGCGCCGCATTCGAGGAACGCCTCCTGCACCGGCGTCGAGCTTGCCGTCCGCCGCCAGATGCTCGATGGTCGTCACCTCGCTGCCGTCAACGAAGGCCGCGAGATAGAGGCAGCCCGACACCGCGCGTGCCGTCGACCAGCACGGTGCAGCAGCCGCACAGCCCCTGCGCGCAGCTCTCGCGCGCGCCGAACAGATCGAAGCGCTCGCTGCAGCACCTCGACCAGGTTCTGGTGCGGCGCGATCTCGGCCGTCGACCTTCTCGCCGTTGAGCGTGAAGTGGATGGTGCGTCGTCGTCACGTCAGTCATCCTCCAGCGGCTCGTTCCGCTGCGCCGCGCGCAGCGCGCGATAGACCGCCTCGGCGGTGAGCGGCAGCGCGGTGAGCCGCACGCCGACCGCGTCGTCGATCGCATTGGCGATCGCGGGCGAGACCCCGAACGTGCCGCTCTCGCCGACGCCCTTGGCGCCGAACGGACCGGAGCCCTGCTCGGCCTCGACCGCCTCGTTGCTGCATGTCGGTCGGGATGTCGAGGATGCTCGGGATCTTGTAGTCGGCGAGCGAGGCGTTGGTCACCTGGCCGGCGTCGAACTCCATCTTCTCCTGCATGGTGAAGCCGAGCTGCATGATGGCCGCGCCCGAGAGCTGCGTCTCGACGATGCGCGGATTGATCGGCGCGCCCGACGTCGGCGACGTTGACGAGCCTGCGTGATCCGCACATGCCCGGTCTCGGTGTCGACCTCGACCTCGACGCCGGCGCCGCCCACCATCCAGAACGGCGTCGCCTCGGGCGTCTGGCCCGCTCGCTGATCGGGCGGCGCGTAGCTCGGGATGTAGCTGCCGATGCCGATGATGTTGCCGGCCTGCATCTTGTATTTCTTCTGGAACAGCTCGGCGACCGGGACGTTGCTGCCTTCCGGCAGGCCGAGCTCGCGCGCGAGCGCCGCGAGCTTGTCGCGCGCATCCTCGGCGGCGAGCCGCACCGCGTTGCCCATGTGGAAGAGCGAGCGCGAGCCGAGCGTCGCCATGTCGTACGGCGTCACGTCGGTGTCGGGATGCACGACCGTGACCGGTTCGGCCGGGATGTTGAGCACCTCGGCGACGATCTGCGCCTTCGCGGTGTCGGAGCCCTGCCCCATGTCGACGGTGCTGCAGTAAAGCGTGACAGCTGCCGTCGGCCGCACACGTTGACGATCGCGATCGAGGTGGTCGGCGAGATCGAGGCCTTGAAGCCGATGGCGATGCCGCGGCCGCGCTTGACGGTGCCGCTGCCGCGATCGAACGGCCCGCTCCAGTTCATGCGCAGCGCGAGCGCGATCGAGCACCTCCGCGATCGCAGCGTCCTTCATCGAGCGTGCCGGTCGCCTGCGGGCGGCCGTCGCGCAGGATGATTCTTGCGCCGGAACTCGACCGGATCGAGCTTGAGCGCGCGCGCCATCATGTCGGTGTGGCTCTCATAGGCCCACACCAGCTGCGGGATGCCGAAGCCGCGCAGCGCGCCCGCCGGCGGTCAGGTTGGTGTAGAGCGAATAGGAATCGATCGTGACGTTGTCGATGTCGTAGGGCCCGGGCGCCGTGAAGCCCGATTTCTGCGTGATGCGCGGGCCGATATCGGCATAGGCGCCGCCGTTCCACCACACCTCGCATTCGCGCGCGGTGATGCGGCCGTCCTTGATGCCGCGTCTTGATGCGGAACGTGCTGGCGTGCTTGGTGAGCGTGTAGAACTGCTCCTCCATGGTGAGCGAGATCTTCACCGGCCGGCGCACGAGCAGCGCCAGCGCCGCCACCAGCGCCTCGAGCTTGATGTAGAGCTTGCCGCCGAAGCCGCCGCCGAGATACGGCACCTTCACGCGCACCTTGTTCTCCGGCCAGCCGAGCAGGCGCGCGATCTCGATGCGCACGAACGACGGCGACTGCGAGGCGGTGTGGATGGTGAGGCCGGTGTCGGTCGGCTCGGCGATCGACACGAACGGCTCGAGCGGCAGGTGCAGCACCTGCTGGGTGCGGAACGTGTGCTCGAACACGTGGTCGGCCTCCGCGAACGCGCGCCGCGACGTCGCCGCGCCGCAGATGGAAGTCGAGCGCCACGTTGGTGTCGCGCTTGCCCTTGCAGATGCTTGAGGTCCGGGAACGTGCCGGCGGGCTTGAGCTCGTCGTGCACGATCGCCTTCGAGGTCATCGCCTCGACCTCGTCGAACACGGCGGGCAGCTCCTCGTACTCGGCGTCGATCAGCTGCGCGGCTGCCTCCGCCACATGCGGATCGCGCGCCAGCACCACCGCGACCGGCTCGCCGACATAGTGCACCTTGTCGGCGGCGAGGATCGGCTGATCGTGGAAGGCCGGGCCATAGAACGGATTGGGCACGACCTTGCGGATGTCATCGATGGTCACGACGCGATGCACGCCCTCGAGCGCGCGCGCGGCGCTCGATGTCGATGCTTGACGATGCGGCCATGCGCGACCGTGCTGCGCACGATCTTGCCGTAGAGCATGCCGGGCAGGCGCAGATTGTGCACGTATTCGGCGCGGCCGGTGACCTTGGCCTGGCCTTCGAGGCGCGGCGACCGAGCGTCCGACCTGTCCGCTGCCATCGTCGTCGCCATCAGCTGCGCTCCGCTCCGGCTTGAGCGCCGCGCGCGAGCGCGCGCGCCACATAGACGCGCACCAGCTGGCGCTTGTAGGCCGCCGAGCCCTGGCCGTCGGCAATCAGTCTCGGCCTCGGCGGCCGCCGCTTCGCCCGCCTGCCGCCAGAGCGCATCGCCGTGCCGTCCGCCGCGCAGCGCCTGCTTCGGCACCCGCAAGACGCGTCGGCGTTTCGGTCGCGGCGCTCATCACCACGCGCGCATCGCGCACGGTCGCTCCATCGCTCTCGACCGAGACCGCGACGCCAAGCGCCGGCCAGTCGTGCACCGCGCGCGTCGTGCACTTGAGATAGGCGGCGCGGCGCGAGCCTTGCGCCGGCATGATGACGCTCGTGATCAGCTCGTTGCGCGCCAGCACGGTCTCGTAGTAGCCGGCGAACAATTCCTCGACCGGGATCGTGCGCTCGCCGGCGGGACTGGCCGCGACCACCTGCGCGCCGAGCGCGATCAGCACCGGCGGCAGGTCCATGTGCGGATCGGCATGCGCGAGACTGCCGCCGATGGTCGCGACGTTGCGCACCCGGATGTTGGAGAGCGTGCGCATAGTGTCGCGTGATCACGGGCGCATGCGCGCGCACTGCCGCGGAGCGCTCGAGCGACCGCGAGCGGCGTCATGGCGCCGATCCGCAAGCGCGCCGTCCGGCGTCGCGCTCAATCGACGTAAGCTCCTTGACGTCGCGCAGGCTCACGAGCCTGCTCCGGCCGGAACACGCCGGCCTTCATCATCAGCATCAGGGCGGTGCCGCCGGCGATCGGCCGCACCGTCGGATCGTCGGGATCGAGCAGCGCGATCGCCTCTTTCAGCGTCGCGGCTCGGCGAGCTCGAACGGCGTCATTGGGGCGCACCGCTGTCTGCATCTGGCTGCGCGAAAGCCGCCGCGCAGTCGCGCCGCAAACTGCTTCTCCATCTCGCGCGCCTTCGAGCGCAGCACCGGCTGGCCGAGGCTGCCGAGCTTTCCGGTCAGCGCGGCATCGACCGCGTAGGCGATTTTGGTCTCGTCACCGACCTCGCTCAGCGTGGTCAGCGAGGTCGCGGTCATGCGGCCGACGACGCCGAGCGGCGTTCCTTCGACCTTCGCCTCGATCTCGCTGGGCGGATCGGCGCGGGTCACCTCGACCGTCACCTTGAAGCTGAATTTCATGTAGGCGACCTTGGTCTCGAACACCGCGGCATAGCGGTCGGGCCCGATCTCGGCGAGGTCGCGCACGCCGTCGACGCACGAGGCGAAGAAGCGCGCATCGCGCAGCTTCTCGTACACGGCCGCGCGCGGCGCCTTGACGCTCAGCTCGCCGGTGAACTTCATTGCGGGATTCGCGCCATCAGCGCCGCAAGCTCGGCTGCGATCACGTCCGGCTGCTCGAGCGGCGTGAGATGGCGCGCCTTTGCGAGCACCTTGTAGGTCGAGCCGGCGATGCCGCGATTGAGCGCTTCCGCCATCGCGAGCGGCGTCGCGTAATCCTCCTCGCCGACCACGACCGCGGTCGGCATCTTGAGCCGGGGAAGCGCCGAGCGCAGGTCGGCGCGGCCGAGCATCCGGCAGGTCTCGCGCATAGGCCTTCGATGTCGTTGCGCAGGAACACCTCGACGCAGCTGCTTCACCACGTCGGCATGCTCGGCGCGAAAGGCGTCGCCGAACCAGCGGGTGGTCTGGAATGGCGACCAGCGAGCCGAGCCCCTCGCGCATGGCCTTGTCGGCGCGTTCCGCCCAGCTCTTGGCGGCGTCCGGTCCATACCAGGCCGTGGTGTCGATCAGGCCGAGCGCCGCGGTGCGCTCCGGATAGATCGACGCGAAGGCGAGCGAGACCATGCCGCCCATCGAGGCGCCGGCCACCAGCGCCGTGGGCCAGCCGACGTGGTCCATCAGCTCGGCGAGATCGTCGGCATAGAGCTCGACCGTGTAGGGGCCGCCCGGCTTGTCGGAGGCGCCATGGCCGCGGCAATCGTAGGTCAGCACGGCGGCCTTGGGGGCGAGCCGCTCGGCCACCGGGCGCCAGAACTCGCGATCCATGGCGACCGAATGGACCAGGACGGCCCGGTTCTTCGCATTCTTGTCGCCGTGGAGCGTATAGGCGAGCCGCGTTCCGTCGCGGGTCGGCGCCAACTCGAAATTCACTGGGATTCCCCTTTAACCTTGATGCTTATGCCGAATTCTCATGCCGAAGTCTTGCGCATCCGGCGCGCGCCGTCAAAAGGGTCAGGCCTCGGCGATCGAGCGCCGCCACGCGCTCCCCGAAAGCTGCGGTCCCGAGCGGCCCGCCGAGGTCGCGCGTGCGCCATTTCGGCGTCGCGATCGCCCGGTCGAGCGCGGCCTCGATGGCGTCGGCCGCAAGCCGCAGCCGATCCTCGCCTCGCCGCTCGCCGAGCCAGGCGAGCAGCATCGCGGCCGAGCCGATCAGCGAAGCCGGGTTGGCGCGGTCCTGCCCGGCGATGTCGGGCGCCGAGCCGTGCTGGGCCTGCGCCACCGCGTGCTCGGCGCCGGCATTGAGCGAGGCCGCGAGCCCGAGGCTGCCGGCGATCTCGGAGGCGAGATCGGAGAGGATATCGCCGAACATGTTGGTGGTGACGACGACGTCGAAGGGGCTCGGCGTCGCGCACCAGCAGCGCCGCCATGGCGTCGATGATCCGCTCCTCGTAGGCGACCTCCGGAAAGCGCGCCGCCACCGCGCGCACGCATTCGAGAAACAGCCCGTCCGACACGCGCAGCACGTTGGCCTTGTGCACGGCCGTCACCTTCTTGCGCCGCCGCATGCGCGAGCGCGAACGCCGCCTCCGCGATGCGGGTCGAGCCGTGCGCGCGTGATCTTGCGCACCGCCAGCGCCAGGTCGGGCGTCGGCATGAACTCGCCCGGGCCGAGATGCATCGAGCGGTCGGCGTAGAAGCCTTCGGTGTTCTCGCGCACGATCACGAGATCGACCGGCGACGCCGCAGCGCGGCGGAAAGCCGCCGCGGCGTGCGCGCCGGGCGGATATTGGCGTAGAGATCGAGGCGCTTGCGCAATCTCGCCCGACGGATTGAGCCCGCCCTCGGCGACCGGCGGATAGTCGTTGTGCGACACCGGCCCGAGGATGACGCCGTCGGCCGCCTTGCGCGGCCTCGAACGCCGCCGCCGGGAAGGTGGTGCCCTGCGCGCGCAGCGCCGCAAAGCCGATCGTCGCCGTGGCTGAAGCGCGAGCCCGAGCCGAAGCGGCGATCGGCCGCGCGCAGCACCGTCGAGCGTCGCGGCGCTGATCTCCGGCCCGATGCCGTCGCCTTCCATGACCAGCGAGCTTGGATCACTTCGACGTCAGCTCCTTGCGAATTTGCTCGCAGTGCGCTGGCCGGCCGCCGCCATCAGGAAGCCGATGTCGGTCTGCGTGGTGACGAAGCGCACGCCCTTGCGGATGAAGGCGTGCTGGCGCGTCGAGATCGCGCTCGCCGCCGAGCCCGGCATATTTGCCGTTGCGCCTTGGCGGCCGCGATCACGCGCTCGATCGCGGCCACGATCTCGGGATCGCCGAAGGCGCCGGGCTTGCCCATCGTGGTGAAGAAGATCGTTGCAGCCGACATGCAGCACGTCGACGCCGTCGACCGCCGCGATCTCCTCGACGTTGGCGAGGCCCTCCACGGTCTCGATCATGCACACGACCAGCGTCGCTGCGTTGAGCGCGCGCACGCTCTCGGCGAGCGGCACCGGCCGCAGATCGAACATCGGATAGCCGCCGACGACCGAGCGCTTGCCGATCGGCGCGAACTTGCAGGCATCGACCGCGCGCCTGCGCGTCGGCGGCGGTGTTGACGTCGGGAAAGATGATGCCGGTCGCGCCATTGTCGAGCATGAGCGAGGTGTCGGGATCGTCGGCAGCTGCGCACCCGCACCAGCGGCGCCACGCCGCAGCCGAGCGCCGCCTGCGCGATGTGGCCGATGGTCTCGAGCGAGAACAGCGAATGCTGGCCGGTCCATGAAGATGAAATCGTGCCCGGTGGTCTTGGCGATGCGGGCGATGTCGCCCGAGCGCGCCAGCCGCACGATCATGCCGAGCGAGACGTCACCCGCCTGCATGCGCTCTTTGACGGGGTTTTTGAGTTCGACGATTGAAGCCATGGGCCTCTCCGTTGTCGTCCCCGCGCAGGCGGGGACCCATACGCCCTGCAAAACGTTTCGACCTCGGTGGTTATGGGTCCCCGCCTGCGCGGGGACGACGCCGAGATGTGGCCAGCTCAATTCCAATACGGCGGATAGCCCGATGTCTTCTGCTCGGCCTCGAGCCGGCGCAGCATCGCGGGCCATTCGAGCACGCCGTAGGGCCGCCGCGTGCCGGGCTGATAGAGATGCGCCGTGTGCGCCAGCACATTCTCGCCCGGCATCGTGAGCTCGGTGCGCGCCGCCATCGCGTCGACCTGCGAGCGGCAGGACAGCTCGAGCTGGTACATGGTGTTGAACGCCTGCTGGATGGTGGCGCCGCAGGTGAGCAGCCCGTGGTTGCGCATGATCAGCGCATCATGCGGCCCGAGATCCTGCACGATGCGCTCGCGCTCATCGAGATCGACCGCCGGCCCTTCATAGTCGTGATAGCCGATATGGCCGACGAACCGGATCGAGGTCTGCGACAGCGGCAACAGCCCGCATTTCATCGCCGCGACCGCCATGCCGGCGCGCGTGTGGGTGTGCAGCACGCAGTGCGACCTCGGGCCGCGCCTTGTGGATCGCGCCGTGGATCACATAGCCGGATTTGTTGATGCCGTAGTCGGTGTCGGGCTTCCAGATGATGTCGCCCTCGACGTCGATCTTCACCAGGCTCGACGCGGTGATCTCCTTGTAGAGCAGCCCGTAGAGATTGATCAGCAGGTGGTCGGGCGAGCCCGGGATGCGCGCCGTGATGTGGTTGTAGATCAGGTCGGTCATGCCGTAGCTGTCGACCAGGCGGTAGCAGGCGGCGAGATCGAGCCGCGCCTGCCATTCCTCGCGGCGAGACCTGGTCGCGGATCGACTTGAAGTCGGTCGAGTATTTCATGAGGAATTCGTGGACTCGACAGGTGGACTCTTCCACTATGGACGCGCGATGGTAGAGGCCCGCCTGCCCGAGATCAAACGCAATTCAGGGGACCTCGCCATGCATTCGCCCAAGGTCACAGAGCGCGTCTATGTCGCTGCCGATGCTGCCGACGCATTCGTGCGGGCGCTGCTCGCGGCGCACAACGTGCCGGACGCAGGACGCCGCCACCATCGCCGGCTGCCTGGTCAGCGCCGACCTGCGCGGCGTCGATACGCACGGCATCTGCCGCCTGCCCGGCTATCTCGACCGGGTGCGCCGCGGCCTGATCAATGCGCGGCCGCAGCTCACGCCCAAGCGCGTGACGCCGGTCGCCGCCACGCTCGACGGCCAGGACGCCTTCGGCTTCGTGGTCGGCATGTGCGCCATCAAGGAGGCGATCGCGATGGCGCGCGAGTTCGGCCTCGGGCTCGTGTCGGCGCGGCGCAGCACGCATTTCGGCATGGCGGCGTCCTACGTGATGCCGGCGATCGATGCGGGCTTCATGGCGCTCGTGTTCTCCAATGCCTCGCCCGCGATGCCGCCCTGGGGCGGCAGGACGGGCTGCTCGGCACCAACCCGTTCGCGGTCGGCGCGCCGGGCGGCCAGCACGGGCCGTTCCTGCTCGACATGTCGCCGGCGGTGGCGGCGCGCGGCAAGATCCGTCGCGCCGAGCGGCGCGGCGAGACCATCCCGCTCGGCTATGCGCTCGATGCGCAGGGCCGCCCGACCACCGATCCGAAAGCGGCGCTCGCCGGCGTGGTGCTGCCGATCGGCGGCTACAAGGGCTCCGGCCTGTCGATGCTGATGGACATTCTCGGCGGCGTGATCTCGGGCGCGGCTTTCGCCGGCGGCGTCGCCGACCAATACAAGTCCTACGACCGCCCGCAGGACGTCGGCCACTTTTTCCTGGCGCATGCAAGCCGGACCTGTTCATCCCGGAGGCCGACTATCGCGCCCGCATGGATACGCTGATCGAGCGCGTGCGCGCCTGCCCGAAGGCCGAAGGCTTCGACGAGATCCTTATCCCGGGCGAGCCCGAGGTGCGGCTTGAAGCCGAGCACCGCCGCCGCGGCATTCCCTACGCCCCGAGTGAGGTTGCAACGTTGCAGGCCGAGGCAACCCGCGCGGGCGTGCCACCGCTCGCGGTGTCCGAGCATCCGCTCGGCTGAGCAACGTGACAAAGCGCCCTCCAGGACACCGCCGCTGGCCGTGATATGCTACCGGCGCAGCGAAGCCCAAAGCGCCAACCTAAAGTGCTCAAGTACAAAGAGTACAAAGGCACAAAGAGCGCGAAGCCGGAGAGAACGTCCAATGCCGAGCGTGCATGCACTCGTCCTCACCTGTGCGACTGCCCTGGTTGCGCTGACCGCCACGACCGCGGCGCAGGACTATCCGACCAAACCGGTGCGCGTGATCGTTCCGTTCCCGCCGGGGGCGATCAACGACACGGTCGGACGCATCATCGCGACGCAACTGAGCACGCGGCTCGGCAAGCAGTTCATCGTGGAGAACCGCGGCGGCGCCGGCGGCATCGTGGCCGGCGAGTTGGTGGCGAATGCCCCGAAGGATGGCCATACGCTGATGGTCGTGTCGACTCGCGATCACGGTCCTTCCGGCGATGCATACGCTCCCCTACGACACGCTCAAGTCGTTTGCTCCGGTCGCCATCGTGGCCACGGCTCCAAACGTGGCGGTGGTCAATCAGGATCTGCCGGTCAAGTCGATCAAGGAGCTGATCGCGCTCGCCAAGGAGCGCCCGGGCAAGCTGCAATATGCCTCCTCCGGCGTCGGGACGTTTCTGCATCTCGGCCCCGAGCTGTTCAAGCTCATGGCCGGCGTCGATATCCTGCACGTGCCGTTCCGCGGCGCCGGGCCGGCGCTGATCGATGTGATGGGCGGCCACACCCATATGGTGTTCGCATCGGTGCCGTCGGTCATTGCGCATCTGCGTTCCGGCAAGCTCAGAGCGCTCGGCGTCGGCGCGACGCGAGCGCAATCCCCTGATCCCTGACGTACCGACGATCGCCGAATCCGGCCTGCCCGGCTACGCCGCCGCCAACTGGATCGGCGTCGTGGCGACCGGCCGGCACGCCGCAGCCGATCATCGCCAAGCTGCACCAGGAGATTTCCGCGATCCAGGATTCGCCGGAGGTGCAGAAGCAGTTCGCCAACGAAGGCGCCGATATCATCCGCATGAGCTCCGCCGGGTTCGGCGACTTCATCGGGAGCGAATTGGTCAAATGGGGGCGCGTCGTGAAGGAAGCCGGCATCAAACCGGAGTGACGGACAACAGGACTGATAGCGATGCTGAAACTCCATCGTTTGATGCTCAAGACCGTCGCTGCCCTTCTCGCTCTGAACACGATCGCGGCCGCGCAGGACTATCCCTCGAAGCCGGTGCGCGTGATCATTCCGTTCCCGCCCGGCGGCATCAACGACACGGTCGGACGCCTGGTCGCCACGCAGCTCAGCACACGGCTCGGCAAGCAGTTCGTGGTCGACAATCGCGGCGGCGCGGGCGGCACGGTCGGCACCGAGCTGACCGCGAACGCTCCGAAGGACGGCTATACGCTGCTCGTCATCTCGCTGGCGCACGCCGTCAATCCGTGGCTCTACAAGCTCCCCTACGATCCGATCAAGGCGTTCGCGCCGGTCGCGATCGTGGCGTCGGCGCCGAACGTCATCACGGTGCACCCGTCGCTGCCGGTGCATTCGGTGAAGGAGCTCCTTGCGCTCGCCAAGGAGAAGCCCGGCCAGGTGCAATATGCGTCCGCCGGCGTCGGCAGCTTCATGCATCTCGGCGGCGAGCTGTTCAAGCTCTCGGCCGGCGTCAACCTGCTGCATGTGCCGTTCCGCGGCGCCGGTCCCGCCATGATCGACATCCTGGGCGGCCACACCAAGGTGGCATTCGCCACCACGCTCACGGCGCCACCTTATGTGCGCGACGGCAAGCTCCGGGCGCTTGGCATTGGTGCGGCGACCCGCAGCCCCGCGCTGCCGGACGTGCCGACCGTGGCCGAGGCCGGTGTCCCCGGCTACGAGGTCGCCAACTGGATCGGCATCGTGGCGCCCGCCGGCACGCCCGCAGGCCATCGTCGACAAACTGCACCAGGAGATCACGGCCATTCAGGATTCGCCCGAGGTGGCGCGCCAATTCGCCGCCGAAGGCGCGGAGGCCGTGCGCATGAGCTCGGCCGAGTTCGGCGCCTACATGGTAACCGAGATGGCGAAGTGGGAGCGCGTGGTGAGAGAGGGCGGCATCAAGGCCGAATAGCGCGACAATTTGGGCTTGCGGCCCGCGCGTCCGGGCGGCATTCCATGGCGGGGACATGATATAAGCAGGGCGGACCCTGCCGGCCCCGCGGCAGCGAACCGACCGGAACCCGGGAGAAACGCATGATGCAGACCATCCAATCGCTGCTCGCTAAGGCCATGGTTACGTCCTTGGGCGCGCTGCTTGCGCTGACGGCCGTGGCGGCGCGCAGGACTATCCGACCAAGCCGGTGCGGCTGATCATTCCGTTCCCGCCGGGCGGCAGCAACGACGTGGTCGGCCGCGTGTTCGCGACCAAGTTGGCCGAACGGCTGGGCAAGCAGGTGATCGTGGACAACCGCGGCGCCGGCGCCGGCGGCATCGTCGGCACCGAGGTCGCCCATGGCGCGCCACCCGACGGCTACACGCATCCTGATCATCTCGCTCGCGCACGCGGTCAATCCGTGGCTCTACAAGCTGCCCTACGATCCGATCAAAGGCTTTACGCCGATCGCGATGCTCGGATCGGGCCCGATCGTGCTGGTGGTCAATCCGGAGCTGCCGGTCAAATCGGTGAAGGAGCTGGTCGACCTCGCCAAGCAGCAGCCCGGCAAGCTGCAATATGCCTCCGCCGGCATCGGCAGCTTCCAGCATCTGGGCGGCGAACTGTTCAAGCTCACTGCCGGCACCAACATCCTGCACGTGCCGTTCAAGGGCGGCGGACCCGCCATGATCGACGTGATCGGCGGCCACACCAAGGTGATGTTCTCCTCGCTGGTGCAGACCACGCCGCACATCAAGTCCGGCAAGCTGCGCGCGCTCGGCGTCGGCGGCCTGACCCGCAACCCGGTGCTGCCCGACATTCCGACGATCGCCGAGGCCGGCGTGCCCACCTACGAGGCGGTCAACTGGTGGGGCCTCGTTGCGCCGGCCGGCACGCCGCCCGCGATCGTCGAGAAGCTGCATCGAGGAGATCGCGGCGGTGCAGGACAATCCCGAGGTGCAGAAACAGTTCGCCAACGAAGGCGCTTCCGTCGTGAAGATGAGCACCGCCGAGTTCGGCCAGCACATGGTCAAGGAAATGAACAAGTGGGAGCGCGTCGTGAAGGAAGGCGGCATCAAGGCGGAGTGATGCGCTCGATCATTGGCTCGAAGTTCGAGCCGTCATCCTGAGGTGCCCGCGCAAATAACGCGCAGTCGCGTAAAGCAAGTTTGCGGGCGCGGGCCTCGAAGGATGCTGGGCACTAGCTCGGCCGTCCATCCTTCGAGGCTCCCGGCCCAAGAGGCCGGGGTCGCTCCGCAGGATGACGGATGTAAGGTGTTGCGTGGGGCAAACCGGGGCGTTGATGAAACCATCCATTCTTGAAAACAAGGACGTCTGGGCCGGCCTGTTCCTGATCGCGGTCGGGGTCGTGGCCGTCGTCATCGCACGCAACTATACGTTCGGCACGGCACTGCGCATGGGGCCGGGCTATTTTCCGACCGTCCTCGGCGGGTTCTTGATTCTCTCCGGCCTCTACATCCTGGCGAACGGGCTGCGCAGCGGTGACAAGATCGAGGGCTCCTGGTCGCTGCGGGCGCTCATCGTGCTGCCGCTGGCGCTCGTCCTGTTCGGCGTGCTGATCGAGCGCGCGGGCTTCGTGCCGGCGATGTTGGTGCTGATCTTCGGCTCGGCGGCTCGCGAGCACCGAATTCCGGCTGATCGAGGTGCTGCTCTTCTCGGTGCTCCTGACCGCGCTCTGCGCGATCGTGTTCGTATGGGCGCTTGGCCTGCCCTACCCGCTGATCGCAGGCTTCTGACGCATGGATCTCTTCAACAATCTGATCTTCGGGTTTGGCGTCGCGTTCTCGCTGCAGAACCTGCTTTACTGCCTGATCGGCGTCTCGGTCGGCACGCTGATCGGCGTGCTGCCCGGCATCGGCCCGCTCGGCACCATCGCGATCCTGATGCCGATCACCTACAGCGTCTCGCCGGTCGGCGCGCTGATCATGCTGGCCGGCATCTATTACGGCGCCCAGTACGGCGGCTCGACCACCGCCATCCTGGTCAACCTGCCGGGCGAGACCTCGGCGGTCGTCACCTGCATCGACGGCTATCAGATGGCGCGGCAAGGCCGCGCCGGGCCTGCGCTCGCGATCGCCGCCATCGGCTCGTTCTTCGCCGGCACCGTCGGCACGCTGCTGATCGCCGTCGCCGGCCCGCCGCTCGCCGACATCGCGCTCAAGTTCGGCTCGCCGGAATATTTCTCGCTGATGCTGATGGGCCTCGTCGCCGCCGCCGTGCTCGCCGAAGGCGACATCGTCAAGTCGCTCGCCATGGTGGTGCTCGGGCTTCTGCTCGGCATCGTCGGCACCGACGTCAACACCGGCACGCAGCGCTACAGCTTCGGCGTCTCCGAGCTCACCGACGGCATCGGCTTCATCGTGGTGGCGGTCGGCGTGTTCGCGATCGGCGAAATCATCAGCAATCTCGGCGGCAGCGAGGAGCGGCGCGTGTTCACCGCCAAGGTCAGCAACCTGATGCCCTCGCTCGAGGATTTCAAGCGCTCGATCGGGCCGATCCTGCGCGGCACCGGGCTTGGCTGCTTCTTCGGCGTCCTGCCGGGCACCGGGCCGGCGATCGCGTCGTTTGCGTCCTACATGCTCGAGAAGAAGGTCGCCGACGACCCGTCGCGCTTCGGCAAGGGCGCGATCGAAGGCGTGGCCGGGCCGGAATCCGCCAACAACGCCGACGCGCAATGCAAGTTCATCCCCATGCTCACGCTTGGCCTGCCCGCCTCCGGCGTGATGGCGCTGATGCTCGGCGCGCTCACCATCCAGGGCATCCAGCCCGGCCCGCAGGTGATGACGCAGCGGCCCGATCTGTTCTGGGGCCTCATCGCCTCGCATGTGGATCGGCAATGCCATGCTGGTCGTTCTCAACCTGCCGATGATCGGACTGTGGGTGAAGCTTCTGCAGGTGCCCTACCGGCTGCTGTTTCCCGCCATCATGGCGTTCTCGGCGATCGGCATCTACAGCGTGAACAATTCCTCGTTCGAGATCTATCTCACCGCGGTGTTCGGCATCGTCGGCTTCGTCTGCATGCGGCTCGGCTTCCCGCTCGCTCCCATGCTGCTCGGCTACGTGCTCGGGCCGATGATGGAGGAGAACCTCCGCCGCTCGATGCTGATGTCGGGCGGCGACGCCACCGTGTTCGTGCGCCAGCCGATCAGCCTCGCCTTCATCATCGCCACCGCCGCGATCCTGGTGGTCATGGTGATGCCTGCCGTCCGCAAGCGGCGCGGCGAGATCACGGGGTGAGGCCTCTCTGTTGTCGTCCCCGCGCAGGCGGGGACCCATAACCACCAATCTCTCGATAATTCACCGTCCGTGCCACATCGAAGCGACACGGCGTATGGGTCCCCGCTTTCGCGGGGACGACAAGATCGATATGACAGTGTCGTCATTTACGGAGTAACGCATGACCGCCACCACCCTCAACTCGATCATCTTCCGCGACATCTTCACCACCGCGGAGATGCGACAGGTGTTCTCCGACGAGAACCGCACCGCCTGCTATCTCGAGATCGAGGCGGCGCTGGCGCGCGTGCAGGGCCGGCTCGGCATCATCCCGCAGGAGGCCGCGCGCGAGATCGACGGGAAGTGCAAGGTCGAGAACATCGACTTCGCCAAGCTGAAGGCCACCACCGAGCGCATCGGCTATCCGATCCTCGGCGTGGTGCAGCAGATCGTGGCGCTCTGCGACAAGGGCCTCGGCGAATGGTGCCACTGGGGCGCGACCACGCAGGACATCACCGACACCGCCACCATCATGCAGATCCGCCAGGCGCTCGACCTGGTCGAGGCCGACATGGAGCGCGTCGCCGCCGCGCTCGCCGATCTCGCGCGCCGCTATCGCGACACCGCCGATGGCGGGCCGCAGCAATCTGCAGCAGGCGGTGCCGCTCACCTTCGGCTTCAAGTGCGCGTGCCTGCTCGCCGCCATGCAGCGCCATCGCGAACGCCTCAAGGAGCTGCGCCCGCGCGTTCTGGTCGGCGAGTTCGCGGGCGCGGTCGGCACGCTGGCGTCGCTCGGCGCGACGGCCTCAAGGTGCAGGAAGGCCTGATGGTGGAGCTGAAGCTCGGCCAGCCCGAGATCGCCTGGCACACCGTGCGCGACCGCATCGGCGAAGTCGGCTGCTTCCTAGGCCTTCTCACCGGCACGCTCGGCAAGATCTCGATGGACGTGAAGCTCCTGATGCAGACCGAAGTCGCCGAGGTGTTCGAGCCGTTCCACGAGGGCCGCGGCTCGTCCTCGCACCATGCCGCAGAAGCGCAACCCGATCTGCGTCGCTCTACATCCATTCGACCGCGGCACTGGTTCGCCAGAACACGGCCGCGCTGCTCGAGGCCGCGGTCGCCGACCATGAGCGCTCGACCGGACCGTGGGAGATCGAATGGATCGCGCTGCCGGAGATCTTCCTGCTCAGCGCCGGCACGCTGCGGCAGACCCGCGACGTGGTCGAGGGCCTGCAGGTCGACGCCGCGCGCATGCGCGCGAACCTCGATCTGACCGGCGGCGCCATCGTGTCCGAGCAGGTGATGATGGGGCTGGGGCCGCATCTCGGCCGCCAGCGCGCCCACGATCTCGTCTACGACATCTGCCGCGAGGCGGCGACGAGCGGCAAGCCGCTGGTCGACCTGCTTGCGGCAGACAAGGAGATTTCCAAGCACGTCGGCCGCAAGGAGCTCGAGAAGATGTGCGACCCGGCGAACTATCTCGGCCTCGCCGGCGAGATGGTCGACCGCGTCCTCGCGATCGAAGCCGCAAGCCGCTGAGGCTGCGGGCGTTAACGCCCTGACGCCTGTATAACAACAACAAGGGAGAAAGCGTCATGGCTGGGGCACTGGCCGGTCAGGTTGCCATCGTGACCGGCGCCGGCGTCAACACCGGCGCGGTGATCGCGCAGACCCTCGCGCGCGAGGGCGCCGCGGTTGCGATCAACTACCGCAATGCGGCCGAGGGCGCACGCGCCACTGTCGAGGCGATCGAGCGCGACGGCGGCAAGGCGATCGCGCTGCAGGGCGACGTGACCAAGCCGGACGACGTGGCGCGCGTGGTTGCCCGTACGGTCGAAGCGTTCGGGCCGGTGAGCATCCTGGTCAACAATGCCAACATCCGCAGCTATCGCCCGCTGATGGAGATCACGCTCGAGGACTGGCGCAACACGCTCGCGCCGACGCTCGACGGCTCATTCTTCTGCATTCAGGCCTGCGTGCCGCATATGCGCAGGCTCGGCCGCGGCACCATCGTGAACATCGGCGGTTCATCGGCGCATTCGGGACGGCCGAACCGCTGTCATGTCGCCGCCGCCAAAGCGGGGCTCGCCGGCATGACCGGCGCACTCGCGTCGGAGCTCGCGCCTGACAACATCACGGTCAACTGCATCGTGCCGGGACGGATCGACACGCCGCGGCCGGCGGTGGTGGCGCACGATCCGGGCGAGCGGAGACATAAGGCTCCGCTCGGGCGCTCCGCCACTTCGCAGGAGATCGCCAACCTGGTGCGCTTTCTCTGCAGCGACGAATGCCGGTTCATGACCGGCGCCATGTTGCACGCCAACGGCGCCGCGTACGTGACGATCGGGTGAGAGGATGGGCGGCAGCACGAACGTACAGCGATCAACACACCCATGCAGGCTCAACTGTATGACGAGCAGAGCCACAGCGTTCCCTCCCCTCTTGCGGGAGAGGGCAAGACAGACGTTCAGCAAGCGGTGGTTCCGAATGACGCGCTCCGGGTTTCCCCCTCACCCTCGACCCCTCCCCACCGCTCCGCTTCCCTTCCCGCAAGGGGAGAGGGCACGACGAGGCCGCGCGTTCCTCACTGTTCGCAATTCGTCTCGCCTCAGGCTCTTGTCGCTCTCTGCTCCTGCCCTCGCGTTCTCACGCACAGGATTTCTACAACGGCAAAACCATCACCATCATCTGCGGCTATGGCGTCGGCGGCGGCTATGACGCCTATGCGCGGCTGCTCGCGCGCCATCTCGGCAACCACATTCCGGGCCAGCCGAACGTGATCGTGCAGAACATGCCTGGCGCCGGCGGCTTGCGCGCCGCCAATATGGTCGCGGTCACCGCACCCAAGGACGGCACCACCATTGCGGCGGTCAATCCCGTCGCTGCTGATGTACCAGCTCCTGGGCGGCCCGCAGGCGCGCTACCAGACCGGCACGATCAAATGGCTCGGCTCGCTCGACGAGCCCAACAACTCGATCATCACCTGGCATACCTCGGGCATCCGCACCATCGAGGACGCCAAGACGCGCGATGTGCCGATGCCGGGCGATGGCCCGACCTCCTCGATGTCGATCTATCCGACCGTGACCAACGCGCTCCTCGGCACGCGCTTCAAGATCGTCGAAGGCTATTCGGGCAGCGCCGCCGGCGATCTGGCCATGGAGCGCGGCGAGGTCGACGGCCGCTCGGGCGCGAACCTCACCAGCATCTTCGCGCGCCACGCTGATTGGGTCCGCGATCGCAAGATCAATTTCCTTTTGCAGATCGGCAACCGGCGCGATCCGCTGCTGCCGGATGTGCCGCTGCTGCAGGATCTCCTGACCAGCGAGCGCGACCGCCAGATCGCCACGGTCGCAAGCCTGCCGACCACCGTCGGCCCCGGCTACTGGATGGCGCCCGAGGTGCCCGACGCGACACTTGCTATCGTGCGTCGCGCCTTCGAGGCAGCGATCAAGGACCCGGCGTTGCTCGCTGACGCGAAAGCACTCAATCTCGAAGTGCGTCCCAAGAGCGGCGTCGAGATGCAGGCCGCGGTTGCGAAGGTTGCGCAGTTTCCCGCCGACGTCCTGACGCAGACAGCCGCGATATTGAAGTGGTGACGACCACGTCACAGAGATTGTGCACGGCACAGCATTCGCGCCGCATCCGTGTTTGAGCAAAGTCCTCATCGGTGCAGTCAACGTCACGTTGACACTACGTAAACACCTCTTTTTGTTACCAGCAGTATCCCACTGCCTCCACTCTGGAATGATCACACTATCTCTTGGTGACAACATCGCGCGCGCCGCAGTCTCAACTCCATTCGCCGCCGAAGTTTCATCATACGATTCGGGGTAATTCGAGCGCAGGGGATGTGGGCGCAATGAACTACATTGACTGGCACCAGAGTAAGGATGAGCGCCCTCTCGCCAGCGACGGATCGCAGGCGTGGCTGGCCGCGCTCGAAGCGCTGCCGCGCGATGAGCTCACCCGTATGGCGAACGCAATCGAGGCGGAGCTCGAGCACCAACGCAGCGGCGCATCCCCCAGCCGGTTCGTGATCGAGGACTCGGGAAGCTCGGGCAGTCAGTTCTCCTCGATCCGTCAACTGTCCTCGGGCGGTCAGCTCTCCTCGGGCAGTCAGTTCTCCGAGCCACGCGCGCCCGCCTGGCTACTGCGCGCCCGCGACCGCAGGCCGACGCGAAGCAGCGAGATTCTCAACGACACCGGCTTCCTCACGGACGATGTTCCGTCTCCGTCGCCGCCAAGCTTCCTGCCGCCGGCGCTTACGCGCCGCCCCGCGCCGATCCCGCGCACGCCGATGCGGACCGAGGCAAGCGGACGCCGGGTCTACTTCGCCTTCGACTTTGACGACCTTGCGCGCATCGAGATCGTGCGGCAGAGCGGCAAGGTGGGTTTGCGTGAGACCATCCAGCGTGGCTTCTATGATCGCGCGGTGTGGGAGAGCCGCGCGGTCAAGAACGAATCCGGGCTGCTCGCGCTCATGCGCGAGGCGGTGAAAAACTCCACCACCGTCTGTGTGCTCTCCGGCGCCAACACCTGGCGCAGCCGCTGGGTCAAATACGAGATCGCGCGCGCGGTGATCGAGGAGCGTGGCCTGCTCGCGATCCACATCGATGACATCGAGCCCAATCCCACCACGCCGGAGCGGCCCGGGCTCAATCCGCTGCATGTGATGGGCCTCTATCAGCATGAGAACGGCCACTACTATCTGGTCGAGCGGCATGAGGTCGTGAAGGATGTCTCGACCGGCGCGCTTGGCTTTGAGTGGCGGCTCTATGCCGACCACCCCGACCCGCTGGTGCCGCCACGCTATGTCGGCGACGTCGAGATGGGACGGGCGGCACCGCTCTCGCTGTTCACCGCCGAGCATGACTTCCTGGCGGACGACGGCGCGGCCAATATCGTTTCCTGGATCGACGACGCCGCCGCGCAAGTCGGGCGCTGAGACGATCATTTCGCTGCGCGTGCCGTGCCGCGGCCGGGCTCGCCCGGCACGTTGAATAGCACGCGCACATTGCGAAACCCGCATTTCGGGCACTTCAGGCGGCTCGCGAGCTCCGAAAGCGGGAAGCGCTCGCCGCGCGTCCACACCAGAGTCTTGAGGTCGAGCTCCGTCACGGTGTCGCACCAGGGAATGCGGCGTTCGCTGCGCCGCTTCGGCTGGCCATACCAGAGGCAATGCGCGGTGACGCGCCAGCCCGCCCGCTATGCCTGCCCAGATTCTCCAAAAGAGAATTCTCCAAGCTCAGGTCTCCCCGCCAAGCCCTCACCGGCAGAACAAAACAGAACATCGGAGGAGGGCTGAGTCCGCCCATCGGAAGGAGCGACCGGCGGCCGGGCTCTTCCTGGTTGAGGCGTTCGGCACCCCGGAATCGCCCAAAAGGTGATCCCCATCACAGGGATCATCCTGCTGGGGGAGCATGGTGCGGACCGACGGCGGCTGCGTCGCGCGGCGCCAAACCGTAAGGAGAAGGACGATGGCCCGGCAATGGTGGAACCCCTTTGATGGAATGGAAGAGCTGACGTTCAGGCCGGTCGAGGGCGGCTTTCTTTATCGTGCGCCCAATCCCTGGCTGATCGGCCGCTTCCGGCATTACTTCGTGAACGCAGAGCAGAAGGCCGTGCTCGCATCGGCCCACCGCACGATGATGATGCAGCTGTTCTGGTCGATCGTCATCGGGGCCGGGGCCTGCGCACCGATCGCGGGCGTGTTCCTGCCCTCACAGTCGAGCGCACAGCAACTCGCTTATCTGGGCGTTGCGGCTCTCGTTGGCCTTGCGATCGGGCTCGCCCTCAATGCGCTGCTCCTGCACAAGGTCAGGCCGATCATCGCAACTCTGACCCCGAGCAGCGAGCGCATCACTCAGCGTGACATGTTCGCCGCCCAGACCACGTTCTCACGCCGCTATGTGCTGGGCTTCGCCGCGCTCTCGTTCGTGATGCTGGCGCTGTCGGCGGCACGCCCGATCTTCGACCCGGCCGGCCGTGACCTGATCGCCATCATCGGCATCGCCCTGTTCGGGTTCACCACCGTCTACTGGTGCGCGGTCTACATCGCGAAGTGCTGGCGCGAGCCGGCGTAACGGCATCCTCGCCGACCCCAATAACGAGCTGACGGCCGGGTCAACCCGGCCGTCGGCCTTGTTTCACCGCGGAGGGTCGAGGCTTGCACACTCGCCGTTGCCAGGGCCGCCACGACTGCGGGGATCAAGCCGCAACTATTCAATGACGAGCGCAGATTTTGCTTTCAGATCTTGGCATTTGTCTGGTGCTTTAATAGTGACTTTTTCACAACTCTTCGTCATGAACTCCTTGTACATCGTGGCACGGCCTTCGTGTCCCGTGCGGTACATGAGCGCGGGGCAGCGCGTGTACATGGCTTCAAGGCCGATGCATTCGACCTGTGTGACATGGCCCCACAAAACGTCACGAATGTCTCTCTGGAACGAATAGGTGCCGGTGCCGAGGCCATCCTCTTCGACGCCCCCATAGGCGAGTGACATGAATTTGTTGCGGACGTAGCCATTGAAGCTCCACCGCTTCCCGCTTGTTGATTCCATCACTCCGAATATTCGATTTCCACCGTGCTTGAGAGTGACAGCGTATGTATGCTCCTGCTGCCGATCTCCCGGTTCATCGGGGTAGACGAACGATGCGATGACATACGTGCCGCCAAGGTTGCCAGGCTGCACGATTGACCTCACCCACGCATCCACGTCCTCCCAAAAGAAGCCGAGAAGCGCGCCCAAGGCTGCTCCTATCACGACCTCCCTTCCCTTTCTCAGGAGCCATCCCAGAACAAGTGCAGGAATTGCCTGAACCCCGGCAGCTACGGTTTGAATGAACCCCGGCATCTGCACCCCCCTTTCACAAACAAGGCAGGGTTTACCACAACACCGTGCTGCCTGTACGTGCGCCAGCGCCCTACGCTGTGTTAGCGGTCGTAGGGTGGATTGGCGCCGAAGGCGAGTAACCCACCGGCTGCGTTGCGAGTCCGATGGCGGGTTACGGCGCTGCGCGCCTAGCCCTCCCTGCGATCAAATCGTCACGGCAGAAATTGGAGCGGGCGAAGGGAATCGAACCCTCGTATGCAGCTTGGGAAGCTGCCGTTCTACCATTGAACTACGCCCGCGTCGGGAAGCCACATATAGCGAATCTTGCGCGCCGCACAAAGTGGGGTGTGACAGCCTTTCCGAGGCGCAGACAGGCGGCCCGCCAGTGCCAGGCGCGCCGATGGGCTCGGCGTCCTCGGCTCCCGACCCGCACGAACCCGCAAGGCCACGATCACTGTCGGATCGTGGGCTCGGCAGCAGGCTCCACAGCAAGGTCTCGCCGCAGCATGCGCGAGCGGACCGCAAAGCCAAAGCCCGCTTCCGCCCCGGCGCGCGCGATCATGCGCTCGTAGCCTGTCACTCGGAACGGAGCGCCGTGCTCCGAGGCAAAGACATAGTGCGATGGCGCGGCTTCATCTCGCAGCCGGCGCAAGGCCAGCGACTCCTGGGCCGAGATCGAATGGGCCGAGATCGAATGGGCGCTGGCGGCGACGCCCTTGGCTCGGCGGATGCGCAACCGTCCGGTGGTCAGATCGATGTCGTCCCAGCGCAAGGCAACGAGCTCGGAGGCGCGCAATCCGTGCTGGTAGGCGACCAGGATTGCGGTGGCGTCACGATGCCCCCAGCGATGCTGCCGGGCCGCTTCCATCAGCAGGTCGACCTCACGCTCGCTCAGGTAGCCCCGCTCGACCAAGACATTGCTGAGCTTCGAAGCCTGGCTGTGGCTTTGTGGGTCCTGCATGGATCCTGCCCGCCCGGTCAATTCTTGTTGCTTCTAGGCGGCCAACTTCCGCCGAGATGTTGCCGAACATTGAAGGGGTACCATGAGGGGTATCATGTGCACGCTTGAACGGAAGGCACCATTGACGCTGGACGTTGCGGTTGGGGCGCGAAGTCTCGGCCTCTCCGAAGATTACCCCCGGCCGGCCTCGCGCCCCCCACAACTCCCCGTTTCACAACTCCCCCGTTTAGAAGGCAAGAGACGGTACTGCGCCTTGCTTACGCTGGAGCTTTCCGTCTCTTGCACGTCGCGTGTCCCCACCCCGTTCCCCCCGTGGTGGGGATGGCGCGTTGGACGGCGCCTGCCGATAGACGGCAGGAGCACAGCCAATCCGGCACGCCTCGCCAAAAAAAAATTTCGATCTGCTGCTACCGGAAACGCGCTCCTCAGGCCGTGAAGAGAACGAAGTGCAACCCTTTGGTGGAACCGACAGATTGGGGCAAGCGCACGCCGAGCTTCGGCTGCGTGTCCTGCGTTCGCTGCCCCCGCGGCACCAGCGGTACCTTTTTGAGGAGATACGCAAAGTGTGCCGCGATTTTCTACGCAACCGGGGGGTGCCGTCATCGGAGATGACCCCGGAGGAGCTGCTCAGCGAAATATGGCAAAAGCTCCTCGGTACTGTGCCAACCGGCTCCGGCGACACGGTTGAGCTTTACTCCAACGATCTGACGCAGGTGAGCATCGATCCGGACGTGCCCGAGCGCGACGGGCGCGTCGTATGGCTGATCGAGCAGATCGGCGGCTCGATGGCGATGGCGCATCGCCGCGAGGACATCCTGCGCCGGCGATTTGGAAGGGCGAGCGGCGGAAGCGGCCGCCCGCTGGTGCAGCCGCACGACGACGCCATGTTTGCGGACATTGTTTCGGATGCAGATGCCGCAAGGTCGCTGGAGGCGGGCGACCAACGGCGCGTCTGGCGCGGGCTGCTGGCGATGGTCGAGCTCGAGTTTGAGCCGGGCGACGACCTATTCATGCTGCTGCGGCTTGTGTCCGAGCAGCCCGGACTGCTGCAGGATGCGCCCGGGGGACAGTGGCCGATCATGGACATCGTCAATCGGCTGAACATCCGCTTCCCGCCCCCCGCATGGACGAGCGACCGCGTGGACAACGCAAAAAGGCGTTTGATGAACTGGATCAAGCGCCTCAAGCGCAAGAACGGGCTCGACGACGTGGACCTTGAGGCGCTGTTTGCGCGCGTGGCGCGCGAGCAGGAGCGCGGCAGCCCGACGGCGCCGAAATGGCGTCATCTCAATCTACAGAACTGACGACGATTGGATGCTTCGATGCCTAGAACGCGAATTTTAGGAGCTCTCAGCGTCGATGTAGACGATCGCATGTCGAGCGATGCGCATGAGCCGCGCGATCAATTGCCACTCCCGACGTTGGACGAGCGTGCAAGCTTCTATCTGCGGGCCGTTCATGGCGACCGCGATTTCAGCAGCGAAGAGCATGCGAATGCGCGCGACCTGATCCTGGACGCGATGGCCGCTGACATTTCGGCACGATCAGAACGCGGCTCCCCGAAGGCTGTGTTGCAAGACAATGCCCTGCTGCTGCCAGACCTTGAACCCATGACCGTGCCCCGCTTGCGCCCGGATCAGGACACTGACGATCGGGACATTGACGACAGCGATGACGTGCCGCCGCCGGACGCTTCCCCGGTCTTCTCGGAACAGGTCTCGCAGCGCCCGCGGCTCTCTTGGTTCTTGGAGAATCGCATCCTCTACGGCGTCGCCACGGTATGCTCGGCCGCAGCTCTTGCAGCAGCGCTCGGATATTGGGCAGGCACGGTCTCGCAAACGGCGCGGTCGCCGGACAATTCGCGCTTGGCCATTCAAGCTCCGCCATCCGATCCTTCGGGGCAGACGCCATCCCGGCTCCGACCCCCGCATGATGGCCGAAGCGCAGCGCGAGCTCGCTTCTGCACTCAATGTCGCACGGCTAAGTCCTGATGAAGTCGAAGCACTGCTCAAGCACGGAAGGGAGCTGGTCGCGCTGGGCAGGTTCCGCTTTGCCCGAATGGTGCTGGAGCAGGCGGCGGAGGCGAAGAACGCCTCCGCGGCGTTCGCACTCGGCCAAACCTACGACCCGCTCATGGAGCGGTCGGCTGTGCGCCCCGACGCGCCACCTGACCTGGCGATAGCGCGGGTCTGGTATGAGAAAGCGAAGGATCTCGGCTCGTCTGAAGCCGCACAGCGGCTGAGCCAGCTGCCGGCCGCCACGCCGGTGCCATCGCCCCGGCCCGCTCCAAGATAAAAAAGTCCACCGAAAGCTTTAGCCGGCTTATTGCGCGACCGGCGGCTTGGGCCTCACCGGTGCTTTTGCCGCCGCTTTCGCTGGTTGAGCTGCTTTCGCTGGCGCCTTGGCCGGCTTTGCAAGCTGCGCGAGCAACTGCTGAATGCTGCGTCCCACTTGGCTCAGAGAGCTCGAGGCGGTCGACGGCTGGTCGTTCACGGTGTCTGTTTCGGCTGAAATCTGCGGACCGGAATCCTTGAGGACGATGCTGTAGGCAAAGCTCGCGATCCCGCGGGATGGCGTCGTCGTCTTGGCCTCGTGCAGCCTCCAGGTCATGGTGCCTTTCACCCGGCACGTGCCGCCTGCGGCGGCACATGTCGCGGACACCGAGCCCGGTCGTATGGCGTAGTTGCGCTGAGTTCCAACGGCTGGCAAAACGACGTTTGCTGAGCAAGACCGACTGCCGGGGCGTCGATTTGCCGTGATAGAGAACCTTCTCGGTGTAGAGCCTATCCAGGGCGGGCAAGAGCTCGGCATTCGGTCCAGACCAGCGCTCAAACAGAAAATGCACGAAATCGATGGCGCGTTGCTCCGGGCTTCCCTGCTGATGCTCCTGGCTTCCCTGCGGCCGCTCCGTCTGCACTGCATCGCTCGCACCAGGGCTCCCGCTGGTCGGCGGCAATTTCGCAACCGCGATCCCGTATTCAGCGGCCTCTTCCAGGCTCATCCAGTGCACGGATGTCGGAGCCGCGTAGGTGATATACAGAATGGCGTCTTCCGAAAGACCGAGCTGATTGAGATAGGCCCCCAGGATCGCATTGCCGGGGCCGCTTTCCGCCGGCCCGCCCGTCTTCAAGATGTAGGCCGTGTGAAATCCGACATTCGACTGTTCGCCGACGAACCGCCGGGCGCCGCCGAGCCACGCAAGCGCACACGCCGAAGCGCACTGCGCCCCATCGGGCACAACCGTATTGAACTTCTTGGCGCGGATCTGCGCTCCGATACGGATGCCCGCGAGCAGCTTGCCGCCTTTGCTCCGGAATTCCACCGTCGTGCGGCCAACCGGCAGCGGCTCGGCTTTGGCCCGAAAGTTTTCGATGTCGCTGAGGTCAAGCTCACCATCGATGGCGATCAGACTTGATCCGCCTTCGAGCGGCTTGACGACGATGTCGGCGGCTTTCGCGACCGTCAACGCCACAACCCAGAACACAACAACACAGACAATACGCACGGGTCAGCGAGTCCTGTTTCCGACGCGGAATACATTCCGGCTTCCTGAGAAGCCGCAGGCAGCCTCGTCCCTGCCCCCCTAGTTAGACGGTACTTCTGGACGACAGTTAGGCAGACCCCAACATCATTCCTGTGGATAAGTCTCCACGCCGCAAGCCAGCCGGTTCAATGGTACGGAACTTGCGTTCGAAAATGATTTCAGCCGTCCTTCGCCTTTGCGCGCGCGATCGCATCCGCAATAAAGCGTCGCGCCTCGGCGGCGTCGCCCCAGCCGATCACCTTGACCCATTTGCCGGGCTCGAGATCCTTGTAGTGCTCGAAGAAGTGCTGGATCTGCTGGATCGTGATCTCCGGCATCTGCGAGTATTCGGTGATGTGGGCATAGCGCTTCGTCAGCTTGGGCACCGGCACCGCGATGATCTTCTCGTCGCCGCCAGCATCGTCCTGCATCTTGAGGACGCCCACCGGCCGCACGTTGATGATCGCGCCAGGCACGATCGGCCGGGTGTTGGCGATGAGCACATCGATCGGATCGCCATCATCCGACAGCGTATGCGGCACGAAGCCATAATTGCCCGGATAGCGCATCGCAGTGTGCAGAAAGCGGTCGACTACGAGCGTGCCAGCGGCCTTGTCCATCTCGTACTTGATCGGCTCGCCGCCGATCGGGACCTCGACAATGACGTTGACGTCCTCGGGCGGGTTGTGGCCGATCGCGATGGCATCGAGGCGCATGGATTGCTCCGGGTGTGCGGCCGGGCGGCGGGTCACCGCAACGGATGAGCATCGTAGCCCGCCTCACGCGTGTTCGAAACGGTCTGACAGCACCCGCGCCCTCGCCTAAAATCCGCCCCGCGAATCCTCATCCGACAATCGCTGCAAAACAAAGGGGAACACCGTGATCGCCTGGCTCCGCACCATCGTGGAAAATCCCAACACCGAGCGCGTGGTCATGGCGCTCATCATCATCAACGCAACTGTGCTCGGGCTCGAGACCTCGCAGGAGGTGATGGCCACCTCCGGGCCGCTGCTCGAATTCATCGACCATGTGCTGCTCGCGATCTTCGTCGCCGAATTGGCGGCGCGCATCATCGTGCATCGCCTCGATTTCTTCCGTGATCCTTGGAGCGTGTTTGACTTCCTGGTGATTGGCATCGCGCTCGTCCCCGCGACCGAGAACTTCACGGTGTTGCGTGCGCTGCGCATTCTGCGTGTGCTGCGACTGATCACCGCGATCCCCACTCTCAAACGTGTGGTTGCGGGATTGCTCGGATCGCTCCCCGGCATGGGTTCGATCCTGTTCCTGATCGCACTCATCTACTACATGTTCAGCGTGATGGGCACCAAGCTGTTCGGCGCCACCAACCCGGAGCTGTTCGGCACGCTCGGCAAATCGCTCTACACGCTGTTCACAGTGATGACGCTCGAAGGCTGGACCAACGACGTCGCCAAGCCGGTGATGGAGCATCATCCCTATGGCTGGATTTATCTGTTCGCCTTCATCATCGTGGCGACGTTCATGGTGCTCAACCTGTTCATCGGCGTGGTCGTCAACTCCATGCAGGCGGAAGCCATGAAGGCGGAGGAAGCCGAGCGGGTGATCGTGCACGAGGAAGCCGCGCCGATCCTCGCGGAAGTGAAAAGCATGCGGCAGGAGCTCGCCGCGCTGCGCGCCGAGATGGCGGGGCGGAAATGAGCGGGCTCTTGAGCCTCGCCTGTCATCCCGGAGCCTCTCTTCGTCGTCCCCGCGAAGGCGGGGACCCATACGCCGCAGCAGGAGTGATGTGGCGAAGGCTTCATAACAAAGGAAGGCCGGTGGTTATGGGTCCCCGCCTTCGCGGGGACGACAGCAAACGAGAGCGTCTAAAGTTTGTTGCGGCACATACGCCAAAGCAGGCCAATCACCACCAGATTGACGGCCGCGAATAAGGTCAGCACCGCAATCGTCGCGTCGGCGCCATAGTGCTCGAGCAGCAGCGCGCCCAGCGCCGGCGAGAGCGCCTGCGCGATCAGGCTCGGAAATGCCAATCTGCCGATCAGGATCGGATAGCGCTGCGGACCGAACAATGCGAGTGGCAGCGTCCCGCGTGCGATCCAGGAAATGCCGTAGCCGGCGCCATAAAGCAGAATGGCGACTGCCAGGATCGGAGACGAGATCATCAACAGCAGCAATCCCACGAACATGAGCGCGCAGGACGCGATCATGGTCCAGATCGGATGATAGTGCTGCCCGAACACGCGCTCCAACACGCGCGCGCCAACCTGCGCCGGCCCGAACAATGTCCCGAATGTCACCGCCATGGCGAGCTCGACGCCCCGCGCCTGCAGGAAGATCAACAGGTGCACCACCACGATCGAGCCGATGCCGGCCGCAATGGTCATCACCAGGGCCAGCAGCACGAGGACAAGCTGCTCGTGTGCCAGCGCTCTCGTCTCGCCCGGCTCTGATCTCGCCGGCGCATCATCGGTGTCATGATTGGTGTCTTGATTGGTGTCATAGGCCCGACCTGCCGGCATCACCAGTTGCAGCGGCAGCGCGACGACGAGATGCATGGCCGCATAGACCAGACAGGCTTCGCGCCACCCGAAGGTGTTGGCGAGGAACGCGCTCAGCGGCCAGCACACGGTGCTGGCGAAGCCACCAAACAAAGTCAGGTTGGTGATCGGTCCGCGCGCGCCGTGCCCATACAGCCGTCCGAGCGCCGCAAAGGCGGCATCGTAAAGTCCGCAACCCATGCCGGCGCCCAGCACGATCCAGGCGATGAGATAGAACGGCAACGACGGCGCAAGGCCAATGCCAGCAAGACCAGCCGCAAACAGCACCGAGCTCGCAGCGAGAACAGGGCGGCCGCCTCTCTCGTGCACGAGGCGGCCGACCTGCGGTGAGATCAGCCCCGCGACCAAGAGGCCAATCGAGGTCCCGCCGACAACCCACGCCAGCGACCAGCCGGTGTCGACGACGATCGGCGCGGCCAGGACGGCGGGAAAGTAGAACGACGTGCCCCATGCGAGAATTTGGGCGAAGCCCAGGGCCGTGATGACCACCCGGGGGCTCGGTTGATGCGCACTCATTGTGCAGCAGACCCGCGCTACGCCCGGAAATGCTTCGACAGCTTCAGGCTCTGTGCCTGATAGTTGGAGCCGATGCCGGCGCCATAGAGCGAGTTCGGCCGCGCCAGCATCTTCTCGTAGACCAGGCGGCCGACGATCTGGCCATGCTCCAGAATGAACGGCACCTCGCGCGAGCGCACTTCCAGCACCGCGCGTGAGCCGCGCCCGCCGGCACCCGCATAGCCGAAGCCCGGATCGAAGAAGCCCGCATAGTGCACGCGGAACTCGCCGACCAGCGGATCGAACGGCACCATCTCGGCGGCGTAGTCGGGCGGCACCTGCACGGCTTCCTTGGAGGCGAGAATGTAGAACTCGTCGGGATCGAGGATCAGGCTCGCATCGGCGCGCGCCTTGATCGGCTCCCAGAAGTCGGCGACGTCGTAGCCCGAGCGCCGCTCGACATCGATGACTGCGGTGTGACGCTTGGCGCGATAGCCGACGAGCCGATCGGGACCGAGCCCGGAGAGATCGACGCCGACCGCAACGCCCTCGCTCACGTCGGCCTCGTCGTCGTCGACCAGCCGCTCGCGCGCATGCAGCGTGCGCAGCGCCTCGCCATCGAGCAGCGCATTGCCGTGACGAAAGCGGATCTGCGAAAGCCGCGAGCCCTCGCGCACGAGCACCGGAAAGGTCTTCGGACTGATCTCGGCGTAGAGCGGACCGTGGTAGCCAGCCTTGATGCGATCGAAACCGCGCGTCTTGTCCGCGATCACGCGGGTAAACACATCGAGCCGCCCGGTCGAGCTTTTCGGGTTGGCGGCGGCCGCGATCTCATCCGGCAGGGCAAGGCTCTCGATCAGCGGCACGATGTAGACACAGCCGGTCTCCAGCACTGCGCCGTCGGAGAGCGAAATCTGGTGCAGCTTGAGGTCATCGATGCGTTCGCCGACCGTGGTGCGCGGGCCGGGCAGGAAGCTCGCGCGCACGCGATAGGCGACATCACCCAACCGCAGGTCGAGGCTCGCCGGCTGAATCTGGTCGGCATCGAGCGCATAGGCCGGCATGATGGCGCCGCGATCGACGAGCGACGCAATCATGTGGTCCGGCAGAATGCCACGTTGGCCATCTGCAAAATCGAGCGGCACGGTCGCGCCCTCCATCCCTAGTGCCCCGCTTCCGAAGTTCGTGATACATCGCAGCAACCTCTGACACGAACTTCGGAAGCAAAGGGGCACTAGCAACGCTATGATTCTAGTGCCGCTTTTCGATTTGAAGTTTCTAGCCGAGCTTGCTGCAAGTGCTGTAGAAACTTCAAATCGGCGGCACTAGCTCCTGTATCCGATCGCCCGCTTGACGGAAAGGTTGAAGCCGCGTAAGAGCCCCTTATCCCGTGGTCATTTGAGCCGGCCGGCTTGCAGCCACGTTAAACAAGTCGCTAAAAGGCCGGGGACGCGTGGACCCGGCGGAATGATATTCCGGCCGGGATTTTTGTTGGGCAAAGGAGGCCCCTCATGTCCGCGTCACAGTCAGAGTCCAAGTCTGCTTCAAAGCGTTACCGCCCCGAGACCCGTCTGGTCCATTCCGGCACGCTGCGCTCGCAGTTCGGCGAGACCTCGGAGGCGTTGTTCCTGACCCAGGGCTACGTCTACGACAGCTCGCTCACCGCCGAGCGTCGCTTCAAGAACGAGGACCCGGGCTACCAGTATTCGCGCTTTTCCAATCCGACCGTCACCATGTTCGAGCAGCGCATGGCCGCGCTCGAAGGCGCGGAGGCCGCACGCGCGACCGCGACCGGCATGGCTGCGGTCACCACCGCGGTGATGGGGCAGCTGCGCGCCGGCGATCATGTGGTCGCCTCGAAGGCGCTGTTCGGCTCCTGCCGCTACGTGGTCGAGGAGCACTGCAATCGCTACGGGATTGCGTCCACGCTGGTCGACGGCACGGATCTGGCGCAATGGAAGAACGCGGTGCGGCCCAACACCAAGACGTTCTTCCTGGAGAGCCCGACCAACCCGACGCTCGAAGTGCTCGACATCAAGGCGATCGCCGACATTGCACACGCGGCCGGCGCCACGCTCGTGGTCGACAATGTGTTCGCCACGCCGCTCTATCAGCGTCCGCTCGAGCTTGGCGCCGATTGCGTCGTCTACTCGGCGACCAAGCACATCGACGGCCAGGGCCGCTGCCTTGGCGGGGTCGTGCTTGGCTCGGAGAAATTCATCCAGGATCACATTCACACGCTGATCCGCCAGACAGGTCCTTCGCTGTCGCCCTTCAACGCCTGGGTGATGCTGAAGGGGCTGGAGACGCTTCCAGTACGCGTGCAGCGGCAGACCGAGACTGCGGCCGCGGTCGCAGCGACGCTCGCTGAGCATCCGAAGGTCACGCGCCTCATCTATCCGGGCCGGTCCGATCACCCTCAGGCCGCGGTTGTTCGGCGGCAGATGCAGGCCGGCTCAAATCTGGTCGCATTCGAGGTCAAAGGCGAGAAGGCCGGCGCCTTCCGCTTCCAGGATGCGCTCAAGCTCGTCAAGATCAGCAACAATCTCGGCGACGCCAAGAGCCTGATCACCCACCCGGCGACAACCACGCATCAGCGGCTCACTCCGGCTGCACGTGGGGAGCTTGGTATCAGCGATGGAATGGTCCGGCTCTCGTGCGGACTGGAACACGTTGATGATATCGTCGAAGACCTCGTTACCGCGCTCGCCGACGTGTAGGAGTTTGCCGTCGTTTGATCGGACGATGGGGTCCGCGCACAGCGCAAATCGTCGTGCCTGGTCTTGGATTTTCCGATGCCAAAAATTTGAGCAGGGCCTTCGTTGATCTGCCTTGATTTGCGCGTGGTGATGGGGAACCAACTGTGCTGCACTGCATTAAGTTTGGTCCACCCCAGAAAATTCCTTTTTTGGCGAGCCAACGAGCCCCAATGCGACTTTTGAAAAAAATCCTGGTCGCAGCATTTGCGACCTTCATCGCCATACCCGCATGGGCACTGACCGATCGACAGGTCAAAGAGGCGGTCGAGGACGAGCTCGACGAGATTCTGACGAAGGACAATCGTCCAGGTGGCGCGGCGGTCGTGGTCCGCATCGATGGGCGCACGCTGTTCTTCAACTATGGAACAGCCGCGCGCGGCAAGGTGATCACTTCGGACACGCTGTTCAACCTCGCTTCAATTGGCAAGACCTTCGACGTAACGTTGCTGTCGATGGCGGTGCTGCAAGGCGAGCTTTCGCTCGACGACACGGTTGGAAAATATGTCTCGGAGCTGCAAGACGTCGGCGATGTCAGCAATATCAGGTTGGACCACTTGGTCAGCTACACATCCGGGCTGAGCCTGCCGCAGGACCTGCCGCCTTGGCCGGACGTCTTTTACGACCTGCCCAAATTCATGCAGTACCTGAAGACATGGAAAACTCCCGACGATCATGAGCCGGGCAAGACATACATCTATTCACATGCCGCCTATATGCTCCTGCATATCGTGCTCGAGCGGCGGTTTGGCATGCCTTATGCGGAGCTGCTGAAAGAGCGGCTGCTCGATCCGCTTGGGCTGTCCTCCACCAGCCTGCCGCCCCACCGCAATGCAATGGCACAACTTCCTCCTGAGCTGATGCGGCGCGTGGTGCAAAATCACGACGAGAACGGCCGGCGCGTCGGCAAACCCGGCAATGTGCAGAGCTTCTATCACTGGCCCGGCACCGGGCAGATGTTCTCCTCGGCGCGCGATATGGCGACATTCCTCGCGTCCCAGCTCGGCGAGCTGAGCGAGCCAGCCATACTGCCAGAGGCGGTCGCGCTCTCGCACAAGCCGATCGCCGCCAACCCGCCGAATTTCCTGCAGGCGCTGGCCTGGGAGGTCCGGAAGGGAGCGCTCACGATCGTGGACAAGAACGGCGCTCTCGACAACACGTCATCCTATATCGGGCTCGCACCGGATCGGCGTATCGGTCTGATGATCATGAGCAACCGCGGCGATCAGTACGTCGCCAAAGTGGGCCGCCGCACGCTGCTGCGTCTCGGTTTGCCCGAGGATGTCGCAATCAAAGAGCTCGAGGCGCTCGAACGGCGGGACGAATAGCACGCAGCCGGCTCTTTTCAGCGTCTCTTGCTCGGAACCGCCACCTGGTTCGTCGGACGGGATGTCGCTTCTGCGATGGCAACGCCGAGCGATTTCGCCATGCAGGCATAGCCCCAGTCGTTGAGGTGAAGCCCGTCCTGGGTCACGAAGGTCTCGAATGGAAGACCTTCGACCTCATGCCAGTACCGCATGATGTCATAGCGGTGCAGCAGGTCGACTCTGTACTCCTTCGCGGCCTGGGACATGCGCGCGATGAGCACATCGCGGGCGGGTTTTGCCAGCACACGCGGAGCGTATTGCGGATCCATCAGCACCACATCAGCTCCGACCGCCTTCAGGCGTGCGACGCCTGCCGCGACCAGGGCCGGATTGAGCGGACGGTCATACATCAAGGCGTTGGTGCCGAATTGCCAGATCACCAGGTGCGGACGTTCCGCGATCACAGCGGTCTCGAACCGCGCGATCATATTTGGCAGCTCCTCGCTATAGACGCCGCGATTGAGGACCGTCAGTGCGTGCCCCGGGAAGTGCTCGCGCAGCTCGGCCTCGAGTTTGCTGGGATAGGTCGCACCCGTCGAGCTCGCACCAAATCCCGCCGTAGAGGACGATCCGATCGCCACGATCCTGATAGGCCTGCCGATCGAGATCCGATGCGCGAGGTTGTTCAGCGGGCGCTCAAAACGGACAATGTCGGGCTGCACCTGGCATTGAGCGGAAGCCGGGACCACCGCAGGCCCCTGATCTTGTGCCAGATCTTGTGCCACGGCAAAGCCGCAAGCGAACGCACCCGCAACCGCCGACAAGACAGCGGCACGGCAAGGCAAACCTCTTTCCATCATCTAGGCGTTTCCCGCATCCGTCTTCAAGTTCCCGGGACGGTTCTCCGGTCTATGCCGGATTGGATCAAGATTGCCCTATCGGCCGTGACAACGACAGCAAGCTATGGCTGCAAAGAGCGATCGCTGCTCACCTGAAAGCGAGAGCCGATCGGCTCAATGTCTCACCGGCGGCACGCCGCCGTCTCGGTGGGACGGGTTGCGGCGTCGGCGATGGCAACGCCCAGCGAGGCCGCAAGGCAGCCATAGCCCCAGTCGTTCATGTGCAGGCCGTCGCTGGTGACGAACGTATCGAACGCGAGGCGCTCGATCTCGTACCAATGCCGCATCATGTCGTAGCGATGCAGCACATCGACCTTCTGCTCCTTGGCAACGTTGGCGATCTGCGCCACGGCCGCATCGCGGGCGGGTTTTGCCAGCACGCGGGGAACATATTGCGGATCCATCAGTACGACATCCATGCGCCGCGACTTGAGCTGCGCAATGCCGTCCTGCAGAACCTGCGAGCGCACATCGATCGGACGGTCACGCAGCAGCGAGTTGGTGCCGACCTGCCAGATCACCAGATGCGGATCCTCGGCGATCACGCTGGTTTCGAAGCGCGCGAGCATGTCGGTGGCTTCTTCGCCGTTGACGCCGCGATTGACGACCGTGATCGGATGGCCAGGGAAGTGTTGGCGCAACTCCTCCTCGAGCCGGCTCGGATAGGTGTTGGCGGGGGAGCTTGCTCCCGCTCCCGCTGTCGATGAGGAGCCGATTGCCACGATCTTGATCGGCATGCCGCCGGAAAGACGCAGCGCAACCCGCGACAAGCGCTGATCAAAGCGGGCGATATCCGGCTGCACGGCGCACTTGGCCGCTTGAGCAGTTTTGGGAGCTTCGGCGGCCTTGGGAGTTCCAGCGACGGCCGTGCGTTCCTGTGCCGACACAGGATTGCAGGCGACGATTAGCGCCAGCGCGAGGGCCGAGAGAGTGGCGACGCGCCGAAGAGCAAGAGTGTGTGTCATGAAGTTGGTGCTGCCTGTTCGTTCAATCCCCGTGCTTTTTTTCTGGTTGTTATTGTGCGGCGGTTATTGTCCCGCCTGTGCAGCCGGCACCGCCGGCAATTTGCCCGCATTGATCACCAGTGCGGCTATCGCCCGGCCGATACAGTCATGGACGCGCTGAGCCAGCACATTGTCCCTTCCGGCCGCGTACAGATCGAAGGCCCCCGTTTCCGACCAATGCCGCATGATCCCGAGCCGATCGAACAGCGGAGTGTCAAAATGCTGCGCCACCACGCGCATGACATCCGCGTACGGGCTGACCGAGATCATGCTCTCGGTCCGCGGGCTGTATTGCATGTTCATCAGGATGACATCGGCGCCACCCCTGTGCAGACGCTCCACGCCGTCCTCGAGCGCGCCCTTGAACGCGTCCGGATCGAGCCGCCGGATCGAGTCGATGGTTCCAGTCTGCCATATGACCAAGTTGGGTTTCTCGTCCGCCACCAACTTGTCCATACCTTTTGCAAGATCCTCCGCGGTCTGCCGGGTACGCAGCAGAGTGACCACCTTCACCGCCACCCCCGAGAGGCGCTGGCCGAGCACGGCCTCGAGCCTCGCCGGATAGGCCGACGGCGGTCCGTCCGGGCCGGCAAGCGCCGACGAGCCGGTGCCCACCACTGCGATCCGCAATCGCTTCTGCGTCGCGACCACACCGGAGACCCGCTTGAGCGGGCTTTCACCGAACAACAGATAGTCAGGAACACCACAGCGCGGACGCTCCGCTGCCACGGCGCCATCGGCAAACACAAATGCGGCCAGAGCCGCTGCTGCCAAAAGTTTCATGCCTCGCCTCCCGCGAGGTCAGCGTTGGTCGTTTTCGGGCGGGTTGTCGCCCCACGCCCTTCGACGGTCTTATACCACATAATCAGGGCTGCTGTCCCAATCATTATGATAATACCTAATGCACTGATGAGGATTTGCATCCAAATCGCTGCGGACACCTCAACCATCGCAAAATGGCCCGCAAAGGCCAGAAAAATGCCTAAACAAAAGACTTCCAAGGAATGCTGGCCGCACAGAATGGCCGGATAGAGCGCCCAGGAGTTCAGGCCCGGCCAGGTCTGGGGCACGAACCTCACCGTCACGGCCGCCAGTGCCAGGAAGTGGGCAAAACGCAGAACGTCGAGGTTGGTCTTGTCGATCGGATAGATCAGATCCTCAAACCAGACCGGCAGGTGAATGAGGCGGTTGAGGCCCGGCACGTACCAGGTCAAAGCGATGACAACTCCGAATGTGATATAGGCCAGCGCGACACCCGTGGTGAAGGGCGAGCGCAAGGCAGGGCCGAGCCGTTCGGCGCCGCCGAGCGCGCACCAGGCACCGAAGACGAACAGCAATTGCCATGCGAACGGGTTGAAGTACCAGACGCCTTCCGGATAGGCCGACAGATTGATATTGAGCCACCAGGCCAGCACATACAACGCCGCCGATGCCCCGAGCGCCACGGTGGGTGCCCGCTGCAGCAGCCAGAGGATCGGCGGAAACAAGATCAGGAGCACGATATAGAGTGGCAACACATCCATGTTGGCCGGCTTGAACTTCAAGAGCAGCGCCTGGACGATGGTTTGATCCGGCTGCTTGAGAAAATCGAGGATGTTCATCTCCTCGGCGTAAAGCGGATTCTCGAAGCTCGTCGCCACATAGGAGATCTCCGCCAGGTAGATGGCGAACAGAAAAATATGCGCGACGTAGATCTGCCAGGCACGCTTGAGAATGCGGGCGCCCGCGACCACGAAGCCGCGATCCTTCATGGCCCGGCCGTAGACGAAGGCGGCCGTATAGCCTGATATGAATATGAATATCTCGGTGGCGTCGCTGAAGCCGTAGTTCCGGAGCGTGATCCAGCTCACCACATTCGACGGAATATGGTCGAGGAAGATCAGCCACAATGCCAGCCCGCGAAAAAGATCGAGCCGCAGATCGCGTCCGGTCGTCGTGACCACGGGAGAATGCATTGCCAGGCGATCTCTCTCGCTCGTGTGGGAGGCTTGCTGTTGTCCGCGATCAGCGCGGCGACGCGTCGCCAACGCTCCGGATTCAAGATCTGCGCCACTATCTTCGGACCCCAGGTTCCATTGATATTCACCTTGCAGCCTACCGTGGCTTATACTGAGCCGGGGCACCAGAGGGCGGGCATACCGCATAATACTGCCAATGCGGCCATTACAGAACTCACGATGTCGCGGCCGATGCGAGGCGATTGCAACTGGCCGAAAGACACGGTTCACTGCAGGCGGACGACGCGATAGCCCTGAGGCCCAAGGTTTGCCCAAAGGCTGCCCAAGGCTTTCAACCGATGACCGCCTCTCAACGATGACCGCTCCTCAACAATGACCGCTACGAAACCAGCATACCGCACGGTCACACGCCAGATCGAGGTCAAGGCGTCGCCGACTTTCCTGGCGGACCGCTCGTCGCCGGAGAACGGATATTTCTTCTGGGCCTATACCATCACCCTGACCAACCTTGGTCAGGAGACAGTTCAGCTCAAGACCCGCCACTGGCGCATCACCGATGCTAACGGCCGCCTGCAAGAAGTGCGTGGCGCCGGAGTCGTGGGCGAGCAGCCCGTCATCAAGCCCGGTCAGAACTACGAGTATACGAGCGGCGTGCCGCTGCCGACGCCGTCCGGATTCATGGCGGGTAGCTATGGCATGGTGACCGACACCGGCGAGCCTTTCGACATCGATATCCCGGCGTTCTCGCTCGACCTGCCGCAGGACGCACGTACAATCAATTGAAGCGCGCAGCGTCGTGCCCGCCACGTTCAGGATCCCGCGCTTCCTGCGCCAGCCTCCTCCTCGCTTGCAACTTCACTTGCGACGTCACTTGGCTGGAACACGTAGGTCGCGCTGCAGAACTCGCAGGTGACGGTGATGACGCCGTTCTCGACCATGTGGTCGCGGTCGTCCTGCGAGAAGTTCCCGAGCATGGCGGCAACACCGTCGCGCGAGCATGAGCATTGCGCGACGAGCTTGCGGCTGCGGAACACCCGCACGCCGCGCTGATGGAACAACTGATAAAGCAACCGCTCGGACGAAACGGTGGGATCGATCAGCTCGTCATCCTGCACGGTCGCGACCAGCGAGCGGCCTTCACGCCAGGCATCATCCTCCGGCAACGTGTGCGGCTCGACGCCCTCGGGCGCATCGCCGGGGTCGAGATCGGCCTGCTGGGCGCGCTTGGGATCACGGGGCAGAAACTGCAGCACGAAACCACCGGCGCGCCAGTGCTGGCGAGCACCGTCAGCACCCACCACGACCTCCTCGCCGACCGCGATCCGCACCTTGGTCGGGATTTGTTCCGAGCGCAGGAAATATTCATGTGCGGCGTGCTCGAGGTCCTTGCCTTCGAGCGCGACCAGGCCCTGGTAGCGGCTCGTCTCCGGGCCCTGGTCGATCGTCATCGCCAGATGACCATGACCCAGGAGCTCACCTGGACCATCTTGGCCAGCTGCGATGGCGGCCGCTACGCGCTGCTTGTCAAAGCGGGCGCAACCACGCACGTTTCCCGGCGTGCGAAAATCGACGACCAGCATGCGCACCGGCCCGTCGGTCTGGGTCTGCAGGATGAAGCGCCCTTCGAACTTGAGCACCGAGCCGAGCATCACGGTGAGCACGATGGCTTCGCCCAGGAGGCGCGCCACCGGCGTGGGATAGGCATGGTTGCGCAGGATCGCGTCGACGAGCGGCCCAAGCCGCACCACGCGGCCGCGCACGTCGAGTGCCTCCACCGCGAACGGCAGGATGGTATCGTCGACGGAGGTCGCGGCTGGTTCGCGAACGGGAATACCGGTATCGGGTTCAGACATTGGCTCTATATGGACCCTCGAGGCGCGCTTTGCGACCCTCCAACCCTCCTGCAGCCGTTCGATACCAAGTGGCTTGCTAGTCTAGTCGGCGAGACACCAAGCCAAGATGCCCTTCTGGGCATGCAGCCGGTTTTCCGCCTCGTCGAAGACGACCGATTGCGGTCCGTCGATCACGTCGGCCGTGACCTCCTCGCCGCGATGGGCGGGCAGACAGTGCATGAAGATCGCGTCCGGCTTGGCGCGCGCCAGGAGCCGGGCATTGACCTGATAGCGCTTGAGCAGATTGTGGCGGCGCGCTCCGTCGCGGTCACCCATCGACACCCAGGTGTCGGTGACGACGCAATCGGCTCCCTTCACCGCCTCTTCCGGATCGGAGCCGATCCGGATGTCCGCCGGCGACGCCTTGATCCAATCCATCAGCCACTTCTTCGGCTTGAGCTCGGGCGGCGACGCAACGCGCAGCCGGAACTCAAAGCGGCCGGCGGCATGCACCCACGACGCCAGCACGTTGTTGGCATCTCCCGACCAAGCCACCGTCTTGCCGCGGATCGATCCGCGATGCTCCTCGAAGGTCATCACATCGGCCAACACCTGGCAGGGATGCGAGCGGTGGGTGAGGCCGTTGATCACCGGCACGGTAGCATGCTGAGCGAGCTCGAGCAGCGTCTCATGCTCGAGCGTGCGGATCATGATGCCGTCAACGTAGCGCGAGAGCACGCGCGCGGTGTCCGCGATGGTCTCGCCGCGACCAAGCTGCATCTCCTGGCCGGTCAGCGTGATCGACTCCCCACCGAGCTGGCGCATCGCGACGTCGAAGGAAACGCGCGTACGCGTCGACGGCCGTTCGAAGATCATGGCGAGCGTCTTGCCTTTTAGCGGCGCCTTGCCGGGCTGCCCGTCGCGCTTGAGGCGGTCCTTCATGGTGCGGCTCGCGTCGATCATGCCGCGCAAATCCTTCGAGCTGACATCGCACAGATCGAGGAAGTGGCGGATGTTGGCGGTGCTCATCCGACCGCCCCATCGACGGCACCATGGCGCGCATGCCGCTCCGTGAGCCGGCTGCACGCCCGCTCCAGCCGCTGCGCAGCCTCTGCGATCTCGGCGTCGGACACGATCAGCGGCGGCAGCAGCCGCACCACATTGTCGCCGGCCGCAACCGTGATCAGCTTCTCGGCGCGCAGCTCATCGACAAGCTCGCCGTTCGGCACAACGGAACGCAGGCCGACCAGAAATCCCTCTCCGCGCACTTCGGCAATCACTGCCGGGAAGCGGTCCTTGAGCTCGGCGAGCTTCTGCTTCAGCAGCAGCCCACGGCGGCGCACGTTGTCGAGGAAATCATCCGCAAGCACCACGTCGAGCACCGCGTGCGCGGCCGCCATGGCGAGCGGGTTGCCGCCAAAGGTCGAGCCATGGGTGCCCGCCGTCATGCCCTTGCCGGCCTCCGCTGTGGCAAGGCAGGCGCCGAGCGGAAAGCCGCCGCCGAGCGCCTTCGCCAGCGCCATGATGTCAGGCACGGCGCCGGTACGCTGATAAGCAAAGAGCTCGCCGGTGCGCCCGACGCCGGTCTGCACCTCGTCGAAAATCAAAAGCATGCCGTGCTCGTCGCACAGCGCCCGCAGCGCCCGCAGCAGCTCGGGCGGCACCACGCGTACACCGCCCTCGCCCATGATCGGCTCGATCAGGATCGCGGCCGTCGCTGGACTGATCGCGCGCTTGGTCGCTGCGAGATCACCGAACGGCATCTGATCGAAGCCATCGACCACCGGGCCGAAGCCATCGAGATATTTCTTCTGGCCGCCGGCCGCGAGGGTCGCGAGCGTGCGGCCATGAAAGGCGCCTTCGAACGTGATGATGCGATAGCGCTCGGGCTGACCATTCGCCGCATGGAACTTGCGCGCGGTCTTGATCGAGCACTCCATGGCTTCAGCGCCGGAATTGCAGAAGAACACCAAGTCCGCGAAGCTCGCCGCGCACAGCCGCGCCGCCAGCCGCTCCGCCTCCGGAATGCGATAGAGATTGGAGACGTGGATCAGCTTGTTGGCCTGCTCGCTGATCGCAGCGACAAGCTTCGGATGGCCGTGGCCAAGAGCGTTAACCGCCACGCCGGAGGTGAAGTCGAGATAGCGCTCGCCATTGGTGGCCGTGAGCCAAGCACCCTCACCCCGCTCGAAGGCGAGATCCACCCGCGCGTAGGTCGGCAGCAGATGCGATGTCGAAGGTACGTTCATCATATTGACTAACTTGCCGAAACGAAATGTGCCGCCTCTCCGGGCGGCACAGGCACATATTCTATTGCTGGGCGAACTGCTGTCAACACGGGTCTCGGCTGCTGGTGCCGCCGGTTTCAGGCTCCGACAACAGTTGCGGTTCACTCGGTCAGGTACCTTAGATCGAAAAGCGGCACTGGAGTCATGGAGTTGCTGGTTCCTTTTGCGCGAGCTCGTGTCCGGGTGCTGCTCTGAAATCACGAGCACGCGCGGCACGCGCGCGGCACGAACCGCAGCACGAAACCTGGCGAAGTGTTGCGTGCGCGACACGCTGGCACCGCCACGCACTATGCGAGCAACGCTTGATCGGGGGAAACATGTGGACGACAAGCGCCCCCCGGCTCGAAGGTGTGGACGCAAGAGAGCGCGACTCTTGCGCCTGACTCTCGCCGTATTGTAGCTTTCGTCTCACTGAGACACGACATTTCGTGCGGCGGATCGGTCTCTAGAGCCCCTAGAGTCATCGTCAGTAAGGACTAGGCGTCGGGTAACCTCATCGTTGCCCAGGCTAGGCGCTGGATTTGTGACGATCGTGCGATCCCCGCGCCTTCTAGGACTTGAAAGCATGAGCTGGACTGACGAACGTGTCGAGCTGTTGAAGAAGCTGTGGTCCGACGGTCTCTCTGCAAGTCAAATCGCTGCAGAGCTTGGCGGCATCACGCGCAATGCAGTGATTGGCAAAGTTCATCGGCTCGGTCTGTCGGGCCGTGCGAAGTCGCCGTCCTCCTCCGCGCCGCGTCCGCGCAAGCCGCGCACGCACTCACACATGCTGCGCGTTCCGCGTCCTGCGATGCGCGGCAACACTGCGCTCGCGCATGCGTTCGAATACGATGCGGAGCCCGAGCCAGAAGTGCTCGACAATATCATCCCGATCGGACAGCGGCGCTCGCTGCTCGAGCTCAACGAGATGACCTGTCGCTGGCCCATCGGCGATCCCGGCAGCGCGGACTTCTTTTTCTGCGGCGGCCAGACGGTGACGAGCCTGCCGTACTGCGCCTATCACTCGCGCGTCGCCTATCAGCCGCCGAACCTGCGGCGCGACCGGCGGCAGCCGCGCTGATCGATCCACATGCCTTCCACGTCATGGCCGGGCACAGCGCGTCGAAGACAGGCGTAAATGTCCTTATGGACGCGCTACGCACGGGCATGACGCTCGATAGTTTCGAGAATGAAGATCAGGCCGGCTTTCCAAACCGATCATCAAGGGCGTAACCCGACCCGCGCACGGTGCGGATGGGATCGACCTCGTCGCCGCGGTTGAGCGCCTTGCGCAGGCGCCCGACATGCACGTCGACCGTACGCTCATCAATATAGATGTCGGAGCCCCACACCCCGTCGAGCAACTGCTCGCGTGAGAACACGCGGCCCGGCCGCTCCATCAGAAACTCGAGCAGACGATATTCGGTCGGCCCGAGATCGATCGGGCGCCCCCCGCGCGTGACCCGCTTTTTCTCGCGGTCGATCGCGATGTCGCCGAAGCCGAGCACATCGGCAACGCGCTCCGGCGAGGCGCGACGCAGCAGCGCGGCCACGCGAGCGAGCAGCTCGGGGACGGAGAACGGCTTGACCACATAATCGTCCGCACCGGTCGACAGACCGCGCACGCGCTCGCTCTCCTCGCCGCGCGCAGTCAGCATGACGATCGGCAGCTGCCGTGTCTCCGGCCGCGAGCGCAGCCGCCGGCACAGCTCGATACCGGACACGCCGGGCAGCATCCAGTCGAGGATGACGAGGTCGGGGACCGCCTCCCGCAGGCGCAGGTCGGCCTCGTCGCCGCGCGCCACGCTCTCGACGTCGTAGCCGGCGGCTTCCAGATTGTAGCGCAGCAGCAGGGTGAGCGCCTCTTCGTCCTCGACGATCAGGATGTTTGGATTCATGCAGTCACTCAGTTGTCCGTCGCCAAGGCAGCAGCCAGGGTGGTGGTGTCACCCTTCGGTCGCTGCTCGGCGATCGGCCGGCCCTCGATCATGTAGTAAACGGTTTCCGCGATGTTGGTCGCGTGGTCTCCCATGCGCTCGATATTCTTGGCGCAGAACATCAGGTGGATGCAGAATGTGATGTTGCGGGGATCTTCCATCATATAGGTCAGAAGCTCGCGGAACAGCGATGTGCACATGGCGTCGATTCCCTCGTCGCCCTTCCACACCGCAAGCGCCTTATCGATGTCGTGCCCGACATAGCTGTCCAGCACTTCCTTGAGCTGGGTGAGCACCATCCCGGCCATGTGCTCGACCCCGCGGATGAGCTTCTGCGGATGGAAATCGCCGCTGATCGCCGTCACCCGCTTGCCGATATTCTTGGCCAGATCGCCGACGCGCTCGAGGTCGTTGGCGATGCGTAGCGCGCTCACCACCTCGCGCAGGTCGACCGCCATCGGCTGCCGGCGCGCGATCGTCAGCACCGCCTTCTCCTCGACCTCGCGCTGCAGCGCATCGATCGACGGATCGAGCGCAATCGCGCGCTGGGCCCGCTCGGCATCGCGCCTGGCCAGCGCCTCGACTGCGTCGGCAACCTGCTTCTCAGCCAGACCGCCCATTTCCGCGACCATGCGGGCGATGTCCTGCAGATCGACATCGAAGGCCTTGGCGGTGTGCTCGCCCATTGTGATTGTCATTGGCGTCATTCCCTTGTCGATCAGCCGAACCGGCCGGTGACGTAATCCTGCGTGCGACGATCACGCGGCGTCGTAAAGACCTTGCTGGTCGTGTCGAACTCCACCAGCTCACCCAGATACATGAACGCCGTGAAATCGGAGACGCGGGCGGCCTGCTGCATGTTATGAGTCACGATCACGATCGTATAGTCGGCCTTGAGCTCGTCGATCAGCTCCTCGATCTTGGCGGTCGAGATCGGATCGAGCGCCGAGCAGGGCTCGTCGAACAGGATCACCTCGGGCTTGACCGCGACGGTGCGCGCGATGCACAGCCGCTGTTGCTGGCCGCCCGACAGGCTCAGCCCATTGATCGCGAGCTTGTCCTTCACCTCGTCCCACAACGCGGCGCGCCGCAGCGACATCTCGACCCGGCTATCGAGCTCCGACTTCGGCAGCTTCTCATAAAGGCGAATGCCGAAGGCGATGTTCTCGTAGATCGACATCGGAAACGGGGTCGGCTTCTGGAACACCATGCCGATGCGGGCACGCAGCAGATTGAGATCCTGCCGGGGCGCCAGGATATCTTCCCCGTCGAACAGCACCTGTCCCTGCGCGCGCTGGTTCGGATAGAGATCATACATCCGGTTGAGAACGCGCAACAGCGTCGATTTCCCGCAACCCGAAGGACCGATGAACGCCGTCACCTTGTTCTCGTAGAGCGGCAGCGTAATCGACTTGAGGGCCCGGCTATCGCCGTAAAAGAACTCGAGGTCCCGGATCGAGACCTTCTCGGGCAGATTGTCGCGCTCCGGCGCGCGATGCGTGACGGTGACGGCCGGGGTGGCTACGGATGCAACGGTCATGACTACTTTCTCGCGGTTAGCGCACGCGCGCCGATCGACAGCGCGAGCACCGTAAAGGTGATGATCAAGGCGCCGGTCCAGGCAAGCTGCTGCCAGTCTTTGTAAGGCGACAGCGCGAACTGGAAGATCACGACCGGCAGGCTCGCCATCGGGGCGTTGAGGTCGGCGCTCCAGAACTGGTTGTTGAGCGCGGTGAACAGGAGCGGAGCGGTCTCTCCCGAGATGCGCGCAATGGCGAGCAGAACGCCGGTGATCATGCCGGCCTGTGCGGCCCGGTAGCATATCCGCGCAATGATGTAGGCGCGCGGCATGCCGAGCGACGCCGCCGCCTCGCGCAGCTGGTTGGGCACCAGGTTGAGCATGTCCTCTGTGGTGCGTACGACGACCGGAATCACGATGACGGCCAGCGCGACCCCGCCCGCAAGGCCGGAGAAATGACCCATGGGGGCGACCATGACCTCGTAGATGAACAGGCCGACAACGATCGAAGGCGCGCTCAACAGGATGTCATTGATGAAGCGAACGACCGACGTGAGCCGATCGTGGCGGCCGTATTCGGCCATGTAGGTGCCGGCCAGAATTCCGATCGGGGTTCCGATCATGACGGCCAGCACGGTGAGAATGAGGCTCCCGAAGATCGGGTTGAGCAACCCACCCGCGCTACCAGGCGGCGGCGTCATCTCGGTGAAGACGCTGAGCGAAAGCCCGGAGAAGCCCTCCCACAGCAGGACGCCCAGGATGAGCACCAGCCAGCCGAGCCCGAACGCGGTGGCGGTCAGCGACAAGCCCATCGCGATGATGTTGCGGCGGCGGCGTGAGGCGTAGAGCGAGCTCATGAGATCACCCGATCCTGCGCTCGATGCGCATCAGCATATAACGCGCCGCCGCGAGCACAAAGAACGTGATGACGAAGAGGATCAGGCCCAGCGCAATGAGCGATGATGTGTAGAGATCGCCAACCGCCTCGGTGAACTCGTTGGCGATCGTCGCCGAGATCGTGGTGCCGGGCGCGATGATCGAGCTCGAGATCTTGTGGGCGTTGCCGATCACGAAGGTGACCGCCATGGTCTCGCCCAGCGCACGGCCAAGCCCGAGCATGACGCCGCCGATCACCCCGACACGCGTGTAGGGGATCACCACATAGCGCACCACTTCCCAGGTCGTGCAGCCGAGCCCGTAGGCCGCTTCCTTCAGCACGGGCGGGACGGCCTCGAACACATCGCGCGAGATCGACGTAATGAACGGCAGCACCATGATGGCGAGGATGAGGCTCGCGGTGAGCACGCCGATCCCGTAAGGCGGCCCCTCGAACAGCGCCGACAGGATGGGAACATTGCCGAAGATCGTGATCAGAGCGGGCTGCAACGTGTCCTGCAGGAACGGCGCGAACACGAACAGGCCCCAGATGCCGTAGATGATGCTGGGAATGCCGGCGAGCAGTTCGATCGCGATGCCGATCGGCCGCCGCAGCATCTTCGGGCACAGCTCCGTCAGGAAGACCGCGATCATCAGCCCGACCGGCACGGCGATCAGCATGGCGATGAAGGAGGTGACCACCGTGCCGTAGATGGGGGCGAGCGCGCCGAACTTCTCGGTGACCGGATTCCAGCGTTGCTCGGTCAGAAAGCTGAAACCAAATTCCCGCAGCGCCGGCAATGAGCCAATGAAAAGCGACACGATGATGCCGCTCAGAATGACCAGGACGCCGATCGCCGCGCCGCGCGTGAGCCAGCGATAGACGTTGTCCCAGAAGCGCAAGCCATCGAGCGCGCGGGCCCGCGTGGCCTGTGCGTCGACCGTGCCAGCTCCAGCCTGCAACGCTACGTCGACCACAGACTGCCTCCTGGTGGCTTCCCTGGCGGGTTCCATAGAAAGGCTCTCCTGAGATAGACGCGGGAGAGCCCAATCAACCGATCTTGCATGCCTGGCACAAGCCGCAAATGGTCCCTCTCCCACGACCTATGGGAGAGAGACCACTGGCTCATGGTTAGTGGGCTGCCGTGAAGACCGGCTGGCCTTTGTCGTCCTTGATGTCCTGCCAGCTCTTCTGGATCGAGGTCACGACCTTGGCCGGCATCGGCACGTAGTCGAGCTCCTCGGCCATCTTGCTGCCCTTGGTATAGGCCCAGGCGAAGAACTTGAGCGCCTCGGCGGCATCAGCCGGCTTCTGCGGCTTCTTGTGGATCAGGATGAAGGTCGCGCCAGCGATCGGCCACGAGCCGGCGCCGGGTTCGTCGGTCAGGATGACGCCGAAGCCAGGAGTGCCTTCCCAATCCGCACTCGCGGCGGCAGCCGAGAACGCATCCGAGTTCGGGTCGACCACCTTGCCGTCCTTGTTCGCCATCTTGGAATGGCTGAGCTTGTTCTGCTTGGCGTAGGCATATTCGACGTAGCCGATCGAGCCTTTGGTCTGGCTGACGTTGTTGGCAACGCCTTCGTTGCCCTTGGCGCCGATGCCGACCGGCCACTCGACCGCAGTGTTCGCACCGACCTTGCTCTTCCAATCGGGGTTGGCCTTGGAGAGATAGTCGGTGAACAGGAAGGTCGTGCCCGATCCGTCGGAGCGATGGACCACGACGATCGCCTGCGCCGGCAGCTTCACGTTGGCATTGAGCTTCGCGATCGCGGGATCGTTCCAGGTCTTGATCTGGCCGAGGAAGATTTTCGCCAGCGTCGCGCCATCGAGCGCGAGCTCGCCGCCCTTGACGCCTTCGAGGTTGACCACCGGCACAACGCCGCCCATCACGGTCGGGAATTGCGCGAGGCCATCCTTGTCGAGCTCGGCGGCCTTGAGCGGCATGTCGCTTGCGCCAAAGGTCACGGTCTTGGCCTGGATCTGCTTGATGCCACCGCCCGAGCCGATCGACTGATAGTTCAAGCCAACGCCGGTCTCTTTCTTGTAGGCATCCGCCCACTTGGCATAGATCGGATACGGGAAGGTCGCACCGGCGCCGGAAATGTCGGCGGCGATCGCCTGGGTCAGGCCTGCCGCTGCAATTACGCTAGCGGTCGCGAGGGTCGGGAGCAATCTCATGCCTCTTCTCCTGTCCATCGCCAAAAGCTAACCGGCGCGGGCCCCTGACCCACGACGGAAAACCTCTGGCTTTGTTAAGCTTGGTTACTGACGCGCTCAGTGCGCCACCGACCTGCCCCGTCCGATCGACGAGCCATCCGGTTGGCGGTATCGCTACACGTCGCATGTCATCGTTCTATGATCGCTCGATGACAGTTAGATGACAGAGCAAGCTATTGTTCTATCTCAATTTTCAACGCCGACGGGCTTCATGACAGCGCGCCCGAGCCAGCTATCCACAGCCAGCCCAGTGAGCATTCCCAAGAGTTGAGCCGCGATGAATGGCAGCACTCCAGCCGGTGCAATTCCCGCGAAGGTGTCGGAGAGGGAACGCGCAATGGTGACCGCAGGGTTCGCAAAAGAGGTCGATGCCGTAAACCAATAGGCCGCGGTGATGTAGAGACCGACGGCATAAGGCACGGCCGCTGGCGCCCGTTTGACACAGCCGAATATCGTCAGCCCCAACCCAAAACTTGCAATCGCTTCCGCTAGCCACTGACCGAGGCCGGTGCGTGTCGTTGTCGAGATCTGCCAGACTGGCAATTCGAACATCAGATGCGCGGCCCACACACCAGCAATCCCACCAAGCACCTGTGCCAGCATGTAAGTCGCCGCAGCGGGCCACGGCAGGCCGCCGCGGAGCGAGAATGCAAGGCTCACCGCCGGATTGAAATGCGCGCCCGAGAGCGGACCGAAGACCAGAATGAGGACCGGGAGGATCGCCCCGGTGGCCAGTGTGTTGCAGAGGAGCGCCAGGGCGACATTTCCGCCTGCAAGGCGCTGCGCCATGATCCCGGAGCCGACCACGGCGGCGAGCAGGAGCGCCGTGCCCAGCCATTCGCAAAAGACACGTTGCGCCAGCGACGGCATCAATGTGGCTCGGTCGCCTTGGCGAGTGCGGCGGTGCGCCCGATCTCCTGCAGCCGCCGCTGCAATGTAAGCTGATCAAGGCTTCGGATCGGCAACGCCACGAAGATCTCGATGCGCTGACGGAGCATCCGATAGGCGTCCTTGAACGCGAGCGCGATCTCGGCGGGTGTGCCTTTGGCTTCGGCGGGATCAGGAATGCCCCAGTGCGCGGTCATGGGCTGACCGGGCCAGAACGGACACGCCTCGCCGGCCGCGTTGTCGCAAACCGTGAAGACGAAATTGAGCGCAGGAGCGTCTGGCTTGGCGAACTCGTTCCACGATTTCGAACGAAACTTGGACGTGTCGTACTCGAGGCTCTGCAGCAGCCTGATCGCTTCCGGATGTGGCTGCCCCTTGGGCTTGCTGCCGGCGCTGTAGGCGAGAAACTTGCCGGCTCCGAGCTTGTTCAGAATAGCTTCGGCCATGATCGAGCGGGCCGAATTGCCGGTGCAGAGAAACAAAACGTTGAACGGCTCGTGATCACTTACGACGCGCATCAGAACCTCCCTTCTTTGCCGGCATGGCGGGACACCCACAGGCGGAATCGATGACCGAGGAGATCGGGGTACAGACTTCCGGATGGCCATTGCAGCAGTCGGTCAACAGGAATGCGACCAGCGCCCGCATGCCATCGAGATCGGCGCGATACAGGATCGATCGCCCGTCGCGGGTTCCGTGAATGAGTTCGGCGCGCGCGAGAATCGCCAGATGGGATGACAGCGTGTTGTTAGGACAGCTGATCGTTGCGGCGATCGTGCCAGCGGCCACTCCGTTGGGAGCGCCGCGGACCAGCAGGCGAAAAATTTCGAGCCGGGTCGGCTGGCCGAGCGCCGCGAGCGCCGCAAGGGCATGCGCCGCCGAGAGATTGCCGCCGGAGGGTGCGGGACCGACGTGTCCAACCACGGCAAGCTTGGGAGCGGCAGCGCGCTTCATCATTGCTCCATTAATTCGAGAAATCTCGAAATCTCATACCAGCGGGCCGCAGCTCTGTCGAGGGCCTCGCTTCTCTCCCTTGCGCGCCGCGCGCAACGCGCTATATTTCACCTCAGGTGAAGTTAGGAAGGTGCAAGCTTTGTAGGGCCAACAGGTCGACACAGCACCCATTTTTGGCAAAACGAAACCACTAGGACAGAAAGCGTAATTTTTTCAATTAGATAATGGCAAAAAATGACAATGCGCCGGCTAGCGCCACGACCGCAGCGCCGGCAGATGCACCGTGAAGGTCGCCCCCTGCCCCGGCACGCTTTCGATGGTTATCCGTCCGCCATGCCGGTTGGCGATGTGCTTGACCAGGGCGAGGCCGAGTCCGGTGCCGCCCTGCGCCCGGCTCTCGGTCACATCGACGCGATAGAAGCGCTCGGTCAGCCGCGGCAAATGCTCGGGCGCAATGCCGGGGCCATAGTCGCGCACCGCGACGCGGACCTCGCGCTCGGACGGCGGCGACAGGGTGATGTCGACGCGCTTGCCGGAGGCTGCATATTTCAGCGCGTTCTCCACCAGGTTCTCGAACAGCCGCAGCAATTCGTCGCGATCGCCGCGCACCCTCAGCGAGTTGGCCGGCACGCTCAGCCGCACCTCGACCTCGCGGTCGCGCGCCAGCGTCTGCAGCCCATCGATGACCTGACGCACAATGGCGACGAGATCGACCTCGGCATCAGGACGCCGGTGCTCATTGAGCTCGATGCGCGAGAGCGACAGCAGGTCGCCGATCAGGCGCGCCATGCGATTGGCCTGCGTTTCCATGATGCCGAGAAAACGGTCGCGGGCGAAGGGATCGTTGCGCGCCGACCCTCGCAGCGTGTCGATGAAGCCCGACAGCGCGGCCAGCGGTGTGCGCAATTCGTGGCTGGCATTGGCGATGAAATCGGCGCGCATCTCCTCGGCACGGCGCAGCGGCGTGAGATCGTGGAAAGTGGTCATGATGAGCCTGCCGGCCGAGCCCGACACCGGTGTCACCGGCACCGCGACCACCTCGTACCAGCACTCGACCGGGGTGCGGACAACGAACTCGGCCCGCTCGACCTCGCCGTTCGCTCCGGCACGGCGGATAGCATCCAGCACCACCGGGATTGCGCAGCCCAAGCGACAGCGGCTCACCCCGCCGCAACGCAGGCGCAAGTGCAGTCGCGCGCGCATTGAGGGCCACGATCGTGCCCTGCGGATCGAGCGCCACCACCGCGTCGGGCAGGCCGGACAGGATGGCCTCGACCAGCGCTTCCTGGCTGGGCTGAATCACCGGCGCTGCGGGTACGGAAGCCTCCCGTGTGGCCGCAGCCCGCACTAAGGTGAGGAGCGCCGATGCAACAATCAGGCTGAAGCCGACAAGCGCGGGAACAATCGACATGTAACCGAGCGCCCAAAGCCCACCGAATGCGAGGATGGCAGCGGCCAGCACAAGCTGCGCGGGCCGAAGCCAGTCGATCCATCGACCGATTTGCAAACCATCCAGGTGATTGATCAGGCTCATCGCACGACCCAGCGCTATGGGCTGTCCGCCCTGCACACCTCATAGCGCTTTCGGACGGCGTGCGACACCCACACCGGCGCCGGTCAGGACATCAGTGCGGGCGGTGGCGGGCCGCGCGTTGCAAGCAAGAGCTCGCGAATGCCCAGAATGACAAGCGAGATCGCAAACGGGACTACATAATAGATCAACCGGAACAGGAGCAGTCCCGCCAGCAGCTCCTCCTTGTCGAACTGCCACAGCGCGACCAGCATGGCGGCGTCGAACACGCCAATGCCGCCGGGCGCCGCGCTCGCGAAACCAAGCAGCGTCGCCGACACGAAGATGACGGCCACGGTGACAAAGCCGATGTTCGGCTCGTCCGGCACCAGCATGTACATGGCGAGCGCGCAGAAGGCCAGGTCGACGATGCCGATGCCGATCTGCAGCAGGGTCAGCGGCCCGCCGGGGAGCGTGACCTGCCAGCCGGAACGGCCGATGACGCGCGGCTTGTTCCACACCCAAGCGACGTAGCTTGTCAGCACGACGAGGGTCAGGATGGCGGCGATCCGATTGGCCCACGGCGGCAGCTGGTCGATGGCGCTCGCAGCCTGCGGCTCGAAGGCGATGCCGAGACCGAGCACAGTCGCGTTGCCGAGCCAGAACGTCAGTCCGGCGATGAAACACACCTTGGCGACCGCGACCGCATCAAGTCCCCAGGCTGAATAGATGCGATAGCGCACCGCGCCGCCGGTCACCACGCTCGCACCGACGTTGTGACCGACCGAATAGCTGGTGAAGCCGCCAAGCGCCGCCACACGGTAGGGGATATCGGAGCGACCGATCGTGCGCAGCGCGAACAGGTCGTAGAAGGTCAGCGTGAAATAGCCAAAGGCAACGAACAGCGCGGCGAGCCCAATGTCGCGGGCCTCGGTCTCCTTGAGCGCCTGCACGACCTCGCCGACCTCGATGTCGCGCAGGATGCGGACCAGCACCACCACCGCGATCAATATGATAACGGCGCTGACCAGGAAGCCGATCCGGCTCCAGCCGATGGTGCGACTGCAAAAGCTTGCCGCAACGCGCCCTGCGTTGAGCACTGCCTGCCACCGATTGGATGGATTGGGCTGCATCGTGCAGTTTCGTTACACGGAGTGACGTGGATGTGAGGCGCGAATGGGATGCAACCCTTGCTGGCCCTTTATCAGTAGCAAAGCCCGTCGACCCGCGCGAGGGCGCGGATTGAGCTAAAGCGCCTCACCCTCAGCAAAGAACGCGCGCAGCTCGGCATAAGTTTCATTTGGCGCTTCCTCGGAGAGGTAGTGGCCGCAGGGCAGCGCCTTGCCATCCCGGATATCGGCGGCGTAGCGCGGCCAGATTTCCATGGATTTATGGTTACGCCCGACCCCGCCGGTCGCCCCCCACAGGAGCAGCAGTGGGCTGGTGATCTTGCGGCCGGCCTTGAAGTCCGCCTCGTCCATGGCGAGGTCGACCCCATGGGTCGCGCGATAGTCCTCACACATGGCGTGAATGGTGGCCGGATTGCGGAAATGGCGTTTGTATTCTGCGAGTGCCGCCGGATCGAAGAAGCTCAGCCCCTGGGGGGTCTTGGCAAGCTTCTTCTCGATGAAATAGTCGGGGTCGGCGCCCATCAACCGCTCCGGGAAGTCGTGCGGCTGGATCATGAAGAACCAGTGCCAGGAGAAGGTGCCCCACTGGCGTGTCACATTATTGAGCAGGTGATGCTGCGGGATGATGTCGAGGATCGCGGCACGTGCGACCTTGTCGGGGTGGTCAAGGCACATGCGATGCAGCACGCGGGCGCCGCGATCGTGGCCGGCCGCATAGAAGCGCTTGAATCCCAGCGCCGCCATCACCTCCACCTGATCCTGCGCCATGGTGCGAAACGAATAGCCGGAATGGTCGGCACCGCCGGGCGGCTTCTCGGAATCGCCATAGCCGCGCAGGTCGGTCGCCACCACGGTAAACTCCTCGGCGAGCCGCGGCGCGACCTTGTGCCAGGACACATGCGAGAACGGATTGCCGTGCATCAGCAGGACCGGCGGACCCTTGCCGCCATGGACCGTCACAATGCGGGCGCCAGTGGTCTTGATTTCAGTCTTGGTAAAGCCTTCGAACATGCATCGAGCTCGGTGCGTGATTGGCGTGCGGGAGGCAAGCCTTAGCGGAACTCACGCCATCACTGCAGCGGAATCTTGGCCGCGCGTGCGAGCTCGACCGCGATGCGCGCCTCCTTGGCTACCCGGGCATCGAAATCCTCCGGGCTCTGGGTCAACGGCTCAACGCCGAGATTGGCGAGCTTGGCGATGACCGACGGGTTCTGCAGAGCCTTGACGGTCTCGGCCTGGATGCGCGCCACAATCCCGCGCGGGGTCTGCTTGGGGGCGAACATGCCGACCCAGAAGTCAAAGTCTGAATCCGGAAAGCCGGCCTCGAGCGTGGTCGGCACATCGGGCAGCGCGGCCGCCCGCCTGACGCTCGACACCGCCAGCGCCAGCAGCTTGCCATCGCGGATGAACTCGATCGCGGGCGGCGCCGGAGCGAAGTAAACGTCGACGCGGCCAGCCAGGACCTCGGTGAGAGCTTCCGGCGCGCCCCGGAACGGCACCAGCTGACCGGTGAAGCCGGCGGCGATCCGGAAGCGTTCCATGGTCAGATGCGGCGGCGTGCCGATGCCGGCGGCCGCGTAGTTGAGCGTCCCCGGCTTGGCCTTGGCCACATCGACGAGCTGCTTGAGCGTGGTGATCTTCTTCTCCGGCGAGATCACCAGCACCATCGGCACGACGGCAAGCGGCGTGATCGCGGCGAAATCCGCCACCGGATCATAAGGAACGCTGGCCTGAATCGCGGGCGTGGTCACGAGACCGTTCGAATGCGCAAGCAGCGTATGCCCGTCCGGCTCCGCCTTGGCGACCGTGGCGGTGCCGACAGTGGTGCCGCCGCCGGCGCGGTTGTCGATGATGATGGTCTGGCCGACCTGGGCGGCGACCTGGTCGAACACCGTGCGCGGCACGAGGTCGGTGGCGCTGCCGGGAGAGAACGGCACGATCACGCGCACAGGCTTTGTGGGCCAGCTTTGACCGAGGGCAAGGTCGGCTGCCACAACAGCGACAGCGATCGCGATTGCCGCAGATGCGGCCGTTCGCGCCATCCGGTGTCCCATGTTCGCTCCCTCTGCCCGCTCCAAACCAAGCCGGCAGAAACAAAAAGGCTGCCGCAACAGCGGCAGCCTAGCTGATCGGATTGCGCCCGGCCATGGGCGCCTTGGCGCAGATTACTGCGTCAGGACGATGAATTCCGTGTAGCGGCCGGTCTCGCGGCCGAGCCCGTGATCGGACACGATCAGCGACGAGCCCGGCGTCAGCAGCTCGCTGATGCGCTCGACGGCTTCCGGCGGAAGGTTGATGCGATTGAGCGCCTCCGCGGCGGTCGAGGGCCGCCTTCCCATCGTGGGCCGCCACCGGCTCAACGTTCCTGGACTTCTTGCCGCCACGGACGTCGATCGGACGGGCCAAATGCTCAGCCGGCATGCTGATCGCGTTCCAGCGCATGTGGGCGCCGCCGTCCTTGACTTCCATCGCCGTGAAGACGTGGGTGCCCAACGGCTGCTCAGGGTTGGCGATCTCGATCGGCATGTCGAACACGGGTTCGAAACCCTGCCGCACGAAGATCTTCTTCTCCCGCTTGCTGACGAAAACGGCGACCTGACCGGACGTCTTGACCGGCTCGCCAGCCCGGTTGCGCGTCGGCAAGGGCTTCTTGGGTTCCGCGTCAGTCGGCTCGCGCTTCTCAGGCTCTGCACCCTCACGGCTGGCGTGGCCGCCGGAGCAACGGCCGGCGCATCAACCGCCTGCGCTGGCGGCGTCGCGGCGGTGGTGTCAACATCGGCCGGCTGGCTGGCGGCAGGAGCCTCGACCTCGACGGGCGGTTGCGCCTGCTCGACGGCGTCGGTCACGGTCGCCTGGGCGAGCACCACGGGACGCGCTACGGGCTCAGCGATCGCGAGCGTCGAGCCCAGGCCCGAACGCGGCTCGACCGAGGACAGCTGCGCCACCGGCTTCAGGCTTGGATTGAACAGCTTCGGATGATCGAACTCATAAGGCACGGGGTCGTTGCGCGCGATCACGACCCGCACGCCGAGCTTGCTGATCTGCCACAGGCGCGAGACGAACTGGGTCGGCATGCGGATGCAGCCGTGCGACGCCGCAAAGCCGGGCAAGACCCCTTCGTGCATGGCCACGCCCGACCAGGTCAGGCGGTGCATGTAGAACATGGGCGCGCTGTCATAGAGGTTTGAGCGGTGAAAGCGGTCCTTTTCGATCACGCTGAACACGCCCAGCGGGGTGGGATGACCGGGCGTGCCGGTCGAGACCCTGGCCTGCTCGATCCGCTGGCCATTGGCATAGAGCGTCACGTGCTGCCCGCCGATCGACACCACCATCTGCAGCGGTCCCTTCGGCAATTCGCCGAACGGCGCCTTGGCCGGATCGCGCTTCTTGCTGACCGTCTGCGTGCGGCCGTAGCGGGACGCTGCGTCCGCCGAGCCGACGAAGCCTGCGACAAAGGCCAAAGCCACGCCTGACGCCAGGACGCGGCGCCACGAGGTCCGTCCCAAGCCAGCCAGTCCCATCAGGTTCACTCCCACCGCATTTGCCAAGGCCGCGCTCCTAATAGTCTTCTATGACGTTTCGTTCCGGTCTTATTTCACAAAAACGTATAGATTAAGCGTTGCGCCGGGGTAAAATTGCGGCCCCATTTAATAAAAGCCGTAAAGCGTTGCCCGACTGCAACGCTTTACCAATGACGCTACCCGCAACGCTTGGCAGATTCGCCAAGATTTGGGGATCCCGACGAGGCCCTGCACTGATCGTCCCCAGCGTCGTTCGTTCGGGCGCAGCTACGGCCCATCTCGCGCCCCGGATGCTCACTCTCAAGGCATGAGTGCACGGGTGGTCTTGTCGAACAGCTCCTCCACCGTCAGGGCGCGCGGGAGGAGCTTCTGCTGCAGCGTAAACTTGATCATCTGCTCGAGCGCCGGCCGGCACGCCTCGACCCCGTACGGCAGGAAATCGATGCTGCCCGGCTTCGGCAGCCCGGCCGCGCGCTTGCTGTCGGCGAGCAGGCGGAACACCTCCCGCACCGCCTCCGGATCGGACTGCGACAGCGCCTCGGTCGCCACCACCATGTGATTGATCGGCACGGCCTTGTATTGCGCGTACCATTTCGCCGCGGCTGCATCCGGGTCAGGGATCACGCTCTTCAGGCTCGTATCATTGGGCAGATTGGCCCCGTAGATCGCCGCATCGATCTCGCCGTCCCGCAGCATCTGCAGCAGGTCTTTCTGCGGCGGAGCGCGCTCCACCCCCGGCGGCTCTCTGTATTCGGCGACGTGGCCATCCTCCTGCGACACCCAATGGATGCTGTCGAGATCGACGCCGTAGTCGTTCGCCAGGATCCCGCGCACCCAGGTGACCGTGGTCTGGCTGTACGACCGAACACCCACACGCTTGCCGGGAAGGTCTGCAGGCGTCAGCGTGCCGCGCGCCGCGTAGCACAGGATCGTGCCGTGCTGGAAGCGCCCCATGATGGTCGCCGGGATCAGCGTCAGCGGCTTGCCGTAAGCCTTCGCCTGCAGGTAGGTCGCGATGGCCATTTCGCTGATGTCGAATTTGAGCTCCCGCACCATCGGCTTGAAGAAGCGAGTTGGCTGGCTTGATGTCGGAAAAGTTGAGCGTGACCCGATCCGACTTGACCGCTCCGCTCTTGAGCGCGCGGGTCTGCGGATAATCGTCGAAAGCAACATTGAGCGTCTTGACGGCATTCTCTGCGACTTGATCCATTGCGGCTTGCGTCCTCCCCTGCGGTCTGCCAGACCTCATGGCCTGATCACCGCAGCCCTTAAATTGAACGGCACCATCGATGACTTTGATCTTATCCAATGCGGATGTCGAGAAGCTCCTGACCATGCCCGAGTGCATCGAGGCGCTCGAAGAATCCTACATCGAGCTCATCGAAGGTCGAGGGGTGAACCGGACGCGCTCGGATTGCATCACGCCGACCTCCAATCCCAACGCCATCTATGGCCTCAAGTCGATGGACGGCGTGATCCCGAAGTTCGGCATCGGAGCGATCCGCATCAATTCCGACATCGTGACCTTCCCGAAGAAGGGCAACAATGTCGTGCGCGAAAAGGTGCCGGCCGCCAACGGCCGCTATGTCGGCCTGGTCCTGCTGTTCTCGTCCGAGAATGGCGAGCCGCTCGCCATCCTGCCCGATGGCGTGATGCAGCGCATGCGGGTCGGCGCCGCGAACGGGCTGGGCATCAAATATCTGGCCCGCAGCAATGCCACGACCGTCGGCATTCTGGGCTGCGGCTGGCAGGCCGGCGCGCAGCTGATGGCGGCCTGCGCAGTGCGCAAGATCGCATCGGTGCGCTGCTTCAGTCCGACGAAAGACCGCCGCGAAGCCTTCGCCACGGAGATGAGCGCGCTGCTCGGTATCGAGGTCACCGCCGGTCGACCAGCCGGAAGCCGCGATCGCGGGCGCAGACATCGCGATGTGCGCGAGCAACAGCCTCGACCCGATCTTCTTCGAGCGCTGGATCGAGCCCGGTATGCACATGAGCTCGATCAAGCTGCCGGAGATCGAGGTCAGCGCGGTCAAGCGCGCCGACCGGCTCGCTCTGCACGTTCATGAGCAGAAGCCGATCCATGTGAGCGCGCGCGATCTCCCGCTCGCCAACGAGGCCAACGAGCATGGCTGGTCGGGTCGCGGCATCGAGTTCGACAAGCTCCCCACCATTCCGGAGCTGATCACCGGCCGCGCGCAGGGGCGGCAGTCCGACCACGAGGTCACCTGCTTCCTGAACAATATCGGGCTTGGCTATCAGTTCGCCGCCGCCGGCGCGGTGGTCTACCGCAAGGCCAAGGGCAGCGGGCTCGGGCACGAGCTGCCGACCGAGTGGTTCACCGAGGACGTGCACCCATAGGGGCTGCAGCAGCCTGCCCGGCCGCGCCATTCTTAATGACGCCTCGCTATTGGCATGGCCGCCCTGTGATTCTTGCGTGGCTGGAGGTGCAACCAAATCCGCTGGACGTCTAAGTGACACCAGAAACACGCAAAAATGCGGTGTGGCGCGAATACCACCCCGGCAAATTTATGGCCGGCTGGCCTTTTTTCTTTGAACCAAAACGCCCGTCGGCGAGTTCGAACGGTACCTGCTCAAGCAGGCGCGGAAATCGCGCCAGGCCGGGTCGGGTGGAGGGTTCGGCAATGCGCGTACGGTGGAGTTATTGTCTGGGCGGGATTGGCCTTGCGGCCGCATCCCTTGTGATTGGGCTCGAGGTCGAGAACGCGACCGCTCGTAGCACGGCAAGCACGGCGACCACGCTCGACCGCAGCTTCAAAGGCGATCGCCTCACGCCGGCCGCCAACCCCGGCATCCGCCCCAGCACCTCACCGAGCGGACAGCCGAAGCTTCCGGATGGCTGCGAGTCGAGCGCCAGCACGATCCGTATCAAACCAATCATCGAGCGTTGCTTCGCCGCCGCGCCGGCCAGCAGTGAGCTCGGCTAAGGCGCACCGCTCGCCGCCCAAGGCGAGCAGTCTCTAAGACGCTACGCGACCGCCTCGTGATTGATGGCGAATTCGGGCGGCGGCGTCGGCCCCCACACGTAGAATGAATCCTCCGGCGGATGATCGCCGCTCTTCCAGTCGTGATCGACCGGGATGTAGTCGACGTCGGAAGAATATTCCGAGTAGCTGCCCCAGGGGTCGCGCACATAGTGGAAGTAGTTCGAGCCCAGCACGTGGCGGCCGAGGCCCCAGCCGGCGATGAAACCCTTGTCGGCCATCTGCATGGCGCCAAGCCCGATATGATTGATCGAGGGCACGTCCCAGCTCAGGTGATGCAGACCCGGGCCTTCCGCCTTCACGAACGCGATCACGTGGTGATCGCTGCCATGGATCGCGTGCATGAACGCGATCATGTCGCCCGAGCGATCTGACAGCCGCAGCCCCAGCACCTCGCTGTAGAATTTGATCGTCTTCGGCACGTCGCGCGTGAACACCAGGATGTGCGCGAGCCGCCGCGGCTGCACGACCGGCTTGGTGCTGCAACTCGGCGCACCGGCAATGCCGCCCGGGCTCGAGATGCTCTCATGCGACGATTTCTCGTTCGGCGACGATTTCTCGGCCACGCGGATCTCGATCGGCGTGCCGTCAGGATCGCGGAACCAGAGCCCGTTCGATTGCGCGCCGGGCGGCGGATCGATGCGCTCGACCCGCAGCGCGTCGAGCCGCTCGCGGAAGCGCGGCAGGTCGTCCTCGAACGCGCCGAACGAGATGAACTGCAGCTTCTTGCGCGGCCCCTCGATGATCGAGCCCCAGCGATGCGGGTGGCCGTGGGTGTAGAGGTTCGAGCCTGCCGCCCTCCTCGCGCAGGTCGAGGCCGAAGGTCGAATAGAAACGGCGGGCATCCTCGGCGTTCGGACACCGAGAAATTGAAGTGGTCGAGCGAATGCACGCCGAGCTCGCCCGGACGGCGGCTGAGCGGCTGCGTCAGCGGTCGGATCTGCGTCATCGAACGCCTCCAAGAATGCGGCCATGAATACGGCCATCAATACGGCTTTCGGCCGCCATCATACTGTCAGGCCCATTGCGGGAAAAGCGATAACGCATTGCCGCGATCGATGGCCTCGCGCTGCTTATGCGGTATCGACAACCGCCTCGTAGGTCTTCACCGCCTCGCCGATGACGCGGGCGTTGGCAAACGGCAAGTCGCTGCCGAAGACGATCTGGCCGGCGGGCGCGACGCCGCTGCAGGCAGGCCAGCGTTTCCGCGGTGGGCGACGAGCGCGTTGTCGTACCAGAAGCGGCCGAGCCGCGCATAGACCTGTCGGCGCGGGAGAGCTGCTCCAGCCGCTTGTCGATCATCGGCGAGATCGACAGCCGCCAGGCGAAGTAGGGCATCAGCCCACCGGCGTGGGCCAGCACGAAACGAATGCGCGGAAAGCGCTCGATCGCGCCGCTGAACACCAGGTTCACCGCCGCCCGCGTGGTGTCGAACACGATATTCCATCATGAAGCCCGGCCAGGGCAGATCGAGCTTGCGGCTCGACGGATGCAGCGCCGGATGCACGAACACGACCGCGGCGCGCGCGTTGAGCGCCTCCATGACCGGATCGAAATGCTGGATCGCCGAGAAACTTCTCGCCGTAGCTCGCGAACAGGCAGACGCCCTGGTGCTTGAGCTCGCTCAGAGCGATGCTCGATCTCGGCGATCGCCTCGCGCATATCCCACATCGGCACCGTCGCGAAGCGCGCCGAAGCGCTGCGGCCAGCGCGCGTCGAGCTCGGCGCGCATAGTCGTTGCAGCGCCGCGCCAGCGCGGCCGCCCTGCTTGCGGATCGCCGAACTGCACGCCCGGCTGCGCCAGCGAGGTGAGCGCGACCTCGATGCCGTTCTGCGTCCATCAGCTCGAGCGCGAGCTCGGGCGACCAGTCCGGATAGCGCCCGATCGCGGGCCCGGCACCGGCCGCATAGGCGGCCTCCTGGTAGAACTGCGGGATGAGATGGAAGTGGAAATCGATCCGGCGGGGGGAGGACATCAGAGACTCATGGATGAAACACAGTATGCGTCGTACTCTGCTGTCGTCCCCGCGAAGGCGGGGACCCATACGCCGTGTCCTCTCGATGTGGCATGGCGGATGAGATATCGAAAGCGCGGTGGCTATGGGTCCCCGCCTTCGCGGGGACGACAGCCGAGAGGCTTTGCCTATTCACGAAAGCCCGAACAACTGCTGCGCATTGCGGTGGCAGATCTTCTCCTTGTCGGCCTCCGACAGGCCGATCGAGTTGCAGCACCTTGATGGTGTCGCGGATGTAGCCCGGGCCCTTCTCCTTGTCGAACGGACAGTCGGACGCAAACAGCATGTGATCGGGCGTGAAGAAATCGATGCCGCAGATGGTGGCGGCGCGCGCGCCTTCGACCGCGGTGTCGCCATAGAAATCCTTGAAATAGTCGTAGGGACGTTTCTTCAGGCTCTTGAGCAGCGCGCCGTAGTCCTCGTCCGAGGTGCGCGCGCCGAGCTGATCGAAGCTGTGCGCGACGCGGCCTTCGAGATAGGGAATGACGCCGCCGAGATGATGCGAGATGATCTTGAGATCGGGATAGCGGTCCATGATGCCGGAGAACACGAAGCGCGCGAGCGTCACGCCGGTCTCGTAGGGCCAGCCGAGCACGCTGCAGATCTCGTATTTCGAATAGGTCTCGGTCGGATAGTCCGGCATCTGCGCGCGTGCGCGACGGGATGCAGCAGGATCGGCTTGCCGGATTTCTCGATCACCTCGTAGATCGGCCAGAAATGCTTCTCGTCGAGCGGCGCCGCCGTTGGCGTTGGTGGCGAGCTGGATGGCATTGGCGCCGTTCTTGAGCACGCGCTCGGCTTCCTTCGCCGCTGCCTCGGGCGCGTTCATCGGCAGCAGCGCCGAATAGCCGACGAAATGCTTGGGATGCTTGGCGACGATCTCGGCGAGGCCGTCATTGGCGATGCGCGCCATCTCGGGCGACTTGTCCGGGCCGAACAGCCGCTCGACCGGCGGCAGGCCGTGCGACAGCACCTGCGTGTAATTCTCGAACTGCTCGACGACGCGCAGCCGCTGATCGAGGTCGAACAGCGCCGGAATGCCGCGCACGCGCTTGCCGATGTCCTTGGCGCCGGCCGGCGCTCTCCAGCAGCGCATCGAAATAGCGCTTCGGGAAAGAAATGATTGAAGGCGTCGATGTAGCGCACGGAAGCGTTCTCCTGTGGTCCCAAACGAGCCGCAATCAGTTGTCATGCCCGCGCGCGGGCATCCGATCCTCCGCCGAAGGATCGATCGCCAACTTCGCTGAAGACTGGATCGCCGGGTCTAGCCGGCGATGACGCAAGGTTGCAGCGTGTCCTTGCAACGAAGCTCAACGCCGCCGTCCGCAACAGCCCGAGCTTGGTCATGAGCGGCTCGTCGGAGACGCGGAACACGCACCGCGTCCTCCGGCGCCTCGATCGCGTGCGCGTGCCAGCACGGCATCGCGACCACGTCGCCGACGCGCGAGCGTTTCGTCGAAACGCCTTCGGCGGTGATGCGCGCCTTGCCGCTCGACCACCGCATAGATGTTGTTGATCGTGCTCTTCGGCATCTCGTGCGCGGCCGCCCTTGGGCTGGCGGATGAGATGCAGCGCGATGGTCGGCATCACGTCCTTGGCGATCTCGACGGTCTTGGCGTCGCGCCCAGGCCCGAGCGCCTCGCTCGACGGGAATGCGCATCGGCGTCGGTCCGCGCGAGGTGACCGGCTCCAGCTCGCCGCTCGGATAGGGCTCGAAGAACATCGCCTCGCTGAGCTGGACGAACGGGATGTCGAGGAAGTCGATCCAGTAGCCGGTCTCGTCGGTCTCGTTGACATGGCCGTGCCAGCACCACGCCGGCGTGAGCACCACATCGCCCGGGCATCATGTCGATGCGGGTGCCGTTGACGATCGTGTAGATGCCGGGCTTGCCCTTGAGCACCAGCCGCAGCGCCGCCGGCCGAGTGGCGATGCGTGCGCGCGCGTGTCGCCGGCCATCACGCATTGATAGGCGGCGACGAGATGCCGGGTGGTGGCGTAGGTGTTGCCCTCGATCGGATTGACCATGATGAGGTTGCGGCGCTCGGTCTGGTCGGCCGGCACCATGTTGTGCGAGGCGTCGAGCGCCTGCTTGGCCTGCGCGAACCGCCACACCGCCGGCTTGAATTTCGGCTTCGGCTCCGGCCACATCGAGGGCTCCGGCCGCGCCCAGCCGGGCGAAAAGTGCTGCGCGTGCAGGTTCGCGTAATAGGGAGAGCTCAGGTCTTGCTTCATCGTCAGCAGCATGGCCATCTCCTGTCTCGCCGATTCTGACGCGATTCATGATGCAACCTCAAGGTCCGACCGCGCCTGCGCCGCCGCGACGGCCGCGCACCGCGCACGCGATCGATGACCGCGCGCGCATCGTGCGGCTCCGCATCGGCGCGCCAGGCCACATGGCCATCGGGACGCACCAGCACCAGCCGGCGCTCATAGGCCTTCGAGACACCGCCGGCTCGTCGAGCGCGACGACCTCGAGCGGCACGCCGCGCTCGCGCGCGGCGCGCTGCAAGGCCCTCGCCCGCCGGCGCATCGGCGCCAAGCCGCAGCAGCACGAAGCCGCGGCCATAGAGATCGAGCGTCGAGCGCCCGTCCGCCAGCCACACATGCGGCGCGCGCGCGCCCGGCCGCGCGATCTGCGTATAGGTCTGGCCTTCGAGCGGCGGCGCCGGCGTGCCGTCCGGCACACACGATCGGCGAATTGTCGTAGCGATAGCCGAGGTGATAGCCGTTCATGAACCACTCGTGGCGCATCAGCTCGGTGTACCAGTCGCCATAGGCCTTGCGCGCGGCGTCGCCCGCCGGCCCGGGCTGGAACACTTCCGGCGGCGGCTTGTGGGTCGTGCGCGGCGCCAGCATGCGCTCGAGATTGTCGGTCGAGGCCTTGATGTTGCGCACCGCGACCGGCTTGCGCTCGATCTCGTAGGTCGCGAGCAGGTTCGGCCCGCCCCAGCCCTTGAGCACGGCGTCGAGCTTCCAGCCGAGATCGACCGCATCCTGCATGCCGGTGTTCATGCCGAGCGCGCCGGTCGGCGACGTGAGATGCACCGAGTCGCCCGCGAGAAGACGCGCCCGCGTGCCATAGCTGTCGGCGACCAGCTCGCGCCGCACCCAGCGCATCACCGAGAGGATCTCGTAGTCGAAATCCTTGCCCATGGCGCGCTCGAGCGCCGCGCGGATGTCGGCCTCGGTGTGGTTGACCTTGTCGGGCGTGCCGACGATCGACATGCGGAAGCGATCGCCGCCGTTGATCGCCACGATGGTGAGCCAGGTGCCTTCCGGCCCGATGAAGATGAAGCGGTAGCCTTTGCCCTTGTCGTGCAGCGAGGCGAAGTCCGGGCAGCGGAAGATCACATTGGTGGTGTAGGTGAGCGCCGGATGGCCGCTCATGCCGATGCCGAGCTGCTCGCGCACCATCGAGCCGCCGCCGTCGGTGCCGACCAGGTAGTCGGCCTCGATCGTCGCGCGTCGCGCCGGTGAGCGTGTCGCGCACGGTGGCGACGCACGCGATCGGGCTTCTCCTCGAACCCGATCAGCTCGGTGTTGTTGCAGCAGCGTGACGCTCGGAAACGAGGTCGCGAACCGCTTGATGATCGGATCGAACATGTCCTGCGGCACGCGCTCGCGCTTCTGCGGGCTCTCCGGCGGGCAGGCCTCGAAGGCGCGGCCGGGAAACGGCTCGCGCCCGAGCTCATAGCCGGTGAGCGAGGTGAGCCAGACGTAGTCCTGCGGATAGTCGCCCGGATAGGGCGCGTCGCGCACCCAGTCGGCGATGCCCCAGCGGCGGCAGAACTCCATGGTGCGCACGCCGATGAGGTCCATCTTGGGGTGCTCGATCGCGCCGTCGGTCTTCTCGATCAGCGTGCAGGCGATGCCGCGCCAGCCGAGATCGCCCGCGAGCGCAAGCCCGACGGGGCCGGCGCCGACGATGAGGACAGGGATGGTCATGCCGGGGCGTTCACCGGATTGGTATCATTTGTAACCAAATTGTAGTGGGGTTCGCGGCGGCAGTCGAGCCCCTTGCCGTGGCGCCGAGTTGCCGCGGCCATGCCGTTCAATGCAGCAGCAGCACCGGCCGCTCGGCATGGCGGATCACCGCCTGGGTGCAGCCGCCGAAGATCACCTCGCGCATGTACGAATGGCCATAGGCGCCCATGACCATCAGATCGGCGGCGCAGGCTTCGGCGGCCGACGCCAGAACGTCGGCGACCGAGCGGCCCTGAGACGAGATCGGGCGGATATGGGCCGGCACGCCCGTCCAGCGGAACTGGGCCGCAACGTCGTTGAGCGCTTCCTCGATGTCGTTGCCCTTCTCCTGCACACCGACGAACACGACCCGCTCCGCCCTGGTGAGGAGCGGCATGGCGACGCCGAGAGCGCGCGCGGCGTCCGGCGTCTCGCGCCAGCACACCATCACCGTGCCATTGAGCTTGCGCGGCGCCTCGCTGGTCGCGAGCAGGACCGGACGCCCGCTATTGAGGAGCAGCGTCTCGATGAAGTCGGGCGGCAGCCCGTTCGCGCGCTTGGCCCGCGCCATGACCACGAGATCGTGGTGGCGGGCATGACCGACGAGGCGGCGCGCCGCATCGTTGGATTCTTCCAGGAAACTTGCGGTCACGCCTTTCGCCGGCCCCGGCGCATCCAGCATCGTGATGTTGAAGCGCGTGCAGAACGCCCGCACGTGATCGCCGAACGCCGCCGAGCGGCGCTCCGCATCGTTCTCGAGCCGGCCGAGGGCATCCACCAGCGCGGGGCCGCGGGCGAACTCGACATGCGGCGAATACATCGCGGCCTGGCCGGAGCTGATCCGGATATGCACGAAGCGCAGATGCGCGCCCAGCGGTTGAGCGGCGGCGAGCGCGGTTTCGAATACCGGAGAATCGGAATCGCTGCCGCCGCTCAAAACAAGGATGGTTTTCATGGTGGTCCGGTCTCGGAGGTGGTACCAAATCCTCCGCCGGGCCTGGAAGTGGCGCTTTGATCTCGGTCAAACCGCCACTTTTCGTGATTTGCGTTTGGTGCCGCTAGCGGCCGAGCCGATCGATGCGGGCCTCGACCCTTACCTTCTGACAGTAGAGATCATCGGCACTGGTCGGCAGCCCCAGGCTGCTCCCAACCTCGTCGATGTAATCCAGGAGTTTGTCGATCAGGGAACTGAACCACGCACCCTGCCGACGCTCTTGTGCTGTTTGCTGGTGCGCTGCTTGCTGGTGGATCATCAAGCCCCTCCAACGACGACGTCACGGCAGCATTGAGCCATGCATCATGGTGAATGAAAAGTAGAAAGCAAATGATTGGTAAACGGCGCCAGAGAAGCCCGTCATACCTTGTATTTCTGCTCCAGCGCGTCGAACTCGTCCTTGCCGACCAGCCGCTGGCGCTCGGAGAAATCGACCGCCAGCGCATTGGCGTCGCCGACCTGGCCGTTCTTGCGCAGCGCGCCGAGCGCGAGCTGCATCCCGCGCACCGACGCCTGCAGCGCCAGATTGGCGTAGAGCACGCCCGCGAAGCCGAGCTGCTTGAGCTTCTCGTTCGGCAGCTCGGGCGTGCGGCCGCCGAGCACGATGTTGACGATCTGCGGCCACGGCAGCTTGCCGATGGCGGCGATCTGCTCGGGCGTCTTCGGCGCCTCGACGAAGGTCACGTCGGCGCCGGCCTCGCGATAGCGATGCGCGCGCTCGATCGCAGGCTCGAAGCCGTCGGTCGCGATGGCGTCGGTGCGCGCCACGATGATGAGATCGGCGATCGCTGCGTGCATCGGCCGCGGCCTTCACCTTCGCCACCATCTCGGCTGCCGGGATCACCTCCTTGCCGTCGAAATGGCCGCAGCGCTTGGGGAACACCTGATCCTCGATCTGGATCGCATCGGCGCCGGCGCGCTCCAGGAGCTTGATGGTGCGGATCATGTTCATGGCGTTGCCGAAGCCGGTGTCGGCATCGACCATGAGCGGCCCGGGAAACACGTCGCGGATGGCTGCGACGTGATCGGCGAGCTCCGAGAGCGTCACCAGCCCGTTGTCCGGAATGCCGAGATAGGTGTTGGCGATGCCGGCGCCGGTGATATAGGCGGCCGGGAAAGCCGAGATCGGCCACGACGCGGGCGGCAAGCGCATTGCTCACGCCGGGCAGGATGACGGCGGCGCCGGGCTTGAGCAGGGTGCGGAATTGCTGGCGGGTGGAGGGATTGTCATGGGCGCCTTATAGCCGCTGTTGCGTGCGCGCGGCTAGCTTGCGAATAATGACCCGGCTCGTTCGTCCCCGCGCATGCGGGGACCCGAGCCATCGAGACCGGACACTGGACACTGGATACCCGCTTGCGCGGGGATGACCGCGGCAGAGCGGGGACATCGAAGGGCGGAGCGATGTCCGGAATTCCGATCACGTTCGCCTGCGGCCTCTACGACCGCATGCTGGCGCTCTACACCGGCGACGTGAAGCCGCGACGGCATCGACCTCAATTTCCTGCCGATCGACCATCCGCGCGAAATCTTCGACCGGATGCGGAACAATCTCGAGTTCGACGCCTGCGAGATGTCGAGCTCGGAATTCATCCGCGCACGCGGTGCGCGGCGACTGCCCGATGGTGGCGATCCCGGTGTTTCCCTCGCGCGTGTTCCGCCACGGCTATATCGCGATCGACAAGCGCCAGGTGATCGAGACGCCGAAGGACCTCGCCGGCAAGCGCATCGGCGTGCCGCTCTACGCCATGACGGCGGCGATCTTCATCCGCGGCCTGCTGCAGCACGACCACGGCGTCGACCTCTCCGGCGTGACCTGGGTCGAGGGCGGCATCAACGACACCAAGCCGCACGGCGCGCCGCTCGAGCATTCCGCTCGTGCGCAACCGGTCGCGATCGAGCCGCACACGCAGCGAGCATGTCGCTCAACGACCGGCTGGAGGCCGGCGACATCGCCGCCATCATCGGCTCCGGCCTGCCGAAGGCGCTCAAGACGCAATCCGAACATCGCGCGGCTGTTTCCGGACTACCGCGCGCGCGAGATGGACTACTTCCGGCGCACCAGGATCTTTCCGATCATGCATCTCGTCGTGATCCGCCGCGACGTCTACGAGAAGCATCCGTTCGTGGCGACGAGCCTGTTCAACGCGTTCTGCGAGGCCAAGGCGATCGCGGCCAAGAAGATGCGCGAGCTCGGCACGCTGCGCTACATGCTGCCGTGGATGGCGGCCGAGATCGAGGAGATCGACGCAGGTGTTCGGCGGCGATCCCTGGCCCTACGGCATCGAGCCGAACCGGGCGACGCTCGAAGCGCTGGTGCAATATCTCGCCGATCAGGCGCTGATCGAGAAGCCGGTGCCGATCGACGAGCTGTTCGTGCCGATCTTCGGCCAGGAAGCGAAGTCGTGAGCGTGTTCGCTACACAGCTGCTTGCAGCTGCCGTCATCGCGCCACTCTGCCGTCGTCCCCGCGAAGGCGGGGATCCATAACCACCACGCTTTCGATTTGTCACTGGACCGTGCCCCATCGCCACGACACGGCGTATGGGTCCCCGCCTTCGCGGGGACGACGAGCGATAGGCGTCGTGCCATGACATCCGTCACGTCGTCTGCAGCCACTCGCCCCGCGCCATCCGCTGGCGCACGGCTGCTCGACCGCGCTGCTGGTGCTGCGCCGTGCATCGTCGCGCTCTGGCAGATCGGGAGCCTGGTGGTTCGGCGCCTACTGGCTGTCAGCTCGCCCTGGGCGACGACGACGCGCTTTGTCGAGCAGATCCTCAACGGCGAATTGATCCGGCACGCCGGCTACACGCTCGGCGAGGCCGTCGCCGGCACGCTGATCGGCGGCGTGCCGGCGGTGCTGCTGCCGTTCTTGCTGCGCCGGCATCCGATCATCGTCGCGATCCTCGATCCGTTCATGATCGGCGGCTACGGCGCGCCCAAGCTCGCCTTCGCGCCGCTGTTCATCCTGTGGTTCGGCATCGGCATCGAATCGAAGATCGCGCTGGTCGCGAGCGTGGTGTTCTTCATCGTCTATTTCGCGACGCTCTCGGGCGTGCGCGCGCTCGACGCCAAGCTGGTGCAGATGGCGCAGATCGTGGGCGCGAGCGAACGGCAGATCGCGCGCCACATCGTGATGCCGGGCGCGGTGCCCAACATCTTCGCCGGCTTCCGCATCGCGGTGCCCTACGCGATCGGCGCCGCCGTGATCGCCGAGCTGATCTCGTCGAACCGCGGGCTCGGCTATCTGGTGCAGACCGGCGCGATGAACTTCGACACCACCAGCGTGTTCGCCGCGATCGTGACGGCGACGCTGCTGGTGCATGCCGCCAACTGGCTGATGAACGCGCTCGAAGCGCTGCTGCTGCGCTGGCGGCCGCCGATCCAATCGATCGATGGAGACCGTGATCGTGGCCAGCCGGCGCTGCTCGAAGTCCGCAAGCTCGGCAAGCGCTTCGCGCAGCGCCAGGGCCGCGAGCCGTCGCCCTGGGTGATCCAGGACCTGTCGTTCTCGGTGCGCGACGGGCGAGTTCCTGACCATCGTCGGGCCCTCGGGCGCCGGCAAGTCGACGCTGCTCAACATCATTGCGCAGATCGACACCGCGAGCGCGGGCGAGATCGTGTTCGACGGCGCGACCGTCACGGCGCGCGATCCGCGCGCGCTCAAGCCCGGCATCGACCGCCGCATCGGCTATGTGACGCAGGACGACAATCTGCTGCCCTGGCGCAGCACGCTCGACAACGTGCTGTTCTCGCTCGAAGTGCAGGGCCGGCTCAACGACGAGACGCGCGCGCGCGCCGAGATGCTGATCCGCGCGGTCGGGCTCGCCGGCTTCGAGCGCTACTATCCGCACGAGCTCTCCGGCGGCATGCGCAAGCGCACCGCGCTGATCCGCACGCTGGTCTACGATCCGCCGGTGATCCTGATGGACGAGCCGTTCGCCGCGGTCGACGCGCAGACGCGCACGCAGCTGCAGGCCGACCTGCTCAAGCTGTGGGAGCTCGGGCGCAAGACCATCATCTTCGTCACCCACGACATCACCGAGGCGATCGCGCTCGGCGACCGCGCGCTGGTGCTGAGCAAGCAGCCCTCGCGCATCGCCGCCGAGCACGTGATCCCGATCCCGCGGCCGCGCAACGTCAAGGACATCTTCGCGCTGCCGGGCTTCGCGGCGATCTACGAGAAGATCAGGGCGGACGTGCAATGACGCGACGCCGAGCATCGCCTCGACAGGCTGACCGCCACGAGGACGCCAGCGCAGCGCCTGGCGCAAGGCGGCCGTCTATGGCGGCCGCCTGGTCGCTCGCCGCGGCGCTGATCGCCGGCCTGGGAGTACGGCGCGCGCACGCTCGGCCCGCTGTTCTTCGCGCCGCCGCTCGACGTGCTCGAGCGCATCGTCGACGCTCGCCAAGAGCGGCCAGATGTTCACCGACATCGTGGCGACGATGCGCGTCTCGGCGGCCGGGCTTCGCGATCGCGGCCGTCGCCGGCGTGCTGCTGCCGTTCCTGCTGCGGCGCTCGCTGCGCGCGACCGAGGCGGTCGAGCCCTACATCATGGCCTCGATGGGCATCCCGAAATACGCGCTGGCGCCGTGGCTGATCCTCTGGTTCGGCATCGGCGACCTGCCCAAGCTCGTCGTCGTCACGCTGGTGGTGTTCTACATCCTGTTCATCACCACCTTCGCGGGCATCCGCGGCGTCGACCAGCGGCTGATCAACATGGCGCGCATCATCGGCGCCAGCGAGCGCGATGATCTCGCGCGAGATCATCTGGACCTCGCTGCTGCCGTTCTTCTTCACCGGGCTCAAGATCGCGTTTCCGCGCGCGGTGAGCGCCACCATCGTCGGCGAATTCCTGGTCTCGACGGAAGGCGTCGGCCGCTATATCGAACACGCCCGGCAGATCTCCGACACGACCGGCGTGTTCGCCGGCATCGTGATCGCGATCGCGCTGGTGCTGGCGATCAACGGGATCGTCAACCTGATCGAGCGCTGGGCGCTGCGCTGGCGGCCGGTCGAACGGGAGATGGAACTGTAAGGGGGCGAGACCATGAAACTTGCAAGCTATATGGCGACGGCGACAGCCTGTTCGGCGTCGTGCAGCGGCGACGGCGTCATCACCATGAACGAGCGCGTTCGGCGGCGACGCAGCCTGCGCGAGGCGCTGGCGGCGGGCCTCCTGCCGCAGATCAAGGCCGCCGCGGCCGGCGCCAAGCCCGACCACAAGCTCTCCGACATCACGTTCCTGCCGGTCATCCCCGATCCGGAGCTGATCGCCTGCGCGGGCATCAACTACCGCTCGCACGCGACCGAGACCGGCCGCGAAATCCCCAAGCAGCCGAGCATGTTCATCCGCCGCACCAACACGCTGGTCGGCCACGAGGGCGAGATGATCCGCCCGACGGTGTCGACGCAATTTCGATTTCGAGGGCGAACTTGCGGTCGTCATCGGCCGCGGCGGCCGCCACATCAAGATGGAGCACGCGCTCGACCATGTCGCGGGCTACACCTGCTTCGTCGACGGCAGCGTGCGCGACTATCAGAAATTCTCGGTCACCTCGGGCAAGAATTTTCCCGGCACCGGCCCGCTCGGCCCCTGGATGGTGACGACCGACGAGATCCCCGACCCGACCAAGCTCACGCTGATGACGCGGCTCAACGGCACAGGAGATGCAGCGCTCCGGCACCGACCTGCTGATCTATTCGATCCCGCACATCATCGCGTTCTGCTCCGACTTCACCACGCTCGTCGCCCGGCGACGTGATCGCGACCGGCACGCCCGAAGGCGTCGGCCATCGCCGCAATCCGCAGCTGTGGATGAAGCCCGGCGACGTGCTCGAAGTCGAGATCACCGGCATCGGCACGCTGCGCAGCAAGGTCGTGGATGAGAAGGCGTGAGTGGTCGGCACACGCGCTTTGCGCATCGTCCCCGCGAAGGCGGGGACCCAGAGCCTCTGCACTCTGAGATACGTCGAGGTCGCCACGCTATGGCGCGGCGTACGGGTCCACGCTTTCGCAGGGACGACAACGGAGAGTCTCACTTCACGTATTCGTCGGTGTAGAGCCCGTCGTAGGACTTGAGCTTGTCCTCCGGCTTCAACAGACCGGCCTCGATATTGTAGATCTCGCCGTTCTCCAGCGCGGCGCGCACCGTCACCGGCGGACGCGGCGTCGCCTTGCGGATCTGCTCGAAGCCGGCCGCCAGCACCTTGTCGTCGAGCGTCGCGAACCGCTTCTTCAACAGCGCCAGCGTCTCGGCCGGGTGGTCGTGCAGATAGGCGACCGCCTCCGACCATGGCGCGGCCCATCTTCTGGCAGATCGATTTGCGCTTCTCGCAGGTCTCCGGCTTGGTGATCAGGGTCGCCATGCCGAACGGCATCATGTCGGGCGGATCGCCGTCGGTGCCGCTCGCGATCAGCGGTCGCCTTGCCTTCGAGCACCGGACCGATCGGCCACGGCATCGACATCGCGAAGCCGTCGATCTGCTTGGTCTGGAACGCCGCCAGCGCCGTCGGCGGCGCCATCGGCGAGATGCGGATGTCGTTGGGATCGAAGCCCGCGCGCTTGCGCCAGCATCAGCGGATAGCCGTGGATGATCGAGCCGATGGCGTCGACCGCGATGGTGCGCCCGCGCAGGAGCTGCACGCGGTCGGCGAGCGGCGCCTTGGGATCGAAATTCGGCACGAGATCCTTGCGCAGGATGATCTGCACGACCGGCCGGTCGGTCGGATTGGCGATCGACAGCAGCCGCTGCCCGCGCGCGGCGGCGCGCGTCTGCACCGCGGTCGAGGCGAGCGCGAAATCGGCGCTGCCGGAGATCACCGCGTTGGTTGAGCCCGGCCCCGCGATCACCAGCGGCTTGAGCTTCAGCCCGTGCTTGGCGAACAAGCCCGAGGTCCTCGGCCACATAGGCGGCCGCGAAGGTGAACGCCACGTTGGGATAGGCGAGCGAGGCTTCCTCCTCCTGCGCCATCGCCGGAGCCGGCAGCAAAGCGCCAGCGGCAAGGCATGCAAGACCGATCGCATGGTTTCGCATCGCGGCACCCGTGACGGACTGATCGACCGTGCGATCTTGGACGCGGCAGCGGACAGAACTGCAAGGCCGGCACTGTCGACAGCGCGCCCTTGCGCGACGAAGTCGAGATCACTAGGGTCCCGCCGCGCTCTTCGCCGTCCATGCCCGCGCAGGTGCCGCTCCTGCCGATGACCAACGCCGATGACCACCGACGTGCTGATCGTCGGGCGCGACTGCGACGTTTTTGGCCGAGCATCTCGGCCCGGCATTTTCCGGCGCTGCGGTTCCACTGCGCGCACGATGCGGCCGAGGCGCTGGCGACTTGCGCGCCGTGCGACATCCTGATCATCCGCAACGACGAGATCTTCGCCGGCCTTATCGCCGCGATGCCGCGGCTGCGCCTGATCCAGGCGCTCACCACCGGCACCGACCACATCGAGGCGCTGCCGAACCTGCCGCCGAACGTCATGATCACGGCCGCGCGCGGCTTTCACGGGCCGCAGATGTCGGAGCTCGCGTTCCTGTTCATGCTCGCACTTCGCGCGCAAGTTTCCGCGCCGTGCTGGAGAACCAGAAGCAGCAAGCGCTGGGACCGCGCGCGAGCAGCGCCTGCTCGCCGGCAAGACCGTCGTGATGGTCGGCGTCGGCCGCATCGCCGAGGAGCTGGCGCAGCGCTGCAAGGTGTTCGGCATGACGGGTCGTCGGCGTGAGCGCGGCGCGCACGACGGCGCCGGACTTCGACGCCATCTATCCGCGCGCGCAGCTCGCCGAGGCCGCCGCCGCTCGCGGATTTCCTGATCGTGCTGGTGCCGCTACACCACGGAGAACCATCACCTCGTCGACGCCGCCGTGATCGACGCCATGAAGCCGACCGGCGTGCTCATCAACATCGCGCGCGGCGGCGTGCGTCGACGAGGAGGCGCTGCGTCGCGCGCTGCGCGGCGCGGACGCATCGCCGGCGCCGGCCTCGACGTGTTCCAGACCGAGCCGCTGCCGCCGGACAGCCCGCTCTGGGACACTGCCGAACGTGCTCATCACCTCGCATGTCGGCGGCATGAGCGACACCTATGCCGAGCAGGTGATGCCGCTCCTGATCGACAACCTGCGCGCCTTCGTGGCAGGAGACGCCGGAGCCGGATGCGCTTCATCGTTCGCAGATAGCTCAACGCCAAGGGACCACATCATGGCAGCGATCGAACGCGTCGAAACCCCGATCTCCATGCAGGAGCTCGAGCGGCGCTGGGCCGCCGTGCGCAAGGAGATGGAGGCGCGCAACATCGACGCGCTGGTCACGCAGAATTCGAGCGACTGGCTCGGCGGCTACGTCAAATGGTTCACCGACGTGCCGGCGCACAACGACTATCCGCGCAACGTCATCTTCCATCGCGACGACCTGATGACCGTGGTCGAGATGGGCAACAAGGACCGCCGCGACCAAGCTCGGCGGCAAGGACCCGCTCAATCCCGGCGTCGGCGAATGGATCTTCAGCCCGTCGTTCTTCTCGGTCGGCCTACACCCACGACTACGACGCGCGAGCTGGTCGCGCAGGAGCTCAAGCGCCGCGGCTACAAGACCATCGGCTGGGTCGGGCGCGGGCCGGCTGCAATACGACCTCGTGCGCGTCGTCGAGGAGCAGGTGCCGGGCGCCACCTTCGTCGACGCCACCGATCTCGTCGACCGCATCAAGGCGATCAAGAGCGAGGAGGAGATCGCGCTCATCCGCCGCGCCGCCGCCATGCAGGACGCGCAATGGGCGAAGGTCGTGCAGGCGATCAAGCCCGGCATGCGCGACAGCGAGATCACCGCGCTCGCGCAATACGAGGGCGAGCTGCTCGGCAGCGAGCAGGGCCTGTTCCGCTGCTCGTCGGCGCCGCTCGGCGAGCCCGCGATCCTGCGCGGCCGCCACTACCAGGGCCGCGTCATGCAGCGCGGCGACTACATGACGCTGCTGATCGAGAACAACGGCCCGGGCGGCTACTACGCCGAGCTCGCGCGCACCTTCGTGTTCGGCAAGGCGTCGCAGGAATTGCGCGACGCCTTTGCGGTCGTGTGTCGAGGCGCAGAAGCACACGGTCGCGCAACCTCAAGATCGGCGCGTCAGCCGGCCGACATCTACGCCAGCCACAACGACTACATGACCAGCCGCGGCGCGCCGCCGGAGCTGCGCCTGTTCGGCCACAGCCAGGGCTACGACCTGGTCGAGCGGCCGCTGCTGCGCTCCGACGAGACCATGCCGCTCGCCGCCAACATGAACATGGCGGTGCATCCGGGCTTCTTCACCAAGACCAACTTCGCCTTCATCTGCGACAATTTCCTGATCAAGCCGGACGGCACGGTCGAGCACCTGCACAAGAGCGAGCAGAAGATCTGGGAATTGTAGCGCCAGCTGTCTTAGGCGCGGAATGAACACCGCGAAGAGCGGCGCGCGCTATGGCCTGGGCAATCAAGCCATCGCGTTTCGCATCGCGTATGAAGTCATTCGCTCTGATCGGAGCGGCCACCTGCTGCAAGCGCGACATTCAGGCGCAGCGCGACATTTGGCGCCATAGGGCGCACGCTTGAGCCGCCATAACTGTTCGCGTTAGCATTCCCGACCGCCAACCGCATGCCAGGAGGCTACGATGACGGCTCGACAACATATTCGCCTCGTCTTCGCCCTGGTTGCGCTCGTGAGCCTGCCGATTGCAGGCGGCGCCTCGGCGCAGGACTGGCCCGCCCGCAACGTCACCGTGGTGGTGCCGCTCGCCGCCGGCAGCGCGAGCGACATCATGGCGCGCGTCGTGATGGACCAGGTCGGACGGCAACTTGGAAAGACATTCATCATCGAGAACCGCCCGGGCGCGGGCGGCACGGTCGGCGCCAACATGGTCGCCAACGCCCCGCCCGACGGCCACACGATCCTGGCCTACGGCGCGCTCGGCACCGCGCATGCGCTCTATACGAAGCTGCCGTACGATACGCTCACCGCGTTCGCGCCGGTGATCCCGTTCGGGCAGCAGCCGCTGGTCGTGGTCGCCTCGCCCGCCAAGGGCTACAAGACGCTGCTCGACCTCGTCGCCGCCGGCAAGGCCAAGCCTGGCGCACTCAACTATTCCAGCGCCGGCGTCGGCTCGGCATCGCACTTTGCCGCCGAGCGGCTGCGCATCAGCGCGGGTTTCACGGCGCAGCACATCCCGTTCCGCGGCGCCGCCGAAGCCGTGACGGAGGTCGTTGCCGAGCGCGCGGATTTCAGCGCGCAGCTGCCGTCGACGACGCTGCAGCTCATCGGCGAGGGCAAGCTGGTCGCGCTCGCGGTGAGCGCCGGCAAGCGCGCCGCCAGCATGCCGCAGGTGCCGACGACGCTCGAAGCCGGCCTCCCCGCGGATTCGATCTATCCGTTCTACAGCGGCCTGTTCATGCACGCGAAGACGCCGCGCGCCATCGTCGAGAGGCTGCACCAGGAAGCCGCCAAGGCCATGCAGGAGCCGTCGGTGCAGGAGCGCTTCAAGCAGCTCGGCGTCGAGGCAATGCCGATGACGATCGCTCAGTTCGAGACGTTCTTCAGGGACGACGTCGAAGCGGCCGTTGCGCTGGTCAAGGCTGCGGACATTCCCAAGCAGTAGTAGTCCCGCCACTCGCGCTCACGCTTGCGCCATTTTCGGCGGCAGCTCGCCGGCCTTGGTGAGCCGCGTCACCCAATATTCCCAGGCGCGGCCCATCGGCCGCTCGCGCAGGCTATAGGCGCAGGCCATCTCGGCCTCGCCCTTGCTCAGCGGCGTCACCGTTGCCGAGCGCGTGCGCGCGCAGCAGCAATTCGGCGTTGCGATGCGTATGAATCGAGCGGAACACCACCTCCTGCAGGCTTGCGCCAACGACCGTCGCGCCGTGGCGGCGCATCAGCACCATGGCGTGCGGCCCGAGCGTGCGCGCGAGCGAGGCGCCGTGCGCCGCCGTGGTCAGCACCATCGGGGTGTCGCCGAACTCGTCGGCGCTGTCCCAGAACGGCACCATCGCGCCCATGGTGGCGCCGAGCCCCATGATCGGCACCAGCTCGACGCCGGTGACGCAGAACGGCAGCACCGCCGCCGAATGATGATGGCACACGGCGTTCACGTCCGGCCGCGCCTTGTAGATCTCGCCATGAATGACGCACTCGCCGTAGGGCAGGATGTCGCCCGGCGTCACCTTCTCGGAATCGAGCGTGAACTCCAGGATGTCGGCGGGCTCGACCAGCTCCGGGCTGCGCGAGCGCGACAGCAGATAGTGGTTCGGGATTGGTCGGATGGCGCACGCTGATATGGCCGAAGCCGTCGAGCACGCCCTCGTGGGCGACGATGCGATTGGCAAGCGCAAGCGCGTAGCAGGCTTCATCGACGGCGTTGGGCATGGGGGTCCTTCTTGTGTGAGCAACTTTCGATCGTAGCCCGGATTGAGCGAAGCGAAATCCGGGGCAGCCGTGCCGCAACGAGCACGCTGTCCCGCATTTCGCTCCGCTCAATGCGGGCTAGCGGAAGACATGCGACTGCAACCTCGCCGCGGGCTTGTACACGATATCGAACAGCGGCTCGACATCCTTCGGCGTCATCGCCGCGGTGATGAACTTGTACTGCAGCGCGTCCCTGCAGCGTCATGTCGAGGCCGCGGATCTCGCCGATCTGCAGCGCCTCCTGCGGGAAGAACTCGTCCACCGCCTGCTTGGCGATGTCGCGCGGCGCCTTGGCGAACTTCGGCGAAATAGTCGATCGACTTCGGGTTGGCGTAGGCCCATTTGATCGCCTCGTCGTAGACCTGCATCAGGCGGGTGATGGCGGCGCGCTTGGTCTTGAGCGATTCGACATTGGCGATATTGACCCGGATGGTCTGGTCCTTCAGCTCGGTCGCCTCGCGCGCGCGCGCCACGATCGCGATCTTGTTCTCCTGCAGCTCGCGCAGCGCGAACGGCGGCGCCGCCCAGCCGATGTCGATCTGGCCGGTCATCACCGGGTGAGCGTGCCGGGCAGCCCGCCGGTCGCGGTCGGCTTCGCCTTCGAGCCGGCCTGCTTGAGCAGCGAGAGCAGGATCAGGTTCGACGACGAGCCGGGCGACGAGAACGCGACGGTGTTCTTGTCCGTCGGCATCCTTGAGGCTGCGGATCTTGCTGTCGGCCTTGCACGTACCAGAACAGCTCGTGCGCGCCCGTCATCTGCGCCGAGATGACGCGGATCGGCGCACCCTTGGAGATAGGCGCCGATGGTGCCGAGCAGGCCGTTCGACATCGCGACGTCGACGCTGCCGGATGTGATCACCTGCAGGGTCTGCCCGCCGCCTTCGGTGTAGAAGAACTCGACGTCGAGGTTGGCCTCCTTCAGGAAGCCCTCCTTCTGGGCGAATTCCAGGAACGAGCTGTCCCAGAAGCCGCGCTGCGAAATCGCGACCTTGAGCTTGTCGGGCGCCTGGGCGCGGATTTCGGTCGACGCTCGGCCGGCAGCAACAGGCGCGGCAAGAACGATCGAGACGTCGCGTCAGCATGGTTTCCTCCCTGGCAGGCTTGCCCGGTGCCAGATTGCCGCAACCGGCGTCCGCATCACAACAGCAAATACGCGCTCACCCGCGCGCCATAGTGACACGACCGCCGCGCTGTGGCACCGATGCCCCGATCGATCAACGCACATGGGAAGCCCACGCGATGAGCGCCGAACAATCGAATTATCCGCCGATCCGCCGGGTCGTGACCGGCCACGACAACAACAACGTCGCCAAGGTGATCATGGACGGCGCCGGCGACCAACCACAAGGGCGGCGCCTCCGGCGCGCAGTCGACCCTGATCTGGATCACCGAGGGCGCGCCGGCCGAGATGCCGATCGGCGAGCAGGTCGAGGACCTCGGCGCGCGCATCCTCGGCACGCCGCCGCCCGAGAACGGCACGCGCTTCTGCGTGATCACCTTCCCGCCCGGCAATCCCGGCCGCATGCATCGCACCGAGACCATCGACTACGTCATCGTGATGCAGGGCGAGCTCGACATGGACATGGACGACTCGACCGTGAAGCTCAAGGCCGGCGACGTGATGGTGCAGCGCGGCACCAACCACGCCTGGGTCAACCGCGGCAAGGAGGTGGCGCGCGCCGCCTTCGTGCTGATCGACGCCAAGCCGCTCGGCATCGGCCATCCGATCGTGCGCGGAGAGAACGCGCGCTGACCATGCTAGGCTGGTGCCCAGCTCGCGGAGGATGAGATGACACCGCATTGGAGCCTGGCACTGGCATGGCTTCTCTTGCTGGCGGCAGGCAATGCTGGCGCGCAGGAAAACTATCCCTCGAAGCCAGTGCGGATCGTCGTCGATTCAGCGGCCGGCAGCGCCAACGACGCGACCGCGCGCATTCTCGCCGACAAGCTCGGCAAGCTCTGGAAGGAGCAGGTGCTCACGCTCAACCAGCCGGGCGCCGGCGGCAGCATTTCGGCGCGCGCCGCAGCGACTTCGCCGCCCGACGGCTACACGCTCTACCTGCCGGCGACATCGCCATTCCTGGCGCTGCCCGGCGCGCCCGGCGTGGCGCCCAACCTGCCGATCGAGCTGCCGCGCGACTTCGTGTCCGATCAGCTTTGTGTCTGCAGCAGCCGCTGTTCATTGGCGTGTCCCACAAATCCGGCATCACCTCGCTGTCGCAGCTGATCGCGCTGGCGAAGCAGAAGCCCGGCGCGATCTCCTACGCCGCAACGGGGCGCGGCCGGCTCACGCACCTGACGATGGAGCTACTGCAGGCCCGCGCCGGGATACAATCTGCAGCTCGTCCCTTATGCGGGCGGCCCTGCCCAGGCGATGAACGATGTCGTCAGTGGCCGTGTCGAGCTCGTGCTCGATGCCTATGCGGGGCTTGCCGGTGCACTCAAGGGCGACCTGATCCGCGGGCTCGCCGCCACGTCGCTGGAGCGGCTGCCCGGATTCGAAACGCTTGCGACCGTCGCCGAAACACTGCCGGATTTCTTCGTCGGCGCCTGGAACGTGATGCTGGCACCGAACGGCACACCTGATGCCATCGTGCGCAAAGTTAACGCCGATCTGCGCGTGGCGCTCGACGATCCCGAGGTTGCCGCCAAGCTCGCCGCCAATGGCGCGTTCGCGCGCTACATGACGCCCGCAGAGGTCACAGCCTTTGTGCAGGCCGAGCAGCGAACCTGGCGGCCGATCCTGCAGCGGGTTGCTGCTGAAGCGAAATAGCCGCCGTGGCGAGTAAACCTTGCAAAATAGGGCATCAGGGTTACTAACCGAGTGACACCAAGGCGCAGGGGCAAGCCTTGACGCCCCCTTTGGGCTGGCCTTTGATGCGACAAATTCCGCGCGGGAAGCCGCCAATGCGCCTCGTGTGGCGCTCCGGAAAAATGCTATCCTGGCAAAAATAATCGCGGAAAACCGTCGCGGGCCTACAGCATCCATTCACGCCTTGGAGGAGGACATGGTCAAGCAAACGATCCTGGCGGGCGCGCTGGCGCTCACCGCCAGCACTGCGTTGGCGCAGGAGGTCAAGGTCGGCGTCGTCCTGCCCTACACCGGCATCGGCGCCGAGCTGGCGCAACAGATCGACCGCGGCATCGAGCAGTATCTCAAGCTCAATGCCGACGCGGTGAAGCCCTACAAGATCACGCTGATCAAGCGCGACGACAAGGACCCGAGCGGCGCCAACGCCCGCACCGTCGTGCAGGAATTGCTCACCCAGGACAACGTCGACGTGCTCGCCGGCTGGGTCTATTCGCCGAACGCGATCGCGTCCGCGCCGGTCGTGAGCGCCGGCAAGAAGCTCGCCGTGATCATGAATGCCGGCACCGCGCACATCACCCAGATGTCGCACTACTACGTGCGCACCTCCTTCAGCATGTGGCACTCGGGCTACGCGCATGGGCGAAGCCGCGGCCAAGCAGCTCAACGCCAAGACCGCCGTGGTCGGCTACACCGACTTCCCGCCCGGCAAGGACAGGCTCAACGCGTTCAAGCGCGCCTTCGAGGCGAGCGGCGGCAAGGTGATCGACGAGATCCCGATGGGCGGCGCCGGCGCGGTGCCGGACTTCACGCCGTTCTTCCAGCGCGCCAAGGACAAGAAGCCCGACGTGTTCTTCGTGTTCGTGCCGGCCGGCGATCACGCCGCCGCGGTGGTGCAGACCTACGGCGCGCTCGGCATGCGGGCGGCCGGCATCAAGCTGATCGGGCCTGGCGACATCACCCAGGACACCAAGCTGCAGGAGATGGGACCGGCGGCCGTCGGCCTCATCACCATGCACCACTACAACGCCGACCTCGACAATCCGGAGAACAAGCGTTTCGTCGCGGCGTGGAAGAAGGAATACGGCGCCAACTCGACCACCGACTTCATGGCGGTCGGCGGCTACGACGGCATGGCGGCGATCGTGCACGCCGTGCAGGCTACCAAGGGCAAGATGGATGGCGACGCGGCGCTGCAGTCGCTCAAGGGCTGGAAGTTCAACAGCCCGCGCGGCCCGATCATGATCGATCCCGACACGCGCGACATCGTCATGAACGAGTACCTGTCCGAGGTGATCATGAAGGACGGCAAGCTGCACCAGAAGGTGATCGGCAAGATCGACAACGTGAAGGATGCCTGCAAGGCGCAGAAGATCGCGCCCTGCACGTGAGATTGCCGCCACAGCGGCTTCGACCAATAGGGATCGCCGAGCGTGCGGGTCGGTGAAACCGGCCCGCATGCGCGAGCGGAGACATGATGTGAGAGCACTTTCGGGGCGGGGGCTCGTGTTGTGATCTTCGGCATCGACGTCGCCAGCATGCTGCTCGGCGGACTCGCCGCCGGCATGGTGCTGTTCATCGTGTCGGTCGGGCTGTCCGTCACCATGGGCCTGATGGGCTTCGTCAATCTCGCCCACGGCGCCTTCGCCATGCTCGGCGGCTACGTGATCGTGCTGAGCATGCGGCGCTGGGGCCTCGGCTTCGCGCCCGCGCTCGCGCTCGGCTTCGTCGTCATCGCCGCGGTCAGCGTGGTGTTCGAGCGGCTGCTCTATGCGCGGCTCTATCGCGCGTCCGAGCTCGACCAGGTGCTGTTCACCATCGGCCTCGTCTTCATCATCATCGCGTCGGTGACGCTGCTGATCGGCCCGGAGAACCAGCCGCTGACCTTGCCGCCAGGCGCTGCAGGGGCAGATCGATCTCGGCATCGTGCACTACCGCACCTACAGCATCTTCCTGATCGTCGTCGGCGTCGTCATCGTGCTCGGCGCTCTGGCTCGGCTTCGAGCGCACCCGCATGGGCGCGCAGATCCGCGCCGCCGTCGATAACCGGCGCATGGCGGAGTCGCTCGGCATCAATATCGAGCGCCTGTTCACCATCACCTTCGCGTTCGGCAGCGGCATGGCGGCGCTCGGCGGCGGCCTCGGCGCCGAATTCCTCGGCCTCGATCCGCAATATCCGCTCAAGTATCTCGTGTTCTTCCTGATCGTGGTCGCGGTCGGCGGGCTCGGCCGCGTCACCGGCGTGTTCTACGCATCGGTTCTGATCGGCGTGCTCGACTTCGTGCTGAAGAAATACCTGCCGCAGGGCGGCACGCTCTTCATCTACGCGCTCACCATCCTGCTGCTGCTGTGGCGGCCGCAGGGCCTGTTCGGGGGCAAGTCGGCATGAGCGCGCCCGGCGCCGAACATCCGGCGGCCGCCGCGCTCGCCAACCGCCACCGGATCGGGCTTTGCGAGCCGATCCCCTGGATCCTGGCGCTCGCCTTCTACTTCGTCGTTTCCGCGCTATCTCGGCTTCGGCACCGAGCTCCTGATCACGATCCTGTTCGCGCTCTCGCTCGATCTCGCGCTCGGCTATGCCGGCATCGTCACGCTCGGCCACGCCGCCTTCTTCGGCGCCGGCGCCTATACGGTCGGGATGCTGGCCAAGCACGGCATCTGGAACGAGCCGATCATCGAGCCTGCTGCTGGCGGCGCTGGCGGCGGCCGCTGATCGGCTTTGCCTCCGGCCGCGTGCTGCTGCGCACGAGCGGACTGACGCTGCTGATGCTCACGCTCTGCACCATGGCGCTGCTCGAGGAAGCCGCCAACCTGGGACAGGCCTATACCGGCGGCTTTGACGGGCTCGACAACCTGCCGATCCCGCCGCTGTTCGGCCTGTTCGAGTTCAACCCGCTGTATCCCGAAGGTGCAGTATCTCTATGTGCCTCGGCGTGCTGTTCATCTGCTTCCTGTTCGTGCGCACGCTGGTCTATTCGCCGTTCGGCCAGAGCCTGACCGGCATCCGCGAGAACACGCTGCGCATGCATGCGGTCGGCGCGCCGGTGAACCGGCGGCTGGTCACCTGCTACACGATCTCGGCTGCGATCGCCGGGATCGCCGGCGGCCTGTGGGCGCAGTCCAACGCCTACGTGAACCTGAGCACGCTCGGTCTCGATCGCGCCGCGACCGTGCTGATCATCCTGGTGCTCGGCGGCTACGGCCGGCTCTACGGCGCCTTCATCGGCGCCGTCGCCTATCTGGCGCTCTCGCACTTCCTCGCCAAGGTCTATCCGACCGCCTGGCAGCTCGGCCTCGGGCTGCTGCTTGTGCTGATCGCGCTGTTCGCGCGCAACGGCATCATCGGCCTCTACGATCGGATCGCCGGGCGCTTGCGGGTCAGGCGGGCGCCGCCATGAGCACGCAACCATGACCACGCCGCTCCTCGAAACACGGCAGCTGTCCATCAATTTCGGCGCGCTCGCCGCCACCCGCAACGTCGACTTCACGCTCGGCGCCGGTGCGCGTCACGCGCTGATCGGGCCGAACGGCGCCGGCAAGACCACGTTCATCAACCTGCTGACCGGCGTGCTCAAGCCGACCGCCGGGCAGGTGCTGCTCAAGGGCAGCGACATCACCGCCGTGGCGCAGGCCGAGCGCGTCAAGCTCGGCATCGCTCGCACCTTCCAGATCAACCGCCTGTTCCGCGGCCTCTCGGTGCTGGAGAATGTCTATATCGCAGTCGCCGAGCGGCTCGGTGTCGCGCCCCACATGTTCAAGCCGGCAGGCCTGCGCCAGGAGGTGGTCGACGAGGCGATGGCGCTGCTCGAAGCGCTCAAGCTCGCCGACGACGCCTCCCATCGCATCGCCGAACTGCCCTACGGGCGCCAGCGTCTGGTCGAGCTCGCGATCACGCTCGGCCTCAAGCCCGACGTGCTGCTGCTCGACGAGCCCGCCGCTGGCGTGCCGTCGACCGAGAGCCACATCATTCTCGACGCCGTCGCGGCGCTGCCGCAGCGAGATCGGCGTGCTCATCATCGATCACGACATGGACCTCGTGTTCCGTTTCGCCGAGCGCATCACCGTGCTGGTCGGCGGCGCCGTATTTGCGGAGGGAACGCCGAAGGAAATCGCGCGCCAATCCGGATGTGCGCGCCGTCTATCTCGGGCAGGCCGGCCATGGCTAGCGCGCTCGAACTGCGACAGGTCTCGGCCGGCTACGGCGACACCGTCGTGCTCGAGGATATCAACCTCAAGCTCGCAGCCTGGCGAGAACGTCAGCATCATCGGGCGCAACGGCGTCGGCAAGACCACGCTGCTTGCCACCATCATGGGCCACACCCGCCTGCACAAGGGCGATGTCCTGCTCGACGGTCAAAGTCTCAACCGCATGCCGATCTATGCCCGCGCGCTCGCGGGACTCGGCTTCGTGCCGCAGGAGCGCGAGATCTTTCCCTCGCTGTCGGTGCGCGAGAATCTCGAGATCGCGGCACGGCCGGGTCACTGGACCCAGGCGCGCGTGTTCGAGATGTTCCCGAACCTCAAGGAGCGGCTCTCCAACATGGGCAACCAGCTCTCCGGCGGCGAGCAGCAGATGCTTTCGATCGCGCGCGCGCTGCTCACCAACCCGTCGGTGCTGCTCATGGACGAGCCGACCGAGGGGCTCGCGCCGGTGATCGTCGAAGCGCTCACCGGCGTGCTGATCAAGCTGCGCAGCGAAACCGCGATGTCGATCATCCTGGTCGAGCAGAACAGCCGCGTGGCGCTCGCCTTCTCGGAGCGCACCGTGGTCATGAGCAAGGGCCGCATCGTCTACGACGGCGCCTCAGTGGCGCTGCGCGACGATCCCGAGAAGCTCGCGCAGCTCGTCGGGCTCGCGGAGGCGAGTTGAGCACAGTGCTAAACCCAACCTACGGCCCATTATCACCCCTTTGACTCCACACAGGTTGCAGGTCGCCGTCGCGCACTTCGTTAAGTTTCGATTTAGCCTATCCAGAAAATTTGTCTCTGATGCGTGCCGTTGAACACGGTGGAAACGCACCTCCTCTACACAACTCAATTGGTCAACTCGGGGTGCGTGCCGATGCTGCCAAGCAGCATTCGATCGCGAATGTTGGGGCTCGTGGTCGCGACCGTGATTCCGTTCACGGCGCTGATCGGCGTGGGCCTGTGGAATCAGTGGCGCCACGACCAGGCCGCCGCAGTCCAGCGCGCATTCGACGAAGCCCGCCTGATCGCGGTCCGCATCGATGACTACTTCAGCAACATCGAGAGCCTCCTGGTCGGGACGAGCCGCGCCATCTCCTGGAACAAGGCCGACACCGCCAGGAACGACGCCATCCTGAGCAAGATCAAGAACGACGCGCCGACCGTCATTGCAAACCTTCTGCTGTTTGCTCCCGACGGCACCAATATCGGCCTGTCGTCTACCATCAATCGCGTCCACGGCAGCGACCGCCGCTACTTCCAGAAGGCCATGACGGGAGAGCAACGCGCGATCAGCGAAGTGTTTCGCTCCCGCATTAACCACCGATGGGTGGTCACGCTGGCGCGACCGATCAAGGACGAGACCGGCCGCATCCGTGCAGTGCTGGCGATCGGGACACAGCTCGAGAGCTTCCAGGACACTCTCGGCCTGACGAGGCTTCCACTCGGCAGTGTCGTCCGCGTGGTCAACGAGGAGGGCATCGTCGTCGCTCAGAGCGACAACGGTCCCGACGTCATCGGCGCCGACCTGAGCCGCGAAGCCGACGTAGCGCGCTACATCACGGCGCGCGAAACGACCTTGCACGCGTCGTGGTCGGACGGGGTCGAGCGCATCACCGGCTCATCAAACGCCAGGCTGGTCCCCTGGCTGGTCTCGGTCGGGTTGCCGACCGACATCGCTTTCGCGCCCGTGCTCCGGCGTTTGACTTTGGGCGCGCTGTTCGCCCTCGTCACGCTGCTGATCGCGTCCGCCATCGCCTGGACGCTGTCGGGGCGTATCGTCAGTCCGCTGCGCCAGCTCTGGAAGGATTCTCTGGCGCTCGCCGCCGGGAAGTTCGAGCACCGCACCATCGTACAAACGCAAGACGAGGTCGGCACCCTCGCGGATGCATTCAACCGGATGGCGGAGCGCTTGGAGGAGCGACGCCAGGAAGCGCGCGACGCCGCCCACGAGATGCGGCGCGCCAACGATGCACTGGCCGCCGTCATCGACGCCTCGCCGGTCGCCATCATCTGCTGCGACCTCGAGCGCAAGATCTTCGTCTGGAACAACGCAGCCGAGCAGATTTTCGGCTATTCGGCCGAGGAGATCATCGGCCAGGTTGCTTCCCTCGCGCCGCCGGCGCAGGCCGACGAATCCCCGGCGCTGTTCAATCGCCTCGTTGCCGGCGAAACCATCCGCGATCTCCACCTCAAGCGCGTCCGCAAGGATGGCCGGATCATCGACGTCCGCTTTTCCGGCGCCCCGATGTACAATCCAGACGGCTCGGTGCGCGGCGTGGTGCGTGCCTACGAGGACATCACCGAGCGCAGTGCGCGCCGAGGATCAGTTGCAGCGCGTCGCCCACTACGACCAGCTCACCGGCCTGCCCAACCGGCTTTCGCTGCAGAAGCAGCTCGGCCGGCTTTTATCGGGTGGCGGCCCCAAGGAGCCGACCGCAATCGCGCTGTTCGATCTCGACGGTTTCAAGGATGTCAACGACACGCTCGGGCCATTCGACCGGCGACCAGCTCCTGATCGAGGTCGGGCAACGACTGACCGAAGTCGCTGGGGGCGCGCGGCCAGGTCTGCCGCCTGGGCGGCGACGAGTTCGTCGTGATCATTCCCGGCTGCGGTGATCCGCTGGTGATCGGCGGCGTCGTCGACGCCGAGCTGCAAGCGGCTCGCGGAGCCCTATCGTGATCAACGACCAGATCCTGCATATCGGCGGCAGCGCCGGCTCGCCATCGCGCCAGCCGACGGCGCAAGTGTCGACGAACTGATCGCCAATGCGGACCTCGCGCTCTACCAGGCGAAGTCCGACGGCGGCCGCGGCTACCGGTTCTTCCTGCCCGTGCTGCGCGCGCAGGCGCAGGCCCGCCACAGCCTCGGTCTGGAGCTGCGGCGCGCCCATCGACGACAATGAGTTCGAGCTCTACTTCCAGCCCCAGGTGCGGCTGTCGGACGAAGCGGTCGTCGGCGCCGAGGCGCTGATCCGCTGGCGCCATCCGGAGCGCGGCATTCTTGCGCCGGGCGCCTTCATCGACACGTTGGCGGCAAGCGCGATCGCGCCCGACGGTGAGCCGCTGGATCATCGAGACCGCCTGCGCGGCGACCGCGAAATGGCGCGCCGCGGGACTTGCGCTCGGCCGCATCGGCGTCAACCTGTTCCCGAACCAGCTTGGCGACGACGCCCTGCTGACCGACATCGACGCAGGCGCTGCAGGCGACCGGCCTGCCGGCCGGAACGCTGGAACTTGAGATCACCGAAAACGTCGCGCTGAACTTCGAGGATGCCGACGGTCCTGCAGAAGCTGCACGAGAAGGGTCTCAAGCTCGCATTCGACGACTTCGGCACCGGCTATGCGTCGCTGAGCTATCTGACGCGCTTTCCGCTGGCGCGGATCAAGATCGACCGCAGCTTCGTGGGCAAGATCACCGACGATGCCGGCGACGCCGCGATCGTGCGCTCGCTGATCGCGATGGCGCACAATCTCGGTCTCGAAGTGATCGCCGAAGGCGTCGAGACGCCGCGCGCAGGCCGCATTCCTGCTCAACGAGCAGTGCCAGGAGGCGCAGGGCTATCCTCTACGCCAAGCCGCTGCCAGCCGCCGAGTTCGAGGCCTATCTGCGCAGCCGGCGCGTGGCCGGCCTCGAGCGCGCGCGGCGAAAAACGTCAACAGCGATGCACCGAGATTTCAGCGGCGCGTCGGCAAAGCTTCGGCCCGCCGCGATTCCCGGCCGCCTAGAGCACCGCTCGATCGCGCCTACATGCCCGATCGCCTCGCTCGCCGTTTCCAGTGCTCGCCAGGCACGGTCGGCATCCTTCGGCTTCGAGCGCTGCGCGTAGGCAAGCTCGCTTGCGGTCAGGAACTGCACCGGGCCCAGCATCGTGGCCTCGATCTGCGCGCGCGCATTGGTTTCCGCAATGATCGCGTGGCGCACGCATTGGCGCACCGATTCGCCGACCGCCACCGCGCCATGACCGCGCAACAGCACGACCCGTGCGATCCGAGCGCCTGCGCCAGCGCGCTCGCCTGCGGCACCGTGCAGACGTTGAGATCGCCCTCGTCGTCGACGGTGCGGATGTCGAACACCGGCGCGCCCTCGCCCAGGAAAGCGGCGTTGCCGACCATCGGCCGCAGCCGCGTCTCGCTGTTGGCAGAACGGAATGAGGCTGGGCGAATGATTGTGGCACACCGCCATCACGTCGGGCCGCGCCTTGTAGATCTCGCCGTGAATCACGCGCTCGAAGAACAGCCGGTTCTCGCCCGCGCGCACCGGATTGTTGTCGAGATCGAACTCGATGATGTCGTCGGCGGTGACACCGCGCGGGCGGCATGCTGCGCGGCGAGCCAGTAGCGCTCCGTGGTTGCGCGGATCGCGCGCGCTGATGTGGCCATAGGCGTCGAACACGCCGCGGTCTGTGAGAATGCGATTGGCCGCGACGAGATCGTCGATCAGCTCGGCATGCGTCATCGGTCGGCGAGCACTCTTCGGCAAGAGGCGGCGGATCGAAGGCGCGAACCGGTGGCGCCGGCTCATGCAAGCGCTCGATCTCGACCAGCACCGTTGCCGAGGTCGGGCCCTGCCCGAGCTTCGACGTGCCGCGTCGCGGGTGAGCACATTGGCGTTGCCGTGCGCGCAGATTGCGCCTTCGCGCCCGTCGACGGATCGTACCAGGCGCCGCAGGAGAGCCGCACCACGCCCGGCGCCACCGCGTCGGTCACCGTGCGCGCCGGCGAGGCAGGCGCCGCGGCGCGTTGAACAGGCGCACCACGTCGCCGTCCGCGATGCCGCGCGCTGGCGGCGTCCGCCGGATTGATCGCGATCGCCTCGCGGCCCGCGACCTTGCCGCGCGCGCTCACCGGCCCGCAGTCCATCTGGCTGTGCAGGCGGTAGCGCGGCTGGCTCGACACGAGATGCAGCGGATAGGCGGCCGACGCGCGCGCCGAGCCATTCCGCCGGCTCGAGCCAGGTCGGATGCGGCGGACAATCGTCGTAGCCGAAGCCCGCGATGCGCTCGGAATAAAGCTCGATCCGGCCGGACGGCGTCGCCAGCTTCTTGCTCTGCGGATCGGCGCGGAAATCGCGCGAGCATGACGTACTCGTCGGCGCGGCGCGGGAATCTCGAGGAGCCCGTCGTTCCAGAAGCCGTCGAAATCGGGGATCGCCGCCTGGTTGGTGCGCAGCTTGTCGCGCCAGCGGCCGTAGAGATGGCGCAGCCACTCCATCTCGTCGCGGCCCTTCGGTGTAGGCCGCCTCGCAGCCGAGCCGGCGCGCGAGCTCGCGTGAAGATCGCATAGTCGCTTCTGCGCCTCGCCGACCGGCGCGATCGCCTGCTGCATGGCGACGACGAAAGCATCGCGATGCGAGGCGCCGATGTCGTTGCGCTCGAGCGTGGTGGTCGCCGGCAGCACGATGTCGGCGTGGCGCGCGGTCGCCGTCCACCACGGCTCATGCACGATGATGGTCTCAGGCCGCTGCCAGGCGCGGCGCAGCCGGTTGATGTCCTGGTGATGATGGAACGGATTGCCGCCCGCCCAATAGACCAGCCGAATATCGGGATAGGTCGCCGCTCTTGCCGTTGTAGTCGTAGCGCTCGCCCGGATGGAGCAGGCAATCGGCGATGCGCGCGGCCGGGATGGCGCTGGCCGAGCGGATTGGCCAGCACCTCCATCGCCGGGCGGACCGAACGCGAGCGGCGCATCGGCGATGCCGGCCGCCGAGCCATAGCCGAAGCCGAAGCCGCCGCCCGGCAAGCCGATCTGGCCGAGCGCCGCCGCCAGCAGGATCACCGCCCAATAGGGCTGCTCGCCGTGATCGGCGCGCTGCAGCGACCAGGACGCGCTGATCATGGTGCGCGTTGCCGCCATGCGGCGCGCCAGCGCGCGGATCGTCTCGGCCGGAACGCCGGTGATCGCCGCGGCCCAGGCGGCGTCCTTCGGCTGGCCGTCGCGTCTCGCCCATCAGATAGGGCCGCACGCGCTCGAAGCCCGTCGCAGTAGCGCGCCAGGAACGTCTCGTCGTGCAGTCCTTCGGCGATCAGCGTGTGCGTGAGCGCGAGCAGCATCGCGGTGTCGGTGTTGGGACGGATCGGAATCCAGCGTCGCCGCCGCCGCCTGCGGTCCGTCGTCGCGGATCGGGCTGACATTGATGACCTCGACGCCGGCGCGCGCCAGCTCCGCCATCCAGCCGCCGACCGTCGTGCACGCCGCAGCCGCCCTTGGCCACCTGCATGTTCTTCGGGTTGGCGCCGCCGAACAGAACGCACGAGCCGGCTGTGGCGCGCGATCGAGGACCACGACGTGAGCGGCCCGGTCACCGCCTGCGCCGAGCCGAGCACATGCGGCAGGAACTTGAGCGCCGTGCCGAAGCTGTAGTTGGAGTCCTGGTCGATGAAGCCGCCGAAGGCCGACAGGAAGCGGCGCGTCTGCGTGCGCGCTTCGTGAAAGATGCCGGCCGAAGCCCCAGCCGTAGCGAGCCGCCCATGATCGCGGCCGTGCCGTGCTCGCGCCTGACGCGCGCGAGCTCGCCGGCGGCGAGATCGAGCGCGCGCTCCCATGACACCGGCACGAAGGGCTCGCGGCCGCGGCCTGCGCCGCTGCCCGGGCCCGTGCGCCAGATAGCCTTCGCGCACCATCGGCCGCGCGATCGCGCGTCGGCGAATGGACCGCCGCCGGGCAACGCCTCGATCAGCGGCGAGGGATCGGGATCGCGCGCGAACGGCTTGACGCCGACCATGCGCCCGTCGTCGACCTCGGCGTGGAACGCGCCCCAAGTGCGAATGATGCTGGGATCAGCTGATCTGCCATCGGGTCAATTCACTGCGGGCAGGCAGGAACTGCTCCGTATAGAGCGTCTTCATGTCCGGCGCCGTCGGGAGGATCTCGAGCTCGACCAACGAGCGCGCCAGCACCTCGAGCGCCTTGGGCTGGAACCGCAGGTCGCGCGACATCATCGGCATCGCCTTGTCGTATTCACGCGTCTGGATGTCCTCGGGCAGAGCTGGCTCACCGGCATCACCAGCTTGATCGTCTCGTCGCGGTTCTTGGCCATGAAGTCGATCACCTCGATCCAGCCGGCGAGGAAGCGCCGCACCACGTCGGGCTGCTTGCGCGATCACCGTCTTGGTGGCGAAGATGACGTGGGTGTGGAAGTCCTTCACGTGATCGCCGAACTCGACCAGCACGCGGCCTTCGCCGTTCTTCTCCAGCATGTAGCCGATCGAGGACGACGTCACGATGCCCTGCACATTGCCGGCCTTCAGCGCCGCGACCTGCGCCGGATTGACGCCGAGCGGCACGGTCTTGATGCCGGTCGGACCCCAGCCGCGCTGGCGCGAGAACTCGCGCACCAGCCAGAAGGTCAGCGAGCCGCCGGTCGAGACCGACACGGTCGCGCCCTTGAGATCGTCGTAAGTCTTGATCGGCGAGTTCTTGCCGATGGTCAGCCCCATGGCGAGCGGCTCGTTCGCCATGGCGGCGACCGTCATCGCCGGCACGCCTTTGGCGATGAAGCCCATGCCGGGGCCGGAGCCGAGCGAGAAATCGATCGAGTTGGCCACCATCGCCTGCTGCAGCCGGGCGTCGCCGCCGAAGCGCGATCGATTCGACGTCGAGGTTGTACTTGGCCCAGATGCCCTTTCTCCTTGCCGATCTCGATCGGCGCGAACGCGAAGGTGCGTGGCGGAGGCCTTGCCGACGCGAACCAGATCGGCGGCAGGTGCGCTCGTCGTGCCGAAAGCTATGAGCGTGAGCAGCGCGATGGCGATAGACCCACAACGGCCGTGCGCCGCGCGCAAAATCTCGGTTTCTCGAGTGCTGGTTTGTTGAGTGTTCACGGACTACCCCTTTATCCCCGGCCAATGGGGTGCTGTCATCCTGCAGCCAAGCCCGAATTCTCATCCGGCGCAAGAGTAGTGCGCGCTCTTGTCCAGGCCGAGACGCGTCTCTACGGTGCAGACGAAAACATGGCAATGGAGGGAACTCAGACTTGAACGAATCGCATCCAACCCACGCGCCGAACGCCCCTCCTGCCGACCTGTCGTTCCAATCTCCGCTGCCGCTGCTGTGTCCGCCGTCGATCGCCATCGTCGGCGCTTCCGAGCGCGCCAAATGGCCGACGCTGATCTATCGCAACCTGCGCGACTTCGGATATCCCGGCAAGATCTATCCGGTGAACCCGCGCGGCGGCGAAGTGTGGGGCGCCAAGCTGCTATCCCGACCTCGCCTCGCTGCCGGAGCCGCCCGACGCATGCGCTGGTGATCGTGCCGGCGCCGGCCGTGCAGGGGTGCTGGAAACCGGCGTCGCGGCCGGCCTCAAGAGCGCGACCGTCTATGCGAGCCAGATCGGCGAAGGCGACGATCCCGAGATCGTCGCGCGCGGCGCGGCGCTCAAGGCGCTGATCGAGCGCTCGCGGCCTCGCTGCTCTGCGGGCCCAACTGCATGGGCATCAACGCGCTGCGCGAGAAGAACTTCGGCTATCCCAACGCCGACCTGTGCGAGCTCGACGCCCGGCTCGGTCGCCTTCGTCACGCAGTCCGGCGGCACCGTGCAATATCATCGCCAGCATCGGCGCGCATCGCGGCGTGCAGTTTCAACTACCTGATCTCGAGCGGCAACGAGATGAGCCTCGACCTCGCCGACTACGTCAATTTCTTCGCCGAGGACGAGCAGCACGCGCGTCATCGCGCTGTTCATCGAAGGCATCCGCCGCCCGCAGGCGTTCATGGCGGCGGCCGCCAAGGCGCTCGCGGCCGGCAAGCCGATCATCGCGATCAAGACCGGCAAGTCGCAGAAGGCGCGCGACAGCGCGCAATCGCACACCGGCGCGATCGCCGGCGACTACGGCGCCTTCACCGCGATGTGCGAGCGCTACGGCATCGTCGCCTGCCCGACGCTCGACGACATGATCGAGATGCTGCTGGCGTTCCAGGCCGGTCGCCTGCCGAAGGGACCGCGCGTCGGCTGGGTCACGACCTCGGGCGGCACCGTCGATCTGCTCTACGATTATCTCGAGGAGATCGGCGGCATCGCGACGCCGGAGTTCGACGCCGCCACCAAGGCGAAGCTGCGCCCGCTGGTCTCGCCCGAGCTCGACATTGAAGAACCCGCTCGATGCCGGCAATCCGTCAGGCGATGCCGCCGACGCCGCGATGTGCATCGCGGTCGCCGCCGATCCCAATGTCGACATGCTGGCCTGGGGCGGCACGCCGCCGAGCGGCAAGCGCGTGCGCGATCCCGCCGTCACCAAGCGCATCGCGGACGGCACCGACAAGCCGGTGATCGGCTTCATCCGCATGCAGCATCGTGACCGGCAAGGAGGCGGTCGAGTTCCAGGAGCAGGTCGGCTTTCCGTTCCTGCAAGGCCTGCCGGCGGTGATCCGCGCGCTGGCCGCGCTTGCGTTCTACGGCGCGCGCAAGGGGCGCAGCGATCGCGCCGCTGCCGCCGCCGAACGGGCGCGCCGAGACGCTGACAGGGCGCGGCGTTCGAGGCGGCGCTCGCGCGGCACGGCCTGACGCCGCCGAAGAGCGCGCTCGCGCGCATCGCCGGCGCGAGGCCGCGGCGGCTGCGCGCACGCATCGGCTTTCCGGTCGCGCTCAAGATCGTCGTCACGCGCCATCAGCCACAAGACCGAAGTCGGCGGCGTGCGCCTCAACCTTGCGATCGGCCGACGAGGTCGAGCGCGCAGCGCAAGAGCTCGCTCGCGGCCGCCGCAAGCGCCGCTGCCTGGTGCCGCCGATCGACGGGCTGCCTGGTGCAGGAGATGGTCGAGGGCGTCGAGATGATCGTCGGCGCCCGCACCGATCCGCTCTACGGCCCGATGCTGGTCGTGGGCGCCGGCGGCATCCTGGTCGAGCTGATCAAGGACGTGGCGTTCCGGCTGCTGCCGGTCACGCCGGACGATGCGCGCGCGATGATCGGCGAGCTGAAGGTCGCAAAGCTGCTCGCCGGCTTCCGCGGCCGCCCGCCGGCCGACATCGAGGCGCTGGTGCAGGCCATCTGCGGCCTCTCCGACTTCTATCTCGATCATCGCCACCTGCTGAGCGACCTCGAGATCAACCCGCTGATCGTGCGCCCAGACGGCGTGCGCGCGGTCGACGTGCGGATTGTGCGAGCCATTCCCTGAAACAAGCCAGCGCACCGCAGTCATGCATGAAAACCCGCGCGCCGGCGCGGGAAAGCGTGCTATCAGGGATTCTCGCCTGGTTCCCACCCCCTCCATCATGACCTATCGATTTGTCATCCCCCTGCTGCTCACCGCCATGTGCGAGCAGATCGTGACGTCGCTGATGCGCATCACCACCTCCTATCGGGCGGTGGAGCTTGGCCTCTCGGTGGTGTGGCTCGGCATCATCACCGCCTTCTTCGCGGTGCTGCCGATGCTGACGGCGGTCAAGATCGGCCGCTTCATCGACCGCGGCAACGATGCCCGCACCGCCTGGATCGGCGGCGGCCTCCTGGTGGTCGCCTGCGCGGGCTTTGCGCTGGACCAATCGCTTGTTGCGCTTCTGCTCTTCACCGCGCTGCTCGGCATCGCGCACCTGATGCTGGTGATCAGCCAGCAGGTTCTGTGCGCGCGCCATGGTGGCCAGGAGGGCGTCGACCGCATGGTCGGCAACTACATGGTGGCAAACGCCATCGGCCAGGGCATCGGCCCCGCGATCGTGGGCTGGGCCGGCGGCTCCGCCAACATCCCGCCAACCAAGCTCCTGTTCACCATCGGGCTTGCCTTCGCGTTACTGTCGTTCGCCGCCTCGTTCTTTCTGCGCCCCAGCCCGCCGCGACCGCCGAAGCAGGGGGGCGACAAGCCGGTTCCGGTCAGCGAGATCGCGCGCATTCCAGGGCTCAAGCTCATCTTCTTCGTCAGCGTGGTGACGGTCGCGGCGCAGGACCTGATCGTGGTCTATCTGCCGGCGCTCGGAGCCGAGCGCTCGATCTCGGTCGACATCATCGGCATGGTGCTGGCCGTGCGCGCGGTCGCCTCGATGGCCTCGCGCTTCCTCTATGCGCGGCTGAGCGCGCTGATGGGCCGCTGGCGGCTGATGGCGGTGAGCACGTTGGCGAGCGCGATCTTCTACGCCGCAATCGCCTTGCCGCTGCCGATCCCGCTCTTGGTTGCGATGGTCGCGGCCGCCGGCTTCGCGCTCAGCAACGCCATCACGGTGAGCATCGCAACGCTGCTTGCAATCACCAGCGACGAGACCCGCGGCACCGCCAACTCGCTGCGCATGATGGGCAACCGGATGGGGCAGTTCGTCATCCCGTTCCTGGCCGGGCTGATCGCGGCCGCCTCCGGGGTTGCCGGCATCTTCATCATCATCGGGGTGAGCCTCGGCGTCTCCGGCGCAGTCGCGCAGATACAGCGGCGCGCGCAATGAAAGAGCCGCAATCCGCGCCGAATACCCGCAATGTGGCGCGCGCGGCGGCGCTCGTCTCGGCGGGCTCCCTGACTCTCGTCGTAATGGCGACCGTGGTGAAGCATCTGGGCAACGAGTTGCCCGCGATGGAGATCCTGTTCTTCCGCTCCGCCGATCGGATTTCTGTTCGTGCTGCCGCTGTTCGCCCGCAATCCGCTGGAGCCGTTTCGCACCAAACGTCCCGGCATGCATCTCCTGCGCGGCGCGGTCGGCGCGGTCGGCAATGCCTGCTTCTTCTGGACGATCACCCACATGCTGCTCGCCGACGCCATGGCGCTGCAGTTCTCACGCCCGCTGTTCATGATCCCGCTCGCCGTGCTTCCTGCTCGGCGAGACGGTCGGGGTGCGCCGCACCGCGGTGGCCGCGGTCGGCTTTGTCGGCATCGTGCTCTACGCGCGCCCGTTCACGGGCGGCTTCGAGCCCGATGCGTTCGTCGGCGCGCTCGGCGCGCTCGCCGGCGGCCTGGTGGTGATCTGCATCAAGCGGCTCGCCACCACCGAGCCGACGCGCGTGATCATGTTCTACTACGCCTTCTGGAACGCCTTGTTCGCGCGCGATCCCGGCGGCGCTGTTCTGGGTCACGCCGACGCTGCCGCAGCTTGCGCTGCTCATCCGTCGTCGGCATGCTCGGCATCGCCGGACAGAGCCTGATCACGCACGGCCTCACCATGGGCGAAGCGACCGTGCTGGTGCCGCTCGACTACTCGCGCATCATCTATTCGGCCGCGCTCGGCTACCTGCTGTTCAACGAGATCCCCGGCCCCTGGAGCTTTGCCGGCATGGGGCTGATCGTCGCCTGCTCGCTCTACCTCGTGCTCACCGAGAAGAACGGCCGCTGAACCTGCCAGTCGCGCGCGATTACCGTGGCGAAATGCCCGCCCGGCTATCCTCGGTCCCAGCGCCTGCCGCCACGGGCGCTTACTTTTGCTGACGAAACCTTTACGCCTTCGTGCCAGCATTACGTCATGGCCCTGAAAACCTCCGCCTGGCGCGCCGAGCGCAATCGCAAGGCCCTGGCACGGCTGACCAAAGCGCTGCCGGCGATCTTCCCGGCGCCGGTGCTCACGTACGCCCTCAAGCGGGCGTTCATCCCGCCGATGCCGCGGCTCGCGATCGATGGCTACTGGCGCGCGCACCCGCTGCGCGCCGATCGGCTCGCCCGTGCGCTCGCGGCCAAGAGCGGCGCGCCAGCGGGCTGGACCTGGCGGCTGGCCGAGGGCCGCAAGAGCGAGCTGCCGAAGAGCTTCCGGCTGCCGCCCGCGCCCTATCGCGAGAGCGCCCATGCGCGCGGCGGCGGCTTCTGCTGCGTCTGTGGCCAGCCCGTCTACCGGCTCGGTTGGCACGTCGACCTCTGGGGCTCCGGACCGAACCCGAAAGCGAGCTGGCACTCGGCCTGTGTCGTCGCCTGGAATTTCTGGAGCGCCCCGAGCGACCAGGTGCGGCTGTTGCGAAGGCTGCAGGAACGGCGCTGCCGGGAGAGTGGCAAGCGCCTGCTCAAGACCGCCGAGGTCGACCACCGGCTGCCGCTGTTCCAGGTCTACAAGGAGCACCGCGACCTGCCGTGGCCGCAACTGTTCGAGCTTCTGGGGCCTTCCCAACCTGCAGCTCATCAACCGCGAAGCCCATGTGGCCAAGTGCGCCGCCGAAGCCGGCTATCGCAGCCAGAAGCGTGCGGACACCGTGGCGGCCTAGCTCGGCAACTAATCGTTTACTATTCGACCAATTGCTAAATGTGATCGCGATCACGTTGTTTGCGATTTCATTGATGCGGCCGCCCGCGCCTTGAACCTGCGCAGGGGGCGCCGCAACCAATCACTGACCGTGGCTAAATGCCCACCCCCGGCTATCCTGCGGTTCTCGGGCCCGGCGTTCCCCCCGCCGGGCCCTTTCATTTTCAGAGACGCTTGCTCGCCGCAACCTCGGAGCCTGGGACATCGGCGCGCGTTTCGCTCGCTGCAGGTTCGCGCTAGGGTCGGAGCACAACACTCGCTTGAGGAAACAGCATGGCCTTCGCCCCGACATTGCGTGCGCCACTCTCGCCAGTGGCATTGCTCGTGGCCGGGCTGGCGCTTGTAAGCGCGCCCGCCGCCGCGCAAGGCGTCGCCGATTTCTATCGCGGCCGCACCATCAACTTTGTCGTCGGCTTCGGTCCGGGCGGCGGCTACGATCTCTACGCGCGGCGTCATCAGCCGCCATATCGGCCGCCACATCCCCGGCAATCCGATCGTGGTGGTGCAGAACATGGATGGCGCCGGCAGCGTACGCGCTTCGAACTACGTCTACGCTGTCGCGCCCAAGGACGGCACCGTGATCGCGGCGGTGAATCAGAACATGCCGATGTATCAGCTGCTCGGCGGCACCGGCGCGCAGTTCGAGGCCGAGAAGCTCGTCTGGCTCGGCAGCATGGCGAACTCGAACGGCGTGGTCTACACGTGGCACACCAGCGGCGTGCGCACGATCGAGGACGCCAAGACGCAGCTCGTGCCGCTCGGCGCGGTCGGCACTGCGTCCAACTCCTACATCTTTCCGACCGTCGTGAACGCGCTGGCCGGCACCAAGTTCAAGCCGATCCCCGGCTATTCCGGCACCGGACAGATCAACATCGCGATCGAGCGCGGCGAGGTGATGGGGCGCGGCGGCACCACCTGGGCCAGCGTGCAGAGCAGCAACCGGGCGTGGCTCGAAGGCAACCGGCTCAACATCCTGCTGCAGATCGGCTTCGAGAAGGAGCCGGAGCTCAAATCGGTGCCGCTCCTGCAGGACGTGGTGAGCAACGATGACGACCTCAAGGTCGCCAACGTGGTCAGCCTGCCAACCGCGCTCGGCTATGCGCATTGGGTCGCGCCCGGCGTGCCAAGTGATCGCGTCGAGGCGCTGCGGCAGGCCTACGCGGCCACAGTGAAAGACGCGGAGTTCATCGCGGAGGCGCAGAAGCTCAACATGGAGTTGCGCCCTCAAAACGGCGCACAAGTGAGCATGCTTGCCAAGCGGGTGACCGACACGCCCAAGCCGGTACTGGAGCGCACCGCCAAGATCCTTGGATGGTAAGTAAAGGCTGTTTATGCCGAATTAACATCCGCGCGGCTTGAATTCAGACGCAGACTTGCACACCTTTGCATGCGGATGGAAATCGCCTGAAAGAGGGAGAACCCGATGCGACTGGCTATCACTGCAGCAGCGTTGGTCGTCTGCGCGACCACGCTGTCAACGCCGAGCTTTGCTCAATACTCGCAATGCATAGCGGGCCGCGGGTGCGTGCCAGCGACGCAGGAAAGCTACAATGCGTGCTTCCAGCTTGCCCTTCACCGCGGCCTGACGGTCACGGTCGGCGACAAGCGCAATCTTGATCTGTTCATCTATCAATGCCTGGAGGGCCGCATTCGGCACTAACGCTTACGTCGGCCTCCCTTCAAAGCAGCCTTGTGGGATGGGCAAAGCGCCTTTGCCCATCCTGTACCATTTCGTTCCTGGTCAATGCGCCAAGAACGAGCAGCGCGGTGAGCGCGTGATGAGATTGTGGGTCACACCGCCAAAGACCCATTCGCGCAAGCGCGCGTGGCCATAGGCGCCGGCAGCGACAAGATCCGCCTCGGTCTTCCAGATGTGATCGATCTGCTCCGCCTCGCTCGCGGCATGCAGCACTTTCGGGAAGGCCAGAACGTCGTGGCGTTTGAGCCATGCAACGACATCGTTGACGCGCTCTTGCGCCGCGCTGCGGCTGGCCTCACCCTCCACAATCTCGATCACGCTGATATCCTTCGCCTTATGCAGCAGCGGCAGCGCATCGACGACGGCGCGCCGGGCCTCGCGAGTGTCCTTCCAGGCCACCAGCACATGGTCGAGCTTGAGATACTCGACCTCGGGCGGCACCAGAAACAGCGGCCGGCCCGCCACCATCACGAGCTCGCTCGGGTCGATCTGGCGCAGCCGGTCGACGAGAACGCCCTCGCGATTTGAGCCGACAATGATGAGGTCGGTGGCGCGGGCCTCGCGCGCCACAAAGTCGTTCGGCCGCTCCAGCGCGGAGCGCCACTCGACCTGACGGGCGCGTCCGCCAACCGCGGCGCGAAACCGCGCCTCCGCTTCCTCGATCCGCTTCTTGACCTCGGCCCGCTCGTGCTCAACAAAGCCGCGCGCCACCGACCCGCCCGCATAGTAAGGCGGTTGCGGATTCGCAGCCGTGATCCCGATCACCTTGGCATCGAACTTCTCGGCCAGGTCGCCGGCGATCTGCAATCGCGCATCGTTCGGCTGCTCAAGGTCGAGATGGACCATCAGGGTCGAGAACGTCATTTGCATCTCCTGCTGACAAATTGCGGCTCCATACTATGCGCAACAGCCGCGGTGATTTTGATTGACATCAACCCGGCCGTCACCTGCGCTACACGTAGCCGAGCCAGCGCCAATAGGTCGCACCGAGCAGCATCACCAGCGCGAAGGCGATGACGGTCAACACCAGGCCGGTGCGCACGAAGTCGCGTGCCTCGAACGTCTCGGTGCCGTAGGCGACCATGTTCTGCGGCGCGTTCACCACCAGGATGAAGCCGAAGCTGACCACGAACTGCAGCAGCATGGTCATGCCGATCTTGTTGATGCCGGGCGTCGCGACGCCCTGCAGCACCGCGATCACGATCGGGATCATTGCGGAGGCGAGCGCGGTCGCGCTCGCAAAGCCGAGGTGAATCAGGATCAGGAACAGGCTCATGACCACGAGGATGAACAGCGCGCTCGCCTGCTCGAGGCCGAATTCGGCGACCGCGAGATCGGCGAGCCACACCGCGCCCTTGGTCTGCAGCAGCGCCGTGCCAAGGCTGATGCCGATCCCGAACAGCACCACCGTGCCCCATGGAATTTTGGGTTGCGCCTCCTTCCAGGTCATGATGCCGATGCCCGGCAGGAACATCAGCGCGACGGCCGCGATCGTCGTGGTGCTGGTGTCGAAGCGATGCAGCACGCCTTCAGTGGCCCAGAAGCCGAGCAGCGTCAGCGAGATCGCAAGCAGCTTCTTCTCCGACGTCTTCATCGGGCCGAGATCGGCGAGCGCCTTGCGGATCGCCTCGCGCCCGCCCGGCACGGTCGCGACCTCGGGCGGCATCATGCGCGTCATCACCACATAGAGCGCGAGCGACATCAGGATCGCGAACGGCCCGGCCGCGATCAGCCATTCGAGCCAGGTGATGGTCGTGTTGAACGCCTTCTCGATGAAGCCGACAGCGACCATGTTCTGCGCCGCCGCGGTCTTGATCCCGACATTCCAGATGCTCGCGGTCTGCGTGGTGGTGATCATCAACATGCCGGCGAACGCGCCCTTCTTGTTGACGCCGAACGCCGCGATGATGCCGAGCGTGATCGGCACCAGGCAGGACACCCGCGCGGTGGTCGAGGGCACCAGGAAGGCGATCACGATGCCGACCAGGATCGAGCCCGCGACGACGTGGCGCACGTCAGTGCCGACGCGCGACAGGATGACGAGCGCGATGCGCTTGTCGAGGCCGGTTGCCGTCATGGCGGCAGCCAGAAACAGCGCCGAAGCCACCAGCGCGAGCGCCGTATTGGCGAAGCCGCTGAAGGCAATGCCGAGGCCGGCGCTGGTGCCCAGCAGGGTAGCGGGATTGGCGGGGTTGGGTGCCGTGCCCAGGAGGAACGCCATCAGTGCCGCGATCACCACGGCGGACACTGCGTAGTCGAGCGCCTCCGTCATCCACACGATCACTGCGAACGCGAGCAGCGCCAGCATGCGATGGCCGGCGACCGGCAAGGCCTCAGGCGTCGGCAGCAGCAGCACCCCGATGAGGACCGCGCAGGCCGCCAACAGACCCCAATAGCTTGCGAGGAAGCTGCGCTGCCCAGGCACGTCCGCGCGGCCAACCGATGCCTGTTGTGCAATTGACATGAGGGGCTCCCACAATCCGCCAGATTGACGCAAAGTGTCGCTCGTTGCGGCGCCGGCTGCTTTGAGCAAGATCAATGGGAATGGCACCCCCGCAGGCAAGAAAGCCCTTTGGGCGCGCCGAAGGTTAATCGATGTCGACCTATCGCCTCGACAAGCTGTTCGCGCCACGCTCGATCGCAGTGGTCGGCGGCAGCCCGCGTGCGACATCGCCGGGCCGGGCCGTGATCGCCAACCTGAAAGCCGCGGGCTTCGAGGGACCACTTGCGGTGGTCAATCCGCGCTATCCTGTGATCGAAGACGTTCGGACTGTCCCGTCACTTGCGGCGTTGACGCAGGCGCCCGATCTCGTGGTCATCGCGGCACCGGCCACCGAAGTGCCGGCGATCGTCGCCGCAAGCCGGTGAAAAGGGCACGCCCGCAGCCATCATCATCACGGCCGGGCTCGGCCATGGCGAGGGCTCGCTCGCCGCGACCTGCGAGAAGACCGCGCGGGCGACCGGGCTGCGGCTCGTCGGGCCGAACTGCCTCGGCGTGATGGCGCCGCATGCCAACCTTAATGCAAGCTTCGCCGCGCATGCGCCACAGCCGGGCGACCTCGCGCTGATCTCGCAGTCGGGCGCAATCGCAGCCGGGCTGGTCGAGTGGGCCGCTAACCGCTCGATCGGCTTCTCAGGCATTGTGTCGCTTGGCGACAGCATCGATGTCGATTTCGGCGACCTCCTCGACTACTTCGCGGTCGACCGCCGCACGCGCGCGATCCTGCTTTACGTCGAATCGATCCGCGACGCGCGCAAATTCATGTCGGCGGCACGCGCGGCCGCGCGCGTGAAGCCGGTGCTGGTCGCCAAGGCCGGCCGCCACGCGCAGGGCGCCAGGGCGGCGCTGACTCACACGGGCGCGCTTGCCGGATCGGACGCGGTCTACGATGCCGCGTTCCGCCGGGCGGGCCTGTTGCGCGTGCTCGATCTCGATGAGCTGTTCGCGGCTGCCGAGACACTCGGGCGCCTCAAGCCGTTTACAGGCGAGCGGCTCGCCATCCTCACCAACGGCGGCGGCATCGGCGTGCTGGCGGTCGATCGGCTCGCGGATCTCGGCGGCACGCTCGCCACGCTGTCGCCGGCGACGACGAAGGCGCTCGACGCCGCGATGCCGCCGATCTGGTCGGGCGCCAACCCGGTCGACATCGCGGGCGATGCCGATCCCGCCCGCTACGCCAAGGCGCTGGAAGCGCTGTTCGACGACAGGAACAACGACGCCATTCTCGTGATGAACGTGCCGACCGCGCTGGCTTCTTCCGCCGACGCAGCGAAGTCGGTCGTCGCAGTCACGCAGCAGCATCGCAACACGATGGTGCCGCCGAAGCCCGTGCTTGCGGTCTGGGTCGGCAGCGACCCGCAAGCCTGCGCCGCCTTCGATGCCGCCGGCATCCCGAACTACGCCACCGAGTCGGAGGCGATCGCCGGCTTCATGCATCTCGTGCGCTACCGGCAGGCGATCGATGCCCTGATGGCAACGCCGCCGAGCCTGCCACAGGACTTCGTGCCCGAGGTGGTGACGGCGCGCGCGATCGTCGAGAACGCGCTGCGCGAGGGCCGCGGCTGGCTCGATCCGATCGAGATCGCGAACCTGTTCGCCTGCTATGCGCTGCCGATCACGCCCGCAACGCTCGCGCCCGATGCCGATGCCGCCGTCGCGGCGGCCGCGCCATTCCTGAAGGCCGGCCAGGCGATCGTGCTCAAGATCCAGTCTCCCGACATCATCCACAAGTCGGAGGTCGGCGGCGTGCGCCTCAACCTCACCGATGCGAACGCAGTGCGCGACGCCGCGGCCGACATCCTGACGCGCGCGCAGGCGCTGCGCCCCGATGCCCGCATCACGGGCGTCGCCGTCTTTCCAATGATCGCACGGCCCGGCGCGCGCGAGCTGATTGCAGGCCTCGCGGACGATCCCACGTTTGGTCCGGTGATCGTGTTCGGCCAGGGCGGCACGGCGGTCGAGATCGTCAACGACAAGGCGCTCGCGCTGCCGCCGCTCGACCTCACGCTCGCGCACGCGCTGATCGCCCGCACCCGCGTGGCGCGCCTGCTCAAGGCCTATCGCAACGTCACGGCCGCCGACGAAAACGCGGTCGCGCTGGTGCTGGTCAAGCTCGCGCAGCTTGCCGCCGATCTGCCGCAGGTGCGCGAGGTCGATCTCAATCCGCTGCTTGCCGACGAGCAGGGCGTCATCGCGCTCGACGCGCGCGTCGCGATCGCGCCGGTTGCGCTCGTGCGGCCCGGGCCCGCCGGCCACTCGCGCTTCGCGATCAGGCCCTATCCAAAGGAATGGGAGCGGCCGGTGACGCTCCGGGACGGCACCGCCGTGCTGATCCGGCCGATCCGGCCCGAGGACGAGGCGCTTTACGCGCCGTTCTTCGCCGAAGTGACCGACCAGGATCTGCGGCTGCGCTTCTTTGCTCCGATCAAGGAGTTCAGCCACGCCTTCGTGGCGCGCCTGACCCAGCTCGACTATGCGCGCGCGATGGCCTTCATCGCGATCGACTCGTCGAGCGGGGCGATGCTCGGCGTCGTGCGCCTGCATGCCAACGCCAACTATGACGCCGCCGAATATGCCGTGCTGGTGCGCTCGGACTGCAAGGGCCGCGGCCTCGGTTGGCTGCTGATGCAGACCATGATCGACTATGCCAGCGCGGAAGGCCTGCAGACGGTCGAAGGCCAGGTGCTGCAGGACAACACCACCATGATCGCCATGTGCCGCGAGCTCGGCTTCGCGGTCACGCCCGACCCGCAGGACCCGGATCTGTATCTCGTGAAGCTCAAGGTCCCGAAGCGCAATGTTGGCGGGTGATGCTGTAGCTAAACGCTCGGCGTCGTCCCCGCGAAGGCGGGGACCCATAACCACCAAGGCTGCTATTTGTCGCCAGCCGTGCCGCAGCACAGCGCTGCGGCGTATGGGTCCCCGCCTTCGCGGGGACGACAGCAACATACGCAGTACTATCGCTTGGCTGGACGCTCCGGCGCGTCGATGTCGTCATTGTCGAGAATGCGGAGCGCCGCACCTTCCACGTCGTCATATTGCCCGCTCGACAGCGACCACATGAACGCCGCGAGCCCGGTGAGGCCCAGCAGCAGCGCCATCGGCACGAGATAGACCAGCACGTTCATGTCAGATCCGTCGCCCGCGCCCGCACGCGCAGCGCATTGAGCGTCACCAGGATCGAGGAGCCCGACATGGCGGCCGCCGCGATCAGCGGTGTCACCAAGCCCGCGATCGCGATCGGGACCGCGATCGCATTGTAGATCACTGCAAGCCACAGGTTCTGCTGCATCAGGCGGCGCGAGCGGCGTGCCGTCGTGACGGCCTGCAGCACCGGCGCAAGCCGCTCGCCCAGGAACACCGCATCGGCGTGGGTCTGCGCAATATGGGCGGCGCTGATCGGCGACATCGAGACATGCGCCGCGGCGAGCGCCGGCGCATCGTTGAGGCCGTCGCCGACCATCAGCACGCGCCTGCCGCTCGCCTTCAATTGCTCGATCGCGGCGATCTTGTCCGCGGGCTTGAGACCGCCCTGCCAGTTCGTCACGCCGAGCGCGGCCGCAACCGGCTCGACCGCCGACGCGCGGTCGCCCGACAGGATGCGCACGTCGAGCCCGGACGCCAGCAGCGCGCGCACCACTGCAACGGCATCGGCGCGCAGCCGCTGCCGGATCGCGAACACCGCGCGGCGGCCGGCATGCGTGAACACGATTGACGAAACATCCGATTGCGGATCGGGCGCGTCAGCCCACGCCGCAGAAGGCTGCGCTGCCGAGCCGCGCCTCGCTGCCATCGATGAGCGCGCGCACGCCCTGCCCCGGCTCCTCGACTGCGCCCGCGATCGGCGCGCGCATGCGCGCCTCGCGCGCCAGCGCCTGCGCGAGCGGATGCCGGCTCGAGAGCGCAAGCCGCGCGGCGTGCTCCAACAGCTCGGGCGCGACCGCCTCGATATTCTCGACCCGCGGCTCCGGGAGAGTCAGCGTGCCCGTCTTGTCGAAGATCACAGTGTCAGCTTCAGCGAGCCGCTCGATCGCATCGCCCGCATTGAGGATGACGCCCGAGCGGAACAGCGCACCCGAGGCCACCACCTGCACAGTCGGAATCGCAAGCGCCAGCGCACAGGGACAGGTGATGATCAGGACCGCAATGGCGGTGATGATCGAGTCGTGGATGGAAGCACCCGCCACGAGCCAGCCGAGAAGCGTCAGCGCGGCGGTCGCATGAACGAGCGGCGCGTAGAGGCGCGCCGCGCGGTCGGACAGACGCAGATAGCGCGAGCGCGCCGATGAAGCCTTCTCGAGCAGCCGCTCGACCTCGTCGATCAGCGTGCCCTCGCCCGCGGCCGTCACGCGCATGGTGAGCGCCCCGGAATGATTGAGGCTGCCGGTGTAGATCGTCCCGCCTGCCGTCACCTTGCGTGGCATGGTCTCGCCGGTGACCAGGCTCTCGTCGATATCGGAGGAGCCCGAGATCACCGTGCCGTCGGCCGGCACCCGCTCGCCCGGACGCACCAGCAGGCGGTCGCCCGGCTTGAGCGCCGCGACCGGCACCATCACGACCTCGCCGCCCTCGTCGAGACGGTGAGCAACCTCGGCCTTGAGCGCCGCCAGATTGCCGGCGACTGCGCGCGTACGCTGCCGCATGGCGTGCTCGAGATAGCGGCCGCACAGGAGAAAGAACAACAGCATCACGGCCGAGTCGAAATAGGCATGCGGCGCATGGGTCGCGGTCTCATAGAGCGACATGCCCAGCGCGAGCAGGACGCCAAGCGAGATCGGCACGTCCATGTTGAGCGCGCGCGTGCGCAGCGCACGCCAGGCGCTCCGGAAGAACGGCTGCCCCGCGTAGGCCGCGGCCGGCAATGCGATGAGCGCGGAGAGCCAATGGAAGAAGTCGCGCGTCTCCTGCGTCATGTCGGAGACGTTGCCCGACCACACCGAGACCGACAGCAGCATGATGTTCATGGCCGCGAAGCCCGCGACGCCGAGCGCCATGAGCAGCGTCCGCGCGGTCTTGGCCTCATCGCTCTCGACGCGCTGCGGCTCGAACGGATGGGCGTGATAGCCGATGCGCTCGAGCGCATCGACCACGGCGGACGCGTCGAGCTCATCGGGGCGCCAATCGACCGCCAGCCGGCGATTGGTGAAGTTCAGTCGTGCATCAACGACGCCGGGCAGCTGCTTGAGACCGGTCTCGATCTTGCGGATGCAGCCGGCACAGCCGACGCCTTCGACGGCAAGGTCCATATGCGCAAGGCCGCCGGCGCGCTTGACGAACACGGAGAGATCGAGGGTCTCGGTCATGACGTCACCTCAGGGCAACCACACGCGGTTCTTGGAACGGAACAGGCGCTCGTCATCACGCGAGAGCTCGATCACCAGGTCCCATTGCCCGGCGCTCGCCGCGGTGGTGCCGCGAAAACGGCCGGCGCCATCGCTTACAAGCGGCACGGCGTGATCGGCGCGGCGGTCGGTCGGATGCACCAGCGAAGCCGTCGCCGCAAGATTCGCGATTGGCTGGCCGGATGCGTCGCGCGCCGCCACCTCGACGACGGTGGCGCTGCCTTCGATCGCAGCTTTCGCGGTGACGGTCCAATGCCGCGCATCTTGTGCCTCGACGGTCGCCGCCTCGCGCGCAAAAGCCAGCCCGGCCCGATAGGAACTCTCGGTCTCGACGCCGCCAAAGGTCGAAACTGCAGCGTAGGTCATCACCGCATTGACACCGACGACGACCGCGAAAAACGCGACAAGACCAGCGAACACCATTCGTCCGGTCACCTGAAATTCGGCTTGGCTACGCTCTGCCATTGAAACCTCACGGTCCGCGGAAATGATCAGTGGCGGTCGCCTGCCGCGCCGGTCGCCTGATCGGTGATCCGGAACGTCAGCGCGATCGACGCCGCCGGCGGCAGCGTTTGATAGGTGCTCACCAGCACGCGCACCTCGCGCGTCTGGTCGGGGCCGACCGGAACCACCACGGTGCGTCCGTTGTTGCCCTCGATACCGGAGACCCGCAGGTCGACATCAGACAGGCCCTCCACCGACAGCACGAAATCACGGGTCTGCAGAAGCTTGTTGAGGATGTGCACCGTGAAGCCGTTGCGCAGCTCGCCGTCCGCAAGGCGCACGAAGATTGGATTGCGGTCGTGGATGACGCTGATCGACTCGGTGCGACGCGTCGCCAGCGTGTAGAGCATCACAGCACGCGACGATCGCGATGATCGCCACGTAGAGCACCGTGCGCGCGCGCACGATCCGCACGAACGGCTGCTCGCCGGCTTGCCGGCGCTTGATATTGATGTCGGTGTCGTAGGCGATGAGGCGCGGCGGTCGCCCGATCTTCGCCATCACGGCGTCACAGGCGTCGATGCACAGGCCGCATTGAATGCAGCCGAGATTAGGCCCGCCGCGGATGTCGACACCGGTCGGACAGGCGTGGACACACTGATAGCAGTCGACGCAGTCACCCGCCGGCAGCCCCTGCTGGCGCAGCGTCTCGCTCTTCTTGACCGAGGCCCGCGGCTCGCCGCGATCGTAGCGGTAGGTGACGTTGAGCGCATGCTCGTCGGTCAGCGCCGCCTGGATGCGCGGCCACGGACACATATAGAGACAGACCTGCTCGCGCATATGGCCGGCGAGCGCATAGGTCGTGAACGTCAGAATGCCGATCCATGCATAGGCGACGAACGGCGCCTGAAATGTCGCCAGATCCTTCACCAGGGTCGGCGCATCCGCGAAGTAGAGCACCCAGGCGCCACCGGTCCACCACGCCACCATCAGCCAGAGAAAGTGCTTGAGGCCGGTGCGGGCCAGCCGCTCGAGCGTCCACGGCTGCCGCTCGCGCAGCATGTGCTCGCGGCGATCGCCTTCGGTCCAGCGCTCGATGGTCTGGAACAGATCGGTCCAGACCGTCTGCGGACAGAGATAGCCGCACCAGACCCGGCCGGCGACGGCGTTCATCAGGAACAGCGCCATCGCGGCAATGATGAGCAGGCCGGTGAGGTAGTAGACCTCCTGCGGCCAGATCTCGATGAAGAAGAAATAGAAGCGGCCATTGGCCAGATCGACCAGCACGGCCTGGCCAGGCGCATCCGGGCCGCGATCCCAGCGCACGAATGGCAGCAGGTAGTAGATCCCGAGCGTCAGGTAGAGGATGATCCACTTGATGCGGCGGTAGGTGCCGTGGACGCGCTGCGGATAGATGTGCCGGCGCGCCGCATAGAGGGGGAGGTCGTCGTCGGGCTCGGGCCCGTTGGACGTCGTCGATGCGGCACTCGGCTCCACCTGCGCGGCATTCACAAGCTTGAAGAGCGCAGGCTCTTCCGCCTGTGCTGCATTCAACGCAATCGTGCCGTCGCCGCCCGGGCGCATGATCTATTTCTCCCCGCCACCCAGCGTGTGCACAAAGACTGCAAGTGCCTTGATGGTGGTCTCGTCGAGACGGCCGGTCCACGCCGGCATCATGCCGGCACGCCCGTTCCAGATGCCTTCGACAATGGTGGCTTTGTCGGAGCCATAGAGCCAGATCGCGTCGGTGAGGTCGGGCACGCCGAGGTCACGATTGCCTTTGCCGTTCTCGCCGTGGCAGACGGTGCAGTTCTGCATGAAGATCGCCTTGCCGGCAGCCAGATCGGCCTTGGGATCGGTCGCAAGGCCTGCGGCGGACCGGATGTAGTCGGCAACGGTCTCGATCTCGGCGCGCTTGAGCCGGCCATCACGGCCGAAATCAGGCATGGGAGGACCCAGGCGTGACTTCGAATCGCCGGAGCGGACGCCGTGGCGGATCGTGTCGGCGATCTCGTCGAGCTTGCCGCCCCAGATCCAGTCGTTGTCATTGAGGTTCGGATAGCCCTTGGCGCCGCCACCGCCGGCGCCGTGGCAGGGCGCGCAGTTCTCGCCGAAGGCGGGACGGCCCTGCGCGCGCGCAAACTCGAGCAGCTGCGGATCCGCGACGATCTCTTGCAACGAGGCCGCCGCGAGCCTCGCGACCATCGGGCCGCGCTGCGCCTTGAGCGCATCAAGATCGGACACGACCGCCTCGCGCGAGCTCCAGTTGAAGGTGCCGGTCGTGTACGAGCTCACCAGCGGCCAGGACGGGTAGACGACCCAATAGCCGATCGACCAGACGATGGTCGCGTAGAACAGCCACAGCCACCAGCGCGGCAGCGGCGTGTTCAATTCGCGGATGCCGTCCCACACGTGGCCGGTCATGACGGTCCCGGTGACGGCGTCGGTTTCCTGTTTGTCGGTCATGTCAGTCCTCGCGAAGCGGAATGCGCGCGGCCTCGTCGAACTGGCGCTGGCGCGACGGCCACAGCGCATAAGCGAGCACGACGAGGAAAACCGCGACGAAATAGACGAGACCCCAGGTCTGGGCGAACTCGGCAAGCATCTGGTAGATCGGGCTCATCCGAGACCTCAGCGAATGTTGGCTTTGTCGTTGTAGAGCTTGAAGTCGACGAGCGAGCCGAGCACCTGCAGATAGGCAATCACAGCATCCGCTTCGGTGATGCGCGCAGGATCGCCGTCATAGTCGCGCGATTGCGCCTTCGGATAGCGCTTGGCGAGATCGGCGGCGTCAGGCGCATTCGTCGTCGCCTGGGTGCGCACATCCGCCCGCGCCTGCGCGATCATCTCGGGTGTGTACGGTACGCCGAGAGCGGCTTGAACCTTCAGATCGGTGGCGATGTGCTCGAAGTCGAGATCGGTCTGGGCGAGCCATGGATAGCCCGGCATGACCGTGCCCGGCACCACCGACTTCGGCGCCTTGAGATGATCGCGATGCCAGTCGTCGGAGTACTTGCCGCCGACGCGCGCCAGATCAGGACCGGTACGTTTCGAGCCCCATTGGAACGGCCGGTCATACATGCTCTCGGCTGCGAGCGAATAATGGCCGTAACGCTCGACCTCGTCGCGCAGCGGGCGGATCATCTGCGAATGACAGTTGTAGCAGCCCTCCCGCACGTAGATGTTGCGGCCCGCAAGCTCGAGCGGCGTATAGGGCCGCACGCCGTCCACCTTCTCGATCGTGCTCTTGAGATAGAACAGCGGCGTGATCTCGACCAGACCGCCGATCGCGATCACGACCAGCACGCCGATGACGAGGATGATGGAGTTCTTCTCGAAGATCGCGTGGCGCGCCCAGAGCGACATGAGTGCCTCCTCTATTCGGCCGGCGCGAAGGTGGTCCGGCCAACCGGCTCGGCCGCGGGGTAAACCGTTCGCCACAGGTTGAAGACCATGATCAGCGCACCGGCCAGGAACAGTGCTCCTCCGAGCGCGCGGATGACGTAGAACGGATGCATCGCCTCGACGGTCTCGATGAACGAGTATTCGAGGAAGCCGAGCTTGGTGTAGGCGCGCCACATCAGGCCCTGCAGGATGCCGGACACCCACATCGCGGAAATGTAGAGCACGATGCCGATGGTCGAGATCCAGAAGTGCCAGTTCACGAGCTTGAGCGAATAGAGCCGCTCGCGATTCCACAGCCACGGCACCAGGCAGTAGATGGCGCCGAACGACACGTAGCCGACCCAGCCGAGCGCGCCCGAATGAACGTGACCGATGGTCCAGTCGGTGTAGTGCGACAGCGAGTTCACCGCCTTCACCGACATCAGCGGGCCTTCGAACGTCGCCATGCCGTAGAAGGCGACCGACACCACCAGCATGCGCAGCACTGGATCGGTGCGCAGCTTGTCCCACGCGCCCGAGAGCGTCATCAGGCCGTTGATCATGCCGCCCCATGAGGGCATCCACAGCATCACCGAGAAGGTCATGCCGAGTGTCTGCGCCCAGTCAGGCAATGCGGTGAAATGCAGGTGGTGAGGTCCCGCCCAGATATAGAGGAAGATCAGCGACCAGAAGTGAATGATCGACAGCCGATAGGAATAGATCGGCCGCTCGGCCCGCTTCGGGATGAAATAGTACATGAGGCCGAGGAAGCCCGCGGTGAGGAAGAAGCCGACCGCGTTGTGGCCGTACCACCACTGCACCATGGCGTCCTGCACGCCCGCCCACACGATGTAGGACTTGGGTGAGAACAGCGACACCGGGATCGCGGCGTTGTTGCCGAGATGCAGGACCGCGATCGTCAGGATGAAGGCGAGATAGAACCAATTGGCGACATAGATATGCGGCTCCTCGCGCCGCATGATCGTGCCCAGATAGACCAGGAAATAGACGACCCAGACGACGGTGAGCCACAGATCGGCGTACCATTCGGGCTCGGCGTATTCCTTCGACTGCGTGATGCCGAGCAGATAGCCGGTGCCGGCGATCACGATGAACAAATTGTAGCCGAGCACGACGAACCAGGGCGCGATGTCGCCAGCGAGGCGGGCACGGCAGGTGCGCTGCACGACATAGAACGACGTCGCGATCAGAACGTTGCCGCCGAAGGCGAAGATCACCGCGGATGTGTGCAACGGGCGAATGCGGCCGAAGGAGAACCACGGCAGATCGAAGTTGAGCACCGGAAAGGCAAGCTCGAGCGCCGCCCAAAGCCCGACGGTAAAGCCCGCGATGCCCCAGAACACGGCGGCGACGGTGGCAAACTTGACCGGTCCCATATTGTAGTTGGGTCTGCCATCCATGGTGAGCGGCGGCAACTCTGCCGGACGATCGTAGTAGCGAGACACAATCATGAATGTGGCGGCGACACTTGCGGCCGCGAACAGGTAGGCATGGAATGCATATTCGGGCGTATGGGCATTCGCCGCCACGAGCAGCGAGAGCAGCGCCAGCGCCACGAATGCAAGCGCCGATCCGCCCTCACCAATGGTCATGGATTTGCGAGCGACTGCCGGATTCGCCATCTGATCGTGCCTTCGTGTTTGTCTGGAGGAGCAGGAATGTCACTCAGAACTCGCTGCGAACACATCGCGGATCTGACCACCGACCTCCTTGATGCAGGTCAACATGTCGGTTCGTCTTTCGTCGAACCGCTGAACCGTCGACGCATCGCCTGAATAATGCAGCTCACGCCCGCTCGCTGGTGCTCAGGCGTTCAATTGTCCAGGACTGGGATCGATAGGACATGAGATCGGCCGGCCATTTCCCGGCAAGGACATGAGGCTCGCGGCACTCTGCCTCGTCAACGCGCGCGAGATGCTCGCTCGCATCGGCATCGCAGCAGCAGCCAGGGCGGGAAATCACGCCACGTTCGCGCCAATGCCGCCACCATGATGCAAGCTTGCCAGAACGAAAGCGCGCTTCATCGGGGTCCATCGAACGGGCCATGACCCTTCACCCTTTGCGATAGCTGGTCTTGCTTGCGCCGCACGCGTGCTCAGGACGCGCGCGCCTTGGCCTCGTCTTCTTCCGACAGAAGGACCATGCCGGATGTCGGCTCGATCCAGGCCAGATGATCGCGCACCGCCTTCACGCCCGGCACGTTCTCGGCCAAGACGATAAACGCGTCGCGCTCCCGATCGTCGGTAATCACGCCCCAAAGCTCGACCACACCGTCGCGCACCACCACATTGACGTGCGAAGCCCAGGGCTGCTTGGCACAATCCGCCATGATCCTGTCACGGATCGTCGCGTCATCGCCGGCCGCCGGCTTGACCTCGCGCGCGACGCTCGCGAGCGCATGCAGGAGATTGGCCCGGCTGACGATGCCGACGAGCTTGCCGTCCTGCACAACCGGAAGCCGCTTGATGCGGTGACGCTCCATCAGGCGCACGACCTCGTCGAGCGGTGTCTCGGGGGTGATCGTCTTGGGCTCGGGCGTCATGATCTCGGAGACCTTCTGCCCCGATGATTGGACGTATTCAGCCGCCAGGCGTCCGGGTCCGAGCAGGAACTCGAGCCAGCGAGGTCGATGGCGTTCGGTGCCGAGCTCGCCTCGCCGCAGGAAATCGCCTTCGGTCACCATGCCAACGAGCTGGCCATCGGCGTCGACCACCGGCAAGCCGCTGATCTTGTTCTGCAGCATCAGCCGCACGGCACGTGTGATCGATGCATCAGGCTCGACCGTAATCGTGCCCCACGTCATGACATCGTGCGCTTTCATGGCTTGTCTCCTTCGCGTTACTCGACAGACTGCGCGGTCCAATCAAGCATTCAGGCGGCTGAGCGCCGAGCGGTTGCGCAGAACGATCCGCCGCGACGACGGCAGCTCGATCGTTGCCGCATTCTCCAGCGTGGTGAGCGTGCGCGAGACTGTCTCGATGGTGAGGCCCAGATAGTCGGCAATGTCCTGGCGCGACATCGGCAATTCGAGCGAATTGCCGCTGCAGGCGCGATCCGCCATTTCCAGGAGGAAGCCCGCGACCCGCTCCTGCGCGGTCTTGATCAGCAGCAGGATGTGGTCCTGCACCCGGCTGCAGCTCGAGCCCGGTCAGCGCCCAAAGCTGGCGCGCGACGTCGTTATCCCGCCCGGCGAGCGCCATCAGCGCGCTGCGCTTGATGACCAGCACCTTGGAATCGCTGATCGCCTCGGCCGAGAAGGTGTGCTCATCCGAGGTTTCCAGGCCGAACACATCGCCCGGCATACAGAACGCGCCGATCTGGCGCCGGCCGTCGGAGAGAACCTTGTAGGTCCGCACGGTCCCGCTGATCACCTTATAAAGATAGTCCGCCGGCTCGCCTTCCCCGTAGATTTCAGCATTACGGGCGAATGACATGGGGGCGCCCATGAACTCGATATTGCCCTCGCCCGCATGGCTGGTTGCGGCCGGTACGGCTCGGGACGTCGGCTTGGTCGAAGCACTGCGGACATCTGGCAACATGGCTCCACCTCCACATTTCGTCGGAGATGATCCTAACCATCGGGCCCTGAAGTCGGAAATTCAGATAAAGTCCATAAGGGCTATTCCTTAGGTCAACACAGGGTCCGATGCGACCGCAAACCGCCAAATCAGGTGATCCGCCGCCAGCCCGGCGCGCCGGGGTTCTTTGGCCCGGCTCGCAAGCCGTTGATTCACTATGGCGTTGCGCTCCTGGCCGTGGCCGTGGCCTGGCTCGCGGACAGGGAGTTGCTGTCGATCGTCGGGATCGAGGCCCCCTACCTGTTCTTCATCCCGGCGGTCCTGGTCGCGGCCGGCATCGGCGGGCTGGGTCCTGGGCTCCTTGCCACCGCGCTCAGCACCGGGGTCGTGCTTTTCGCCCTCAAGCCACACACGGTGTTTTGGTCCGCGGAGATCCTTGACGATGTCATCTTTGCGCTGATCGGCGTTGGCATTGCGTGGATTGGCGAGCAGTTGCAGCGCAGTCGCCTGCGTGCCTTCACCAGCGAAGCGGATGCGCTCGCCCGGGAGGCACACTTCAAATCGATCCTCGACACCGTTCCCGACGCGATGATCGTCATCGATGAACAGGGTCTCATCCAATCGTTCAGCTCCGCAGCCGAGCGCCTGTTCGGCTATGCCACCAGCGAGGTGCTCGGGACCAACATCAACCGGCTGATGCCTTCGCCCTATCGCGAGAATCACGACAGCTATCTCGCGCGCTATTTGCGGACCGGCGAGCGGCGGATCATCGGCATCGGCCGCGTCGTCGTCGGCGAGCGCAAGGACGGCTCGACGTTCCCGATGGAGCTTGCGGTCGGTGAGATGCGCTCGAGCAGCCAGCGCTTCTTCACGGGATTCATCCGCGATCTGACCGAGCGGCAGCAGACCGAGGCGCGCCTGCAGGAGCTGCAGTCCGAGCTCGTGCATATCTCGCGCCTGACCGCGATGGGCGAGATGGCCTCCACGCTTGCACATGAGCTCAATCAGCCACTGACCGCGATCGCGAACTATCTCAAGGGCTCGCAGCGCCTGTTGGAAGACGAGCCGGAGGATCGCCCCGCCATGCTGCGGGACGCGGTGGCGAAGGCCGCGGACCAGGCGATCAGGGCCGGTCAGATCATCCGGCGGCTGCGCGACTTCGTCGCCCGCGGCGAAGCCGAGCCGCCGGATGGAGAGCGTCAAGAAGCTGGTCGAGGAGGCAAGCGCGCTGGCGCTGGTCGGAGCCAAGGACCAGGGCGTGCGCGTACGCTTCCGGTTCGATCCGACGATCGATCTGGTGCTCGCCGACAAGGTGCAGATCCAGCAGGTCCTGCTCAACCTCATTCGCAACGCGGTGGAAGCCATGGAGGGCTGCGAGAAACGCGAGCTCGTGATCTCGACGGCGGCGGCGGGCGATGGCATGGTCTCGATCAATGTCGGCGACACCGGAGCCGGTATTGCACCCGACGTCGCCAACCAACTGTTTCAACCATTTGTCACGACCAAGCGCCAGGGCATGGGTGTCGGACTGTCGATCTCGCGCACGATCGTTGAGGGGCATGGAGGACGGATCACTTGCGAGCCCAATCCGGGCGGCGGGACGATCTTTCGCTTTACGCTGCGCAGCGTGAGCAATGAGGAAGTCAACGATGCCGTCTGATGCCACAGTGCATGTGATCGACGACGACGATGCCGCGCGTCATTCGCTCGCATTCCTGCTCGGAACCGCGAAGATCTCCGTCAAGACCTACGAGTTCGGCGGCGACCTTCCTCAACAGCCTCGCCGACATCAAATCAGGCTGCATCATCACCGATGTCAGGATGCCGGGCATGAGCGGCATCGAGCTGCTGCGACAAGCTCAAGGAGCTCGGGGTCACGGTTCCGGTCATCGTCGTGACCGGGCACGGCGATGTGCCGCTAGCGGTCGAAGCGATGAAGATCGGCGCTGCAGACTTTATCGAGAAGCCGTTCGACGACGAGGTCCTGCTCCAGGCAGTACGCTCCGCCTGCAATCGGCAGGGCACCGACGACAAGCGCCGGGCGGAGCGCGCTGAGATCGAAAGCCGGCTGGCAGCGCTGTCCAACCGCGAGCGCGAGGTGCTGCAAGGCCTGGTGCGGGGCCTTGCCAACAAGCAGATTGCTTTCGACCTCGGGATCAGCCCGCGCACCGTCGAGATCTACCGCGCCAACCTGATGACCAAGATGCAGGCCTCGAGCCTGTCCGATCTGGTGCGGATGGCGCTGATTACAGAAATCCTCGACGCCGGACAGAGTCCAGCACTGTCCGTAGACATCAAGGCGCCGCCCGCCGAGCGCTTTCGTATTTGAGCCACGTCAAAGTTGGCGCATGAACTTTCTGCCATGTTGATCGCGACGCCAATGACAGGCATGCAAACAACAATGGGTACACCGCGCCATGGACTCGCCGCGCGCGGCATCCGTCGTGATCGTCGATGACGATCCGGCGGTGTGCAACGCCCTGAAGTTCTCGCTTGAGATCGAAGGATTTACCGTGCGCCTCTATGAGAGCGGGCTCGAGCTTTTGAACGACCACGCGCTTTCCGACTGCACGCTGCCTCGTGGTTGACGAAAAGATGCCTGGTATCGCCGGCATTGACCTGATCGTCGAGTTGCGCGAGCGGGACTTTGCGGCACCCGCCATCCTCATGACCAGCTCATCCGAACGCCGCGCTTGCCCGCCGTGCTGCCACAATCAACGTTCCGATTGTCGAGAAGCCACTCCTGAACGACGCGCTGCTCGACCTGATTCGGAATGCCTGCGCGACCGGCAACCTGGATTGAGGACGCCACGATGCCGACCACGATTGTCTCGATCGCTGTTGATTTTCGCACTCCTGTGTGTCGCTTCGTCCTGCTCGCGCGCAAGATGATGCCGAGCTGAAGCAGCAAGGACAGGCGCTGCTCGCAACCAACTGCGCGCGCTGCCACGCCATCGCATCGACGGGCGCAGAGCCTCCATCGTGAGGCCCCGCCGTTCCGAACGCTCGGCCAGAAATATCCCGTCGATTGGCTCGCCGAGGCGCTTGGGGAGGGCCTCTCCACCGGCCATCCCGACATGCCGGAATTCGTGTTCGAGCCACACGAGATCAACGCCATTCTGACCTATCTGAAGTCGATCCAGGTGCCCAAGACGGGACCTTTGCAAGGGAGATGAGAAATGAAGATTTGCGCAATGCTGGTGCTGGCGGCGACCGCGCTTGGCAGCGTCGCGGCGAATGCCGCCGATCCAGACCATGGCCAGACGCTGGCGCGACGCTGGTGCGCGACCTGCCACGTCGTGGCGCCTAACCAGCAGCGACCGACCGGCGAGGCCCCCCCGTTCGCGACCATCGCCAAGCGGCCGGACTTCGATGCGACCCGGCTGGCGTACTTCCTGCTCGATCCCCACCCCAAGATGCCCAACATGTCGCTCACCCGCACCGAGGCGGCCGACATCGTGGCCTACATCGCCACGCTGGCGCGTTGATCGGTGCCTTCTGCACGATGCTGCTCGATTGACTTCGGTCAAAGCCATCGGCCGGGCACACCCTGCTTAGTACGGGCGAGGGTCGGCAGACCTGAGTTCTTGTCACATCCGGAAGCAGGGAGAAGGACGCTATGACGGTCGCAGCAGTAAAGCAGAGGCCACCGCAAGCCGGTGACGAGCCGCCGGTCAAGGCGCGCGAGCTGATGGAGAAGCTCAACGCGGACGCCAGCAAGCTGAATATCTGGGTCCGCACGGAGATGAACGCGCCGGCCCAGCGCGCCTGGTTCACCGACACGGGCGGCGACAGCGGCGCCGGCGAGCTGGCGGCAGGCGGCCGCGTGTCCGCCAACCAGGTCAAGGCACTGCCGACACGCTGGCGCTGGAAGGACTATCGCCCGTTCCTCGACCGCATCAACGAGATCGCGGCGCGCGCCGATGTGTCGCCGATCGAATTTGCCGACCGGCAGAGCATCCTGCTGACCAATCCCGGCCTCGCGCGGACGGCTGCAGGTCACCACCACCATGCGCTGCGCGATCTCGATCTACACGCCCGGCGATGTCGCGCCGGCGCACATCCACAGCGCCAATGCGAGCCGCACCATTCTGTCCGAGAAGGGCGGCTACACCAATGTCGAGGGCGAGCGCTGCGAAGCCGTGCGCGGCGACCTGATCATCACGCCGAACGGCACCTGGCACGACCACGGCAACGATTCCGACACGCCGGTGGTCTGGATCGACATGCTCGACTGGCCGCTGCTCGAGGTGCTCGACCTGCGCCTGGGTCGATCTCGACTACAAGGGCGCCGGTGACGAGAGCAACGCCAAGATCCAGAAGACCGTGCATACCGACGGCTATTCCAGCCGGCTCTACGGGCATGGCGGCCTCAAGCCGACCTTCGTGTCGCCACCAGCGCGGCTGGGGCCACAATCCCGATGCGATGATTCACTATCGCGGCGCCGACGTGCGCGAGGCGCTGCATGGCCTGCGCCAGGAAAAGGGCGATCCGTACGAAGGCATCCAGCTCGAGTTCGTCAATCCGGCGAACGGCGGGCCGGTCGGCTGCACGCTGCAATACGCCGCGCAGCTCCTGCGTCCCGGCGAAGAGACGCTGGCCGAAGCGCGAGACCTCCAACACCTTCATGGTGGTGATGGACGGCGAGGGCTACACCGAGGTCGGCGGCCAGCGCTTCGACTGGGACGCAGAACGACATCGTGGTGATGCCGAACTTCCTGTGGCGGCGCCACGTCAACACCGGCAAGACCGATGCGGTCCTCTACACCGTGTCCGACACCTCGCTGATGCGCAACATCGGCCAGTACCGGGCGCAGGGCAAAGCGAAAGACGGGAGCATCGTGCAGATCGTCGAGTGACGCCGTCGCCTACGTCAGCGAGGACAGGCGCCGTTCGCAAGAGCGGCGCCTCATCTGTTTTTAAGTGATCACTTGCTTTCCGTTCGTCCCCGCGAAAGGAGATGCGATGCAATGACTCTCCGTTGTCGTCCCCGCGCAGGCGGGGACCCATAAGCCGCAGCAAGGCGATGTGGGAGGGCCAGCGATAACCGAAACCTTGGTGGTTATGGGTCCCCGCCTGCGCGGGGACGACAGCGGCTCTGTTCGTGCCAAGGACACTCAAGCACGCATTGGATTCCCGCTTTCGCGGCAATGAACGCAGAATGCCGCTAGCGCCTCACCCTACGGTTACAGCGCCTCTGTTCGCCTCAGCTCCGCGGCCAGCGCCAGCCGCGCGGGCCGGCATCGAGCTTGGCCTTCTGCTCGTCGTTGAGCGAGGCATGAAAGGCTTCGAAGGCCGGCACCACGATATGCACCGCCTCTCGCAACGCCGCGAGCCGCTTCTCCAGGAACGCAAGCCGCTCGTTCGAGCTGCGGGGGATTTGCGCCGGGCACACGCCGGTGCTCGTATCGGCGGCCTTGGTCACGGCGGCCTTGAGCTCGGTAAGCGCTGCCTGTTGCAGACCCGTCGGACTCACGAGCTTCTCGATCTGGTCCACGCCCCAGCCCGCTTGCGCCGCGGCGCGTGGGTTGCAGAGCGCCGAAAACCCGCCATGCGCGATGATGACGGGCTCGATCAGCATCGTGGCGCCCCAGCCCGCCCCGCGCGGCAGCGTCTGCGCCGACAGTGGCACAGGCTGCAACGAGAGTCCGACAATCCCCGCCGCCGCGAACAGATACGTGCTGGCCGTCATGACCTAGGTCGCATTCTCGACGCTGGTGACCTTGAACGTGTGCAACTCGCCGTCCTCCTCGCTGATCGAGACATATTCTCCCGGCGCAAAGGCATGGCTGGCGAACCGATAGCCCGATTCATCATCCTCGGTCGACGACACATCGTAGTCGAACACCCAGCGCGCGTGCTCCGCTCCGCCCGGCTTGTGAACCAGGAGACCGAGCTGCTCGTCCTCACCATCCCAGAAGCGTCGCACGCGGCAATGATCGCGATGCTTCTGCCAAAGCTTGGTATCGATATGGCCGCTGGCATCAAGCGGTGCCACGAACTCGTATCCGTGCCTTGCCGACCCGTTTGGAAATTCCTTCGAGCGGGCGAGATTGAGCCTGATGCGCTTGAATTCGTGCGGTAGGTTCATGGACTATCCCTTAGGCTTGGCATTTGGGCTTTCCGTTGCAAGGGTTCAAGGCCCAAATATTACGGGTCAATCTGATCGAACGTTGATTTGCATCAACGCCTCATGACGCCGCGAAAAAGTCCGGAACCAGCATGGAGCGTTGCTCACGGAACACCAGGACCGGCACGCTGCTGTGCGTGAGCACCTTGACGGTCTCGCTGCCCAGCACCAGCGCGGATAGGCCGCGCCGGCCATGCGACGCCATCACGATCAGGTCGCATCCCTTGTTGTTGGCGGTGTCGATGATCGATTTGTAGGGTTGCCGGTGCTGGGCGTGCACGACGTCGCACTCTATGCCGGCCTTGGCGGCAGCCTCGGTGATCTGCGCCAGCCGGCCAGCCGCGGCGGCTAGCCGGGCCGGACCGCCAGTGCCGCGCGGCAATGGGCGTGAGACTGTGAGCCCGGTGACGTGCGCGCCGACCGATCTCGCCAGCGCGACCCCGTATTCGACAGTCTTGCCTGAAAGCTCCGACCCGTCGGTCGGAATGAGGATATGGGTGTGCATTGGCTGTCTCAACCTTGGCCCGGCGGCGGCGCCGCCAAGCCTTGGCTCAATGTCTACCCTCCAGGAATTGCGACCGTTTGATCAAGGTCAAGGCGCCCAGACGTGATTTCGCCAGCATGCGAGCCGGTAAGCAGCAAGGGAGCAGATCATGCCGGTTGGAGACGTGCTGTTCGTGACGGTCTTTATCCTCGCGTTTGGAGTGTTCGCGCTGGTGCTGGGCTGGGCCGACCACCAGACGGGCCATCGCGAGCGCTGACACACAAACGCACTCGTCACGCGCGAGGCCAGCGGCGATGGAGAGAATCTCGCGCCGATCCACGATCGTGGGCGATGAGCACGCGTAGCTTGTCGAGACTCTGTGACTTCGACATGCGCGGCGTGAACATGCACGCCGACCGATCTGAGCTTGGCGAAGGCGCGTGACAGCGATTCAGGCTTGAGGCCAAGCCGGCCCGCCAGCAGCGTCTTGTCATAAGGCAGGGCGATCGTGCAGGCGTCCTCGCCGCTTGGACAAAGCTCCACCAGGAACTCGGCCAGGCGCTGCACGCCGAGCTTCGCCTTGAGCTGCTCGATTTGCTGGACCAGATGGCTCATATGCAGCGCCATCGCGGCGATCATCGCCTGCGCGAACTCGGGCGAGCTCTGAATGCACTTGATCGACATGCGCCACAGGCACGCGGATGACGCGCGCCTCGCTCACGGCTTCCGCCGTGTGCAGATAGGGCTGGCCCGTGAAGGCTGCGGATTCGGCAAAACTGTCACCCTTGGCCAGCACATTGATGACCGCCTCGTCGCCCGCAACCGTGATGCGATAGAGCTTGATCCAGCCATCGACCACGATGAAGAACGCGGTCGCGGGATCGTCCTGCCGGCAAACAACCTCGCGCTCCTTCAGCGAGAGCACCGTGGCCGGCGCAATCATCTGCTGGATCATCTGCGGATTGAGACCGCGAAAGACATTGATGCGCCGGACGATGGCTAGGTCGTCGAGGCTCGGTGCCGATGCCATGTTTGGCGTCCCTCCTTCCCTATGCCAGTCTTTCTGCTCGGCTCTCGGCGACATCCACGGTGGATTGCTCCTGATTTCTCAAGATATTTCGGCCGGGAAATCCGCAGCTTCATTGATGTGCATCAAAGCCTGTTTCCGTGTGTGCGCAAATCAGCTTAGGCTGATAGGCGTGGATTGGCCGCGTACGGCGCGCAGACACGGATCTCGACACATGACGCAAGACGGCGGGCACCGGAGCGCGGAGCTGCGGCATCGGCTTTACGACATCCTGGAGCATGGCTCGATCGGCAATCGAACGGGCACGATCGTGGGCCGGCTCATCGCCTTGCTCATCGTGATCAATCTGATCACCATGACGCTCGAATCGGTGCCGGCGCTCGAGGCGCGCTATGGTCGGCTGTTTACGGCGATCGAGATCCTGTCACTTGTTGTCTTCACCCTCGAATACGGATTGCGGGTCTGGGTGGCGCGCGATCACGATCCGCACCGCCATCACAACGCGCGACGGGCCCAATGGCAGTTCATGATCGAGCCCGCTTGGCGTGATCGATCTCCTGGCGGTGCTGCCGTTCTGGCTGGCGTTGGTGGTGCCGCTCGATCTGCGGATGGTCCTGGTGTTTCGTATCGTTCGTTTTCTCAAGCTTGCGCGCTACTCGCCCGCGATGCGCTCGCTGCTCGATGCCCTCTATGCCGAGCGGCGCGCGCTGTTCGGATGCTTCGTGATCCTCATCGGCGCCACGCTGTTCGCCGCCAGCATCATGCATGTGCTCGAGCGCGACGTGCAGCCCGACAAGTTCGGGACCATCCCGGACGCGATGTGGTGGGCGATCGTCACGCTGGGCACCATCGGGTACGGCGACGTCGTGCCGGTCACCATGCTGGGGCGCGTGGTCGCGTCCCTGACCATCTTTGTCGGCCTGATCATGGTTGCACTACCGATCGGCATCGTCTCGACGGCGTTCGCCGACGAGATCCACCGCCGCGACTTCGTCGTCACCTGGAGCATGGTCTCGCGCGTGCCGTTGTTCGCGGAGCTGCGCGCCAGTGAGATCGCCGACATCATGCGCCTGTTGCGCGCCCAGCAGGTCGAGCCCGGCGCGATCATCGCGCGTCGCGGCGAGCCGGCGCACTCCATGTACTTCGTCGCCGCCGGCGAGGTCGAGATCGAGCTCAAGGAGCAGCACATCCGGCTCGGTCCCGGCCATTTTTTCGGGGAGGTCGCGGCGCTGCGGCGCGCGCGGCGCTCCGCCACCGCTGTCGCAACCGCGCGCACGAGCCTCCTGGTGCTCGACGCCCACGATCTGCATGCCTTGATGGAGCGAGAGCCGCGCATCGCGGAGCGCATCCGCGACGTCGTGCGCAGCCGGATCGGCCGCGACATCGTCACCCCCCGCGGCGACATGGTGACCGAGGAGATCGAGGACGTCGAAACACTGGCGCAGCCTTACGACGCGCCGCCGGGCAAGACTTGACCGGCCAGCGCCGTCACGGCGCTCGGACCGGAGATTGACCTAGCTCAAGGTGCCGCCAGCACGCCGTGGGAGAAATGGCTTATGGGAGTATCAGCCATGAAACATATCGCCAGACACGTCACTAGCCTGATCGGATCGATCGTCATCGCAACCGCTCTTTCGGGAGGCCAGGTGTTGGCACAAGACACCACCAATGCAGGATTGATCCTGGCGCGTCAGCTTTGCTCGGAATGTCATGCCGTGGAGCGGACGCAGCCGCGGTCACCCAATCCCGCCTCGCCGACGTTCGAGACGATCGCCAATGTGCCAGGCATGACCAGCATTGCGCTCTCGGCGGCCTTGCTGAGCCCGCACCGGACGATGCCCAACGTGGTTCTCGACCCCAACCAGCGGGGCAGCATCGTCGCCTATGTCCTCAGCCTGCGGAGAGCTAACTAGCCATGCGCCGGCTGCTCGCGGCTACGCTGCTCCTGAGCTGCTGGGCCGGCGCGAGCCCGGCGCAGGAGCCCGATAAGCTGATCGAGCAGGGCAAGCTTCTCGCCATGACGTTCTGCGGGGAGTGCCACGCCGTCAGCGCAGCCGACGCCAGTCCGCACCCGCAGGCACCAGCATTCCGGGTGCTTGATCGCCGCGTCGACCTCGACACTTTCTTTCAGCGTCTGCGCGAGGGGGTCTCTTCCGGCCACCCCGACATGCCAACCTTCCGCTTCGGGCGCGATGACGCGCGCGCCTTCATCGCCTATCTGCGATCCATCCAGCGCTGATCAGCTTTTCTGCAAGACTGCCCTTGATCCGATCAAGCTCGATCGGATCAAGGGCGATTGCTGGCCTACACCGATGCGGGGGCAACACCGGGACGCACCGTGAGCGCCTCGCGCGCCGCATCCTTGAACGGCGGCTCCGGCGGCAGGATCACCGAGGCCGAGCGCACGCGCTGATGCGCGAGATCGACGCCGGGCGGCGTGACGCCTTTCTCGACCAGCGCCTTGGCAGCCCGCAGCAGGCGGTGGCGCGCCATGATGATGCCGTTGTCGGTCGAGACGAGGTTCTCCTTGGTGCGGTCGATGATCGGCCCCATGCTTTCCTGCAACGAGGCATCCTGCATGGCGATGCCGGCAATGCCGCTATAGGTCTCGCCGCGCTGCTGCGCCGCGCGATCCATCAGATAGTCGTTGTCCTTGTTGGCGAGCGGCCGATAGGTGCCGGGATCGCAGGCCGCATGGATGCCCTTGCCTTGCTGCATCGCCTCGCGCTCGGCGCTCGTGAGATCGCGCGTGGGGTGATAGTCGTAGCTCCAGGCCCAGCAGTTGTGGTCGTCGATCGGAATCCAGAAATGGCCATGCACCGAATGGCCGCCGCGCGGCGGGATCATGGTGAATGACGGCATCACCCACTGGGTGATGCGCCAGTAGTAGTTGCCGGCCTCGGCATTGCGGCGCGCCCCGATGGAGAGGCCGCCGGGGCTTTCGACCACCTCGAACACCGGCTTGGCGTCGCTGAGATTGTATTTGTTGCCGGCCGCGCCCTTGAACAGCGGATCCGAGTTCAGGTTGTCGCGGTGCAGCCAGGACACGTGGCTCGAATCGATGCCGCCCTCCATCGCCTGCAGCCAATTGCTTTCCTGGAAGCGCTTGGAGACGAAGCGCTGCTCCGGCTTCACCGTCGCGAATTCCCATTCCGGCAGCGGCGGCTGATGCTCGGGCGGTCCCATATAGGTCCACAGGATGCCGCCGCGCTCGACGAGCGGATAGGAGCGCAGCTTGATCTTACGCGCAAAGCCGCTCTCCTCTGGCTCAGAAGGAACCTCGACGCACTGGCCGCTCACATCGAATTTCCAGCCATGATACGGGCAGCGAATGCCGCATTGCTCGTTGCGACCGAACCACAGCGAGACGCCGCGATGCGGGCAGAACTCGTCGATCAGACCGTAGCGCCCCTCGCTGTCGCGGAACGCAAGCAGCCGCTCGGAGAACAGCTTCACGCGCACCGGCGGGCAATCATTGGCCGGCAACTCCTCGGCCAGCAGCGCAGGCGTCCAGTAGCGGCGGAACAGCTGGCCCATCGGCGTTCCAGGGCCGGTCTGCGAAATGGTTTGGTTGTCCTGCGCTCTCAACATTATTCATTTCTCCCAGGCTTCGGCATAGTCGTTACGTCGGCAACTATTCGTGGCCAGCACAGCCTCTGGGGCCTTGACTTGGATCAAGGAGAAGGGATTGAGCCGCTCTTCGCCCGCCTCCCTCGGGAAGCCAAATGCAGAGGCGAGAGGCGATTCTTGCGCGCCTGCGATGCGCAGCAGAAACCATCATCACCTGTGAACTCGAGTATTCAGGGCTGATCTAGATCAAGGTTGGCGCATCCGGACAGCGCAACAAAAACACCTATGTGGCAGCCGATATCGTCCGCGCCGTTCGATCGTGACCTGGAGCTTGCCGTCATCGCCAATGACGGACCTCATACGCTCGTGTTCCCCTGCCGGCGCGTGCTCGCCGGCTGGGTCAATTCCGGCACACGGGAGCGGATCGACGTGCACCCCACCCATTGGCGCGAGTGGGGCGAGGCGGCCTGACGCGCCTCCGCCGGCCGGCGGGCGCTACTCGTCCGGGCGTTGCGGATTGCGCGCCCCGTTTCCCGACAGGTCGATCACCGTCTCGCAGCGCAGGCACTGAAAGACATCGAGGCGTTTGCTCTCGGGGTGCGACCGCCCGCCGATCATCGCAACTCCACACAACGGGCAGCGCTTCGGCGACGGCGACTCATTGCTGCTGAACGGCATGACGATTTTGCAACGCTCGATGGAAGCGGCAACTCTTTTCTTTTTTGAGGTTTTATCCCGCGTGCTGATGGTGAACCACGAAAGTCTATTGGGCCTTGGCGCGCTCGATTTGAGCCAGATCAACGCCGGAGCCGGAAGCGTTGTCCCGGCCAACTGCCACGTCATACCAGCCGTCTCTGCTGATTTTCTGCTCAGGGCCCGTCCGGCGGGTGCCTAGAATCTAGGCGGCAAGCGACAGCCAAACCTTCGCAAGCACCTCAATGGCTACCACGCCCCCCACGCCCAGTGATAATTCAACTCGTTAAATCAAACTGTTAGGCGAAGGCACAGCCTTGGCATGGTCTTTGCGAATTGGGTGAACGCGGTCGCCTCAACGGCCGATCGCACGCGTCAAACAGAGGACATCGCGATGTTCATTACCAATAGTGCGGCCGCCGGACGGCCGCTCACCCGTCGTTGGCTGGTCGCCGCGGCGGGACTTGCGCTCGGCGCCGGTTTTGTGGGGCCTGCGCAGGCTCAGGAAACAATCAAGGTCGGCATCCTTCACTCACTCTCCGGCACCATGGCGATCAGCGAGACCACGCTGAAGGACGTGATGCTGATGCTCATCGAGGAGCAGAACAAGAAAGGCGGTGTCCTCGGCAAGAAGCTCGAGGCCGTCGTGGTCGATCCGGCCTCGAACTGGCCGCTGTTCGCCGAGAAGGCGCGCGAGCTTATCACCAAGGATAAGGTCTCCGTGGTGTTCGGCTGCTGGACCTCGGTGTCCCGCAAGTCGGTGCTGCCGGTGTTCAAGGAGCTCAACAGCATCCTGTTCTATCCGGTGCAATATGAAGGCGAGGAGAGCGAGCGCAACGTGTTCTACACCGGCGCCGCCCCGAACCAGCAAGCCATTCCGGCCGTCGACTACCTGATGAGCAAGGACGGCGGCGCGGCCAAGCGCTGGGTGCTCGCGGGCACCGACTACGTCTATCCGCGCACCACCAACAAGATTCTCGAGGCCTATCTGAAGCAGAAGGGCGTCGCGCAAGCCGACATCATGATCAACTACACGCCGTTCGGGCATTCCGACTGGCAGACGATCGTCTCCGACATCAAGAAGTTCGGCTCCGCCGGCAAGAAGACCGCCGTGGTGTCGACCATCAACGGTGACGCCAACGTGCCGTTCTACAAGGAGCTCGGCAACCAGGGCGTCAAGGCCACCGACATCCCGGTGGTAGCGTTCTCGGTCGGTGAGGAAGAGCTCGCCGGCCTCGACACCAAGCCACTGCTCGGTCACCTTGCCGCCTGGAACTACTTCCAGTCGATCAAGTCGCCGGTCAACGACAAATTCATCAAGACCTGGCAGACTTTCACCAAGAATCCCAAGCGCGTGACCAACGACCCGATGGAAGCGCACGTGATCGGCTTCGCGATGTGGGTCAAGGCGGTCGAGAAGGCGAAATCGATCGATCCGAATAAGGTCATCGAGGCACTGCCCGGCATCGAGGCGCCCAACCTCACCGGCGGCACCTCGAAGATGCTGCCCAACCATCACATCACCAAGCCGGTGTTCATCGGCGAGGTGCGCGGCGACGGGCAGTTCGACGTGGTGTGGAAGACGCCCGGCCTGGTGCCCGGCGACGCCTGGTCAGACTTCCTCGACGGCTCGAAAGACCTCGAGGCCGACTGGGTCACGCTCAAATGCGGCAACTACAACAAGGTCACCAAGAAATGCGGAGGCGCGTGATCGCCTGACACCATGATGAAACTTCGGGGGGCGGCCTATGGCGGCCCACCCTGATTGCCAATGCCGGGACATCAGATATGCGTACCTTTTGCGAACGCCTGCTGGCGTTGGTTTTCGCGTTGAGCGTTGTGTGCGTCGCCGCGAGTGCGGCCCGGGCAGACGCCTACGAGGATGCCCTCGCTCATTTCCTTGCCGACAGCTTCGACGACACCATCGAAGGCATCAACGCCGTCGCGGCGAGTGGCCATCCGCTCGCCGAGAAGGTGATCGGCGCATTGCAGTCCGGCCGCTTGTTCTTCAGCGCCGAACAGAAGCGCGTTTTCTTCAAGGACGGCGCCGAGACCCTGTTCGACGCCGCAACCGGCTCGCCGGCGCCCGCGTCGCCGCCCGCCGATCTCGCGCAGGTGCGCGTGAACAACCGACTTCGAAACGTCATCGCGGCCGTTCTTGGCAGCCTGACGCTGATGTCGCCCGATCCGGCTAAACGACTTGAGCGCCGCGCAGGCAGTATTCAAGTCGCAAGGATGCGAGCGCGCTGCCGGCGCTCGAGCAGGCCATCGCCAAGGAAACCAACCCTCGCATCAAGCGGGCGCTGATTGAAGCGCGCGCCGCCGTCATTCTCAATCTCGACACCGCATCGGAAGCCGACAAGATCGATGCCGTCACCGTGATCCGCGAGCGCGGCGACAACGACGCCCTCTCGCTGCTCGCGGCCTGCCGGCTAACACCACCCCTGCCGTGCAAAAGGCTGCTGCGGACGCGATCGCCACGATCGAGCGGATGTTTGCCTTCTGGGACACGGTGCAGAACGCCTGGTACGGCATCTCGCTCGGGTCGGTGCTGCTGCTCGCCGCGATCGGCCTCGCGATCACATTCGGCGTCATGGGCGTCATCAACATGGCGCACGGCGAAATGGTCATGCTCGGCGCCTATACAACGTTCGTCGTTCAGGAGATCATGCGCGCGCGTACTATCCCGGCCTGTTCGACTATTCGCTGTTCATCGCCGTTCCGCTTGCCTTCCTGATAACCGGCCTTGTCGGAATCCTGATCGAGCGTGGGCATCATCCGGTTCCTCTACGGGCGCCCGCTCGACACTCTGCTTGCGACCTGGGGCCTCTCGCTGATCCTGCAGCAGGCCGTGCGCACCGCGTTCGGCCCGACCAACAAGGATGTCGGCAATCCGTCCTGGATGAGCGGCTCGTTCGATCTCGGGCACATCACGCTTCACCTACAACCGGCTCTGGATCGTCGTATTCACGCTGACTGGTGTTCGTGCTGCTGCTCGGCGCTCCTGCGCTACACCCGTCTCGGGCTCGAGATGCGTGCGGTCACCCAGAACCGCGCGATGGCGGCCTCGATGGGCATCCGCACCGGCTGGATCGACGCCATGACCTTCGGGCTCGGCTCCGGCATCGCCGGCATTGCCGGTGTCGCGCTATCGCAGATCGACAACGTCAGCCCCAATCTCGGCCAGGGCTACATCATCGACTCCTTCATGGTGGTGGTGTTCGGCGGCGTCGGCAATCTCTGGGGCACGCTGGTCGGCGCCTTCACGCTTGGCATCGCCAACAAGTTCCTGGAGCCGTTCGCGGGCGCCGTGCTCGGCAAGATCGCGATCCTGGTGACTGATCATCCTGTTCATCCAGAAGCGTCCGCGCGGGCTGTTCGCGCTCAAGGGCCGGGCGGTGGAAGCATGAGCGCCTTCCCGCTGATCCGCGCGCTCGACCGCGGCACGACCATCTTTCTGGTCGGCTGCTCGCCGCCATCGCGATCGTGGTGCCGCTGCTCAATCTGTTCGTGCCAGCCTCCTCGCCCTTCCACGTATCGAGCTACTTCGTCGCGCTGTTCGGCAAATACATCTGCTACGCGATCCTGGCACTCTCGATCGACCTGATCTGGGGCTATTGCGGCATCCTCTCGCTCGGCCACGGCGCCTTCTTTGCGCTCGGCGGCTATGCGATGGGCATGTATCTGATGCGGCAGATCGGCACGCGCGGCGTCTATGCCAATCCGATCCTGCCCGACTTCATGGTGTTCCTGAACTGGCCCGAGCTGCCGGTCTATTGGTACGGTTTCCAGCATTTCCCCTACGCGCTGCTGATGATCGTGCTGGTGCCGGGGCTGCTCGCGCTCGTGTTCGGCTGGTTCGCCTTCCGCAGCCGCGTCACCGGCGTCTATCTCTCGATCATCACGCAGGCGCTCACCTTCGCGCTGCTGCTCGGCTTCTTCCGCAACAATTTCGGCTTCGGCGGCAACAACGGCCTCACCGACTTCAAGGACATCCTGGGCTTCAATGTGCAGGCGCCGGGCACGCGCGCGGCGCTGTTCGCCATCTCGACGCTGGCCTTGATGATCGGCTTCCTGATCTGCCGCGCCATCGTCGCCTCGAAGTTCGGCAAGGTGCTGATCGCGATCCGCGACGCCGAGAGCCGGACGCGCTTCCTCGGCTATCGGGTGGAATCCTACAAGCTGTTCGTGTTCACGCTGTCGGCCTGCATGGCCGGTGTCGCCGGCGCGCTCTACGTGCCGCAGGTCGGCATCATCAATCCGAGCGAGTTCTCGCCCGCAAATTCCATCGAAGCGGTGATCTGGGTCGCGGTCGGCGGCCGCGGCACGCTCAGCGGACGCGATCCTCGGCGCCGTCGTGGTCAACTACGGCAAGACCTTCTTCACCAGCGGACCGCTCGCGCCCTACTGGCTGTTCATGCTCGGCGGCCTGTTCGTCGCCGTGACCCTGCTGCTGCCGCGCGGCATCGTCGGCACCGCGCAGCATTGGATGGCGCGCTGGCGTGAGCCGGACGACGCAAAGCCCCGCGACGAGAGCACGGCCGCGCAGCCCGCCATCCGCGCGAGCCTGCGCCGCGGCCGGCGGAGTGACAGGCCATGGACGAAGACCTCACCGCCGGCTCGATGCTCTACCTCGACGGCGTCTCCGTCTCCTTCGACGGCTTCAAGGCGCTCAACAACCTCTCGCTCACGGTCGCGCCCGGCGAGATGCGCGCGATCATCGGCCCGAACGGCGCCGGCAAGACCACCATGATGGACGTGGTCACCGGCAAGACCCGGCCCGACGACGGCGACGTCTTCTTCAACGGCACGCAGGATCTCACCACGCTCGACGAGACTCAGATCGCCGAGCTTGGCATCGGCCGCAAGTTCCAGAAGCCGACCGTGTTCGAGATGCACACGGTCGAGGACAATATCCTCCTGGCGCTCAAGAGCGACCGCCGCTCGCGCGCGACGCTGTTCTGGCGCCCGAACAACGAGGATGACCGCCGCATCGAGAGCATCCTGCAGATCGTGCGGCTCTCTCCCCTGCGCGAGCGGATTGCCGGCAGCCTGTCGCACGGGCAGAAGCAATGGCTTGAGATCGGCATGCTGCTCGCGCAGGAGCCCAAGCTCCTCCTGGTCGACGAACCGGTCGCCGGCATGACCGACGCCGAAACGCGCCAGACCGCCGAGCTGCTCAAGGAGATCAACCGCGACCGCACCGTGATCGTGGTCGAGCACGACATGACCTTCGTGCGCGATCTCGGCGTCAAGGTCACCTGCCTGCACGAAGGCACGGCGATCGCCGAGGGCACGATCGACCAGGTGTCGGCCAACCAGCGCGTGATCGAAGTGTATCGGAGCGATGCAGCTTTGTCACCGCATTCCAGCCGTTCGTCCCCGCGAAAGCGGGGACCCAGGGCGGCAAATCGAAGAGCCAGAGCAAATGGCTCTGGGTTCCCGCTTGCGCGGGAACGAACGGTGGAGCGTTCATCGCTTCCAGCAGGAGATGGACGATGCTCGAAGCCAAGACCATCGACCTGCACTACGGCGCCGCGCAGGCGCTGCGCTCGGTGTCGCTCACTGCCGAGCCCGGCAAAGTGACCTGCGTGCTCGGCCGCAACGGTGTCGGCAAGACGAGCCTGCTCGATGCACTTGCCGGCCAGCATCCGATCAGCCGTGGCAGCATCAGCTTCGACGGCCAGGATATCACCTCGCTCAAGCCCTCCGACCGCGCGCGCCGTGGCATCGCCTATGTGCCGCAGGGCCGCGAGATCTTTCCGCTGCTCACCGTCGAGGAAAATCTCAAGACCGGTTTCGCGCCGCTCAAGCGCGAGGATCGCAGCATCCCGGACGATGTGTTCTGCGCTCTTCCCGGTGCTCAACAGCATGCTCGGGCGGCGTGGCGGCGACCTTTCCGGCGGCCAGCAGCAGCAGCTCGCCATCGGCCGCGCGCTGGTGATGCGGCCGCGTGCGCTCCTGCTCGACGAGCCGACCGAAGGTATCCAGCCTTCGATCATCAAGGACATCGGCCGCGCCATCGCCTATCTGCGCAACCTCGGCCAGATCGCCACCGTGCTGGTCGAGCAATATCTCGACTTTGCGCTTGAACTCGGCGACTACTTCGCCGTGATGGACCGCGGCACCATCGTCTATTCCTGCACGCGCGAAGCGATGGACGAAGGCGCGCTACGCCGCGCCATGGCGATCTGAGGATGGCGATCTGAGAGCGGCGATCTGAGGCCATCCGGACGCGGGTTCTGGACACGACCGGACCCCGATGGCAATGTTCCTCCGACAACAGGGACCGGTAGGCGGCTGCGGCGAGCGGCGGCCTTCGCAAGGCTCCCGTCGCAATTCGGAGGGACACCCATGCACCATTCCGCCAGCCTGCTTCAGCGCATGATCGCCGCCGGATGTGTCGCCATTGGCCTCGTGATAGCGGCGTCAGGCGTCTCCGCGCAGGACAAGCGCAAGGCAAGCCCGCCGGTGCTGGTGACCTCGATCGGCCAGAGCCTCGATGGCTTCCAGGTCCAGCTCGCGGTGCGGCGCGCCGGCATTGCCTTCCAGTACGATCCACGCGCCGAGGCCGACAAGCTCGCCGAGGTGAAGACCGTGTTTCTCGCGGTCGGCGCCAGCCTCAAGGGCTTCGGCGACGCCGGCATCACCATCAAGGACGAGCTGGCGCGCACCGGCAAGCTGCTTGACGCCGCCAAGAGCAGCGGCACCTACATTGTCGTGCTGCACATGGGCGGCGAGGAGCGCCGCGACGTGCTCTCCAATCAGCTGATCGAGCTCACCGCGCCACGCGCCCATCAGCTCATCATCCGCGAGGACAGCGACGCCGACGGCATGTTCGCCGGGATTGCCAAGGCGGGCAACATCCCGCTCACCGTGATCGACAACGTGATCAACCTCAGGAAGCCGCTGCAGGAGATGTTCGCGGGCGGCTAAGCAACTATCAGAGTACAACGATGCGCCCGCTGCTGATCCCGGCGATCGGCCTGTCGTCGGGCGAGCATATCTCCGACGCCCGGTTGTTTGTCGTCGCCCTGCTGGCGCTTGCCGGCTGCATCCTTTGGCAAGGCATCGTGGCGTGGCGGCATCGCCGCACTCTTCGCGCCATACCGGTGCGTATCCATGTCGCTGGCACGCGCGGCAAGTCGACGACCACACGACTGATCGCTGCCGCTCTGCGCGCCAGCGGGCGGCGCGTGGTCGCCAAGACGACCGGCTCGGAGCCGCGGCTGATCCTGCCCGACGGACGCGACGAAGTTCTGGCCTCGCCGCGGACCGGCATCGATCCGCGAGCAGATAGGCTTCGTCAGACGCGCCGCGCAGCTCGGCGCCGACACGATCGTCGTCGAATGCATGGCGATCCGTCCGGAGTTCGTGTTCGCCAGCGAGCGCCATCTGATCGAGGCCACCACGACTGTCATCACCAATACGCGGGCCGATCATCTCGAGGACATCGGCGAGAGCGCGAGGCCAGCGCGCAGGCGCTGGCTTGGTCGATCTGCGCCAACGGCCAGCTGGTCGTCAGCGCCGAGGCGGCAAGCCCCGCGCTCCTCGCTCGCGCCAAAGCACGCGGCACCGCCGTCACCATCGTGGACACAGCAGGCCTCGATCCGATCGAGGCCGATCGCGCGCTCGCGCTTGCGGTCGCAACCGCGCACGGCGTGCCGGCCGCAATCGCGAAGCCTGCGATGGAGGCGGCCGCACCTGATCCCGGTAGCTTCCGTGAGCGCACGCTCGACATCGAGGGCAAGCCGATTCGCTTCGCCAACGCGTTCGCGTGCAACGACGTCGATTCGCTCAAGCTGCTGTGGCCGACCGTCGCGACCAGCGAACGCCCGGTCGTGCTCCTCAATGCGCGCCGCGACCGGCCGTTGCGGACGCAGCGCTTCCTCGCCTTTCTGGCAGCGCAAGTGCCGATGCCGTTGCTCTTTATCGTGGGCGATCCGCTCGCCGCTCGACTTGCTCGCCGCGCCGGCTTCGGCCCCGATGCGGTCCAGCAACTGCGCGCGCGTTTGCCCGACAGTGCGCTGCGCGAGCTTGCCGCTTTCGCGCCATCCGGCGGCGTGATCTGGGGCGTCGGCAACTATCAAGGCTTCGGCGCCCGTCTCACCGCCGAGCTGGCCGGGCGCGACGCATCGTGCTGACCGCCGCGCTGATCATCGGAGTCGTGGTCAGCCTCGCGCTGACCGAGCTTATCGGGCTCTCTCCCGGCGGCATCATCGTGCCCGGCTACGTGGCGCTTCTGCTTGATCGACCGCTGGCGCTGGCCGCATTCCTCACGGTCGCGCTCCTGAGCTACGGCATCCTGCTCGCGCTCGGCACGCGCCTCATGCTCTATGGCCACCGCCGCTTTGCGATTGCGCTCATCGCCGGCCTGACACTGAGTGTCGGCGCGCAATGGCTGGTGCCGATGTTCGTGCCGGCCTATGTGGAATGGGTCGGACTGGGACTGATCGTGCCAGGATTGCTCGCCCATCAGTTCGACCGGCAAGGCGTGCTGCCGACGCTGCTCATGCTTGCCATTGCGGCGCCGCTCACACGGCTGATCGTTATCGTGGTGATGCGACTATGAGCACCTCCGATGCGCCGCGCGTGCAGAGCCGCCTCAAGCCGACGTGGCTTGCTGTCGCTGCCGCAGTGAGCATTGCGGTCTGGTTCGTGTTCGAGCAGGCGCTGCAGCGCCCGATCCATCCGCAGTTTGCCGAGATGCTGATGGCGGCGCGCAGCATGCAGGCGGCGAGCCGCGTGCTTTGGATGGAGAAAGATGCGCGAGGGTTGACGCCATCCGCGCAAGCCGATCCCAATCGCACCGGCATGATCGGACAGGAATACACGCCGATCACCACCACGATTGGCGAGCTTCCCGCCAAGCGCACCGCCACCAATCCGGATTTCGCCGCCGCGCTCGTGCGCCAGATCACCTCGCTTGGGCTCGCGCGCGGCACCCCGGTGGTGATCGTCGTCTCCGGCTCCTTCGTGGGCGGCGATGTCGCGGCGATCACCGCCACCGAGACGCTCGGCCTGCGCCCGATCGTGATTGCGTCGCTCAGCGCCTCGATGTGGGGGGCCAACGAGCCCGGGTTCAACCTCATCGACATGCTCTCCGCACTGCGTGAGCACAACGTGATCCGCACCCGCGCGGTTGCGGCTGTGCTCGGTGGCGGCGGCGCGATCGGCGGCAGCATGGATCCGGATGGCGTCGCGGCGTTGCGCCGCTCGGCCGCGCGCGATGGCGTGCCGATCATCGAGGTGCACCCGGTCGCGGCGCTGATCGACGCCCTGCTCGCGCGCATCAAGGCCGCGGCTGGCGACAGGAGCCCCGGCGCCGTGATTAATGCTGGCGGCGCGCTGATCGGCCTTGGCTCCTGCCGAGAATCGTATGAATGGCCACCTGGTCTGACGCGGCGCGCGCCGCCTTGCAGCGACGGCACGCCGGGCCTCGCGATGCGGCTCGCCGCCGACGGCCTGCCGGTCCTGCACATCATCAACATGCGGAGGCTGGCGCTCGAATGGGGCTTGCCATTCGATCCCACACCGCTGCCAATCCCTGGTAACAACAGGGCCGTTTACGGGTCGGCCAAACCGGCTCCGTGACCGCGACGGGGGAATGGAATGGAATTCGGTCTGCAGCCGGGGACGATCCTTGCGGTCGCGATCGCGCTGTTCCTGGCCTCGCACTTTCTGCTGCGTGCTCCGCTGCCCCTCTCCTTCATCATCGTGGCTGCTGTAACCGCGCTGATCGGCGATTTCGGCATCCCATTCCGCCATCTGGTCGAAGGCGGTTTCGGCTTCATCAACCTGGTGCTGGCGCTGTTCGCCGGCGCCTTCTTCGGCCACATGATGCGAGGCAGTGGCGCGGCCGATGCCGCCGCGGCCGGCATCCTGCGCCTGAGCGGCGACCGCCGACTGCTGCTGCTCACGCTGGCCGCGCTGCCGCTGTTCGTGGTCGGCATGTTCGTCGGGCTCTCCGGCGTCGCCGTGCTTGCGGCGGGCGTGGTCGCCGTGCCGGCGCTGCGGCAGAGCGGCTTCGATGATGCCACCATGGCGGCCTTCATCGCCGTCATGGCCACCGCCGGCATGATCGCGCCGCCCATGAACGTGCCCGCGATGCTGATCGCCGACGGCGTCAATATGCCGTGGACCAACACCAGCCGGGCGCTGCTCGCGCTGGCGCTTCCGCTCGCGGCCGCGGCGCTCGTCGTGGTTCACGGTCTGGCCGGGTCCGACCAAGCCGCGCTACACGCCGCTGCAGAGCAGCATCGCCGCCTGCCTGCGCGGTTTTGCACCGCTCCTGCTGATCGTTGTGATCTGGATCGCGGTACGGCTTTTCCCGACCGTTCTCATCGACCCGGCAAGCCCCTTGATCCTGGTGATCGGCGGCCTCGCGGCGCTGCCGATGCTGCCAAAGGGCGAGCTGCGCAAGGTCGTGATGGCGACCTTCACCGGCACGCCATTGCTGCTCGCCGCCGTGCTGGTGACGGTTGGCATCCTGGTGCAGATCATGACGCTCACCGGTGTGCGCGGCTGGCTCGTCATCAGCACCATGTCGCTCACGGTGCCGTGGAACTATGTGAGCCTGGCGCTCGGCATGCCGCTCCTTGGCGGCGCGCTCACCGCCATGTCGGTCAGCGATGTGATCGGAGTGCCGGCCGCGTTCTCGTTCATCGGCCAGGACATGATCATCAACGTCGCGGCGCTGTCGGCGATCGCCTCGCTCGCCGAGTTCGTACCGCCGACCGCGATCGCGGCCGCGCTCTCGTGCTACGTCGTTGGCGGCGCAAGCATCGGCCAGGTGATCCGGCGCGCCTGGCCGCCGATGGCGGTGCTGCTGGTTGTCGCGCTGCTCATGCTCGTCTTTCGCGCCGCCGATGCTCGACCGCCATTCTTCCCGCGACGGATGACACATCTACCCCGCTTTCTCACGAGCGCGATGACGCGGCGGTGGCTGCAGGAACGCGCCGAGCCCGCGCGTGTTGACCTCGTTGTAGTCCGGGATGTTCTCCACCTCGATCGGCGATTGCGGATTGAGATCGTTATAGGCGTCGATGATCTCCTTGATCGACGCGAGATTGCGCGCGACACGCAGCTTCAACGGCCAGCCGCGCTCGTCGAAGCCGACGAACAGCCGCTTGAGCGCTGCCGCGCGCACATAATTCGGGTCGCGGCCTTCGACCACCAGCTCTACGCCGGTGCGGCCGCGGAACCGTCCCATCGCCGGATTGGCGCTCTCGGTCAGGATCGCCTGCGCCTTGGCGTGGTCGCCGAACTCGCGATGGCTCAGCCCATGCAGATTTTTTGGCGAGGCCGAAAGCCCGATCGGAATGCGCCGTGCCTGCAGCGTCCCGACTGCGGTCGCCGCCGTCTCGAACGCGTTCTCGTGTGCGACCATCGTATTGATCACCGGATATTCCGGCTGCGCCTCGTGCAGGTCGAGCACGAGCGACGCGTCCTTGGCCAATGTCGTGAGCGCATGGCTCACGCGTGCCGTCAGCCAGCCGCTCGCCAGGCCCGGATGATTGCGATTGAGGTTGCGCGTCTCGTGGCCGACCATCCGCTCGAGGCTCGGCTGGTGCACGAACACATCCGGATCGGGCCATTGATGCGCCGGATTGGTCAGCCGCATGCCGACACGAAACCAGCGCGGACCCGCCGGCGTCGCGATCTCGTAGCGGTGCAGATAGGCTTCCATCGGATCGGTGTGGGTGAAACCCGAGCGATTGGCCTGCGGCACCACGATGAGGCGGCCGCGTTTGACGCGCGCGTTCTCGACCATGAGAACCGCAGCCATCACGCCGCCGATCTCCTGCGGATGCGTGCCGCCGAGAAGCAGCATCGTCCCGCCGGGCGTCGCCCGCAAGCTCGAACACCGGTGTGTCGCCAGGTCCGCCGGCGAGGCTCGGCTCGGTTGCGCTCAGCATGCGCTGCGCCGTGACGCCCGCTCCGGCGACGATCGGCTCGGCCTCCTGCATCGAGCGGAAGATCGACGCCGCCGAGAGCGTCACCACCAGCGCCCCGATGGAAAAGGCGATCGCGCAAAAGCGAGCGCGGATAAATGCGCCCATCACTTCACTCCCGCGGCGCGTAGCGCGAACGGCACGAACACCAGCGCGGCGAACAACTGCGAGCGCCAATCGCGCTCGCGCCAGAGCACGATCACCATCATGACGGCGACGATGAGCGCCAACAGGCGATAGATGAGCATCAGCACCAGCTCAGCGTCGATCATGGCACGCCCCTCAGAGAAAGCTCGTCGATCCCTCGAACGCCGGCAAGAGACGCCCGAGCAGCAGCACCAACAGCCAGAAGCTGAGCGAGAGCCCTGCCGACACCTTCATGAAGGTCGTGGCCTGGTCGTCCTCACCGAGCGCCAGCGCGTGCCTGTGCTCCACCAACGTGAAGACGAGCGCATTGAGGCCGGCCAGCAGGATCAGGAACATCTTCAATTTGAACGCCGGACTGGGCCAATACATCATCGGATCGGCAGCAAAGAACAGGATGCCGGTCAACAGGTTGATCACAAACCCGATGATCACGAACGGCAGAAAGGAGAGCGCGGAGCGCATCGAGATGTGGCGCAGGAAGCCAAGAATCCGCAGGTCGACGATCAGGATGCCGCCGACCAATAGCGACAGGCCGAGGAAGTGCAGCGTTTCGCCGGTCGCAAACATCCACCGGCTCTGCCGCACGGCAACGCCCAGCGAGGTGTCCCTGATCCAGTGCAGAATGTCTGCTTCAGTCATCGCGTGCCAACCCATGCTCGGCGTTTACCCTCGATCGCATCCATCACCTCACACCGGTGGCGGTCCGATCGTGTATCCAATCAGTCTCCCGGCGACGATCGCGCCGCACCAGAACACGATCGAGGCGATCGCGGACACCTTCGCTCCGGTCGGAACTTTCAGCTGTCCCGCAGGCACGCGCTCCATGCCTTCGAGCGCGCGCGACAGCGCCCATACCGAAAGCCCCGCAAAGACGATCAGGATCATCTTGATCAGGAACGCAGGCGTAACCGGCATGCGCCGCGGCTCGGCCATCAGCAGCACGATGCCGGAAACGGCGTTCATGGCAAAGCCGAACCAGGCAAGCCCGAAGAGCTGATCGAACGCCGACAGGGAGACGCTCTTGGCGTAGCCGAGCACACGCGCGCTGAACATGAAGCTGATGCCGACCACAAGGGCCATGCCGACGGCATGAAAGCACAGCACGATCGGATGTCCCCAATCCGACTCGCGCATCCAGGTCGAGAACTCCGAGTGCTCAAGCCAGATGAGGAATTCCATTGCGGCTATGCTTTCGCCTTGCTGGCTGACGCCATGTCGCCTCGCTCCGCGCCGTCAGCGATCATGATCTTGTCGAAGGTCCCGTCGCGATTGAAGACGATGTGCTTCAGCGCGGCGAGGATGTGCAGCAGCACACCGAGAATGATGATGGATGCGGTTACCCCGTGAATGCGCCGCAACAGATCGTGCAAGCCAGACGACGGAGCAAACGGGCTTGGAATTGCGAATGCAAACACCTCGATCGCATCACCGCCCGACCAGACCATCAGCGGGCCCGAGACGAGCATCACGCCGATCGCGATCAGGAACAGATAGTGGAACGCTTTCGCGACCGGGAACAGAACTGCGCTCTGGCCCGGGTGCGGAGCCGGATGGCCGACCGCAAAGCGCCAGAGAATGCGCCCCCAGAAAAAGCAGATAAACGCTCACCCCGATGCTCATGTGAAGATGCGCGTACCAGGCGGAGTCGGACTGGACATCCGTCTGCGACATGGTGCCGAGCGTCCACATCGTCAGCACGAGAATGGCAGTGAGCCAGTGCAGCGCGATCGAGACCCAGCCGTAGCCACTGCGCGTATCTCTCCACCTCACGGGCGCCGGCCCTTCACAGATATCGCCCGCGATGTGGAATGATGACTCACAGCGTCGTCATCGCGCCGGGCCATAGCGCCGCCGAACGACGTCGCGTGACAACGACGCTTGGATTGGTCCCCGGCCATCGCGACGTTTCTGCGCGATGCGACATCCGAGCCAGATGACTAGACGTGGATGCCCGGCACAAGGCCGGGCATGACAGTGGAGAGGTTGTGCCATTCAACCGCGATAATTCGGATCGACCAGATTGCCGAGCGACTTGTCGTTATAGGGCACGTCCTGCATCAGCTGCGCGCCGGGGTTCTTGTTGAGGTTCAGACGGACCTCGTCCATCGTCCACGGCTCCAGGAACATCACCGGGTCTTCCACCGTGGCCTGATAGATCAGGGTGTCGCCTTGGCGGCGCAGCCGCTCGATCACCATCATCTCGTTGCTGTGGATGTAGCCGCTCCAGTGCAGCCAGGTGCGATCGGTGAAGCCCATCGAGGTGACCACCAGCGTGTCGCCCTGCCCAGCAGCCGACCGCGAGCCCGTTGAACGTCTGGTCATATTTGAGCACCGGATCGTGCTCGCGGCAGTCGGTCGGCACCACGCGGAACTGGTTCTGGTTCTCGTAAAGGAAAATGACCTCATTCGCGGTCTGCACGATCTTGTTCGGCGGCCCGATCCGCGGCACGCCGCGCGGCAGGTTGAGCCATTCGGGATCGGCGTACTCGATCCACTGGCCGCCCGCATTGGCGTAGTAGTCGTGCAGGCGCACCTTCTCCCAGTACTGCGGCTTGTACATGGGCTTGTTGACCCGGCCGCGGTTCTGGATCGAGCAGTCCTGCTCGAAGGTGATCCACTTCAGGCCGCCCTTGGCGCCGCCAGCCGAGAACCGCTCGGAGTTCTGCGGGAACGCATCGACCTTCTGCTTGCAAGTCGTCGGCGTCAGTTGGGCGATGCCGCCGCCCCAGATGCCGTTGAAGTCGGGCTTGTTCTGGTTCTGCGCGCCAATCGGCGTCGGCGTCATCCACACGGCAGCCGCCAGCGCCGCCAGGCTGATGCTGAGCAGTGACTGCTTCATGGTCATGAGTGCCTCCAAATCCTTGCGACGGTGTCCTTGCGACAGGATTTCAGCGCTTCCTCGCGTCCGCCGTCATCAGCGCGGCGGCTCGCCGCCCTCTTCCTCGGGGAATCCGACCTTGATGACCTTGCCGTCCGGGAAGGTGAACGAATTGACGAAGCCGAGGTTCTTGCCCGAGCGATCCGGATGGATGTCGATCTTGTACTCGGTGCCGATCAGGAACAGCCGCCGGTCGCTGATGCCGAGCCGGCGCAGCCCGTTCGGCCCGATCGTCTCGACCGACCAGACCGTGACCGCGCCGTCCTGACCCTTCACGTCGAAGTGGAACCAGGCATGCGGATTGGTCCAGTCGACCTTCTTGAGCGTGCCGCTCAGGATCACGTTCTTGGTGACGTCGAACTGCGCCTGGACCGCGTGATGCGCGTATGTCGTCGCGGCGCCAGTGAGCGCGAACGCAGTCAACAAGGCGAACAGTGCAGACTTGCGCATTCAGCTTTCTCCTTAATTCATTCGTTGTGATTCGAATCCAATCCGCTTTCCACGTCTACTGCGCCCTTGCCAACAGCTCCGGATCGGGAAACACCGTATACGGATTGGCCCAGCCCTCGCTGATCGTCAGATCAAGGACTTTCACACCATCGAGCTCGTGCGTAACGCGCGACGGCCAATAGGTGCCGGAGTGATATTTGTCGAAGGCCTCCTTGCCTTCGGCGAGGCCGAAGCCGGCGTCGGGCTTCTCACCAGTGCGATAGTCGGCATAGCTGGCGGCAAGCTTCTTGGTGCCGCCGCCCGGCATGGTAATCATGGCCTCGATCCGCTCGGGCCGCTTGTCGGCTCCCAGCGTCGCCTTGTAGGTCGTGCCGCTCACCTCAACCTCGATCGTGGTGCGGCCACCGTCCTGCGCCACCTTGACCGGCGTCGTGCAGGCCTTGCCGTCGAGACACTTCTTGGCCGACGCAAAGGCGGCCGCGTGCACGAACGCGTGCGGCGCAAGCCACATCATCTGCGAGCGGTAAGCGGCGTTGCTGGACGGGCTGGTGCTGAGCTTGGTCTTGTCGTCGCTCCAGGATTCGTTCCAGGCCCGGTTGCCCTTCACCACTCTGATCGTGCGCGGAGTCTGCGGGCCTTCGAAATCGAGCCGGCTCGCCTGCAATGTGGAGCGCGATCGCGTAGCTGATAGCGGCTCACCTCGACCGGCTGCGCAGTGCCCGCAGCCTCGAGGTCCACCATGGTGCCCTTGCCGACATATTCCGGCAGGTTCACCTGCCCGATCACCAGCGCGCGGGTGCGAACGATGCCGAGCACCTCGGCGGCAGCGCGAATGGCGGGATCGATGTCCTTGACTGCAACCGCCGGACCCCAGGCCTGCGAGCGGTACCGGGAACGGTGCCTGAGCAGCGGCGCGGTCCGCGCCGAGCGCGATGGCGGCAACGGCCGTCGCCGCGTACGTGAACTTGAGAATTGCGCACTTGAGAATTGCTCTCACGACGCCTCCCTACTGTTTTTTCAAGTCAAATCGCAGTTAAGCGCCAGGTCATCGGCCCGTCAACTCGCCCCGCACCAACCCTCAAGGAGGGGGCGGCGGCGGGTCCACTTTCATATACTTGCCATGGCAGCCATCGCAGGCCGCCCGCAGCTTCTTGGCGTTGTCCCGAAACTGATCGATCGCGGTGGCCTGGCTGGCGTCGTAGGCCACCTTCGCGGCAGCGTCGGTCTGGCCATAGAAGGCCTCGAAGTCCTGCCAGATCGCCGGCGCCGCCGCGTGTCGAGAAGGCATCGGGTCCAGGCTTGGTCTGCGGCGGGAACAGGTGCGGAAATGCCCCGAGCATTATACTGATCCGGTTGGCATTTGATTTGAGCTCGTCGAGGGATAAGTCCTTGCCACCGGCCACAAGATCGACCGGCTGCATTTCGTCGTCGATCTGGGACATCAGAAGCTGGCGCGCCTGCACGACGTCGGCGCGCGTGACCGATCCCGGTCAAGCCGGACACGCCCTGCTCGGCACGCGCCGCGATGAACGTTGCAGCACACAGGACCGCAAGTGCGCCGAGGATCGCACCGTTGCGCAGAGAGGATGAGATCGGCATTGCTGACTCCCTTCCATACGTCCCTGATCAGCGGCGCGGCTCGAGCATCACAAGCTCGCCATCGCCCTTGAACACCGCCCAGGTGCCGGCGAGCGGCTCCTGGCCAACGCCCGGCTTCGCATAGTCGCAAACGCCTTCGGGGAAAATGCGCGCAAGCTGCGCCAGCTGCTCGGCGTTGAGCGGCTGCTTGTAGTCCTTCGCATCGACCGGCTTGAGCGCGCACTTGAAGACGTCGTCGCTTGCCGGTGCGCCGGCCGCAAGCCGCGCATCGGCGGCGAACGGAAACAGCGCCTTGCAGCGCGCCATGTCGGTCACCTTCTCGGTCGCGCCGATGAGCGGCCCCGACACCGCCGGATAGCAGGCATCGACGAGATCGGCGGGCCTGTGCGCGGCGATCTTCTTGGCGAGCGGCTCGCTCGACGTGTCGCTCGCGACCGCCGTGAGCCAGCGGTCGAGCTGAGCAAGCGCCTCGCCGCTCACGCGCGTGAGCGGTGAGCCCGCTGTGCGCGTATCGGTCTGCACGCGCCCATAGCTCGCCGCGGTCAGCATCACGTGGTTGGCGGCATTGCCGTTGTACTTGAGGAGCCGCGCCCGCATGACCATGCTGTGATAGCCGTCATGCACGTCCACGTCCTTGAGCGCATCGAACGGCGGCGGCGGCGCGCCGTCGACATAGGAGCGCACGTCGACGATCGCCGTCGAAGCGAGGCCCGTGCCGACATTGACGCGGCCGCTCTGGTAGGCGCGCCGCAGCGCCACCGGATCGCCGACCATGCGCTTCGGCACGATCTTGCCGTTGATGTCGAGGCCGCCGACGCGGCTGTTGATGTCGACGAACTGCTCGAAGGTGATCTTGCCGTCGTTGAAGGCCTGCAGCCCGTACTGCACGCCGACATTGTCGAACGGGCTGCGGGCGAAGCCGGTCTCGGGATCGTTGCCGAACACATTGACCAGGTTGTCCTGGAAGGTGCAGCGCACGCCCTTGGCCTTCAGCGCCGGGTCGTTCGCCACCTCGTCCTTGACGGCGGCGTCGCAATTGTCGGGCCGCGCGTTCGGATAGCGCGTGCGCGTGGCTGACGCAGTAGCCCCAGTACTTGCCGGCGACCGCGCCCTTCTGCTCGTCCGTCCACTTGCCGTTCGACGTGTTGAAGACGTTTTGCAGCAGCTCGCAGTCGTAGAGCGGCTGCAGGAAGCGTCATCACGTCGGCATAGCTGCGGCCCGGCATGATGCCGTCGAGGAGGCCCGGATAGGCATTGGCGATCAGATGCTGCTGCATCGATCCGCCCGACGCGCCGTGGCCGATCGTGAACAGCGGCTTGCCGAACTCCTCGATGAAGCGCTCCTTGACCTTGGCGACGGTCTCGGCCGACTTCACGTCGTCGTTGTTGGTGCCCATCACATTGAGCGAGCCGGTCGCGACCGCGTAGCCGCGCGTGATGAAGAAATCGAGGAAGCCCGCGCCCAGGTCCTCCATGAACATCTTGCCTTCGGTGCCGGTCAGTGCGCCGAGCGTGCGGCCCATGTGATAGTTGGCCTGCACGCCGCCGCCGAAGCTGTAAATGAGCCTGCCGTTCCAGCCCGACGCCGATGATGGCGCCGCCGGTGTCGGCAGCGGCCCGGCCGCAGGATCGTGCAGGATATTGATCAGATAGGCCGAGCGATTGATGACGCCCTTCTCCTGCCGCACGATCAGCGGGACCTCGCGGCCTTCGCTGGTCTTGGTGGTCGAGATGTCGTTCGGGCGCGCCGTGCTCGGATTGAACGGCTTCCAGGCGCCGGCGCGGTCGCGATAGAAATATTTGACCGTGGTCGGCGCCGCGCAGCTCGCGTCCTTCGCCGACTCGAGCCCGTGCGACTCGTTCTCGCACACGAACGGCGCCTGCTGTGGACCGGCGAAGAGCGTGCCGTTGACCGGATGATTGACGAGCGTGACGCTCGCGTCCTTGCCGCCAGCCTTCACGGCGAGCGCGTTGCTGCCGTCCTTGAGGCCGGTCACCAGGCCGACCCAGCCGCCCTTGGCGTCGGACTTGAAGGCTGCCGAGACATCGTTGCCGCCGACCGACACCGCCGGAGCTGACGCTGCGCCCGCGATCCGCACCAGCGCGTCACCGCCGGTCACCAGCTCGGGCCGTGACGACAGCACCTCGATGCTCAGACCTTGTGCAAGTGCACTCGACATCGCGAGCGTCGCACCCAAAAGTCCACCCGCGATCGCAACAGACGCCATCAAGATCGCCCTGTTCACGTCACGTCCTCCCCGTTTTTCGTTGATCGGTTGGTCCAAGAATTGCCCTAAGAATAGGGCTCAATCGGTAGGACAGGGCAATGGCAGGGGGCGGTGTGCCGCTCCGGCGGCCATTGCGAATTGACGCGGTTGGTTTCGTTTTGCCAGGTTTCGTTTTGCCAAACGGTTGGTTTCGTTTTGCCAAAAAGGCGTTCCCTCGGTCGTTCCCGCGCAAGCCAGCGCGCCCCCGACCGGCGGGACTTGAAGAATCACTGGCGCGACGGCCATATGCATGCCCTCGGAGCGGACGCATTGTTCGGCTTCGGAACATATTGTCGATGGCGCATATGAAGGTGCTGGTGTGACGACTTCGATTGACGGACAGATCGCGCAGGAGCTTGGTGTTCGCGAGGCGCAGGTGACAGCAGCGGCGGCGCTGCTCGATGAAGGCGCAACCGTGCCCTTCATCGCCCGCTATCGCAAGGAAGCAACCGGCGGGCTCGACGATGCACAATTGCGCACGCTCGAGGAGCGGCTGCGCTATCTGCGCGAGCTCGAGGAGCGACGCAACGTCATCCTCAATTCGATCCGCGAGCAGGGCAAGCTTGACGACAAGCTCGAAGCCGCGATCCGCGCCGCCGACAGCAAGGGCCGGCTCGAGGACATCTATCTGCCGTTCAAGCCCAAGCGCCGCACCAAGGCCGAGATCGCCAAGGAGGCCGGACTCGAGCCGCTCGCGGATATGCTGCTCGCCGACGCCAAGAACGACCCGGCCGCAGTGGCCGCGCGCTTTGTCGATGCAAAGAAGAATGTCGCCGACAGCAATGCGGCGCTTGAAGGCGCGCGCGCCATCCTGGTCGAGCGCTTTGCCGAGGATGCCGACCTGATCGGCTCGCTGCGCGAGGAAGTGTGGACGGCCGGCCGTCTCACCGCCAAGGTGCGTGAGGACAAGAAGGAAGCCGGCGCCAAGTTCTCCGACTATTTCGATTTCTCCGAGGATCTCTCGAAGGCCCCTTCGCACCGGATCCTGGCGCTGTTCCGCGCCCAGAAGGAAGAGGTCATCGATATCGCGATCGAGTCGGAGAACAAGACGACCGCAAGCCCGAACGGCCCGAGCCCGTACGAGGCGCGCATCATGCGCCGCTTCAACATCGCGGATCGCGGACGGCCGGCCGACAAGTGGCTCGCCGACACCGCGCGCGCGGCCTGGCGCAGCAAGATCGAGCCGCATCTCGGCATCGACCTGCGGCTGCGGCTGTGGCAGGCGGCCGAGGAAGAGGCGGTGCGCGTGTTCGCCACCAACCTGCGTGATCTCCTACTCGCGGCACCGGCCGGCGCGCGCTCCACCATGGGGCTCGATCCCGGCTTCCGCAGCGGCGTCAAGGTCGCGGTGGTGGATGCGACCGGCAAGATCGTGGCGACCTCGGTGATCTATCCGCATGAGCCGCAGCGGCAGTGGAACGAGGCGCTCGCCATCCTCGGCAAGCTCGCAAAGCAGCACAAGGTCGAGCTGATCTCGATCGGCAACGGCACCGCCTCGCGCGAGACCGACAAGCTCGCGACCGAGCTGGTCAAGCTTCTACCCGAACAGAAGATGTCGAAGATCGTGGTGTCGGAGGCGGGTGCTTCCGTCTATTCGGCCTCCGCTTACGCATCGCAGGAATTGCCCGAGCTCGACGTGACGCTGCGCGGCGCGGTCTCGATCGCGCGGCGGCTGCAGGATCCGCTCGCCGAGCTGGTCAAGATCGATCCGAAGTCGATCGGCGTCGGCCAGTATCAGCACGATATCAGCGAGACCAAGCTCTCGCGTTCGCTCGATGCCGTCGTCGAAGATTGCGTGAACGCGGTTGGGGTCGATCTCAACACCGCCTCGGCGCCGCTCTTGGCGCGCGTCTCGGGCGTCGGATCGGGGCTGGCGCAGAACATCGTGATGCACCGAGACGCCAACGGCCCGTTCCGCTCGCGCAAGGCGCTCATGAAGGTGCCGCGGCTTGGCCCCAAGGCGTTCGAGCAGTGCGCCGGCTTCCTGCGCATCCGCGATGGCGACGATCCGCTCGATGCCTCCGGCGTCCACCCGGAATCCTATCCGGTGGTGCGGCGCATCATCGAGGCGAGCAAGAGCGACATCAAGGCGCTGATCGGCAACGCCAACGTGTTGCGCGGGCTGCCGCCGAAATCATTCGTCGACAAGACCTTCGGGCTCCCGACCGTCACCGACATCCTGCGCGAATTGGAGAAGCCTGGCCGCGATCCGCGCCCGGCCTTCAAGGCCGCCGTGTTCAAAGACGGAGTCGAAACGCTCGACGACCTCAAGCCCGGCATGGTGCTCGAAGGCGCGGTGACTAACGTCGCGGCTTTCGGCGCCTTTGTGGACATCGGCGTGCACCAGGACGGCCTCGTGCACATCTCGGCAATGTCGAAGACGTTCGTGAAGGACCCGCGCGCGGTAGTGAAGCCCGGCGACATCGTGCGGGTAAAGGTGCTCGAGGTCGACAAGCCGCGAAAGCGCATCGCGCTGACGCTGCGGCTCGACGACGAGGTCGGCAGCAAGGCCGAGCGCACCGGAGCACCACGTAAGGACGAGAGCCGCTCGCGGTCGCAAGCGCCGATGCGTAGCGCCGCCCCCGCGCGCGAGCAGCCCGGCGGCGGCGCGCTTGCGGATGCGTTGCGCAAAGCGGGGTTTTCCGAAAAGCGGAAGTAGCAGCACGGCGGGCGAGATTGCTCGCCCGACCACCTCACTCGATCGCCGGAATGGTCCGCACCCAAGCCACGATCGCGTTGATGTCCTGGTCGGTCATCTTGGAGAACCAGACCTGGCGTGCCATCGGGGGCGCGAGCTTACGGCCGTCGCGGCTGACGCCCTCTTTCAACACCCGCTTGAGCTCGTCGTCGGTCATCTTGCCGATGCCCTTGGTCGGGTGCGAGGATATGTTGGCGGCATTGACCTTGCCGAACGGCCCTGAGAACTCCGCGCCGCCCTTGCCGTACCAGTTCTTGTAGTCCTGCGCGCCGTCCGGCCGCCGCGAATGACACTCCATGCAGTGCGCAATGGTCGCGAGATAGAAGCCGCGCTTGACCGGATCGGTCAGCATGTCCTCGCTAAAGGCTTTCTCGGCGTTCGGGATCGGATAGTAGGTCATCTCCGCCTTGTAGACTGGTGCCGGCACCTGGTTCTTCACCGGAGCCGCCGAACGGATATAGGTTACGACGGCGTCGAGGTCGCCTGGCGTGAGGATCTGGTAGAACACAAACGGCATCTGCGGCGCGACCTTGACGCCGGACGGGCGGACGCCCTCGCGCAGCAGGCGCTTGAGATCATCCGCGCTCCAAGAGCCGATTCCTGTCTCTCGATCGGAGCTGATGTTGGAGCCGCGCACCGTGTAGGCGTGCTCGTCCCAGACTTGCGATCCGCCCGAGAAGCGCTTCTCCATGCTGAAATTGCCGGCTGGCCTCGGCGTATGGCAGCCGTCGCAAGCCATCACAGCATCGACGAGGTATTTGCCCCGCTCCAGCGGAGTATCGGCCACGGCGGCGCTGCTCATCAGCGCAAGCGTGAATGCTGCCAACACCTTGATCATCGCCTTCCCCCATCTCTTCTGCCGCCGATCACGTGCAGGTATCGGTAGGCTAGATCAAGGCCTCCCACAATTCCATGCGTGGATGGCTCATAACTTTTTGCAACAAATTCTGCTTGCGATGGAAGCCTGATTTGACAACGTCAAACTGTGATTTATATGGCGCTAGCCTGATGATGGTTGGAATCAAAGGCTTTTGAGCCCTAGTCCGCCTTATTCGACCGAGGCAGCAGCTGTGGTCGACAGACACCCCGCCTCCTGCTTCCGTCAAATGTTGCAAGGCGCCAAAATACCTTTATTGCGCCGCGGCCACGTGGTTAGGAAATTTGCTGGCCGCCCTTTTTTATCGCGCTTTTGGGTGGCAGAGTTCTATAATTGCGTCCTAGGGGCACCTCTTCATGCCGCTTGAAGAGACCATCAGCTGGTTTGTGTTTGTTGAGGGGCAGCGGCACGGCCCTGTTCAGGGCGAACGCCTAGTCGCGTTCCTGGAATTGCATACCGCGCCGCACGACGAATCCCACCCGGCGCCGCCAGTCTATGTCTGGCGCGAAGGCTTCACCGACTGGCAGCTCGCATCTGACGTGCCCGAGTTGGCGCTGCCACCGCCCCCGCCGCACGTGGCCGCGGAGCCGCCGCTGGCAGCACCGATCGAGCTTCCGGCCGCACGTGCAGCGACGAGCCGCAAGCTGATCTGGTCCGGTATCGGGGCGACCATCGGGCTTTTGATGTCGCTTCCGAGACTGCTCATCGGCGGCGACGCGCGGCTCAGCGACCCGTGGTTCCTTGTCGGCTATGTCCTCGGCGGCGTCCTCCTGTGCGGCCTGATCGGGCTCATCGCCGGCGCGATCGCGGACAGGACCCACGGCCGCCAAAAGCAGCCTCCCATTGCACCGGAGCCGTCCTCCGACCGCCGCAATATCGTGGCGCGCCATTGGCGCGGTGAGCTGCCGCTGTGGGCGTCCTATTGGCTGGTGGTCTGGCTCGGCAACATTGCCTTCGCGATCCTCGGCCTGGGGATAGCCAAGGCTTTCAGGGCCGAGAGCGGCTACAACCCCACCAATATCTTCGCGGTGATCGTGCTGACCTGGTCGAGCCTGGTCGTGGTCGTCACCTGGCAGCTGGTCGGCGTCTGGCGCTCCGCCAACAAATACGCGCAGTCGCGTGCGCGTGCGGGGCTGGGAGCATTCTGGGGACGGCTGGCGCAAGCCGCCGTGATCCTGGGGGCGATCGGAAATTTTGCGACCTTCATGCGCGAGGGCGCTCCGCAGGTCGTCGAAGTCTCCGGCATGGCGTTCCGCAACGATCCGGATGTGCCTGACTACGCGATCCGCGTGATGCGGGACGGCACCGAGGCCGAGATCGTCGGCGGCTTCAAGTTCGGCCTGACCGAAGACTTCGTGAAGATCCTGTCCGCGTCGCGCCAGATCTCGGTCGTTCATCTCGACAGCATCGGCGGCCGCCTGGGCGAAGGCGAGAAGATGTTCAAGCTCATCCGCGATCGCGGCTTGAACACCTATGTGTCGTCGAAATGCCTGTCGGCCTGCACGCTGGCGTTCGCCGGCGGCCGCGAGCGTTTCCTCCACCGGGATGCCTCGCTCGGCTTCCACAAAGGCACGTTCCCGGGCGTTCGCGAGGGCGATTTCGATTCCATCCAGCGCAACGTGTTCCGCTCGGCGGGCTTCGACGAGACCTTCATTGTCGAAGCGCTGTCGACACCGCACAACGAGATGTGGCGGCCCTCGCCGCAGGCGCTGATGCGCGCGAAGGTGGTGACCGGGATCGCGGATGGCTCCAAGTTCGCCTTCTCGGGCCTGGGCGCCGACCTCTCCAAGGAGCGGGTCGGCAAGGTTCTGGCGGGCGCCCTGCCGGTGTTCGACACGATCAGGACCCGGTTTCCCGATCAGTATGCCGCGCTCGCCGAGGAATATTACAACAACCTCGTGAAGGGGAAGACGGAGGCCGAAACCATCGAGGCGCTGCGCGGCAAGCTGATGCCGTTCATCAGAACGCTGCTGCCGCTGGCGGATGATGACGTGCTTGTCGACTATAACCGGCTGCTGCAGGACCAATATCGGGAGCTCAGCGCCAAGGACCCGTCGCGCTGCTACGCCTATGCGTCCGGCGAAGACTCACGCGCCAATTTCTCCAGCGAGCTATCCAAGCGGCTGCTGCAGCAGGAGCTCGCGCTGAACGAGCGGGCGGTGAAGACCGCAGCCAAGCGAGAGCTGGTCGACAAGAACCGAATCGAAGAACTGTGGCGGCGCGTGCACACGCAGATGAGCGCGAGCGGGGTCACCAACGCAGATTGGACGCTGTTTGAGACCCGGAGAGTGGCGAAGCCCAGCCACGCCCGCTACTGCACGATCGCAACCGTCTTCGTGCGCGAGGTCGGAAAACTGCCGCAAACCGAAGCCGCCATCCTGATGCGCGAGATCCTGCGGCCCGCGACTCCTTAAAGCGACGATTAAAAAGCGGCGATCAGACAACCAGCCCCCGAAATGCCCCTGCTGCAATGACGCATCTGCGTCATTGCCAGAGGTCATGGGTTTGTGCACCATGAGGGCGCAATCCGCATGTCCATTGTAAGTGCGTGCGCTCGCGAAGCCCAGCCAAGGTCGGATCGCGAACGAAATCCAAGGCAAATTCGCAGATTCAAACAGAATCACCCAGGAGGAAACGATGAGGATCAAGCAGACACTCTTGTTGGGCGTGGCGGTCGCAGCCGCTGCGGCCTACCTGACCATGATGCCGCTCAACGCCCAGGTCACTATCGACGCCGACGACATCGGCGGCGTGGTCACCGGACCGGCCGGCCCCGAAGCGGGCGTGTGGGTGATCGCCGAGACCACTGATCTCGGCACCAAGATGGCCAAGATGGTCGTGACCGACGACCAGGGCCGCTATGTCATTCCCGACCTGCCGAAGGCGAAGTACAAGGTCTGGGTGCGCGGCTATGGCCTCGTCGATTCCGCGAAGGTCGACAGCGAGCCGGGCAAGCAGCTCAACCTCACCGCCGTGAAGGCGCCCGAATGAGAAGGCGGCGGCAGAATACTATCCGGCGATCTACTGGTACTCGATGATCAAGGTGCCGGAGCAGGCCTCGTTCCCGGGCACCGGGCCGACCGGCAACGGCATCAACTCGCCAACGTCAAGAGCCAGGGCCAGTTCCTCGACATCATCAAGACCAACGGCTGCGTCGGCTGCCACCAGCTTGGCGGCAAGGCGACGCGCACGATCCCGGCCGCGCTCGGCAAGTTCACGAGCGGCCATGAGGCGTGGACACGCCGCATCCAGTCCGGCCAGGCCTCGACCCAGATGGTCAACAACACCGACCGCATGGGCACGCAGGCTGCGCTGCGCATGCTGGGCGACTGGACCGACCGCGTCGCTGCCGGCGAGCTGCCGGCCACAAAGCCGCAACGGCCGCAGGGTGTCGAGCGCAACGCCGTCATCACGGTGTGGGACTGGTCGAATCCCGAAGGCCTATCTGCATGACGCGGCAGCGAGCGACAAGCGCAACCCGACCGTCAACGCCAACGGGCTCATCTTCGGCGCGACCGAGAACTCGACCGACAAGGTGCCGGTGTTCGATCCGGTGAAGAACGTTGCCTATGAGGTGAAGCTGCCGGTGCGCGACCCGAAGACGCCGTCGGAAGCGGAGGCGCCGATGTTCGCCGCTTCGCCGTATTTCGGCGACGAGAAGATCTGGGACTTCGCAGACGAGCCCGCACAGCCTCTACTTCGACGAGAAGGCGCGGATCTGGTTTACCGCCCGCATCCGTCCGGCCGCCAACCCGGATTTCTGCAAGGCCGGCTCCGATCATCCGTCCGCGAAGGTGTTCCCGATTGCGACCTCGGGCCGTCAGCTCACGATGTACGATCCGAAGACGCAGAAGTTCACGATGATCAACACCTGCTTCCCGACCCATCACGTGCAGTTCGGCTTCGATGCCAACAACACGCTGTGGGTAAGCGCAGGCGGCGCGCAGAGCGGCGCGGCCGGCTGGGTCAACATGAAGATGTACGAGGAGACCGGCGACGAGGTGAAGTCGCAGGGCTGGACGCCGTTCATCCTCGACACCAACGGCGACGGCAAGCGCGGCGAATACACCGAGCCGAACCAGCCGTTCGATCCCAACAAGGATCGCCGCGTCAACGTGGCGTTCTACGGCGCGTCGCCGAGCCGCGACGGCACGGTGTGGGGCACCTCGCTCGGCTTCCCGGGCTACGTCGTTCGGCTCGATCCGACCAAGGGCGATCCGTCAACGACGTCGCTCGCGGAAATCTACGAATTCCCGGCTCCCGGCTATGGCCCGCGTGGCATGGACATCGACACCAACAACGTGGTGTGGGTGCCGCTGTCGAGCGGCCACATGGCCTCCTTCGACCGTCGCAAGTGCAAGGTCCTCAACGGGCCGACCATCCGCGACGGCAAGCATTGCCCCGAGGGCTGGACGCTCTACCCGTTCCCGGGCCCGAAGCTTACCGGCGATGCCGGCACAGGCTCGGCCGAAGCGAGCTACTACACCTGGGTCGACCAGCACGACACGCTCGGCCTCGGCAAGGACGTGCCGTTCGCGACCGGCAATCAGAACGAGTCGTTCATCGCGCTCAAGGACGGCAAGATGGTCAACTTCGTGGTGCCTTACCCGATGGGCTTCTTCGCGAAGCTGGTCGACGGCCGCATCGACGATCCGAACGGCGGCTGGAAGGGCCGCGGCATGTGGGCCAGCTCCGGCAACCGCACGCCGTTCCATGGCGAAGGCATCGGCAAGGGCGACGTGCCGAAGCTCGTGAAGCTGCAGCTGCGCCCCGATCCGCTCGCGCATTGATCGCAAGCGCAGCAGCGAATCCCTTCAACATGACCGCCCGGCTCTTACGAGCCGGGCGGTTTTGTATGAGAGCCACGATTGCATCAACATCGCGATCGAAGTGCTTGCACACATCTTGTGAACGAACGCGGGCGCAACACTGGAGATGCGAAGAGCGCTCTATGATCCTATCGGGCCGACGCCGTCGACAGTCCCTTGTAGATGAATTTCTGCACGCGGTAGCCCTGCGACTCGCCGGCCACGAGATTGCCGTTCGGATCAACCCCGAGGCTGTGGATGTGATAGAACTCACCGGCTTTGCGCCCCGGTCCGCCGATTTGACCGATCTCTTGCAGCGACGTGCGATCGAGGATTGCGATCCGTTCGTTCGAGCCGTCTGCGACATAAACGAAGCGCTGTTCCGGATCGGCCGATAAAGCGACGCCGAAGGCCGTGCCGGTTCCCCGCGACTCGCGCCTGACAAACCCTTCCTTCAAAAACGTGCCGTCCAGCCGGAACGACTGCACGCGGTTGTTCGCCCGATCCGCCACATACACGACGCCATCGTTGGAGACTGTGATGCCGTGCGGCGTATTGAACTGCTGCGGTCCTGGTCCGGTCGGCTGCCGTGCGGTCGCGGCCGCGTCGTCGGGCTTGTTGCCATAGGCACCGAAGTGACGCTTGTACGCACCGCTATCAGCATCGAACACGATCACGCGCCGATTGCCGTATCCGTCGGCAACCAGCACCTCGTTGGTTTTCGAATGCACGGTGATGCCCGCCGGACGGCTCAGATGCGTGGTGTCGCTACTGTCGGCCTTCACGCCGCCTTTGCCGATCTGCAGCAGAAACTTGCCGTCCTTGGTGAATTTCAGGATTTGGCCGTCACCATTGCCGTTGCCCGTCAGCCAGACATTGTCCTTGTCGTCGACAGCAATGCCGTGCTCGCCGCTCCCGGGACGCCCATCGCCGTTGCGGCGCCGCTCGGTCGTGCACGACGCGCACTCGACATGCGCCGAAAACAGTCCGCCGCGGTTGAACCAATCGTACTGGCCGCTCTTGGTCGGACCGCCCCATCCCTGGATGTAGCGGCCGGTCGCGCTGAATTGCAGAACGGGTGGGGCCGGCACATATCCATTCAGCGTGGCGTTGTCTTCCTCGAGCGTGTGCGGGCGGTGGAACACCCAGACGTTGCCGTGAGAATCCGCGGTCGCTCCGCCCACGCCGCCCAACAGCATCCGGTCCGGCATGATGGGAAAATTGGGATCCACTTCGAAAGCCGGCAAGACTGGACCCGATCGCTGCTCTTGCGCAGCGGCCATCTGCTCGAGCCCGGCGAGACCAGCGGCCAATGCGAGGACCGTCAGCGCGGCACCACCAAAGATGCGCCTTCCCATAGCCGTCCCCCCTTTGAGCGCGCACTGATCGTGTGCGCTGCGGTTTGCAAATTCTTCCAAAACGCTCAGACCATCGGGTGCGCGACGCCACGCATTCAGGTAATCAGGTCAGCTCCGTTCGGCGCCGCAAGTAGTGAAGGCTCGGCGCACCAATCGGCCGTGGCCGCCGCAGCCTGCGCAGCCAGACGGTTCGCCTGCGCATAGGGCGCGACGGCGTTTCTCCGAGCCTCGAACGCTGTGACACCCGCTGCAGCCAGATTACCCGCCTCGGCTTTGATAACCGGCTCTGCTTCTCGTTCAGGCGCGGCCGTTGCGGCGGCTTCCGCCACAGGACGATCCGCCTGTGCGTTGGTGGCGGCAACCGCCGCTCGCTCGGTCTGCGCCTGCGTGTGCGCGCCGGACCATCAGGCTCAGTCTTGGCGGCGCTTCCGTCAGCCTCACCTTTTGCGACGGCCGCCAGCGCGAGACGATCAGCCTCGGCTTTGTCAGCCGCAGCTTTGCGATCCGCCAGGGCCTTTGCGACAGCCGCCGCGGTGAGACGATCGGCTTCCGCCTTTGCAAGAGCCGCCGCAGCGAGACGCTCGGCCTCCGCCTGTGCAGCAACAGCAGCCCTTCGCTCTATCTCAGCTCTCGTTCGATCCGCCTCGGCGCTCGCGGCAGCTTCGGCCGCCAGACGATCAGCTTCAGCCTTCGCAGCCGCGGCTATACGATCCGCCTCGGCTTTGGCGACAGCCTCCGCCGTCAGACGATCAGCCTCGGCCTTGGCAGTCGCAGCCTTGCGATCTGCCTCCGCCTTTGCGGCGATTTCGACCGCCAGACGATCCGCGGCCGCCTTGGCGGTCGCCTGTCGCTCGGCCTCAAGCTTCGCGCCATGGCGGATGTCCGCGGCGGGCGGCATCGCGGCTGCGCCCCCAGAACTCATGTGCACCCAGCAGTCTCTTCAGCCTGCCGCCCAGGAAGCAGCCCACGATATAGAAGGCAAACATCAACAGGGCGATCTCGAGCCACAGCCCGTAGCGCCCGGGCAAAAGCTTCAAGGCGGCGACGATGACGCCAATGACGAAGGCAAGCGCGCCCCAGATGATCCATCCATCACGCCAGTTGCGCCGCGGCGCATCCAAATAGGTCCTCCAGCCTATCACCAGGCCGATGCCCAGCGCAGCGATCAACCAACCAGGATAGCTTACAAGATCAAACAACATGGACACGCATCCTGCTCCATCACCAAACTCAGTACGCCGACCTACTGCCGCCGATTTGAAGTTCCTACGCCACCTGCAGCAAACTCGGTTAGGAACTCCAAATCGAAAAGCGGCACTAGAATCATAGCGTTGCTAGTGCCCCTTTGTTTCCGAAGCTCGTGTCAGAGAGTGCTGCGACGCATCACGAGCTTCGGAAACGGGGCACTAGCCGTGCCGATCCTCGACATCCGGCATCAAGCGGGCAATCGGCGCCTGCACAATCAGGACGTTTTTGAGCCAGCCGCCGACGAAACAGCCAACGATGTAGAATGCGCCGATCAACAGAGCGACCTCAAGCCACAGCCCGTAGCGCCCGGGCAGAAGCTTCAAGGCGGCGACGATGACGCCGATGACAAAAGCGACCGCGCCCCAGAGGATCCAGCCATCGCGCCAGTAACGCTGCAGCGCATCGGAGTATGTCTGCCAACCGATCACCAGGCCGATCGCCAACGCCGCGACCAGCCACACGGGGTAGCTCATAAGATCGTAGAGCATGGCTATGCGTTCCTATTTCACCACAAACTCGATGCGCCGATTCTGCGCACGCCCTTCAGGCGTGTCATTGCTGGCGACCGGCTTCGTCTCACCGTAGCCGGCCGAAGTGATGCGCGAGGTATCGACACCGAACTCGCCGATATAGGAGGTAACGGCCTCAGCGCGGCGCTGCGACAGGTCGAGATTGAGCTCGGGCGCGCCCTGCGAGTCGGTATGCCCGGCCACCTCGATGCTGGCCTCCCGACAGCGCCGCACCACCTCGATAAGATGATCCAAGAGCGCGAGCAACTCCTTGCTCAGATTGGCGCTGCCGGTCTCGAACAGGATGCGCCCCTTGGCCAACAGGCCGTCCAAGGCCGGTTGACACTCGTTGACCTGCAGCGCCGGCGGCGGCGGGATGACCCCGATCGTCACGACACCGAGCTTGAAGCCCCGCACCAGCGCCCGCCCGAGCTCAAGTTTGATCTGATCCGCAGCCTTGTCGTAGATCGCGAGCCCCTCGACGTTGAAGACCGTGTCATCCGAGGTCAGCGAGCCGGAGGCAAGGCGTGCGAGCGACGGAAACAGCGCTTTCACCGCATCGACGAGCCGCGCCGGTGCGTCGCTGCGGTTGGCGAGCTGGTTCTCGACGGGCTCGCCGAGGAACGCCGCCTTGGCCGCGGTGGCCAGGTCATTGCGCGCCGCATCGTTCGGCGCAAAGCCCGTGAGCACGACGCGCCCGCCGCCCTTCGCGATCTTGAGCGCATAGGGTGCAATGATGTCGATGACACCGACCGTGAACGGCGCCGGCAGCGAGGCGCGGACCGATGCGGTCACGGCATCGGTCGTCACCGAGGCCGAGCCATGCCCGCGGATCGAGAGCTCCCCATCGGTCATGGTTGTCTCGCCGTCCGCGAGCTTGGCAAGCTCGGTCAGAGCGCTGGTGGCCGCGCGCACGAAATCGCCGTTTGGCGCCCCGCGCGCAAGCCTCATCCGGTTGACAACCTCCCGGCCAGCAAACAATCGCGTGGCAGTCGCGGCAATTTCGGCGCGAGTGACATCGCTCGGCGCCAGGCCTTGCAATGTCACGCTCTTGCCGTCGTTGCTGGCATCCCAGCGGTAGGGCTTGATTTCAGGCGGCAGGATCTCGGCGCGCGCCAGCTGCAAGCCGGCTGGAAGGCTCCTCGTGGCCGCGACGGCTGCGTCGTAAATCTCGAAGCTTCCCGCGGCACCGGAGATCGAATAGCCCGTATCGACAATGCCGAACGACCCGCCATCGAGCTTTACCGCCTCGCCGAGACCGTAGGCAACGATTGATTCAAATCCATTCGGCGCGCCAGTGGCATAAGCAAGCGCGTCGACCACCGATTTGCCGGCCGCGTTCTCCTTCGCCATGTCCCGAACCCGGCCGCGGATCGCGGGCGTCGGCACCGATCCCGTCAGTCTGAGCTCATCTCCCACCCGGGTGGCGGCAAACTCGAACGGCCTTGCCGGCAAGACCCGCTGCAGACGCCAGTCGACCAGCCGCACGCCGTTGGCACGGTCTACCGCCTGGCCCATGCGAGTGCCGTCGCCGTCGGCGAATTCCAGCCCCTCGAGCCGGACGTCACGGCCCAAGGCTGTTGCCTTCATTTCGCTGGCGATATCAGGCGCCTCGGCGAGAACCGCTTGCGCTCGCGACGCCACATCGGCCTCGACCAATTCCGTCCGCACGCCGTTCGCGAGCACCCAAAGCGCCGCGATTGGAAGTAGCCCCACCCACCATTTGCCCGGCTGGTGCATTGATTTCGCCTCCCCAAGCGCAAAAACATACGAACAGACAACGATTTCGTGGCGGCACAACGCCCCGCTGCGCAGCATAGTAAGATGAGCTGACAGTCTTGGGTAGCTGAGCCTCCGATACCTGCAGAAAATTGATATCCGACATCTTGTCTATTTTACGCCGTACTGTGCCGGCTAAGATTTGGCAGCCATGAAAGTCATTGTCCTCGGTCGCCGGCACAGCGATCGACCGATCAATGACATTCGCCTTCGCGCAACACGCTCGCGTCCATGGCAGGCGTCCTTGCGGGTTGCCAACGCGACGCGGGGTGGTTTGCGAAGTGTAACTGCGGGCGTGGGCGAGACATGGGCGTAGACTTCGGCGCGGAGCGTTTCAATCAACGCGCAGCATTCGCGACCCAATGCGAAGTCCTGTCACGCCAGATCAACCAAAATTTCGCCCATCCCGCGTGCAAAAGCTGATGAGATTTGATGCACTAAGCGACTTTTCTTGACCGCACAGCGCCTTTTCTTGACTTGCATAGCTGCCAACCCAAAGCAGGAACTTTTTCACTCCATCACAGTTCAGAAGGGGGGCTGTACCACCCGGAGCTTCGTCTATGAGAATTGCGCAGATTGCACCGCTGATCGAAAGCGTTCCACCACGGCTTTATGGCGGTACCGAGAGGATCGTCTCCTATCTGGCCGACGAGTTGGTTCAGTTGGGTCACGAGGTGACGTTGTTTGCCAGCGGCGACTCGATCACCAATGCCAACCTGGTGAGCTGCGTCCCCAAGGCGCTGCGGCTCGATGCCGGCGTCCGCGACGTCATTCCTTATTACATGCTTATGCTCGACCGTGTGCGCGCGGCCGCCGAGGACTTTGACTTTCTTCATTTCCATATCGATCAGTTCCATTTTCCGCTGTTTCGCTCGCAGGCGGAGCGGACAGTAACCACGGTCCATGGCCGGCAGGATCTGCCTGATCTGAAGCCACTTTACATCGGCTTCAGCGACATGCCGCTGGTATCGATCTCGAACGCGCAGCGGCGGCCGGTCCCCAACGCCAACTTTGTCGCCACCATCCACCACGGGCTTCCCAAGCATCTCTATGAGCCCATATTTAAGCCGCGGGGTGGCTATCTGGCGTTCATCGGCCGCATCTCTCCCGAGAAGCGTCCCGACCGCGCCATCAAGCTTGCCCGGACGCTCGGAATTCCTTTGAGGATCGCCGCAAAAGTCGACAAAGCGGACGAGGTCTATTTCCGGGAGCAGATCGCGCCGCTCATCAATCAACCCGGCGTGGAGTATATCGGCGAGATCAATGAGAGCGCCAAGACCGAGTTTCTCGGGGAGGCGCTGGCGCTGCTCTTTCCCATCGATTGGCCGGAGCCGTTCGGCCTGGCCATGATCGAGGCCATGGCCTGTGGCACGCCCGTGCTCGCGTTCCGGCATGGATCGGTGCCGGAGGTGATCGACGAAGGTGTCACCGGCATGATAGTGGATTCGATGGATGAGGCCGTCCGGAAACTGCCTCACGTGCTGGCGCTTGACCGGCGCGCGGTGCGGCGGCGCTTCGACCAGCGTTTTACCGCAACCCGCATGGCCAAGGAATACGTGCAGACCTATCGCTCCCTGCTGAAGCAAGCTCCGGCCTCATCGATGCGGGAGGTCGTTCCGCTGCTGCAGCCGGCGCTGGAAGAAACAGTCGACTGACGGAGACTCAATGACGATCGCTCCTGCGGGGGTGCCGTTCGACAATTCTCCGGAAGCTCAGTTCTACATCCCGGCAGTCGGTCCGGCATCGCGGCCACGACGCACGCTCAAGCAAGACGACACGTTCGTGGTGGTCGACAGCCATGGTGATATCGGCGCGTCGCCCGGCGGCAGCGACGGCCTGTTTCTTTGCGACACCCGGTTCCTGTCGCATTTTGAATTGCTGGTCAACGGGATGCAGGCACTGCTCCTGGGCTCCAACACGCGCGACGACAATACGTCGCTGATCATCGACCTCACCAATCCGGATCTGTATGCGGAGCAGCGTCTCGTCCTGCCGAAGGACACCGTGCACATCGTGCGCACGATCTTTGTCTACCACAACTCTCTCTACCAGAGAATTGGACTGCGGAACTACGCCAACCACCCCATCAGCCTGACCTTGTCGCTCGTGTTCGACAACGACTTCGCCGATGTCTTCGAGGTGCGCGGCCTTCGCCGCCCGCGCCGAGGCAAGATCGAGCGCCTGGTTGCCGGCCGTGCTCGCACGCTTCTGACCTACCAGGGGCTCGACGGCAAGCTGCGACAAACAGATATTGACTTTGACCCACAGCCGAGCGAGCTGCTCGAGACGGCGGCAACCTATCGACTTTCGCTCGCAGCGAGGGAGGCGCGATCACTGTTCTGTTGCGTGAGCTGTGGCAATCCGGAGCTTCCGCAAACCCTCGGCTTCAACCGCGGCGTACGCGCGATCTATCGGCGGCAGCACACTATCTCTCATCACGCCACCACGATCGCAACATCCAATCCGATCTTCAACGAGATCGTGTGCCGATCCGTAGCCGATCTCCGCATGCTGTCGACCGACACACCGCAGGGACCATACCCCTATGCGGGAATTCCCTGGTATTCGACCACATTCGGGCGCGATGGGCTGATCACGGCGCTGCAGATGCTGTGGCTTGATCCATCCGTGGCGCGAGGCGTCTTGCACCGCCTCGCCGCCCTGCAGGCGAAGGTGGACGATCCTGAGTCCGATGCGCAACCCGGCAAGATCCTGCACGAGATGCGCGCCGGCGAAATGGCGGCGCTGCGCGAAGTCCCGTTCGCGCTCTACTACGGGACCGTCGATTCGACGCCGCTGTTCGTGCTGCTGGCCGGCCTCTATGCGGAGCGAACGGGAGACTACGAGACGATCCGCGCGATCTGGCCCAATCTGGAAGCCGCCCTGGCCTGGATTGACGGCCCTGGCGACAAGGATCGCGACGGCTTCGTCGAATATCATCGCGAAACCGCCGACGGTCTCGTCAATCAAGGCTGGAAGGATTCCTTCGACGCCGTTTTCCACGCGGACGGCCGCCTGGCGGAAGGACCGATCGCGCTTGCCGAAGTGCAAGGCTACGTCTACGCGGCGAAAAAGGCGTTGGCGCGCTGTGCTGCGCAGATCGGCCGGGCCGAGCACGCGCGCGAGCTCGACGCCCAGGCCGACCGGCTCGCCGCGCGGTTTGAGGAAAGCTTCTGGTCCGCCGATCTCGGCACCTACGCGCTTGCGCTCGATGGCGCCAAGGCGCCTTGTCTGGTGCGCAGCTCCAATGCCGGACAGGTCTTGTTCAGTGGCATCGCACGGCCGGAGCACGCTCGCGAAGTCGCCGCGATGCTCCTGACCCCGCAGTTCTTCTCCGGATGGGGCATCCGGACCATTGCCAGGCGCGAGGCGCGCTACAATCCGATGTCGTATCACAACGGCTCGGTCTGGCCGCACGACAACGCCCTGATCGCGCTCGGCCTTGCCCGCTATGGCCATAAGACCAAGATCGAGCAGCTGTTCAAAGGCATGTTCGATGCCGCCACCTACATGGATCTGCGGCGCCTGCCTGAGCTGTTCTGCGGCTTCCAGCGCGGGCCGCGACGCGGGCCAACGCTATATCCCGTTGCGTGCAATCCGCAGGCCTGGGCGAGCGCCACGCCATTGACGCTGCTGGAAGCCTCCCTCGGCCTGCAGATCGATGCAAAGGCCGAGGAGGTTCGTTTCGTCGAGCCGCATCTGCCGGCCTTCCTCGAAGAGGTGGTCGTGCGCAATCTCGCCGTAGGCCGCTCAAGCCTGGATTTCTCAATCCGCCGTCAAGGAAGCAGCACGTCGGTGCAGATTTTGCATCGGCACGGCGATGCTAAGATCTCGGCCATTTACCGCTAGGCTTGTTTTGACAAGCGGGCTGGCGCTCAATGAGCGAATTCTCGGCGCGACAGCGGATGCCTTCGGTAGAACAACGCTTTCACGCGCTCGACGACGATCAGGTAGCAGGCTGTCATCGCGGCGAGTGCCAGCAGGAATCCCATCGGCAGCGGCACGAAGCCAAACCAGGCGCCGATCGGCGTGAAGGGCAGCGCGACCGCCGCTATTACGACTGCGAGCGATGTCGCCGTCAGCAGCGGATGCGGCAGGCTTCGCAAGGGCGATCCCGCGGTGCGAATGACGAAGATCACCAGGACTTGCGTCGCGAGCGACTCCACGAACCAGCCCGTCTGGAAGAGCGCCTCGTCGGCTCGGAAGATCAGCAGCAGCAGCCCGAAGGTGAGAAAATCGAACAGCGAGCTCACAGGTCCCAGCACCAGCATGAAGTCGCGCACGAACCGCATGTTCCAATGGCACGGCCGCTCGATCGATTGCTCGTCGACGTTGTCGAGCGGGATGGCGATTTCCGAGACGTCATAAAGCAGGTTGTTGAGCAGAATCTGCACCGGCAGCATCGGCAGAAACGGCAGGAACAGCACGCCGCCGGCCATCGAGAACATGTTGCCGAAATTCGAGCTGGTGCCCATCATCACATATTTCATGATGTTGGCGAATGTCCGCCGTCCTTCGCGCACCCCGTCCGCCAGCACGTTGAGGTCGTTCCGCAGCAGGATCATCGAGGCGGCTTCCTTCGCCACGTCGACGGCGCCTTCAACCGACAGCCCGACATCGGCCGCGTGCAAGGATGGCGCGTCGTTGATGCCGTCACCGAGATAGCCCACCACATGGCCGCGGCGACGCAGGGCGCGGATGATGCGGGCCTTCTGCGCAGGCGTGACCCGGCAGAACAGATTGGTTTCTGCAAGCCTGGCGATCAGCGCCTCCTCGCTCAGCATCTCAAGCTCGGCACCCGCGATGACGCCGCCAACCTCCATGCCAAGCTCGTGGCATACATGCCGCGTGACATTCTCATTGTCGCCGGTGACGATCTTCAGCGCGACACCGAGCTGAGCGAGCGCGGCGAGCGCCGCTCGCGCGCTTTCCTTTGGCGGATCGAGGAAGGCGGCAAAGCCCGAGAAGGTCAGCTCGGACTCGTCGGCGATCGAGGCATGATCACGATCCGGCTCGACCTCGCGCCAGGCCACGCCCAACACCCTGAACCCCTCGGAGCCCAGTTGCTCAAGCGTCGCATTGGCGCGCTTGATGGCGGCATCGTCGAGCGGCACCGGGATCTCATCGGCGGCGATCATGTACTGAGATGAGAGCTTCAGCACATCCTCCGGCGCCCCCTTCACCACCAGGAATCGGCGCCCGCCCTGCTCGGCCAGGACAGATACCCGACGCCGCTCAAAGTCGAATGGGACCTCGTCGACCTTGCGCCATTCCTTGAGGTCGATCGGCTCTCGTTCCAGGATCGCCTTGTCGAGCGGGCTTTTGAGACCCGTTTCAAACGCGGCATTCACGTGCGCCCAGCGCAGCACGCGCTTGCTGTCAACGCCGTGAATGTCGAGCTCACGCACCAGCCGGATGTGCGCCTCGGTCAGCGTGCCGGTCTTGTCGCTGCACAACACATCCATGCTGCCGAGATCATGGATGGCCGACAGGCGCTTGACGATCACCTGTTCCCGCGAGAGCCGGATGGCGCCATGCGCGAGCGTCACCGACACGACCATCGGCAGCAGCTCGGGCGTGAGACCCACCGCCAGCGCAAGCGCGAACAGAAATGATTCAAGGAGCGGCCGATGCAGCAGGAGATTCACGAACAGGACGAACAGCACAAGAAGCATGGTGAAGCGCAGGATCAGCATGCCGAAGTCGCGGATTCCAAGCGCGAACGCGGTCGGCGGCGGCTCCTTGCGCAGGCTGCTCGCAATCGAGCCGATCTGGGTGGATCGCCCGGTCGCCACGACCAGCGCCCGCGCGATGCCGCTCACGACGGACGTGCCCATGAAAACGCCATTGACCGGAGCGGAGCGGTCGCCCGCTGCGGCATTCTCCTTCTTTTCCGCCGGATAGGGCTCGCCGGTCAGCAGCGCTTCGTTGACGTACAAGTCCTTGGAGCTGATCAACCGGCAATCCGCCGGCACCAGATCGCCCGCCGCCAGCAGGACGACGTCGCCCGGCACCAGCTGCGTGGCCGGCAGCTCGTGTGGCTCGCCGTCGCGCAGCGCCGTGACACGCAGGGCGACCCGCTCGCGCAGCTTGGTGACGGCATGCCCGGCCCGCCGCTCCTGCACAAAGTCGATCATGACCGACAGCAGGACGATGGCGGTGATGATGAAGAAGCTGGCGGGATCCTGCGTCAGCGCCGAGACGGCTGCCGCGCACAAGAGAACAATGATGAGAGGGTTGCGGAACCGGCTCAGAAGGGCGCGCAGCAGGTGCTGGCGCTGATCCTCCTCCAGCCGGTTTGGACCGACCGCAGCGAGTCGCGACTGCGCCTCTGTCGCCGCAAGGCCGGCCTCCGATGCCCCGAGAGCCGCATAGCTCTCGGCGAGCGGCCGCTCCCACAATGCGGCGTTGTTTCTATCAGCCATGGCAAGCCTCAGACTTTGCTTTGGTACGGGATTGCATGAGGCGTAGCCTATCGCGCCGTCGCGCCGACCACTTGGCCCAGATCAAGGCCTCAATTGCACCGCCTCGGCAGATGCATTATCAATGCATAAAATATAAATTTGAGCGCGCACATGCCATCAACATGTCGCACGCAGTGTATCCGGTGGAAATCACCCGGGACCGACGATGAGCGCACAGACTGCAACACGCGATGCGGACGCGTTCATGTTTGATCCCGTCGCCGAGGCGATGTCGCGGGATGCTCTCACCGCGCTCCAGGTAGAGCGTGCGAAACGCACGCTGCAGCACGCCTACGCCAACGTCCCGCTCTATCGCCAGCGCTTCGATGCCGCCGGCGTGAAGCCTGGCGACTTCAAGGTGCTGGCCGACATCGGGCGCTTTCCGTTCACGCTCAAGAGCGACCTGCGCGACAATTATCCCTTCGGCATGTTCGCGGTGCCGCGTGAGCAGGTGCTTCGCCTGCATGCGTCATCGGGAACCTCGGGCAAGCCGACGGTCGTCGGCTATTCCAAGGGCGACCTCGATCTCTGGTCGGACCTGATGGCGCGCTCGATGGCCTGCGCCGGCGCGCGGCCCGGCGACATCGTGCACAATGCCTATGGCTACGGCCTGTTCACGGGCGGCCTCGGCGCGCATTACGGCGCCGAGCGGCTCGGCTGCACCGTCGTGCCGATGTCAGGCGGCGGAACCGAGCGGCAGGTGACGCTGCTGCAGGATTTCGGCGCCAACGTGCTGTGCGCGACACCCTCCTACGCGCTCAACATTGCCGAGGTCGCGACTGGCATGGGCGTCGACCTGCGGCGTTCAGCGTTGCGGATCGGCGTGTTCGGGGCAGAGCCCTGGAGCGAGTCGATGCGGCACGTGCTGGACGAGCAACTCGGCATCAAGGCCGTGGACCTCTACGGCTTGTCGGAGATCTTAGGCCCCGGCGTCGCCTCCGAATGCCTCGTGGCGCGGTCCGGCCTGCACGGCTGGGAGGATCATTTCCTATTCGAGGTGATCGATCCGGAAACGCTCGCGCCACGTGCGATCGGCGAAAGCGGCGAGCTCGTCATCACCACGCTCACCAAGCAAGCGCTGCCGATGATCCGCTATCGCACGCGCGACATCACGCGGCTCAGCCATGAGCCGTGCGCGTGTGGACGCACCCATGTCCGCATCATGCGCGTGACCGGGCGCAACGACGACATGCTCATCATCCGCGGCGTCAACGTCTATCCCTCGCAAGTGGAGGCCGTGCTGGTCAATCTGCCGGATCTCGCGCCGCATTATCAGATCGTGCTGACGCGCGAGGGCGCGCTTGATGCCATGACGGTCGAGGTCGAGCTGGCGCCGGACATCGCGATGTTTGACGCCGACCGCGCCCGCAAGGCTGCCGAGATTTCCTCCCACATCAAGTCGCTCGTTGGCGTCACCTGCACAGATCGCGGTGAAGTCACCGGGCGAGGTGCCGCGCTCGCAAGGCAAGGCCGTGCGAGTCAAGGATTTGCGGAAGCAGTGAGCCAGAGCGAGATGAGTTGAGTTTGAATCGCCTGTGAATTTCCGTTCGTCCCCGCGGAAGCGGGGACCCAGCCTTTGAGAGCTATGAGGGCTTGGCCCCTAGGTTCCCGCTTTCGCGGGAACGAACGGAGATTGGTTCAATGGCGGTGCATACTTAAATTCATCCCGTTCTAAGCGCCGTCAAGCATCGTCACGCCATGCGCCGGTCGCGAGATAGCGATCGATCGCCACCGCAGCGGCGGCGCCGTCCCCCATCGCGGCGGCGGCCCGGTGCGGAGAGCCCTGGCGTACGTTGCCGGCTGCGCAGATGCCCTTCGCCGGCGTGCGCATGGCGGCATCGATACAGATCCGCCCGGTAGAATCGAGCGGCAGCAGCCCGCGAAACAGCTGCGTGTTCGGAACAAGGCCAATGCAGGCGAACACCGCGGCGGTCGCAAGCTCGCTTTCCGCGCCCGAGCTGACATCCTTGACGCGCACCTGGCTCACGGATTGGTCGCCGATGATCTCGCTGACGGTTGCGCCGAGCCGCACCTCGATCTTGTCATGCGCACCAATCCGATCGCGATAGCTCGCCTGCCCGCTGAGCGCGCCGCCGCGCTCGAGCATCACGACCTTCGCGACATGCTCGCCGAGCGTGAGTGCCTCCTGCATCGCCGAGTTGCCGCCGCCCACCACCACGGCGACCTTGTCGCGCAAGAGCGGCGCATCGCAGCTCGCGCACTCGCTCACGCCCTTGCCAAACAGCCGCTCCTCGCCGGGCACGCCGAGCTTGGCAAGCGCGGTACCGGTCGCGATGATCACTGCGCGTGCGATCATGGTGCTGCCATCGCTGGCGAGCGCCCAATGGTTGCCCTGCGCCGCAAGCTCGTCGCAGCCCGCCATCAGGCATTCGACGCCGGCCGCATCCGCCTGCTCATGCGTCATGGGGCAAAGGTCATAGCCGGGCACGCCGTCTGGAAAGCCCGGCACACCCTCGATCTTGTCGATACTGACGAGTTGCCCACCAAGCACGCCGCCCGTGAGCAATGCGGTGCGCCGGCCAAGCCGCGCGCTCGTCAAGGCGGCGGTCAGGCCAGCCAATCCGCCACCAATGACGACGACGTCGTATTCACCACTCATCATCTAAGGATAGCCGAAAGCAGACCGTCATGGCAGCCCGCAGGCCGCCCCTGAAAGTCATTGCTCCGGCTGGAAGCCTGACTCTTTGATGATGTCGCGATAGCGCTCCCAGCTGTCGCGGATCGTCTGCGCGAAGGCCGCAGGCGTGCGCGTGACCGCCTCCATTCCGAGCTTGGCCATCGCCTCCTTCACCTTGGGCGATTCCACCGCGGCGCTGATGGCGGCATTGGCGCGGGCCACGACCTCGGGCGGCGTTGCGGCCGGCGCCAGGAAGCCCGACCAGTCCTGCACCACGATCTTCTGGAAGCCCGCCTCGAAGAACGTCGGAATGTCGGGCGCGAGCGTCGAGCGCTCGCGCGCCGTGGTGGCGAGAATGCGCAGCTTGCCGTCGCGGCCATGCGGAAGCACTTCCGCGAGCGGCGAGATCACCGCGGGCACATGCCCGCCGAGCGCATCCACCACCGACGGCGCGCCGCCGCGATAGGTCACCAGCTGCAGCTTGATGTTGGCGTCGCGCGCCAGCATCAGGCCGGTGAAGTGCTGCGAGCCGCCGCTCGGCGCACCGAAGCTCGCCTTGTCCGGATTGCCCTTCGCCCAGGCGATGAAGTCCTGCAGCGTTTTCACATTGGCCGGCACGGCAGGCCCGACCGAGAGCGCGAGCGTGCCGAAATGCGTGGTGGCGACCGGCGCGAAGTCCTTCAAGGTGTCGTAGCGAATGTCCTTGTAGACATGCGGATGGATGACCATCGGGAACGCCGGCGTGAACAGGAGCGCGGAGCCATCCGCCGGCTGTCCCTTGACGAACGCGGCCGCGATCTGCCCGCCGGCGCCGGGCCGGTCCTGGACGACGACAGCGTCCGCATAGGTGCCCTGCACGGCCTCCGCCACGAGACGCGCCACGGCGTCGGTTGCGCCGCCCGGCGGAAAGCCGACGAAGAACGTCGCAAGGTCGAGACGCTTCTGGGCGTGCGCGGTGGGGCTGATGGCAGATGCAAGCGCGAGTGCTGCCAAGAGCAAGAAGTGTCGACGACCGTTCATGTGCTCCTCCCCTGTTCAATCGCGGCAATCGCACGGTGAAGGATGCTCCACGAGCGAGGTGGTCGCAATCTCAGGACGCGCGTGCGCGCGCCTGCTCACCGCTGACAGCGCTAACGAGGTTTAGGAATCAATAGCTTGATGGGGACTTTGGCGCTCCCTGGGGGACTCGAACCCCCGTTTTCGCCGTGAGAGGGCGACGTCCTGGGCCGCTAGACGAAGGGAGCCTAGGGGCCCCGAGATAGCCCCGAACGGGCGGCGGCGCAAGCGTTCCGCTGCAGCAAAATCCGCCCTAAGCTCCCGGAAACATCGGGAGACGCCCATGCGCCTGTTCAGAGGGCTTACTGCGCTCGCGGCCGTGCTTGCAGCCCTGCCCGCGCCTGCCGCGAAAGCGCAATCCTGGGTCGATCCCGCCCTGCTCGAGGCCGCCCGCAAGGAAGGCACGCTGGTCATCTATACCTCGGTGAACGAGGAGGAGGGCCTGCCGATCTGGAAGCAGTTCGAGCAGGATACCGGCATCAAGGTGGAATACATCCGCGGCTCCGACAGCCAGATGATCGGCCGCATCCTGATCGAGAACCGCGGCGGGCGGCCAGCCTGGGACGTGGTGGCGGTGACGTCGGTGCAGCGGCTGCCGTCCGCGCTGCTGGCGGAATACGAGCCGCCGCAGGCGGCGAATCTCTTCCCCTCCGCGCGCGATCCCGCCCGGCGCTGGTATGGCTTCGCGGCGAACTACGACGTGCCGGCCTACAACACCCGGCTCGTGAAGCCGCAGGACCTGCCGCAGAGCTACGAGGACTTCGCCAGGAAGGAGCGCAAGGCGGACGCGCTGTTCAAGGAGATCATCGTGGGGCGTGCCCGATAGCGGCGTCCGCGTCAGCGCTGTCGGGAAAAAATCAACGTTCGTAATCCGAATGAATGACATCCATTCGGTCGATTACATTCCCACGCTTTCCTAGCAAAATACGACTCCTTCACGCGTTGCCTGTCTTCCATCCTTGGGCAGCAGTGACGGCGGAACATTGGTCGTGTTCGAGAAAGGCAATCATGTCTGACATCCCGCACCAGTTCCGGCCACTCACCGCGCGTTGGACGGCGGAGCACTTTGTAAGGTGGTGTTGCGATTCAGAACAGTCGCCACCGACATCTGCGAAAAATCCGTTCTGATCGAAACTGACTCCCCACCGTCCGAGCGTTCGTCAAAATGTCCAGTCCAATGCGAGGCTGAGCGGCAAAAGATGCGCAACTAACGCCTTCATCCGCCCCCAACTGCAACATCGATCTGTTTGCGCCACTCACAGCGAAGAGGAAACCTATGGCCATCATCAACGGGACAAACGGTGACGACACCCTCACCGGCACATCCGACAACGACACCATTAACGGGCTCGACGGCAACGACGTGCTCGACGGCGGCGCCGGCAACGACAACCTCAACGGCGGCCTGGGCATCGATCTTGCGCGCTACACGAACGCGACCGGCGGCATCACCGCCAATCTGACCGCCGGCACCGTGACCGGAGCCGGTGTCGGTACCGACACCCTGACCGGCATCGAACAGATTCGCGGCAGCAGCTTTGGCGATATCTATATTGCGACCGGCTTCAAGGCCAGCGCGAGCCCGCAGCCCGGAACGTCGCCCCTGTTCAATGAATTCGAGGGCATGGGCGGCAACGACACCATCACCGGCAACGGGTTCACGCGGGTGTCCTATCTCAACGCGGCGGCCGGCGTCACCGTCGATATCGCCGCCGGAACCGGGCAAGGAACCGCGGCCGGCGACCTCGCTGGCGTCGGCGTCGACAGCTTCACCGGCGTCAACTCAGTGCGCGGCTCCGCCTTCAATGACACGCTGTCGGGAAGCAACAACAAGGTATTCACCGCTGAGAACTTCGAGGGACGCGGTGGCAACGACTTTATCGATGGTCGCGGCGGCTTCGACCGGGCGATCTACGGCAGCAATCCCAACATCACCGCGGGCATCACCGTCAACCTCGCGGCCGGCAGCGTGACTGGCGGCGCCGGAGTCGGCACCGACACGCTGCGATCAATCGAGGCCGTGCGCGGTACCGACTTCGCCGACACCTTCAATGCCACCGGCTTCACAGCGTCGAGCACCAATGCCGGCAGCGATGGCGTGAACGAGCACGGCGCGGCCTTCAACGAATTCGAAGGCATGGGCGGCAACGACACGATCACCGGCAACGGCAACACCCGTGTCAGCTACCAGTTCGCGCGGGCGGGCGTGACGGTCGATATCCAGGCTGGAACCGGGCATGGAACCGCGGCCGGAGACCTTGCCGGCGTCGGCACCGACACCTTCACGGGCGTGAATGGGATTGAAGGATCGGACTTCAACGACCTGCTGTTCGGGAGCAACAATGCCCCGTTCTCAGCCGAGAATTTCGTCGGGGGCGTCGGCAACGACACGATCGACGGTCGTGGCGGCTTTGACCGGGCGATCTACAGCAGCGATGCCGCCGTCGCGGCGGGAATCAACGTCAATCTCGCCGCCGGCACCGTGACCGGCGATGCGAGAATTGGCACCGATACGCTGCGGTCGGTCGAGGCCGTGCGCGGCACAGCCTTCGCCGACACGTTCAACGCAACCGGCTTCACCGCGTCGAGCACGAATGCCGGCAGCGCCGGCGTGAACGCCTTCGGCGCGGCCTTCAACGAATTCGAGGGCCTCGGCGGCAATGACACGATCACCGGCAACGGCAACACGCGCATCAGCTACGTGAATGCGCTGGCTGGGGTCAGCGTCGTCATGACCGGTGTGGGCGCAGGTACCGCGCGTGGAAGAGACGCTGGCGACATCGCGGGCGTCGGCATCGACACCTTTACGGGCGTGAATACGGTCCGCGGCTCGGACTTTGCCGACCTGTTCGTCGGCAGCACCAACCCCGCGGGCACACCCGAGAATTTCGAGGGCCGCGGCGGCAATGACGTGATCAATGGCGGCGGCGGCTTCGACCGGGCGATCTACAACGGCGATGGCAAGACAGCAGCGGGCATCACCGTCCACCTCGCGGCCGGCACCGTCACCGGCGATGCGTCGATCGGAACCGATACGCTCATGTCCGTCGAGGCCATACGCGGCACCGACTTCGCCGACACGTACGACGCGACCGGCTTCACCGCCACGAGCACGAACGCGGGCAGCGCCGGTGTGAACGCCAACGGTGCGGCCTTCAACGAATTCGAGGGCATGGGCGGCAACGACACGATCACCGGCAACGGCAACACCCGCGTCAGCTACGACAACGCCACCGCTGGTGTGACGGTCACGCTCGGAGCAAACGGATCGGGCACCGCCACCGGCGACGCCTCGGTCGGAACCGACACGTTCATCAGCGGTGTCTTCCGCGTCCGCGGCTCCGACTTTGCCGACACGATCACAGGCAATGGCGGAATCAACACCCTCGAAGGCCAGGGCGGCAACGACACCCTGACCGGCGGGGCCGGGGCCGACCACTTCGTCTACGCCGCGGTCAACAGCGGGCTCGATCACATCGTCGACTTCAGCGGCCATGGCGGCCAGAACGATGTGATCGATTTCGATCATCTTGCGTTCGGCAATGGACTGGCTGTCGGCGGCGCGGACACCGGCACGCTCGATGCCTCCCATTTCGTCGCCAATGCGACCGGCGCGACGAACGCGCAACAAGTGTACTGGTATAACACCAGCAATTCCACGCTCTACTACGACGCCGATGGATCAGGCAGCGGCGCCGCCGTCGCTGTCGCGGTGTTCGACAATCACTTTGTCCTCAACAGCACGGACATCCACCTGATCTGGGCGTGGGCTCACCAGATTCGATGCCCGCTACTCATCGTGCTTGGCGCCCGATCATTCCAGAGGAGTTGAGGCCCGGTCAACCGCCGGGCCTCAATTCGTATTGGATCGGGGTTCGGATGCCGAGTATTGCGCGAACGCTTCCCATTGCAAGCAGCGGCACATGCTTAAAAGATGTTGCGCGCTAGCAGCCCATTCCGCTGCATGCTAGCGTTCGCGTCAAAGCAGTTGGGGGGAAGCCTATGTCTCGTCGGGTCTTGTTGGCCGCTCTCGCGCTTGCGGCCGCGGCGTGTATGACACTCGTGGATGCGCGGGCCTTCGACGAAAGCAAATATCCCGAATGGTACGGCCAGTGGACGCGACCGAATGGCGTCGGCAACCAGTGGGACCCGACCAAGCCCGGCGGACCCGCCCAGCGGGCGCCGCTAACACCCGAATATCAGGCGATCTACGAGGCCAACCTCGCCGACCAGAAGACCGGCGGCCAGGGGACCGATCCGCTCTTTCGCTGCCTTCCGCCCGGCATGCCGCGGCAGATGACGGTGGTGTTCCCGATGGAGATCATCATCATGCCGGGCATCACCTACATGGCGTTCGAGCAGGGCAACGTGTTTCGCCGCATCTACACCGACGGGCGCGACTGGCCGAAGGATCAGGAGCCGTCGTTCGCCGGCTATTCGATCGGCAAGTGGTCGGACACTGACGGCGACGGCCGCTACGATCTGCTCGAGGTCGAGACCCGCGGCTTCCGTGGCCCGCGCGCCTATGAGCCGAGCGGCATTCCGCTGCACGCGGACAACCAGACCATCGTCAAGGAGCGTTTCTACGGCGACAAGGCCGACAAGGGCATCCTCTACGACGAGATCACCACCATCGACAACGCGCTCACCCGCCCCTGGACCGTGCTCAAGACCTTGATCCGCTCGCGCAATCCGATGTGGTACGAGAACAACTGCCAGGAGGGCAACAACCACGTGCTGATCGGCAAGGACAATTACGTGATGAGCGCTGACGGCAGGCTGATGCCGACGCGCAAGAACCAGGCGCCGCCGGATCTCAGCTATTTCGAGACGACAAAGAAGTAAGCGCATGCGCAAGCGGGTATTCAACTGGCAGGGCCAGGGCTTCATCTATCTCGGACTTGAAGGCAAGGCGGGTGAGCCGCTCGAGCAGCAGTCGCAGGCGTTGTTCGCACGCGCCGGCCACGAGCTGCGCTCGTTCGGCCTGTCGCTCGACAAGAACGTCGTGCGCTCGCGCGTGTTCGGCCGCACCCGCGAGGCGCGTAACGCGGTGAGCGATACGCGCGCCAAGACTTTCAGCGGTCTGGCGCGCGCCGCCACCTCGAGCTTCATCGCGCCGGCGCATTTCGAGTCGAATGCCGACGTTGCGCTCGATCTTTACGCCATGTCGCCGCCCGGACGAGGGAGCCGCCCGCAAGGTCGTCGAGCACCAGCCGCAGCAGACCTTCATCCGCTATCTCACCTGGGGCCCGATGGTGTTTCTCGCCGGCATGACCTGCGAGGAATATCCCACGCTCAAGCAGCAATACGAGGACATCCTGCCGCGTGCCGGCAAGCTGCTGCAGGAGGCCGGCTGCGACTGGCCCAACGTGGTCGGCATCTCTTTCTTCCTGCACAAGGACCAAGACCCCGATGCGCTCCTGACGGGCGTTGCCAAGACGGTGCCGGTGTCGCTCGACAACGCGGAGGTCGAGTTCGTCGAGGGCTTCTCGCGGCCGGGCAAGCTGGTCGAGATCGAGATCACGGCGCGGCGGTAAGGACTTTCGGGAGTTCGGTTATGCATCGGCGCACGCGGTGAGGTGGGCTCGCTTTCTCAAACAACGGCGCAGAGCGGATACATGCAGATCTCGCGCAAGGATCATGACGAAAGTTATCTCTCGTCGGGCGCTGAGATCTCCTCGTGCAAGGGCTGATCAGCCCCAAATTGCTAATCGCAATGATAACCAGGGCGAGCCGCCTGGATCAAATTGAGCCGCCGGTCATCCGCGCTGACATCACCGAAACGTCTGCGCGGTGTTCAAAAGATCCGCCCCCGAACGAAAGCCCCGACCACGATTCGTGGAGGTCTGTCCCGGGGAAATCGATTTCAAAAACATCATGTCGAGGTTCACACAGAACTGGATAATCGACTGCCGAGCGTGACGGCAACCGAGTGCAGTTGCAGCGGTCATCTTGAATGTGGTCATGAATGCCATTAGGCCTGCATTCAGCGCAGCCTCTAGGCTGATCATCCGGCCTCAGCAAACCTGATGTGGTGCATGTCTCGATCGCGTACCGGGATTGGAATTGATCCGGCCAACGCCGACGTAACCAAGCACTGTTTAGACCAAAGAGCTGCATGGGGATGGGTCTTTCCATCTGCCATTCGATCATCGAGAACCACGGCGGTCGAATTTGGGCATCGCCGGGCGCCCTAGCGGTACAATCATTCAATTTGAACTCCCGACCAATTGACAAAGGTCGGCTGGGCACGATGGCGGCTAGGGTCAAATGCAAAGAACTCAGCCTGAGCATCTCTCTTCCGGTTTGGCCCCACAAGCGGACTTCCATCTGCGATTTGATGAGTACGCGCCCTAGCGACTTCGATATTCCCACGGGATGGGTATCGTCACGCTCCTGCGGCCGCCCAAGACAATATCGCCAATGCGGTGGGTCGCGACCTCGACCTTGGGCGGAGTAAGTCCATCCGAGCTCGGGCCTTCGTATCGTAGCCGCAGGTGGATATCCCGTGTCGGCTGCCCGCGGCGGATGGCAAAGCCAATGCCCCTGAGCTCGCGCCACGATTTTTTTGCGATCGGCCTGAGGGTGCCGCTGTTGGACCCAAAAGGAACGCTACCCGGCGCGCCGGCCCACAATTCAAAATCAAGGTAATACCAATTCACATTGGGCTCCGAAGCCTTGACGAGCAGATACGCTACGTCGGGATGCGGCCGCTCCGTCAATGCAATACGCAACTCGTTGTCGCCTTGACGCGGTGAAACCAGAACGGCGCTCTTGAGCGGATACCCGGCATTGCCCTCATTTTCCTGCTTGAGCGCGTTGCAGATGACAACCTTGAGCCGCCTGTCTTCGGTGAAGCGCCACGGGTCAGTCTTGCCCGCCTCGTTGGTCATGCGCGCGGTGGTGACGTCCATAGCCAGCTCCCGTTGCCACGACATCAGCACGGCGCAGTGCGCCAGCGCGCCTGACAGCGGCTGATTTTCAGAATCCGTAACAACGACTGCAACGCTCCAACGATTGGACTCCTTGCTCGCATCCTCACCGCCAGCAGGAACCGGCAAGACCACAATCGCGACCACCATGGCGGCCGCCAGCAGTGTTGCGATGACACGCCAGATGATTTCCAGCGCGGCCAAGCCGCCCAGCACGAGTCCCGCGATATAAAGGCCCGTGACGATCCATGCGGCGACATCGAAAGCGAGCCAGTGGAGGTGAAACACCACGACGCCCGCCCAAATGGCGCAGAGAATGCTGAGGGCGAGAAGCGCCTTCGGCAACTTCAGCTGATCGGGAAACTTGATATGCAGGCGTGCCCCAATCGCGGTCGCGGTCGCGATGTAGATGAGGGCCACAATGCCGGCAATGATCGCGTAGCTGAACAAGGAGACGAACGCGATGATCGAGCCGACGACCGCGCCCACGGCAAGGAAAGCTCCCGCGCCTGCATTGGGGTCTTGGTAGGGCTGTTGCGAATGCGGGCTGGTGCTGTGGCTCATGCGTCCTGACTGCGGGGCTGACGTCAGTGCACAAATCAATAGCGTCGATGACATCGACGCAATCGGAATCAGCCGGCGACCACCGGGGTTTTACGGCTCGGTCGCAAACCGCAGCCGCCCCACCTGCCGCAGCGACTTGATGTCAAAGGTGCGCACCTCGATCGCGCCGTTGATGTCGATCGTCACCGCCAGGCGATCCTCCGCCACGGCGGTCGAGACAATGCGGGCCCCCTTGGGCAGGAGCGCGGTCGTGTCGGCTTGCGCGGCGCTTCCCTCGGACTTGAAAACGCGATAGCCGATGACGCCCAGGATGGCGGCCACGCCGATGAAGGTGGTGGCGCCGGAGATCAGCATCAGCCACCGCACCCTGGCGACGATGCTGGCCGCCGCGGGATCGAGTGGCTTTTCGTCATCCGCAAGCGGATCGCTCATCGTGCAACGCTCATCGTGAATCATCCATAATGTGAATCACCATAATGGGCCGCTTGGAACGGATCGCTCATAATGCAGGGTCACATGGCGCAAGGTCAGCCAGCTCGGGAAGAGTTCGTCACCGCCGACGCGGAGACCGGCAACCGCCTTGACCGCGTGCTCGCCGCCCGCATCGCCGAGCTGTCCCGCACCCGCATCAAGGCGCTGATTCTCGCCGGCGAGGTCAGTCTCGGCGGGCGCACGATCCGCGATCCCGGCCATCGCGTCAACGCTGGCGAGGCGGTCGCGATCGCGATCCCGGCGCCGGAGCCGGCGACGCCCGAGGGCGAGGCCATCCCGCTCGACATCGTCTACGAGGACGACGAGATCATCGTGCTCGACAAGCCCAAGGGCCTGGTCGTTCACCCCGCGGCCGGGCACGCCTCGGGCACGCTGGTCAATGCGCTGATCGCCCACTGCGGCGAAAGCCTTTCCGGCATCGGCGGAGTGCGCCGGCCCGGCATCGTGCACCGGCTCGACAAGGACACGACCGGGCTGATGGTGGTGGCCAAGACCGATCGCGCCCACGCCTCGCTGACGCGCCAGTTCGCCGACCATGGCCGCACCGGGGCGATGCGGCGCGGCTATCTCGCCTTTGTGTGGGGCGCTCCGGACCGCCCCCGCGGCACTATCGACAAGCCGCTCGGCCGCCATCCCCATGCCCGCGACAAGATGGCAGTGCGGCAAGATGGCCGCGAGGCCATCACCCATTGGCAGAAGCTCGAGACCTTTGCGGGGGCCGACGGCAAGCCGGTCGCAAGCCTCGTGGCCTGCGAGCTGGAGACCGGCCGGACCCACCAGATCCGCGTCCATCTCGCCCATATCGGCCACCCGCTGATGGGCGATTCGGTCTACGGGCCGGGCTTCAAGACCAAGGCCGCGAGGCTCCCGAAAGCAGCCGCTGATTCGCTTGCCGCCCTTGGAAGACAGGCCTTGCATGCTTATCTATTGGCGATCGAACACCCCGCGACTGGCGAAGTGCTGGAGTTCCGGAAGGAACTACCGGCCGACCTTGCGTGTTTACGCAGGAGCTTCCAGGACGCCGGCCCGCAGGACCCAAAAAACATGTAGACGAATCAAAGGCTTGCAAAATCACGACGGGGTCACAGCGACGTGACCCCCCGTGTTCTTTGTTTCGCCGCCTTGATTCGTGTATATTGCACCTGCGAACGCATACCGCGCTCGCGCATTTGGCTTCGCCGGCTTGGACAGCGCCGAAGCCGATCGCCCGCCGGCCACCGGGGGCACTTGAAGGAGGGCGCTATCATGGCCCACGCTGCATCGTTACCCATACTCACCGCCGAAGGCGGTCTGTCCCGTTATCTTGAAGAGATCCGGCGGTTTCCCATGTTGGAGCCGCAGGAAGAATACATGCTGGCGAAGAGCTGGCGTGAGCATGGCGACCGCACTGCGGCCCACAGGCTGGTAACCAGCCACTTGCGGCTGGTGGCCAAGATTGCCATGGGCTACCGCGGCTATGGCCTGCCGATCTCCGAGGTCATCTCGGAAGGCAATGTGGGCCTGATGCAGGCGGTCAAGCGGTTCGAGCCCGAGAAGGGCTTCCGCCTCGCGACCTACGCGATGTGGTGGATCAAGGCCGCCATCCAGGAATACATCCTGCGCTCGTGGTCGCTGGTGAAGATGGGCACCACTGCGAACCAGAAGAAGCTGTTCTTCAACCTGCGCAAGGCGAAGAGCAAGATCTCCGCGCTGGAAGAGGGCGACCTGCGCCCTGAGCAAGTGCAGATCATCGCCAAGCGGCTCGGCGTGACCGAGCAGGACGTGGTCGAGATGAACCGTCGTCTCGGCGGCGACGTCTCGCTCAACGCCCCGATCCGTGAAGACGGCGATTCCGGCGAATGGCAGGACTGGCTGGTCGACGAAAGCTCGAGCCAGGAAGCCCGTCTGGTCGCGAGCGAAGAGAGCGACAATCGTCGCAAGGCGCTCGGCGAAGCGCTCGACGTGCTGAACGAGCGTGAGCGCCGGATCTTCGAGGCGCGGCGGCTGGTCGATGAGCCGATCACGCTCGAGGAGCTGGCCGACGAGTTTGGCGTGTCACGCGAGCGCGTGCGCCAGATCGAGGTGCGCGCCTTCGAGAAGGTCCAGAAGGCGGTCAAGACCCGCGTGGCCGCGATGGAAGCGCCCCAGACGCCGCAGGCGCTGCCCGTCCACTAAGAGTTCCCGCACGGAACTTTCTGATCTGTGGCGGCGCGGGCTTCACTAGCCTGCGCCGCATGTCATTCAGCCATCGACATTTTTCGCGAGTTCCACGGAGTTGGAACTTTTCGCGAGCAATTTCAGTGACTTCGAGAAAATTTTGGCTTCCCACGTCGGGAGTCTTCTGGCACATGGGGTGTGGGAGCACTCCGGGATGGTCACGACCCGCAGAGGTCGCGCAGAGAGTGCGCAGTAGAGAAGCAACTGAGGGGGATGGTCGGCGGCGTGATGCAGCCGGCCAAACCGACGCCGCCGCCCCCGCGGCGCCGGAGGAATGAATTTTGTCAGTATTGTCGCCGTCGATTGACGCCAGACTGATTGAAGGCGGTCGGATCCTGCCGCAGCCGGCGGCACCGGCGCGTGCGAGCGACACGCCCGCCGACGCCATGACGCGCGGCAGTCATCGCAGCCTTGACTGGTTCAGCTTCTTCCTCGCCGACATTCAGGCCGGGTTCGGTCCTTTTGTGGCGATCTACCTGACGGCGCATTCCTGGACACAGCTCGATATCGGCCTCGTCCTCACCGCCAGCGGGCTCGTCGCCCTGGCCAGCCAGCTGCCGGCCGGCGCCCTGGTCGATGCGGTGCGCTCCGCGCGGCTGGTCGCAGGTCTTGCTCTGCTTGCGATCTGCGTCAGTGCTCTCACCATGGCGCTATGGCCGATGTTCCCGGTCGTGCTCGGCGCCCGTGCCATCCATGCGGCGGCAAGCTGCGCGTTGGGTCCTGCGATCGCCGTCATCAGCCTCAGTCTTGTCGGCCACGCCGGGCTTGGCGAACGGATCGGGCGCAACGCGCGCTTTGCGTCGATCGGCGCAGGCGTTTCCGCCGCTGCGATGGGGGCGTGCGGCTATTGGCTGTCCGACCGGTCGATCTTGTTCCTGACCGCGATCCTGGTCATCCCAGCGCTATTCGCGCTGGCGCGGGTGCGAACGTGCGACGCGGAACTAACAGGGCCGACAGTGCAGCGCGCCGAGGACAGTTCGGTACCAGAGGTCCCTGCCCGGCAGCTATTCGGCAATCGCCAGCTGCTCATCTTCGCGGCCTGCATCGCGCTGTTCCAGCTCGCCAATGCGGCGATGCTCCCGCTCATGGGCGGCATTCTGACGATGCACGCGAGCAGCTGGGCCGCCATCATCGTCGCGGCCTGCGTGGTCGTGCCTCAGCTGGTGGTCGTCGGGATGGCGCCGTGGGTCGGACGCCAGGCGCAATCATTCGGCCGCCGGCCGCTCATGCTCCTATGCTTCGGTGCACTCATCGTGCGCGCCCTCTTGTTCGCCTTTGTTGTCGATCCTTTCGGGGTCGTGGCCATTCAGATCCTCGACGGCATCTCGGCGGCGATCATCGGCGTCATGTTTCCGCTGGTGGTGGCCGACATCACGCGCGAGACCGGCCGCTTCAGCCTTGGGCTCGGCATCGTCGGCAGCGCGGTCGGCATCGGCGCCGCATCGAGCACGATCCTGGCAGGCTACCTGTTCGACCACTTCGGGCGCGGGCCTACCTTCTTCACCCTGGCCGGGGTCGCGGCGGTCGGCGCAATCCTTGTGTTGGTGCTGATGGCGGAGACGCACACGCGGGGCGGGCAAGCGGCATCGCCGGACGACATCAAGATCCGATGACGAACGTCCAGGCGAGCCGGGCCTTATCCTCTTGATCCTCTTGCCGAAGCTCTTTGGGTATTGAAAGTACCGAAGGCCGCGTCGATGAGCTCGCGATACAGCACCAGATAGTCGTCGGCCATGCGGCGCGCGGTAAACCGCGCCTCGAAGCGCTTTCTAATGGCGCGTCGGGACAATGTTCCAAGCCGGCCGACGGCGGCGCTCGCAGCGACCTCGTCATCGACCAGGAAACCCGTGACACCTTCCTCGATGACCTCCGGGAGGGCGCCCCGATTGTAGGCAATCACCGGGCACCCGCAGGCCATGGCCTCGATCATGACCAGGCCGAACGGCTCCGGCCACGCCGATGGCGCCAAGAGACAAATGGCGCCGCTTAGAAATTCGGATTTCTGGCTGTCGCTGATCTCACCGATGTATTCGACCGCCGGCGGCCGCAGCAGCGGACGGACTTTAGCCTCGAAATACTCGAGGTCGACCTTGTCCACTTTCGCTGCCAGCTTCAGCGGCACCCCGCAACGTTGCGCAATTCGAATGGCGTCATCGACCGCCTTCTCCGGCGAGATGCGGCCCAGGAAGGCAAAATAGCTTGGCTTGACCGGCTGCGGCATGAGCGAACGCTCCGGCAAGCCGTGATGGATAGTGCGCACCCAGCCCGCATCAGGCACAGGTAGCCGCTGCGCATCGGAGATCGAGACAATCGGCGCCGACGCGAACGTCGCGAACAAGTGCTGATGCTCGGGCAGATCAAGTCGGCCATGGAGCGTGGTCACGAACGGCGTTGCCCCCCGCGCGAACAACGAAAACGGATAGTAGTCGAGATGAAAATGCAGGATATCGAAATCCCACGCCCGCCGGCAGACCTGCTCAAGCATCGTGAGATGGAGGGCGTTCGCGTCACGCACCTCGCCATCCAGACGCAGCGCGCGAGGCCATCCCGACACAAGCTTTGCTGATGTGTGCGAGTCGCCGCTGGCGAACAACGTGACGTCATGGCCGAGCGCGACAAGCTCTTCCGTGAGCCAGGAGATGACCCGCTCGGTGCCGCCATAGAGCTTTGGAGGGATAGCCTCGGTCAGCGGAGCAATCTGCGCAATTCGCATTCACACCATCCCGCTCTGTAAAGCACGTCCCGAGGGAATCGGAGACGCACTCCAAACTTATTGAGCAGCACATACCCTTATAGGGAAACCGGTTCCCGGGACATGCGCCAGATGATCCGTCGGGGGTCTAAAATGATGAGGATTGCCCCCACAGGAAAGACCCACTCCGCTCAACGACGAACTTGCTCAACGACGAACTTAAAGAGTGGTTCCGCGGAAACATTTTCCCCCGCTTCGGAGTTTCCTGACTTGGTAGTTAGCTACTCAAGACGAAAGCCACACGAACCCAACCGGGGAGTACGAGGTTCGATGGATAATCTTTGTCACTATGCCGACCGTCCTGTGTCCTTCATCGTTCACTATCTCCGCGGCCGGCCTTATTCCCACGCCATCATCCTGACCTGCGTATTGGCGGCTGTCGGCTGCGCCGTCACGACGCAGTGGGGGGTCAAATTTCTGGTCGATAGCTTGGTCGCCCAAGGCCCGGCGGAACAGGCGTGGCTCGCTGTTGGCGTGCTCATTGCCTTGATTACAGGCGACAACCTGTTGTGGCGATTAGCGAGCTGGATCGCGAGCCTCACGTTTCCCAGCGTCACCTGCGACCTGCGCCGCGACCTGTTTCGGCATCTCACGGGTCACGCGCCAAGCTATTTCATGGATCGCATGCCCGGCATGTTGACGAGCCGCATTACGGCGACCTCGAACGCCGTCTATATGCTCGAAAACATGTTTATCTGGAACGTGTTGCCACCCTGCCTGGCAACGTTCGGCGCGATTGCGCTGGTGCTGACGGTGAGCGGCCCGATGGCCGCGCTGCTGGTCGTCGTCGCGGCCGTCGTGGTCGTGACCATGTTTCGCCTCGCTGCCGCCGGAAAGCCGTTGCATTATGATTTTGCTGACAAGACCGCCGCAGTCGACGGCGAGATGATCGACGTGATCGGCAACATGCCGGTCGTGCGCGCGTTCGGCGGCATCACACGCGAGCACAGCCGCTTCGATGCCACGCTCGATCGCGAATTGGGAGCACGCCAGCGCAGCCTGCGCTACCTCGAAAGGCTGCGGCTCCTGCATGCGGTGGTGACGGTCATTCTGACGATCGGGCTGTTGGTGTGGGCGATCGTGCTGTGGCAGCGCGGCGCGGCAAGCGCCGGCGAGGTCGTCCTGGTCTGCACCCTTGGACTCTCCGTTCTGCACGCCACCCGCGATCTCGCGGTCGCGCTCGTCGACGTGACCCAGCACATGGCACGGCTGTCCGAAGCGCTGGGGACGCTGCTCGTCCCGCACGAGCTGCGCGACGTTCCGGGGGCGGCACCACTGGTCGGGCGCGGGGCGCGCGTGACGTTCGAGGATATTTCATTCAGCTATCCTGACGGCCATAAGATCTTCAGCACTTTCAGCCTGGACATCGAGCCCGGACAGCGCCTCGGCTTGATCGGGCGGTCGGGCAGCGGCAAGTCGACGTTGTTCGCGCTGGTCCAGCGCTTCTACGACGTTCAGGTCGGGCGCATCTTGATCGATGGTCAGGACATGTCCCGGGTGACACAGCAGAGCGTGCGCGACGCGATATCGGTCGTGCCACAGGACATCTCGCTGTTTCATCGATCGGTCATGGAGAATATCCGTTATGGCCGGCCGGATGCTTCCGACGACGAGGTCATGCAGGCAGCCATCGCCGCGAAATGCGATCAATTCATCGCGGCCCTGCCGGAGGGCTTTGACACGATCGTCGGTGAGCGGGGCGTCAAATTGTCAGGCGGTCAGCGCCAGCGCATCGCAATCGCGCGGGCGTTTCTCAAGGACGCACCGATCCTGATGCTCGACGAGGCCACCTCGTCGCTCGACATCGAATCCGAGGAGGCGATCCGCGAGGCACTGGTCCGCCTTGTGCGCGGACGAACCGTCATTGCAATTGCGCATCGGCTGTCGACGTTGCGCAGTTCAGATCGCATCGTTGTGCTGCGCGAAGGACGCATCGAGCAGGATGGGTCTCCCGACAAATTGATCCAGAGCGACGGCCCCTACCGCAATCTGATCAAGCAGGAAATGTCTCGTCTCGGAAAGGAAGCGGCCTGACAAAACTGCAAGCCCGCTGCCATCAGCTCATCGCTAAACGGCAATCGGCTTGCGGAACGGCAGACAGGTCACTGACGCCAAGCCTTACTGCCGCCAAGCCTTGAAGGCTTCCTCGAACGCCCGTTCGCCGGGCGTGCCCTTTTCGAGCGCCAGGATCGCCCGCCGATTGTTGCCGTAGACGACCGGAATATCGAACCAGGCGCGCTCCTTGAGCAGCTGCACATTGCGCTCGCGATCGGCCTCGGTCGACGACAGCCCGATCAGGAAGAAGCCGGTGGTCACCTTGACGGCGAGGCCGGACAGCGGCGTGCCCCGGCTCTGCTCGGCCTGTTTCATCAGAATGCCGGGCACATTGGAGACGCCGCCTGACGGGAAATCCTGCGGCAGGCGGAACATGATCTCAACCGTATGGCTCGCTGGCAGGTTGGGATCGCTGTTGCGTCGCAGCGACCAAGTCATGGCGATGCGCCGCTCGGGAATCTCGACGTCGGCCCGCACGGCGACCTCCGCCGCCTGCCCCGGTCCCGGCGACACGGTTTCGGTGCGCCAGATCGCCGATCCAACGAAGCGCTTGCCCTGTGGATCGTTGGGATCTTCTTCATACAGAACGACGCGCTGAGCCACCGCGGCGCCAGCGGGCGCCGTGTTCGTCGGCAGGGGTGCCGGAGTCACTGCCGGCTGGCCACTGGGTTCAAACCGCTCCGGGATCTTGGTGCGGCTCGAGGGAGTCGACACGGTCGGCTCCGATGCCACCTCAACCGGAGTGGGCGAACGCAATGACGAATAGAGCTGCGAGACGGTGGGCCACAACACCAGCAGACTGCCCGCCAAGGCGCCCAGCAGCAGCAGCACGAGCAGGATTTTGACGAAGGCCCGGCCCGATCCCTTCTTTCTTGGCTTCTCGCTCGCATCTTCGCCGACCGCCAATGGCGCCATGCGGATGCGCGACGGGACCGACTGGGTCTCATCGTCAATGGCCGGCTCCAGCATGCGCGGCACAGGCGCATCCTGCAGCATGTCGTCCTGGCCGCGCCCATCCGGAATGTTGAGCGCAACGCGATCAAACTCACGCGGCGAGGGCGCAACGTCGGCATACTTCTCGCGCGCCGTTCGCGAACGCGCGCTCGCTCCGCCGAGCTCGCTTCCCTCCGCGAGGGCATTGCGCAGGCCGGCGAGCCCGGAATCGAACAGCGACCGACGATCCCCGGGGGCAGGACGCTCGCCGGGGGCAGGGCGCTCGCCGGCGGGGCGCTCGTCGCTGGTCCGCTCGCTGGCGGGACGACGCAGCGGATGGCGCTGCGGCGGTGGCGTAACCGGTTGCGGCTGTGCCTTCGCTTGCGGGCCCGTGAGCGGCTGATCGAACACCGGATCGACGTAGCGCTCCTCGCCCAGCATCGGATTCGACGCCAGGTTCGAAGACTGCCGCGGCAATGGCTTGCGCGCGAGCGAGTCGGAGCGCGATGTCAGCGGCGGGCTGCTTGGGCGCTCGGAGGCCGGCGGGCTTGGCGGATCCCAGCGCGGCATCTCGGGCGCGCGCACGCGGCGTGAGGCCTCTTTCTGAGGTGCAGGCTCGGCCAAGGTCTGGCGCGCTGATTCAGCCTCAACCTTGCGGATTGCCTCCTCGAGCGCGAGGCGCTCGCGCGTGACGTCCGACTCGCTGAGCGCCGGGGTTACACTCGCGCAACTGGGCGACCAGCGCCGTGCGCGCGCGCTCGTAGAGCGCACGCCGAGCGTCGCCGGTGTTCTTTCGAGGCCGGCAACGGCGCGGGCGATCAGCGGGTAGTAGTCTGCCATGGCTACTAGCTTACACCTTCATGCTCCGATTTCCGCCCCTAGTTTTCAAACGGATTGTGCACCAGAATCGTGTCCTCGCGCTCCGGGACTAGTCGACAGAAGCGCGACCGAACAGCCCACCAGCTCCTCAATCCGGCGCACATATTTAATGGCCTGCGCCGGCAGCTGCGCCCAGGAGCGTGCCCGGGCGGTCTTGCCCTGCCAACCCTCGACCGTCTCGTAGATCGGCTCGACCCGGGCCTGGGCATGCTCGCTGGCCGGAAGATAGTCGATTTCGCGACCGTCGAGCCGATAGCCCGACGCAAACCTTGATCTCGGTCAAGCCATCCAGGATATCGAGCTTGGTCAACGCCAAGCCCATTGATTCCGCTGGTCCGCACGGTCTGGCGCACCAGGACGGCGTCGAACCAGCCGCAGCGCCGCGGCCGGCCGGTGACGGTGCCGAACTCGTGCCCGCGCTCGCCGATCAGCCGGCCGATCTCGTTCTTCTGCTCGGTCGGGAACGGCCCCTCCCCGACCCGGGTCGTATAGGCCTTGCAGATACCCAGCACGTAGTCGATCGCCGAGGGCCCGAGGCCAGAGCCGGTCGCCGCCTGCGCCGCAACCGTGTTGGACGAGGTCACGTAACGGATAGGTGCCGTGGTCGATGTCGAGCAGCGCGCCCTGCGCGCCCTCGAACAGGATTCGCTTGCCCTCGCGGCGCTTCTGGTCGAGCAGCGACCACACCGAATCCATGTAGGGCAGCACGCGCGGCGCCACGCTCGCCAGCTGGTCCTTGATCGCGGACCGCCGCGAGCTGCTCGAGGCCGAGCCCGCGCCGCAGCGCATTGTGGTGGGACAGCAGGCGGTCGATCTTGCCGTCGAGCGCCGGCAGATCGGCAAGATCCATCAGGCGGATGGCGCGCCGGCCGACCTTGTCCTCGTAGGCCGGACCGATGCCGCGCCCGGTGGTGCCGATGCGTGTTGCCGCATTGGCAGGTCTCGCGCGCCACGTCGAGCTGCTGATGCAGCGGCAGAATCAAGGTCGCATTCTCGGCGATGCGCAGGCTGTCAGGCGTCACGGAGACCCCCTGCGCCGGCGAGCCGGTCGATCTCCTCGAGCAGCGCGCGCGGATCGAGCACGACGCCATTGCCGATGACCGACAGCTTGCCCTGGCCGCACCACGCCCGGACGGCAGCAGCGACAGCTTGTAGGTGACACCGTCGATGACGAGCGTATGGCCCGCATTGTGGCCGCCCTGGAAGCGAACCACGATGTCGGCCTGCTCCGAGAGCCAGTCGACGATCTTCCCCTTGCCTTCGTCTCCCCACTGGGAGCCGACCACGACCACATTGGCCATGAGCTGTCCTTCCGCCGTGTGGCCAGAAATTGATCGCAACTCAGCAGTGGACTTGCCCAAGCTCCGGCCCTCCCGGAATTAACGGAAGCTACCGCCTCAGGCAAGGCGGCATGGGGGCCAAGCACGACCCTTAGGCAGCCGACATCGGGCAGCCGCCCCTCTCCCTGGCTTGGTAAGCGGAGCAGGCCCGATGAATCAGATCACTAAAAGGCAATCTCGGGGCGATATCGCGGCGATGATCCGCAATGCCCACAGCTCATTGGAGAATGTGTCGAGTCAATCCCATGACACTTGGCGGTAATAAACTGCCTCATCTCGACCGACGCGACGACCCGCCGCGCCATTTCGCGGCCCGCGAGCATGGCCAGAATTAACACTGATCAGAACTACAGCGGCCGCGCCTGCTGCACCTGCGGCAGCGCGCGTACCTTGGCGAGCACGTCGGGCGGCAGCTCGCCGTCGATCTCGATCAGCGCGATGGCATTGCCGCCCGGCGCCTCGCGGCCGACATGGAAGGTCGCGATGTTGATGCCGGCGTCGCCCAGCGTCGAGGAGAACTTGCCGATGAAGCCCGGCTTGTCGAGATTGGTGATGTAGATCATCGACGGGCCGAACTCGGCGTCCATGCGGATGCCCTTGATGTTGACGATGCGCGGGCGGCCATCGGCAAAGACCGTTCCCGACACGTGACGCGACTGGCGCTCGGTCACGATCGTCACGGTGATCAGGCTCTCGTAATCGCCGGCAGCCTCGCGCGTCACCTCCTCGACCACGATGCCGCGCTCCTTGGCGATGATCGGCGCCGAGACGACATTGACGTCCTGCAGCATCGGCCGCAGCAGGCCGGCGATCGCCGCCGACGTCAGCGCCTTGGTGTTCATCCCGGCGACCGCGCCCTCGATAGGCGATCTGCACTTTGGTGATGCCGGTCTCGGTGAGCTGGCCGGCGAACGAGCCGAGCTTCTCGGCGAGCGCCACGAACGGCTTGAGCCTGGGCGCCTCCTCGGCGGTGATCGAGGGGAAATTGACCGCGTTGGTGATGGCGCCGGTCAACAGATAGTCCGACATCTGCTCGGCCACCTGCAGCGCCACGTTCTCCTGCGCCTCCGTGGTGGAGGCACCGAGATGCGGCGTGCACACCACGTTGGGATGGCCGAACAGCGGATTGGCCGTCGCCGGCTCCTCGACGAACACGTCGAAGGCCGCGCCCGCGACCTGCCCGGAATCGAGCGCCTGCCGCAGCGCCTGCTCGTCGACCAGCCCGCCGCGCGCACAATTGATGATGCGCACGCCCTTCTTCATCGTCGCGATCGCAGTGGCATCGACGATGTTCTTGGTCTTGTCGGTCAGCGGCGTGTGCAGCGTGATGAAGTCGGCGCGCTTGAACAGTTCCGGAAGATCGACCTTCTCGACTCCAAGATCGCGCGCGCGCTCGGGCGACAGGAACGGATCGTAGGCGATCACCTTCATGCGCAGGCCGTGGCCGCGGTCGGCCACGATCGAGCCGATATTGCCGCAGCCGATGACGCCGAGCGTCTTGGCGGTGATCTCGACCCCCATGAAGCGGTTCTTCTCCCATTTGCCGGCCTGCGTCGAAGCGTCGGCCTGCGGGATCTGACGCGCCAGCGCGAGCATCAGCGTGATGGCGTGCTCGGCGGTGGTGATCGAATTGCCGAACGGCGTGTTCATCACGATCACGCCCTTGGCGGTCGCCGCCGGAATGTCGACGTTGTCGACGCCGATGCCGGCGCGGCCGACCACCCGCAGCTTCTTGGCTTTCTCCAGAAGCTTCGCCGTCACCTTGGTGGCGGAGCGGATGGCAAGGCCGTCGAAGTCGCCGATCATCTCGGCGAGCTTGTCCTTGTCGGCGCCGAGCTTGGGCTGGAAAACGGTGTCGATGCCGCGATCCTTGAAGATCTGCACGGCGGCGTCGGAAAGCGCATCGGAAATCAGAACCCTGGGGGCCATGGCATTTATCCGATATCGTGGAGTGTCATTGTGAGAGGCCAGTGTGTGGCGGTAGGCAGACTGGAGCCCTGCGCGCCTTGCTGACGCGAGCGCGCGCTCACGCCGCCTTCGCCAGCGCGTCCTTGGTCTTGGCGAAGGCCCAATCGAGCCACTGCGTCAGCGCTTCGACATCGCGGGCTTCGACGGTCGCGCCGCACCAGATGCGCAGGCCTGGTGGCGCATCGCGATAGGCGTCGATGTCGTAGGCGACGTCTTCCTTCTCGAGCGCCGCCGCAAGCGACTTCACGAAAGCCGCCTGCGCGTCGGCCGCAAGCGCCGTGACGGCCGGATCGACGACCTTCAGGCACACCGAGGTGTTGGAGCGGATCGCCGGATCCTTGGCCAGAAAGTCGATCCAGGGCGTGCGCGCGACCCAGTCGGCGATCACCTTGGTGTTGGCGTCAGAGCGCGCGATCAGGCCCTTGAGGCCGCCGACCGATTTGCGCCCAATTGAGCGCGTCGAGATAGTCCTCGACGCACAGCATCGACGGCGTGTTGATGGTCTCGCCGTCGAACATGCCTTCGATCAGCTTGCCGTTGTTGGTCAGGCGGAAGATCTTCGGCAACGGCCACGGCGGCGTATAGGTCGTGAGGCGCTCGACCGCGCGCGGCGAGAGGATCAGCATGCCGTGCGCGGCTTCGCCGCCGAGCGCCTTCTGCCAGGAGAAGGTCACGACATCGAGCTTGGGGAAATCGAGCGGCTGCGAGAAGCAGGCCGAGGTGGCGTCGCAGATGGTCAGGCCCGCCCGGTCGGCCGGGATCCAATCGGCATTGGGCACGCGCACGCCCGAGGTGGTGCCGTTCCAGGTGAACACCACGTCGGTCGCGAAATCGATCTTGCCGAGATCCGGCAGCTCGCCATAGCCGGCCTTGAGCGTTTTGACGTCCTTGAGCTTGAGCTGCTTGGCAACGTCGGTCACCCAGCCTTCGCCGAACGATTCCCAGGCCACCATGGTGACCGGCCGGGCGCCCAGCAGCGACCACAGCGCCATCTCGACCGCGCCCGTATCGGACGCCGGCACGATGCCGATTCGATAGTCGGCCGGGACGCCGAGGATCTCGCGGGTCAGATCGATGGCGCGCTTGAGCTTCGCCTTGCCGATCTTCGAGCGGTGCGAGCGACCGAGAACCGCGTCGGTGAGGGCTTGGAGGCTCCAGCCGGGGCGCTTGGCGCAGGGGCCGGAGGAGAAATGCGGCACGGATGGCCGCGCAGAGGGCATCGTCGTCATGGCCTATCCTTCCAGATAGTCGCCCCTCGGTGGGGAGGGGTGTCCCACTGGCGGAGATAAGGAAGACCGCGCGCGTCGTCAAGCGCGCCTTTGTGCGTCGACAACTGGGGCAAGGAAATCGACATATGGAGAAGGCGCCGGATGCCCCCGCATCCGGCGCCTCGGCAGCGGAAGCATTCGCGCCTTTAGAACCTCACGCCCAGGCCCAGACGGCCGTTGTGGATCTGCGATCGAAAATCGGACACCAGCATGAACTTCACAAACTCGTATTCGGCCCGCACGAAGACGTCGGGCAAAATCAACCAGTCGGCGCCGAGACCGGCCGAATAGCCCCAGGTGAGCATCGCCGAATTGAATGTGCCCTCGGTCCTCGTAAACGGCGTACCCGTTCCGGGCCGGATTGACCGGCGTTCCGGTCGCGGTGGCGTAACGGCTGATTTCGGCGCGTCCGACCGCCAGGCCAATCATCGCATAGGGCAACACATTGTCGACGACCCAGCCGGCACGAAGTCGCGCCGTGGCGTAGTCCGTGATGCGCATCGATGCGGTGGCGGTGACCGTCGCGTTGTAAGTCATTGCCGTCACCGAGCGTAATGGCCGCGGAACAGTTCGGTAGCGACGGCGAGGAGGTGTAGCATCGCGTGGCGCTCGCCGTGCCGAACAGGCTGGTGTGGTTGTAGTTGGCCTCGAAACCAAGGATGAGGTCGTCAAATTGCCAGTTGTAGCCGACGAAGGCGCCGTAGGTCGGCGCCTTGCCGGTGTCGGTGCCGAGACTGGCCCAACTCGACACCGAGCCGAACGGCGCCGTGAACGAGACGTTCGGATCGAATGCGTTGATGGAGCGGCCCGCCTTGGCAAAATCCATGTAGGAGGCGCTGTAGCCGGCCTGCCCGCCGGCATAGAAGCCGCCCCAGTTCGTGTGGCGTGGCGTAGCCGGGATGTAGGGATTTGACCCTCGCAACGTCGGGAAATCAGACGGCTCGTAGTCGGCGGCCCATGCCCCGGTCGACCCTGCGCCGGTCGCCCATGCGCCTGCGGCAAATGCAATCGAAGCAATAGCAGTCAGACGACGCATGACAGGCCCCATTCCGTTCGCGGGACGACTCACCGCACGCGCCTACCATGGTTGATTAACCTTAATGAGCGGTTATCCATTACCCCCACCGCTCATGGGATTTCGGCTACGCGCCCCCATGAAAAACGGCGCGGACATTTCCGCGCCGTTCGTCGATCGCTCGCTGCTGGTTCAGCCCTTGCGGATGAGCGCCGGTGAATACATCGGCTCCGGCTGCAACAGCCAGCGCAGGCCCAGCATCAGATCGTGGGATTGGATGTTGTGGAACGTCATCGGCGCGAGCGGATTTCCGGACGAGAATGACGGATCGAGATTCTGCAGGAGCCCCGAGCGGCCATTGCCGACGTTGAGATAGCGGTACGAGAGCTCAACCGCGAAATTCTGCGACGCGCGATAGGACGCGCCGGCATGCAGCGCCCAGGCGAGACTGGTCTGCGTGCCGGTGTCGGCCCAACCGCCGCCGCCCGCGATGACATTGGTGTCGCGGAAATGCTCGATGGTGTTGAACGCCACACCAACGCCGGCGCCGATGAAGGGCGTAATGGACCACCAGGTGCCAAGATCGATATAGGCGTTGGCAAGCGCGACCCACTCCGACTTGCTGGCCGTATAATCGTTGGTGCGATAGCCCGCGTTGCCAGTGTCGTAGTAGCTGTCGAGCGCGTGGAAGCCGGCCTTGCCGCGATATTCGCCGGTCACATCGGTACGGAACCAGCTGTTCCACTGATAGCCGACGCCGGCACCGAAGAACGGCGCGCTGTCGAAGCCGCCCTTGTCGAAGAAGGTGAACTGCGGCGCCGTCGCGAACGACGGATGCGAGATGCTGTTCACGAATTGATTGCTCTGGCCGATATAGCCGCGCAGATACCAGCCGCCGGTCGCAATCGGTTGATACGGTGCTGCAAGATCTGCTGCGAGCGCCCCTGAGCCCACCATCAGCGCGGTTGCTCCTGCGAGCGCAAACGTACTTACACGACTCATGACTTCGTCCTTTCGTCAGCACGCAGGGCGTCAGCCCCTACCCGAATGCCTACGAAGGCGAAGATCGCAGTAATCCCTTAAATGGAGCTTAACCCTAATAATTTACCGTGATTATTAATTGTCGTGGATTGCAGAGCTGCGCAGCATGACGCGCCCACGCATGGCGTGGGCGCTGTTTGACGGAGCACATTGTATTAACGAAGCGTTGCATTAACGAAGCGTTGAGGATCAGCGGATCGAGCTGACCAGGCCGACAGATATCAGTCGTGCTCGAGCTCACCGATGTGATGCTGCGAGTAAAGCTCGACCCCGAGCTTGGCGACGAGATCGATCTGAGTCTCGAGGAAATCGATATGCTCTTCCTCGGCCTTCATCAGGCTCTCGAACAGGTCGCGCGTGACATAGTCCTTAACCGAATGGCAGTGGGTCGAAGCCTCCTGGTAGAGGTTGCGCGCCGAATGCTCCGCCGCCAGGTCGCAATCGAGCACTTCCTTCACGTTCTGTCCGATGCGCAGCGGGTCGATGACCTGCATGTTGGGAAAGCCATCAAGAAAGATGATGCGCGTCACGAGCTTGTCGGCGTGCTCCATCTCCTCGATCGATTCCTTGCGCCATTGCTTGGCAAGCGCCCTGAGGCCCCAGTTGTCGAGCAACCGATAGTGCAACCAGTACTGGTTGATGGCCGCCAGCTCATGCCGCAGACCGCGGTTGAGATACTCGATAACCTTGGGGTCGCCCTTCATAATGAAAATCCTCGCTGAGGCGCCGTCTCCGACACGCCATTTCCAGACTAGAACCACTATAATGTGCATGCTGCGTCGCCAAACGACAAGGGCCCCAAAGTTTTTTGGAGCCCGATCAGATCAGAACACTGGGGACACAGTCAGCCGCCAAAGTCTCAGCCGCCAAAATCTCAGCCGCCAAGTCCCCCGACTGGGCCTGGTCCCCGGCCGCCGGCATCGTCCATGATCTGCCTGATGGTGCGGGCACAGCGGCCGCATTGCGGCGAGCAGCCCAGGCAACCATACACCTCGCCGGTGGTCCGTGGTCGCGCCTCGACGCTCAAGGCAGTCCGCACGTCGGCATCGGTAAGTACATTGCAAGAACAAACAATCATGGCAGCCCGGAGACCAGTGAGGTTTGTTGGACGGCTATCGATACCGATCTACCGGATGCCGGGCAAAGGAAAAACTCCGAACTTATACGTATTCCAATATTGCGCCCGTGCCCCTTTAACTCTCGCTTAACTTGAAGCGCCACCACTTTAAGCAGCCTCACCTTACACAGCCGCCTTTATGAGCGGCCGGCCGCACCTTAAGCGGCCGCCTGGGTTAATGCTTCCACAATCCCGTCGACGACCTCCTCGACCAGCCCTTTGTCGTCGCCCTCGACCATCACCCGGATGACCGGCTCGGTGCCTGAGGGGCGCACAACCAGCCGGCCCTGGCCGTTCAGCCGGGCCTGGGCCTGCTTGATGGCGGTGCGGACCTTGGCATTCTCAAGCGGCTTGCCGCTCTTGTAGCGCACGTTCTTGAGGACCTGCGGCAGAGGGTCGAAGCGGTGGCAGACTTTCGACACCGGCTGATCCTGCTTCTTCACCACGGCAAGAACCTGCAGCGCCGCCACGAAGCCGTCGCCCGTGGTGGTGAAGTCCGACATGATGATGTGGCCGGACTGCTCGCCGCCGATGTTGAACCCGTGCTCGCGCATATGCTCGAGCACATAGCGGTCGCCGACCGGGGTGCGCTCGAGCGACAGGCCGAGCCCTCCCAGATAGCGCTCGAGCCCAAGGTTCGACATGACGGTCCCAACCACGCCGGGCTTGGCGAGGCGGCCGTCATCTTTGAGGCTTTCGGCGATCACGGCGAGCAGCTGGTCGCCGTCGACGATATGGCCGCGTTCGTCAGCCACCAGGACGCGGTCGGCATCGCCGTCGAGCGCAATGCCGATGTCGGCGCGCATCTCGCGCACCTTGCGACACAGCTCTTCGGGCGCCGTCGAGCCGCACTCGCGGTTGATGTTGAAGCCATCGGGCTCGACACCCACCGAGATCACCTCGGCGCCAAGCTCCCACAGCGCCTCCGGCACCACCTGGTAGGCCGCGCCGTTGGCGCAATCGATCACGATCCGCAGGCCCTCAAAACTCATGGTGCGCGGCAATGTGCGCTTGGCGAACTCGATGTAGCGATCATGCACGCCATCGATGCGCTTGGCGCGCCCGAGGTCAGCGCTCTTGGCGAGACTCTTGGTGAGGTCGGCGTCGATCAGCGTCTCGATCTTGTCCTCGAGCTCATCGGAGAGCTTGTAGCCGTCAGGCCCGAACAACTTGATGCCGTTGTCGTCAAAGGGATTGTGCGAGGCCGAGATCATCACCCCGAGATCACAGCGCATCGAGCGCGTGAGCATGGCAACCGCCGGCGTCGGCATCGGGCCGGTCTGGAACACATCCATGCCGACCGAGGTGAAGCCCGCAACCAACGCGGTCTCGATCATATAGCCCGACAGCCGCGTATCCTTGCCAATGAGCACGCGATGGCGATGCTCGCCGCGGCGAAACACGACGCCGGCCGCCTGGCCGACCCGCAAGGCGAGTTCCGGGGTAATCACACCATTGGCACGGCCCCTGATGCCATCGGTGCCGAAATATCGTCGCGCCATTCCTATCCCCTCCGCCGCACTGGGGAAAACGCTGGGGTTGTCACTAGTGCCGCCGATTTGAAGTTCCTACACCACCTGCAGCAAACTCAATTAGGAACTTCAAATCGAAAGCGGCACTAGAATCATAGAGTTGCTAGTGCCCCTTTGTTTCCGAAGTTCGTGTCAGAGTGTGCTGAGGCGTATCACGAACTTCGGAAACGGGGCACTAGTCTACCTATCATATGCCAGGTCGATGGCGGAATTCCTCAAATTCTTTCGGGTAGTTGAGTACATGATAAACGGCGCCACACAAACGGCGCCGCCGGTTCCGGCAGCGCCGCTTAAAGTCACTATTGGGTAAATAATGCGTTGCCTTATTTCTTTGGCCGCGCGCCCTCGCGCTTGTCCTGCACCGACGGCGGCGGCTGCGTCACATTGATGGGATCGGAGGCCGGAAAACTGTCCTCCAGGCCTTCTTCCAGCGACCTCTCGAGCCGGCTTCGCTTGCGCGCCTCTTCCCGCTCTTTCTCGGTCTCCTCGCGCTTCCTTTTTGCTTCCAAAGCCTCGTTCTCCATCTCGGTCTCGTTCGGAATTCCCATGATGCGTCTCCTGGCAACTTCTCCCGCCGATCGCGTCTCCCCATTAACACCCCGGGTACCTCCAGAGTTCCCGACCTCGGCACAGCCTGAATGCGCTTGCTATGGTGCGCGCCCGACGGCCAGGAGGCGTGAATCGGCATGGCGACAGTGACGTGCATCGAAGATCTGCGGCAGCACGCCCGCCGCAAGGTCCCGAAGATGTTCTTCGACTACGTCGAGGCTGGGTCCTACGCCCAGGAGACACTCCGCACCAACCGCGCCGATCTCGAGCGGATCAAGCTGCGCCAGCGCGTGCTGGTCGACGTGTCGCGCCGCGATCTCACCACCACCATCATCGGTGAGACCGTGCCGCTGCCGCTCGCGCTCGCGCCGATCGGCCTCGCCGGCATGCAGCATCCGGATGGCGAGATCGCCGCCTGCCGCGCCGCGCAGGCGGCCGGCATTCCGTTCACGCTCAGCACCATGTCGGTCTGCTCGATCGAGGACGTGGCGGAGGCGGTCGACAAGCCATTCTGGTTCCAGCTTTACGTCATGAAGGATCGCGGCTTTGCGCGCTCGCTGATCGAACGAGCCGCTGCCGCCAAGTGCAGCGCGCTCGTGCTGACCATCGACCTGCAGGTGCTCGGCCAGCGCCACTGCGATGTGCACAACGGGCTCTCGGTGCCGCCCGAGATCAAGATCCGCAATGTGCTCGACATCATGAGCAAGCCGAGCTGGGCCTTCGGCATGCTGCGAGCCAAGCGCAAGACCTTCGGCAATCTCTCCGGCTATGCGCGCAGCGACACCGATGTGAAATCGCTCTCGTCCTGGATCGCGACCCAGTTCGATCCGACATTCTCGTGGAAGGACGTCGAGTGGATCAGGTCGCTATGGCCCGGCAAGCTCATTCTCAAGGGCGTGCTCGATATCGACGACGCGCGGATCGCGGCTAAGACCGGCGCAAGCGCATTGGTGGTCTCCAACCACGGCGGCCGCCAGCTCGACGGCGCGCCGTCATCGATTTCCGCTTTGCCCAAGATCGTCGATGCGGTGGGCGGCGAGATCGAGGTCATGTTCGACGGCGGCATCCGCTCCGGGCAGGATGTCATGCGCGCACTCGCGCTCGGCGCGCGCTCTTGCCTGATCGGCCGTGCCTACATCTATGGTCTGGGCGCTTTGGGCGAGCACGGCGTCGCGCGCGCGATCCATTTCCTCCGCAAGGAGCTCGACGTGACCATGGCGCTCTGTGGCGTCAACAACGTGGGCGGGATCGGCCGGCAAGTGATCGCGTAGGTCGTGATCGCTTAAAGGTGTGATCGCTCAGGCAAGCTCGATTCCCCCGTTTACAGGGGCTTGTTACGATCATACAATTTTACCAATGGGGGCGCTGCCGAACTCAGTTTCGGAAAGTCGGTCGCCGCGTTCACGCGAGAGGCGGCCGAGGATTTTTATTTCCTACCGCCGCTCCGACTCGGCCGCGATCGTCGGGCACGTCTACGAGCGTCTCGCCGCCCGCTACAAAACAGAGTCGGTGTTCAGGGACATCAACAAGATGCCCCTGGGCAAGAATTTTTACGATCACATCAAGGAAGAGCTATCCGGCTGCGACGTCGTGCTGGCCGTGATCGGCCCGCAATGGCTCGCCATCGACGCGCAGGGACATTCGCGCATCCAGCAATCCGACGATCCGGTGCGGCTCGAAGTGGAAGCGGCGCTGCAATCGGGCGCGGCCGTCATTCCTGTCATGGTGGATGATGCCGCAATCCCCAAGGCGGCGGATCTGCCCGAGAGCCTCAAGACCTTTCCGGCGCTGGCGGGCACGCGGATCAACGTCGAAGATTTCGACACCCACCTTGAACGGTTGATGCAATCGATCGACGGCATTCTGGAGCAGCGCGGCAAGTTTGTCGCCTCGTTTCCAAATTGGGCGCTGCGGGCCGCCGCCGGCTGCGCGCTTGCGGCAATCGCCGTGCTGGTCACGCTCGGCACGCTGACGCTGCTCGGCCAGACGCCTTCGTTGACGCTCGGACTCGCCGGCGTCACGGCGGTCAGCCTCGGACTCGCGCTCGCCTGCGCGTTCGCCGGTGGCGACGCGGCCGTCAAGCGGCGCGTTCCGCTCATCGCTTGTCAGAGACGCCCCGTGGCGTTCAGCGTTGCCGGCGGCGCGCTGGCGTTCGTGCTGCTGCTCGCGCTCGGCATCTACTCGCCGTTTCTGGCGAGCCACACGTCGCTCGATCCTGTGAACCTGGCGGGCGAGTTGCGGACCGCTTTCCAGAAGGCGCGCGACAATCTGGAGAGGAGCGGCAGCGCGGATTTCGCCCGTGCCGAAGCATTGATCGATACGTTGAAGGGCACAGACCAGCACAACGGTCACGCCTGGTACTTTGCCGGCGAGATCAAGCGCATCCAGCATCGCGCGGCCTTCACTCCGAAGAGCTGCTTCAAGGGTTGGCCCGCGATCGAGACTGGCAGCCTGGAGACCTATCAGCAGGACTTCCACCGCTACCTGGAGATCGCGCTGTCGTTGCCGGCGCTGGAAACCGGCGGCGACAGCGGCTCGGAGACCTGCTACCGCCGGCCGAAGGGCTATTGCGTGCAGCGCACCGCCTGGATCTATCACCTGTTCGCCAACGACTTCTATCTGCATGCGCTGGCGCTGGCGGATCGCCAGGACCGCATCGCCGCGCTTACGCGCGCCGCTCAGCACGTGGCCGAAGCCCGGAAGTACCGAAGGCCCGAAGGCGGCGAAGGCTTCGACCAGTGCATCCACACGACCACGCTCGCCGAAAAGATTGCCGAAGCGTTGGAGACCAGCCGCAGCCAGATCCCGACCGGCGGCGATCCAGACGCGCGCGCAGTGAGCGTTGTTATAGTATCGATGCGACCGATGATCGCGCCGGATCGGGGCGCTTGCCCACACCCGTCGCACAGCGCATAAGATTTAGTGACATCAACGAACGCGGGAGGGCGCTGGACCATGGCGTTGAACGACAAGGCTGACGTGGCTCGGGAGCTCGGCCCCGACTATGCCGATCTCGACCCGACAGTCGCCATGGACCTGGTCGCAGGCAATCACATCCTCGCCAATCACGGCGTGCTCGACTCGTTCGGCCATGTCAGCGTTCGTGACCCGCGCAATCCGGATCGCTACCTGCAGATGCAGGCGATCGCGCCGCGCGACGTGTCGGTCCGCGACCTCATCACCTTCGATCTCGACAGCAACGCCATCAACGCTGGCGGCCGTCCCATTTATCGCGAGCGTTTCATTCACGGCCAGATTTATAAGCTACGGCCGGACGTGAATGCAGTCATCCACAGCCATTCGCCGACCGTCATCCCTTTCAGCGTCACCGAGAAGCCGCTGCGCGCCATCTTTCACAACGGCCACTTCCTTGGGCAGGGCGCGCCGGTCTGGGAGATCCGCTCGGTTGAGGGCGAAAAGAACAACATGCTGGTGCTCAGCAACGAGCTCGGACGCTCGCTTGCCGAAACGCTCGGCAAGGGCTCGGTCGTGCTCATGCGCGGGCATGGCAACGCGGTCGCGGCCCACGACCTCAAGACCGCGGTGTTTCGCGCGATCTACACCGAGGTCAACGCCAAGCTGCAGATGCAGGCGGTCATGCTCGGCGGGCCGATCAACTTCCTCAACCAATATGAGCAGGAGAAGCGCCAGAACGTCGATCGTCCCTGGGAGACCTGGCGCAAAGAGCTGGGCATGACCTAGGCGACAGCGCTCTCTCCGGTAACACGTGATCAATGGGAGGACTCACAATGCACCGCGCAAGGCGTTTGATCGTCACGGCCGCGGCGTTCATCGCGCTGTTGGCAACGACATCCGCACCGTGGGCCCAGCCTGTCGCCGACTTCTATCGCGGCAAGACCGTGCGGCTGATCATCGGCTACGGCTCCGGCGGCAGCTACGACTTCTACGGGCGGCTCGCCGCCGAATTTCTTGGCCGCCACATTCCCGGCAACCCGACCATCATCCCGGTGAACATGCCGGGAGCCGGCGGCTTCAAGGCGATCGAGTATCTGTATAAAGTCGCGCCGCAGGACGGGACGCACCTCGGCAGCGTCGCGCAGCAGATGGCGATGACCGCGCTGGTCGATGAGAAGCTGGGGATCGACCCGACCAAGCTTAACTATCTCGGCCGCCTCACCGCGATGATCGACATCGCTGTGGCGCTGCCGAAATCCGGCATCACGTCGTTCGAGGATGCACGCAAGCGCGAGATTACGGTCGGCGCCGGTCAATCGACGTCGACGTCGGCCCTCTATGCTCGCGCTCTCAACACCTATGCTGGATCCCGCTTCAAGATCGTCACCGGCTACAGCGGCACCGCCGAGATTCAACTCGCTGTCGAGCGCGGTGAAGTCGAGGTGAACGGCGGCGAGTTCTTGCCCACTGTTCTGGTCCACAATCCTGAATGGGTGCAGGGCAAAGCCGTGTTCCTGTATCAGAACGGTCTCAAACGGGCTTCGCAGTTGCCGCAAGTGCCAACAATGGCCGAGCTGGTCACCCTCGACGAGAAGCGCCAAGTCGAGGGTCGCCAAGTCGAGGGTCGCCAGGTTATGGGCGCGCTTGCCGGCACGGCCGAGATCGGCCGCTCGATCCTGACCACGCCCGGCGTGCCGGCCAGGAAAGACTTGCGGCACTGCGCACCGCCTTCCAGCGCATGCTCGCAGACCCGGATTTCCTCGCCGCCATGGCGAAGCGCAACGTGATGATCGAGCCCGCGACTGGCGAAGCGATGGATGCGGTCACGACCGAGACCATGGGTCTGCCCAAGTCAACCAGTCGAGGCGCTGCGCACACTGCTGAAAGGCTAGAGCGAGATAAGCTAAGTTTGAATCGCCGCTTAATTCCGCTCGTCCCCGCGGGAGCGGCTAGGGCACCCAACGTCTCTTCGGATGCAGTTCTCGGCCACTGGATTCCCGCTGTGACGAAGATGTGATGTGAAGCACAATGAGCTCTCCGCTGTCCGTCCCCGCGCAGGCGGGGACCCATACGCCGCAGCAAGGCTATGTGGCAGGGCCAGCGATACACCGAAATCTGGTGGTTATGGGTCCCCAGCCTGCGCGGGGACGACAGACGGCTGGATTCGTGCCAAGGACACTTAAGGATCGCACTGGATTCCCGCTTTCGCGGGAATGAGCGGAGATTGGTTCAACTCGCGGTCGCAAACCTAATTCATCCGCTTCCAGAATTGCGGCAAAGGGCCACATTAGCTCTGCTCGCCTCAAGCACGGGCTACTTGAACTTCACCACCAGCGGAGCGGGGCTCGATTCCGCAATCATCTCGCCACTGCTCTTCACCGTGATCTTGTACATCCCGACGTCGCTCACCGCCTCGGCCGGCAGCGTCGCCTGCAGCTCAGTGCGGCTGATGAACTTGGTCTCCAGCTCCCTGCCGTTGAGGAGCACGCGGTGGAACGGCCAGAAGCCCTTGCCGCTCACCTTGAGCGTCGTGCCGGTGCCCTGCGTGATCATGGCCGGCGCCACCTCGATCGTGGTCGAGAGCTGCTGCCAGGAATTGAACTCGGGGATCGGGTTCACATAGCCGGTGAACTCGTGCTCCACGACCTTGCCGTTCATCACCACGAGCTTGACGTTCTGGGTGGCCCAGATGTCCTTGAGCGGATCGCCTTCCACGATTGAAAGATCGGCGACCTTGCCGGGCTCGACGCTGCCGTAGTCCTTGTCCTTGTGGAAGGTGCGGGCAACGTTGATGGTCGCGGCCTGGATGGCCGTCATGGGCGGCACGCCGGCATCGACATCCATCGCCAGCGCCTCGTGCAGCAGCAGGCCGGCCATGCCGCGCGGTGAATCCGAACCTTCCTTCAGGATGCCTCCCGCCGCGACGAAGCGGCGGATGAACTCATTGGCCTTCTGGTAGCCGACCTTTGCCCGCTCGAGCTGGTCCGGCTTGTAGCGCTTGAACAGCTTCTCGGTCGTGAACTCGGTCACGACGCGTACCGCGGCCGGGAATTTCGCCTTCGGATTGGAGAGGATCTCCTGCTCGCGCTTCCAGAACCGCTCCGCGCTGGGCGAGAGCGGGCGCAGCCACTTGGCGATGGTCGGCGTCCAGGCCACCTTGTTGTCGGTGAGCGCCTTGATGACGGTGTCGAAGCCTTCGACCTCATAGAACGCACCCGCCTCCTCGGCGTCGATGCGCCCGGCGGTGCGGTCGACCGCGAGCTTGTTGCGCTTGTTCAGATCCAGGATCGACGAGTAGCCGACCGACCAGATGTGCTCGATGCCGTCGATGCCGGAGTTCGCATAGCCGACAACGTCCCAGGAGTGGCCGGTGACGCCCATGCCGAGCTTGTGCGCCTCGTCGGTGATGACCGCGAGCATCTCCGGATTGAGGAACTCGCTGACCTTGAGCGCCTCGTAGCCGTCCTTCTTCTTCTGCTGCACGATGGCGCGCGCGGCGTCCGCGCTCGGCACCTTCATGTAGCCGCGCCACGCGCGCGAGCCTTCGGTCTCGAACTCGCCCTCGCGGGCGCCGAGCGCCTGGCCGGTCGGCCACAGGCGCGGCCCGCGGATGCGGCCCATCTCGGTGCCTTCCTTCTGGGCAAGCCCCCAGGGGCCGTTCTGCTGGGTCTCGATCTGCACGCAGGTGGTGATGCCGAGATGCAGATAAATCTCACCCCAGAACGATTCCCAATGGCAGTGGCCGTCGATAAAGCCGGGCAGCACCGTCTTGCCGCGCACGTCGATGGTCTGCGCGCCGGCCGGGATCTGCACCTCGCCGGCGCGGCCGATCGCACGGAAGCGGTTGCCCTCGATGACGATGACGGAATTCTCGATCGGGGCGCGGCCGGTGCCGTCGATCAGCGTGCCGCCCTGGATGACGAGCGTCTGCGCCTGCGCGGCTTGTTGGGTCGCGACTTGGGTGATGAATGCGACACTGCCAAGCAGCGCCAGCAACAGTCTTGAAACCATAAATTCCTCCCTGGCCCGTCAGGCGGGCTCAGGGGCAAGATAGCATGATCGTTCGGAGATACCAGAAACCGGAGATGCGGCTGTTTACCGCTGCGCTACTGCTTCTCGACATAGCTGCGATACTCGCGGATGGTCTCGGCCGGAAAGCTCATGAGCGTGTTGGTCACGTAGTCCGTGATCTCCTCGCCAGTATTAGGACGCCCCACGTCAAAGTTGCGCTTGATGGCTTCCTCCACATACTCGCGGCTCTCGACCATCTTGAGGTAGGACTGCCGCAGGATGCGAGTGAGATCGTCGGGCAGCCCCGGCGGCGCGATCACGGCGAGCCCGAGCCGCTGCGGCGCGCTCAGAAGCTCGAGCAGCGCTTTCTCCTTCGGGTTGCTGATGTAGCGATCGAGGACCGGCAGGTTGGGCTCCATGTCGAAGACCTGGAAGCACCGGCACCACCGAGCCCGAGGCCAGCATGTCCGACTCGGATGCTCGCGCGCTGGCAGAACACGCCATCCGCCTCGCCGCGCTCGACCGCGAGGATGGCGTCGATGATGCCCGGATAGCCGCGCACGACCTTGATCGGCAGGTTCTCGTACTTGGCGAGCACCTCGGGCATGACCGAATTGGCGGTGGTGGAGCCTGAGCCCGCGATGATGATCTGGCGCTTGGCGTTCCGGAGGTCGTCGAAGGTCCTGATGTTCGACTGCCGCCGCATGAACAGTACGAAGTTGCTGCTCGCCGAGCTGCCGATCCAGGTGAAGCGCTGCAGGTCGTACTTGGTGTCGGCCGCGCTGATGAGCGGCGCCAGCACGAAGCCCGATCGCCCCGGCATGCCGAGCGTGAGGCCATCGGGCCTGGCGACGCCAAAGAGGTGATTGCCGAGGATCATGCCGCCGGCGCCGGGCATGTTGCGCGGCACGATCGTAGGCTCGCCCGGAATGTGCTTGCCGAGGAACTGCCCGACCAGGCGCATCTCGCTGTCGATGCCGCCGCCCGGCGGCTGGCCGGCAAACAGCGTGACACTTTTGCCGCGATAGAAGTCCTGCGCGTCCGATGAGGTGGCGAACGATGAGAGGGTTAGAACGATCGTCGCAAGACTAAAGACCAACGATGAGGATGCGCGCACTATCGGCTCCTACGAACGGCGGAACATCAGCATCCTATCATAGCGCCGACACGCCGTGGCAAACATCAACAAGCACATGAAACACTCAAGCAACATGGAAGCAACAAACGTCGTTGTTGCCGACGTCCAAGCAACAATTCTTGTCGTTGACGACATGTGAGAATGACTGGCGGAAGCGACAAACATCGTTACTCCCAAAGTATGAGTTGTGTTCCGCACTTTTTTCATGAAGCCGATGAACCAAACATCTCCTCGATACAACTCAAAGGCAATCCCCCAACATGGAGTGCCACTGGAATGGTTCACGACATCCGCGGTCTTGCGCTCTCAGGCGCGACCGCTGCGAGCTTGCCGCGCTTTGAAGCCGCCGTTCGCCAGCTCAATCTCTACATCGATGATCCGGTCGCAACCGTCGATCAGGCGATAGCCGAAAGTCCAGAGTTCGTGATGGCGCACGCGCTGCGGGCGTGGCTGCACCTCCTCGGGACCGAACCCGCCGGCATGCAGATCGCGCGCGCTTCGCTCGCAGCTGCGCAAAAGCTGCCGGCAACCGTTCGGGAACAGGGCCATCTGACGGCCATCGGCCATCTGGTCGAAGGGCGCTGGTGGGCGGCCTCGCAAGTGCTGGAGGACATCACCATCGAGTATCCGCGCGACCTGCTGGCACTGCAGGTCGGCCATCAGGCGGATTTCTTTCGCGGCGACTCCCGCATGCTGCGCGACCGCGTTGCACGCGCCCTGCCGGCGTGGACGCCCGACCTGCCTGGTTATCATGCGGTGCTCGGTATGCAGTCGTTCGGCCTCGAGGAAACCGGCCAGTACGCCGCCGCGGAGAAAGCTGGCCGCCGCGCGATCGAGTTCGAACCACGCGACGGCTGGGCTCAGCACGCTGTCGCGCATGTGATGGAAATGCAGGGCCGGCCGCGCGAAGGCATCGCCTGGATGCAGAAGAACATGGCGGGCTTGTCGAAGAGCAGCTTCCTTTCCGTTCATAACTGGTGGCATCTCGCGCTCTATCATCTGGATCTCGGCGAGATCGAGGAGGCGCTCGCCCTGTTCGACGGGCCGATCTACGGCGCGCGCTCGCGCATCATCCTCGAGCTGATCGATGCGTCCGCGCTGCTCTGGCGGCTTCAGCTGCGAGGCATTGACGTCGGTGACCGCTGGAAGCCACTGATCGAGGCGTGGGAGCCGGTGACGGATGCCAGCACCTACGCCTTCAACGATGTGCACGCGATGATGGCATTCGTTGGCGGCCAGCGGCCTGACCTGGTGCGGCGACTGCTGCAGGCCCAGGATGCCGCCATGGCAGCTGCCGCCGACAACGCGACCTTCACGCGCGAAGTCGGCCGGCCGGTCGTGCTCGCCATCAAGGCTTTCGGCAATGGCTGCTATACGGAGTGCGTGCAGCGCCTGCGCTCAGTGCGCAACGTGGCCCAGCGCTTCGGCGGCAGCCATGCCCAGCGCGACCTCATCGATCTCACGATGATCGAGGCGGCATTGCGCGACGGGCAGCCGGCGCTCGCGTCCGCGCTCGCCGCCGAGCGGCAGGCGGTGCGGCCATCGAGCCCGCTGGCGAAGCTGTTCGCCATCCGGGCGGAGGAGCTCAAACGCGCGGCGTAGAGCATGATCCCGAAAAAGCCTGCCCCGGGCTTGACCCGGGGTGGACACCGGTTTTCGGAAAAGATCATGCTCAAACAATAAGTCTATGGGGGAGCCGGAGGTGCCGGCGCGGTTCGCCGTGCCGGCACCTTTTGCGTTGCCAATCGGCCCGCGTCAGCCTTCCTTAAAGCCGTATTCCGGAATGTTGCCCGAATTGCCGTAATATTTGAACGGCAGGAACTTGCCCGACATCGTGATCTTGACGCGATCACCCTTGGGATTCGGCAGCCGCTCCATCTGCATGTCGAAGTCGATCGCCGACATGATGCCGTCGCCGAACTCCTCCTCGATCAAAGCCTTCCAGGCCGGCCCGTTGACCATCACGAGCTCATAGAAGCGATAGATCAGCGGATCGGTCGGCGGCATCGGCACGCCCGCGCCGCGCATCGGCACCTCGTTGAGCATCGCGATCTCGGCCTCGGACAGACCGAACAGCTCGCCGGCCTTGGCGGCCTGCGGCTTGGTCAGCTTCATCTGGCCGAGCAGCGCGCCAACGAGCAGAACCTCGGAATAGCCGCCGATCTGGCTGCAGATGTGCTTCCAGGTCCAGCCCCTCTCGCGCTTGATGTCGAGAATCTTCTCGGTGAGATCGGCGCGTTTCATCGGTGTCTCCTTTTACTAACCATGCTCCTACCAACGTCAGTGAGATTACACTCAGGCCCGCCCGCGGATCAGCTGCCTGCTTCACGTCCGATGAGTGACGGCGTGGGCATGAGCGTGTCGGTCGCGATCACCGGCTCCGGCGCGCCCGGCCGCACCACCGGCACGCGGCGCCGATCGTAGCCGCGTCCCTCGATCCCCTCGGCGAACGCCTTGCTGCGGCTCACCAGGAAATCGATGATGTGGTTGCGCACGCCATAATAGAGCGGATGTTTGTGGACATCGGCGCGCTTGCGCTCCTTCGGCAGCGGGTTGTCGACGATCTCGGCAAACACCGCGCCCGGCCCGTTGGTCATCAGCACGATGCGGTCAGCGAGGTAAATCGCCTCGTCGACGTCGTGCGTGATCATGAACACGGTCTGCCCGGTCTCGAGACAGATGCGGCGCACCTCGTCCTGCAGCGTGCCGCGCGTGAGCGCATCAAGTGCCGAGAACGGCTCGTCCATCAGCAGAATCTTCGGCTCGATCGAGAGCGCCCGTGCGATGCCGACGCGCTGCTTCATGCCACCGGATAGCTCCGCCGGCCGCTTGTGCTCCGCACCGGTGAGGCCAACGAGATCGATGAACTTCTGCGCTTGCCGCTCCACCTCGGCCTTGCTCGAGCGACGCCACTTCGACGACACCGCATAGGCCACGTTGCCCATCACCGAGCGCCACGGCAGCAATGCGTGGCTCTGGAAGATCACGGCACGATCGAGACTCGGCCCTTCGATCGACTGGTTGTCGACGATGACGGTGCCTTCCGAAGGCACGTCGAGACCCGCGAGGATATTGAGCACCGTGGTCTTGCCGCAGCCGGAATGGCCGATGATGCAGGTGAAGTCACCGCGCCGCATCGACAGCCACAGGTCCTCGAACACGGTGGTGGCGCCGCTCGATGCCGCCGGGAAGCGCTTGGTGATGCCTTCAATTGAAATGAACTTGTCTGTTGTCATGCGCGCACACCTACTCGGTGTCCCCGCGCAGGCGGGGACCCAAAGCCCCCGAGCTCACGAATGCGCATGGCCGAAGAAGAACCTCGAGCCGCAGTGTGTATGGGTCCCCGCCTGCGCGGGGACGACAGGGAGCATATGGGCCACATCATCACCGTTACTCCGGGAACGTGACCAGGCGCGTGGCACGCGCGAGCAACTGGTCGAGGATCATGCCCACGATGCCGATCACCAGGATCGCGGTGATCACGTTGGTGATCGAGAGATTGTTCCATTCGTTCCAGACGAAATAGCCGATGCCGGTGCCGCCGACGAGCATCTCGGCCGCCACGATCACCAGCCAGGCGATGCCGATCGATATGCGCATGCCGGTGAGGATGGTCGGCGCCGCCGCCGGCAGGATGATGGTGAAGGCGCGCCGGAACGTGCCGACCTCAAGCGTGCGCGCGACGTTGAGCCATTCCTTGCGCACGGCCGCCACCCCAAATGCGGTGTTGATCAGCATCGGCCAGAGCGAGCAGATGAAGATCACGAAGATCGACGAGAGCCCCGAATCCTTGATGGTGTAGAGCGCCAGCGGCATCCAGGCGAGCGGCGAGATCGGCTTGAGCACCTGGATGAAAGGATCAAGCGCGCGGCTCATCAGCGGCGACATCCCGATCAGGAAGCCGGTCGGAATCGCGACCAGCAGGGCAAGCAGATAGCCCGCCGTCACCCGCGCGATCGACCAGGCGAGCTGGATGCCGAGGCCCTTGTCGTTGGTGCCGCGATCGTAGAACGGGTTCTTCAGGTGCTCCCAGATCTTCAGCCAGACATCGAGCGGGCCTGGCATCGCCGACTTGCCCTGGCTCGCGGTCGCGCCGACGAGCTTGGCGTATTCGGGATCCATGGGAACGGTCGGCCCGCTGCCCATCGTGGCGAGCTGCCACACAGTGACGAACAGGGCGAAGATGGCGATCGAGACCAGCGCCGCCCGGAAGGTGAGCGAGCGGGTCATGCGCAAACCCTCGCCGCGCATCGCTCGCCCCTATTGGGGAGCAGTGAGCAGGGCAGACAGCGATGGCTGAGACAACAATGAACGCCCGGCGCGTGCATCATCCTTTGAGCCTTACGTGGTCCGTTTGATCTTGAAGCTCTTGATGTAATCCTCAGGCTTTTCAGGGTCGAACGGCTTGCCCATCACGGAGAAGGTCTTCGAGGTCATGGGAGGCGGCGGCAGGCCAATCTCCTTCATGAACTTCGCCGTATCGGTCGCGAGATAGACCTGTTCGGCCACCGCCTTGTAGTCGACGTCGCCCTTGATCTGGCCCCAGCGCTTCATCTGGGTGAGAATCCAGATCGCGAACGAGTGCCAGGGGAACGGATCGAAATCGATGCGGTTGGGATCGCGTTTCACATTGCCGAGGCCGTCCGCATAAGTGCCGGTGAGGATTTGTTCGAGCACGGTCTCGGGCTGGTTGAGATAGTTCGCGGGTGCGATCGCAGCCGCGATCTCCTTGCGGTTCTCGGGCTTGTGCGCATACGCCGTCGCGTCGATGATCGCCTTGAGCAGCGCCGCGTAAGTGTTGGGCTGCGTCGTAACGAATTCCTTGGAGGCCGCGAACGCGCAGCACGGATGGCCGTCCCATAGCTGCTTCGACAGGATGTGGATGAAGCCGACGCCGTCATAGACCGCGCGCTGGTTGAACGGATCCGGGCCGAGAAAGCCGTCGATATTGTCGGCGCGCAGGTTCGCAACCATCTCGGGCGGCGGCACCGCGCGGATCTGGATGTCGGTGTCGGGATCAAGGCCAGCCTCGGCCACGTAGTAGCGCAAGAGATAATTGTGCATCGAGTAGTCGAAGGGCACCGCGAACTTGAAGCCCTTCCACTGCTTCGGGTCGTTCTTGGCCTTGTGCTTGACGCTGAGCGTGATCGCCTGGCCGTTGATGTTCTCGACCGCCGGCATGGAATAGGGAATCGGATTGGAGCCGGCGCCGAGCGTGATCGCGAGCGGCATCGGCGAGAGCATGTGGGCGGCGTCGTATTCCTTGTTGATTGTCTTGTCGCGGATCACCGCCCAGCCCGCGGTCTTGACCACTTCGACGTTGAGGCCGTGCTTGGTATAGAAGCCCATCGGATGCGCCATGATGATCGGCGTGGCGCAGGTGATCGGAATGAAGCCGACCTTGAGGTCCTTCTTCTCGATGGCTCCGCCCTGCGCGAACACCTCGGTCGCGGTCTTGAGCGGGAAGAACTGCGAGATCGCCGCGAGCGCGGTCGAGGCGCCGACCTTCTTCAGGAACGCACGGCGCGCCGCATCCTTCGGAAATACGGCGCGCATGACGGCGGAAGCAACGACGCCTTGGTAGCGCCTGTCCTCGCTCGCGGCTTCGCTTTCGGCCGGCGCGCAGTGAAGCTGCCGCGCCGCATCCCGCTCGTGCTCGGCCTGATTGACATGCTGGCCGCAAGAACAGCCCTGCAGCCGCCGGAATGGATCGAATGGATTGTCAAAGGTCGACATGCTGACGCGCTCCGTCGTTGCGTCGGCGGCAAGCCGCCGACGTTCCGAGCCATTTTTTGCAATGGACGTGCCAGCCTTTGCGGCACCGGCAAAATGCAGATTCCACTAGCTAATTCAATATTTTAGCGGAAATTATCCGGTAATTTCCGCCGCATTTTTGGGCATCCGCCGAAGATTCGATCAACGCTGTACGAGCGCCTGATCAATTTCTCATCACTCCGGCCAAAGAAAAAACGGGCGGCCATGAGCCGCCCGCAACATTCACGCCAGGAGATCCGTCCAGTTCGGTCTTGCTCAGTCCGGTATGACGTCACCCCGACCGACATTGACGCGGGCGGTTTGCAGTGAGCCGTCCGGCTGCTTGTTCGCGTTGATGCCGACGTGGGCGCCGGGCTTGAGCTCGCTCTTGTCGCCGGCGACATATTGCCTGATCACGGCGTCGGGGCCGATGACGATCTTCTTCTCCCCGTCCTTGTACTTCACCATGATGTTCTGGCCATCAACGCCGGACACCGTGGTGTCGACGGTGGCGTTGGTCATGGTGGTGTTCGGGCGGGTCCACGGCCGGTGTCCTTCGCCGGTGCCGCGCATCGCCTCGGCAAAGATGATCACACGGATCGCCTTCTGGGTGCCGTCGGCTTGCGGCGTCGCGCCGACGCCGATGAACGCGCCTTTCGCGACGTCCGACACCGACGCCTTGGCAAGGCCCCACACGACCACGTTGTTGGTCAGCGCCACCTTCTGCTCGCCCGCTTGCGTCTTGACGACGAGAAGGTTGCCGTCGACACCCTGGATCTGCCCGATCACGGGCACGACCTGCGGCTGCTGCGCCGAAGCCGTCGTGACCGCGAACGCCGTAGCGACGGCCGCAGCAGTGAGAATGCGTGCAATGTTCATGTTGTTCCTCCCTTATGGAATGGCACGAGCCTTGACGATACACCCGACCGCGACCCCAAACGAAAGGCCGCCGGGCGTTTCGTCCCGGCGGCCCGATTACGAGAATTGCGTGACGACGTAACCGTTCCTCCAACTCAGAACGGCGCACCGCCATCCTTGCCGACGTTGATGCGCGGCGCCGTGAAGGTGCCGTCCGGCTGCTTGGCCGCCGCCAGGATGCTGAAGGGCGCGCCGGCCTTGATGTCGCTCTTGCTGCCGACTTCATAACGCACGATGTGCGCGTTGGCGGGCACGACGATCCGCTTGTCGCCCTCTTTGTACTTGACGACGAAGCTCGGCTCACCGCCGGCACCCACTGTCGAAACCGTGCCGGTGGGCTCGACCGCGCCATTGGTCATGGTGCCGTTGGGTGTGCCGTACCATCCCGGACGATGGCCGTCGCCCTGGCCGCGCATGGATTCGGCGAAGATGTGCACTTCGACCGCCTTCTGGCTGCCGTCGGCCTGCGGCGTCGCGCCGCTGCCGATATAGGCGCCCGGCTTGATGTCGGCGACCGTTGCCTTGAACACGGCGGTGACCACCACATTGTCGGGCACGTTGAGTGTGATGGCGGAACCGTCGCGTCCTTTCGCGAAGATGGTGTTGCCGTCGACCCGCTCGATCGAGCCGGCGAGACGCTGGGTCCTGCGTGCTGCTGGGCGTAACCAGCGGACACCGCGAACGCCGTGACGAGGGCAGTGGCGGTCAGGATTCGTAGCTTGCTCATTGTGTTTCCTCCGTCGTTCTTCGTTAAAGATAACGGCGCCACCAGCATGTAGTGGCGCTCAACCCAAAGCTTGGTCAAAGAGATATCGGGCGGCTTGAACGCCGCCCGATCCTTCGCAACCAGCCGCGCCCTCACTGAGGCGGGGGAATTTCCTTTTCCACCTGGATAGCCGCGACGTCGAGCGAGCCGTCGGGCAGCTTCGGCGCACCGGCAACGAAGACCTTCAGGCCAGGCTTGAGGTCGGCCTTGCTGCCGGCGACCGTGGTGGCGATGATGGTCTTCGGCGTCACCAGGATCTTCTTAATGTCGGTCTTGTCGGGCGGAATCTTGTACTCGACCGTGAGCACCTGGCCGTCGACGGCGGCGACCGAGGTCTGCGCTGCGCCGTTGGTCATGAACGAGCCCGGCGTGAGGTCCCAGTCGCCGTGAAACGAGTTGAACGGCCCTGGCGGAAAGATCCGCAGCTCGACCGCCTCAAGCGTTCCGTCGGCGCGCGGCCGCGAGGTGATAGCGACATTGGTAGCGGCCTTGACGTCGGCGAGCGAAGCCTTGACGACCCCGCGCACGGCGGCGTTGTCCTTCAGCACCAGCTTGAGGCTCGCACCGTCGCGCGACTTGACCATCACGGTGTTGCCGTCGACGCTTTCGATTGCGCCGCGCACGCGCACGTTCTGCGCTTGCGCGACCACCGTGGTTGCGGCAAATGCCGCTACAACAGCGGCTGAAGTCAGAATGTGTGTTGCCATCCTCATGTCGTCTTCTCCCTTTGGTTTCTCTGCTTGATTCTCTGCTTCCCAATCTGCTTCCCAACAGATTCGTCGTTCATTATCAGTCGCGAATGCGACCGGCATAGGCCACTGTCATCAAGACCATGTTACAATGACAACCGATGTCACATCGGCGGTGCCACATCCCGTCCGAAGGTAACGGTCGGCGCCTCGATCGTTCCGTCGGCTTTCTTGAGCGCATTGTTGATGAACAGCCGGGTGCCCGGCTTGAGCTCATCCTTGGTCCCGTCCACATAGCGCACGATGATGGTCTGTGGCGTCACGATCACTTTCTTTTCGCCATCCTTGTATTTGACCGTGACGACCTGGCCGTCGACACCTGCAACCGAGGTCTCAACAGCAGCATTGGTCATGGTGCTGCCGGGCTGCAAGTCCCACGGGCCAAACCCCTCGCCGACGCCGCGTTGCAATTCCCTGAAGATATGAATGGCGACCGCTTTCTGGCTGCCGTCAGCCTGGGGCATGGCGGTAACGCCGATATAGGCTGTTCTGCTTGAGGTCGGCGAGCGAGGCCTTCACGGTCGCGGTAAGCCGCACGTCATTCGTCATGGTGACATTGACGTTCGCGCCTTCGCGCGACTTGACGGTGAGCACCTGGCCATCGAGCTTCTCAAGAGTTCCGCGGATGCGAACTCGCTCCGGCTGCTGGGCAAAGCTTGCAGTCGCGGTCAACGCCACAACAATCCCGGCGACGCCGAGCGCACGGCGCGTCATCTTACGCATTCACATCCTCCTGAAGGCCGCATGCAACCCAGCGGCGACACCCTGACAACCCCGTCCCGCCGAAGGTTATTCCGGCGGGCACTAGGGTCTATTTCGAGATAAGATCAGCCTCCACCAGGGCGCGCAAGGCCTCCGTGACCTGTGGCCGCATACCGAACCAGCGCTGGAACCCGCCCACCGCCTGGTGCAGCAGCATGCCGAGACCGTCGACCGCGCGGAGCCCGCGCAACCTCGCGGCGGCGAGCAGCGCGGTCTCGAGCGGCGCATAGACCAGGTCGCTCACCACCGCATTGGCCGGCAGCCGGGCGAGATCGATGCTCAGGGACGGCTGGCCGGCCATGCCGAGCGAGGTGGTGTTCACGAGGAGACCGGCTTCGGCCATCAGCCCGTCGAGATCGCCCCAGCGCGCCAGGTTGACCCGGTCGCCGAACTGCGTCCGCAGCGCGGCCGCACGCTCGGCCGTTCGGTTGACCAGAAGGATGCGCCTGATGCCGCGCTCAAGGAGGCCAAACACTACCGCCCGCGCGGCCCCTCCAGCCCCAAGTACCAGCACGCATTGCAGACCACGATCCCAGCCCGGCGCGGTCGCATCGAGATTGCCGATGAAGCCCTCGACGTCGGTATTGGTCGAGCGCAGGCGCCCGCCATCGAGCCAGAGCGTGTTGGCGGCACCGACCGCGCGCGCCCGATCATCGGGCTCCGACAAGGCGAGCGCCGCCTCCTTGTGCGGCACCGTCACGTTCGCCCCGACATAGCCGCGCGCCGCGAGATGAGTGATGAAATCCTCGAATTGCTCCGGCGGCACCGCCTCGCGCCGATACTCGGCGTCGAGGCCGTGCTGCTTGATCCAATAATTGTGAATGAGCGGCGAGCGGGAGTGCCCGACCGGCCAACCGATCACACAGGCGGCTTTGGGTGATGGCATCGGATGCTCGTCAGTGACTTTAGACTTTTTGTTTGAGCATGATCTTTTCCGAAAACCGGATTCCACTTTTCGGGATCATGCTCTAGTAATACCCCACCGTGCCGCCGCCATCGACCGCGGTCGCGGTGCCCTGGATATGGCGCGCCTCCTCCGAGCAGAGGAACAGCGCAAGCGCCGCGACGTCCTCGACCTTGCCGACCCGGCGGGCGCCGCTCTTGGCCAGCGCCGCAGCCCGCAATTCCTCGACCGTCTTGCCGGTCGCGGCCGCGCGCTGCGCCAGCAGCTCCTCCTGGCGCTCAGTTGCTGTATTGCCGGGGTGGATCACATTGACGTTGATGCCGTCGCGCATGCCGAGCTTGGAGAGCCCCTTGGAGAAGTTCGCAACCGCCGCGTTGACCGAGCCTCCGACCAGAAATTCCGGCTCCGGCGAGCGCGCCGCACCGCCCACGATGTTGACCACGTGGCCCTGCGCGGCCTTGAGCAGCGGCCAGAACAGCCGGGTCAGCCGCACGGCGGCGAAATATTTGAGCGCGAAGCCATCGACGAAAGCCTCATCCGGAAGATCGAGGAAGTTGCCGGCGCGGGTGCGCCCCGCGTTATTGATGAGAATGTCGCAGCGGTTGAAGCGCTCCTTGGCCCGGGCGAACACCTGCTCGCAGCCGGAAAGCTCGCGGAGATCAGCCGCGACCGTGAGCGGCTCGGGGCCTTCGGCCGCGATCGCCTTGGCGGCGACGGCAAGGTTGGCGGCCGAGGAGGAGGCCAGCACGCAGCGGGCGCCTTCGCGCGCGAACGCTGTCGCAATGCCGCGGCCGATGCCGCGGCTGCCACCTGAAATAACGACGACCTTATCCTGAAAACGTCCCGGCATTCCTGACCCCGTTGCTAGCCCTTCATTCGTGCCTTCATTCCATGGCGCTTTGCCATATCATACTTCGCGACAGCGAGGCGCTCGGAAAACTCTGGAACGCCCATGAAAACCATCTTTATCGACTGCAATGACCAGCTCGACACGGTGTTTGCTCGCGTTCATCGGGCCGACGATCCGCCGATCGTGGTGAACACGGAAGCGTTCGAGCGCGCGGCACTGCCGCGGCGTGCTCGCGGGCTATGACATCTGCGTCGACGACCATTCCTACATGCCGACCGAGCTGGTGGCGCAGTGCCCTGCCCTCAAGCACATCGTGTTTCTCGGCACCGGCGCCTCGAGCTACATGGACGTGGCGGCGCTCAATGCGCTCGGCGTGACCGTGCACACCATCAAGGGCTATGGCGATATCGCGGTCGCCGAGCACACCATCGCGCTGATGTTCTCCTGTGCGCGCGAGCTGGCGCGGATGGACCGCGACAACCGCGGCGGCCGGTGGGTGCCGCGTGAGGGCACGCAGCTGAACCGCAAGACGCTCGGCATCGTCGGGCTCGGAGGCATCGGCCGCGAGGTCGCGCGTATTGCACAGGGCATCGGCATGGACGTAATCGCCTGGAACCGCACGCCACGATCCTGACGAAGGCGTGCCGCTGGTCGATCTCGACACGCTGCTGGCGCGCGCCGACGTGGTATCGCTCAACCTTGCGCTCAACGACGAGACGCGCGGCATCATCGATGCGAAGCGTATCGCCCGGATGAAGCCGGGCGTGATCCTGATCAACACCGCGCGCGGCGCGCTGGTCGACGAGGCCGCGCTGATTGCGGCGCTTGAGAGCGGCCAGATCGCACGCGCCGGGCTCGACGTTTTCCATGCCGAGCCGCTCGCCAAGGACCACCCGCTTACGCGCCTGGACAACGTGACGCTCTCCTCGCACGCCGCCTTCCGCACGCTCGAAGCCTCGATGACCTTGATGCGGCGTGCGATCGATATCGTGCGGCGGGTCGTGGGAATGCCATGACAGCCGCGCATCCGGGATGTTAAATGCCGCGTGACTAGCGCGGGAGGATCGCGTGAAGCCGGCGCCGTTCGCCTACGAAAGAGCTCGCTCACTCGATCACGCGATCGAGCTGATCGCCGGCGACGGAGGACGCGCGCCTGCTGGCGGGTGGGCAGAGCCTGATCGCCACGCTGAACATGCGGCTGAGCCGGCCGCAGCTCATCGTCGACATCAATCGCGTGCCCGGGCTCGACCGTATCACTTTAAGTAATGGTCAGATCGAGATCGGTGCGCTCGTGCGCTACGCACAGGCCGAGCGCTCGGCCGAGGTCGCGACGCATGCGCCGCTGATCGCCAAGGCGCTGCCGTTCATCGGGCATCCGGCGATCCGCAACCGCGGCACCATCGGGGGCTCGATCGCCTTCGGCGATCCGGCCGCCGAGCTGCCCGCCTGCTTCGTCGCGCTCGATGGCGAGGCCGTGATCGCAGGCCCTTCCGGCACCCGCGTGGTGAAAGCCGACGCGTTCTACAAAGGCCTGTTCGAGAGCGCGCTCACGCCGCGCGACGTGTTGACCGCGATCCGCATCCCGGTAGCGACGGGCGAGACGCGCTCGGCCTTTGCGGAGCTTGCGCGCCGGCATGGCGACTACGCCATGGTGGGACTTGCCGCCACCGCGAGCGCCGCCGGCAAGGCGCTCAGCGATGTGCGGCTCGTGTTCTTCGGCGTCGGCACCGCGCCGGTTCGCGCCAGCACCGCGGAGGCCGCGCTCGCGGCCGGCGACCTTGATGCAGCGTGCAAAGCGCGTCGCCACCGACCTCGACCCGCCCGACGATGTGCAGGCAAGCGGCGCCGTGAAACGGCAGCTTGCTCAGGGTGCTGCTTCGAAGCGCGTCGCACGGAGAGCTGATGGAGGCACGATCGTGAGCGAGCGGTTTCATGACATCGCCCTCACTGTCAACGGCGAGGACGTCCGCGAGCGCGTCGATGCCCGCATGACCCTGGTCGATTTCCTGCGCGAGGATTTGAGCCTCACCGGCAGCCATGTCGGCTGCGAGCACGGCGTCTGCGGCGCCTGCACGGTGCGCGTCGACGGCGTCGTCGTGCGCGGCTGCCTCATGCTCGCGGTGCAATGCGACGGCGCGCGCGTCGAAACGATCGAAGGCGTGTCCGACCAGGGCGAGATCGCCGACCTGCAATCCGCCTTCGAGACGCGCAATGCGCTGCAATGCGGCTACTGTACGCCCGGCATGCTGCTCACCGCGCAGGAGCTGCTCGCGCGCGGGGGCGTGCCGAGCCGCGACGAGATCCGCGCGCACATTTCGGGCAACTACTGCCGCTGCACCGGCTATCAGGCCATCGTGGATGCGGTCGAAGCGGTGGCGCAAAGCCGCGCCGGAGGCCGCCGATGAAAATCACCGACGACGTGCCCTCTGGCCTCTCCGCGCTCGACCGGCCCAACTCCTATATCGGGCGCTCGGTGCCGCGGCCCAATCTGGCGCGGCTCACGCAAGGGCGCGCCCAATACGTGAGCGACGTGACGCTGCCGCGCATGGCGCATGTGGCGTTCGTGCGCTCGCCTTATGCGCACGCGCGCATCACCGCGATCGACACCGCCGCCGCCAAGAAGTCGCCGGGCGTGATCGCGGTCGTCACCGGCGCGGAGCTTTCGAAAGTGATCACGCCCTGGGTCGGCGTGCTCACGCATCTCAAGGGCATCAAGTCGGCGCCGCAGCATGCCATCGCGATCGAGCGCGCCTGCTGGCAGGGCGAAGCGGTGTGCGCGGTCGTGGCGCGCAGCCGCGCCGAGGCCGAGGACGGCTGCGAGCTGGTCGACGTCACCTATCAGGAGCTGCCGGCGGTGACCGACGCAGAGACCGCGCTCGATCCCGGCACGCCGGTCATTCATCCCGAGCTTGGCGACAATCTTACCTTTGAGCGCAAGCACGAGGCCGGCGATCCCGACAAGGGTTTCGCCGAGGCCGACGCGGTCGTGGAAACGACTTTCGTGTTCGGCCGCCACACCGGCGTCACCAACGAGCCGCGCGCGATCGTCGCCGACTGGAACCCGGGCGAGGCGCGCCTCACCGTCTACCAGGGCACGCAGGCGCCGCACATGATGCAGAACCTGTTCGCCAAGCATCTCGGGCTCGAGGAGCACCAGGTGCGGGTCCTCACCAAGGACGTCGGCGGCTCGTTCGGCATCAAGGTGCACACCTATCCGGACGAGATGGCGGCGGTGGCGCTCTCGAAGCTGCTCAGGCGTCCGGTCAAGTTCGTCGCCGACCGCATCGAGAGCTTCGTCACCGACATTCATGCGCGCGACCACCGTGTGAAGGCGAAGATCGGCGTCAAGAACGACGGCACGATCACGGCCTTCGAGATCGATGACCTCACCGGCATCGGCCCCTACTCGGTCTATCCGCGCACATCAGGGATCGAGGCAAACCAGATCGTCAACCTCACCGGCGGGCCCTACACCTGCCCGAACTATCGCGCCCGCGCCCGCGTCGTGTTCCAGAACAAAAACGTGATGTGCCAGTACCGCGCGGTCGGCCATCCGATCGCGACCGCGGTGACCGAGGGGCTGGTCGAGCTCGCGGCCGCACGCATCGGCTGCGACCCGCTGGAAATCAGGCGGCGCAATCTCATTCCCGACGACGGCTATCCCTGCGCGGCGCCGTCGGGCATCAAGTTCGAGCAGCTCTCCCATCACGAGGCGCTCGCGCATCTCGACGCCATGATGAACTATGCCGGCTTGCGCGCGGAGCAGGAGCGTCTGCGCGCGCAGGGCATCCATCGCGGCATCGGCTTTGCGGCCTTCATCGAGGTGACCAATCCGTCGGCCGCGTTCTACGGCGTCGGTGGCGCCAAGATCTCGGCGCAAGACGGCGTCACCATGAAGCTCGACGCGCAGGGCGCGCTCATTTGCCAGACCGGCGTCACCGAGCAGGGCCAGGGCGCCGAGGCGGTGATCGCTCAGGTCGCGGCGACCGCGTTCGGGGTGCCGATCGAGCGCGTGCGCGTGATCACCGGCGACACCGACAACACGCCCTATGGCGGCGGCACCTGGGCCTCACGCGCCGCCGGCATCGGCGGCGAAGCCGCCTGGCAGGCCGGCAAGGCGCTGCGCGCGAATGTCCTCGCCTGCGCGGCCTCGATCCTGCAGGCGAAGCCCGAGAACCTCGACATCAGTAACGGCACTGTCGTCGACCGCGCGACCGGCACCGAGCGCCTGCCGCTGCATGAAGTCGCCCGCATCGCCTATTTCCGGCCTGACACGCTGCCGCCCGGCTTTCAGGCCGAGCTGATGGCGACGCGCCACTACGTGCCACGCGCCTGGCCGTTCGCCTTCACCAACGGCATTCAGGCGAGCTATCTCGAGGTCGATATCAACACCGGCTTTGTCACCCTGCTCAAACACTGGTGCGTGGAGGACTGCGGCACCATCATCAACCCGCAGCTCGTCGACGAGCAGATCAGGGGCGGCGTGGTGCAGGGCATAGGCGCCGCCCTGTTCGAGCACTGCCTCTATGACGAGCGCGGCCAGATGCTCAACGGCAACATGGCCGACTATCTGGTGCCGATGGCGGTCGAGATGCCCGACATCGAGATCGGCCACGTGGTCTCGCCCACCGCCGATTCCGAGCTTGGCGCCAAGGGCGCCGGCGAGGCCGGCACCGCCGGCGCACCGGGCGCGGTGATGAACGCGATCAACGATGCGCTGCGCCCGCTCGGGGCGACGGCGCTCACCGAAATGCCGCTCACGCCCGAAATCATCCTGCGGGCGCTGGGTCGCGTTTAGGCCAAATTGCCCGATAGACGACAGCAGGTCGGCCGGTCAAAATCCGCGCCCCATTAGGGACGTCGTCGCGGCGGCGGCCAAGGACAAGTCAGGGAACCAGACACAATGGACATCAAGGTCGGCAAGACAGGCGATCGCGGAGGCCACCGAAAAGCTCAAGAACTGGGGCCGCTGGGGCAAGGACGACCAGATCGGCACGCTCAACCACATCACGCCCGAGGACATCGTGCAAGGCCGCGAGCCTGATCCGCACCGGCAAGGTGTTCGCGCTCGGCATTCCGCTCGACCGCAACGGCCCGCAGACCGGCCTGTTCGGCGGCCGCTTCAATCCGATCCACCAGATGCTGGCGACCGGCACCGACGCCATCGCCGGCCGGCAGGACTGGAACAAGATCCGCTACGCCGACGACACGCTGATGCTGTGCGTGCAGGGCGCCACCCATTGGGACGCGCTCGGCCACATCTTCTACGAGGACAAGGCCTACAACGGCCACGACGCCAAGCTGATCGACGCCAACGCGGCCTCAACGTGCTCGGCATCGAGCATTCCAAGAGCAAGATGGTCGGGCGCGGCGTGCTGCTCGACATCGCGCGCTTTCGCGGCGTCGACTGGCTCAAGGACGGCGAAGGCATCTCCAACGACGAGCTCGACAAATGCGCCAAGGAGCAGAACGTCGACGATCCGCCGCGGCGACTTCGTCATCGTCCGCACCGGCCAGATGGAGCGCTGCCTGCAGGAGAAGGCAATGGGGCGGCTATGCCGGCGGCGACGCGCCCGGCGTGAAGTTCGAGAACTGCTACTGGTGCCAGGACAAGCAGATCGCCGCGATCTGCTCCGACACCTGGGGCGTCGAGGTGCGGCCGAACGAGACCACCGAGGCCAACCAGCCCTGGCACTGGGTGGTGATCCCGGCCATGGGCCTGTGCATGGGCGAGATCTTCTATCTCAAGGAACTGGCCGAGGACTGCGACGAGGACGGCGTCTACGAGTTCTTCTTCTGCGGCCCGCCGCTGATCATCACCGGCGGCACCGGCTCGCCGATCAATCCGCAGGCGATCAAGTGACGCGATGACGGCTGCGAGCTCTGCACGCCCGACATGGTGCTGATCGAGGATGCGCTCGCCTACGTGCGCTACGACAACAACAGCCTGAGCAAGGGCCACGTGCTGGTGGTGCCGCGCCGGCACGTCGCGAGCTTCTTCGACATGACCGCCGACGAGAAGGCCGCGATCCTGTCGCTGCTCGACCGCGCCAAGGCGCAGATCGAGCGCGAGTTCGCGCCGGACGGCTACAACATCGGCGTCAATATCGGGCGCGCCGCCGGCCAGTCGCGGATGCACGTGCATGTGCATCTGATCCCGCGCTATGACGGCGACGTCGCCGACCCGCGCGGCGGCATCCGCTGCGTGCTGGCTAAGCGCGCGTGAGCCGCAAACGAGAATTCGAGACTCACTGCGAATATCGCGATAAGATCGAGCCGATCTGATCGCGCAATTCAGGAGGGTGACATGGCCCGCTAGCTCAAGCGCGGAATGGACGCGAGCGCGATCAAGGCCGCCGACGCCAAGGTGCGCGAGACCGTCGAGGAATCCTCGCCGCAGGTCGAGGCGCGCAAGGACGCTGGCGGTGCGCGACCTGTCGCAGAAATTCGACAACTGGTCGCCGGCGTCCTTCCGGCTCACGCCGCAGGAGATCGAGCGCGCCATCGGCCAGGTCGCCAAGCGCGATCTCGACGACATCAAGTTCGCGCAGGCGCAGGTGCGCAACTTCGCGCAGAAGCAGAAGGACACGATGCACGACCTCGAGGTCGAGACGCTGCCCGGCGTCATGCTCGGCCACAAGCACATCCCGGTGAATGTCGATCGGCTGCTACGTGCCGGGCGGGCGCTATCCGATGGTCGCCTCCGCGCACATGTCGATCGTCACCGCGCGGGTCGCCGGCGTGAAGCGCATCATCGCCTGCGCGCCGCCGTTCAAGGGCGGGCCGCATCCGGCGATCGTCGCGGCCATGCATTTCGGCGGCGCCGACGAGATCTATCGTGCTCGGCGGCGTGCAGGCGGTCGCCGCGATGGCGCTCGGCACCGAGACGCATCGCGCCGGTCGACATGATCGTCGGCCCCGGCAACGCCTATGTGGCGGAGGCCAAGCGCCAGCTGTTCGGCCGCGTCGGCATCGACCTGCTCGCCGGCCCGACCGAGACGCTGATCATCGCCGACGACACGGTCGACGGCGAGATCTGCGCGACCGATCTGCTCGGCCAGGCCGAGCACGGCCCGACCTCGCCGGCGATCCTGCTCACCAACTCGGAGAAGCTCGCGCGCGACACCATGGCAGGAGGTCGAGCGGCTCCTGAAAATCCTGCCGACCGCCGACGCCGCCGGCAAGGCCTGGGAGGATTTCGGCGAGGTCATCGTCTGCGACGACGAGGCCGAGATGGTGCGCGAGGCCGACCGCATCGCCTCCGAGCATGTGCAGGTGATGACGCGCGACCCGGATTACTTCCTCGCCAACATGAAGAACTACGGCTCGCTGTTCCTCGGGCCGCGCACCAACGTCGCCTATGGCGACAAGGTGATCGGCACCAACCACACGCTGCCGACCAAGAAGGCGGCGCGCTACACCGGCGGGCTGTGGGTCGGCAAGTTCCTCAAGACCTGCACCTATCAGAAGGTGCTGACCGACGAGGCGTCCGCGCTGATCGGCGAATATTGCTCGCGGCTGTGCATGCTCGAAGGCTTCTCCGCGCACGCCGAGCAGGCCAACGTGCGCGTGCGCCGCTACGGCGGCCGCAATGTGCCCTACGCGCAGGCGGCGGAGTGAACACCGCGATGGAGCTTGCGCGCACGCCCTCCTTCCGCCTCGACGGCAAGCGCGCGCTGGTCACCGGCGGCGGGCGCGGCATCGGGCTCGCGGCGGCGTCCGCGCTGGCGCAGGCCGGCGCGCATGTGACGCTCGCGGCGCGCACCAAGGCCGAGATCGAGGCGGCGGCGGAGGCGATCCGCGCGCGCGGCGACAAGGCCGAGGCGCTGGTGCTCGACGTGACCGATGTCGAAGCGATGCGCGCCGCGATCGCGCAGGCCGAGCCGTTCGACATCCTGGTCAACAATGCCGGCACCAACCGGCCAGCCTTTCTGATGGACGTCAAGGTCGAGGACTTCGACTTCATCTTCGCGCTCAACGTGCGCGCGGCCTTCTTCGTGGCGCAGGCGGTGGCGCGGCGGCTGATCGAGGCCAAGCAGCCGGCTCGATCATCAACATCTCCTCGCAGATGGGCCACGTCGGCGCCGCGCGGCGCACCGTCTACTGCGCCACCAAGCACGCCATGGAGGGCTTCACCAAGGCGATGGCGATCGAGCTCGCGCCCGCACAACATCCGCGTCAACAGCCTCGGGCCGACCTTCCTCGAGACGCCGATGACGCGGCCGTTCTTCGAGAACGAGGCGTTCCGCGACGAGGTGCTGTGCGAAGATCAAGCTCGGCCGCCTCGGCCAGCTCGAGGAGCTGACCGGCGCGATCGTGTTCCTGGCCTCCGACGCCTCCTCGCTGATGACCGGCTCGGCGCTGGTGATCGACGGCGGCTGGACCGCGGAGTAACGTTGCGACCTCAACGAAGAGGGAGAACATGCGTCTCGTCCTGCGGGCTCTCCTGATGAGCCTTCTCATCCTCCGCGCACGCCGACGACGCCGAGCTGCGGCAGAAGATCGTCGGCACCTGGACGCTCGTCTCCGTGGTCTACGAGGATCAGGCGACGAAGGAGCGTTCGCCGGTGCTGGGCGAGAAGCCGCGCGGCCGCCAGATCGCGACCGCCGACGGGCGCTGGCTCGCGCTCGTCACCGCCGAGAACCGCCCGGTGCCGAAGACCGACGAGGAGCGCGCCCGCGCGCTGCACCAGCATGATCGCCTATACGGGCCGCTACCGCGTCGAGGACGGCAAGGTCATCACCAAGGTGGAAGCCGCCTGGAACGAGGCCTGGGTCGGCGGCGAGCAGATGCGCTTCATCCGCTTCGAGGGCGACCGGCTGTTCATCGAGAGCCCGGCGATGCCGCACCCCAATGTCAACAACAAGGTGGTGAAGGTGATCGTGATCTGGGACCGGGAGAAGTAGGAGACATTCGGTTTAGCTTTGAGCTCGGCCTTACTTGCTGTCGTCCCCGCGCAGGCGGGGACCGATACGCCGTGACTGGATCGTCGAGCACGGCCCGCGATCAGCCTGAATCGCGGTGTTACGGATCCCCGCCTGCGCGCGGACGACTGCGGATAGGTGCGGGGACGACATCAGAGAGGCGCGCGAGCCTATCCTGCCCTCACCGGATAAACCGGCTTCTCGCCACTGAGCACGCGCGCGACGTCGCTCGCGCATTTGGTCTGCAATTCCTCCAGCGCCTCGACCGAATAGAACGCCGTGTGCGGCGTGAGGATCACGTTGTCGCGGCCGATCAGCGGTGAATCCTTCGCCAGCGGCTCGGTCGTCACCACGTCGAGCGCGGCGCCGCCGAGGTGCCCGGAATCGAGCGCCGCGACCAGCGCCGCCTCGTCGATCAGCGGCCCGCGCGCGGTGTTCACGATCAGCGCGCCCTTCTTCATCTTGGCGAAGGCCGCCGCGTTGACCAGACCGCGCGTCGCCGGCATCAGCGGCGCATGCACCGAGATGAAATCGGAGCGCGCGAGCAGATCGTCGAAGCTCACGCCCTCGACGCCCGCTGCCGCGAACACCTCCTTGGACGCGTAAGGATCGTACGCGACGACCTTGAGCCCGAACGCCTTGGCCTTGGGCGCGACCGCGCGCGGGATGTTGCCGAAGCCGATCAGGCCCAGCACCTGGCCTTCGAGCCGGCGCAGCGGCGCGACCGCCGGCATCTCCCAGCGGCCGGACTGCACCAGCTTGTTCGAGAACGGCACCTTGCGCGCAAGCGCGAGCAGCAGCGCCATCGCGTGGTCGGAGACCTCCTGCATGCAATAGTCCGGCACGTAGGTGACCGCGATGCCGCGCGCCGTCGCGGCCGGCACGTCGATGTTGTCGACGCCGAGCCCGAAGCGGCCGATCGCCTTGCAGCGCGTGAGCTGCGCCAACAGCTCGGCCGGCAGCTTCGCATAGGTGACGAGGATCGCGTCGGCATCGCGCGCGACCGCGAGGATGTCGTCGGCGCCCGTGCTCTTCGACATGCGCATCTCCGGATCGACGCGCGCGAGCGCCTTCTTGGCCGGATCGAGCGACGGAAACGGGCTGTCGGTGACGGCGATGATCGGGCGGGGCATGTCAGCCAGGACCTCCGGATTGACGATGTTCGGCGGCTGTCCGGCCCTCGAGCAGCGCCAGAATATTGTCGACCACGATGTTGGCCATCTCCTCGCGCACCTCGATGGTCGCGCTGCCGAGATGCGGCATGATCACCACGTTCTTCATTGTCTTCAGCTCGGGTGACACCTTGGGCTCGTGCTCGAACACGTCGAGGCCGGCGCCGGCGATCTTCTTGCCCTTGAGCGCGCGCACCAGCGCCGCCTCGTCCACGATCGGGCCGCGCGCGGTGTTGATGAGGAAGGCCGTCTTCTTCATCAGCCCAGCTCGCGCGCGCCGATCTGGTGGCGCGTCTGCGCGTTGAGCGGCGGGTGCAGCGAAACGAAGTCGGATTCGCGCAGCAACTCATCGAGCGGCACGTAGGTGAGGCCGGCCTCGCGCTCCTCGGCTTCCGGCTTGCGCCGCGGCGTCCAGTAGAGCACGCGCATGCCGAAGCCGTGCGCGCGCCGCGCCACCGCCTTGCCGATCAGCCCGCCGCCGCCGATCAGGCCGATGGTCTTGCCCCAGACGAACGAGCCGAGCAGATGGCGCGACTGCCCGCCGGGAAACTTGCCGGCGCGCACCAGGCGGTCGCCTTCCACCATGCGGCGCGCGACCGCGAGCATCAGGCCGAAATTGAGATCGGCGGTCGCCTCGGTAGTGAGCGGCGGCACCACGGTGACGGGAATGCGCCGCGCGGTCGCTTCGGCGACGTCGATGTTCGAGGGCGAGATCGATTGCGCCGCGATGTGGCGCAGCTTCGGATTGGCGGCGATCACCGCGTGGTCGATCTTGTCGTGCAGCAGGCAGAACAGGATGTCGGCTTTCTTCACGGCGGCGATCAGCGCCGTCTTGGGAATGATCCGGCTGTCGTCCGCGATTGACCTTCACGCTCGCCACCGCGCGCAGACGCTCGAGCGCGCTCTCGGCGACCGGCTGGGTGACGAAGATGCGCGGCCTGGGCGGATTCGTGGCCATCAGCGCAGCCACCGCACGATGCCGGCGACGCCGTCGACCGCGACCTGCGAGCCGTCGGGGATGCGGCGCGTCGCGTCGAGCACGCCGAGCACCATCGGAATGCCGCGCTCGCGCGCGAGCGAAGCGAGATGCGAGGTCGAGCCGCCGAGCTCCGCCACGACGCCGGCGACGCGCGGCAGGATGTGGCTGAGCGCCGGCCCCGCGACCTTGCGTCACCAGGATGTCGCCGGGCGCGACGCGCGACAGCTCGCATTCGCAGTTCACCACCACGGCGCGGCCGGAACCCCAGCCGATGCCGGCCGGGATGGCCGTTGATTCCGGATGCTGCAGCCAGATCTCGTCCGGCACATGCGCGGGCTGGACATGCAGCGGCCGCGCCTGCAGGAGCTTGAAGCCTTCGTCGTCGAGCGCCCATTCGATCTCGACCGGCATGCCCATCAGCGCCTCGGCCTTGCGGATGAGGCGCCCGAGCGTCACCGCCTGCCCGGCGTCGAGACAGGGCTCGCGCGCAAGCTCTTTCGGCACCGCCTCCGGCGCCGTGCCCATGTGTCCGCAGGTCTCGCGGTGATCCTTGCGGCCGGCCTCGATCGTGCGCACGAAGCCCTGGCGGCTGAGCACGATGCGGTCGGGCACCACCTCGCCCTGCGCGATCGCAGAGCCGAGCCCCCAGGTGGCGCTGATCAGCATCTGGCCTTCGGCGGTCTCGCTCAAGCCGCCGCCCGACGCGCGCGCCGCGACCATCGGCTGGATCAGCACCGCCATCGCGGTTCCGGCCGGATCGAGTCCGTGGTTGTCCATGTAGCGGCGTGCATTGGTGGTCCACAGCGCCGCCCAGCAGGCGCGCACCGCGGTGAGAAACTCAGCCTCGTCGACGATGCCGAGGAAGCTTTCGAACTGGCCGGCGAAGTTGGCGCCGGCGCGATCCTCGATCAGCGCCGAGGAGCGGATCGCACCGCCCTGCCCGCTCGCCGCGCGCTGCGCGCGCCAGGCGTCGATCAGCGGAGCGAGAATCTCCGGCGCGATCGGCTCCTGATAGAGCTTGAGCCGGATCTCGACCGAGAGCCGGCGCTGCTGCCGCGTGTCGGCGTCGGCATAGCTCGCGACCGCCTCCGCCAAGCCCGAGATGCGCGATCTGCCGGCGATAGGCATCGGCCGTGAGCGCGAACCCGCCGGGCGTCGGCAAGCCCGGCGCGCGCCAGCGCCGCGAGGTTCGCGGCCTTCGGCCCGACGCGCTCGGGGTCGGTCGCGCCAGGCGCATCGAGCGGGATGAGAAATTGCATATCGCTCATGTCTCTTGGCCGCAGACACATCGCAGGCATTGCGATGTCTGGCGTGTAGCCCGGATGGAGCCATAAGCGCGTTTACGCGCGTCTTTGGACGCGCTATGGCGACATCCGGGATCGACCTTGATGTTTTTCCCGGATGTCGCTTCGCTCCATCCCGGCTACGATTCCGCAACGCGTCTCGCGCGTCACTTCACATGATCGCCGTAGCCCGGCAGCGGATCGACCACCGTGATCTGCTTGACCGGGAAGTTCGAGACGATCTCGATCTCTTCCTTGTGCACGATCAGCATCTCCTCGATGCGCACGCCGTAGCGGAAGCGCTTGCCGTGCTGCGTCTCGAGCGCGAACGTCATGCCTTCCTTGATGTCGATCGGATGGTCGAGCGACCAGATGCGCGAGATCACCGGCGGATCGTATTGCGCGAGGCCCAGGCCATGGCCCCACAGATTGGCGGCGGCCTGGTCCTCGTCCTCGTAGCCCCAGGTCTCCATCGCGGATGGCCACTTCAGCGCGATGTCGCGCGTGGTGGCGCCGACCTTCACGGCGCCGATCGAGTCGTAGAGCCAGCCGAGCGCTTCCTTGTAGGTGTCCTTCTGCTCTTGCGACGGCTCCTTGCCGACGCAATAGGTGCGGTAATAGCAGGACTTGTAGCCGTTCCAGGTGAGCGCGGCCAAATCCATGAACACGATGTCGCCGGGCTGGATGATGCGGTCGGAGAAGTTGCGCCAGTTCGGCCAGGTGTTCGGGCCGGACGACACGATCACGTCCTCGACGTCCTCCATGCCGGGGATCGAGTAGAGGTAGTGCATCAGGTGCGCGGTGACCTGGTTCTCGGTGATGCCGGGGCGCAGGAACTTCATGCACTCCCAGTGCGTCGCGTCGCCGATCGCGCCGACGATGCGGAAGCATTCCTGCTCGTCGACGTTCTTGACCGCGCGCGCCTCCATCATCGGGGACATGCCGTCGACCCAGTTGATGTTGTTCTCCTTGAAGATGTTGATCATGTTGATGTCGACGAAGTCGACACCGAGCTTCTGGCCGGCAACGCCGTGCCGCTTCATCTCTTCAAGGATGGCCTTGGTGAATTTGTTCACCTGCTGGGTCGAGGCCGGTCCGGCCGCGCCCTTGATCCACGCGAAGGAGTGCCGAACGTTTTCCTTCGGGATCCAGGGCGAATGCCGCTCGATCTGGAAGCCGAGGTCGCCCTGCTCGAACAGCACCGGCGCGCCGTCGCCACACAGAAGCGCGTAGCGCAGCCCGGGCTTGAGCCTGTTCCAGCCCGGCGTCAGCGTGCCGGTGAGATAGCGGCACGTTCTCGTCATACATGCAGAGCACGGCGCCGAGGCCGTGCTTCTTCATCATCTCCCGCGCCCGCTCGGTCCGGTACTTGCGCATGCGGTCCCAGTTGATCCGCTGCTGCCAGTCCAAGCCGGCGATGCCGAAATTCGCACCCATCAACGCTCTCCCCTCGTTCAGCGCGTGCGCGCCGCAATGTGTCGCCCAACTCCTAGCCGGGCGGCTGCTGCCGGGTCAATCGACAGCGTTGCGAATGGCTTGCACCAAGTGACTTGCACCCGATCAGGTCGGCTCCTTGCCGGGATCGGGCGTGAGGCCGGCGGCCTGAACCCCGGCGATGGCACATATCTCATCGTTATCGGCGGTGTCGCCGGAGATGCCGACCGCGCCGATCACGTCGCCATCCTTGTCGCGGATCAGGACGCCGGCCGGGACCGGCACCAGCCGCCCGTCGCTCACAGCGGCAAGCGCCGTGAACAATGCCGGCTGCTTGGGCGCGCGGCCGGAGAGCGTGCGCGAGCCGAGCCCCATGCCGAGCGCGCCCCAGGCCTTCCCGAACGCGATGTCGAAACGCAGGATGCCGGACTTGTCCTCACGCTTGAATGCGACCAGATGCCCGCCGGCGTCGAGCACCGCGACCGACAGCGGCATGAACTTGTGCTCGCGCCCGGCCTGGAGCGCGGCGTCGACGATGGTTGAGGCTTGCGCGAGCGTGAGTGGCAGCATGGGACTCTCCAAAACTGTTGCGGCGAGGATGAATACAAAGGCCAGCCGCGCCTATCACGACTTGCCGCGTTTCGACCAGTAAGCAGTGACCGCCGATCCGTCGCGGGCACCCCAGCCGCTGCGGCTCGCCTCCTCGAAGCACTGGGCGGCGCGCTCGGTGAGTGGCAGCTCAAGACCTCGGGCGCGGCCTTCGGCCGCCATGGTGCGCAGATCCTTGGCGCCGGAATCGATGGTGAAGGTGACGCTACCGCCGCCCGCGCCCTTGAGCTCAGCCGCGATCATGGCGGCGCGTGCCTTGATGGCATTGGTGGCAGCCGAAATGTCGGTGAACAGGCTGAGCAGTCGTTCCGGGTCGACACCGAGATCGCGGGTGAGCGCGAACGCCTCGCCGAAGGCCTGCCAGGACACCATCAGCGGCAGGTTGATCGCAAGCTTCATGGTCGAGCCGGCGCCGACCGGTCCGCAATGCTCGAGGCGGCGGCACATCTGGCGTAATAGCGGCTCCACCCGCGTGGCGTCGGCCGGCTCGGCGCCGAGAAGCCCGATCAGCTGGCCCTGCCGCGCCGGGCCGGTGGTGCCACCAACCGGGCATTCGACGAAGGCTGCGCCCTTGCGACGCACCTTGTCGGCGAGCGCGAGCTCGGTCGCAGGCTGCACCGTGCTCATCTCGATGAAGAGCTTGCCCTGCACGTCCCCGGCCAGCAGTCCCTCGGACCCGCCATAGACTGCATCGATCGCCGCAGCGTCAGTCAGGATGGTGATGATCACCTCGCAGCGCGCTAGCGACCGCGGCAGGCGTCGCCGCGGCACTCGCCCCGGCCGCAACAACCGGCTTCACCTTGTCGGCGTTGCGATTCCAGACCGTCACCGTGTGGCCGAGCTCGATCAGCCGCTGCGCGATCGCCGCGCCCATCATGCCGAGACCGGCGACCCCGACTTTCATGTCCGCTCCTTGTCCGTGAACCGGCGCGACGATAGGCGAAGCCGTCAGCACTAAAAAGACCTTTACGACGGCTCCGGCGTACTGATTAGAGTGCCGCCGCGCAACAACGAGGGATCGCGCTATGGCGGCAAAGGGTACGGTCGGGGTCATCGGCCTCGGCATCATGGGTGGCGCGTTCGCGCAGAACCTCGCCGCCGCCGGCTGGCGGGTGATCGGCTACGACCTCGATGCCAAGCGACGGCGGGCCCTCGCCAAGGCGGGCGTCGAGATCGTGGACGATGCCACCGCAGTGGCGGCCAAAGCCACCACGATCATCACCAGCCTGCCGAGCCCGCGCGCCCTGCACGACACCGTCAAGGCGATCATCGCCGCCAAGGCCCCAGGCCGCGTCGTGATCGAGGCGAGCACCTTCGGGCTCGACGACAAGCTCAAGGCCGAGCGCGCGCTCGCCAAAGCCGGACACACCCTGCTCGATTGCCCGGTGAGCGGCACCGGCGCGCAGGCGCGCGTCAAAGACATCATCATCTACGCCAGCGGCGACCCCAAGGCGATCCGCAAGGTGCGCCCGCTGCTCGCCGACATCTCGCGCGCAACCCACGACCTCGGCGACTTCGGCAACGGCAGCCGCATGAAATACGTCGCCAATCTTCTGGTCGCGATCAACAACGTGGCGGCGGCGGAAGCGATGGTGCTCGGCATGAAGGCCGGGCTCGACCCGCAGGTCATCCACGACATGGTCACCGCCGGCGCCGGCAATTCGCGCGTGTTCGAGCTGCGCGCCCCCATGATGGTCAAGGGCCGCTACGACGACGCCACCATGAAGATCGCGATCTGGCAGAAAGACATGCAGGTGATCGGCGACTTTGCGAAGAAGATCGGTGCCCCCGTGCCGTTGTTTGCAGCCACCCGGCCGGTCTACCAGGCCGCGCTCGCAGGCGGCCATGCGATGCACGATACCGCCGCCGTCTGTGCCGTGTTGGAAAAGAAGGCGCGCGTGCGCAGGCGAAAACCCAGGGCTAGCTGAGGCATAGCTGAACGGCCCACAGCTCAGATCGCCATCAGGTTTCACACAGTAAATTTCACACGGACGCCTTTAGCGGCTTGATGCCGCTATGAAGATTTCTGCGGTATTTTTCGAGTCCGCAATTCCATACCGCCGTGAGCACTCCTGCTTCTTAACCTGTCGGGCATTTTCGCGGCCGAGCCCGATCGAAATGCCCCATTTGCAGCGCACTGAGGCCCCAATCAGAATCAAAAAACTCTCGTCGGATCAACGGGATCGTCAATGGAGTGCAAAATCATTCAGGCATTTCGAGCATTGGCGATGGGGCGTTGAAGGGGGAGTTGGGACAATGTCGAAGAGAATTAGTTTGCCGATCGGCGCGGCGATCGGCGTCCTCGTCGGTTTGTTTGCAAGCACGCTCAACGGCAGCGCATACGCAGCCTCCGGGTGTCTCGCTGCACCCAATCGAGAATCGGGCCCGGGCACCCATTGGAACTACCGTATTAACCAAACGACGAAGCAGCACTGCTGGTATCTCAAAAAAGTCGGCGGGAAATCGCGGCCGCGGCCAACAAGTGTAGCGCACGCCACGCGCTCGCGCGTGACCCGTGACGTAGCCGCGACGCCGTCGCGCGCCGCACCGGTCGAAGTCGCGGCACCGGCGGAGAATAATTCATCCGTCACGTCGTGGTTCGCCGCGACGTTCAACGCCCTGACTGGCTCGAGCGCGCCGACCACCGAGACGCGCGAGCCGGCCGCAAACGAAGCCCCACCCCCGCCCAAGCGGCGCGCCGCTACGGCGGAGCGCACGGAGAGCAAGGCCGCCCGCGCGCAGCAATTGCCCGAGTCCGCCAGAGAGGCGACTGAAAACAAGGAAGTCGCCACCCCCTCCGACCAGCAGTCCGAGTGGCAGAAGTCGCTCTACGAGGAATTCCTGCAGTGGCGGGTGAAACAGCTCATGTTCAATGAGCGTTTTCAATGAGGGTCGCTGAACGCAGCGCCGGTCAGATCCCGCCGTACCACTGGTAGCCGCGGTCTTCCCAGAAGCCGCCCTTGCCGCGTCCGATGCGGCCGAGCCGCTCGACCGCCTCGATGCGGGTGATGAACTTGGCGTGCTTGTAGCCGACATGGCGCTCGACCCGCAGCCGCAGCGGAGCGCCGTGGCGCACCGGCAGCGAAGAGCCATTCATCTCGTAGGCCAGGATGGTCTGCGGGTGGAAGGCATCGAACAAATCGATGCTTTCGTAATAGAAGCCGCTGCGGTCGGAGGTGCGCACCATCTCGTCGAGGCAATGGAAGACGATGTAGCGCGCCTCCGGCTTCAGCCCGGCCTGGCGCAGCACATTCGCGAGCGGCACGCCGGTCCACTGCCCGATCGCGGTCCAGCCCTCATCGCAATTGTGCTGGGTGACCTGCGTGCGCGCCGGCATGGCCTTGAGCTCGGCGAGCGAGAGCGACAGCGGATTGTCCACCAGGCCATCGACCGTCAGCCGCCAACGCGCGAACTGCGAGATCATCAGCTCGAAATAGGCAAAGCCTGACGGCATCTCGGTACCGTTGGGCGGGAAGTCCTGCGAGATCAGCGTGGGCGCATATTCGCGCACCAGCGGCTGGCGGGCGAGCAGCAGCCGCTGCAGCCGCAGCGACAGCATCTCGCCGAAATCGAGCGCAGCGCGGAACGGCGGCCCGCCCGCGATGTCGTCGCAGCCAGTGAGCAGCGCGCTGCCAGCCGTGGCCACGCCGGCGGTGAGCAGCTGGCGGCGGGAGAGGAGGCGAGCGGGCCGATTCAAGAGATGACGTCTCATGGGGTGCGCTCCGGGCGGATCACGTAGCGGCCGGTGACCATCGCGCGCAGGCGGTTGAAGGCGCCCGACAGCAGCACCAGGATGATGTGCACCAGCACGAACAGCACCAGCAGGTTCGCGGTGATGAAATGAATGGTTCGCGCCGACTGGCGGCCACCGAACAGATCGAACAGGAACGGCGCCGCCGCCGTCACGGCCGGCGACATGGTGAGCCCTGACAGCACCATCACGGGCAACAGCCCGAACACGACCGCGAGGTAAGTGAGCTTCTGCAGCACGTTGTAGCGGCGGTCCTCCTCGCCACGCGGGAAGCGCAGCCGCAGGTGGCCAAGGATCACGCCGCCGATATGCCGTGGCCGCAGCTCCTTCGCGCCCGGCAGGAGATCGCGCCGGACATGGCCGCTGAGCAGACTGAAGCCGAGATAGACCGCACCATTGAGAACGAACAGCCAGGCCAGCAGGAAATGCCAGTCGCGCGCGAGCGCAAGGCTCGGCATTCGACGGCAGCGTCAGCCAGGGCGGAAACGCGCGCCGCAGCGCGCGGCCGTCGCCGTCATAGGAGACCCCGAGCACGCCGGTCGTTTCGAAGTCCACGCTCGGCGATCCGGGTGACGCCGACGGCGCGGCCGTCTTCGGTCTTGGCGCCGATCCCGAACACAAACGGCATGCCGCGGTAGCCGGTGTGGCCCCAGTAGAGCAGCGGATGCGCATTGAAGATCGCGAGCCCGCTCATCAACAGCATCGCGAGGCAGACGACGTTGAGCCAATGCGTCAGCCGCACCGCGAGCGAATGGCGGCGGATGACTTCAGGCTGTGGGGCGTGCTCCCCGTCCATCGGTATGGACCCTTTTCGTTTTGGGGAGGTTAGCACGGACGGCCGCTGTGGAGCAGGCGCACCCAGCGCCGCCCCCTTGTTAGAAATCCAGCACCGCGATCTCGCGCATCACCGCCTCCGGGGTGTGGTGCCGCTCGGCGGTCTCCCGCTCCACCTCGCTCGCATAGGTCGCGTCGCAGATAGCCGCCGAGCTCGCGTCCGCGCGTCATGATGCGGCGATCGGCCGGAATGCGCGCGCGCTCGAAGGCGGCGAGCCCCGTCGCAACATCGCCATGCGCGGCGAGCGCCTGCGCGAGCGCAGCCGCGTCCTCCGCCGCCTTGGTGACGCCGGCCGCCACATGCGGGCGCCCCAGAAACGCGGCATCACCCACCAGCGCGATACGGCCGCACGCCATGCGCTCGCTCTCGACGTCGAAGATCGGCTGCAGGAACGGCTGCGGCGCCAGCCGCACTACCTCCTCGAGCGGCGGCGCGATCAGCGCGCGCGCTGCCTCGCGCAAGGCGGCGGTGACTTCGGGGCGAATGAGCGGCGGCGGAATGCCGAGCGGATGCAGGCGGCCCGATGCATCGGTGAGCATGAGCCGCAGCTCGCCCTCGGCCGCCGGCCGATACCAGACGAAATTGCAACGGCGATGGCCGGGCGTGAGCTCGTCATTCGCCCCCGCGATCGGATAGTTGATGAACTGCTCGTTCGGCGGCAGCGCAAACACCATGGCGTCGAAGATCGCGGCGTGGGTCGCGCTCGAGAGCGCCGCCTCCTCGAGCAGGCCGCGCCAGCCCACATAGCCGGCATAGACCGGCTTGGTCGCGGGCGCGATCAGGCCGCGCACGCTCGAGCGGAAGCCATCGGCGCCGACAAGGAGATCGCCCTCGGCGCGGCTGCCGTCGGCGAAATGCGCGCTGACGCCAGCAGCATGCTCCTCGATGCGGAGGAGCTCCTTGCCGCGGTGGTAATGCGCGTCGGGAAATTGCGCCCGCAGGAGCCGGAACACCCGGTCCCATGACGTGACTGTCTGCGGGCAGACATACTCGCCGAGCACGCGGCCCGTGCGGTCGAGCGTGCGGCGGCTCCTAACCTCGACGCCCAGGTCACGCAGATCGCAGCCGGCGTTAACCAGGACCGCGCGCAGCTCGGGCTGGGTCACGATGCCGGCCCCGCGGCCAATGAGCTCGGTCTCGGTGCGCTCGTAGATATCGGCCGACACGCCCGCCCGCCGCAGCAGAAGGCCTGCGAACAGGCCGCTCATCGAGCCGCCGATGACGAGGGCATGCATTGTGACGGGCACCCGTGGAACCAAGACGTTCCTTAGCGCAAAAAACGGCCGGATGGGCCAATGGGCAAGCCTCCGCCAAACAGACGACAGGGCCAATCTTCCCCAAAAGCCGCAGTTCCGCGGGCGCCCAAGTTGCCCTATCATTGCGCACCTGCGTAGAGGAGGATTTTTCATGTCCCTGAGCATGCTGGAGAAGAAACCGGTCGCCGCGACCAAGGCGCCGTGGTCGGCAGAGGTCACTGCCGAGTTCGAGCACGAGAAGAAGAGCCCCAATGGCTGCGTCGGCAAGCGGCTCCTATCGGAGAATGAGCGCGTGCGGGTCTGGGATATCCGCCTTGCGCCCGGTGAGCGCTTCGGCTTCCACCGCCATGTACTCGATTACTTCTGGTCATGCTCGACCGGCGGCAAGGCGCGCGCACACCTCGACGACGGCACGATCGTCGAGCATACCTACGCGCCCGGCGAGACTCGCCACGAGACCCACACCAAGGGTCACTTCAAGGTGCACGATCTCGAGAACACCGGGCCGAACGAGCTGCATTTCACCACGGTCGAGTTTCTCGACAGTGCCAATCAGCCACTGCCGGTCCCGGATTCGGTGAAGATGAAATAACGGCCAGGAGAAGCGCGGGCACGAACGGGCCGCGCGCTTAACCCTCAAGAAAAAGACTCGAAGAGAGAAAGCGCCGGCGCATCCTCATCGTTGCGACGAGAGGCTGCGCCACATCGTTCCCTCCCCCTTGTGGGGGAGGAGCAGGTCGCGCTTGCGGCGAGGCAGTGCCTCTTAGCGGGCCGTTGGGGGAACTGGTGGACATTCCTTTCGACCTTTTGATCAACGCGCTGGTCGCGGGCCTGCTGCTCGGCGCGTTCTATGCCGCGGTGACGATCGGCGTCTCGATCTCCTTCGGCATGCTCGACATCGTCAACATCGCGCATCCGGGCTTCATCATCCTCGGCTCCTACATCGCCTATATCGTCAACACCCGGCTCGGCATCGATCCGATCATTGCCAGCATCGTAGTCGCGCCGGCGTTCTATGCGCTCGGCGCGCTGGTCTATCAGGTCTACTACGCCTCGTTCGAGCGCTACGGACAGGAGTCGTTGCGCGGGCTCGCGTTCTTCTTCGGGCTGCTGTTCGTGACCGAGGTGACGCTCATCCTCGTGTTCGGCGTCGACTATCGCTATGTCGAGGCGGCTTATATCGGGCCGAGCATCCACATCGGCCTGATCGACCTGCCGCTGCGCATGCTGGTGCCGGCCCTGGTCGCGCTTGCGCTCATCGGCGCCTTGCAGCTCTTTCTTGCCCGCAGCTTTCTCGGGCGCGCCGTCATGGCGGTGGCGCAGGACCAGCTTGCGCTGCAGCTGATGGCGGCATCGCCGACGCGCATCAAGCGTATTGCGTTCGCGCTCTCGATCGCGACCACGGCCGTCGCGGGCGCACTCCTGATCGTGATCCAGCCGGTCGAGCCGTCGATCGGGCGCGAATATATCGGGCGCGTGTTCGCGATCTGCGTGCTCGGCGGACTAGGCAGTCTCACCGGCACGCTGATCGGCGCGTTCCTGCTCGGCATCGTCGAGAGCGTCACGTCGACCTTCTACGGCCCGTCCTGGGCCCCGGCGGTCGCCTTCGGGTTCCTGCTCATCACGCTGGCGGTCCGGCCAGCCGGATTGTTTGGACGGTAGCGCGTGCGCACCTTCACATTCGCCCTCATCTGCGTCGCAGTCGCCGCCGCTACGTTCGTGCTCGCGCGCCTCGTGGGCAACGACTACATATTCTTCGCCGGCTACGTCGTGCTGCAATACATCGTGCTGGCGACCGCCTGGAACATTCTCGGCGGCTACACCGGCTATGTGAACTTCGGCTCGGCCGCGTTCTTTGCGCTTGGCGCCTACTCCACCGTGTTCCTCCACAAGGCCTATCCGCTGCCGATCCCGGTGCTCATCGTCATTGGCGCCGTCATCTCCGGCATCGTCGGGCTTGGCATGGGCTATTTGACACTGCGGCTGCGCGGCGCCTTCTTCGCCATCGCCACGCTCGCGCTCGCGGTGGTGCTGCAGACGTTCATCACCAACTGGAGCTATGTCGGCGGGGCGCGCGGCGCCTACGTGATCCGGCCGAACGAGATCGAGCCGATCGGCCCCTACATCCAGTACCTGTTCCTGCTGATGCTTGCGCTTGCGGTGATCGCGCTCACGGTAGCGCGCAGCATCGAGCGCTCGCGGCTGGGCTTGGGCTTTGCGGCGATCCGCGACGACGAGCTCGCCGCCGAAGCCTCCGGCGTGCCGACGCTTAAACTAAAGCTTATTGCCACCACCATCTCGGGCGCGCTCATGGGCATGGCGGGCGCGCCGTTTCCCTATTACATCGGCTATCTGCAGCCCACGTCGGCGTTCGCGCTCGACTATGCGGTCAACTCGATCGCGATGCCGATGATCGGCGGCACCACCAGCTGGATCGGTCCGCTGATCGGCGCGATCCTGCTCGGCACGCTGCAGCAGGTCGCGACCGTCACCATCTCGTCGTCGGTCAACCTCCTGATCGTCGGCCTCCTCATCGTCGACTGCGTCATCATCGCGCCGACCGGCATTCTCGGCCTGCTCCAGGGCCGCCGCACCGCACGCGATGTCGTGGCCGATCCGGCCGTGTTCGCGCTGCTGTTCGCGGTCAACGTGATCCCGATCTATTTCCTGCATCAGGAAGCGCTGGCGGCTCGACCGCTCGAGATCATCTTCTGGGCCGTGCTGGTCTTCCTCGCCTTCGCGCGCGGGCGCCTCATCGGCCTCTCCTGGCTCGTCGGCCTGCCAATCTTTGGGGCGCTGCTCAGCGTCGTACCCGGTCCGTCCTGGCTCTGGCTCGTTTCGGCGCTCGCGCTCGCGATCTGCCTGGTTGCCGGCCTTGTGCTGCGACCGCGCGATCCCGTCGCACGGAGCACGCCATGACCGCGCTGCTCGAGGTCGACAACGTGAGCAAGCGCTTCGGTGGCTTCGTGGCGCTCGACGGCATCAATCTGTCGGTCAAGGCCGGCGAGCGGCTCGGCCTCATTGGTCCGAACGGCTCCGGCAAATCGACGCTGGTCAACTGCATCTGCGGCACGCTGACCAACGAGATGGGGACCGTCCACTTCGACGGCACTGCCATGAACGGCCTGACCGCGCACCAGCGCACCCGCCGCGGTCTTGCGCGCAGCTTCCAGCTGCCGCGGCCATTCCCAAGCTTGAGCGTCGCCGATAACCTGCGCGTGCCGCTCCTCTACACCGTGAACGCCCGCTCCGGCCCGCATCTGTCCGCCGCCGAAATCGAGGCGCGCACGGCCGAGCTGTTGTCGCTGGTCGGGCTTGCCAACAGGGGCAGCCAACAGCCGCGCGACCTGACGCAGGTGGACATGCGCAAGCTCGAGCTTGCGCGGGCGCTCGCGGCCGAGCCGAAGCTTCTGATCGCCGACGAGTCGATGGCCGGGCTCTCCAACAACGAAGTGGCGGACATCGTGGCGCTGCTGATCAGGCTCAACGAGCGCGGCATCACCATCATCATGATCGAGCACATCATGCGCGCGGTGATGAGCTTCTCGCAGCGGCTGGTCGTGCTGGTCTCCGGCAAGAAGATCGCCGACGGCGCACCCGACATCGTCATTCGTGACCCCGAGGTCGAGAGGGCGTACCTTGGACAGTAACGGCAGCAAGGCCAACAACCTCACCATCGAGGGGCTCGACGCCGCTTATGGCGCGGTGCGCGTGATCGAGGGCGTTTCGCTCAACGTGCGCTCGGGCGAGACCGTGGCGCTGCTCGGCACCAACGGCAACGGCAAGTCGACCTTAATGAAATGCGTGATGGGGATCGTACCGCCCAGCGCCGGCCGCATCGTGGCCGAGATCGACGGCGTCGCGCACGACCTTGTCGGGCGCACGACCGAAGAGATCGTCGACCTCGGCATTGCGCTGGTGCCGGAAGGCCGCCGCCTGTTTCCGCGCCTCACGGTCGAGGAGAATCTCCTCCTTGGCGCGTTCCGCAAGAAGGCGCGCGCCGAGATCGACGCCAACCGCGCGTTCTGCTTCGAGTGCTTCCCGCGGCTGGCCGAGCGGCGCGCGCAGCTCGCTGGCTCGATGAGCGGCGGCGAGCAGCAGATGCTGGCGCTCGCGCGCGCCTTGATGCAGTCGCCGCGCATCCTGCTCATCGACGAGCCCTCGGTGGGACTGGCGCCCGTCCTGGTCGCGCGCACGATCGAGAAGATCAAGGAGCTCAAGGAGCGCTACAAGCTCACCGTGCTGATGGCGGAGCAGAACTTCCCGCAGGCGCTGCGCATCGCCGACCGCGGCTACGTGATCGTGCACGGCCAGATCGCGTTCGAGGGCCGCTCGGCCGAGGAGCTCAACAACAACGATTTGATCAAGAAGTTTTATCTGGGGCTGTGAGGCACAAGATTCTCCGTTTGTTCCCGCGCAAGCGGGAACCAGGGACTCATGCATCAATGCGCTGGGTCCCCGCTTTCGCGGGGACGAACGGACAGGCTTGAACGCGCTCAGCCGCCCGCGCGCTCGGGCGGCGCGACCGTGGCGTCGGTCTGGTTGCTACGCTTGAGCGCATCGGCGACGAAGCCGGACGCCTTCACGTCCTCCACGAACGTGCGCACATAGCGCGCCGCAGTCGTGCGGCCCTTGGGCAAACCCATCGACTGCTGGATCACCATGAAGCGGCCGTCAATAATCCGCATGGCGGCATTGGTCTTGGCATACTCGACCAGCACCGGCTTCACGCCCGCCACCACGTCAAGCTTGTCTTTGAAAAAGAGCTCGATCATGGCCTCGCCGCCGCCGGTGTGCGCGCGCACGACCTGCGCGTTCTTGATGGTGCGCGTGAGAAACAGATCGTAGGCGGAGTTGAGGCCCACTGCGATCTTGATGCCCGCCCGGTCGACGTCCTCGATCGCCTTCAAGGGCGAATCCTTCGCCACCATGTAGCCGCCCTCGATCAGCACATAGGGCGAGGAGAACTCGATCTCGGCCGCGCGCACCGGCTCGATCGCGATGAACGCGAGGTCGACGCTGCCGGCCTTGATCCCTTCGAACACCTTGCCGGCGGCCTCGAAGGTGGTGATCTCGATCGGGACGCCGAGCCGGCGCGCGAGCTCGCGCGAGAGATCGACCGAGACACCCTTGGGCGCGCCGTCGGCGCCCTTCTGCGCCAGCACCGCATTGCCGAGGTTGATCGCGGCGCGCAGCTTGCCGGTCGGCGCGATCTCCTTCACCACCTCAGGCGGCGCCGCGCCCTGCGCGTGGGCGGCAAATGCCCCCGACACGACAAACAGCAACGAGCAGGCAAGCTTCGACATGAGATGCGACATGGTGTTCCTCCCTGCCGATCAGCGATCGGCTTTGCTCAAATCTAGGCACCTAAACCCGACAGCGTCAATTCGCCGGCGGCGCCACACTGGCCTCCTGCTTCGCGCGTGTAAGCGCATCGGCGACGAAGCCTGAGGCCTTCATCTCCTCCACGAACGCTGCCAGATGGCGCCCTGCATTCGGCCGCCCCTTCGGCAGGCACATTGCCTGCGCGATCTCCATGAAGCGGCCGTCGAGCAGCCGGATCTCCGGGTGTGCGGCAATGAAGCGCACCACCGCCTGGCGCACACCGGCAACGACTTCGAGCTTGTCGCGCAAGAACATCTCAAAGGAATCCTCGGCGCGCGCGAGCGTCGCGTGCTTGAGCGAGCGAGTGAGAAAGAGGTCATACGCGGCGCCTTTGTTGACCGCGATGCGCACACCCGCACGATCGACCTCGGCATTGCTCGCAAGGCCGGCATCCGGGCGCACCGCATAGACGCCTTCGATGACCACATAGGGTGCGGTGAAATCGATCTCGGCCGCGCGCGCCGGCTCGATTGCCAGGAAGCCGATGTCGCAGCGTGCCGCCTTCACGGCCTCGAACGACTTGCCGGCGCCGTCAATCACAACTGTCTCGAGCGCCACACCAAGCCGCTTGGCAAGCTCACGGGCAAGATCGATCGTGACTCCGCTTGGCGTGCCGGCCGCGTCGGTCTGCACCAGCACCGGATTGCCCACGTTGATAGCGGCGCGCAGCGTGCCGGTCGGAGCCAATTCCTTTACAAGATCAGGCGAAACACTACTCACAACTGCCCCCCATCAATTGATTCTGGCCAAGCGCTCTATACCGTATCGGCGGCGGCGCGCTAAGCTTTCCGGCACAGTTTTGACGGACGGCGAGGATGCAGCTCTTGCAATATCATGCGGCTATCGTGCTGGTCGGCGCGATCATCGCCATCGGGGCATTTGGGCCGGTGCACGGGCAGGCACAGGGTATGCTTCCGGCCACGGTGCAATTTCCGAGCGCGGACGGCACGACGACGCTGACGGGCTTCGTCTACACGCCGAAGGACAAGCGCACCGAGCACGCGCCCGCGGTGGTGATGATGCACGGCCGTGCCGGCCCCTATTCGACCAATGTGAAGAACGGCGGCCCCTACAACGCCTCGACGCTGTCGAAGCGGCACAAGATGTGGGGCGAAAGCTGGTCGGCGCTTGGCTACGTTGCGGTGCTGGTCGACAGCTTCGGGCCGCGCGGTTATCCAGGCGGCTTCGGCCGCCACACCATCAACGAGCGTCCCGATGCCGTGAACGAGGTCACGGTGCGCCCGCTCGATGCTTATGGGGCGCTCGCCTATCTGCGCAGCCGCTCCGATGTGGCTCCCGATCGCATCGGGCTGCAGGGCTGGTCGAATGGCGGCAGCGCGGCACTGGCCGCCATGGCGGTGGATGCGCAGCGACCCGCTGGCCCGACCGGCTTCCGCGCCGCGCTGGTGTTTTATGCCGGCTGCGGACTGCGCGGGCATTTTGACGCACAGGGCTACCGGCCTTATGCGACGGTTCTGGCCTTCCATGGCACAGCCGATGAGGAGACCTCGCCCAGGCTCTGCAAGAGATTTGTCGAGCGCAGCCGGGCACTTGGCGGCGACATCACGCTCAAGCTTTACCCCGGCGCCAGCCACGGCTTCGACGATCCGGGCCGGCAAAAGGTATCAGCAAACCGCAACGCGACCGTGGACGCCCGTACCAGCTCGGAAGCGCTGTTTGAGCAAGTCCTCGCTGCAGACCTGCCTCGCTGAGAGGTATCCCCAGCGAAACAATCCTGAAACATTCGAGGACATCATCCAGAAACATGGGGTCTCTATAGGGGTCACATGCGGGCGCGGCCCGCCGAGGATCGACACAATGTCCCCCCTGTCCCCCCGCTACGTCGCTCTTCCGGCAGCCGCGCTCGCCATCATCGTCGGGCTCGCTCAAGCCCAACGCCAGGGGACCGGCCCAGCCGGAGCGCCTGAACCGAGCGTGCATCAGGTAACAAGTTGCACGGCTCCAGCGAATACCCTGGTGTCAGCCTGTGCGGTGGCCGACGTTGCCGGTGCTACTGTGATGCGCTGACCCGTTAAAGTGTGTGAAGTGCGGGTTCCCCCCACCCGCATTCTCCGAGACCCGGATCGCCCCCCCCCCCGCGATCCGGGTCTCTTTATTTTTGGCCTACCTACTCTTTACCTCCGACCGCATCTGCGGCGATCGCTACAACACGTGTCGGAGCGGGTCGACAAACCGCAAAAGCAACGGCTGATTGATCACGACCAATTTCGTCGGCGACTTGGACCGCACCAGCCATCCACAAAGAAGCACGGCCTCATTTGAACTCATGAAGGCCCGAAAGCGACGAATTGAACGACCCACTGCGCATACACAAACAATGCCGTCGTGCACTGCAACCGTCACTCAACAGTGCGAAGACTTAAGTGCATGGCCGGCGTCTTCTCGTCAGCCATTCAAACGATGGACACGAATTTTGAAGCACGCCAAACGGCCACAAACTTCTGTATGCTGCAGGGCTGGGGCATTTCGTGGGGCTATGAGGCAAGGGATGGCAAGTCGCTGGTTGCTTGTTTCGCTCGTCGCTGTGGGAACTGCCGCTCCGTCTTTCGCATCAGCGCAGCAGCGCTCGCCGTTTCCTGATCCGAAGATCTACACCGAGGAGCTGTCGCCGCGGCAGATCCAGCGCGAGCCGGCCCCCGACCCGCTTGAGCGACGAGCTTCACCATCGAGCCCCGTGCAGACAGCACCAGCGCGATCGCAGACGCAACCGCAGCGGCAGCCGACATCGTATCCACCGGCCCAGCCACCCGCGCAGCCGGCGCGAGCCGTCACTTGCGGCGGCGCCTTTGCGAAGGACTCAAGCCACCTCAAGCTCGCGACCGCTTACAAACCGGAGAACATCGTGTTCACGGAGGTCGATGCCTCCGAAGGCAAGAAGCTGATGGCGACCGTGCTGTTTCCGAAGGATCCGAAACGACGCCTGGAAGTTTGGTGGGACAACGAGACGTCCCGCAGCGGCACCTATCTGATCGTGATCAACGGTCAGTCCACGTGGACTGCACCGAAGGGCCTCAAGCTCGGGCTGCAGATTGCCCAGCTCGAGCGGCTGAACGGCAAGCCGTTCAAGCTCAAAGGCTTCGGCAGCAGCAACGAAGGATCGGTCAGCGATTGGCAGGGAGGCGCGCTTGAGTCGATTGCAGGCGGCTGCAAGGTCGGCGTGTCAATGCGCGCCGACACCAAGGCATCGCCCAACGCGATCGAGCTGGCCGCTGCAGAGCTGGCGTCGACCGACGCCACAGTGAAAGCAATCAAGCCAGCGGTCGCAGAGATCATTGTCGGCTACTGATGTATCGAGAGAGCTGCGACCGTATCGCCCGTCACGATTGCGATCGACGTCACATCCAAGCATCCACAATTCGAGCAAAAGCAGGCCGAGGCGCCTGTCACCATGAGTTACTGTCTGCTCGATCCCACAAGCATGACGTCAGTCGCGCAGCAGCAACAACCATCTGCGTGATTCGAAAATATCTGGAACTCAGCCTGCAATTGGTACGAATCAGCGATGCAATGTCGCATACGCTGTTAACTTGCATGGCAGAGACAAGTCCTCCGCCGGTACCATGTTAGCGAATGCGTCTGCATCCTGCCGCTTTCGCACGACGCGCCACAGCATCGCCACACGTCTGAACATCGCGCGCTGTTGACGACGGTGGACGAATGGGGTGTGGCCGCGATCTGGTCACATTCTGATGTCGCTATCCGTCGCGCGAGAGGAACGTGCATAGCGCGCTCTCCCGCGGGGTCGGAGCAGGGGGTAATTGAACATGACACTTGTGGTTAGCAGCAAGCCTGCGGATCTCGATCAGCCGGCGGCCGAAGCCGCGGTCGAAGGAGAGATCCGGGAATTTGTCCGCCGCGACGGCCCCAGCCTCCGCCGCTCGCCTGAGATGGACAGCGAGTTGGTCGCCAACAACATCTCGACGCTGCTGCAGCGCGTGGCCGGATCGTCGGTCCAAGAGATCGACCGGCTGATCACCGAGCTGCAGACCCTGCGCGACATGCTGGAAGAGGAAGGTGCCCGCGTTCAGCGTGAGATCACCGAGTACGCGCATCTGAGCCAGTCGGCGATGCAGTCGACGAAGATCATCGCGGAGAGTCTCGGCAAGTGGAAGGGTGGCGCCGACTGGACGCCCCGCACTGCACAGCGTTAAAGAGCAAACCAGTTGGGGATGGGGCCGGCTACTATTCGGCTCTGGCGCGTGCGGCGGCAACGTCGCACGCGTTTCTTTTTATGATTTCGCCTTTGACGACTTTGCGTTTGACTATGGCAGCAGGCGATAGCGAGGAATTTCCGACACCACGACGCGGTCGGCGGGTCGGACCACGAGAATGCGATCGTCGAGCTTGACGAACTTGTAGGGCCGCACCGTCGGAATCTTGCGCGTCACCATGGCGGGCAGGTCCTGCAGCTCGACAAAGTCCGGCAGCACGGCGGGCAATCCGATAAGCGTCGCGGTCTCCGGCAATTCGACATCCGGCACATCGGTCAGATTCATCACGCCAAGGAAGAGAAAGCCGCGCTGCTCGTCGCTCAGGTCGATCCATCCGGTCTGCGTAGCGGGATCGATGCTACCCGTGGCCTCGCTCGTGCCCGCGCCCGCGATCCGGCCAGCCAGGCTCGCAAGCCGGTCCGGGCCGGAGCCGATCTGGTGCGCGACCGTGATCGCGACGGTGCAGAGCAACGTGAAAAGGATCGCGCCTTGGCGAATTGGCATCGTGATCTCCCCTAAAATCCCCGCTTCAAGGCTTAGCCACGAGCCCTTCCCGCCGTGTTAATGCGGCGCACTGCGGTGCGCTGCCCGCACCACATGGTCAAGAGAAGCTGAATCGGAACCCGCTATGGTCAACGGATGCTGAAGGCGCCTGTTGCGTGCTTACGCCGCCTTGCCGTCGCTCTCGAACTCCACCCCGATCTGCCTGTCCTTGTGCCAGATCAAGCGGCAGGTGCGGATCGTCTTGTCGATGTCGAACATGACATCAAAACGGTCCGGAATACCAAACGTGGTTTCCACCTTCAGACAGGCGCCGGTCGGCGACAGATTGCGCACGACGCAGTCAATGACCGACTGATGGTGGTTGAGCAGGATGCGCGCCGATTTCAGCGTGCGCGACCGCGATTGATATCTACGTTCCATTCGACGCCTCCGTCGACGCCTGTATCCCACTATAGGATGGAACGCTCAGAAAACCGTTGCGGGGATCGATACAATTTGATGCATCGGTGGAGCGGCGTTGCGTTCATCGCCTCGCCAGCGCCGGACGCAGCGCCAGCGATAAAGGTAGTGTTAAGGTTACAACTCCGGCAACGACTAGCAGGGCCGCCGGCACTCCGAGAAGATCGCCGACAACACCATAGAGCACGGGCGCAAGCGCGCCGGACCCGATCGTCCCGGTATAGAAGATCGAGAATGCGCGCGCGCGCCATTCCGGGGTCACCAGATCGGGCACGGAGCCATAGAGCACCGAGGAGGTGCCGTTGAGGGCGATCCCGATCAACGGCAAGAGCACAAGCGCGGCTTCGAGCGGCAGCGGCAGCAGCGCGACAATCACCACTGCGGTCAGTCCCTCGGTCAGCCACACCGTGGCGATCGCCCCGATGCGCGCGCCGATGAAGGCGCAGACGAGCTTGCCCGCAGCGCCGCCGGCGAACACCAGCGTCAAGGCAAGCCCGACGGTCGGCAGGCTCGCGCCCTTTTCGGTGAGCACGAACGGCAGGAACAACAGGAAGCCCATGCGGGTGGCGCTGTCGAGCACGCCGATCGACACGAGAACCGGATAAGCAAGGCGAGATCGTCCGAGCCGACGTCGCGACGTTTGCTGTCGCATCCTGGGTCGCGGCCTTGGGCTCCGCACTGTAGCGCGGCGTCAGCAGATAGATCGCGGCGGCGGCAACGAGCCCGCAGGCTCCGATCAGCGCCAGCACCGGCCGCCACGGCATCGCCACCAGCATGACCGACGCGACCGCCGGCACCGTCATCTTGCCGATGTCACCCGCGAAGTTGTAGGTGCCGAGCGCCTTCATGGAGCGGGCGCCCGCGAATGCGTGCGCCATCAGGGCGGATGCGAGCGGATGCTGGGTGCTGGCGCCGAGCCCGCCGATGACCAACGCCACGAGCAGAAGCGCAAAGCCCGCGCTCGCGCCGGCGAAACAATAGCCAAGCCCCGCCAGCGCAGTCCCGCCGGCCAGCACCATCGGCGTTCCCAGGCGCTCCGCCACGAGACCAGCGGGGATCTGAAACGCCGCCATGGTGCCGGCGAACAGACCGCGCATCAGGCCGAGCTCCGCATAGCCGAGACCGAATTCGGCCTGCCAGATCGGCAGCATTATGACGATGAGATCGGTGTAGCCGTCATGCAGCGCATGCGCCCCGCAGGCGACGCCGGCGGCGCGGCGCTCCTCGCCTCGCGCCTCAGGCCTTTCGATCGTCTCACCGCCCGCAACAGTCATTAACGCTCCAAGTGACGTGCCCGGCGCTCGACAAAGGCCGAGCTGATGAACGACAACACCGGCTCCCCGCGCTGGTTGGTGCCGGTGTTACGTGACGTCATGATACCCCATTCGGGCCGGCTCGCCGATGGGCGCAGCTCCACAATCTCGGTGGCGTAAGTGATGGTGTCGCCGGGAAAGACCGGGCTGAGCCAGCGCAGCTCACGGAAGCCGGGCGACACACCAAGCGCCGCGACCGGCTCGCCGCGCGCACGGCGCTCCTCGTCCTCGCGCCGGCGGTACTCCACCGCAAGCCGCATCCACATGCAGGCTGTGTGCCAGCCGGAGGCGCAGAGCGCCCCGAACAGCGATTGCGCAGCGGCGGCTTCGTCGAGATGGAACGGCTGCGGATCGAAACGCTGTGCGAACGATTTGATCTCCTCGACTGTGAAGGTGTAGCGGCCGATCTCGGCCCGGTCGCCGACGCGCATGTCCTCGAAGAACCGCATCAGCTAGCCACCCCGTCGCTCGATGCGCTGGCCGCATCGCGGCGCGCAAACATCGGGCTCACGGTCAGGGTCATCAGGACGGCGCCCGAGGAATCGAGAAGCTCGAACAGAAACCTGACGAAGCCGAGTCTGCGGTCGGGTGCGTGAGGGCCGCGTCTCCAGCACGGTCGCGCGGACGCGGATGCTTTCGCCCGCCCGCAACGGCCTGAGCCAGCGCACCTCGTCGACACCGGGCGCTCCCAGGAAGTGCGATTGGCCAAGGAAGCCGTCGCTGATCATACGCATGAGCAGGCAGCAGCTATGCCAACCGGACGCCGCCAGCGAACCGAGCATGCTGGCGCGTGCTGCCGCTTCATCGAGGTGCATCGGCTGGGGGTCGAACGCCGCGGCGAATTCCACGATTTCGTCCCGTGTGACGTGTCGCGGTCCGAACTCCGAGACGCTTCCCGGACTGAAATCTTCCCAATGGCGTTGCGGCACGGCGATTTCGGAACCTGGGGATGAGCGACGGACGATCAACCAGCAGCAATCGGGGGAAAAAGCCCTCATAAGTTCCCGCCGCCCGATCCCTGTCACCAAATGGGCACAAACGCAACCGATTGACGCCTCGATTGACCCAAATCGGCCACAGGTGCAGTCTCCGCCGCCGCGCCCGTCGAGAGGAGGCCTCATGCTCGATCTACGCGACCTGTTCCAGTGGGAACGATTCATAACACCATCGATCATCAAGGTTTTCTACTGGCTCGCGGTCGGCCTGTCGGTGCTGTTTGGACTCTCGAACCTCTTCACCGGATTGCTGATGATGGCGGTGAACCCGTTCAGCGGCCTGCTGATGATGGTGGCCAGCCTCTTCGGCGTCCTGATCGGGATATTGACCGCCCGCATCGTCGCGGAATTCATCCTGATCACCTTCCGCATCAACGAGCATCTCGGCGCCATCCGCAATCGCGGACAGATGTAGAGCTTCCTCGGCTTTGATCCGATCAGCATCGGATCAAAGCCGTTTGAGCATGATCTTTTTCGAAACTGGCTCTAACCCGGACCAAGCCCAGGACTTCTAGTTCGCAAACCGGAAGTGCATCACGTCGCCGTCCGCGACCACGTAGGTCTTGCCCTCGAGCCGCATCTTGCCGGCCGCCTGCGCGCCAGCCTCGCCGCCCAGACTGACATAGTCGTCGTAAGCGATGGTCTCGGCGCGGATGAACCCTCGCTCGAAATCGGTGTGGATCACGCCCGCCGCCTGCGGCGCCTTGGTGCCACGCGGGATCGTCCACGCCGCAGCCTCCTTGGGACCCGGCGGTAAAGTAGGTGATCAGATCAAGCAGCCCATAGCCGGCGCGGATCAGGCGATCGAGGCCAGGCTCCTTGAGCCCGATCGCGTCCAGGTAGTCGGCCCGCTCGGATGGCGGCAGCACCGCAATCTCGGCTTCGATCTTGGCCGAGATGACGACGCAAGCCGCGCCTTCGGCTTGCGCGCGCGCCTCGACGAGGCGTGAGAGCTCGTTGCCGGTCGCAGCCGATGCCTCGTCGACATTGCACACGTAGAGCATCGGAATCGCAGTCAAAAGGCCAAGCATCCGGAACGGCTTCTCCTGCTCCGCCGTGCGCTCGACCAGGCGCGCAGGCTTTCCGTCCCGCAGGAGCGCGAGCGCGCGGTTGACGAGATCGAGCGCACCCTTGGCTTCCAGCGCGTCGCGGTCGCTGCCCTTGGCCTTCTTGGCGAGATTGTCGACGCGCTTCTCGAGGCTTTCGAGGTCGGCGAGCATCAGCTCGGTCTCGATGATTTCAATGTCGGCGATCGGATCGACCTTGCCGGCCACGTGGGTGATGTCGTTGTCGACGAAGCAGCGCACCACATGCGCCACCGCATCCACCTCACGCACATGCGCCAGGAACTGGTTACCCAGCCCCTCCCCCTTGGACGCGCCGGCGACGAGGCCCGCGATGTCGACAAAGGAGAGGCGCGCCGGCTTGATCACGGCCGACTTGGCGAGCTTGGCGAGCGTGTCGAGCCGCGGGTCCGGCACCAGCACCTCGCCCACCATCGGCTCGATCGTGCAGAATGGATAGTTCGAGGCCTGCGCCGCCGCGGTCGCGGTCAACGCGTTGAAGACGGTCGACTTGCCGACATTCGGCAGGCCGAGAAGGCCGCACTTGAATCCCATTGCTAATCTCTCGCGTGCAGCGCGCCGCTCCGGATGGCGGTGACGACGTCAGTCATTCGGCGCCTGCTCTTTGCTGTCGGAAAATCCCTTCGCCTGCATGGCGAGGTGGACCTTGTTCTGGAACGTGGCGTCCTGGCCCTTGACCAGAAGCTCGGCGTTGTCGGCGATGATGTCGCACAACGCAATCACCCAGGGCCGTTCGCTCTTGGCAAAGTCGGACAGCACATGCGGGTGCACCAGATGCTTATCGCCTGGATGGCCGATGCCGATACGAACGCGGCGATAGTCATTGCCGATGTGCGCGGTGATCGACCGCAGGCCGTTGTGTCCCGCGACCCCGCCGCCGGTCTTCACCCGCACCTTGGCGGGGGCAAGATCGAGCTCGTCGTGGAAGACCACGACCTGCCCAACCTCGAGCTTGTAGAAGCGCGCAGCCTCGGCCACGGCGCGTCCCGACTTATTCATATAGGTGCCGGGCAACAGCAGCAGCACACGCTCCGATCCGATCGGGCCTTCCACGGCAACGCCCTGGAAGCGGCGCCGCCACGGCGCGATGTTGTGGCGCGCGGCGATCGCCTGCACCACCATGAAACCGATGTTGTGGCGATTGCCGACGTGATTGGCGCCGGGGTTGCCGAGACCGACGAGGAGCAGCATGCTTCGCCTGCGCAAAGAAGGCGAATAGCGGGTGGCGAGTAGCGAATAGGGAGATCAGTTTCTTCCCAACCCCGCCATTCGCCCTTCGCTATTTCGCTATTCGCCCCCACCAAACGTTGAGGAGGCGAAGCAACACTATTTCTTCGGCGCAGCGGGCGCTGCCGCCGGAGCAGCCGCACCGGGTGCCGGCGCAGCCGCGCCTGGAGCACCCGCGCCACCCTCTGCCGGCGCACCAGCCACTGGCGCCGCCGCAGCAGCCGCCGCGGCCGCAGCCGCCGCTTCCGCCGCCGCCTTCATTTCTTCCGCATAGCCTGACGGCGGCACGATAGTGACGAGCGTCGGATCGATGCGCTCCACCACCCGCAGGGACTTGGGCAGTGCGATGTCGCTCAGGTGCTTCGAATAGTTGATCTCAAGGCTCGCGATATCGACCTCGATCGCTTCCGGAATCTCTTCCGGCGCGCACTGCACCTCGATCGCGTGAGTCACGATATTGACCGTACCGCCGCGCTTGACGCCCGGTGACTGGTCGGCGTTCAAGATCTTGATCGGGATGCGCACGCGGATCTTGGCGCCCTTGCCGAGCCGCATGAAGTCGACGTGAACCGGCAGATCCTTTACCGGATCGAGCTGGAAATCACGCGGGATCACCCGGTGCTTCGCGCCATCGAGCTCGATCTCGTAGATCGTGCTCAGGAAGCGCCCGGCATAGATGCGGCGCTTGAGCTCGGCATGATCGACCGAGATGGTGATGGGGTCCTGGTTGTCGCCGTAGATCACGCCCGGCACGCGGCCTTGGCGACGCTCCGCCCGGGCAGCCCCCTTGCTGCCACGCGGACGCGCCATCGCCTTCAGCTGCTGGATGGTCGCCATTGTAGTATCCCTTTGAATTGGATGACGAAATAGCCTCGGCCTGCCTCCAGGGGTGTCGGGGCCGCGGGCTGCCCGGGCTTATACCGGCAAGTTCTTGAAATGAAAACAGGGATTTCGGACGCCCGACGTCAGGCCGCCGGCGAGGTCGGATCGCTCGGCGTGGCGGCGGCGGTGACGCTGGAGATACCGATGGACCGCCGGAAAGCTTAGCCTCCAAGGCCGCGATGCGGGTCCGCAGCACCTCGTTCTCCTCGCGCGCCAGCCGGGCCATGTCCTTGACCGCCTCGAACTCCTCGCGCTTGACCAGGTCGAGGTCGCGCAGCCACTTCTCCGCCTGCGTCTTGAACATGGTGTCGACCTCGCGCCTGATACCCTGCGCGACGCCGGCGGCGTCGTTCATCAGGCGGGCGACCTCGTCGAAGAAACGGTTGCTGGTCTGGGTCATGGGCAGGCTCCGGTAGCGCCAGAACATCTTTGTGGGAAGAATGGGGAGGCGAGCCCCGGAAGGCAAGCCTGACCGAGATGTAATTACCGCTGGGGCTGGTAAACTTGGTGTGGAACTGCTGCCGAGATATCGACACGATGACGGAACGGAAGAAGCTTGATCGCGAAGTCATCGAGGAGGCATTTCGAATCATGGGGCAATATCTGCTCGATCGAAAGGCCCTCGGTGAGATCGCCATCTATGGCGGTAGCGCGATTTTGCTTCAGTTCGATTCTCGAGCGGGTCGAACTCCGCGTCGTTGCGGCGAAGCCGTCGTATATGCTGGCGATGAAGCTCAGCGCCCTTGAACGCTCAACAGCCGACGATCGCGACTTTGCAGATGCAGTCCAGCTTGGCATCGCATGCGGAGTCAACACGGTGGATGGGCTTCGCGAGACCTTTCGGCGATTCTTTCCAGATCACGCTCTCCCACCAGCGTCCGAACAGCGGCTGCGTGAGCTTGCTAGCACCATTCAAGCGAAGTCGGGCGGGTGAAACCATGGCGCGCCCGCAAACTTTGGCCGAGGTCGCACAGATTGCCCGGACTCGCCCACCCGATTTCGCCATGGCGCTCGACGAGTTCGTCGACGAGTTCTATCTCGACCACGGCGACAAGGTCGTGCAACAACAACGGCTCAATGCTGCACCGGAACCGGTTGGCGATCCGCGCATCGACGCTTGGATAGGCGCAGTGGGAGAGCATCTGGCGCTACGCTGGAAGCTTGCGGCGCCAGCCTGGACCCAACGCGACCATCATTTTGCACTCGAGCAGCCGGTATTCTCGCCCAATTCAGCCGCACTCCGAGGCATCCTGATTGTGGAGAGCCCACCCGCGTTCCGTTCCCGGCTTCTGTTCGTCCGTGCCGAGCCCTTGCAGCGGGCGCGCTTCCCTGCCGGCATCGAGCGGGCCGCCGTCGCACTAGAGTGGCCGAAAGACGCGAAAGACAAGCAATCGGCCTGAATCCATAGTTGCACCCAAGATCGAATGCCATCTGCCTTGGTTACGACGTGTTGGTGAAGTGATAGCTTGACTTCGCTCGCGCGCCCTGCCTGCATCACGCACTTCGAACGCAGTCAAAATCCCGATGCCGCTCAACGTCATCCCGTTCCCCAACATCGACCCGGTGCTGATCAGCATCGGGCCGTTCGCCATTCGCTGGTACGCGCTCGCCTATATCGTGGGTATCCTGGGTGGCTGGTTCTATGCGCGCGCGATCGTGCGCTCCGAGGCGCTATGGGGCGGAAAGGCGCCGCTCACTGTCACCGACTACGATGACTTCATCCTGTGGGTGACGCTTGGCATCATCCTGGGCGGCCGCACCGGCTACGTGCTGTTCTACAACGCGCCCTATTTCGTCGAGCATCCGGCCGAGATCGTGCAGCTCTGGAAGGGCGGCATGTCGTTCCACGGCGGCTTTCTCGGATGCGTTGCCGCCGTGGTGCTATTCGCCTGGCGTCGTGGCATTCCGTGGCTTTCGCTCGGCGACATCACCTGCGCGGTTGCTCCGATCGGTCTGTTCCTCGGGCGGCTCGCGAACTTCATCAATGCCGAGCTGTGGGGCCGCGTCACCGACGTGCCATGGGCGATTGTGTTCCCGGGCGCAGGTCCCTTGCCGCGCCACCCGAGCCAGCTCTATGAGGCGGCGCTCGAAGGTGTTGTTCTGCTGATCGTGCTGGCGCTGTTCCTGCGCGCCGGCGCGCTCAAGCGGCCCGGCACCATCATCGGCGTGTTCGCAATCGGCTACGGGATCGCGCGGTTCATCTGCGAGTTCTTCCGCCAGCCCGATGCGCAGCTCGACTTCTACTGGGGCTGGGCCACCATGGGCATGCTGCTGTCGCTGCCGCTGATGCTGGCCGGCATCGCGTTTCTCTGGGCGGCGCACAGGGCCAGGCCCGCGCAGGCGACCTGATGACCGACTCGAAGACCGAGGACTCGCAAGCTCTCGAAACCGAGATCCGCCGCCGCATCGCAGGCGCGGGCCCGATTCCGGTCGGGCAATACATGGCGCTCTGCCTGACCGATCCCAGACACGGCTACTACATGCACGCGCGACCCGCTCGGTGCGCGCGGCGATTTCATCACCGCGCCCGAGATCAGCCAGATGTTCGGCGAGCTGCTCGGGCTGTGGAGCATGGCGGTGTGGAAGCTCATGGGCGAGCCGGACAGCTTGCGCCTGATCGAGCTCGGGCCGGGGCGCGGCACCATGATGCTCGACATCCTGCGCACCGCCTATGCGTTACCCGATTTCCGCAAGGCGGTGCGCGTGCATTTCGTCGAGGTCAGCCCGATGCTCGAAGAGCGGCAACGCCGCGCCGTCAACAGCAGCAATGTGCCGGTCGAGTGGCACAAGACCCTCGACGAGGTTCCGTATGGGCCGTCGATCATTCTGGCCAACGAGTTCTTTGACGCTTTGCCGGTGCAGCAGGCCGTCATGTGCGTCGACGGCTGGCATGAGCGTGTGATCAAGCTCGATCAGCGCGATCGGCTGCAGTTCAGCAATGCGCGCGATCCGATCCCGCTGTTCGAGCAGATGCTGCCGAAGGGGCTGCGCGATTCCGAGATCGGTGAGATCTTCGAGTGGCGCGCCGACAATATCGCGCTCGAGATCGGCCGCCGGGTGGCACGCACCCCGGGCGCTGCGCTCGTGATCGACTACGGCCATATCGAAAGCGCCACCGGTGACACGCTGCAGGCGGTCGGCCAGCACACCTTCGCCAACCCGCTGGAGGCGCCAGGCGCGGTCGACCTCACCGCGCACGTCGATTTCCAGGCGCTGGCTCAGGCCGCCGAGAGCATGGGTGCGCGCGTCTTCGGCCCACTCGACCAGGCTGCGTTCCTGCGCAATCTTGGAATCGAAAGCCGCGCCGCGGTGCTGCGTAAGGCAGTACCGCCATCGAAGGTCCCCGAGATCGACGCCGCGCTCGACCGCCTCACCAGCACGAGCCGCACTGGCATGGGGAGCCTGTTCAAGGTGATCGGCTGTGCACATCCCAAGCTCGGTGCACTGCCCGCGTTCTGATCGGCACTGATCCTCATGGCAACCATGCTTCAGTCATCTGCTTTGAGCGCGCTTAGTGGAATCCGGCACGGCTTCTTTACGCGCACGGGCGGCGTGTCGACCGGATGTTATGAGAGCCTCAATGGCGGCGTCGGCTCCAATGATGCGCCTGCGGACGTCGCCGAGAACCGCGCCCGCATGGCAGCCGCGGTGGGTGTTTTGCCCGCGCGTCTGATCTCGGCCTATCAGATCCATTCGCCCGTTGTGGTCACCGTAGATGAGCCCTGGAACGCGAATGCGCGCCCGAAGGCCGACGCGATCGTCACGCGCGCTTCAGGGCTCGCGATCGCGGTCAGCACCGCCGACTGCGGCCCGATCCTGTTCGCTGACGCCAAGACCGGCGTGATTGGCGCCGCGCATGCCGGCTGGCGCGGCGCGTTCTCCGGCGTCGCGGAAGCGACCATCGCGGCGATGGAGCAGTGCGGCGCCGACCGCTCCCGCATCGTGGCCGCGCTCGGCCCGATGATCCGGCAGCAGAACTATGAGGTCGGGCCGGAGTTCGTTGCGCAGTTCGCCGCCGCCGACTCCAGCAACGAGCGCTTCTTCCAGAACGCGCCGCGGGCTGGCCACGCTCTGTTCGATCTTGCCGGCTACGTGGCGGCACGGCTGGCCCAGGCCGGCATCGGTCAGATCGACGACCTCGGCCGCTGCACCTATACCGAGCCCGAGACCTTCTTCAGCTATCGCCGCTCCGTCCACCTCCGCGAGCCCGACTACGGCCGGCACCTCAACGCCATCGCACTTGCTGGTTAAGCACTTGCCAGCTGAACCGGCCGGCGGCGTGGCCCACCGGCCACAATCCACCCCAAATACCGCCATTTGCACATTTTTCGCTCCCGTCCCGGCGAGAAAAACTCCTGACTTTAATACCCCCCGATATTGCCAGCAGCGGCGCGTCCTTGTTATCAGGACCCCGCAAGCGAGCGGGGGACTCGCGTCGGAGACTGGGATGGCGGCCGACAAGAGAGCCATGCGAGCCAATAACGGTACGATCAAACTGGTAGCCGGCAACTCCAATCCGGCGCTCGCCGACGCGATCGCGGCCTATCTGCAGACGCCCATGACCAAGGCGGTGGTCCGGCGGTTCGCCGACATGGAGATTTTTGTCGAGATCCAGGAGAACGTCCGCGGGTCCGACGTCTTCGTGATCCAGTCGACCTCGTTCCCGACCAACGACCATCTCATGGAACTGTTGATCATCATCGATGCGCTGCGCCGCGCATCGGGGCGACGCGTCACGGCCGTAATCCCCTACTTCGGCTATGCCCGGCAGGACCGCAAGCCCGGGCCGCGCACGCCGATCTCGGCCAAGCTGGTCGCCAACCTGATCACCAATGCGGGCGCCGATCGCGTCATGACGCTCGACCTACATGCGGGTCAGATCCAGGGCTTCTTCGACATCCCGACCGACAATCTCTACGCCGCCCCCATGATGGTGCGTGACATCAAGGAGCGCTTCGACCTCGGCAAGGTCATGGTGATCTCGCCCGACGTCGGCGGGGTGGGTCGTGCACGCGGGCTCGCCAAGCGCATCAATGCGCCGCTTGCGATCGTCGACAAGCGGCGCGAGCGCCCGGGCGAATCCGAGGTGATGAACGTGATCGGCGACGTCGCGGGCCACACCTGCATCCTGGTCGACGACATCATCGACTCGGGCGGCACGGTCGTGAACGCGGCCGATGCGCTGCTCGAGAAGGGCGCGACTGACGTCTACGCCTACATTACTCATGGTGTACTCTCAGGCGGAGCGGTTGCGCGCATTGCGTCGTCGAATTTGAAGGAGCTCGTGATCACCGACTCGATCCAGCCGACCGAGGCGGTGCGGGTCGCACGCAATATCCGAGTGTTGTCCGTCTCGACCTTGATCGGCGAAGCGATCGCACGCACGGCTGCCGAGGAGTCAGTCTCAAGCCTGTTCGATTGATGATCGGCCGACGCGGCGCACGCTGCTTCGCAGAATGTCTGCGCAAGTTTTCAAGACTTTTCCAAACAATCTCCACAGCCTTTCAACACCGCGTCGCGCGCCGGATACCTGCTTATCTGGCCAACACTTGCCGTGAAACGGTACCGGACAGGCGCCGGCCGCTGTAGTTGTCCACATTGCACGCGTGCGCACGGCATCTTGCTCGCGGCAGACATCGGAGCTGGCATCTATCAAACAGAGCGAGCGCGCAGTCGCGCGTTTCATCGTAGCGGCTCGTTGAGTTTTTCTTCGCGGTGCACTCTTGCGAAACAGCAAGTTGTGGATGGACCGTCGATATCCACCAATCGTTAACCTTTGGCGGGCTCAATGGGGCTATCTCCCGTGGAATCGTGGAGTCTATAGTCAATCAGTCAAGTGATTCGCCCCGGAGTAAACGAGCGGCTCCTTAGGGGCAGTGTCCTCAAAAACAAGGCGGCACGCGTACACGGTTGAGTACGCTTTGCGTGAATCGGGCGGCAGGTGGAGACAGGGATGTCCCTGATTGAAATAACGGATCACCGAGGAAATCCGCTCGAAGTGGTCGAGCGCATGGCGTCGACCAATGACTGGTCGTTTGAGCGTGCCGGCGAGGACGAGATCACGATCCTGGTGCGCGGCAAGTGGACCGACTACCAAGTCTCCTTTACCTGGATGGACGATATCGAAGCGCTGCATCTTGCCTGCGCGTTCGAGATCAAGACGCCGGAGCGCTGCCGCGCCGAGGTGCAGCTCCTGACCGCTCTGGTCAACGAGCAGATGTGGGTCGGGCATTTCGATTTCTGGGGCCAGGACGGACTGATGATGTTCCGGCATGCGCTCGTGCTTGCCGGCGGCGTCGAGGCCTCCAGACGGCAGTGCGAGGCGCTGCTGGCAACGGCACTCGAAGCATGCGAGCGCTACTATCCGGCGTTCCAGTTCGTGATCTGGGCCGGAAAGTCGGCGCGCGAGGCGCTCGAAGCAGCCATGTTCGAGACCGCAGGCCAAGCCTGACGAGCCTGATCAGCTCCACAGTAAAGACCCGCCTCTGACCGAGACGGCAGTCTCAGCGCGCCTCGTTTGGTAGTCTCCAGCCCCGGTGATATTCCCGGATCGGCCGATGACACGAGGGACTGCCGAGGAACTGCCATGACGACACCAACCGCTCCCGGAGCGCGCACGCTTGCCGATTTTGCCGGGACCATCGTGCTGGTCGGCGCCGGCAAGATGGGCGGTGCAATGCTCGATGGCTGGCTGGCACTCGGCCTTCCTGCCGCATCGGTCGTGGTGATCGAGCCGCAACCGACCCCTGAGCTCACTGCGCTCACCTCACGCGGGTTAAAGCTCAATCCGCCACCAAAAGCTGTACGCGACGCCTCAGCAATCGTGATCGCGATCAAGCCACAGGTCGCGCCGACGGTGGTGCCGACGCTCGTGCCTCTGCTCGCACCCGACACGGTCGTGCTCTCGATCATGGCCGGCCGCACGCTGGCTTTTCTCGAGAGTGCGCTCGCGCCAAACACCGCGCTGGTGCGCGCGATGCCGAATACACCGGCCGCGATCGGCCGCGGCATCACGGTCGTGGCTCCGAACGCAAGGGTCTCGCAGCGCCAGCGCGAGCTCGTGCACGCATTGCTGGCGGCAACCGGCCTGGTCGAATGGGTGACTGACGAAGGCCTGATGGACGCGGTTACGGCCGTGTCCGGATCGGGGCCGGCCTATGTGTTCCTGCTGGTGGAGGCCTTGACCCTCGCCGGCACGTCCGCGGGCCTGCCGCCGGAGCTTGCCGCGAAGCTCGCGCGCGCGACCGTTTCGGGCTCGGGCGAGCTTCTCAACCGCTCATCGCTCGACCCCGCGACCTTGCGCCAGAACGTCACCTCGCCTGGCGGCACCACCGCGGCCGCGCTCGATGTGCTGATGGCTCCCGACGGCATGGCGGAGCTCATGAACAGGGCCGTCACGGCAGCAACCACCGCTCGCGCGAACTGGCCGGCTAGTGCCGCCGATTTGAAGTTCCTACACCATCGGCAGCAAACTCTGCTAGGAACTTCAAATCGAAAGGCGGTACTAGCACTATAGAGTTGCCAGTGCCCCTTTGTATCCGAAGTTCGTGTCAGAGCGCGCTGAGGTGTATTACGAACTTCGGAAACGGGGCACTGAGCCTGTCCTTTGGCAGCCCTTTTGGCGCCCCACTTGCAGTTCTACATAAGTGACGGAACACGTTGAGGTCGCATCACGTTGAGGTCGCATCATGGTGAATGAAACCCAGGCTTCCTTCAGCCCGCCGCGCGAGCGCATCATCACGGCCTTCATGGCCCTGTTGGCCGAAAAGCAGATCGAGCGCATCGACCTCGCCGAGATCGCCAAGCGCGCCGAAGTATCGCTTGCCGATCTGCGCGGCGAGTTCAGCACCACGCTCGCGATCCTGTCTGCGCATATGAAAGAGATCGACCGTGCCGTATTGCGTGGCGGCGACGGTGACATGGCGCAGGAGCCTCCGCGCGAGCGACTGTTCGATGTGCTGATGCGCCGGCTTGAGGCGCACGCGCCGCACCGCGAGGCCGTGCGCTCACTCTTGCGCTCGGCTGGCCGCAATCCTCCTCTCGCAGTCGCGCTCAATGGCTTGGCCGTGCAATCGCAGCAATGGATGCTGGCCGCCGCCGCCGTTCCCTCGTCGGGCCCGAAAGGCATGGTGCAGGCACAGGGACTCGCGCTTCTTTATGCCTCGGTGCTGCGCACCTGGCTTGACGACACCGATCCCGGGCTTGCCCGCACCATGGCGGCGCTCGACAGCGCGCTCGCGCGCGGTCAGCGCTGGTCGAGCATGCTCGATGATCTTTTGTCAGTGCCCTCGCGCTTGTGCCCGACGCGGACGCGCCGGCGCGCCCGCCGCGACAATGCCGGCGACGAAACGGTCACCGCTTGATCTACACTGGAATCCGCACGATCGCGCGCAGGCCGCCCATCGGCGAGTCCGACAACACGATGTCGCCGCCGTGCGAGCGTGCGATGTCGCGCGCAATCGCAAGCCCCAAACCGGTACCGACCTGATCCTGGTTGCGGGCGTGATCGAGGCGCAGGAACGGCTTGAACACCTCCTCGCGCAGATGCGCCGGAATGCCGGGGCCGTCGTCGTCGACCGTCACGGTCAGCCAGCGATGGTCGCGATGCCCGACGATCGCGATCGAGCGGGCATAGCGAGCGGCATTCGATACCAGATTGGCGAGGCAGCGCTTGAGCGCCGCCGGGCGCACAGTAACAACCGGCTGGCCGTGGAAAGCGACGCTCGCCTGATGGCCATTGCGGTCGGCTTCGCTGCGCAGCTCCTCGAGCAGCGCCGCCATGTCGGTCGGCGCCGACTGCTCGCCGGAATCGCCGCGCGCAAACGCAAGATAGGCCTCGAGCATGCGCGCCATCTCGTCGACGTCCTTGCGCATGGCGTCGATCTCGGGGCTGTCGCCGATCAAAGCGAGTTCCAGCTTGAAGCGGGTCAGGATCGTACGCAGGTCGTGCGACACGCCCGCGAGCATGGCGGTACGCTGCTCGATCGTGCGCTCGATGCGGGTCTTCATCTCGATGAAGGCGGCCGCCGCGCGCCGCACCTCGCGCGCGCCGCGCGGGCGGAAGTTCGGCACCTCGCGGCCCTTGCCGAAGCTCTCGGCAGCGTCGGCGAGCCGCAGGATCGGGCGGATCTGGTTGCGCAGGAAGGCGATCGCGACACTGAGCAGCACGACCGACGTGCCCACCATCCACAACAGGAAGATATGCGAGTTCGACGCGTAGGCCGCGTTGCGGCGGGCGAACACGCGCATCACCGTATTGTCGAGCCGCACCCTGATCTCGACCAGTGCCGAGCGTCCTACCGTGTCGATCCAGAATGGCCGGCGGATCTGCCGGCTGATCTCCTCCGAGAGCGACTGGTCGAGCAGCGAGAAGAACGGCTTCGGCCCCGGCGGCGGCATCTCGGTGACCGGCAGGAAATCAACCGCAAGGCCGAGCTTGTCCTGCGCCAGGCGACGCAGCTGGGACTGCTCGGCCTGCGGGAAGGTCGTGTAGACATCGATCAGCGCGCTGATGTCCTGCACCACCGCGCGCGAAAGCCGCTGCGTGACGGTGTTCCAATGGCGCTCCATGAATGCGAACGCGACCACCGACTGCAGGACCACCATCGGCACAATGATGATCAGGAGCGCGCGGGCATAGAGACCCTTCGGCATCACCCCGCGCAGCGAGAAGCCGTAACGCTCATAGAGGTCCGTCAACCGGACGGCGGCCGATTGCAACACGCGCCTTCCGGTGTCGAGCGTCGTCACGGTGTCGTCACCAGCCGGTAGCCGATGCCACGCGCCGTCTGGATGAACAGCGGATTCGTGGGATCGTGCTCGATCTTGCGGCGTAGGCGATTGATCTGCACGTCGACCGCCCGCTCGCCGATCGAATTGCCGTTGCCATTGCCACCGGCGAGATCGAGTCGCGTCACGGTCTCCCCTGGCGCAGTCGCGAGCAAGCGCATCATCTCACGCTCGCGATCGGTGAGGTGGATCACCTCGTCGCCGCGCTTGAGCTCGCCGCGGCCGAGGTTAAAGACAAACTCGCCAAAGCGTACCGACTCGAGCTGCGGCGCCGGCGCCGGCCGGGCGCGCTTGAGGATGTTGCCGATCCGCAGCGACAGCTCACGCGGCTCGAATGGCTTGCCGACATAGTCGTCGGCGCCGCACTCGAGCCCCTCGATGCGGCTTTCCGCCTCGCCGCGCGCGGTCAGCATCAGGATCGGCACGCTCGAGCGCGTGCGCAGATCGCGGGCAAACTCGAACCCGCTTTCGCCCGGCATCATGACATCGAGAATCATCAGATCGAAGTGCAGCCCTTCGAGCTTGGCACGTGCCTCGGCGGCGCTCTCCGCGGTGGTGACCCGATAGCCCTCCGACAGCAGGAAACGCGATAACAGGCTTCGAATGCGCCGATCGTCATCCACCAGCAGCAGATGCGGGGCGTCGTCGGCAAGCGCTGTCGGCTCTGCTTTCATGAACCATCACCTGCGTGAACGGCGCGCGCGGTCTGCCCGCGCGATGAATCGCAGCACCTCGTCACGATTGTCAGTGTTGATCATGGCCGCCAGGAGCCGGCAGGCCGCGTCGTTGGCGTTGGGGCCGAGCTCCGCCAGAGCATGGTTGATCCGCACGGTCTGCAGCCCGGCCAGCCGCATCGCCAGCGCCTCACCCTTGGCCGTCACATAGAGCAGCCGCTGGCGCCGATCGTTGGCACCTTCCTTCTGCAGCACATAGCCCTGATCGACCAGCTGCTTGAGCACGCGGCCCAGCGATTGCTTGGTGATCTTGAGAATGTCGAGCAGCTCGGCAACCTTCATGCCCGGATTGCGGTTGACGAAGTGCAGGACCCGATGGTGGGCGCGGCCAAAGCCGAACTTGGCCAGCACCTCGTCGGGATCGCCGACAAAGTCCCGGTAGGCAAAGAACAAAAGCTCGATGATATCCCACGCAGGCTCGCTCTCACGCCCGGGGCGCTCGTCCGCGAGCGAAAGCGGATCATTGGCAATCGGGGCAGTTAGGTCAGCCATATTGACATATTTTGGTTTGGTTGCTATGAGACGCACCGAAACAACGGATCGTGGCCCTCCCCGACGTTGCGCCGAGCGCTATAGTAGCGCACTCCCGTCACGCTCTCAGTGGGGCCTTCGAACCATACCGGGTGTTGGCCCGGGACGCAAAAGCGCAACGCGCGAACGGCAGGCGAACATCGATTTCGGCGGCGGGCAAGCGCCGACGGACTGATCCGCACGGAGGAGACTATGGCCGACAAACCCTATGACCGACTTGATGGCGTCATCTGGTATGACGGCAAGCTTGCCCCCTGGGGCGATGCGACGCTCCATGTGTGTTCCCACGGGCTGCACTATGCGAGCGCCGTGTTCGAAGGTGAGCGGGCCTATGGCGGCGAAATCTTCAAGTGCACCGAGCATTCCGAGCGGCTCAAGCGTTCGGCACAATTGCTCGACTTCGAGATCCCCTATTCGGTCGCCGAGATCGACGCCGCCAAGCGGCTCGTGCTCGAAAAGAACGGGCAGAAGGAAGCCTATGTGCGCCCGATCGCCTGGCGCGGCTCCGAGCAGATGGGCGTCTCGGCGCAGAACAACAAGATTCACCTCGCCATCGCCACCTGGCAATGGCCGAGCTATTTCGATCCGGTGCAGCGGCTCAAGGGCATCAGGCTCGATCTCGCCGACTATCGCCGGCCCGATCCCGCAACCGCGCCGTGCCGCGCCAAGGCCGCCGGCCTCTACATGATCTGCACCATCTCCAAGCACAAGGCCGAGCGCAAAGGCTATGCCGACGCCATGATGCTCGACTGGCAGGGCCGCGTCGCCGAATGCACCGGCGCCAACATTTTCTTCATCAAGGACGGCAAGATTCACACGCCGACCGCCGACTGCTTCCTTGACGGCATCACGCGACAGACCGTGATTGCGCTGGCGCGGCGGCGCGGCATCGACGTGGCGGAGCGGCGCATCATGCCGGATGAACTGACCGAGCTTCTCCGAGTGCTTCATCACCGGCAGCGCTGCCGAGGTCACGGCAGTCTCCGAGATCGCGGATTGGCGGTTCACGCCTGCCGCCATCACCAAGCAGCTGATGGACGACTACACCGCCGAGGTGCAGCCGAAGGGCAAGGCGGTAGCGGCATAGAGCTGGACAATTCTGGGACCGTTCCTAGATGTGGTCGCGAACTCGGGGCGTCGGACTTCGAGTCCATGCAACAGAGGCCACATCCATGGATGCTTTTTGCAAGACTTGGTCGCCGCGCCTACTTTCAGTGCTGCGAATAGTGACCGCGGTATTGTTCCTACAACATGGCACCGCAAAGTTCTTTGGTTTTCCGCATGTCGATGCTTTCGACAACATGCAATTCGCTTCGCTGCTCGGCGCGGCGGGCGTGCTCGAGATCGTCGGCGGCCTCTTGATATTGATCGGCCTGTTCACGCGGCCGGTGGCCTTCATCCTGTCGGGCTTCATGGCGGTCGCCTATTTCATGGCGCACGCGCCGCAGGGCTTCTATCCGCTGCTGAACCAGGGCGAGCTCGCCGTGCTCTATTGCTTTGTCTTCCTGTATCTCTCGGCCGCCGGCGGCGGTGCCTGGAGCGCGGACGCGGCGCGGGGCGCCTGACGCGTGACCAACAAACCGATCACCGCCGAAAGCGCCTGTGAGGCGTTGCGCGCGCAACTGTGAGAGCGCTCACACCTCGCAGGCGTGCAGGTAGCGGTCAGGCAGATGGTCCGCGATTGGCGGCGCCAGCAGACCGGACATGCGGCCGAGCACATCGTCGCGGAACGTCGGCTGCAGCTGCAGAGCAAACAGGTCGCGTATGCCCTGCTGCAATCCGCTCATCAGCGAGCCTCCGAACTGCGGCTCATCGGAGAACTCCGACGCCGGCTGATCCGGCGCAAAGTGACTTCCGCGTGCACAGCTGATCAGCCGGCCGACATGGCGAAAGCCTAACCGCGACGGCGGCACGCTCGCCACGATGTCGTCGCCGTGCACAAGACGATAGGTGATGGCGCCAAGCGTGTCATTGTAGCGCGCCGAGAAATCCTCATCGCCCACGCGCGGCATGCCGAAGGCATAGACCGCGGTGGCGCGCAACTTTTCCTCCGAGAGGAGGTGATCGGCGGCGATGACCGCGAGCGCGGCACCCATGCTGTGGCCGGTGATCAGCAAAGGCTCTGGGCCGCGCTCAGCGAGCGCCTGGGTGAGCTGATCCGACACAGCGTCAAACGCTTTGTCAAAGCCACGATGGACCGGACCCGGCTTCACCTCAAGCCCGGGCCCGGGATTGAACCCGACGTTGAGCCCGACATCGAAATCGGAGATCCAGTTGGCTGGGACAAGCGGATCGGTGCCCGCAAATGCAATAATGATCGCGCCATGCCCCTTCACGACCACACCGCGCGTGTGGATCTTGAGCAGGCCCGATCCACCACCAGTGTCATTGGCGATGATCTGCAGGAGACGCAGGTCCCATAGCCGGCAGATCGTTTCGATCTTGTCCCGATGCGCGGTCTCGTAGGCAAGCTGCGACATCCATGCCATCGCACGCGCGGTGCCGAGGCTGTAGGGCGCGACTGCCGCGAACGACGCAAAGGCGTCGCGTTGATAGAGCCGTTCAGGCAATTCGACCAGGATGCTCATGTTGAATCCGCCGCCGCGCGAAGCGTCCTGATCTCACCCTATATCATTCGCTGCACCGGTTCGGCCGGTTCTCCGCTGCCACAAGCTCCTCCCCCTGCTCATGTCTGCGAATGCGACGCGATCAGCGCCTCGCTGATCCGCATCACCCGGGCGCGCAGGCCCTCCGGTCCCACGCTTTGCGAGCTCACCCGCGCACCTTCCAGCATCAGGTTGAGCTCGTCGGCGAGCAGCTCGGGCTCCGCCAGACCGGCAGCCTGACACAGCGCGACCAGCCGCGCGCGCCAGGCAGTCTTGTGCTCCTCGATGACGCGGCGCGCCGGGTGATCCTTCTCCGGCAGCTCGACCGCCGCATTGGCGAGCGCACACCCGCGTGTATCGGTCGCGTGGTCAGCCATGTCCCGGATGAAGGTCCGCAATTGCGCCAGTGCGTCGCCGGGATGCGCCTGCTCGAGCCGCGCCCAGCAGCAGTCAGCCTGTCGCGCGGCGGTACGTAGGTATTCTGCTACTAGTTCATCCTTGGAAGCGAAGTGGCGGTAGAGCGTCATCTTGTTGGTGGCAGCGGCTTCAGCGATGGCCTCGACCCCGACCGCCTTGATGCCATGCCGATAGAACAGCTCCGCCGCGGCCGCCAGGAGCCGGTCGCGGGGCGGAATTCTCTCGGTCATATCGGGACTTAATGCCGACTTGCCGGCCATGGCGGTCACCTCTCTTGACACGGGTGTTACCGGTCAGTATCTACATATGTATGTTACCGGTCAGTACCACAAGTCGAGCCTAAAGTCACGCCGACCGGACAGCCACGCCCAAAGGAGCCTTGCCATGACAATGACTGCTGCCACAGCGCGCACTGCCGCTTTCTCACCAGAGACGAGCCCTGAGCCCGCGTCCCTGCTCACGCCCTATCACCTTGGCGGATTGCGGCTTGGCAACCGAATAGTGCTGTCGCCGATGACACGCAGCCGCGCCGTTGCGGGCAACGTCCCCAATCCGATGGCCGCCCAGTACTACGTCCAGCGCGCGTCGGCGGGTTTGCAGATCACCGAGGGGACCCAGGTCAGCCCGCAGGGCGTCGGCTATATCCGCACGCCCGGTATCCACTCGGCCGAGCAGGTCGCAGGCTGGAAGCGGGTGACTGACGCCGTGCACGCGGCCGGCGGAACGATCTTTGCCCAGCTCTGGCATGTCGGGCGGGTCTCGCATGCCGATTTTCACGACGGTGCGCTGCCGGTCGCACCCTCGGCGCTGCCGGTCGAAGGCGAAGCCTTCACGCAAAATGGCCGGGTGAAGATTCCCACGCCGCGCGCGCTGGCGGCCCACGAGATTCCCGGCATCGTCGAGCAATTTCGCAAGGCTGCTGAGAACGCCAAGGCCGCCGGCTTCGACGGCGTCGAGCTGCATGGCGCCAACGGCTACCTGCTCGACCAGTTTCTGCGCGACGGCGCCAACCAGCGCACCGACCAGTATGGCGGAACGATCCGCAATCGGGCCCGCCTGCCGCTCGAAGTCACCGCCGCCGTGATCGACGTCTGGGGGCCTGAGCGCGTCGGATACAAGATGTCTCCCGCCTTCTCGGGATACTCGATGTCCGACTCCAATCCGCCTGAGACCTTCACTTATCTCGCCACGCAGCTGAGCGCGCTCAATCTCGGCTATCTGCACGTCACCGAAAGGGCAATGCCGGGCCAGACTCGGGTGACGCCGCTCTTGCGCGAGGTGTTCAATGGCACCTTGATGGTGAACGGCGGCTATGATGCAAAGTCGGGCAACGCCGCGATTGCAAGCGGTGAAGCCGATCTGGTGGCGTTCGGCGTTCCGTTTCTCGCCAATCCCGATCTTCCGCGGCGCTACCGTGAGCACGCGCCTCTCAACGCCGCCGATCAGGCCACGTTCTATTCCGGCGAAGAGAGAGGTTACATCGACTATCCGGCTTTGCCCGATCGCATCGCCTGACATACTCACGCACGTCGGCCTAGCCGCTCAGGGCGGTCAGGCCGGCGTGCAAGTTCTTCTGCAAGCCGTCAATCGCGGATCACCACCAGCCGGTCATTGCCGGATTCACCGCCCCAGGCTTCACCGGGACGGCCGAGCATCTGGCGCACATTGGCGCCACGCTTGTCGCTCGGGAAGGTCTCATAGCGCTCGCTCACCGGATCGAAGCGCTGGATCGAATTTGCTGCCCAGTCGGTCGCCCAGACCCGGTCCTTGTCGTCGACGTAGACCGCATAGGTGCTCGACTTGCTCTGCGGCATCGGGAAGTGCGTCCAGGTCTTTTTCTCCGGATCGTAGCGGCCGATGCCACCGGCGTTCCAGAAGCTCGCCCACAGCATGCCCTTGGAATCCGACCAGACCCGGCGCGGCCCGACGCCCTTGCGCGGCGGCTCCACGACAGTCGCAGCGCCGGTCTCGGGATCGACATGCGCAATGTGGTCACCGGCAAGCGAGGCGTACCAGATCTCGCCCTTGGGCGTCACCGTGATGCCATAAGTCCCGCGCCCGCGTGGGGAGGCCCAGGCCTCGACCTTGCCAACCTTCGGATCGACACGCCCGTAAACGCCGTTCTGCCCGGTGAACCAGACGACGCCGCGCTTGTCGATCACGGCTGTATTAAGATTGGCGCGCGGAAACTCCTTCGGCAGCGGAAACACCTTGATGGCGCGCGTTGCGGGGTCGAAGCGCACCATCGCGTTCTGCCCGCCGTCGGTGAGCCAGGCCGAGCCGTCAGGCGCCGTGATCACGCCATGCGGCGACGAGTTCGATCCAAGCGAAACATGCTCGGCCTTGCCGGTCTTGGGATCGAATATGCCGAGCACGCCAAGCTGCTGGCCGGAGTACCAGACCTTGCCGTCGGGCGCCGGCGACACGTCGTGCGGATAGGCGCCCGACGGGAGCTGATAGAAGGAGACCTGCGCGGCCTCAGCCGCCGTCATCGCGAACGCCAGCGCCGCCACGGACGTAGTCAATTTTCCAATCATGACGCTTGTCCTCCTTGGGTCCCACATTCATCGAAGAGCATATCGAAGATCATAACGCAGCAATCAGTTCCTCGCAGCCTTCGTGAGCGAGGCCTTGAGAGCTGCGCGATCGACCTCCGCGCCGGCGAGATAAATCTTCGCGATCCGCCGCGTGTTGCGAATGTCATCAAGCGGATTGCCGTCGAGCACCAGGAGATCGGCGCGCTTGCCCGGTGCCAGCAGCCCGCGATCGGCCAAGCCGAGATACTCCGCCGCGCGGCTGGTCGCCGCCACGATCACCTGCGACGGCGTCATGCCGGCCTGCACCATAAGCTCGAGCTCCTTCTGCTCGGCATAGCCGAAGAAATGGTCCTCGAGCCCGGTGTCGGAGCCGAGAATGACATGGGCGCCGGCCGCGCCGAGCTTGGCCACGCTGCGCTTGAGGATGTCGTAGTTCTTGGAATTGCGCTCGGCGAGCACCGGATCGCGCGAGACATGCGCCTTGCGCATGCGCTCGATCACCTCGGGCGCCACGGTGTCGCGCAAAAGACCCGCGAGATAGGGCTCGTCAAGCCAGGGCGCCGGTGTCTTGTAGATGCCGCGCTCGGGCGAGCCGATATTCGGCATCACATAGACCTTGTTCTTGATGGTGAGCGCGATCAGCTCGTCGCTCATGACCTTGTCGCGCACCAGATGCGCGAAACTGTCGATGCGGGCTTCCGCGAGCGCGACTGCATCGTCGTGATAGAAAATGTGAGCGGCGACCTTGAGGCCATTCTTGTGCGCCTCGTCGATCACCGCACGCGAGATCGCGATCGGCAGCTTGGGCGCGCGACCGCCGCGATCGTCGACCCAGATCTTCACCGCGTCGACCTTTTTGGCAACGAGCTCGCGCACATTGGCACGCGCCTGCTCCTCGGTCGTGACCTCATAGGCAAAGTTGGCATAGATCGGATTGCCCGGACCCGCATTAGGCGCTCCCATGCCGCGGCCCGCGAGCATGAGGCGCGCGCCGCCCAGGCGGCCTTCCGCCTGCTCGGTGCGGATCTGGTACATGACCTCGCCCCGCTCGATGCCCTGGGACATCACGGTCGAGACGCCGAAATAGAGCGCGCGGTTGAGATCCTCGAGGATGGTCTCGCGCTTGAAATTCTCCGCGAGATAAGTCAGCCCGCTCTGGAAGCCCGGATGCACATGGGGGGCGATGATCGCCGGCATTACGGTCTTGCCGGCGAGGTCGATCCGCGTGGTCCCTGCGGGTGCTGCGATTTCGCCGCTGCGGCCGATGCGTGTGATGGCGCCGCGCTCGACCAGAATTGCGGAATTCTCGAGCGCAGCACTGCCGTCGCCGGCGATCAGGCGCGCGCCCTCGAACAGAACGGTCTGCGCACTTGCAGGCTGCACGACGGCAGCCGCCGCAAGCGCGGCGAGGCCAAACCAGGCGGCGGTCAGCTGGGACATCGGCATTTCTCCCTTTGCGTCTCAATAAATTGAGCTCGTCGTGTTTTGACGCACTGTGCGCCCTGCCCGGTACCCTGTCAAAGCACTGGGCTACTCGCCTTTGATGTTCAGCGCGCGGATCATCTGCGCATAGTCGTCGGACTGACGGCGCAGGTGGGCGGCAAACTCGGCGCCGCAACGCGGGTCCGGATAGAGCGCCTGGACCGCAAGCTTGGGCTTGACCTCCGGCGCCTCGACCGCACGGCTGAAGGAGCCCACGAGCTGCGCCACCGTCGCAGGCGGCGTCTTCGCCGGCGCGACCAGGCCGAACCACACTTCCGCATCGAAACCCGGAAAGCCGGATTCCGCGATGGTGGGCAGCTCGGGCAATGGCTCGATGCGCCGCGCCGACGGAACCGCAATTGCGCGTAGCGCTCCCGCATCCAGTTGTCCTTTGACCTCCTGATAGTTCTGCAGCACGGCGGTCACGTGCTGACCCATCAGCGCGTTGATCGCGGGCGCGCCACCGGGATAAGGCACGTAGGTGATGTCGATGCCGGCCTGCCGCTTGAACCGCTCGATCGCCATGTGCTGCGTGCTATGGGGGCCGACGCTCGCGAACGACAGCTCCCCGGGCTTCGCGCGCGCCCCTGCCACAAGCTCGTTGAGCGTGCGGTAGGGCGAGGCGCTGTTGACGACCAGCACCAGCGGCGAGGTCACCAGCTTGCAGATCGGCTCGAAGCTCGTGAGCGGATCGAAGCTGACCTTGCGCAGGAGTGCGTTGACGATCATGCCGTTGGTGTTGATGAGCAGCGTATTGCCGTCGGGCGCGGCGCGCGCTACCGCCTCGGCCGCAATCACGCCACCGCCACCCGGCCGGCTGTCGATGATGATCGTCTGTCCGCCGGTGCGTGCGATCTCGTCGGCCAGGATACGCGCGAGCGAATCAATGGCGCCGCCGGCGGGCACAGACACTACGATCCGGATTGTGCGCGCTGCCTGCGCCCATACGGAAGGAGCTGAGGCTCCAGCTGCAATCAGAAGCGCGGCAACGATTGCCGGCACCGCAATGTCCAATCGTCTCGCGAGATTCCGATTAAAGATCCTGGATGCGCAGCGCATAGACGATATCCCAGAGCTTGCTGCGGTCCTCGTCGAAGATCAGCTTGCTGTCGGCGGGAACCGTGGTCCACGACCGGCGCGCGATCTCGCCCTCAAGCTGCCCCGGTGCCCAGCCCGCGTAGCCGAACGTGATCAGGCTCTTTTGCGGGCCCTTGCCGGTGGCGATGTCGCGCAGGATGTCGAGGCTCATGGTGACCGACACGTGGCCGTCGACTGCCAGCGTCTGCGGCCCCATGTAGTCGGGGCTGTGCATGACAAAGCCGAGCTCGGGCTGCACCGGACCGCCTGCGAACAGACGCACGGTTCCGCCGACCGCCGACCCTTTCTCGCCGAGCGCCTCGAGCAGTTGCGACAGCGGCCGCTCGGCGGCCGGCCGGTTGATGATCAGCCCGAAGGCGCCGTCCTTATTGTGGCGAGCTATCAGGATCACCGTCCGTACGAAACGCTGGTCCTCCATCGAGGGCGTCGCTACCAGGAATTGGCCGGCGAGCGAGGCGAACTTCTCGGGTGCCTGCTGGGGCGCGTCGTCAGGCTGCTGGGCCGCGATCGGCGGCGCGACAGCGAGCAACGCAAGAAGCGCAGCCAAGGCCAGGATCGGGCGCGCTAGTGCCCCGTTTCCGAAGTTCGTCACACACCTCAGCAGCTCTGACACGAACACGGCACTAGCACTCCTACTTTCTAGTGCCGCTTTTCGATTTGAAGTTCCTAGCGAGTTCTGCAGATGATGTAGGAACTTCAAATCGGCGGCACTAGCCACGGACACATTGGAACACCCTGATGGAGCAGGTGAATAGCTTGAGCCTACATCAAGCCGCAGCTACGCGCCACGACCACTGGCCGCTCACTCGGCCGCCTGATTGTGGCCTGGCTTTTTGCCCCAGCGGTCAGCCGCGGCATCGTCGGACGACTTGGCGTCGACCCAACCACTGACGCTACCACTCGCAGCTCGCTCGACCCGCTTCCAGAACGGGGCGCGGGTCTTGAGATAGTCCATCAGGAACTCGGCAGCCGCAAAGGCGTCTTGCCGGTGCGACGAGGCGGTCACCACCAGCACAATGTCCTCGCCGGGCGTGATCCGGCCATAGCGATGGATGACGGTGACGCCACGCAGCGACCAGCGGCGCTCGGCAGCCTCGATGTGGCGACCGATCTCGGCTTCCGCCATGCCAGGATAGTGCTCCAGCGTGAGGGCGGCGATCGGCTCGCCGTTCTCGTCGCCGCGGCAGATGCCGGTGAAGGTGACCACCGCGCCGATATCGGTGTGCCCATGCGTGAGCGCGCGCGCCTCGGCGGCGGCGTCGAACGGCTCCTGCTGCAGGCGCATGGTCGCGGTCATATCACTCGCTCATCACCCACCGGTCATCCTCCAGTCATGGGCGGGAAGAACGCGATCTCGCGCGCACCCACGATCGCCGCATCGGCGCGCACATGCGCGCGATCGATCGCTGCGCGGATCACGCGCGGGTTTTCGAACGCATGCGCGTAGCCTTCGCCGCGCCCGGACAGCCACGCGATCAGATCGCCGACAGTGGCGACCGATGCGGGCGGCGTGACGTCCTCCTCGGGCTTGCCGACCCGCTCGCGCACCCACGCAAAGTACAGAACCTTCACGCCTCGTCCTCGATCACTTGATCAGATGGTGCACACCGGCGCGGAAATAGTCGTAGCCGGTGTAGAGAGTGAGGAGCGCGGACAGCCACAGCAGCGACAGCCCGATCGGCGTCACCACCGGCAGGACCGCATCGCCGGCGTCGCCCGCGATCAGAAAGCCCACCGCAATGAGCTGCAGCGTAGTCTTCCATTTGGCGAGCTGGGTGACCGGCACGCTCACCCGCAGCTCGGCGAGATATTCGCGCAGCCCAGAAACCAGTATCTCGCGGCACAGGATCACGATCGCGGCCCACACATGCGCGCCGCGGATGGTGCCATCGACCGCCAGCATCATCAGGCAGGAGGCCACCAGGAGCTTGTCGGCGATCGGATCGAGCATGCGACCGAAGGTCGATTGCTCGCCGTATTTGCGGGCGAAATACCCGTCGAGAAAATCGGTCACCCCAGCCGAGATGAAGATCGCCAGCGCCACCCAGCGCAGCCAAATCCCGCCCTGCCAGATGTCCTGCCAGTACATGCAGGCGACAACGGCCGGCACCGCCGCAATCCGCCCATAGGTCAGAACATTGGGCAGCGCGAACGGGCGCCCCGGGACAATGATCGGCCTTGGAGTCACGGCTTCCATGAATCAGAGAATACCCTTCCTGATCTCACATAAAAAGCAACCGTTTTGCGACCATCCCCATCCTTGCGACCGCTGGGGCGAGTTGGGTCTGAGTTGAGCCCGACTTGAGCCTCGACCTGGGCTCATGAACCCTCGGTTTCAAGCGAAGAACGGGCCATTTTCAGGCCGTCACAGCACAGCCGGCGCACATTTGCGTTATCGCTGGTTAATGAGGCCGGTCGTGAAAAAAGTCGTAAATTTTGCGCGCCGTCTCGGCGCTTACACCGGGAACTTTGGCGAGGTCCCCCGCGGAGGCACGCTCGATCGCTTTCAGCGTGCCAAAGTGCTGCAGGAGTGCACGCTTGCGGGTCGGGCCAATGCCGGGAATCTCCTGCAGCCCGGCCTCGCGCAGGTCTTTCTTGCGGCGGGCCCGGTGCGACCCGATCGCGAACCGGTGCGCCTCGTCACGCAGCCGCTGGATGAAGTAGAGCACCGGATCGCGCGGCTTGAGCATGAACGGCTCGCGCCCCGCCATATGGAAGGTCTCCCGCCCGGCATCGCGGTCGGGTCCCTTGGCAACGCCCACGAGGGGTATGTCAGTAAGACCAAGCGCAGCGAGCGTTTCCTGCGCGGCGGAGAGCTGACCACGCCCGCCATCGATGATCACGAGATCGGGCCAGGGGGAGTCGGTGCCATCCGCGAGCTCCTCGCACTCTCGACGTTCCCTCGTGCGCCGCTTGCTCCGTACCCTCTCCCCTTGCGGGAGAGGGTGCCGACGAGCAAGCGCGGGCGGGTGAGGGGTTGTCTTCGAACGCCCCCTCACCCGGCTCGCCCCTCGTCGCTCGCCACCCTCTCCCGTCGCAAGTCGGGCTTGCCGACTTGCGCAGTATCATGCGGAACTCGGGCAGGCCCGAGTTCCGTGGGAGAGGGTACCGGAGCCAGCCTCTCGTCCGTGTTCCATCGACCGCAACGGATTCTCTCGGCGCCTCCGCCATCAGCCGCTTGAAGCGACGCTCCAGCACCTCGCGCATCATCGCGAAGTCGTCGCCCGGCGTGAGATCGGCTGAGCGAATGTTGAACTTGCGATACTGATTCTTGCGGAAGCCCTCGGAGCCGGCGACGACCATGGCACCAACCGCGTTCGTGCCCTGGATGTGGCTGTTGTCGTAGACCTCGATGCGGCGCGGCGGGCGCGGCAAGGCGAAGCACTCGCCAAGCGCCGCGAGCAGCTTGCGCTGCGAGGAGGTGTCGGCAAGCTTGCGTCCCAGCGCCTCGCGCGCATTGGCGAGCGCATGGTCGACGAGCTCTTTCTTCTCGCCACGGGTCGGATGCGCCACCTCGATCTTGTGGCCGCTCTTGGCGGAGAGCGCCTGCGCCAACAGCTCGCATTCCGCGAAAGCATGCGAGACGAGAATGAGCCGCGGCGGCGGCTTGTCGTCATAGAACTGCGCCAGGAACGCGCCCATCACCTCGCCGGCGTCGAAACTGCGGTCGGCCTTCGGAAAATACGCGCGATTGCCCCAGTTCTGACCGGTGCGGAAGAAGAACACCTGCACGCAGAAGAAGCCGCCCTCCTGATGCAGCGCGAACACGTCGGCCTCCTCCACGCCGCGTGGATTGATGCCCTGATGCGCCTGCACGGCCGAGAGCGCGGCCAGCCGGTCGCGATAGATCGCGGCGCGCTCGAAATCGAGCGCGTCGGACGCCTTCTCCATCTCGGCGGCAAGCTCCTCCTTCACCTTGCGGCTCTTGCCGGAGAGAAAATCGTTGGCCTCGCGCACCAGCTCGCGATAGCCGGCGAACTCGATCTCGCGCGTGCACGGGCCCGAGCAGCGCTTGATCTGGTAGAGCAGGCACGGCCGCGTGCGGCCTTCGAAGAAGGCATCTGTGCACGAGCGCAACAGGAACGCGCGCTGCAGCGCCGTGATGGTGCGGTTGACCGCCCACACCGAGGCGAACGGGCCATAGTAGCGCCCTTCCCGATTGCGCGCGCCGCGATGCTTGATGATCTGCGGCGCCCAGTGATCGCCGGTGATCAGGATATAGGGGAACGACTTGTCGTCGCGCAGCAGCACATTGAAGCGCGGCCGCAGCCGCTTGATCAGGTTGGCTTCCAAGAGCAGCGCTTCGGTCTCGGTCGTGGTCGAGACGAACTCGAGCGCCGCGGTCGCCGCGATCATGCGCTCGATGCGCGGGTCGTAGCCGGTCGGCCGCGTATAGGAGAGGATGCGCTTGCGGATGCTCTTGGCCTTGCCGACGTAGAGCACGTCGCCATTCCTGTCGATCATGCGGTAGACGCCGGGACCGCCGGGCGCGGTCTTGGCATGGCGCATGATGACGGCGCGGCCGGCCGCGAGCGGGCCCGCCGCAGTCGCGAGATCGATCCCCTGATCGGTCTCGGGCAGGCTCTGCTCCTCGTCCTCCTCGACGAGCTCGGTCGCTGGATCGATGTCTTTTGGCGTGCCGCTCATGTCCTCGCGCTCATGACCCCAAAGGTAAGCTCTCCGCATGGTGAATCAAACGTCGATCGCGACGCGCCGGCGACAGGATTCCTTAAGGTTGCTGCACGCTTGCCCCTAACGATTCATCAACGGTTAAATAGCAACTCGCCATAAATTTTAGCGAAGAAACGGCTCGAAATTGGCCGGCTTTTCGCCGATCGCGGCCAATGCCGGCCTCGATGGCGGCCCCGGAGACCCACGATGATACGCCTGATCTGCGGCGCGGCCGCGATCACGACGGCCGGCGCCGCCAGCGCCGCCGAGATCCCACGCTTGCCTTATGCGACGCCTTACCTTGTGAGCGTCCACAGCTGGTGTGGTCCCTACCTCGGCGGCCAGCTTGGCTATCAGTGGACTAGTGTCACGAATAACCAGGCGCGCCCCTCCGGCATCGCCGGTGGTGTGCGCGCCGGCTACAACTGGCAGGCTGGCAGCGTCGTATTTGGCGCTGAGGTCGATCTCAACATCTCGGGGGCGGAGGACCGCTTCGCCGGCTGGAAGTTCTCCAATCCGTGGTTCGGCACGATGCGCGGCCGCGTCGGCTATGCGTTCAGCAACGTGCTCGTCTACGGCACGCTCGGGCTCGCCGTCGGCGGCGGCCGGGTCGAGCTCGGCGGCGCGAGCGAAAACAGAATCCACACCGGATGGACCGCAGGTGCCGGCATGGAGGTCGCGCTCACCAATGCCTGGTCGGCGCGGGTCGAGTACCTTTATGTCGATTTGTCGGATCGGCCCTATGGGTTGACGGGCAGCAATCACGGCTTTGAATCGAGCCTGTTTCGCATCGGGGTCAATTATCGGTTCTGAGGCATCGCTCTCAAGCCGTCCCACCACACTGTACGTGCACGCCTGCAACGCCAGGAAAATTTCGCGCCGTCACACGCGCGCATTGCTGTTCGCGACCGCGACGGTCGTATACGCTCGATCGCTCACAGCAACCTCGGGGGTCACCATGCTAAAAGCCGTTGCAAGTGTTCTGTTCCTGCTGACGTGTGTCGGCAACGCGAGTGCCCAGTATCCGTATGGCGGCGGCCCTCGATTCTACGGCTGCGTTGCGTTCGAGCACGCCGATTTCGGCGGACGACAGCTTCCGATCCGGGCCAATAGCAGCATCGGATTCATGCCAGGCTTCTGGAACGACAGGATTTCCTCTTTCACCTGCGCGCCGGGGTGCGACATCACGACGTTCGAACATGCGAACTTCGGCGGCCGAAGACAGACCTGGGGCGGCAGCGTTCCCTTTGTGGGACGCGGGTGGAACGACCGCATCTCATCGGTGGTCGTTGACTGCGGCCGATAGGCCCTCTCCCGATCAATTCACTCACCACGTCATATGGCCGGGCTTGTCCCGGCCATATGCATTCTGATGCGGCTCAGGACATAGAAGCGTTCGCACGCGTCTTCGTCTTGAGCGCACGATATTGTTCATCATTCGGTAACGATAAATCATTTCGTAAGTAAACGGTCTGCAAATTCACTCATCCTTCAGCACGTCGCGATACCGTCCGTGAACCAAGTCCGCGCGAGCGCGGATCCGCCTTGAGTGTGTGCGCGTGTGTTTAGGAGTTGCGTCATGAAACAAGTGTTGCTCGCATGCTGCGGCACGCTGGCGCTGGTCAGCGCCGCGACGGCTGCCGATCTTCCTCCCCGCTATCCGGTGACCAGAGCCCCGTACTACGCGCCGGTCTACAACTGGACCGGTTTCTATCTCGGCTTCAACGGCGGCGGTGGCTGGGGCTCGTCGACCTGGGATTCGACCGGCGACTTCGACCTCTCGGGCGGCCTCGTGGGCCTGACCGCAGGCTACAACTGGCAAGTCGGCGCCTTCGTGCTCGGTCTGGAGGGCGATATCGACTGGACCAACATCAAGGGCCATACGTTTGCGTTCTGCGCGCCCGGCTGCGAGACCAGCAACTCCTGGCTCGCCACGGTGCGCGGCCGGGTCGGCTACACCTTCGACCGCTTCATGCCCTATGTCACCGGCGGCCTCGCCGTCGGCGACATCCGCGCGCACACGCCGGGCTACGTCGGCCAGGATGACACCAATTTCGGCTGGACTGTCGGCACCGGGCTTGAGATCGGGCTGTTCGGGACCTGGACCGCAAAGGCCGAATATCTCTACGTCGACCTTGGCGACATCAATTGCGGTTTTGGCTGCGGGCTCCTGGCCAACGATCACGCGTCGTTCTCGACCCACATCCTGCGTGGCGGACTCAATTTCCGCTTCTGACCGCTCTCGGCACCAAACACATGCAACAAGGCCCCAGGCATCGCCCGGGGCCTTATTGTTTGTTATGTCGCGAATGCTCTCACCCTGGCGGCGGCACCGTGGCCGCGAAGGCCGGCACACGCGCGGAGAAATTGTCGAGCCAGGCAACGAGCCGCGGATGGGTCTTGCGCCACTCGCCCTTGAAGCGGAAGTCGAGATAGCCGAGCGCGCAGGCGAGCGTGATCTGCCCCACAGTCGGCGGTGAATCGAGCGACTGCGGCGCCGCTTCGAGCGAGGTGAGAGCGCGCGCGATCTTGCCGGACTGACGATCGAGCCAGCCCTTCACCGCCATCTCGGGCGGCCGGTAGCGTCCCTCGTAGACGATCAAAATCCCGGCATCGAGAATGCCGTCGGCGAGCGCTTCAAGCCGCAGCGCATCAAAGCGCGCCTTGGTGTCCTTCGGAAGAATGCGGCCGCCGCCGGCGAACGTGTCGAGATATTCGAGCACGACCGGTGAATCAAACAAGGTCGAGCCGTCATCGAGAATGAGCACCGGCACCTTGCCGAGCGGATTCTGCTTGGGGAGCGGATCGGAGTCATCCTGCGTCGAGGCAGGCTCGACTTTGACCTTGCCATCAAGCCCGAGCACGCTCACCGCGATGCGAGCCTTGCGGCCGAACGGAGAACCAAAACCAGTACGTAGCGTCACCATGGACAACGGCACTCTCTATGGCCGCCACCTTCACAAGGTTGCGGCGAATGTCAGGGAAAGCCAGATCGGGCGCTCCGGCAAGCGCCCCGTGAAATTCGATTAGCCGGTAATGACGAGGTTTACGGCCTTGGGGCCTTTGCCTTTCTTGTCGGGCTCGACATCGAAGGCGATGCGCTGCCCCTCCGCAAGCGATTTGAGCCCGGCCCGCTCGACTGCGGTAATGTGCACGAACACGTCGCGGCCGCCATCATCGGGCTTGATGAAGCCGTAGCCACGCTCTGCATTGAAGAACTTAACGATACCTGCCATTGCCATTGGGTAGCTCCCAACCCCAAAGCTGCCGCCGGCCAACACGGCGCGACGGCTCGGCCGGACATTCACATGCGGGGTAGGGCATCGGCCGTTCTTGGGCCTCAGTCACTCCGCCAGCCCCCATCGGAGGCGGAACGTCAAAGCCAACAGCATAACGTTAATCTAAACATGCGCTGTGGAAAAGTGCTGAAACTAATTTTCACCTGCAATCCAATCAAGCCGATAGTTGCTGTTGCGACTACCGAGCGCCTTAACAAGCTCTGGAAGCATCGCGGCGAGCTCGTTTTCGAGCGTCCATGGCGGATTGATAACGATCAGTCCGCAGCCACCAAGTGGGCCTTGCGCCGGCGTGGCATCGACTGCGAGCTCTGCTCGCAAGATGCGGGCCATGCCGCTGCGCTTGAGCCTGCGCGCCAGCGCATCGGCGTCCTGTCGGCCTTTGATCGGGTACCAGAGGACGTAGATGCCGTTCGCCCATTTGCGATGCGCAGCCTCAAGCCCATGGGTCAGGCGCGTGAAGTCCTGTGCTTCCTCGAATGGCGGATCAACAATTACAATGCCCCGTCGCTCCGACGGCGGCACGTAGGCGTTCAACGCCATCCAGCCATCGATAGCGACTGTCTTGATGCGGCGATCACGCGCGAGATGATGCGCAAGCAACGCATAAGCTTTCGGTTCGAGCTCGCAGGCGACCAGGCGATCCTGCGGACGCAGGAACGCACGCGCGAGCGCGGGCGAGCCCGGATAGGTGGTCAGAGTCGATTCCATTCCGGGCGAAGCGTCAGCAACCTGCTCATTCCCGCGCACGCCGTGATCCAGCGACCGCTGGTTCTGACCGAAGTCGTCGCCTTGGGTGCCCGCTTGCGCGGGGACGAGCGGAGCAGCTGGCGCGCTGTTGAGGGATGCGACGACGTCGAGATAGGGCTTGAGCAACGCCTGCACGGCAGGCCCAATCGGCGCCGTCAGCAGACGCCCGATGCCGGCGCGCCATTCCCCGCTGCGGCTTGCCTCCCCGCCGGCGAGATCGTAAACGCCTGCCCCCGCATGCGTGTCGATCACACGAAACGCGGCAGGCTTGCCGCGCAGGTGCACCAGAATGCGCGCGAGCACCGCGTGCTTGACGACATCGGCGAAGTTGCCGGCGTGAAAGGCATGGCGGTAGTTCATCGCGCACCAGCGCGCGCGCGCTGACGATCGCGACGTCGATCGGCAGAAGATCGTGCCTCACGGCTCCGACACAGCCGCTCCGCGACGCTGACGCAGCGGCGGCATCACCAGCTTGTCACGCCGGCACGCACGCCGGTTCGTCTCCTCGCAATCGCGGAAGCCGAGTTCCTTGGAGAGACAGATCCGCACCTCTTGTAGTCGCCGGCTGTCGCAGCTGATCGCGATGCCGTCGCGCGAGAGGCCGGGATTGGCTTCGACAAACGCCTCCTCGACTTCGTCTGGTGTCACCGTGAGCGGTCGCGTGAGCTCGATGTAGACCTCAGGGATCTTCACCTGCGCCCGCGCCTTGCGCACGGTGTCGAAATAGGCGCGCGCGTTCAGCCCCGAGCAGGTGCCATGCCGGTCCCATTCGTGGAAGATCAGCCGTGGCGCCGGCATCAGGTCGAGCATGGAGCTCACGATGTTGCGGTCCAGTCGCGGCGCCGGCACCTGACAGAATTCCGGGAAGCCACGCTCATATTGCGGCCACAGGCCATGCACCACGAACGAGAATGGCCGCGCTCCGCATTGCTCCTGTGGGGGCGTTCCGCGCTCGCCTGCCGAGTCGCAGAACGATGGCGACCAGGACAGCGACAGCACAAAGAAGTCGAATTGTCCGGGCCGGTTCTGCCGGCGATCCTGCGCCAGCGCGAGCCCGGCGGCGAGCGCCATGGTGACCATGACGGCAAGCGACGAACGAACGAGAAGCGACGAACGAAACCTGGCCATGCAATACCCCTCACTCAACTCGATGTACCAAGTCTGCCTGATTAGGTCTGCCCGATCAGCGCGAGGCCAGGAACGTTACAAGAACAAAAAGGAAATGAAAAGAGGCTATAAATAACAACTATCTATCGTCAAATGTACAGCGGAGCTGCGTTCGCAGTTCGCGGCCCTTTAGGGCCGCGCCATCTTGCAGGACGGGTTATAGGCCCAGTTGCGGTCGAGGCCGACCACGCACCATTCGACCCCATAGGTCGAGCCGATGATGCCGGTATCCTCGCCGATCGAGTAGTAGATCGGATGCTTGAGGCCATCGGATACGAACGCAAGCGCACTGCAAAACCGCCGCGGTATCGTATTAGGTGGTCCTGGCCGAAAGGCGACCTCGCGCACCTTGTCGAATGCCACGATCGACAGATCCGCGGTCCAGAAGCGGCCCTCCTTCTCGGCGAAGCGCGAGCTGATCTTGGCCAGCGCAGCCGGCGAATCGCAAGGCGGCAACACGCCCTCGAAGCGTGGCCCTCCGAGATAGAAATTGAGCTCAAGAAGATTGGCCGCCGCCGCCGGGACGGCTGAAAGGGCAGCGAGCCCCACGGCGAGTGCCAAGGCATACCGGCTCGACATCGGAATCAATCCTCTTTGTGGAGCCGTAACGGTGCCGCGTGCCTACCGCCCCGGTCAAGCCCGATAGGCGCGGCGATCCCCATAATCCCCTTGAATGTGGCACTTGCGCCACGCGAGCAGCCCAGTCAACGGGCGCGTGAGTGCCTGCGCCTGTGGGCGGCGCATGCCGCGCGCTTTCCATAACTGCCGCAGCTGACTAAGATTCGCTTGGCTCAGCGGTCAGGAGGCAGCGATGCGAACAGCGGCTTTGTGGGCAGTCGTCGCCATGACGATCGGCGTGGTCGGAACCGCGCAAGCGCAACCTTACCTCAAGGGCAATGATACCGGCGGCATCATTGCCTGGTCGTGCGAGGCCGAGCTGATGGCCCAGCGGATCGCGGCCGACCATTGCGCCTGGTACAACAAGTATCATCGCATCACCGGCGTGCATCGCCAGGACGGCGACTACATCAGCTTCCAGTGCTTCTGGAACCCGCGCCTCGCGCGCTTTGCCCTGCCGGCCGTGCGCACCCGCACCCACGCCTGCCCGTCGTATCGGCCCGCCATTTCCGCGCGCTATTGATCAGGCCGCGCACGACGCATGCAGCACGCGGCCGCCGTGGCGTGCGCCAATGCGGCATGATCTGCTCGCTATGATCTGGGCGGTATGATCAATTTGATTCGTCGCAACGGTGGAGACCCAAAGCGCCATGCGCCATCCTCTGCACGCTGTCTCGATTGCAGCCTTGTCCGTGCTCGCTGGCGCGCCCGCCGGCGCGCTCGACCTGCCGGCCCGCAAGGTTGGGCTTTGGGAGGTCAAGATGGCGTTCGAGGGCCGCAACCTGCCGCCACAGGTCGTGCAGCAATGCATCGACGCGGCAACCGACAAGATGATGAGCGCGTTCGGAAGCAACCTGCAGCAGAACATGTGCTCCAAGCAGGACGTTCAGAAAGTCGGCAACACGCTCGTGATCGACAGCGTGTGCCAGATCGCCGGCATGACCACGACCTCGCACGGCGTCGTCAGCGGCGACTTCAACAGCAGCTACACCGTGAAGATGACATCGACCCGCACGGGCGGCCCCGCGATTCCGGGCGCGCCTGCCGACGGCAAGTCCGACATGACAATCGAGGCCAAGTGGCTCAGCGCCTGCAAGCCTGATCAGAAGCCGGGTGACATGATCATGGCGGACGGCCGCAAGATCAATATCGTCGACATGCAGAACATGATGCCGCCCAACATGCGCGGCGCCGGGCAGAAGAAGTAGGCGGAGCGTTTAGTTTGTTGTGTCCCGGCCGTTGGCCAGGGACACGGGCTCGCGCCGCGTTGGCCCGATGATAGGATTGCCGAGCGCTCTTGGCGTTCGGTGATCGATGAAGCTCCTGTTCCTCGATATTGACGGCGTGCTCAACTGTAAGACGACGCAGGAGCGGTGGAACGGCCTGACCGGCATCGACCGCCGATTGGTGTCCATGTTTCTGGAGTGGCTGAGCGGCAAGGACGTCGGCATCGTGCTCTCGTCAACCTGGCGACTCTACGATGACACGAAGGAACATCTCGCCGCCGCGGGCTTGTCGTGGATCGGTCAAACTCCGGATCTGCGGGCCATCCGCGGGCACGAGGTCGCCCAGTTCCTCAACGAAACGCCGGACGTCGAGGCCTATGCGATTCTTGATGACTTCGCCGACATGCTGCCCGAGCAGTTGCCGTTCCTGGTCCAGACCAGTCCGGTGCACGGGTTGCGGAGACGCAATTTTGCCAAGCTGAATAGGATTCTTGGCTGTCGCTCCGCGGCTCCGTCAGCCGAGGTGGATGGTGACGGACAGAACAAGTGGCCGGCGCACTGACTTGGTCGTGTCTCACGGCGGGCGCATCGCGAAGCGATGCGTCTCGAACCCAGGAGCCGCCCGCACCTTGAAGATATCGCGTCCCGGCTCGCGCTTCGCTCGGCCGGGACACGATCCGCGGCTACTCCCACCTCACCTTGTGGCGGTCGAGCACGCGGCGCACGCCGGCGACAAGCTCGCTCTCCTTGATCGCGAACTGCGCCTCGGCCTGCTTCTGCTTGTACTCGTCGCGATCCTTGCTCATGCCGGCAAGCTCGGCGCCGAGCGTGAGGTCCTTGATCTGCACCTCGCCCTTGGCCTTTTCGTCGCCGCCCTGGATGACGACGCAAGGCGCAGCCGCTTGTCGGCATATTTCATCTGCGCGCCGAACTTGCCGGCGCCGAGATAAAGCTCGGCGCGGATGCTGGCGTTGCGCAGCTCCTGCACCATGCGCTGATAGTCGGCGATGCGGTCCTGCTCGAACACGGTGACCACGACCGGACCGGGCGCAGGCTTGCTGTCGACCTTGCCGATGAGCTGGAGCGCGGCGAGCAGGCGCGACACGCCGATCGAAAATCCCGTTGCCGGCACCGGCTCGCCGCGGAAGCGCGAGACGAGACCGTCGTAGCGACCGCCGCCGCCGACCGAGCCGAAGCGAACCGGGCGGCCCTTTTCGTCTTTGGTGTCGAGCAGCAGCTCAACCTCGTAGACCGGGCCGGTGTAATACTCGAGGCCGCGGACGACGGAAGGATCGATACATACGGACGTCAGCATTCTGGCCGGCGCGCCATAGTCCGCGCCATGCTCTTCCAAGTCGACGATTGATCGCGCAATCGATCCTGCATGTCCTTCGCGCAAGCGTACGGATTTCGAGCTTGGCTTCGCAAGCTTCTCTCGACAGTTCGGCGATTGTGAGATTCTCGACCAGCTGTCGCATCTCTGTCGCTAACGTCCTGGACAGCATTCTCGGAAGCGAGCAATGCTGCTCAGAACGATGCGTCGTCTTGTTCGCTGATCAGTCCGGCGCCCTTGGTGAAGTCGCCGCTCTCATCCTTGCGTCCTTCGCCAAGGAGCTGCCGCACACCTTCGAGCCCAAGCCGATCGAGCTTGTCGATCGCACGCAGTACCGTCAGCCGCTTGCCAGCATTCGCCTCGCCACCAAGCCCGATCGCCTCCAGCACTCCATCGAGCACCTTGCGATTGTTCACCTTCACCACATAGCTGCCGCGCGGAACGCCCAGCGCCTCCATCGTGTCCGCCGCCATCATGCACATCTCGGCATCGGCAGCCATCGAGCCCGAGCCGACCGTATCGGCGTCGAACTGCATGAACTGCCGGAAGCGGCCCGGCCCGGGCTTCTCGTTGCGAAACACATAGCCGAAGCGATACGAGCGATAGGGCTTCGCCAGTGCGTCGAAATTCTCCGCCACGTAGCGTGCGAGCGGCGCGGTCAGGTCATAGCGCAGCGAAAGCCACTGCTCGTCGTCGTCCTGGAACGAGAACACGCCCTCGTTCGGGCGGTCCTGGTCGGGCAGGAACTTGCCGAGCGCGTCGGTATATTCGAACGCCGGGGTCTCCACCGGCTCGAAGCCATAGCGCTCGTAGACCGCGCGGATCTGCTCCACCATGCGCCGCGTCGCCGCGATCTCGGCCACGCCGCGGTCGGCGAGCCCGCGCGGCAGCCGCGCCTTGAGCTTGTTGGATTTGTCGGGTTTCTCGGCCATCGGCGCGATGTAGCAGTCACGCGAAAATGCGGCAAGCGCGCTCGTTCGTCATTGCCGGGCTTGACCCGGCAATCCATCATTGGGATCAACTCTTTTCACGACGTAGATGGATGCCCGGGTCAAGCCCGGGCATGACAAAGGTGCACCGATGCCCGCCACCGCCCCGGTCCCCAACGACCTCGAAGCCTATTGGCTGCCCTTCACCGCCAACCGCGCCTTCAAGAAGGCGCCGCGGCTCGTCGCGCGCGCCAAGGACATGCACTACTACACCCCGGAGGGGCGCGCCGTGCTCGACGGCGCCGCCGGGCTCTGGTGCACCAATGCGGGCCACAATCGCGACCCGATCGTAGAGGCGATCCGCGCGCAGGCGGCCGAGCTCGACTACGCGCCGGCGTTTCAGTTTGCCCATCCCAAGGCGTTTGAGCTTGCCAGCCGCGTCGCCGCGCTCGCGCCGGAGGGTCTCGACCATGTGTTCTTCGCCAATTCAGGCTCCGAGGCCGTCGACACCGCGCTCAAGATCGCGCTCGCCTATCACAACGTCCGCGGCGAAGGCGCGCGCACGCGGCTGATCGGGCGCGAGCGTGGCTATCACGGCGTCGGCTTCGGCGGCATCGCGGTCGGCGGCATCGTCAACAACCGGAAATTCTTCGGCACGCTCCTGGCCGGCGTCGACCACCTGCCGACGACCTACAATCGCGAGCAGCAGGCCTTCACCAAGGGCGAGCCGGAATGGGGCGCGCACCTTGCTGACGAGCTCGAGCGCATCGTGGCGCTGCATGATGCCTCCACCATCGCGGCGGTGATCGTCGAGCCGATGGCGGGCTCGACCGGCGTGCTGCCGACGCCCAAGGGCTATCTGCAGCGGCTGCGCGCGATCTGCGACAAGCACGGCATCCTGCTCATCTTCGACGAGGTGATCACCGGCTTCGGCCGGCTCGGCCATGCGTTCGCGGCCGAGCGCTATGGCGTCACGCCCGACCTGATCACGTTCGCGAAAGGGATCACATCGGGCGCGGTGCCGATGGGCGGCGTGATCGTGAAGAGCCAGATTCACGACGCGTTCATGCGCGGGCCCGAGCACGCGGTCGAGCTCTTTCACGGCTACACCTATTCGGCGCATCCGCTCGCCTGCGCGGCGGGCCTTGCGGCGCTCGACCTCTATCGCGCCGAAGGCCTGTTCGAGCGCGCCCGCGCGCTCGAGCCGACATGGTGCGACGCCGTGATGAGCCTCAAGGGCTTGCCGAACGTGCTCGACATCCGCTGCGTCGGGATCACCGCCGGCATCGACCTGGCGTCACGCCCGGATGCAGTCGGCAGGCGCGCCTATGACGCGATGGTGCACGCCTTCGAGCGCGAGAGCCTGATGATTCGCGTCACCGGCGATACGCTGGCGCTCACGCCGCCTTTGATCGTGAGCGAGGCGCAGATCGACGAGATCGTCGAAAAGGTGGCGCGCGTGATCAAGGCGGTGGCGTAGAGCGGCGCGAGAAGTAACAAAAGCGGCCTTTGGCCCTTCCGCTTTGATGCAAGCCTAAGGTAGCCTGACAATAGAGCTGCCCGGCGGGACATGCCGAAGTCCCTTTTGAGCGGCAGCGCTCATGCCGTCGGCGGGCAAGCATTTAGAAAATACTCGGACTTGAATGAGTGTGGCGACTAATGCCCCTTCGTTCGTCCTGCACGTGATCTGAGGACATCATGAAATTTCCCCGCCGGAAATTTCTGCATCTGGCCGCCGGCGCTGCCGCATTGCCCGTCGCGTCGCGGATCGCTTGGGCGCAAGCCTATCCGTCGCGCCCCATCACCCTGGGTGTGCCATTTACAGCGGGTGGCGGCGCCGACACATTTTCGCGCATTCTGGCAGAGCGCATGCGAGTGACCCTTGGTCAACCCGTGATCGTCGAAAACGTGACGGGCGGTGGCGGCAGCATCGGGACCGGCCGGGTCGCGCGCTCCGCCCCCGACGGCTATTCGCTAATTCTCGGCGGCTGGGCTACGCATGTCGTGAACGGAGCGGTGCTCACACTTCCCTACGACGTGCTGAACGATTTCGAGCCCGTCGCCACGGTGACGAGCCAACCGCTGCTGATCGTCGGCACGAACCGGTTTCCTGCGAATGACCTTCGCGGAGTCATCGCATGGCTCAAGGCAAATCCCGACAAGGCATCAATGGCGACGAGCGGCAGCGGCAGTGCCACGCATATTGCTGCGGTCTTCTTCCAGCGGGAAACGCGCGCCCGCTTTGCGATGGTGCCATATCGGGGCGGCAGCCAGGCCGTACAGGACCTTATCTCCGGACAGGTCGACCTGAAATTTGAGCAGCCGGCGAATTCGCTGGGGCTGGTCCGTGCCGGGCAAATCAAGGCCTATGCGGTCGCTGCCAATCGCCCGCTCGCTGCAGCGCCCGATATTCCAACCGCAGATGAAGCGGGGATGCCCGGCTTCCACATTTCGCTGTGGAATGCGATCTGGGCACCGAAGGCGACGCCTGCGCCCATCATTGCCAAGCTCAACGCTGCGGTCGTGGAGGCGTTGGCCGATCCGGCGCTACGCAACCGGTTCGCCGAACTCGGCCTGGAGATCCCGCCGCGGGACGAGCAGACGCCGGAGGCGCTCGGCGCGCTGCAGAAGGCCGAGATTGAGAAGTGGTGGCCCATCATCAGGGCGGCAGGCATCAAGCCGGAGTGATGCGGCAACCTTGCTGAAATTGTACTTTGCCAATCGGGTGTGATTCGTCCCGAATTCGCTTCGCTCAACTCGTTTGCAAGACCGCCTCGGCGTCATATCCATAGAGCCGCTCCTGCTCCGACGGAAAAGTCGCCAACTCAGGGATCCGGTTCGCCCGCATGCGCGCATTGCGATCCGCGATCGCGGCCGTATCAGTCATCTGGTAGAGTTCCTCCTCGTGGCGGGAGAGCTCCTGCATCCAGGCCGTGCGCGGCTGCCTAAGCTGGACGTAACGTTTAAGCGCGGCGACCGGATCGTGGGCACTTTCAGCGACACAGCCGGCAAGGACGTAGGCATCCTCGATGCTCTGCGCGGCGCCCTGAGCGTAGAATGGCATCATCGGATGAGCGGCGTCGCCCAGCAAAACCACCCTCCCCACGCGCCAATCCGGCAGCGGCTCGCGATCGTACAGCGCCTGGCGAAGCACCCGCGGGGTCGCTGCAATGATTGTCCGGATGGTGTCGTGCCAGCCGGTGTATTCTGCCAGCGCATCCTCGATGCGTCCCTCGGCTAGCCAGGACTTCCGCGCCGGCTGTTCCGAGCGGCTGATGCCGATCCAGTTAAACGTGCGTCCCGCCGCAACGTAGTACTGCACGATGCTCCGGTTGGGCCCCATCCAGACGCCGGTCACCCGGCCGAGATCAAGATGGGCAACCCGCTCCGCCGGGACGAGTCCGCGCCAGGCGACGTTGCCGGTGTAGCGCGGCAGCTCGCGCCCGAAGAGCTGGGCCCGCACCGTTGAATGGATCCCGTCCGCACCGATGAGGACATCGCCGGTCGCAGTGGTGCCATCAGCGAGTGTGACGGTGACACCGTGTGCGTCCTGCTCGAAACGGTCGACATGCGCGTTCAGGCGGAAGCCTGTGTCGCCGAGGCCGCCCAACAGCACGTCGAGCAAATCAGCCCGGTGTGCGTGATAGTAGGGCGCACCGAAATGCGCCTCCGCCCGCTCGCCGAGCGGTGTCCAGTAGAGGCGGTCGCCGTCATCCCAGGCCCGGTAGTCCCGTCCCTCCGGATAGACGGCCACACGTGCCAATGCGTCACCGAGGCCGAGCGTCCGGAGAACGCGCGTGGCATTGGCACTGAGCTGAATGCCGGCTCCAACCTGACTGAAGGCCTTCGCCTGCTCGAACAGAAGCGCTTCGATGCCGCGTTGCCGCAGCGCGAGCGCCAATGGTGATGCCTCCGATCCCGCCACCCGCGATCAGGATTTTGAGACCACTGTGGGACATGACTTCCTCTTGAACGATTTCAGACCTACACTTGAACAGTTGTCGGACGGATAGGTTGCAGGCCATAAGCGCGTTTACGCGCGTCTTTCGACGCGCTATGGGCGAAACACATGTCACCTCAAGAGGGGCAAGGACGTGACAATGTCAACGATCAATTCAAGACACATCATGCTGAGTGCCGGTCTTGCGTTGGCCTTGATGTTCGGCAACGAACCGGCCGGCGCGCAAGACTATCCGTCTCGGCCGATCACGGTGATCATTCCGTTCGCGGGCGGCAGCGCCAGTGATGTGGTCAGCCGGATCATGTTCGACAAGATGTCGAAGAACTATGGGCCAGCCGATCGTCGTCGAAAATCGTCCCGGTGCCGGTGGCAATTCCGGTACGTTGCAAGGCGCAGCGCTCGCGCCCGATGGCTACACGCATATCGGTGGCGGCTCCGGCCCGGTCGCCGCCAATCTGACGCTCTACAAGTCGCTGGGCTACGACCCTGAGAACGATCTGGAGATTATCTCGCCGTTTGCGGGCTTCACCATTGTGGTGGTGGTCAGCAAGAGCTTGCCGCCGCGTACCCTCAAGGACCTGATCGCCTACGCCAAGGCACATCCGGGCCTGAACTTTGGATCGGTCGGCATCGGCTCTTCACAGCATCTGGCGGGCGAATATTTTGCGCAGACCACGGGCGTGAAGATGACACACGTCCCCTATCGCAACATCGCGCAATATGGCCCCGACCTGATCGCCGGCACAGTGCCGCTCGGTTTTCAGTGGTTCCCGAACATTGCCGGCCCGCTCCAGGGACGAAAGGTGCGCTTCCGCTTGCGGTCGCCGGCGATGCCACGATCTTCCCAGCTTCCGACACGCCGACGACAACCGAGGCCGGTCTGCCGGAATACAAGGTAACGGGCTGGTTCGCGCTGCTTGCGCCCGGCGGTACGCCGAAGCCGATCGTGGAGCGGCTCAGCCAGGCAGATCGCCGCCGCGCTGAAGGATCCCGCCGTGACGGCCGGCTTCGAAAAGGTCGGCGCCGAGACGATGTGCGATGCCACTCGAGCAAGCAAGGAAATGGCATAAGGGCGAAATAGCGAAGTATCGCGACATCATCGTCAAAGCCGGCATCGAGAAGATCGAATAGAATCGTGTCTGATGCAAGAGCGGGTCTTCATCGCCGGTGCCGGGCCGGTCGGCCTGGTGGCGGCGGCCAATCTCGTTCACCGTGGCGTGCCGGTGACCGTGTTCGAAGCGGGAGCGACACTCAGCGAGGAATCGCGCGCCTCGACGTTCCACCCGCCGACGCTGGATATGCTGGATGGCTTCGGTGTCACCGCGCCGCTGATTGCGCAGGGATTGAAGGCGCCACGCTTCCAGTTTCGCTCCAAGAAACACGGATTGCTGGCGGAGTTTGATTTCAGCGCAATTGCGGACGCCACTTGCAATCCCTACCGGGTGCAATGCGAGCAGTCGAAGCTCACCCGCATCCTGCTTGATCAGCTCAGCTCGCCAGCCGAATTTTCAAATCGAGTTCGGCAGTGCCGTTCAGGACGTAACCCAGGATGGCAATAGCGTAGAGATTGCCATTCAGCGCAACGGGCGCAACGAACGCCGTCGCGGACGCTGGCTCATCGGCGCCGACGGCGCGCGCAGCGACGTGCGGCGATCGCTCGGCATCGAGTTCGAAGGGTTCACCTGGCCGGAGCGGTTTCTCGTCGTCAGCACGCCGTTCGACTTTGGCCAAGTCATTCCCGGCCTGGTCGAGGTTTGCTACGTTGCCGATCCGCAGCGTTGGCACTTCCTGCTGCAAATTCCCGGGCTATGCCGCGTGATGTTTCCGATTGCGCAGCACGAGAGCGACGAGCTGGCCCTGAACCCCGCCTTTGCGCAATCCCTGATGGCGACCATCGTGCCCGGTCTCTCCACTTATGAGATCGCGCACGTCACGCTCTACCGGGTTCACCAGCGGGTCGCCAAGACCTTTGCGCTTGGGCGCACGTTCCTGATTGGCGACGCGGCCCATATCAACAATCCCCTTGGGGGCATGGGGATGAACGGCGGAATTCACGACGCGATCAATTTGACCGAACGGTTGGCGGATGTCTGGCATGGACAAAGCGGCGCGGCCGAGCTTGAGCGCTTCGATCGCCAGCGAAGGTTGGTCACGCTCGAATATATCGAGACGCAATCGATTCAGAACAAGCGCAACCTCGAATCCGATGGCGAGGAATTTGGACGGGCGCTGCGACACATCGCAGCCGACAGTGGCCGAACCTACGATTACCTGCTGCGGGTCTCGATGATCGCCAGCCTGCGGCGAGCGAAAGAGTTGGGGTGACAGAATCAATTCCGATTGAGCAAGCGAGCGGGCTGACCCTAGGAACTTCTCTTGGGCTTGCTCTTGCTGGTCTTGCCTTTTCCGGAACCACGCAGCGGCACCACGTTGGATACGCCGGCGCTCCGGCGCAGCGCCTCCTTGAGATCGAGCGGCCGCCCATGTTTGCGCAAGAGATCGCGGAACGCTTCGTCGGCGAGCTCCTGAAAGTCCTTCATCTGGTCATGCGCCAGCAGGTTCAGCGCGTGCCAGGTCTCGTCATCGAATTGAACGCGCTTGCCGCGCATCGCCGTACCTCTATGGCTCCCTGCCACGCCGGATGTACTCGGCTTAACTCACCTTCTTCACCGGGGAATATAGCGCCCGCCCACGGCCAGCAAAGTCCACTAAAGTCCAGCAATGTCCAGCGCTCGCAGTCGAGCGCGAGCGGTGACATGATAAGCCAATAAGCCGACGGGATGATTGAGAAGGTTGCGTGATCAAGAGCGGTAACGCGGTTGACTTCACGTTCCCCCTCACCAATATACGCGCGAACTTTGTCGCGTTTGTCCCTCAGGTCCGATGAATATAGTCGACCCAATCCTTTACCAGTGCAAGATTAATCCTCTGGTCACAGCGATCTGCGCGCCGGGTGCAAACGTTGCATCGATCAACTATGCAACACTCGAGCGCTCGATACACAGTGCAGCTCGCTCCGCTCTCAAGGCCGGGCTCGCACCCGGACAGACGGTCGCGCTGTTTATCGCGGACACAGTGCTTCACGCGGCTGTTGCGTTCGCGCTAATGCGACTGGGCATTGCCACGGTCTCGCTCACGCGTTTGCGCGTGCCGAAAGAGATCGCCGTCGACGCCATCCTCACAGACCGGCCGACACTCAATTGGCAGCCATCCGATCCGGTTGTCCCGATCAGCTATGACTGGATCAATAGCGAGGGCGGCGTGCCTGACTATGATCGCGTTTGCCCCGACGATGAAAGCAAGGTCTGCCGCATCATCCTGACCTCCGGCTCGACCGGCGAATCGAAGGGCGTGGCCTTCACGCATCAGGATCTGGCGGCGCGCTTCGCACACGCAACCTACGTGAAGGGCTCGCGCTTTGCTCATTGCGCGCGCTTCTTCTGTGATCTGGGCTTTGCGAACCTCGCCGGGCTTCGGCTACGCGCTTTCGCTGCTCAGCCGTGGCGGCACGATCTACTATTTGGGTCCCGATCCAACGGACATTCTGCAGACCCTCGACTTGCACGAGATCGAAGGGATGGCGACCTCGCCCTATGGGCTCGGCGAGTTCCTCAAGTTCTTCGAGGCCGACAGCGCGTTCGAGACCCGGTTTGACCACATCATCTGCCAGGGCGCGATGCTCTCAGGCGAGCTCTCGCGCCGCGCGCGCGCCCGCATGTGCCAGAACCTCTACACATCATACGGCGCGACCGAGACTACGACCGTCGCGTTCGGGCCGGCGAGCGTCACCGAGTCGATCCCTGGCGCAGTCGGCTATGTGACCGCCGGGCGTCAAGATCGAGATTGTCGACACACAAGGAGATCTATTGCCGCCCGATACGGACGGCCGCGTCCGCATCAGGTCGAAGCACACCGCAACGGCATACGTTGGCGACCCGGAGACCTCGCGCATCCACTTTCGCGATGGTTGTTTCTATCCGGGCGACATCGGGCGATTGCGCGAGGACGGCATTTTCATCGTTTCCGGCCGTGAGAAGACTGCGCTCAACGTCGGCGGTGACACCGTCAGCCCTGAACGCGTCGAGGAAGCTCTCACGGCCTTTGCCGGAGTGCAGGATGCGGCCGTGTTTGCAACTGACAATGCGCTCGGCATTGGTGAACTGACAGCGCTGATCGTCGGCCCCTTGGCCGGACGCGAGCAAGCGTTGCGCCAGCATTGCGCCGACAGACTGCCACCGTCCTGCGTGCCGGCGCGGCTGATCGCGGTCGCCGCCATTCCGCGCGGCGGCCAGGGCAAGATCGAACGGCATCGGCTGGCCGACCTCGCCAAGGCTACGATGGCGTCCTCATGAGCACGCGCCCATGAACATTGTCGATCCGATCCTGTTCCAGTGCCGACGGCAGCCGCCGGTGGCGGCGATCTGCGTGCCCGGCGCTGACATCGGCCTGATCAGCTATCGGCGGCTTGCGCTTTTCATTCACAATATCAGCCGGAGGCTCGCGGCGACTGGATTGCGGCCAGGGCAGCTCGTAGCGGTCAACATCGCGGATCAGATCTTCCACATCGCCATGCTGCTTGCGCTCGCACGCCTGGGCATGGCGAGCGTCTCGGCACGCGGCGCGACGCGCCTGCCGCTGCCGATCGACGGCTTCATCACCGACAAGACACTGCCGGCAGGCGTTACCGACCGGGTGATTCTCACCGACATGTCATGGACCGAAGGCGACGGCGTCCCGGTCGACGCCGCGCTGGTGCGCCCCGATGATCTCTGCCGCGTGATCCTGACCTCAGGGCACCACCGGCGAGCCCAAGGGCGTTCCGATCAGCCATCGCCTGCTCGCCGACCGCATCGCCCGCCACACCACCGTGTTCGGCGCGCGGGTAGCCGACTGCCGGCGCATCTACAGCGACATGCCGATCACCACCTCGCTCGGCATCCAGTTCCTGCTCGCCACGCTCTGGCGCGGCGGCACCTACTTCCTGCCGGGCGACAGTTTCGAGAGCACGCTCACGGCGATGGAGCAATACCAGAACTCAGTGCGTGCTGGCGCCACCGAGCGGGCTCGAGCTCCTGTTGAAATGGTTCGAGGTGACGCCTGCCTATCAGAGCAACATTCAGGTGGCGATCAGCGGCGGCGACCTTCTCTCGCAGGCCCTGTCACGCCGGGTGCGCATGCGAATGTGCTCGCACCTCATCTCCGCCTACGGCTCGACCGAAGCGAGCATCACGGCGAGCGCGCCGGCGCACGAGATCGACCACATAGCGGGCGCAGTCGGCTATCTCACGCCCGGCGTGCGGGCGCAGATCGTCGACCGCAATGGCGTGGTGCAGCCGCCCGGGCACGAGGGCCTGTTGCGGATCCGCAGCGAGTTCGCGGTCGATCGCTATCTGGGCGAGCCTTCCGGCAGCGAGCGCGTGTTCCGCGACGGCTGGTTCCAGCCGGGCGATCTCGCCACCCTCGACGCCGAGGGACTTCTCACAATCACCGGGCGCGACAAGAACGTTCTAAGCATCGGTGGTGACAAGATCAGCCCAGAGGTGATCGAGGCGGTGATGGCGGCGTTTCCCGGCATTGCTGAGGTCGCCGTCACAAGCCTTCCAAATGCGGTCGGCAATCATGAGATTGTCGCGGTCGTTGTCGGCAACGGCGAGATCGACCTCGAGGTGCTCGGCCGCCATTGCGCCGCGCAGCTTTCGCCCCAGTTCGTGCCGGCACACTTCGCCATGACCGACCGTCTGCCGCGCAACGACATGGGCAAGATCGACCGGCCCCAGCTGGTCGAACGGCTGCGAGCAAGCCGGACCGGCCAAGCCGGCTCGTGATCGGCCGCGCAGGCGGCGGTCTGCTCACGCCTCCTCGATGATTGACTTCAGCATGGCCTGCAGCTGCTCACGCTGCAGCTTGCGGTTCTCGCCGCGCGGGATCTCCTCGACCACGAACATCTTGTCGATGTTGCCGCTGAACTTCTGATTCGAACTCGATGTGGCGCTGGAAGTCGCCCATGTCGACGCGATCCTCGATCACCACTCCGACCCAGATCTCGGCAAAGCCCGTCTCACCCATCACGCTGCAGAGCGCCAGCATCGCGCACGCCGGGCGCGGCAAGCAGGAACTCCTCGACATCGGTGGTCGCCAGCTTGACGCCGCCGCGATTGAGCACGTCCTCGCGCCGGCCGGCGATGCACAGCACGCCATTGTCGGTGAGGCGCCCGATGTCGCCGGGATAGTACCATGACGATTCGGAGTTGGATTTGCGCGCAGCGAAGTCTCGTCACCGAAGTCTCGACCCGCACGAAGCCTTCGTTCCCGACCGGAAGCACCGTGCCGGCCGCATCGACGATCTCGACCTTCACTTCCGGCACCACAAAGCCCACCGCCATCCGGGATACTCGCGATCATGTCGTGCGGTGCCATCGCAATGGCGCCGGCCTCGGTTGCGGAGTAGTGCACGATGATGTTGCGGCACAGGTTGCGCTTGAGCCGATCGACGCCCTGGCGCGAGATCATGCCACCACCGAAGCGCAACGCCTTGAGGGACGGCAACCGGACGCAACCAAGCTTCTCCTGCAACTCGGCGAGCGCGATCGCCTGCTGTGTCGACGCGACCATGTAGCTCGACGCGGTAAACGTTGGCGAGCACTAGACGTGGGCTGCCCCATAGGAGCAAAGCAAACCGTCTTGCCGCTGTCGAGAACTGCGATCGACGCGATGAAATCCGAACGTGCTGGCAAGACCCGGCACCACGAGCGCGCGTTCGAAGGCAACGACTGTCAGATCTTTCAAAGTCACGAATGCGCATCTGCCCGCCCCTCTGGCGTGTACACAACCATCTTGGGCCTGCCAGTCGAACCGGAGGTAAAGAAGATCATGTTGCTGTTCCGGCCAGCCGCGGGCGGCGCGACCGCGCCGGCTTCTGAACGACGGGCGTGCGCGCTCATCCAGGCGTCATTGAACAGAATGGTGGTGCGATCGGTCCACACCAGCCCGCCGTGCTCGGAGACAAGCGTATCGGCGCCGGTCAGCGGCAGATGCTGCAGCAGCCCCTGCGAGGCCGGCACGACGCTGAAGCCCGGCATGCAACAGAGCCAAGGCTCGCGACCAGCATGCGGGCGGGATCCTCGATCGCAACCGCGACCGGCTTTGCGGGATCAAGCTCCGAGCGGGCGAAATGACTCGCCGCCGCCATGATGGCATCGGCCAGCATCCGGTAGGTCTGCACGCCATGCGGCTGGATGATGGCGGGGCGCGCCGGCGTCGCGTTCGCCCAGAACAGGATCGCGTCGACAATCTGCATCACGCTTGTCCCTTGCGCAGGCCAAGCAGCAGCTCCTTCAGCCTCGGCTTTCTGCACCTTGCCGAGATCGCCACGCGGCAGCTCCGGCAGAACAAACAGTTCGGACAGGTTTTCGCCGATGTCCGCGTGAGCCCGGGCCTTGGCCTTGAGCGCTTCGCTGTCGACCGGACCATTCGCCACCACTGCGACCCACAGCTGCTCCATGCCGGCCGCGTCTCGCACACCGCAAGCGGCCGCTTCCCGCACTTCCTCCAGGATCTCAAACATTTCCTCGATCCGTCGCGCCGACAGCTTGGTGCCGCCGATATTGATGACATCGGACGTCCGCCCGGTCGAGGCACAGAATCCCATTGTCGGTGAGATGCCCCATGTCGCCGGGATAAAACCACTGATCCTGCGGCAGGGCCACCCTGGGAACTGACATTGCCGAGAAAGCGCGGCGTGCGATAGCGGATGATGCCGTCCCGGCCATTGGGCACCGGGTTCCCCGCCTCATCCACAATCTCGAGCTCGGCCCAGGGCGCTACAAAGCCGACCGCACCCGGCGATGCCGTCGATCAAGTCGAATGGCGCCATGGCGACGAGCCCACCCTCGGTCGAGGCATATTCGTTGATGACGTTACGGCAGAGCGTGGCGCGAATACGCCTGACGCCTTCACGACCGATTCTGGCGCCACCGATGATGATTGTCTGCAGCGAATCGACTGGCAACTCGGGCTTCGATTCCTTGAGCGTTGCAAGCCCAAGTGCCTGCCGAGGCGACGCCGACCATCGCATCGATTTGGAACAGGCCGATCAGCTGCAGCATCGCTTCGGGAGTCGGCGCGTAACACACAGTCTTGCCGGAATGGAGAAGCTCGCAGCTTCGATTGAAGCCAAACGCACTTGCAAGCCCTGGAACCATGAGAACGGATTGCCACGTCGGCGTCGACTGTCGTGCGCACGACAGCCATGCGGGCATCCAGACCTCGACGGCGTCTGCACAAATTTTTTCGGTAGCCCAGTCGTGCCGGAGGTGAACAAAATGACACTGACGTCACCGACCGGTCGCCGCCGCGTAAGCGCGGCCCTGCCAGATGGAGTCGTCGGCAGCCAAGAATTGTCGAATCGAATATTGCGCCCGCCGCTCGCGACAAAGCCCTTCGACGTCGTAGATCAGGTTGCTAATGCCATTGGGCTGCAGATGCTTGATCAGCCTGCGATTCGCTGGCGCCGCGCTGAAACCCGAGCGCAAGCAGGGCAAACACCACCGCGATCGACAGTGCCGGATTGCCAATCGCAGTCGCGACTGGCTCGCGCGGGTCGAGCCCGAGCTGATCGATCCGGTTGGAGATCGAAATCGACGGCGTCGGCGAGGCCCGCAAAGGTCGTGACCAGCTCGGGCAGCACGATCGCCGGCCGGTGTGGATCGATGCGCGCCCAATGAAACACCATGTCAACGACGTGCATTCGATCGAGCCTATACGCATCACTGATGATGTCGCGCACGCAAGGCGAGCCAGCGCGCCCGCTTGATAGCGCGCCCACGCAGAAAAGAAAGCCCCGGAACCACGTTCCGAGGCTTTCTGACTCGATCGGATCGGCGCGAGCGCAAGCGCGCCTGTACGTCGATCAGAACTTGTAGTTCAGCTTCACCCGGCCGATGACGGCCTGATTCGAGAACTGAAGCGACTCGACCTTGGTGCCTCGAGGTTTGAGCGTCCAAGATCGACAAACAAACCTTCCAGACCGATGGTCCAATTCCGGTTCAGCATGTGCTCCACGCCACCGCCGACGGTCCAGCCCGTCTTGGTCTTGCTGGTCGAATAATCTCACGTACAATAGATGACCGAGTTCTTGACACCGCCGAATGCCACGCCAGCCGTCATGTAGGCCATGGTGTCGCCAACCGCGAGCCCGAAGCGACCACGCACTGTGCTCAGCCAACGGATCTGGCTGGATATGCCCCGGAGTAGGCCTGGACGAGTTGCGAATTCTTGCCGCTCAGCCCCGAGATATCACCCTCAAGACCAAACACAAAATTACCGTGTTGCCAATTGTAGCCAAGCTGACCGCCGCCGATAAACGCCGTCTTGGAGAACGAGACGCCGAATGAAGGTTTAGTATCGACGTCTGCGTCTGCTGCCACGCAGCACCAACGTTCGCACCGACGTACCAACCCGCCCAACTCGCCGCCTGCTCGACATAGCGCGGCGCCTTGATCGGCATGTCGGCCGCTTGCGCGCCCGGCATGGCCGCCGCCGCCGCGAAGCCAGCCGAGGTAGCAATCAGAAAGCCCTTCTTAGTCCCCATGGAACCACTCCTCATGTTTGCAGTGAGTGTCCACGTACAGCAATCGTAGGGTGCACCCTCAGGACAGTCTTACCGCTCAAGCCATTTCTGCCCTATGTGTCGAAAAGAGCACAGGTTTTAACCACATTTGGCCGTTTTCATTCACCCAAATACCTTTTCGAATAAATCCATTATCGCCTGCTTGTGGATCAAGCGCGCGCAATGGTTGTGCGGCCTGACACTGCGCTTGCTGGTGCCCTCGGGAGGCCGTCTTGCTCGAAGAGCGTGTCGAGCCTGGCCGACCGGAGCCGACTCATGTCCGGCCGACGGCAATTTGTTCAAATCGTCCTCGGCAATTGACTTCAACATGGCCTGGAGCGGCTCAGCTCCAGCTCGGGCGCGACACGCCTTTGGCAAAACGAAACCAAAGTGCTCAGGCCTCTCTTCTCTAACAATCGCGCGCCCGCCTACTCCGCCGGCCGCACCATTCGCTCGACGCCCTCGCTGGGCCGGTCCGCTTCGGTCTCCGACACCACGTAGCTCGGGCGCTTGCGCACCTCGCGCAGGATCCGTCCGACATATTCGCCGACGATGCCAAGCACCAGGAGCTGTGCCGCGCCGAGGATGGCGATCGCCGCCATGATCGAAGTCCAGCCCGCGACCGTGCGCTGCACGAACAAGAAGCTTACGATCGAATAGACCACGAGGCCGGCACCGACCGCCGCGAACCCAAGCGCGAGCCAGATCGCAAAGCGCAGCGGGCGCACGCTATGCACCGCAATCCCGGTGACCGCGAGCTCAATCATGCGACGCAGCGAGTATTTGGTGCTGCCGCGCTGGCGCAGGCTCTGGCGGAACGGCACCCTGCCAAGCGGATAGCCGAGCCAGCGCACGACGCCGCGCAGAAACAGGTCCTGGTCCTCGAGGCGATTGACTGCGTCGACAACGACGCGGTCGAGCAGCATGTAGTTGGCGCTGCCCGACTCGATGTGAACATCGCCAAGCCCGTCCAGAATGCGATAGTAGAGGCGCGAGGTGACGCGCTTGAACCACGGCACGCTCGATTCATAGCCGATGCGCTGCGCGGTCACGATCTTGAAACCCGCGCGCCATTCCTTCACCAGATCAGGAATGAGCCCGGGCGGCTGCTCGAGGTCGGCATCGAGCACGATGACGGCACGGCCGCGCGCATGCCGCAGACCCGCTCGCAGCGCGGCCTCGTGCCCAAAATTGCGCGTGAAAGAGAGATAACGCACCGTCGGATCGGTGGCAGCCGCGTGACGCAAGGCATCGAGGGTGCCGTCATTCGACCCGTCGTCGATGTAGATAATCTCGAAACGGCCCAGTGGCGTCATCACCTCGCGCAACGCCGCAAGCATCGGCGCCACATTTGGAGCCTCGTTGTAGGCAGGCAGCACGATCGAGAAATCGGGGGGTTGAGCCGCCATGACAAGACCATCCAGGCGATTGCGGCCTCACTATGGGGCCGCCTAGGCGCCACTGCAACGGCTGGGACGATCGCACGTTTTGTCGACTCGCGACCCGCACTCGGTTAAGGAGAGGCCCGTTTGCCGCCATCGGCCAAAAAACTCGGCCAAAAAGCTCGACCTAGAACCGATGAAGCGCGGAGGTCCCATGGCACAGGCCGCTAGCACGACTGCGGCATCCGACAGCTTCCTCGACCGGCTCGTGGCGCTCGCCCGCCGCCGCCCCGGCGCCGTGCTCATGACGGTGCTGGCGGTGCATCTTGTGCTCTGGACAGTCCTGCCGATCCTCACCTGCCCGAACCTGCAGCTCGATCTTGCCGAGGATCTCGCGCTCGGCAAGGAATGGCAGCTCGGCTACTGGAAGCATCCACCGCTGCCGTGGTGGCTTGCCGATCTCAGCTATCGCATCACTGGATCCGTCAACGCGCTCTATCTGCTCGGGCCGCTTGCGGCGGTCATCTGCCTCTACGCGGTCTGGAAACTCGCGCGCGAGGTCACCGACCCGCTCACTGCGCTGATCGCGGTGCTCGCGCTTGAAGGCATTCACTATTACAGTTTCTCGGTCGTAAAGTTCGCCCACGACCAGGTGCAGCTGCCGTTCTGGGCGTTCACCGGGCTGTTCTTCTATCGCGCGCTGCGGCAGGGTCGCGTCGTCGACTGGGCGCTGGCCGGTGCGTTCCTCGCCGGTGCGTTCTGGTCGAAATACGCTGCCTTTGCACTTGCGGCAGCGCTGGGCCTGTTCCTGCTGTTCGATCCGGTCGCGAGGCGCGCTTGGCGCACCAGCGGGCCTTATGTGATGGCGCTGGCGTTCGCGATCGTGATTGCGCCCAACGTGTGGTGGCTGGTGCGTGACGGCTTTCTGCCGTTCCAATATGTCGACGAGCGCGCGCACACAGCAGCGCATTGGTATCAATACATCGTCTTTCCACTGCAATGGACCGGCGGCCAGCTGCTGACCCTGCTGCCGACGCTGGCGCTGCTTTTGCTGCTCTATCGGCACTGGGACAAGCGCCCGGCGCTTGCTGCCGACGAGGTCGCGGCGTTCAACCGTCGCTATGTCGCGATGCTGGCGCTTGGCCCGTTCCTGGTCACGACCGTGGTGGCAGCCTTGCTCGGGCGGCTCGCGATCGCAATGTGGGGCTATCCGCTCTGGTCGTTTGCACCGCTTGCGCTGCTGCTATGGCTGAGGCCCATCGAGCAGCCGGCGCGGCTGCGCCATTTCGCGGCTTGCACACTCGCCACGCTCATCGCGTTTCCGGTGATCTATCTGGCGACCGAGATCGGCGAGCCGTTCCTGCGCGACCGGCCGAAGGCGACCCAATTTCCTGGTCGGGCGATGGCCGAGGCGATCACCCGCGCCTGGCATGAACGATTTGGAACGCCACTCGTCTATGCCGGCGGCACCGAGTTCGCGGTCAACAATCTTGCGGTCTATTCGCCCGACCGGCCGCATGTGTTGCCGCATGGCAACCCAAAGCTTGCGCCTTGGGTCGACATGAGCGACCTCACCCGGCGCGGGGCGGTTGTAGTGTGGGAGCAGGGCCATTTTGGCGCGCGACAAGAGGAGTGGAGCGCGACCTTCGGGCCGCTCAACATTGAGCCGCCCCTCGTGCTTGCACGCCAGACCTGGAACAAGAGAGTCGCACCGGCCCACATTTTCTATGCATTCGTGCCGCCACAGCCCTAGCGGTTGCGGCACTGGCTTGGTCCTGACCTTTCGCCATCCGCCCCGACGACGACCTTCTGACTGTAGCTTGTTGTGGCGAGCCCGCGAGGACGCTTGCGCCCGACTGCGGCCTCGTGAAGATTGAGCGCTAGGCGAATCACCTCGCCCCGCAGGCGCGGCTACCGGAGATCCCATGCGCCTCGACATTGTATTTGTCTCCATGTGCATGGTCCTGATCGCCGGCTCCGCCGGAGCAGTCGCCTATTCGGCGCTCGGCTTCGGCGCGGGCTCCGCCATGCTCACGGCGATTGGGATGCTGGCGCTCCTGATTGTCTACAATCTGGTGTCGGCGCGCGTGGCAGAGCGCCCGCCAGCGCAGAGCCAGCCCGGTGATCTTCTGCGCATCACCACCGACGTCGTGCGCCAGGAGGCCGCGCGCCAGGATGCGTTGCGCCAAGAGGTGCGCCAGGAGATCCGGCAAGAGCTGCGCCAGGACATGGCGCGCCAGGTCGGGCAGGTCGAGCGTGACCTCGCGACGCTCGAGCGGCGGGTCGATGGCGCGATGGAGCGCACACGCGCGGCCACGGACCCCCTGACCGCCGAGGTCGGCGAGCTTGGCACCTTGATCCGGCAGCTCGCCGAGACGCTGTCCGACCACGAGCGCAAGCTGACCGAGTTCGAGCTCGCGGAGATCGAGCGGGCCGAGGTCACGCATGCTCGGCTCAAGCCGGTGGCGCCACCAGCGCCCCCCGCACCGCCAGTCGCGCCACCAATCGTAGAAGCCGCATCCCTTCCAGCGCCATCAGAAGCACCTGCTCCTGCGCCGGCTGCGTTCGTCCCATCGCCGGCGCCGAAAGTGACAGCCGGCGACGCGATGACAGCCACCATCCGCTCGGCCATCGATGCCAACCGCGTCGACCTCTACCTGCAGCCGATGGTGACGCTGCCGCAGCGCAAGGTTCGCTACTACGAGGCGCTGTCGCGCCTGCGCTCCGACAAGGGCGACGTGGTGCTGGCAACGGATTTCCTCGGCCCGGCCGACGCGCACGGCCTGATGCCGAAGATCGACAACCTCGTGATTTTCCGCTGTGTGCAGGTGGTCCGCCGGCTGCTGTCCAAGAATCGCGAGATTGGCTTGTTCTGCAACATTTCGGGCTCGACGCTCACCGACGGCAGCGTATTCCCGCAGCTGCTCGAGTTCCTCGAGGCCAACCGCGCAATCTGCTCCTCGATCGTGCTGGAGCTTCCGCAAAGCGCGCTGCTGTCGGCCGGGCCGATCGAGCTCGAGAGCCTTTCCGCGCTCGCAGAGCGCGGCTATCGGTTCTCGCTCGACAATGTCACCGATCTGCGGTTCGAGCCGCGCGACCTGCTCGCCCGCGGCTTCCGTTTCGTCAAGGTGCGGGCCGACGTGCTGCTCAAGCGGGTCCCGGTCACGAGCGACATCGATCCGGCCGACCTCGCCGACTTGCTCCGCCGCTTCGGGATCGATCTCATCGCCGAGCGGATCGAGAGCGAGGGATCGGTGGTCGATCTGCTCGAGTACGGCGTGCGCTTCGGCCAAGGCTTCGTGTTCTCGCCGCCGCGGCCGGTACGCGCCGAGGCCCTGCAGGGCATCGCGGACAGCGGCAGGCCTGCCGAGGTCGCTCCGTCGGTGCCGCCGGCCAAACCGGCGCGCGCACAAGTCGCGGCACCTGGCGAGGCCGCGACGGCGCGACGCGCCTCCGGGCTGAGCCAGATCGCGCGGCGCATTTGATGCGGCCGCGTCGATCGTCTATGGACGGGTGCAGCTGCCCGTAAACCTCTCGCATCCTTCCGATGCTGCCACCCATCTATCGCACTCATTTGCTTGCATCTCATGTCTGCCATCACGCCTCACCTGACGGCCCATTTCGCAACGCTTGCTGCACGCTACGACGTGCTGCTTTGCGACGTCTGGGGCGTGGTACACAACGGCGTCGCCGCGACCGCGGAATCCTGCGCAGCACTGGTCAAGTTCCGCAGCCAGGGCGGCACCGTGGTGCTGATCACCAATGCGCCGCGGCCAGGCGACTTCGTGCAGACCTTCATCGACGCGCTCAAGGTGCCGCGCGAGGCCTATGATGCGATCGTCAGCTCCGGCGACGTGACCCGTGCGCTGGTCGCCGAGCGCGCAGGCCAGCGCGTGTTTCATGTCGGCCCCGAGCGCGATCTGCCGATCTTCGAGCGGCTCAACGTCGAGCTCGCGCCGATCGAGCGGGCCGACTTCACGGTCTGCTCGGGCCTCTACGACGACACGCGCGAGACGCCGCAGGATTATGTGAAGCTGATCGACGAGATGCACAAGCGCAAGCTCGCGATGATCTGCGCCAATCCGGACGTCGTGGTCGAGCGCGGCGACGATCTGGTCTATTGCGCCGGCGCGATCGCGGATCTCTACGCCCATTCGGGCGGCGACGTGATCTATGCCGGCAAGCCCTATCGGCCGATCTACGAGCAGGCGATCGCGCGCGCGCAAGCGCTGCGCGGCCGCGCCGTCGACCATGCGCGAGTCATGGCGATCGGAGATTCGGTGCGCACCGATCTCAAGGGCGCCGCCGCCTTCAATATCGACAGCCTGTTCGTGACCGCAGGCATTCATGCGCAGGAGCTGGGTGGACGCGACGAGCCCGATCCAGGGGCGCTCCGCGATATCCTCACGGCCGCCGGCGTTTCTCCGACCGCGGTGATGCGTCGCCTCGAATGGTAGCCGGGACGATAGGTTGTACGTCCCTAACTAGCCGCCGGCGCGCTCCCAAAGACCGCCTCGATCTTGAGCTGCAGGGTCTGCGCATTGAACGGCTTGACGATATAGTTGTTGACCCCGGCCTTCTTGGCCGCGATGACGTTCTCGGTCTTGGATTCAGCCGTGACCATGATGAACGGGGTTCCGGCAAGCTCGGGGTCCGACCGCACCTCGCGCAGCAGATCGTACCCGGTCATCGGCTCCATATTCCAATCCGAGATCACGAGCCCATATTTGCGTGAGCGCATCTTGGTCAGCGCTCCGGAACCATCGGAGGCGTCGTCGATGTTCTCAAAGCCGATCTGGCCAAGGAGATTGCGCAAAATGCGGATCATGGTCGCGTAGTCATCGACGATGAGGATGGGCATCGACAGGTCAATAGCCATGGTCATACTCAAATGGCCGCGCCTTACGCGGGCTGGACTTCGGACACTCCACCGGGTGGGAGCATCTCGGCCATCTGGCCGCAACCGCCCCTGCCCCACCTAGCCCCCTAGCAAACCTCGTTGAATATCCGGTTAATTGTCGGTGTAGCGAGCGCCAACGGGGGATGTCCTTGCATCAAGCCAACGATTTCTTGACCATAGTGGAACATTGCTGCGAGTGGGTCGCTGAGCGGCTACCGGGAAGGCACGCGCAATGACCTCCAGGTCCATCTCAAGCTCCAATCCGTCGTTCGTGGTTCAGCGCGGGACCGGCCGCCCCGACCCCAGCCTCAAGGGCGCCGTCGTCGCCATCGGCAATTTCGACGGTGTGCATCGCGGCCACCGCGCCGTGATCGCTGCGGCTCTCAGCCGCGCGCGTGCACTCGGCCGGCCGGCTGCGGCGCTGACCTTCGAGCCGCATCCGCGCAGCTTCTTCCGGCCGCAGGAGCCGCTGTTCCGCCTGACCGACGAGCGCGCCAAGCTGCGCCTGTTCGCCGGCACCGGGCTCGACGGCGCAATCGTGCTGACCTTCGACGCCGCGCTCGCGGAGCCTGCGCCCGAGGACTTCGTGAACGACGTGCTGCTGCATCGCCTCGGGATCGCGGGCGCCGCCATCGGCTATGACTTCCGCTTCGGCAAGAACCGCGCCGGCACGCCCGACCTGCTCGCCGCCGAAGGCGGGCGGCGGCATTTCGCCGTCGATATCGTGCCGGCAGTCGCGCCCGAAGGAGAGCGTATTTCATCCGGCGCGATCCGCGCGGCGCTTGCGGCCGGCCACGTCAAGGAGGCGGCACGCTCGCTTGGCTATCCCTGGTTCGTCAGCGGCGAGGTCGTGCACGGCGACAAGCGCGGCCGCGAGCTCGGCTATCCGACCGCCAACCTGCGGCTCGACCCGTCCTGCGGGCTGCGCCATGGCATCTATGCGGTGCGCGTCGGCATCGGGGGTCACCGCTACGACGGGGTGGCGAGCTTCGGGCGCCGGCCGATGTTCGACGTCGGCACTGTGCTGCTGGAAGTGTTCCTGTTCAATTTCTCCGGTGACCTCTATGGCCAGACGATCGACGTCGCCTTCATCGACTGGATCCGGCACGAGCTCAAGCTCGACAGCGTCGACGAGCTCGTACGCCGCATGGACGAGGACAGCCGTGTCGCCCGGATTGCGCTCGCGCGCTCAGGCGACGCGTTTCCAACGCTGGGCGAGGTCGCGGGATGATCTATTGCGCTGGGTCCCCGCTTCCGCGGGGACGAACGGAGAGAGTGGAACGCGTTACTCGAGCGAGATGCCGTTCGCCTTGATGATCTTCGACCATTTTTCAACTTCGGCCGCGATGAACGTGCCGAGATAATCGGACGTCATGCGCTCGGGCGGGACCAGATCGGAGCCGATGTCCTTGAGCCGCTGTTGCACCGAAGGATTCGCCAGGGTCGCGACCGTCGCCTGATTAAGCTGCTGCACGATGCTCTTGGGCGTGCCGGCGGGCAGGAACAGCGCGTACCAGGTCGGGATGTCGAAATCGGTCAGCCCCTGCTCGTGCGCGGACGGCAGGCTTGGCATGCTCGCCGAGCGATTCCGGCTCAAGATCGCGAACGCTTTCACGGTTCCGGCGTCGATCTGTGGCAGCGCCACCGGCGCGCTCGGGCACTGGTAGTCGATGCGGCCTGCCAGCATGTCCTGCATCGCCTGAGCGCCGCTGCGATACGGAACGTGCGTGATGTTGATCCCGAGCGCCGAGTTGAGCAGCGCACAGGCCAAATGATTGGAGCCGCCGATGCCGGCGGAGCCATATTGCAGCTGCGCCTGATTGGCTTTTGCGTAGGCTGTAAACTCGCGCAGATTGCTGGCCGGAAAGTCCTTGCGGGCGACCAGCACGAGCGACTGGTCGGTGACGAGCGCGACCGGCGCAAAGTCGGTTACGACGTTGTAGAGCGGCCTCTTGTAGAGCGACTGGTTCTGCGCGTGGGTGCCGACATTGCCGAGCACCATCTGGTAGCCGTCCGGCGGCGACTTGGCGACGCGGCTCCCGCCGACCATGCCGCCGGCGCCGCCCACGTTCTCGACCAGCACCGGCTGCCCAAGCTGCGCCCGCAGGCCCTCGGCCAGCAGCCGCGCAATGACATCCGATGTGCCACCGGCCGCAAACGGAACCACCAGGGTCATCGGCCGGGTGGGCCAGCTCTGCGCCAGAGCGGGCGCGATCCCCGCCAGAAGCATCGCCACTATGGCCATGATCCGGGCAATCCGCATGGGGCGCCTCCCGCTCGAGAACAGTGGTCAGCAACGATAGCGATCTTTAGCAATGTTTCATGGCGCTCCAAGAGCGAGGAGGCGCCAAAAGCATGGAGGGCGCCTGGGCGCCCTCCAAATTAACACGTCCATCTGTGCAATAGCGCTACTTCGCAGCGGCCGGGAATGCCGGCAACTTGGTGATGTCGCGCGCATCGTGCTGGATGACGACAGTCGCCTTCAGATTGGCGGCGATCTTCTTGAAGCGATCGATCGACGCCACCGTGTCGGCGCGACTGACGTTGAAGGAGGGCACGCCGTTGTTCTCATAGTTCTCGCGGAAGTGAGCGAGATCGCCGGTGAGCAGCACGTTGCCGGTCTGCGGCAGCTTCACCAACAGACTGTGATGACCGGGCGTATGGCCGGGCGTGTTCAGCACGATCACGGTGCCGTCGCCAAACACATCCTTGTCCAGGGGCAGCGGCTCAACCTTGCCCTCGCCCTTGATCCAGTTCGCGAACGGCTCGGGGTTCACGCCGGGACCCGGCTTCGCGCTGGTCAGCGCATCCCAATCGCCTTTGCCGATGAAGAGCGTCGCCTTCGGGAAGGAGGCGACCTGCCCAATGTGGTCGCCATGATAGTGGCTGATGCCGACGTACTTGATCTGATCCGGCTTCACGTTGAGCTGCCCCAGGAGGTCGACAAGGCTCACCTTCGGGGCGACCGCACCGGCACTCATCGAGTGGCCGGTGTCCCAGACCATGTACTCGTTGCCATGCTTGATCAGATAGCAGCTGAAGACGAACTGCAGTTTCAGATCGCCATATGAATACGTATCGGAGAAGCGCAGATTGACTTCCGTCGGAGCCTGGTTGGTGCCGCACTCGAAGCGGGTGAGTGTCACTTCCGGCGCACCTTGCGCGGCGGCCGAGAAGCTGACGAGAGCGTTGGTGCAGACGCCGATCGCCAGCAAGGCAAGAATTCGCTGCATGGTTTTCCTCCCCATCGCGCGAACAAAGGTTATCAACCAAAGGATGTTGCCCCGATGCAGGGGTCCGGTCAACGAGCCTTCCGCCCGTCGGTGCGCTCCCGCTGGATGAGAAGTGATTTCGCAGCGCGGAGCGCGAGCGAAGCGCCCATCCGCCCCACCCGCCCCCCATACAGCGACGACCCGCCGCGGCTTGCGCCGCGACGGGTCGGAAGATCAACAGAGCCTGATCTCAGAACGCGACGTTGACGCCGACCTGACCGCCGTAGTTCGTCACCTTGTCCTGTCCGAGTTGGCCAGTGAATGACACAAGCCCGGTCACTCCCTTTCCGAGTCCCACCGAAACGCCGGCGGTTGCCGAAGCCCAGTCCCTGCCCAGGTCGACGGCAGGCAGCGAATAGCTTGGTGCCACCGTGGAGGTCAGCGACGCGGTGACCAGGCGGTCGTGCGAGACGAACTCGTGGTTCCACAGCACTTTCGCAAACGGTTGGAACATGCCGAAGTCGAAGCTCGCCTGATAGCCGAGCACACCGACCGAGGAATGGCGATACTGGTCGCCGAAGGCGAGGCTGGTGACATTGCCGCTCTCGGTGAAGCCGTCGATGTGAACCGACTGCAACGTGAGGCCAATGACCGGGCCGTGGGTGAGCGGGCCGACAACGGCATTGTAGCCGGTGCGGACCGAAAACGACATGTTGGTTCCGTTGGTGGTCGTGTTGTTCTGCTCCAGCACAGGGCCAAGCGGCACGATGCGATTGACGTCGTAGTGGAGCGCACCAAATGTTCCAATCATGTTGGCCCAGATCGGCCCAAGCGTCGCGGCGGTGTAGCCGCTCACCGCGAACTCGTCTTGCGTAAAGCTGCCGCCCTGGCTGAAGCTTGCTTTCTTGGTTCCTGCCGATACGGCCATTCCCAGCAGGATGCCGCCGCTCGTCATGGTGTCGATGCCAGCCGTCACCTGCGTGGGCGTCGCGCTTTCGCCGATGAAGCCCACCGGCTGGTCGACCTTCAGCCGCGACACATCACCGGATGCCCAGACGTTGAAGCCGGCCGGCCCACGCGTACGCTGCGAGATCGGAATCTGATTCATGATCAGATCGATGGTGGCGGAACGGCTCTTGACTGGATTCTCGGCGAGCAGCGAGATCTGGCTCGGCGCAATCACAAGGCTGTAGTAGTAGTCGGCGACAATCTTCTGACCCTTGGTCGTGAAGTGCCCCTCCGCGTCTGCGAACAAGTGCGTCTGGTCCGCATTCGGCTCAATGAGAGGAGCCTTGCTGGTGGCACAGAGTAGCGCAGAGGCGTTCACGGGGAGGACGGGCGCACAAGCTGGATCATTGATGCTGACGGTTGTGAAGCCGAAGGCCATCTGCTTGGCTTCGATCTCCTTCCGCAGGCCGTTGAAGTCGGCTGGGATAAAATTGACACCAGCCGTCGCCAGTCCGTTCCACAGCGCAGTGTTATAGGCTGCACGCAGGGTCTGCGCATTCGCGCCGCCGAATGATTTCAGGCAGGTTCGGAATAATGATGTAGAGCGCGCCCGCAGTCTTAAGCTTCACGACCGCCGCGACCTCATCCTTGGCGGCCTGGGTCACATAGGCGACCCGCTGGTTGAGCGGGAGGTTGTCGGTCGCAAAGGAAACGTTGTTGCCGCCGGAACTGATCAAGTAGAGCGCGTTGGGATTCGCAACACCGCCATTCGCGGCGAGATAGTTGTTGATCTGCGTGACGGTAGGCACGGCCTGGGTAAAAAGGCCGTCGCCTGGGTTATTCACCTCGTTGTTGCGGGCGCCGCTGGTTGCATAGTTGGTGCCGCCAGGCGTGTTGGCCGGATTGGCGGTCGTGCCGAAAAAGCCCGCGAGCAGCTCGCTCGACATCAGACCGGGACTGGTGGTCGCACGTCCGGCCCCCTCCTGAACCGCGCCCGGGAACAGGGTATTGAAGTTATTGCCACCGCCCGCGAACGGCACGCCGCCCACAATATTGTTGCGGTACCAGCCCGAGTCGATGGTGCTGTCACCGAAGCCAACGAACTGATTGATGTTTTGTGCTGAAGCCGGGCTCGAGACCGCAACGGCGGCGCCAAGCGCTAGAAAACGCAATACATGATTCACGCCACGCCCCCCGCAATTTCCGTCTCCGCGTACTACGAAACGACCAGCGCCGCTGTCGCGAGCGCGCAACACTCGTCTGTTCTGTTGCGAGGCTTTGCGACGATGCCGTGGCCCGTTACCTACTGACATGGGATTTGCCCCTTCTGACAACGCGTGAAGCTTGCGTTGGCGCAACAATTGCCACGTGTTGTGTCAGATCGACCTGCTCTGAGGCGTCATCCAATTAGCGGAGGCGACGAAACTCCAGAGCGTTGGCGCAAATCGGCAACACGTAAATTAATACCAGCGCGCCCGTGAAAGCAGGCGAGCCTTGCCCCGAATGACCGAACGGATGAGGCGCGAGCAACGATGAGGCCGAAACAAAAAAGCCCCGCCATCGGGGCGGGGCCAAGTGGGCCCCGGTACGCTGAAGATGGCAAGCGCGCTCCCGAGGCTTGAGCTTGGTGGCTCGGGCTGACCGGACGGTTTTGCTTTTTTCTGGATTGGCTTTTGTCACTGCGGCCAAAGCCATCGACTCGCCGGGCCCGCGGGCCTCCCAATTGAGGGCTTGGGAAAGCGACCTTTCCGCAGCACCGGCAATCTGGTAGTAAGCCGCCATGACGGCATGCCTTGCAGCTCTCGGTCTGATCGGGTCGGCGCCCATTATGAGCCCGGCCTCCGCCTGACCATTCGGTCAACGGAGGACCGGGATAGCCGAACCCTTAAGCCGCCACCTCTATCCCTGGTAAGGTCATGACCGACGCCGCCCGCGACTACAGCGAGACGCTATTTCTACCGAAAACCGACTTCCCCATGCGCGCGGGCCTTCCGCAGAAGGAGCCCGAAATGCTGGCGCGCTGGGCCAAGATCGGCCTCTACGCCCGCCTGCGCGAGGCCTCCAAGGGCCGGACGAAATTCGTGCTGCACGACGGCCCGCCCTACGCCAACGGCAACATCCATATCGGGCACGCGCTCAACAAGGTGCTCAAGGACGTGGTGGTGCGCAGCCAGCAGATGCTGGGCTTCGATTCCAACTATGTGCCGGGCTGGGACTGCCATGGCCTGCCGATCGAATGGAAGATCGAGGAGGAGAACTACCGCGCCAAGGGCAAGCCGAAGCCCGACCTCTCCGACCCGGCCGCCATGATCGCGTTCCGGCGCGAGTGCCGGGCCTCGGCCGAGCACTGGCTCGGCGTGCAGCGCGAGGAGTTCAAGCGGCTTGGCGTCGAGGGCGACTGGGACCATCCCTACTCCACCATGGCGTTCGCGGCCGAGGCGCAGATCGCGCGCGAGCTGATGAAATTCGCGAAAAACGAGACCCTCTATCGCGGCTCCAAGCCGGTGATGTGGTCGGTGGTGGAGAAGACGGCACTCGCAGAAGCCGAGGTCGAATACGAAGATTATGTGTCGGACCAGGTGTGGGTGAAGTTTCCGATCGCGGCGACGAACCGCGATGATCTCAAGGGAGCGTCGATCGTCATCTGGACCACGACGCCCTGGACGATACCCGGGCAACCGCGCGATCAGCTATTCGCCCAAGATCGACTATGGCCTCTACGAGGTGATCGACGCCCCGGACGACAACTGGGCCAAGGTTGGCGACCGTTTCGTGCTGGCGGACGCGCTCGTGGTCGAGGTGCTTCGGCAGTGTCGCGTCACCGCCTTCAAGAAGCTTGCTCCGCTCACCGCCGATAATCTGGCGAACCTCACCTTGGCGCATCCGCTCCAGGCGCCTCGGCGGCGGCTACGACTTTGCGGTCCCGATGCTCGATGGCGATCACGTCAGCGACGATACCGGCACCGGTTTTGTGCACACCGCGCCCGGCCACGGCCGCGAAGACTTCGACGTCTGGATCGCGAACGCGCGCGCGCTCGCGGCGCGCTGGCATCGACACCACGATCCCCTACACGGTCGACGCCGACGGCCGCTCACCGACCAGGCCCCGGGCTTCACCGGCAAGCGCGTGCTCACCGACAAGGGCGACAAGGGTGACGCCAACGAGGCCGTCATCAAGGCCCTGGCCGAGGCCGGCAACATCATCGCGCGCGGACGGCTCAAGCACCAGTATCCGCATTCCTGGCGCTCCAAGAAGCCGGTGATCTTCCGCAACACGCCGCAATGGTTCATCGCGATGGACAAGCCGATCGCGGAGTGGCGCTCGGCGCGGACCGATACGCTGCGCGCCCGCGCGCGCGCCGCGCCATCGAAGCGACCCGCTGGGTGCCGGCCGCGGGCGAGAACCGCATCAACGGCATGATCGCGAGCAAGCCCGACTGGGTGATCTCGCGCCAGCGCGCCTGGGGCGTGCCGATCACGGTGTTCGTGCGCGAGAAGGGCGACGGCGAGGTCGATATCCTCGACGATGCGCGCGTCAACATCCGCATCGCTGACGCCTTTGAAAAGGAAGGCGCCGACGCCTGGTATGCGCCGGGCGCGCGCGAGCGCTTCCTGGGCGAGCTCGCCAACGAGCCGTGGGAGAAGGTCGACGACGTCCTCGACGTCTGGTTCGATTCGGGCTCGACGCACGCCTTCGTGCTGGAGGACCCGAAGAACTTCCCAAGCCTCGCCGGCATCAGGCGCAAGCAGGATGGCGGCAGCGACACGGTGATGTATCTCGAAGGCTCCGACCAGCATCGCGGCTGGTTCCAGTCCTCGCTGCTCGAAAGCTGCGGCACGCGCGGCGTCGCACCCTATGACGTCGTGCTCACCCACGGCTTCGTGCTCGACGAGAACGGGCGCAAGATGTCGAAGTCGCTCGGCAACGTCGACAGCGCCGCAGCAGGTGATCGAGCCAGTCAGGCGCCGACATCCTGCGCATGTGGGCCTGCGCCTCCGACTATGCCGACGACCTGCGCATCGGCCCGGAGATCCTCAAGACCACCGTCGAGACCTATCGCAAGCTGCGCAACACCATCCGCTGGATGCTGGGCTCGCTGGCGCATTTCCGTCCCGAGGACGTCGACCCGCTATGAGCGGATGCCAGAGCTCGAGCGGCTGATGCTGCATCGCCTGAGCGAGCTCGATGTGCTGGTGCGCCACGCCTATGCGGAGTTCGACTACAAGCGCATCTTCGCCGCGCTCAGTGCCTTCATGACGTCGGATCTCTCGGCGTTCTATTTCGACATCCGCAAGGACGCGCTCTATTGCGATCCGATCTCCTCGGTGACGCGCAGGTCTGCGCTGACCGTGATCGACCATGTGTTCCGCGCCACGGTGACCTGGCTTGCTCCGATGCTGCCGTTCACGGCCGAGGAAGCCTGGCTCGCGCGCTATCCGTCGGCCGACGGCTCGGTGCATCTGGAGCAGTTCCCCGAAGTTCCATCGTCCTGGCGCAACGACACGCTGGCCGAAAAATGGCGCAAGGTGCGCATGGTACGGCGCGTCGTCACCGGCGCGCTCGAGATCGAGCGTGCCGCCAAGCGCATCGGTTCGTCGCTCGAGGCCGCCCCGATGGTGTACGTCACCAACCCGCAGCTGTTCGAAGCGGTGGTCGATATCGATCTTGCCGAGATCTCGATCACGTCGGCTGCCACCCTGGTCGAGGCCGAAGGCGCCGGCGGATGCCTTCAGGCTCGAGGATGTGGCGGGCGTCGCGGTCGAGGTGCGGCGCGCGGAGGGCAAGCGCTGCGCGCGCTCGTGGAAGATCCTGCCGAGCGTCGGCTCGGAGCCTGGCTTCCCGGACGTCACGCCGCGCGACGCCAAGGCGCTGCGCGAATGGGACGCGGCGCACAGCGGCGCCGCAGTGTAGGTTAGGGCCGATGTGGGGACCGCTGACACGTCTCGGCCTCGTGGTGGCGGTGCTCAGTGCCGCCGTCGACCAGGCCTCGAAGCTCTGGCTGCTCTACGTCTTCGAGCTGCCGGCGCGGGCGCCGGTGAGGCTGACACCGTTCCTCGACCTGGTCATGACCTGGAACAAGGGCATCAGCTATGGCCTGTTCCAGCAGGAGGGCCCGTTCGGCCAATGGGTCTTGCTGGCCATCAAGGTAGCGGCGGTCGCGCTGCTCATGCTGTGGCTGGCGCGGGCGGGCTCCCGGCTGACCGCGGTTTCCCTGGGTCTGATCATCGGCGGGGCCGCCGGTAACGCCATCGATCGCGTTATTCACAATGCGGTCGCCGACTTCGTCCTGTTCCACATTACGACCACAACCATCCATTTTAACTGGTATGTCTTTAACTTGGCCGATGCCGCCATCGTTGCCGGCGTGGCCGAACTTCTGTATGAATCAGCCCTGGGGGACCGCGCCGCAAAAGTGCCCCGATCCCCAACATAATCGGGGGCTTGCGGATCATTCGGGTCTATGAACGAGCGTCTGACAAGACGAAACGCTCTGGTCTTGGACGCTCTGGCAGAGAACAAGAGGGGTCGGTCATGTCGGTCTTGACGAACTCTGGTTGGACGAAGCGCGCCCGCCGCATCGCCTTCGGTGGCGCGCTCGGGCTTGCAGTTCTGGCGGCGCTCATCCCGGCCGGCGCGCAGGCGCAGGACGATGACGACGACGACAAGAAGAGCGGGTGGAACCTCGACAAGAAGCTCCTGAACGATCTGATGCGCAATCTTGGTTTGCGCAACGGCAACGAGAGCCAGATCGAATACCGCGAGCGCTCACCGCTGGTGATCCCGCCGAGCAAGAACTACCCCCGCCCGAGCAGGCCGGCGCCGGACGGAGCGCGGCTTGGCCGGTCGATCCCGACGTCAAGCGCAAGAAGGAAGCTGCCGTCAAGCGCAAGGAGCGCAAGGGATACGATCCGGATTATGAAGAGCGCAACCTGACCCCGAGCGAGCTTAATCCGGCAGGCGCCAATCGCAGCGCCGCCCGCCCCGGCACGCCCGACAGCTTGGGCGACGAAGGCGGCGGCAAGCCGTTGCAGCCTTCTCAGCTCGGCTATTTTGGCGGGCTGTTCAGCAGCTTCGGCAGCAGCGGTAACAAGGATGACGTCGCGACCTTCGATCGAGAGCCGCCACGAAACAACCTGACAGCCCCGCCGTCCGGCTACCAGACCCCGTCGGCGGCTCAGCCCTACGGCATCACTAAGAAAGACCCCAAGCTCACCGTCACGCCCGTCGACAGGGCGGTCGGATACTAACGTTCGCCCAAGCGGGCAGTTTGAAACAACAAAACGTCGCCGAGCGACAATATTTTAGGCACCTTTCTCTGCGAAATCCTCGCGGCCCGGCTGGCTGTCGGGCCGTCAACCCCTTACATTAGGCGCCATGCCACACCCCTTGAAGCACGCTTTCGCCGCAGCGCTTGCCGTCACGGTGACGCTCACCGGCGCCCTCCGCACCGACGCCGCCCCCAGCGTCTCGCATTTCACGCTCGCCAACGGGCTCGAGGTCGTCGTCATTCCCGATCACCGCACGCCCGTTGTGACGCACATGCTCTGGTATCGCGTCGGCGCCGCCGACGAGACTGCGGGCAAAACCGGGCTTGCGCACTTCCTCGAGCATCTGATGTTCAAGGGCACCGAGAAGAATCCGCAAGGGTTGTTCTCGCAGACGGTGTCCAACATCGGCGGCCAGGAGAACGCATTCACGTCGTCGGACTACACCGGCTATTTCCAGCGCACCGCGCGCGAGCATCTCAAGATGCTGATGGAATTCGAGGCCGACCGCATGACCGGTCTGGTGCTCACCGATGATGTCGTCAAGCCCGAGCTGCAGGTGGTGCTCGAAGAGCAGAACATGCGGGTCGCCAACAATCCGGGCGCCCGCCTGTCGGAGCAGATGGAGGCGGCGCTCTTTCTCAACCATCCCTATCAGCGGCCGATCATCGGCTGGCGGCAGGAGATCGAGAAGCTGACGCGTGACGACGCGCTCGCGTTTTACAAGCGCTTCTATACGCCCAACAACGCGATCCTGATCGTCGCCGGCGACGTGACCGCCGAGGAGGTCAAGAAGCTCGCCGAGGCAACCTACGGCAAGGTTCCTCGCATCACCGAGGTCGCGCCGCGTCACCGCCCGCAGGAGCCTGCGCAGATAGCCGCGCGCACCGTCACACTCGCCGACCCGCGGGTGACGCAGCCGAGCGTGCAGCGCTATTACCTGGTGCCGTCCTACACCACCGCCAAGCCCGGCGAGAGCGAGGCGCTGGAGGTTCTCTCACACATCCTGGGCCGTGGCTCGAACAGCCGCATGTATGACACGCTCGTGGTCGAGAAGGGCATCGCGGTCAATGCCGGCGCCGGCTACTCCGGCAGCGCGCTCGACGACACACGCCTCTTCTTCTCGGGCACGCCGAAGCCGGGCACGACGCTGGCGCAACTCGAGGACGGCATCGACGCCGTGATCGCGGAGATCATTCAGAGCGGCGTTACCGCCGATGAGCTGGCCCGCGCCAAGACCCGCCTGATCGCCGACGCCGTCTATGCCAACGACAGCCAGGCCACGCTCGCTCGCTGGTACGGCGCCGCGCTCACGACCGGCGGCACCATCGAGCAGGTCCAGGGCTGGACCGATCGCCTCAAGGCGGTGACGGCCGAGCAGGTCCGCGACGCCGCCAAGCGATGGCTCGACAAGCGCCGGTCGGTGACCGGCTATCTGGTCAAGGATTCTCAGACGGTGGAGAAGCGCCCATGAACTCACTGGTCATGAGGTCGCTGCCGACTCTGCATTGGCCGCGCGGGCGTGCGTGGCTCTGCGGCTTGCTCGCCCTGATCGCCGCGACGCTTGCTCCGCAGCTCGCATCCGCGACCAAGATCGAGAGCATCAAGACGCCCGCCGGCATCGAGGTCTGGCTGGTGCGCGACCCCACCGTTCCGCTCATCGCCATCAATTTCGGTTTCCGTGGCGGCAGCACACAGGAGCCTGCGGACAAGGGCGGCGCCATCAACATGATGGGGAGCCTGCTCGATGAAGGCGCCGGCGAGGTCGATGCCAAGACCTTTCAGGAACGGCTCGAGCGCGGCGCGATCGAGCTGAGCTTCACGGCCGGCCGCGACACCTTCCGCGGCTCGCTGCGCACGCTCAAGGAAAACCAGGACGAGGCCTTCGAGCTGTTGCGGCTGGCGATGAACGAGCCGCGCTTTGCGCCCGAAGCGGTCGAGCGCATCCGCGCGCAGATCATCTCGCGCCTGCAGCGCCAGTCGACAAATCCCAACGAAATCGCCTCCAAGGCATGGTGGGAGACGGCCTTTCCGGGCCATCCGTATGGCCTCCCCAGCAATGGCACGGTCGAGAGCGTGGCCAAGGTCACCGCAGACGACATGCGCTCGCTGCTCAAGCGCGTGCTCACGCGCGACACGCTCAAGATCGGCGTCGTCGGCGACATCGATCCGGCCACCGTCGGGCGGCTGATCGACCGCGCCTTCGGCACCCTGCCGGCCAAGGGTGACCTCACGCCGATCCCCGACGTTACGATTCAGGGCATCGGCAAGCGCACTGTGATCGATCTCGACGTGCCGCAGACGGTGGTGCAGTTCGGCGGCCTCGGCCTCAAGCGCAGCGATCCCGATTTCATGCCGGCCTATCTGATGGTGCATGTCCTGGGCGGCGGCTCGTTCTCCTCCCGGCTCTATCGCGAGGTGCGCGAGAAGCGCGGTCTCGCCTACGGCGTTTCCGAGCAGCTGCTGTGGCTCTACCACGCGGCGGTGACCATTGGCGGCACGGCCACGCGCAACGACGCCACCAAGGATACGATCGACGTGATCGAGACCGAGGTCGCGCGCATGGCCAAGGAAGGTCCAACCGAGGACGAGCTGGACAAGGCCAAGACCTACCTCAAGGGCTCGTTCGCGCTGGGGCTCGACACATCGACCAAGATCTCGAACCAGCTCGTGAGCATGCAGCTCGACAATCTCGGCATCGACTACATCGAGCGCCGGTCGGCGTTGATCGACGCGGTCACGCTCGACGATACCAAGCGCATGGCCAAGCGCCTGCTCGGCGGGGGCATGCTCGTCACCGTCGTGGGCCGGCCGCAGGGCGTCACCTCGAAATCGCAATGATCGGCGCCATGCGCCTGAAGCATTCGATTGATTTTGCTCGCACCGACCGGGTTGGACCAAACGGCGTAGCACCTGCGGTGCTCGCCGACGCGCTCAAGCGCACCGAGCCCGCACTTGCCTGGCTGTGCGCGCGCCATGCAGACGGCAGCTTGCCGTTGCTGCGGCTGCCCGCCAAGCACGACGATCTTGTTTCGATCAAGGATGCGGCGCGGCGCCTCACCGCGACTGGTGCGACCGACATCGTGCTCCTCGGCACGGGCGGATCAAGCCTCGGCGGCCAGACCTTGGCGCAGCTTGACGACCACGCGGTGCCCGGCGCCGGGTTGCTGCGCTCGGGCCCGCGCCTGCATTTCATGGACAATCTCGATCCCGGCACCTATGCGGCGCTGCTCGAAAAGCTGCCGCTCGCGACCACGCACTTTGTCGCGATCTCGAAATCGGGCGGCACCGGCGAGACCCTGATGCAGACAGCCGCCGCGCTTGCAGCCATGAAGGCCGCGGGGCTCGCAGTGCGCATCCCGGACTTGTTCCTGGGCATCACGGAGCCCGCCAAGGGTGGCAAGCGCAGCGGGCTACGCGTTCTCTTCGACGAGCATCACGTCCCCATGCTGGAGCACGACACCGGTGTGGGCGGGCGCTATTCGGTGCTCACCAATGTGGGCTTGTTGCCCGCCGCAGTCGTCGGCCTCGACATCACTGCGATCCGCGGCGGCGCCGGTGTGGCGCTTGCGCCGGTGCTTGCCAGTCGTCCGCCCGCCGAGGTGCCGGCCGCGGTCGGCGCCGCGCTTGCGGTCACGCTCGGCGCCACTAAGCCGATGTCCGTGATGCTCGCCTACGCGGACCGGCTCGAGCGCTTCACGCGCTGGTACGTGCAGCTGTGGGCCGAGAGCCTCGGCAAGGACGGCAAGGGCACCACGCCGATCGCGGCGCTCGGGCCGGTCGATCAGCACAGCCAGCTGCAGCTCTATCTCGCCGGCCCGCGCGACAAGCTGTTCACCGTCATCACCGTCGGCACCGCCGGCCGCGGCCCACGCATTGCCGATGACCTCGCGCGGCTCGCGGGCGAGCCCGACTTCGCCGGCAAGACCATCGGCGACCTGGTCGCCGCGCAGGGTCGCGCCACCGTCGAGACGCTGGCCAAGAATGGCTGCCCGGTGCGCACGATCCACATCGACACCCTCGACGAGGCGAGCCTCGGCGAATTGCTCATGCATTTCATGCTGGAGACGATCATCGCGGCGCACCTCCTCGGCGTCGATCCGTTCGATCAGCCGGCGGTCGAGGAAGGCAAGGTGCTGGCGAAGAAGTATCTCGCCGGCGGCGGATAGTATTGCTTCTCTAGATTTAATATCGGCGCCTGTAGCCCGGATTGAGCGAGAAGCGCGTTTACGCGCGTCTTCAACGCGCTATGCGACATCCGGGATCGACTTTGATTGCATCTCCCGGATTTCGCTGCCGCTCAATCCGGGCTACGGTCGCCAAGATCGAGAATCACTGGCTGCGATGATCCGCATCACCGACCGCATCAGCATCGACGAGGCGCGAGCTCGAGGAGAGCTTCATCCGCGCCTCCGGGCCGGGCGGGCAGAACGTCAACAAGCTCGCGAGCGCCGTGCAGCTGCGTTTCGACGTGCGTCATTCGCCCTCGCTGCCCGATGGCGTGCGCACGCGGCTCGAGCGGCTCGCCGGCCACCGCCTGACGCGAGAGGGCGTGATCGTCATCACCGCGCAGCGCCACCGCACCCAGGAGCGCAACCGCGCCGACGCGCGCGAGCGCCTGTGCGAGCTCATTCGCGAGGCCGCAACGCCGCCGGTGCCGCGCCGCCCGACCAGGCCGACGCGCGCTTCCAAGGAGCGGCGCATCGAATCGAAGAAGCGCCGCGCCAACATCAAGGGCCTGCGCCGCGTTAAGCCGCCGCAGGACTAACGCGCATAGGGTGCTACACTGGCGTAACGATACGCCGCCAGGGAGGGCACTGTGCGCATGACCTTGCACCGCACCATCGCGTGCGCAGTCGTGCTCGGCTTGCCGCTTCCGGCCGCCGCGCAGGACGCAGTCGCCGATTTCTACAAAGGCAAGCAGGTCGCCATCACGGTGGGCTTCGGCTCGGGCGGCAGCGCCAGCCTCTATTCCCAGGTGCTTGCCCGGCACATGGGCCGGCACATGCCCGGCAACCCGAATTTCGTCGTTCAGCACATGCCTGGCGCCGGCGGGCTGCTCGTCACCAATAACAGCGCCAACAACGCGGCGCGTGACGGCACCGTATTCACGATCACCGATCGTGCCGTGCCGCTCGAGCCGCTGCTCGGCAATCCCAACGCGAAATTCGATGCCCGCAGGTTCGGCTGGATCGGCAATGCCAATGTCGAATACACGACCTGCATCGCCTGGCACACCGCACGCGTGAAGACGCTGGCGGATGCCTTCACGCACGAGCTGGTCGTCGCCGGCACCGGCGCGGAAGCCACCGCCGTGATCTTTCCGAAAGCGGTCAACAAGCTGCTCGGCACCAAGATCAAGGTCGTGCTTGGCTATCCGGGGTCGACCGAGATCCTGCTCGCCATGGAGCGCGGCGAGGCCGAGGGGTTCTGCGCCATCGGCTGGACCTTCGTGAAGCTGCGCAAGGGCGACTGGCTGCGCGACAAGAAGATCAACGTGCTGTTCCAGATGGCCCTGAAGAAGCATCCGGAAATTCCGGACGTGCCCTTCATCCCCGACCTCGCCAAGACGCCGGAGGATCGCCAGGTGTTCGAGTTCCTGTTCACGCCGCAGGAGTTTGGGCGTGCCTTCTTCGCGCCGCCCGATGTCCCGCCCGCGCGGCTTCAAGCGCTGCGCCAGGCGTTCGAGCGGACGCTCAAGGATCGGGCGTTCCTCGACGACGCCGACAAGGCGGGACTCGAGATTCAATACGTCGCTGGCGACGAGGTGCAGAAACAGATCGAGCGCGTCTATGCCACGCCGAAGACGGTGATCGAGCGCGCCCGCAGCATCGCCCAGTAGGAGAGTGTCATGCGAACCGAAAGGACGTGTCTGATCGCAAGCGGGATCGTGCTTTGCCTGTCGCTTCCCGCGGCCGCGCAGGACGCCGTCGCCGACTTCTATCGGGGCAAGCAGGTCACCATCATGGTGGGCTTCACGCCGGGCGGCAGCTCGAGCCTCTACGCGCAGGGCGTCGCCCGCCACATGGGTCGCTTCCTGCCCGGCAACCCGAGCTTCATCGTGCAGCATGTGCCGGGCGCCAGCGGCCTCGTGCTCGCCAACAACCTCTACAACACGGTGCCTCGCGACGGCACCGCCTTCGGCATCACCGGCCGCACCGCGCCGATCGAGCCGCTGCTCGGCCAGGCCAATGCCAAGTTCGACGGCCGCCGCTTCAGCTGGATCGGCACCGCCAATGTCGAATACACGACCTGCATCGCCTGGCACACCGCGCCGGTGAAGACGCTCGCCGACGCCATGACCACCGAGCTGATCGTCGGCGGCTCCGGCGCCGACGCCACTGAAGTGATCTTCCCGAAAGCCGCCAACAAGCTTGCCGGCACCAAATTCAAGGTCGTGCTCGGCTATCCGGGCTCTACCGAGCTTCTGATCGCCATGGAGCGCGGCGAGACGCAGGGCTTCTGCGGCATCGGCTGGACCTTCGTGAAGCTGCGCAAGGGCGACTGGCTGCGCGACAAGAAGATCAACATCCTGTTCCAGATGGCGCTCAACAAGCATCCCGAGATCCCAGACGTGCCGGCGATCATCGACCACGCGCGCACGGCCGACGACCGCAAGGTGTTCGAGTTCCTGTTCGCGCCGCAGGAGATGGGGCGGCCGTTCTTCGCGCCGCCCGACGTGCCGGCGGATCGGCTTGCAGCGTTGCGGCGCGCCTTTGAGCTCACGCTAAAAGACCCGCAGTTCCTGGTCGATGCCGAGAAGATGGGCGTCGAGGTGCAGCACGTCGGCGGCGCGGCGATCCAGTCGCTGTTGGAGAAGATCTACGCCTCGCCCAAGGAGATCATCGAGCGCGCCAAGGCGGTGGCGGAATAGCGGAGGCGAGCGACGTTGCGACTCGCAGACGGCCGATGCCGCCTGTAGAATCAGGCGTTTCCGAATCAGGCTTGCCCCATGCCCGTGCGTCAGCTCTCCGAGGCCACCGTCAACCGCATCGCCGCCGGCGAGGTGGTGGAGCGGCCTGCGAGCGCGGTCAAGGAGCTCGTCGAGAACGCGCTCGATGCCGGTGCGACCCGCATCGATGTGCTGACCGACGGCGGCGGGCAGCGGCTCATTCGCGTCACCGACGACGGCGCCGGCATGACGCGCGCCGATCTCGCGCTCGCGGTCGATCGCCACGCCACCTCGAAGCTCACCGATGATGACCTCCTCGATATCCGCACCTTGGGTTTTCGCGGCGAGGCGCTGCCCTCGATCGGCGCGGTCGCGCATCTCACGATCACCACGCGCCACAAGGACGAGCCGCACGCCTGGGCGATCGCGGTCGATGGCGGCGTCAAGGCGGAGGTAAAGCCCGCCGCGCTCGGCGAAGGCACCCGCGTCGAGGTGCGCGACCTGTTCTATGCGACGCCGGCGCGGCTCAAGTTTCTCAAGAGCGAGCGCACCGAGGCCGAAGCCATTCGCGATGTGGTGCGACGCCTCGCTATGAGCCGTCCCGATGTCGCCTTCACGCTCGCGGGCGAGGAGCGCGCGCCGGTCACCTGGGCGGCGGCCCTGCCCGGCGCACCCGGCCGCCTTGCGCGCCTCGCCGACATTCTGGGCATGGACTTCCGCGCCAACGCAGTCGAGATCATGGGCGAGCGCAATGGCGTGGCGGTCGAAGGCTTTGCGGGGTTGCCCACGCTCACGCGCGCCAATGCGCTCGGGCAATATCTCTTCGTCAACGGCCGGCCGGTGCGCGACAAGCTCCTGATCGGCGTGGTGCGTGCGGCCTATGCGGACTATCTGCCGCGTGACCGGCACCCGATGGTCGCGCTGTTTGTCACGCTGCCTGCGCGCGAGGTCGACGTCAACGTGCATCCCGCGAAAGCCGAGGTGCGCTTCCGCGATCCGCAGCTCGTGCGCGCGCTGCTCATCACCTCGCTGCAGCACGCGCTCGCGCGCGAAGGCCAGCGTGCCTCGACCACCGGCGGCTCTGCCACCGTGGCAGCGCTCCGGCCTTCGCCTGCGCTTGGAGGCAGCCGCGGCTGGGACTGGCGGCGCTCGCCGGCACGGCCCGATGCGCGCGTCATGCCCTGGCCGACCGACGGCAACGCGGCAATCGGCTTTGCGGAGGCCGCCCAGGAGGCCTTCGACGTAGGCGCCCCCTCGGCCGATGCGCGCGCCGCGATTGCCGAGCCCGCGCCCGACCTCATCGACCGGCCGCTTGGCGCCGCGCGCGCGCAAGTGCACGAGGCCTTCATCGTGGCGCAGACGCGCACCGGCATCGTGATCGTCGACCAGCACGCCGCGCATGAGCGCATTGTCTACGAGCGCATGAAGGCGGCGCTGGAAGCGACAGGGGTGGCGCGCCAGATATTGCTCATTCCGGAAATCGTCGAGCTCGACGAGGCTGATGTCGAGCGCGTCATCGCGCGCGCGGATGAGCTTGCGCGCTTCGGCCTCGTGCTCGAAGCCGTTCGGGCCGGGCGCGGTGGCGGTGCGCGAGACGCCCTCACTGCTCGGTGAGATCGACGCACGCGCGCTCGTGCGCGACCTCGCCGAGCACATGGCGGAATGGGACGAGGCGCTGCCGCTGGAGCGCCGGCTGATGCATGTTGCCGCCACCATGGCCTGCCATGGCTCGGTGCGCGCCGGGCGCCGCCTCAAGCCCGAGGAAATGAACGCGCTGCTGCGCGAGATGGAAGCCGTGCCGAACTCCGGCCAGTGCAACCACGGCCGCCCGACCTATGTGGAGCTCAAGCTCGCCGACATCGAGCGGCTGTTCGGGCGGAAGTGAGCCCCCGATCAGGCTGCCGCAGACCGGGTGAGGCCACTGCATCTCCGCACCGGCCCCACAACCCGACCTGACCGGCACCGCGATTGGCCCACTGGTAGGCTCTTACACGAAAATCTTTTGGGCCAGCGGAGCCCTTGGCGACAACGATTTTCTTTTTTTCCTCAATCCATTGCGCATTTTGGGAAGATAATTCTATCACCTGTGTATGAATGCTAACTCACCACTCTACGCAGCAGCACAGAGCCTGATAGACGGCTTTGCCAGTCTCGATCTGGTTAACCGGCTGGCGGAGGCGCGTCGCGCCATCGCGGGCCGGCTGGTGTTCACCACCAGCTTCGGGCTCGAAGACCAGGCCATCACGCACGCCATTCTGAGCCAGGATCTGGCCATCGACGTCGTCACGCTCGATACCGGGCGGCTGTTTCCCGAAACCTACGAGGTGTGGGCGAGACCGAGCGCGCTATGGCCGGCGCATTCGCGCATTCTATCCGGAGCGGCGCGAGCGTCGAAGCCTTCGTCGCGCGAGCACGGCATCGATGGCTTCCGCGCCTCGATTGCGGCACGGCAGGCCTGCTGCGCGGTGCGCAAGGTCGAGCCGCTCGGCCGCGCGCTCGACGGCGCCTCCGGCTGGATCACCGGCCTGCGCGCCGAGCAATCGGGCGACGCGCGCGACGACGCCCTATGCGGCGATCGATCCGGCGCGCGGCCTGATCAAGCTCAATCCGCTGCTCGACTGGACGCGCGAGCGCGTCATCGATTTCGTGCGGGAGCACGGCATTCCCTACAACGCGCTGCACGATCGCGGCTTTCCTCTCGATCGGCTGCGCGCCCTGCACGCGCGCCGTCAAGCCGGGCGAGCCCGAGCGCGCCGGCCGCTGGTGGTGGGAGCAGGAAGACAAGAAGGAATGCGGCCTGCACAGCCGGCCACATCGGACGACCGAGACCGCGGTCGCCTCGTGACCGAAGGGACTGAACAGATGCATGGCACGTTATGCGACTGCAGAACTGATCAAGGAGCGCGTTGCGGACGCCGAGCGCGCGCCGATCGAGCTCGACGCATCTTGCGCAGCTCGAGGCCGAGAGCATCCACATCATTCGCGAGGCGGTCGCCGAATGCGACAATCCGGTGATGCTCTATTCCATCGGCAAGGATTCCTCGGTCCTGCTGCATCTCGCGCTCAAGGCATTCTATCCGGCGAAGCCGCCGTTCCCGCTCCTGCACGTCGACACGACCTGGAAATTCCGCGAGATGATCGCGTTCCGCGATCGCCGCGTGCAGGAGCTCGGGCTCGATCTCATCGTTCACATCAATCGCGGACGGCCTCGCGCGCGGCATCACGCCGATCACGCACGGCTCGGAGCTGCACACCGACGTGATGAAGACGCAGGCGCTGCGGCAGGCGCTCGACCTGCACGGCTTCGATGCCGCCTTCGGCGGCGCGCGCCGCGACGAGGAGAAGCTCGCGCGCCAAGGAGCGCGTCTTCTCGCTGCGCAACGCGCAGCATCGCTGGGACCCCAAGCGCCAGCGCCCGGAGCCGTGGCGGCTCTACAACGGCCGCAAGCGCAAGGGCGAGAGCATGCGCGTGTTCCCGCTGTCCAACTGGACCGAGCTCGACGTCTGGCTCTACATCCACCAGGAGGGAATTCCGGTCGTTCCGCTCTATTTCGCGGCGCCGCGCCCGGTCGTCGAGCGCGACGGCACGCTGATCATGGTCGACGACGACCGGCTGCCGCTTGCGCGCCGGCGAAGTGCCGCAGATGCGGACACGTGCGCTTCCGCACGCTCGGCTGCTATCCGCTCACCGGCGCGGTCGAAAGCGACGCCGCGACCTTGCCCGACATCATCCGCGAGACGGTCGAGAGCCGCTATTCCGAGCGGCGCGACCGCGTCATCGATCATGACGGCGCCGCCTCGATGGAGCGCAAGAAGCAGGAAGGCTATTTCTGATGACGGCGCGGCCGGATCCGAGCTGCGTTTGTGCATCGACGACTTCCTGCGCGGGCAGGAGCGCAAGAGCCTGTTGCGCTTCATCGCCTGCGGCTCGGTCGATCACGGCAAGTCGACCCTGATCGGGCGGCTGCTCTATGAGGCCAAGCTGCTGTTCGACGATCAGCTCGACGACGCTCGCAGCGAATCCCGCAAGCACGGCACGCTGGGCAAGGAGCTCGATTTCTCGCTGCTGCTCGACGGGCTCGCGGCCGAGCGCGAGCAGAAGATCACCATCGACGTCGCGTATCGGTTCTTCGCCACCGAGCGGCGCAAGTTCATCGTCGCCGACGCGCCCGGCCATGAGCAATACACCCGCAACATGGCGACCGGCGCCTCGACCGCCGATCTCGCCCTGATCCTGGTCGAACGCGCAGGCCGGCATCACGCGCCAGACCAGGCGCCACGGCCTGATCGTCTCGACGCTCGGCGTGCGCCACCTGGTGCTCGCGGTCAACAAGATGGATCTCGTCGACTGGTCGGAAGAAGCCTTTCGCGGCGATCGAGACCGAATTCCAGAGTTTCGCCGACGAGCTCGGCGTCGCGACATCATCTGCATTCCGCTCGCCGCGCGCAGCGGCGACAACATCGTCACGCCGCTCACCGCAGATGGCCTGGTATCGCGGGCCGACGCTGCTCGACTATCTCGAGGAGGTCGAGTTCGCGCCGCGACGCCGCACGCGGCTCGCTTCCGCCTGCCGGTCCAGCTGGTCAATCGTCCGGATCCAGATTTTCGCGGCTACAGCGGCACGATTGCGAGCGGCGATGTTTATGTCGGCATGCCGGTGCGCGTCTGGCCGTCGGGCCAGACCTCCCAGATCGACCGCATCGTCACCTACGACGGCGACCTCGAGCGCGCGCGATCGGGCGGCTCCGTGACGGTGACGCTTGCCGACGAGATCGATGCCTCGCGCGGCGATGTCATTGCCGATGCAGGGCAGGCGCCGCTGGTCGCCGACACCTTGCAGGCGCGCGTCGTCTGGGTGGGCAGGGAGCCGCTCGCGCCCGGCCGCAGCTATCTGATCAAGCTCGGCACCACGAGCGCCAAGGCCACGGCCGACGCCCCGCTGCGCGTGCTCGACCTCGACACCAGCGCTTTCAACGCGGCCGAGCGGCTGTTCATCAACGATATCGGCGAATGCACGCTGCGGCTCGACCGTGCGATTGCGGCTGATCTTTATGCCGAGAGCAAGGAGACCGGCAGCTTCATCCTGATCGATCCGGAATCCTACGACACCGTCGGCATGGGCTTTGTCGAAGGCGCGGGCACGCGCGGGGGCCTATTCGCGAGGTTGCGGCAGCGGCTCACATTGCCGCTGCCCGCGGGCCTCAAGAGGGCGTCGTACTCGAGCGAGTCGCAGCTGCGCTCTTTTGCCAAGGCAATCGCCTGGCGAGCGACCGGCAGCATCAATACCTTCCTGGTGACGCTCCTGATCACCGGGAGCTCGGTTTTCGCGAGCTCGCTCGCGGCCACCGAGATCGCGACCAAGATCGCGATCTACTACGGTCACGAACGCCTCTGGGCGCTGATCCCGTGGGGGAAGGAATAGGCGCACGCCCTGCCTCATCCTGTCGCAACTGGAATGGCTCGGCGCGATTCTCGAAGCGACCTGCAAAGCAAACACGGCTGAACCTGACAACCGCTCACTTTCCGTTGGCTAGTGAGCAGTAGAAGCCCGCCTTGAAGCCGGCGGCGATTTCGGAGCGCTGATCTTTATACGCTTCCTCACAGGCTTCCCTGCAAAACTGATGGTCAAAATATCTTCTGCGTGTCAGGCCGAAAGGCCTGCAGCAATAGTCACACCGTGTTTTCATGACGGCCAGCGTTCCCTTGCCCCCTTTGACCTTTGACACCTATGCAAGGTGATTTGGCTAGAGATTTTCGCTCTCAATGCCGAGTTGCTGTGGAAAACATGTTAGTTTGCGGAACCACTCGGCGTAAGCAAAGTTTTGCGTGAAATGTCGAGGGGGATCTTCTCGTGGCCAATCGAAACTATCACCGCCGTCAGGCGGACATTTTCACGCGTCTCTCTGAGACGAGCCGCAACGTCGATAGCGCGGCCGCATTTTTGTGGCTGGCTACCGCGCACCGGGCCAGGGCGGAGTTGAGCGAGAGCTTCGCTCAACAGCAGCAGCAAATTCAGCCTAAGAAGGCCGAGCCTCAAAACAGAGAAGTCGTAAGCCGGTAGGTGTCTCACTATTCCGTGAAACCTAGGCCATCGGCCTATGGCCATGTATTGGAAGCCCCGCAGCGCTATCTCGGCGAAGGCGATGTGAACAGTGTTGCGGGAGCCGCTAACTAGCAACCTGCAAATGGCTTAACCCGAGTTTTGCGAGCGTGCGAGCCTGCAAGCGCCGTGGGTCGCGTTCCCCTACTTTCGCAAGCTTGATGATTTCGGTAGCGATCAATCTCTCTAGGAGATCGTCGTCGCTTTGGCGCAATTTGGCGGACGCCAACGTGTCCTCAAATACGCGGCCCAACAGCTCAACCTCTTCCGGTGAAAACACGCCAAAACTGATGATAGGATGCATGGACATGATCGGACTCCTGCTTGGGGAGCGTGTCTCTCATTGCATCACTACGAACACACTTTGAAAGAGGTTTTCCAATCACGTTCCTGCCAAGTCAAATAAACATTGATGATGCCCTATTATTCTGTCATGTAATGTCAATCACCTCCACCGTAGACGCCGCCAGAACCCATGGTCTCGAGCGACCGTGGAATGCTGCCGGGTGCGGGATTTCCGAAAACAAATGCGGATAATGTGTTCTATTGCTTCCAGTGTGTTAGGCCCGGCGCAGCGTCAGCCGCCGTGCTCGCAGGTTCGCGCGAAGCCGTGCTGACGCGCGTGCGCAACCTGCGCAGCACACCAAGGCTGGCGCCGCCGACGAAGCGCATGAGCCGCCGTGCTTTCCAGAGCGCGCCGGTCTCGGTCGAGAGCGCGCGCAGGAAGAACGCCTTGTCGCGCGAGAGCGTTTCGCAGGCGACCTTGACCGGATCGTCATAGAACGCCGCGATCTTGTCAGCGCCCATGCCGTCGCTCGCGAGCCAGCGCGGGATGTGGTGACTGCACAAGAGCTCGACGTCGGTGAGCACCTTGTTGCAGCCGGTGCCGGCCGCCGGACATGAGGTCGCGAACGCGTCGCCGGCGAGCACGATCCCGGCCTGACGATAGTTGGTGCTGATCACGAGATCGACGGGTCTGATCTTCACGTCGCTCACCGCGGTCTCGCCGGTGAGCCTGCCCAGGCCGGGCATCAGTGCCTGCAGCGCCTCCCGCGGCGCGGTCTTCATCTGTCGCAACCAAGCGTCCTGCATGTCGCGATAGACGAACAAATTGGCGCGCATGATCGGGCCGATCGGGAACAGCGTGAGATAGGCCATGCGGTCAGCGACGCGCTCGGGAAAGTACGTGAGCGCACGGAAATCGAAGCTGCGCCGGCCGACCGGCGCGAGATTGAAGCCGATGCTGATCGAATGGCCCGCGCTCAGCACCTCGCGCCCGATGCCGAGCTGATGGCGCAGCGCAAGATTGAGCCCGTTCGCGAGCACGACGAGACGCGCTGAGACCTCATCCCCGTTCGAGAGCGTAAGCGTCTGGCGGTCGGGGCTGGTCGCGATCGCGGTCACCTTGCCAGAAATGAAAACGCTCCCGGGTGGAATCTCGGCCCGCACCGTGTTCACCAGCGTGTCGTAGAAGAAATCGTACTGGGCGTGGGGACGCCGGTCGATCAGGCGACCGAGCCGCGCCACCCAGATCTCTTCATCCGCAGTGACTGCACGCAGCACCGGCCCTGCGAGCCCGGTCTTGTGCAGGAGCGCAACCTGCGACGCGTCGAGCTTCTCGCAGCGGAAGTCAGTCGGATAGGTCGGATGCGGATCGATCAGCACAGCGCGGATACCCGCGCGGCCGAGCATCGCGGCAGCGGTCGAGCCGGCGAGCCCGCCGCCGACGATCGCAACGTCGGTCTCCCGCATGTCTGGCATCAAAGCCGCCTCCGGTCGCCACCATCCATGCGTTCGAACGCTTAATGAAGCGTTGTGAGCGATCGCGGAAACCGCGGAAGCCGTGCGCAATCGCAACCAAATGCTTAGGTGATGTGGTTAATCGCGTTCGTTCTTACGAAAGCCGCGCATGGAATCTTCAGCTTTCCGCGCCAGGATCGATCGACACAAAGCATCGATATAAGCATCGCAAGCGCAACCGAATGTCCGAGCACAACCTGCCCCTCACCCTGCTGGCGCACGACGGCGAAGCGCGCCCTATCTCGGAGGATCGAGCATCGTGCTTCGATCTGGCAGCCGATCTGCCGACCACGAGCAGCCCGCCGCTCGCCGCGATGGAACCAAGCGATGAGAGCGCGAGCGTCGCGCTCGAGCTGCGCGAGGACCTCGCCAGCCTCGAGCCAGAATGGACGGCGTTCCAGCGTGCGGCCGCATGCACTGTCTTTCAAACATTCGAATGGCTGTCCAAGTGGCAGCAGCACGTTGGCGATCTCCGTGGCACGCGTCCAGCGATCGTGCTCGGCCGCGATGAGCATGGTGTCCTTCTGTTCATCCTGCCGCTCGCCATCGAGATGCGCGGCCCCATCAAACGGCTCACCTGGCTTGGCTCGGATCTGTGCGACTACAACGCGCCCCTGATCGCGCACGACTTCTGGCGCCATGTCGGCGATTTCGCAGCGCTGTGGCACGATGCGAGGCGGCTGCTACAGAGCAATCCGCGCCTGCGCTTCGATTATATTGACCTGCAGAAGATGGCCGAGACGATCTGCGGCGAGCGCAATCCGCTCCTTTCGCTCCCAATGCAGCGCAATGCGAGCAGCGCGCATGTGGCGACACTCGGCGATGGCTGGGAGGAGTTCTACAAGGCCAAGCGCTCGTCCGAGACTCGCAAGAAGGAGCGCAAGCAGCTCCGGCGCCTCGGCGAGCTGGGTGATGTGCGCTTCGTCGATGTCGAGGACAAGCCTGAGATCGCGCGCACGATCGAAACCCTGATGCAGCAGAAGTCGAAGGCCTTCGCGCGCATGGGCGTCGAGGACCTGTTTGCGCGGCCAGGCTATCGCGCCTTCTGGCTCGATGCCGCGACCACGCTGCGCGGCGTCACCCATGTGAGCCGGCTCGACGTCGGCTCGACCATCGCGGCAACGAGCCTGGGGCTCACCCACCGCGGTTGCTATTATCTCGTACTGTCGAGCTACCACGACGGCGAGGTGATGCGCTTTGGGCCAGGCCGCGCGCACCTGCACGAGCTTCTGCGCCATGCAATCGAGCACGGCATCCGGGATTTCGACTTCACCATCGGCGACGAGTCCTACAAGCGCGACTGGGCCGACATCGAGGTCCGGCTCTACGACCACCTGCAGGCCGCCACGCTGCGCGGCGCTGTCGTGGTCGCCATGATCGGCGCGTTCCGGCGCACCAAACGGCTGATCAAGACGACGCCTGCGCTCTGGCGGGCCTACAGCAAAGCCCGCGAAATCGCCCGGTTCCTGCGCCTTCGCTGAGCCGCCCGCCCGCCACCCTGTGACGCCAAGGCGCTTGATCCGCGCCGCGATGGGCGCGACTGTAGGCCAGCACCAGACGTGCCAGGAGAGCAGTATGCGCAAGACGATGTTGACCGCTTCCGCCGCCGTGATCGCGCTTGCGAGCGCGTCCTTCGCGCAGGACTGGCCGACCCACCCGATCACACTGGTCATTCCGTTTGCGGCCGGCGGCGGCATCGACGCCAGCGGCACGCATCCAGGCGCAGCACATGGGCGAGCTCCTGGGGCAGACGATCGTGGTCGAGAACATCGGCGCGGCCGCCGGCATGGCAGGCTCGCAGCGGGTCGCCAAGTCGCCGCCCGACGGCTACACGTTCCTGATGGGGAACACCGGCACGCATGCCTATAACCAGTCCCTCTACAAGAAGCCGCTCTACAACTCGGTCGAGGATTTCCAGCCGGTGGGGCTGACGACGGAATCCCCGCGCATCCTGCTCGCCCGCAAGGACCTGCCGGTCAACAACCTCCAGGAATTCGTCGCCTACGTGAAGGCCAACCACGCCAAGATGCAGTTCGGCTCGGCCGGCGTCGGCTCGGGCACACACCTGCCCTGCGTGCTTCTGAACATGGCGATGGGCGTCGAGGTCACGCACGTACCCTATCGTGGCGCGGGTCCGGTGATGCAGGACCTGATCGGCGGGCGCATCGACTACATGTGCGACACCATCCAGACCGGCGCCGCCCAGGCCAAGGCCGGCACCGTCAAGGGCATCGCCGTGATGGCGCCCAAGCGCGTGCCGATCATCGCCGACCTTGCGACCAGCACCGAGCAGGGCCTGCCGGGCGTCGAGGCGACCGTGTGGAACGCTTTCTTCCTGCCGAAGGGCACACCTGATCCGATCGTGCGCAAGCTCAACAAGGCGATGAGCGACACCATCGACAACCCCAACATCCGTAAGCGCCTGGAAGAGCTCGGCCTCGAAATCCTGCCGCCGGAACAGCGCTCGCCGGAATATCTCGCGAAGTATCTGCCGCAAGACATCGAGCGCTGGGGCAAGGTGGTCAAGGCCGCCGGCATCGTCGCCGATTGACGGCGCCGTCGCCCCGCGCGGGCGAAACGAAAAAAAGCGACGGTCTGCCCGGGGAGGACGACATGGTGAGAGCAATTCTGGCTGCCGTGTTTGCGGTCATCGCTGCCGCCGCGCAGGCACAGACTTCGCCAGAGAATTGGCCGACACGCCCCGTCACCCTGGTGGTGCCGTTCCCGGCGGGCGGGCCGGTCGACCTGGCGGCCCGCATCTTTGGCCAGCACTTGTCTGAGCGGCTCGGTCAGCAGTTCATCATCGAGAATATCGGTGGCGCGGGCGGATGGACCGGCGCCGCGCGCGTTGCGAAAGCGCCCGCCGACGGCTCGGTGCTGCTGTTCGGCAACCAAGCCACCCACACTTTCAGCCAGCTGATGCCCAAGAAGCCGCTCTACAATGCGGTTGCTGATTTCGCGCCCGCGGCACTGGCGATTGAGAACGCCAAGGTGCTGGTCACGCGCAAGGACTTCCCGGCCAATTCGCTGTCCGAGTTCATCACCTATGCCAAGGCCAACGCGGACAAGATGCAATACGGCTCGGCCGGGACCGGCTCCGCCACCCAGATCACCTGCGTGATGCTCAACATGGCGATCGGCGTCAATGTCACGCACGTGCCCTATCGCGGCACGGGCCCGGCCATGCAGGACATCATGGGCGGCCGCATCGACTACATCTGCGACGTGACATCGACCACCGCGCCGCTTCTGCGCGCCGGTGAGGTGAAGGCGCTTGCCCTGCTCTCGCCGGCCCGCAACGCCGCAATGCCCGAGGTGCCCACCGCGCATGAGCAGGGCCTGAAGGATTTCAACTGCGACGGCTGGAACGCGTTCTTCTTTCCCAAGGGCACACCCGAGCCGATCGTGCGCCGGCTTTCGGCAGCGATCAGCGAGATCAGCGATATGCCGTCGGTGCGCGAGCGGCTCGAAAGTCTCGGTCTCAATGTGCCGGGACGCGATCGCCGCACGCCGGAATATCTGCAGAGCCTGGTGCTGAGCGACCTCGAAAAGTGGGCTGCGCCGGTGAAGGCAAGCGGCGCTGCCGAGGAGTGAGGTTCGTTACACGAGCCGCAAAAACACGACCTCCGTGTCGTCGTAACGCCGCCGCTCCAGCTCCTCGAAGCCTGCGGGCGCCGTGAAGGCAGCGTCAGTCGCCTCCTCCACCACGATCAGCGCGCCTTGCGCGAGCCAGCCGCCATCGCGAGCCGAGACGAGCGCCTTCTCGGCCAGGCCTTTGCCGTAAGGCGGATCGAGAAACACCAGCGAGAACGCCTCGAGCGGATGCGCGGGCCCGAGCCGCGTCGCATCGCGACGGAAGATGCGGCTGACACCGCCGAGCCCGAGCGCAGCGACATTCTCGCGTAGCAGCGCGCGCGCCTCGGCCGCGTCGTCGACCAGCAGCGCAAAGGCCGCACCGCGCGAGAGCGCCTCAAGGCCAAGCGCGCCGGTCCCGGCGAAGAGATCGAGCACGCGCGCGCCGGTGACCGGATCGCCATAGGCGTGAACAAGAATGTTGAACAGGGACTCGCGCAGCCTATCCGACGTCGGGCGGATCGCATGCGAGCGCGGCGACGCGAGCGTACGCCCGCCCAGGCGGCCACCGACGATGCGCATCAGCTCCTCTCTAGCCCCTCTTGCGGCGCAAGCGGCGCCGGCGCTTCTCGCGCCGCGCCAGCTCCGGCTCACCCAGGCGCTCGGCCTCGCGGCGCTTCGCCTTCGGGCCCTTCCGCGGCCTTTCAGCGCCATCCCGAAGTGGCCGGCCTTCAATGGATGATCGGCCAGGCCGAAGCGCCTCGCTCTTCGCGGGCCGCGCCCCTCGCGCCTTGCGCTCGTCGTTGGCGCGTACCGGCGTGCGATGGATCGGAGCAGGCGCCTCCGCCGCCACGCGCTCGACGACCGGCGCCGCGAAGTCGACGCCGGCAAGCGCCGCCACGCGCTCGCCGAGCTGCTCGCGCAGATGACGCGTGCGTACCTCATCGATCTCGCCTTCGGGCAGATCGCCGAGCTGGAACGGCCCGAACGACACCCGGATCAGCCGGTTGACCGCAAGGCCGAGATGGCCAAGCACGTTCTTGACCTCACGGTTCTTGCCCTCGCGCATCGCGAACACGAGCCACACATTGGCGCCCTGCTCGCGCTCGAGCTGGGCCTCGATCGGCCCATAGCGGACGCCGTCAAGGGTGATGCCACGGCGCAGCTCGTCGAGCCGCGCCTGCTGGACGCGGCCATGCGCGCGCACGCGATAGCGGCGCAGCCAGCCGGTCGCCGGCAGCTCCAGCACGCGCGCCAGCCCGCCGTCGTTGGTGAGGAGGAGCAGGCCCTCGGTGTTCATGTCGAGGCGGCCGACGCTGATCAGGCGCGGGAGATTCTTCGGCAGGCCTGCAAAGATAGTCGGCCGGCCCTGCGGGTCGGAGTGCGTGGTCACGAGCCCGCGCGGCTTATGATAAACAAACAGCCGCGTGCGCTCGCGCTGCGGCAACGGCTCGCCATCGACGGTGATGGAGTCCTCCGACGTGACGTTGAGGGCGGGAGAGCTGATAACCGCGCCATTGACCGTGACGCGGCCAGCCGCGATGAAGGCCTCGGCCTCACGGCGCGACGCGAGCCCGGCGCGCGCCATCACCTTGGCGATGCGCTCGCCGGGCTCCTCTTCGCTGCTGCCCTTGCCTGTGGTCATGATCGCCTGATAGCAGAACCTTTCTGTTCCGGATACGGCGCGGCCTGTTGGCTCCCTGGAAAACTCATGTCCACCCCAATGTCCACCTTCATGTCTGAGGCGATCGAGGAGGCCCGTGCCGCCAGCGCGGCCGGCGAGGTGCCGGTGGGCTGCGTGATCGTGCGCAACGGCGAGGTGATCGCGCGGGCGCACAACCGCACCCTCACCGACCGCGATCCGACCGCCCATTGCGAGATGCTGGCGATCCGCGAGGCTGCCCGCGTGCTCGCATCCGAGCGGCTTGTCGACTGCGATCTCTACGTCACGCTCGAGCCCTGCACGATGTGCGCGGCAGCGATCTCGTTTGCCCGTATCCGGCGGCTCTACTATGGCGCCGTCGATCCCAAGGGCGGCGCGGTCGAGAGCGGCGTGCGATTCCTGACGGCTCCAACCTGCCATCATCGCCCCGAGGTCTATGGCGGCATCGGGGAACTCGAAGCCGCCGCGCTGCTCAAAGACTTCTTCCGCAACCGCCGGTAACCTGCGCCCCTGCGACGAATCCGCCTCCTGTGATTAAACGTTCTGTCGGTTCAACGTTCTTTTGAACCGGCATCTGGGCGTTGCGCGAAACCGGTTTCCCCTTTACGGCATCATGCCCTAATCTCGCGCCCCTATCGGTTCCGTCATCGAGGAGGAAACATGATCCGGTCGTTGGCAATCGCCGCTGCGCTCGTCTGCGTCGCGCAGCCGTCTCTCGCGCAGGAGCAGCAGTCTTTCAAGAGCCTGATCGGGCGCGGCTTCGATATCAAGAACGTGTCGTTCGTGCGCGGCGAAGTAAGCGAGAACCGGGAGGCCTTCATCGTCACGCTCCAGCGCGAGAAGTCGGTCGCGGTCTGCTTCTTTTCCGCCAACGCCTGGGTCACGCTGAGCAACACCGTGCTCGACGATCCCAAGCGCTGCGATGTGCGATAGGCCTACTCTTCCAGCAGCGCTGCAAGCCTGTCCTTGATCTCCTGCTTGGCCGGCTCGGCCGCGCGCAGGATTGCGCTCGCCTGCAGAAAGTCGAGAGTGCGAAAGATGCCGACCTTCGGCCGCACCATCAGGTCGGGCGCGACGTGCTTGAGCTTCTCGCGAGTGATGGCGGTGCCCATGACCAGCACGGTAGTCACCAGGCATTCCCACGGGGTGGGAATATCGCGACGATCCTCGCTGCCCTCGCCCGAAATGTCGACCGCCACAACCACGTCGGCACGCCCGCACAGCTGATCGAACGGCAACGGATTGGTGGCACCACCGTCGATCAGGATACGATCGTCGATCACCACCGGCCGCACCAGAGTCGGCAAGGCGATCGAGGCTGCGAGTGCTGGCTTGAGCGGTCCATGCGAGAACGCGACCGGCTCACGCCGGTGCAGGTCGGACGCCATCACGGTCAGTGGAATCTTGAGCGCGCTGAAGTCCTCCGGCACGGCCTCGGGCAGGAACTTTTCACAGAGCTTTTGAGAATCGAGCAGCGTCGCGCCAAACCCCTGGCGGAACAGCGTCGCGAAGCTGCCGGCGCGCGCCGCCAGCACCCGCCGAAACATCTCGCTGCGATCATGCGCGAGCGTGAGCGCGTAGCGGCGCATGTCGCGGCCTGACATGCCTGCCGCATAGCCGGCGCCGACGAACGCGCCGATCGACGTGCCCGCGATCGCCACCGGCCGCACACCCAGCTCGTCAAGCGCCTCGATGATGGCGATATGGGCGATGCCGCGCGCGCCGCCGCCGCCGAGCGCGAGCGCAAAGCTTTTCATGGGGCCGTCTCTTGCGCGAACTGCCAAGCCTTGGCGGCGAGCGGGCGCACCATGGCGGCCATGCCGATCGCATTCTCGCTGGTCGCGGTGCCGTCACGCACGCGCCCGGCAATGCCCTGCAGGATGGCGGCGATGCGAAAGAAATTATACGCAAGGTAGGTGGCAAGATGCGGGCCGGGATCGAGCCCGGTACGCGACCGATAGGCTTCGACCTCGGCGGCACGCGACGGAATGCCAAGCGCGGAGAGATCGCGGCCTGCAAGCGAGCCGAAGCCAACGCCGGACGGAGACGGCGGCATGTCCCACGCCATCAGATAATAGGCAAAGTCGGCGAGCGGATCGCCGAGCGTCGAGAGCTCCCAATCGAGCACGGCCACCACCTCGGGCGATGACGGCGCAATGATCACATTGTCGAGGCGGAAGTCGCCATGCACGAGCCGCACCGGCGCGGGCGGCGGCAGATGGCCGGGCAGCCACGCGATCAGCCGCTCCATGTCATCGATCCGCTCGGTCTCCGAAGCACGATACTGCCTGCTCCAGCGATCGACCTGGCGCGCCACATAGTTCTCGCCACGACCGAAATCAGTGAGGCCAAGCGCCGCCGGATCGAAACTGTGCAGCCGCGCCAGCGTCGCATTGAGCGAGCCATAGACGGCGGCCCGCAGGGCGGCAGTCGCATCGGGAATATCAGGCTCCCAGAAGACGCGGCCCTCGACATAATCCATCAGGTAGAACGGCGTGCCGACAACGCTCGCGTCGTCGCAATAGTGGAGTGGTTGCGCGACCGGAAACCCTTGCGCGGATAGCGCCGTGATCATCCGGAATTCGCGATCGACCGCATGGGCCGAAGGCAACAGCTTGCCGGGTGGCTTGCGCCGCAGGACATAGCGGCGGGCCGGCGTCTCAATCAGGTAGGTAGGGTTGGACTGACCGCCCTTGAACTGCCGGATCGTGACGGGTCCGGCGAAGCTCGGCATCGCGGTAGTCAGGTATGCTGCCAGCCGCTCCGCGTCGAACGCCAAGTGCGATGCGACGCTACGCGTACCGGAGAATACACTCTGCCGATCAAGTCCTGACATGCGCCGCCAGTTGGACGCCATTCGCTGATGCGCTGGGTATAGCACCGTCGGCGAAGGGCGGCAGCCCTGGCGGTTCGGCCGTGCTCAGGTTCGGCGGCGCTGGTCGTTGATCAGGGAAAGCGTCTCGAAGGAGGATTCCACGAACGCAGCGTATTCGCGTTCCAGAGCATCGAGCCCTTCGCGCATCGCATCCGTCATCCGGATCTTGCGATCTGAATTGGCGGCGGGCTGCTGGTCGTCGCGGGTCAGTTCCGTCGTCATCGTCATGATACCCCCCCATGCAACTGAACAACTGAACGCTGGGGCAGAACTTAAATACACGATTATGGTTAAAGTGGTGTTAAACCATGGCAATTGGTGCCTAGGTAGCTTCCAATTGTCGTCATCATAATACTACTAACGGCACTATTCTACGGGTCAGCGGCTCTCGCGTGCGATCGCCTGCCATCCGATGTCGCGCCGAAAAAACCCGTCAGACCAATGAATTCGCTCGATCGCCTGGTAGGCGCGGGTCTGCGCAATAAGCTACGCTAGCACCAGTCGCGCATACGTTGAGCACGCGCCCTCCATTTGCCACAACGTCGCCGTCACGCACCTGAGTTCCAGCGTGAAAAATCTCGACGCCTTCGACTGTGGCAGCCGCATCGAGACCCTCGATCGGTGTTCCCTTGGCATAGCTGCCGGGATATCCCTTCGCCGCCATCACAACCGTGAGTGCGGAATCCGGGTACCAACGCAGATCGAAGTTCCCCAGCACACCGTCGCAACACGCGAGCAGCGCCGGCACGAGATCCGACATCAGACGCAGCATGATCACCTGGCACTCGGGATCGCCGAAGCGCACGTTGTATTCGATGAGCTTCGGTCCCTGCGCGGTGATCATCAGCCCGGCGTAGAGCACGCCTTTGTAGGGCGCTCCCATCGCCTTCATGGCCCGCACCGTCGGCAGCACGATCTCGTCCATGGCGCGCCGGGTCAGCTCCGGCGTCATGACGGGAGCCGGTGAATAGGCGCCCATGCCGCCGGTGTTGGGGCCCTGGTCACCATCGAACACGCGCTTGTGGTCCTGCGCCGAGATCAGCGGGATCGCGCTCTCTCCATCGCACAGTGCGAAGAACGATGCTTCCTCGCCTGAGAGAAATTCCTCGACCACGACCTCCGCGCCGGCTGCGCCAAGGCCGCCCGCGAACATCATGTCGATCGCGGCCTCCGCCTCGGCCACGCTCTGCGCCACCACGACGCCTTTGCCGGCCGCAAGCCCGTCAGCCTTCACCACGATCGGAGCGCCTTGCGACCGCACGTAAGCCTTCGCAGGCGCGGCCGCCGTGAAGCGCTCATAGGCGGCCGTCGGGATATTGTTGGCGCGGCAGAGATCCTTGGTGAAACCCTTCGAGCCCTCGAGCTGGGCGGCGGCCTTGGACGGGCCGAACGCCTTGATCCCGGCGGCCACAAGATCGTCGACAATGCCGGCGCAGAGCGGCCCCTCGGGCCCGACCACCACAAGCCCGATATTCTGCGCCCGGCAGAACGAAACCACAGCGGCGTGATCGGCCACGTCGAGCGCCACGATCTCGGCCTCTTTGGCGATGCCGGCATTGCCTGGCGCGCAATAGAGGCGCTCGACCAGTGGGCTGGCCGCGATCTTCCAGGCGAGCGCGTGCTCGCGACCACCGGAGCCGAGAAGCAGGATGTTCATGGGTGGGCTTGTTGGACCAAGGAGACGAGTTTGAGTGATTTACCATGGCGGCATGCGGTCGCAAGGCCGCCCCGGCCGCCAGAATACTCGTGTAAACCACATCCCGGGCTGTTCGGCGATGACGCTGGTATTTCCGCCCGTTTTTTCCGATGATAACAGGCGACAACCCGTCAAGCCTCGGAGACAAGAATGAGCCCGAGAACAACGTGGGGCAGCACTTGGAGCGGAACATTGGGCTTCGCAGCCCTGGCCGCTGGCGACGCTTGTGAGCGCCGCAGCCCAGGCCCAGTCCTCTTACCCGTCGCGGCCGATCCGGATGCTGGTGACCATCCCGCCAGGCGGGGCGCCTGACATTTCGGCCCGGCTGGTCGCGCAAGGCCTGCAGGAGGCGCATGGCTGGACGATCGTGATCGAGAACCGGACCGGCGCCAACGGCAACGTCGCCATGGCAGAGGTCGCCAAAGCGCCACCCGACGGCTACACGCTGATCATGCTGGCGGACAGCAGCGTCACCATCAATCCGCACGTCTACAGCAAGCTCGGCCTCGACACGCTCAAGGACCTGATCCCGGTCGCGAGCGTTGCCAGCAACCAGTTCACGCTCTCGGTCAATCCGCAGGTCCCGGCAAAGACCTTCAAGGAGTTCATCGACTACGCGCGCGCCACCAAGCCAGCGCTGCCCTATGGCTCCAGTGGCAACGGCAGTCAGCATCACCTTGCGATGGAGATGCTCAAGCAGCGTGCCGGCATCGACCTCCTCCATGTCCCATTTCGGGGCGCCGCGCCGGCAACCCAGTCGACCGTCGCAGGCGACACCAAGGTTCTGTTCTCTGGCTCGGCGAGCGCGTCCCTGATCGCGGGCGGGCAACTGCGCGTACTGGCCGCATCGGGCAAGCAACGCTCCAAGCGCTATCCCGATCTACCAACGCTTGGGGAATTTTATCCTGGCCTGTCGGTCGACATCTGGCTCGGCGTGTTTGCGCCGCCACAAACGCCTGAGCCGATCGTGACGATGTTGCGCACAGAAATCCACAAGCTGCTGGCGCGGCCTGACTTTGCCGAACGGCTCAATGTCTCCGGCAGTCTCGAGCCACTCATTCTGTCGCCCGCGGACTTCAGCGCGCTAATTCATGAGGATCATCAGAAATATGGCCGAATCGTCCGCGATCTCCGCATCCAGGCGGAGTAATCAATTAGGATGACCAATCCCACGATAGAACAGCAAGCCACATGCATCTGTTGACAGGATTGTGGCGTACCTCCGGAGTAATTTCGAATCGCCTATCATGAAAATACCCAGTTCGCTTGGCAGAGTTTTGAAGTCGAGCCGCGTGAGGATCTGGCGATGAGCCACGCAGTCTGCAGTGTCGCCTCCAGCATGTCGCGTCCGTTCGCGTTCGTGATACTTGTTCCGCTCTTTGCCGTGATCACGGCTGCGATCCTCCTTGGCCTTCTCGGAGTGTTCGTGGTCTGGCTCTGCATCGTGGCCGTGCTGATCACCGCCATTGTGGCCAACGACGTCGGCCGCCGTCTGCTACGCCGGCTTGCCCCCTCGCCGCTAGGCACACTGGAGCGGCGTGCCGTCGGTGTCCCGGGGCGTTGAGCCCGGTACGAGTGTTGCCGATTTGAAGTTGCCGTGCCGTTAGACATCCACGCGATTTATCGCATCCGCAGCAATGCGCGATCGATCACCGAGCGTGCCCGCACGATTGCGGTCGAGCAGAGCGTCGAGATGCCGCTCGAGGCCATCGACGACCCGTTTGTGAACAGCGAGATCGTCGGGCGCGTGCTCGACATCAAGGACCTGGGTAAAGATCTATTCGAGGTGCGCATCGCGCTCGCAACCGCAACCATCGGCAGCGACGCCGGGCAGCTGCTCAACATGCTGTTCGGCAACACTTCGATCCATGATGACGTGGTGCTTCACGATGTCGATCTGCCAGGCGAATTCGTGCGGGCATTCGAAGGCCCTCGGCATGGAATCGACGGCTTGCGCCGACGCGTCGGCGCTCAGCGGCGCGCGCTCACCTCCTCGGCGCTCAAGCCGCAGGGCCTGCCTGCGCATGCCCTGGCTGCGCTCGCGATCGGCTTCGCGCGCGGCGGCATCGACTATGTCAAGGATGATCACGGCCTCGCCGACCAGGCCTATTCGCCGTTTGCGGCTCGCATCGAGGCGATCCAGACCGCGCTGCGCCGGCACGGCTCGCTGACGCACTACGTGCCAAGCCTCAGCGGCGACCTCGACAGCATGCGCCAGCAGATTGCGGCGGCACGCAACGTCAGCATCGACACCGTGATGGTGGCTCCGATGATCGCGGGACTCTCCAATTTTCATCGCCTGGTGCGGGAGCATCCGGGCATCGCCTTCCTGGCGCATCCATCGCTGGCAGGCTCGCGCATCGCGCCACCGCTGCTGTTCGGCAAGATCTTCCGCATGCTTGGCGCCGACGCCATCGTGTTTCCCAACTACGGCGGCCGCTTCGGCTATTCGCCCGAGACCTGCCGGGCGCTGGCGCGCGCTGCGCTTGCGGACTGGCATGGCCTGCGCGTGTCCGTCCCTGTGCCCGCCGGCGGGATGAGCACCGATCGGGTGCGGGAGATGCTTGATTTCTATGGCACCGACATCATGTTGCTGATCGGCGGCGGGCTGCTTTCGGCGCGCGAGCAGCTCACCGAGGCGACCGCAGCCTTCGTGGAGGCCGTCAAGGCCTACCCCTATGGATAGAAAATGACCTCCGGAGAGCCACCCGTTCACCGCAAGGCGAGAAACTATCGCTGGGACGGCGTCACGGTGCAGCCCTACAAGGAGGATACCCGCGCGCTGTTCAAGGCGATCACCCGCCAGGTGCTGTTCGCCGACCCCCAACAGGGCAGCGAGTTGCGCTATTTCGAGGTCGCGCCGGCAGGCTTCTCCACCCTCGAGCGCCATGAGCACACCCACAACGTTCTGATCCTGCGCGGTCACGGGCACTGCCTGGTCGGCCGCGAGGTGCGCGAGGTCGCCACCCACGACCTGATCGCGGTCCCACCCATGACCTGGCATCAATTTCGGGCGACCGGAGACGAGCCGCTCGGCTTCCTCTGCATGGTTAATACGGAGCGTGATAAGCCGCAGCTTCCGACGCCGGAGGAGCTCGCCGAATTTGAGCAAGATCCGCGCGTCGCTGACTTTCTTAAGGGAATCCGGTAATAAATTTGGCGCGACGCGCCATCATTTGCGCACATCACCGCCCCCTGAAAATCACGAAATCGTCCCGGCGCTGAGGTTAATTGCCGGCTGGTCGGAGGGGAAATGAGCCGTACCAAAGCCATCCTGATCACGGTCTTCATGCTGCTCGTGCCGGCGCCGGCGTCGGCGGCGCTGCAACCCTCTCGTCGACCTCGTCTCGCTCGAGTCGGTGATGCGATGGATCAATGCCTATCGCACCAATCCTGAGCCGGCTGGCATGCCAGCCGCCGTCAAGGCGCTGAGCCGTTTCGGCTCCTTCAAGGACCCCGAGCAATCCGGCGTCTTCGTCGGCTTCCTGGCGGGCGTCATCGCCACCAACCCGGACAAGGCCGAGCACTTGGTCAACAAGATGCTGCCGCTGCCGCCGGGCGACCAGTGGGTCGTCGTGCGCGCAATCGCCTATTCGGGACATCCGGACTGGCGCAACATGCTGCGCCGCTTTTCCGCCAAGTTGCCGGCCCGCAAGGTGATGATCGACAAATACCTGAACGGACAGTTGCCGCGCCTTTACCAGTATCAGCAGGAGCCGCCTGTATCGACCTGGGACACGGTCAAGAGCAAGGTCACCGGCAAGGAGCTGCCCAAGGCCAATGTGCTCGAGCCTAGCCCGGAGCTGCTCGACACCTATTGGGGCTACTATTTCGCGACCGGACACGCCCGTCCGATCGGCCGCATCATCGAGATGCTGGCCTGGTCGGTGGAGATGGACAGCGTCGAAAAGCTCACCCTCGGCAGCATGGCGAAATACACCCTCGCCAGCAACGCGTCGCGCGATCCGGAGCTTATGGTCACGCTCAGGGAGGCGCACGAACGCACCCCCAAAGAGACCGCGAAGGTTCTGGCGCAGGTGATCGATGCGGCCGAGACGGTCGAAACCGCCAAGCTGCGAAAGGAAGCGTTCGCGGCGATCGAGGAGCTGCGCCGCAAAGGGCCTGCCTACCGGCGCAACGTCTCGTGGTGGGGTCAGATCGGCCAGGGCGCGCTGGCGGTCGGCTGCATCGCGGCTGCGGCCACCGGCCAAGTTTACCTTGGACTGCCTTGTGTGATTACGGGCGGCGTCTCATCGGCGGCGCTCAGCGCCTGGGAGAAGCAATAGCTCATGTCTCGCGTGGTTGCGGAAATCGCTCAAGGAGCATGAGGCGGTTCATTGGCGGCCGGCATGATGTGTGCGTGTCATGCCGTGCCGCTTGTTCGGGGCCCCGGACACGTTCATCCGTGTGGGGAAACCGGGGCCCCGAACTCATCGTGTACCGGTATTGCCCAATCTGAGAGACACGCTCGGCCTCATGGTGAGGAGCGCGCCGGCACGCCGCTTAGCGTGACAGCGGGTGTCTCGAACCATGCCGGCCGCCCCATACTTCGAGACGCATTCCAGCCGGAAAGAGCTAGCTGGAACGCCCTCAGGATAAGAGCGGAGTAGCATTTCTGGTTGGAACGATCCCGGGTCTGCAATGCACCGCGGCGCTAGCTCGTCAGGCACCCCGCAAAGTCCCGGCCGCGCTGCATTGCGCCAGGGACACGCAGGCATATCAGCACTCACCGCGCCAGCGGATCGGGCCTGAGCTGGAACTGCACCACCTTGCTGGTCGTGCCCTTGCCACCCTCGATGTGATAGGGCGCGCGGCCCGCATAGGTCGACCACAGCCCCTTGCCCTTCCAGCCGAGGCTCGGATCGTCGATGCGGCCGTCGAGCCCCTTGGAGTGGAAGCCCATCGGATAAGGCACGCGCAGCGACACGAACTTGCCGTCGACCAGCGCCTCGATCGAGTCCGACATGTTGCCGGTCGCCATCGGCACGTTCTTGCCGAGGCCGAACGTGTCGAACTGGTCGACGAACGTCTGATAGCTCGACTGCACCGCGCCCGGCTCGTTCTTGATGTTCTCGAACTGCGGACCGGGGAACTGATAGAGCGTCCAGCCCTCCGGACAGTGACGCCCGTTGGCGACGGTCGGGCCGTTGAGCGGGCCTTTGCATTTCTTGCGGTCGAAGCTTGCCATGTGGCCGCTCGCGAGCGGCACCCACATCACGCCGTTGCGGTCGATGTCGCCGCCGCGCGGACCGAAGCCGCTGTAGGGCGTACGCGGATCGTTGTAGGGCACCTCGTAATATTCGGCGAGCGTCTGTCGCGGGCGGATTGTCGCCCGGAATGATGCGGGACACGCCGCCCGGCATCGCCAGCACCGAGCCCCAGATCGAGCCGTCGTTGGGATCGAATCCGATGCCATACATGCCGGCAAAGATACGCTTGTCCTTGGTCGGATCGACCGGCTGATTGGGCTCGACATAGTCGTCGCGCTTGCCGTTGCCGTTGGTGTCGAGCACGTATGCCGTCCAGCCCTGCGACGCCGCGGCGTCCCCGGTCTCGAGGAATTTCTTGGTGTCGATCCAGCCGATCACCGGCTGGCGGGCGCCGCCGCCCGAGAGCCACAGCGTGTTGTTCTTGTCCTCGGCGAAGATCAGATGATGCGTCGTGAAGCAGGTGTCGATGTGCGTGAGTTGCTTCGTCTTCGGATCGTAGACCGCGACCTGGCGACCAGCCTCCTCCATCGGGAACAGCTTCGCGGACGGGTGATCCGAACCCTTGCGGCAGAACGCCGGCGTCTCCTGCTTGCGGATGCGCGACGTCATCCAGACGCGCCCGTCCTGATCGAGCATCGGATTGTGCACCGAGGTCTGGCTGTTCCAGATCATCTCGCTGCCCCAATAGGGCGACGGCAGCCGCGGGAAGTTGCCCGACATCGTGAAGGCCCGCCGCGGCGTATCGGCGTCGCGCGGCGTCGACTTGAGATAGGTCACCGAATGAGACTTCGGATCGAGGATCGGAAGATTGTCGGTGGAATCTTCGGTCGCGCTGTAGATCGGGCCCCAGGCATTGACAGTCGGGTTGCGCTTGTCGGTCGCGATCTCGTCATGCAGGTAGGTCTTGGCATCGCCCCAGTCCCACAGCGTCACCACGACGTTGCGCTCGACGCCTTGCGGCCGCTGCGGCTTCGACGTCGGCAGCGCGCCGGCGGCGATGCGTGTCGGTCCAGTCGGCGAACTGCTTGAGGAGCCGCGGCGTGTCGAGCTCATTGATGCCGCGCACCATGTTCTCGGCTGCGGGCCCGACCTGCAGCCGATGCATCCACGCGGCGTAGGATGAGTCGAACTCGCCGAGCGCCTTCGAAATCGTGCGCGTCGGCTTGTTGCCGACCTGGTGGCAGGAATTGCAGCCGTGCGTCTTGAGGGTCGCGATCCACTGGCCCTGGCTCCTGATCCGTTCCGGCATGCCGTTGCCGTTCGGTCCGGTGCCGGGGAACATGCTCCTCTCGGGAATCTTCGAGCATCGAGTACCAATACTGCGCCGGATAATATTCGGCCGCCGCGGCCTCGCTCGGCGCAACGAGTCGCGGTGAGATTGACGATGCGGCCGGGCGCCGACTTCGATCTTGGGCGAGTCGACAAGCCCATAGCCGCGCACCCAGACGTCGTAATTCGCCTTCGGAAGCTCGGGCAGCACATAGCGGCCCTGATCGTCGGTGACGACGATCTTGACGAACTTGGTCGGAAGATCGGTCGTCTCCGCGATCACCCAGACGCCCGCTTCCGGACCATTCGCGCTGGTGACGACGCCGCCGAGATCACTGTCGCCGACAGTGACGCCGGCGGGAGCGCTCTGTTGCGCGCTCAGATGTGTCGGCGATGGCAGCAGCAGTCGCGCCAAGCGCGACAGCCGCAACGGTCAGCAACGAGACTTGTCCTGTCGTTTCATCTTGCGTTCCTCCAATGTCTTGTGGCGGCAGCCTTCGTCTTCGCGCCGCACTTGTCCGCTGACCGAGCGCTCCTCTCGCTGCCGGGAGTGCGAGCGCCGATCGTCACGCTCACTCCCACCCTAGCTCACTTCGCGCCAGCGGATCGGGCCGCAGCTGGAACTTCACCACCTTGCTGGTCGTGCCCTTGCCGCCTTCGATGTGATAGGGCGCGCGGCCCGCATAGGTCGACCACAGGCCCTTGCCCTTCCAGCCGGCGTTGGGATCGTCGATGCGGCCGTCGAGCCCCTTGGCGTGGAAGCCCATCGGATAGGGCACGCGCAGCGAGACGAACTTGCCGTCGACCAGCGCTTCGAGTGAATCCGACAGATTGCCGGTCGCGATCGGCACGTTCTTGCCGAGCCCGAACGTGTCGAACTGATCGACCCAGGTGTAATAGCTCGACTGCACCGCGCCCGGCTCGTCCTCGATGCTCTCGAACTGCGGGCCGGGGAACTGATAGAGCGTCCAGCCTTCCGGACAGTGCCGGCCGTTCGCGATGGTCGGGCCGTTGAGCGGGCCTTTGCACTTCTTGCGGTCGAAGCTCGCCATATGGCCGCTGGCGAGCGGAATCCACACCACGCCGTTGCGGTCGATGTCCATGCCGCGCGGGCCATAGCCGTTGACCGCGGCGCGCGGCTCGTTGAACGGCACCTCGTAATATTCCGGCGAGCGTGGTCGCGGGCGGATTGTCGCCCGGGATGATGTGCACGACGCCGCCCGGCATCGCCAGCACCGAGCCCCAGATCGATGCCGTCGTTCGGATCGTAGCCGATGCCGTAGAGGCCGGCGATGATGCGCTTGTCCTTGGTGGGATCGACCGGCTGGTTCGGGCTCGACATAGTCGTCGTCGCGCTTGCCGTTGCCGTTGGTGTCGAGGATGAACGGCGACCAGCCCTGCGACTTCTGCCTCGTCGCCGGTCTCGAGATACATCTTGGTATTGATCCAGCCGACCACCGGCGCGCGCGCGCCGCCGGCCGAGAGCCACAGCGTGTTGTTCTTGTCCTCGGCGAAGATCAGATGATGGGTGGTGAAGCAGGTGTCGATGTAGCGTGAGCTTGCCGGTCTTCGGATCGTACATCGAGACCTGGCGCGCCGCGTCCGTCGATCGGGAACAGCTTCGCGGACGGATGATCCGAGCCCTGCCTGGCAGAAGGCCGGCGTCTCCGGCGGCGGATGCGCGCCGTCATCCAGACCCGGCCGTCCTGGTCGAGCATCGGATTGTGCACCGACGTCTGGCTGCTCCAGAGCTTCTCCTCGCCCCAATAGGGCGACGGCTTGGCCGGGAAGTTGCCCGACTGGATGAACACGCCGGTCGGCGTATTCGGATCGCGCGGTGTCGACTTGAGATAGCGTCACCGTGTGCGTCTTCGGATCGAGGATCGGCAGATTGTCGGTCGAATCCTCGGTCGCGCTGTAGATCTTGCCCTAGCGCATTGACGGTCGGATTGCGCTTGTCGGTCGCGATCTCGTCATGCAGATAGGTCTTGGCATCGCCCCAGTCCCACAGCGTGACGACGACATTGCGCTCGACGCCCTGCGGGCGCTGCGGCTTCGCCTGCGGCAATTCGCCGGCCGCGATGCGGTCGGTCCAGTCGGCGAAGTTGCGTGAGCGCGACGTTGCGTGTCGAGCGTGCCGATATTGCGTCACCATGGTCTCGGCCATCGGGCCGACCTGGATGCGATGCATCCAGGCCTCGTAGGACGATTCTGAACTCGCCGAGCTCCTTGGAGATCGTGCGCGTCGGCTTGTTGCCGAGCTGATGACAGGAATTGCAGCGAATGCGTCTTGAGCGTGGCGAGCCACTGCGCCTGGCTGCGCACCTTCTCCGACATGCCGTTGCCGCTCGGGCCTTCGCCCGTGCCGGGAAACAGGCTCTTGTCCGGAATCTTGCAGCATCGAGTACCAGTACTGCGCCGGATAGTACTCCGCCGCCGCCGCCTCGTTCGGCGCCGCCACGGCGGTGAGGTCGAGGATGCTTGCCGGGCGCCGCTCTTCACCTTGGGCGAATCGACGAGGCCATAGCCGCGCACCCAGACGTCGTAATTGCGCCTTCGGCAGCTCGGGCAGCACGTAGCGGCCCTGGTCGTCGGTCACGACGATCTTGATGAAACGTGTCGGCAGATCGTGCGGTCTCCGCGATCACCCAGACGCCGGCCTCAGGCCCGTTCGCGCTGGTCACCACGCCGCCGAGATCGCTGTCACCGACGGTGACGCCGGCGGGCGCCTGTTGCTGGGCGCTTACCTGCGCGGGCGGAGCGCCGACCAGCGCGGCGATCGCGATCGCCGCCACGCCCACATAAAGACCTGCTCTGACCGTCATGACCGGCTCCTCCCTACAATCGAATCACGCGCCGCTTTGGCCGGCCTTCAGGCCCAGGCGCTTCGGCAATATCCATGCACAAACGCCCCTCCTCCGCAACGAGGTACCGGATGCACTTCCACACGCGAGACACGAACCGCGCGTCCTCGATCGCGCGCGTGAAACAAGCCGTCAGTCGGTCTGTGGCAAGCGATGTTTTTGTTGCGTTAATCTCTCTTTCACAAACTCGGTCTTGATTTTGTCGAAAATATCTGACAGATGCAGCGCCCTGCCGACCAAAAGTGGTTGGCAAGTGATGGCCGTCACAGCATATCGACAGTCTGTTTGTTATGTCGAATGAGTAACGGCCCGATGAGGAACCCGATGCGCCGCCTAGGCACAACCATAGCCGCGCTCAGCGCCGCCAACGTTTGGTCGATTAAGCGACCGAGCGAGCGGAGCTTTGTGCGCGTGGAAATGGGTTGCCTGTCACATCGGCAGCAATCCGGACGCTATCCGAGACAATCGGACTAACCGGCGGCGGGCCTAACCCCTCCGCCAAATGGCAGGAGGGACCCGCAGTGGCCCGCATCAACACCGCAAGTCAGAGAACCGATCGGCTGCCGTGCGCTTTCGCGCACGACGCGCTGTTGGCGCCTGTCATTGGCGCGTGCGCGATCGTCGTCGCTCCACCAGCGGATCATCCCGTCCTCGCGCTTCGCGCGACGACGGACATTGAGCCTTGCCCGCCGAAGCAACGAGTGCGGGCGCATGACGCGCGCGCTGCCGTGCGCGCGAACGATCGACCACGCCTGTGGCAATGGTCGCAAGCTTTCAAGTTTTTCATGCACGCGCTTTGAACGTGCGTGAAGCGTAACTGACTAACATCTTGCTGTTTGACATCGTGAACGTCCAGAATTGGCCAGCGGCGCTGCGCTCTGCTCGGAGCTGTAGTCCCTGTTGCAAGGTGGCTTCGATCTCGGAGCGCCGCCGCTGACCATTTTTTGTTTTTTTGCCAATTCTTTATTTTGTGCGCGAAGTTGGCAGCGGCCGCTCGCGGCAAGCCGCAGGCTTCATCGCTGTCGATGCTGCGTCACGCAATCGATTTGTAGCGCGAGACGCAGACGTCGAGCACCTCCTCCAGCGGTCGCGACCACCAGGCGTCGGAGAAGATCTCGATCTCGACCGCGCCGTGATATCCGGCAGCCTCGACCAGGCCGCGCAGCTTTTTCAGCTCGATCACGCCGTCGCCGGGCATGCCTCGGTCATTCAGCAGATCGCGCGTCGGAAGGAGCCAGTCGCAGATGTGATAGGCAAGCAAGCGGCTGGCCCCTGCCCGCTTGATCTGAGCTGCGAGCTTCGGATCCCACCAGACATGATAGGCATCAAGCGCAACACCGAGCGCGCCGGTGTTGCCGGGGTCAAGCTCGTCGCACAGATCGAGCGCCTGCTCCAGCGTATTGACGCAGGCACGATCCGCCGCCTGCATGGGATGCAGCGGCTCGATCGCCAGCGGCATGCTCACGCTACGCGCGTGGTCGAGGGAAGCCGCAATGCCATCACGGACCTGGCTGCGGGCAAGCGTGATATCGATCGACTGCGGCTTGCCGGACAGCGCGCCCGGCAGCGACCCGACCACGAGCACAAGGCACGGACTGTCCAGCGCCTTGGCCTCGTCGATGGCGCGGCGGTTGTCGTCGAGCGCGGCGGCAAGCTCGTTCGCATTCGCACCCGTATAGAAACCGCCGCGGCAATAGCCGGACAGGCGCACGCCGGCATCGCGAATGTGCCGTGCGACCTTGTCGAGGCCAATCGCTTGCACCTGGTCACGCCAGGGATCGATCATGCCGATGCCGCGCGCGACCGCACGCCTCGATAATCCGGTCGAGCGGCGCCTGCTTCCTGACCGTGGCGGTGTTGAGGGAGAGAAGCTCGAGATGCTGCGAGAGATCGCGCATCAGGCGACACCTCCAAGCGCCATCACGTGCTTGATCCGTGTCGCCGCCAGCTCCGGATCGCGCAGGACGCGCGCGGCATCGGCCAGGCGGAACAGCTCGGCAAGATGCACCAGCGATCGGGCCGACTGCTGGCCGCCGACCATGTGGAAGTGATCTTGCAGGCCGTTGAGATAGGCCAGGAACACGACGCCGGTCTTGTAGAAGCGCGTCGGCGCCTTGAAGATGTGGCGTGAGAGCGGGAGCGTCGGCGCCAGCGTTTCATGGAAAGCCGCCGTGTCACCGCTTGATAGCTGCCGCAGCGCGAGCGCGGCCGCCGGCGCGATGGCGTCGAAAATGCCAAGCAGCGCGTCCGAGTAGCCTCGATCGTCACCCGCGATCAGCTCCGGATAGTTGAAGTCGTCGCCGGTGTACATGCGCACGCCTTGCGCAAGGCCGCGGCGCATCACGATCTCCTTGTCCTTCGACAGGAGCGAGATCTTGATGCCATCCACCTTGGTCACGTTGTCGCGAATGACATCGAGGGCCGTTGCCATCGCAACGTCGTGGTCGCTGCTGCCCCAGTAGCCGGCGAGCGCAGGATCGAACATCTCGCCCAGCCAGTGAATGATCACCGGCTCCTTCACCTGGCCGAGGATGCGCGCATAGACCTTGGCGTAGTCGTCCGGACCTTTGGCCGCCTTCACCAGCGCGCGGCTCGCCATCAAGACGATGCGGCCGCCCATCGCCTCGATCGCCTCGATCTGCGTCTCGTAGGCTCGGATCACGTCGTCGAGCGTCACGTTTGCCGACGCCTCGAGCTGCTCGGTGCCGGCGCCGCTCGCGATCAACGCGCCGGGGCGCGACTTGGCCGCTTCGAGCGAGCGCCGGATCAGCTCGCGGGCGCCGTTCCAGTCGAGGCCCATGCCGCGCTGGGCGGTGTCCATCGCTTCGGCGACGCCGAGGCCGAGGTCCCACAGATAGTGCCGGAACGCGATCGTGCGCTCCCAGTCCACGGCAGTGTCGAGCCACGGCTCGTTGTCGGCCAGCGGATTGGCCACCACGTGAGCCGCCGCGTAGGCGATGCGGTTGAGCCGCGGCGGAGCGCCGTTCGCGCGCACGGCAAGCGGAGCATTGCGAACGGTGTAGGACTCCAGGCCGCCATCGGCCCGCGGCAGTTTGATGCTTGTCATCACCCGACCTCTTTCGACAGATCCGGCACCGTGAGCCAACGGCGCTCGGCGGAGCTCTTGAGACCAAGCTCGGCAAGCTGCACGCCCTTGACGCCTTCCATCAGGTCATATTTCCAGGCCGCCCCATCGAAGATGTGGCGGATGAACTCCTCCCATTGCAGCTTGAAGCCATTGTCATAGGTCGTGGTGTCGGGCACCTCCTGCCACTGCTCCTGGAAGACCATCGACTGCGGCACGTCCGGATTCCAGACCGGGCGCGGGGTGTTCACGCGGCTCTGGGTGAAGCAGCGCGTGAGGCCGGCGACGGCCGAGCCGTGCGTGCCGTCGGCGTGGAAGGTGACGAGGTCGTCGCGCTTGACGCGCGAGCACCAGCTCGAGTTGATCTGCGCAATCACGCCGCCCGCGAGCTCGAACGTCGCGTAGGCGGCGTCGTCGGCATCGGCGGCATAACGTTTGCCGGCCTCATCGAAGCGCTCAGGAATGTGCGTCATGCCGAGGCACGACACGGCTTTCACCTCGCCGAACAGATTGTCGAGCACGTAGCGCCAGTGGCAGAGCATATCGAGGGTGATGCCGCCGCCTTCGGCCTTGCGGTAGTTCCAGCTCGGCCGCTGGATCGGCTGCAGGTCGCCCTCGAAGACCCAATAGCCGAACTCACCGCGCACGGAGAGCAGGCGGCCGAAGAAGCCGGCGTCCTTCAAGAGCTTCATCTTGCGCAGGCCCGGCAGAAACAGCTTGTCCTGCACGACGCCGGTTTTGATGTTGTTCTGGCGGGCGAGGCGCGCGACCTTGATGGCGTCCGCAAGGCTGTCGGCGACCGGCTTCTCGCAGTAGATCATCTTGCCGGCATTGATGGCCTTGCTCAGGAGATCGGCCCGCATCTGGGTCGAGCCGGCGTCAAAGAACAGCACATCCTCTTTGTTGCTGAGCGCTTGATCCAGGTTGGTCGTATAGCGCGAGATGCCGTGCTTACGGCCGATCTCGGCGAGCTTGTCCTCGTTGCGGCCGACCAGGATCGGGTCGGGCATCACCTTGTCGCCGCTCGCGAGCAGGACGCCACCCTGGTCTCGAATGGCGAGGATCGAGCGCACGAGGTGCTGGTTATAGCCCATCCGCCCGGTAACGCCGTGCATGATGATGCCAAGTCGAGTGACGGCCATGATCGTATCCCTGATCTCTATGGAGCGGTTCAGTTACATGAATCCGGCCGCACAGTCATCGACCGGATGCGTACCGAAGCGGCGGCGCTTGGTCTCAGCGGCACAATCCCAGCCCAGGCGCCCGCTGCAACGAGGTTTTAGAGAGGTATCGCCGGCTTAGCTCAGACGGAAGAGCGCCGCCCTCGTAACGCGGAGGCCGCGTGTTCGAGCCACGCAGCCGGCACCACTGCCACACATGGCGTCCGCCGCCCGATTTGGCGCATTCCTAACACGCCCGCATAGCTCAGTTGGTGAGAGCGCTTGCCTTGTAAGCAAGAGGTCCCAGGTTCGATCCCGTGGTGTGGGCTCCAGATTTCATGTCCGCCTTCGAAGCTCAGCTGGTTGAGCAGCCGCCTGGTATGCGGCAGGCCGCGTGTTCGATCCACGCCGAAGGCACCACATCTGTTTTCAGCATCTCGACATCTAATGCGCCAGTAGCCCAACGGCAGGAGGCGGCTCCCTCAGAAGGAGCACAGTGCAGGTTCGAATCCCGCCTGGCGCACCACGCTTCGTTTCGTTTTCGCCGTCCATTTTCGTTCCCGCACCCGCTTTCGCTTGGGCGACCGAGATGCAAGATTGCGCCCGCAAATAGGGAGGCTGCCAGTGCCGATGATGTCCGGAAAGAAAGCATTTCTCGAGCTCCTCAAGCAGGAGGGCGTGGAGTTCGTGTTCGGCAATCCCGGCACCACCGAGCTGCCGCTGATGGATGCATTCGCGACCGAGACCGAAATCCGTTATCTGCTCGGCCTGCAGGAAGCGGCGATCATGTCGATGGCCGACGGCTACGCGCAGGCCTCCGGCAAGCTTGCGGTGTGCAACTTCCACACCACGCCGGGCCTCGGCAACGCGCTCGGCATGCTCTACGACGCCCAGAAGGCGGGCGCGCCGATCCTGGTGACGGCCGGCCAGCACGAGCAGAGCTTCACGGCGACCGAGCCGATCCTTTGGGCCGACCTGCCGGTGATCGCACGGCCGCTCGTGAAGTGGTCGTTCGAGGTTCATCGCCTCGCCGATCTGCCGCGGCTCGTGCATCGAGCGGCCAAGACCGCGCTCGCGCCGCCGACCGGGCCGGTGTTCCTGTCGCTGCCAGGTGACATCCTGCGCGCCGATGCCGACATCGACCTGATGGCGCCCACGCGCATTGCACCGCGCACCCGTGGCGACCGCTCGGCGATCGAGGCAGCGGCTGACATTCTCGCGCGCGCCGAGCGGCCTGTGATCATGGCCGGCGATGCAGTGGCGCAAAGCCACGCCACCAAGGAATTGGTCGAGCTGGCCGAGCTTCTCGGCGCGCCGGTCTATGCCGAGTTCGTGCCCAACACGGCGTCATATCCGACGTCACATCCGCTGTTCCGCGGTCAGGTGACGCGGCTCGCGCCGGCGACGCGGAAGGTGCTTGAAGACTACGACGTGCTGTTCTCGGTCGGCGCCGATCTGTTCACGCTGTCGCTGCCATCAGATGTCGATCCGATGCCGCCGGGCATTACGCTCATTCATCTCGACGTCGATCCGTGGGAGATCGGCAAGAACTATCCGCCGAAGGTCGCGATCCTGGGTGATCCCAAGGCCACGCTGCCGGAGCTCACCGCCGCCGTGCGTGAGCGCATGTCGGCAGGCGCCAAGGGCGTCGCCCGCGACCGGCTCAAGACCGCAAGTGAAGCGATCGCCAACGAACGCGATGCGCTACGCGCGAAGGCGCGCGCGCTTGCGAACGCAGTTCCGGTGCAGGCGCTGGCGCTGCTCGAGGCGATCGGCGCGATGCTGCCCAAGGATGCCGTCGTGATCGAGGAGGCTTTGTCCAACGCGCCGGGCATCCGCCAGCTCATCAACAGCGACGATCCGCAGAGCTATTTCGGGCTGCGCGGCGGCGGCATCGGCTGGGGCCTGCCCGCCACGATCGGCGCCAAGCTGGCGCTGCCGGAGCGCCCCGTGGTCGGCATCATCGGCGACGGCAGCGCGCTCTATACGACACAGGCGCTGTGGACCGCGGCGCGCTACAACATCGGTGCGATCTTCGTGATCCTCAATAATACGTCCTATCGCATTCTCAAGCAGCGCCTGCACGCCATGCAGGGGATCTCGCACCAGGTCGACCAATATGTCGGCATGGAGCTCATCGATCCGGCGGTCGATTTCCTGTCGCTGTCGCGCTCGTTCGGCGTGAAGGCCGAGCGTGCCAAGACGGTGCACGAGGCGACTGATCTGCTTGCCCAGGCGATCAAGGACGGCGGCCCGATGCTGATCGACGTGACACTCGATCGCTCGTTCAAGCCGATGTGACCAAGGCGGTTTTCGCGGCGTATGAATGGAGGGACAGCAGACGTTGACGGTTTGCCCGCCTCATCCTGAGGAGGGCGCCGGCACGTATGCTTTCAGCAAGCGCAATCATTGCGTGGCGCCCGTCTCGAAGGATGGGGCGGCCCCATGGTTCGAGACGCCGCACGCAACGCTGCGAAATTTGATCAGGCGGAAGCGCGCGGCTCCTCACCATGAGGCCGGGAGAAGCCACGGGCTGGAACAACTCAAGCAAGCCCGCGTAGCCCAACGGCAGAGGCCATCGGCTTAAACCCGATGCGAGTGCGGGTTCGATTCCCGCGGCGGGCACGCGCTGATAGCCCAACCGGCAGAGGCGGCGGCTTCAAATCCCGCACAGTGCAGGTTCGAACTCCTGCTCAGCGCACCAAGTTTCTTTGCTCCCATAGCTTAGTGGCCAAAGCAGCGGTCCCACACACCGCGATCCAAGGTTCGAATCCTTGTGGGGGTACGCGTCCTTAGCTCAATCAGCAGAGCGCGACCGCGACATGGTCGAGGCAGCAGGGGCGGAACCTGCAGGACGCACCAGTTATTTCGAAACAGTCCTGGTGAACGGAGAAGCGACGGGCGCGCCCGATAAGCGTGTTGCAGGAGGGGCGGTACCTCCCACCAGGCCCAAACACGATGAAAGGCGGCAATCATTTGCGGACGCGAAGCCTTAAACCCGAATGGAGAGGGAGCGGACTTTTAACCCGTCGGCCTGTGGATCGTAACCACTCGCGTCCTCCAGTAACACAATCATTGGACCAGTTACCGTAGCGGCCGAACGGGCCGGCCTCTTAAGCCGGCAGCGCAAGCTCATCGCAGGTTCGAATCCTGCCTGGTCCTCCAATCTCGCTAAACCGCTTAACGGATACAGCGTCACGCGTTCTTGACGAAGATGCTGTTGATGGCGCTCGTGCAGTTGATGCCGAAGAAATCGGTGTACTTCGTGTCGACCGCATAGGGCAATCCGGCGATCGTCTGCGCAATCGCGCTCTGCTTGGGGTTGCTGTCTTCGATCACCAGATAGTCGCCGGCCTTCAGGATCGAATCCATGTGCTCGAAGAAACCCGAGAGCTCGCCGTGAAAATCCTCGACCAGGAGGCATGGTCGTGCCAGCTCGATGTTTGATCGTGCATTCGCCTCGAGCCAGCCGGCACAGTCCGACTGAATGAAAGTCATGCGCGGATCCGCGAACTCCTGTACCGCCTCCTTGTCGACGGAGATGATCTGCGTGTTCAGGCCAAGCGACGTGCACAGATCAGCAAACAGCAGCGCTGATCCGCCTGCCCCCGAGCCGAGCTCGATGATGGTGGCGGGGCGCAACTCGTCAATCAGCATCGCGTAGATTGCGAGGTCGTAGACGGTCTTGAAACACGGAATGCCGCGCCAACGAAACGCAGGGCCAGCGCCTTGGCTATAGAGCAGCTGGGCATGACCGAGCTCAGACCCCGGGATCGGCTCGCGCGCAAGCTCTGCCACGTGTTGCTGGCGTTGCTGCCACGACACGAACCGGTCGTCGATCCGGCGGCGCAGGTAGCGCGACGCAACGAATGCGGCCTGGGGAGTCCAGTCGTCTTGGATCAGGCGCCGCTGCAGGTAGTAGTGCAGGAAACTCGGGACGTTGCTCTGCGTCCCTACATCTGCAGCGATCCGGTTCGCGATCTCCTGCTTCACCGACGGCTCAGGGTAGGCACGCGGGGTCGCGCCCTGCATGAAGAGATCGATCAGATAGTTCAGATATTCGGCTGATTGATTCGTATGCAACGCCAGAAAGCTCGAGAGCGACGGTGCGAAATTTCTGTCACTTTCCATGCTGTGAGCATGATCGAAGTGACGATCGCAAGGCTATAAAATGTGGCGGCTCCGACATATATTCCTTGTATACGCGTTACAGCGAAAGGATTTCTTCAAGGTGTCGGCTGATCTCGTCACGAAATTGAAACAGACATGTAATCTGGCCAACCGACGCAGGTTTTCGTAAGCACACGCTCCGTAAGTCCACGCTGCTTGCAGCCGCAGTACATTCCGCGCGCCGGCGGCAGCGACACTGTGTCACGTCAGGACTCCGTCGCGTCTGTACCCCAACTGGCAGAGGGAGTGCGTTGAGAGCGCATTCAGTGGCCGTTCGACTCGGCCCAGACGCACCAATTTTCTTTGCAGCTCCGTTACGCATCTGGTGAGGCGGCCCGACTGTCTATCGGGCGAGAGGGATTCGATCTCCCTACGGAGCGCCAATTTCTCAACACAGGGTGTAGCTCAGCCCGGCCAGAGCTCCTGCCTTGGAAGCAGGAGGCCGTTGGTTCGAATCCAACCACCCTGACCAACGAAGCGCGATCTTGCGCTTGCGCCCATAGCTCAATTGGCAGAGCGGACGGCTTATACCCGTCGTGAGCTCCGGACTGGAGCGCGGTTGGAGGTTCGAGTCCTCCTGGGCGTACTGTCCCGTAGCTCAGCGGAAGAGCGCCGCTCTTCGAAAGCGATGGTCGCGCGTTCAAATCGCGCCGGGACAACCATGACGCAAACGGAAGGTGGTGCGCAGCGGTGCGCAACCGGTCTCGAAAGCCGGGCCGACCTCTGGGTCGAGGGTTCGACTCCTTCACCTTCCGCCAATTGACGCCGCAGTGATCCGACACTGCTGCGTACGGGTAGGCTGGGCACTGGCGAGCCCAAGGCGTTGTAAACGCCCCGCATCAGCTGTGGTGGTTCAATTCCATCCCTACCCACCAGCTTCAAGGCGGCTGTTCGCAATAGCGCGGCCGGCCGAACAACCGCGGACGTGGCTTAACGGCAGAGTTCCTGAGCGCCACTCAGGAGGTGTGGGTTCGACTCCCGCCGTCCGCACCATTCACGCATGATCGCGCACATTTGATCATCAGCATGATGAGATACCTTTTTGGCCGACCGGGTGACAGCATCATGCCGCATGCGGCGGCAGACAGGATCGTCACGCCGTGAGGAGATGATTTCAGGCGCCAATTTGATGGTTTTCGCCGCTGAGTCAGCAATCATTTGCCGGCTCGGCGCAGACTTCGTACGGGACGATAGCTCAATTGGGAGAGCCCCCGCCTTGCAAGCGGGTGATGCGGGTTCGAGTCCCGCTCGTTTCCACCATTCGCGCTGCCGAACCAAAGCCGTACTCGAGCGTTAGCTTTTCTGTTCGGGATCGCGTGATCCCCAACAGCAGCGAGGAGCGTTCAATGTGTGACTATAGTCTGCACGCCACCGCATCCCGCCCCGCCAAGATCGCCGACAAGCTGGTCACGACCTCGTTTGTCAGCTCATCGACACGCGGCTTTGCCGCCGTCGGGGAGCCGGAGGTCGCGGTCTGCATGTTGCCGGGCACCGAGGTGGTTTTCGATCGGGAAGCCGAATACGACCATATCTTCGGCCGCCTGCTGCCAAGCCGATGCAAGCTCGGGTCCAACGTGGCCCGGTTCCGGCAGGTCAACCTGGGCGACCCCAATGCCCATCATGATGCGCTGGAATTTCCGAACGGTCGGACCGTGCTTGTCACGCGTCTGCGGCCAGGCCAGCACGCGACGGTGATCCAGTTGCCGGCCGGTCAGCGCACCGCGCCGGCGCCGGCGGAGCCGACGTCCGATGCTGGTGCCTTGCGCACGGGTCCGGGCATCACGGCATAGGTCGTATTTTAGGTCGGGGGCGACAACAACGTTTTGATGCGCGCGCCACGGCGCGACGCAGCGATAAGTTTTGCGGCCGCGCAACAGAGCGCGGCCGCCAGCGCATAAGACGCACGATCCGCATTGCGATTGCTGCCAACCGCACTCTCTCCCTGATCCTGGATGGCGGAATTCGGTAAACGCGCCTGACTGTTAATCAGGTGCCGCAAGGCCTGCAGGTTCGAGCCCTGCTCCAGGAGCCATTTTTGCGTGTTGATCCTCTTGATCACGCTGTCGTCGTCTAGCGGTCCAGGATCCCGGAATCTCACTCCGGAGATCGCGGGTTCGAATCCCGCCGACAGCACCATTCGTCAATTGCCGAGCTTGATCCCGGTCTCGCGCACGACGCGGCCCCACTTGTCGTGGTCCTTGCGCATCCACGCGGCGAATTCCTCCGGCGTGTTCGGCTTGGCGGCGACCGCGCCGACGTCGCGCAGGCGTGCCACGACCGCCGGCTCGCGGATGAATTCCGCAAGCGGGGCCGCGATGCGGGCGCGGATCTCGGCGGGTGTGCCGGCCGGCACCACGACGCCGAGCCAGGAGGTGACATCGAAGTCCGGCAGCGTCTCGGCGATCGCCGGGATGCTCGGCAGGAACGGCACGCGCTCCGCAGTGGTCACGCCGAGCGCGCGCAGCTTGCCCTCCTGCACCAGCGGCAGCACCGACGGCAAGGTGTCGAACATCAGGTCGACGTGGCCGCCGAGCAGCGCCGGCAGCGCTGGCGCGCTGCCGGTGAACGGCACGTGCAGGACATCAGTCTTGGTGACCAGCTTGAACCACTCCGCCGAGAGATGCGGCGAAGCACCGAAGCCCGAGCTCGCATAGCTGTACTTGCCAGGATTGGCGCGCAGCAGATCGATCAGCTGCCGCACGTCGGTGGCCGGCACCGCCGGCCGCACCACCAGCAGATTGGGGAAGCTCGCCACCAGCGTGACCGCGTCGAAGTCGCGCAGCGGATCATATGGCAGGTCGCGCCGCAGATGCGGCAAGAGCGTCGTCGTGGTCGCAACCGCCGTGAGCAGCGTATAGCCATCGGGCGCGGCCTTGGCGGCCTGCGCGGTGCCGGTCGCGCCCGCCGCACCCGACACGTTCTCAACCACGACCGGCTTGCCGAAGGCGCCCGCGAGCCGCTCGGCGATGAGGCGGGCCAGAATGTCGGTCGCGCCGCCGGCCGGGAACGGCACGATCAGGCGGACGGACTTCTCCGGATAGCTCGCCTGCGCCATCGCATCGGCGAATGGGAATGCGGCTGCGAACAGCGCGAGCGCCAGCAGCAAAGTCCGGTGCCACCTCATAGTCGCCTCCCGATCAAGGCGCCCACGATAGCACTTTTTCCACCCATAGCTCAGCGGAAGCGAGAGCGCCGGCGAGCGAAGCCGGAGGCCGCAGGTTCGAGTCCTGCTGGGTGGTCCAACAATCAGGGTGTAGGGGAGCCTGGCCGTCCCCACATAGCGTCTTGCGTTGAAGACGCGCGTGAACGCGCTTTTGCGGAAGGAAGAGACCGGTGGTTCGAATCCACCCGCCCTGACCAGTTCAAACATCCTACAATGCCTCGACAGGAGCGTGTCATGACGGACTTGAAGATCTTCGGTGAGCATGACGAGCGCACCGTCGAGCAGATGTGGCGCTGCATGGGCGTCGGCAGCGTCGCGGGCGGCGTGCTCTGCGCCGACGGCCACCTCGGCTATGCGCAGCCGGTCGGCGGCGTCATCGCCTACGAGGAGCACGTCTCGATCTCGGGCGTCGGCTTCGACATCGGCTGCGGCAACATGGCGGTGCGGCTCGACCTCAAGTACGAGGACATCGACGAGCGCGTGCCGGTCCGATCGCTCAACGACATCGCCAAGGAGGTGAGCTTCGGGCTCGGCCGCACCAACCCGAAGAAGATCGACCACGACATTGTTCGACAGCCCGCTGTGGCAGGAGTGCCGAGCGTCGGTCACCTCAAGCAGATGGCGCGCGACCAGCTCGGCACCGTCGGCTCCGGCAACCACTATGTCGACCTGTTCGAGGACGAGGACGGCTTTGTGTGGATCGGCGTGCACTTCGGCTCGCGCGGTCTCGGCCACAAGAGCGCGACCGCACTTCATCAAGCAGGCCGGCGGCAAGGACGGCATCGACGTCGCGCCGACCATCCTGCACGAGGACAGCGAGCTCGGCGCGCGTATCTCGCCGGCATGACGCTCGCCGGCCAATATGCCTATGCGGGCCGCGAGTGGGTGGTCGAGCGCGTGCGCCGATCCTCGGCGGCAAGGTCCTCGACACGGTCCACAACCATCACAACTACGCCTGGCGCGAGCGCCACGGCGAGCGTGATCTGTGGGTCGTGCGCAAGGGCGCGACGCCGGCGTTCCCGGGCCAGCGCGGCTTCGTCGGCGGCTCGATGGGCGACGACGCCGTGATCCTCGCGGGCGTCGAGAGCGAGGACGTCGGCCGCGAGCCTCTACTCGACCGTGCACGGCGCCGGCCGCGTGATGTCGCGCACCGAGGCGCAGGGCAAGCGGAACCGCAAGACCGGCGAGGTGCATCCGCGCCGGGCCGGATCAGCCACGACGAGATGCAGGCGTGGCTGCGCGCACAAGGGCGTGCATCTCGTCGGCGGCGACCTCGACGAGGCGCCGCAGGCCTACCGCCGCCTGCCCGACGTGCTCGCGCATCACGCCGGCACGGTCGAGATCGAGCACACGCTGCGGCCGTTCGCCGTGGTGATGGCGGGCGCCGACGTGTTCGATCCGTTCAAGGACTAAGAGCGGCAGGAGCGATCCTGCCGTTCCGATCCTCCAGGATCGTCTAACGGCAGGATGCGACGTTCTGACCGTCGCGATGCAGGTTCGAGTCCTGCTCCTGGATCCAATTCGTACAATCATGTTGCGGTGACCGGAACGGCAACGGCCGCGCCTGCAAAGCGCGTACATGCGGGTTCGAGTCCCGCCCGCAACTCCAATCAACCAAAGCCTGGGTGGCAGATGAGGTCATTGCACCCGATTGAAAATCGGGAGGAGCACGCTCGATACGTGCCCCAGGCACCAACTATGGGGACAGCACAAGGGTGCAGATGATCCTTGCAAGATCGTCGCGGCCGGAGCGTTACCGGCTGTCTCCACCACTTCGCCGGCTGTCACTTGCGTGACGGAAGCGGACAACGCGCACGTAGCACAACTGGATAATGCGCCGGATTACGGATCCGGACGGTGGAGGTTCGAATCCTTCCGTGCGCGCCAGCCCCGTTCCTCGTACAGCCGTGCTGCACCAACTGCCTGCGCTGAAGGGCCCGGTTACTTCGTTCTCCAAAACGACAGGGGCTTGCGCCCCAACCGAGCCCACCACTTGCCAGGCAGCCCTCTTGAGTAACCCAAGTTGAGTAACAAGCCATCAGCGCATGGCTTTCGGCGAACGAGAAAACGTTTGCCGGACCATGCGCCAGCCGGAGCCGACGCTGCAGAGTGCGGTTACTTCGCCTTCCAAGCGAGAGGTCGTTGGTTCGAATCCAACCCGGGAGACCACCTCCCGGTAGCTCAGTGGACAGAGCACTTCACGTTCCGCCCTCGTCCCTTGCTCGGCTCCGTCTGGCGCAACATCGCACCCAGGAGAATGCCAACATCAGGAGAACACCCATGAGACTCAACACCCATCGCACCAAGGCCGCGCGCACACATGAGGGCGCACCGGCCATCGCTACGCTCTCGGCTGAGCAGCGGCTGCGCCGCTCGGTCCTGTCCTGCCTGTTGTGGGAGGACGAGTTCTACGAGGACGGTCAGTCGATCGCCGAGCGCATCATCGCCAACGCCATGCGGGTCACGCCGCAGGTGCTGGCCGCGCTCGCGCGTCGAGGCGCGCGAGGTCTTCAACCTGCGCCACGTGCCGCTGCTCCTGCTCGAGGTGCTCTCGCGCACCGGCAAGGGCGACCGGCTGGTCGCCGACACGGTCGCGCGCGTGGTTCAGCGCGCCGACGAGCCGGGCGAGCTTGTGGCGCTGCACCACCGGCTCGGCGCCAAGCGCATGCTGCCGGCGCAGATGCGCAAGGGCCTGGCGCGGGCGATCGCCAAGTTCGACGAGTACGAGCTCGCCAAGTACGATCGCGACAGCGCGGTGAAGCTGCGCGATGTGCTGCGGCTCGTGCGCCCGACGCCGAAGGACGAGGCGCAGTCGGCGCTCTGGAAGCGCGTCAAGGAGCGCACGCTCGCGATGCCGGACACTTGGGAGGTCGCACTCTCGGGCGGCGCCGACAAGCGGGCAACCTTCGAGCGCCTCCTGTGCGAGCGCAAGCTCGGCTACCTCGCCTTGCTGCGCAACCTGCGCAACATGGTGCAGGCGGGCGTCGACGTCGACCTTGTGCGGCAGGCGATCCTCGCCCGCAAGGGCGGCGCGCAGCGTGTCCTGCCGTTCCGCTACGTGGCGGCAGCGCGCGCAGCGCCGCAGCTCGAGCCGTCGCTCGATCAGGCGCTGTGCGCGGCCATCGCCGAGCTGCCGGCGCTGCGCGGCAAGACCATCGTGCTGGTCGACGTTTCCGGATCGATGACGAGCCGGATGTCGCGCAAGTCCGACCTGACCCGCATGGATGCCGCGGCCGCGCTCGGCGCCATCGTGCCGGGCGACCTGCGGCTGTTCACGTTCTCGAGCGGCCTCGTCGAGGTCCCGCCGCGGCGGGGCATGGCGGGTGTCGATGCGATCGTGCGGTCGCAGCACCACGGCAGCACCAACCTCGGGTCCGCCGTGGGCAAGGTCAACGCGCTGGCGCACGACCGGCTGATCGTGGTCACGGACGAGCAGTCGCACGACCGTGTGCCGGAGCCGGAGGCCAAGCACGCCTACATGATCAACGTCGCTTCCTACCGGAACGGCGTCGGTTATGGCCGCTGGACCCACATCGACGGGTTCTCGGAGGGTGTGCTGCGGTTCATCCACGAGGTCGAGCGCGTGCAGTGACACGCTGCACGCGTTCATCACAGCGACGGGCGGCGAAGCGGTCTCACCGCCTTCGCCGCTCGCACTCTCATTCACATTGTCGGCACACCGTCAGCCCTCGTAGCTCAACGGACAGAGCGCCGAGCTTCTACCTCGGGACCGTGCGGGTTCGAATCCTGCCGAGGGCTCCATCACTTCAACCTCAATGCGTCCACGTAGCTCAAATGGACCAGAGCGGAGGCGTCCGAAGCCTCAGGCTGCGCGTTCGAATCGCGCCGTGGACTCCATTTTGACAAACGAAAGTCATCGACAAACGGAGAGTTGGCCGAGCGGCAAGGCACCGCGGTGCTAACGCGGCGAGACCTTCGGGTCGGGCAGGTTCGACTCCTGCACTCTCCGCCACTCGGCTGTCTGCACTATTCCTTGACGACCATCACGACCGTTCCGGTCGGTGGGTCCATCAATCCTTTGATCGTAGTGACGTCGAAGCCAAGGATGACGGCACTCTCCGTCGATACTGTCAACGAGCGCGGTATCTCGAGCGGAAATTCGCCCGGGTACGCGCTCCGCACCACCTTGACCTTGCCGAGCTTCCCGGTGCCGCCCTGACGGCAGTACACTTTCAGGTTCAGTGGCTTGCCCGGCGCTTCCTGATAAGTAAAGCCCGCGATGTGCCCCATCTCGTCCGGCCGGCAGGTATCGTTGATCCAACTTGCCAGCGTGGCGGCCTTGTCATCATTAAAGCCGCCGCCAAAGTGAAACGTATTCCAACGCTGCTGGGCAGCGGCCGGGCTCGCCCACAACCCGGCGAGCAGCACTGCCCCGACACAATATCGTTTCGACCACATCATTGATCTCCTTAAATCGTCTGGCCTCCGCGCTTGCGTCTCATGTCGCGCCAGTAAGGCATAGGCGTGACGGCCATGGCGCATGACATCGCTCGTGGCGCCCGCTCCCTTCGTCCAGTGGCTAGTGGAGCGGATTTGACATTCGCTACCCACCCAGCCGCGGGCTCGCAAAGCGAATGTCAAATCCAAAGCTCCACTAGAAACCTATACTTGCTAGTGGTCCTTTGATTCTAACATTCGCAAGAGAGCCCGCCGAGAAGGGATGCGAATGTTAGAATCGGACCACTAGGATCGCGGCCTTTCAAGCCGCAGAAGACGGATCGAAACCGGTGTGATGGGCGTGCCACGGCAGTCATGGCGCTCCAATCTCCGTCTTCTGCACCCCCACTAAGCGCTCGAGGAAATTATGCGAGAGCCTCGCCCGTGTTTTCATGGCAGCCGTGGGGGACACGGCGACACAGAGTGCAGGTCTGTTGGCGCGCTTCACAATCGCATGCCGGTCATTCTCGCCGAGGAGGACTGGGCGAAGTGGCTGGGTGAAGTGCCACCAACGAACGATGAGTTGAAGGCTCTGCTCGTTCCGTTCAAAGATGACGCGCTATCAATGTGGCCGGTCAACAGACAGAAGGTCGGCAACGTTCGGAACAAGGACCGCGAGGTGGCAGAGCCCGAGGCACTCGATGCGCTGCCTGGGAGTTAATGCCGAGAACCGTCGTCGACAATAAACCCCGGTGGCATCGTTGGAGGCTCATCCGGATCGCCGCAGGGATTGCAGTCAGGGCATGGCATCCCCGGTGCTCCACACTGGCATAGGCAGCGCCGGTAAACCTTTTAGATAGCGGCTGAACCTTTAGCCAATTTGCAGCGGTCGGCGGAGCGGCTAGCTTGCAAATGGTAGCGACGATCCCCCCCGATCTCCCCTACCGACCCCATGACCCCCGGCTGTTCCCCCATGGCCGGGGGTCCCCCTTTGCTGTCTACGGGCGATCTTAGCCAAACAGCAGATGGGCGGTCCGCGCGACAGCAAGTGCAAAAAACGCAGCTGTTAGAAGGAAAAGCAGCCGGTCAACATTTGGATCAATCACGATGATGTCATTCCCCCCCGCCGGGCCTACGCCGCCGGCCATCGCCGCGACGTAGCCGGGGCTTCCCCGGCAGGGTCTTGTTGATCCGCGCCAAAGATATGTCGGAAGGCGACACGGCTCGGTTATCCCTGAAGGCACCGCCAAAAAACTAACCCCCGAAAATCTCCCGGCCAACTAAACCTTCTGGCCATTGCCGCAAACCTTTAGATGATTGTCGCGGTCGGCGAGGCGGCTAGTTTCGCAATAGCAGTGAGGGTGACGCCACATTGCCAAAGTGCCCCCGGCCGACTCTCCCCCTTCCATCCCCCCAACTTGGCCGGGGGTTACTCTTTTCTCGAGCCCGCCCCGAGCAAACGCTTCGATGAGTTCGTCGTCCGTTCGATTCCACACAACGAAGATGGCAATGTGTCCTTCTTCATTTGTTCGGGTTGGATGGCGTGAGATTGCTCAGCAAGATTTTGCCGCGCGCGATTTTCCGCAAGATCTTTGAAGCCCAACGATCGGCTTGGCTACGGTCTCAGTGCCCAAGGTCTCACAACGACGAGGGTGAGCGCGGCAAAGCACGGGATGAAGCCAGCCATCGCCCCCAATATAAAACACCAGGTCACATCCATCGTCGTTTGTCCCTTGCTGATCCAACGCTTGTTTCAAAGCGTATTTGGTAACGACGATCGTGCCGATCTAGACAAAGTGAGCCAATGACTTGCTCGGAGGCGCCAGCGGCCTTTCTGGCCCGTCAAGTGCCGGGCGCCCGCTACATCAGAAGGTGGCGCAACATTGCTGCAAGCTGACCGGTTTGACCGGTCGCTACCAGATAAATCAGCAGACCGGCGTAAATGGCACGCACGACTGCTCGCGCGTACAAGTCAAAACGAACGGCCTTCGAGGCGGCGTCAACGGCTGGTTTCCCGACCGCATCGTAGCGGCACGAGAGGCCGCGATATTTGAGATTCATGCGGTTGTTGCATCGACCGACCTCGTTCAAGGAAGTGAAAGAAACCCGTATCTTTCGTGTCTCGCAAGCCGAAAGACGCTTCCGACGTAGCGCTATCCCCTGCCATCTTGACCCTTCGGAGGCCCCGGCGTCGCCGCTCCCGATTGTCGTCCGTGCGCTCAACGGACCGCCCAGCTATGTCTGCACCCGCCGACCGCGACGAGCTTCTCGGCAATGCCTCGTCGGGTCGTAGTCACTTACTGTCTCGTCGTGTCCCCGGCTGGTCTCTGTGACCTCGGCGCGTGTCCCCGCCATGTCCCCGACTTCGCGCTCGTGGCGCCCGCTCCCTTCGTCTAGTGGCTAGGATCGCGGCCTTTCAAGCCGCAGAAGACGGATCGAAACCGTCAGGGAGCACCAATGCAACGGTCCCCCTTCGTCTAACGGCAGGATGCCGCACTTTGAATGCGGTGATCGTGGTTCGAATCCATGAGGGGGAGCCAATTCATTCACAACCATGCCGGTGTAGCTCAGCGGAGCAGAGCAGCGCTCTCATACGGCGAAGGTCGGTTGTTCAAATCAACCCACCGGCACCAACGTTGGGCACCAACCCTGCGGTAGTTCAGTGGCCAGAACGCCTGATTGTGGCTCAGGAAACAGCCGTTCGAACTCGGCTCCCAGGGACCAATTCCAATATAGCGACATCGATAGGGGCGTAGCTTAGCTTGGCCTAAAGCGCCGGTTTCCAAGTCCGGGATCGTGGGTTCGAATCCTACCGCCCTTGCCACCCACATTCTTCACTTGTCTATTTTCAGAGCCACCGCGGTTTTGACAAATCTACCGTTGAAGCTCCAGTCTTTGTTTCTGTTATGAGAGCCCCTGCGCTGCGCTGAGGAAATCAGCGTCCCTCCTGCAGGAGCCCGGCCTGCCGAGGCATCATTCTGATTCGCTTTTCGTTTGGAATAGGTTTACCCTTGTTCATCATCGGCCACGGACCTGATCCAGGCGCCGATGGCTGAGAGACCAGTCGCGCTCCCGCCTGTACAAGCGAAGGAGAGCTGGTCATGCCATTCATCGCTTGCTCGACAATACAGCGTTTCAGCCCGCTGAGGTGGAAGCGATGGCTCAAGCTTTTGAGACAAGCTGCCACCCTCAAACAACAAGGCCGGAAAGCTGGGATCCAGCTCGTATCTGTATGGAGAACGTGAATGGTATGGAAATCGATCGGTGAGTGGAACCAAAAGAGAAAGCTCCGTGAGATGCTCAAAGACCCGCGATCTGCCAAGGGGTTCAGATCAATCGGACAACTTGAGAAGGGAATTGGAGCGGACCGATCCACGACGGAGCGCCTGCTTCTCGCCGTCGGCGCGAGAAAGTCCGGAACCGCCGAGGAGTGGACGCTAACTCCGCTTTAGGTCAAATCGGCGACGGCCGTATAGAGAGACCCGACAATTAGGGTTCGAATCCGACCGGGCCTTGCCAGAGGCTCTGGACGTTCACGACAGCCGGCCAAATGGCCCCATCATTTGCCGTCGCGGCGCGGGCGCCGCATTGGCACGAGGTCGAGGTCAAGCGGCAGCCGCTCGACCTGCAACATCACGACCTCACTTCCACGAAAGATGCCGAGCTCAAACCAGGACCACAGGATGAAGACGCAGAGGTCAGCCTCACCGGCCCGTGGTATCTGCGACTGAAACGTATCGGTCGCCTTGAGCACCTCGTGCTCCCAGAAGACCGGCGCCAATTCGACCGACCGCGAAATTCGAGCTGCAGCCGCTCCAGAACACGCATCGCCAGCGCACGCTCGCTGCCGACGTCGCGCGGCGAGGAAATGAAAATTCGAAACCGCGGCAGCAGTGTCATCGATCGACGAGATGCCCGTGAATCGTCTGGTCGGCGAAAATCCCCAGAACCCTACCGGAACTACAAGAAGTTGAGAATAGGCGCCTCTCTCTGGACGTTCACGATCCGCAATGAACGCATAGCGCCGCGACACCGGCGCAATTTTCCTCCCCCCGCATCTGGTGCAGTATGCACGGCAGCTCAAAGCGGAGGTTGATCGTGCGCATTGCTGTTGTCGCTGTTGTCTTGGCGTCGCTCCTGGTTGGCGCTGCGCAATCCGGCAGCGCGCAAGCGCAAGCAGATTTCTTCCGCGGCAAGACCATCACGATGCTGATCGGCTATACCAGCGGTGGTGGCTATGACCTCTATGCACGCGTGCTCTCGAAGCACATGGGGCGCCACATTCCGGGCAATCCGTCGATCGTGCCACAGAACATGCCGGGCGCCGGCAGCCTCCGGGTCGCCAACGTGCTCTACAACACCGCCTCCAAGGATGGCCTCACGATCGGCATGATCGGGCGCGGCATGGCGATGGAGCCGCTTAATCGGCGCGAGCCAGCCGCAATACGACGCCCGCAAGTTCACCTGGCTCGGCTCGGGCAGCGACCAGGTCAGCCTGTGCGCCACCTGGCACACGTCGCCGGTGAAGCGCTGGAGCGACATGCTCGCGACACCGTTCACGGTCGGCGGCGAAGGCTCGGGCTCCGATCCCGACATGTTCGCAATGATGATCCGCAATCTGTTCGGCGTGAAGGTGCGCCTCGTCTCCGGCTATCCGGGCGGCAACGAGATCAATCTCGCGATGGAGCGCGGCGAGGTCGACGGCCGCTGCGGCTGGTCGTGGTCAAGCATCAAGATCACCAAGCCCGACTGGGTCAGCGGCAAGAAGATCAACCTCGCGCTGCAGATGGCGCTCAAGAAGAGCCCGGAGCTCGCGGACGTGCCGCTGATCATGGACTACGCGCACAACGAGCGCGAGCGCCAGATCCTGCGGCTCATCCTGGCGCGCCAGCAGATGGGCTGGCCGTTCCTGGCGCCGCCTGGGCTGCCGGCCGAGCGCGCGCAAGCGCTGCAGCAGGCTTTCGAGGCCACCATGAAGGACGCTGAATTCCTGGCCGAGGCCAAGCAGCGGCAGATGGACGTCAATCCAATGTCGGGCGCCGAGATCGACCAGCTCGTGAGCGAGCTCTATCAGACGCCGCAGGACGTGGTCGCCGCCGCCAAGGCCGTGATCGCGGAGGGCGCGAGGTAGCTGTCGTTTGCTTCCGCGGCAATCTCAGCACCGTAGGGCGCAATAGCGAAGCGTATTGCGCCATCAGCGATCTCGGTGTCGTCCCCGCGCAGGCGGGGACCCATAACCACCGAGCATTCGATAATCACCAGCCGTGCCACGTCGCGGCGACACGGCGTATGGGTCCCCGCCTTCGCGGGGACGACAGCAAAGAGAGCCCTGCCCTACTCCGCCGCCTGCTTGCGCGCCTCCTGGATCACGCGCCACACCCGCTCGGACGTCACCGGGATGTCGATGTGGTGCACGCCATAGACCGACAGCGCATCGACCACCGCGTTGGCGATCGCCGGCAGCGCGCCGACGCAGCCGGCTTCGCCGCAGCCCTTGACGCCGAGCGGATTGGTCTTGGTCGGCACCGGATTGCTTTCCATCGCGACCGACGAGAGGTCGCTCGCGCGCGGCATCGCATAGTCCATGAACGAGCCGGTGAGAATCTGGCCGCTGTCGGGATCGAAGCGGATGTCCTCCATCAGCACCTGGCCGGCGCCCTGCGCCATGCCGCCGACGATCTGCCCGTGCACCAGCAGCGGATTGATCACAGTGCCGACGTCATCGACGATGCTGTAGCGCAGGATATCCACCACGCCGGTCTCCTCGTCGATCTCGACCTCGCAGACATGGCAGCCGTTCGGATAGTTCTCGACCGCGAGACTGTAGATCGCGGTCGCGATCAGCCCGACCTCCATGTCCTTCGGCAGCTTGGCCGGGCTGAGCGAGGCAAGGGCGACATCCTTGAGCGTCATGGTCTGGTTGGTCTTCTGGCGACGAGAACATGCCGTCCTCGAAGCGCAAGTCCTCGGGCGCGACCTTCATCACATGGGCCGCGATCGCAGTGGCCTTCTTCTTGATCTTGTCGGTCGCCATCAGCACCGCTGAGCCGCCGATCGTGGCCGAGCGCGAGCCACCGGTGCCATCGCCGAAGAACACCTGGTCGGTGTCGTCGTGGATGTAGGTCACTTCGCGCGGATCGAGGCCGAGGTTCTCGGCGACGATCTGCTTGAACGCGGTCTCGTGGCCCTGGCCGTGATTGCTCGCTCCGGAGAACAGCGTGACGGCGCCTGAGCGATCGAAACGAATCTCGGCGCCCTCGTAGCTCGGCGCGGCCGCGCGCTCGATCGTGTTGGAGATGCCGAGCCCGCGCAGCTTGCCGTGCTTGCGCGCCTCGGCGCGACGCGCCGGAAAGCCCTTGGCGTCGGCCATCCCAAGCGCCATGTCCATGTTCTTCTCGAACTCGCCGCTGTCATAGGTGAAGGTCAGCCCGGTCTTGAACGGCATGGCGTCGGGCGGAATCGTGTTGCGGCGGCGCAGCTCGACCGGATCGATGCCAAGCTGATCAGCCGCGAGATCGACCAGCCGCTCGATCACATAGGCCGCCTCCGGCCGGCCGTTGCCGCGATAGGGCCGCACCGGATTGGTATTGGTGAACACGCAGGTCACGTCGGCATGCAGCGCCGGCGTCTTGTAGACGCCCGCGAGCGTGCCAAGGTTGCCGATGAACGATTGCGAGCCGACCTGGATAAAGGCGCCGGCAGTCGCGATGGTCTTCACCCGCACGGCGAGAAAATTGCCGTCCTGGTCGAGCGCGAGCTCGGCGTCGGTGACATTGTCGCGCGCCTGCGCGTCGCACAGAAACGATTCCGAGCGCGTGGAGATCCACTTCACCGGCCGGCCGGTGACCTTGGCGGCCAGCAGCACCAGCGCGGGCTCGTTGTAGATCGCGGTCTTCATGCCGAAGGCGCCGCCGATGTCGCCGGCGATCACCCGCACCTTGTTCTCCGGCACCTTGAGAACATTCTTCGCCAGCTCCTCGCGGAACGAGAACGTGCGTTGCAGCGTGGTGTGGATGGTGTAGCGGCCCTCGGCCGCCTGATAGACGCCGATGCTGCCGCGCGGCTCCATGCTGGCGGCGGTCACGCGGTTGATGACGAAACGCTCCTTGACGACGTGGGCGGCACGCGCGAACGCGGCGTCGGTCGCGGCCTTGTCGCCTTCGAGATGCACGAAGCAGATATTGTTGGGGCAGTCGTCAAAGACGAGCGGAGCGCCCGGCGCAATCGCGTCAGCAGTCGAGACGACCGCCGGCAATTCCTCATACTCGACCTCGATCAGCTCGGCGGCATCGGCGGCCTGGTGATAGGTCTCCGCCACCACGAAGGCGACGCAGTCGCCGACCCAGCGCACGCGATCCTTCACCAGCGCCGGATAGCGCGGGCGATAGAGCGGCGATCCGTCGCGGCGCTTGAGCCCGCCCGGAACCGGCAGGTCGCCGAAACCGGAGGCCTCCCAATCCGCTCCGGTCAGCACCGCCAGCACGCCGGGCGCGGCTTTCGCCTTGTCGGTGTTGAGCGAGACAATCCGGGCATGCGCGTGTTGGGAGCGCAGGACATAGCCGTACGCCATGCCGGGAAACGAAACGTCGCCCACATAGCGGCCTTCGCCCCTGACCAGCCTCGGGTCCTCGAAACGAGGAACGGCCTGACCTATTCCGAATTCGCCCACGGATCACCTCTCGCTTGGCATGTCGGCCGCTCCGCCGAGCGGCCAATTGCCTCATGCCATTGGCTTGCGGGCACGTAAAGCCCATCCGCGGTTGACGAGGTGGCATGGCCATTGCAGGGTTTTTGCCCGTTCGAACGTGGAGAAGATCAATGCACCGTCTGCGCCTGCCATTGGCGTCGTGCCTGCTGGGTCTGAGCGTAATCGCCGCACTCACGGAACGGGCGCAGGCCGACGCAGTGTCGGATTTCTATCGCGGCAAGACCGTGACCATCATCGTCGGCTACACCGCCGGCGGCGGCTACGACCTCTACGCACGGGCGCTCGGGCGCCATATGGGCAAGCACCTGCCCGGCAATCCGAACTTCATCGTGCAGAACATCACCGGCGCCGGCAGTCTCAACGCGGCCAATCATATCTACAACGTGTCCGCCAAAGATGGCACCGTGTTCGGTACGTTCGGCCGCGGCCTGCCCATGGAACCATTGATCGGCACCGCCAAGGTGCAATTCGAGCCCACCAAGTTCACGTGGCTCGGCAGCGGGGCCAACGAGATCAGCTTCTGCGCCACCTGGCACACATCGCCGGTGAAAACCTGGGCCGACATGCTCAAGACCCAGTTCACGGCGGGCGGCGAAGGCGCCGGCTCCGATCCCGACTCGTACTCGCTGATGGTGCGCAACATCTTCGGGGCCAAGCTCAAGCTGGTGAGCGGCTATCACGGCACATCCGACATCATCCTGGCGATCGAGCGTGGCGAGGTCGATGGCCGCTGCGGCTGGTCGTGGTCGAGCCTCAAGTCGACGCGGGAAGCATGGATCACCGAGAAGAAGCTCAACATCCTGGTGCACATCTCCGACCAGAAGGCTCCCGAGCTGGCGCACGTCCCGACGATCAACGACTTTGCCAACGACCACCAGAAACAGGTCGTCAGGCTGGTGACCAGCCGGCAGGTGATGGGGCGTCCGTTCGCCGCCCCGCCCGGCGTGCCCGAGGATCGCAAGCAGGCGCTGCGTGCAGCCTTCGACGCGACCTTGAAGGATCCTGCCTTCCTCGACGAGGCCAACAAGCTCAAGCTCGAGGTCAATCCGGTGTCTGGCGCTGAGGTCGACAAGCTCCTCGGCGAGCTCTACCGCACGCCCAGGGATATCGTCGAGGAGGCGCGCAAGGCGATTGCACCGTAAAGGGCACTCCCTCCTCTTGCCTCACCTCTTGCATTGGTCATCGACCGTGTCGCAGGCTGCGGCACGGTCGAAATCGTTCTGGGAGCTAGCCCTGTGTCCACCCGCCTTTCACTGACGCTCGCCTGTGGCGACTACGAAATCATCCGTCCGCTCAAGGAAGGCGTGGTGAAGCCCGACGGCATCGACCTCACCGTGCTCACCGGCATGGATTCCACCACCCGCCACTGGCGCTTTCTGCGCGGACGCGAGTTCGACATGGCGGAAGCGTCCTGCTCCTCCTTCATCGTGGCGCGCGACCAGGGCTTTTCGGCCACTGCGATCCCGGTGTTTCTGCATCGGCGCTTCCGCCACGGCTTTGTGTTCATCAACACCGGCAAGGGCATCAGCAAGCCGACCGACCTGATCGGCAAGCGCGTCGGCGTGAAGCAATTCCAGGCCACCGCCATCGTCTGGATGCGCGGCATCCTGGAGCATGAATACGGCGTGCCGCAAAAATCGATCGAGTGGGTGCCGGAGCTCGACGAGACCATCGACTTCGAGCCGCCGCCGGGCCTCAAGATCAGCAAGCTGTCAAACAACGAGACCGTCGAGGGTCTGCTGGCGGAAGGCCAGCTCGATGCCGTGATCCACCCCGACCTGATCAAGCCTTTGGTCCGCAAGGATCCGCGCGTCGCGCGCCTGTTCCCGAACTGGAAGGAAGAGGAGATCGCCTACTTCAAGCGGACGGGCATCTTCCCGATCATGCATGTCCTCGGCATCAAACAGGAGATCGTAGATCGCTATCCGTGGGTTCCGATCAACATGTTTCATGCCTTCAACGAGGCCAAGGCGATCGCCATGAAGCGGATGGAGAACCCGCGCATCGTGCCGCTGGTCTGGTATCGCGAAGCCTGGGAAGAGCAGGAGGAGATCGTCGGCGACGATCCCTGGGAATACGGACCGACCGAACGGAACCTCAAGAACATCAACACGATTGCGGGCTATTGCCACGAACAGGGATTGAGCAAGCAGAAGTTCGATTTCGACAACCTGTTCGCGCCCGTGTTCCAGGGACGCAAGCGCGGCGACGAATTCAGGTTCTGATCGCGGCTGATCCGATCACTTGCCAGCACTTGCCGACGCAACAACGCCCGCATGCGCTGTGGCGTCACCGGCAGCCGCGTTACCGCGCCCGGAATTCCGATCGCATCGTCGATCGCGCTCGCGATCACGCCGCCGGCGCCGTTGATGCCGCCTTCGCCCGCACCCTTCAGCCCGAGCGGATGGCGCGGCGATGGCGCGTCCTCGGTGAGCAACACTTCGACGTCCGGCATGTCGTGCAGCATCGGCATCAGGTAGTCGGCGAAGGTCGCGGACAGCGGCTCGCCGTTGTCGTCATAGACGAACTCCTCCAACAGCGCGCCGCCGAGCCCCTGCGCGCAGCCGCCGACGAGCTGGCCCGTCACCAGCATCGGATTGACCGCGCGGCCGACGTCGTAGGCCACCATGAAGCGCTCGACCGTCGACCTTGCCGGTGTCGCGATCGACGCGCACCACCGCGAGATGGGCGCCGTAGGGAAACACCGTGTACGGCGTGTTGTACCAGCCGTGCGCCGCGAGCTGCGGGGTGCGGCCGCCGCAGAAACTTCGAGCCGGGCGCGACCCGCTTGGCGATCTCGGCGAGCGTGATCGAGGGGCCGCCGCCCTTGCCGTTCTTGCGCGTCACCGTGCCGTCGACGATGTCGAGCTCGTCGGCCGGCGTCTGCAGCAGCTCGGAGGCGAATTCGAGCGCCTTCTCGCGCACCATGCATGGCGGTGACGTGCACGGCGCCGCCGGTGAGCCCCGTGGCGCGCGCCGCATGCGCGCCGATGCCGTGATCGATCAGGTCGGTCTGGCCGTGGATCACGCGCACGCGCTTGTAGTCGACGCCGAGCGCCTCGGCGCAGATCTGCGCCATCGCGGTCTGGAAAGCCCTGCCCGATCGAGGCGCCGCCGGTGATCAGCTCGACCGCGCCGGATGGATCGACCGTGACCTTGGCATTGTCGGTCGGGCCGCGCCCGCTCTCTTCCAGAAAGAACGCGAGCCCGGCGCCGACCAGCTCGCCCGCGGCGCGGCGGCGCTTCAGGTCCTGCTGCAGCTTGTCCCAGCCGAAAGCGGCGAGCGCCTTGTCGAGCAGCAGCGCATAGTCGCCGGAGTCGATGTCGAGCTCCTCGATGCCGGGCTCGTTGTACTTCTGCATGTACGGCATCTCGGCCGCCGGGATGAGATTGCGCCGGCGCACCTCGATGCGGTCGAGCCCGAGCTTGTCGGCGACCGCGTCCATCAGGCGCGAGCGCACGAACGTGCTCTCGAAGCGGCCGGGCGCGCGATAGGTCGCGCACGGCGTCTTGTTGGTGAGCCGCACGCGCGCCATCGCCCGATAGGCCGGCACCTTGTAGCAGCCGGTGAGCATGTACATGGTGCGGTTGGGCACATTGACGCCGTGGGTGCGGATATAGGCGCCCTGGTCGTGGAAGATCTCGTCCTCGATGCCGAGGATCATGGCCATCCTTGTCGACCGCGATGCGCGCGATGTGGCGCTGCTGGCGGCCCTGGTTGGCGCACATCAGGTGCTCGCGCCGGTCCTCGATCCATTTCACCGGCCGCTCGAAGCGCATCGCCGCGACCAGCACCAGCACGTCCTCGGGATAAAGCTCGCCGCGAATGCCGAAGCCGCCGCCGACATGGCTCTCATGCACATGCAGCGACGACGGGCTGCGGTTGAGCATGCGGCAGAGCGTCTCGCGATTGCGATGCGGGATCTTGGCGGCGCCGTGCAGCTCGAGCAGGTCCTTCGCCGCGTCGTAGCGGCCGATGGCGCCGCGGGTCTCGAGCGGCACGCCGGAGTGGCGGCCGGTTTGCAACGTCGATCTCGATCACCGCGTGCGCGTTGCGGAACGCGGCTTCGATGTCGCCGTAGCTGTGACGCAGGATGATGGCCTCGGTGCTGCGGCCGGGCTCGAACTCGCCGGGCGGATCGCTGGCCGAGAGCACGACGGGCAGGTCTTCGAGCTCGATCGTCACCAGCTCGGCGGCGTCCTCGGCGACGTAAGGGTCTTCGGCGAACACCGCCGCCACCGGATCGCCGACGTAGCGCACGTAGGTCTTCGCCAGCGCCGGCTGGCGAAATTCGCGAATGCCCTCGGCCGATCTTGTCGGCGCGGAAGTCGATCGGCGAAAGCTCGGCGATGTCGGCATTGGTCCACACCGCATACGACGCCCGGCAGCGCCAGAGCCGCCGCGGTGTCGATCGACGATGATCCGCCCGTGCGCCTTCGGCGAGCGCACGATGCGCATGTGCAGCTGATGCGGAAAGTTGATGTCGCCGGCATAGCGCCCGCGGCCGGTGACCAGCGGCAGGTCCTCGATGCGCGGCACCGCATGCCCGAGCACGCGCCGCTCGCTCGCCGGCGGCGCGATCGGGATAGTGGCCGTCGTGTTGCGCCTCGTTCATGGCAGCCGGCTGCGACTTCGTTCTTGATGCCGCCGCAGCCTCTCGCCCTCCCAACAACGTCGACCCGACGCCGGTCATTCGAAACGTCGGGCAGCCCGAGTCGGACGCGCGCGAAGCGAGCCGTGGGGAGTTGGTGCCTGCGACCACACAGACCGTCTGCTTCGAGCCCCGCAGCCCACTGACGCCCATCCCCGCCGCTCGCAAGTGCTCGCGGGATGAGGGGAACCGCAACGCTGTGCCCACCTCACTCAGGCTCATCCCGCCCTCGCCGCCTTCATCTCATCGCGCGCGGCGCGCACCGCCTTGATGATGTTCTGATAGCCGGTGCAGCGGCAGAGATTGGACGAAAGCACGTCGAGCAGTTCCTCGTCGTCGATATCGGGATTCTGCTCCAGCGCATTGGCGGCCAGCATCAGGAAGCCGGGCGTGCAGAAGCCGCATTGCAGCCCGTGATGCGCGATGAAGGCGCGCTGCAGCGGATGCAGGTTGTCGGGCGTGCCGAGCCCCTCGACGGTGCGGATGTTCTTGCCCTGCGCCTGCACCGCGAACATCAGGCAGGCGCGCACCGCTTCGCCGTCGATGATCGACCGTGCAGGTGCCGCAGACGCCATGCTCGCAGCCGATATGGGTGCCGGTCTGCCCGCAATCGTCGCGGATGGCGTCGACCAGCGTCTTGCGCGGCTCGACCCGGATGGAGTGCTCGCGGCCGTTGATGGTCAGCGTGATGTCGATCTTGTCGGTCATCGGAAGTTGCGCGGCAGCACGTCCTTGAACTTCTCGATGATGCGCTCGTCGAGCTCCTTGCTGTTGCGCACCACCATCGGGAACGTGTCGCGCCGGCTGAACGGCTTGCAGGCGTCGATCACGACGCGGGCGTTGCGCGGATCGTCCGCGCTATAGGCCATGGGATCGAGCACCGTGCTCCAGCAGCCGCGCAGAATCTCGATGCCTTCGCGCGGCTCGAAGCGCGTGCACATCGCCCACATCACCTTGTTCATGTCGGCCGGATCGATGTCGTCGTCGACCACCACCACGAAGCGGTTGGCGTAGGCGCCGGCATGGCATTGCGATGCGATCAGGCCGGCCTGCTTGGAGTGGCCGGCATACATCTGCTTGATCGAGACATTGAGCCAGAGCCGGCTGCCGCCGGTCTCGTGCGACCACACGCCCTTGACCTCCGGCACGCCGGCGGCTTCGAGCTGGTTCCAGACCGCGCCGCTGCGATAGGTGCAGCGATAGAACGAGTCGTCGTCGGGCGGAATGCCCGGGATGGCGCCGAGCAGCACCGGATTGTCGCGATGCATCAGGCTTTCGACGCGGATGGCCGGCTCCTTCTTGAGGCCGCCGGCGTAGTAGCCGGTCCATTCGCCGAGCGGGCCTTCGTCGATCAGGTCGTCGAGCGAGACATAGCCTTCGAACGCGATCTCGGCATTGGCCGGGATCGGCAGGCCGGTGACCGGCCCCGGGATGGTCTCGACCGCCTCGCCGAGCAGGCCGCCGGCGGCGTCGTACTCGTTCTTGCCGTAGGGGATTTCGAGGCCCGGCGACCATGAACAGCGCCGGATGCATGCCGCACACCACCGCGACCGGACATTTCTGCCCGAGCTCCTTGTAGCGGCGCAGGATGAGGTTGCCGTGCTTGCCCTTCGAGCACATCACCGATCGCGACGCGCTTGTCGTGCACCTGCACCCGATAGGCGCCGTAGTTGATCCAGCCGGTGTCGGGATGGCGCATGATCACCATGTCGCCGGTGCCGATGTAGTAGCCGCCGTCGTGCTCGTGCCATTTCGGCGCCGGGATCTTCGAGCAGGTCGACGTCGGCGCCGCGCGTGACGTTCTCCAGCACGAGCCCGGTCGGCACCGTGCACCGGCGGGATGGTCTTGTCCTCCTTCATGTATTTGCGCCAGAAGTGCGATCAGCTCCATGTCGGTCGCATCGGCCGGCAGGCCGAGCGTCATCTTGATGCGCGTGGTCGAGGTGAGGATGTTGGCGACCGCGCGATAGCCCGACGGATAGCCCGGGATGTCGTCGAACAGCACCGCCTTGTTGCCGGTCTGGCGCTGATAGAAATCGACGATGCCGCCGATCTCCTCCTCGCGGTTGGCGCCGCGCACGATCTGCAATTCGTCGGCGGCCTCCATCTGGGCGAGCCAGGTGCGCAGGTCCTGCTTCGGTGCGTTGCTCAGCGTCTTGGACGGAATGTTCGGCGGGGCGGTTCATGGTCAGCCTTTCTGGCCTTCTCGAGTTCAGGCGGCGGCGCGCTCGAGCGCGCGGCGCGTCATGGCGCGCACGAGATCGCGCCGATAATCGGCGCTGGTGTTGATGTCCTCAAGCGGGTCGATGGCGGCGCGCCGCGGCTTCGGCGGCCGCGTCGAAAACGTCCGGCGTCCGGCGCTGCGGCCGGCGAGCGCGGCTTCGGCCTCCGCGATCGCGGCGCGGACGCGCCTCGGCGCCGCCGACGCCGACGCGCGGCTCGGCGATCACGCCGTCCTTGAGCCGATAGGTCACGCAGCGCCATGCCGAGCGCGAAATCGCCGGCGCGGCGGCTGAACTCGCAGAAGCCGAAGCGCGTATCGGCCGGCAGGATCGGCAGCCGCACCTCGGTCAGAAGTTCGTCGTCCTCGCAGCGCCGTCGTCATGATGCCGGCGAAGAAATCCTGCGCCGCGATGGTGCGCGCGCCGCGCTCGCTGCGCGCCACCATCTCGGCGTCGAGCGTCGCCGCGACCATGCACCATTCCGAGGCCGGATCGGCATGCGCGAGGCTGCCGCAGAAGGTGCCGCGGGTGCGGATCGGATGATGCGCGATGTGGCGCACCACGGTGGACAAGCAGCTTGCCGAGCGGACCCTCGACCACCGGCTCGATAGAAGGCGGCATGCCGCACGCAGGCGCCGATCGAGAGCTTGCCGTCCGTCGCCGCGATCTGGCGCAGCCCGTCGACGCCGTTGATGTCGACCAGATGCGCCGGCCGCGCCAGCCGGAACGCCATGATCGGCACCAGGCTCTGGCCGCCCGCCAGCACGCGGCCATCGTCGGGCGCGACCTCCGCCAGCGTCGCGACCGCCTCATCGACCGTCTTGGGCGCGTGATAGCGAAAGGCGGCAGGCTTCATCGGGCGCTCACGGTCGGGCTCAGTGCACGCGAGTTGCTGCGTCCCATAATTTGGGACTATTATTATTTTTTGGATTCAGGCACGGTTTTCCGGATATGTAAAGTCTGGCGCCAGTCTGGCGCACGACTGGCCCGCCATCGGTCCAGCCGCATGAAACCACCGCCCTTCAGCTATCACGACCCGCGCACCATCGACGACGTCGTCGGCCTGCTCGGCCGGCTCGACAACGCCAAGCTGCTGGCCGGCGGGCAGTCGCTGATGCCGATGCTCAACATGCGGTTCGTGCTGCCGGACCACGTCATCGACCTCAACCAGGTCGAGGGGCTCTCCTTCATCCGCGAGAGCAACGGCGCGCTCGAGATCGGCGCCATGACGCGCCAGCGCGACCTCGAATTCTCCGACCTGATCCGCCGGCGCTGCCCGCTGATGCACGAGGCGATCCTGCAAGTCGGCCATCGCCAGACCCGCAACCGCGGCACGCTCGGCGGCTCGCTCTGCCATCTCGATCCGTCGGCCGAGCTGGTGTCGGTCGCGGCCGCGCTCGACGCCACCGTGACGGTGCAGGGCCGAACGGCAGCGCGCGAGATCGCGATTCGCGCGTTTCCGGTCGCCTATATGACGCCGGCGATCGAGCTCGAACGAGATCGTGACCGCGGTGCGCTTCCCGCTCTGGCCGGAGCGCCACGGCTACGGCTTCGTGGAGTTCGCCCGCCGGCATGGCGACTTCGCCATCGTGTCGGCGGCGGCGCTGCTCACCGAGGATGGCGCCGGCAAGATCACGCGCGCCTCGGTCACGCTCGGCGGCATGGGGGTGGCGCCGGTGCGCGCCAGCGAGGTCGAGCAGGCGCTGATCGGCAATCGTGCCGGACGACAAGCTGCTGCGCGAGATTTGCGAGACCTGCCGCAAGTTCGACGCGATCGACGACGTGCACGCGCCGGCCGCCTATCGCCAGCATCTCGCGACCGTGATGTCGCGCCGCGCGCTCGAGCAGGCGCGCGCGCACGGCTGCCCAGCCAAGCGCACGCGCAACGAGCACATGAGGCGGAACAGACTATGGGCGAGACACGCAAGATCGCGCTGACGGTCAACGGCAAGCGCTACGAGGCCGAGGTCGAGGTGCGGCTGACGCTCGCCGACTTCCTGCGCCACACGCTCGGCCTCACCGGCACGCATCTCGGCTGCGAGCACGGCGTCTGCGGCGCCTGCACCATCCTGCTCGACGGCCTCACCGCGCGCTCCTGCCTGATGCTGGCGGTGCAGGCCGACGGGCACGAGATCACCACGGTCGAGGGGCTCGCGCCCAGCGCCGACAAGCTCAATCCGCTGCAGGAGGCGTTCCGCGACAATCACGGCCTGCAATGCGGCTTCTGCACGCCCGGCATGCTGACCACGCTGACCGAGTTCCTGCGCGACAATCCCGAATCCGACCGAGCAGGAGGTGCGCATCGCGATCTCCGGCAATCTCTGCCGCTGCACCGGCTATCAGGGCATCGTCGCTCGCCGCGCTCGATGCGGCGAAGCGATTGCAGGGACAGCCGGCGACAGACGTCCTGAGTTATCCGTCATGGCCGGGCTTGTCCCGGCCATCCACGTCTTGCTTGCGCATCAAGGGAAGACGTGGATGCCCGCGACGAGTGCGGGCATGACGACGGTGAGATCGTCAACTATGCCCATCCGCTTCGACGACATCGGCAACCGGCTCAAGGCGTTCCGCCTCGGCTCCGGGCTGTCGCGCCGACGAGATCGCCAACCGGCTCGGCATCTCGCGCACCGCGCTCTACCGCTTCGAGAAGGGCGAGCTGGCCAAGATCGAGACGCTGGAGAAGCTCGCCGAGCTGCTCGGCGTCTCGGTGCCGACGCTGCTCGGCGTCGGCGTCGAATACATCGCGTCCGCCGGTCGCCTATTTCGAGCGCATGCGCCAGATCGAGGAGACCTCCGAGCACATCATCGTGCTGGCCGGCCCGATCTCCTATCTGCTCGCCTCCGACGCCTTCGACCGCACGCTCGAGGAGGTGCTGCGCGAGAACGTTCCCGACAAGGTCGAGGGCCGCAAGCGCGCGCTCGACGCAGGTCGACGAGCTGATGGCCGTGCTGCGCCAGCGCAAGGAAAGCTATCGCAGGCGCCAGCCCGGCATCGTCAATCTGATCGCGGCCTCCGAGATGGAACGCTTCCTGCGCAACGGCCTGGTCGGCCGCTTCGACCTGCCGGAGAAGACGCTGCGCCGAGCGGCGCGCGCTCGCCCGCGCCGAGGCCGAGCACTTCACCGCGCTGATGGCGGACGAGCCGATCGGCGTGCAGATCGGCATCGTGCCCGACACGCTGCCGCATGCGAGCTTCCAGATCTTCCGCCAGCCCGACCGCCACGTGCTGGCGCTCTCCCCGTTCCGGCTCGGCGAGGAGCCCAACATCCGCGTCGGCGTCGCGATGATCACGTCGGCGCCGGAGGCGCTGGCGCTGCACGAGAAGATGGCCAAGGAGCTGTGGCAGCGCGCCCTCAAGGGCCGGCGCGGCGGTGGCTTCATGCGCGACCAGCTCGCGCGGACGGAGTCGCAACAAGCGCCGGCGTGACGAACCGCCTCAAACGCCCGCGGACGCCGCAACGAGCGTGTCGGTCTCCATGTCCTGGTCGCGCACGGCGCCGATCAGCTCCGTCACCTTCTTGATGCCGCGCTCGTCGCACCAGGCTTCGAGGTCGTCGATGATCGAGATCAGCGCCGTCGGGTTGCGGAAGCCGGCATAGCCGATGCCGACCGCACTCGCGCCCGCCAGCATGTATTCGACCACGTCCTCCGCCTTGGTGACGCCGCCGATGCCGATGATCGGGATTTTGACCGCCTTGGCCACCTGATAGACCATCCGCAGCACGATCGGCTTCAGGGCCGGCGAGACCAGGCCGCCGAACTTGTTGCCGAGCGCGGGACGGAAGTTGTCAGTGCGGATCTTGAGCGAGAGGAACGTGTTGGCGATCACCAGCGCGTCGGCGCCGGCGTCCTCCGCCGCTCTTGCGATCGACACGATGTCTCCGGCATTGGGCGAGAGCTTCACCCACAACGGCTTCTTGGTCCTGGCGCGGATCGCCGTGATGCAGTCGCGGGTGTAGTCCTCGTGCATCGCGAAGTTGCCGCCGGTCGCGTTGCGGGTCGGGCACGAGATGTTGGCCTCGATGACGTCGACATCCGGCACGCTCAGCTCCTCGGCGAGCGCAGCAAAATCCTCGATGCTTTCCGATGAGACGCTGACCACCAGCGGCGGCGTGAACTTCGCGTATTCGGGGACGATGTGCTCGACGAAATACTCGATGCCTTTCCCCGGCAGCCCGATCGACTGGATGATCCCGGCCTCGGTCTCGGCCATGCGCGGCGTCGGATTGCCGAGGCGCGGCTCGCGGCAGATGGTCTTGGCGACCAGCGCACCGAGCCGGTTGAGATCGATGACGTCGTTGTATTCCCAGGAGAACGCGCCGGAGGCCGGCTGCACCGGATTCTGCAGGGTGATGTCACCGATCTTGACCGTCAGATCTACCATCCGACCGCCTCCTGCATGTTGAAGACCGGACCATCCCGGCAGACGCGCTTGAGCACGCGCTTGCCGTCGACCTCGAAGGTGCGCACGCAGACGTAGCAGGCGCCGAAACCGCAGACCATGATCTGCTCCATGGCGACCTGCCCCGGGATGTTGTGCTTCTTCCCGAGCCGCTGCATCAGCTTCAGAAGCCGGTTGGAGCCGCAGGTGAAGAAGGCATCCGCCTTGCCCGCCGCGATCAGCTCCTCGAGGATCCGCTCGACATTCTCGACGGCGCTGCTCCCGTCCGAGTCGAGCACCGTGATGGTGCGCGCGCCGAGCCCCTCGAACAAATCCTTCGACATCACGACACCTTCGTGGCGCGCGCTCAGGATCGCGGTCACGCCGACGCCCTGCGCCGCCGCGAGCTGCGAGAGCGGCGCGAGTGTCGCGAGCCCGACGCCGCGCCCGAGCACCACGATGTTCTTCCACGAGGGCTGCAGCTTGAAGCCGGCGCCCAACGGGCCCGCAATGTTGAACTCGTCGCCCGGCTGCAGCGTCGCCATGCCGCGCGTGCCGCGCCCTTCGGTCTTGTAGAGAAACTCGACCGCGCCAGCCGCCTTGTCGACCCGGTAGACGCTCATGGGCCGGCGCATCCAGACCTCGGCGCCGTCGGGCGACGGGCAGAGCAGATGAAACATCTGCCCCGCATAGGCCTTCAGCGCCTGCTCATGCACCTTGAGCACGACGTGCTTGTATTCGTCGTTGACCCACGCGTTGGAAACCACGATCCCGATGAACTCGCCGACGGGCCGCTGCGGATAGTGGTCGACGTCGCCGACCCGCAGGGCGGCATTGGTGTAGTTGTCGTTCAGGTCGAGCGGCATCGATCGGCCAGTCTCTAGGGCAGTCTCTTGGGCGGCAGGACCGTCTTGATATAGGCCTACATATAGGCTCACGAAAGCGCCTGTGTCAATTTTGGAACAGAGGGGAACTCACCCGATCCGCAGCAAGACCAGACCCGCTCTAGCCATAGAGCAGCGTCAGATTTATCCTGTGATTCTCGTAGTTTGAGCGCGAATTTCGGGCGGTCTGAGTGGTGGAAAAGCCGTGACCGGAAGAGCACGGCCCGGTTCTGCCGATAGGGGACGACGAGGCTGTCAGCGGCCTTTTGTTCCAAAAATGTTACGATCCGCTCCTGGTCCTCGTCGTAGTCCTTGATCTCCCAATCATCCGGCGGCGGCGCGCGGCAGACGACCAGCCCGCCGCGCCCGGCTCGAGGTTGGCTTCCGTCGGCGTGACCCAGAAGTTGACGCTGACGGCGGCATCGTCGGCGTGAACGTCGACGGCCGCCTGCGCCCGCAGGCCTTTGAAAGCCCAGGCCTGGCTCAAGGGATGCTCGCCGAGAATGTCGGGAAACGCGCGCCGCAAGCTCGTCCGCGATCTGCAGGAGCAGCGGGCAGGCGAGTCCGTCTTCGAGATAGGACGCGACGAAGCCGTCGATATGGGAGAAGTCGTGCCAGATCGTGCTCTCCAGCAAGAACCGCCGCAATGAGTCGAGCGCCTGCGGCGTCAGCAGATCGTCGACCGGATCGCCCCCTGCTCCTCGAACTGTGCGGTCAGCGCGGCCCGATCCGCCCGTTCATTGACGGCGCGTCCCGCGACTTCGGGCGCTGCGCGCAGATGAATCGGTGTGTTGTAGTCCTCGCCCAGCACGTCGATCTGCGCGTCGGACAGCGTGACCATCTCGTCCGGGACCTGCTTCGCAACCTCGAGGTAGCTGCGCGCGAGCAGCTCGAAGCGCAGACGGTCCCGGGTTCGCTGCGACAGATAGAGAAACTGCTCGGCATCGTGGCGAGCTTGTGGCGCGTCGTGGTCGTCAACGACTTCAGCGCGATGGCGGTCCGGTCATCGCCGCGCCGGAGCTCGTAGGTGCGCGCAAAATGATCGAGCGCCCGCCCCCGCTCGCCTTGCGACAGCCAGAGGAAGCCGAGTGCGCGATGAGCCTCGATAGTGCTGCGGCTCGAGCGTAGCGGCACGGCTGAAGGCCTTGATCGCCTCCTGCGTCTCGCCGAGCGTCATCAGCGCGACGGCCCGGTTGTAGTGAGCCGAGACGAAGCCGGGGTCGGCCCTGAGCGCCTCGTCGAAACAGCCGATGGCCTCCCGGTGACGGCCCTGGGCCGCAATGGCCGACGCCGAGGTTGTGCGTGACCGCGGGATCAGCCGGCACGATGGCCAAGCGCCGCTCGATAAGCGCTCTCGGCCTCGCGCCAGCCGCCCGCCTTGAAAATGGGTCATGGCGTCGGCGACGAGCGCGCGAAATTCGGCTGATGTCTGCTTCGCCATCGGTTGCTCCGGCGCACGCTATCTAGCCGTCCGGCCGTACAAAAATTGGAAAAAATTTTGATTTTGGTACACAGCGAGCTACGAGTGCCGGGCATCCCCTCAATGCCAAGTTCGCGTCTCTCATGACCACCCGCCTCACCATCCGCAAACCCGACGACTGGCACCTGCATGTGCGCGACGGCGCCATGCTCAAGGCGGTGATGCCCTACACGGCCAAGCACTTCGGCCGCGCCATCCTGATGCCGAACCTGATTCCGCCGGTGCGCACCACCGCGGACGGCGATCGCCTATCGCGAGCGCGTGATGGCGGCGCTGCCGCCGGGCTCGACCTTCAAGCCGCTGATGACCTGCTATCTCACCGACGACACCGATCCCGACGACGTCGAGCGCGGCTTTCGCGAGGGCGTGTTCACCGGCGTGAAGCTCTATCCGGCCAACGCCACCACCAATTCGGCCGCCGGCGTCACCGACTATCGCAAGATCATGCGCGTGCTCGAGCGCATGGAAAAGATCGACATGCCGTTCCTGATGCACGGCGAGGACGTCGATCCCGAGATCGACATCTTCGACCGCGAGGCGATGTTCATCGAGCGCTATCTGTCGAAATGGACGCAGACAGTTTCCCGGGCCTGCGCATGATCCTGGAGCATCTGTCGTCGAAGGACGGCGTCGATTTCGTGCAAGAGCGCCGCGCCGCAGGTCGGCGGCACCATCACGCCCTATCACATGATGCTCACGCGCACCGACTGGCTCGGCTGGGGGCTCAAGCCCTACATGTACTGCATGCCGGTGATCAAGACCGCGAAGGACCGCGCCGCGCTGCGCAAGGCCGCGACCTCGGGCGAGGCCTGCTATTTCCTCGGCACCGATTCCGCGCCGCATCCGGTGGCGAAGAAGCTCGCGGTCAACGGCATCCCGGGCCTGTTCAACGCGCCGGTCGCGATCGAGACCTACGCCAAGGTGTTCGAGGAGGAAGGCGCGCTCGACAAGCTCGAAGCCTTCGCCTCGCTCAACGGCCCGCGGCACTACAAGCTGCCGCCGAACGAGGAGACCATCACGCTCGAGAAGTCCCCCTGGACCGCGCCCGAGGAGGTCAAGGTCGAGGGCCCGGACGAGAAGGCGCTGGTCTATCGCGGCGGCGAAACGATCGAGTGGCGGGTGGTGGAGAATTGAAGCTAGATAGCGGTCATCCAGCTGTCGTCCCCGCGAAAGCGGGGACGAGGGCCAGACACGCAGGCCTTCAAGGCTGCGATCCCCGCCTTCCGTCGGGGATGCACAGCGGCGGATCGGGGTTCGGGTGGAGGAACAGCATGTCTGAGTACGATGTGATCGTGGTCGGCGCCGGCAATGCGGCGTTCTGCGCGGCGCTGGCGGCGCAGGAGCAGGGCGCCAAGGTGCTGATGCTGGAGGCGGCGCCGGAGGATGAAGCCGGCGGCAACAGCCGCTTCACCGCGGGCTCGATCCGCGTCGTCTACAACGGCGTCGACGACATCAAGACGCTGGTCCCCGACCTGACCGAGGAGGAGATCGACACCACCGATTTCGGCACCTACACGCAGGATCAGTTCTTCGACGACATGGCGCGGGTGACGCAGCACCGCGCCGATCCCGACCTGGTCGAGCTGCTGGTGACGCGCAGCTTCGACACGCTCAACTGGATGCGCGAGAAGGGCGTGCGCTTCATCCCGATCTACGGCCGGCAGGCGTTCAAGATCGACGGCAAGTTCAAGTTCTGGGGCGGCCTCACGGTGGAAGCGGTCGGCGGCGGCCCCGGCCTCGTCAACATGCTCACCGAGGCGGCCAAGAAGCGCGGCATCGAGATCCGCTACCAGCACCCGCGCGCTCGATCTCTCTACCGACGGCGACCGCGTCGAGGGCGTGCGCGTGCGCCACGACGGCCAGGTGAGCGAGATGCGCGGCAAGTGCGGTGGTGCTCGCCTCCGGCGGCTTCGAGGCCAATCCGGAATGGCGCACGCGCTATCTCGGCCCGGGCTGGGACCTCGCCAAGGTGCGCGGCACGCGCTTCAACACCGGCGACGGCATCCGCATGGCGCTCGACATCGGCGCCAGCCCGTGCGGCAACTGGTCGGGCTGCCACGCGGTGCGGCTGGGAGATGAACGCGCCGGAATTCGGCGACCTCGCGGTCGGCGACCAGTTCCAGAAGCACTCCTATCCGTTCGCCATCATGGTCAACGCGACCGGCAAGCGCTTCGTCGACGAGGGCGCCGACTTCCGCAACTACACCTATGCGAAATACGGCCGCGTCATCCTGGAGCAGCCGGGCCAGTTCGCCTGGCAGATCTTCGACCAGAAGGTGAAGCACCTGCAGCGCGACGAATACCGCATCCGGCAGATCACCAAGGTGACCGCCAACACCATCGAGGAACTGGCCGGCAAGCTCGAAGGCGTCAATGCCGCGCGAGTTCGTCAAGACCATCGCGGAATGGAACAAGGCGGTGCGCACGGACGTCCCGTTCAATCCGAACGTCAAGGACGGCCGCCGCACCGCAAGGCCTCGCCATCAACAAGAGCAACTGGGCGAACACGCTCGACGAGCCGCCGTACGAAGGCCTACGCGGTGACCTGCGGCATCACCTTCACCTTCGGCGGGCTTGCGCATCAACACCGACGGCGAGGTGCTCAACACCGACTACCAGCCGATCCGCGGGCTCTACGCGGCCGGCGAACTGGTCGGCGGCATCTTCTACTTCAACTATCCGGGCGGCTCGGGCCTGTGCTCCGGCTCGGTGTTCGGCAAGATCGCCGGCACGTCGGCCGGCGGGCGAAGGCGAACTAGAGGACTCAATCGGCCGTCATCGTCCGCGAAGGCGCGCATGTCGCCGTGCCTCGAACGTCATTGGGCCGCCGTGCATCCATCGAAGAGCGCGGTCATCACTGGATGCCCGCTCTTCGCGGGCATGACGGCGGAGATGAGGTCGTCACATGCCCTCTCTCAACGAACTCTCCGCCACCGAAATCGCGCAAGGCATCGCGGCGGGCAAATTCACCGCCGAAGCCGTCACGCGCGATTGCCTCGACCGCATCGCGGCGCGCGAGCCGACCGTGCACGCCTGGGCGACCATCGACCCCGACCACGCGCTCGAGCAGGCGCGCGCGCTCGACCGCGGTCCGCGCCGCGGCGCGCTGCACGGCGTGCCGATCGGCGTCAAGGACGTCATCGACACGTTCGACCTGCCGACCGAGATGGGCTCGCCGATCTACAAGGGCAACCGCGCGGCCTGCGATGCCGCCTGCGTCGCGCTCGTGCGCGCGGCCGGCGCCGTGATCCTCGGCAAGACCGTCACCGCCGAATTCGCCGGCATGTTCCCGGGCCCGACCACCAATCCGCACAATCCGGCGCACACGCCGGGCGGCTCGTCGAGCGGCTCGGCCGCCGCGGTCGCCGATCATCATGGTGCCGGCGGCGTTCGGCACCCAGACCGGCGGCTCGGTGCTGCGGCCGGCCGCCTATTGCGGCGTCGTCGGCTACAAGCCGACCTTCAACCTGATCAACCGCGCCGGCATCAAGTTCGCGGCCGAGACGCTCGACACCATCGGGCTCATTGCGCGCACGATCGACGACGTCGAGCTCGATCACCGCCGCGGTCAGTCGGCAAGCACGCCGGCGCAACGCACGCTCGACGCTGCGCCGCGGATCGGGCTCTGCCGCACGCCGCTCTGGGACACCGCGCAGCCGGAAACCAAGCACGCGGTCGAGGATGCCGCCAAGCGGCTCGCCGCCGCCGGCGCCATCGGTGCGCGAGATCACGCTGCCGGAGGAATTCGCGCGCCTCTATCACGCCTCGCGCGAGACCATCAACAATTACGAGCGCTCGAAGTCGCATGGCGGCCGACTGGGCCGCGCATGGCGAGCGCATCAGCAAGGTGCTCGGCGATCGCATCAAGCTCGGCATGGCGATGCAGCACGAGGACTATGTCGCGGCGCTGCGGCTCGCCGAAGCACTGCCGCGCGCGCATCGAGCGAGCGCGTTCGACGGCCTCGACTGCCATCATCGCGCCCTGCGTGAAGGGCGAGGCGCCGCGCGGGCCTCGACCACACCGGCGATCCCGCCTTCCAGCAGTTCTGGACCGTGCTCTACGTGCCGACGATGTCGCTGCCGACCCATCGCGGCCCGAACGGCCTGCCGGTCGGCATCCAGCTGGTCGCGCCGCGCTACGACGACGACCGCCTGTTCGCCTGCGCGCGCTGGATTATGGAAAAGCTCGGCGCGGCCTGATTTGTTCAGGGCGCAACAGCGAGCCGACGGCTTGCTTCGCGCACGAGCGCTGCGCGTCGCTCCTGTCGCTCTTTTATCCCTTCGCTGAAGCGTGCAAGGATCGCGGGCTCTGCGACGCGTGGACTGCCCGACGCGAAAGGCGGTGACGGGTCGTATTCCATCGCGAGCTGGATCTCTTTTGCCTGCGCAACGCCGACCAGCTGAGCGGCGATGTGCAGGCCAAAATCGATGCCAGAGGTGATCCCGCCGCTGGTGATGAGATTGCCGTCGACCACAATCCTGCTCTCGTCAGGGATCGCCCCGAACCCGCGCAAAAGATCGCGCGACGCCCAATGGGTGGTTGCGCGCTTGCCCGCCAGCAGGCCAGCGGCACCGAGCAGGAATGCACCCGTACACACGGAGGTGACAAAGCGCGATCGCTTAGCGATCGTTCTGACCGCATCGACCAGGACGTCATCGTTGAACAGCTCGAATACACCGCCCCCGCCAGGAACGCAGAACACGTCGAGCACGGGACAGTCCTCGAACCGCGTGTCGGGCCGCAGCTCTAGACCCCATTCGGACTTTATTGGTTGCGTGTCTTTCCAGAGCAGATGCACCGCAGCGCCCGGCATACGACAGAACACTTCGTAAGGCCCGGCGAGATCGAGTTGCGTAATCTTCGGAAACAGCAGGAGACCCACCCGGTGGGAGATTGTCATGATCAGCCTCATTCAAACGTGAGCGCAAAGCGCGACCCTGCGAATGATTGACCAGAACGGGGTTGGCAGAAAGGACAAAGAAGGCGCATATTCTGCCAACCATGCGTCCGAAGACCATCGTCATCCTCGTCTATGAGGGCGCCCAGCCGATCGACATCGCCGGGCCGCTGCAGGCATTTGCGACCGCGAACGAGGAGGCGGGAGGCGAAGCGTACCGCATGAAAGTTGCCGCCGTCGGTCGCAGAGCGTTGGATCTGACTGGCGGACTTCGGGTGCTGGTGGCGCCGCCTCCGAGCCGCGCCGATACGCTTGTGGTGCCAGGCGGGCCTGGCGTGCACGTCGCGAAAGCGGCGCCGTCGCAGGTCGCCGCGGTCCGGAAAGCTCGCGCGGCACGCGCGAAGGATCTGTTCAGTCTGCACCGGCGCATTCCTGCTGGCGGAGGCGGGCTTGCTGGACAACCGCCAGGCTGTCACGCATTGGCGAGCCTGCGCACGCCTCGCCGCCGAATACCCGAACATCCGCGTGCTCAATGATCCGATCTGGGTGCGCGACGATCACATCTGGACGTCGGCAGGCGTCACAGCGGGCATCGACCTCACGCTCGCGCTGATCGAGGAGGACCTGGGCGCAGCGGTCGCACTGCGGGTCGCGCGTCGCCTCGTCGTCTATATGCGCCGGCCGGGCGGCCAGGCGCAGCACTCCGCGCCGCTGGCGCTGCAGGCGGCCGATGCCTTCGGGCCGCTGATGGAATGGATGCTCGCGAACCTGCACAAGCCGATCAAGGTCGAGCAATTGGCGGAGCGCTCCGGCATGGCGCCGCGCAGCTTCCACCGGCATTTCCTGGCACGCACGCAGCTCACTCCAGCCAAGGCGATCGAGCGGCTGCGGCTCGACCAAGCCCGGACATTGATCGAGACCACCAACCTGCGTCTGATCACGATTGCGGCGCGCGTCGGCTTTGGCTCGGAGGAGCGGCTGAGGCGTTCATTTCAGCGAACCCTTGGCATCGCCCCGAACGAATATCGCGAGCGATTTCAAGCGACCAGTTGACGGCGAGTGGCGCCGTCATGCGCAATGCTTCACAACGTCCCGCACATCCGTCAGCGTGTCGAGTGCCCACGCCGCCGCCGTCACTTGCCGCGCGCGCTCCTCGCCAATGACGGGAGCCGCGTTGGCCATGAACTTGTCCTCGATGGCGCGGTCCGACATCGGGTTGGCCACGGTGCCGCTGGCATGCGCGATCCGCGCCTCGATGCGCTCGCCGGACGTGGTGATCAGCGTCGCCGCCGCCTGATCCTTCTCGAGCGCTCGTCGATGCGCGCCTCGATCTTGCCGCGCAGCGCCACCACGTCCGCCATGGATGCGCGCTCATCGGTGAACTGCGCGATGCCGGCACGGCCGTCGAGATAGGCGGCAGCGGCGGCATGATAGATGCTGAATTTCGACTGCAGCCCGGTTATCGGGATCGGTGAGCCCGGTGATGCGCACCGCGAACGGATGTACGGCAAGCTCGACGCGCTCGATCTCTGCTGGTGAGCGCACATGCGTGCCGCGCAGCGCGACCATGGCGTCGAGCGCCGGATGCAGCACCACCCCGCAGGCATAGGGCTTGTGGCCGTTGCGCGCGATCTCCCAGCGCGTGCCGAGCTCATCGAGCACCAGCTCAGGTGACGCCTTGTCGCTATAGATACGGCAGAAGCCGCGCTTGCCCTCGATCATCTCGTCGGTCGAGTTCGAAGCCCTGCTCGGCCAGCAGCGCAGCGAGAAGCCCGTTCGACGCGGCCCTGCCGGCATGGAACGACTTGCACATGGTGCCGCGGTTCTGCTGCATGCCACTCGCCTGCGTCGCCGCGATGCCGAGCGCATGGGTCATGCGCGGCGCGTCGAGGCGCGAGGAGCCGCGCCGCGGCAGCGCCGGCCGCGATCGAGCCGAGCGTGCCGGTGAGATGCCAGCCGCCGGCGTGATGGCCGGGCGCCGACTGGCCGACGCGCACGCCGGCCTCGAAGCCAGCCGCGTAGGCGCAGATGACATCGCGCCCGCTCGACGCCGCCAAGCTCGATCAGCGGCAACAGCGCGGCGAGAACAGGCCCGCTGGTGTGCAGCACGACGCCGCCCATATGGGTGTCGTCATAATCGAGCATGTGTCCCATCTGGCCGTTGGCGAGTGCGGCCTCCATCAGGCCGAGCTTGCGCTTGCGGCCGAGCACCGTCGCCTGCGGCTTGCCGCTGATCACGGAGAGCACGGCGAGGAGCTTGTCGATCGTACTGATGGCCGCTGCCGGCCAGCGCGCAGCCGAGCCAGTCGATCAACGCCGCGGCGCGCTTCGTGCACGGCGCGCTCGGGCAGGTCCTCGAAGCGAAAGCGCGCCAGGAACTCGGCGAATTGCTTCGTCGTGTTGAGGCCGGCGAGGCGAGATTGTAGTCGGCTTTGGTGGCCGACTTGCGACGTGACTTGAGACACGATCCACTCCTACGGCATATAGAGGCCGCCGCTCACATGGAGGTCTGCCCGGTGATGTAGCCGTCTGCGGCTGGCACAGCATGCGCACCACGCCGGCGACATCGTCCGGCACGCCTTCGCGGCCGACCGGCGGAACGGCCTGGATGCCGCTGGCCGGAGGTCGCCGAACGCTCGCCGCCGATCTTGCCCGGCACCACGCAATTGACCGTGATGCCGTGCGGGGCAAACTCCGAAGCGAGCGCCTTGGTGAAGCCGACGATGCCCATCTTGCCGGCGCCGACATGGGCGCGCCCGGGCGCGCCGAGATGCGTGCTGACACGCCGCCGAGATTGATGATGCGCCCGTACTTGTTCTTGACCATGTGCGGCAGCACCGCGCGCGAGCACAGAAACGCGCCGTCGAGGATGACGCCGAGAATCTCGCGCCATTGCTTGAGCGTCATCTCGAGGAAATGCGCCTCGGCGCGGATGGCCGCATTGTTGACCAGGATATCGACGCGGCCGAAGGCTTGACCACCGTGGCGTCGACCATCCGGCCGACCGCCGCCTCGTCGGTGACATCGGCGAGGTGCACCAGCGCGCGGCCGCCCGCCGCCTCGACCTCGGCGGCGGTGCGTTCGGCCTCCGCGCGCGAGGAGCGCGCATTGATGACGACCGCCGCCCCGTCGCGCGCGAGCGCGAGCGCCATGGCCCTGCCGAGCCGCCGCACGCCGCCGGTCACGATCGCGACCTGTCCGTCGAGCAGTCTCGTTCGTCCGCCAACTGCATGCCTCCATCGAGCTGCGCAATTTGCAGCTCGATTGTCCCACCGCCCGTCCGCCGGGCAGAATGCGCGGCAGCAACCCATACGTGAGGCAGCCATGAGCGTTCAATCCGATAGCCGCAATCTCGCCCGCTGAGCGCAGGCACTGTCCGAGTACATCGCGGGCGCCGCCGAGCCGCCCGCTGCCGCCGGCGGTCGCCGAGAAGACCCGCCACCACGTGCTCGACACGCTGGCCGCGATCATCTCCGGCTCGCGGCTGCGCGCCGGCAAGCTCGCGACCGGCTACGTGAGCGCGCTTCGCGCGGCGCGCCGGAGGCGACCGTCATCGGCACCGCGCTCATGGTTCCGGCCGAATTCGCGGCGCTCGCCAACGGCATGGCCGGCCATGCCGACGAGACCGACGACTCGCATCTGGGCGGCCGCTTCCATCCCGGCTGCGGCATCGTGCCGGCGGCGCTCGCGGTCGCCGAGCTGAAGGACTGCGGCGGCGCCGCCTTCCTGCGCGCGGTCGCGCTCGGCTACGACATCGGCGCGCGCCTCTACATGTCGCTCGGCTACAGCGCGCCCAACAACCGCCCCGGCCACAGCACCCACAGCCTCGGCACCGCCTTCGGGGCGGCGGCGGCCGCTGCGGCGCTGCTTGCGCTTCGATGCCGCAGCGCGTGCGGCACGTGCTCTCCTACGCGGCCCAGCAGGCCTCCGGCGTGCCCTACTGGCATCGCGACAGCGAGCACGTCGAGAAGGCGTTCGACTTCGGCGGCATGGGGGCGCGCAACGGCGTCGCCGGCGCCCTGATGGTGGCGGCCGGCTTGCTCCGGCGTCGATGATCCGTTCACGGGCCGCAATCACTTCTTCACGGCGTTCGGCGAAAACCCGAAGCCGGACGTGCTCACGCACGAGCTCGGCAGCCGCTTCGAGATCATGGAGGCCTCGATCAAGAAATGGTGCGTCGGCTCGCCGATCCAGTCGGTGCTCGACGCGACGACCGCGCTTGTCGCCGAGCACCGCATCCGTCCCGACGACGTCAAGCGCGATGCGCATCACCATGCCGGACGACCGCATGCACATCGTCGACAACCGCTCGATGCCGGATGTCTGCGTGCAGCATCTCGCGACGCTCGCGATCGATCGACGGCACCGTCACCTTCGCGGCCACGCACGACCACGCGCGCATGGGCGACAAGACCGTGCAGGCGGTGCGCAGCAAGCATCACGCTCATCCCGAGCCCGGAGCTCACCAAGGCGGAGCCGGCGCGGCAGGCGATTGTCGAGATCGATCTCGCCGGCGGCAAGACCGTGCGCCATCACGCCAAGGCGGTGCGCGGCACGCCCGACAATCCGATGACCACGCAGGAGATCGAGGACAAGGCGCGCGATCTGGTGGCGCCGATCACCGGCGCCGAGCGCGCGGGCAAGCTGGTCGAGGCGGTGCGAGCGATGGAGACGATGCGCTCGGTGCGCGAGCTGCGGCCGCTGCTGCAGGCGTGACAGCACACTCGGCCTCATGGTGAGGAGCGACGCCATAGCAGGCGCAGCCTGCGTAGACTTGCCTGCGGTGCGTCGCGTCTCGAACCATGCGCCGCGAGTGCGGTGGCCGCCCCATCCTTCGAGACGCGGTCCTTCGGACCGCTCCTCAGGATGAGGCGGATGAATGTCCGTGGCGTACTACTGCTGGCTCTGCGCCAAAATCTTGCCCGCCCGCTCGACCAGTGGCTTGGGCGTCGCTGTAGGCGTCGTGCAGGAACCGCTCGATCGCCTCGCCGGTGATCGGCGCAATGTCGAGCCGCAGCTTCGCCGCGTCGTCGAGGAACGCCGGGTCCTTCATGGTCGCATCGAAGGCGCGGCGCAGCGCGACTTTGCGATCCTCCGGAATGCCGGGCGGCGCGAGATAAGGCCGGCCCATGATGGTCCAGCCGACCAGCAGGCGCAGCACGCGCTTGTCATCCTCGTTCTTCGCGAAGTCCATCACGAACGGCACGTCACCGAGCTTCGGATTGCGCTCGAGCCCGATCTGCAGCAGCGTGCGCACCTTGCCCTCGCGCAGCCAGTCCGGATGCGCGGCCTGCAGGCCGGCATAGACCATGCCGCACATGCCCTGCACCTCGCCGCGCTCCATCGCCAGCATGATCGAGGACGTTCCGTTATAGCCGCGCACAAGCTTCATGCGTGTGCCGAGCACGGCATTGAGCGCCAGCGGAAAATCGAGGTTCGAGGTGCCGGACGTGCCGAGCACCAGCTCCTTGTCGAACAGATCCTGCGCGCCGTCGTGAAGGGCGTCGTGTGCCAGGCAAAGCAGACGCCGGGCTCGTCGTTGGCGCTGCCGATCCAGGTGAACTTCTGCCCGTCGAACTGGGTCGGCCGCACGCCGAACATCGGCTCGAGCGCGGCCGAGCCCGCGATCAGGCCGAGCTCGGAGCCATCCTTGGGCGACGACGTTGTAGAGATAGTTCGCCGCCCGCACGGAGCCCGCGCCCTGCATGTTCTTGACCACGATGTCGGGCGCGCCGGGCAGATGCTTCGGGAGATGGCGCGCGACCGCGCGCGCGTAAGGATCATAGGCGCCGCCCGGGTTGAAGCCGACGACGAGATTGACGACGCGGCCTTTGTAGAACTGCTCGACGGTCTGCGCTTCGGCCTGCGCCCAAGCAAAGCGCGAGGCTGACGATTGCGGCGCTGACGCATGCGGATCATTGCGCACCACGCCCCAGCATCTGAGCGGCCCGTTTGCCGACTTCGGCAGGCGTGCGATAGGCCTCATCGACGAAAGCCGCGATCGCGGCCCCGCTCATCGGCTCGATGCCGACCTGCACCTTCTCGGCGTCCGCCAGCAGCGCCGGGTCCTTCATGGCGCGGTCGAAGCCTTCGCGCAGCGCACGCACGCGCTCCTCCGGCACGCCGGGCGGCGCGCCGATCGGGCGCTCGAGATCGAGCCAGCCGAACACCAGCCGGAAGATCTGCCGGTCCTCGTCCGACTTGGCGTAGTCGAAGATGAACGGCACGTTCGGCATGTGCGGATTCTTGGCGAGCCCGACCTGCACCAGGATGTTGGCCCTGCCGTCAGCGAGGCCCGCGGTGCGCATCGAGTTGTAGCCGACGCCGCAGAAGCCCTCGATTTCGCCGCGCTCCATGGCGAGCCGCAGCGCGGCGCTGCCGCCATAGCCTTTGACCAGCTTGAACTTGGTGCCGATCACGTTGTTCATCACCACCGGGAAGTCGTAGGTCGAGGTGCCCGACGTGCCGGTGATCATCTCGCGCCTGAGGACATCGTCGATGGTCTTGAATGAGCTCGACGGCGACGACAGGCAGACGTTCGAATCGGAGGACGGCGCGCCGATCCAGTTGAACTTGCGCGCGTCGTATTTGTGCTGCGTGCCGCCCATCAGCGGATCGATGGTGATGTTGCCGGCGAACAATCCGAGCTCGGTGCCATCCTTCGGGGACACGTTATAGATGTGGTTGGCGGCGACCACGCTGCCGGCGCCCTGCATGTTGCGCACCACGACGGTCGGATTGCCCGGCGATGTGCTTGCCGAGATGGCGCGCGACGAGCCGCGCATAGGTGTCGGCGCCGCCGCCCGGATTGAAGCCCACCACCAGGCTCACGGTGCGGCCGCGATAGAACTCGCGCGGCATCCTGCGCGTGCGCGGGAATGGGCAACAGGGCAGCAAGGATGAAGCAGATGCGCGCCAACTGTCATATTGCACTCCCGCCTCTCCGCTTCGTCCCCGCGCAAGCGGGGACCTTCAGTTAAGGTCTACGCGTCTGGCCTTGGGTCCCCGCTTGCGAACGGCAGATTGTTGTCGTATCACGCAGCCTGTTTGCTATCATACGCGCTCGAACGAGCATCGTGAAGGCAGGGTAATGAGCAAGGTGCAAAAGGTCGCGGTCGTAGGCGCGGGGATCGGCGGCTTGAACGCGGCCATTGCGCTCATCCAGCGCGGCTTCGACGTCACCGTCTACGAGCAGGCCGATGCGCTCGGCGAGATCGGCGCCGGCATCCAGCTCAGCCCGAACGCCTCGCGCGTCCTCATGGCGCTCGGGCTCGACAAGGACTTCGAGGCGATCGCGTTCGAGCCCAACCGGCATGTGGTGCGCAACTGGAAGAGCGGCGGCATCGTCTCGGCGACGCAGATGAAAGGCGTGTTCCGCCCGCAATACGGCGCCGGCTATTTCGGCGCGCATCGCGCCGACCTGCATGCAGTGCTGCAGCGACGCGGTGCCGGCAAGCGCGATCCGCCTCAACGCCAAATGCATCGGCGTGACGCAGAGCGCCGAGCGCGCCGTGATCCTGTTCGCGGACGGCAGCCAGGCCGAGGCCGACGTCGTGATCGGCGCCGACGGCATCCGCTCGGCGGTGCGAGCGGGCCTCTATGGACCGGACGCGCCGCGCTTCACCGGCCATATCGTGCTGGCGCGGACTGGTGCCGACCACCGCGCTGCCCAAGGGCCTGATCGAGCCCGACATGACGGCGTGGTTCGGTCCCAAGGGCACGGTCGTGCACTACTACGTGCGGCGCGGCGAGATCGTGAACTGGATCGCGCATTACGAGGCCGACTGGCGCGAGGAGTCATGGTCGGTCGAGAGTCGGACTGGCGCGAAGCCGCGCAGGCCTATGCGGGCTGGCATCCGCTGCTCAACGAACTCTTCTCGCGCACGCAGCGCTGCTACAAGTGGGCGCTCTACGATCGCGATCCGCTGCCGCGCTGGACGCAAGAACGCGTGACGCTGCTCGGCGACGCCGCCCATCCGATGCTGCCTTATCTCGCACAGGGCGCCGCTCAGGCGATCGAGGACGGCTATGTGCTCGCCGACCTGCTGGCGCAGCACCGCAGCGATCCACAAGGCGCGCTCGTTGCCTATGAGCAGACGCGCGCTGCCACGCACCGCGCGCATCCAGCTGCACGCCCGCGAGCGCGGCAAGATCAACAACACGACCTCGGCGCTCGCCCGCTTCACCCGCGACATCGGCTATCGGATCAAGAAGCTCCTCAAGCCGAACGAGCACACCTACGGCATTGAATGGATCTACGGCCATGACGTGACGGCCGGCACGCGTGCGAAGGAGCCGGCTGAGGCGGCGTGAGCGTGATTCGGATCAGGGTTTCTTTATTAGGGGAGTGAAATCCGACCACTGCTCAATTCGGAAGGCCCGAATATCACGTACTGACGCGGGCAACCAAGGCAACGCCTTTAGCGCCAGAATAGCTTGGAACAGATTGGTCATGTCCTCGCTGTTGTTGACATAGACGCTGCCTTGAATCCGCTGGAAGCCAAACCGCTCCAGCGTGCTACCAATGTCGGTATATGCCTGTGAAATCCCCTTCGGGTGATGCTTCTCCGTATCCGCAACCACAAGATCAAAGGCAATTGCAAACATTAGTCCGTCGGATCGGCAAGAACCTTGTCGAGTGAATAAGGCGTCTCTTCCCCAGTATCAAGCACGCGGATGAGAGCACGCTTGTCATCAAGAATCCTCACGACTTCATACAGGACCCCATACGGGCCAAATCGGCGAACGTGCCCGACAAGAGAGGATGGTGTGGGGACCTGAATATTCATGGCGTTATCATAGCAGATAAGCACTGACCTATCTACTGTCCCTACGTATCCCTCGCCGACTCTGCAAACAGGTCCTCGACCGCGAACGTCCCGCGAATGAGGCCCTGGTCGCGGGAATACTTCATGAAGCGCTCCAGATTGGCGCGATTGGCGGCGAGGCCCACCGGCCAGATATTCTTGTCGAACATCGCCTTCTCGCGCTCGAAGTAGCGGCGACCGAAGGCGAGGCTCGACCAGTTCGGATCGGAATAATAGTCGTCCGCGATCGCGCGTGCGTCCGCGTACATCTCCATCAGCGTCACCGGCAGCGAGGGGTTGCGCTCGGCCAGCTCGCTCTTGATCGCCAGGATGTGCATGATCGGATAGTCGTACTTCTTGAAGTAGCGCAGCTCCTCCGCATCCGGATCAGCGAACAGGCGCCGCATCGGCACCTCGCCTGAGGTCATCGACTTCGGCGGGTGCGGCTGGATCACGGCGTCGACCTTGCCGTCGCGCAGCAGATGCCCGACATCGGTGCTCTTCGGCAGGTGCTCGAGCCGTAAACCGGGCTTCGGCTCGAACGCGATCTTCTCGTCGTCCTGCAGGAACCAGTGAATGTCCTCCCACGGCACGCCGTACTCGAACTTGAGATCGCCCTTGGCGAGCAGCGACAGCGTGGTCTGGAACGAGCGGATCGCAACCCGCTTGCCGGCGAGGTCGCTCGGCGAGGTCATGGTCGAATCCGCGCGCACGAAGAACAGCCCCGCGCTGAACAGCCGGCGCGGAAACACCGGCACGCCGGTGATCGGCAGGTTGCGATCGATCGCCATCAGGTAGGTCGACATCGAGAACTCGGCGACGTCGAACTCGCCCTCCAGCATGCGGCCGTGACGGTCCTCGCCGTCGCGCGCAGGATGCGACTGCCCGACCTGAAAGACCTTCAACGAGACGCCGTTCCGCGGCTTCACGGTGCCGTCGAAGAACGGAAAGTGCCGGTCGTAGCGTTCGAGCGCGATGCTGATTTCCATGCGGCCTTTCCTTTTCGCAGTGCACAGGCCGCATTGGTAGGACGAAAGGGGCAGAGCCGCCATAGGGCGCCGCGCGTCGCGATCGCGGCGTGTCTCGTGTGCTCGAGCCGGCGTGAGGCCTCTATCGGCTGGCGCCTATGTCCGTGATATCGAGCGTGACCGACGTTTGGCGGCCACCGCGGTTGAGGGTCAGGTTGACGGTCTTGCCGACGCCAACCTGCTCGATCTCATCGGTCAGGTCGGCAAGCCGCCGGACCTGCCGTTCATTCGCGGCCACGATCACATCGCCAAGCGCGCCGGTCGTGGGGTTCACGCCGCGAAGCCCGGCCTTATCAGCTGGGGAGCCGGGCGCCGTGCGCACGATCACCACACCTTCGACACCGGCCCGCGTCGTGACCGCCTCGCTAGCCGCCACAATGCCGATGCCCGGTGTCGGCACCCGCCCGTTGCGAATGAGCTCCGGGACAACGCGGTTCACCACATCGACCGGAATCGCAAAGCCGATGCCGGCGTTCGAGCCCGACGGCGAGTAGATCGCCGTGTTGACGCCAATTAAGCGCCCGGCGGAATCGAGGAGCGGACCGCCCGAATTGCCGGGATTGATCGCCGCATCGGTCTGAATGACGTTTGAAATCTCGCGACCGCCGCTGGTGGGGAGCCGCCGCTTCAGGGCGCTGATGATGCCGGTCGTGAGCGACTGGTCGAGACCGAACGGATTGCCGATGGCGAACGCCGATTGGCCGACCTTGAGATCGGCCGAGCTGCCGACCGCGATCGGCGGCGGCATCTGACGCACGCCGCTCAGACGGATAACCGCAAGGTCGTAATTCGGTGAAACGCCGACGATATTCCCCTTTACGGCCTCGCCCGAAGCGAGCCGCACCGCGAGCGTTGCTGCGCCCTCGACCACGTGGTCATTGGTAACGATGTGGCCGGCCTGATCCCATACGAAGCCGGTCCCGGATTGCTCCTGCGCCTCCTCCCCGCGCGTGGTTGCAACCTCGGCACCGCGGCCGACAACCTGTACGACCGAGGGCGACACGCGCTCGAACAGCGCAATGGTGGACCGCTCATAGTCGGCGAGATCGCCCCGTGGCTCGATCGGGCGGGGGGTGGTCGCGGCGTAAAGCTGATAGTCGACATAGGGGCGGGCGACGAAAAGGACGGCTAGGCCCAAAATGACCGCGGCGATCACGGTCAAAGTGCGGTTGGTCATTGCTACCTCCCTGACCGATCCCCAACATGGCGCGGCCAGCCCCGCCGCATAACGCGAGCACGGCGATCGCGGTTCCCGCACGGCTATAGGAAATACGATGGACAGTACTCATAGGCGCCATGCGGACGCCGGAAGCCGTCATTGACAGTATGAGAGAGAGTTATGTCGGCAACCGGCCGGTTCAAGCCGCATCCCGCTTCGGTGCGGTCGGCATAAATCGAAGGTCAACGACGGCTCAGGCCGACAGGACGACGATCACCCAGCCGAAAGATTGATCCGCACGACACCCCGTTTCCCACTCCTGTTCGAGCCGCCACGATCGGTATAGGATGCCGGCATCGGCGGGCGGACACGTTCATTTCTGAGGCTATTCATGCGAATTCACGGACTGGGCTGCGCGGCCGCGCTTGCGCTCGCGGCGGTTTTTGCGCTGGCGGCTGCGCCGGCGCGGGCGGAAACCATGTACCTTCTCACCAATCAGGGGGAGCGCGAGGCGATTGTGTTGCCATCGCGGCAGGGACCGGCACCGACCATCATCGTCCTGCACGGGCAGACTTCCACGGCGGCGTGGACGGCGGAAAACTCAGGCTTCGCCGAGACGGCCGCCGCGCATCGCTTCACCGCCGTGTTTCCGCAGGGCATCAGAAAGCAATGGAACGACGGCCGGGAAGCGCGCGCCGCCGACATCGACGATGTCGGCTTCCTGCATCGGCTGGTGACCGCGCTCGTGGGCCGTGGCCTTGCCGATCCGAAGCAGATCTACATCGCCGGCGTTTCCAACGGCGGCATGATGACGTTTCGCATGCTGTGCGAGGCGTCCGAATTGTTTGCAGGCGCCGCGACCGTCATTGCCAACATGCCGACCCGTATTGGCGAGCGCTGCGCGCCGCGCAAGCCGGTACCGGTCGTCATGTTCAATGGCACCGCCGATCCGCTCGTGCCCTATGTCGGCGGCGGCGTCGGTTTCCTGGGTGGGCGCGGCTCGGTGTGGGCCGCCGAGGAGACCGCCGAGTTCATGGCCGATGTCAACGCCTGCGCGGCTGCGCGCGCCCTGCCGCTGCCGGTCGGCTCACGGGTGCAGGTGACACGGATCGAATGGACGTATTGCCGAAGCGGCAGCCCGGTGGCGCTCTATCGTTTCGACGGCGGCGGCCATCAGGTGCCAGGCCAGCGCTCATTCCTGCCGCTGTTCCTCGGCCGCGGCACTCGTGCCGTGAACGCCGCCGACGAAGCCTTCGCCTTCTTCCGGCGCTGAGCTTTCATTAACTCTAGTGCCGCCGATTTGAAGTTCCTATACCAGCTGCAGCAAACTCGGTTAGGAACTTCAAATCGAAAAGCGGCACTAAAATCATAGCGTTGCTAGTGCCCCTTTGTTTCCGAAGTTCGTGTCAGAGTGTGCTGGGACGTATCACGAACTTCGGAAACGGGGCACTAGCCTGGCGTGCGCTTGACGTGGCGCCAGGCAGAGCAGAACAATGGCAACGCCCGCATGCAGGACGTTGCCCACCCTATCACCGTCGATCCGATCACGCTCGAAGTGATCCGGCATGGTCTCGTGTCGATCACGAACCAGATCGATGCCAACATCAAGCGCACGGCCTTCAGTCCTTACATCTACGAGTACAACGACTTTGCGGTCGGGCTGACGGATGCCGACGGACAATTGATCGCGCAGTGCATCGGCGGGATGCCGCCGTTCGTCGCCGACTCGGTCGGAATGGCGGTGCGTGATGGACTTGATATCTACGGCCGCGACCGCCTGCATCACGGCGACGTCGTGCTCTGCAATCACGCCGCGGTGCAGGGCCAGCACCTCAACAACACGGTGATGTACACGCCGATCCATGCCGGCGAAGACCGCGGCACATTGATCGGCTTCTTCGCCATCAATGTGCACTGGATCGACATCGCAGGCGCGGTGCCGCGCTCGCCTGACATCTTCGGCGAAGGGCTGCAGCTGCGCTCGATCAAATTGTGGAAGCGCGGCGAGCCGGTCGAGGAGATCTACCGCATCATCGAATGCAACACGCGCCAGCCGACCGAGCTCATGGGCGACATCGCGGCGCAGCTTGCCGGCTGCCTGCTCGGACGCGATCTCATCACTCAACTTGTCGACAAGTATGGGATTGCGACGTTCCGGCAGGCTGTCACGATCATTCTCGACCAGTCGGAAGCGGCCGCTCGCGCGCTCATCCGCGCCATGCCGGACGGCATCTACACGCACGAGACTTATCTCGACAACGACCGCGCCGGCGACGAGCCCTTGCCGATCCGCATCAAGGTCGTGGTCGTGGGCGACGAGATGACCATCGACTATTCGGGCATCGCCGGGCAGGTGAAAGGGCCGATCAATTCCGGCTGGTTCGGCGGCGGTCAGACCACGGCGCGCGTCGCTTTCAAATATCTGATGGGCGCGGGCGAGATGGCAAACGAGGGGACCTTCCGCCCGCTCAAGCTCGTGCTGCCGCCCGGCAAGATCCTCAGTGCGGATTCGACCGCCCCCATGGGCAACTATTCGACGCCGTTCCCGACCGTGATCGATGCGGTGATCAAGGCGCTCGAGAAGGCATTGCCCGAGCGCGTGCCGGGCGGACATTTCGGCACCCATTCCGGCATCCGCTTCTCCGGCCGGCGACCGGATGGCAGCTACTTCGCCACCCACGACAGCGGCCATGGCGGCTGGGGCGCCTGCGCCACGCACGACGGCGCCGGCCCGTTCCGCACCATGGCGCATGGCGACACCCGCATCATTCCGCTCGAGTTGCAGGAAGGCTATCTGCCGGTGCGGATCGAAGAGCTCGCGCTGCGACAGGATTCCGGCGGTGCCGGCAAATTCCGTGGCGGGCTCGGCTTCCGCAAGAGCTACCGAATTCTCTCATCGTGCGAATTGCAGACCAACCTCGACCGCACGCGCTTTCCGCCCTGGGGCGTGCAGGACGGCCAGGAGGGCAAGCCCGGCCGCTTCACGGTCATCAGTGGCGAAACCGGCGCCCTGCGATCGATCGAGAAAGAGAAAGGCTTCCGGCTGGCGGCGGGAGACCTCGTCCGCGTCGAGACCGGAGGCGGCGGTGGATATGGCCCGCCGGCCGAACGCGCGCTCAGTCGCATCCAACACGATCTCGATGCCGGCTATATTTCGGCGGCAGCGGCGATGCGCGACTATGATGTGAGCGTGGAGGCCGGCGGCACGGCTGACGAGGAGACGGCCTGATGCGACGATTGCAAAGCTACGCCATAGAAGCGATTCGTCCGCGTTCGTTCCCGCGCAAGCGGGAACCCGAGGCCACTCGGTCGAGATATCCTGTCGTACGGGCCTCCCCGCTCTCCTCGCGATGGGACGGAATGGTCGCATTCTCGGATGTGCATGAAACAAATCGCTCGGTGTTCAGCTGGGCTCGAGCTTGTTTGCATCACAGCCGCCGCAGCGCAATCCATCGAAGACTTCTATCGCGGCAGGACCATCACGATCTACGTCGGCACCGGCATGGGTGCGGGCGCGGTAAGCGCCTATCCGATGGCGCTTGCGCCCGTGATCAAAAAATACATCCCCGGCAATCCCAACGTCGTCGTCTCGCACATGCCGGGCGCGGGCGGGATCAAGGCGGCGAGCTTCATCGAGAGCATCGGGCCGCAGGACGGCACCGCCTGGGGCTTCATCACCCGCGGCTTCATGCTGGCGCCGCTGCTCAAGCTGCCGCAGGCGAATTTTCAGCCGGCAAGGTTCAACTGGATCGGCAGCCCCTCGCGAACCGTCTCGATCGGCGCAGTATGGAAGACCTCGACGCCGGTGCGCACGATCCAGGACGCCATGCAAAGGGAGATCGTGGTCGGCGCCACCTCGATCGCGCAGGACACTGGCATCTTCCCGCGCGCGCTCAACCGCGTGCTCGGCACGCAATTCAAGATTGTCACGGGCTATGCGAGCCTGGGCGCGGTCGACATCGCGATGGAGCGCGGCGAGGTGCAGGGCAAGGTCGGCTCGACCTGGAAATCCCTCAACAGCGGGCCAAGCGCGCATTGGGTCAAGGACGGCATCGTGTCGGTGATTGTCCAGCTCGGCGTGAAGAAGGCACCCGACATTCCGGCAGATGTGCCGCTCGCGCTCGACCTCGCGAAATCGCCGGAGGATCGCCAAGTTCTCGAAGTGCTGTGCGCGCCGAGCGCCACCGGCTATCCCTCGTTCATGGGTCCGGGCGTGCCCAAGGAGCGCGTCGACGCAATCCGCACCGCCTACGCGGCCGCCCTGAAGGATCCGGAATTCATCGATGCGGTGATCAAGAGCGGGCTCGACATTGATCCGATCGGGGCGGACGAGCTGACCGAGGTCGTGCGTGGCATCTATGCGCTGCCGGAGGCGGCGGTGGCGCGGGCGCGCGAGCTGTTGCCGGCGCAGTGAAGAGGGCCTTTTGTCCAGGACTCAACCCGACAACCCTAGACGCCATTGCATCGCTGACGCATCGTCGCGATCGCTTGCGACAATCCTGCCGTGGAAAGCTTGGTAATTCGCGGAGTCGTGCTGGCCATATCGGTCTCGACAATCTCAACAACCTGTCCTGCCGCAGCGGCCTCGAGGAAATCGTAGCGCGCGTACATATAAGACCAGGCGAACAACGTGCCACTTTCGATCGCATCCATTTTGGCTGGGAAACCATATGCAGTCAGCGAGACGGTTTGGCTTCCGGCTGCGAACTTGATCGTTCTTTGTCCTACGCTGGTCTCGTATGGGCCCTGACCCCGTATGTAATTGACCTTGGTGCGGAACGCATCACCACACTCAAGGCGAATCACACTCGTCCGCAACTCCCTGCCATCTTGCCCCTTGCGATCAATAAAATACTTCATCGTCCAAAGCTGGCGCGGTAGCAATTCCGTAGCGATCCAGCGAGATTCGGAGAATTCGCGGGTGTCGATGCCGAATGCGACGATTTCATCACGGCTGAGATAGTGAACGCTTTCATGCGGCACCTTGGACAGCAGATCGAACAATCGGACATCGATTTTCATCTCTTGAACGTAGCGCCGGATCCTGCCGTTGAGCTCCTCCAGCTTTGTTTTCTGAAACGACACAATCTGCCGGTCTGAATAACCAATCTTGCGGGCTTGAGCCCAAGGAACGATGACTTTGGCAGAGTGAACCCCAAGCCTTGCCCCCGGCGGCACCTGCCGCACCTTCGCGCCGATCAGGGCAAAGACGCAGGCGGAATTGCAGCTAGCCATGTTACGCAAGGTCGACGGCAGCACCTGTCCCGACTGCTTCAAGGCGCGGCAAGCCTGCTCGTTCGCCTCGACACAGCCGACCGGAATGGTCTCGGACACGCCGGCCGTCATGTCGCGCTCGCGCAAGAGCCGCCCCATGACCGTCGACGTCGTTCCATTGCCGCCTGGCGAATGGAAGAAGATCGGGAGCTTTCGTTTGCCAAGGCGGTTCAAGAATGCCCGCAGGCGCTGGTCGGTGTCCGCCTCAATTTGACCCTCGGCAGCGATCCATTCGCCGCAGCCTGGACCGCATGCATCGTCATCGCCCTTGGCGAGATAGAAGATCATCGGTGGCGATTTCGGAGGGATATTGGATTTCTTCGCGTCCGCGCTCTCCGATTGGGCAGCAATCGGAGCGGCAAGCGCGACCACGATTGCAATAAGAAGGGAGGCTCCAAATTTCATGGAGGAACGACTGGATTGCACTGGCTGACCCCGTTGGCAAATCGCAACCTCAAACAACTAGAGCATGAATCTGTGCGCATTCATGCGTATCGAATCGCACAGAATAGCAAGATGATCGGATCAGGCCGCTACTGCACCTGTGTCACGGCACAATTGAGCGAGCTGGTCTCGCCGCTCCAGTTGGGCGAGGCGGTGCCAGCCTTAGGCAACATGGCGCCCGCGGCCCAGCCGCTCTGCGGGGCCGCTCCATTGCCGCTGGTCGCGGCACTGGCTTGCGGACAATCCGGCATGCTCTTGCAATGTCCGCGCAGTGTGCTCACCGCCTGCGACAATCCCTCCGTTGAGAGCCTGGTGAGGCGCGAGGTTTCGCGCGTGGAGTCGGTTTCCCTGATCTCGACATGGTCGAGCGCACTCGCGGCTTCGATGACGTCCAGCGGCAGCTGCGCGCTCCACAGCTCGAACGAGGTGCCCGATTCGATCCCGTCGACCTTGAACAACAAGCCTCCGGACAGCGAAATCTTGCGTTCCGCCATCGCAAGCTCGACCGTTCGCTTCGACTCCGCGGTCCTCCGATCCGAGCCCGCGAAAATAGGCGAGCCTGGCGTGGCGCTGGCTGGCGCACTCCAACTGGATCATGTTTGACCGGATCCCGACCTTCCCTTCTCCACTGCTCTCGACAAAGAACTTCATGGCCCAGGGTCGATGCGGCGTGACTTCCGCGGCGATCCACCTCGCTTCGGGAGAGCCGCGGACGTCGATGCCAAAGCCGACGATCTCTTCGCGCGTGAGATAGTGAATATCCTCATGCGGGATCTTGGCGGCCAGCTCGAATAGCCGCACGTCGACCTTCATCTCCTGAACATAGCGGCGGGTATCGACATTGAGCTCCGCAAGCCGCGTCCTCTGCAACGATGCGATCTGCTTGCTCGATGCATTGACCGTGCCACCACCCAGCCGGAAGATCACCACCTTGGAGGAATGGACGCCAAGCCGCGCGCCCGGCGGCACGTATCGGACCTTGCCCCCGATCAGCGCAAAGACGCATGCGGAGTTGCAGGCCGACACATTGCGCAGGGTCGCCGGCAGCACGTACCCCGACTGCTTCAAGGTGCGGCAGGATTGCTCAGTTGTTCCCACGCAGCCGACCGGGACCGTTTCCGACACGCCAGCGGTCATGTCGCGCTCGCGCAGAAGCCGGCCGATCGCCAATGATGCCGTCACGTTGCCGCCGGGCGAGTGAAAGAAGATCGGCAGCTTGCGTTTGCCAAGCCGGGTCAGGAACGTGCGCAGCTGCTGGGCCGAGCCTGTCTCGATCTGTCCCTCCGCCGCGATCCATTCGTTGCAATCCGTGCCGCAGGCGCCGTTCTCGCCCTTGGCGAGATAGAAGATCATTGGTGGCGACCGCACGGCCGCCTTGGTCTTGGGTGCGGCCGGGCGATCCGATTCCGCCGCGGCAAAAGCGCCAACGGGGATCAACAACGTAGCCAGCAGAATGGCGGCGCGGAACAGCATGGACGGTCAGGTGAAATGGATGAAGTGACGGACCCAACCCTAGCAGCTTTCGGCCTCTCCTTCCAGCGAGTCAGCGCTCGCACTCAGGATCGCCACAACAATCATGTAGCATTCCACCTATGCGCACCTGCTCATTCCGCCTGCAGATTGCCGGCGCCACCGCCATGGCGCTCCTCTGCTCGGTCGCGCGTGCTGACGAACCAACCGATTTCTACCAAGGCAAGAGCATTACGCTCTATCTCGGCTATCCGCCGGGCGGCGCCTATGACTTGCATGCCGGTGCGATCGCGCGCCACATGAGCCGCCACATGGCAGGCCATCCACAGTTCGTGGTACGGCACAAGCCCGGCGCCCCTAGCGCCGCGCTGCGTCAGGCCTTCGAGCGGGCCCTCAGGGACTCGGAATTCCTGGCCGAGGCTGACCGGCTGGCGCTCGAAATCGACCTCGTCACCAGTGACACGCTGCAAACCATGGTGGAACCCATGTTTGGCTCCCCCGCGCGAGGTGGCTGAGGCCGCGCGCAGGGCGATCTGACAGCGGTGAGGGGTGGCATGCGGCAATTTATTCGAAGCAGGGCGGCGACGGGGCTGTCCGCATCGGATATAACCGCATCAAGCTCATAATCGGGAGGAGCGCGATGAAACAAGGGCCTTTCTGCATTGCAGCCGCGGTCACGATTCTACTGCCGCTCGGCGTGACGTCGGCAACAGCCGAGACACTTGCGGTTTTCACCAAGAGCGCCGGCAATCCGATCGCGCGGGCGACGCGCGCGGGCGCCGAGCAGGTCGCCAAGGCCAACGGCTTTACCGTGTTCCACTATATTCCAACCTCGGCTGAGAACCCGCGCCAGCAGTCTGCGCTGGTGGACGAGGCGCTCGCCGCCAAGCGCGATGCGTTTGTGTTCACACCGGTCGACGTCAAGGCCCTGGTGCCGGCCGTAGAGAAGATCAACGCGGCGGGCATTCCGCTCGTGAACGTGGCCGACAAGCTCACCGCCGGCACCAGCGTCTCCTTCATCGGCACCGACGACTATGCCATCGCGCTCGACACCGCGCGCTACCTGCTCAAGGCGATGGGGAGCAAGGGCAACCTCATCATCCTCGAGGGACCCGACACGATCCCCAGCGCGGCAGGCCGCCTGCGCGGTTTCAAGGACGCTTTGAAGGATGCCCCGAACGTGAAGGTCATCCTCTCGAAGAACGCGCTCTATGCGCGACCCGCCGCTGCCGACCTGCTCAAGGCGATGCTGAAGGCCATGCCCAACGCGCAGGTGGACGGCGTGCTCGCCGCCAATGACGCGATGGCGCTCGGCGCGGTCGACGCTTTCAAGGAGGCCAAGAAGCCGCTCCCGCTGATCACCGGCATCAATGCCGGCAAGGAGGCGGTCGACATGATCAAGGCCGGCGACATGCTGGCAAGCGGCGACTACAACGGCCTGATCGACGGCTGCCTGGGCGCCGAAATCGCCATCCGCGCGCTGCGCAAGCAGGAATCCCCAAAAGAAATCATGGCGAAGACCCAAGTGGTCGACAAGAGCAACCTGGCGCAGTACGAGATTCCGGTCGAGCGGCGGCCCTGCCCGACGCTGGCGAGCATGATGGCCAAATGAATGGATAGCGGGCAACTATCGACCGGATGAAGGAACCACGCCTCAACATCGTCGAGTGGACCGTCTCCGAGCTCTCATCGGCGCTGAAGAGGACGGTCGAGGATGCCTACGGCTATGTGCGCGTGCGCGGCGAGGTGTCGGGCTTCAAAGGCCCTTCGCCGTCCGGCCACGTTTATTTCCGCCTCAAGGACGACAAGTCCGTCATCGAGGCGGTGATCTGGAAGCGCGAGTTCGCCCGCATGCGGATGCCGCCGCAGGAAGGGCTCGAGGTGGTCGTGACCGGCCGGCTCACGACCTTCAGCGGCTCCTCCAAGTATCAGATCGTGATCGACACGCTCGAGCCGGCGGGCCTCGGCGCACTCATGGCTTTGCTGGAGGAGCGCAAGAAAAAGCTTGCGGCCGAGGGCTTGTTCGATCCCGCCCGCAAGCAGCTCCTGCCGTTCCTGCCGAATGTGATCGGCGTGGTCACCTCGCCGACCGGCGCGGTCATCCGCGACATCCTGCACCGGCTGGCAGACCGGTTTCCGCGCCGGGTGCTGGTGTGGCCGGTCAGGGTACAGGGTGACGGATCGGCCGAGCAGATCGCCATCGCTATTCGCGGCTTCAACGCACTGCCGGAGGGCGGACCGATCCCACGTCCCGACCTCGTCATCGTCGCCCGCGGCGGCGGCTCGCTCGAGGACCTGTGGTCATTCAACGAAGAGAGCGTCGTGCGCGCGGCGGCCGACAGCATGATCCCGCTGATCTCGGCGGTCGGGCACGAGACCGATATAACGCTGATCGACTTCGCCGCCGACAAGCGCGCACCCACGCCGACTGCGGCGGCCGAGATGGCGGTGCCGGTGCGCTCCGAGCTCCTCGTTCAGGTCGACAGCCTGGCGCGGCGCTCGCTCGCCTGCTGGCAGCGTTGCCAGGAGGCGCGCCGCACCGAGCTGCGCGCCGCGATGCGGGCGCTGCCGACCGCCGATGAGCTGTTCTCGCTGCCGCGCCAGCGGCTCGATCACGCCGCCGCCCGGCTCACGCTGCAGACTCTGCACACCCGGATCGCCCGCGAGCGCCAGCAGATCGCGCTGTTGGGGCAGCGCTCGCGGCAATGCCTGCGCCATGGCATGGAGCGGCGGCGCGAGCGCTTCGAGCAACTCGCGCAGCGGCTTTCGTCAGCGCGTTTCGCCTATGCCAACGCGCGCCGCGCCCAGATCGAGCGGGCGCGCGAGCGCACGCTGGCGCTGTTTGCGAGAGCGAGTCTCGCGGCCAAGGCCCTGCTGCAGAACCGCGCCGCCAGAGTCGAACGGTCCGAGCGGCTGCTCACCGCGGTGTCCTATCGCGGCGTGCTCGCGCGCGGCTTTGCGCTCGTTCGCGCCGCCGACGGCAAGCCGCTGCGCTCCGCAGCCGCGGTCACAGCAGGGCTGCAGCTCACCATCGAATTCGCCGACGGCCGTGTGCACGCCACGGCCGATGGAGCGCCTGCCGTGGCCCCAGCAGCTGCTCCCGCCAAGCCGCCGCGACGCGGCGGCGGCGAGGGCCAGGGCAGCCTGTTCGGGTCCTGAGCTTCATGCTCGCTAGACTTTTTTCTTGAGCATGATCTTGCCCGAAAACCGGTGTCCACCCCGGGTCAAGCCCGGGGCAGGCTTTTTCGGGATCATGCTCTATCGCGAAAGCCATTCGCTGACGCGCAGGATGGCATCGGCGCGCGCGGCTTCGTTGGTGCCGACATGCGCCCGCCCCGAGCCGTCGGCGCTGTTGGCAAGCCCGGTGACGACGCGGACCGGATAGTCCGGACGATCGAACTCGTGATAGGCGCCCGGATAGACGACGATCGAGGCTTGTGCGCTACGGCCGCGTGCTCCCGCCACCATCTGCTCGCAGACCGAAGCCGAGGCCCAATCATCGGCACGGCCCATCAGAATCAACGTCGGGATGCGGGCGCTCCAGGCAGAAGTGGAAAGCCGCCGGCAGCCTGGATAGAACGCGGCCGCCGAGCGGAAGTCAGGCGTGCCATCACGCGGGATGACGCGTGGCCGCACCGCCCAGAGCGACGCGACGGCACCGCTCGACCAGCCCAAGAGAGAGACGCGGTTCTTGTTGGCCCAGCTCTGCCCCTGCAGCCAGCGGCGCGCAGCGGACGCATCGGCCACTCTCTCACGGTCACTGCGAACCTTGCGTTCGCGCACTGCGCATTGGGAGCCGAGCCCGCGCGGCGTGAAGCTGTCGACAAAGAGAACGGCAAGCCCCTGTCGGGAGAGGCGCTCACCCCAGTCGGCAAAGCGGCGCACGATCTGGCCATTTTGGCTCAGAAGCCCAGCACATCCGTGCAGACCCACGATCACCGGAAAGGGCCCCGCGCCTTGCGGACGGTAGAGGACCGCGTTGAGCGCTGCATCACCCTCACCAACGTCAAGCACTTCGGCCGCGGGCGCCGTGGCGGCGGCCGCGATGAGAGCGAGGGCGGCAAGAGCGAAGCGCATTGCGCGACAGTCCCTTGGTGGGAGCCGGCAGAATAACACGAATTCGAGCGCTGTAGGCAGCCGGCAAGCCCCCTTACATCTAAAGACGTTAACGACTATGTTTCATGCAATCGCCAATATTGACGGTTGTGGTCGCACATAGTCAAAGAACAGGCAGCTAGCGAACCGGAGCCTGGGAGATCTGAGACGTGCTGAACCGGTATGATCGCTCTTCCCCGATGGCGGGCGAGGCCGAGGTCAAATATCTCGATGGAGACTTCCGGGTCATGCGACCGGGCGCATTCGTACGTTGCGCCGTGACCGGCACGCCCATTCCGCTCGAGGAGCTCAAGTACTGGAGCGTCGACCTGCAGGAGGCGTATTTGTCTCCTGAGGTTGTGCTGCAGCGCCACTTCCCGGACCAGACTAAGCGCTAGATTTTGATCCCGATCAGGCTGGATCGGATCAAAGTCTAACTTTGTTTGAGCATGATCTTTTCCGAAAACCGGTTTCCACTTTTGCGAATCATGCCCCAAGGCGCCTCGCCCTCACCGCTGCAATCCGGTCAATCAGTAGCTTTCCCAAAGCCGCCTCCTGCTCGAGCACGAGCCCAACGGGCAGGACGCAAACGCGTGCAGCCAACTCCGCTAGTGCCGCCTCGCCCTGCAGCCGTGCCGTGTCCTTCTCGGTTGTCACCAGCGTGAGGCCCTCGGCATCGGCCTGCCGGCAGAGCTCCTGCGCATCTGCCGGCGTGTAACGGTGATGATCGGCAAAGCTCCGGGTCGCGGCAACCGCGATGCCGGCCTCTCGCAGCGTCGCAAACACTTTTTCGGGATCCCCGATGCCGGCAAAGGCAAGGACACGCCGGCCAGTCAGTGCCGCAATCACCTCGCGATCCGGCTCGAGCCGGGCCCGGAACAACGGAAGCTTGCGCGCCTCGGCCGCAGCTCTGGCGGCGGCAGCGTCTTCCCTGACCGCCCCGACCAGGACGACCGCATCGGCGCGGGCAAGCTGAGCATCGAGCGGCGCCCGCAGCGGACCGGCTGGAAAGACCTTGCTGTTGCCGAGACCGCGCCGGCCATCGATCACCAGCACGGAAAAATCCTTCGCCAGCGAAGGATTCTGGAAACCATCATCCATCACGATGACCGTGGCGCCAGCGGCCTGCGCAGTCTTCGCCCCCGCGACGCGGTCATGGGCAACGACCGTCGGCGCCGCGCGGGCCAGCAGGAGCGGCTCGTCGCCGACGTCGGCGGCGCGATCCCGGTCAGGTGCAACGAGAAGCGGACCGCGCTGGCGTCCGCCATACCCGCGGCTCAGGAACACCGGCCGCTCGCCGGCGGCCTTGAGCATGCGCGCCACCGCAAGGGCCGTCGGTGTCTTGCCGGCGCCGCCCAGCGTCGGATTACCAATGCATATGACCGGCACGCCCGCGCGATGGCCTTCGCGGCTCAGACGGCTCGCCGCGACGGCCCCATAGATCGCAGCAACAGGCGCCAGCAAGCTCGCCTCGATGCCGGCTGCGCGCCACCAGAATGGCGGCTCACGCATGACCGTCCTGGCGGACCATGCGGATCTGCATGAAATAAGGATCGAGCGCCGTGAGCGTGCGATCGAGCGCACCGGCCAGCTGCGTAACGGTGTCGCGCGCCGCCGTCACCACCTTCATGCGCTCGGCCGCATCGGTCAGCCACGCGCCCACCCGCACTGTCAGCCGACCGCCATCGGCAACCTGCTCGGCGCCGTGCGCGGCATCGAGCGCGGCGTAGATCTCGGCGAAGTTCCAGACATGCGGCCCATGCAGGACCGCGGCTCCTAGCTTGATCGGCTCGACTGGATTCTGGCCGCCATGGGTCGCGAGCGAGCCGCCGACGAAGACGATCGGCGCCAGCCGATAGACAAGGCCGAGCTCGCCAAACGTATCGACGACATAAATGTCGGTCTTGCCGTCGGGCAGGCGCCCTTGCGAGCGCAGCGACGCCGAGAGGCCTGCTGCACTCGCCATCTCGACAATCCCCGGCCCGCGATCAGGATGGCGCGGCGCGATCAGGGTGAGAAGCTGCGGGAACGAATGCCGCAGCTTTCTGTGTGTATCGATGAGCGCGATTTCCTCGCCGGCATGGGTCGAAGCTGCCGCAATGGTGGTGCGCCCTCCGATCGCCGATTGCAGCGCCTGCAGGCTGTCGCGATCGGCCGGCGGCTCGGGCACATCAAGCTTGAGATTGCCGGTCGTGGCGATGCGGGGAGCGCCCAGATCGCGATAGCGAGTCGCGTAGGCGGGCGATTGCGCCAGGCAAAGATCGAACCGGCGGAGCATCGCGCCGATTGTTGCCGGCGCATAGCGCCAGCGATTGAACGATCGCTCGGACAGACGGCCATTCACCAGGATCAATGGAATTCGGCGCGCGTGACTCATGATGATCGTGTTCGGCCAGAGGTCCGATTCCGTGAACAAGGCGAGATTGGGTCTCCAGTGGTCGAGGAAGCGCGCGATGAAGCGCGGCGTATCCCAAGGCACGAACTGGTGGATGACGCCCGCCGGCAGCCGCTGCTCGCACAGCTTCGCCGAGCCGACGGTGCCAGACGTGACCAGCACCTTGAAATCCTTGGACGCAATGCGCTCGACCAACGGGATGATGGCGGCGACCTCGCCCACGCTCGCGCCGTGCACCCAAACGAGCGGGCCCGCGGGCCGTGGCACAGTGGCTTCGCCGCGGCGCTCGGCGAGACGCCTTGGATCCTCCTTGCCGCGCTTGAGACGGTGCGAAAGCAGAACGCCGGCGAGTGGCGTGGCGGCCGTCAGCAGTGCGCGATAGACGTGCAGCGTCAGCGGCAGCGACTGGCGCTCAATCGGCTTCTCCGCGACGCTATAGGACAAGCTGCTCTCCGGTCAGGCGGCCACTTGGCGCTTGGCTCCGCGCGCGCTTGCAAACGCTTCTGCCTTGCGGACGACCGACCGGCCATAGGTATGGCGCGCGACCACGTCGGTGATGAAGCGATTGCAGAGATCGGCCACCAGCGGCATGGGCCGACGCACGTCGACAATCAGGACCGCGCGAAGCTCCTCGCTGTGATTGACCACCGCGTGCGGCCAGCTGTCGTCGAACAGCACGGCCTCGCCTTCTTTCCAGATGTAGTCCTGGCCATTGACAACGAGCTTGGGAGCGTTGCGCACAGGCACCCGCACGCCGAGGTGATAGCGCAGATAGCCGAGGTAGGGCCCCTCATGCTCCGGCACCGATTTGCCCGGCTCCAGAATCGAGAAGAAGGCCTGGATCATGTTGGGCACTTGCGCGATCGCCCGACACGTCTCCGGGCAAGAGGCGCGGTTCTCTGCCGGCCGGTGGCCCATGATCTCCAGCAGGAAAACATTCCAGCGCTTGGGCGTGGTCGCCGAGATGGCCCGCTCGCCAGGATCGACGTCATGATATTGTGGAAGATCGTTCCATTCGGCGAGCAGCCGGTCGAACTCCTTGCGGATCGCCGGATAGGCCCGCGTCACGTGATCGAGCTCCGGATAGGTTTCTGGAACCTTGAAGAAGGTGGCGCGCGTCCTGCGGCCCACGAACAGGCCGAAGAACGCGTTCACGACTGATTTCACGATGTGGTAGTCGAGCTTCACGGTCCTATCCCTTGCTGGCCTCGACTGGGCCCCATGCCAGCAGGATCAGATGCCTCAGTTTAACCGCAACTCGGGCAGCCTGCCAGACTTGACATCGCTGCAACCCGACGAAAGCCGGTGCAGAGAATTGAGTCGCCCTTTAGGAAAACCCGATCCAGCGTCCGCCCCAGGCTACGCCGAACCAGAGGACCAGCGAAGCAGCAGCCGTCAAACGACCCTGCTGCCAAGCCCCAGAGGGTGGGCCGGTCCGCACAACATGGCGACGAACCGTGAACGCGAAGACGAGCGCCAGCAGCAATGACGCCATCTTTATCCAGAAGGCGAAGCTGTAATAGCACTTTATCGCCTCGGACATAAACAGGAGGATTCCCGTCACGAACATCAGGGAAATACTGCTCAGGAACCACGGCTGAACCGATGCCCAAAGCTGCGCGGCGGACTGCCGGCTCAGGCCTACTCCGAGGAGGCGCAAATCGACGATCAGGACCGTTCCCGCCGTCAGCCCCAAGCCAACGAGATGGAAGGCCTCGATCAGCGGAAACAGCCAGGTCGACTCCCGGATCGTCTCCCCAATCCACGTGCCGTAGCACCATTGAAAAAACGGCAGCATCAGAACTCCGATGGCATGGGGACGCAGCTGGTCAGGAAATTGACGATCGCCGCCTGCGGCTGCCGGTCGCAGTCGAACCAGTTGTAGGCAATCATTCGCCCGCAAAACACGATGGCGATCCACACGACGAGCGATAGCCCGCCCGCCATCCGCACCGCCTTCGGTGGCGGGCCGTCAGCGCCCCAGCCGGCAATCTTCGGATAGATGCGCGAGTGAAAGATCCATGCGTTCAAGCCCGCCACCACCAGCAGGATCATTTTACCTCGGAAGAACAAATTCTGATAGGAGCGCAGCGGAATCGCGAGCACCAGCAAGATTCCGCTGATGACCATGATGACAAACCCAGCGATTGCCCACGGCAGCACGCGGTCCACGAATTCCGACACCGGCACCGACCGCATGGTCCAGCCGAGCAGCCGCAGATCGACCATGATCATCAAGCCGAAGAAGACGCACAGCGTCCACACGTGAACCGACTCGATGATCGAATAGGCAATTTCCGATTCGTGGAGATCGACGCTCCATTGCGTCTGCGAGAGCCACGCGAAGAAATCTAGAGGAGTCATTCCGATCCCGACGTGCCGCGGCGGCGCAGCAAGCTTCCAATCAAAAGGACGCGGACAGCGTCATGGTGGTCGTGCGGATGCGGGTTCGACGGACGAAGATCACCACCGCAATCCGCACCGGCCACATGCGAAGCACTGCTCAGTTCCGTCCGGGCTGCAGCTCGTAGGGAGCGCCGGTTCCGGAGGAGCCGAGGAATAGCTTGCGGCCATCCGGCAAGGTCAGATCGCGGCCGTTGGCGCGACGCGTCCCATCCTTCGCCTGGTAGCCGTCGACCACGACCTCGGTGCCGGGCAGCAGGGTCTCCTTGGTGAAACCTCGCCGGAACAGAACATTCGGCGTGCCGGCTTCGATCGCCCAGCTCTCGGCCGAGCCGTCGTCCTTCTTGACGGAGATGTGCAACCAGGTGTGCGGGTTGACCCATTCCATCTTGGTGATCGTGCCCTTGAAATTCACCGGCTTGTTGGAATCGAACTCGGCCGCGAATGCGTGATGGGCCGACGCCGAAGACGCCCATCCCGAGGATCGCAACGCCCGTCTATTCCAAGCACCGTGGCAAGCATTGTGCGCATCGATTGCCTCCTTGTCACTTGATCTCCAGTTTATCACGGCTATACCACTGATAGAACGCATCGCCCGGCGGCACCTTGCGGGTGACGTCGATGATCATCGTCTCGCCTTCCCAGCGCTTGACCAGCGGCTGCTTGCGAAGATGTCCGTACATGAACTCCTCCGCGAATTCGTTGCAGCGGAACTCGAGCAGCTGCATGTTTGGCTCCACGCGGCGATAGATCGGCATCGCGATGCGCCAAGGCCGCGTGAAGACGTTGGGATCCTCGATCGTCACGTCGTACCGGATGACGTCGGGCGACTTCAGCGTGAAGCGCTCGACCAGCTTCAACGCGTCGCTGTGGTGATTGCCGGCGCGATCGAGCCAGGCCCGATCGTTGAAATTCGTGACATCGACCACCAGCGTGTCGCCTTCCCAGCGCCCGACCGAATGGCCCATCCAGGTATCGTCCGGCGGGCCTTCGACCTTGTCCATATGGATCGTGCGCGCCGTAGTTCGAGAACGAGTAGGCGAAGTGGATCTTGTTGGTGCTTTGCGTGATCTGGAACGGATGCGGCATGTACATCGCGCGCGGCATGCCCGGCAGATAGCACTTGAGCTCCGGGTCGCGGTCGATCCAGTTGTCCGCGTTCTCCTTCTTCTTCGCCAGCGCTTCGGGCTTGTAGGGAATCTCCCCATCGCCCTGCACAACGCCGAGCGATCCCGGCACGGCGCCGGCGGCGCCGAGCGCGAGCACCGGTGCGGCCGGCACCCGCGCGTACTCGTAGGGATAGACACCTTCCTGCGTGACGGCGGCAGGCCGCGCCGCATGCGCCTGCAGGTCCCAGTTGGCCTCGTTATTGGCTTGCCAGATGCCGCTGAAGTTCGGCTTGCCGCCGACGCGTGGCGGGGCGTGCTGATCGGCGCCTGGCCCGACGTGTGTGTGATAGAGGCCGAAATGACGGCACCCAGGACGGCCGCCGCTATGGCAACCGTGAGCATCGAGATCGCGAAGCGGTCCCGCATGAATAGTCTCCCTTTTCTTGCGGCGCTTATTTCTTTGGCGCGCCTTGTTCAAGTCTCGCAGTCTATTACTGGAACGGATCGTCTTCAACGCCCACGAAATCCGTGGCGTTGTCCTTGGTGGCCGGGTGCGGGCCGCGGCCCTCCGGCATAGGCGATCTCTTCCACCCGCGCGCCAAGCATCAGTGCCGGGTGACCATAGTTGCCCTCGACGCAACGGGGCTCGTAGTAGATCCGGTTCTGCTCTTCGCTCTGCCTGGCGTATTCGAGCTTGGCGGTCCAGGGCCGCGTCCACACCGTCGGATCGTCAACCGTGACGACATACTCGAGCGTGTCGGAACCGGTGCGCGTCCAGCGCTCGACCAGATGCAGATTCTCGCGCGCGCCCAGAACATCAGTCTTGGGACTGAAATTGGTGACGTCGATGACCAGCGTATCGCCCTCGCAGCGGCCGCGCGAGTCGCCGTACCACTGGCGAATAGCGGCCGACAGATGCGGCCGTCCGTCCATCACGATGTTGCGCTGCCAACCCTGGCCCTGACCGACGTCGTAGTACATCGAGACGCCGCCCGGCGTCTGCACGATGCGACGGAAGCTGCCGCCATAGGCGGTGCCAAACTCGGGCAGCCCGAGGGTCAGACAGCGATCCGGCAAGGAGCCATCTTCCGGGCCGTCATGGCGATTGATGCGTCCGGTGTTGTAGCGCGGCGGCGGCTCCTCGCGCCGAGCCGACGGCGTCGGATCGTACTTTCCACCGGGACAGCCCACCGGGTTCTTGGTCTTGCAGGTCTCGGTCGCCCGCAACAAGGCAAGCCGATATTCGCGCTCGGCGGCGGCGATCTTCTGAGCCTCCGGCGTCAGCGGGGGAAGCCGGCCATTAGGCGGATCAACGATCATGGAGGTGCGCGTGCCGGTCGGCTTCATTGACATGAACAGCGCGTTGTAGGCGCCGGCGACGTCGAGCTCGGTGCCGCGCTCGACACGTTTATCGCGGCGCATCATCGCGGCCCGCTCCTTGTCGAGCTCGTCGCGCTCCGTGCTCGGTAAAGTGCTCCCGAGTTCCATATTTGGGCGAGCGCTGCAGCGGCGTATCGGTCTCGACTGTCCAGATGCCTTGCAGGTCTGGCTCGCCCCACGGAGTCTTCGGGGACGTCTTCAGGTTTGCCTGCGCGGTCACCATGGCCGGCATCACCAGCGCGGCCGCCGACACCATCAGCGCGGATGCTCCGATCGTGCTCAGAAGCCGCGCCCGCATGAGAGTGCACATGTCATCCCTCCCTGCCGATATTGTTAGAAGCACAACCCCTGAGCGTGAATACTCTCAGAGGACCGCAATGCTGTCCAGCGGCTCGCGATTTCGTTACCTCGTGCAACCAAATCACAATGCGCACCAAACAGGGCGCTATTTCTTGGCTGGCTGCTGGATGCGGGCAGCGCCCGGCTGTTTCGCGCCCGGATACCAGAACACTTGATGACAGCTTTCGCAGACATCCTGCATTCGGCCACCGATGTCCAACAGTGCAGCGGTATCTTGCGCGTCGCTCGCACGCACCGCTTCCGCGCCGACAGCCTGCAAGGCTCGCGCAAATGCGTCAAAGCTTGTGCGGTTCTTGCTGAGTAGCACCGTAATCTCCGGCGGCTCCAGCTCAACGCCCGGCGCCTCCGATTTGCTGCCGGGTGGTGCCGCCTCGCGACCAGGCATCATCAGCAGGTTGGCTCCCTCGACGATCCTGATGGCCGCGCGCCGGACATTGAGCCATTCCTCCTGTGTCTTCGGAAAAGTCTCGTGCGCACCATCCTGATCGACCACGGTTCCCACCGCTCCCCACACGACATCCGCCGACGGATCGACGATCGAATCCATGAGATCCTTGATGGTGGTGTAGACCTTGCGGCCTTGGGCCGCTTGCGCCTCCGCGGGTTCCTTGCCTCTCACCGACTTTTTCTGAGCGAAGGCCTCTGATGATGACGCCAGAATCCCGCGGCCAATGCCACGGCGGCCAAGCACACGGCGGCTATGATTTGCCTTCTCATCGTGCCGTCTCCTCCCATGCGTGGTGCATGGTAGCAGCCGGCGGCGCCACTCGAAAGCGTGTGCGCTCACTGAAACAGCTTGAGATCAACCGCCTCGCCCATGGCACGATAGCCGGCGTCGTTGGGATGAAGGTGATCGCCGCTGTCATAAGGCGTCGCGATCGCGGCCGAATTGTTCGGATTGGCAACAACGCGGTCGAAGTCGATGATCGTATCGAAGGCGCCGCTGGTCCTGATCCAGTGATTGACAGCGAGACGCCTCACCTCTTTGTCAGTCGTGAAATAGCCCTGGTTCGGCCGTCCGGCGAGCGCGTTCTCGAACGGCGTCAGCGTGGCGCCGATCACCTTGATCGAGCGGACACGGGCTCGCTCGATCATTTGCTTGTAGCCGGCGACGATGTCGTCCGCAGTGCGAATGATGCCGTTCGGCTCGAGCGCCGTACCGGGCCAGCCGATATCGTTGATCCCGAGCAGGATCACGACATGCGACACGGCAGGCTGGCTCAGCACGTCGCGCTCGAAACGGGCAAGCCCGCTCACGCCCGCACCGTCGCTGAGCACGCGATTGCCGCTGATCCCCTGGTTCAGCACCGCGACGGTCGCGCCGGCATCCTTCAATCGGCGCGCCAGAATGTCGGGCCAGCGTCCATTGGCATTGACGGTCGAATTCGTCCCATCGGTGATCGAGTTGCCGAATGTCACGATCGCCCGCGCGGGCGCGCTCGGCTCGACCATGACTCCGGTCAGAAAGAACCGGTGGGTGAATTGATCGGCGACCGGAAATTCAGCGCTTGCCGTGAAGTCGCCTGGCGCTGACACATCGGCGGTCTGCTGACCGACCTGATGAACCGTGGCGAGCTCGGTCGCCGCAGGCAAATACAGATTGATGGCGAGGTCGGAGAGCGGCGCTACGTTCAGCTCGACCGGATCGCTCAACGCCGGCGCGCCCGGCAGCAGGGTGACCTTTCTTGCACCTCCGAACGTCAGCGGCCGCAGGCTGCCGGTTACAATGTCCTTGCCCCGTTCAACTAGTCCGACAGTGGCAGCCCCAATCAACACCGGCTTGCTGCCGAACTCGTTCGAGAGCCTGATCCTGACTTTGCTGCCGCCAATGCTGACGCGGACGATCTGGCGAACGGTCTGGTTTGAGAAGCTTGCCGGCATGACGCCGCGAGGCGGCTGCGGGCTCGCGGTCCAGGTGCCGACCCACGTGCCGACCCAGATTTGCGCAGCGGAGCGGCTTACATGAGCGCCAAGAGCGGCGATCAGAACTGCAAGGAGAACGGCACTCTTGGAGAACATGGTTCCCTCCACCCTCTGCCGATGGTGGAGGCTAACCTGACTTGTCCGTCTCGGCTACGCCCACTCGGTTACAGCAACGGGTTGGTCAGGCACGACGACGCTGAACCCGGAGGCTGGCCTCAGTGACCGGCTTCGTCGTCTTCCTCGGGATCAAGCAGTCGATGCATGTGCACGACGAAATAGCGCATGTGGGCGTTGTCGACGGTCTGCTGCGCCTTCGCCTTCCAGGCCGTATAGGCGGTCGCGTAGTTCGGATAGATGCCGACGATATCCAGCTTGTCGAGATCCTTGAACTCAAGGTCGTGCAGATCCTTGAGCTCGCCACCAAAGACAAGGTGCAGAAGTTGCTTGCTTGGGGGTTTTTTCGCCATGGCAGATCCCTCGTGATCAGGCCCGTCGCCCGATTTGCAATTACCCCGGTCGGATATTGCCTATCACAGGAATTGTCTATTTCGCATGTGCCTCATGCACAGGCGCGCGGCCGTTGCGCGCCACCAACGCATAGGCCCGCTGGGTCACTCGGTTAACACCGGCCTCGATCTCGCGTCTCGCCGCCTCAAGCGTAGCGTCGTCGGCATCGGGCGGCACCATGATCGGGCCTTCCCAGACGATCGCGCCGCGCCCAAACGGGAGATTGATGACGCAGCGATCCCACGAATTCAATTCCTTGTAGCGGCTGGTGACGATCGCGACCGGAAAGATCGGCCGCCCTGAGGCGGCGGCGAGCTTCACGATCCCGAGGCTCGCGATGCGCGAGACCTTCGGCACGTCCGCGGTCGATGCCACGTTGTATCCCTGCTCCAGCGCCTCCACCATCGCCCGGAACGCGCGCGGTCCACCTTTGCGGAAGAAATCGCCGGAATGACTGCCGGACCCGCGGATCGTCCCGATGCCGAGGCGCTCGGCCGCGATGGCGTTGATCTCGCCGTCGCGATGGCGCGAGATGATCACTTTCACGCGGTGCCGCCGGCTGAGAAACGGCGTCATCAAATGCTGGCCATGCCAGAACACCGCGATCCCCGGCGGATCGGCATCAAAGCGCTCGTAGCCGTTGGGCGGCTCGATCACGAAGCGGTTGGTCTTCCACACCAGCCGCAGATATTCAGCCGCCAGCACACCGACGGCGACCTGAAACCAGCGTGACGCAGTCAATCGCTTCAGCAATCGCATGGACAGCCATCACGCGAGTTCGGGGTGGTCGCGGACCATACTGATCAGCGCCGTATGGCGCTCTTGGCCCGCGGCCAAGAGCGCGCCATGGACCAGTTCGGAACCATTGTAGGTCAACGTCTCGCCCGTGATCGCGGTGAGCGCGCCGCCGGCTTCGTGCACCAAAAGGTCAGCGGCCGCAAGATCCCAATCGTGACTGTTGCCGCCGGCGAATGCCGCATCAAGCACGCCCTGCGCGACGCGCGCGAGCCGCAGCGCAATCGAGCCGATGCGGGGCATCGGAATGGCGTTGGCGTTGAGGCTGGCAAGCCAGTTGATGTGACGTTTGGGACCCACAACCTTCGCGCCAGTCATATCGCGGCCAGCGCTGGCCGCGATAGGCGCGCCGTTGCGGGTGGCGCCGCGTCCTGCCACCGCCAGGAACAATTCCTGCGAGACCGGAGCAAACACCGCGCCGAGCGTCGGCCGGCCCCGCGCGGCCAGTGCCACCGAGATCGTCCAGTCGTCCTGGCCCGCCAGATAGGCGCGAGTGCCATCGATCGGATCGACAATCCACACATTCTCGGCCTCAAGCCGCGCCGGATCGAGCTCGGTCTCTTCCGACAGCCAGCCATAGCCTGCCGCCAAGCCAAGCAGGCGCTCGTGCAGAAACTCATTGACCGCGATATCGGCTTCGCTGACCGGCGACGACTCGCCCTTGATCCACTGCCGCAGCGGCTGCCGAAAGGTTTTCAGCGCAACCTCGCCCGCGGCGCGAACCGTTTCCGCAAGCGCGGGCGCCAGTGCGCTCAGACTGCGGTCAACGTCCGGCAACGGTCAGCCCCTCGATGCGCACCGTCGGCGCGTTGGTGCCATAACGGAACTCGAGATCGTTGGCGGGCTCAAGCGCGCCGAAAATTGTGATCAGATTGCCCGCGATGGTGACCTCGCTTACCGGATAGCTGAGTTCGCCGATTCTCGATCCAGAACCCCGACGCGCCGCGGCTGTAGTCCCCGGTCACCGGGTTTACGCCCATGCCGATCAGCTCGGTGACATAGAAGCCATCGGAGATATCGGCGATCAACTCGTCGGGGCTGCGCGGTCCCGCCTCGAGATGCAGATTGGTCGGTCCGGGCGACGGCGGCGACGACACGCCGCGCTGAGCATGCCCGGTCGTTGCGAGGTCGAGCTCGCGCGCCGTGGCGCTGTCGAGCAGCCAGGTCTTGAGCACGCCATCGTCCACGATGGCCTGCACGCGCGCCTTGACGCCCTCGCCGTCGAATGGACGCGAGCGCTGACCGCGCTTGCGCAGCGGATCGTCGATGATGCGGATGCCAGGCTTGAACAGCCGCTCCCCGAGCTTGTCGCGCAAGAAGCTGGTCTTGCGCGCGACCGCAGCGCCGTTGATGGCGCCGGCGAGATGCCCGATCAGTCCACCCGCGATCCGGCGGTCGAACACGACTGGGACACGCTTGGTCGCAACCTTGCGCGGATTGAGCCTGCCCACCGCACGCTCGCCCGCCGAGCGCCCGATTTGCTCCGCCGGATCGAGATCGGCAGCGTGCAGCGAGGAAGAGAAATCGTAGTCGCGCTCCATCGCGGTTCCCTCGCCCGCGATCGCGCTCATTGCCAGGCTGTGGCGCGAGGTCAGGTACGAGCCGCGAAAGCCGTGGCTCGTCGCCAGCACCATGCCGCCAATGCCGGCCGAAGCCGACGCACCTTCTGACTTGGTCACGCCCTTCACCGCAAGACCAGCAGCTTCGGCGGCCTGCGCGCGCTCCTCCAGCACCGCAACGGAAGGAAGCTCCGGATCAATGAGATCGAGGTCAGGCGGATTTCGCTCCAGCAGGCTCTCATCCGCAAATCCGGCGAAGCGATCCTCCGGCGCAATCCTGGCCATCGCGACAGCGCGCTCCGCAAGCTGCGCCACGTCGGCCCGGATATCGTTGGTGGAGACCACCGACTGACGCCGGCCCACCAGTACACGCAATCCGACGTCGTCGGATTCGGAACGCTGCGATTCCTCGACCGCCCCCTCGCGGATCTCGACCGACAGCGACATCGAGCGCACCGCGACCGCATCGGCTGCATCAGCACCGGCCCGCTGCGCCGCCGCGACCAGGCGCTCGGCGAGGTCGGCAAGGGCGGTTTGGTCGAACAACGAGGTCATTTGCTCACTTTTCCGTGTTGGGGGTGGAGGTTAGCCACAAATTGACGAAACGCAGCAACGCCGCGTCAAGCATGAGAACACTCCGAAGCGGTGATACCGCGAATTAACCAGGAACATTAAGCGGATTCCGAAGCGTTTGCGGCATGTTTGCGGCAAGGACCGGGGGGACAAACTTCCGGCAGATAAAGGCGGACCGGGGATAACCCCGGCGGGGAGCTTATCTTGAGGCGTCAAGCTGCAGTCGGCAGGACCAGTCCTGCCGGGTCGAGCCGCCACGTGCGGCTCGACCCCTTCACACTCCCGGTTCGGTTTGCGGTCAACGACAGGACCGCGGACGGGCGCGTGCGCGTGGTCGAGCTTTCGCGCGATCATGTTGTGCTACGCCGTGCCGTGCGCGGCATCAAGATGGCGATCAAGGTGCGGATCGCCGCTTATCTGGGCGTGGCGATCCGGATCGAGCCGCCGCACGATGGGCAGGACGGCGCCGTCGCGGTCGTGCTCGAGCATCGCGATCCCGGCTTGTCGCTTCCGGTTTATCGCGCCACTGACGGTACCGACATCGTGGCGGAGTGGCAGTCGTGGGGACGCGCGCTGTGCTTGCCGCTCCTCGTCGTCGAGGCCGACGGCAGCCTGCGCGAACCGTTTGCGCGCATGGGCGCCGTTCGCGTCGCCACGCCAAGCTGGCGCCGTCGCCGCCGTTCAGCGCTGCGGATGAGGCGACCGACCTTGCCGCTGCGTCGCCGTGTTGGCAAATCGATCGCGGATGCTGCCGTGCATCGCGGTGAGCGCGAGATCATCGCGCGAACCTGAACTTAAACCAAACGCATCGCATCAATTGCGAGCGCGCCGAACAGGATCAATCCGGCATCGCGGTTCGATTTGAATACGACCAGGCAGTTTGCCGGATCGGCGATGTCGAGCCGCCGGATCTGCCATGACAAGTGGGCCGCGAAGGCAACAAGCCCGAGCGAGAACACGATGCCGGCGCCGACGCTCCAGCCCGCAAGCGCAATCAGCGCGACCGCCAGCGTATAGAAGACCGCGAGTATCGGCTTGGTGCGCTCGCCGAACAGCAGCGCGGTCGACTTGATGCCGATCAGCGCATCGTCCTCGCGATCCTGATGCGCGTAGATCGTATCGTAGCCGATCACCCAGGCGATCGCGCCGGCGTAGAGCAACAGCGCAGGCCAATCGAGCCGCGCGAACACCGCCGGCCAGCCCATCAGCGCGCCCCAGGAAAAGGCGAGGCCGAGTGCGATCTGCGGCCAGTAGGTCACCCGCTTCATGAACGGATAGATCGCCACGACTGCAAGTGACGCGATGCCGGTCAGGATCGTGAAGCGGTTGAACTGTACGAGCACCGCAAGGCCGATGAGCGCTTGCAGCGTCAGAAACGCGAATGCGGCCGCAACGCTGACCTGGCCCGACGGGATCGGGCGCGAGCGCGTGCGCTCGACCATGGCGTCAAGATCACGGTCGACGATGTCATTCCAGGTGCAGCCGGCGCCGCGCATCGCAAAGGCGCCGATGAAGAACAGAACAACGTGCCAGACATTGACCTGCTCATGCGCGGCCACAGCGGCGAGCCCCGCCGACCACCAGCACGGCAACAACAGCAGCCATGACCCGATCGGGCGATCGAGGCGCGCGAGACGCAAATACGGTCGCGTCCACGCCGGTGCGAGGCTATCGACCCAGTTTCCGGTTGAATCAGCGACCCGTCCGGCGGCTGCGCCGGTCATCGCGACAGGATGTTGCCGTTCAGCGTGTCGAAGGCCCCACCGCTGCTCGACTTGGAGCCCTCAGGCACCACTGGGCCAGCACCCAAAGCATCGCTCAGGCTCGGCCCGGCCGGGCGCGGCCCCTGAGCGGCGGCATCGCACACCTGCTTGCCAATCACCGAAGCCTTGGAGTGCCCCTCCTTGGCCTGCTTGATGGCGTCGGGCGGGACACCACAGGTCCGACTGTTGTCCTCGAGGCTCTTGATGAACTTGGCCTCCGCGCCGAGAAAGTTTCTGAACAGCTTGCAGGCTTCCTGAACGGTTGCCTTTTTCTCGTTGGCCTTCTGGATGGCCGTGCCATGCTTCTGGACCTCATCGCGCATCGACAACAGTTCTTTGCACGCAGGCGGTGGCCCCGCTGGCGGGCCACCGAAGCCGCCGCCCCCACCGGGCATCCCGCCGGGCATCCCGGGCATGCCCCCGAACTGCCCATATGCCGCAAATGGAGCGGCAACCATTAAGGTCGCAAACACAAGGGCCCGGCTGACCGTCATGGCACGTCCTCTTCTTTTCCGATTCGGCCGTAATGGCTTCGCCCCTGCCACAATATCAGGCTTTTGAATCGGGCGATAACACGGCAAATCACTAATTCAGTGCCAAAATCGATCAATGGCCGCTCAGGTCCGAACGCCACCATGCCACGCTACGATTTCCACAGCCCGAGGCTCTACGTCGCGGCCGCTCTCCTGAGCGGCCACACGCTGGAGCTCGACCCAGCTCAGGCAAACTACCTGCGCAATGTGTTGCGACTGAGGGCGGGCGCGCCCGTGCTGGTGTTCAACGGCCGCGATGGTGAATGGCGCGCCACCCTGGCGGACCGCGGAAAACGCGCGCTGTCGCTGGCGCTCGGCGAGCAGACCCGCAACCAGACGACGCCTCTCGATCTGCATTATCTGTTTGCGCCCCTCAAGCATGCGCGGCTCGACTACATGGTGCAGAAAGCGGTCGAAATGGGGGCCTCGCGCCTGCAGCCCGTGCTGACGCGGCACACTCAGATCACCCGCGTCAACCTTGAGCGGATGCAGGCCAATGCGATCGAGGCAGCCGAGCAGTGCGGCATCCTGACGCTGCCCGAGATAGCAGCCCCGATCAGCCTCGAGCACATGCTGGCCGAGCGCAAGCCCGAGCGCCTGCTGATTTTCTGCGACGAGGAGGCCGAGGTGAAAGACCCGCTGGCGGCGCTTGCCGCGGCCCGTCCGGCTGCCGGCAGCGCTCCGCCGCCGCTCGCGGTCCTGATCGGGCCAGAGGGAGGGTTCGCCGAGGACGAGCGGGCTTCCCTGCTGCGAGCGCCCAACCTGGTCCGGCTCGCGCTCGGGCCGCGCATCCTGCGCGCCGATACCGCAGCAGTCGCGGCGCTGGCGCTGGTTGGCGCTGCACTGGGAGACTGGCGTTAACCATCTCACGTTCACACGGCCGTCATGGTGGACGATCCATTAACGGCATACCCGCACCGGCATCGAAATCGTAACCGGCGCGTGCTAAAGCCCGCTGCCGCCAATGGCTTAAACCGTATCTGCGTAACATGACGAGTGCAGCAACAAGGTCCGCGGAACGTGCGCGCGACAAGCGCGCCGAAGCGCTCGTCGCCTCCTTCGAGCGCGCCGGCTACACCCGTGTTGCGCCAGCCATCCTGCAACCGGCGGAGCCGTTCCTCGACCTCTCGGGCGAGGACATCCGCAAACGGATGTTCCTCACCACCGATCCGCACGGCCGCGAGCTGTGTCTGCGGCCGGACCTCACCATTCCGGTCTCGCGCGACTATCTGGCCTCGCCTGCGGCCGGCAAGGCGCATGGGTTTTGCTACCTCGGGCAGGTCTTCCGGCACCGCCAGAACGCATCGAGCGAATTCCTGCAGGCCGGCATCGAATCATTTGGACGGCCTGACATCGCGGCCGCCGACGCCGAGATGCTTGCGCTCGGCCTCGACACGACAGCGCACTATGGCCTCGCCACGCCCGATATCCACATCGGCGACGTCGGCCTGTTTGCGGCGCTGATCGCGGCGCTTGATTTGGCGCCGGCCTGGAAGCGCCGCCTGATCAAGGATTTCAACCACAAGACCTCGCTCGCGCAGGATCTGGAGCGGCTGACCATCTCGGCCTCGCATGCGCGGCCGGAATATCAGGGCGTGCTCGCTGCGCTGGCGGGCTCCGATCCGAAAGGCGCGCACGCGCTGGTCACCGACCTTCTGTCGATCGCCGGCATCTCGGCGGTTGGCGGCCGCTCGGTCGGCGAGATCGCGGATCGTTTTCTTGAGCAGGCTGCGCTCGGCGCCCAGACCTCGCTGCCGCGCGAGACGCGCGCGCTGATCGAGCGTTTCCTTGCAGTGACGGGCGATCCCGACGAGGCGGCAGCTGAGCTGCGCACGATCGCCAAGGATGGCTCGCTCAAGCTTAACGCCGCGCTCGATCTGTTCGAGAGCCGCACCGGCTTCCTGGCCGCGCGTGGCGTCGACGTTCGCCGCATCAAGTTCTCGACCGCCTTCGGCCGCGGGCTCGACTACTACACCGGCTTCGTGTTCGAGCTGCACGATCCGCAAGGACGCGCCGCCGGGCAGCTGGTCGCGGGCGGGCGCTACGACGGCTTGCTCACCAGGCTCGGCAGCGCCAAGCCCATTCCAGCGGTAGGCTTTGCGGCGTGGATCGAGCGGCTTGCCGCCCGCGGAGGCGCTGCATGAGCGCGCCCTTCGTCATAGCGGTGCCCGCGAAAGGACGGCTGCAGGAGAACGCCGCGCGCTTCTTCTCGCGTGCCGGGCTTGAGCTCATCAAGCCGCGCGGCGCCCGCGACTATCGCGGCACGATCGCGGGCCTTGCCGGCGTCGAGGTCGCCTTTCTGTCGGCGTCCGAGATCACCGAGCTGCTCGCGCAAGGGATGTTGCATTTCGGCGTGACCGGCGAAGACCTGGTGCGGGAGATGATCCCGGATGCCGACCGCAAGGTCATCCTGATCGACGGGCTCGGTTTCGGCCATGCCAACGTGGTCGTGGCGGTGCCGCAGGCGTGGATCGATGTCTATTCCATGGCCGACCTCGACGACGTCGCGACCGCGTTTCGGCTCAAGCACAATCGCAAGCTTCGCGTCGCCACCAAATACATCAATCTCACGCGCGACTTCTTCTCCGCGCACGGCGTCACCGACTATCGCATCGTGGCGAGCTCGGGCGCGACCGAGGGCGCGCCCGCGGCCGGCACTGCCGAGCTGATTGTCGACATCACCACGACGGGTGCGACACTGTCCGCCAATGCGCTCAAGGTGATCGACGACGGCGTGATCCTGCGCTCACAGGCCAATCTGGTCGCCGCGCGCACCGCGCATTGGGGCGAGAGCGAGCGCGCCACAGCTCGCCTGATGCTCGATCGCCTGGCCGCCGAAGCGCGCGGCCGCGCCTTCCGCGAGGTGCGTGCGCGGCTCGCCGATAACCACGACGCCATGCTGGCGGACGCGCAGAAGCGCTTCAGGGTCGAGGTGCCTTTCGGCAATGCAACATCATCCGGGATGGTGACGCTGCACTGCCCACCCGGCGAGGTGCACGCGCTCGCGAGCTTCCTGCGCGAGCAGGGCGCCGAGGCCGTCACAGTGGCCGATCTCGGCTACGTGTTCGCACGCGACAATCCGCTCTATACCCGGCTTGAAGCGGGGCTTGCGGGCTGACGCATCGCAGCCCCTCGCGTCGCCCATTCCAGTTGCGGCTCGCGCCAGCTACAGTCCGCCGCTTCGCCGTAACCCCCCGCCGGGACCAACTTTTGCACGCACCAAGCATCGAAACACGGACATCATGGCTCGTGGCCGGCATTTCGGTCACGCTCCTGTCGCTCTCGTTCGGCTCGCTCTGGATCAACGCGGTGGGGCTGAAAGCGATCGCCGCCGACCTCGGCGGCTCGCGCTCGGCGCCTGCACTCGCCAACTCACTCGCTTGGTTCGGCTCCTCGGTCGGCGGCCTCGCGATGGGTCGTCTCGCCGAGCGCTATGGCATTCGCTGGACTGTGCTGTTCGGCGGAGTGTCGGTCTGCATCGGGCTCTTCATCTCGACGCTCGGCCAGCCCTGGCAGCTCTATGTCGGCCACGGCATCTTCATGGGTCTCCTCGGCAATGCCGGGCTCAATGCGCCGCTTTACGTTTATGTCAGCCGCTGGTTCGACCGTCGGCGCGGCTCGGCGCTGGCGCTGATCTCGAGCGGCAGCTATCTCGCCGGCACGGTCTGGCCGCCGCTCTTCGAGCGCGCGATTGCGCTGTACGGCTGGCAGGCGACCATGATCGGCTACGGCCTGTTCGCCATCGCCCTGATCGTACCTCTCGCCTTGCTGTTCCTGCACGAGCCGCCCGAACTTCCGGCTGTCGCTACTGGAACTGGCGGCACGACAGTGACACCAAAGGTGTTCGGCTGGCCACCCAACGTCGTGTTCGCGATGCTCGCGGTGGCGGCCTTCCTGTGTTGCGTCACCATGTCGATGCCGCAGGCGCATCTGGTCGCATTCTGCTCCGACCTCGGCATCACTCCGACGCATGGGGCCGCCATGCTGTCCGTCCTCCTCGGCGTCGGCTTCCTGAGCCGCCAGGGCTGGGGCGCGATCTCCGACCGGATCGGCGGATTGCTGACGCTATTGATCAGCTCGGTGCTGCAGGCTGCCGGGATGGCCGGGTTTCTGCTCACTCAGGACGAGGCCGGACTGTTCGCGGTCGCGGGCGCCTTTGGGGTCGGCTTCAGTGCGCTCATTCCCGCCTATGTGCTGGCGATCCGCGAATATTTCCCAGCAAGCGAGGCGAGCTGGCGGGTGCCGGGCTTGCTCCTTCTCAGCGGCAGCGGCATGGCAACCGGCACCTGGCTTGCCGGTATCCTCTACGATCATTTCGGCTATTACGCTCCAGCCTTCGCGGTGGGCGTCGGCTTCAACCTGCTCAATCTCGCTGCCATCGGAACGCTGGTGCTGCGCAGCCGGCTCGCTCGCTGAGCGCTCCGGATACCCCCGCGCACCCTGGCGTGCCTGTTGCAAAATCGCCGCCGCGAATCCAACCTCTCATCAGATCAAAGCCATGGGAGGAAACGATGGGCGCGAAGCGTCATCATGGGATCGTGTGTATCGTCGCGCTGCTCGTTGCGGCCGGAAGTGCCGCTGCACAAGAGCGACACGACGAGTTCTATTGGCTGAGCGAGCTGAACAAAGCCTCGAGCGTCATGGTGGTCGAGCAAGGGATCGTTCCCAAGGTGCTCGGCAAGACCATCGCGGACGCGGTCGCGCAGGTGATTGCGGATGCCGAGAAGCCCGGCGCACCCCGTTCCGGCGACTATCTGCAGGTTGAGCCCTTGATCATCGCGATCGGCGGGCCGGACGTGACCCGCATGCATTCCGGCCGCAGCCGGCAGGACATCGGCGCGACCCGCACGCGGCTGTTTCAGCGCGACCAGGTGCTCTCCACCTATGCGGCGCTCAACGTGGCGCGCACGGCACTCGTGGAGCTTGCCGCCAAGCATCCGGACGCGATCGTGCCGGCCTATACGGTCGGCGTGCAGGCGCAGCCGATCTCGTTCGGGCACTACATTCTCGCCTACACACAGGCGCTCGAGCGCGACGGCGTGCGGCTCGCGCAGGCCTTCGCGACCGTCAACAAGTCGCCGCTCGGCTCGGCCGCGCTCGGCACGTCAAGCTTTCCGGTCAACCGGCCGCGGCTCGCCGAGTTGCTCGGTTTCGACGGCGTCATCGAGAACTCGCTCGACGCCAACCAGATTTCGCCGATCGATGCCGGCGCCGAGCTTGTCAGCGTCGCGACCTCGATCGCGCTCACGGTCAGCACCTTTGTGTCCGACATCGAGGCGCAGTATCGCATGACCACGCCCTGGCTCGCGCTCGAGGAGGGCGACCTCACCGGCGTCTCCAGCATCATGCCGCAGAAGCGCAATCCGGTCGCGCTCAACGACGTGCGCATCCGGGCGAGCGAGGTGCTCGGCGGCGCCGCGACCTACCTCTTCAAGGCACACAACGTTCCGCATGGCGTGCCCGACTACAAAGGCGGCGACCCAGCGCAGACGCTGGCCCGCGCCTCCGACATGCTGGGCAAGCTCACCGCGGTAGTGAAGCAGCTCACGTTCAACGAACCGCGCGCGCTCGAGGAGGTCAATGCCGACTACGCCACCACGACCGAGCTTGCCGACATCCTGCAACGCGACGCCAATGTGCCGTTCCGTGTCGGCCATCACTTCGCGTCCGACCTCGTCACCTATGGCCGCAGCAACAGCCTGCGCCCAACCCAGATTCCATTTGCGGCCGCGCAGGAGATCTACGCCAAGGCGGCTGCACATTTCGGCCTGAAGGAAACTAAGCTGCCGCTCGCGGAGGCCGATTTCCGCCGTGCGCTCACCGCTGAGAACATGGTGCACTCGAGCCTCGGGCTTGGCGGCCCGCAGCCCGCGGAAGTGCAGCGCATGCTGGGCGCGCAACGGACGCAGCTCGCAGCCGACAATGCCTGGATCGCGGAGCGGCGAGCGAAGCTTGCAGCGGCGTCGAATGCGCTCAATCGGGCGTTTGCACTGTTGCGCGAGGGGCGATGACTACGGGCCCGCACAAGACGATATAACGGGACTTCCCCTCAGCCGTCATGCCCGGCCTTGTGCCGGGCATCCACGTCTTCCTTTATTTGTTGGGTTAGTGAGGAAGACGTGGATGGCCGGGACATAAGCGCGTTCACGCGCGTCTTCGACGCGCTATGCCCGGCCATGACGCCGTTGTGGGGCAACGCCGAGCACCACACTCACTCCGGCTTGATGTTTGCCGCCTTGATGATCGGCCACCACTTCGCGGCTTCGGCCTTGTGCCAGGCACTGAGCGCCTCGGGCGTGAGTTGATCGCGCTCGGGGATTTCGAGGCCGAGATCAACCAGCCGGCTTTTCACTGCCGGGTCGGCAAGTGCCTCGACTACCGCAGCGTTGAGCCTGTTCACCACCTCCTTCGGCGTGCCCTTCGGCACCCAGAGGCCATTCCACAGCGTCATGTAGAAGCCCGGTAGACCAGCCTCGTCCACGGTCGGAATATCGGGCGCGGCCGACAGCCGCTTGCGATCGGTGATCGCATAGGCGCGGATGTTGCCGGTGCGGATCTGCTGCATCGAGTTCGAGGCCTGATCGACAATGATGTCGATCTGGCCAGCGACGAGATCGGTGAGCGCCGGCGCCGTGCCGCGATAAGGCACGAATTGCAGCCGCAGCCCGGTGAGGTTCTGCAGGTAGACGCCCGCGATATGGGCGCCGGACCCAGCGCCGGCGGTGCCCGCCGACGCCTTGTCGGGGTTGGCCTTCACCCAGGCGAGCAGCTCCTGCAGGCTCTTTGCCGGCAGTGAGTTGCGGCTCACCACGACCATCGGGTTGCTGGGCAGCAGCACCACCGGATCGAGGTCGGTCAGCATGTCGTATGGCAGCGGATAGATCGCCTGGTTCGCCACATGCGTGCCGAGATGCCCGAAGCTGACGGTGTAGCCATCGGCCGGCGCGCGCACCGCACGACCAACTCCGATCGATCCACCGGCGCCTGTCACATTCTCGATCACGAACGACTGGCCAAGTGTGGCCTTCATGCGGTCCCCGAGGATGCGCGCCAGCGCATCGGACGGTCCGCCGGCTGCGAACGGCACCACGATGGTGATGGGCTTTGACGGATAAGTCTGGGCACCGGCGTTCGACGCCCCCGCACACGACAGCAATGCAGCAACAAGCAGGACTTTCAGCATCGCATCCTCACTCCGCCTTGATGCCGGCGGCCTTGATGACCGGCCACCATTTCTCGATCTCCGCCTTATGGAATGCCAGCAGCGCCTGCGGCGCGAGCTGCTCGGGCGGGAAGATGTCCTGCGCGAGGTCGACGAGCTTCTGCTTGATGCCCGGATCGGCGAGCGCTTTCGCGGCGGCTTGGTTGAGCTTGGCGATGATCGGCTGCGGCGTGCCCTTGGGCGCCCACAGCGCGTGCCAGAACGAGAAATAGAATCCGGGCAGGCCAGCCTCGTCGGTCGTTGGAATCTCCGGCGCAACCACGATGCGGTTCTTGGCGGTCACCGCATAGGCCCTGATGTTGCCGGAGCGCACCTGCGGCATCGACACCGCGGGGGTGTCGAGCATGACGTCGATGTTGCCGGCAATCAGGTCCTGCATCGACAGGCCGGCGCTGCGATAAGGCACCAGCGGCCAGCGCGCGCCGATCGCGTTCTGCAGGAAGATGCCGGCCACATGGCTGGGCGTGCCGATGCCGGAATTGCCTTGCGAGGCCTTGTCGGTGTTGGTCTTCAGCCACGTGACCAGCTCCGCAAGGTCCTTGGCGGGATGAAGTCTTGCGGGCGACGATCAGGAACGGCTGCGTCGCGATCAGTGCAATCGGCTCGAAGTCCGCCACGAGATCGTACTGGAGCGAGTAGATGGCGCCGTTCGCCATGTTGGTGCCCCACTGCCCGATGCCGAACGTGTAGCCATCAGGGGTCGCCCGGGCGAGGCGTCCCACGCCAAGAGTGCCGCCGGCGCCGGTGACGTTCTCGACCACGATCGGCTGCCCGAGCGAGACCCGCATGCCTTCCGCCATGATGCGGCCGATCACGTCGGTCGAGCCGCCCGGCGCGAGCGGCACGATCATGGTGATCGGGCGCGCCGGATAGGTCTGCGCGTTGGCATGGGATAGGCCAGCAACGATTGCGGCCAGCGTGACGGCGACCAGCAGCCTTGGCATAGGCATCCTCCCGACAAAGGTTTCGGAAGCCTACCACGCCACGACAGCGCCGCTACAGGGTCACAGCGCCGCTACAGGGCCGCGAAGTCGATCGGCTTGTGCCGATCCAGCGTCCGGTGAATCGGCGGCAGCGGGTACTTGAGCCCGGTCGCGCAATTGAACAGCACCGCGCGCTCGTCGCGCCGGATGCGCCCATCGGCAAGGCCCTGCTTGTAGGCTGCGTAGGTGGCGGCGCCCTCCGGACACATCAGGAAGCCCTCCACGCGCGCGGCCTCAGCGAGCGCTGCCGTGATGGCGTCATCATCGACCGCAATCGCAAAGCCGCCGCTCTCACGCACCGCACGCAGAATCAAAAAGTCGCCCACCGCCTGTGGGACGCGAATGCCTGACGCGATCGTATGCGCGTTCTCCCAGCGCGGCGCATGCTCCTCGCCCGCCTCATAGGCGCGCACCATCGGGGCGCAACCCGCGGCCTGCACCGCCACCATCCGCGGCCGCTTCTTGCCGATGAAACCGATCGCCTCGAGCTCGGCGAACGCCTTCCACATCCCGATCAAACCGGTGCCGCCACCGGTCGGATAGAGAATGACATCAGGCACATCCCAGTCGAGCTGCTCGGCCAGCTCGAGCCCCATCGTCTTCTTGCCTTCGATGCGATAAGGCTCCTTCAGCGTCGAGACGTCGAACCAGCCGACTTTCGCTTTGCCTTCGCCGACGATCTTGCCGCAATCGTCGATCAGCCCGTTAACGCGATACACGGTCGCGCCCTGCAGCGCGATCTCGCTCACATTGACCTCGGGTGTATCCTCTGGACAGAAGATCGTGGTCTTGATGCCGGCGCTCGACGCATAGGCGGCGAGCGCAGCACCGGCGTTGCCGTTGGTCGGCATGGCCATGTGCGTGATGCCAAGCGCCTTCGCCATCGACACCGCCATGACCAGGCCCCGCGCCTTGAACGAGCCGGTCGGCAGCCGCCCTTCATCCTTGACGATCAGCTCGCCGCCCGGTGCGGCGAGCTTCGGCATCGGCACCAGCGGTGTCATCACCTCGCCGAGGCTGACGATGTCGCGGGTACGGCGCACGGGCAACAGCTCGCGATAGCGCCAAAGATCAGCGGGACGGCGCGCGAGCGCCTCCTTGCTCAACGCCTTGCGCACGCCTTCGAGATCGTAGCGCACCAGCAGCGGCTTGCCGGCGCGCGAGAGATTATGAACCGTGTCAGCCGGGTAATGCTCGCCCGTGTAAGCGCATTCGAGATGCGTGACAAAGCTCGGCCGTTCGGCCGTCAAATTTTCATTGTGCAGCACGCGCGCCTCTCCCTTGATCGCTAACTCTTGGAAAGCTCTTCCCGGCGACGAAAGACGACGAGATGCGAGAGCGTAAAGTCGACAATGAAGCTTGCCCCGATGGCGGGAATCTTCGCCATCCACGCCGGCATGAAATACGACAGGACAAAGACGGTCATCGTATTGGCGACCAGCCCGCCGGCCTGGGTGAAGATGAACGTAATGTAAGCTTTTACGCTCAGTCGGCGTCCCGTTTCCGCCGCAAATGTAATCATTGAATTCAAGACGTAGGAATTGCTGACCGCCAGCAGCCAGGCAGTCGGGTTGGCGACGAGAATGTGCCAGCCCAAGTAGTAGTAGGTGAAGGTGAATACGCCAAAATCGATCCCGGTATTCACGAGACCGATCATGGCAAAACTGACCGCCTTGACCAGAATCGCGCGATCGATCTCCCGGAGGCGGCGTAAAAGACCGTCGAATGCGTGAAAAATTCCCATGGCGCGCACCGCTTAGCACGGCTGGCGCGCCGCGCCGAGCCTTACCATGTCTATCCCGCCAGCCTGGGCCGCATGGCCCCGGTTAACGAAGGCAAAAAAGCGCAGCCAAGGCCGCGCGACAGGTTGGTCGGCGTGCGCTATATGAATCGGCAGCCGCAGAAGGCGCCGAAAGGCATCCAAAAATGGCAGCCAATCCGATAGTTCTGGGCAATACGGGTCCCCTGGCGCGGCCACGCGGACGGGCAGACGCTGGTCTGTCCATCGTGATCCCGGTCTACAACGAGGCCGGGAACCTGCCCGGGCTGCACACCCGCATCGTTGAGGTTGCGACTGCGCTGCGCAACAGCAGGCGGCTGGTCACTGAGGTCATTTATGTCGACGATGGCAGCCGGGATGACACGCTGACGGTTGCGCGCGGGCTCTCTGCCGACGCACTCGATGTCCAGGTGATTTCGCTGTCGCGTAATTTCGGCAAGGAGGCTGCGCTGCTGGCCGGCCTCGATCACACCCGGCTCGGCGCCGTATTGTTCATGGATGGTGACGGTCAGCATCCGCCGTCGCTGGTCGAGACCCTGGTCGGGCATTGGCTCGATGGCGGCTATGACGTGGTCTACACCGCCAAGGCCCACCGCGAGAACGAGCCCTGGCTGCGGCGGCTTTCGGTGCGCGGTTTCTATACCATCATCAACTGGGGCGCACGCCACAAGATTCCGGAGGATGCCGGCGACTTCCGCCTGCTCTCTCCGCGCGCCGCCGCCGCGCTGCGTCAGCTCCCCGAGCGCAACCGTTTCTTCAAGGGTCTCGCCAGCTGGATCGGCTTCCGGCAACTGCGCGTCGACTATGAGCCGGCCGCGCGCGGGCATGGACGCAGCACCTGGAACTTCCGTTCGCTGCTCGGCCTGTCTATCGAAGGCCTCACCTCGTTTTCGGTCGCGCCGCTGCGGCTTGCCAGCATGCTCGGCCTGCTGCTCGCGGGCGCCGCATTCGTGTTCGGCATGCAGATCCTGATCGAGACAGTCATATTTGGAAAGTCCGTACCGGGCTATCCGTCGGTCGTTGTCGGCCTGATGGTGCTGGGCGGCGTGCAGCTGATCATGATCGGCATCATGGGCGAATATATCGGCAAGATCCTCTCCGAGCTGAAAGCTCGCCCGGTCTATTTCGTGGCCGAGCACGAGCTGAAGTCGGCCGAAAGCACGGATCGTGCGGTGGACGAGCCGTCGTCGCGCTCGGCGGCGGAATGACCCGCATCTGGCTGTGCGCGGACGACTACGGCATTTCGCCATCGGTCAATGCCGCAATCCGCGATCTCGTCGTGCGCCGACGCCTCAACGCCACCTCTGTCATGGTCGTGGCACCAAGCTTCCATCGCGGCGAAGCGCTCGCCCTGCAGGCGCTCAATGCCAAGGCGCAACATGTGGCGATCGGGCTGCATGTGACACTGACGGCGCCGTTCCGCCCGCTCAGTAAAGGATTTCGCCCGCTGCGCGACGGCGCGTTTCTGCCGCTCGGCACGCTCTTGCTGCGCGCCGGTCTGCGCTCGCTCAAGCGAGATGCGCTGGTGACGGAGATCACGCGACAGGTGCGCGTGTTCGCGGAGCATTTCGGCCGCCCGCCCGACTTCATCGACGGCCACCAGCATGTGCAGCTGTTTCCACAAGTGCGCGACGCGCTGCTCTCAGTCGCCAGACGCGAGGCGCCGGCCGCCTGGGTGCGTCAATGCGGGCGCGCACTTCAGGCCGTCATGCTCTCGCACGATCAGCAAGGCCTCCTCCTCGACGTGCTCAGCCGTGGCTTCCGCCGCCGTGCCGTCACGCTTGGAGTGCGCACCAATCCGGCCTTCGCCGGCACCTACGCGTTCCGAGACCAGGCGGACTTTGCCGCGACGTTTCCGCACTTTCTCGACGGGCTGCCGGACGGCAGCGTGGTGATGTGTCATCCGGGCTTCGTCGACTCGGAGCTGCAGAAGCTCGATCCGCTTACCACCCTGCGGGAGCAGGAATACGCGTTCTTTGCTCAGGACAGCTTTCCTGGCCTGCTTGCGCGCCATGGTGTCGCGCTGGCCTAGGATTGGGCCAATAAATATTTGTGAAATCGGTCATTCCGCCGCCAACCCCGGCACCTACATAGACGCTTGCGTGACAGGAGGACCCCCAATGACCCCAGAGGAACGCAATCTCGTCACCGATCTGTTCGATCGCCTGGCCAGGCTGGAAGAGGCCCCGCGCGATCGGGAGGCCGAGCGCCTCATTCAAGACGGGCTGCGTCAGGCCCCCAATGCCACCTACGCACTGGTACAGACCGCACTGATCCAGGACGAGGCGCTCAAGCGCGCCGATACCCGCATCCGCGAGCTCGAAGCGCAGCTTGGCGCCGGCGCCGAGCCGCCGCGGCAGGGTGGATTCCTGGAGAACATGCGCGAGAGCGTCTTTGGACGCCGCGAGGCGCCACGCGCCGGCTCGGTGCCGACCGTGCGGCCTGGTGGCGAGAGTGCCCCGATGGGCGCCCCACCCGCCTACCGCACCGATGCGCCCCCGATGGCCCAGGCTCCCATGATGGGGCAGCAGCCTTCGGCTGGCGGCTCGTTTCTCGGAACCGCGGCTGCGACCGCGGCGGGCGTGATCGGCGGATCGCTGATGATGGACAGCATCCGCTCGATGATGGGCCATCGGGGCGGCACGGCACATGCCGCCTACGAGCCGGCCGGCGCAGGTCAGGGATCGCCCTGGGGCGGCAACAGCACCAGCAGCGACAACAAGATGGCCCGCGACCTGGGCATCGACGATATCGGGCGGAGCAGCAGCAGTGGCGGCGGCGCGCCCCGCAGCTATGGCGTTGTCGACAACGATGCGAGCGAGAACGCCAAAGCGGACTACGTCTCCGACGATGACGCGAACTACGCGGCCAGCGAGCAGGACGACGTCAACGAGTTCACCGACGACAGCGACGTCGATGACGATGTCGGCGGCGATGGTGGCGGCGGCGGCGACGACGAGTAGCGCGATGAGGCCGATTGAGTCCTCAACTTGCCGCGCGCTTTCGCTAAAGCGCACGGCCGAATGATCTCATCCAAAAGCCGGTTTCCACTGCTCTGATCATGCTCTAGACTCGCCTCCGGGCCGCCGGCATGAGCGGCCGGATGGCGCGGGAGGAAACCCATGGCAGGCAGATTGCGCACGGCGTCTGCGATCATTGGCATCGCAGGCTTGTTCTCCACTCAGGCGGCGTTGGCCGAGCCGAGCCTGAACGATCTCGCAGCCCGCATCGAGCTGCGCCCGATCGAGACGCTGACGCTGACCGACCAGCAGTTTCTGACCGGCGACAAGAACGGCAAGGCCGTGACGATCGCCGGCGAGCTGCGCATCCCGCGCGGCGTCAACGGCCGGATGCCCGCGGTCGTGCTGCTGCACGGCTCGGGCGGCGTCACCGGCGGCAACGAGCTGTGGGCCAAGCACTTCAACGAGATGGGGATCGCGTCGTTCCTGCTCGACAGCTTCTCGGCGCGCGGGATCGTCAGCACCTCCGCCGACCAGGCGCTGCTCGGCCGCCTCAACATGATCCTCGACGCCTATCGCAGCCACGAGATGCTCGCCGCCCATCCGCGGATCGATCCGGCGCGCATCGCCGTCATGGGCTTCTCGCGCGGCGGGCAATCGGCGCTCTATTCCAGCATGCGGCGGTTCCAGGAGATGTGGAGCCCGCGCGCTCAGTTCGCGCTGCACATTCCGCTCTACGCGTCATGCTCGTCGACCTTCATCCGCGACACCGACGTGACCGGCCCGATCCGGCAGCACCACGGGCTCGCGGACGACTACGTGACGATCGGGCCATGCCGTCCTTATTTTGAGCGGCTGCGTGCGGCCGGGCGCGATGCACAACTGATCGAGTATCCCGATGCGCATCACGCCTACGACAATCCGCTCGGCCCCAAGACGCCGACCATCGGCAAGGGCTCGCAGAGCACGCGCGCCTGCACGCTGAAGGAAGAAGCCAACGGCGTCGTGGTCAATGTCTCGACCGGCCAGCCCTTCACCTACAAAGACCCGTGCGTCGAGACCGATCCCCACCTCGGCTACAACGAAGCGGCCGCCAAGGCGACCCAGAAGGCGGTGAAGGAGCAGCTGCGGGCGGCCTTCAGGCTCGAATGACGGGAGACACGCTTCGCCAAGCAGAAGGCCGCCCATCCGGGCGGCCTTTAGCGTTTGAGTGTCTGATCAAGAGAGCCGGTACGATCGCCAATGTGCGCCCTCACGGCGCGCCTGCAGTCAAATCACCACCACCCTGGTGCCGACCCTGACCCTTTCATAGAGATCGATCACGTCCTCATTGCGCATCCGGATACAGCCGGACGACACCGCCGTTCCGATCGTCCACGGCTCGTTCGAGCCGTGAATGCGGTAGAGCGTCGAGCCAAGATACATGGCGCGAGCGCCTAGCGGATTCTCCGAGCCGCCTTCCATATGGCGCGGAAGATCCGGACGGCGTCTGAGCATCTCGGGCGGCGGCGTCCAATCCGGCCATTCACGTTTGCGGGTGACCTGACGGACGCCCGCCCAGGTGAAGCCGGGTCGGCCGACCCCGATGCCGTAGCGGATCGCAGTGCCGTCATCCTGGATCAGATAGAGCAGGCGCTCGTTGGTGTTGATGATGATCGTGCCGGCCCGCTCCCTGCCGTCGTAGTTGACGACCTGCTTCTGGTAGCGCGGATCGATCGTGTATTCCCGTCCGGATGGGTCCTGCCCCTGCTCGGCCGGCAGTCGCGGCTCATAGCGCGGCGCGGCATCACTGTTGCCGGGGCCGCGGAATAGCAATTCGAGGAAGCCGCCGCCGAAATTAGGGCCGGCCGACTGCACACGGTGGACCAGCGCGCCGTTCGCCGGGGACCCCGATTGCGCGCCCCCCGGAGGATTGAGATTGAGCGGCCCGGCCGCCGCCGTAGTGAAGGTGAAAGCCGTGACGAGCACGGGCAGGACAAGACGCTGCATGGATGGACTCACTCTACTCGACTGGACACAACTGCTGCACAGACCTGAACGCATGGGGAGCGCCCGTTCGTCGCCCCGCTCCTCCATAGTAAATATACAACCAACGTCGCTTTGGTTAATTCGCCCGCGGCGATCTTAACTACGCCCGCAACCGATCATTGGTTCCTCGACTTATAGTTTAATTTGAGTAAAGCGCTGGACTGCATGGTTAATCAATCGCAGAGGCCGCTACCAACGCGCCATGAACGCCACGTTAAGCGAGGGTGCGCTAGAGAAAAACACCACCTGATTGCGCGCATCACGAGCCTCACCTCACAAACCATGGCAATTCAACGTAAAGTCTTTCGCGTCGAGCAGATGAGCTCGATCGACCCGCCCGCAGCCTCATCTGACACCATTGAACGGCAAGCGTTCAGGATCGAACCGAACGGCCTGCGTGAGCTTCAGCACGAAGCCGATGCGATCCATGGTGCGATCGCTCGCACCAAGCAGGAGCTCGCGATGCTGCATGCAGGTGCGTCCGGCCATGGCGGGCCCCGCGCCGTGCGCGAGCTCGATGCCGTGGTCGATGGCACCGAGCGCGCCGCCCATCAGATCATGGATGCCGCCGAAGCGATCGCAAGGGCCGCCAAGTCACTGACCGCATCCCAGACCAAAAATGATACGCCCACCCGGGAGATTCGGGAGAATGTGCAGCGCATCTTCGAAGCGTGCAATTTCCAGGATCTCAGCGGGCAGCGTATCGCCAAGGTCATGACGATGCTGCAATTCATCGATGAAAGAATTGCCCGGATGATGGAGATCTGGGGCGGCGCCGAGGCGTTCAAACATCTTGCCGCCGCAGGCGGAAACGAGCCCAACCCGCTGCACGGCCCCAAGCTTGCCGGCGACAGCGGTCACGTCACGCAGGACGATATCGACGCCATTCTCCAGAGCAGCTGAGCTAGTCTAGGTACTGCCCTTCGGCAGCCGCAAGACCACAAAACACGTGAATGCGGTGAGCGCGAGCGTAGCAACCACGGTCAGCACCACCCGATCCGAGCCGTGCTCGACGACAAGCGCGAGCACCAAAGGCGCGATCGCCTGCATCAAGAGGAACGGCCCGGCAATGCGGCCTAGCAGGGCGCCGTAGCCGCTGGCACCAAACAGGACGAGCGGCACCGTGCCGCGCGCAATCGTGATCAGGCCATTGGCCATTCCAAACATCACCATGAAGGCGGCCGCGACCGGCAGCGAGAGCCCGGCAATCGCAATCAAGACGAAGCCCGCCAGCAGCATGCCGACCGCAAAGCGCGCCACTAGCAGCGGATGAACGGCGCGCGCGAACAGGATCTCGCCGACGCGCGACAGAACCTGTGCAGGACCAAACAACGCCCCAATGGCAACCACGCTGCCGGCATCGATGCCGGCACGCCCGAAGATCGCAAGCAGATGGGCAGAGAGGCCGGATGGCACGAACGCATAAGCGGCGAAGGCCGCGGCGACCAGTGCAAACGGCCATCCGCGCGGCGGCAGCACCGCCGCCGGTGTAGGCTGTCCGCTCTCCGGCCGCGCATCGCGATCAGCGCGCTGGCGCGGCAACACGAAGGCGTGCAGCGGTGCGGCCACAAACGCAAGCAGCGCTGCATAGGCCAGATAAGTGCCCCGCCAGCCCCAGATCTCGATCAGCACATGCGTTGTCGGCCAGCTCACCGTCGAGGCAAACCCGCCCGCTAACGTGAGCGCCGTGATCGGCCGGCGCGCGACCGCGCCAAAAATCCGGCCAAGCGTCGCGAACGCGGGATCGTAGAGAGATGCCGAGATCGCGATGCCGAGCAACAGCCAGACGGCAAGGTAGCTGATGCGATACTCGACGTAAGCGAGCGCGAGCAGGCCAACCGCCGCGAGGAGCGACCCCACCGGCATGATCCGATGGCCGCCATGACGGTCGATCAGGCGCCCCATCAGCGGGGAGACCAGGCCCGCCATCAGCAGCGCAAGCGAGAAGCCGCCCATCACAAACGTGGTCGACCAGCCAAGATCGGCAGCGATCAACGGCAAGGTCAGGACCGGTGGATAGAAGATCGCGCCCCAGGCCAGAATCTGGGTGACACCGAGCACCAGCACGGCGCGCCAAGGGCCGAAAACAAAATCGCGTAGGGTCGGCATGGATCGATGTGCGCCCGCTTGCAGCGCACAACCTAGCACTGGAAACGAAACAGGCGAGCCCTATCGCGGGCTGCGAAATGGAAAACAGGCTGCGAACCGTGGCCTCAATATCGAGCTTCCGTTGTCAGGCTGCAGCAATCTGGTCGCAATGACGGGAGGCGTCGCATCGTCTCTCAAACAGAAACGGCAGCGACGCATCACGCATCGTTGCCGCAATCTTTCTGAACCAAGCGGATCGCTACGGACGAGCCGTTACTTCGGCGGCTCGGTGAGCTTGAAGTTGGAGAACTTCCAGGACGTCTGCTGGTCCCGCTCCGACTCTGCGATCAGGCCGATCACACCGTCCTCAGGCGAGCCTCTGAATGCGCCGACGCGAGTGTCGTTGGCATAGAGGGTCACGTTCTGGCCCTTCACGGTGACACGAAGCGTGTTGACGGCGCCATCGCCGCCCTTGAGCGCATTGATCTTACGCGGCGGGCTTGCAACCAGCGTGCGGCCCTTGGAGCTGCGGATTGAAAACATCACACCCGCGGGAGTCAGCAACACGGCAGCCATGTTCTGGAAATCATTGAACCAGAATGCGAGGCCAGCGACGGGCGGAGCATCCGCATTCTTGAACGCCGGATTGGCAACGTCGACGCAAGCGTCAAATTCTTTGAAGTTGCCGCCAAGGTACGGAATGAAGCCGCTTTGGCCGGGCTCCATTTTGAACGCCGCACCTCCGCCCGCAATGCTGAACCAGGGCGCCGTCGCCCATGGACCGTCAGAGCTACTGAAATCGTCCGAATAAATCTCCTCGCCTTTGCACGCCAACGCGGGACTCGCCGCAATGGTCAATGCAAGCACGGCGGCAGCGATCGTCTGCAGCTTCATTTGTAACTCTCCCATGCCATCAAAACGCTGGCGACGGGCGGATCGATACCATAAATCCGAGAGCGATGTCATCGCCTGAAATGAAGCGACTGCGTTTGCAAAGACCGCGCACCATCGCATCGTGCGCACTTATAGTTCACAACTCGAGAATGTGCCTGGCTGAGCAGCCACGCTCCACTGGCACAAGCGGCATTCACTATACATACGAGCAGAGATGGAAGGATGGAGACAATGCGCGCGCGGTATTCGCGCGCGCCGTAAGTGACGGGAGCTGCTAGCCCTTACCGCCGACAGCGGACTTCACATACCCGCCGAAGTTCGACTTGTTAACCATGGCGGCAGCAGGCACGGCCCGCGCGAGCGAGGCCATGTTCTTACGCGCAGTCACGGCGCCCGCCTTAGAATTGGAATCCGACGTCAGGCGGGCCATCGAGCCGAAGTTGCTCTTGGCTCTCACAACAGCCGCCGCGTTCGCGGTGGGGTTGAGAGCAGACTTGGCTGCAGCCGCAGAGGATCCGCGAGACGTCGCGGCGGCGCCAATGTTCGACTTGCCCGTCGCTGCGGTAGCCGATGCGGCATTCGCCAAGGCTCCCACGCCGGACTTGGCATTGCTCGCAGCCGCGCGAGGCGCCGCCAGCGCGCTCAACTTGCCGCCCGTTGTCGACACCACCGCCTGTTGTGCAGAGGCGACCCTGACCAGCGCGCCCACGTTGACCTTCGCGGACCGGGCTTCCGCCGCCGGCGCCACGCGGGCAAATGAGCCCAGATTGCTTTTGGCAGCAACGACCGCGGGAGCCTGAATGGTCGCCTTCGCGCCGGGCTTGCCCACTGGCGCCTGTGCCATCGCCGAATAAGCGCTTCCGAGCCCAATCACGCTGGCTGCTACAAGCAGGGAGAGCTTCTGCATCGGGGTGTAATCCCTATCTCGTTAGGTGAGGAATCTACCGTCAAGAAGGCTGTTTGATAGTGGCGATTTAACGACGGCCTATAGCATTGCGACGGTGGTTGAGAAAAGTTAATGCGGCCACCATTTAACGCCGCCGACATTAAGGGAGCGTCAATTTGGCGACAACAGCTCCCGCGCGACAATCTGGACAGGAGTCAGCCCAGGAGATAGCTTGCCGGCAACCCAGCTGGCGGCGAGGCACTCGAATATCCTCCTCGCGACAGGGCTCCGCTCCAGATTTAGGACGTTTCGAACTATCAAACCATCTGACGCTATCAGAACATCTGACGTCGTCAGATCGGCTCGCGCTATCAAAAGCATCGCTCTGATGAATTTCACGATCTGGAAAACGTCAGTCGACTTGGCGAAGGCCACCCGCAGGTGGTCCGGCTCTCTCTTTTCGCCTGACGCTCGCGATCCCTCGACCAACAACTTGAAGACAGCAACATCACACTACAGCAGAGGCTTGCCGATGAAGCGAACCATCACTGCACCAGCCTGCCTGGCCGCCTTGATTGGACTCACCGCGCTTGCGCCATCGCAGGCGTATGCCCAACAGAACATTTCAATCTCCTACGAGCAGCCGAAAAAGGCGGCCTATGGGGCGATCCTGGATCGGCTGCGCAAACGCAAGGTGCTCGAGACCCTGCAGCAGTTCCTGTCGCCGTTGCAGTTTCCGCTGTCGATCAAGACCGCCGAATGCGGCGCCTACTATGCGCCATACAAGGCCGGTGGCTCCGTGACGATCTGCTATGAGTACGTCGACCTGATCGAGAGCGTGCTGCCCGGCGAGCAGGGCCCGCGCTCGCCCGATCCCAGCATGCAGGAGATGTTCAAGACGCTGGGACGCATCGGCCCCAATCTGATCACGCGCGAGATGGCCACGGTGGGTCCGTTCGTGCAGCACGTGCTGCACGAGACTGCGCTCGCGGTGTTCGACAATCTCGAGGTTCCGGTCTGGGGCCGGCTGCACGACGCCGCCGACTACTCCGCCGCCTTCCTGCTGTTCCAGTTTGGCCCCGACGTCGCGCGCAAGACGATCTTCGGCACCGCCTACTTCCTCAACCAGTGGGACTCGACGATCCGCGAAGGGCAGATCACGGACGTGAACTATCTGGGCGATATCCGTCCGACGGTGCGGCAGCGCTATTACAATCTGCTGTGCATCGCCGTCGGCAAGGACCCGATCGGATTCTCGAGCTTCATTGCGGTCGGCCGCCCCAACACTCCGATTGACCTGCCGACCCGCCGCATCGCGCACTGCCGCGGCTCGCTGACCGGCGAGGCGTCCTATACCAGCGACTATGAAAAGGTCCGGCGCGCATTCACCACGACCATCCTGCCTCAGGTCGACAAGGACAAGCTGAAGAAGGTGCAGAGCACCAAGTGGATTCCGGACTGAGCTTCTAAGTCAAGCCATTGAACGTCACCGCAGGGCGAGAAACACACCGTGTTGCACTCGCCGCATGATGAACCGAGATCGGAGATTCACCCATGAACCGCATCGCGACCGTTGGTGCCACTATTGGTGCTTTGGCGCTGGTCCTCGGCTGCCTCGTTCCGCGTGGACCGGCTGCGGCCCAGACGCCGCCCGTGCTGCAGAACGACATGATCGAGATCGAGTACAACGAGCCGCGCAGCGCGAAATACAAGCCGATCTACGAGCGGCTCAAGCAGCGCAAGCTGCTCGAGCAGCTCGAAACCTTTCTCTCGCCTCTGAAGCTGCAGGGCGGCTTGGTGCTCTCGCTGGAGGAGGGTGATCCCAAGGCCTGCGGCGGGCCGAACTCCTATTACGATGGCGCGGGCCGCGTTCACCTCTGCTATTCCTGGTTCTATTTCATGGAGACCCAGGTCGCAGTCGAAGGCAAGCGCGCCCCCAATGAGCCGTTCAGCTCGACCTCGCTTGGGCTGATGCCCGGTTTCTCGCGCAACGAGGTGCTGGTCGGCGGGGCTGTCAGCGTCATCCTGCACGAGCTCGGCCACGCGCTGTTCCAGATCCAGGATATTCCGCTGCTCGGACGCGAGGAGGACGCCGCCGATCAGATTGCCGCGTTGCTCATGCTGCAGTACGGCCCCAAGGTCGCACTCACCACGATCAAGGGAACCTACAACGCCTGGCACCACATGAACGCCGAGCGCCTGCAATCCCAGAAAGGCGACATCAAGCCCGCGCAGGAAGCCGACGAGCACAGCATCGATATCCAGCGCGCCTTCAATTTCCTCTGTCTCGCCTACGGCAAGGAGCCGGCCGCCTTCCAGGAGCTCGCGGACCGGCTGCTGCCGCGCGCCCGCAAGGACAATTGCGCAGATGAGTACAAGCAGGCTGCGCTGGCATTCCGGAAGACCGTGTTGCCGGACGTCGATCAGGACATGATGAAGGAAGTGCTCAAGATGGACGTCCTGCGCCCGGACGACTTCAAGTAGTCGGGCGGCACAACAGCGCGCTACTCGAGCTCCTTGACCATGGCCGCGGCCGAGGCACAGATCGGCGAATGAAATTGGCTGGAGGCGCGTATCGCCTCCGGCACGGCGTCGCGGCTCAAGGCCGCATACCCTGCCCGCGCAAAATAGTCCGGCGCAGGCGCGAGAAGATAGATCGCGTCACAGCCGCGCATCCGCGCCTCCTGCTCGAGCGCCGCCACGATGGCGCGGCCGACGCCCGCGCCGCGCCGCGGCGGCAGCGTCACGAGCGAGCGCAGCAAAGCATCCGGCCCATGTAATTCCAGTCCGGCAAAGCCAGCCGGAATGTCGTCGTCGGTATCGAAGCGCCAGAACAAAGGGCCGGATTGCTCGACGTCCTCACACGGGAGCCCCGCCTTCCTGAGCACGGCCTTGAGACCATCGCGCTCGAAGGTTGCAAGCGGCATCGCCTGGAGACGCGGAAGGGAGCGCACATTCTCTCCTTGCGCTCGACGTCTACCACCGATCAGATCCGACATCGCGCGCGAAAGTGTGCCTTTTGCGGTGTGCCAGATCGTGACCGTCATCGCTTCTGGCCGGACGCGACCGTGCCGGCGCTCGGCGCGCAACGCACATAGATGCCAGTGCCGTAACGGCCCGAGATCTCGGGATCGACGAACACCATCACCATGACCCGGCCGTCAAACGACGTGATTTCGCGATCCTGCGGCCCCGGCGTCTGACCTGCAAGCCCGATATAGTTCTTCCCGCCGGGCCCGCCTTTGACGCGCAACTCCTTCAGCTCCGACTGGTCAGCAAGGTACATCATGACCCCGCCGGTCGGGCCTTGTCCGATGACAAAGGGATGGTTGCACTGGGATCGCGCCGCGGCCTCGGTGCGCTGGCGATCCTCCAGCTTGTGAAAGGCAGCATAGCCCCAGCGACCGATCACCTCGGCAACACGGATCGTGGCGGGAATTTCCGGCCCGGGTTGCTCGGCTTGCGGGGGCTGATCGGAATTGCCAAAGCCCCAGCCACTGGTGAAGCTGCTCAGGCTGCCCCCGGAGGAGCAGCCGGCAAGGGCCAGCGCCGCCCCAATGGCCGCGACGGGCGGCGAAAACCGAGCGAAAGTCCCCATAGGACCCCTCCATTGGCCGAACCCCGGATGCCGGGCACGGCCGCATCTGTGCTCCCACGGGCTTTACGACCGCGCATCCTGCCGCGGACGCACGGTTAACCCAACTGCCGCGTTGCCACGTCGGCTCGTTTCGTCCGCCTCGCCCAATACCACCAGTAGGATGCCGCCAAGGCAAGGCGATATAAGGGCGGATGCACATGGAACCGATCGTTTACCAGAAGTCTCCGACCCCAGCCGTGCGAAGCACGGCTATTTCTTGCGCGGGTCGCGCAAGGGCGGATCCTTCTTGATATTGAGCCGCCGAACATCCGCCGGGCTGAAGTCGTCGTCAGGAAGGTAGCCGCCAGCGCGGATACCGTCCATGGCGCAAAGGTCGTCAACTTCGTTAACGTCGCCTGTGACCCCAAGGGCGCCCACCACCTCACCCGACTTGTCGCGGATGAGCTGGCCGCCGCCTTCCAGGAACAAGGGCCCGTCGGACAGGTCCGCCAGGGACGCCATGAACGCGGGCTTCTCTTTCTGCTTCTGCAGCACCTGGCGAGAGGACCGATGCAGCCCGAGCGCGGCGAACGCCTTGCCATAAGCGATTTCGAACCGCAGCAGCGATGCGCCGTCCTGCTTCTGGAACGACTTCACGCGCCCGCCGGCATCCAGCACGATCGCGGCCAGCGCATAGGCTTTGCGCTTCTTGGCGGAGGCAAAGGTGCCTTCGATGATCTTATTTGCCTCGGCAAGACTGATGGCTCGCATGCGTGTCCCTCTAGTGTGGCAGATAGCCCGGTATCGACGATTTCGGCCGACCTGTTAGCATAGTGGGCTCAACACGATACAGTGCCAGTCAATGCTATTGGAGGATCGCATGACCCGTCGCTCGCGCCGTGCAGTACTGCAGGGCTCCCTAAGTTGCCTCGCCGCGGCGGTTAGCAGCCCTGCCCGCTCGGCCGACCCCGTGACGCTGCGGATCAACGCTTTCCCCAACGCCAAGGCACTTCCGCTGCAGGCCGGCATTGCCACCGGCATCTTCGAGCGGCGCGGCTTCAAGATCGAGCTCGAGCTCACCGAAGGCTCGCGGCCGCAGCGCGAGGGCCTTGCCTCCGGCAAGACCCATGTGGCGCATTCCGCCGTCGACAATGCGCTCGCCATGATCGAAGTCGCCAAGGAGGACGTCGTCATCGTCTCCGGCGGCGACAGCGGCATGAACGAGTTCTTCGTGCAGGGCAACATCAACGGGTTTGCCGACCTGCGCGGGCGCACCCTCGTGGTCGATGCGCCCGACACCGCCTATGCGCTGCAGCTCAAGAAGATCCTGGCGCAGCATGGACTCAAGGAGGGCGACTACAAGATCAATCCGGTTGGCGCCGGACCCTTCCGCTTCAAGGCGCTGATGGAGGACAAGTCCAACGCCGGCGGCATTCTCAACCTGCCGTTCACGGTGCAGGCCGAAGCCACGGGCATGAAGAGCCTCGGGCGCACGATCGACATGCTCGGCGCCTACCAGGCCGCGGGTGCCTTCGCGATGCGCGCCTGGGCGGAGAAGAACCGCGAGACGCTCGAGCGCTATCTCGCCGCCTATATCGAATGCATCCGCTGGGTCCGCGCACCCGCCAACAAGGCGCAGGGCATCGCGATCCTGGTCGACAAGCTCAAGCTCTCCGCTCGCGAGGCGGAGCGCACGCATCAGCTGCTGCTCGATCCCGCCTTCGGCTTCACGCCCGACGCCGCCTTCGACCGCGAGGGCTTCAAGAACGTGCTCGCGCTGCGCGCCGAGCTCGAGCGCAAGGCCGGCACCGCCGTGCCCGCACCAGAACGCTACGTCGATCTGAGCTACTACGACGGCGCGATGAAGCTGGTGGGGCGTTGAGTCGCGCTCAATCCGCCACGAAGGTGTTCTTCACGCGCACCGATTTGTACATATAAGGACCCCAGATCGCCAGCCCGATCACGCATCGCAGCGTGGATCTGACGTCGCTGCTGTCGAGCTTGATGTCGAAGGCCATCGGGGTAACCGCAAGGTCCAGCACCCTTCCGATGAGCATGATGACGAGCAGCGCCACGAAGAAGCGCGGGTACAATCGCTTGTGTGTGAACAGCAAGACGGCCGCGAAAATCCAGGCGACCACCAAGCCGAAATTGTAAAGAAACTTGACGACAATGAAGGCCGCAAGTGCTGTCGACAATGAAGCGTTCAGCAGGACAATGGCATCCTGGAATGCCGCATAAGCCGCATAAGCTGCAATAAGCGGCGACAGCAGAGTGCCAATAGCAGGCAGAATGAGCCAGCCGCCGATACCTTGCGGCTCCGCCACGGCAGGAGCCTGCGGAACCTCCGCCATTTCCGCCCCCTATTCGCGGGTCGGCCCGGCACCCCGGATCGCCTCCGCGCCTTTGATCTGAATGGCCCGCCTCACCTGCTCCAATACCGCCGGCGGAGCTTCAATCAGACCTGTCACCAATCGCTGCAGCTCTTCCCCGCTCTTTGCGCCGATTTCAAGGTTCTGCCGCGCTGCGTCCTCTAGAAACGCCGGATCGGCGAGCGTGGCATCGAAGGCACGACGCAGCGCGGCGACCCGCTCAGACGGCACGCCCGCATTGGTGACAAGTGGCCGCGCCATCGCGGCCGCGTTCGATACGAAATCGAAAATCCGCTGTTCGTCGTCGTTCCTGGCGAGCTCCCGCAGCAGCGGCACGGACTTCAAAGCCGGGAATCTTTCTTGGCCCGGTCTGGATGATGAAATTGTATCGGCTCAGCACCTCGGTGATGGTCGGTCCGAAGACCTGCGGGTTGCTGGTGCTGCGGCCCTCGACCTCACCGCGCTCCATCGCGAGCGTCATCTCGGGTCCGCTCGGATAGCCGTAGATGACCTTGAACTTCGTCCCCAGCACGTTGTTATAGACTGCCGAGATCTGCGTCACGATCGAGCCGATGCCGGTCGCCGCGATCACGGTCTCGCGCCGGCGCGCGTCCTCGAGCGTGCGTGTGGCTGACGATTTCGCCGTGTAGAGAAACTCGTTGGTGTTGCTCATGTTGCCGATGAAATTGCAGCGACCGCATGTCCACCTTGAGATTGCTGTCGAGGCCGAGCGCCTGATCCAGCGGGAAGGACTGCGTGATCATGGTGATGACGGTGCCGTCGCGCGGCGCCGCGTTGGCAACGAAATTGAGCGCCACGAGCCCGCCGCCACCCGGCATATTGATCGGCACCACCAGCGGGTTGCCTGGAATGAAGCGCGTGAGGTGACGACCGAGCACGCGCGAATAGATGTCGTAATTGCCGCCGGGCGCAGCGCGGATGTAGAGCTTGATCTGCTTGCCGCGATAGAAGTCCTCGATCGGATCGGCAACCGCCGGCGACGCGGCCGTTGCTGCCCATAGTCCGATCAGGCAAGCGACGTATGATCTCATGCGAAGTCCCCTCCGTCCTCATCCTCTTATGTCCCATGTCAAGGGTGTGGGGCGCAACATCTCGTCCTCTCGCTAAACGCCGTTGAGGTTGTCGATACCATGATCGTGCAGCGGGAGAAGCGAAGCCCAGAGACGTCGGTCAACAAGCTCTCATTCGCGGGTTCACGCATGTCCGTCTGTTCGTCTGGGGCTGTCCCGGTCTGAGGACGGGCGTCGATCTTGCGATCGGCCTCACAGGATGATCGGGAATTCCCCTTGCCGCGGCTCCGCTCCCGCCGTTGCACGAGATGTAGGTTCGCCGGACCAGGCCCCGGCGCGGGCTCCCTGAGTCATGGTTCTAACGTGTCACTTGCTTCTTCTTCCTTCGGAAGTCCTCTTGCTTACTTGGCCGCGACACGGGCGCTGGTGATCTCGTGACCGACGGCCCAGATGAAGCCGGCAAGCTCGCGTGCGACTGCGGTGATGGCCACGGTCTTGAGCTTGCCCCGGCGGATCAGCGCGCGGTAACGGCGGTATAGACGGCACTGCGCTTTCCAGGCGATCTCACGAACCGCTCTTGGGGCGGCGTCAACCTTCTGCTGCTTGTTGCGCCCCACCCGCGGGGGGTGCTGATAGCTCCAGGCGCACTCAACCAGCATGCGGCGCGCGCGCCGGTTGCCCGCCTTGGTGATGGGGCCACGCTTGATGGTGTTGCCGGTCGACGCCTCCGACGGCACCAGTCCGAGATAGGCCATCAGCTCGTGCGGCATTCGGAACCGCGAGAGGTCGCCGATCTCGGTCAGGAAGGTCGTCGCTGCGATCAGGTCGATGCCACGCATGGCCATCAATGCGGTAGCCACCTCTGCCAGTGACCAGTCCGGCACCGCGCCGCGGATCGCTTGCTCGAGCCGATCGAGGCATTCCTGCGCCTGACGGATCGCCAGCATCATCTCCTCGAACGCGATGCGCTGTTCCGGATAGTCGAACGTCTGGCTCGCAAGCCAGCTCATGTGCGCCTTGGTCCAGGGGGTGCGGCCCGCATAGGACCGGCCCTGCCGCAGCAGGAATGCCGACACCCGCTGGCGCTTGCACCGCAGATCCAGCATCGCCGCCTCGCGCGCCCGTACCAGATCCCGCATCGCCTCGTGATGGCGGTCGGGCACCCACACCGCGGTGAGTTCGCCCGCGCGCAGCAGTTTGGCCAAACTCACCGCATCGCGCCGATTGGTCTTCACCTTGTCGCCAGGCCGCTTCGGGATCAGCGAGGGGGCCGCTACGATGCACTCGTGACCAAGATCATCCTTGATCTGTCGATACAGCCCATACCCGGTCGGTCCCGCCTCATAGCAAAACGTCACACGCTGGTACTTGGCGGCAAGCTTCTTCACCAGCTTCGCCGTTGCCGCCTCCGTATTGTCGATCTCGCCGAGAAACCGCACCTCGCCACCCCGACCGCCATCCGCGATTGCGACCGCATTACGCAACTTCGAGGTATCGAAACCCACGAAAGCTTCGCTATGATTGCTCACAACTCGCCCTCCTTGTTTGAGGCTCTGCCCAGCCTATCCGGGTAACCCTCGCGACAGCATCGAGGGCGAGTCGCCTCTTCAAAGAAAGGGACATACGGTCTGAGGAGCGGTCCGAAGGACCGCGTCTCGAAGGATGGGGCGGCCCCATGCTTCGAGACGCATCGCTATTGCCAATCTCGGGTAAGCCCGAGATTGGCGCGATGCTCCTCAGCATGAGGCCGATTTAGTCACGCCGCCCGCACCCATTTATCGGTGTCGACCTCCCAGCCGCGCTGTGAGAGATCACAACCGTTGCCCTCCGGGTCGCGCATGCGAATTTCAGATTGCGTGCGATGCGCCGGCCGCGCCTTGACGGTCGCGCCGTTCGCCTGCACGCGTTCGGCCATCGCTTTCGAATCCGGCACCAGGACGCCGAAATGCGCGATGCCGAAACGCGCCTCGTGCCCCTCCTCGCCGCTGTAGAACGTCTGGATTGCCACATTGGAATGACCGTCGCCGACGTGCTTGTTGCGGTAGCCCGGCCGCTTGCGCGACTCCTTGTGCGCCTCGAACAGCTCGCGGAAGCCGAACACATCGCGATAAAAATCGAGGATGGCCTCGGTATCGAGCGCATTGAGCGCCAGATGCGCGATGCGCGGAACGCGCGACGGCGCCTCGCCAAGCCCGAAATTGTTGCCCGACAGCGTCACCGGATTGCACTCCGGATCGTAGATGCGGACCTCGCCGTGCTGCAGGTCGCGATTCTCGGCAATCACCGTGCCGCGCGGATAGCGCGCGCGATAGCGCGTCACCACCGCCTCCACGTCATCGACTGCGATCCCGAGATGATGCAGCCCAAGCTCCATGCGCGGCTCGCGCAGCGAAGAACGCAAACGGAACAGCGTGACGTTGAAGCCGCCGTCGCTCAACGTGATGTCGCCGTCTGCGCTGCGTCCGATTTCGTCCAGGCCGAAATCTTGCCGGTAGAAGCCCGCCAGCGCGGCCGGGTCCGCGCACAGAAAGGCCAGGTAGCGGATCCGCGCCATGATCTAAGCTCCGATCAGAGCGTACGGTCGCGCTTGAGCATCTCCTTCGTAGGCACCAGCTCATCCCGCCAAGCCTGCGGCAGCGCCTCCTCGTCGAGGGCCTTGCGGACGTAGTAGTTCCAGAGCTTCTTGATGTGCCACTCACGCATTTCCATCTTCTCGATCTGCACGATCTCGGCCTCGCTGAGCGGGATCGGCCGGGCGCCGGCCTGCAGCGCCTGCATCTGCGCGGTGGCGTTTTCCTTGAAATGAACGGCGTCGACGAACAGGGCCTGCGCCAATTCAGCGACCAAGCATAGCCCGTGCGCCCGCATCAGCACGGCGTGATGCGGCCCGAGTGTGCGCGCGAGCGCCCGCCCCTGCTCGGGCAGCTTGATATGGCTCGGATCGGGATCGATCGGGATACCGCTCTTCCAGCGCGAGGCGCGCGCCCGCATCGGCAGAAGCTTGACGCCTTCCATCATGGTGAACGCGATGGCGAGCTCCATGTGGGAGTGCAAGACCGATTGCACGTCAGGTCGGGCGCGCAGGATCTCCAGATGAATAGGCAGCTCGCTCGGCGGCTGGCCATCGCCTTCGAGCACGTTGCCGTCGTAGTCGACGACCAGCAGGGAGTCCGGGCTCACCTCGGCGCGGGAGGTCGAGCCGATCTGGATCACAAAGGCATCGCGCCCGGGAATGCGGGTCGAGACATGACCGCTGTAGTCGAGGATGCCTTCGGACTCGAGCAATCGCGTGGTAGCCGCCGTCTCGAGCATCGTCTGTTGGGTCGTTGAATTCGAGCCGCGCGCGGGTCTGCTGATCTCAGCAACGGACATTCCTGCTTCCTCCCTGTCTGATCGCCTCTTCCAGCACGAATACCGCCGCTTTGAAAGGCTTTGAGAGCGCCGCGCGCTTGACTCGGGAACCGGCACGACCTATGTCCCGCGCAGCCGTTGGCACTCTCCAAATGAGAGTGCTAACAGTATCTTACCAGGCCTTGTTTTTCAAAGCCTTAGCCGGGCTCCACGTACGAGGAAAGAAATGGCAAAGACCAAGTTTCGTCCCCTGCATGATCGCGTGGTCGTCAAGCGTATCGACGCCGAGGAGAAGACCAAGGGCGGCATCATCATTCCGGACACCGCCAAGGAGAAACCGCAGGAGGGCGAGGTCGTCGCCGTCGGCCCGGGCGGCCGCGACGAAGCCGGCAAGCTCATCCCGATCGACCTGAAGCCAGGCAATCGTGTGCTGTTCGGCAAGTGGTCGGGCACCGAAGTCAAGATCGATGGCGATGATCTCCTGATCATGAAGGAGTCCGACATCATGGGCGTGATCGGCTGAGCCCATCCAACTGAATTTGGTTTGCCGGATCCGCCGATGACGGCGGGCGCAGGCCATTAGATCAAACGGAGTGACCAGCAATGGCTGCCAAAGAGGTTAAATTCTCGACTGACGCGCGCGACCGCATGCTGCGCGGCGTCGACATTCTCGCCAATGCGGTGCGCGTGACGCTCGGCCCCAAGGGCCGCAACGTCGTGCTCGACAAGAGCTTCGGTGCGCCTCGCATCACCAAGGACGGCGTCACCGTCGCCAAGGAGATCGAGCTCGAGGACAAGTTCGAGAACATGGGCGCCCAGATGGTGCGCGAGGTCGCCCAGAAGACCAACGACCAGGCCGGCGACGGCACCACGACGGCGACCGTGCTCGCGCATGCGATCGTGCGTGAGGGCGCCAAGGCGGTGGCCGCCGGCATGAACCCGATGGACCTCAAGCGCGGCATCGACATCGCGGTCGCCGCCGTCGTCAAGGATATCGAGAAGCGCTCCAAGAAGGTCGAATCGTCGGCGGAGGTCGCCCAGGTCGGCACCATCTCGTCGAACGGCGACAAGAAGATCGGCCAGATGATCGCGCAGGCGATGCAGAAGGTCGGCAACGAGGGCGTTATCACGGTCGAGGAAGCCAAGGCGCTCGATACCGAGGTCGAGATCGTCGAAGGCATGCAGTTCGACCGCGGCTATCTCTCGCCCTACTTCATCACCAACGCCGAGAAGATGCTGGCCGAGCTCGACGACGTCTATGTGCTCCTCCACGAGAAGAAGCTCTCGGGCCTGCAGGCCATGCTGCCGGTGCTCGAGGCGGTGGTGCAGACCGGCAAGCCGCTCTTGATCGTGGCCGAGGACATCGAGGGCGAGGCGCTCGCCACCCTCGTGGTCAACAAGCTGCGCGGCGGGCTCAAGGTTTCGGCCGTGAAGGCGCCGGGCTTCGGCGATCGCCGCAAGGCGATGCTCGAGGACATCGCGATCCTCACCGCCGGCCAGCTCATCTCGGAGGATCTCGGCATCAAGCTTGAGAACGTCACCCTCAACATGCTGGGCCGCGCCAAGAAGGTCATCATCGAGAAAGAGAAGACCACGATCGTCGACGGCGCCGGCAAGAAGAAGGAGATCGAGGCCCGCGTTGGCCAGATCAAGGCGCAGATCGAGGAGACCACCTCCGACTACGACAAGGAGAAGCTGCAGGAGCGGCTGGCCAAGCTCGCGGGCGGCGTCGCGGTGATCCGCGTCGGCGGCGCGACCGAGATCGAGGTGAAGGAGAAGAAGGACCGCGTCGAGGACGCGCTCAACGCCACCCGCGCCGCGGTCGAGGAAGGCATCGTGCCGGGCGGCGGCGTTGCGCTGTTGCGCGCCAAGAAGGCGGTCGGCCGCATCACCAACGACAACTCCGACGTTCAGGCCGGCATCAACATCGTGCTCAAGGCGCTGGAGGCTCCGATCCGTCAGATCGCCGAGAACGCCGGCGTCGAGGGCTCGATCGTGGTCGGCAAGATCGTGGAGAACAAGTCGGAGACGTTCGGCTTCGATGCCCAGACCGAAGACTATGTCGACATGGTCGACAAGGGCATCATCGACCCGGCCAAGGTGGTGCGCGCTGCGCTGCAGGACGCCGCCTCCGTGGCGGGCCTCCTGGTGACCACCGAGGCGATGGTGGCGGAAGCGCCCAAGAAGCAGGCGCCGATGCCTCCGATGCCGCCCGGCGGCGGCGGCATGGGCGGGATGGATTTCTGATCCCGACCAGCGCGAAACAAACTCGATGCAGGGCGCGGCCAAGCCGCGCCCTTTTCATTGCGGCTCTCGTACCGCGGACCTTGCTGCAGGTCCGAGCCTGGCGGCGCCCTGCCGCAGCAACCCGAACGCACCCGGCATCAGCAAGAGCGCAAGCACGACCATGCCGGCGCCCAGCGTCCATCGCACGCGCTCGCGCGCGCGCGAGCGCACCTCGCGCATGACGAATTCCTCGCCGCGCCGCATCTCGCCGTAGGATTTGAGGAACGAGGAGATCCGCTGCACTGTAACGTCGTCGAGCGCGTCTCCCTGCGAGCGGCTGCGCGTCTCCGTTGCGTTCAGGCGCTCCGCCTCGACACGATAGCGCTCGGCATACCTGCGCGCGTCGTCATAGGTTGCAAACTCGACGCGGCTGAAATAGACCGATCGCAGAGCCGGGAACACATACTCGGCGGCATCAAGCAGCGGCTGATCGGCGCGCGGTACCGCGACGAGCCATAGCGCGGAGCCCGCCAGCAGGATCGCAGCGCACCAGCGCAATGCCATCCCGGCGCGGCGCGCCATGAGGCGCGCGTCGCCGCACAGGACGGGATAGAGCACACCCGCGATCGCCAACGCGGCGCCGAAGGCGCAGACCATCGTGGCGCCCGTCGGCAGGTCAAACGCGAACGAGACCGCAAGTCCGGCGGCGCTGGTGATCGCACCGGCGATCCAGCCGATCGCGAGCTGGCGCGCGAGCGTATCGGCATAGAGAACGCCGATCGCGGCCGGGATGATCAGGAACGAGAACACCAGCAGCACGCCGGCCAGCGCGACCGAACTGGTGACCACGATGCCGAACGTTGCATAGAACAGGAAGTCCCAGGCGAAGGATGCGCCTTGCGCGAGCCAGCGGCGCAAGATCGCGTGCAGCACCGCGATCGCGACGTAGAGCGGAGCGATGATCACGAGGTCGTCGAAGCCGGTGGTCAGGATATTGCCGGTCAGGATCTGCTTGAGATGCTCGGAGCCCTGCGGCGCGCGGTCGATCAGCAGGATGGCGGCTGCCGCCGCGACCACGTAGATGACGCCGATCAATGCCTCTTGCGGGATGCGTGCCGACCACGCCCGTGTGCCGGCAAGAAGTACCGCCGCCACGAGCGTGAAGCCGAGCGAATAGGCGTAGGTCGCCGCGCCTTGCGCCGGATGCCCGAGCATGAAGGCGACGGTCGCGCCCAGCGCCGCGATCTGCGCCAGCGCGAGATCGACGAAGACGACGTTGCGGCGAAGCACCTCGATGCCGAAATAGGTATGGATGCCGACAAGGCAGAACGCCACGACCAAAGCCGGCCACAGCAGCAGCAGAGCGTCCGTCATCGGCACACCGGCCGCCGCCAGCAGCGCCGCGACGTTGGCGTCGAAGAGAGAGACATAGTCGTCCGCGCCCGGCAGGGCGCCGACCGACGCGGCCAGCACCGCGACCACGCCACCGGTGCGTTGCGCCAGAAAGGCGACGTTCCTCTCCGGCTCATGCGGCTGGCGCACGATGATGCGCACGCCGCGGGCGTGCATCGTCGCGATCAGCGAGGCGAGATGCGACGGTGACGGCGGCACGCCGGGCTTCGGCTCGACGAAGCCGATGAAATCGAGCCGGAAGCGGCGGGCGAAATAGGCCCAGCTGTTGTGATAGGCGACGAGCGGCACGCCGCGAGCGACGCAAGCTGCTCCTCCCAGTCCGTGAGCTTGGCATCGAGGCGCGCCAGGAAGGCAAGGCGATTGGCCTCATAGGCGTCCGCATTGGCGGGATCGATCCGCGCAAGCGCCGCCAATATATTGGCGGTGATGATCTCGGCATTGCGCGGATCGAGCCAGTAGTGCGGATTGCCGCTGCCGTGGGCGTGCCCGTCCCCGCCCGACGCTCACGCCGCGCACATCGAGCGTCGCGATGCCGAACGACGCATCGACATAGCCGGGCGTGCCGCGGCGACGCTGCCCCCGGCTTGAGCCAGCAGGCGATCGAACCACAGATCGAAGTCGAGCCCGACCCGCACCAGCGCTGCGCCTTGCGCACGCGCGCGAGGTCCTGCGGCCGCGGCTGATACTCTTCGGGATCGAAGCCGGGCGGCACGAGGCTCGTCACCGCGACTTGTGCGCCGCCGACGGCCTCGGCGAGGCTGCGCAGGTCGCTGGTCGTGGTGACGATGACGAGCCGTTCCTGCGCGTGCGCCGCACCGTGCGCGAGCATCAGCGCGACCGCAAGCGCAGGAAAGGCAGCCCGCCAGATCGCGCCGCCGCGAGCGTGTCCGCCGCGGCGCGCGATGCCGTTCATCTTGGCGCTTGCCAGATGCTCTTCGGCATCAGGCAATGGACGTTCTTCTCGGTGTCCGAGACCGCGCCGACGCGGCAATCCATCGCCACGCTGGCGAGGCCATAGGCATCGAGACGCGCGATCTTCTTCTCGGTTTCCAGCAACTTGATCATGGCCATCGAGGCGTCGTTCATCGCCTTGTTGAAGTCGGCGTCCTTAGTATGAACGACATAGTATTCCGAGGTCTCGCGCGTCGGCCGCTCCATGTCCTCCTTGCCGCTCACATCCTTTGGGTTGAGGCAATGGATGCCCTTCTTGACGTTGACGACCTGCGAGACGCGACAATCCGACACCGTGGTCATCAGCGTGCCAGCCTGCTGTGCCGGCACACTGCGCTGCTCGGCCAGGAACTTGATCGTCTCCGCCTTGGCCTGATCCCAGGCCTTGTTGAGGTCCTGGTCGAAGCCCATGGTGATCCAGGACGTGCGCGTCTCGATGCGCGGCCACTCGAGCGGCTTGCCCTTGATGACTTCGACCGTGATGTTGAATTCCTTGTAGGCGGTCTCCATCGCGGTGAGGTTGACCTCGCCGTTGCCCTGGCCGGCATGCGAATCGCCGGTCCACAGCAGCGCGCCGGCGACGTGCACCGGCACGTAGAGCGAGCTTCCCGCCACGAAATCTCGGATGTCCATGTTGCCGGCGAACTCGCCCGGCGGCACGCTGGAATAACGGCCCGGCTCCTTGCGCGCGACCGCGAGCGTGCCCGGGAACGGGCGAAGCGGGATCACGACGCCCGGCAGGAACTCGGTCGTCATCTTGTCCAGATCGAGATAGAAATACTTGACCTGTCCGTCCGTATAGACATTCGGGAACTGGCCGAACATGCCGGGCACATTGAAGTTCGTCGCGTAGGCGCGCGGCACGATCTTGTTGAGCGTGACCTTGAGCACGTCGCCCGGCTGCGCCTCCTCGATATAGATCGGTCCCGTGAACGTATGCGGTCCGCGGCCCGGAAAATCCGTGCGCGTCTTCTTGATCTGCTCGATCGTCGTGCCCGGCACGACCTGGTTGTGGCTGTGCATCATGGTTTCCAGCACGATCGTGTCGCCGGAGTTGACGCGCAGCACGGGCGGCTGGGCATTGTCGAACCAGCCCCATTGGGTGGTCTCGAGCGTCGCCGGCAGCATGTGCATCCGCTTGCCGTTGGGAAGTTTCACGACACGCAGCGCCGGGTCGGGCGGCCCCGGGGTCGGGCTCGGGATGGTGGCCTGCTCGCCGGGCGGCGGCTGGTTTTGCGCGAGCGCACCGGCCATGAGCAGGGCACCCGCCGCACCGGCCAGGGCCAATTTCATCACTCTGCGATACAGCATAACAACCTCCTAATCCCCTGCCCGCTACCGTTTGCCCGGACGCGCAAACGGCGGGCCATGCCCAACTCGACGTATTGTCTTCTCATTCCAGCAACGTTCAAGGCTCAAATCGCGGGCGCCCTGCCTACCAAACGGGCGCTCAATGCGACGACAGCGTATAGCGCAGCTCGGTCGGCCCGATCAGCACGAGGACATCGTCCTCCATGCGCCAATTCATGCCACTTTCGCCAACGCCGCCGCCATCGCCTCGTCCCGTTGCACCCGCTCGGGCGTGCAGCCCTCCTCGCGCATTGCACCCAGCGTGAACTCGATCATGTCGTCCTCGATCTTCACGCGCGCCTCGCCGCTGCGGCACCACAGGTCGACGATCGCGCGGCCGTCGCGCGTGATCTCGAGCATCGGCACGCGCTTCGAGCCCGGCAGCGGCCGCGCCTCGAGCAGCAATTCGCGCTCGAATGGGAACTCGGCCGCAGACGCGGTAGCCGACAGCAGGATTGCCGTCGCGCCAGCGAATAGTCTCAACCAAGCCGCATCACTCCTGCATAACCACATCGCCTTTGTTCTCCTCTGTCTTCAACTTGTCGGCCATAACCGAGGTCTTCAGACTCCTTGTCGGCGCACGCGTTCACCACGCAGCGACGCCGCAACAAATCCAACATCCGCGATGCCGCGAGCAAGCTGAGGCCAATAAATCAAAAGGGTCAATGCGGCTGCACTTGCTGATGTGAGATTGATCACCAAATCTAAGTTCGAGCATGCTTTTGCTACGATGATTGCGGCTGAGCTCGCGTTGCCGGTCACGCAGACCAACAGCATCGCCTGAGCGAAAATGCTTCCCAACAATAGGACCAGCACAGCATTCGTCAGTGCAAATATGACGACGACGATGACAAGACCCTTTTTCATTGACAGCATCAGATCGAGCATCTTGATAGCGGCCAAGCTGGCAAAGCCAGACACGACCGCGAACACCCAGGCTTCTTTAAAGACAATAACCTGGCTGTTCCAACAATAGGCCACAACGATCACAACTGCGACAAACGAATTCATTTTTACGAATTCTGGAAACTTGCAACGCAGCACCAACGGCAATGCTTTCTCGATAATATCGAGGCAAGCACAGCAGATCACACCTGCTGCAAAGCCGCCGAGATGCGCCTGCCAATCTATCCTCGAAGAGCTGGCAGCGAGCACCACATTAAGTCCAATGTTGGTGACGAAGAAGCTCCACGACAGATCGATTTTTCCAAGAATCCGCAAACACAGCAAAGCACCCAGCACTGCCGATATGGCGCCCGATGCGCCAACTCCAAGGTATGGGCCAGGATGCGAGAATTTGCTGACGATTGCACCGATGATGAGGCCTGAGAGATAAATCACCGTGAAATAAAGTGACGCTACGCGCCGCTCCAAGAGACCGCCCCAAAGTACCAAACATAGCATATTTACGAGGAGATGAACCGGATTGGCATGCAAGAAGCCATAAGTGACAAGCCGCCAATATTCTTGCCGCTCAAGAGCTTGCGAATACATCGCACCATAGCGGAACAAAATTTCCGACGGAATGCTGGCAGTGCCGGACTGGGAATAGCACAGCGCGAAAACGACAAGACAGGCGCCAAGCAAAAGCTGCACCATCCCATGCGGGAATTCAAAAAAGCTCTTTGCGTTGCTCGCCAATCGCATTCGTCGAATTCTTTCCCAATGTGGATGATTTACCCGACCAATTCGCGCACCGCCCGCGCCGCCTGGTCGATCGCGAGGTGCGCATAGGCATCGCCGCCCGCATCCGAATTGGCGATCGCCACACGGCCCACCGTCGCGCGTGCGCGCTCGAGCACCTTTCCATAGTCGTCGCCGTCGAACAACGAATTCTCGACATAGCCGTAGCCATGCGGCCAGCGATTGACCGTGATCGCCGCGATGTCGCGCGCACTCGAGAAGCCGCCCGCGCCCAGCATGCGATCGAGCTCGTCGCGGATCCTCGCCTCGAAGTCGGCGAAGGTCATCTGCATGAGCGCGCGCTGCCCGATGTGGAACTGCTCGCGCGCCGTCAGGCCGCGGTTGGGCGCGCCCGCGACATGCACGAGATGCAGCGCCATCGGCTCGGACGGATCGCGCGAATGGCGATAGCCACCGAGGCTGACCGGAAAATCGAGCGACACACCTGAATGAAAGGACATCGGCGCCGCAATGCTCGAAATCTTCAGCGCCGCCCACGGCCGCCAGTTGCGCACCACCACATTGGTATAGCAGATCGGCGTCTTGACGTTCTGCGCGAGCGCCGCGCGCTGCTCGGTCGCAAGCTCCGGCATGAGATGCGGGATCACCATGTGGAAGCAGGCCAGCACGGCGTGGCTCGCCTCGACGCGATGCATCGCGCCGCCACGCATATAGGCGACGAGCACCTTGCCGGGTGCGTTGCGCACATCGACGCAGGTTGAATCGAGCCGGATGCGCACATTGCTCGCGGACTGATCGAGCGCCGCGTAGTCGAACGGCGCCAGCACGATGTCCTCCATCGTGCTGCCCGGCGCGACGCCGGGAACAAGCGAGCGCACCAGAAGCCGCGCCAGCGAGGCGTTGCCGTCGGGGAAATGATAGATGTAGGGCTCGCCGCGGCCGCCGGACGATCGGCAGCCCGAGACCCGCAAAGCCCGGATAGCCCATGTCGCGCAGGTCCGCCGCCGGCACCGCGTCGCAGCCGAGGCCGAAGTAGCCGTGGGTGCGGCCCTGGAAGCAGTTGGCGACCTCCTCGCTGCAGCCGCAGATCCTGATCAGGTAGTCGCGATAGCTCGTGTGTTTGAGAAGCTTGAGCTTCTCGTCAACGCTGCGGCCCGCGAGCGGATCGCGCGTGGCGTCAAAGAGCGCGAGCAGCTGGCGACGGCTCGCCTCTGCGATCGGCAACTCGGCGACGAACTCAGCGAGCGGCCGCGCATTGGAGAGCGCGCGTGTCTGCGCATTTCCCGAAACCGTGAGCGGATCGCCCGCCACCAGCACGTCACGCCCGAAGTGCTCGCGCGGCAGGAACAGGCCGCGCGAAAGCCCAAGCGATGAGTAGAGCCTCTGCTCGAACGCGGTCTCGAAGCGCGTGACATCGACGCCGAGGTCACGCAGCAGGCCCTTGGCGTCCGCGCTCCACTGCGTCTGCGGCGAGTCGATCGACTGGCTGCCGCCGTAGCCGATGAGCAGGCGCCCGTCGACTGTGAACTCGTTGCGCTTGGCGTGGCCGCCGAAATCATCATGGTTGTCGAGCACGAGGATGCGCGCCTGCGGCCTGGCGCGGCGATAGAAGTAAGCGGCCGCGAGCCCGCTGATGCCGCCGCCGACCACGACCAGGTCGTAGCGCTCCTCCGGCTCGAGCCGGCCGGCCGCATCATGGGCTGGCGCGCGGGCGATCGCATGCGCGGCCTCGAAGCTGCCGACGTGCTGCCCGCGCAGGCCCGTGAGCGCCGGCGGGTAGCGGGAAGGCTGCGCCGCAACCTGCATCGCGGGCGTGAGCCCGGCCGCGATCGCCAGCGCAAAGCCGTCGAGGAAATCGCGGCGGGACATCTCGCTCATGCGCAATCCTCAAACGCCCGTGCCCGGCTGGCATTATTCCAAATTCAGGTATAGTCGCGCCCGATGACGGGAGGAACCATGTCACAAAAATATGCTGGCGCTGCCCGGCCGGCGCGCGCCCCAACACAGCCACTGCCGCCGATGAGCTGCGATTGCCACCTGCACGTTTTCGGCGATCCGGCACACTATCCCGACCGCAATCCCAATCCGGTGCACAAATCGCTGGAAGCCAACTGGGAGGACGCACTCGCCATGCACCGCGCGGTCGGCTTCGGGCGCGGCGTGTTCGTGCAGCCGGCGAACTACGTGAGCGATCACACCTATCTCAAGGAAGCGCTGTCCCGCGTACCGCGCGCGAACTATCGCGCCACCGGCATCATCGACGACAGCGTCAGCGATGCCGAGCTGCTGCGCCTGCATGAAGCCGGCATGCGCGGCGTGCGCTTCAACTTCGTACGCCAGTTCAAGATGGCGCCAAGCCCGGAGAGCTTTGCGCGCTCGCTCGAGCGCATCCGGCCCTATGGCTGGTACGCGAAGCTCTTCATCGGCGCCGACGAGCTGCCCGACTACATCGAGTATTTTCGCCCGATCACGACGCCGATCCTGATCGACCACATGGGCCGCACGCCGCCCAACCATCCGGCGCGCAAGCGTCGTGATCGAGATGCTCAAGCGCGAGAACGTCTGGATGCTTCTGGGCAACGGCCACCGCATGTCGGCGCAGGCCGAGCGCTGGGACGACATGGTGCCGCTCGGCCGCGAGCTGTACGAGACGGCACCCGACCGCTGCATCTTCGGCACCGACTGGCCGCACACCCACAGCCAGAAGGAAGGCGGCGGGCCGGAGGAGGATGCGCTCATCGACCTCCTCTATCGTTTCCTGCCGGACGAGAAGGCGCGCCGCGCGGTGCTGGTCGACAACCCGGCAAGGCTGCACGGATTCGAATAGGCGGCGCGATCTATCGTGTGAGCGTCAATTCGTCATGGTGCGGAAGCGCAGCGTCTTGGTGCCGCGTAGCGTCAAAACGTCGCCGTCGCGCCGCCAATGCGTGATCTCCATCAGCACCGCCATCAGATCCTGATCCGCGCGCATGCGCTCGGCCGGGCATTGCTGCTCGGTCGAAGCACCGGTGAGAATCGTGAGCGTGTCGGCGGCCACCACGAGCTGCGCCTCAGTATTGTTGCACCAGCCCTCGATCTTGGTCTCACCTTTCGCGCCGATGACGAGCATCGGGACGCGTTTGGAGCCGCGCATCGGCTTCGCATCCATCATCAACTCGCTGTTGTAAGGAAAGCCGCGCTCGGCGGCATCGGCAGCGACAATCCCACCCAAAACACAAACCGCAAGCGCCACAACGCAATTCCGAACGCTACCAAACCGGTACGTAGTCTCTGACCTCATACTGATGCTCCCCGTGATGCCGCGCGACATTCTCATGCAGGCGCCGTGCGATCAATCACAACGTCGCGAGCGCGCGCATGGGCGCGGCATGTCATGGCCTTGCCACGATACCGGACTTAGGTGCGACCTTGTTGGCCGCCGCCGGGGATACCGTGGCGGTGCGATAGTGCTATGGTCGGCCTTCAACAGGGAGGAAGAACCCTATGGACCAGAAAATCATCAATCTGTGGGACAACTTCACGCATAGCCGCATCAGCCGGCGCGAATTCATGGAGGAGCTGACCAAGCTCGTGGGCTCGACCGCCGCTGCGGTCGCGCTGCTGCCGCTCCTGCAGAACGATTATGCCAAGGCGCAGATCGTTCAGGCCAACGATCCACGGCTCAATGCCGAGAAGGTTTCCTTCGATTCGCCGAAGGGCAAGGTCAGCGGCTATCTGGTGCGCGCGAAGGGCACCACCAAGCGGCCGGCCGTGATCGTGATCCACGAGAACCGCGGCCTCAATCCGCACCTCGAGGACGTGGCACGCCGGCTTGCGACCGAAGGCTACATCGCGCTTGCGCCCGACCTGCTCTCGGTCTCCGGTGGCACGCCGGCGAACGATGATGCGGCTCGCGACCTGCACACCAAGACCAACCGCGAGGACATGATCATCGAGGCGGTGGCGGCCATCGGCTTCCTCAAGCGGCACGCGGAATCGACCGGCAAGGTCGGCGCGGTCGGCTTCTGCTTCGGCGGCGGCGTCGTGAACCGCATGGCCACCGACAGCGCGGACCTCGATGCCGGCGTGCCCTACTACGGCGCGCAGCCCCCGGCCGACAAGGTTGCGACGATCAAAGCGCCGCTGCTTTTGCAATACGCTGAGAATGACGACAACATCAACAAGGGCATCGCCGACTTCGAGACTGCGCTGAAGGCCAACAACAAGAAATACACCAAGCACATCTATGCGGGCACGCAGCACGCCTTCAACAACGACACCGGCGGCGCGCGTTACAACAAGGCCGCGGCTGACCTCGCCTGGGGCCGCACGCTCGCGTTCTTCTCGGAGAACCTCGGCGCTCCGCCGAAGATCGGCTGAGCAGTTGGCCGCCGCGTCCACCAGCGCAAATCGAATCGTGCCCTCTCCCGGCTCGCGGGAGAGGGCGTGGCAACTGTCCTCACACGAATTCTGCTGGGTGAGGGGGATCGGGCGTTCAGCTTGGCACTGCAGCGACTGCGCTTCGCTGCGTTGGGCTTCTCCTCGCCGTCTGCATCACAGCAGCAACACCCGCCGCTGCGGACGACTTCTACCAGGGCAAGCGCATCACGCTGGTGGTCGGCTTCAACCCGGGCGGCGGCATCGACACCGCCGGCCGTCTGATCGCCAAGCACCTCGGCCGCTTCATTCCCGGCAACCCCGGCATCACCGTGCAGAACATGGAAGGCGCCGGCGGCGTGGTCGCGGCGAACGCCGTGAACCGCGCCGCGCCCGATGGGCTCACCCTCGGCATGCCCGGCCGCAGCTGGTTCATCGTCGGCGCCGTCAAGAATCCGGCCGCCAAGTTCGATCCTGCCACGATGACCTATGTGGGCAGTACCGGCGTGATGAACTCCGCGCTCTGGATGCGCCCCGACTCCGGCATCACAAGCTTCGCGCAGCTTCTGGCCGCCAAGGGGAAAGTCGTGCTGGGCGCGCTGAACGCCACCTCGCAGGACTCCATGGCGCCGGCGCTGCTCGCCCAGAACGGGGTGCCGGTGCGCGTGATCCGCGGCTATAACTCCTCCGCCAAGGTGCTGCTCGCGATCGAGCAGGGCGAGGTGCCGGGCATCTTCCATATCGTCGATGGCTTCGCCAAGCGGCCGGACCTGATCGAAAAGAAGGTCGTGGTGCCGATCCTGCAGACCCAGCCGATGTTTGCTGGGCTGCCGCTCCTTCGTGACGTGATCCGCGCGAGCGACCGGCCGCTGGCCAATCTGGTGCTTGCAGGCGAGGAAGTCGGCGTGCTGCTCGCCGGCCCGCCGGGCATTCCGGCCGATCGGGTCGCGCTGCTGCGGCAGGCGTTCACCGCCATGGCGGAGGACAAGGATTACCAGGCGGATCTGGCGCGCATGGACGTGCCGCGCGGCACGCCGCTCGCGGGCGACGCCATCGCCACCATGATGCGCACGCTGGTCGAGACGACGACACCTGAGATTGCCGCGGCGTACGAGCGACTGAAGGAGTAGACGCACAGCGCTGTCCGTACCCAGCATTGAGCGTCAGCGAAATGCGGGACCGACTAAGCAAGCTGCATCATCTTCCCCGGGTTTCGCTACGCTCAACCCGGGCTACATGCTCACCAAGATCGCCACTTCCACTCGCCCGAACGGCCAGCCAGAATGGCTACGCACGGAGCAAGCCACCATCATGACCGTCCTGGGAATTCCCGTCGATTTCATCCTGTTCGGGCTCACGCTTTTGGGCGTGGCGCTATTCCACCGCCATACGCTCGCGATCGCGCTCGCTGGGCTTGCGGTCATCACCGCCTACAAGCTCGCCTTCACAGGCTTCAAGACCGGCACGGGCCTCGCCGGCCTCGTCCTCCATCTCGAGCACGAGTGGGTGATCCTGGCCAACCTGTTTCTGCTGCTCATGGGCTTCGCGCTGTTGTCCCGCCATTTCGAGCAGAGTCGCGTTCCCGATGAAATGCCGGCCTTTCTCCCCGACGACTGGAAGGGCGCGTTGCATTCTGCTCGTCATGGTGGCCGTGCTGTCGAGCTTCCTCGACAACATTGCGGCCGCGCTGATCGGCGGCACGATGGCGCGGTATGTGTTCCGCGGCAAGGTTCACATCGGCTATCTGGCCGCGATCGTGGCAGCGTCCAACGCCGGCGGCGCTGGCAGCGTGGTCGGCGACACAACCACGACCATGATGTGGATCGCGGGCGTAAGCCCGCTCAGCGTGCTCGAGGCCTACATCGCGGCGGCGTGTGGCGCTCGCCATCTTCGCCGTGCCGGCCGCAATCCAGCAGCACCGTTACTCGCCGATCGTGAAACAGCCGCCGCGCGGCCTGCAGATCGAATGGGTGCGGCTCGGCATCGTAGTCGCCATCCTCCTCGTCGCGATCGGCGCTAACGTGGTTGCGAACCTCAAATTTCCCGAGCTGCTCGACGCGATCCCGGTGATCGGGCTGTCGGTATGGGCGGTGATCCTTCTGGCGGCGCCATTGCGCCAGCCGGACTGGGCGGTAATGCCCGAGACCTTCAAGGGCACGATCTTCCTCCTGGCACTCGTCACCTGCGCCTCGATGATGCCGGTCGAGGCGCTGCCGGCGTCAGGATGGCAGACCGCGCTGGGGCTCGGTTTCGTGTCGGCGGTGTTCGACAACATCCCGCTCACCGCGCTCGCGCTCAAGCAGGGCGGCTACGACTGGGGCTACCTCGCGTACGCGGTCGGTTTCGGCGGCTCGATGATCTGGTTTGGCTCGTCAGCCGGCGTCGCGCTCTCGAACATGTATCCCGAAGCGAAGTCGGTCGGCCTGTGGCTGCGCCACGGCTGGCATGTGGCGGTCGCCTATGTGATCGGATTTGCGGTGATGCTCGCAATGCATCGGCTGGCACCCGGATCCGCCGCTGCGGTGATTACTGCGTGCCCAGGAAATTGAGCACGCCTGACAGCATCAAGGTGAGGCCGAGCGCCACCGCGGAGCAGAAGGCGACTCCCACATAGGGCTCCCATTCGGTGTCGACGAAACGATGAAGCTTGCCGTCTCGCGGGAGGCAATACCAGAACACGACCGCGGTCAGGACAAAGACGATGACGCCGCCGATCAGCGAACCCATGGGAGACCTCTAGCGATAGAGCTGGTTCGGCAGCCACAGGCCGATCTGCGGGAAGGTGTAGAGCATGATCATCGAGACGATCACGATGATCATATAGGGCATCACCCCGCGGAAGATGTCGTTGATGTTGACCCAGGCCGGCGCCACGCCCTTGAGATAGAACGGCGCCATCGCGACCGGCGGCGACAGGAACGAGGTCTGGATGTTGAGCGCCACCAGCAGCCCGAAGAACAAGGGATCGATGTTGAAGGTCTTCAGCAGCGGCAGGAAGATCGGCATGAAGATGACGATGATCTCGGTCCATTCCAGCGGCCAGCCCAGCACGAAGATGATGATCTGGGCGAGGATCATGAAGCCGGTCGGCGAGAGATTCATCCACAGCACGAATTTCTCGATCGGCTCATGGCCGCCGAGATAGGCAAAGACGGCTGAGAAGGTGAACGACCCGATGAACAGCCAGCAGACCATCGCGGTCGTGCGCGCAGCCAGGAAGACCGACTCCTTGAGCTGGAAAAGCCTGAATGAGGTGCCGGGGATCAGCACGACGCCGACGAACAGCGTGAGGAACAGCGCCAGTCCGACGACGCGGTGGTCGACGTTCAGAGCGGTCATGCCGCATACGATGACATAAGCAAGGAATGCGACCATAAGCACGCCGTAGACCTGCACCACGAGGACGTTGCGTCGCTTCGTGTAGTCGGCGCCGTAGCCGACGGCGAGCAGGAGCGCCCCGAGCGAGCCCATGGCGGCGGCTTCCGATGGGGTCGCGAGCCCGAAGATGATCGAGCCGAGCGCCGCGCCGATGAGGCCTGCGAGCGGCAGGAACGACGTGACCAGCGCCCAGAATACCGTGCTGAGTACGGTACGTTGCGCTCCTCGAGCGGAAGCCTGGGCGCGAGCTTCGGATTAAGCAGCGCCATGATGATCGTGTAGAGCATGTAGAGCCCGGCCAGCATGATGCCGGGGAAGAACGCGCCGGCATAGAGCTTGACCACCGACACGCCGGCGGTCGCGCCGTAGAGAATCAGCATCACGCTCGGCGGAATGAGAATGCCGAGGCAGCCGCCGGCACAGACCACGCCTGCCGCGATCTTGACGTCGTAGCCAGCGCGCAGCATCGCCGGGAAGGCAAGGAGCCCCATCAGGGTGACACAGGCGCCGACGATGCCGGTCGCGGTGGCAAAGATCGCGCAGGTGGCGAGCGTGGCGAGCGCGAGCGAGGCTGGAACGGGACCAGCGGCGAGCTGCAGCGAACGGAACAAGCGGTCGAGGATATTGGCGCGCTCGACGATGTAGCCCATGAACACGAACAGCGGGATCGAGATCAGCACGTCGTTGGTCATCACCGAGTACGACCGCTGCACGAGCAGGCTGAAGATCAGATCCCCCATCGCGAAGTAGCCGAAGAAAACGCCGAGCGCCATCAAGGTGAAGGCGATGGGGAAGCCGAACATGATGAAGACCACGAACAGGGCGAGCATCAGCACGCCAAGCTCGGGATTGCCCAGGCCGAGCATCAGACGTCTCCCCTCCGCAGCCCGCTGTCCTCGGCCGCGGTCATTTCGGCCTGCTTCTTCTTCTCGGCATCCTCCAGCATGACCTTCTCAAGCTCCTCGACGTCATGCAGACGCGGGGGCCACTCGCCGGTGCGGATGCACATGATGCAGCGGACGACTTCAACGGCGCCCTGGATCACCATCATGATGCCGACGAACACGATCATCCACTTGAACGGCCACACGATGGGGCCGTTGGGGCTGGCAGAGGAATGCTCGTTCATGCGCCGCGACAGCTCGGCAAATCCAAAGCCCGCGTACACGAACGCGAGCATGCCGGGGAAGAAGAAGAGGACATAGAGCACGAGGTCCATCATCGCCTGACGGCGCGGCGACCAGGCCCGGTAGATGAAGTCGCCGCGCACATGCGCGTTGCGGGCGAGCGCATAGGCGCCGGCCATCATGAACAGCGTGCCGTAGAGCATGTAGCTCGCATCGAACGCCCACTCGGTCGGCGCCCCGAAAATGTAGCGGGCGAAGACCTCGTAGCTGGTCGTGAACGTCAGGATGAGGATGGACCAGCCATAAGTCTTGCCAATCGCCGAGTTCAGGCCGTCGACAAGGTGAACCACACGCTCGCCGGCCGGCGTATCACGGCCGGTGGCAGCGTGGAACTCGGCCCAGAACAGCCAGAGCAGAATCGGGATCGGCAGAAGGAACAGATAGAGCGGGAGCTGCTTGGCGCCCCCGATCAGGTTAAAGAGCGGATCGAACAAAGCATCGAGCATGGTGAGCGGGTCCCCCGACCCGGCTTGCCAGCGAGCAAGCTGATGAGAGCCGCCGCGCGAGCCCCTCGCGCGGCGCTCTCAGTTTGCGGTCAGCCGAAAAAGTGCTTGTAGGCGGCCGCGAGCTCGCCGGAGCTCAGGTTGTTGACGGTCAGATATGGCTGGGTGCGTTTGACCCAAGCCTTCTGTGAGTCGATCACCTTCTTGAAGAACGGCTCCTTCGACTGCTCAGCAATCACCTTGTCCCAGGCCGCAAGCTGTGCGTTCAGCACGGCTTCGCTGGTGTGGATGACGTTGACGTTGCGCTTCCTGATCTCCTCGAGGTCCTTCGAGTAGCGGTCATAAGCCGTGTAGATTTGGTCGGCCGACGCCGCGTGCGCCGCATTGCGCAGGATCGCCTTCAGCTCGGGCGCGAGCGCGTCGAACTTCTGCTTGTTGAAGATGACTTCGAAGGCTTCCATCTGCTGATGATGGCTGCCCATCATGTAGAACTTCGACACGTCCGGGAATCCGAGCAGGATATCGGAGGACGGGTTGTTGAACTCGGCCGCGTCGAGCAGCCCGCGGTCCATGGCCGGCACGATCTCACCACCCGCCAGGATGGTCACCGATGCACCCATCTCTTTGAACACATCGGCCGAAAGCCCGACGGTCCGGTATTTCATGCCTTTGAAGTCGTCGCCGGATTTGATTTCTTTCTTGAACCAGCCGAGCGGCTGGGTCGGCATCGGGAAGTAGAGGAAGCCGACCAAGTTGAGCTTGAGGGTGTTGTTGACGAGCTCCTTGTAGAGCGCCTCGCCGCCGCCAGCGTAGAACCAGGCGAGGAAGCTGGTGGCATCCCAACCGAATGACGGCGGAGTGCCAAACAGCGAATAGGCCTTGTGTTTGCCGTACCAGTAGGCGCAGACGCCATGGCCTGCCTCGAGGATGCCCGAATGCACCGCATCCGCCATCTGGAACGCGGGCACGACCGCGCCAGCCGCGAGCACGTCGAGCTTCAGGCGGCCGCCCGACATTTCGTTGACTTTTTTGGCATAGTCGACGGCATCTTCGTGGAAGATGTCCTTGGTCGGCCAGGTGGACTGATATTTCCAGGTGATGGTCTGCGCGCGCGAGACCTGCGGCATCGCTATTGTGGCCGCACCGGTCGCGCCAGCTGCAAGCAGGAACTTGCGCCGTGAGGCTTTCTTCGATGTGATGTTGGAGACAGTTTTAGACGCTTCAGCTTTCTCGACTGACATTTCGCCCTCCCAGGCGTTCGAGGAACGGTTTGCCGGCGTTTAGCCGAGCCGCTTCTGGTTCTTAGCTTTATTAACCGGCATTGCGGCCCGGTATTCCAGCAGGCCTTGCAGATAGTATGAGCAGACGCCCGGGGATTGCACAAGTTCTCCTTTGGTCGCGGGGGGCAGCCGCGCCAGCCCTGATATTTCCACGCCTTATCAGTAATTTACCGTACACACGGCGGGCGCCCAACTCGTCCCCCAAATGGACGAAGGCAAAGCCGCGCCGATCTCAAAGTCAAAGCGAGCGTGAAAACCCGAAACGCCGGCGCACTCGGATTGAGCACTCTCCGGCCTCCTCATTCCTGATCTTGTACAGTTGGACCAGGCGCGAACCATCGCAAAAATGAAACGGGCGGCGGCTCGTTCAGAGCCACCGCCCGCCGGGAAAGGGTGTCGTCCGGGTATTACTTGACGTTCGTCAGAACCGTCAGGTCGAACTTGGTCGCGACGATGAAGGTCGGGCTGCACCAGTGGGATTGACCTGGGCTGGTGCCGTTAGATCCGCCACGCAGGTCGCTGGTGAGCGCAAAACACTCCTGCTTGGTGGTGTCCGTGTCGTAGTAGCGGAAGTCGACCGAGAACACGCCCTGGGTGAACGTGGCGCCCACGTTCCAGGTCCAGTAGTCAGGTAAATTGACCGTGCCAAGGAGCGCATCAGTCGTGCCAATCGAGTAGTGGCCAACTTCGCCAGAGATCGACCAGCCGATTTCCTTCATCCCCATAATCGTGGCCAAGTTGAACGACGGCATCGTGACCTTGGCGGTGCCTGACGCGTAGAAGCCATAGGCACCGGTGCCGAGCCAATCCGGCGAGTAGTAGAAGTTCGCGCCCAGCGCGAGCTTGTCCTTGATAGTGTCCCAGGTGACCTTGCCGTAGACTTCATAATAGTCGGTGTTGGCCGGCGTCAATGCGGCACCGCTGGGAGTGAACGTCACAGCGACGCCGTTGTCAAAGACCTGCCGCTCCTTCGGGTAGTAGTAGTAGATGAAGCCGAAATCGAAGGCGAGCGGACCAACCGTCGGACGGAAGCCGGCGTAGAAGTCGCATTCGCAGCTCGCGTGGGTCGGCAGATCGACGGCCCAGTATTGGCTGCCAGCATAGAGTTGCAGGGCTGAATTCACGTTGTAGCGGGTCTCGATATAGGTGGTGGTCGAGGGGCCACGATCCGACTGCGAGATGCCGCGGAAGTTATAGTCCGACATCAGCGCACCGCCGAAGGCGATGTCCCATGGGGACACTTCGGCCGCCTTTTTCGGCGCCTTCACCGGCATGTCGGCCGCCATCGCGGACGTCGCCATGCCGAGCAGGCCTGCAGCGATAGACACCATCAGCTTATTCATCAGCTACCCCTTCCCTAAAATCGCCCCCCCGGAGGGCGCCCGATTGAACCCCAAGTGACGGCCGAATCGCAACCAGTCACCGAACTCATGCACGCAAGCTAACAACGGAGGAGGAAACACTCCAAGGCGAAACAGTCAGCAAGTGCGTGATTTTTGGGCGTTTCCCCTGATTTGATGATGGAAAGTATCTAGCTGTTGTAAATCCATCACACGAAACCAGGTACCCAGCCGCCGAACTCGCACCGCAATACCACCCGCTACCTTGCGTAGCTGATTCGGTATCTACAATTCAACAGATTGTCGGCGCGAATACACAGCTGGTGCATCACCCGCGCCGATTTCCATGGGACGTTGCTTGGAACGTTGCTTGGAACGTTGCTTGGGAGCTTCAGGCCGCCGCGGCCTTCTTGCGGTTGGCTTCAAGCCGGGCATCGACCAGCGCCACCTGGGCGTCGATCGCTGGATGGCTCAGACCTTTTTGCTTGGCGATCAGCTGCACCAGCTTGTCGGCACGCTCGATATTGGGGGCGCCATTGTTGAGCGCGCGCGCCGCCGAAGCCGGTCGCGTGAGGCTCTGGGCGGCGGCGGCATATTTCTCGAAGGGAACCAGATCCTCCGGCTTGGCGCCGAGCTTGACGCAAAGGTCGAACACGAAATTGTAGACCGAGCGCGACGTCTCGATGTCGCTGTGCACCGCCTCCTGGGCGGTCCGCATGCCGTCCTTGGTCACGCAGCGATAGTTGCCGGCCAGCAGCATCGACCACTTGGCAAGCGGCACGAAGATCGAATCGTGCACCCGCAGCTTGACCGGCAGCTCGGTCTTGCCTTCGGGCGTGTCGTAGCGCACCGCGTCGATCTCCTGCTCAAGCTGGCGCAGGATGGCGGTCGACTTGTCGCTGTCGAACCGCGCGACCTTGAAGTTGGTCGGCAACGTGACCATCAGCACGTTGACCTTCTCCTCGGGCGGGCGAATCGCCTGCGGGTCGGGGCTGCACAATGTGAGGCATCCGGGGTCGAAGCTGTCCCACACGGTCGGGTCGGTGTAGGCGGCTTTGAGAGCGTCGTAGTCCAGGCCCGGGATGCGCTTCACATAGGGTAGCGGCGGCATGTTCATGATCGACATGCAGGGCACGCGCGACTTCGCCACCGCGTCGAGCAATTCGCGCACCCCAGGAGATCGGTATTGCGGCTCCTGCATCGCGAGCCCGATCAGATCGAAGTCCTTCGGGTTCACATCGGCGGGCCCGCACGCCGATACCTTTCCCGGCAGCTTGCGCGAGTCGAGCTCGACCGGATCCTTGCGGCCCTTGACCGGCAGCCGCACGCGAAAACCCTCGGCATTGATCAGATCGGCCTCGGCCGGCAGGCACACCAGCGTGATGGCATGACCGCCGAACAGGAGCTTGGAGGCGAGCAGCGATCCATAGGACGCGCCCATGATCAGGATGTTGTAAGTCGCCGGCATGGCAAACCTCGTCTGTGTGGCGGATGTGACAGGGAAGATTTGCGGCGCGCGGCCGCCACTCCCGATGCTATTGGGCCAGACAGTCCGATGCAATGTGGCGAAGACCGCAAGGAGCGCGTCGCCCGCTGTCGGGCCATGGGCCCGGAAGGCCTTGCTCTAGTCTTGATCGATCAGTCTTGGCGGGCGTCGATCACGGCCAAGCGCAGTTACGCCAAGCGCTTTGAGCCAAGCATGGCTCTGGTCGAGCATCCTACGGGTCGAGCGTCGTGCCGGTCGAGCACGGTCCCGATGGAGCGCAGCGACGCTGCAGGACCAAGCCTGCAGATCGATGCGAGCGCATCAGCATTCGCTGCGCTCCATCCCCCCGCCGGAAAACGAACCAGGGCTCCAGATGACAACTCAAGAGACGACTCAAGAGACCTGGCGAGGTGGCGATCGACGGGCGCGCCCGGGCGCGGCGAGGGTGCCGCTCGTGTGAAGGCGCGCTTTGCTCGTTAGGAGCCGTCGCCGCCGCTGCTGCCAGGCGTCATCCAAGAGGGCATCCCCGGGGTTGCCGCGGGAGCCGCAGCTGGCGCAGCTGCAGCAGCCTTCGGCTTCGCCTTGCGGGCAGCAGCCTTCTTCTTCTTCGCAGCCTTCGGGGCAGCCGCCTTCGGGGCAGCCGCCTTCTTCTTCTTCTTCGCGGCAACCGCCTTCTTGACCTTCTTCACCTTCTTCGCCTTCGCTTTAGACTTCTTCGCCTTCTTTGCCATGCTCGACCTCCCGATCGTTTGGCCAATGGTCCAACGCTCATGCCGGCACTGGAGTGAACGTTCCTTGCAATGCCGGCGGCACTCGGCCCCCCGTCGCCCAATCGATCAGCTCGACCGTGTGGACAATCGGGATCACCGTCCCTGTCGCGATCTGCCTCATGCATCCGACATTGCCGGCGGCGATCACGTCGGGCTCTATCTTCTCGATATTCCCGACTTTGCGCGCGCGCAACATCTTCGCAATATCAGGATGAAGAATGTTGTAGGTTCCGGCTGAGCCGCAGCACAAATGGCCCTCCGGCACCTCTCTCACCTCGAAGCCCAATCGCGATAGCAGTGTCTTTGGCTCGCGTATGATTCGCTGACCATGCTGGAGCGAGCACGCCGCGTGATAGGCAACAACCTTGCCGTTGGAGGCACGCTGCGGCAGCACGTCCACACGCGCCAGATACTCACAAACATCCATTGCAAGCGCTGAAACAAGGGCTGCCGCCGGCCCGTGAACGGAATCATGGCGCAGCATGAAGCCATAGTCCTTCAGGGTTGTGCCGCAGCCCGAGGCGGTCACCAGGATGGCGTCGACCGGGGGCGTGATCGACGTCCATGCCGCAACGTTGTGGCGGACTGCCGCATGCGCCTCTTCGCTGCGGCCCATGTGATGAACCAAGCCGCCGCAGCAGGCTTGCCCCTCCGGCACCACGACCTCGATGCCGTGGCGGCAGAGCACCCGCACCGCCGCATCGAGAATCGATGGCCCGACCACCGGCGTGACACACCCGGTCATCAGCGCGACCCGGCCCTTGCGTGGCCCCTCGGCAGGGAAAACGCGCGGGCTGTCAGCAATGGAACGCGGCAGCACGCGCGAGGGCGCGAGCTCCAACAAAGCGGCGAGGCGCCGCAGCCGCAGCGCCGCCAAAAGCCCTGCAAAAGGCTTGCCGAGCGCGCCAAGCTGCATCGCCAGACGCAGCCGGTTGTTGTGCGGCAACACAAAGGCCAGCAGGCTTCGCATCAGGCGGTCGAGCCAAGGCCGCCGATATGTCGCCTCGATGACATGACGGGCATGATCGACGAGGTGCATGTAGTGCACCCCGGAGGGGCAGGTGGTCATGCAGGAGAGGCACGACAGGCAGCGATCAACGTGAGTCGTCACCTCGACCGTTGCCGGCTGATCGCGCTCGAGCATCTCCTTTATGAGATAAATACGCCCGCGCGGAGAATCGCGCTCGTCCCCCAGCAACACATAGGTTGGACAGGTGGCGGTGCAGAATCCGCAATGAACACAGGCGCGCAAGATCTTGTCGGCTTCGGCGATCTGCGGGTCGGCTAGCTGGGCGAGCGAGAATTGGGTCTGCATGACGATTCCGGCTTTTGCCCTTGGTCACATGCCCCAGGTCACGTGCCCTGGTCACACCCCCGCCCACATCCGGCCAGGGTTTAGCACGCCATTCGGGTCGAACCCCTGTTTAACGCGCTTGGTCAGGCTGGCGAGGCCCGGCTCCTGTGGAGAAAACACGTCGACGGCGGCGCGGGTTGCGGCGGGCGCGCGAATAAGCGTGGCCTGTCCGCCGCAGACATCGACCGCGCGCCGAATGAGCGCGGCGCCGGCATCATCCGAAGGCGCCAGCATCACCCAGATGAGCCCACCAGCCCAGTCGTAAAGCACCTCGGTTTCGAGCTCCTCAGCTCCTGCGGTGCGCGCGACCATGCCCACAAGCTCGGCGCCGCGCGAAGGCGCTGTCACAACGCGCCAGACCGGCCGCGCCGACACGTCAGCGCCAGCGAACGGCCTCACATCGCGGATCGCCCGCCACAGGTCACGCGAGGCATTCTCATCGCACAGCTCAACGGCGCCGAACGCCCTCACAAACGGTTTCATGGCGGCCATCAGCGCAGCCTTGCGGTGGTCGACCGAGGGCCCCACGCCCTCAAGCCGCAACACCGTGAGCGAGCGGCCCGCGGCGGTGCCAAGCCCGCTGCGCGGCGCCACCGTAGCGGGCAGATGAGCGGCACCCGAGACATCGCAGGAGGTTGCCATCGCGGCCGCCATGGCACGCACCGCGGTGGCATCATCAAGGCCGGACACCACCACGGTCGCCTGGGTCTGCGGTCGCGGCAGCGTCTTGATGGTCACGGTGGTCAGGGCGGCGAGCGTGCCCCAGGAGCCGGCGACAAGCTTGCTGACATCATAGCCGGTGACGTTCTTCACGACCCGCCCGCCAGACTTGAAAAACTCGCCGCGGCCTGACACCGCCTCGAAGCCGAGGAAGTGATCGCGCGCCGCACCGGCCGCAATCCGCCGCGGCCCACAGAGATTGGCCGCCAGAACGCCCCCGATGGTGGCGCTCGAGGGCACGCCAGCGAGCAGCGGCCCATAGTCCATCGGCTCGAAGGCAAGGTGCTGCCCCTTTGCGGCCATGAGCGCCTCGATCTCGTCGAGCGGCGTTCCCGCCTGCGCGGAGAGCACCAGCTCCTCCGGCTCGTAGAGGATGACGCCGGCGAGGCCGGAGAGATCCAGCGTCAGGTCACTCTGCGCCGGGCGCCCGATGGCGCGCTTGCTCCCACGGCCGACAAGCTCGAGCGCGGCACCACGTGACAGCGCCCACTGCACAGCCTCCTCGACGTCCTTGGCGGTGCGCGGCTTGAGGGTGTCGGCCATCGATCTCTAAAACCGCGGAATATCCGGGAAGGCCACCTTGCCGGCATGGACATGCATGCGGCCAAGCTCGGCGCAGCGGTGCAGCGTCGGGAACACCTTGCCGGGATTGAGCAGGCCCTTGTCGTCGAAGGCGCATTTGAGCCGCTGCTGCTGGGCCAGATCGGCCTCGCTGAACATCACGGGCATCAGGTCACGCTTCTCGACCCCGACCCCGTGCTCGCCGGTGAGCACGCCACCGACCTCAACGCACAGCCGCAGGATGTCGGCGCCGAACGCCTCGGCACGCTCGAGCTCGTCGCCCTTGTTGGCATCGTAGAGGATGAGCGGATGCAGGTTGCCATCACCAGCGTGGAACACATTGGCGACCCGCAGCCGGTAGCGCTCCGATAATTCGCGCATGCGGGCGAGCACCAGCGGCAGCTTGGCGCGCGGGATGGTGCCGTCCATGCAGAAATAGTCGGGTGAGATACGGCCGACCGCCGGGAACGCGGCCTTGCGGCCAGCCCAGAACAGCAACCGCTCCTGCTCTGAGGTCGACACCCGGCAGCTCACCGCCCGGCAGTCCTGCGCAATCGCCTCAACGCGCGCGACCAGATGGTCGACCTCGGCCTGCGGGCCATCGAGCTCGACGATCAGCAGGGCCTCGACGTCGAGCGGATAGCCGGCATGCACGAACTCCTCGACCGCGTGGATGGCCGGCTTGTCCATCATCTCCATGCCGCCCGGGATGATGCCCGCCCCGATGATCCTCCCGACGCATTCGCCGGCGTCCTCGGAGCTGGCAAAGCCGATCAGCGCAGCACGCGCCATCTCCGGCTTGCGCAGGATGCGCACCGTGACCTCGGTGACGACGCCAAGGAGCCCCTCCGACCCGTTGATAATGCCGAGGAGGTCGTAGCCGCCCGCCTCCACATGCTTGCCGCCGAGCCGCACCGCCTCGCCGGTCATCAGCACGATCTCGCAGCCGAGCACGTTGTTGCTGGTCATACCGTATTTGAGGCAGTGCACGCCGCCGGAGTTCTCCGCCACGTTGCCGCCGATGGTGCAGGCGATCTGCGAGGACGGATCGGGGGCGTAGTAGAACCCTCGTTGCTCGACTGCCTGGGTCACCGCGAGATTGGTCACGCCTGGCTCCGCGACCACGACTCGGTTGTCGTAGTCGATCTCGCGGATGCGATTGAACTTGGCCATGCCGAGGAGAACGCCATCGACGAGCGGCAACGCGCCGCCCGAGAGCGAAGTGCCGGCTCCACGCGGCACCACCCTGATACCTTCACGGTGGCAGTAGGCGAGGATGCGGGAGACCTGATCGGTGGTCGATGGCAGCACAACCACCATCGGCAGAGCGCGGTAAGCGGTGAGCCCGTCGGTCTCGTAGGGGCGCATCGCGACCTCGCTCGCGATCACCCCCTCCCCGGGCACGATCGCCGAGAGCGCCTTGACGATCCGGTCGCGGCGAGCGAGCACGGCCCGGTCGGGTTCCGGCATAGCCACCACCATGGACATCTCCGTCGGCCGCGTGCGGTCATGGGCCCATCGCAGCACGGCCACCTCGAAGTGTTATAGCCGCAAGAGCACTGCTTCGATAGAATCGGGTGGCGACGCAGGAAATTCCACCCCGGGGGCGTTGACAGGGTCCGCGCCAAACGCCATTCGAACACCTGTGGGCCACCGCTTTGCGGCGGCCCCAACAGGCATAACGCGCTGGCAAGGACGGCGGCGTTGGGAGGATGTAAGAGGAGATCTAGAATGAAGACTTGGATGTTGGCTTCGTTGCTTGTGGTTGCTTCAGCCGGAAGCGCGTTGGCACAGACCGACGCGGCTTTCAAAAAATGGTGCTCGCCCTGCCACGACGCCGGGGCCGAGGCGAGGATCAAGCTTGGGCCGCCACTCAACGGGATCGACGGCCGCAAGGCTGGCACCTTCGACGGCTTCAATTATTCGGACGCCATGAAGGGCTCCGGCATCACCTGGAACGAGGGGGTGTTCAAGGAGTTCATTGGCGGTCCGATGCAGAAAGTTCCCGGCACCCGCATGGCCTTCGCGGGCGTGCGCGATCCCAAGGAAGTGGAAGACCTGTGGGCCTACCTCAAGGGGTTCGGGGCTGACGGCCAGAAGAAGTAAGGCCACGTCGTATTAGCGCCATAGCCCGGCGGCAGGCTTTTTTGCCCTGACGTCGGGCGGCGCCCGGTCCGCAGCCGCGCCGGGAGGCGGGCCATGATCAAGGACATCGTCGTCAACCTCACGGGCGGCCACCCGCAGGATTTTGCGTCTGACTACGCGATCTCGCTCGCCGCCGGTTTTGACGCGCACATCGCCGGCATCGCCTTTGTCTATGAGCCGGTCATCCCCGGCAGCGTCCTCGGCGGCCTTCCCACTGATCTCATTGAAGCGCAGCGCAGCCGGAACACAGTCGCCGCTAAGGAAGCGATCGCGCGCTTCGAGAGCACCGCAAACGCGGCGAGTGTCTCAGCCGAAGCGCGCACGGTCGACGCAAGCCTTGCCGGCGCGCCCGATCTGTTCGGACGCATCGCCCGCCGCTTCGACATCGCGGTCGTCGGGCAGGCAAGGCAGGAGCAAGGCGCCTCCGAAGAGCTGACGATCGAAGGCGCCCTGTTCGGATCGGGCCGCCCGCTGATCGTCGTGCCCCATACGCACAAACAGGGACTGAAGCTCGACCGCATCATCATCTGCTGGGACGGCAGCCGACCAGCCGCGCGCGCCATTGCGGACTCGCTGCCCTTCCTGCAACGCGCCAAGTCGATCGACATCGTCGTCGTCACCGGCGAGCGCGACAAGAGCGGCGAAATCACCGGCACCAACATGCGCCGCCATCTCGCGCGCCACGGCATCACGGTCGAGATCAAGCACATCACCCGTGGCGGCGCCGGCGTGCAGAATGCCATCCTGGCGCACGCTTCCGAGACCGAAGCCGATTTCATGGTGCTTGGCGGCTATGGCCATTCGCGCTTGCGCGAGTTCATTCTCGGCGGCGTCACGCGCAGCATCTTGCGATCCATGACGGTGCCGGTGCTGATGTCGCATTGATGGGCACCAGAAAAAATTTGGGGTGACGACGACCACGTGACGACCAGCGAAGTCACTTTCTCCTGTGCAAGAAGGCACAGCAAACCCGCGACAATTTTATTGCGATTGCGCTTCTTGTTGATCTCGCCGCAGGCGAATTTCAACCAGACTTGAGAGCTGCGGAGAGGGACACTGGCGTTAGGTCCACAACTCACCCTGATAGGGGATCACGAATCGAATCACCTGGTCCGTTAATGAATCCTGATTCCAAAGGATATTTCTCTCAGTCTTAATTTTGCCGCGGAGCGTTACCTTCCCCGGTATAGTTTTGTCGATTTCACCCTGGAACCGGTAACGCGCGACGGCGTTGTTATGCGCTCCCTGCGACTACTTTAGCCACGTTTTTTCAGCAACTTAGCCAGCGCGACATGACGTCGGTTTCGTGGGGACGAACGACAATGCAAGGGGCGATGATGGCGGAAAATTTCAGGTTCGGGATCGAAGAAGAATATTTTCTGGTCGATGCGCAGACCAAACGCGTCGCGCGTCACATGCCGGAAAATTTTCTTATGGCTGCTAACAAAGCGACTGACGGTCACGTCACCGGCGAATTCCTGCAGTCGCAGGTCGAGGTCGCGACCGCGCCACACTTCAGCTTTGCGAACGCGCGTTCGGAGCTGCGCGGGTTACGCCAGATCGTGGCGTCGATTGCGGCCGAGCATGGGCTTGCGATCCTGGCGGCGGGAACTCACCCGACAGCGATCTGGGGCGATGCTTTGCAGACGCCCAAGCAGCGCTACGACGAGGTGATGAACGATCTGCAGATGATCGGTCAGCGCAACATGCTGTGCGGAATGCATGTGCATGTCGAATTGCCGGACCCTGACGAGCGCGTCGACGTGATGTGCCGGATGCTGCCTTACCTGCCGTTGTTCCTGGCGCTGTCGACCTCATCGCCGTTCTGGCAATCGCGCTCGACCGGGCTCATGGGCTACCGGCTCGCCGCCTATGACGAGCTGCCGCGCACCGGCGTGCCCGAGCTGTTCCGCACCAAGGAGGAGTTCGACGCCTATATCGCAGCGCAGGTGAAGGCAGGCATCATCGCGGATTCGAGCTACATCTGGTGGGCGATCAGGCCCTCGCTCGCGCACCCGACGCTGGAGCTGCGCGCGCCCGACTGCTGCACGCTCATTGACGATGCCATTGCGATCGCGGCGCTCTATCGCACGCTCGTGCGTCACCTCTATTACAATCCCTGGCGCAACCACGGCATGACGGCGGTCTCGCGCGCGTTGGTGGTCGAGAACAAGTGGCGGGCGCAGCGCTATGGCATCCACGGCACCTTCGTGACTGAGGAGGGTGCGGTCACGGTCGGCGAGATGCTCGAGCGCGTGATCGAGGAGACTGCCGCCGATGCGGACGCCCTCGGCTGTTCCGAGGAGATCGCCCACTGCCGCAAGATCGTGGGTGGCGGCACCTCGGCCGACTCCCAGCTCGCCGTGTTCAAGGAGGAGCACGAGCGGAGCAACCGCAAGGGGGCGCTGCAGGCGGTGACCGATTGGATCGTCGGCGCGACGATGCGATGATCAGCTCGTCCCCTCGGGGACCGGTGCCTGCACCACGAGGCCGCGCGCACGGGCATCGACGACGCCGAGCGCCCGCAGGGCGAATAGCGTGAGCGCCTGGACGCGCTCGCGGACGCGGCCTTCGGTTGCGGCCGCAAGCGGCCCGATCAATCCTTCAATGAGTGCGCCGACGAGCGCCGCCGCTGCCGCAGCCGCATCCTGATCGGGGAGATGACCGGCGACGAGCGCCGCCCGGATTCGTGCCTCCAAGGCGCCCGCGAGCGCCCGGCGGTAGGAAACGCGGGCGGCCTCGATCTCGGGCTCGACCGGCTCCGCGATCAGCGCGAAGGCAAGCCGCCGCCGCGCAAGCGCGCGGCCCGCAAAGGTCGCAATCGTCGCACAGAGCGCCGACAGCGGGCCGGGCGCAGCGCCAGCCGCACGCGCGAGCGCCGCAGTCTCGGCGGCCGACTGGGCCTCGACCAGGGCCGTCACCAGCGCGGTCTTGGATGGGAAGTAGCGATAGACGGTGCCAGCCGCGATCCCGGCGCGCTCTGCGACCGGCGCGATCTGCACCGACCCCATGCCGCTCTCAGACGCCAACGCCTCAGCAGCCGCCAGAATCGCGGCCCGGCGGGCACTGAGCTTGCGGACCACATTCTCGGTGCGGCGATAGGGCATGAGAAGGAGTGAGGCACGATTCATCAGATGGTGCAACACAACCCAACGTCGATCTTCGACCGGCCTTCCGCCCCATCGACACGCCTGCGGCCAGACGGCATAGCAAGGCCCATGGCGCCACCCCTGATTCAGCTCAAAGACATCAAGCTCACGTTCGGCGGCACGCCGCTGCTGACGGGTGCCGAGCTCACCGTCGCGGCCGGCGAACGGGTGTCGCTGGTCGGGCGCAACGGCTCGGGCAAGTCCACGCTGCTGAAGATCGCGGCCGGCCTCGCCGAGCCCGACCGGGGCTCTGTCTTCGTGCAGCCGGGCGCGCTCGTGCGCTATCTGCCGCAGGAGCCGGACTTTGCGGGCTTTACCTCGACGCTCGCCTATGTGGAGGCGTCGCTACGGCCGACCGACGACGTGCATGTGGCGCGCTCGATGCTGGCAGAGCTTGGCCTGAGCGGGCAGGAGGATCCGGCGCACCTGTCCGGCGGCGAGGCGCGCCGCGCCTCGCTCGCGCGCGTGCTTGCCCCCTCACCCGATATCCTGCTGCTCGACGAGCCAACCAACCATCTCGACCTGACCACCATCGAATGGCTCGAGCAGGAGCTCGCCGCGCGCGACAGTGCGCTCGTGATCATCAGCCACGACCGGCGCTTTCTCTCCAACCTCTCGCGCAGCACGGTCTGGCTCGACCGCGGCATGACGCGGCGGATCGAGCGCGGCTTTGCGCATTTCGAGGAATGGCGCGACACCGTGCTCGAGGAAGAGGAGCGTGAGCAGCACAAGCTCGACCGCAAGATCGTCGCCGAGGAGCACTGGATGCGCTACGGCGTGACCGCCAGGCGCAAGCGCAACATGCGCCGGGTCGGAGAGCTCAGGGCGCTGCGCGAGAAGCGGCGCACCTATTGGGCCACGGCTGGCAGCGCCACCATCACGGCCGGAGCCGCGGCGCCGTCTGGCGCGCTGGTCATCGAGGCCGAGAATCTCGGCAAGAGCTTCGGCGACCGCCCAATCGTGGCGGCGTTCTCAACCCGCATCCAGCGCGGCGACCGCATCGGCATCGTGGGGCCGAACGGCAGCGGCAAGACGACGCTGGTCAATCTCCTGATCGGCGCCCTGCCTCCGGATTCCGGAACAGTGCGGCTTGGCACGAACCTCGCCATCGCGACGCTCAACCAGCAGCGCGACAGCCTCGATCCCGGCGTCACGGTCGCAGACGCGCTGACCGGAGGCGGCGGCGACAACGTGCTGGTGAACGGGCAGCGCAAGCACGTCGTCAGCTACATGAAGGACTTTCTGTTCTCGGCCGAGCAGGCGCGCACGCCGCTCGGCAAGCTCTCGGGCGGCGAGCGCGGCCGCCTGATGTTGGCGCAGACGCTCGCCAGGTCCTCAAACCTGCTCGTGCTCGACGAGCCGACCAACGACCTCGACATGGAAACGCTCGACGTGCTCGAGGACATGCTGGCGGACTATCCCGGCACAGTGCTGCTCATCAGCCACGATCGCGATTTCCTCGATCGTCTCGTCAACGGCGTGATCGCGCCCGACGGCAACGGCCGCTGGCTTGACTATGCTGGTGGCTACAGCGACATGCTGGCGCAGCGCGGCAGCGATCTCAGGCGCGAGCAGCGCAGCGCGCCGCCTAAGGCCAACAAGTCGGCGAGCGAGCCGGCCCCGCCCCGCCCCGAGCCGCCAAACAAGCGGCGGATGACGTTCAAGGACAAGCACGCGCTCGAAACCCTGCCGACGACCATCACGGTGCTGCGCGCGGAGGCGATCAAGCTGCAGTCAAAGCTCGACGACCCGCAATATTACGCGCGCGATCGCGCGGCCTTCGAGCAGACCACTGCGGCGCTTGGCGACTTGCAACGCAAGATCGAAGATGCCGAGACGCAGTGGCTGGAGCTGGAGATGCTGCGCGAAGAATTGGCGGGCGAGTGAGCGCCACAAGAGTGCTTGCTGCAACACCATGCCTTGCCTGCTCTATCTGCGCAGGATCTACGTTGGAGTTCCATATCGCATCAAAACAATCGTCGGCGAAGCCGCGGTGCTTCTGACACTCATGCGGTGCTTCTGACACTCATAGAGAGTTTGTCGAATTCGGTTTCACACAGCATTGGCCCAAAACGAATTGCTGCTGACAGCGGCGCGCTGATGCTTTGATAGTTCCCCGAAAAGACGCGGAACCAGACTCAGACGGAACTCGTTGGCAGTTGCGTCCTTCCAACGAGGAGATAAACATGAAGGCATTGATGATTGGTGTTGGGCTGGCGGCAATCGTTACCCCTGCGCTGGCGGACTATTACATCATCCAGGAACCAACGACCAAGCGTTGTCGGATCGTCGAGGAACGTCCGGCGCCTAACGCGGGCATCATCATCGGTGGTGCCGGCTTTGGCGTACGGCTCGAGGCCGAGAACCGGATGCGCACGGTCGAAGTGTGCAAGGAGACGACAGGGAGCGGTGGTCCGGTCATTATTGAGGAGCGCCGCGAGCGCGTCATTCGCGAGCGTTAAGCTGCGCCACCCTCTTCGGCACGGGCCCGCGCGAGAGCGCGGGCTCTGCCTTTTGCATGATTGTTCTCAAGCCTGCGCGGCCAGCGCCGCCTTGCGGATAGCGTCGATCGTGGTCGCGGGCGTGATCGCCTGCGGGTCGACCTTCAGGTGGATGACGGCAGGCTTGCCGGACGCAAGTGCGGCGTCAAAGGCGGCGGTGAAATCGGCCGTCTTCTCGACCAGGGCGCCGAAGGCTCCGTAGGCACGCGCGAGCGCGGCGAAGTCCGGATTCTTCAGCTCGGTCCCGATCACCCGGGCGGGATAATGCCGCTCCTGGTGCATCCGGATGGTGCCGTACATGCCGTTGTCGGCGATCACGATGATGATCGGCAACTCGTATTGGATCGCGGTCGCGAGCTCCTGACCGGTCATCAGGAAATCGCCGTCGCCCGCGAAGGCAATGACCGTGCGCTCGGGCATCAGGCGCTTGGCCGCGATCGCCGCCGGCACGCCATAGCCCATGGAGCCAGCGATCGGCGCGAGCTGAGAGGCATAACAACGGTAACGCCAAAATCGATGCACCCAGATCGAGAAATTGCCGGCGCCGTTGCAGATGATGGTTTCGGCCGGCAGGGTGTCGCGCAGACCGGCGATGATCTCGCCGAGATTGACCGCCCCCGGCACCTGCGGAGGCTTGGCGGTCCACTCCATGAACTCCGCATGCGCGGCCGGGGTCGCAACCGACCACGCCACCTTCTCGGGACGGGCGAGACCTTCGAGCGCGGCCGCGAACGCTGACGGCGTCGCATTGATCGCAAGCGCGGGCCGGTACGACGCGGCCAAGCTCCTCAGCGCCCGGATGCACATGCACCAGCGTCTGCTTGGGCCCCGGAATGTCGAACAGCGTATAGCTCTGCGACGGCATCTCGCCGAGCCGCCCGCCGATCAGCATGACAAGGTCGGCGTCCTTGACGCGCGCGAGCAGCTTGGGATTGGGCCCGATGCCGAGGTCTCCCGCATAGCAGGGGTGGGACGCATCGAAGAGATGGGCGCGCCGGAACGTGGTGGCGACCGGCAGCATGAAGCGCTCGGCGAAGTGCTGCATCGCCGCGCAGGCGGCCTTCGACCAGCGGCTGCCGCCAAGGAGCGCGATCGGGCGCTGCGCCTCGTTGAGCAGCATCTGCAGCCGTCGCATGTCGGCTGGACCTGGTGAGGTCTCGACCGGCTCGCAGGCGGGCGCGTCGGCAGCGACGACACGCTCGACCAGCATGTCCTCCGGCAGCGCGATCACCACCGGGCCGGGCCGCCCGCTGGTCGCCACATGGAACGCGCGTGAGATGATCTCCGGGACGCGCGCCGGATCGTCGATCTCGGTCACCCATTTGGCGATCGAGCCGAAGACGGCACGATAGTCGAGCTCCTGAAACGCCTCGCGCTCGCGATACTCGCGCGCGATCTGGCCGACGAACAGGATCAGCGGGGTGGAATCCTGCTGCGCGATGTGGAGACCTGACGACGCATTGGTGGCGCCCGGCCCGCGCGTCACGAAGCAGATGCCGGGCCGGCCGGTGAGCTTGCCCATGGCTTCCGCCATGATGCAGGCGCCACCTTCCTGCCGGCAGACCGTCACCTCGAGGGGACGATCCACCATGGCGTCGAGCGCAGCGATGTAGCTCTCGCCGGGCACGCAGAAGACATGGCGCGCGCCATGGATGACGAGCTGATCGATCAGCACCTCGGCGGCGGTTCGCGATCCATCATTGGCGCGCATAGTGACAAGCTCCTGGGGGCAGGCTCCGGGTTGGTCGCGCCACCGTTGTAGCCCGGATGGCGCGAAGCGCAATCCGGGATCGGAGCCGCTGCTGCCCCGATTGGCATGCTGCCCGAAGGATCTCACTTCACGTCGTCAGGATCTCGTCGCGGCGCGCTTTGTCGAGCCGCCTTTGTCGACCCCTCCGGCTACCTTTTCACTCCGCCAGTCGCTCCCTGTTGGTCGAAGTAGCGCAGATCAGGCGGCTGCTGGCCCTTCTTGGCCGGCATCAGGTAGCCATCCGCGCTCAGCATGTAGTTGTCGTTCTGGACGCGGACATGCGGGTTGTTCTCGGGGCAGACCTCCTCGATCCAATTGTGACGCGGATTGGAGTCGCGGGTGTATTTCTTCTTCACCATCCAGGGTCCGGTCAGCGCATTGTCGATGGTGGTGATCTCGCCCCACAGGACGTTGCGATCGGTCTTGTCGAGGTAGATGCGCTCCTTGACCACGGTCTGGTTGTCGGCGTGCAGCGGCAGGCCGGTGGTGTCGTAGGCGCGCGGGCCTTTCATGTAGCGCGTCTCGACCTCGAGCACGTCGTATTTGCCGTCGCCGTCCTCGTCGATCCATTTGCCGATGGAATAGCCCTTGAAGCTCGGCTCCGGCTCCTTGGGCCAGTCACGCCCGTCGGTGTAGATGCGGCGATTGTCGTGGATGTGGCTGATCAGGATGTAGGTGGTCGACGGAGTGACCACGATCTCCATCGGCTCGAACGCATTCATGATGCGCGGCATGCCGGGCGGCAGGCACATCCAGGACGGCTCCCAGCCGTGACCGCCGGCTTTCTGGTCCGCCGTGTTCCACTCGAATATCTTCTGATATTCCGGCGTCAGCGGCGCCGTCTGCCCGGCCTGGATCCAGCGCGGCGCGCCGACCCGATCCCACTTTCCCTTCAGATCGGGATACTTGTTTTCGTCGAATGCCGCGGCACCCGCGACTGTCATGACCAGCGCCGCAAGCGACGCCAGCGCAACGATCGAGCGTCGATAATGCATGACCGTCCTCCCTTGTGTCACTGCTTCGCCTGGTTGAAGTAGCGCAGGTCGGGCGGCTGCTGGCCTTTCTTGGCCGGCATCAGATAGCCGTCCGCGCTCATCATGTAGTTCTCGCCGTTGAGGAAGACGTGGTTGTTGCCCTCCGCGCAGACATCCTCGCGCCAATAGGGACGCGGATCGGGATCGCGCTTGTAGCTCTTGGTCACCTTCCAGGGCCGCGTCAGCGCGTTGTCGGTCACCGTGATCTCGTCATTGAGCAGAGCTCGGATCGGTCTTGCTCAGATAGATCCGCTCCTTGATCACGCTCTGGTTGTCGGGATGCAGCATCAATCCGGTGTTGTCGTAGACGCGCGGGCCTTTGAACAGACGCGTCTCGACCTCAAGCGTGTCGAAGTTTCCGTCCCCGTCGGTATCGATCCATTTGCCGATCGAGTAGCCGGTGAAGGTCGGCTCGAAATCATCGGGGAAGTCGCGCCCGTCGGTGAAGATGCGCCGCACCGAGTCGTTGCCGTCGTCGACCATCATGTAGGTAACGTCGGGCAGCACCACGAACTCGATCCCGGTGCCGTAGCCGTTCATCATCGCGGGCATGCCCCAGGCAAGGCACCGGTAGACCGTATGATTGCCCTGCCCGCCAGCGGCCTGGTCGGCGAGGCTCGCCTCATAGAGCTTCTGGAATTCCGGCGTCAGCGGGGCCTGCTGCGGCAGCCCGCGCGGCTTGCTGGTGTCGAAACGTGGCGCTCCCAGCACCGAGCGGAACCACAAGCCCTTCCAGTCCGGATATTTCGCGTCATCGAACGCCTGTGCGGCTGGACGCCATCGCAAGCCCGGCTGCCAACGCAACCGTGCCAATCAAGCTGCGGTATCGCATTGTCCGTCCTCCCGTGAGGCATCGCGGCGGCCGCCAACGGCCGCGGCGCGATTTCGTCTCCCCACTTTGTTACTCTTGTCGTTCTCGTCGGGGCTGACCAGCGGCCTCCCGAATGAACGAATTCTCGCGCTTTTTTGTTTTTCCCGCAAGGCAGGTGAAGGACGCAAGTGATCGACACAACTCGCCGCTACGCGACGCGACGACCCTTGGGCCTCGGCGTGCGTTTCTTCGCCTGCACGGGACGAGCGGACAGCGTCAGGCCCAAAGCCTTCAGGACACGCATCATGGTCCCGAATTCGGGGTTTCCACTCGCGCCAAGAGCCTTGTAAAGGCTTTCTCGATTGAGATCGGCGTCCTTGGCAAGGGCGGCCATCCCGCGAGCGCGAGCAACGATGCCGATCGCATCACGCACGAACTCCGGATCGCCGGTTTCAAGCGCGGCGGTGATATAAGCCGCTTGCCGCTCTATGGTGTCGAGATATTCGGCGGCGTCAAAGCGTGTGCTCGCGATCATTGCCCTTCCCTCTATCCCTGAGCCAAAGCATGAGCGCGCCTGATATCCTGCTGCTGAGTACGTTTGTCTCCGCCGCATAGCAGGATCACGATTTCGGCTCCACGGTTGACATAGTAGATGCGATACCCTGGTCCATAGTCGATACGCAGTTCCATCACGCTTGCACCGACACTCCTGGTATCTCCAAAATTCCCTTGCTCCATTCGCCGGATGCGGGCGACGATACGCGCGACGGCGTTGCTATCCTTCAGGCGGCGCAGCCAAGAGCTGAATTGGTCCGTCTGACGGACTTCCGGCATGTCTCGACATGTAGCCCATAGACGACAAGCCCGCAAGAGGCGAGCCGTGTGACAATGTCCGTCCTCACCCCCTCCCAGGATCCGGTCTTCGCGCTGCTCGCGGAGCCGGCGACCCATGGCGGAGCGGCGGTCAAGCGCGTCGACACCCATGCGGGCGTGGTGTTCCTCGCCGGCGAGCGCGCCCTCAAGCTCAAGCGGGCCGTGAAGTTCCCGTTTCTCGACTATTCCACGCTCGAGAAGCGCAAGGCCGCCTGCGAGGCCGAGATCGCGGTCAATCGCCCCTATGCGCCCGAGCTCTATCGCGGTGTCGTTGCGATCACGCGAGAGGCCGATGGGCGGCTCGCGATTGGCGGCAAGGGCGAGCCGGTCGAATGGGCGGTCGAGATGCGCCGCTTCGACGAAACGCAGACGCTCGATCATCTCGCCGACGCAGGGCGCATCGACATGGCGCTCGCGGACGCGATCGGCCGCGCGATCGCGGCCGCGCATGCGCGCACACTGGAGGCACCGGCCGAGCCGTGGATCGCGGCGCTTGATGTCCTATATCGATGAGCACGCGAGAACCTTCGCGGCACTGCCAGCGGTGTTCGATACGGGCGCGAACGAGCGGCTCGCCTCTGCGAGCCGCGCCGCCCACGCGCGCCTCATCCCGCTGCTGACCGAGCGCGGGCGGCGTGGCCTCATTCGCCGCATCCACGGCGACCTGCATCTCGGCAATATCGCGCTGATCGACGGACGCCCGGTGCTGTTCGACGCCATCGAGTTCAGCGACATCATCGCCTCCGGCGATCTCCTCTACGATCTCGCCTTCGTGCTGATGGACCTCACCGAGCGCGGACTTGGAGAGGCCGCCAACATCGTGCTCAACCGCTATCTCGCCGACACAAGGCGTGACGAGGATCTCGATGCGCTCGCCGCAATGCCGTTCTATCTGTCGATGCGGGCGTCGATCCGCGCCAGGGTGACGGCCGCGAAGCTCGAGCAGGCTTCCGAAGCGGAACGGCCGGCGATCGCGCAGCGCGCGCGTGCCTATTTCGACTGGGCGCTGCGGTTCATTGCGCCGCCAGCGCCAGTCCTCGTAGCGGTCGGCGGACTGTCCGGCACCGGCAAGTCAGCGCTCGCCCGCGCGCTGGCACCCGCGATCGAGCCAGCGCCGGGTGCCGTGCTGCTGCGCTCCGACGTGGAGCGCAAGGCGCTGTTCGGCAAGGCGGAGACCGAGCCGCTGCCGGCGGCGGCCTACACGCCCACTACGACGCTGCGGGTCTATTGCACCATCGCGGACAAAGCGCGCCGCGCAGTCGCGGCCGGGCATTCGGCCATCGTGGATGCGGTCTTCGCAACGCCAAGCGAGCGCGACGGCATCGAGACATCGGCGGCGGCGCTCGGCGTGCCGTTTCACGGCCTGTTTCTTGTCGCCGATCTCGACACCCGGCTCGCCCGCGTGGGAGGCAGGCGCGGCGACGCCTCCGATGCCGACGCCGCAATCGCGCGCGCGCAGGAGAGCTATGAGCTCGGTACGCTCGGCTGGACGCGCATCGATGCGTCGGGCACGCCGGAGGAGACGCTCGCGCGCGCGAAGGCAGCCCTCGGAAAGTGAGCGTGGTGTGTCTCTGGCGATTGCGGTACACGATTGAATGCCCATCGATCCCCGCAAGATCGCCGTCGCGACCACCGGCTTCTGCGCCTTTCTCAATCTCTATTCGCCGCAGGCCCTGCTGCCGGAGCTGGCGCGCGAGTTCGCCGCAAGCCCGGCCGAGATGAGCTCCGTGATGACCGCGAGCGCGGCCGCCATCGCGCTGACCGCGCCGTTCACCGGCGCGCTCGCCGACGTGATCGGCCGCAAGCGCGTGATCACGGCCGCGATGCTGGCGGTGGTGATCCCGATGGCACTGATCGCGCTTTCGACCAGCCTCGAAAGCATGATCGTCTGGCGCTTTCTTCAGGGCCTGCTGCTGCCGCCGATCTTCGCTGTCGCCATCGCCTATGTCGGTGACGAGTGGCCGACCGCCGAGGTTCCGGCGGTCGCGGGCCTCTATGTCACCGGCGCGAGCATCGGCGGCTTCTGCGGCCGCTTCGTGCCCGGCGTGCTCGCTGATCTCGTCGGCTGGCGCACCGGATTTCTGACGCTCGCGGTCCTGTCGCTTGCCGGCGCCATCGTCGTCGCGGTCCTGCTGCCGCGCGAGCGCTCCTTCGTGCGCTCCGAAGGGCTTGGCGCCTCGGTCCGGCAGATGCTCCGGCATCTGCGCAATCCGCAGCTCCTCGCGACCTATGCCATCGGCTTTGGCGTGCTGTTCAACTTCATTGCGGTGTTCACCTACGTGAACTTCCACCTCGCCGCGCCGCCCTATTCGTTCTCACCCACGCTGCTCGGCACCATCTTCGTGACCTATCTGGCGGGCTCCGCGACCGCGCCGCTGATCGGCTGGGCGGTCGTCCGGTTTGGCCGCCGCCCTTTCATCCTCGGCGTCTTGTGCGTTTGGGCGTGCGGCGCTCTCCTGCTGCTGGCGCAGCCGCTCGCCGCCATCATCCTCGGGCTGCTGCTCTGCGCCGTCTGCGGCATGCTCTGCCAGGCGATCTCGACCGGCTACGTCACCGCGATCGCGAAGGAGGGCCGCTCCTCCGCGGTCGGGCTCTACGTGACGGCGTTCTATGTCGGCGGCAGCATGGGCGCGCTCCTGCCCGGCCTCGCCTGGAGCGCCGCCGGCTGGCCGGCCTGCGTCGCCATGGCGCTCGCGATGCTTGCCGTCATGGCGGCGATCGCCGCCCTCGCCTATCGGCACGTGGCAGCCTAATCTTGGCGACCTTTCCTCCAGCAGCAGCAGGTAACGACATGCCGGTCGCGACGCAGAGCCAGATGGATTTTCTTCGCTCGATCGACACCCCGACCGTGTGCAACCTGGTCGAGATCGTGATGCCCGAGCGGCGCGGCTCCGGCTACACCGTCAAGCATCTGCACTGTCCGTTTCCCGACCTGCCCCCGATGGTCGGCTACGCCAAGACGGTCACCTTCAAGGCCAAGGACAAGGTGCCGCTTGGACAAGCGACCTATCTGCAGAAGCGGCTCGACTATCTCGACTACGTGGCGGGCGCGCCGCAGCCCGCCGTGATGATCATGCACGACCTCGACGGCGAGCATGCAGGCTTCGGCGCCTTCTGGGGCGAGGTGCAGTCGAACATTCACAAGGCGCTGGGCGCGCTCGGCGTAGTCACCGATGGCTCCATCCGCGACATCCCGATGATCGCCCCGGGCTTCCAGATGCTGGCAGCCGCGATCGTGCCCTCGCATGCCTATGTGCATGCGGTCGACTTCGGCGTCGACGTCGAGGTCGCCGGCATGGCGGTCAAGAGCGGCGATCTCATCCATGCCGACCGCCATGGCGCCATCGTGGTGCCGGTCGACGCGATCGATGCCATGCTGGCGGCGGCCGGGAAGCTTACCGAGACCGAGGCGAGGATTATCGCCGCGGCGAAGTCGGGCGGCGGGGTCGAGGCAATCAAGGCAGCGCTGAAAGGCTGATGGAACAGACCGCGGAAAGGTTTTGCTACCGAAGACCTCGCAGTACTCGCGGCAGATCCCGCGCGCCATGCAATATTCGCAAAATCGTGACGTCTGGCATCGTCACGCGAAGAATAACTACGTAGCGGCCGATCGGAATTGTCCTGATATTACGCCCGAATTCGGGGCGCAGCCGAGCTGCCTCGGGCGTGCGCCTCAACAAGCCAATTCGATGCAGCATGCTCGCACGAAAGCGATCCGCAGCGCCTGGGTCCTCTTGCCGAATGCGAGCGTCGATTCGCTCAATGTCTCGCCATGCCCGCGGGCGGAAGACAACCTCAGCCATTCGTGTCAGCTGGAGCTTGGCTTTGTTGCGAGCCTCCGCGCCACCTCATCGAAGGGAATTTCACCACCCTCGGCGTCGGATTCCGCGATCAAGGCGCGAACTGCCGCAGCATCCACATCATCCCAATTCATTCCGGCATCTTCTAACAGCATGAGCGCCGCGGTAACAGCGCTCTCGGCGTCGGGATAACGGCCATCCGCAATCTGGCGCTCGACGATCTGCGCCACCTCGTCCCTCAGCGTGATTGTAATGCTCATACATAGCTCCTGGCCGCAGTATAGCAGCGTTTGAATCGCCAGCCAAATACAAGAGGCGACAGCTGAGGAGCTATTGCTTCGGCAGCTTCTTGAGGATCAGCACCGCGAAGTCATCCTCGGGCGTGAAATCGGTCATCTTCATCTCGAACTGGGTCGGGCTGATCTTCTTCACATCGTCTCCGCAGAAGCTGACCAGGCTGTCGGCGTCGCCCTTGTCGACGACGAGGCGGAATTCCTTGATCGGCCCGGACCAGTTGGCGCCGGTGCTGAGGATGTATTCGATGCGCTGCTCGCTATAGGGCGCGCCGAACTGGCTCTTCGCCTCTCGCCGCGCACGCTCGACCGCCGTGAGGAATTCCTTGTCGAGGCAGTACTTCTCCACGTAGTCCTCGTACCAATCCTCCTGCGCCGCATCCGGCGATCCAAGCGCCGTCTGCACCGACGCGCCGACGCTCGGCTTGTAGCGATGCTCGACCACGGTCTCAGCCTTGGGCGGAAAGGTCTGCTCCCAGTAGAACGTCGTCTGCAGCGACCAGCGCGGCGCGAGATGCTCCTCCATGCCCTTGCCGACATCGTATTGCTCGATCTCGGCAAGGCCGACACGAATGAGCTCGTCCCATTTGGCGCGCGGCAGCTTGTCGAGCGCCTCGCTGGTGGCCTTGAGATGCGGAGCAAGCGGAACGCCGAGATCGCGCAGCACTTGCGTGCGATCGAGGCCGACCGCAAAGGCCCGCTGCTCGACCTTGGTGGTCACCGGCCTGCCGTTCACAGTGGTCGCAAATGCCAGCAGGTTCACCGGATCGTCGGTCGGCAGCGAAATGTTGTCGTCCGGGCCGTCCACTTTGATCTCCGGCATCGGAAACGCCACCAGCACGGTGACGGCCTTGTCGGTCTTGTTGAAGAAACGGTAGCGGACCTGGATCTCCTTGGCGGAGATCGTCAGATCCTCCGAGCGCATCTCCACATTGTCATTGTGGACGAAGACGAGTCCGCCGGTCGCGAGCTCGGCGGTGGAATCATTGGCGCAGGCAAAAGGCGGCGCCGCGGCAGCTGCCAGCGCCGCGGCCAACACTACAACGCAAGATCTCAGCATGTACGCCCTACTGGCTGTCGAGGTACGACACCGGCTTCAAATCGACAGGACTGGTGTCGGCCGACTGCAGGATGAAGCCCGAGGCACGCGAGGCGGTCGCCATCGAGGGCTTGAGCTCGGCGACGAGCTCGCGCTTCTCGTCGTGGCCGTAGATGTCGTCGCGGAAATGAATGGCGCCGTCGCGCGTCGCCCAGCCGGTGAGATAGATCCAGGCCACCGGGATCTTGCGGGCGACACGGACGTCGACGCTTTTGTCCCTTGGCGATCGCGGCATCGATCTCGCGGCGGCTCCAGCCCGGAGTCTCCTCCAGCACCCAGGCGGCGAGGTCGCGCGGATTCTCGACGCGGGTGCAGCCGGAGGACTGGAAGCGATAGTCGGCGCTGAAGAACTCCTTGTGATTGGTGTCGTGCATGTAGACCGAATGCGGGTTCGGCATGTCGATGCGCACGGCGCCGAGCGCATTCCAGGTGCCGGAATCCTGCCGGATGGTGAAGTTCGGCGCGCGGTCGGAATTCCAGTCGACGCTGTGCGGATCGACCTCGTTGCCGGCGCCGTCGAGCACGCGCATGTGCATGCGCGCGGCGTAGCCCGGATCCTTGCGCATCTTCGGAATGACGTCCTTCTTGAGGATGCCAAGCGGCACCGTCCAGGTCGGGTTCAGGTTGACGGTGGTGATGTAGGTGGTGAGCGTCGGCGACGGCCGGTCCGGCCGGCCGACCTGCACCACATGGCGGCGCACCACCTTGTTGCCGACGACCGCCTCGGCGAACGCCGCCGGCAGGTTGACCACGACGTAGCGCTGCCCGAACTGGAAATCCATGGCCGAGAGCCGGTCGAGCGAGGCCGCGAGCTGCCGCAGCCGCTTGCCCACCGGCACGTTGAGCGCCGCGAGCGTCTTGGGGCCGACGGTGCCGGTCTCCTCGAGACCGTGGCGCGCCTGGAAGCGGCGCACCGCCGCTGCAACGCGTTGCGTCATAGATCTCGCCGCGGATCTGCTCGGGCGCAAGATCGTCGGTGATGACGAGCCGCTCGCGCAGCACGCGACCTCGGGCCCGCTGCCGCCGGGCGCAAGCTTGGCGCTCGCCGGCACGGTCGGCCAGCCGCCGCGCACCTCGATCGCCGAATAGCTCAGCAGCGCCGCGGCCATGCGCTGGGCGGTGCCCTCGTCGACCGCCGGCTCCGGCACCTTGGCGGGACTGGGCACGCTCTGCACGGGCGCTGCCGGGAGTGGCAGGCGCCTCGGCCGTGGTTGGCGCTTTCGGCTGGGCCTTGGGTGGAGCTTTGGGTTGGGTCTGGGCCCAGACAGGCGCGGCCATCAACATGGCGGCAACGAGCGTCGACGGAACGACACGGACGAGCATGCTGGCCCCCTCAAAATCGCAGTATCGCATCGGGCTTTCCCGGACCTTAGCCTACGAATCACGCCGACCAAAGTCGGCACGCAGCTGCCGGGAGTGTGTTGCGAAAGCGCTCAAATCAGGCCCCGCCCCATTCCCCGAGCTATGGCATTGGTCGGAGCAGGCCAGGATAAGGTTCACCGGACCACCAATGAGAATGGCGGGGGCACGACCCCCGCCATTCCGTGCGCTCGATGATGACCGGCCGATGGACAGGCCGGCGGATGCCGGCCTGCCGGTTCGGCCTTCCGCTTAGAGGACGAAGTCGCTCGCGTGGAGCGTGATGGTTTGCGGCATATAGATTTGCATCTCGGCGTCGGCATCGGCGTCGGTTGAGACGAAGATCATGGTATGGCCGTTGCCGTCGGACTACCGACCAGACCAGGCCGGTCCAGTCGGTGATCGGCGCCGGATCGTCCGAGCCGGCCGGGTGGTCCACGTCGACATTGGAAGGCGGCGGGGTATCAAGGAAGGTGAAGGCCTGATCGCCCGCAAGCATGCCGTTGGCGTCGATGGCCGACAGGTCGATCTTGTCCTCGCCTTGCGTGAAGTCGGTGATATCGTCGATCTGCAGCACGCCATTCACCACGAGCGCCCGACAATTCCTCGACGGAGGTGTATTTGAAGATGTCGGCGCCCTGCTCGCCGATCAGGACATCGGCACCGACCCCGCCCGACAGAATGTCGTTGCCTTCGCCGGCGACCAGCGTGTCGTTGCCGCCGCCGCCGAAGAGCTGATCGTCGCCGGCGCGGGCGACGACTTTGTCGTCGCCGTCGGCCCCATGGAAGACATCGTTGAAAGTGGTCAGATCGAAGGCGTCGATCGAGATCAGCGTGTCGCCGTGCGCATCGCCGGTCCAGGTCGACGAGTCCGCCGTCAGATCGATGCTGACAGCCGAGGTGGCATCGCCATATTCCGCGTAATCGAAGCCAGCGCCGCCGTCCAACCTGTCGGCGCCCGCTCCACCCCAGAGCGCGTCATCGCCCGCGCCACCGACCAGAACGTCGTCGCCAGCATTGCCGAACAGGAGATCGTTGCCAGCGGCGCCCGCATCGCCATCGCCCACCAGCGTGTCATTGCCGGCGCCACCTTCGAGAAGATCATTGCCGGCGCCACCGGTGAAGTGGTCGTCACCGCTCAAGCCGATCAAGCGATCGTCGCCGCCACCGGCAAAGACGGTGCCAGCGCCCATGAAGAAATCCTTGAAACCCGTCAGCTCGAACTGCTCGATCGAGTTGAAGGTGTCGCCGTGCGCATCGCCAGTCCACGACGACGACCAGTCGGTGAGATTGATGGAGACACCCGCAGTCGCATCGGCATAGCTCACGGTGTCGACACCGTCGCCGCCGTTGAACGTGTCCGCGCCGGCTCCGCCATGGAGCACGTCGTTTCCGGCATTGCCGTTGAGGATGTCGTCGCCAGCGCTTCCGATGAGGATATCGGCACCGGACGAGCCGCTGAGCGTAGCAATGCCCGTAATCGTCATCCCCGCCAGGCTATAGGTGCCGGCCGAGGCCGCATTGATGGTGAAGGCCGCGCCGTCGGCTTGGGTGATGTGCTCGACACCCGCAAGCTGGGCGCTGCTCAGCGTGATAGCACTCACGCCACTGCCAAGGACGATCTCCTCAATGCCGGTCATCGTCACCGCCGACAAATCCGTATTGGGGTCGCTGACCAACAGCCGGTCGAAGCCAGCGCCGCCATCGATGCTCTCGCCCGGGGCCACCTCGCCGCTGCCGATGAGGATAGTATCGTTGCCGTCTCCGGCCTGGATGATATCGGCTCCGCCCTTGCCGCTGAGGATATCGTCGCCCGAGCTTCCAATCAGGGTATCGTCGCCGGACGAGCCGTTGAGCGTGAGAATGCCGGTGATGGTCTTGCCCGCCAGGCTGTAGGTGCCTGCGCTTTGCGCCGTGATGCTGAACGCAGCCCCGCTGCCATCCAGATGCGTAATCGACGTCGAAGTCAGCCAGCTGTGCGGAGGTGAGAAAAACGTCCTGCACACCGCTGGCGAGATCAAGCTCCTCCATGTTGGAGATGGTGGCCCCGGGGTGCATGTTGCTGTTGCCCACCACCAGCTTGTCGTAGCCAGCGCCGCCATCGATGGTCTCGCCGGTGGGCACCTCGTTGCTGTTGATGAGGATGGTGTCGTTGCCGTCCCCGGCCTGGATGATGTCGGCACCTCCCTTGCCGCTGAGGATGTCGTCGCCCGAGCCGCCGATGAGAGTGTCGGCGCCCGACGAGCCGTTGAGCGTCAGGATGCCGTTGATGGTCTTGCCCGCCAGGCTGTAGGTGCCTGCAGATTCCGCCGTGATGCTGAACGCAGCCCCGCTGCCGTCCTGGTGCGTAATAGTCTCGAAGTCGGCCAGCTGCTCGGAGGCAAGAAAGACGTTCTGCACACCGCTGTTCAGATAGAGCTCCTCCATATTGCTGACGGTGGCCCGGAAGGGGTGCATGTTGTTGTCGCTCACCACCAGCCGGTCGATGCCATCGCCGCCATCGATGATCTCGCCCGAGAAAACGTCACCTGCGTGGATCACGATGGTGTCGTTGCCGTCGCCTCCGCTCATGATGTCCGAGCCGGTCCCGCCATCGAGCGTATCGTCGCCGACACCACCGTCGAGAAAATCGTTTCCGTTCTGGCCAAAGAGCGTGTCGTTGCCGTCTCCGCCGGAGATCGTGTCGTTGCCGTCTCCGCCAAGGAGGGTGTCGTTGCCGCCGGAGACGGGATTGCCGCGACCACCGTGGTGACCGCTGCCGCCGAACAGTATGTCATCGCCCGCACCGCCGGAGATGGTGTCATCGCCGAATCCGCCATCCACGTTGTCGTTGGCGTCGGCGCCCACGAAAACGTCATTGAAGCTCGTCAACTGGAACTGCTCGATGTTGACGTAGACGTCCCCCGCCGCAGTCCCTGCGTTCTGGGTTGGGTCGACCAGGTTCACGACCACGGGGCTGTCCGAGCCCGGGCTGCCGTCGGCAAAGTTGACCGTATCGAACCCGTCACCGCCATCGATGAAGTCCGCCCCCGCGCCTCCCGAGATGAGGTCGTCGCCAGCCCCTCCGATCAGCGTGTCGTTGCCATCGCTGCCATCGAGCTGATCGTCCCCGTCGCCGCCGTTGAGCTGGTCGTCGCCGGCAAAGCCAAAAAGAATGTCATTGCCGGAACCGCCGGACACGATGTCATTGCCATCGGCGCCGAAGAAGAAGTCGTTGAAGCTCGATAACGTGAAAGCTTCGATACTAGAAAAGCTGTCGCCCGCGGCATCGCCGACGTTCTGGCTTGGGTCTGTGAGATTCACAATCACTCCCATCGGACCAAAAATAGTCGTCACGGGCTGCGCGAACTCATAGTCGACCGTGTCGAAGCCAGCGCCGCCGATGAGAATGTCGGCCCCTGCGCCTCCGTCGAGCACGTCGTCGCCAAATCCACCCACTAGGCGGTCGCTGCCGTCCTCACCAGCGAGTATGTCGTTGCCGTCGTCGCCATTGAGCTGGTCGTCGCCGAAACCGCCCAGGATCTCGTCATTGCCCGCTCCGCCAAACACGGTACTGTTGGCGCCGGTGGCGTCCGTGAAGATGTCATTGAAGCTCGACAGCTCAAAGATTTCGATACTGGCAAACGTGTCTCCTGCCGCATCGCCGAAGCTCAGGCCTTGACCGGACGCGTCCAGCCGCACTGCGCTCAGCGCGTCGGAATAGCTGACCGTGTCGATGCCATCGCCGCCGTTGAGGACGTCGGCCCCTTGGCCTCCATGCAGCGTGTCGCTGCCCGCCCCACCGAGAAGGACGTCGTTGCCGCCAAATCCGAAGATGAAATTGTCGTTCGCGTCGCCGACCAGGATGTCGTTACCGCTCGTGCCTGTGATGATCGTGATGGCGTTGGGCGTGATCGCCCCCTGGTCGACATCATTGGGAGCCTCCGGATCAACCGGCACAGACTCCAGGCCTGTAACAATCAGCTTTTTCATTGCAAAGTCCTTTGCGCTTACGGAGATGACCCGCGCTGCGCAGGCTCGGCGCAGTCCCCACTACGATCAGAAATTTTCCGGTAGCTCGCGTCCCACGGTTGGGGGATGGGCGCGTTAAATCTGTATGACAGCGCGAATCGAAATTCCTCACGGTATGTGCGCTTTGAGTTCGCCCTGAAGTAAATGCGGGCGTCTTGTTTCGGATCAGGATGGCGTGCTGCCGTCGGAAGTATTCGCGCGGGTAACCAGCCTCACCAACCCACCGCCCGCGCGGCCGCCGCTACCGCCATGCCGGCCAGCACAGCCAGGAGATCCTTGCGCGTCACGAGCACGACCGCACCGGCGACCGCGATGGCGAGTGCAGCAATCGGCCCTTCGCGCACGATGAACGGCAGCACGGCCGCCACCACCACCGAGCCCGGCAGCGCCTCGATCATCCGTCGCAGCCGCGGCGTGAGTGGCACAAATGCCATCAGCCAGAAGCCGCCCGCCCGCATCGCGTAGGTCGCGACCGCCATCACCAGGATCGCGGCTGTGACCCCGAAGCCGTCGTTTCCCGTCATGTCATGAGGCGTCATCGACGAAGCCTCCCGCGATGCTGCCGGCGATGGCGCCAGCCACGATGAACCACCAACCGCCGATGAGCTGCTGAACGATGAGCGCGACGACGCCGGCGACGACCCAGGGGACGCTGCGCCGTGGGCCGCGCCAGAGCGGGATCAGCATGGCGGAAAAGAAGATCGGCATGACGAGATCGATGCCGTAGCGGCGCGGATCGGCGATCAGCGCGCCCGCCAGATAGCCAGCCGTGATGGCGCCCATCCAGGCCAGTGCCAGCACCGTGCTGGCGCCAAAATAGACGCCCGCATCCGACCCACCTTTGGCTCGATAGCTCATCGAAATGAGCCAGCTCGGATCGGTGAGGATGTGCAGGCCAGGATAGATCTGCCAGTGCGGCAGGCCGCGCAACCACGGCTGCAGCGAGGCACTCATCAGCAGCATGCGGGCATTGACGGTGGCGCAGAGCAGCGCGAGCCCCGCGAGCGACAATGCGCTGAAGCGTTCCGGCCAGGACTCCATGACGACAAGCTGCGACATCCCGGCGTAGACGAACAGGTTCATCAGAAAGTTATCGAGAAAGGAAAAGCCCTTGCGCGCCGCGGTGGCGCCGACCGCCAACCCGAAGGCGATCATGCCGGGCAGCACCGGCAGCGCGAGCCGCGCTCCAAGCTCGAAGCCAGCGCGCGAGAGACGCGGCGCGCGGGCGCTCTCGTCAGGGTGTGTTGTCATGGGAACCGCCGAACGGTGACGGGGAGTAGCAAACGCAGCGCAGGGCGGCAATAAGACATGTGCACGGAGAAGTACCAAAGAAAACGCCCGCCATGGGCGGGCGCTTTCATGTTCGCAATCGGATCGCGACTTATGCCTGCGGCTGCGGCTCCAGCGGGCCGGTCGGCGGCTCGGGACGCGGGCGAGGTTTGCCGGCGGGCGGCACGGCCGAGCCACGCGGCGTGGTCGGCTCGATCACCGATTCGCGCACCGGCCGCTTGCCGGCGAGCAGATCCTTGATCTCGTCGCCGGTCAGCGTCTCGAACTCGAGCAGGCCCCTGGCCAGCATTTCGAGGTCGGCGCGCTTTTCGTTGAGGATCTTTTCCGCTTCGGCATAGCCGGCCTCGACCAGGCGCCTGATCTCCGCGTCGATCTTGCGGCTGGTCTCTTCCGACACGTTCTGCTGGCGCGCCACCTGATAGCCGAGGAACACCTCGTCCTGGTTCTCGCCATACGCAACAGTGCCGAGCTCATCGGAGAGGCCCCAGCGCGTCACCATCATGCGGGCGAGCTTGGTGGCCTGCTCGATGTCGGACGCCGCGCCCGAGGTCACCTTCTCCCTGCCGAAGATGAGCTCCTCGGCGACACGGCCACCCATCATGATGGCGAGACGCGAGGTCATCTGCTCGCGGCTCATGGAGAGCTTGTCGCGCTCGGGCAACTGCATCACCATGCCGAGCGCTCGGCCGCGCGGAATGATCGTCGCCTTGTGCACCGGATCGGTCGCCTTGACGTTCAGCGCCACGATGGCATGGCCGCTTTCGTGATAGGCGGTGAGCATCTTCTCTTCTTCGGTCATGACGAGCGACTTGCGCTCGGCGCCCATCATCACCTTGTCCTTGGCATCCTCGAACTCGCTCTGCGTCACCATGCGCTTGTTGCGCCGCGCCGCCATCAGCGCCGCCTCGTTGACGAGATTCATCAGGTCGGCGCCGGAGAAGCCGGGCGTGCCGCGCGCGATGGTCTTGAGGTTGACGTCGGGCGCCAGCGGGACCTTGCGCACGTGCACCTTGAGGATCTGCTCGCGGCCCATGACGTCCGGGTTCGGCACCACGACCTGACGGTCGAAGCGGCCGGGACGCAGCAAGGCAGGATCGAGCACGTCCGGACGGTTGGTGGCGGCGATCAGAATGATGCCTTCGTTCGCCTCGAAGCCATCCATCTCAACAAGCAGCTGATTGAGCGTCTGCTCGCGCTCGTCATTGCCGCCGCCGAGGCCAGCGCCGCGATGGCGACCGACCGCGTCGATTTCGTCGATGAAGATGATGCAGGGCGCGTTCTTCTTGGCCTGCTCGAACATGTCGCGCACGCGCGAGGCGCCCACGCCGACGAACATCTCGACGAAGTCGGAGCCTGAGATGGTGAAGAACGGCACATTGGCTTCGCCCGCGACCGCACGCGCGATCAGGGTCTTGCCGGTGCCGGGCGGGCCGACGAGCAGCACGCCGCGCGGAATCTTGCCGCCGAGGCGCTGGAACTTGCCGGGATCGCGCAGGAATTCGACGATCTCCTGCAGGTCCTGCTTGGCCTCGTCGACACCGGCGACATCCTCGAAGGTGACGCGGCCGTGCGCTTCGGTCAGGAGCTTGGCGCGCGACTTGCCGAAGCCAAGCGCCTTGCCGCCGGCTCCCTGCATCTGCCGCGACAGGAATATCCATACGCCGATGAGCGCGATGAACGGCAGCCATGAGATCAGCAGCTGCAGGAACCAGGGCACATCGTTCTGCAAGGGACGCGCCGTGATCGCCACGCCCTTGTTATAGAGGCGCTGGATGAGGGACGGATCGTTCGGCGAGTAGGTCTGGAACTGACGACCATCCGTGAAGGTGCCGTGGATCTCCGGGCCCTGGATCACCACTTCCTTGACGCGCTCCTTGTCGACTTCACTGAGGAGCTGCGAGAAGGAGATCTCCGTCGATTGCGTCCGCTGACCCGGATTCTGCAGAACCGTGAACAGGGCGAGGAGCAGCAGAACAATAATGATCCACAGCGCGAAATTCCGCAGATTGGCGTTCATGCCTTACGTCCCTTGTGGCGGGCCGGGCAGCCCGACAGCCTGTGTCCAGGCTTTGCTGTGTGCAGGCTTGGCGACTTCTGTTGCCTGCAAGTTTCGTTTTGCCTGCAAGTCTTATTGCCTACAAGTCATGGCCGATTCACGTCCGTCCCGTTTCCCAATCTAGGTGCCGCAAGGGCATCTGCCAAGAGAACGTCGGCAACACTGCCGGGAACGACCCCTTTTGCTGCATTCTAGCGCCGATCGGAACCACCGCGGCGGCCATGTTGCCGCGTGGTTAAGGCCCTGCGAGCGCGGCTCTTCGACCGCGGCGGGGCTCTTTCGACGGAAATCCGGCCCCCCGCATGTGTGATCAGGGCACCCGCCAGCGTGCGCCGCAGGCGGACATTATCAACCATAGCAGCACACAGCGCCGCATACAGCACCTCGAGCTTGCCCAGCTGAAGCGGCCCCTCGTCACCAGCGCGCGCAATCGCTCGCCCCAGGACCCGCAGCGCCACCTCCGCAGGTAGCCCGCTCAACTTTTCGGCATCGAGCGTGAACGGCCCGCGTTCGCTTAAGGGCGTGTCCGCCACGACGGCGGCCGCGGCATCGACCGCGGCCTCGATGGTCGCCTCCGCCCGACGGAGCCGCCGCGCCAGCAGCGCAAGCCGGCGGGCGTCGAGCCCCTCGGCCGCAAGCGCGGGCATCAGCTCGCGCAGCCGCGGCCGTGTGAAGCGCGGATCGCGGTTCGAGGGATCGTCCGAGTAGCTGATCCCCATCGCGGCCAGCGTGGCAATCAGCCGCGCTTTCGGCAGATCAAGCAGTGGACGCACGAGGACAATGCCGATTTTTTCGTCACCCGCGCGAGTCCTGTGCAGTCCAGCCGTGTTCAGTCCAGTGATCGGCAGCAACGTCTGCCGCGCCATGGCGCCGAGGCCCGAAAGGCCGCTGCCGCGCGCCATGCGCAGGAGCACGGTCTCAGCCTGATCATCGAGCGTGTGCGCAGTGAGCACGCAAGCCGCACCGGCACCGCGCGCGGCCGCTGCAAGGAGCTGATAGCGCACGCGTCGCGCTTCTTCCTGCGAGCGCGCTCGCCGGCTTACCGCCGGTCCAGCGCAAGGTGCGATGACGAACACCGAGCTCGCCGGCGAGCCGCTTCACGGCACGCGCCTCGCGCGCCGATTCCGGACGCAGCCCGTGATCCACGGTCACCGCAAGGAGCGCAGGCCCCTGCGTGCGTGCCGCGCGCCAGCGCGCCACGAGCGCAAGCAGCGCCGTCGAATCCGGCCCGCCGGAGACCGCAATCACGAGTGCCGGAGCAGAATGAAGATCATCGAAGAGCGTTGCCGCCTCGGCGGCCGAGACCGGCGTCGCGTCCTCAGCAGCGGACACGCTTCTGTTCCCGCTCAACGCCCTGCTTCACGCTGACCGATGCGCGCGGATATTTGCGCCCGACCTCGGCGAGCGACGCACATGCCGCGTCCTTTTCACCGAGCCCCGCGAGCGACTGCCCGAGCCGCAGCAGCGAGTCGGGCGCCTTGGCAGCGGTTTCAAATTTGGTCGAGACGTTGAGGAAGAGCTCCGCCGCGTCGCGATAGCGCTGGCGCTGGAACAGGCTTTCTCCGAGCCAGTATTGCGCATCGGAAGAGAGTCGATCGTTCGGGAATCGGCGCAGGAACTGCCGGAATGTATCTTCGGCAAGCGCATATTCCCGGCGCAGGATGTAGCCGTAAGCGAGGTCGTATGTATCCTTCGGGCTGTCAGTGGGCGGCAGCGTCGCGACCTGCGTGCCACCAGACGGGCTGCCGGGATTGCGTGGCGCAGGCGGCGGTGCATCGGCATTTCCCGCGAGGCCTGTGAGCGTCGACAGATCGAGCGGCGCACCAGCGGTGCGGCCACCGGGCGCACCAACCGGCTCCTCGGGATCAGTGGACTGCGCCAACGGCGCGCTGGGCGCGGTCGTACCGAGCGGACGCGGCGCACCTGGTGCATTGGGACTGAGCGAGGGATCGAACGCATCGCCGCGCCGCGGCCCGGGGGCAGCCGGCGGCGGCGAAGGCGAATAGGGCTGTGTCGCCTGCGGTTGTGTCGCTTGCGGCTGCATGGGCTGGACGGCGCCCGGCCGCGCTGGAGGCGCGCCGCGCGGCGCGCCTTCCGGCACGCGGTACTCGGCGTCCTGCTGCATGCGCCGGAGCTGACCTTCGAGCTGCTGGTTACGATACTGCAACTGCTCGATGGCACCCGTGAGCTGCCGGATATGCGCTTCCAGACGATCGAGACGCACGGCAAGATCGGACGACTGCGCCAAGCGCCCGGCGTTGGCGCCTCCGCGTTCGGAGGGATCGGCGGGCGCGCCCTCTTGCGCCCGATCGCTGTTGCCGAACAGCTGCTCAAGGAAGCCGCGCTCGTTTTCCTGCGCCACCGCGGAGCCGGCGCAGAAAAGCACGGCAAGAAACGAGACCCTAATCGTCCGATGCGAAAGGCCAGCCATTGGCGCTACGGAATGCCTCTGGTTGCAGTCCCAATGGACCTGATGATGTGCCCCGACGAATGAGCTTAGCATACGATTCGCTGCGACCAAATTATGACGTTCCATCCGTGGCTTACCAAGCCACACCGGTTCGATCACACCTGGAACTGCACCGCCATCGCTTACCGGCGACGAAACTCTAAAAAACAACCGGCGCCACCAGGGCGCCGGCTGTCCCCTTCCCCCGTATCTCTCTTACGAGCTCGCGTTGAGCACCGTCACGGCGCGGCGGTTCTGCGACCAGCACGAGATGTCGTTGCAGACCGCGACCGGCCGCTCCTTGCCATAGGAGATCGTGCGCATGCGCTGCGCCTGCACGCCGCGCGACACCAGATAGTCGCGCACCGCCTGCGCGCGCCGCGCGCCAAGCGCGATGTTGTATTCGCGCGTGCCGCGCTCGTCAGCGTGGCCTTCGATCAGGAATGCATATTGCGGATAGGTGCGCAGCCACTGCGCCTGTTTCTCGAGCGTGCCGATCGCCTGCTGCGACAGCTCCGTGGAATCGGATTCGAAGAATACGCGATCGCCGACGTTAACCACAAAGTCCTGCTGGCTGCCGGGAGTCGCCGCACTCGCGTTCGAAAGCGCGGGATTGTTCGCGTCCACCGCGCCGTTCCTGGCGCAGGCGCCGAGCGCCAGCACGGTGGCCAGAACTCCGACGAGCTTCATCGAACGCATCGCGCTCATCGTACGAAAGGTCATCATTCCGGTGCCTCCATTTTCGCTTCTTTACCGGGCCGACCCGAACGCTAGCAGGGGCCTGGTTAAGCGAAGGTTCCGTCAACCTTGACGTGGCCTTGCTGAAATCGCGCAAAAGCGAGGATGAGCCGGAAACCCGTTCCGGTGGTTAATGAGTTATGAATGCGGCGTGATGAGGGCTCCGATCAAGTGCGAACATCAGTTCGCGAATGCATTGTCCGCCAGCACAGTCATCGCAGCAGCGGTGACCAGGCCGGATCGGACGCATAGCTCGGCGATGGAACTCTCTGCTCGTTGCGGCCGGTCACATCCACGGTGAAGAGAGACGGGCCCGCGCTGCCGCCGGGATCGCGGAAGAACATCACGACGCGCCCGTTCGGCGACCAGGTCGGTCCCTCGTTGTGATAACCGTCAGTGAGAATGCGCTCGCCGGATCCATCAGGCCGCATGATACCGATTGCGAAGCGTCCCTGCGCCTGTTTGGTAAAGGCGATGTAGTCGCCACGTGGCGACCAGACCGGTGTCGAATAGGCGCCCTCGCTGAAGCTGATGCGCTGTGCCGGACCACCATTCGCGCCCATGACATAGACCTGCTGACGGCCGCCGCGATCGGACTCGAAGCAGATGCGCGAGCCATCGGGCGAGAACGACGGCGCCGTATCAATGGCGGCCGTGTCGGTGAGCCGCGTCGTCGCCTTCGAGCGCAAATCCATCAGAAAGATGTTCGCATTGCCGCCCTGCTGCAGGCTCATGATCACGCGCTGCCCGTCGGGCGTAAAGCGCGGCGAGAAGGTCATGCCCGGAAAGTTCCCGACGACCTCGCGTTGCCCGGACTCTAGATTGAGCAGATAGACGCGCGGCTGTCCCTGCCCATAGGACATGTAGGTGACTTCCTGGCTGGTCGGCGAGAAGCGCGGCGTGAGCACCAGGTCGTCGCCGCGGGTGAGATAGCGCACGTTGGCGCCATCCTGGTCCATGATGGCGAGCCGCTTGACGCGGCGCTCCTTCGAGCCCGACTCGTCGATGAAGACGACGCGGCTGTCGAAATAGCCCTTCTCGCCGGTGAGGCGCTCATAGATCGCATCCGAGATGAGATGCGCGATGCGCCGCCAGTTGTCGGGCGGCGTGGAGTATTCCTTGCCGTCGAGATACTGGGCCGCGAACACATCCCAGAGCCGGAAGCGGGCGCCGAGCCGGCCGTCCGGCTGGCGTGAGAGAGTGCCGGTCACCAGCGCCTGCGCGTTGATCTGCTTCCAGTCCGGAAAGCGCACCTGATCGATGTTGGTGATCTTCTCGATATAGGCGGCCTGATCGATCGGCGCGAACAGACCCGAGCGCTGCAGGTTCGACGTGATGATCTGGGTGACGCCGCGCGCCATGGCGGGATCGGGCAGCGCGCCGCCGACGAAATCAGGCAGCGCGATCGGCAGCGGCTGCATATTGCCTTCGGTAATGGTAATTCTGGGCGCTGCGCCCACGCGCGACCACAGACCGGCAGCCGCGGCAGCGAAAGACAGGCCCGCAGCGCCCGCGAGCACACGACGGCGCGAAAGTGTCAGCTCGAGTGACCGCATGTTCCGGTTTCCTATCGCACCAGGCTTCGACGAAACGATAATTTCAGATTCGCCAGACGATTTCAGCCGCCGAACATCTCGACAGGATCGAAGTCGATCGAAAGCTCTTTCCAGTTCTCGTATTTCGGCAGCGAGAACATCGTGTAGGGCTGGCACGCAATGATAGCCCTGCGCGCGCTCTCGATCATGGCAAGGGAATATGCGTCGGTGGCCCTCATCTCCACTTCCGGCTGCGCCGCAAGGGTCCGATCCATCTTCAAGCGGATGGTGATCGGAACCACGATTCTTTTGTTGGTGGGCGCCCCCGCGGGCGGATTCCAGCAACTTCTGAGATGCCGCCGAAAGGCGTCGATCTCACTCAGCGACAATTGATTCGAGCTCGCGTTCGGCGCGCCGATCCCGATGTTGCTGTTGACCACATCGCCGGTCGCGGCCAGGCGCTGCGGGGTCCGCTTGTCGAGCAGCGCCTCGACCTGGCGCGGATCGAACTTCGGCTGCTCCTTCTTGGGAGGCGTCTTAGGCTCGGTCTTGGGCTCGACTTGTCTTCTCCGGCTTTGCCTCGGCTTTCTTCTGCTCGGACTTCTGCTCCGCCTTCTTCGGCTCGGACTTCGCTGCGTCCTTCTTGATCGCCTCCGCGATCAGATCGCGCTGCGGCTCCGACTGTTTCTTCTCGGGCGTTGGCGGCTTCGGCTCCGGCAACTCGGCAGCCTTGTCGGTCGCGGCATGCACCTCGGTCTTGGCGAGCTTGGCGGCCGGATCATCCGGCGGCTTGCGCTCGCCGAGCTTGTCGACCACGCGGCTTCGCAGGCTGGGCCTTCGGGGCGTTGCGGGAGCCGGCGGTGAGCTCGGTGAAGTCGCTCACCGAGATGATGTCGATCGGCATCGGCGTTGCGTCGCTTGTCAGCGGCCTCGCCGCAAAGGTCAAGGCGCCCCAGCCCAGCACAACGACATGCACCGCGATCGACCGCCCGAGGGTCCAGGCGTCACGCCTGCTGGTCGATGCTCCGCCGATCGATATGGTACGGCCCGTGCTCATTGCTCTCCGCGGAGCCCTTACTGGCCCTGCTCAACCTCCGTCACGAGCGCAACCCGATGGAACCCCGCGCTCGACAGCCGTCCCATGACCCTCATGACCGTACCATAGTCAACCTTGCGGTCACCCCGCACAAAGATGCGCTCCTCCATGCCGCCACGGGCCGCGGTGATCGCCTTGCAGCTTGGGCAGGATGTCATCGACCGCGATCTCGGTGTTCTGCAAATACCACTGCCCCTCGCGGTTAACCGAAATGGTCAGCGGTTCCTTGTCCTGGTCAAGGCTCTTGGCCTGGCGTCTGCGGCAAGTCAAGCGGCACCCCGACCGTCAACAGCGGCGCCGAAATCATGAAGATGATCAGGAGCACCAGCATGACGTCCACCATCGGCGTGACGTTGATCTCGCTCATCACGGCATGGCGGTGATGACGCCGCCTGCCTGCTGTCGCGCTCGCTCCGCCCATTGCCATTCGTTAACGCCTTCTGTGCTCGACCGCCGTTGGTAACGTATCTTTGTGCTTGTCACGCCCGCTCATCGATCTGCCGCGACAGGATGGCGGAAAACTCGTCGGCGAACCCCTCCAGGCGCTGCGCCTGCTTGTTCACCTCGGACGAAAACTTGTTGTAGAAAATCGTCGCCGGTATGGCGGCTACGAGGCCGATTGCGGTTGCGAACAGCGCTTCTGCAATCCCTGGCGCAACAACCTGCAGCGACGTGTTGCCCTTGGCGGCGATCGACTGGAAGCTCGTCATGATGCCCCACACGGTTCCAAACAAACCGACGAAGGGGCCGGCCGAGCCGACGGTCGCGAGCACCAGCAGCCTTCGTTCCAATCGCTCGACCTCGCGCGCGATCGTCACATCCATGACCTTCTCGATGCGCATCTGCAGGCCCGCGAAGGAACGCGCCTGCCCCTCGAGGCTGCGCTTCCATTCCCGCATCGCCGCCACGAACAGCGCCGCCATCGAATGCGTCGGCTTCGCCGACAGCGTCTTGTAGAGTTCCTCGAGCGACTGTCCCGACCAGAACGCCTGCTCGAACCGGTCCATGGCGCGGCGCATGCGCGCAAAGAGAAATGTCTTGTCGATCGCGATCGCCCAGACCCAGACCGAGCAGATCATAAGCCCGAGCATCACGCCCTGCACGATCCAGTGGGCGTTCCAGAACAAGCTCCAGAGCGAAAGCTCGGAGGACGCGAGGCCCTGATTAGCGACGATGGACGGCGTCATCGTTGATCCTTTCGGGCCTCTTCAAATCAGTGCCGGGGCGATGCCACCGCAGGGCCAGAAAGGGACGCGGCAAGCGGCACGTCACTAGCGCTTCGCCGAGCCAAATTGCGCGAAAAATCCGTCCGTCCGCCACCATCGGCACGGCTACGAATTCCTTGGCAAACGTGTCCAAACTAGGGCACCTGGCAGCTCATTGCGCGTTCCGACAACTGGCGCTGAATGTCGTTAAATCCCGGTTACCAGGAGCGAATCAGCCGCGCAATCACGCGGCTGCTGTTCTAGACGAAATCCAAGGAAGCGCTGCGCTCGGACACCATGGCCGACGCCGTCGATAAGGCTGCGACACCGCGCCTCGCCTGCGCACTCGGGCTGCTCGGGCTTGTCGCCACCTCCATCGGCAACGTGATCCCGCTCTACGGGGTGCTTTACTGGCAGTGGGACACGTTCCAGTTGCTGATGCTCGACTGGATGGAGAGACCGTCATCCTGGCGTTCCGGACGCCGATGCGTTGAGCTTTGTTTTTTGTTCGGTTGCAAACCCCGTCACGTTCCGGATCGATGAACCGAGGCGCGAAACGTGCGGCCTCAAGACATCTCCAAACAAAAGCAGCCGCCCGCTTCAAGCGGACGGCTGCAACGCACGCAGATGCTGCGGGGGGCTCAGCTCTGCGGCGTAGGGGGCGGCGGCGGGGACGCCGAACGCGCACGACGTTCGGCCATGAACTGGTCGAACTCGGTCTTGTCACGAGCGAAACGCAGCCGGTCGAGAAACTCCCGGAACTCGCGCTGCTCTTCCTCGAGGCGCCGCAACGTCTCGGTGCGGTACTCGTCAAAGGCGTGATTGCCGCTCGATGGCGGCTGCCGCCACCACTGCGCTGCCTCTTTCATGCGCTCTGCGCCATGCCAGCGGCCGACATCTCCTTGTTTCCAGCAGCCCATGCGTCCCATACGTCCGCTCCCTATGAGAAAGGCCAGGGTCGCGAGACCCAACGGCCACCAGAAGACGAAGGACACGATCATGAGCGCGATCCACGCCCCCATGCCCAACTCATCAAGCTTTGCCGTGATTGCCATTCGACGCCTCCGACGCCTCACAGTGTGAATGTTAATAACATTAACATAGCGACAGTACGGACATTGTCAAGCAAGCGTTAAGTATGCGCCGTGTTGGCCATCACACAGAGACGCCGAGCCCGCGTAGGTAAATAAGCACTCCGGCTTCCAGGAGTTCCTCGGCCGACATCGGCAGCTTGCGCCGGCCGGCATCGCCGCGCGCGAACAGTGACGCAATGCCGTGCGACAGCGACCACACATGCAGCGCCATCATGCCAACCGGCGGCCGCTGCGATGCCGGCATGGTGGCAATGAGCGTATCGGTGGCGCGCCGGAGTACGCCGAAGGCGTCGTCGCCCGCCTGCACCAGCTCTGGACTGGTGTCGAGCGGAATGCCCGCCTCGAACATGGCCGAGTAATAGGCGGGCTCGCTGCGAGCAAACGCGAGATAGGCCTTGCCGAGGCGATCGAACGCCACGAACGGATTGGGCCTTCCATCGTCCCACGCGCGCGTGAGCGCAGCCTCGAATTGCTGGAAACCACGCAGCGCAACGCTCGCCAGCAGTTCATCGCGATCGCGAAAGTGGCGATAAGGCGCTGCAGGACTGACGCCCGCCCAGCGCGCGGCTTCTGCGAAGGTGAACCCGCCCGGCCCGTTCTTGGCAATCAGCTCGAGTGCGGCGCGCATCAGCGCCTCTTTCAGATTGCCGTGATGGTAGCCGCGCGGGCCCCCTTTCCCTTCGTCACGTCTCCAGCTCATGTGAAGGGTATTTACATTGTGCCGAGCGAGTTGTCGATAGCGCCCACCGCTTTATGACGAAGGCTTTTGGTCCGTCCGCATAGCGGTGCGCAGTGCCTCGGGAATGCGTCGCGCGCGCCCGCCCGACACAAACGCCACCTGCACGCGTGCCTCGATCAGCACATCGTCGCCGCGCATGACGCGCTGGTCGAGCGTGATCGAGGCGCCGCGCACCTCATGCGGTGCTGTGATCACCTCGAGCACATCATCCATGCGCGCGGCTTTGAGAAACTCGATCTGCATCGAGCGCACCACGAAGGCGAAGCCCGGCGCCTCCTGCTCGGTCTCCTCGAACAGCGCGCGCTGATCGGCACCGAGAAGCCGCAGATAGTTGGTGCGCCCGCGCTCCATGAAACGCAGATAGCTTGCGTGATAGACCATCCCGCTAACGGCTGAGCTCGGCTCTCAATGACATTGATACGGCGCTGAAAAGCCAAGCGCCGTCGCCGAGTTCGCCGCCATCGCCAGGCGTGATCAAGGCGAAAATCGACGATCTCATCGCCGGCGAGGTGAAAGAGGGCAAGCTCACCAGCGCCCAGGCCGACGAACTGAAGACTGTCTTCGCCAAGGCCTTTCAAGGCGGCCCGAGTGGCCCCGGCGGGCCGGATGTCCTGGAGGTCCGGGCGGTTCCGGTGGCCGCTGGTGCTGGAGGTCCGGGCGGTTCCGGTGGTCCACATGTGCCGGAGGTCCGGGCGGGGGTGGGAGTGCCGGCGGCGCCAAGAAGGCCGACGACGCCGACTCTGCCGATACGAATGTGACGGCGTTGTCTCCCCTGAGGAGCGGTCGGCCTATGACGACGCGCATCCGGTCAAGCCGACGCCAAAGCCGACACCGGCGTGACTTCATCGGCGGCAGCGACATTTCGAGCAAATCCGATACAAGCAAGATCCTGTCGGATTTCCTCAAGTCGGTTCGATTCGCTCGGCAAGATTTCGAAATAGCTTGCGTGATAGACCATCCCGCTAAAGTCGGTGTCCTCGTAATAGACGCGAACCGCCATCACGTGGCGACCGTCGCGGATCTCGCCGTCGAGCGCGCTTTCGACTCATCTCCCGGAACTCTTCATCGATGTCCATGCGGCCATCGATTACACGTACAATGATGATGTTGTCATCTTGAACGGTGTAGAGAATCAGGTGTGTTCCGACGACGGCACTGCGAAGACCCGGGGTGAGGCTGGACCGTTCGCGCCCGATGAAGGGGAACCAGGTGAGTTGATCGAACTTCTTGTCGATCCGGGCGAGAATTCTTTTCGGCAGCAAGCGGACTGCGCTGTTCGATATACGAGTAAATTCGAAACAAGTCGCTCTTGGCTTTATCGGCTAGGATGACTTTCATTCAGGATCGCGCGGGCGCGAGCGCGCCTCACGCAGAAAGTCCGCAAAATTCCATTGCGAAACGCGGCCGGCTGTAACGTCGTCCATACCCTCGGCAACCATATCCTTCAGCGCACGATACCGTTCCGCCTGTTCGAGCAGGTAGGCAATGGCAGGCTCGCGCATCTCTTCCGGAAGGAGGTCAAGCGCTTCGGCGGCTCTTTCAGTCGTTGTCTTCATGTTGAAATTCTAACATAGGCCAGAGCGCGAGGCGAACCCACTCATCTTCCCCCTGCCCAAACAGCCCGAACTGCGCCGGATCGCGCGTGGGTTCGGCGAGGCCGAGGTGACGGAACGCATGGCCGGTGAGCAGGCGGCCGCGCGGCGTGCGCTGGATGAAGCCCTTCTGAATGAGGAACGGCTCGATGATCTCCTCGATCGCGTCGCGCGGCTCCGACAGCGCGGCCGCAATCGTCTCGATCCCGACCGGGCCGCCGTTGTAGTTCTCGGCGATCATGATCAGATAGCGCCGGTCCATGGCGTCGAGGCCGGCGGCATCGACCTCGAGCGCGCGCAACGCCTTGTCGGCGGCGCGCCGGTCGATCGAGGTCACGCCGTCGACGAACGCAAAATCGCGCACGCGCCGCAACAGCCGCCCGGCAATGCGCGGCGTGCCGCGAGCGCGGCGTGCGATCTCGTTGGCACCATCGGGCGTCATGCCGATGCCGAGCACGCGCGCGCCGCGATTGACGATCTGCTCGAGCTCGGCCTCCGAGTAGAAATTGAGCCTGATCGGAATGCCGAAGCGGTCGCGCAGCGGATTGGTGAGAAGGCCTGCGCGCGTGGTCGCGCCGACGAGCGTGAACTTCGACAGATCGATCTTCACCGAGCGCGCGGCCGGTCCCTCGCCGATGATGAGGTCGAGCTGGAAATCCTCCATCGCCGGATAGAGCACCTCCTCGACCGCCGGATTGAGACGATGGATCTCGTCGATGAACAGCACGTCGCGGTCTTCGAGATTGGTCAGCAGCGCAGCGAGATCGCCGGCCTTGGCAATGACCGGCCCCGAGGTGGCGCGAAATCCGACGCCGAGCTCGCGCGACACGATCTGGGCGAGCGTCGTCTTGCCGAGACCGGGCGGGCCCACGAACAGCACATGATCGAGCGCTTCCTTGCGCTTGCGCGCCGCCTCGATGAACACGTTGAGGTTCGCGCGCGCCTGCGCCTGGCCGATGAACTCGGAAAGCCGCAGCGGCCGCAGCGAAGATTCGGTGTCATCGTCCTCGCGGCGCTCGGGCGTGACAAGGCGGGGCGATGTGGTCATAGCGCCGACATCGGCTGGAGTTTAAGGATCCCGGATCGCGCGGGCTGCGCCCGCTTGTCCGGCATGACCTCGCTTCGCTCGGTCACTCTGCCAGTCACTTGGCCAGCTCCTTCAGTCCGAGCTTGATCAGCTCAGAGACGTCCGCGTCCTCGCCGATGCTGCGTGCCGCCGACGCGACCGCGGTGGCAGCCTGTGGCTGGCCATAGCCGAGATTGACCAGCGCCGAGATGGCATCAGTGACGCCGCGCGGAACGCGCTGCTCCTCGACCGCCCCCATGAAGCGCACGAGCGCGCGATCGACCGCGGAGAATTCCGGCGCCTTGCCCTTGAGCTCGTTGCAGATGCGCTCGGCTACTTTCGGGCCAACGCCTGGCGCGCGCGTGATCATCGCCTTGTCGCGCATCGCGATCGCGGAGGCGAGTTCGTTGTGCTTGAGCGTGCCGAGCACCGCGAGCGCCACCTTGGCGCCGACACCCTGCACGGTCTGCAGCAGGCGGAACCATTCGCGCTCGACGTCGGTCAGAAAGCCGAACAGACGGATCTGGTCCTCGCGCACATAGGTCTCGATCGCGAGCACCGCGTGCTCGCCCGTCGCCGGCAGCTCGTGCAGGGTGCGGGTCGAGCAATGCACCTGGTAGCCCACGCCGCCAACGTCGAGGATGACGAAGTCCTCGCCGTAGCCGTCCACGATGCCTTTGAGCTTGCCGATCATTTCGCCGCCATCCTCAGCGCCACGCTCTGGCGATGGTGCGCGTGCGTCACCGCAATCGCCAGCGCGTCGGCGGCATCGTCCGACTGTGGATCGGCCTTTGGCAAGAGCACCTTGACCATCATGCGGATCTGCACCTTCTCGCAGTGGCCCGCCCCCACGATGGTCTTCTTCACCAGGTTGGGCGCGTATTCGGCGACCGGCAGCCCGGCGAGCGCCGGCACGAGCATCGCGATACCGCGCGCCTGGCCGAGCTTGAGGGTCGCGGCCGCATCGCGGTTGACGAAGGTCGCCTCGACCGCGGCCTCGTCGGGGGCATGCGCGGCCACCACCTGCTGCAGACCATCGTGGATGCTCACCAGCCGCAGCGAGAGCGCCGCCTTGTCGTCGCTCGCCACCGACCCGCAGGCCAAAAATGACAGCCGGTTCCCCTCGATCGCCACCACGCCCCAGCCGGTGCGCCGAAGCCCGGGATCGATGCCAAGGATGCGAATCGGTCGCGTGCCCATGGCCTCTGTTTATCGTCATTCGGTTAGCATCTGCTAGCTATTCCACATCCGCCCTGGACCAGGGGGCCAATCGCCCCTAGCTTCCCGACCCCTTGTCTGACCGGCCCAATATTTGAGCGCCCCCATGCTGAGCGCGCCATGTCGCCGATAGCCGGCAAACTCCGGGACGAGCTGGTGTGCGCCTATGCGGCGCCTGGGCGCCACTATCACAACCTCGCGCATATCGAGGCCATGCTGGAGCTGATGCGCACGCACAAGGTCGCATTGTCCGATCCGGAAGCCGTCCAGGCCGCGATCTGGTTCCACGATGCGGTCTATGACACCCGCCGACATGACAACGAAGAGAGAAGCGCACAGCTTGCGGCCGATCGGCTGACAGGTCTGAGCCCCGATCGGGTCGCACTGATCACCGGCATGATCCGGGCCACCGCCGGCCACCATGTGCCGGACGGGCTCAACGATGCCCTACAGCGCGATTGCGCACTCTTTCTCGACATGGATCTGTCGATCCTCGGCAGCACACCTGACGTCTTCGCCGCTTACGAGGAGGCGGTGCGCCGCGAATACGCTTGGGTGCCCGACACGCTCTGGTGCGAAGGCCGGAAGAAAGTCCTGCATGGCTTCCTCGACCGGCCGGCGATCTATATGAGCCCGCAGTTCCGCGCGAGCCATGAGGCCGCCGCGCGATCGAACCTGATGCGCTCACTCGAACGGCTGGCGCGTCCGTGATCGAGCTTCCCGATCTCGCGACTTTTGCGGTTTTGTTCGCGGACCGGCGCATCTACGCCGCCATCGCGGTCTCGATCATTGCGGGCGCGACCCGCGGCTTCTCGGGTTTCGGATCGGCGCTCATCTACGTGCCGCTGATCAGCGCGATCTACGATCCGCGCACCGCCGCCGTCACCTTCCTGCTGATCGACGCGGCAACCGGGATTGCCGTGCTGCCGACGGTGTGGCGACAGGCCAACTGGCGCGAGGTGCTCCCGCTGGCCGCGGCCGCGGTCTTTGCCGGCCAGTTCGGCGCGCTCATTCTGCAGTACACCGACCCGGTGGCGCTGCGCTGGGGCATGACGGTGGTGGTGCTCACCGTGCTCGGCGTGCTGATGTCGGGCTGGCACTATCATGGCAAGCCGCTGCTGATCGTGACGCTCGGAGTGGGCTTGATCGCGGGACTGCTCGGCGGCGCCGTACAGATCGTAGGGCCGCCGATCATTCTCTACTGGCTCGGAAGCGCCAGCGCGGCCGCGGTCGTGCGCGCCAACTTCTCGGCTTTCTTTGCGCTGTTCGCGTGGTCGCTGTTCGTGACCTATCTTACGCGGGGCCTGCTGGTCGCGCCGGTGATTGCGCTCGCCTGCATCCTCGGACCGGTTCAGATCCTGTCGCTGTCAACCGGAACACGGCTCTTCCACCTTGCCAGTGCCAAGACATATCGGCGCGTCGCCTACGGGATCATCTTGATCGGGGCGCTCGTGAGCATGCCGATCCTCGATTCGCTGTTTCGATGACGAGATTAAAGCGCTGATTGTTTGACTCGTCATGCCCGGCCATGACGCAATCACTTCAACAATCGGAACGCGCGCGCTCACGCGCTCATCTTAGCGACCAGCGCGTCGGACACCTCGAAGTTGGCGTAGACGTTCTGCACGTCGTCGCTCTCGTTCAGCGTCTCGATCAGCCTCAAGAGCTTCTCGCCCTGCAGATCGTCGACCGCGACCGAGTTCTGTGGCTTCCAGGTCAGTGCCGCCTTGCGCGGCTCGCCGAACTTCGCCTCCAGCGCCTTCGACACACTGCCGAGCGAATCGACCGTGGTGTAGATCTCGTGCCCGTCGGCGGTCGACACCACGTCGTCGGCGCCAGCATCAATGGCAGCCTCGAGCATCGCGTCCGCGCTTGCGGCCTTGGCCTCGTATTCGACCACGCCGACGTGACTGAACATGAACGACACCGCGCCGGTCTCCGCCAGGTTGCCGCCGTTCTTGGTGAAGGTCGCGCGCACCTCGCCGGCGGTGCGGTTGCGGTTGTCAGTCAGCACCTCGACGATCACCGCGACGCCGCCCGGACCGTAACCTTCATAGCGCATCTCATCGTAGGTCTCGGCGTCGCCGCCCAAGGCCTTCTTGATGGCGCGCTCGATGTTGTCCTTGGGCATGTTCTCGGCGCGCGCAGCGATCATGGCGGCGCGCAGGCGCGGGTTCATGGCAGGGTCTGGCAGCCCGAGCTTGGCCGCCACAGTGATCTCGCGTGCGAGCTTGCCGAACAGCTTGGATTTGGCCTTATCCTGCCGCCCCTTGCGGTGCATGATGTTCTTGAATTGCGAATGGCCGGCCATACTCTGTCTCTCCTCGCGCCCGCCCCGCGCAGGACCATGCGCGCTCGGCGAAGCGGTGAAATGCGTTGATGCGGGGGCGTTATAGAGCGCGCGCGGCGCAAAATCCAGATTGCGCCGCGTCCAGGCCGTGCAGGAATTGGCCGCCGAGCCCGGTGGTCGGCGGCAGGAGCTCGGGAACGGCGCTACAGCACCAGCTGCATCGGCATTGGCACGTAGCGGTAGCCGTCGCCCGACTTGGCAAGCTGGCCGATGCCGGGCCAGGCCATATGGAAGACCACCATCGGAATGCGGTCGGCCGAGAGCATGTCGAACAGCTTCATGCGCGACTGCACGCCCTGCTTCGAATCGGTGTCGAAGCCCACCTCGATCTTGGGATGCTCGAACAGCACCACGTGGTGCGCCACATCGCCGATGTTGCAGATGGTCTTGCCGCCCGAGCTGATCACGTACACCGTGTGACCAATCGTATGGCCCGGCGTCTGGATCGCATGGATGCCCGGCAGAATCTCCTGCCCGTCCTTGATGAAGATAGTGCGGTCGCGATAGGGCGGCAGGTTCTTGCGTGCGGTGAGCGCGGAGCCCTCCGCCGGCGTGCCGAGCCGGCGATCGTCCAACCAGAACTCGTGGTCGGCCTGGGTCATGTAGACCTGGGCGTTTGGGAAGAGGCGGCTGCCGTCGTCGCCCACCATGCCGCCCGAATGATCGATATGCGGGTGGGTGAGCACGACCGCATCGATATCCTTGGGATCGATGCCGGCCTGTCTGAGGCTGTTGAGAAGCAGTCCGTTCGGCGCTCCCGGCCGCTTCACCGACGACACGCCGGTATCGAACAGAATAAGCCGATCCCCGGTATTGAGCACCAGCGAATTCTGCTCGAGCACAACGTTGTCGGTCGGCATGAAGTGTTCGCCGAACAGCTTGTTGAGCTCGGCCTCCGTTGGGCCCTTGAATGCGCGCGTGGCGGGGCCTATCGGCAGCGGCCCGTCGGAGACGATCGTCGCCTCCATGGCTCCGAGCTTGAAGCGATAGAACATCGGCACCTGGCTGTTGAGCATCGGCGCCCTGGCATCTGCCGGCGATGCAACGAGCCCGGCGGTTACGCTTGCGGAAGCGCCCGCGAGCAACCGGCGTCGCGACAATGGCGTGTTGAGCATCACGACCTCCCTATCATTGCTTCTTGATGACACGGGCCAAACGCATGGACCAAACGCACCCGGCCCGTCGCGGATTAATCCGCGGCAGCAACCTTATCCTGGAATTGGGCCGAATTCACTTGCGACCGAAATAGCGCGCATCGGGCGGCGCCTGCCCAACCTTGGTCGGCATGAGAAAACCGTCTGCGCTCACCATGTAGGATTCCTTGCCGACGCGCACATGCGGGTTGTGCTCGGCACAGTCGACGAAGTCCCAGACCGGGTTGCGGTCGCGGCGGTAGGACCGGGTAACCGTCCAAGGCTGTGTCAGCGCATTGTCGATCACGGTCGTCTCGTTGCGCATGATGTCCTTGTTGGCAGCATCAAGCCACAGCCGCTCTTTGATGACGGTCTGGCCATCCTCGTGCAGCGGCAGTCCGCTGCCCTCGAACGTGCGCGGGCCTTTGAAGCCGCGCGTTTCGATCTCGAGCAGGTCGTAGACACCATCGCCATCGGTATCCGACCATCGGCCGATGGAATAGCCGTTGAAGCTCGGCAGGATCTCGTTCGGCCACGAGCGCCCATCGGTAAAGATGCGGCGATGCGTCGTGTAGTCGGTCAGCACATAGATCGTGGCCGGCGTCACGATGAACTCGATCGGAAAGACCGCGATCATCATCCGCGGCATGCCATGCGGCAGGCACAGACCGGTCGGATCGCCGCCCAGCCCGCCTTCGGCACGGTCGGCGGCGGTTGTTTCAAAGATTGCCCGGGATTCAGCCGTCAACGGCGCCTGCTGGCCGGCGCCCGCGGCTTTCGACCAATCAAAATTGTTTCCGACACCGGGCGGCTTTTTCCACTGGCCAGACCAGTCCGGATATTTCGAGAGATCCTGCGCCTGCGCGTCGAATGTAATCAGCGCGCCTATTGCAAGCATCATCGATGCAATGCGACTGAGCATGATCGTCCTCCCATGTCGGGCGTAACAGCTCCCGCGCACGAGCGCTGGTCAAGGCGATCATACGTTCGCGGCGCCCTCCTCACCAGAACGCCGGCCGCGCCTCCTCCAGCCGGCCGCCGAGCCGCACGGCGCCAATGCGGCGCGCAAGCCCGGTCGCATCATCGGTCTCGACCGCGACGCCGCAGAGCGTCGCCGGCCCCAGCGCCGGCTCGAACCGCCCCGCGCCGATGCGGCGTGTGAAACGATTGAGCGGCTCGTCCTTGTTCATGCCGATCACTGAATCATAGTCGCCGGTCATGCCAACGTCCGAAATAAACGCGGTGCCGCGCGGCAAGATCTGGTGATCGGCGGTCGGCGCATGAGTGTGCGTGCCGACCACGAGGCTCGCGCGGCCGTCGCAGAAGTGTCCCATCGACTGCTTCTCGCTCGTCGCCTCGCAATGCATGTCGACCAGGATCGCGTCGGCGTCCTGCTTGAGCACGCAGGCTGCGAGCTCGCGCTCGATCGCCGCGAACGGATCGTCGAGCGGGTCCATGAAGATGCGGCCCATCACGTTGACCACGAGCACGTGCGCGCCGTTGCGCGCCTCGAGCATGGCGGCGCCGCGGCCGGGCGTGCCGGGTGGGAAGTTGATCGGGCGCAGCAGCTTCGGCGCGCGCTCGATGAAGACCAGCGCCTCCTTTTGGTCCCAGGAATGATTGCCGCCGGTGATCACGTCGGCGCCGGCGTCGACCAGCTCGTGATAGATCGCTTCCGTGATGCCGAAGCCGCCGGCCGCGTTCTCGCCGTTGATGGTGACGAGATCGAGCTTCCAGTCGCGGATCAAACCGGGCAGGCGCTCCTGCACGATCGTGCGCCCGCTGCGCCCGACAATGTCACCGATGAAAAGAATGCGCATATATCTCAACCACGAATATCAATCATCTCACGCTCCGTTAGCACAAGATCAAGCCGAACGTCGCGGGGGGTCGTGGGCACCACATCAACTTCCTGCACCGCAAATGCGATCCCGACCGCAACCACACGTTTCTTTGCGCGCAGCGCCGCAATGGTCATGTCGTAATAGCCCGCGCCGTAGCCAAGCCGGTTGCCGTTGCGGTCAAAGGCGAGCAGCGGGACCAGCAGCACGTCCGGTGCGACCTCGGGCGCTTCCGGCGGCGGCACACGGATGCCCCAGACGCCTTTGACCAGCGCATCACCGAACGCAAAAGCCCGCATCGAGAGCGGCAGACCGCGACCAATCACCACCGGCAGCGCAAGCCGCACACCCACGTCGGAGAGCTTGCGCATTAGGGGGAGTGGACTGATCTCGCTATTCAACGGCATGAAGCCGGAGACGACGGCGCCGGACGCGACAGCGACCGGAAACGCGCGCGCCGCAATGGTCTCGGCCGCCGCCATGCGCTCGTCCGCCGGCAACGCATCGCGCCGCGCGAGCGCAGCCGTGCGCAGATCGGATTTTGCCGAAGCGATCAGGGAGGAAGTCACGTCCAGACTATGCCCGTCAGACTTACAGTGTCCCCCACTGGTATCGACTACGCCCGGCGTCACAAGCCGGCGTGAAGCGAAGAGTGCGGAGCCGCGATGGCCGCAGGAGTAGCGATCCCGGGTTCCCTACGAAAGTAGGTGGGCGCCATATGACCGAGCCCACGAGCCCGGCCAGGGACAGCTCCCTTCAGGATCGATAAGGCCCCGGGGATATGACTCCGTCGCACCCCGCAGCCCCGCGAGAGCCAATCTAGTCACTCAGCCGGCCTGCCGCCACCATGCTGGGGATGGCTTTTTGCGCGCGATCCACGCCGTTTTCCCGCGCCGGCCCACGTGCGGGCTCACGTACCGGCTCGACGTGCTCATCGTCGACAGGGCGCGTGCGATTGAGCCGCCTCGTGATCCCTTCGATGCGCTCGGCGGCGGAATTGAGCGCCGCGGCGACTGCCGACTGGGTAACCTTGGCATGATCGGCGGCAGCGACCCGCGCCTCCTGCAGAGCAGCAAGCTCGCGCTCGAGCGTCCGCAGCCGCCCTCCCATCTCCACCAACTCATCGGAGATGGTGAGCGCCGCCATGACGGTCAGCTGGGTATTGCCAATCTCACCAAAATCGCCGCGCAGACGGCCGATGCGCTGGTCGAGGTCGCCCGCCAGCCGCCGCAGATGCGCCTCCTGCCCCTGCTCGCAGGCCATGCGGAACCGGCGGCCGTTGATGGTCACCGTCACCCGCGAAAGGTCACCCTTGCGGGGCGGGATTTGTTGCTCAGCGCTCATGGGGGTCCAACACGGAACGGATCGTGCCGATCGCGCCGTCAAGTCGCCGCGCGATCTCCCGGTTGGTGCGCTCGAGCGCGCGTGCACGCGCCATCGCGGCGTCGAGATCGCTCGCCAGGCGCGAGCGGTCGTCATCAAGGGCATGGACCTGGGCCATCAGATTGTCCTCGCCGAGGTCGACCTCATGCCGCTGTTCTGCCGTCCCCTCGAGCGCATCAAGCGCGAGGGCAAGCCTCCGGGTGGCCGCTTCAATCGCACTGGTATCCGACATCGCCTGATACCCCCAGGGGGAGCCGATACGAACAGGATGCGTCAACCATAAGGCGACGAAAAACTGACGCGAAGGCAAGACGTTAGCGCTGAATCCTACGAGCCTTGGGCAGCAGTCGTCAATCATACCACCCCCGTTCTCCCCTGCCTTGTGCACGGCAAGGCCGATTTCACGGGGGTTTGATTGACTCGCTTGGCCCCCATGGTAGAGCCTCGCGCCAACACTCCCGCCGCTCCTACTCGAATGGGGATCCCATGCCTCCTCTCGCCGCCGCTTCGGCCGCACCCTCGACGGGTGCATCCTCGGCGAGCCCATCGGCGCGCGCCCAGCATGACCACATGGCCAATGCCATCCGAGCGCTCGCCATGGACGCGGTCGAGCAGGCAAAATCGGGCCATCCCGGACTGCCCATGGGCGCGGCCGATATCGCGACCGTCCTGTTCACCCAGGCGATGAAATTCGACCCGAACGACACCGCCTGGCCCGACCGCGACCGGTTCGTGCTCTCGGCCGGGCACGGCTCGATGCTGCTCTATGCCGTGCTGCATCTCCTCGGCTATCCGCAAATGACCATGGCGGAGATCAAGCGCTTCCGGCAGTCCGGCTCGCTCACCCCGGGCCATCCCGAGAGCCACGTGACCCCGGGGGTCGAGACCACCACCGGGCCGCTCGGCCAGGGCCTTGCCAACGCGGTCGGCATGGCGATTGCCGAAGCGCACCTTGCCGCGGAGTTCGGCAAGGACATCGTCGACCACCACACCTATGTGCTCGCGTCCGACGGCGACCTGATGGAAGGCATCAGCCAGGAGGCGATCGCGCTGGCCGGACACCTCAAGCTGAACAAGCTCGTGGTGCTGTTCGACGACAACGGCATCTCCATCGACGGCCCGCTGTCGCTGGCCGACTCGGTCGACCAGGTGAAGCGGTTCGAGGCGGCCGGCTGGGCGGCGACCCGCGTCGACGGACATGATCCGGAGGCGATCGCCCGCGCGCTCGAGAAGGCGCGCACGTCGAGCAAGCCGTCGCTGATCGCCTGCAAGACCACGATCGGATTTGGCGCGCCGACCAAGGCCGGCAGCGAGAAAAGCCACGGCTCGCCGCTCGGGGCAGACGAAATCAAAGGCGCGCGCGAGCGCCTCGGCTGGACCGCGCCCGCCGTTCGAGGTGCCGGCCGATGTGCTGGCGTCATGGCGCAGCGCCGGCCAGCGCGCCGCCACTCATCATCAGGCCTGGAAGCAGCGGCTCGCTGCGCTGCCGGCCGAGAAGCGCGCGCAGTTCGAGCGGCGTTTAAGCAGCAAGATCGAGACCGACAAGCTCGCAGCCGCGGTGCGCGGCCTCAAGGAGACGTTCGCCAAGACGCCCAAGGAAATCGCGACCCGCGCCGCCTCCGAGCTTGCGCTCGACGCGCTGGTTCCGGTGATTCCGGAGCTCGTCGGCGGCTCGGCCGATCTCACCGGCTCGAACAACACCAAGACCAAAGGCATGGCGGTCATGTCGTCCGCCGACTACGGCGGGCGCTTCATCCACTATGGCGTGCGCGAGCATGGCATGGCGGCCGCCATGAACGGCATGGCGCTGCACGGCGGCATCGTTCCGTACTCCGGCACGTTCCTGGTGTTCTCCGACTACTGCCGGCCGGCCATCCGGCTTGCCGCCCTGATGGGGCAGCGCGTCATCCACGTGATGACGCACGAACTCGATTGGGCTCGGCGAGGATGGGCCGACACATCAGCCGGTCGAGCATCTCGCCGCGCTGCGCGCGATCCCGAACCTCAACGTGTATCGCCCCTGCGACACGGTCGAGACTGCGGAGTGCTGGCAGCTTGCGATCGAATCCGAGCACGCTCCGAGCGTGCTGGCGCTGACGCGCCAGAACCTGCCGCAGCTTCGCCAAGGCGTTGACGCCGACAATCGCTGCGCGGCAGGCGCGTACGAGATCGCGCCGGCCCAAGGAAAGGCTCAAGGCAAGGCTGAAGTCTCGCTGTTTGCCTCGGGCTCCGAGGTCGCCATCGCCGTCGCGGCCCAGCGGCTCCTGGCCGAGCGCGGCGTCGCGGCGCGCGTCGTGTCCGTTCCGTGCCTCGATCGCTTCCTGGCCCAGGCGGCGGAGCTGCGCCAAGCCGTGATCGGCGACGCGCCCGTGAAAGTCGCCGTCGAGGCCGGCATCCGGCAGGGCTGGGACGCCGTCATCGGCACCGACGGCGCCTTCGTGGGCATGAGCACTTTCGGGGCGAGCGCCCCCTACCAGGAGCTTTACCGGCACTTCGGCATCACGCCCGAAAAGGTCGCCGAGGCCGCGTTAGCCAAATTGGGCAAGTCCTGAGCCGGCGCCCGAACCAATATTGCGTTGGGCGCCGACGATCTCTACCAATGGCCTGAATTTTGCCCGTCAAGCGGTGCAGGCCCGCACTCCCCAGCCATGCCGTTGTAACGGAACGCCGGGGATGCCCCCGCGTTGACGCCGTGACGGGCCCCTTGGGACGGCATTGGGAGCCAGAAGGAGCCGGTGATGACAGTACGGGTTGCGATTAATGGATTTGGCCGCATCGGCCGCATGGTGTTGCGCGCGATTGTCGAGAGCAACCGCAAGGACATCACGGTCGTCGCCATCAATGATCTCGCCCCGCCCGAGACCAACGCGCATCTGCTGCGCTTCGACTCCGTGCACGGACGCTTCCCGGGCGAAGTCACCGTCAAGGGCGACACCATCGATTGCGGCATCGGCCCGATCAAGGCGCTCGCGATCCGCGATCCGGCGCAGCTTCCCTGGAAGGACCTCGGCGTCGATATCGCGCTCGAATGCACCGGCCTGTTCACCAGCAAGGAGAAGGCGTCGGCGCACCTGAAAGCCGGCGCCAAGCGCGTGCTGGTGTCGGCGCCCGCCGACGATGTCGATCTCACGGTCGTCTATGGCGTCAATCACGACAAGCTGACCAAGGACCACGTCGTGGTGTCGAACGCGTCATGCACGACCAACTGTCTGGTGCCGGTCGCGAAGGTGCTGCACGACGCTGTCGGCATCGAGCGAGGGCATGATGACGACGGTGCATTCCTACACCAATGACCAGCCGTCGCAGGACCAGTTCCACAAGGATCTCTATCGCGCGCGCGCGGCGGCGCTGAACATGATCCCGACCTCGACCGGCGCCGCCAAGGCGGTCGGCCTGGTGCTGCCGGACCTCAAGGGCAAGCTCGACGGCATCGCGATCCGGGTGCCGACGCCGAACGTGTCGGTGGTCGATCTGAAGTTCGTCGCCAAGCGCCCGACCACCAAGGACGAGATCAACGGCGCGATCAAGCGCGCCGCCGAGCAGCAGCTCAAGGGCATCCTCGGCTACACCGAGCAGCCGAATGTCTCGACCGACTTCAACCACGACCCGCGCTCGTCGATCTTCCACATGGACCAGACCAAGGTGATGGACGGCACGATGGTGGCGGTGCTGTCGTGGTACGACAACGAATGGGGCTTCTCCAACCGCATGATCGACACCGCGGTCGCGATGGGGAAGCTGATCTGAGCTCCAACCAGGAGGCAGTAGGCTCGTGTCATGGTCTGGGTCTTATATGCGTTGATCGTGCTGGCGTTCTTCGGCTCTGGCATTTGCGTTCTCGCGCAAAGGACTGAAAATCAAGTCTGACGCCGAGACCAAGCCGCCGCCCGATCATGAGCGGCGGCTCCACTGCTGTGACACCGAGCATGACCGCTTTCGCACTCTCGATCAGGCCGACGTCGCCAACAAGCGCGTCCTGCTGCGCGTCGACCTCAACGTGCCGATGGAGGACGGCAGGTCTCCGACGCGACCCGCATCGAGCGCATCGTGCCGACCATCACCGAGATCGCCGACAAGGGCGGCAAGGTGATCCTGCTCTCGCATCTTCGGCCGCCCGAAGGGCCCCGATCCGAAGGACTCGCTCGCGCCAGTCGCGGCCGCGGTCGCCGCGATCGTCGGCCGGCCGGTCGGCTTCGCCGAGGATTGCATCGGCGCGAAGGCCGAAGCCGCCGTCGCGCGCGATGAAGCCCGGGCGACATCCTGTGCCTGGAGAACACGCGCTTCCACAAAGGCGAGGAGAAGAACGATCCGGCATTCGTCGCCGCGCTGGCGAAGCTCGGCGACCTCTGGGTCAACGACGCCTTCTCGGCCGCGCACCGCGCGCATGCCTCGACCGAAGGGCTCGGCCACGTGCTGCCCGGCCTATGCGGGCCGCACCATGCAGGCCGAGCTCGATGCGCTCGGCAAGGCGCTCGAAGCGCCGCAGCGGCCGGTGGTCGCGATCGTCGGCGGCGCCAAGATCTCGACCAAGCTCGACCTGCTCGGCAACCTGATGGCCAAGGTCAACGTGCTGGTCATCGGCGGCGGCATGGCCAACACGTTCCTGGCCGCGCAGGGCAAGGCGGTCGGCAAGTCGCTGTGCGAGCACGATCTCGCTCGCCACCGCGCGCGAGATCCTCGCCAAGGCGCAAGCCGCCAGTGCGAGATCGTGCTGCCGGTCGATGCGGTCGTGGCGAAGAAATTCGAGGCGAATGCGCCGTCGCGCGTCGTGTCGGTCGATGCGGTCGGCGCCGACGAGATGATCCTCGACATCGGCCCGCAGGAGCATCGAGCACGTCGTCTCCGTGCTGGCGCGCGTCAAGACGCTGGTCTGGAACGGGCCGTTCGGCGCGTTCGAGATGGAACCGTTCGACACCGGAACCATCGAGGTGGCGCGAAGCGGCGGCGGAACTGACCGCGCGCCGGCAAGCTTGTCTCGGTAGCGGGCGGCGGCGACACCGTCGCGGCGCTCAACGCCGCGGGCGTCGAGCGAGCGATTTACCTACGTGTCGACCGCCGGTGGCGCGTTTCTTGAATGGATGGAGGGCAAGGCCCTGCCGGGCGTCGAGGTGCTGCGGGTTTAGGCTATTCCGCCCCCTCCGCCGGCCGTCTGATGGCGCGGAGTTCAGCATGGCACGCATAACTCTCAGGCAATTGCTCGACCACGCCGCCGAGCGCGGCTACGGCGTTCCGGCCTTCAACATCAACAATATGGAGCAGGGGCTGGCCGCCATGGCGGCCGCCGACGCGGTCGACGCGCCGGCGATCATCCAGGCGAGCCGCGGCGCGCGCCAATATGCCAACGACATCATGCTGGCGCACATGATCGACGCGCTGGTCGAGATCTATCCGCACATCCCGGTCGTGCATGCATCTCGACCACGGCAACGGGCCGACCACCTGCCTCACCGCGATGCAGAACGGCTTCACCTCGGTGATGATGGACGGCTCGCTCAAGTCCGACGGCAAGACGCCGGCGAGCTACGACTACAACGTCGACGTCACCCGCAAGGTCGCCGAGATGGCGCATCTCGGCGGCGTCTCGGTCGAAGGCGAACTCGGCTGTCTCGGCTCGCTCGAGCACGGCAGCGGCGAACAGGAGGACGGCCACGGCGCCGAGGGCGTGCTCTCGCACGACCAGTTGCTGACCGATCCCGACCAGGCGGTCGACTTCGTCGACAAGACCAAGGTCGATGCGCTGGCGATCGCGATGGGCACCTCGCACGGCGCCTACAAGTTCTCGCGCAAGCCGGACGGCAACATCCTGGCGATGGGCGTGATCGAGGACATCCACCGCCGGCTGCCGAACACGCATCTGGTGATGCACGGCTCCTCGTCGGTGCCGCAGGACCTGCAGGACATCATCAACCGCTACGGCGGCAAGATGCCGCAAACCTGGGGCGTGCCGGTCGAGGAAATCCAGCGCGGCATCCGCCACGGCGTCCGCAAGATCAACATCGACACCGACAACCGGATGGCGATGACCGGCGAAATCCGCCGCATCCTGCAGGAGCAATCCCGGCGAGTTCGACCCGCGCAAATATCTCAAGCCGGCCATGGAGGCGATGATGAAGCTCTGCCGGGCGCGCTACGAGGAGTTCGGGGCGGCCGGCCAGGCCTCCAAGATCAAGCCCGTCCCCGTGTCGGCCATGGCACGGCGCTACGCCAGCGGTGACCTTGACCCCAAGTTTGGCGTCAGCCGCAACGCCGCGGAGTAGACGGGCCACCGCCCGTCCGGCTAAAAATCGCCTCCAACCGGGGCCGTCTGCCCGGCCGAGATGGAGGAAACGATGAATCTTGCCGAACTCAACAAGGTCGCGCGAAGCCATGGTGGCGCCCGGCCGCGGCATTCTGGCCGCCGACGAATCCTCGGGCACCATCAAGAAGCGCTTCGACGCCGATCGGCGCCGAATGCACCGCCGACAGCCGCCGCGACTATCGCGAAATGATGTTCCGCGCCAACGAGGCGATGTCGAAGTACATCTCCGGCGTCATCCTCTACGACGAGACCATCCGCCAGAACGCCAAGGACGGCACGCCGCTGGTCAAGGTGATCGAGAAGGCCGGCTCGCTGCCCGGGCATCAAGGTCGACAAGGGCGTGCAGCCGCTGCCGATGTGCCCCGGCGAGGTCATCACCGAAGGTCTCGACGGCCTGCGGCGAGCGGCTCGCCGAATATCGCGAGCTCGGCGCGAAGTTCGCCAAGTGGCGCGCCGTCATCGACATCGGCGACGGACATCCCGAGCTACGCCTGCATCATGACCAACGCGCACGCGCTCGCGCGCTACGCCGCGCTCTGCCAGGACGAGGGCATCGTGCCGATCGTCGAGCCGGAAGTGCTGATGGACGGCGACCACGACATCGACCGCTGCTACGCCGTCACCGAGTGGGCGCTCAAGACCGTGTTCGAGCAGCTCTACGACCAGCGCGTCGCGCTCGAAGGCATGGTGCTCAAGCCCAACATGGTGATCGCCGGCAAGAAGTGCCCGAAGCAGGCCGTCGGTTGCAGGAAGTCGCCGAGAAGACCGTGAAGGTGCTCAAGAGCCTGCGTGCCGGCGCGCGGTGCCGGGCATCGCGTTCCTCTCCGGCGGCCAGTCGGACGAGGAAGCGACCGCGCATCTCGATGCCATGAACAAGATCGGCGGGCTGCCCTGGAAGCTCACCTTCAGCTACGGCCGCGCGCTGCAGGCCGCGCCGCAGAAGGCGTGGTCGCGGCAAGCTCGAGAACGTGGCCGCCGCGCAGCGCGCCTTCTCGCATCGCGCCGCGATGAACGGCCTCGCTGCGCTCGGGCAGTGGAAGCAGGACCTGGAGAAGAAGGCGGCCTGATCAGCCGGCCAGACCCGCGACCGGCAGGCTCACCCGGAAACAGCTCTGATCGCGCGGCACCACGACGGCATCACCGCCGTGCAGCCGCGCGATCTGCCGCACCAGCGAAAGCCCGAGCCCGGCGCCCTTGCCATCCTGGCCCAGCCGATGGAACGGCGTGAACACCCGCTCGCGCTCGCTCGCAGGCACGCCCGCTCCAGCATCCGCCACGTCGAGCGTGAAACGCGCGCCTGCGCGCGCGACTGTCACCCGCACCGGCGGCGTGCCGTGTCGCTTGGCGTTTTCCAGGAGATTGCGGATCATGCGGCGCAACAGCCGCGGATCGCCCGCGACGCTCGCCGCGCTGCGCCGTCGAGCGTACAGTCGTCGTAGCGCGCGCATTCCTCCGCCGCGAGCGCCAGGAGGTCGACATCCTCCGTCGCCTGCAGCGCCGGCATCGCGTCGAGGCGGCTGGCCAGCAGGATCTCGTCGATCAGCGCCTCAAGCTCCGCCAGGTCGCGCTCGAGCTCGGTCTTGTATTTCGCTTCGCCCGAGTGCTCGAACAGCTCGAGCGCGAGCCTGATGCGCGAGAGCGGCGTGCGCAGCTCGTGCGAGGCGTTGGCGAGCAGCAACCGGTGCGCACCGACCAGGTCCTCGATACGTCCCGCGGCACGGTTGAAGCTTTCGGCCAGACCGGTGACCTCGTCATGGCCGGTGACCGCGACGCGCGCGCTGAGATCGCCCGCGCCCAGCGTCTCGACGCCGGTCTGCAGCCGCTCCAGCCGCCGCGTCAGCCCGCGCACCACCGGATAGGCGCAGACCGCAACCGCGAGCGCCACCGCGCCCAGAAATGTGATGATGCGAAACACCGACGGCAGATGCCGGGATGGCGCGCGGGCTACAAGCCAGCGACCGTCGGGCAGCGGAATGCTCCACGCCGGCCCGCCCGGCCCGTAGACCCAGCCGCGGCCGGCCCGGCCGCGCAATGGCGGCGGCAATGGCTCGCCGGCCGCCGCGATCAGCTCGCGCGATTCGTTATAGATCGCAATGTCGGTGCCAAGCTGCTCGGCGATGCGAGTGATCGCCTGCGCCTGCACCGGCTGCGGCGCGTTGGCCGGCGGCAGCACGGCGGCTGCGACCGCGCCGACGATCTCGAATGCCTGCCTGGCAGGCGAGAACTCCGACGCCGAAGCGCCAGACGCCGCCGGCCACCAGCACGACCAGCACCAGGCTTGCCACGATGGTGAGATAGATCTTCTGGTAGAGGCGTCGCATCGCGATCTCTCAACGCTCAATCCTGGGCCTTGGCAAAGACATAACCAGCGCCGCGCACCGTGATGACGCGGCGCGGCTTCTTCGGGTCGTCCTCGATCGCCGCGCGAATGCGCGAGATGTGCACATCGATCGAGCGGTCGAACGCTTCAAGCCGCTCGCTCTTGAGCATGTCCATGATCGTATCGCGCGACAGCACCCGCCCGGCATTGCGCGCGAGCAACACGAGCAGCGCAAACTGGTGGCTGGTCAGCGGTCGCGGCTCGCCCGCAAGCCTCACCTCATAGGCTCCGGGATCGATCTCGAGCCGGCCGAACCGCAACACCTCATTGCGGCCCGCGCTCGTTCCGCGCCGCAGGATTGCCTTCACCCGCGCCAACAGCTCGCGCGGCTCGAACGGCTTCGGCAGATAGTCGTCGGCGCCGAGCTCGAGCCCGACGACGCGATCCATGGCATCGCCGCGCGCGGTGAGCATCAGGATCGGCGTCTGCGCCTGCACCCTGATGCGGCGGCACACATCAAGACCGTCGATGTCGGGCAGCGTGAGGTCGAGAATGATGCAATCGAAGCCCTCGCGCGCGTGGCGCGCGATGCCGAGCTCGCCCTTGGGCGCAATCACAACGTCAAAGCCCGTCTCGCCGAGATAGCGTTTCACCATCTCGGCAAGACGCGGGTCATCTTCGATGAGCAGGATGCGGCCGGTCACGCAGTCATTCTAGTGCATGTCTCGTTTGAATCGATCCGCTCTTCGCTGCGTCTAGCGCCGCCAGCCCCAGAAGCCCGGACGCGGGCGCGTGTGCTCCTCGATCTTGCGGCGCTGCTCCACCGTCAGGACCGAGGCCGCATCCGTGACAGCCTGCGCGACGCGCTTGCTGATGGCATCCACCTGCGCGATCTGCTCGGCGCGAAACGCCTCGATAGCGGCGCGGTCGATGGTGGTCTGAGTCAAGAGCTCACGGCCGCGCTGGCGCGCCGCTTGCGCTTTCTCGCGCATCGGCAGCAGGTCCCGCACCGCCGACTTTGACCACGGCGCGCAGCCGCTCCTGCTGCTCGGCGGTGGCGTCGACCTCGATCGCCAGGTGCCGCACCATGCGGTCGGCGCGATCCTCGATCTGCGCCGGATCCATCTGGCCCATCATGAAACCGCGGCCATGCCAGCCGCCGTGGCCGAAGGGCCCGAAACCGGGCTGACTGAAGGCCTGGCCAGCAAAGAACGCCGTCGTGCCGACGCCAAGCGCCAGGACGAGGGCAAGCAGGGCGGCGCGTCCCCGGCGGCGCCGTGCCGGCGCGGGAGTGCCTGGATTCGTTACGATTTCGCTCATCTGTGCCTCCTGAGGTCAATGGAACAGCCCCGACCGATACATTCAGCGACAATTGTTTTGGCCGCTTCTCCGCCATGTAAAGATTTGTAAAGGCGTGCGGCGCTTGCGCGGATCGCTATACTCCTCACACAAGGAAACGCTGGGAGACGCGACCCATGCTGCGATTGGCAATGATGGCGGCGCTGGCCGCGCTTTCGGTGACCGGCGTGCAGGCGCAGACTTATCCGGCCCGGCCGGTGAATGTGATCGTCTCGCTCGCGGCCGGGACTGGCATGGACACACTCGTGCGCGTCTATACCGACCGGCTGTCACAGCGCCTCGGTCAGCCTCTCGTGGTCGAGAACCGGCCCGGCAGCGCCGGCCTCGCAGCCGGCGAGGCGATTGCCAAGAGCACACCCGATGGGCACACGCTCGGCGTCTTCACCAGCGCCGTGATGGCGATCCGGCCAACGCTGCTCAAGTCGATGCCGTTCTCGCCGAGCAACGACTTCGTGCCGATCTCGCAATATGTGAAGTCGCCGTTCGTCTTCATCGTCGATCCGAAGCTGCCGGTGCACTCGGTCGCGGACTTCGTCAAATATGCCAAGGAGCGGCCGGGCAAGCTGAGCTACAGCTCCTCGGGCGTTGGTGGCGCCCCACATCTCACCGCTGAGCTGCTCAAGCAGAAGTTCGCCATCGATGTTGCGCATGTGCCCTATCGCAACAGCCCGCAATCGATCGCCGACGTTGCGGCCGGGCACGTGCAGATGGCGATCGCGGAAGCGGGCGCGTCGCTGCCGCTGATCAAGGACGGCAAGCTGCGCGCGCTCGCGGTGACGTCGCTCACGCGATTCGCCTCGATCCCCGACGTGCCCACACTTGCGCAGGCAACGGGCGACGCGGAGCTCGAAGCGGTGTCGTGGCATATTCTCGTCGCCAGGACCGGCACACCGGCCCCGATCGCCGGCAGGCTGCATCAGGAGATGAAGCAGATCATGGCCCTGCCCGACGTTAAGGAAAAAGTCGAGGCGATCGGCCTTATTCCGCACGAAACGCCGTCAATTGAAGGCATGACACGCTACATCAAGGCGGAAACCGAGAAATGGGGCTCGCTCGTGCGCAGCCTGGGGCTCGAGGGCTCGGAATAGGCAAGAGTCTGCCGTCGGCCCTTTACCCTGCTCACAAGTTGTGGCTTTACACCGCCCCCAAACTGCCCGATTGCAGAGGCAAGCGACCCGACATGGCGTCTCAAAGCAACCGGACCGAACCCAAGCGCCCCGTTCCGCGCCTGTATCTGGTCACGCCCACCGTGGCCGACCCGGCAGCGGTTAAGGACATGCTTGGTGTTGCGGTGAGGAGCGGTGACGTGGCAGCGGTCTTGCTGCGGCTCGCTGCGGCGGATGAGCGCACCCTTATTAACCGCACCAAGACACTGGCGCCCTTAGTCCAGGATCAGGGCGCTGCGCTGCTTCTTGACGGCCTTCCCGACATCGTGGCGCATGTAGGCGCCGACGGCGCACATCTCAGCGACATTGCGGCCTTCGAGGCCGCGCTTGGCGCGCTCAAGCCCGCGCGCATCGCCGGCTGTGGCGGCCTGCAGACCCGCCATGACGCCATGACGGCTGCGCAGGCTGGCGCTGACTACGTGATGTTCGGCGAGCCCGATCAACGCCAGCACCGTCCGTCGCTCGATGCCGTGCTCGAGCGGGTGGAGTGGTGGGCGGAGCTGTTCGAGATTCCCTGCGTGGGCTTTGCGGGCGGTATCGACGAGGTTGCTCCGATCGCGGATGCGGGCGCAGAATTCATCGCGCTCGGCGACTGGATATTCGACTATCCTGAAGGCGCAGCGGCGGCGGTTGCGGAAGCGGCACACCGCCTCGCACCAGTGGAGGCAACTGGATGAGCAACGCGCGCTTGATGCTCAACGCCATCCTGATCGCAATCGCAAGTGCCGCCATCACGGCAGCCGCGAACGCGCAATCACCACCAATTCCACCGGCGCTAATTCCCCCAGCGCCAATTCCCTCGGCGCCGATCGGCAACCCGCCGGCACCAACACCACAGCTCATCATGCCGCCGGCACCTCGGGCCGATCAGTTCCCGACGCCACCCGCACCGCGCGGAGCACCAGGGCCCAAATCCGAGACCAAAGCCGCGCCGCGCGTGCAACCGCGCATCATCCGTCCGGCCAGCCCGCCAGCGGCACCAAGTCAGCCGGCGGAAACCCAGCCAGTCACACCGGCCGCTGCGCCTGCCACCGGACCCGAGCTGGACCTCGCCTATGGCGCTTATCAGCGCGGCTATTATCTCTCCGCCTTCAACACGGCCACCCAGCGGATCGAGAAGCTCGGCGACATCAAAGCGATGACGCTGTTGGGCGAGCTCTATTCCAACGGCTATGGCGTCATGCAGGACGACAACAAGGCGGCGGAGTGGTACCGGCTCGCTGCCGAGCGTGGCGATCGCGAAGCAATGTTCGCACTCGCAATGTTCCGCATGGGCGGGCGCGGCGGCCCCCAAAATCGTGAAGAGGCGGCGCGACTGTTCGCAGCCGCCGCCAAGCTCGGTCATGTGGCGGCCGCCTACAATCTTGGCCTGCTCTATCTCGAAGGCCGGCTGTTTCCGCAGGATTTCAAACGCGCCGCCGAGCTGTTCCAGGTGGCCGCGGAAGCGGGCAGTCCGGAAGCGCAATATGCGCTCGGCACCTTCTACAAAGAAGGCCGCGGCGTGATGCAGAACTATGTCGAGGCGACCCGCTGGCTCGCCGCCGCCGCCGCCGCCGACTACACCGACGCGCAGGTCGAATATGCCATCGCGCTGTTCAACGGCACCGGCGTCGAGAAGAATGAGTCCGGTGCCGTGGCGCTGCTCAGCCGCGCCGCCCGCAAGGGCAGTGCGATTGCGCAGAACCGCCTTGCCCATGTCTACGCGGCAGGTCGCGTCCTGGCCGCCGACCCGGTCGCGGCGATCAAATGGCACCTCGTTTCGAAGGCCGCGGGCGCCAAGGACCTGGTCCTCGATGAATTCATGAGCAAGCAAAGGTCGGACGTGCGCGCCGCCGCCGAGAAGGCCGCCCAGCCCTGGATCGACGCGATCACGCAGTCACGCTCTTGACGGCGGCTGCAGCGGCAGGCAGACCGCTGTGCGGCGGATTTGATGTTGCTATCTTCGTAGGACCGTCAATTCCATCGCCACTCCGGAACCACCGAGTCGCTCGTCGGCGATTCTGACGTTCGTCAACCCGAGTGCCGCACAACAACACGAACCTCAGAAATCGTCGGTCTGGACCATGCTCCGCTCCGCCCTCCTCAACGTCATGATCAAGTCCGCGCAAAAAGCCGCGCGCGCGCTCAAGCGCGACTTCGGCGAGGTCGAGCATCTGCAGGTGTCGCTCAAGGGCCCGGCGGACTTCGTCACCGCCGCCGACCGTCGCGCCGAGGATATCCTGTACGAGGAGCTCAATCGCGCCCGCCCGGGCTACAGCTTCCTGGGCGAGGAAGGCGGCCGGCGCACCGGGCACCGACACGACCCATACCTGGATCGTCGATCCGCTCGACGGCACCATGAACTTCCTGCACGGGATCCCGCACTTCGCGATCTCGCTGGCGCTCGAGCGCGAAGGCGCCATCGTGGCGGGCGTCGTCTACAATCCGGCGACCGACGATCTGTTCACGGCCGAGAAGGGCAAAGGCACCTTCCTCAACGATCGCCGGCTGCGCGTGGCCGGGCGCTCACGGCTCGCAGACGCGGTGGTGGCCTGCGGCTTGCCGCATCCAAGTCGCAGCGATGCCGCGCTGGAGCGCAAGGAGACCGTCGCGGTGCAGGAGCGCGTCGCCGGTCTGCGGCGCTTCGGTGCGGCCGCGCTCGATCTCGCGTGGGTCGCGGCCGGGCGCTTCGACGGCTACTGGGAGCGCAATATATCGCCGTGGGACGTGGCGGCGGGCGTCGCATTGGTGCGCGAGGCCGGCGGCTATGTAACCGACCTCGCGGGTGGCGATGCGCCGTTCGTCACCGGCAACATCGTGGCCGGCAACGAAGCGATCCATCGCGAGCTGATGCGCACGCTGAAGGAAACCGCAAAGGTAGCGTGAGGGCACAAACTTTGCTGTCGTCCCCGCGAACGCAGGGACGACAGGCTCACATTACGCTGCTTGAGCAGCGCGATCTTACAGCTGCTTGAGCAGCGCATCTCCGCCCGAGACCTCGACCTTGCCGGGCGCTTCCTCGATATTGAGCTTCTTCACCACGCCGTCATCGACCAGCATGGAATAGCGGCGCGAGCGCGTGCCGAGCCCATTGCCCGAGCCGTCGAAGGTCAGCTCGATCGCCTTGGCGAAATCGCCGTTACCGTCGGCCAGGAAGGTGACCATGCTGGCGGCGGTCTGCTTCTGCCAGGCGTCCATGACGAACACGTCATTCACCGACGTCACCGCAATGGTGTCGATGCCCTTGCCTTTGAGGCCGTCGGCATTCTGCACAATCGAGGGCACGTGCATCTTGTGGCAGGTGCCGGTGAAGGCGCCGGGCACCGCGAACAACGCGACCTTCTTGCCCTTGAACACCTCGTCCGTGGTCTTCCAGGCCGGGCCTTCGCCGGTCATCACTCTGAACTTGGCCTCGGGCAGCCGGTCGCCGACCTTGATGGACATGACGCGTTTCCTTTCATGACACTAACGATGATGGATACAATGGGATCGGAGCCTGCGACAGCACCGCCCGCAGGCGCGCGGGCGCACAAATTAGCGTTCCTGGCGGATTAGTCGAGACGGATTGCGACCTCGACGGCGTCGCCGGGCGTGGTCGCCGTCAGCGTGAGGAGGGCGCCGCGGTCGCTTGCGCCGGGCGGCAGCCCGTCAAGCTCGAACGCAAAACGTTGCTGGCCGGCCGGGGCACCATCGATCTTGGTTGGTACCGGCAGCGCCCACTGTGCCGTCGGCCCCTCGGCAAACAGGTCGACCGCGTCGGATGGCGCCGTCACGTCCACCAGCACGCGCGGCGGCTTGCTGTCTCCCTCGCGCCGAACCGCCTTGATCGCAAGCGGGCCAGCGGCTCCAAGCTTGGCCACACGCGGCACGCTCGTCTCCGCCGCCGCAAGTGCGGCATCGCGGGAGGTCGAGCCCTTAAGAGTCCCCAACGAAAGCTCGGTCGTTGCCTCAGCCGGAACGCAGAGCTTCTCGCAGACCGCGTAGTCGAGCTTGAGGCGCAGCAACACCGGCTTCTTCGCATCCACGGGCTCGACCCGCACCGGAAAGATCACGTCGCTCGAATAACCGAGAGTGGTGCCGCCCGCCTCCACGATGCGTTGCGGCGCCGGCCACAGCACCACCGCGCGCTTGAGATTCTGCGAAGCGCCGAAATCAAACTTCGGAGGAACGCCGGCATCGCCGGGATAGCGCCAATAGGTATGCCAGCCAGCCTTGAGCTTGATCTCAACCCCGGCCCGCAGCGCGCCGTCCGCGGCCCGCTGCGATCCCGCAACCAGTCGGGCAGCGCTACGCGCATCGCCATCCCAGCGCGTGACGCCATCGGCCGCTCGCGCGACGTCGCCTGCCACCCAAGAGAACAACGGCAGTAGCGCGGCGACAAGCGCGGCGTGCAGAAGTGAGCGCCGGCTGGCCTGCCGCAGTGGATTTCGACGCATCATCATCTGCAGGGTCATCCGCATACGACCTGATCTACCCACGAGCCCCAGCGCATACCATTGAACTCGTTGTGAACAGGCCCTGGGCACGCGCGGCCGATCATCCACATCTACCACTTAGGTGGCACGCGCGCATAGCACCAGTGGCACCGGTACCTCTTCGCCATGCTGCCGCCAAGGTTTGTACGCGCGACAAGAGCCTGTGCGCACAAGCGCTTGTACGCGCGACAAGGGGAGCAAGTGTTAACGTTGGCGCGAGTGACAGCCACCTGGGAACCCGAGCGGCTCCCACGCACTTGTGATCACAAAGCCCGCAGCCACAGGAAGGACATAGAACGAATCTCTCATGAGCCGGCGGAGCGATCGGCTGGCCGGTTTTGGACGGTCGAGATGGCATAAACGATGCATGTCTTATCTTACGATGCATCAAGATGAACGGTACGTAAGATGAACGATGCCAAGATGCATGGCAAATTAAGATGGCAAGTCAAGATGCCTGGCAAACAATGGCATGCATGAACAGCGGGATAGGTGGACAGCGCGGCCCGTCGTTTGCAAATCACCAGCAATCGGGTAGCATTTCGGCATGAAATTGGGTCGCAAGACAGGACTGCAGGGCGAAGCGGGGCCGTCGGGCCTCGAGCCGGCTCGCGAAGGCGGCGGCAAGCTGAGCATGTCGCCGCGCCGCAGCGAGAAGCGCGGCTATCTCGACGGGCAAATGCTGATCGCAATGCCGACGATGGGCGATGAGCGTTTCTCCCGCAGCCTGATCTATATGTGCGCGCATTCCTCGGAAGGCGCGATGGGCATCATCGTCAATCAGCCTGCCCCGCACATCAGCTTTCCTGATCTCCTGGTGCAGCTTGAGGTGGTCGGCGCCACCGAGCTTATCCAGCTCCCTCCAAGCGCGGAAGGCGTGAAAGTGCTCAAGGGTGGTCCAGTCGAGACCAGCCGGGGCTTCGTGCTGCACTCGAGCGATTTCTATATCGAGAACTCCACGCTCCCGATCGACGAGGGAATCTGCCTGACAGCCACCCTCGACATTCTCAAGGCGATCGCGCGCGGCGACGGCCCGCAAAGCGCTGTGCTTGCATTGGGCTACGCGGGCTGGGCACCGGGCCAGCTCGAAACCGAGATCAACCAAAACGGTTGGCTGCACTGCTCCGCCGACCTGGAGCTGATTTTCGGCCAGGATACCGAGCACAAATATACCAAGGCACTGCGCAAGATCGGCATCGACCTCGGCATGCTGTCGACCGAGGCCGGGCACGGCTAGCGCGAAGTGGCCGTTAAGCACTCGCAGCTTCTTGCCCGCCGAACCATCGCCACATAGCATCACGCCGCATAGCATCAAGCTGTGCTAAAACGAGGGGCAACCTCGCATGTGAGCTGGCGCGTAAAAACAAACGCACATGCACGAGCGCGCATGAATGCGCGCCTGGGAGGACACAATGGCGGCTCTCGCCGCGCCTACAAGGTGCCATGCTGCTGTCTGCGTTTCGCTTGTGTGCATGGCGGTTGCGCTTGCGACGACGGCCATGCCTGCCGCAGCACAGGAATCCGAGCAGGCTTTCTTCGCCGGCAAGACAGTGCGGCTGATCGTGGGATTCGGCCCCGGCGGAGGATATGACTCCTATGCCCGCATGCTGGCGCCGTATCTGTCGAGGACGCTGAACGCCTCGGTGATTGTCGAGAATCGTCCCGGTGCCGGCGGGCTCGTCGCGCTCAACGGCGTGTACATGACGCCGGCCGACGGGCTGACCATCATGATCGTCAATGGCACCGGCGCGGCCTACTCGCAGCTCACCGATCAACAGGGCGCCCGCTACGATCTCGCCAAGCTCGGCTACGTCGCGACCCTGAGCGCGCCGCCATCGCTTTGGACCGTGGGCACGCATGTCGGGACGAAGTCCATTACGGACGCGATCAAGTCCGGCAGAAAATGGCGCTGGGCCGCGAGCGGCCCGGTCGACAGCCTCTCCGATGGCGCCGCCTTCACCTGCGAGGCGTTCAAGCTCGATTGCCAGATCGTGCTCGGATACAAAGGCAGCAACGATGCGGCGCTCGCGGTCTCGCGCGGCGAGATGGACGCGCTCTATGTCACCGACACATCCGCCAACCACTACGTACAGGCCAACGACATCATCGCGCTCGCCACTGTCGGGCGCAGCCGGTCGCGTTTCTTTCCCGAGCTCCCGACTGTTTTCGAAGCGACACGTCTCAACGCCGATCAGGAGTGGCTGTTCGATTTTCGGCACCAGGTCCAGAGCCTCGGCCGCATCCTGGTGGTGCCACCCGGAATGCCGGAAAGCCGGCTGTCGTTCCTGGAGGCAGCCACCGCGAAGGCAGTGAACGATCCGCAGTTCCTCGCCGAGGGCGACAAGCGCCAGCTCTACACCGACTATGTCGATGCCGCCGGCACCCGCAAGAATGCCATGAGCATCGTGACCACGATCACGCCCGAGCAGAAGAAGCTGGTGCACGACATCCTCGCCAAGGCGCGGTGAGAGGGTCGGGCCGCGTCGTAAAGGATCGCTCAGGATAGACCTTGCGTGAGGCCTGTGTGGCTTGCCCGGGATGAGACAGTTTCGCTAGATTTGATCCGTCATTCGACCAAGAACCATCGATAGAGGGAACAGGCCCATGTCTACCGCGAGCATTTCAAACAGCTCTGTCAGGCTTGTTTCGGATTCCGCCCTGCCGGCCGGCGTGCGCGTCACGCAATTGCAACCGGCGCTCGGCTCGATCGTGTCCGGATTTCGATTCGAGGGACGGCCGCCTGGCGACGAGTTCCGCGCGGCGCTGCGCGATCTTCTGCACAATCGCGGCCTCCTCATGTTCGAGCCCGGCACGGTGACAGCCGAGAACTTCACAGACTTTGCGGGCTTTCTGGGCGAATTCTTTCATTATGCGGGACCGCATACGCCGCGCGCGCCGGAAAATCCCGACGCCACCATGATCGACTCGCTCAAGGACAAGAATCTACGCAATCACATCTGGCATGCCGACGGCGGCTTTCGTCCGGATGCGCCGGCCTTCACGGCGCTCTTTGCGCACCTGCTGCCGGAGTCCGGCGGCGACACCATCTTCAGCAATACGGCCTGGGTCTATGAGCAGCTCGATCCGCTGTTCGCAGCCTATCTTGAATCGCTGAAGGTCATTCAATCCGCAGACGCGACCGGACACATCACCGATCGCTATCTCGATCCGCAGGAAGCAATCGAAGCGCGTCAGCGCATGCCGCCCTTCGAGATGCCGCTCGTGCGTGTTCATCCGGCGTCCGGCCGCAAGTGGATCGCGGTGAACGAGTCCTACACCAACTACATCAAGGGCGTCAGCCGCGTGATGAGCCAGAATATCCTTGGCATCCTGTTCGACATGATCAAGTCGCCGGAGGCGACCGCGCGCCTGACCTGGAGCCGCGGCGCGCTCGCGATCTGGGACAATCGCGTCGTTCAGCACAAAGGCATCCGGGATTACGGCGGCAGCCGGCGCATTCTCTATCGCGCCACCATGACGGCGTAACCACCATGCCGCAGGTGAACGACGCGCGCGCGAAAACGCTGATCACGGTCGACGAACTAATCAGTCTCATGGATGCCGGCATTGCCGTGGTGCTGCTCGACGTCATCGACGAGCAGGGCGCGGCGCCGGAGGACCGGCCGAAGATTCCGGGTGCCTTGTCGGTGCATCTGGCGACTGATTTTTCCGGCACGCCGACGGCGACCTCCGGCCGGCGGCCATTGCCGGACGTGTCCGACCTGCAGGCCAAGGCGGGCGCGTGGGGCATCAGCAACGCCACGCCCGTCGTCGTCTACGACAATGCCGGCGGCGCGCAGGCGGCACGCGCCTGGTGGACGCTGCGCTGGGCCGGGCTCACCGATGTGCGCGTGCTCGACGGTGGATTTGGCGCATGGGTGGCGGCGGGCGGGCCGTCCTCCACGCACATCGCAACCTGCGCCAGCTGCGCGTGCGACGTGGCGCTGACGCCGGGCTGCATGCCAACGATCGACGCCGACGAGGCAGCCAGGCTCGCGCAGCAATCGCGCCTGCTCGATGCGCGGCCGCGCGCGTCCTATGTGGGGGATCCGGCCAAAGCGGGCACGGGGCACATTCCGGGCGCCGTTCATGCGCCGTCCGGCGGCAACATCACGGATGGAAAATTCAAGCCAAGCGATGATCTCTACGGCGGCTTCAGCAAGCTCGGCGCCGATGGCTCCGGACCGATCGGGGTCTATTGCGGCAGCGGCAATTCGGCAGCCCATGCGATCGTCGCCATGGCGGCAGCTGGCCTTGACGCTGCGCTCTACGTGGGGTCGTGGTCGGCCTGGAGTGCCGATCCGGCGCGCCCGGCCGCGACCGGAAACGAGCCGAAGTAACGCGGCGTGCTTGCACGCCTCATGTCCTTTCTCCCTTGTTGCCGGTCCGAGCAAGCACGTCGCGGGCCGGAACAGCCCCTTCGCCGCACCCGCTTGTGCGGCGCGCCCACGCCCTTAAACTGACGCTCCACCCGATGGCGGGCTCGCTGCGCCATCGCGCCCAGAAACGAACAAGGGAGAAACGCCATGAGGCGCGCTCTGGCCTCCGTGCTTGCGACCGTCGTAACGCTGCTTGCTACCGCCGCGAACGCGGCCGAGATCAAGGTGATCTCCGCCGGCGCGGTGCGCGCGCTGATCGCCGGCATGATCGACGACTACAGCAAGCAGACCGGCCACAAGTTCGACTTCACGACCGGCCCGACCGGGTTCCTGCGCGACGTCATCGCGACCGGCCAGCACGCCGACCTGATCATTGCATCGGCCCCGCTCATGGGCGAATTGGAGAAGACCGGCAAGCTCACGCCCGGCAGTCGCAACGACCTCGGCCGAGTCGGCATGGCTGTCGTCATCCGCGAGGGCGCTCCGGTGCCGGATGTCTCGACGCCCGAGGCGCTCAAGCAGCTGCTGCTCAAAGCGTCCTCGATCGCCTATACCGATCCGAAACTCGGCGGCACCACGGTCCTTCATCTGATGAAGCTCGCCGACCGCTTCGGCATCACCGAGGCCGTGGTCAAGAAGGGCGTGCTGGCGAGTGGGGGCGACGATGCCTCCGAGAAGGTGGCGCACGGCCAGGCCGAGATCGCGGTCTCGCTGATCAGCGAGATCGTGCCGATCAAGGGCGCCAAGGTCGCCGGTCCGCTCCCGGGCGACACGCAGCTCTGGACCATCTACGCAAGCGCGATCCCGATGAGCAGCAAGGAGCCCGCGCATGCGCGCGCCTTCATCGCGGCGCTCACATCACCCGCGATGGCCGCGCGCTGGAGCACCGGCGGTTTCGAGCAAGTGAAATAGGATTGAGATAATAAGGTTGAACAACAAGGGAGGAAGTGACCATGCGCTACAAGAATCTTGCAGCACTACTCGCCGGCGCCGTGCTGGCGACTGCGTCCCTGATGCTCGCGGTGTCGGCCCAGCCGCTGCCGCCGACATCGCCCCCGCAGCCGGCGCCGGTGCTGCCGCCGGCCCATGTGGTCGACCTGCTGACCGCAGACGGCATGGCGGCGTTTGGCGCCCAGTGGAAGAGCATGGACGTGAAGATCATCGAGGGGCCGGCGTTGCCGAACGCCATGCCGGGCTACAAGACCTCCTATGACATCTCGCCGCACGCGGGCGTGAAGGGCTTCGACGATTCCTCGTGGCCGACCCTCGAGCCCAAGCAGCTGCTGGATCGGCGTGGCGGCGGCAAGGTCTCGTTCCTGTGGTATCGCACCAATCTCACCATGCCGGCCAAGATCGGCAACTTCGACACCGCGAACGCCAAGGCGGTGCTGACCGCCTATGTGGACGACTATGCGGAAGTGTGGGTGAACGGCGAGATGCCGCGGCGGGTCGGCATCACCAGCCCAGCCACCATCCAGGGCTTCAACATCCCGAACCGCGTGGTCATTGCCGATACGGTCAAGGCCGGCGACAAGGTCGAGATCGCGATCTTCGGCATCAACGGGCCGATCTCGGTCGTGCCGCCGAACTTCGTATTCTTCCGCCAAGCGTCGGTTGAGTTCTACAAATAGCGCATTAGCACACGCAACGTCCCGCAATACGCGGGACGTTGCAGCCTTGAGTATCTAGCTAGAATGGGATGAATTTAAGTTTGCACCGCCATAGAACCAATCTCCGTTCGTTCCCGCGAAAGCGGGAACCTAGGGGCCAAGCCCTCATAGCTCTCAAAGGCTGGGTCCCCGCTTCCGCGGGGACGAACGGAATTCACAGGCGATTCAAACTCAACTCATCTCGATCTAGAACGTCGCAAGTCCGTTGAATGGCGACGCGGTTCCGCCCTGAATTTGATAGATGTGCAGGGTGAACATGAATTCCCAGCGTTTGAGCCGCTCTGCTTCTCGTGCGGCGTCTTCGAGATAGACGTTGTCGGCGATCGGCAGGCCCATATTCACCTGCGTCAGCTGATGGATCGGCCGGTTGATACCCTTGACGCCGGAGGGTTGCACGTCATTGACGGCGTCACTTCCCAACAGCGACACATCCCGCGCACGCAGCCACGGCAGCACCGACGCATGCAGGCCGGCGCCAGCCTGGCCGTATGCCCACGGGCCTTCGGCCGCCCGCTTCGCCCACCGCCCGCTCCGAATCAACAGCGCGTCTCCTGCGCCAATGCGAATCCCGGCGAATTTCTCCCAGGCCTCGAGATCCTCGACATAGATGGGCGTGCTGGGCGCGAGCCATTTGACCTGCTTGAGCAGCGGCATGTCGACGAGAATAGCGCGGGTTATGTAGCCGGGACCCATTCTGTCGGCGGCGGATTCCCGGCACCCCGCGGCGGTGAGCGTGAAGGGAAAGCCGTTGTAGCTCACCGCCGGCTCGCCGGGCTTGCGCCCTATCGGACCCTGATAGTGGCACAGCGCATCGAGGTGCGAGCTCAAGCCGTCATGGATCGACAACTGGATGATGTCGAGTGCGCCGCGAACCGCACCGGTCTCTGGATCAATTCGGGCCATGCGGTGCACGTTCTCGCCGAAGCCGCCCGTGTCCATGCCGGTCTTCTTGAACGGATTGATCTGCAACGTGACGGTTTTGGCTTCCTTCACGAGCGCGAGCGCCTGTTTGGTCTTTTCCGGCGTGATGAGATTCAAGAGCCCGCGCTGATCTTCCTTGCCCCACCGGCCCCAGTTCGACAGCTCTGTCTCCCATTTCTTGAGTGTCTCCAGCGTCACCAGACGCTCGGGTTCCTGGGTCGAGGGGTGCGCGGTGAATGTCTGAGTTGGCTCCTGAGCGAACGCAAGGGCGCCCGGAACGAGGATGGATGCGATGGTGATGGCGAACGTGCCGACCCGACTTCGGTGCAACATGGTTTCTCCCCTAATCGACGGATCCGACCGATATGTCGGTCCAGTCGTTGTAAATTTGAGCTCAAGCTGGATGGCTGCTGGCAGCTCATCTCTACCATATCAGGCGACACTCGCCCATCGCGACATTATGCAGCGTGCAGCCAGCCGATGCCGACCGAGATCGGCAACTTTCGAGATCGCGATCTTCGGCATCAATGGGGCGATCTCGGTCGTGCCGCCAAATTTCGTATTCTTCCGCCAGGCGTCGGTCGAGTTTTACAAGTAGGCGCACGGCGCGCGCGACGTCCCGCTATACGCCGGACACCGCGAGCAAATGCTCGCTTCTTGCAGGCTGCGCAGGGCCGGATCATTCGGCTGCGACCGCGTGCACGTCCTCCGATTGGACCGGCTGAGGCGCCGCGCTCGCCGCGTAGCCATTGCTGCAGTCGGTCGAGATAGAGGTAGACAACGGGCGTCGTGTAGAGCGTGAGCAGCTGGCTCAGCGCCAGGCCACCCACCATGGCATAGCCGAGCGGCTGCCGCAGCTCGGAGCCGGTCCCTGTTCCGAGCGCGAGTGGCACTCCGGCGAGCATCGCGGCTGCGGTGGTCATCAGGATCGGGCGAAATCGCAGCATGCATGCCTGGTGTATCGCATCGTGCGCCGACATCGACCGCTCGCGCGTAGCCGTGATCGCGAAGTCGACCAGAATGATGCCGTTCTTTTTGACGATGCCGATCAGCAGGATGATGCCGATGATCCCAATGACCGACAGATCCATCTTGCCGACCTGCAAAGCGAGCAGCGCGCCGACGCCGGCAGACGGCAGCGTCGACAGGATCGTCAATGGATGGATGTAGCTTTCGTAGAGGATACCGAGGATCAGATAGACGACCAGGATCGCGGCGAGGATCAGCACCGGCATGCTGGCCAATGAGGCCTGGAACGCCTGTGCGTCGCCCTGAAACGATGCCAGCACCGAAGGGGGCATGCCGAGCTCGGCGGCGGCCCGGTTGATCGCATCGACGCCCTGGCCGAGCGCCACGCCCGACTTGAGATTGAACGTCAGCGTCACCGACGGGAATTGTGCCTGGTGCGTCACCGAGAGCGGACCGACCTTGCTGTTGTCGACGTCGACGAGCGCGGACAACGGCACGGCGCCACCGGTCAGCGGTGATTTCACATAGAGGCGGTCGAGCGAGTCGAGGCTCGTCTGCAGCTCCGGCAGGATTTCGAGGATCACGAAGTAAGTGTTGAGCTGAGTGAAATACTGCGCGATCTGGCGCTGGCCATAGGCATCGTTGAGCGTGTCGTCGATCAATTGCGGGGAAATGTCGAACCGCGCGGCCTGGTCGCGATTGATCGAGACCTTGAGCTGCGGCGCATTGGCGAGCAGATCGCTTGACGCATCGGCAAGCTCCGGCAAGGTGCGCATCTTGTCGAGCATCTTCTGCGACCACTCGATCAGCTCGGCGATGTTCGGGTCCTGCAGCGTGTACTGGAAGCTGCCGCGGCCGATGCGGGCACCGACATTGATGTCCTGCGTCGGCTGCAGAAACACGTTGGCGCCTTGCACCTTGGCAAGCTGCGGCCGCAGCCGGTCGATGATCTGCCGTGCGGTGGCGGTGCGCTCGTCTCGCGGCTTGAGCACGATGGTGAACCCGCCGACGTTCGGAGGATTCGGGCTGTCGGTGCTGCCGGTCTGCGATCCCATGGCCGCGACATCGGGGTCGCGAAGGATGACGGCCCCGAGCTCCTGTTGCAGGCGCATCATCTGTTGCGGCGAAACGGCTTGCGATGCCTCCGAGATGCCGGAAATCACGCCGGTGTCCTGGCTGGGGAAGAAGCCCTTGGGGATTTGGATCGCCATCCACACGGTCAGCGCCAGGGTGCAGAAAAATACGCCGAGCGTGATCGCCTGGTGGCGCAGCGCGACATCGAGCGTACGCCGATAGCCCGACAGGGTTGCGTCGAAGCCTCTCTCGATGACGTTGTAGAGGCGTCCGTGCCGGTCCTCCTTCGGCTTCATGAAACGCGAGCACAGCATTGGGGCGAGCGTCAGCGAGACCAGCGCCGAGACCGCAATAGCGGCCGTGACCGTGAGCGCGAACTCGCGAAACACGCGGCCCATGATGCCGCCCATCAGCAAGAGCGGAATGAACACCGCAACCAGCGAAAAGCTGATCGACAGGACCGTGAACGCGATCTCGCGCGAGCCCTTCAGCGCAGCCTCGAATGGCGCCACGCCATTCTCGATGTGCCGATAGATGTTCTCCACCACCACGATCGCGTCATCGACCACGAAGCCGACCGCAATCGTGAGCGCCATCAGCGATATGTTGTCGAGGCTGAAGCTGAGCATGTACATCGCCGCGAAAGCGCCGAGCAGGGCAAGCGGCAACGTGATGCTCGGGATGAAGGTCGCCCAGAAGCTGCGCAGGAACAGCAGCACGACCAGCACCACCAAAGCCACCGTGAGCATCAGCGTGAACTCGACGTCATGCACCGAGGCGCGGATCGTCACCGTGCGATCGAGCATCACCTCGACCTTCATGGCGGCCGGGATATTGGCGGTGAGCCGCGGCAGCTGCGCCTTGATGGCTTCCACCGTGTCGATGACGTTGGCGCCGGCCTGCTTCTTGATGCTCAGGAGGATTCCGGGCTCGTTGTTCGGAAAGCCCGCGACATTGCGGCTGGTCGCCGCCATCACGGCTTGCCCGACGTCACGCACGCGCAGCGCGGCGCCGTTGCGATAGGCCAGGACCACGTCGTTGAACGGCTCGGCGTCGGTCAGCTGGTCATTGGCCGAGATCGTGAAGCCTATTGTATCGGTGAAGATCGTGCCTTTGGCAGCGTTGCTCGAGGCCTTGACCAGCTTCTCCCGGATCTCCTCGAGGGTCAGCCCGACCGAAGCAAGCTTGGCCGGATCGACCTGAATGCGGATCGATGGCTTCTGGTCGCCGATGATGGAGGCTTGAGCGACACCCGGCACCTGCGACAGCGCCTGGATGAAGAAATTGTCGAGATAGTCATGCACGACCGTGAGCGGCAAAGTATCCGAATACGCGCGCAGCATCAGGATGGGCGCGTCTGCCGGGTTGACCTTTCGGTAGTTGGGCGGCTGCGTCATCGCCTGCGGCAGGAACTTGCTCGCCGACGTAATCGCGGCCTGGACGTCCTGGGCCGCTGAATCGATGTTGCGATTGAGATCGAACTGGATGACGACCTGCGATACGCCAGACGGCGCTCAACGAGGTCAGCTGAGTGACGCCTGCGATCTGCCCGAACTGGCGTTCGAGCGGCGCGGCCACCGACGAGGCCATCGTCTCGGCGCTGGCGCCCGACAGGGTCGCGGTGACCTGGATGGTCGGAAAGTCGACCTGCGGCAGTGGCGCGACCGGAAGGAACGGAAACGCCGCCAGTCCGATCGCAACGAGTGCTGCCATCAGCAGCGAGGTGGCGATCGGCCGGTTGATAAACGGCTCAGAGAGGTTCATGGCGCATCTCCCGACGCCGCCAGCTGGCTCGACGTGATCGACACCGGTGCATTGGTCTGCAGCTTGTATTGGCCGTCGGTCACCACACGCTCGCCTTCCGCAACGCCCGACGTGACGATCGTCAGGTTGCCGCTGGTCGCGTCGACTTGGATCGTGCGCGGCTGCGCCACATTCCCGTCGGTGACAATCCACGTGAACAGCCCTTGCGGGCCGCGCTGGACGGCAATCGCCGGAACGACCAGCGCATTGGGACGCGTTTCAAGACGAACACGGGCATTGACGAATGATCCCGGCCACAGTGCTTCGTCCTCGTTGGCAAACATCGCCTTCAGGCGAACGGTCGCGGTCGCCTGATCGATCGCATTGTCGATGAGCAGGAGCGTGCCGGTCGCGAGCTGGCGCCGATTGTCCTGATCGAAGGCCGTGACCTCGACCGGGCCGCGCGCGCTGGCATCGCGCAGATCCTGCAGGAAGCGGGCCGGCAATGTGAACACGACCGCCGCGGGTCGCATCGCCACCAGGCCGGTGATGGCATCCGCCGCACGAAGCAAGTTGCCCGGATCCACCAGGCGCATCCCGATCCGGCCGCCGATCGGAGCAACGATGTTGGTGTAGTCGAGCTGAGTTTGCGCGGTTTCGATTGCCGCCTCGTCGGCCGCAATCGAGGCTTTCAGCTGATCTACTTTGGCTTGCTGCTGGTCGACGACCTGCTGAGACTGGTAGTTCTTGAGCGCGAGCGTCTGGGAGCGGACCAGATCCTTCTCGGCGGCGACCAGCAAAGCCGCGTCCTGGTCCTTCTTGGCCTTGGCCTGATCAAGCGCCGCCTGAAACGGCCGCGGATCGATCTTGGCCAGCAAGTCGCCCTTTTCAACATGCTGGCCCTCTGTGAACATGCACCTGCTCCAGCTTGCCGTCGACCTGAGTAGGCGATTTTCACCGTGTTGGAGGCCTGCACCGTGCCAAGGCCGCTCACATAGATCGGAACATCGCGGCGTGCCGCAATCGCGACGGTCACGGGAATTGCAGCACGCGCCGCGACGCGGCTGCTGCTCGGGGACTGCCCCTGCGGCCAGAACCAATAGCTGCCACCGCCAGCCGCGATGATGGCAAGGAACGTCGCGACGAACACCCAACGACGTTTGGACGAACGGTTAACCTGGATTGCGCGCATGGTATGAGTCCCGGTCTGAATGTGCACTGGTGCGGCTTCAACGGCCGATGCCGCCGAATGCCGATCGGCATCGCTCTGCTTATGCGAGAGCGATCCCGAACCACGGAGCAACAATGTCAGGCGATGGGTGGGGCGCGCGCTTGGACAGCCGTGCCTAGCCATGGGGGCCGGTTCGTCGGGCCGATACTGCCAGGCAGTTCCTGCTCGGCCCGCAGCGGCAGTAGCCATGCAGACCACTCCTCCACCAGCAGCAAAGCCGCCAGATGAATATTGGCGCAAACCGCGCAAGGGTCGGCAAGCCCGGAATGGTTCGACGGATTGGCAGGAGCGTCTGGAACGCTCGCGGCCGGTTCGGAAGAGGTCAGAGCCGCCGCGGTGGCGTTCTCAAAGGTCGCGACATGCAGGTGCCCGAACGACAACGCAAAGTGAATGACGAGCGCGAAAAGCGCGAGCCCACCCCCGATACGCCGATTGGATCGGAACCAGCCCATTCAGGCTCATCCGTGGCTGTCACCGCACCGACAAGCCTAGCGCACGCACTGAATGGCGCCAACGGCCTTTCCGGTCAGAAAACGCGTAAAATTAACGAAGCCAGACGGTAGCCGGCCGATCGTTCATGCGCCTCAGCGCGCGGCGGCTTCGAGCCGGTTTGAGGTGAGCAGCTGGCGGGCGGCTTCCGCGGTCATCGGCTCGCCGAACACATAGCCCTGCGCGTATTCGCAGCCGAGCTGATAGAGCTCGACCGCGTCCGAGTCGGTCTCCGCGCCTTCCGCCACAACCTCCATGCCGAGATCGTGCGCCAGCGCAATGATCGAGCGCAGGATCACCGGCCGCTGCCCCTTGGAGGAAGCGCGCACGAACGACTGGTCGATCTTGATGGTGTCGAACGGGAAGCGCTGCAGATACGACAGCGAGGAATGGCCAGTGCCGAAATCGTCGAGCGCGAGCCCGGCGCCCAGCTCCTTGATGCGCGTGAGCATCTGGGCGGCGTGCTCGGGGTTCTCCATCACCAGTGACTCGGTCAGTTCCAGCTTGAGCGAGCCGCGCGCGAGGCCGGAGCGCGCAATGACAGTGCGCAGGTCATGGATCAGGTCCTGCCGCAACAGCTGCCGCGACGAGACATTCACGCTGGCAAAGATCGGCTCGCGATTGCGCGAGACGCGCTGCCAGTTGCCGAGCTGGCGGGCGGTGTGCTCCAGCACGAACAGGCCGAGATCGACGATCAGCCCGATCTCCTCGGCGATCGCAATGAAATCCGACGGCGACATCCGGCCCATCTTGGGATGGTCCCAGCGCGCCAGCGCCTCGAAACCTGCCACCGAGCGGTCGTCGAGCCGCACGATCGGCTGGTAGAGAATGGTGATCTCCTCGCGCTCGAGCGCGCGCCGCAGATCGGATTCGAGCGTCAGGCGATCGGTCTTGCGCGCGCGCATCGATTGCTTGAACACCTCGATGCGATCGCCGCCGATACGCTTGGCGTGATACATCGCCAGCTCGGCGTCCTTGAGCACCTCCTCGGTGCGGTGCGGCTGGCCGTCGCTGAGCGCGATCCCCATCGAGGCGGTGAGGAAGATCTCGCGGTCGTTGAAGGTGATCGGCGCCCGCAGCGCGCGCCGCAGCGTCTCCGCAAACGCGATGATGCGATCCGCTTCCTTCTCGGACAGGAGGATCAGCGCGAACTGATCGCCGGCGAGCCGCGCCAGCGTGTCCTGCGGCTTGAGCAGGCGGCCGAGCCGGCGCGCCAGCGTCAGCAGGATGGAGTCGCCGACCGCGATGCCGACCGAGTCGTTGACCTGCTTGAAGCGGTCGAGATCGATGACGATCACCGTGGGCTTGATCGCCTCATCGGCCTTGGACAGCGCCAGCACCGACTCGAGGCGGTCGACGAACAGCTCGCGGTTCGGCAGCCCGGTCAGGTTGTCGTGGACCGCGTCGTGCAGGAGCCGCTCCTCCGCGTTCTTGAACTCGGTCACGTCGGTGAGGGTGCCGACCAGCCGCAACACCTCGCCATCCGAGCCGACCACCGGACGCGCCTTGAGCGCGAACCAGAGGAAGTGGCCGTCGGGCGTACGCAGGCGGAAATCCTGCACCAGCCGGCCGCGGCGCTGCTCCAGCACATTGTCGAGCGCGGCGCGGAAGCGGTCGCGGTCGAGCGGATGCAGCACATCGAGCCAGCGCGCGGCCGGCCCTTCGAGCGTGCCGCGCTTGAGGCCGAGCAAGGTCTCGGTCTCCGGGCTGGTGAACACCTTGTCGGCCGACACGTCCCAGTCCCAGATCATGTCGCCCGCGCCGGTGAGCGCCAGCGCGCGGCGCTCGACGTCGGTGACGATGCCGTGCGTCACGCCGCCCGCGAAGGCATGCTGCATCACGGTGAATCCGATCAGCATCACGATCAGCACGAGGCCGCCGAGCAGCGCCGGCCCGACGATGTCGTTGGTCACGCCCCCCATGACGGCAAGGCCGGCCGCGATCACCCACACGACCAGCAGCAGCCAGGTCGGGATCAGCAGGACGGCGCGGTCGTAACCGTGAAACGAGAGATAGATCACCAGGCTGAAGCCGAACACCGCCACGCCCACCAGCGAGAGCCGCGCAATGCCGGAGGCGATCGACGGATCGACCAGCGCGACCGCGATCAGGAGCACCAGGAAGGCGAGCCAGCCGACCGTGATATGCGCATAGCGAACGTGCCAGCGGTTGAGATTGAGGTAGGCGAACAGGAACACCAGGAGCGTCGCCGCCAGGATCGCCTCGCCGGAGGCGCGCCAGATGCGCTCGGCCCCCGCCGACATGTCGAAGACTTTGCCCCAGAAGCCGAAATCGATGCCGATATAAACGAGCACCGCCCAGCCGAGCGCGGCGGCGGCCGGGAACATCACGCTGCCCTTCACGACGAACAGGATGGTCAGGAACAGCGCCAGCAGGCCCGCGATCCCGATCACGATGCCGTAGTAGAGCGTGATGCTGTTGACCTTGTCCTTGTAGGCGTCAGGCTCCCACAGATAGATCTGCGAGAGCTTGCCGGTACGTAGCTCCGCCACGTAGGTGATGACGGCGCCGGGATCGAGCGTGACGCGGAAGACGTCGGCGGTGGGGCTCTCCACTCGCTCGGGCCGCTCGCCGCTCGACGTGATGACGACGACACGGGATAGCCCGAGGTCGGGCCACAGCAACCCGGAGCCAACCAGGCGATAGTGTGGAACCACGATCAGGCGGTCGATCTGCTCGTTGCCGGAATTCGCAAGCGCGAATACCGCCCAGTTGGTGCTGCCCTCACGGGCGCGCAACTCCATGCGATGCACGATGCCGTCGGCGCCCGGCGCGGTCGAGACCAGGATGCGGTCGGTCTCGGTGCGCTGCAGCTCGACCGCCGCGGTCAGATCGATCGCGGAGGCGTCAGCGCGCACATTGACGGCCTCGACAGCACGGGCGGGAGGCGCGCCCGAGAAAGCTGCCAAAAGGCCTGCCACGACAAGGATAGCGCGCAAAAGGCGCAAGATTCAGACCTCCGGATTCGCAACCCACGCCAATCACCCTATAGATGAGTACTTGGGTAGAAAGGCATCGGCAAGAGTCCCGATGTTAATCAATACCGTGAACACAATGACGCCACATCAATCGGGCAACGAAATAAGAATACCAGCAGCTGCAAGACTTTAACGACTCCAAGCTTAACCACCCCAAGGGGTCTTAACGGAGTCCAAGCTCTTAACGACTCCACACCTTGAACAGGCGCTGGTCGCTCTGGCCGAGCGCATCCGCATGCAGCACGCCAGCGCGCGCGGCGCCGATCAGCGCGTGCATGACCAAGTAGAACTGATCCGGGTCGTAGCTCACCAGAATGAGGTCGACACCGGCGTTCAGCGCCGCGACGCTGCCGCCGCCGATCCCTTCGGGGCTGTAAGTCACCGCGCCCATGCTGAAGTCGTCGGTCATCAGCAGGCCGTTATAGCCCCACTCCGTGCGCAACAGGCCGTGCACGACAGGCTGCGAGAACGATACCGGCCGCGCAGCATCAACCGCCGTCAGGCGAGCGTGGCTGAGCATAACGATAATGTCAGGGCGGCGCATCAAGACGCGAAACGGCAGCCAATCCGTGCTCGCGAGCTCGCCCGGCGGCAGCGCCAGATCGGCGGACTCGAGGTGCGTGTCGGCGACGACGCGGCCGAGCCCAGGAAAATGCTTGAGCGTGCAGCGCACACCATGCTGTGACAGCTGCGCACAATAGTCCTCCGCCACTTCGGCGACGATCTGCGGATCAGCCGAAATCGCGCGGGTCGAGATGCGGGTGAGCCGGTCGCCCGGATTGACGACACCGTGATCGAGATCCACGACTGGAGCGAGATTGACGTTGACCCCGAGGTCGGCAAGGTCGCGCGCCTGCGCGACGGCATAGTCCCGCACGGCCTTGTGACGCTCAGCACCGGCCGGATGACGCGCCACGATCTCGGACAGCGGCGGCATGCGTTCGAGTGGCGGTGACAATCGCGACACCACGCCTCCCTCCTGATCGGTCGTGACCAGAAGCTCTGGCAGGTCCTGCCGGCGCCGCGCCGCCTGCATGGCGGCGATCTCGTGCCGGATCGCGGCGGCGTCGCGGCCGCGCACGTTGCGCGCGGTCAGAAACACGCCCGCGACGGCGCGCCGCTCGATGAGAACGTTGAGCTCGTCAAGATCGCGATAGCCGACCACGATGTGGCGCCCGAGCCGCTCGAGCAAGGCCGGATCGGCTCGCAGCACCTCATAGCGCTTCCACCAGAATTGCGCCTCCCACCAAGGGACGCAGACGAGGCACAGCATGGCGAGCGCCAGCGATGCCGACGATAGCGCTCGATCGAAGCGACCGGCGGCCCGCCGCAGTGTCCGCACTTCCATGACCACGACGGCCAACGGGATGGCAACGAGCCCAATGAACGCCCACACGCGGATGCTCGCCAGGAATGGCGAGCGCCAATCGAGCGCATACGGAAGCAGGACAAGCAAAATTGCAACCCGCGCGACCGCAAGCGCTCGGGTTAATCCTTTAGGCACCGACATGCGTCGCAGAGGTCACGACCGACGTGGCAGCTTTGTGATCGCGCCGCTCAGATCGTCAGCACGATCTTGCCGATATGCGCACTCGTTTCCATGCGCGCGTGCGCATCTGCGGCCTTGCGCAGCGCGAAAGTGCTGTCCATCACCGGCCGTACCCGGCCGGAGGCGAGCAGCGGCAGCACGTTGCGTTTCGACCGCGCGCGCGATCGCGCCCTTGTCGGCGACCGAGCGGGCGCGCAGCGTCGAGCCGGTGTGGGTCAGGCGCTTGAGCATGATGCGGCGAAAATCGACCGTGGCCTTGGGCGAGCCCTGGAAGGCGATCTGCACCACCCGGCCCTCGACCGCCGCCGCCTCGTAATTGCGCTCGATGTAGTCGCCGCCGACCATGTCGAGGATAACGTCGGCGCCCTTGCCGCCGGTCGCGGCCTTGGTGGCGGCCACGAAGTCTTCGGTCTTGTAGTTGATCGGCGACATCGGCGCCGAGCTTGCGGCAGGCGTCGCATTTCTCCTGCGAGCCCGCAGTCGTGATCACCTTGGCGCCGAACGCCTTGGCCAGCTGGATGGCCGCAGTGCCGATGCCGGACGAGCCGCCATGCACCAGCAGCGTCTCGCCGGCCTTGAGGCCTGCCGCGCTCGAAGGTGTTGTACCAGACCGTGAAGAACGTCTCCGGGATGGCCGCCGCTTCGGTCATCGACAGGCTCGCCGGCACCGGCAGGCAGTGGCTTTCATGCGCCGGGCAATACTCGGCGTAGCCGCCACCGACGACGAGCGCCATCACCTTGTCGCCGAGCTTCCAGCGCGTGGCGCCGGCTCCCAGCGCCACCACCTCGCCGGCGATCTCGAGCCCCGGAATGTCGGTCGCGCCCTTGGGCGGCGGATAGAGGCCCTTGCGCTGCATCACGTCCGGCCGATTGACGCCAGCGGCCGCGACCTTCACCAGCACCTCGCCCTCGCCGGGCGGCGGCACCGGGCGCTGCTCGGGCACCAGCATCTCCGGCCCGCCCGGCGAGCGCGGATGGCGATCACGGTCATGCTGGTCGGGACGGTGTCATGCGATCTGTCCTAGCTCAAGGATCGGCGGCTGTCTACAACGGCCACCACGCACCATGCTAGCGTGCCCGTGACAATAGCGCCGCAGATTTGCAACTCAGGATCCGACACCAGGAACTGCCCAACAGATGGCTCTGACGTCACCACGCCCGAACGCGCTCGCCATGTACAACGCGCAACCGGCTGAAGATCGGGCTGTTCGGCCCCAACTGCTCGTCCGGCCGCGCGGTGACCATGGTGCCGGAGCGCTGGTCGGGAAGCTGGCCGGACAATCTCAAGCTCGCCCGCATGGCGGACGAGGCCGGCATCGACTTCCTGCTGCCGATCGCGCGCTGGAAGGGCTATGGCGGCGACACCGACTACCAGGGCGCGACGCTCGAAACGCTGACCTGGGCCTCGGGCCTGCTCGCCTCGACCAGGCGCATCACCGTGTTCGGCACCGTGCATGCGCCGCTGTTCAACCCGGTGATCGCCGCCAAGGAGATCGTGACCGCCGACCACATCGGCGAGCGGCCGCTTCGGCCTCAACCTCGTCGTCGGCTGGAACGAGGGCGAGTTCGAGATGTTCGGCGTCGAGCAGCGCGAGCACGAGGCGCGCTACGAGTTCGCGCAGGAATGGCTCGACGTCGATCAAGACGATCTGGTCGCCGAAGGAGGATTTCGATTTCGAAGGCCAGTATCTCAAGCTCAAGGGCATCCGCGGCAAGCCGAAGCCGGTCGGCGGCGCGCGGCCGCTGATCATGAATGCGGGCGCCTCGGCCACCGGGCGCGCCTTCGCGGTGAAGAACTGCGACGCGTTCTTCCTGCAGGCCTCGCGCGTCTCGACCGAGGAGACCGCCGGCTTCGTGCAAGAAGGCGAAGGACCTCGCGCAGCGAGCACGGCCGCGAGATCGGCGTCTACACGGTCGGCGTGGTCACCTGCCGGCGCACGCAGAAGGAAGCCGAGGAGTACTACCATCACGCGATCATCGAGAACGCCGACTTCTCCGCGATCGACAGCATCCTGGCGATGAAGAACATCACGCCCGCAGACGCAAGGGCGAGGAGGAGTTCGAGCGGCAGCGCCGCTTCTATGCCAACGGCATGGGCGGCCTGCCGATCGTCGGCGACGCCGACCATGTGGCGAAGACGCTCGCCGACCTGAGCGCGGCGGGCGTGACCGGCATCGGCATTTCGCTGATCAACTATCTCGACGAGCTGCCGTTCTTCTGCGACGAGGTGCTGCCGCGGCTCGAGCGACTGGGGCTGCGCGAGCGAGCCGCAATCGGCAGAGCACGCAAGGCTTCGCGTGAGCGGAGCGCAGGCGATGAAAGACGACGACGACGATCGGCCGAAGAAGAAGATCATCCACGAGATCGGACAGGATCTCGCGCTGCTCTCGGTCAAGGAGCTGCAGGAGCGCATCGCGCTCCTCAAGGAGGAGATCGCCCGGCTCGAAGCGTCGATCGCCGAGCAAGCAGGCCTCGCGCAACGTCGCCGACACGTTCTTCAAGAAGTGATTGTGCTGCAAGACCACGACAGGCACTTGACAGCTCGCGCAGCGGCGCGGACGTACATAAAGTACTCGCACCTTAACATGTTATTAAGCTTTCTCGTTCATTACTGGCGTGCGTCCAGCTTCTGGACATTGAGTGGCTCCTGTCCACTCTGTTTGACGCCTCCCTGTTAACCTTTGAGCCGCCGGCAACGGCGGCTCCTTTTTTGTCTGTTCCGCATTCTTGCTCGCGCACGTTCGCCATCGTTGGCCGTTAACCAGCGTCGCCGATTAACCATACATTAACGATTTCATATGTGAACGCACGCATGCATCGTTCCGCAACGAGTGTCGAATACCGCAACATTGACGCAACATCACAGGCTGCACGAACGAAGGCGGCGTGCTGATCGCTCGACAATCGCCTTGCGCTGGCAACTATGTCGGAAATCTTCGCACTTCGGGCGCTGGACAGTCGCGCGTTCGCAAGGCAATGCTGTCGTCGTCGCCAGTGAGTGGGCGCAACAACAACAAGAAAATTGGTCGAGTGGCGTAGCGTGGGGCGCGTATCAATGGCTGAGCAATCGGCGAACGAAGCCGACGCCGGTATCATTCGGCGAGCGGCTTGCGAACTTCGCAGCACTTCTCCGATCTGTTTCGCGACGGCATGGCGCTCGTTGAAGAGACCGCGAGCTATCTCGACGGTCCGGGCCGGCAGGAATCGAAGAAGCTCGAGCGCGGCGCAGCGCTCGCCTACGCGACCGAGAGCATGCGGCTGACCACGCGGCTGATGCAGCTTGCGTCCTGGCTGCTGCTGCATCGCGCGGTCAAGGAAGGCGAGATGTCGCTCGCCCAGGCCAACAAGGAAAAGGCCAAGGTCAAGCTCTGCCGGCCGGCGAGCCCGGCGACGAGCAGAACATCAAGCTCCTGCCGGAGCGCGTTGCGCGCTCTGATCGAGCGGTCGAAGACGCTGCAGCCCGCCGTGCGCCGGCTCGACGCCACCATGCACGCGAGCCCCGATCCTGACGCAGGTCGCGGCCGGGCAATCCGGTCGAGCGCCAGCTCGGCCTGCTCAAGGCGGCGTTCGAGCGGACGCCGAGTGATCCCGGTTAGACTTTGATCCGGGCCGGATCAAAGTCCAGGCGCAGCGCCAGCGGTCAAACTTTCCTCATTCACAATTGTCTTGCAGGCGCCGATCAGGTCAGCAGTCGCCTGCTTTGTCGGCGTGCTCAACGCACCGGCAGAACGGCTGGCCGGATAGGCGCGCGCTATCATTTCGATATCGAGGCGATATTTCAGCCGCCGCGAAGCGTCTGGCATTCGATGTTGGCGACCATCCAACCGGGATGGCGACAACACAGGAGAAGCCAGATGTCCAAACTGAAGATCGCCCTGATCGCCGGCGGCATCGCCGTCGCCCTTTCGAGCGCCGCACAGGCGTTCGAGGCCAGAATTGGAAACGGATCGAGCTGGGTGACGATCAATCCGACCGCCAGCGTCGAGGCACGCCAGCCGCTGACGCAGGCGCCCAATCTGCCGTTCAGCCGCTATGGTAACGGCCATAACTGACCACGCGCAGGCCGCCAAGCCTGGCGACCATCACAGCACCAACGACAAAACCCCCGCTCAGACCGGGGGTTTTTTGCTGCTCGCGGGGTGAGCGCGCTATTTCTTCTTGAGGCCGAGGCCGGCGAACTTCTTCTCGAAGCGCGAGAGCCGGCCGCCGCGATCGAGGAGCTGCTGCTGGCCGCCGGTCCAGGCCGGGTGCGACTTCGGGTCGATATCGAGGCGCAGCGTGTCGCCCTCCTTGCCCCAGGTGGTGCGGGTGGTGAACTCGGTGCCGTCGGTCATGATCACCTTGACGGTGTGGTATTCGGGATGGGTATCGGGCTTCATGGCTGAATCCTCGCGGCCCGGGCCGCTTCATCGTCTCGCAAAGGGTTCCATTATCTCGCAAAGGCTGACGGGCCTTGCGCGGGTGCGGCTCTATAGCTTACCGCGTCACGTCAAACAAGGCGGTCCGCAATTGCCACCCGGCAACCGTCGGGGCATTCTGGCCGTAATTAGGGCTTAAGGCCGGCAACAAAGCCCTGAACGGGAGGTTTGCGTCCAATGAACGTCGTCGAGCGAGCACCTCCGCGCACCGCCCAGACCGTGGCAGCCCCGCCTGAGCCCCAAGGCGCCGCCGGCAAGCCAGAGGGCGCCGCAGGCAGGCCGAGACCGCCGCAGGCACACCCGAGCCCGCGCCCGCCCGCGAGGCCAAGCTGCGGCCATTGGCCTCCCTCCTGCCCTACGTCCGGCGCTATCGCGGCCGCGCGATCGCCGCCTTGTGCGCGCTCGTCGTCGCGGCGCTGGCCACGCTCGCGGTTCCGCTCGCGGTGCGCCGCATGATCGATTTCGGCTTCACGGGCGAGAGCCTGAACCTGATCGACAGCTATTTCACCGTGATGATCGCGGTCGCGGCCGTGCTCGCGCTGGCGAGCGCCGCGCGCTACTACCTCGTCACCACGCTGGGCGAGCGCATCGTCGCCGATCTGCGCAGCGACGTGTTCAGCCATCTGACCGCGCTCTCGATCGCGTTCTTCGACCAGGCCAAGACCGGCGAGATGGTGTCGCGGCTCACCGCCGACACCACCCAGATCAAGGCCGCGGTCGGCTCCTCGATATCGGTGGCGCTGCGCAACATCGTGCTGTTCTTCGGCGCCACCACCATGATGGTGGTGACGAGCCCACGGCTCTCCGCCTTCGTGCTCGGCGCCATCCCGGTGATCGTGCTGCCGCTCTACGGCTTCGGCCGCGCGGTGCGGCGGCGCTCGCGCGCCGCGCAGGACACGCTGGCCGACGCTTCCGCCTATGCGGCCGAACTGATCGGCGCAGTGCGCACGCTGCAGGCCTTCACCAACGAACGGGACTGCGACCAGCCGCTTCGCCGCAGGCGGTCGAACGCGCCTTCGGCGCGGCCCGCGACTCGATCAGGGCCCGTGCCGTGCTCACCGCGGTCGCGATCTTTCTGGTGTTTTCGAGCGTCATCGTGGTGCTGTGGGTCGGCGCCCAGGACGTGATCGACGGCGAGATCACGCCCGGCCGGCTGTCGCAGTTCGTGCTCTATGCGGTGTTCGCGGCAAGCGGGCTTGGCCAGCTTGTCGGAGGTCTGGGGCGAGCTGTCGCAGGCCTCGGGCGCGGCCGAGCGGCTGTTCGAGCTCATGAATGTGCGGCCGCAGATCGAGGCGCCGGCGCGGCCCGTTGCACTGCCGGAGCCGGCGCGCGGCGAGATCGCCTTTGACGGCGTGCGCTTTGCCTATCCGGCGCGGCCGCAGAGCCCCGTGCTCGATGGCGTCACGCTGCGGGTTCGGCGCGGCGAGAAGGTCGCGATCGTCGGGCCCTCGGGCGCCGGCAAGAGCACGATCTTCCACCTGATCCTTCGCTTCTACGATCCGGACGCCGGCACGATCAGCTTCGACGGCGTGCCGCTGCGCGACGTCGACCCCGCGGCGCTGCGCCGGCAAGATCGCACTGGTCCCGCAGGACACCGCGATTTTCGCAGCCTCGGTGGCCGACAACATCCGTTTCGGGCGGCCGGATGCGAGCGATGCGGAGGTCGCGCGCGCGGCCGAGCTTGCGCTCGCGTCCGAGTTCATCGGACGCCTGCCGGAGGGCTTCGCGACCCTGATCGGCGAGCGCGGCGTGACGCTCTCAGGCGGCCAGCGCCAGCGCATCGCAATCGCGCGCGCGATCCTGCGCGACGCGCCGCTCCTGCTGCTCGACGAGGCCACCTCCTCGCTCGATGCCGAGTGCGAGAAATTCGTGCAGACCGCGCTCGAACGACTGATGGCCGAGCGCACCACGCTGGTGATCGCGCATCGGCTCGCGACCGTCCTCTCCTGCGATCGCATCCTGGTGATGGACGAGGGCCGCATCGTCGAGGAAGGCACGCACGCGACGCTCGCCGCCACCGGCGGGCTCTATGCACGGCTGGCGAAACTGCAGTTCCAGAACGGGTAGCGGCTTTCTCCGCCACGCCGCTCGCTTGCGCAGGAATGAGCGGAGAACGTGGCTCCACTTGCGCTGACACATTAATTTTAGTTCATGCGAGCAGCGCCGCGACATTTTTGTTGGTGTCTCCCGCATCGACCCCACTTTTCCCCGCGCATGTCGAATTTCGGACACCAGCCGTCCCCATGCCGGCCATCAAGCGATGGAACTTTCCCGCGCGTCGGGGGCGACGCCACGGAGACTCCCATATGCGCTGGTCGTTGCTCGCTGCCCTTTCTGCTTCTCCATTCGTTCTATCCGCGCTTGCCGCTTTTGCGGCAGCTCCGTCATCGGACCCGGTTCGCATCTCGGGACCGGTGATCCATGAGAATCTCACCGTCTTTTTCATCCATGGAACATCAGCACCTGGCAAAGCACCGCTGACACTTGAAGAGGCATTGGCCAAACGCACAGTTGAGGTGCGCGAGACCGGCAACGTCAACCAGCTCGAGATCGAGAACAGTGGCAACGAGCCGGTTTTCATCCAAGCGGGTGACATCGTGAAGGGCGGCCAGCAGGATCGCACCTTGATGGTGAGCCTGCTGCTGCCACCGAAATCCGGCCGCATCCCGATCGACTCGTTCTGCGTCGAGCAAGGCCGCTGGTCGGCACGCGGCAAGGAAGACGTGAAGACATTCGCGAGCTCTTCGGGCCACGTTCCCTCGCGCGACATGAAGATCGCCATGCAGGCGCCCGCCAAGGCCGCGGACCCTGTGACCAACGCCGCCATCGATCCGTCCCGGCGCGGGCAGAACGTTGCGCCGCGGGCGGGCGACGAGACCAGCCGGAAGCAGCGAGCCGTGTGGGACGGCGTGTCGCGTCTGCAGAAGAACCTTGCCGACAAGGTCGGCGCGCCGGTTGCCGCGCCGGAATCGGCCTCGAGCCTGCAATTGGCGCTCGAGAACAAGAAGCTCGTGACCGAGCAGAAGGCCTATGTCGAGGCGCTCAGGAAAGCGGGCGAAGCATCGGACGATGTGGTCGGCTATGTGTTCGCGATCAATGGCCAGATCAGCAGCGGCGACGTCTATCCGTCGAATGCGCTGTTCCGCAAGATGTGGGCCAAGCTGCTCAACGCCGGTGCGACCGAGGCGATCGGCCACCGCAACGACACCCCGGCTGCTGCTCCGCCGACCGTCGAAGCCGTCAACGGGTTCCTGGCCGGCGCCGAAGCAGGGCACCAAGAACGAGAAGGAGCTGACCGCCGGCTTGCGTCAGGAGACGCGCGAAGGCGAGAAGGCCTATCTGTTCGAGACCGCCAGCACCAAAGGCTTCGTGCACCGGAACTATCTCGCGAAGTAACGCCAATTCTGCGCCCCGCCTCCCTCCGTGCGTCAGGCGGAGGGAGCAGCTAGTGGTCCATTCTAACATTCGCATCCCTTCTCGGCGGGCTCTCTTGCGAATGTTAGAATCAAAGGACCACTAGCAAATATAGGTTTCCAGTGGAGCTTTGGATTTGACATTCGCTTTGCGAGCCCGCGGCTGGGTGGGTAGCGAATGTCAAATCCGCTCCACTAGCAAGGGAACCGCCGCAATGGCCGCGGCGCAGCGTTACAGCGTCGTAAGCCTTGTCAGCTTGCTCGCGATCGGGCTGACGCTCATTCCTGTCCCGGCAGCATCTGCCAATCGCGTTCTGCAGACATTCCACGCCGGCCGGTTTGTCCTCGACCTTGCCATTGCGGACTGCCGTTCATCCGAGTGTCCAATCCAGGTCCGGTTGCGCGTAGCCAGGCGCGTCATCGATCGTGTCACGCTGCCGGTTGCCGCAGGCTCACAACGTGCCACGGCCGAGACCACCGATACGCTCTGGGGCACTGACGCGGGTCGCACGGCGTGGGCGACCGGCGAAGAGAATGACTACGTATCGACGGCTGCCCGCTTGCTGCGGCTCGCGCCGCAATCGACAGCGCTGCTGGTGAGCCAGCGCTACGGCTTCGAGCATCTCAAGCGCAATCATCTCCTGATCCTGCCGCGCGCCGGCAAGCTCCACATCGTCTGGAAGGCGGAAGAAGGATCGGGGCCCACCTGGAGCGCCACGCAGATCGTTGCGCAGCCCTAACGACCGGCGGGAGATTGTCTATTTCCACGGCTTCTTCGAGCCCGAGGAGGACGTCTCCGAGCGCCTCGATGTGATCCGCCTGAGCTGGAACGCTGCGGCCGCGCGAGTGCGGAAGACTCCTCTGCCCGCACCCGGCGCACCGCTCTACCTGCTCGACCTCGGAACCCACGACACCGTCGTGCGAGCCCGGCAGGCGCGGGCAGCGAATGCCTGCGTGTCTTCCTATTGGGTTCTCGACGCCGGCCGCTTTCGCGCGGGCGCCGACGGAAAAGCCCTTATCGGAATGCTGTATGCGAGACGCGCAGCGGCCGAACAGGCCGCGCGTTCGGTCCGGCGATGCACGCCAGGCGCAAAGGCACGCGTCGTAACCGTCGCAAAGCGTTAGCCTTCACGGCCGCCAGCTCATCACATGGACCGGAGCGCCCGAGCGCTCATTCACCTCGTGACCGCTGATCACGAAGCCATGCTTTTCATAGAACCGGATGGCGCGCGCGTTGTCGGCGTTGACCTTGAGATCGAGGCCATCGGGCGATATCCGCCGCGCTTCCGCGACCAGAGCGGCCGCGACCTCCGAGCCCCAGGCCTCGGGCGCGACCACGATCTGGTCGAGATAGCGCGTCTTGGGATCGACCGTGACGAAGCCCGCCAGCGCGTCCATCGCGCTCGGCCAACGTGATGGTGGCGACCGGCACGAGCTCGTTGCGCCAGCGCTCGCGCCACCACGCCACGCGCGCGGCAAAGTCGAGCTGCGGATAATGCTGCTGCCAAGTCCGCCGCCACAGCTCGATGGCGGCGTCCTCGTCGGTCGCACGATAGGCGCGGAGCGTTAGCCTTGTGCCGCTCACCGCTCCGTCAGCTTCAGCTCGATACGGCGGTTGCGGCTGAACGCCTCTTCGGTGCGATCGGGATCGATCGGCTGGAATTCCCCGAAGCCGGCGGCGACCAGGCGCTGCGGCGAAACGCCCCGCCCGATCAGGTATTGCACGACCGAGATGGCGCGCGCGGCAGAAAGGTCCCAGTTGGTGCGGAAGGTGGCGCCAGTGGTGGGACGGATGTCGGTGTGGCCGTCGACCCGCAGCACCCAGGCGATCTCGCCCGGGATCTGTTTATCAAGCTCGGTGAGCGCGCCCGCGAGCTTGTCCAGCTCGGCGCGGCCCTCCGGACGCAGCACCGCCTGCCCGGTGTCGAAGAACACTTCCGACTGGAAGACAAAGCGATCACCCACAATGCGCACATCGGGGCGATTGCCCAGGATGGTGCGTAGCCGGCCGAAGAAGTCGGAGCGATAACGCGAAAGCTCCTGCACCCGTTGCGCCAACGCGATATTCAATCGCTGACCGAGGTCGGCAAGGCGGGCCTGCGATTCCCTGTCCTTGCTCTCGCTTGCTTCCAGCGCCGTCTCGAGCGCCGCGAGCTGACGTCGCAGCGCCGCGATCTGCTGGTTGAGCACCTCGACCTGCGCCAGCGCACGGGTGGTGAGCCGCCGCTCGGCCTCGAGCTGGCCCGTGAGCTCGGCGGCTTTGCCCTGCGCATCGGCTGCACCGGCGCCCACTCCCTCGTAGAGGCTGCGGTAGCGGTCCCGCTCGGTCTCGATCGCCATCAGGCTCGAGCGCATCTGGGCGATCTCTTCCTCCAGGCTGAGCTTGCCGGTCTTTTCCAGGGACAGGAGGTCGGTGAGCTGCGCGAGCTGCGCGTTCAGGCGCGCCAACACCGTGTCCTTACCGGTGACCTCCTGGGTCAGGTAAAACTGAACCACCATGAACACCGTGAGCAGAAAGATGATGCCGAGCACCAGCGTCGACAGCGCGTCGACGAAGCCCGGCCAGTAGTTCAAACCGCTGTCGCGGCGCGCGCGTGCGATGGCCATAGGAGGTCCTTACTTGGCTACTTGGCGCCTTCTAACCTGGCACCTTCTAGTGGCGCCTATTTGGCGCTTTCACGCACCAGAATCTCAAGCAGGCGGCGGATGTCGCGATGCTGTTCGGCCTGGGAGTCGACCCAGTCGCGGATCATCTGCTGCTCGGTGCGCATGTGGTGGACCAGCCCCTGAATAGCTTCGGCCAGATTGGCCATGGCGGCAGTCGCCGCCCGGCTCGAGCCGCCTTCGCTGACCGCCTCCTTGAGCCGCTCGATCGCGCCGCGCAGCTCGGTCGGAAGCCCGGCCGTCGCCGCCGTAATCGCCCCGCCATCGCCGGTGGTCCCGAGGTCCCGCACCGTGGTCGACAGCCAGTCCTCGAGCTCGGTGTAGAAGCGGTTCTGCGCCTGGCTGGTCTGCAGATCGAGGAAGCCGAGCATCAGCGAGCCGGCAAGACCGAACAGCGAGGACGAGAACGAAATGCCCATGCCGGCGAGCGGAGCGGCAAGGCCCTCCTTGAGGGCATCGAAGGTGCCAGCGGCGTCACCCCCGACCTTGAGTCCTTCCAAGACCTTACCGACCGATGAGACGGTATCGATCAGGCCCCAGAAGGTGCCGAGCAGGCCGAGGAAGATCAGCAGGCCGGTCAAGTAGCGCGACAGATCACGCGCCTCGTCAAGCCGCGCCGCGATCGAATCGAGAATGCCCCGCATGACCGGCGAGGAGATCGCCATCCGCCCGATCCGGTCGCCGAGGAGGGAGGCCATGGGCGCCAGCAGAACCGGCGGACGGTCGACCGCAAGCCCCGGGTCGGCCAGGCGGAAGCCATTGACCCAGTTGACCTCTCGGAACAGCCGGCCCACCTGTCGGAAGGCCAAGGCGACGCCGATCAGCATCACGCCGAGGATCAGGGCGTTGAGGCCGGGATTGGCCATGAACGCGACCAGGATCTGCTTGTAGAGGACGACCACGATAAGCGCGCATAGAATCAAGAACACGGTCATCCGGACCAGGAAAATCCGGGGCGATGAGAGCTTGTGAGGATCGAGGTCTTTCGCCATGGCGCACGCCGCTCTGTGTCAATCGCTTCACAATATGGCACAGGCGCGGCGGGCGAAAGTATGGTGCGAAGCAAAATCGACGTTGGAACGGGCTCAGCCCACGAAAATTCGTCAAGGACCCCATGGCCGTGGCAGTACGCCGCTGTCGCCGCCCTAGAATAAGCTACCCTCCGAGACGGTTAGCTGCCGGGTCTGGACTTTTTGACCGCCTTGGTGAGTGCTTTGGCCTCAGAGCCGGCATCCGACAGGGCGCCGACGGCGCCCGAGCGGACCGCCGCGATGCCGTCGCGTGCAAGCTCGTCGGCGCGCTCATTCATGGCGTTGCCGGCATGGCCGCGCACCCAATGCCAGCGCACCTGGTGCGCCGAGCGGCGGCATCGAGCCGCTGCCAGAGGTCGACGTTCTTGACCGGCTTCTTGTCGGCGGTGCGCCAGCCGTTGCGCTTCCAGCCGTGGATCCACTTCATGATGCCGTCGCGCATGTACTGGCTGTCGGTGTGGAGGTCGACCAGGCACGGCCGCTTGAGCGCCTGCAAGCGCCGAAATCGCCGCCATCAGCTCCATGCGGTTGTTGGTGGTGTGCGGCTCGCCGCCCTTGAGCTCCTTCTTGTGGTCGCCGAAGGCGAGGATCGCGCCCCAGCCGCCCGGCCCCGGATTGCCGGAGCAGGCGCCGTCGGTATGGATGACAACGTGCGACTCGCTCATGCGTCGATCCCGTAATCGCGAACGATTTGACCTGCTGGTGGAAACGCAGCTTGCGGAAATACTCCATCGGGTCCTTCGGGCGCACCAGCGCGCCAGGCGGCACGTCGAACCAGTCGATCAGCCGGGTGAGCAGGAAGCGCAGCGCCGCGCCGCGCGCCAGCAGCGGCAGCAGCGTGCGCTCCTGCGCCGACAGCGGACGCACCGCGCATTAGGCCGCAGCAGGCTCTGGCCCTTGGTGACATTGTAGGAATGGTCGACCTCGAAGCACCAGGCGTTGAGGCAGATCGCGACGTCATAGGCGAGCGCGTCGGTGCAGGCGAAGTAGAAGTCGATCAAGCCCGAGAGCGTGTCGCCGAGGAAGAACACGTTGTCGGGAAACAGGTCGGCATGGATCACGCCTTCCGGCAGGTCGCGCGGCCAGCTCCGCTCAGCTCGGCTAGCTCCTTCGGCCAGGAAACCCTCGAGATCGGGCTGCACCTCGTTGGCACGCGCCGCGCAGTGCTCGTAGAGCTGCCGCCAGCCGGCGACCGAAAGCGCGTTGGCGCGCCGAAGCGGAAAATCGAGCCCGGCAAGGTGCAGTTGCGCCAGCGCCGTGCCGAGCGCTCGCACAGTGCGTGGCCGATGGCCGGCGGATCCACATGCCGTCGAGGAACGTGATGATCGCGGCCGGCCGGCCCGCGATCGTGCCGAGCATCTCGCCCTGGCGGTTCTTGACCGGCTGCGGACAGGTGATGCCGCGGCTCGCGAGATGCTCCATCAGGCCGAGGAAGAACGGCAGGTCCTTGGCGGCCACCCGCTTCTCGTAGAGTGTGAGGATGAAATTGCCGTGGCTGGTGTGGACCAGGAAATTCGAGTTCTCGACCCCCTCCGCGATGCCCTTGTAGGAGAACAGCGTCGCCGATATCGTATCCGGCGAGGAACTGGCCGAGGTCTTCCGCCGCAACATCGGTATAGACGGCCATCACATGCTCCGGGCACTCGTGCCCCTTATCGATTTGAAGTTCCTAACCGAGTGTGTTGCAGGTGGTGTAGGAACTTCAAATCGGCGGCGCTAGCGCGGCGGATTTGGTAGCGCCCTTTGACCAGCGCCGCTAACGCGCTTCGGCCCATCCCGTCAAGAGACTGAATATTATAAAGAAACAAGTCATTGAACAGGCTCGCGGGCTTGCCTATATTGCGGGTGACTTCCCAGTCTTTCTTTGTGGATGACGACAGGCTTCGCCGGATGGGCGGGCGGGGCCAGAGGAAACTTGCCAGAGGAGATTTGGCCATGAACACCGCACCACTGATGCCGAAAGCGACCGCCGTCTGGCTGGTCGAGAATACCGCCCTGTCATTCGATCAGATCGCCCAGTTCTGCAATCTGCATCCCGCTGGAGGTGAAGGCGATCGCCGACGGCGACGCCGCGCAGGGGATCAAGGGCCTCGACCCGGTCCTGACCGGCCAGCTCACCCGCGAGCAGATCGACCAGGCCGAGGCCGATCCCGACATGCAAGCTCAAGCTTTCCGACCCGAAAGTCCGCCTGCCGCAGCCCAAGAGCAAGAAGGGCCCGCGCTACACTCCGGTGTCGCGCCGCCAGGATCGCCCGAACGCCATCCTCTGGCTGGTGCGCAATCATCCGGAGCTGAAGGACGCGCAGATCATGCGGCTCGTCGGCACCACCAAGTCGACGATCGAGTCGATCCGCGAGCGCACCCACTGGAACGCTGCCAACCTGCAGCCGATGGACCCGGTCACGCTCGGGCTCTGCTCGCAGATCGATCTCGACCTCGAAGTGCATCGCGCCGCCAAGGAGAAGCCGATCGATCACGACCGCGCAGGGCGCGACGCTGCTGCCCGCCTCCGAGACCACGATCCGGCCGCGCGAGCCGGAGCCGGAGGAGGAGAAGAAGCCGAGCGACGAGCTCAACGTCGATGCCGTGTTCGCCAAGCTCAAGCAAATCGGCGGCGGCAAGTCGTCAGAAGACTGATCAGGCGTCGCTCTCCGTTCGTCCCGGCGCAACAGCGTGTGAAACTTCTTCAACTGTCGTTGGCACGGAACCAACCGCTGTCGTCCCCGCGAAGGCGGGGACCCATAGCCACTGAACTTTCGATCTCTCGCCGACCACACCACGTCGCAACGACACGGCGTATGGGTCCCCGCCTTCGCGGGGACGACAGCGGGAGATTCATTGATTCACATATTCTTGGCCGGAATGAGCGGAGCATGCGGCACGACTTCAAAAAGATTTCTAGTCAGACCTACTCCATCGGGCCGCGCGCGGTGCCGGCAATCGCGGCGAGATAGCGCGCGACCGATCTCGCCATCACATCCTTGGCGCCGGTCGCAATCACGCGATCGAAGAAGTGACCGTAGATCGTATCGAACTGAAATGGCGCAACCGCGGCCGCGATGCCTTCGACCTCGCGCGCGGAGAGCGGGATCAGATTCGGATAGCTGCGCATGAAGCTCAAGAACTTGCGGTCGGTGGTCACCGTCGCGATATCGGCCGAGAGCAGCGCGCCGCGGCCATCCGCGCCTTGCAGCCCAATGCAGCATGGTGCCGCCAGGGAAGTGACCGCCGCCGCGAATGAGCGTCACGCCCGGCAGCAGCTTGTGCGTATCGCCTTCCCAGAACGTGAGCGCCGGATCGGGCCGCATCACCCATTTGCGGTCGAGAGCATGCAGATGCACCGGGCAGTCGAACGCGCGCGCCCAGTCCACCATCGTGGTGTAGAAATGCGGATGCGAGATCGCGATCGCCTTGAGCCCGCCAAGCCCAATGATCAGCGCGATGGTGGCGTCATCAATGAGCGAGATGCAGTCCCACAGCACATTGCCTGAGGGCGTGACGACGAGGATCGCACGCTGGCCGATCGCGAACGTCGGCACAGAGCCAATGCCGATCAGGCCTTCCTCATGCTGGCGAAACGAATTGGCGTGACGCGCCGCGAGCCGCTCGGGCGTAATCCAGCTCTGCCCCGACGGCGGCACGTATTGCCGCTCCTCCTCGCAGATGATGCATTGCGCCGGCGGCGCATCAGTCGGCGCATATTGCGTGCCGCACGCGGTGCAGATGAAAGCTGGCACTTTGCGTTGGCCTTACACCTTGCGCTTGCTCACACTGCCTTGAGATGCGCGTCGCGGCGCTTGTAGAGGTCGTCGTCGGCGTAACCCATGGTCTCCGGCTTGCCGCGTCCGAGCATCACCTGGAAGTACACGGGCTCGAGCGAGTCGTTCTGATAGCCGTGAATGACGCCGGCCGGGCATGAGATGCATTCCCACGGCCCGAGCCGCGTGGTGATGCGCTTGCCGCTTTCATCTTCCACGAACACGTCGAGATAGCCCTGCAGCACGAAGAAACACTCCTCGACCTCGTGCGTGTGTGCCGCGTTGCCCTGGCCCGGCGGCACGAACATGATCGAGAGCGTGAAGTTTCCGGCCGGGATCACGGTCGGATCGTTGTGCTTGCCGGAACCGCCGGCGCCGATGAAGCGATGCTGCGCGCGCTTGTAGCCTTCGATCTTGGCGTCCTCGAACGCGGCCCAATCGGGCTTCTTCTCGCGAAAGCGCCCGACATATCGCGCCATGATGGTCTCGATCGGAACGCCTTCGAGCTCGGGCGAACGCGGGTGGCGGGCGACGCTCATGACACTCCTCCAGTACGGCAGCAAACTGGTGTTCGGCTCCGTTGCGAGCCAAAAACGACTTTATTCGCAATGCGTTAGGCGTCAACGACACATGTCACCGAATCTCCGTTCCTGTTCAGTGGCCGCTGCCTCGATCTGTCGCAATACCTCGGAACCTTCCGGGCCCTCACCCTGTTGTTGAGCGTAGTGAAACTGATTTCGCGCGCATCCCGCGCAGGAGGGCACCATGAATGATGCGGTCCATCAACTATTTAACCTCATATCGCAAGGCATAACCTGGGTTTTGCGTACGCTCGAGAAGCTGTGGGTCTGGTCTTGGGCCCAGATTCAATCCGCCTTCAACGTCTCGTGGGACAGCCTGCCGGCCTGGAAGGTCCTGATCGGGGTGGTCGCGATCATTGCGCTGGCCGCATTCGTAGTCATGCTCTTCTCGCGCAGCATGGCCGCTTTCCGCAACATCGCACAGGCGTTCTGGACCATGGCGATGGCTGCGTTCGGCATCGTGGCGGTGGTGTTGATCGCCGGCGTGTTCTCGCGCGGCTTTGTCTGGATCATGACGGACGTCTCCAACGACGCCTTTGCCCGGCTTCCCTGACGACGCCTATCTATTCTGAACACCGAGCAAGACGCGCGCACGCTCGACCACCGGGATCGGCGTGCGCAGGATGTCACCGACCAAAGTCGCGATGGCGTCAGGCTCCGTGAATTGAATCTCCATGTTGATGCGGCTGGTGTCGGCCACGAACTGCGTATCAGTCAACGTCGCCTTGAGCGCTGCACGCAACGCGGCCACACGCTCGGGCGGCGTTCCGGGCGGCGCCAGCATCGGGCGGCCATAAGCCCACGGCCCGAAGATCAGCCGGAACAGAGCGCGGTCGTCATCCTTCGTCGCGAGATCGTACGCGTTCGGCACGTCAGCCAGCTCGGGATGCTTCTGCAGGCCCATCTGTACCGGCACCGCGAGGCGGCCGGCCTTATAGGCATCCCACACGTCGGTCTTGAGCGCGGAGACGAGGAGACCGCAATGCCCGTCGACCTCGCCGCGCTCGGCCGCAAGCCGCACCTCGGTGAGCCCAGGATAGCCGGTCACCACCTTGAAATTGATGCCGGCCAGCGGGCCCAGCACCTTCGCATCAACCGTCGAGCCCGATGACGGCCCGGTCGAGCCGACCACGATCTCGCGACGCTTCAAGTCCGCGAGCGTCTTGAGCTCCCTGTTCCAGAAGCCGCAAGTGGAAATCTCCGAGTTGAGGCTGCCGAGCCATTGAAAGGCCCGCGCGTCGAACCGGGTCTTGCCCGGATCGATCAAGGGCTCGGTGGTGTTGACCGGGTTGATCATGCCGATCACCGAGCCGTCCTTGGCCGCAGCAGCCGCGAGATGCGCGGTGGCATTGAGCGAGCCCGCGCCCGGCATGTGCTGGACCACGATCGCCGGATTGCCCGGGATATGCCGGCCGAGATGGCGCGTGAGCATGCGCAGGTAGAGCTCGAAGGTCGAGCCGGGCGTGTAGCCTACAACCGCCTGTACGGTGCGGCCGCGATAGAAGGCTGCGACTGCATCGGTTTGAGCGCGCGCATCGACCGCAAACGTGCACTGCAGCGCCGCCAGGACCGCCAAGGTACCGATCGAGCCACCCATCGAGCCACCCGCGCCGCCCCAGCGAGAAGCCATGTTGTGTATCTGCTCAGACATCGGCACCTCCTGAGGCCGGCAACGGCCGAACGCCTGCAACGATGCGTGATCGCGAGGCGGCGGACAAGGTCTGCACAGCCGCAGTTTCGGCCTATCCGCGGCCATACTCTCGTGGCACCATGGTGAAAGTCCAAAGGGAGGCAGGCATGCGTGCGCAGACCTCGCTGATGTCGTTCCTCGCAGCCGGCACCGTCATGGCGCTGGCGCTTGCCGCGGGTGTGGCGGCACCAACGCTGCGGTTCGCCGACAAGGGACCGAACGCCATTCCGGTCGACACCGAGCTGGTGATCGCGGTCGATGTCTCGAACTCGATGGACCCCGAGGAGCAGGAGCTGCAGCGCGAGGGCTATATCACCGGCCTCACCTCGCGCGAGTTCATGTCGGCTGTGCGCGGCGGCGTCCCATGGCAAGGTGGCGGTCACCTATTTCGAATGGGCCGGCCTCTACGACCAGAAGATCGTCATGCCCTGGCGGCTGATCGACGGACCGGAATCGGCGGATGCGGTCGCGAACGAGATCGCGCGCGCGGCCTATCGGCGGGCACCGCGTACCTCGATCTTCGGCGCGCTGCAATTCGCCAAGCCGCTGTTCGATTCGTCCGGCTACAACGGTCTGCGTCGCGTGATCGACGTCTCCGGCGACGGCGTCAACAACATGGGCCCGCCGGTCACGCTGATGCGCGACGAGGTGCTCGCCGCCGGCATCACGCATCAACGGCCTGCCGATCATGCTCAAGCGGCAGGTCGGCTACGGCATGTGGGAGATGCAGTTCGAGAACCTCGACGTCTACTACGAGGATTGCGTCATCGGCGGTCCGGGCTCGTTCGTCATTCCGATCAAGGAGCGCGCGCAATTCAAGGAAGCGACGCGCCAGAAGCTGGTGCTCGAGATTGCCGGCCGGCAGCCCGAGCAGCGCGTGATCCCGGCGCAGGCGCGCCGGCCGCGAGTGTTCTGCTCGTGAGATGGATGTCATCGTCGCTCGCAGGATGATGTCGCTTGTAGGATGGGTTGAGCGCAGCGAAACCCATCCCCTGCGCGAAACACCGCAACGGGACTCTGCTCGAGCGATCCTACGGGCAAGTTTGAAGAGTGATTGAGGCGATGGGTTTCGCTGCGCTCAACCCATCCTACCAGATGTCCTACATCATCGTTCGTATCCGCCCCTCCGCCACGGCCACATAATATTCCCAGGCGCGCAGCGGCTCGTGCACGCGGTCGTCGCCATGGCGGCGAGCGGCGCCTTCCGCCGAATAGAAGCGCGGCGTGAGGCCCGCGCCCGCGGCCAAGAGCTGAAGCTCCGCCGTCTCCTCCAGAAACAGCGCCTGCACGCAGGCATGCTCGATCGACTGCCCGACCGCGAGCATCCCGTTGGCGCGCAGGATGACGGCGCCGGCCTCGCCGAGCGTCTCGATGAGGCCAGATGCGCGCTCCAGGCTCGTGACCAGCACGGGCTCGCCGAACACCGGCACGACAGGCCCAAGATTGGCGCCGAAGCCGTGCGCGATCCGCAACGGCTCGCCCGCGCAGGCATAGGCCGCGACATGACGCGGATGCCCGCGCGCGATCGCCATCACATCGGCGCGGCCGCCATAGACCGCAAGATGCATCGCGGCTTCGAGCGGCGGACTGCCCTCGCCGGCCACCTGCCGGCCATCACGATCGAGCTCGACCAGCTCGGCTTCGCTGACAAGGCCAAGCGCTTTCCTGGGCGTGATCAGAATGCGCTCGGCGCCCGCGATGCGCGCGCTGACATGGCCGAAGCCTTCGACGATGCGGAAATGCGTGAGCACGCGGCAGGCGGTGAGCACCTCGGCGCGCAGCTCAGGCGAGGACGCAAATGACATCCGTGCCTGCCCCCCGTTGCAGGTGTGCAAGCGTCCCACAGCCGGGGCATGCGGTTCAAGCCGCGCCTCACGATCCATCGCACGCATTGCCAGTTTCCAGCGTTCTGCCTATCCTTTTCGTCAGTCACATCGGGAGCCGCGCGTGCAGTTTCCCAAGAACACCTGGTACGCCGCGATCTGGTCGAAAGACCTGGCCGACAAACCGGTCGCGCGCACGTTTCTGGGCGAGGCGGTGGTGCTCTATCGTGGCAAGAGCGGCAAAGCGGCCGCACTCGAAGATCGCTGCTGCCATCGCGCGGCGCCGCTGTCGCTCGGCGAGGTCGAAGGCGACAATCTGCGCTGCGGCTATCATGGGCTGACCTTCGCGGCCGACGGAGCCTGCGTCGCAATCCCAAGTCAGGCGACTGTGCCGTCAGGCGCACGCGTGCGCGCCTATCCGGTCGCCGAGCGCTGGAACACCGTCTGGATCTGGATGGGCGACCCCGCGCGTGCGGATGACAGCAAGATCGTCGAGCTGCCGTGGCTGGCCGACCCAGGCTGGACCGCGACGCCCGGCTATCTGCGCATCGAAGCCAACGCGCAGCTCCTGGTCGACAACCTGCTCGACTATACGCACGTTGCGCACTTGCATCGCGCCACCATCGCGGGCGATCCACGTGAAGCCTCAACTCCGACCAGAACCGAGCGCCTCAACGATGGCGTGAAGGTCGGGCGTTGGATGATCGACTTCAAGCCGCCGCCGCTGTTCGCCAAGGCCGGCGGCTTCGACGGCAATGTCGACCGCTGGCAGCACGCAACGTGGCGACTGCCTTCGATCGTCTACATGGACGTCGGCTGCGCCAAGACCGGCACCGGCGCGCCCGAAGGCAATCGCAGCCACGGCATCTCGATCTGGTCGACGCATCTGGTGACGCCCGAAACCGAGACCTCGTGCCACTATCACTTTGGCTTTGCACGCAACTTCAAGCTCGGCGACGCCGAGATGTCGAAGATGCTCTACGAAGGCTCGTACAACACCTTCCTGGAAGACAAGGTAATGCTGGAGGCGCAGCAGAAGCAGCTCAAGGGCGGCGCGATCGACGGCCTCATTCACATCACCGCCGATGCGGCGCAGATGCAGGCGCGCCGCATGCTCGACGACATGGTGCGGGCCGAGGAGGCGTGATCGGCCGCGGACTCGTCGATCGCGTTACGGAGGATATCGGGATGTGTAGTCATGAATTGCGATTGTTAGGCGATCCGCTGCCGCTGATGTAGTCCACGACTTTTTGAGCCCGATACGGACCTGTTTGGTTTTGGGTTGTTGCGTCCATTCTGTCACCCCAATCGACCTAAAGAGGGAGAGCCGATGCTTAGGTTTAGGTCGGATCACGCCAGCGCACCATCCAAATGCCCGATTTTCGGCACTCAGTACCGGACTTGAAAAGTATCTGATTGGGCCCACCGTGCGCATCTAGGCGGTCACGATGCGGCGACGGAAGTTCATCACATTTCTTGCCGTCACGGCGTTGGCGTGGCCAGTCGCCGCGCCGGCGCGCGCGCCGAATGGCATGGCGCGGATCGGCTTCCTAGGCTTTGCGATGTCACGAGCCCACCTGACAAGAGGCTGTCATGCGCCTCGAAGCAACAGGGAGGAACTCTAATGACGATGAGGCCTGATCCGACCTTCCACGCATCCCCGAAGCTTGCGATGGAAGCTGCGCCTGAAAACTTCGCCTACACCTTGCTGCTCAGCCCGGACTTCTCGAAGCCCGACGCGCTCGCGGTGGTGGATGTAAAGCCCGGCTCGCCCACATTTAGCCAGATCGTCCACACGGTGACGATGCCCAACAAGGGCGACGAGTTTCACCATTTCGGTTGGAATGCCTGCTCGTCGTCCTTGTCGCCACTCACCGGCCACGCATTCCTCGAGCGGCGCTACCTGATCATCCCCGGGCTCCGCTCCTCGCGCATTTATGTCGTCGACACAAAACCCGATCCCACCAAGGCAAAGATTCACAAGGTTATCGAGCCGGAGGAGGTATTCAAGAAGACCGGCTACTCGCGACCTCACACTGTCCATTGCGGTCCGGAAGGCATCTACGTCAGCACGCTCGGCGGCGGCGGTAAGGATGGCACCAATGGGCCACCTGGCGTGTTCATCATGGACTGCGAGACGTTTGACATCCTCGGCCGCTGGGAGATCGATCGCGGACCACAGAACCTGCACTATGATTTCTGGTGGAACCTGCCGCGCGATTACATGGTGACGAGCGAGTGGGGGCTGCCGCCGCAGTTCGAGAATGGAATCGTGGCCGAGGACCTGCTCGCGAACAAGTACGGCCACCGCATCCACTTCTGGGATCTCCGGGCGCGGCGCAACGTCCAGACGATCGATCTTGGTGCCAACCATCAGATGGGGCTGGAGGTGAGACCCGCGCACGATCCGGTTCGTGAGTACGGCTTCCTGGGTGTCGTGGTCGACACCACGAACCTCGAAGGCTCGATCTGGACCTGGTGGCGCGAAAGCGGCAAATTCCACGCCGAGAAGACGGCGACGATCCCGCCCGAGCCGGCGTCCAAGGACCAGCTGCCACCCCTGCTGCAGGGGTTCGGTGCCGTGCCGCCACTGGTCACCGACATCGACCTCTCCATGGACGACAAATTCCTGTACGTCGCCTGCTGGGGAACCGGCGAGATGCGTCAATACGACGTCACCGACCCGAGGAAGCCGAAGCTCGCGGGCTCAGTCCATATTGGCGGCATCGCTCGCCGGACGACGCACCCGAGCGGCAAGATGTATGCAGGCGGTCCGCAGATGGTCGAGATTAGCCGTGACGGCAAGCGGGTCTACTGGACCAACTCGCTCTACTCGACGTGGGATAACCAGTTCTATCCGGACGGAGTGCCGGGCGCTGAAGTGATGGCCAACGCGAACGCGAATGGCGGCCTTGAGCTCGCAAAGGACTACTGGGTGAGCTTCCCTGACGGATACCGGGCGCATCAGATCCGGCTCGAGGGCGGCGATTGCTCGACGGATTCGTTCTGCTATCCATCGGTTTGAATGTGACTGGAGCGGATTGGACACCTGCCGGGCTTTGGCTGGCTGTCGTTGCGAGCGGCCTCTATCACGGGTTGAGCCCGGGAATGGGATGGCCGCTCGCGGTTTCAGCCGGGCTAATGGAAAGGAGTTCACGCACCCTTGTTGCGGCACTTTGGGCGCTAACGGTCGGCCATCTCCTGGCAATGTTCGTGGTGATCCTTCCCTTCGCGCTCCTGGTCGCCCTCGTCGAATGGCAGCAACAAATCCAGATCGGCGCCAGTCTCTTGGTCATCGGGTTCGGCACTTTCCGGCTCGCCAACCCGCGCCATCCTCGGGTGCTGGCGCGGATACGACCGACGCAACTGGGGCTCTGGTCCTTTGTCGTGGCGATCGCGCATGGCGCGGGACTGATGCTCGTGCCGATCTATCTTGGGCTCTGTCGGGCCGCCGACCTCGACAAGGGCCACGACGCGGCGGGCGCGCTCATAACTGCCAATCTGGGCATGGCCGTCCTGGTCTCCGTCGTCCACTCTGTCGCGATGATCGCAGCCGGCGGACTCTTGGCGTGGCTAGTCTACCGCTACCTGGGTCTCAAGTTCGTGTCGCGGAGCTGGTTCAATCTAGATGCGACATGGGCCGTCAGCCTCATTCTGGTCGGCACTTCCTCGCTCGCGCTTAGCATTGCGAGCCAGCACTGAGTCTACAAGCCAAGCGTTGAAAGTCGCCGCGGTCCCGCTGTGGCTTGGCCTTCACAATGTGCGCGCTCCAAGCCCGCTTCTCGGGAATCCCGAATGAATGACCGATGACCGGTTCGGGTCATTCACGACTGGATCGGTCAACTCCATACATCAATGATCGTCCGCGTTACCTCGAAAGCGGCTACGCCGCGGAGAGCTCAGTCACAATGCACAGCGCCGCACCGGCGGCGCCAATAACAGTCCCTGAACATCGAAATGACAATCGTTGCAGACGTGACTGCTACGTCCAGCGCAAGCGCTCGACGATCGACTTGCCCATGATCCAGTCCTTGTCGTCCTCGGACAGAAACGCAAGCTCCTCGGTGAAATGAGTGACGCGCTGGCGATACGTCGCCTTGGCGTAGGAGTTGGTGACGTCGGTGCCCCAATGGCAGCGGCGCGGACCGTACGCGTCGTAGAGCCGCTGGATGTGCGGCGTCACATCGCTCCACGGATAAGGCTCGGCGGAGAACAGCGGCACCGACGACAGCTTGACCGACACGTTGGGATATCTGGCGAGCGCAGCCGACTGCGCGACCGCCTCAGGCATTTTTCCGGCGCGCAGCGTCGCAGTCGACACGCCCATGTGGTCGATGATGAGCATGAGTTGCGGATGTCGCTCCGCGATACGGCCGAATTCAGCCGTCTGGCCGGCGGTGAGAAACATGATCGGAATCTGCGCCTTCTCGGCCGCTGGCCAGAACCAGTCGGCGGTGCCGTCGGTGAGCCAATGCGCCTGCTCGGCCGTGATGTTCAGCCGCACGCCGAGCACGCCTTGCTGCTGGCGCCAGGTCGCCAGTTGCGCAGCGCGATCCGGCTTCTCGAGCGCGATCCGCGCCATGATGCCGAAGCGGCCCGGATAGCGACGCGCCGCCTCCTGGCGCGTAGTCGATGCGCTCGCCTTCGAGCGTCGGCGGCACGATCACGACCCGCGAGACGGCGGCCTCGTCGATCAGCGGCACCACCCGCTCGATGGTAAAGGGCTCGGGAATCTGCGGCTGCGCGCCCGGCACCCACGGCCGGTCTGGCCGATTGGGCGGCCACATGTGGATCTGCGCATCCACAATCAGCCGGCGCGCCTGGGCAATGGCGGGCTTGAATGCCGCCGTAGCGAGCGTGAGGCTGGCAGTTCCAGTGAGAAAGCGGCGGCGTGAGAGCATGGTGTCCTCCCGGGTGTTCCGGCCTGTTTTCGTGGCGGTTTTCTTGGCAGCTTTCGGCCTCAATCCATATCACCTTGCGCGCGGATTTGCCTGCTGTTCACGGTTCGTCCGTCCGCTCCAGGTCGTCTATTCGCTCAAGGTGTGACCGCGATCACAGACCGTACCTCCCGGCTCGGACATGCTCGCGCCTAATGGCGGACGCGCGGTCTGCCATCCCGAGCTCTCAGGAGACGCACATGACCATGTCGAGCGAGTTTGTTGCAGACTCCGCACTGGCAGGGCACATTCCGCCGGACGCCGCAACTCCCGAGTTCGACCCCGCGGCCGTCGGCAAGGACCTCCCGCATGGCCCACGACGTCTACATCAGCTATTCGCATGTCGATAAGGCGGCAGCCGACGCCGCCTGCGCGACGCTCGAGCGCGCCGGAGTCCGGTGCTGGATCGCACCGCGCGACATCACGCCCGGCGACGAATGGAGCGCCGCCATCATCAAGGCGATCGATCAGTGCCGCGCCATGGTGCTGATCTTTTCCCAGAACGCCAACAATTCAAGGCAGATCCGGCGCGAGGTCGAGCGCGCAATCACTGTCGGCATTCCGCTCGTTCCGGTGCGGATCGAGGATGTGGTGCCGACCGAGTCGCTCGCCTACTTCATGGGCACGGTGCATTGGCTCGACGCGATGACGCCGCCGTTCGAGAACCATCTCCTCAAGCTTGCGGACTTGCTCAAGGGGCTGCTGCAGGCCCGCGCGCCGTCACCTCTCGCCGGCACCGCCCCGTTCACGGCACCGGGTGAAGGCACGCCCGCCTACGCTGCATCATCGGCTGCCACCGCGGGCGCCATCCCATACTCCGCGGCCACCGCAGAGCCCGCCGGCAAGGGGGGAATGTTCGCCGAGATCATGAATTTCAACTACCGGCGATCCGCCAAGCAGGCGTTCGGCTTTTACCTGATGTACTTGCTGGTCGGGCTCGTCATCGGCGCTGTCTCCGGTTACCTGGTCGGCCTCTTTGTCAAAGAGGACGAGGGATTCAATATCGGCCGCCTGGCGGGACAGTTCTCCGCCGTCCCCTTCAACATTCTGCTAGGCACGTTGCTCATCTGGCATCGCAAGAAGGACGCCCCGAACCTCCTGCTGGTGCTCGCTGGCGCGATCCTCTCGGCGATCGGAGGCGCACTCGGCGGCCTTATTCCGCTGGCCTTCCTGAGCAATCGCCCGGTGGAGAAGCCGTGGGCCTAGGAATCATTGTTGGGGGCTTGATCACAACAAGCACGCCAATCTCAACACCGCGAACGCGGCAGCCGGCATGTTGATTTTCGGAATTGAAACGGAATCTTCCGATCGATCTGAGCATTGCAGGTCATGAACCGGACGTTCGGATTATGTTAACTGTTGCTAAACAGAAACCCCGGCGCATCGGCCGGGGCCTTCAGATTCGCCTTGTGATTCGCCTAAAGCCCAAGAGCGCAATACTCGATCGCGGACACGGACTTCTCGGGCCTGGCGAACAATCGTCGCAGAGATCGGGTCAGAATAGCCATCGCGGCGTCTCCTAGATGAGATGCGACGACGCTAACTCAAAAACCAAAAGTATTTGGGTAGCAAATATCTAAAATTGATTCCAATTCGACACCAAACGCGCCTGATCTGAGCGTCCAGATACATGAGCACGTGGCCTAGCCCCCCATTCCGCGGCCCTTCAGCGCGGTGCCGATCTCGTCAAGGATCGCGGGATCATCGATCGTCGCCGGCATCGCCCACGCGTCGCCGTCGGCGATCTTCTTGATGGTGCCGCGCAGAATTTTGCCCGAGCGTGTCTTCGGCAGCCGCGCCACCGTGATCGCGAGCTTGAACGAAGCGACCGGGCCGATCTTCTCGCGCACCAGCGCGCAGCATTCCTGCTCGATCTCGGCCGCCGGCCGGTTGACGCCGGCCTTGAGCACCAGGAAGCCCGCCGGCACCTCGCCCTTGAGCGCGTCCTTGACGCCGACGACCGCACACTCGGCGACGTCCTGGTGGCCGGCGAGCACTTCCTCCATGCCGCCGGTCGAGAGCCTGTGGCCTGCCACATTGATGATGTCGTCGGTGCGGCTCATCACGTAGAGATAGCCATCCTCATCCTTGAACCCGGCGTCGGCGGTCTTGTAGTAGCCGGGAAACTCCGCGAGGTAGCTCTCGTGGAAACGCTCATCCTGCTGCCACAGCGTCGGCAGGCACGATGGCGGCAGCGGCAGCTTGACGACGATCGAGCCCATTTTTCGCGGCGCCATTTCCTGACATTGCTCATCGACGACGCGCACGTCGTAGCCAGGCATCGCCACCGTGGGCGAGCCGTGCTTGACCGGAAGGAGACCTAATCCGAGCGGATTGCCGGCAATCGCCCAGCCGGTCTCGGTCTGCCACCAGTGATCGATCACCGGCACCTTGAGCAGGTTCTCGGCCCACATCACGGTGTCGGGATCGGCGCGCTCGCCGGCAAGGAACAGCGCGCGGAAATGCGAGAGGTCGTATTGCCCGATGAGCTTGCCCTGCGGGTCTTCTTTCTTGATCGCGCGGAATGCGGTCGGCGCGGTGAACAAAGTCGAGCAGCGGTGCTCGCTGATGACACGCCAGAACGCACCGGCATCCGGCGTGCCGACCGGCTTGCCCTCGTAGAGGATCGTGGTGCAGCCGTGAAACAGCGGCGCATAGACGATGTAGCTGTGGCCGACCACCCAGCCGATGTCGGACGCCGCCCAGTACACCTCGCCCGGACTGACGCCGTAGAAATTTTGCATCGACCACTTCAGCGCGACGAGATGCCCGCCATTGTCGCGCACCACGCCCTTCGGGCGTCCGGTCGTGCCGGAAGTGTAAAGAATGTAGAGCGGATCGGTGGCCGCGAGCGGAACGCAGTCGGAGGTCTTGGCATAGTTCATCGCCTCGTCCCACAGCGTCTTCCAGTCATGGTCGCGGCCTTGGACCAGGCTGGCTTCGAGCTGCGGCCGCTGCAGGATCATGCACGCTTTCGGCTTGTGCTGCGCGATCGCAATTGCCTCGTCGAGCAGCGGCTTGTAGGCCACGACGCGGCCGGGCTCGAGCCCGCAGCTGGCCGAGAGAATGACCTTCGGCTTGGCATCGTCGATGCGGGTCGCAAGCTCGCGCGCCGCGAAGCCGCCGAACACGACCGAGTGCACCGCTCCGATCCGCGCACAGGCGAGCATCGCGAACACAGCCTCCGGCACCATCGGCATATAGATGATGACGCGGTCGCCCTTCTCGACGCCGAGGTCGCGCAGGATCGCGCCCAGGATCTGCACCTCGGTCCACAGCCGGTCATAGGCGATGACACGCTTGCTGCCGGCGAGCGGGGAGTCGTAGACCAGCGCCGGCTGCGCGGCGCGCCCGCGCATCACATGGCGATCGACCGCGTTCCAGCAGGTATTGACGACGCCGTCGGGAAACCAGCGGCCGTAGACGCCGGCCTTCGGATCGAACACCGTCTTCGGCGCCTCGTACCAGTCGATCTCGCGCGCCGCCTCGCCCCAGAACTCCAAGGGATCGCGCTGCCAGCGCGCATAGATCTCGTGGTAGCGGCTCGTAGGGGCATCCATGGCGTATCCTTGCGTCTCGTCGTTCCGTGGATTGTGAGCGCTGGCGCCGCTTTTGCAAGGTCGTCGGCCCGGCCCCGAAGATGGCCCTGTGACGATGGCTTGCGGTTTGATATACTTCTGCGTGAGCGTTTGAGTATCGCAATACTCACGCCATCAAAAATCACGGGTTTCAGATTTAGTTTCAGCAGCAAAGCAAATCCTGCAAGGGAGGTTGTGTATGGGCTCGATCTCAATGCGAAGGATTGGGCCAGTGGCGGGCGCGGTTGGCGCACTCACCATGCTTGTGGCATCCGCCATGGCGCAGCCTGGTCCGGCGACGCCAACGCCAAACGCCAATGACCCCGATCGCAATTCGCCGGCCCATAGCCTTTCCCTCGACATACACATGATTGTTCGGCCGGACCTGAGCGCCACGGTCAACAGCACGACGCGGTACAAAATTCTTCGCGAGAGCGCGATCCGTACGCTGGGCCAGCAGACCGTGCCGTATGTCGAGAGCCTCAATCCTCTCGAGATTGTCGAGGCCTACACCGAAAAGCCGGATGGAAGAAAGCTATTGGTCGACCCGGCCAACATTCTCACCCGCGATGCCGCAACCGGGCTCAATGCCGTCTACCAGCGCGACGCCAAGGTCAAGACCATCATCTTTCCGGATATCGAGGTTGGCGACACGCTGGTCTATGTATTGAAGGTCAATCGGATCGACAGGCGCTTTCCCGGACACTTGTTCTTTCACGCCGTTTTACCGAGATCGGTGCCCTATGGCACGTATCGCCTGACAATGGACGAGCCGAAGTCGCTCGGACTGCGGGCTGCCATCAGCGGTGAAGGCTTTTCCCACACCGTCACAGAAGTGGGCGAAGACCGGCGCCATGAGTTCAATTTCCGCCCCACCGGCTGGGCGCTGGAGGAGCCGGGAGCCATTTCGTTCTGGGATCGCGATCCTCGGATCGTGATCACCACATTCAAGGATCTGACCGAGCTCGGCGCCAGCTATTGGTCAAGCATGAAAGACCGAGATGTTATTGATCCCGAGATCCAGACGCTGGCCGACGACATCACAAAGGGCATCGAAAGCAAGCGCGCCCAGGCCGCCGCAATCGATCACTGGGTCAAGAAGAATATTCGATATGTCCTGGTGTTTCTGGGATCGGGCGGCATCACCCCCAACCCGCCGCTGACCGTTCTGAAGAACAAGTTCGGCGACTGCAAGGATCATGTTGCGCTCATGGGCGCGTTGCTCAGGGCCAAGGGCATCGCCAGCGACCAGGTCCTGATCAATCTCGGCAACGGCTATCGGCTGCCTGAGTTGCCAGCTCCATTCTTCAATCACGTGATGCTCTATCTTCCCGATTTCGGTCTCTACACCGATCCCACGGCATCACACGCGTCGTTCGCGACGCTGCCGGAGGGTTCCTATGACAAGCCGGTCCTGCATATTTCGAGTGCCGGCGGCCGACCGGCGCGGACACCGCCCGCGAAGGCGGAAGATCACGTCACCATTGCCAAGACAACGGCATCCGTTGGGGCCGATGGCGCAATCAAAGGAACGACACGGCAGACGGCGACCGGCATATTTGCAATTTCCGCCCGGGCTACGGCCATGCAAATCCAGACGCAGGGCCGCGAAAAATATGCCGAGACCGTGCTGCGCAGCCACGGCGAGCCCGGGACGGGCTTGTTCGAGGCGGCCACACCATTCGATTTTGCGGAACCCTATGTGATTCAGGGAGCGTTCTCCCTGAACAAGAAACTGGAGATTCCGTTCAATGGCTTGCGCCCGATCCCGTTCGGGATGCCGATCCATCGGCGACCCGGCATTGGACTGTTGGGCCAACGGATCGCCGGTCGCACGACTGATTTCATTTGTTTTCCCGGCAAGCAGGTGGAGGAGATCGAGCTGACATTCGCAGATGGTCTTCCCATGCCGCGCGCCGATCAGAGGACGCAACATCGACAGCAAGTATTTCAGCTATCAATCGCACTACGTGATCAGCGGCCGGACGTTGACGATCCGGCGCGAGTTCCAGTCGAACGTGGCCAGTCAAGTGTGCGCCAAGGAGATCGAATCCGAATTGACTGAGCCGCTGCAGGAAGTTGCCCGCAGCCTGCGAACGCGGATGTCGTTTCAGCCCAGCGCCCCGAACCAGGGGCCGGCAAAGGAAGAATGAAAGCGACGGGAGGACACGCCCATGCTTCGTCGAAGCTCGATCCATTCAATCATGCTCATGTCGGTGTTGTGCTGTGGCGACCGAAAACGCCCGAGCCTTCGATGACGCAGCCTATCCGGATTGGAAGGGTGCCTGGTTTGGCACGGGCGGCCGGTATGACGCGTCGAAGCCCGCAGGCCTTGGCCAGCAGGCTCCGCTGACACCGGAGTTTCAGAAAATCCTGGAGGCGAGCATCGCCGATCAGGACAATGGCGGCCAGGGTGAGAACCCCGGCTATCGCTGCGCCTCGCATGGCATGCCGCGCGTCATGATCGCAAACGTTCCGATCGGGTTCGTGATCATGCCGGAGACCACCTATGTCATGCTCGAGCGGCTGAGCCAGGTTCGCCGCATCTATACCGACGGACGCGACTGGCCCGCACAACTGAAGCCTTCCTCGCTCGGCTATTCGATCGGCAAATGGATCGATGAGGACGGCGACGGCCGCTACGACACGCTCGAGGCCGAGACCCGCGGCCTCAAACATCCGCACGTCTACGACTAGCAGCGGCACGCCGTTCCATCCGGACGAGCGCGCTGTCGTCAAGGAGCGCATCCGCCTCGACAAGACCAATCCGAACCTGCTGCGCAACGAGATCACGACCATCGACAACGCGCTGACGCGGCCCTGGACCGTGACCCGCAGCTATCGTCGCGAGCGCGACTATCGATGGAGCGAATACGTCTGCGCCGCCAACAACCAGCACGTCGTCATCGGCAAGGAGGACTATTTCCTGAGCGCGGATGGCTTGCTGATGCCGGTCCGGAAGGACCAGAAGCCTCCGGACCTGCGAAACTTCGATCAGAAGCGCTAGATAGGACCTAGCTCTACCCGCCCAATTACGAACATGCCCAAATGCAATCTTTCGTCACCTCGCGGGTATAGCCATAAATTATGAGCGGCAAGATCTTCATCAACTACCGGCGCGGCGACGATCCCGGCAACACCGGCCGCCTGTTCGATCAGCTGCAGGACGTGTTTCCGCGCGACCGGCTGTTCATGGACGTCGACAGCATTCCGCCGGGGCGCGATTTCGTGCGCGTGCTAGACGAGCAGGTGGCGCAATCCGACGTGCTGATCGCCGTCATCGGCAAGGGCTGGCTCGACGCCCGAGACCAACACGGCGTTCGCCGCCTCGACAAGCCTGACGACTTCGTGCGCATTGAGATCGAGTCGGCGCTCAAGCAGAACAAGCTGGTGATCCCGGTGCTAGTGCATGACGCGCGGATGCCGAGCGCGGATGAGCTGCCGCCAGCGATCAGGCCGCTCGCGAGACGTAATGCCGTTCGGCTGACGCACGAACGGTTCAAATCTGACACCGAAGGCCTCATCAAGGCGATCCGACAGGCCCTCTATGAAGTCTCGGCTCCCCGCAGTGCGCAGGAGGAGGAGGCCCGCAAGGCGGGCGCGCAGGCGAGGCGACGCCGGCTCCTGCTTCGCGTCGGTGTAGCTATCGGTTCGGTTCTCGTCGTCGCCTATGCTGCTGCTATGCTCCTGCCGAGTATGCTGGCGAAGTGGTTCCTTCCGCCCGACAGTTCGATGCGCACCTTCAGGGGGCATTCAAAGGACATCATTCGAGTTGCGTTCTCGCCTGATGGCCGTACCGCTCTGTCCGGCAGCTTGGACGACACGGTGAGGCTGTGGGAGGTGGCTACGGGCAAGGAGTTACACACCTTCAAGGGGCACGTCCCTGCGCAAGCCCCGGGACCCTTGGAGGGGGGGATCAACTCGGTGGCATTCTCACCCGACGGTGGCACTGCGCTGACCGGCAGGCGGGGCGAACGCGGCAAGCCGAGCGAGGGCCTCAAGCTGTGGGAGCTGGCGACCGGCAAGGAACTACAGACCTTCCAATCGTATCAGGCGCCCGCAGTATTCTCACCCAACGGCCGGACCGTGCTGTCCAACAGCTCGGACGATCGGTTTGGCTTGGACAGCAAGCTTAAGGTGTGGGAGGTGGCGACGGGCAAGGAGTTGCGCACCTTGAGAGATTCGGCGGCCTTTGCGGTCGCGTTCTTGTCCGACGGCCGCACCGCGCTGTCCGTCGGTTGGGACAATAGCTTCACGCTGTGGGACGTGGCGACGGGCAGAGTGCTCCGCACCTTCACGGGGCGTTGGGAACGCATCAGATCGGTCGCAATCTCGCCCGACAGCCGTACTGCCCTAATAGGCAGCGGGGACAAGACGCTCAAGCTGTGGGAGCTGGCGACCGGCAAGGAGTTGCAGACCTTCATTGGGCACAGGTGGGACGTCCCGTCGGTCGTGTTCTCTCCCGATGGCCGGACCGCGTTGTCGGCCGGGAACCACGACCAGACGGTCAAGCTGTGGGATGTGGCGACCGGCAAGGAATTGCGGAGCTTCACGGGGCATGTGGGTCCGGTCCACGCGGTCGCGATGTCACCCGATGGCCGCACCGCGCTGTCCGGCGCCTACGACAGGGTGCTCAAGCTCTGGGACCTGACGGTGTTGTAGGGCCCAAGATCGCGGCTCCCCCACCATGAGGCCGGGAGGGACCGCGAGCGCATCAAGTTGATCGGATCCCCTTTAGCAGCAGCGCATGGCGGTTAGATAACCACTAGCTCTGCGCGCTGATCTGCACTCTGATCCCGTCCGGATCCTTGACGTGGAAGCCGGCGAAGTTGCCCTCGAGAGGCGTTACTCCACGCTCTTTCAGGTAGCGCACCGCGACGTCCTTGTTGAATTTCGGAATGCCGATCGCGAAGTGGTCCACAATCCCGGTCGGGCTCTCGCGGTTCAGAGAGACCAGGTTCCGCGTGTTGCCGAGACGCATGATGCTGCGCGCCTGCTCCTGGCTCACCACCGAGAAGCCGAATATCTTCTGATAGAAATCGATCGAGCGCTGCAGGTCTGCGACCTGGATGCTTACGTGATCGATGCTGGCGGCCTTGAAATTGAGCTCCTCCTGCGCGCCGGCGGCCGTTCCGCTGGCAGCCAGCGCGGCGAGACCTCGCACCAGATCGCGACGGCTGAGCGAGCCGCGCTCGAAACACCCGACAAGACTGGAGATGATCAATTCCATGTCAGCCTCCTTGGCTCGGAAGATGGACTTTGGCGCTGAAGACTTGGGCACTGAAGACTTGGGCACTGAAGACTTGGCGGAAGGATCATAGGGCGAAATCCGGCCGTTTTCGTTCAAGTCCCGGTTTTCGCGTCCCATTCTCATTGCGGCCATGCGGAAAGGGGTCTGGCGCTACCGCCGCGCCTGCGCTATCCGGCGCCTCGCGCCCCGCCATGACCATCGTCACCGATCCGCTGTTCTATCTGCTCGCCATTCCGGCGGTGACGCTGCTTGGCCTCGGCAAAGGCGGCTTCGCCGGCGTCGGCATGATCGCGACCCCATTGCTCGCGCTGGCGCTGCCGCCGCTGCAGGCGGCCGCCATCATCCTGCCGATCCTGATCGTGCAGGACGCCATCTCGGTCTGGGTCTACCGGCGCGACTGGGACGCCTGGAACCTCAAGGTGCTGCTGATCGGCTCGGTCTTCGGCGTCGGCATTGCGGCGCTGCTTGCGTCCCGCGTGTCCGACGCGCATGTGCGGCTGCTGGTGGGGCTGATCGGCGTCTCCTTCGTGCTGTTCGCCTGGTTCGGCCGCGTGCCCACGCAGGCGCGCCGGCCGAGCGCCGCGAGCGGCGTATTCTGGGGCGCGATGTCGGGCTTCACCTCGATGCTGGCGCAGGCCGGCGCGCCGCCGTTCCAGGTGCACATGCTGCCGCAGAAGCTCCACAAGCTGACCCTCGTCGGCACCAACATGATCTTCTTCGCGCTGGTGAACTGGATGAAGGTCTTGCCGTTCTTTGCGCTCGGCCAGTTCAGCAGCGAGAATCTCGCCACCTCGGTGCTGCTGTTGCCGTTCGCGGTCGCCACCAATTTCCTCGGCATCTGGCTGGTGCGCCGCACGCCGACCGAGCTGTTCTACAAGATCGCCTATTGGCTGATGTTCGTGATCTCGCCGAGCTGATGCGCAGCGGCGTGATGGGCATTGTCCGTGGGTGACGGAAAGCGCCACGATCGCGGCCGCCAGCGCCAAAGCAGCGATTGATCCTCGACCAGTCAGTTCGCTAAGCTTGCCTCAACCGGCGAGGGAGCCAACGAGCGAGCCATGGCGCCAACCCCGTACGACACCGACCTTGATCGCAATCCCGCGAACTTCCAGCCGCTCACGCCGCTGACGTTCCTCGAGCGCGCCGCCGCGGTCTATCCTGGCCACACTGCTGTCATCCACGGCAAGCTCAGACGCAGCTACGCCGAGCTCTACGCCCGCACGCGCCGGCTGGCCTCCGCGCTGGCGCGACGCGGCATCGGGCGCGGCGACACGGTGTCGGTGTTCCTGGCCAATACGCCCGCCATGCTCGAGGCTCACTATGGCGTGCCGATGTGTGGCGGCGTGCTCAACACGCTCAATACCAGGCTTGATGCGCCGATCATCGCGTTCTCGCTCGACCATGCCGACGCCAAGGTCGTGATCGTCGACCGCGAGTTCTCGCGCATCATGAAGGAGGCGCTGGCGCGCGCGACGGTGAAGCCACTCGTCATCGACTACGACGATCCGGAATTCTCCGGCACCGGCGAGCGCATCGGGTCGATCGAGTACGAGGACTTTCTCAACGAGGGCGATCCCGGCTACGCCTGGGCCATGCCGGGCGACGAGTGGGACGCGATCTCGCTCAATTACACGTCGGGCACCACGGGCGATCCCAAAGGCGTCGTCTATCATCACCGCGGCGCTTTCCTGCTCGCAGCCGGCAACGTGGTGACCTGCAGCATGGCCAAGCATCCGGTCTATCTGTGGACGCTGCCGATGTTCCACTGCAACGGCTGGTGCTTCACCTGGTCGATCTCGGTGCTGGCCGGCACGCATGTGTGCCTGCGCCAGGTGCGGGCGGCCGCGATGTACGACGCAATCGCAGCGCATAAGGTGACGCATCTGTGCGGCGCGCCGATCGTGATGGCGACCTTGCTGGGCGCGCCCGCGGCCGAGAAGAAGCCGCTGCCGCACACGGTCGAGTTCTTCACCGCCGCCGCGCCGCCGCCCGAGGCCGTGCTCGCCGCCATGAAAGACGCTGGCTTCAACGTCACGCATCTCTACGGGCTCACCGAGACCTATGGCCCGGCGGTCGTCAACGACTGGCATGCTGCCTGGAATGCGCTCGGCGCTTCCGAGCAGGCCGCCATGAAGGCGCGCCAGGGCGTGCGCTATCCCATGCTCGAAGGACTCGACGTGATCGATCCCGACACCATGCAGCCGGTGCCGCGCGACGGCGCCACCATTGGCGAGGTGATGTTCCGCGGCAACGTGGTGATGAAGGGCTACCTTAAGAACAAGCAGGCGAGCGAGAAAGCGTTCGCGGGCGGCTGGTTTCACTCCGGCGACCTCGGCGTGATGCACCCCGACGGCTACGTCCAGATCAAGGACCGCTCCAAGGACATCATCATCTCGGGCGGCGAGAACATCTCCTCGATCGAGGTCGAGGACGCGCTCTACAAGCATCCGGCGGTGGCGGCCGCCGCCGTGGTGGCGAAGCCCGACGCGAAATGGGGCGAGACGCCGTGCGCCTTCGTCGAGCTCAAGCCCGGGCGCGAGGCGAGCGCCGATGAGCTTGTCGCCTGGTGCCGGCAGAACCTCGCGAGCTTCAAATGCCCGCGCCATGTCGTGTTCACCGAGTTGCCGAAGACGAGCACCGGCAAGATCCAGAAGTTCAAGCTGCGCGAGCTTGCCAAGGACGTGTGACAGCCGCATCCATGACTGACGCGGACCAATTGCAAGACCTCGCGGCGCAGGCGGAGGCGGCCTATTCCAAAATGTATGACGCTCGCGATGCGACGGGGGCGGCGGCGCACTACAGCGATGCCAAGGAGGCGCTCTACGACGCCATAGGGTTGGCACGCAGCCTTGGCAAGGCCGACGCCGTGGCGCGACTGGAAGAGCGCCTCGCGCACATCAAGGCTGTGTTTCGGTCGCAGTTCAGCACCTGGTGAAAAGCCGTTGGCCCGTCGACATAGGCCAGCAAAGGGAAAAGACAGGCGCCTGGGCGTGACGCCATTGGGCGAGCCACCAAACAGGCGACACCGCGCCGCAACCGCAGGCGGGTTGTTCCCTGCCCGCGGATGACCTAGCCTTCCCGTGCCCAGACAAGGAGAGACTTCGATGGCGTCGATGTTGCAAGCAGGCCTGTTCGCGACGGTCGCCGCGATCGCGGGGGCCGCGACGTCCGCCGCCCCCGCCGCCGACTACTTCGCCGGCAAGTCGATCGACCTTCTGATCGGGGCGCCACCGGCCGGCGGCTATGACATCTACGCCCGCACGCTCGCCCGCCACTATGGCCAGTACATCCCGGGCAAGCCCAACATCATTGCCAAGAACATGCCCGGCGCGGCGAGCGGCCGCGCCGCCGGCTTCCTTTCCACCATCGCGCCCAAGGACGGCACCGTGATCGCGGCGATCATGCCGGGCGCCGTCATGGGGCCGCTCCTCGACGAGAAAGCCGAGGTGCTGTTCGACCCGACCAAGGTGCAATATCTCGGGACCGCCAACAACGGCACGCGCGTGTGCGTATCGCGCAAGGATTCCAAGATCAAGACCTTCGCGGACGCGCTGACCCAGAAGGCGGTCTTCGGCGGCGTGTCGGCCAACAATTCCACCCGCGACTACGGCTACATGCACAAGCACACGTCGGGCGCGCTCTACGACGTCATCGCCGGCTACAGCGGCACCAACGATATCGGGCTGGCGATGGAGCGCGGCGAGATCGACGGCGCCTGCGGCTGGGACTGGGCGAGCTTCAAGTCGCAGCGGCCGGACTGGCTGCGCGACAACAAGGTGAACATCCTGCTGCAGGTCGCGCTCGAGCCGAACGAGGAGCTCACCAAGATGGGCGTGCCGCACGTCTGGAGCTTCGTGAAGACCGAGGAGAACCGCAAGATCGTCGAGATGGTCATCGGCCAGCAGGTGTTTCAGCGTTCCTACATCGCGCCGCCCGGCGTCGCGCCCGAGGCGCTCAACATTTTGCGCACGAGCTTCGATGCCACCATGAAGGACCCGCAATTCCTGTCGGACGCCGACAAGATGCGGATCGACATCTCGCCCCTGCCGGGAGCGAAGGTGCAGGAGATCGTGACCAAGCTGCACGCCACGCCGAAGGACATCGTCGAGAAGGCGCGCGCCGCGATCAGGCCGTAGGGCGAAGACGAGCGAGTGGAATTGCCGCGATCCAACTTCGCCGGGAACGATACGCACAGCCGATCCACGTCCTTGCCACAGTCGGCCGCTTTATAGGCAGCCTCGCAACTGGGGGCAGGCCTATGAGCGTTTTGTCTGATGTTGGATCCGCCGCGGCGTTCGTTATCTCCGCCTACAGCCTGTACCAGACCACGCTCAAGCGCGCGGGCATCAGGGTATTCGTATCGCCGGTCATTCGCTACGCCTCGCCCTATCAGAACAGCAACTTCGAGGCCTTCGCGGTGCCCTTGACCCTCACCAACGAGGGCGCCCGGACCGGGATCATCGTGTCCATGGACCTGCAGGTCAGGGCGCCGGAGCGCGACGTGATCAAGCGCTTCTACAGCGCCGACATCGGGCAATGGAGCATCGAAAAGAACCGCACCGGCGATTTCCGCCCGTTTGCTCCGATCGTGCTGGCCGGCCGCACCAGCCACACCGAGACGATCCTGTTCCATGCCCGGCGCGATGAGCCGGTGATGCAGATCGTCGACAAGGAAGGCCCCTACCAGTTCATGCTGACGATGCAGACGACGCTCGAGGAAGGCTTCGGCTTCCTTAACCGGCTGCGGCAGAAGCCGCCGAAGCCTCTGCTCTTCGACATGGTGCTGCCGGCGCTCGATCACCGCGCGTTCACGAGCGGCAGCGGCACGCTGCCGTTGCACCACAAGAACTTTCAGACCAGCGTCAGCGCCACCTAGTCCCGCGACTTGGCGTCGCAACGGGGGCACGGCCAGGCTGGTTGTCGGCTGCATGCGAATACCCTAGCCTTCGGAACAACGCCGGGCCCCGGAGGAACAAGGATGGCTTGCCAGCGAACGTTGCCGCATCCCGGCGTCCTGATCGCGGCGCTGCTTCTGGCAACGCCCTCGTCCGCCGCTGACTATTTTGCCGGCAAGACGATCGATCTCGTGGTCGGCAACTATCCGGGCGGCGGCTTCGACATCTACGCGCGCGCGCTCGGACGGCATCTCGGCCGCAACATCCCCGGTCAGCCGACGGTCGTGGTGAAGAACATGCCGGGCGCCGGCAGCGCCAAGGCCGGCCATCATATCCAGAACATTGCGCCCAAGGATGGCCTGACGATCGGTGCCGTCACGCCCGGTGCCATCATCGGGCCGCTGCTCGACGAGAGGCCGGAAGCCATTTTCGACCCGATGCGGGTCACCTATCTGGGCACGTCCAACTCAGGCGCGCGCATCTGCGCGACCTATGCCACCAGCAAGGTCAAGAGCTTCGCAGACCTGCTGGCCCAGAAAGCCCGGCTCGGTGGCGTGTCGCCCGGCGATGCCGTGCACGATTACGCCTATCTCATCAAGCGAACCACCAACGCGCAGATCGACGTCGTCGCCGGCTACAAGGGCACTCTCGATCTGGCACTCGCCATGGAACGCGGCGAGGTTGACGGCGCTTGTGGCTGGGACTGGTCGAGCGCCAAATCGCAGAAACCCGAATGGATCCGCGATCGCAAGCTCAACCTTCTCGCTCAGCTCGGCCCGGGCGAGAATACGGAATTGACCCGGATGGGTGCTCCGCAGATCTGGAGCTACATGCGCGACGATGCGGCCCGCCAGGTTCACGCGATGGTGGTCAGCCAGCAGGCCTTTACGCGCCCCTATTTCATTGCGGCCGGCACGCCGCCCGAGCTGGTGAGCACGCTCCGCACCGCATTCGACGCCACCATGCGCGATCCGCAATTCCTTGCGGATGCTGATAAGATGCGCATCGATGTCTCACCCTTACCGGGCGCCACGGTGCAGGAGCTGGTCGGCAAGCTCTACGCCACGCCGAAAGCGATCGTCGAGCAGGCGCGCGCCGCGATCAGGCCGTAGCACGACCAAGGAAATCCATGACCTCAACAGCAATCAAGCTTTGCCCAATTCTTGCGATGGCCGCGGCAATGGCCGCGCTCTCCGGAACCTGCGCGCGCGCCGCCGACTTCTACGCCGGCAAGACCATCGATCTCATAGTCAGCAATGCGCCCGGCGGCGGCTTCGACATCTACGCGCGCACCATTGCGCGGCACATGTATCGGCACATTCCCGGCCACCCGGTGATCGTGGTGAAGAACATGCCGGGCGCCGGCGGCGCGCGCGCTGGCTACCAGGTGAATACGGTGGCGGCCGCCGATGGACTGACGATCGGCGCGATCATGCCGGGCACCGTCATGGCGCCGCTGCTCGACGACAAGCCCGACACCTCGTTCGATCCGAGCAAGGTGCTCTATGTCGGCACGGCCAACAGCGGGACCTATGTCTGCGTCACGCTTGACCATTCCAAGATCAAGACGTTCGACCAGGCGCTGACCCAGAAGGCCGTCATGGGTGGCGTTGCCGCCGGCAACTCCATCAACGACATCGCCAACCTCGTGAAGCGGACGACCGGAGCGCAGCTCAATCTTATCTCCGGCTACAAGGGCACGCTCGAGGTCACGCTGGCGATCGAGCGCAAAGAGCTCGATGGCACCTGCGGATGGAACTGGTCGAGCGCGAAATCGCAGAAGCCCGACTGGGTCCGGGACCACAAGCTCAACTATCTCGCCCAGCTCAGCCTGCAGCCGAACGCGGAGCTCACCCAGCTCGGTGCGCCGGAAATCTGGCCCTACATCAAGGACGCGGACGACCGCAAAGTGGCCGAGCTCGTGGTCAGCCAGCAATCCTTCGAGCGCCCCTACTTTATGGCGCATGGCACACCGCCTGAGCTGGTGAGCATCCTGCGCACGGCCTTCGACGCCACCATGAGCGATCCGCAATTCCTGGCCGACGCTCAGAAGACTGGCGTCGACGTCTCGCCGCTGCCGGGCGCCAAGGTGCAGGCACTGGTGGAGAAGCTTTATTCGACGCCGAAGGACATCGTCGAGCGCGCCAAGCAAGCCATCAAGCCATAACGGATCAGACCTTCAATGCTCAACACGACACGAACTGTCCACCTGCTCGCAATCGCAAGCGCCACGCTTGCCCCAGTTCCCGCAGCAGCCGCCGACTACTATGCCGGCAAGACCATCGAGCTTGTCGTCGGCGGCGATGCCGGCGGCGGCTACGACATCTACGCCCGTGCGGTCGCGCGCCATCTCGCCGGTCACATTCCGGGCAATCCGACGATCGTGGTCAAGAACATGCCGGGCGCGGGCTCGACCCGGGCCGGCATCTATATCAGCTCGGTCGCACCCAAGGACGGCACCTCGATCGGCGCCATGATGCCGGGCGCCATCATCGGGCCGCTGCTCGACGACAAGCCCAATCTTCAGTTCGATCCGACCAAGGTCGTCTATGTCGGCACGGCCGACTCCGGCGTGCGCGTCTGCGCAACCTACGGCACCTCGAAGATCAAGACGTTCGAGGATGCGCAAAAGCAGAAGACGATACTGGGCGCGAGCTCCGCCGGCGGTGCGACGCGCGACTATGCTTACATGCACAACCACACTGCCGGCAGCAAGTTCGAGGTGGTGTCGGGCTATAAGGGCACGGTCGATGTTGCGCTCGCGATGGAGCGCGGCGAGGTCGACGGCATGTGCGGCTGGGACTGGTCGAGCGTGAAGTCGCAGAAGAGCGACTGGATCAGCGAAAAGAAGGCGAACGTGCTGGTGCAGGTCAGCCTGGAGCCGCTCGACGAGCTGACCGAGCGCGGCGTACCGCATATCTGGAAGTTCGTGCCGAAGGAGGATGATCGCAAGGTCGCCGAGCTGGTGGTGAGCCAGCAGGTGTTCCAGCGCTCCTATATCGCTCCCCCGCAGACGCCAGCCGAGCCGCTCGGCATCCTGCGCACGGCGTTCGACGCCGCCATGAAAGACCCGGCGTTCCTGGCCGACGCCGAAAAGATGAAGATCTCGATCACGCCGCTCGGTGGCGGCAAGGTGCAGGACCTGATCGCGCGGCTCTATTCAACGCCGCGGGAATTCGTCGAGCGCGCCAAGGTGGTGATCAAGCCGTGAGAGCAGTGAGCAGCGTAGTGAATGGCGAACGGCTCACAGTTCACCGCTCGTAGCCGCATTCTCCGTTCGTGCCCGCGGAAGCGGGCATCCAGACTTTTTCTTTTGTGTGACTGGGTCCCCGCTTTCGCGGGGACGAACGGCGGCTAACGCCGCTACTCCACCTTCAGATTAAGCTTCTTGATCAGGGTCGACCACTTGGTCTCTTCCTGGTCGATATCCTTGGCATATTCCTCGGGCGTCGACGTCATCGCATCGCCGCCTTCGGTCTGGATGCGCTGCTTCACCAGATCGCTCTCTGACCAGCGCGCGCAATTCCTTGTTGAGCCGCTCGACGATCGGACGCGGCGTTCCGGCCGGCGCGATCAGCCCGTAGTGCAGCACGGCATCGAAGCCGGCAGGCCGGATTCCGACAGCGGTCGGCACGTCGGGCAGGAGACTGAAGCGGTGCGTTCCGGTCACCGCGATCGCGCGCAGCGTGCCGGACTGGATGTTGCCGATCGCCGGCGGCAGCACGCCGAACGACACCGGCACATGCCCGCCGATCAGATCGTTCATCAGCGGCGCAGTGCCGCGATAGGGAATGATCGTCATGTCGAGGCCGGCGACCGACTTGAAATATTCCGCCGTGAGATAGCCGCCGGTGCCGACCGCGGAGGTGCCGAAGTTCAGCTTGCCGGGCTCCTGCTTCGCGATCGCGATCACGTCGGCGACGGTCTTGGCCGGAAACGACGGATGCGCGATCAGCGCCACCGGCATCGAGGCGATCAGACCGATCGGCGCGAAATCCTTGCGCGGATCGTAGCCGGCGTTGGCGTAGAGACTCGGATTGATCGAGATCGTGCCGGTATGCGCGAGCATGAGCGTGTAGCCGTCGGGCTCGGCCTTGGCGACCGACGCGCGTGCCGACGATGCCGCCGCCGCCGGTCCGGTTCTCGACCACGACGCTCTGCTTGAGCGCGACGGACAGCCTTTCGGCGACGATGCGCGCGAGCGCAGTCGACACCGCCGCCCGGCGGGAACGGCACCACCAGCGTGACGGTGCGGCTCGGATAGGATTGAGCATAAGCCGGCGCGCGCCGACGGCGGCCAAGACAGCCAGACAGCGGCCGACATAGCGGCCAGCGGCGACAGCCAGCTTGCGCATACGCTCCCTCCCGGCGCATCGACGTGCGCCAGACGTCCGAATAAAAAAGCCATCTTATCCTCTGCGCCCGCCTCCTGAACGGCAGAGCCTGGACATGAATCCCGCAACTCGAACGGTCCGCCGCGCCTAATGAACGCTGACGTCTTGACGCAGACGCGCGATCTCGTCCTTCACTTGCAACTTGCGGCGCTTCAGTTCGGCGATCCTCAGATCATCGGTCGATGGATGCGCGAGCGCTTCATTGAGTCTCGTTTTCCAGAGCCTGATGGCGCCGTCTCAAGTTCCGCAAGATGCGCTTGAATGGACATGTGGCATGTCTCCTTTGGTCAGATTGGTGCCTGACGTGCAAAGTTTACACCAAGCATCGTCCGATGTCGACGCTCGTTTGATGGATGCATTGCAGCAATCCCCCGATTGCAATACCGGGAAACCCCTGCGGATTGCGGGATGAGCTGACGTAATGCCTTGAAAATCAACGAAATTAGGAGCCTCCTGCGTCCGATCGTTTCAGCCGATATGGACTGAACCTCCAAATCTAAAACTAACCATAGGTGCTACTGTCCCTACCCAAAGGCGCCGCGCTGAGTGCGGCCCTTCGGAAGCAGGATTACCAGCGGTGGCAATGACCAAAGAGGAAGAACGCGAGTTGCGGGAGCAACTGGCGCGGCTCCAGCAGGAGCACCGCGACCTCGATGCCGCTATCTCGGCCCTGCGAAACCGCGCCGGGCTCCGACCTCCTGCAGGTGCAGCGCCTGAAGAAGCGCAAGCTCTATCTGCACGACCGCATTTCCCACATCGAGGACCAGCTCACGCCGGACATCATCGCGTGAGCCTGCGTGACTCTGGAGCGCCTCACTCCGGCTGAATTCCCGCCTTCTTGATCACATCGCTCCAGCGCGCGGGTCTCGTCCTCGCACCAGCTTGCGCATGTCGGCCGGGCTGCCGCCGACCGGCATGCAGGTTGAGATCGTCGAAGCGCTTCTTGGTATCGGCATCCTGTTGATGATGTCGTTCATCGCGCGGTTGAGCTTGGCGACGATCGGCGCCGGCGTCTTGCGGCGGCGCGCTGATCGCATTCCAGGTGTCGGAGACGAAATCCGGCACGCCGACCTCGATCATGGTCGGGATGTCCTTGAGCAGATCGAGCCGCTTGTCGGTCGCGACCGCCAGGATGCGCGCCTTGCCGGCATCGTGCAGCTTGTAGGCCGACGACAGCTCCATGAAGATGAGGTCGACGTGGCCGGCGACGAGGTCGTTGAGCGCCGGGCCCGTGCCGCGATAGGGCACATGCGTCATCTTGGTTCCGGTCAGCGTCATGAACAGCTCGGCGGTCAGATGCGAGGTCGTGCCGACGCCCTGCGAGGCATAGTTGAGCTTGCCCGGATTGGCCTTCGCATAGGCGATGAATTCCTGCGCGGTCTTGGCCGGGAAATCGTTGCCGCACCAGCAGCACGTTCGGAAACTTGGTCATGACCGCCGACCGGCTCGAACTTGGCCGGGTCGAAATTGAGCTTCTTGTAGAGCGCCATATTGGTGGTGATCGGCGCCGGCTGCGACGCCATCAGCGTGTAGCCGTCCGGCGGCGCGACGAAGACCGCTTCGGCCGCGACATTGCCGCCGGCGCCGCCGCGGTTCTCGATCACGAACGGCTGCCCGAGCTTCTGCTGCAGCCTGCTCCGCAAAGATGCGCGTCACCGTGTCGACGCCGCCGCCGGCCGGAACCGTCACGATGACCTTGACCGGCTTGTTCGGATAGTCGGACGGGCTCTGGGCGGCCGCTGGCGACAGCAACATGACGGCCGCCGCGATCAGGGCCAGACGATTGACACATCGAGATCCTCCAACGTGGAACGCGCATCCTGCAGATAGGCCACATTCGGCATCGTTGCGAATGTGGCACATTGTGCCAGCGGAGGTAAATCGGCGCGGGGCCGGGATAGAGTTCGGACAGCGCGGCGGATGCGGTTGCGCACGGCTTGCGGGCATACATGGCGCGATCGGCCCGCTTCAGCAGGTCCTCCGGCCGATCGAGCGGCAGCAGCGGCGTCGCGCCGCAGATGCGCCGACCGCAAGACGCGCGCCCGTCATGAGGGCGCGTCATGCGCGCAATCGCCGCCTCGATGCGCCTGAGCCTTGGCCTGCGCAGCCGCCTCGGAGCAGTTCCACAACAGCACGACGAACTCGTCGCCGCCGAGCCGCGCCACCAGATCGGACGCGCGCACGTGGCGATTGAGCACCATCGCCACCGCCTTGAGCACCGCGTCGCCGGCAGCGTGGCCGTGACGATCGTTGACGTGCTTGAAGCCGTCGAGATCGAGATAGACCAGCGCCGCGCTCGTGCCATAGCGCTTCACATAGGCGAGCGAGCGCTTGAGCTCGCGCTCGAAGCCGCGCCGGTTGAGGATGTCGGTCAGCGGATCGATCTCGGCGCGCGCAGTAAGCTCGGCGAGCTGTGCGCGCGCGCGTCGCAAGCTCGCGCTCGAGCCGCTCGACCTCGGCGGCGAGCTGCATCGCCCACCGCACGCGCAGGCCGTTTGGGCGCCTCGACCCGCTCGACCGGCTCGGCCGACCGGCGCTGCGGCGCACTCACCGGCTTCGGTCCGGTGCGCGGCGCGGCGGCCTTGCTCTGCTCGTCTGTCTTCGACATCGCCCCCTCGCGAATCAACAGAAAGGATAGCGTCGGGGCCGTCATGACGCGAAGCAAAATCCCACCTTCCCTCCCCATTGCACATCGAATCCCGAGCAACCTGCACAGAGGCTCCCGCACCTGCGGCACCAGCACCCGTGGCTCCATATAGGCCCCTGTGCCACAATGTCTGCCAACGCTGTCGGGAGGGGAGAAACCATGCTTCGATCGCTCCTGCTTTGCCTCTTCGTCAGTCTCGCCGCGCCTCCCCTCGCGGCGCAGGACTATCCGACCCGCACCATCACCTTCATCTGTCCGTTCCCGGCCGGCGGCGGCACCGACATCCTCGCGCGCATGCTGGCGCAGGAGCTGCAGGACAAGCTCAAGCAAACGGTGATCGTCGAGAACCGCGTCGGCGCCGGCACCGTCATCGCGGCGCAGGCGGTCGCGCGCTCGGCGCCGGACGGCTACACGCTCTTCCTCGCGCCGGTGACGACGCTCGCGATCGGGCCGAGCGTCTACAAGAGCCTGCCCTACGACACGGTGAAGGACTTCGCGCCGATCGGCCTCGTCGGCTCCGCGCAGTTCGGCGCTCGTCGCCAACCCGTCGCTCGGCGCCAACACGCTGCCGGAGCTGATCGCGATCATCAAGCGCAAGTCCGGCGAGCTGAGCTACGGCACCTCGGGCGCCTCGACGCCGCATCATCTGTTCATGGAAATGTTCCTCAAGATGATCGACGCCAAGGCGCGTGCACGTGCCCTATCGCGGCAGCGTGCCGGCGCTGACCGACGTGATCGCCGGGCGAGATCCCGATGATGATGGTCGACCTTGCGTCGCCATTCCGCAGATCAAGGAGGGCAAGGTGAAGGCCTATGGCGTCACCTCGACCGACGCGCATCAAGGCCGATGCCTGAGCTTCCGACCATCGCTGAGGCCGGGCTGCCGGGCTATGTCGGCGCGCGGCTGGTTCTCGGTGGTGGCGCGCGCCGGCACGCCGCGCCCGATCGTCGACAAGATCAACGCGCATCCTGATGGACTACCTCAAGCGCCCCGACACCAGCGACAAGATGCAGGCGCTCGCGATCGACCCGCTCACCTCGACGCCGGATGAGCTCGCCGCCTTCATCCCGGCCGAGATCACCAAATGGGCGCAGGTCGTGAAGGACGCCGGCATCGAGCCGGAGTAAGATAATCTCTGGCTTCGCTCAGCAGGCACACCGCGTAAGTTGCGAAGGCGCGTGCCCCACGGTTCCCTCCCCCCTTGTGGGGGAGGGACAGGGAGAGGGGTGGCAATAAAGCACCGAGCTCGACGCTATCCCTTACGAACAGCTCGGCCGCGGTTGTTTGGCCTCAGATACAAAATAGAGGCAGTGCACGTTGCACCCCTCTCCCTGTCCCTCCCCCACAAAGGGGGAGGGAACGCTGCTGCACCGCTCTGCCCATCTCTAACGATTCATTTGCGTCTGCTGCACGCTCCATCCTAGCTGCGCGCGATCCGAACGCGTCTCGCCTCAACCCGCCTTGCCAAACCCGTAGAGCGTCTCCGGGTTCTGCACCAGAATGCGATTGCGCGTCGCCTCGTCCGGCGCCCACTCGCTCAGCAGATCGAACAACAGCGCATCGTCTGGCTTGTCTGTCGTTGGGCAGACCTGGATGCGGCCAGTCGCTGCCCCAAACGAGGCGCTCCGGCGCCGCCTTGACGAAGGCCTGCGCGATCTTGGTCGCCTCCGGATACGACGGCGGGCCGATCTTGCTGTTCGAATAGGCGCCCGAGAGCTTGACCCAGGTGCGGCCCTTGTCGATCAGTTCGCGCACGATCTTGTGCGAGGAATGCTCGATCCCGGCCGGCAGCGGCGGATGCGCCAGATGATCGAACACCATCGCGGACGGCAGCCGGCGCAGGATGCTCGCCATCTCGTCGATCATCTCGCCATCGACGTTGAACTGCACGTGCCAGCCGAGATCGGCAACGCGCTTCGACAGCGGCTCGACCATGTCGGGCGTCACCGCCCGCGAGGACGGCATCGGCGAGGCTGAAGCGGATGCCGCGAATGCCGCCGGCGTGAAACGCCTTCAGCTCGGCATCCGTGATCGCGGGCGTGACCACCGCGACGCCGCGCGCATTCGGGGCGAGCTGCGCGAGCGCGTCGAGCGTCACCCGGTTGTCGGTCGCATAATTGCGCGGCTGCACGACGACGACGCGCGTCGTCCCGATCCGCTGCTGCAGCAGCCGGTATTGCGGCACCGCCGCGTTGCGTCGGCGCCGCGCGCGGATTGGGCGGCATCGGAAAGCGCGCCGGGATCGTAGATGTGCATGTGGCAGTCGGCGGCGTTCGGCGGCGCCTTGAGCTTGGGCTGCTCGGTGCCGGTCGAATTGGGGACCTGCTGGGCGTCGGCCGATGGAATGGCAACGCCTGAAGTGGCTGCCGTCACCGCCATCATCGATGCTCCCTTGATGAAAGTCGCGGCGCGCGATCATGTCGTCCTCCCGATTTTGGCGCTCTGTTGGCGCGTTGATCGGGATCACTATAGTCGAAAGGCGAAGGCCGCGCACCGGAGCGCGCTACCCTGCCTTTTCTCGGTGTCAGGCTTGCGCCGGCCGGCCGAACCATGCGCGCAGCCGCGCGCCCCAGCGCATACGCCACTCGCGCATGTTCTCGATCGCCATCAGCGCTGGCGGGCGTCACGATCAGCGTCAGCACGGTCGCGAAGCCGAGCCCGAACACGATCGCGGTCGAGAGCTGAATCCACCATTGCGTCGCCGGCGCGCCGACCATGATCTCGCGCGACAGGAACTCGACATTCATCGCCGAACGCGATCGGCAGCACGCCGAGGATTGCGGTCACCGCCGTGAGCACCACCGGCCGCGCGCGCTCGCGGCAGGTCTCGATGATGGCGTCGTAGGCGGCGACGCCCTCGCGGCGCAGCCGGTCGTAGGTGTCGATCAGCACGATGTTGTTGTTCACGATCACGCCCGCATTGGCGATCACCCCGATGCCGGTCATCACCACGCCGAACGGCTGGCCCATGATCATGCAGGCCGAGCAGCACGCCGAAGGTCGACAGCACGACCGCGGTCAGCACCACGAACACCGAGGTCAGCCGGTTGAACTGCGCCAGCAGGATCGCAAAGATCAGGAAGATCGCGGTGCCGAACGCCTTCATCAGGAAGGCGCCGGCCTTGTCGCGCTCCTCGTCCTCGCCCTTGAGCCTGAAGCTGACGCCCTGCCCGAGATCGGCCTTGCGCGAGCTCGCTCGCGATCTCCTGCTGCACCTTGGCGGTCTGCACGCCTTCGGCAACGTTGGCCGACACCGTCATGACGCGGTTGGCGTTGACGCGATTGATGTAGCCCACGCGCTGCGCCGGCACGCGCTCGACGAAATTGCCGATCGGCACGTGGCCGACCTGGGTCTGCACGCGCAGGTCGTCGATCTGGTCGAGGCTGCGCCGGTCGGGCGGGAAGCGCACCAGGATGTCGACCGACTTGTCGCTGTCGACCGGCCGATATTCGGTGGCCTTCAGGCCGTTGGTGACGAGCTGGAGCGCGCTGCCGACCGTGTTGACGCCGGCGCCGTACTTGGCGGCCTCGACTTGTCGACCTCGATCTTCCAGTCGATGCCGGGCAGCGGCTGGCCGTCGTCGAGATCGCGGATGTCGCTGCGCTGCGCCAGCAGCGCCGCGACCTTCTTGGCGGCCGCCGGCAGCAGCGTGGGATCGAGCGCGGCGAGCTGCACCTGGATCGGCTTGCCGGTCGGCGGGCCGGCGCGCGGCGCCGTCACCTCGACCAGGATGCCCGGAATGTCGGCGGTGCTGCGTCGCGCATCGCGTCCATGATCTCGTGCGCGGGCGGGCGCGCTCGCCAGTCGGCGAACTCGAACTGGATGACGCCGATGGTGTCCTCGGTCAGCTCGCCCATGCCGCGCGGCTGCTCGCCGATGCGGGTATAGACGGTCTTGAGGCCCGTCGAAGGCGAGCACGCGCTTCTCGACCTCGGCGATCGCGCGGTTCTTCTCGTCGAGCGAAAGATTGCCGCGGCCATGCACGATCACCTGGCCGTAGTCGGGCTCGACCGTGGGGAAGAACTCGACGCCGCGGCCGAACTTGCCATAGGCGATCTGCACCGCGACCAGCAGAAACGCCGCCAGCGCCAGCGTCGATGCCGGGATGGCGCAGCGCCAGCCGCACCGTGCGCATGTAAGGCCCGCTGTCCCTGGCGCGATCGTCGTGCGGCACCGGCGCCGCCTTGCCGAGCAGCGCGCCGAGCGTCGGCGTGAAGAACAGCGCGACCGCGAGCGACGCCGACAGCGTCGCGATCAGCGTGATCGGCAGATATTTCATGAACTGGCCGACCACGCCCGGCCAGAACAGCAGCGGCGAGAACGCGGCGACGCGCGTCGCGGTCGCGGCGATCACCGGGCCCGACATGCGCTTGGCGGCGAGCGAATAGGCCTCCCTCGGCGCCATGCCCTCGGCCATCCGCCGCTCGGCGAACTCGGAGACGATGATGGCGTCGTCGACCAGCATGCCGACCGCGAGGATGAGCGAGAACAGCACCACGATGTTGACGGTCAGCCCGGCGAGCTGGAGCCCGAGCACGCCGGCCAGGAACGACGCCGGGATCGCGATGCCGATGAACAGCGAGGCGCGGAAGCCGAGCGCGAACAGGATGATGACGACGACCAGCAGCACGCCGGTCGCGACCGAGTTCTGCAGGTCGGCGAGCATCTGCCGGATCACCTTCGACTTGTCCTGCGTGAAGGTGACGTGCACGGCCTCCGGCCACTGCTTCTGCAGCTGGGCGACGACGTATTTCACCGCGTCGACGGTCTCGATCAGGTTGGCGCCGGTGCGCTTCGACACCTCGATGGTCATGGCCGGCCGGCCGTTGACGCGCGTGATCGAGGTCGCGTCCTTGAAGGTCGGCTTGATCTGGGCGACGTCGAGCAGCGTCACCGCCGCGTCGGCGAGGCGATCACCGGCACCTTGAGCGATGTCCTGCGGCTTCTCGAACAGCGACGGCACCTTGACGGCGAAGCGGCCGCTCTGGCCTTCGAGCGCGCCGGCCGCGATCAGCGTGTTGAACGACTGGGTGAGCTGGCCGAGCTGATCGAGCGAGATGCCGTAGCTCTTCATCAGCGTCGGCTCGACGATGATCTCGACCGCCTCGTCGCGCGCGCCGCGCAGCTCGGCCGACAGCACGCCCGGCGCCTGCTCGATCGCGTTCTTGGCGGCGCGCGCGATGCGCAGCAGCGTGCGCTCCGGCACGTCGCCGGAGAGCCCGACCACCAGCACCGGATAGAGCGAGAGATTGACCTCGAGCACCTGCGGCTCGTCGACGTCGCGCGGCAGATCGTGCTTGGCGTTGTCGACCTTGGCGCGCACGTCGGCGAGCGCGGACTTGGAATCGAAGCCGGCCTCGAACTCGAGCAGCACGAAGCCGCCGCCTTCGAAGGCGGTCGAGCGCATCTCCTTGACGTTGCCGACCGACTTGAGCTGGGTCTCGACCGGCCGCAGCAGCAGCCGCTCGGAATCCTCCGGGCTGATGCCGCGCTGGGAGAGCTGCACGTAGATGATCGGAATCGTGACGTCCGGCTCCGCCTCCTTCGGGATCGTCACATAGGCGACGAGGCCCGCGAGCAGCAGGAACAGCAGCGTCGCGATCGTCAGCCGCGCGTGGCCGATGGCGTAGTCGATGAAGCCTGGACATCGTACGACCTTCCGTTCCTCTCAGCCCCAAGGAGAGCGCTTACTCTCGTCGTCGGTGTCAACATCGCTCGGCGCCACGACCGCCTCGACCTTCTGGCCTTCGCGCACGAAGTCCTGGCCCTGCACGATCACGCGCGCGCCGTCGGGAATGCCGGCGACCCACATGAAGGTCTGCTCGTCCTCGACGCACGCGCACCGGCACGAAGGCGACGATGCCGCTCCTCGTTCGACGGCGCGCACGCCGATGTCGCCGGTCGACGAGATCGTCAGCGCCGAGCGCGGCACGCGCGTCGCCGGCACCGGCGCGAGCGGCAGCGAGACTTCGGCCGTGATGCCGTCCGGGATGGCGCCGTCTGGATTGGCGAGCTCGACCTCGACCCGATAGGTGCGCGTGGTCTGGCTCGCGGTCTTCGACACGAAACGGACCTTGCCGCGGGCGGTCTCGCCGGTGACGAGGCGCACCTCGGCCTTGTCGCCGAGCTTGATGCCGGCGAGCTTGCGCTCGGAGACCTCGACCACCGCCAGCATCGGATCGAGCGCGACGAGTTGCAGGAGCTCGCGTCCCTGAAACGAGAACGCAGCCTGGCCGACCTCGACCGACAGGTCGCTGACCACGCCGGCCCACGGCGCGCGCACGATGCCGCGGTCGCGCTCGGCCTCGGCCGCCGCCAGTGCCGCCTTGGCCGCCTTGAGCTGCGCCTCGAGATTGACGAGATCGAGCTTCGGCATCGCGCCGGATCACGATCAGCTGGCGCTTGGCTTCGAGCTCGGCCTGCCGCTGCGTCACCAGCGACTCCGCCTGCGCGACCTGCGCGTCGCGCGCCTCGTCGGACAGCACGGCGATGATGTCGCCTTCCTTGACGGCAGGTGCCGCGCTTGACCCGCAGCTCGGTCAGCACGCCGCCGGTGCGCGCCGTGACGCATGACGCGCTTGTCGGCCTCGGTGCGGCCGGAAATCGTGAGCTTGCGGCTGTGCTGCACCACGTTCGTCTGCATGACCGCGACGCGGAACAGCTTCTTGGCCTCGTTCTCGCTTGGGCGGATGGCGGCGCGGCTCTCCGCGCTCTCATGCGGCAGGAAATGCCCGGACGCGATCCAGAGCGCGGCCGCGGCCACGAGGCCAACGGCGGTGATGCGGCTCCCCTTCATCGGACTCTCCTCTCGTCTTGGGCACGGCACTGCGGACGGCTGCGCAACATGTGGCGCGTGATGTCCATGAAGATCGGCAACACCGATGCGGGATCGAAGTCGGGATCGAGCGCGCGCCGCCACCACACGCCGTCCGCGATGATCATCAGCATGGTGACGACGCCATCGAGATCGACGTCGGCGGGAATGTCGCCGCGCTCGGCGGCGGCGCGCAGCAGGTCGATCAGCCACTTCTTCACGTCGGCATCGAACGAGCCGACGAGATGCGCGCGATCTCCGGATTGCGGCGCGCCTCCGACATGACCTCGGTGCACAGCAGCACCTGCTCGTCGGGCCGCACCGCGAAGTGGTGGTGCGCCATGCCTTCAAGCACCGCAAACAGACCATGCGACAGATCGGCGCTGGCGAACTGCTGCGCCGACCTCGGCCCGGTCGCGCTCGGCGATGCCGGCGATCAGGGCCTCCTTGGAGGGGAAGTAGCGATAGAGATTGCCCGGGCTCATGCCGGCCTCGGCGCAGATGTCCTGCATGGAGGCGCCATGAAACCCCGAGCGCACGAAGCAGCGCTGGGCCGCGGCCAGGATCTCGGCGCGGCGATCGGACTGGGCCTGCACATTGGCGCGGCGCATCGGCTGCGGCTCCGGGTATTGCAATGCGGTAAATGAGAATGAACGTTCGCTCTCAATATGGGCGGCAGCATGGCGTGTCAACGCAACTGACAGCTCGGGTTCGCCGGGCTGCGAGATTGAGTTGGAGCAGGTGCCGAAAGGTTCAACGGCGCGCCATTATTTCGACATGGCAAGGATTCGCCGTCGCCACGCAGAGTTCAACTTGCGCCGCAAAGGGTTTGATAGAGAGACAGCAACCCGAGCGCTCAGCCACAAAGAATTCATGCGACGGAAATTGAAGCCTCATAAGATGAAATCTTTGTAATGTGATTTTGTCGCAGCGTTATTCACTCTGCATTCATGCAGAAAGCTCGATCATTCCCCATAAATACTTTGCGCTTGCGCGTCCCCGATGGGACAGCACGCAGATGCGCATGGAGGATGGAAATGGTTCGCACTTGGTTAGCCACAAGCACCGCCCTCGTGGCCGCTGTGGCCTTCAGTCTCTCGGTGTCCGAGGCTGGCGCCCGGGATCGTCACGAGGGGCACGTCAACCACAACAACGCCCCGCATGTCCGCAGCGGGCCAGGCCCGTCAGTGCGCCACTTCGAAAGCGCGCCGCGTGTCAGGCCGGGTGGCCAGCCGCAGGTGCACTTCAAGAGCTCCGGGCCGCTCGGGAGGTCAAGTCCACTTCAACAACAGCTACCGAGGCCAGCCCCAGGTTCACTTTAACGGCGGCGGCGTGCGGCACGTCGAGCGACACGCCGGGCGGCACCATCGCTTCGGCCGGCCGATCATCAACTTCGGCCTTCCGTACGTCTACGAGCCGAACTACTACGCCGATGACGAGTGCTACGTGTGGCAGCAGGCGATGACGCCGTACGGCTTGCGCTACATGTGGATGAATATCTGCCTCGACGAGTAATCCCCACGGTCCGCTAGGCCGCGCGACCCGCCGGGCCCTCCCGGCGGGTCTTGCATATCCCGCGACGCTTGATCGCCCACCACTTGCATGCTCGGCCCGCTGCGGCCAATTTCGCCGCCGCAAGGAGCCGGCATGGCCTATGTGGTGGCAATTCTGATCGCGCTGTTCGGCGGCTGGTGGGTGGCCGCGACCGATGCATTGTTTCGCGCCAGCGAGCGACCCGGCATGTTCGCCGGCACCTCGGGCATGGTGCTGCTGCTGATTGCGACTGCCGGCGGGGGCCTGCTCCTGGCCGGGGGCGCCATCTGGATCGCCCAGCTCGGCCGGCTCCGGCTCGGTCGCCGTCATCATCGGCATCTTTGGCTTCCTGGGCGCGAAGGCCTCCAACATGCTCAACGCCACCGCGGCTGGCGCGATCAATCGCATGCTGATCGGGCTCCTCGGCCTCACTGTCCTCTACGGGATCGCCTGGACCGTATTCCCGGCTTTGTGAAGCCAAAAAAGCCCGGAATAACCCCGGAAACCGCCATCTCGGATGGACTCTCGGGGGTGATTCTGCTACACGCCCGCACCAAAGGCGGTGGCCAAGTTGCCCCAGAAGTGCCTATGGGGCCGGCGGGTCGTCTCAGCTCAAAGTCAACGAATTCTTACCGAAGAGGTATGCTGCGTGCAGGTTCTCGTCCGGGACAATAACGTCGACCAGGCCCTCAAGGCGCTCAAGAAGAAGATGCAGCGCGAGGGGATCTTCCGCGAGATGAAGCTCCGCGGCCATTACGAGAAGCCCTCCGAAAAGAAGGCCCGGGAGAAGGCGGAAGCGATCCGCCGCGCCCGCAAGCTCGCCCGCAAGCGCATGCAGCGCGAGGGACTGCTGCCGATGAAGCCGAAGCCCACACCGGGCGGCCCCGGCGCCGGACGCCCTGGCGCGCCGCGCCGGCCGAGCTTCTGATCCGTCCACGCAGGACCGGAATATTGCACGCGGGCCGCAAGGCCCGCGTTGTTGTTTGTGGGGGCGTGTTAGTCGAACCGTTCCGCCACGAACGCCTTCATGGCCTCAACCGCACGCATGCCGAGATCCTCGTGGCCGGCGCCGGAGACCCGGAGAAAGCGCTTGGGCGCTTTGGTCAGCGCATAGAGCCGCTCGCCGGACTCGATCGGAATCACGGTGTCGCGATCGCCGTGCACGATCAGCACCGGCGCCTGTGACCGTTGCCGATGCGCAGATCGGAACGGAACTGATCCTTCATCAGCCAGCGCACCGGCACGAACGGATAGGCGGCGCCGCGATCTCGACGGCTCGATGAGAACGGCGCTTCGAGCACGAGGCGCGCGACCGGCTTTTGCGCTCCGCCGCGAGCGCCACCGCGACGCCGGTGCCGAGCGACTCGCCCCAGACGACAGCCTCGCCGCCGGATAGCGCGCGACCGCGAACGCATAGGCCGCGCGTCGCATCCTCGATCAGTCCCGCCTCGGTCGGGCGGCCGCTCGAGCCGGCATAGCCGCGATAGCTCAGCGCGACGAGGCCGGTGCCGTCGGCGGTGAGCGCGCGAAAGCGATCGACGCGATAGCGCAGCGCCCCGCCGTTGCCGTGCAAATAGAGGACACCGGCCGCCCCCGTGCGGCGCGACATGCCACGCGATGACGCGCTCGCCGTCAGCGGTGTCGAGCACGACCTCTTCGGCCTGAGCAAATCCGGCCTCCGCGGGCGAGGTGCGCATCGTCTCGGGAAAATACATCATGGTGCGCTGCGCGAAATAAAGCAGCGCGAGGAGCCCGAGATAGAGCGACAGGCCGCCGACCAGCAGCGATTTCAGCGTCCACATCTGCCGAATGTCACCGCGGCCCGGTCGCCTGCAGGATTTCCTTCGCCCATTTCGTTTCGACCTCCTTGCGCTTTTCCGGGCTCGCCGAGGCGACCTCGGGGAATTCGTGCCGCCAGTCCCACGGCCGGCAGGCATTGACGATCGCGCGCGTATTCTCCCACGGCGCCGTGCGCAGCATCGGATCGAGCGGCGTCGACCAGGCGCGCTTGATGTATTCGATGTCGGCGACCGGATCGCAGCGCGTCGACATCGCCCAGATCACGTCGTCGAGATTGGTCGGATCGATATCGCTGTCGACCACCACCACCCAGCGGCCGGCGTAATTGCCGGAATGGCAGCCGGCGACCAGCATGCCGGCCTGCTGCGCATGGCCCGGATGCATCTGCTCGATCGCGACCACGACGAACATGCGGATGGCGCCGGCCTCGTGGCACCACACGCCCTTGACGCCGTTGAGACCCGCGCTCTCGATCTCGTCCCAGATCATGCCCGACTGCACGATGCACTTGGCGAACGACACGTCGGTCGGCGGCCGCATCGGCGACGCCATGGTGAGGATCGGATCGTTGCGATGATAGACGCGGCGCACGCGCACGATCGGCTCGTCGCGCACATGGCTCGCGTAGTAGCCGGTGAACTCGCCGAACGGACCTTCCGGGCGCGTCTCGTCCGGCAGGAACTCGCCTTCGAGCACGATCTCGGCATGCGACGGCATCGGCAGGCCATGCAGCTCGCTCGCGATCGTCTCGTACGGCCGGCCGCGATGGCCGCCCGCATAGGCGTACTCGGTGACGCCGTGCTTGATCTCGTGGCTGCCGGCGAGAAACAGCACCGGATCGAGGCCGCAGCAGATCAGCACCGGGCACGGCTCGCTTCTTCTTGAAATACTTCTCGCGGATGAGGCGGCCGTGCTTGCCGGGCGAGATCCAGATGCCTGCCGTGTTGCGATCGTGCGCGACCACGCGATAGGTGCCGAGATTGACCCAGCCGGTGTCGGGGTCGCGCATGATCACGACGCAATAGGTGCCGATATAGCGCCCGCCGTCCTTCTCGTGGATCATCGGCACCGGAAACTTGAACAGGTCGACGGCGTCGTCGCGGTCGATGTTCTCCAGGATCGGGCCGTCCTTGACCGTCACCGGCGGGATCAGCTGGAAGTCGTTCTTCATGCGGTCGCGATAGGCCTTCACCAGCACGGTCGGGTCTTCGGTGTCCGGGAAGCCGAACGCATAGGCGAGCCGCCGGCAGGTGTTGTGCAGGCCGGAGACGATGCGCATGCCGGGCGGATAGCCCTTGATGTTGTCGAACAGCACGGCCGGCGCGCGCCCCGGATTGGAATGCGCGAAAATCTCCGCCAGCACGCCGATCTCGAGGTTCCAGTCGGCGCCGTTGAGGCGCGCGAGCTGGCCGATGCGCTCGGCATAATCGATGATGTCGCGCACGTCGGGCTCGCGCTCGTTCGAACGGTCGCTCGCAGCGCGAGGTTCCGGGATTCAGCATGCTGTTCGTCGCTCCTACTGGTCTTTGACTGAGGCCCACGGCCGATCGGCCGCATTGACGCGCGCGCGAACATACCACACCGTGGCGCAAGTCATGTCGAGCGCAAGCGCGAGGAGATCGTCAATGGCAGGCCGGGTTCCGGTGTGTCTCGCGCTGGTCTGTCTCGCCCTGATCGCCGCGCTCGGCCTCGCGGCCTCGCCAGTGCGGCGCAGACCGACACGTGAAGGTCGCCTCCGCCGGCATCGCGAGCGACATCGGATTCTTCCTGGCGCTGCAAGAAGGGCTACTTCCGCGACGAAGGCCTCGACGGTCGAGCTGACCCAGATGGCCAACGCGCCGCAGATGATCGGGCCGCTCGGCATGGGCCAGCTCGACGTCGGCGCCGGCACGGTGGCGGCGAGCCTCTACAACGCCGTGGCGCAGAACATCGCGATCCGCGCGGTCGCCGACAAAGGCTCGATGCGCAAGGGCTACGGCTTCTCGGGCCTGCTGGTGCGCAAGGACCTGGTCGACAGCGGACGCTACAAGACCTACGCCGATCTCAAGGGCATGAAGCTCGCGGTCGGCACCTTCGGCAGCGCCAATGCGTCGGCGATGAACGAGGCGCTCAAGAAGGGCGGGCTCAAGTGGTCGGACGCCGCCAGCATCGTCGCGCTGCATGTTCCCGCAGCACATCGTCGCCTATCCAGAACAAGGCGATCGACGCGAGCATGACCAACGAGCCGACCTCGACGACGGCGGTGCAGAACGGCCTCGCGGTGCGGATCGCCGGCAACGACGAGATCTATCCGGCGCAGCAGACCGCGGTCGTGCTCTATTCCGAGAATCTTCGCGCGCAGCGGCCGCAGATCGCGCTCAAGTTCATGCGCGCCTATATCCGGGCGGTGCGCGAGTACAACGACGCGCTCAAGGACGGCCAGCATCGCCGGCCCGAACGCCGAGGAGGTGATCTCGATCCTGACCGAGTACACCTTCATCAAGGACGCCGCAATCCATCGCTCGATCACGCCGGCCGCGATCGATCCCGACGGCCGCATGAGCCTCGATGGCCTGCGCAACGACCTTGCGTTCTTCAAGGAGCAGAAGCTGCTGCAGGACCCGAACATCACGGTCGAGCGCATCATCGACACGTCGTTCGTCGAAAAGGCGGTGCAGGAGCTCGGGCCGTACAAGCCGCGGAATTGAGACGCCCGTTCAAGCAGCCCGGCTTTAACGATTAGATCGCGATCCTGCCGGAGACCCAGCCCTCCAGGTATTCGCGAAGGTCTTTTGCCAGCCACGTGCGACTATCGTCTTCATGATTCCACACGAAGATGTCGGAACGTCGGACTTGGCCGTCGGCGACAGCGAAAGCAAACTGGTCGCCGTTGCCCGCATCCGCAAAGAAAAGAAGTCCCTCGAACGACATGTATAGAGTTTTGAACGACTTGCTCTCGCGAAACGATCGGTTGTCCGCGACAATTCGTTCTATGGGCCATATCAACGCCAAGTCATGTTCCCCACGCACACCGTTGCTCTCGGCAAGCAGCTCGCGTAACGACTGCGGCAATCGCATGCCCAGCTGCGTCTCTGCAGCAAACAATGCCTGCTCTTCGGCAGGCTCAGAGAAACTCGCCTGCGCGCATATGGCCGCAATGTGCTCCTTCCAATTCATCGCTAAGACGCCCCCATCGAGGGGAGGGAATGTTGTGGCATTGCTCTGCCCAATTGCGGACGCCTGCCCTAGCCATCCGCCCTTGAACGGATATAGGCCCAGATCTGATCGATTTCCTCGGCGCTGAGCACGCCCGCCCACGAGGGCATCTGGTCCTTGCCGTCGTTGACCGACTGCTCGAAGCGCGCGCGCTCGTTCGGCTTGAGCTGTAACAAATCGAACGCCGCACCGGTGTTGCGCAGCCGCTCGCCGTGGCAGGTCGCGCAATGCATCTCGTAGACCTCGGCGCCGGCTTCGATCTTGGCTCGGTCCTGCGCGATCGCCGGCGCGGACATGATCACGCCGATGAGGATGCTTGCTGGCAAACGATTGAACATTGGCTGGCTACCCCGAATGACACCGGACCCGACTGCAGTTCCTCTTGTAACTCCTTTCGAACGAAAAAGTCCCCCGCCTGGCAGGCGGGGGACCTCTTCGCGTGAAGCATTGCGAGTGTCCTACGGCAGCGCGAACACCACCACCGAGTTATGCCCGCGCACCGCCTTGGGCATGGCGCCCTTGGTGACGGCCGAGCGGACCGCCGGTCACCGACTGGCCTTCGCCGGTGTTGACCAGGATGTATTGCTTGCCGTTCACCGAGTAGCTGATCGTGCTGGTCATGATCATGCCGCCGAGCACGCGTCTCCCACAGCACCTTGCCGGTTTCGGCATCGAACGCCCGGAAGCGGCGATTGAGGTCGCCCCAGAACACCAGATCGCCAGCGGTGACGAGCGACGGAGCCGTTGCCCGCCTGCGGCTGCGAATGGAGAATCTTCATCTCGCCGGTCGTGATATCGATCTTGGCAAGATTCATGAACTTGTTGGGATCGATGCCGGGCCGCATCACGCCCTCACGCGGTCCCCAGCCGGTCTTGCTCTTGAGGTTCGCGGTCATCGACAGGCACTGGTCCTGGAACGGGACGTAGACCGAGTTGTTCTTCGGGCTGTAGGAGATCGACCAGAGTCCGCGCGTGTTGTGGTAGCAGCCCGTGATCTTGTCGCCGTCCTTCTTGAACAGCTTGTCGGGATTGACCCGCGTCACCCCGGTCTTGAGGTCGATATCGTTCATGTTGATGTTGGGATCGTCGTAGGGGAACGGATTCGCCCACAGGAAGCGGCCGGACTCCTGGTCGATCACGAACATGCCGCCGCCCTCGCCGACCGTCACGAGCACCTCACGCTCCTCGTTGCGCGGCAGCGCGGAGGAGATCCACTTGACGTGCTTGGGATCGGGATTGAGGCGCGTCTTCACCTGGATGCGTTCCTGGTTGTGGTCCGCGTCCCAGTCGTCGCCCGGCAGCTCCTGGTAGTACCAGGCGAGCTTGCCGGTGTTGATGTCGAGCGCCACGGTCGAGTTGCTGTAGAGGTTCGCCGGGCGCCGAAAACGACACCGCGTCGTGACGGCCGTGCCGCGTCAGCCGCGTATAGGGATTCGGATTGGCGATGCCCCAGTAGATGAGCTTGCGCTTGGCATCATAGGAGCCTGGCAGGCCCCAGGGTCCGGCCGCGCGCTGCTCCACCGGCATGTCGGCCCAGGTGTCGCCGCCGGGCTCGCCCGGCGCCGCGGTCGAGTAGAACTTCCAGAGCTCCTTGCCGGTCTTGGCATCGTGCGCCACGATGAAGCAAAACTCGCCGCACGCCCTGCGGACAGGTCCGGCTGGTGATCACCTTGCCGTCAGCCACGAGCATGCCGCCCGCGGTCTGGCCACCGTTGTCGACCTTGGTCTCCCAGCGCAGCTTTCCGGTCTTGGCGTCGAGCGCAACCAGAACGCCATCCGGCGCGGCGAGATAGACCATGTCCTCGTAGATGCCGATGTTCTTGTTGCGCGCCAGCTGCGGCCGCACCGACTGCGGATAGTCGCGCTGGTATTCCCAGATCAGGTCGCCGTTGGTCCCATCGACCGCCTGAACGCCAGCGCCCGGCACGAACATGTAAATGATGCCGTCATGCACGACCGGCGTCGTCTCCTGGGTGCCGGGCGGCAGCCCGCGCGTCCAGGCCATGCGCAGCTGCGAGACGTTGCTCTTGTTGATCTGGTCGAGCGTGCTGAAGCGGTGCTGGTCGAACGTGCGGTTGATCATCAGCCAGTCGCCGGGATCCGGGTTGGCCAGCATGGCGTCGGTCACCGGCCGGTACTGCGGCGCCTGGGCGAGCAGCGATGGGGTGAATGGCGCCGCCGCGAACACGCCGAGAATGGCGGCCACGGCGTAATAGCGAGCCCGGGTCATGTGAGACCTGGTCATAGGTATCCTCCCTTAATTGCTTGGCCCCGTTGGCCGACCCGTCTGGTCCTTGGCCGGGGACAATTCCAAGCCAACGAAAACTTGAGCAAAAGCAAACAGCCTTGGCAAGCGCAGCGGCCATCAATGATCGCGCGCCAGCCTTGCAACGACGCCGGATCGGCGGCCGGCTGCGCCTGCAATGCACACTGCGCGTGTGAGGCGGCCTCGGGCGCGGGCAAATGCCGCAGCCGCCTTAGACCCGAACCTACCTTGAACCGAGCGCTGCGATCAGCGCCAGCCGTCCCAGCGCCCGTCGTCCTGGCGTCCTTGCCGTTTGGCGTTCTTCTTCTGCTGTTCCTGCTGGCGCTGCCATATCAGCATGTTGTTCTCGATGCATGAGCCGCCCTGGCCGCTGGCAGACGCCATGCATTGCTGGAAGCTGTCGAAGCCGCACCAGCCCGGCCCGGTGAAGCCCGAGCGCAAGCACCATGGACGATTTTGCGCGCTGGCTGACTCGACGGCTGCCGTCAGTGCTGCGATCAGAACTGCAAACCCGATCACGAAACGCATGTGGAACCTCCATTGCGCGAGGGCTGCAACCCGCGTCGGCAGCTTAATTCCAATCGTGGCCCTATGCGCAACGGTTCCGGACATAGTGGTTCAATTTGCCGTGTCGCTGGTCGTCTCGTAAGCTTCCCACATGGGACATGACGAGCTTGTCATCGTCGGGCGCGTGTTGCTCGCGCTCGTGCTCGGCGGCCTGATCGGGATGGAGCGAACCATTCACGGCCGCCCGGCCGGCTTTCGCACCCACGCGCTGGTCTGTCTCGCTTCCGCGCTCCTGATGATGGCAGCGGTCTACCAGGGCCGGTGGATGTCCACCAACGTGGTCGGCACCGTCACCATCGATCCCACCCGCACCGCGCAGGGCATCATGACGGGCATTGGTTTCCTTGGCGCCGGCGTGATCTTCAAGGAAGGCCTCACGGTGCGCGGCCTCACCACCGCGGCATCGATCTGGATCACGGCCGCGATCGGCATCCAGGTCGGGATCGGCTTTTATTTCGCCGCGGTGCTCGGTGCGGCCGCCACCCTGGCGGTCCTGGCACTCTTCCTTGCAGTCGAGCGCAGGATGCCGGCCGAGGTCTATATGTATCACGAGGTATGCTTCTCAGGCGATGCCGTACCGACCGACGATGAGTTGCGCAAGCTGATCGCCAGTCACGGCTTGGCAATCACGCATCTCACTCACCGCATGCGCGACCGGGGCAAGTTGTTCGAATACCGCATGACGCTGCACGGGCGCGACCCGAAGAATGCCGAGGCGCTGTCGCGGCATCTGCGCACGCTGCCGGGTGTGATCGAGTTTCGGATTTCGCCGACCGGGGATTGAGCATGACACTATCTGTCTTTGGCGTCGTATAGAAATTCGCGGACCGCGGCGATTGAGCCGTGCGCATCAAGGTCGTCGTGCCCTCCGTTCGGGAAGCGCACGAAGCGCTTCGGCTCATTAGCGAGTGAGAACAGGCGCTCGCCAAAACGAATTGGAATGCCCGGATCGCGCTCACCATGCATCACCAAGACGGGCACACTCACCTTTCCGATCAACTCGTCAGAATGAAACTGGTCCTTCATCAGCAATCGGACTGGAAGAAACCGCAGCACAGACGCGGCAACATCGGCTGTTGACGTATAGGGCGCTTCGAGGATGAGCCTGCCAATCGGGTGTTCGGCCGCGATCGCGACCGCGGGCCCGGTGCCAAGCGAGAAGCCCCAGATGGCGATACGATCCGAAGAGTAGCGCGCGACGGTGAATGCGTAGGCAGCCGCCGCGACAGCAAGCAGGCCAGTCTCGCTCGGTTGTCCGGTTGAACCGCCGTACCCACGGTAGGAGAGCGCAACAAGCCCGGTGCCGTCCGCGAACACTTCGCGCAAGCGCGGGAGCCGCAACGCAAGAACGTCACCATTGCCGTGAAAGTAGAGAACGACGGCCTTGCCGGCTTGCGCAGGCACATGCCAGGCAACCACCTTCTCGCCATCTGCCGTATCGAGGACAACCTCCTCGGCCGGGAACCCGACCGTGGCCGGCACAGTGCGCACGGTTTGCGGCGGGCGGTACTGAATATCGCGCTGAAAGACATAGAGAAGCGCGAGCGTCCCGACATAGCCCGCAAGCACAAGGCCGAAGATCCACTTGAGCACGGTGATCGGCCGTATGCCCATGGATGTCTTCATTCCGGCTCGATGCCGACTTCCTTGATCAGGCCGGTCCATTTCGTGAGCTCGGACTTCACGTAGGCGTCGAACTCCTGCGGGCCGCTGAAGAAGACCTCGACGCCCGAAGTGAGAAAGCGCTCCTTCACATCGGGCCGTGTGAGCATCTTCTCGAGCTCTGCGGAAAGACGCGCGGCGATCGGCGGCGGCAGATTCGCGGGCGCGAACAGGCCGGCCCAGGCCAGGAGATCGAAGTTCGGCAGCACCGTCTCGTGCAGCGTCGGCACGTCCGGCAGCGTCGTGCTGCGCTCGCGCGTGAGCACGGCGAGCGGTCGGATCTTCTGCGCTTTGACCTGCGGGAGCGCGACGCCGAAATCCGGGATCATCGCCGGGACGTGCCCAGCGATCAGGTCGGTCATCGCCGCCGGATTGCTGCGATAGGCGACGCGCACGACATCGATGCCGGTGCGCCGCTTCAAGGCTTCGCCGCTGATATGCCCGGTGCTGTTGCCGTGCGCGTAGCTGAGCTTGCCGGGATTGGCCTTGGCGTAGCTGACGAACTCCTGCATCGAATGGATCGGCTGGCCCGGATGGACCGCGATCAGCGACGGGAAGCTGCCGATCCGGGCAACCGGCGTGAAATCCTTGATCGGATCATAGGGCACCGACTTGAACAGGCCGGGCGCCGCCGAGTGCGTCGAGTTGGTGGTGATGAGCAGCGTATGGCCATCGGGCGCGGCGCGCGCGACCGCATTGGCAGCCAAGAGCCCGCCCGCGCCAGCTCGATTCTCCACCACGAACGACTGCCCCAACGCGTCCTGCAGGTGCTGCGCGATGGCGCGCGCAGTCGCGTCGGTGACGCTGCCGGCCGCGAACGGCGTGATGATCGTGACTGGCCGCGAGGGGTAGGTCTGTGCGGAGGCCGGACCAGCAATTGCCGCGACAGCGGCAATGCCCGCGAGGGCGAGGCGAAGGCTCTTCATCATTTGGCAGAGACTCGTTCTTGTGCCGTTTGGTCTCGCCCGCAGCTTGTTTGGGATGAGCCAAATAGGCAAGTGGCTCGCCGCCGGGGTAGCTCCGTAGCCCGGGTTGAGCGCAGCAAACCCGGGCTACAAGCCAATCCGTCTTGAAACGGCGACCGCGACCAAACCCACGACAGCCAACGCTATGCCGTAATAGGCCCACGCTACGTCATTGATCATGAAGCTGCTGCCTGGATACGGGAAGTAGCCAGTGCCCTGCCCAATCCAAATGACCCCGACCAGGATGGCCATCACGCCGCCTGACAGCAATATGTTTCTCGCGCCTGGCATTGCGCACTCCTCGTCTCAAAATGACTTCCGTAACCCCAACCTCGCGGGATGCTTCTCGCCTAGAACAGCCCGGGAATCAAACGCCACCGGACTTCTCTTGTGTACTCGGCATAGCCTTTGAGGTTTCTCGTGAGAAAGCGCTCTTCATCCAGCAGCCGCCAGGCGAGCACAGGAAGAAGAACAAGAATTCCGAGAAGCCCATACCAGGAATCAAGCGCAAGCGGCATGCCAATGACCAGAAGAAGCGCTGCGGCATACATCGGATGCCGCACCAGCGCGTATGGCCCGGTTGATATGACGCGTTGATCGTCCGCGATCTGGATCGTCGAAGAGGCGTAGCTGTTCTCTCGCAGCACAAAAAGGATGAACAGGTACCCCAGTGCAATCAGTCCGTCTCCAGCGATCGAAACATAGGGTGGAACCGGCGACCAGCCGAATCGATGATCAAGCACGGGAACCACCATGAGCGCGGCGAATCCCAACAGCACCAGAACCATGATGATCTTTTGAGACGTTTCTGTTTCAGCCCGTGGTCCGGCGCGCAAACGCCGCTCAAGAAGCTTCTCGTCGTAGAGGGCCATATAGACGGTGAGCGCTGTCGAGCAGACCGTGAATGTGGCCAGGAATGACCAGCCCTGCCAATAACGGAACGTGCCGGCGGTAAGAAAAATGAGAGCGGTAAGCACGATAAAGCCACGCACGCCGGCTCTGGTTGCTCGGGCGTAGAGATCTTTCATGGGAACTTAACTATGCAACGCTGACGGCTTTATCTAGGCTCGCAAATTTTGCGCTGCAGTCCGGGCGCCTATGTCGAAGACAGACAACCCTCAATCGCTTCGTACAGATTCGTCAGCAATTCCTCGAAAGTCTCGCCCTGAGTGGCGCAGCCCGGGATGGCCGGCACCTCGGCCCAATATCCGCCCTCTTCTGCCTCGTGCACCACGACCACGAAATTCATGGTTCACCCCGGCTTCGAAGAAGCAATCGAAACGTCACAACGCCTTGACGATGCTCTCCGTCATCTTCTTGGCGTCGCCGAGCAGCATCATCGTGTTGTCGCGATAGAACAGCGTGTTGTCGATGCCGGCATAGCCCGAGGCGAGCGAGCGCTTGATGAACATCACGGTGCCGGCCTTCCACACCTGCAGCACCGGCATGCCGTAGATCGGCGAGGTCTTGTCATCCTCGGCGGCCGGGTTGGTCACGTCGTTGGCGCCGATCACGAAGGCGATGTCGGCCTGCGCAAACTCGGAATTGATGTCCTCGAGCTCGAACACCTCGTCATAGGGCACATTGGCTTCGGCCAGCAGCACGTTCATGTGGCCGGGCATGCGGCCGGCGACCGGATGGATGGCGTATTTGACCTCGACGCCTTCCTTCTTGAGGTGGTCGGCCATCTCGCGCAGCGCGTGCTGGGCCTGCGCCACCGCCATGCCGTAGCCGGGCACGACGATCACCTTGGAGGCGTTCTTCATGATGTAGGCGGCATCTTCGGCCGAGCCGATCTTGACCGGACGCTGTTCCTTGCCCGCCGCCGGGCCCGCGACCTCGCCGCCGAAGCCGCCGAGGATCACCGAGATGAAGCTGCGGTTCATGCCCTTGCACATGATGTAGGACAGGATCGCGCCGGAGGAGCCGACCAGCGCGCCGGTGATGATCAGGGCCGAATTGCCGAGCGTGAAGCCGATGCCGGCGGCGGCCCAGCCCGAATAGGAATTGAGCATCGAGATCACGACCGGCATGTCGGCGCCGCCGATCGGGATGATGATCAGCACGCCGAACGTGAACGAGGCGAGCGCGAGCAGCCAGAACGCCGCATAGCTTTCGCTGCGCGCAAACCAGACGATCAGCAGCACGATCGCGAGCGCGAGCGCGATATTGATCACGTGCCGCGTCGGCAGAATGATCGGCGCGCCGCTCATGCGGCCGGACAGCTTGAGGAAGGCGATCACCGAGCCGGTGAAGGTGATGGCGCCGATGGCGACGCCGAGCGACATCTCGACCAGGCTCGCGGTGTGGATGTGGCCGACGGTGCCGATGTCGAAGGCCGCGGGCGCATAGAGCGCGCCGGCCGCGACCAGCACCGCCGCCATGCCGACCAGCGAGTGGAACGCAGCGACCAGCTCCGGCATCGTGGTCATCGGCACGCGGCGCGCGATCACCGCGCCGATGCCGCCGCCGATCGCGATCCCGACCACCACCAGCGCCCAGGCGCCGGTGCCTGCCGGCGGATGCGAGGCGAGCGTGGTGACGATCGCGATCGTCATGCCGATCATGCCGAACAGATTGCCCTGCCGGCTCGTTGCCGGGCTCGACAGCCCGCGCAGCGCCAGGATGAACAGGACGCCGGCAACGAGATAGAGCAGTGCGGTGAGATCGGCGTTCATGCGAGCAGCTCCTCCGTCCGTCATGCGCGGGCTTGACCCGCGCATCCATCTTTTCACGAAGAAGGATGGATTGCCGGGTCAGGCCCGGCAATGACAGCAAACAGCGATAAAGACCGAGCGCCCTCATTTCTTCTTCTTCTGGTACATCGCCAGCATGCGCTGGGTGACGAGGAAGCCGCCGAAGATGTTGATCGAGGCGAAGACGAGCGCGACGAAGCCGAGGGAGCGCGCCCAGATCGGGCCGAAGTCGTCCGCCGACCAGCGTGACGCCGACCGCAAGCAGCGCGCCGACCACGATCACCGAGGAGATCGCGTTGGTCACCGACATCAGCGGCGTGTGCAGCGCCGGCGTCACCGACCACACCACGTAGTAGCCGACGAACACCGCCAGCACGAAGATCGAGAGCCGGAACACGAATGGATCGACCGCTCCGCCGGTCGCGGCCTCCGCGGTGGCGCCGCCGCCGTCGATATGATGTCGAGCTGGGCGAGCACAACGTCGCCGGAGCTTGCGAGGCCAGCGGGTGGAACGATCAGCATGGTCGGATCTCCTCAAGGCCGCGCGTCACGCGGCGCTTTTCGGCGCGAAGCTCGGATGCACGACGGCGCCGTCGCGCGTCAGCGCGGTGGCCTTGACGATCTCGTCGTCCCATTTGACGGCGAGCGTCTTTTCCTTCTTGTCGATCAGGGTCTCGAGGAAATTGTAGAGGTTCTTGGCGTAGAGGCTCGACGCCGAGGCGGCGATGCGGCCCGCCATGTTGAGGTGGCCGACGATCTTGACGCCGTTGACGTCCGCCGACCTCGCCGGGCTTCGCAAGCTCGCAATTGCCGCCACGCTCGACCGCGAGATCGACGATCACCGAGCCCGGCCGCATCGAGGTCACCATCTCCTTGGAGATCAGCCGCGGCGCCGGCCGGCCCGGAATGAGCGCGGTGGTGATGACGATGTCCTGCTTCTTGATGTGCTCGGCGACCAGCGCAGCCTGCTTGGCCTGGTACTCCTTCGACATCTCCTTGGCGTAGCCGGCGGCGGTCTCGGCCTGCTTGAACTCCTCGTCCTCGACCGCGATGAACTTGGCGCCGAGGCTTTCCACCTGCTCCTTGGCGGCGGGCCGCACGTCGGTCGCCGTGACGACGGCGCCGAGCCGGCGCGCGGTCGCGATCGCCTGCAGGCCGGCGACGCCGGCGCCCATGATGAACACCTTGGCGGCCGGCACCGTGCCGGCGGCCGTCATCATCATCGGCAGCGCGCGGCCATATTCGGCGGCGCCGTCGATCACCGCGCGGTAGCCGGCGAGATTGGCCTGGCTCGACAGCACGTCCATCGACTGCGCGCGGGTGATGCGCGGCATCAGCTCCATCGCGAAGGTCACGATGCCGGCCTCCGCCAGGGCCTTGAGGGCGGCCTCGTTGCCGTACGGATCCATGATCGCGATGACGAGCGCGCCCTGCTTGTAGAGGGCGACTTCAAGCGCGCCCGGCCGGCGCACCTTCAACACCACGTCGGCGTCCTTGGCGGCATCCGTCACGATGGTGGCGCCGGCAGCCGTGTATTCGGTGTCAGGGAAGCCGGACTTCACGCCCGCGCCCGGCTCGACCACGACCTCGGCGCCGAGGGACTTCATCTTCCTGACGGTTTCCGGCGTCGCGGCGACCCGGTCTTCGTTGGAATCGGTCTCACGCGCGACTGCTATGCGCATCGCCCCGTCTCCTCAAGAGCTTGACGCTGCGGCGTGCAAGGCTTTCGACCAAGGCTCTCAACCGCTCCAAGTTGCCGCAAATGCGAGACCGAGCAGCGCGATGACCACCATGACGGCACTCGGCGTCCGTGCCCCGCTGGCAAGCCCATGCGCGGCCACGATCGGCGCGAGCAGGAAGATGATCGGCAGCGCGATCCCCCAGCGGCCGGTTGTTCCACCGATTGCGAGCCCGATGGCGATGCAGACGCACAACGCACTGCCCACATAGGCCAGCTGCACGAAACCCTTGTAGGTCGCCTCATGTGCGGCGAGGTCATTACCGGTCGCGGTCGCGTATTCGACCTTGCCGTGGTCCGCCATCGAAGCCTCCGGAAAGAGTATTTGCCCCAGCGGCCGGGGCTTAGCGCAAATGTCGCAGGAGGGCAACGGTACGAGCGCGTAAACCCCCGCCAATCGGGGTCATAGCTGACCGCCGCGCGGCAAGATCATCCGGGGACCTATCAAGCGTCCTGGCCCACCAAGCCCGCCGCCGCCAGCGCCTGCTCCTGCCGCTCGCGCACCCGCTCGATCGAGAAGTCCTCGATCGCCTCGTTGAACAGCCGATAGAAATTGAGCTCCGCCCGCAGATGCAGAAACACGCCGCCAAGCCCGATGGCGGCGCGGTCCATGAACACGAACTCGCGCGGCACCGTGACCGGCCCCTTCTGCTTGAGCGCCTGATGCACGCGGAACGCCTCGCGGCGCCCATATTCGGCAGGCTTCACGCCGTCGGCGAGGCTGCGCACGCGGTCGTCGAGCAGCGGCCCATAGATGAAGCGCGCCCAGATATTGAGCGTATCGATCAGCTCGCGGGTAAGGCGCTTGAAGCCCCAGGTCTCGTAGGCGCGCACGACCAGCGCCTCGTCGCCGGTGCGCAACCCGTTGTAGAGGTCGACCACGCCGCCCACGAATTTGGGGGGGAAGATGCGGATGCAGCCATAGTCGAGCAGGTTGATGCCGCCGCCCTCGCCGCCCTGCTCGAACACCGAATAGTTGCCGAGATGCGGATCGCCATGGATCACGCCAAACCGGCTGAACGGGAACCACCAGGCCGAGAACATCGCGGTGGCGAGCCGGTTGCGCACCGCCAGCGCGTCATCCTTATGGTCGAGCATGGGGCGGCCTTCGAGCCAATCGAGGGTCAGCAGCCGTCCGGTCGAAAGCTCCGGCCAGGGCCGCGGCACCCGGATGAGATCATTGCCGGCAAGCATGGCGCCATAGAGCGCGACATGCTTGGCTTCGCGCCGGTAGTCGAGCTCCTCGCGAATGCGCGCACCGATCTCCTGCGCGATCTCGCTGGTGTCGATGGCGGGGTCCATACGCCGGTGAATGGAAAACAGTAGCCCGAGCTGCTGCAGATCGGCTTCTACTGCTGACTGCATATCGGGATATTGCAGCTTGCAGGCCAAGTCTGAGCCGCCGTCTGCGCCGCCGTCCGAGCCGTGGTCCGAGTCGCCATGGGCACGCGCGCGGTGTACCTGGCCGAGCGAGGCGGCCGCCGCGGGATGGTGCTCGAAATGCGCGAACTTTCCCTGCCAGTCGGTCCCCAGCTCGGCGCTCATGCGGCGCTTGACGAAAGCCCAGCCCATCGGCGGGGCCTGGCTCTGCAGCTTGGCGAGCTCGGCGGCGTATTCGGGCGGCAGCGCATCCGGGATGGTGGACAAAAGCTGCGCGACCTTCATGATCGGGCCTTTGAGGCCACCGAGCGCCACCGCAAGCTCCGCGGCGTTGCGATCGCGGTCGAGGTCGAGCCCGAACAGGCGCGCGCCCGCGAAACGGGCGGCTATGCCCCCGATATTGGCGCCGACCCGGGCATAGCGCGCGGCGCGGGCGGAAAAGCGGTTCTGTTCCTGATCAGCCATCGTCCAATCAGCTTAGTCCAATCGGCTATAGATGGGTCTCATCAACACGTTGCGGCCGACACTACGACAGCCGCATATTGCCGCACAGCAAACGATCGGTCTCATCCTGCCACGCACCACGATGGAAATATGGCAAAGTGGCGCTGGTCTGCCATGATCCTGCTGCGGTCCGCCTGGATATGCCGAGATCACAATCAACCGCTTGATTGGAACGCTGGAGGTTCCGGTGCCGCCGTTTTTCCGAATATTGTTTTACACCCTGGTTGGCCTCGCCCTGATTGCCGCGGGTTGGGAGGTCGCTGCGCGTCTGATGGACAATCCGACAAGGCTTCCGGCCATGATTGTGGTTGTCAACAAGGCGATCGCGCTCGCGCAGAGCCCCGATTATATCCGCCATGCGACTGACAGCGGCACAGCCCTGCTCTACGGCCTGTTGCCTGCCCTGATCGGCGCCATCCTGCTCGGCATGATGGCCGATGCATCGTCAGGCATTCGATTGCTGGTCGGACCGCTCGCGGTCACGCTTGGCGCCGCGCCGCTGGTCGCGCTGTTGCCCATGTTCGTTGCCTGGTGGGGGCTGACCATGGCCATGAAGGCCGGCCTTGTCGGGGTCGTGGCCGGGTTTCCGGTCATGAACGCGGTCATGGTCGCAGCGGGCGAGAAAAGCCGCACGGTCGCGATCCTGCACGGCTTGCGACTCGGCGTGGTGCTGGGCGTGAGCGCGCTGATCGTCGCCGAGTTCGTCGCTGGCAGCCGCGGCGTCGGTTATGTCATCATGAGCTCCGCAAGCATGTTCGACACCACCGCAACCCTGGCGGGGACCGTGCTGGTGACAGTCCCGACCATCGCGGTGGCGGCGCTGCTGCAGGCGATCGAAGCACAGGTTGGGGATTGAGGCGGCGAGCGCGTTCGGTCGCAGGCACGCGTGACTTCTGCAAGCTTTTCAAGCACGTGGAATAGTTTTCACTGCCCGCGTGCCTCTAACTTATCGCGCACAGGATGTGTTCTTCGCCTAGTGCCGCCGATTTGAAGTTCCTACGCCACCTGCAGCAAATTCTGTTAGGAACTTCAAATCGAAAAGCGGCACTAGAATCATAGAGTTGCTAGTGCCCTTTGTTTCCGAAGTTCGTGTCAGAGCGTGCTGAGGTGTATCACGAACTTCGGAAACGGGGCACTAGTCACGGATTCTGCGCATGCTTCCGTGGAGGACGCGTGATAGGTTCGCGCACCTTTTTGAATCGGGAGTATTGGATGCCGCCGTTTGTCAGAACGCTGCTGGAGGCTATCATCGGGCTCGCCCTCATCGCGGCAGCCTGGGTCATCGCTGCCCCAATGATCGACAACACGGCCAAGCTTCCGAGCTTGCCGTCGGTTCTGCAGAGAGCGATCGAGCTTGCACCCAGCGACGAATTTCTGCGCGATTTCGGCGACAGCATGACGGCCCTTCTGATCGGTCTTCTGCCGGCGCTCCTGGCTGGCGTGTTCTTCGGGATGATCGCCGGCATGTCGAAGGGAACGCGCTGGCTGTTCGGGCCATTTGCGGTCACGTTCGGCGCAACACCGCTGGTCCTCCTGGTGCCGCTTTTTTTCGCCTGGTGGGGCGTGTCGATCGCAACCCGCGCGGTCGCGGTCTTCGTCATGGTTGGATTGCCGATCATGAACATGGTGATGGTCGCAACGGGCACGAAGCGGCTGATTGTGACGAACATGAGCAAGTCGCGGCGTCATGCTCCGGTCGTGGAAGTGAACACGGCAAATACCGCGGCCGTGGCAGCGGCCATCATCGGCGGCCTGCGAGTGGGCGTGGTGATCGGCGTGACCGCGCTCGTCATCGTCGAGTTCATGGCGGGCGAGCATGGCGTGGGGCACTTCATCGCGCAGTCGGCCAGCACGCCCGACATGATCACCACCATGGCCGCCATCGGGCTCATCGGTATTCCGACCATCCTGATGGCGGCGTTCCTGCAGGCCATCCAGGAGCAGGTCGCGGGCTGACGGCGCCTTCAGTGGCGTTGGGCAGCGATGGTCTTGAGCGGCGAAGCGCGTAAGCGCTTCGATCGCAGTCGCTCATTTGGCGAGAGTTGCGAGCGTGTCCCGGTATTCGTCGATGATCTCGTCGGCGAGATCCATCGTCTTCTCGAAATCCGGATCGTAGGGCAGCGCCTGAAAGCCGCCTCCGGCGAGTTCGACGATGTGCAACTGCTGACCGCGCTTCAGATCAAGCCGCTGCATCAGCTCCTTGGGCAGGATGAGCCCGTCAGAATTGCCAATCTTCTTGATCTGGATCTTCATGGGGCATGGCCTGCATAAGAAGAGAAAATTCATGTCTTATCAATAACTTGTATGACCTTACCCCAACCCCTCAAGCTCCGTGATCATGCCCTCGATCACGCGCAGGCCGCCTTGCCAGAAGGCCGGGTCGCGGGCATCGAGCCCGAACGGCTTGAGCAGCTCGCCATGGTGCTTGGTGCCGCCGGCCGCCAGCATCGCCAGGTAGCGATCGGCGAAGCCCTCGGTGGCGCGCTCGTAGACCGCATAGAGCGAGTTCACCAGGCAGTCGCCGAACGCATAGGCGTAGACGTAGAACGGGGAGTGCACGAAGTGCGGGATATAGGCCCAGAAGGTCTCGTAGCCGGGCCTCAAATCGATCGCCGGGCCGAGGCTTTCATTCTGCACCTCCATCCAGAACGCGCTGATCTGGTCCGCGGTCAGCTCGCCGTTGCGGCGCTCGCCGTGAACCTTGCGCTCGAACGTGTAGAAGGCGATCTGCCGCACCACCGTGTTGATCATGTCCTCGACCTTGGCGGCGAGCATGGCCTTGCGCTGCTTGGTGTCGGTGATGCCGGCGAGGAGCCGCTTGAAGGTGAGCATCTCGCCGAACACGCTCGCGGTCTCCGCCAGCGTGAGCGGCGTCGGCGCCATCAGGGCGCCGTTGGGCGCGGCGAGCACCTGATGCACGCCATGACCGAGCTCATGCGCGAGCGTCATCACGTCACGCGGCTTGCCCTGATAGTTGAGCAGCACGAACGGATGCGCCGACGGCACCGTCGGATGCGCGAAAGCGCCGGGCGCCTTGCCGGGACGCACCGGTGCATCGATCCATCGCCGCGCAAAGAAACGTTCCGCGATCTCTGCCATGTCGGGTGAGAACGCGCGGTAGGCGGTGAGCACGGTCTCCTGCGCCTCGCTCCACGCGATGGTGCGCGCTTCGACCTCGGGCAACGGCGCGTTACGGTCCCAATGTGCGAGCCGCGTCTTGCCGAACCAGCTGGCCTTGAGGGCGTAGTAGCGATGCGAGAGCCGCGGATAGGCAGCGCGCACCGCCGACACCAGCGCCTCCACCACCTCGGGCTCGACCCGATTGGAGAGGTGGCGGGAATCCGCGATGTCCTTGAACCCACGCCAGCGGTCGGAGATCTCCTTGTCCTTGGCGAGCGTGTTGGTGATCAGCGCAAACTGCGGAAGGCTGGCCTTGAAAGTCTTGGCCAACGCTTCCGCGGCCGCCTTGCGGCGGTCGCCATCGGGGTCCTGCAACAGCGAGAGCGTCGGCTCGATCGCGAGCGACTTTTGCCCGACCCTGAAACGCAACCGCGCAATGGTCTCGTCGAACAGCCGGTTCCAGGCCCCATAGCCGGTCACTGACTTTTCGTGGAAGAGCTGCTCGACGCGATCCTCGAGCTGATAGGGCTTCTCCTTGCGAATATCCTCGAGCCAGGGTCGGTAGTAAGCGAGCTTGGGCTCGCGCATGGCGGCTTCGAGCTTGGCGTCGTCGATGCGATTGAGCTCGAGCACGAAGAACAGGAGATGCGTGGTCGCCGTCGTGAGGCGGTCCTGCACATCGCCATAGAACTTCGCGCGGGCGGGATCGACCGTATCGCCGGCATGCATGAGGCCCGCAAACGAGGCGAGCCGGCCGAGCAGATCGTCGAGCTGCTCATAGCGCACGATCGCCTGCGCAAGCGCGATCGCGCCATCGGGCTGATCGAGAAGCGCGGCGAGCTTGCCCTTGAAGTCATCCTCGAACGCCTTGCTGTACTCGTCGGCGCGGTCGAGATCGCGCTTCACCTTCGGGTCGTCGACGCCGGCATAAAGATCGCTGAGGTTCCATTCGGGCAGATCGCCAAGCTCCTTCGGGACGGCGAATTTCTTGGCGGCAGTGCGCTTGGGAGATGATGTGGACATGACCCGATCAATGAGTTGGAGAGAGCGATGATACGACGAACGGAGTGCGGGAGACCGACGCTGCTTTTGTGAGGATTTGATGGCCCCCTCAATATCGTGCGCCGCTGCTCCCGGATCAACCCGCAGCCGGGTCGCACCGCAAGCGCCATACAACTGCATGCTCAAAAGCTAGTGGAATTTCATACGAAATTCGCGGCTCAGCAGATCCTGCAGCCAGCCGATGGAGGCCGCATCCATCCGGCCGATGGCGGCGATGTTGGCCTCGAGCCTTTCGCCGGTGCTGAAGCCATAGCCTTCCAGCACGGTCTCGGCCACCTTGAGGTATTCGGGGTCCCTCGTCATGGCCTCGATCGCCGTCTTGAGGGCCGTACGCGCCGCCGGCGGCGCGTCGCTGTGCAGCATGAGAATCTTGCCGCCGTTGCCGATTGCGCGCGCCACCGCCTTATAGGATTCCCAGGCCGGCCCCGACGGCTCGACGCCATGAATGGCGCGATAGACCTCGCCCACCGACGGCACGTCACGCGCGGCGGAATCGCGCACGAGCTCATCGCCATCCATGAAGCCCTGCGCGAACAGCGGCAGCGCCTGCCCGTCCTTCACCGATGGTCGCACGCTCTGCTCGAAGATCGGTGTCGCCTGCGAATCGAGATTGACCTCGTTGCGCAACAGCGCGAGCCGCACGTCACTCTTGCCGGGATAGCCCGTGACCGACTTGAACTTCACCTTCAGCACGGTAAGGCCGAGCACGGCATCGATGGTCGAGATCACTTCGGGCACGCCGAGGACGAGCGGCTCGCTCGGATTGAGCACGTCCTTCGCCGTCTTGATGCCGCTCGCCGGCGACGTATAGGTGATCCGCCCCATCGGGGTCGCGACCAAGGCCACGAGATCGGAGACCTTCGCGCGCGCGCCATCGAGGCCAAGCAGCAGGCGCACCAGCAGCTGGCCGGTTCCGACCAGCACGGTCGTGCCATCGCGCGGCACGCGGGCCACATAGTTGTTCATGGCGACGACGCTGGCCGCGCCCGGCATGTTCTGCACGATGACCGTGGGCTTGCCCTCGACATGGCGCGCCAGCCCATCGGCGATGACGCGGCCGTAGAGATCGCTGCCGCCGCCGGGCGGAAAGCCGACCAGCACCTTGATCTGTTTGCCCTGGAAGAACGGCGCCTGGGCGGAGGCCGCGCCAACGGTCAGCGCGAGCAGCAGCGCGGCAGTCAACGAACGAGATACGCTGCGCATCGGTCACCTTCCTCCCCACCGGCTGTCCTTTGCGAAAGCAGACCCTGCGAAAGGTCCTGCTTGTCGGGTAGTATCAGCCAATAGCGACAAGATTGCACTGAGACCAAACCGCTCACAACACAGGGAGGAGATCAAATGCGCAGGACGCTGATAGCGGCGGCTGCCGCCGCGATCATCGGCCTCGAGGCATCAATCGAAGCAGGGCCAGAAGCAGAGTCTTTCGCTGCATCGCCTCATGATTTCGCCTACACTGTAACGACTTCAGGGTGCGCTTGAGCGTCGCGAATACTTTGAAGCCGAGACATGAAGGGAGGCGAGACATGAAGCTTCCGCGCCGTCAATTCTTGCGTGTGGCAGCGGGAGCTGCCGCGCTCCCGATGTCGTCGAACGTCGCTGGTGCGCAAAATTATCCTTCGCGGCCGGTGCGCCTGGTCGTGGCATTCGTCCCCGGCGGGGCAACTGACACGCTGGCGCGGCAGATTTCCAACGATCTGAAGGAGGCCTTGGGCCAAGCCGTCGTCGTGGAAAATCGACCTGGCGCGAACGGCTATCTGGCCTGGAATCATGTGGCGGCGGCCGAGCCGGATGGCCACACGCTCCTGCTTGCGGAAAATGCGCTGGGCATGAGCCAGGCTCTGTATCGAAAGACATCATCAAGTTTCGATCCGTTGACGCAGTACGACCCGGTCGCTTTGATCGCGAATTCTCCATCGGCCCTGATCGTCGCTAACGGCATCCCCGCCGCAACCGTCAGTGAGCTCGTCGCTTACGCGCGAACGGTGCCAGGAAAAATGAACTATGCGTCGGCAGGCATCGGCAGCGTCTCGCATCTGAACTTCGAGGTGTTCAAGGATGCGGTGGGCATGGAGGCCGTCCACATACCCTACAAGGGCGGCGGCCAAGCCATCGCGGACATTGTCGCCGGCCATGTGCCGATGACGATCACGTCGGTTCAAGGCACAAAGAGTTTGGTCGAGGCAGGTAAGATCAAGGCCCTGGCGGTCACGAGTACTCGTGCGGTCTCCCGCCATGCCGTCCGTTCCGACCATGCGAGAGGCCGGAGTGAAGACGACGGTCGACGTGGAGCTGCGCTTCTGGTTCGGAGTTTTCGGCCCCAAGGGCCTGCCCGATGCTGTCAAGGCACAGCTGGAAAAAGCCCTCTCAGCCGTCATGTCCAACCAGGGCGTCCGCGACCGGCTGGCGCAGTTGGACATCACGCCGGACTACGCGCCCGGCTCCGCGTTGAGGACGAGGCTTGAGGCCGAAATCAAGAACTGGACAACGTTCATCGAGGCGAAGGGCATCAGGCCCGAGTGATTGTTTCGCGTCAAAGACGACACCCAGTGATGAAGCCAATCGGCGCTGCTGCGGGGGCGGTTCTAAACCTAAGTAGGATCGTCCCTTCCTTTCGTGCAATGCAGCGTTGCTTTCGTCCTTGGCAATCTGCCCGGTGAGCGCGCGGCCCCGTGCGGACGGCAAGCGGCTGCTATTAGGTTGTGCGGCTGGATGGGTCTGAATCACGCTGGTCTAGGTGGGCCTCAAGACAATTTGTCTTCAAGTCAGGTTGGAAGTCGAGCTTGTGGGCATTTCCATTTTCGATGTTGGCCACCATCTAGAAGGGTCATCTTGGGCAACGAGGGGGAGGTCAAGCAGAGCAAGGAAAGCGATCATGAAGCGTCTTTTTGCAGTGGTGTGCGCGATGGCCTATCTCGCCGGATCGGCTCCAGTGTTTGCCGCATCGGGTCACAGGGGTGCACGCGGATCACGCCCTGTCATCGTTCAGGAATCGCATGTTCCCCGGGTACGGACCAACCATCTAAACCGCATTCCTTCGGCGCTTCCGCCTCCGGCGCAGCCGCCCGCCATCAACGGGCCGCTGACCCCGAACGGGCTGCCGTCCATGGGTAACGGCATCCGTTGAGACATCACACGACGCGTTGAGGTCGGGCTGAGCCCATCACCATCCAATGCGTCGCGTCTCCGCGCGCGGACAAGTTGCGGCCAAGTCAATTTCATGTCGTCGCGCAGGACAAACTGGAACTTGCCGCGCAGGCCGGTCTCTACGGCAGACAGATCGACCTCGCCAGATCGCCTGGAATGCCCGCTATCGCTCCCTACTCCGCCGCCATCATCGGCGCCGGCTTCCTGCTCGGCAAAGATCGGCAGGCCCACCAGCAGCAGCTCCATGCCGGTGCTCGAGCTCAGCGCAAATTCCTCCCGGCCCGAGAACGCCGAGTATTTGCGGAGCGCTTCGCCATTCGCCGTGCCTTCGCCCTGCAGCACGAAGCCGATCTGAATGCCGCCGCGCGACGGCAGTCGTGCATCCGCGCCCGGCTCAAGCTTGAGACTTGAGATCTGCAGGTGGCGCTCGGAAAAATCGCACAGGTGCTTCTTCGCAAATCCGGGCGTCGACCGCTTCCCAGTCGAAGTTCTCAGGCTTGAGCAGAATGGGCTCGCCATAGCGCGGCTTCGGATAGACGAGCTTGCGCTTGTTGACGTGCTCCCAGATCGCCTCGTAGCTGTCCTGGTTGCGCTTCTCGCCCGGCGCCAGCTGGCCGATGCGCTTGAAGATGCCCTTCTCGAAGGTGCCGAACTCCTTCATCTCGTCCATGGCGCGCTGCAGCCGCTCTCGAGCTGACAAAGCCATTGCGGCTCGCGCCGCCGAACTGCAGCGTGATGCTCAGCCGCTCGCAATTGCTCTGCTCCGGGCCATAGGGCGTGCCTTCCGGAAAATAGGCCAGCTCGCCGGCCTTGATCCATTTGCGGTCGCCGAAGTTCTGGCCCTCGCCCTCCAGGCACATGCGGATCTGATCGAAATTGTGCTTGTGGCGCGGCACGTCGACCTCGCCCTTCTGCCGCACGAAATAGAGCCGGAAATTGTCGAGCGCGGTGTCGTCGCCGACGAGCAGCGTCTTGAACTCGCGCTCGGCGCCGCGAACGCTGTTGATCTGGGCACTGTCTGCGGCATGGGCAACTTTCATGGGTCTTGCTCCTGATACGGGCGCTCTTTGACATGAGTGCAGCGCAGAATTCGCCGCAGTGCAAGGCCAGGCGGGCTCGATTCCAGAGGTCGCCAGCCACGGTTGGAGCCGGGCGAAACTCCTGTCATGATGCGGCTCAACAAAATCACACACTCAATAAAGTGGTGCATTGTTTCGAGGGAGGCGCTTTCAATGACCGCAACTGTCGATGTGCTTGCGCAGGCGTTCAAGGATGCCGGTACTCCATTCATTGTCGGGCACCCGGGCGGCGAGTCGGTCGAGCTGATGGAAGCCGCGCGCCAGCGGCAGATGCGGTTTCTGCTCATGAAGCAGGAGGTGGCCGGCGCCATGCTGGCGGCGACCTGGGGCGACATGACCGGCAGCCCCGGCATTTGCATGTCGACGCGCGGCCCGGGCGCCGCCAACATGGTCAACGGTGTCGCGCACGCCTTTCTCGATCGCTCGCCGCTGATCGCGATCACCGATGCCTATTCGCGCCCGACCTACGAGACCGGGCTGCGCCAGCGCATCAACCAACTCGCGATCTACGAGCCGATCGTAAAGTGGAGCACCACGATCGATGCCAAGACCGTGCGCCAGCAGGTGCGCCGCGCCATCCGCACCGCCACCGGCGCGCCTCCCGGCCCGGTGCATTTCGAGTTCCCGCAGAGCGAGACCACGCGCGAAGCCGGCGACTACACCGCCGAGCCGCCGCTGGTGCCGCACCTGATCACGCCCGGACCGGACCGCGCCGATCTTAAACCCGCGCTCGATATGCTCAGCCGCGCGCGGCGGCCGATCCTGATCGCGGGGCTCGGCGTCTATTGGTGCAACGCATCCGCCGAGCTGGTCAAATTCGCCGAGCGCCTCGGCGCGCCGGTGCTGACCACGACCAAATGCAAAGGCATGATCCCGGAGGATCATCCGCTGCGCGCCGGCTGCGTGATCGGCGGGCTGATCGAGCGCAAGCTGGTCATGGAGGCCGATCTCATCGTCGCCGTCGGCCTTGATGCGGTCGAGCTGCAGCCGAAGCCCTGGCCCTACACGCTGCCGGTGCTCGCGCTCTCGTCGATCCCGAGCCTCGATGCATTCGTTCCGGCCGATCCCGAGATTGTCGGCAACCTCAAGGCGCTGCTCGCCGGGCTCGCGCAATGGGCGTCGGAGGGCACGAACTGGGGCGAAAAGGCCGCCAAGACCTTCCGGCAGGACGTGCGCGATGCGCTCAACACGCCAAGCACCGGCCTCTCACCGCAGCGCGCAATGGAGGTCGCACGCGCGGTTCTGCCGCGCAACACCATCGCGACCTGCGATGCCGGCGCCAGCCGGCTCCTGGTCGTGCAGAAATGGGAAGCCTATGGGCCGCGCGAGTTCCTCACCTCCAACGGGCTCGGCTCCATGGGCTACGCCGTGCCGGGCGCGCTCGCGGCCCGCATCGCCTTTCCGGATCGCCCGGTCGTGGCGTTCACCGGCGACGGCGGCTTCCTGATGACAATTGCGGAATTGCAGACCGCCCAGCGCGAGAACCTGCCGATCATCGTGCTGGTGTTCGACGATCAGGAGATCGGCCTCATTCGCGTCAAGCAGGAGATCAAGGGCATTCCGGCGCATGGCGTGCATCTGGGCGGCGTCGACTGGGAGAAGCTCGCGCATTCGTTCGGCGCCGATGGCGTCGTGGTCGACACCGAGCAGGGCTTGAGCAATGCGCTCAGCGCCGCGCTCAAGTCCAAGCGCACGACCGTGATCGGCGTGCGCATCGATGCGTCCGGCTATGTGGCGCAGTTCAATGCGCTACGCGAGCTGTGAGCAGAAGCCACAGACCCGCCATGACGCGCCGTAAGTTCCTGCGCTTGACGGCCGGCGCGATCGCGCTGCCCGCGTTCGCACGCAGGACGTTGGCGCAAACTCTGGCGCAGGCCTATCCGGCGCGGCCGCTGCGCCTGATCGTGCCGTTTCCACCGGGCGGACCGACTGACCTGGTGGGACGGCCGCTGGCGCAGTCGCTGGCGGAGCGACTCGGCCAGCCGGTCGTGATCGAGAACCGCGGGGGCGCCGGCGCCACCATCGGCACCGAGGTCGCGGTGCGCGCGCCGCCGGACGGCTATACGCTGCTCATGAGCGCATCGAGCAGCGCGATCGCGGCCTCGCTCTACGACAAGCTCAGCTACAATTTCATCCGCGACATCGCGCCGGTCGCAGGCCTGGTCCGATTTCCGCAGGTGCTGGTGGTGCATCCATCGATTCCGGCGAAGACTGTCCCGGAGCTCATCGCGCATGCCAAGGCTCATCCGGGCGCGCTCAACTTCGCGTCACCGGGCGCCGGCACCGGGCCGCATGTGACCGGCGAGCTGTTCAAGATGCTCACCGGCGCCACGATGGTGCACGTGCCTTATCGCGGCGTCGCGCCAGCGATGACCGATCTCGTGGCCGGACAGGTGCAGGTGATGTTCGTGGTTCCGGTCGGGCTGGTCGAGCATATCGAGAGCGGCCGGCTGCGCGCGCTGGCGGTGACGACCACGACCCGCTCGCGTCTGCTCCCGCAACTGCCGACGGTCGACGAGGCCGTGCCGGGCTATGAGGCGAGCACTTGGTTTGGCGTCGGCGCGCCGCGCAACACGCCCGCAGAGATCGTCGAGCGGCTCAACCGCGAGATCAACGCCTGCCTGGCGGAGCCCGCGATGAAAGCGCGCCTTGCCGATCTCGATGGAGCGACGCTCGTGGGAACACCCGCCGACTTCGCAAAACTCATCGCCGACGAGACCGAGAAGTGGGGCAAGGTGGTGAAGTTCGCCGGCATCAAGGCGGAGTGATCGGGCGCGTTGGCTCCCTCCCGGCCATCGTTCAGAGGCGACGCCAGAATGTATGTTGTTGGCCCAGGCATCAAGCAGGACCCGTTTCGCCGGTGGTCACTGCCTGATCGCGTTTTCTTTGCCTGCGGCGCCTGCCACATCCTCGCCTACGCATTTCTGAAGACTTATCCCGATGCGGGATTTGCGCCGCTGTGGATCAAGCCGGCGAAAGGTTTCACCGGCAACCATATCGTCGTCGTGCGCAACGACATGGCCTTCGACTATCATGGATTCTCGTGCTGGAACCGCCTGCTCGCGCACACAACTCGCGAAAGCCAATCGCTGGTGGCCGGGCTGGTCAGCCGAATTGATCCCGCTCCCGATGGACGTGCTGATCTCGGAAGCAAAGTCGCGTGAATATGAGGGACTGTGGCTGCGCGAGCCCCGACAGTTCCTGCACGACGCAATGCCCAGGGCGGATCAATTTCTGCGTCGATTTCGCCGGCCGCCGGATTAATCAAACGGCGACGCGAACAAACAATAAGCCCGGCCGGACGATCATGCCGGCCGAGCCGATGACGCCTTCCGCTATCCGAAAGTCACGCGCCGAACTGTTCCAGGCGCGCTTCGATCTCGGGTTGGCTGTAGGTCGGATAGGCGGCTTTGATCTGCGCCCACAGGCGATTGCGGCGGTCGATGTAGGCTTGCAGAATTTTCATTTGATGGTCGCGCATCTGATTGATCATCGATCCCTCCAATTCGATGTTCACTCTCGCGCGCGCATTAGAAACAAAAGTTTCGAAATGAAAACCGTAACCTTAATCGTTGGTTAATCGCCACCCCGGTTTTTGCACCTGCGTCTTTACCAAATCGTAAGGTTGCGATCGCGGCACGACCGAAATGTGCTATCATGCTCTCGATGCGGCGGACGACCCCCGGAGTGGTGCGGAGGCCCCCCGTCCGAGTGGTGTCTGCAGATCAAGTCCTGCTTCAGGCAGGAGACGAGCGCCCGGTCGCACCCGGGCGCTCGACAATTATGGGCCGCTCCTACGAAATTGCATCAGAGTACGGGACGCTTCTTATTGCGCCCTCTCCCCGCAAGCGGGGAGAGGGCATTTTCGACAGTTCCACGGAAAGAACTGGGTGAGGGGCAGGCCGCGCGCCCTCACCCGACCGTGTTTGTTGAACAATCAGCACTGCCCTCTCCCCGCAAGCGGGGCGAGGGCGCATTAATAGCCGCCGCAACTCTCGACGCGCGCGCTCACTTGTCGAAAAGCGCGAAGGTCCACAGCGACGCACCATAAGGCACGTTTCGCAGATTCGGATCGCCGCTGCGCTCCGCGTAGACGCCGCCAAGCCCGCTGATCACGGTGACGTACTGCTTGCCGTCCTTCTGCCAGGTGATGGGCTGGCCGACGATGCCGGAGGGAGTCTGGAAGCTCCACAGCACTTTGCCGTTCTCGGCATCGAGCGCCTGGAGCTCGCCGGTCATCACGCCGGTGAACACGAGATCGCTCGCCGTCACCATGGTGGAGGAGTAGTTCGGGCTCTTGTACGGCGTCTCCCATTTCGACTTGCCGGTCATGGGATCGACCGCCTTGAGGTAGCCGCGAATGTTGGGATCGTCGAGCACGACGGTGCGCTTGACCGTCGGGGTGCCCGCCGGCTTTCCCGGCTCGAGCTTCGGCGGCTCGGGCGCCTCATATGTCATGCCGATATTGAGCGTATTGATGTAAAGGAGCCCGGTGCGCGGACTGAACGACGCATGCTGCCAGTTGGTCACGCCCGACACTGACGGCCACACGGTGACGTTCTTGCCTTCGACCGCACCTTTGAACACATCGGTGATGATCGGACGTCCGGTCTTCAGGTCGACGCCGCTCGCCCAGTTGACCTTGCCGAAGGCATTGGCCGCAAGCAGCTTGCCGTCCTTGGCATCCAGCACATAGAGGAAGCCGTTGCGGTTGGGCTGCATCACGACCTTGCGCGCGGTACCGCCGACATTGACGTTGCCGATGATCGGGGTCTGCACCGCGTCGTAGTCGAACGGATCCTGCGGCGTCGTCTGGTAGTACCAGACGCGCTCGCCGGTCTTCGGCCGCACCGCGAACACCGCGTTGGTGAAGAGATTGTCGCCCTTGCGAGCGCGCGCGTTCCAGGGCGCCGGATTGCCGATGCCCCAATAGACGAGATCGAGCTCCGCATCGTAGGTGCCGGTCACCCAGCTCGAGCCGCCACCGGTGAGCTGTGAATCGCCTTCCCAGCTGTCGGAGCCGGGCTCGCCCTTCGCCGGGATGGTGTAGGTCCGCCACAGATGCTTGCCGGTCTTGGCATCATAGCCTTCGAGCAGGCCGCGATGAGAGAACTCGGCGCCCGCCACGCCGGTGATGACCACGCCGTTGACGATGAGCGGCGCGCCCGTCATGGCGTAGCCGTTGGCGGTGGTCACCGGGTCGGGCGACTTGCTGGTCCAGACCTCCTTGCCGGTCTTGGCATCGAGCGCGACGAGGCGGTTGTCCATCAGCGCGCGGATGATCATGCCCTCGTAGATCGCGGCGCCGCGATTGACGATGCCGCAGCAGACGACCCTGAGCGTCTCCGGCGGATATTCATGCACCACCCGCCAGATCGCCTTGCCGGTCAGGGCATCGACCGCGAACGTCGCATTGTGAGTGGTGACGTAGATCACCCCGTCCTTGACGATCGGGAAGCCTTCGCCGCCCTGCAGATCGTTCAGCGAATAGGACCACACCGGCACCAGCTTGCTGACGTTCTGCTTGTTGATCTGGGTCAGCGAGCTGTAGCGCTGGCCCTGGTAGCCCATGCCGTAGACGAGCACGTCGTCCGGCGTGTTGGCGTCGTTCTTCAAGTCCTCGGCAGTCTGCGCGAGCGCCACCAGCGACGTGGTCGCACTTAACACAGCGGCAAGAAGTCCTGACCTGATCATGGCATGTCCTCCCGATGACGGCTCGTAACGGCCCATCGAGAGGTTAGTCGGTTTTGCGTTGGCGGCCAATCAGCATCCGCGGTCGGCGATGCCGCGATCTCGGTGCCGACCTCACGCGATCGAGCGCACCACGCCGCCATCGACCCGCAGCGCCGCGCCGGTGGTAGCCGAGGCCAGCGGCGAGCAGACGTAGACCACCATGTTCGCCACCTCCTCCGGCGTCGCCAGGCGGCGGATGATCGAGCTCGGCCGTCCCTCCGCGATCAACTTTGCCTCCCGCTCCTTCTGCGAGAGCTTGCTGCCCTCATTGAGCTTGTCGAGAAAATCGACCACGCCTTCCGATCGTGTCGGTCCCGGCAGCACTGCGTTCACGGTCACGCCCGTTCCGGCGACCGATTTCGGCGAGCCCGCGCGAGATCGCAAGCTGGGCGGTCTTGGTCATGCCGTAGTGGATCATCTCGACCGGAATGTTGAGGCCCGACTCGCTCGAGATGAAGACGATGCGGCCCCAGTCGCGCTTGACCATTGCCGGGCAGGTAGTGGCGCGAAAGCCGCACGCCGCTCATCACATTGATGTCGAAGAAGCGATGCCAGTCGGCATCCGTGATCTCGACGAACGGCTTGGGCTCGAAGATGCCGAGATTGTTGACCAGGATATCGGCATCGCCCGCGCGTTTGATGAAAGTCTCGACACCCTCCGCCGTGCCGAGGTCTGCCGCGATGGCCTCGACCTTCGCCTGCGGCAGTGCCTGCATCAGGCGCTTCCTGGCGGCCTCGACCGATTGTTCGCTGCGCCCGTTGAGGACGACTGCCGCGCCTGCTTCTGCAAGCCCGCGCGCGATGGCAAAGCCAATGCCCGGCGGTCGAGCCGGTGACGATGGCCCGTTTTCCGTGAAGATCGATCTGCATGGGTCAGTTCCGCAATGTGACTGACCGCGATCTATTTCCGCAATGCTCAGCCGCAATCGCGCGCGGCGCTGGGCGGCCATGCACACGGGCATTGGTAGGCGCCCGGGCAGCCCGCGCGGCTGGCCGCCCGCACAAGATCGCCGTGTCAGCGCGCCGCGTAGGTCTTGGCAAACCCGTTCCTGCCATTGGTGACGGTGAACGTGCCGTCCTGTTGCGCCGACACCTTGATGTAGAACGCAGGCCCGTTGTGGGCGGGCGGCGGCGGCGCGTTCGGGCCAGGCGCAGGAGCCGCGATCGGAGCAACCGGCATCGCCGACAGCGGCTCGTCGGTCAGGTTGGCGATGAACATTCCGGGCACCGTGTATTCCTGGCCGCTGAGCTGTGAGAAATGGATCTGCCAGAGATCCTCGAGGCCGGGCGAGGAGTAGAGCACCTTCATGGCGTCGGGCTGGCCGCCCTTGCGGGTGCCATTGTTCATGATGGCGACGCGTGCGCGGATCCCGTGCACCAGAACTTCAGCGTTGGAGATCGGCTGGCCGTGATGCGACACGACGAACAGGTCGGCGGTGCCGATCCGGTTCATCGGGCACATCAGGTCGAATTCCTTGTTCCAGGTCAGGTCGCCCAGATGAACGGTGCGGAATTTTCCGAACGTGATGACGCTGCCGACCGACTGCGCATTCTCGGTCGGATCGTTGTCCTTCGGCTTGTGGCTGGCGCAGGACGGATTGGCGCGCTCCCGCCCCCGGCAGCGCTGTCTTGATCGCTTCACCCGCCGAGGTGACGATGCGCCAGTCGAGGCCGGCGACCGCAATGGTGTCGCCCGGCTTCGCGATCGTGCGCTTCGCCTTGCCATAGAGCTCCGGATAGGTCTTGCCGAGGAACTCGTCGATGATCGGATTGGGCTGCACGGTCGGTCCGTGATCGACGAAGTGGCGGATCGGAATGCGCTTGGCGAGCTCCGCCATGCGCGCCGAAATGATCGTTGTGCCAATGCGTCGTGATCAGATGATCGATCTGCGTCAGACCGGCATCCTTGACCGCCGCCATGATGCGATCGGCGTCGCGCGCGGCCGCCGGCCCGACATTGCCGGAATCGATCAGCACCGCTTCGCCCGACGGCGGCACGAACAGCGTCGCATTGCCGCCCTCGACGTCGACCACGTAAATGTCGAGCGTCGTGCGTGTCTGCGCGGCAGCGCCCTGCAGGCTGATGATCAACGCCGGTAAGGCCAAGGGCCATCTTGAGCGACAGATTGATGCGCATTGAATTCCTCCTGATTGATGTGTTCGCTTGTACTACCGCGCCACCGGCTTGAAGTAGCGTGTATCCGGCGGCGGCTGATCCTTGCGCGCTGGCATCAGATAGCCGTCGCCGCTGATCATGTAATTCTCGGTGCCGACAAAGACGTGGTTGTTGCCTTCCGTGCAGGCGTTCTCGGACCAGATCACCTTCTCGCGCTCGAGCCGGTAGCGCTTCGTCGTCGACCAGGGGCGCGTCAGCGCCGGGTCGATGGTCGTGATCTCGTTGACCAGGTCGTCCGGCTTCGCCTTGTCGAGATAGAATTTCTCCTTGATGACAGTCAGGTTGTCCTTGTGGAAGGGAATGCCGCTGTTGTCATAGGTGTGCGGGCCGCGCAGGTTCCGGGTCTCGACCTCGAGCGTGTCGTAGCGGCCGTCGCCGTCGGTGTCGCTCCACTTGCCGATGGAATAGCCGACGAAGGTCGGCTCGTCGTCCTTGGGAAATCGCGCCCATCCGTATAGATGCGGCGCGGAAGGCCGTTCGAGTTCTCGAACAGCACGTAGGTGATATTGGGCGTGATGATGAACTCGAGCGGAAAGATCGTGGTCATCGCGCGCGGCATGCCCAGCGGCAGACAGCGCGCGGTGGTGTCGGCGCCCTGTCCGCCGGCGGCCTGATCCGCCATGCTGGCTTCGTGGACGGCGCGATATTCCTCGGTCAGCGGCGCCTGCTGGCCGCGGCCGGAGGGCTTGGTTGAGTTGTAGCGCGGCGGACCGGTTTCAGCGCGGCGGCGCTGGCCGCTCCAGTCCGGGTATTGCGCCGCATTCTGCGTCTGCGCCGCGGCGTCCGTTATTGTCATCGCGATGAGCAGCGCAAGCGTGAGTAGCGCGGACCTGCGAGGCATGATCGTCCTCCCTGCACGACACTGGCCGTTCGTTCCCGCGCAAGCGGGAACCCAGGCCGCTTGCGCCAATTGCTCAATCTGGGTCCCCGCTTGCGCGGGGACGAACGGTTGAGATGCCGCGATTCAACTTCATCGGAACATCCTCTAGCGCGAGCCCACCGTGCTCAGCGTCAGCTCGTTGCGGATGACCTTGCCGCCTTTCATCACGAACTTCACGCGCGTGAGCTCGGTGATGTCGGCGAGCGGATCGCCGGACACCGCGACCAGGTCGGCGAGCTTGCCCTTCTCGATCGAGCCGACCTGTTCCTCCATTCCCAGCACCTCCGCATTGTTGACGGTCGCGGCCTGGATCGCGGCGGCCGGCGTCATGTGCGCCTGCTTGACCAGCGCCACGATCTCGAGCGCCTGCGTGCCATGCGGGAAGGTCGAGCCGTCGACGCCGCTGCCCACCATGATCTTCATGCCCTTGGTGGCTGCCGCCATGGTAACCGCCTTCTCGAAGATCGGGATCATCCGGTACTTGCCGCCGGTGTTCTTGTTGTCGTTGTCGTCCATATAGGGCTCGGTGTAGCGCTGCAGCGTCGGATCGTAGGCGAGCTTCTTGGCCACGATCATGTCGGCCTGCTCCTGGGTGAGGCCGAAGGCGTGCTCGACCGTGTCGCAGCCGGCCGCGATGGTGTTCTTCAGTCCCTCGCCGCCGAACACATGGCAGCCGGTCTTCTTGCCGAGGCGATGGGCCTCGTCGATCATCGCCTGCAGCACGGCCAACGGATAGGTCGTCACATAGTTGACGTCGCCGGTCGGCGTGAAGGAATAGGCGCCGCCCGGGAACAGCTTGATCCAGTCGGCGCCACGCTCGACGTGCTCGCGCACCGCCGCGCGCCCTTCCTCGGCCGTGCTGATCCGGTTGCTTGCCAGCGGATTGACCGGGACGTTGGCGGCGACGGCCGGGCCCCAGACGATGCCGCGCCCCGACACTTTGAACCGCGGGCCGTCGATGCGGCCTTCGTTGATGGCGTTGCGCATATCGACATCGGCATAGCCGTTGCCGTGCGAGCTCATGTCGCGCGCGCTGGTGAAGCCGGCCCGCAGGTCGGCCTGCAGATTGTGGATCGCGATCAGGGTCGAGGTCTCGCGCGACATGCCGGCCTTGGGCGGGTTGAACATATGGGTGTGCGCGTCGATCAGGCCGGGCAGCACGGTGGCCTGGCTGAGATCGATCACCTGCGCATCCGCTGGGAATTTTCACCTGCGCGGCGGACCCGACCTCGCTGATGCGGTCGCCCTGCAGCACCACCACCTGGTTGGTCAGCATCTGGCCGCTTGCGCTGTCGAACAGGCGGCCGGCGCGGATCGCCACCGACGCCGGCGGGCGCCGGGCATTGAAAGGAGCCGCCTTCAGGCCCGAAGCAAGGCTTCGCTCCGGCTCCCCGCCAGGGGCCGGCCGCTCCGCCTTCCTGCGCCCACACCGCGCGTCGCAAGCGCAGTCGAAACACCCAATGCCAATTGCGGTCGATTTCAACGCGGCTGTGTATCGCATCGGAACTCCTCCCTCATTTTTGAATTCTTAGAATTCTTGCATTCGAGCCCGGCGAGCCAGCGGCCGCCAGGTTACGCGAACTATACACGATCGCTGTCAGACTTCCACCAAGTCCTCGCACAAGGAGATGTGGAGTGTGACTCCTCGCTGTCGTCCCCGCGAAGGCGGGGACCCATACTCCGCAGCGAAGCGATGTGGCATGGTCAGCGATAACTGCAGCCTTTGTGGTTATGGGTCCCCGCCTTCGCGGGGACGACAACCGATAGGGCAGAGCAGTTACGGCAAAATTATTCGGTTTCCACACTCGGGCTGCCGGAACAATTGCGAGCGGTCTCCCGCCCGTCGACGATATTGGTGTAGGATGTGCGGGGCGTCGTCAAAAACAATTGCAAAGGGAGGTTCCCATGCGTCGGCAAGCCAAGCTCTTCGGCGTGCTCGTCTCCGCCATCGTTGCCGGTAGCGCGACAAGTATCGTCACAAGCTCGCCCGTGTTGGCCCAAGCCAACGGCAAATACTTCGCGCCGAAGGATCAGGTCGTCGCCATCAGAGCCGCCTCGATGTTCGATGCGAAGGCCGGCACGCTGGTGAGCAATGCGGTGGTGCTGATCAAAGGCGACCGTATCACCGACGTCGGCGCCAACGTGCAGATTCCGGAAGGCGCGCGCGTGATCGATCTCGGCGCCGCCACCATGATGCCCGGCATGATCGACGCGCATGTGCACGTGAACACCGGCGGCAATGCCGCAAGCCTGGCGGCGCGCGCGCTTGCGCGCGCTGGCCAACGCGCAGATCGATCTCGATGTCGGCTTCACCACCGTGCTCGACATGGATTCGCGCGGCTCCTTCTACACGGTCGACCTGCGCGACGCGATCAACAACGGCAGCGTGCGCGGCCCGCGCATGCAGGTGGTCGGCCAGTCGCTCAATCCGCGCGCCACCAACTACTATCCCGACAATCAGTCGGTGCGCACCTACGAGGGCTATACCGAAAACAAGAACGTCAACGGGCCGTGGCTCGCGCGCTCGGCCGTGCGCGAGGCGAAGCTGCATGGCGTCGACTACATCAAGATCTACACCACGCAGGACTTCGCCGGCACCGAGCACATGTGGAAGCCGGACGCGACGCTGGTCAACAGTCCGTCGCTGACGCCCGAAGAGGTCAACGCCATTGTGGATGAGGCGCACCGGCTTGGCCTCAAGGTCGCATGCCATACCTATGGCGGCGAAGGCATGCACAGCTGCATCAATGCCGGCGTCGACGCGCCCAATCATCTGCTCGAGCTCGACGATGCGGACGTCAAGGTCATGCTGGAGAAGAAGCTGCCGTTCGTGCCGACGGTCGACGATCTGGTGGCGCTCGAGCAGGCCGACCTGCGGGAAACCGGCGGCCGCAATTCCCGCCTCAAGCTTCTGGAGCAGGCCGTGCGGCGGGCGGTTGCGGCCGGCATTCCGATCGTGTTCGGCAGCGGCGCCACCTCCGTGTCGATCCCGCACGGCAAGCAGGCCGGCCAGTTCAACTACTACGCCAAGTGGGGCCTGAGCCCGGCGCAATCGCTGCAGACCGCCTATCTGCCCGCCGCCCGCATGCTGAACTACGACTGGGAAAAGCACATCGGCACGATCGAGAAGGGCAAGTTCGCCGATATCATCGCGGTGCCTGGCAATCCGCTCGCGGACCTTGGCCTGATGAGCCGCGTGCAGTTCGTGATGAAGGGCGGAATGGTGATGCGCAACGAGATCAGCCGTTGAGCGCATGGTTGCGCGAGAAGCCTGAGACAGGAGGACACACATGCTGCAACGAAGCTCGATCGTCGGCGCCGCGATGCTGGCCGCGACGCTGTGCATGGGCGCAAGTGCAAGCGCCCAGGACACCAAGAAGATGCCGGAGGACTGGGACGGCCTGTGGGGCCGCGGCAGCCCGGTCGGCGCATGGGACCCGAGCAAGCCGCCCGGACCGCGGCAGGAGGCGCCGCTCACGCCCGAATACCAGGCGGTCTATCAGTCGAACCTCGCCAAGGGCAGCGCGCCGGCACGTTCTTCGACATCAAGGGCATCTGCGGCCCGGTCGGCATGCCGCGCGTGATGATCCTCTACGAACCGATCGAGGTCGTCATCAAGCCGAAGACCACCTACATGCTGGCGGAATCGATGAGCCCGCTCCGCCGCATCTACACCGACGGACGCGATTTCCCGAAGGGCGAAGCCGACGCACTGCGGAACTTCAACGGCTACTCGATCGGCAAATGGTCCGACACCGACAACGACGGCGTCTACGACACGCTCGAGGTCGAGACCCGCTACACGCAGGGACCGCGCCTGTTCGATTCGAGCGGCATCCCGCTGCACCAGGACAACCAGACGGTCGTGAAGGAGAAGCTCTATCTCGACAAGGCCGACCGCAACATCCTGCGCGACGAGATCACCACCATCGACCACGCGCTGACGCGGCCCTGGACGGTGAGCCGGTTCTATCGCCGCGTCACCAACCCGATCTACGAGGAATACAACTGCACCGAGGACAATCGCTGGATCACCATCGGCGACAAGCTCTATCTGCTCGATGGCGACGGCTATGTGATGCCGATCCAGAAGGACCAGCCGCCGCCGGATCCGAAATATCTGCAGAAGTATTTCAACAAGGCGACGCAGTGAGGCGGATACATACGCAGCCACAATCTCCGTTCGTCCCCGCGAAAGCGGGGACCCAGAAGCCAGCCTTGTTCCGTATCTCAAGGCTGGATCCCCGCTTCCGCGGGGATGAACGGAGCGTGGGGCGCACAAACAACACCAAAGCCCCGGGGGCCTCCTCCGGGGCATCGCATTTTGCGGCGCCTGATCGACGACTTATCTCGTCTCCTCCACGCGCGCGGTCGTCACCGGGCCTTCGCCGATGATCAGAAGCGTCACGTCCTCATCCTTGGCACCGTCCCAATGCACGCGATTGCCAAAGTGCGTGACAAACGAGCCCGGCTTGATCGGGACCGTGAGATTGTCGGGATCGAACTTGTCGCCGGTGCCGACCCACCAGGTGCCGGACAGCACCATGGTGTAGAGCGGCACCGTATGAACATGCGGTCGGCTGAAGCCGGCGCCGCCCTTGGGCAACATCAGCATCTGCACAAAGACCCCGCGTTTGTCCGGATCGCCGGCCAGGTTCGCCAGCCGGAAAACGCCATGCTCCTGCCACGGGATCTGGTCGGGGAGCACAACGGTCGCGGCCGAGGGATCGCCTCCCGCCCACGGGCCGCTGCTCTTCGGGACTTCGACGCTGCCTCCAGGGCCGATGCCGGCGATCAGGTAGGAGCCGCCTTCCTCCTTGTTGCCGCCCCAATGGACCTTCGAGGCATGATCGATCATGAACGTTCCCTTCGGAACGCGATGGGCGTGCGCGACGTCCACCACCGGTCCGGTGCCATGCCATGAGGCGCCGTCGATCACGGTGATGAAGCGGTCGTTGGGATGATAGTGCGGATTGCCGAAGCGGCCAGGCTTGAACTTGTTGATGTAGATGTAGAGCTCACCGGCCTTACTCGGATCGCCATGGAGATTGACCTGGTTGGTGGCCACCCGGTCGGTCGGGTCTCGCCATTTGAACTGCTCAGGTGTCACAACGCGACACAGCCGCCGGATCGAGCTCGACGGCGTGGGCGGCCGTGGCGAGGCTCATGACAGAAGCCGCAATGGCGAGCGCGAGGTATGACAGCGGATGCTGTGTGGTCATTGGCTCCTCCCTTATCGGCACTTTATTGCACGCGGCGTGCATGACGCTTCGGCCGGTGCCGCTTCAGAGTGAGCTTAGCTTGTCCGCAGGCCTGTCAAAAGCAGGATCGGCGCCGTTTACAATGTGGCAGCCGGATTATCGCCGCGCTCGACATCGCCCAGGAAACGCACGACCGCATCGTTGAAGATCTCGGGATGCTCGATGTTCGAGATGTGGCCGGCCTGCTCGATCGCGAGGAAGCGCGAGCCCTTGATGGCGGCGTGCATCTGCCGCGTGTTCTCCGGCGGCGCGCCGTGATCCTCGCTGCCGCAGATGAGGAGCGCCGGACGATCGATCTCGCCAAGCCGGTGGCCATAGTTGAGCCGCGCCAGCGCGGCCGCGCAGCCGCAATAGCCGAGGTCCGAGGTGTGCCGGATCATCGTCTCCATGCGCGCGATCACCGCCGGATTGCGTTCGGCCAGACCTTCGCTCGACCAGCGGCGCACCGTTGAGGCGACCACCGCCTCGATGCCGCCTTGCCGCACCTCCTCGGCACGCGCATGCCAGGCCGTGGTGAACTCCGGCGTCGTGGTGTGACGTGAATCCGCGATGACGGCGCTGGTGATCCGCGTCGGATGATCGAGCAGCATGCCGAGCGTGACCATGCCGCCCATGGAGAGCCCGCCGAAATGGCATTGCGCGATGCCGAGCATGTCGAGAATGCCGACCGCATCGGCGACCAGCATGTCGAGCGAGTAGTCGCCTTGCGTCGCCGATGAGCCGCCATGGCCGCGCGCGTCATAGCGCAGCACGCGGTAGCGATCTTTCAGCGCATACGTCAGCTCATCCCACATCGTCAGGTCGGTCGCGAGCCCATGAGCGAGCATCACCCAGGGCCGCTCCCGCCATCGATGCGGCAGTGGAAAGTCGATCCGTTGCTTGCGATTTGCATGTGGCCCGAGGGCAGCTACCGCACTAACACCAATCAGCGCGTCAACAAGGACGCAATTTTCTCTTACGGCGCCGGGCAGGCCGCGCCGGCGTCCGCCCAGGCGCGCATGATCTCGCCAAAACGAGCTTGTGTGCCGGGTGCAGGCGTCGCCCGAACCCGGGCGTCCACGCCCATCCGACGAGCGTGTCCTCGCCGAGGTGATGCAGCAGCGCCGCCATGTCGCGATCGCCGTTGCGGGCGCGGTCCTTGATCTGCTCGCAGATCTGCCCGAGCGAGCGGCCTTCCCACGCCATCGCGAGCGGCGCGAGATGCCACTCCGGATGGCCGGGCACACGCGCCGGATCGAAGTTCGCCGGTCCGTGGCAGGTGTTGCACGCAAGCGTCGGGGCGCCATGACCGTCGGCGCCGCGCACGACCAGTGGCTGGTGCGGCCGGCGCTGATCGGTCTGGCGCGGGCTGTCGCCGGCGGGATGGCAGTTCACGCAGCGCGGATGCTGCAGCACCTTGCCGGCTTCTTGAAACAGCGCGATCGCGCGCGCGCGTTGCGATCGGCAATGCCGGCAAAGTCGGTGATGGGGCGCAGGTCGCCGGCGGCGACCTGCGGCTGTGCAGGTGCGTCGATGCAGCGCGATCGACAAGGTTGCCGTCAAACAGAGCTGCGGAGCAAAATTGCGACACCTTTGTTCATCACACCGTCCCCCGTACGATCGGCAACCGCCGCGGCCGCCCGAGACCGAGACGCGCCATGGCGTTCGCGACCGCGGGTCCGATCGGCGGAACGCCCGGCTCGCCGACGCCGGTCGGCTTCTCGGTCGATTTGCACGATCGTCGACCTCGACCTCCGGCATCTCGTTGATGCGCAAGCGAGCGATAGGTGTCGAAGTTGCGCCGGCACCGGCTCGCCTTCGTCGAGCGCGAGCTCGCCGAACAGTGACATGGCCGAGACCGTACCCGATGCCGCCTTCCATCTGCGCGCGGATGACATCCGGGATTCACCGCCACACCGCAATCGACCGCGCACCACACCTTGTGCACCCGCGGCTCACCGCCTCTCTCGACCGACACTTCCGCAATCTGCGCGACGAAGCTGCCGAAGCTCTCGACCACCGCGACGCCGCGCGCGCGTCCGTTCGCCGGGCCGGGGCCTGATCCATCCTGCGAGCTCGGCGACGGCGCGCAGCACGCCGGCTGGCGCGCGGCTGCATTGTTCATCATGGCGAGACGGCCCGCGACCGGGTCCTTGCCGGTCGCTTCCAGCAGTTCGTCCACGAAGCACTCGACCGCATAGCCGGTATGTGAGTGGCCGACCGACCGCCACCACAACATCGGCACGCCGACTTGCGTGGTGTGCAGGTCGCAGCGGAAATTCGGCGATTGTCGTACGGCAATTCGTTCGCGCCCTCCGACCGAGGTGGGATCGATGCCGTTCTTGATCATCGCCTCGAACGGCGATCCTTTCAGGATCGACTGCCCGACGCTCGTGCTCGATCCACGCCGTCGATCTTGCCGTCGCGCAGCCGCGCCGCGCAGGCGATGCACGAACAACGGCGCGGTAGTAGCCACCACGGATATCGTCCTCGCGCGTCCACATGAGCTTGACCGGCCGGCCGGTCCGATCGCCTTGGCGCCCTCGGCGAGCTCGGCGGCAAGGTGCATGGTCTGCTGCGCGCGGCGCCCGAAGCTGCCGCCGGCCAGCATCGTCTGCGAGCTCGACCTTGTCGGGCGTGAGCCCGAGACGCTTCGCGATCGTCATCTGATCGCCGGTCTGCAGCTGGCTGCCGAAGCGCGCCACGGCACGTTCGCCATCCCACTGCAGAAAGCCGTCGAGCGGCTCCATCGGAGCGTGCGCGAGATAGGGAAAGACATACTCGGCTTCGATCACGCTTGCCGCCGCTGGCCAAGGCGGCCTCGGCATCGCCGTGGGCTTTCACGACGATCGCCGGGACGGCGAGCAAGTGCGCGATATTCCGTGACGAGCTGATCGCTGCTGCGCCGCTCGGCAGCCGCTTTCGTCCCAGGTGACGCGCAGCGCCTCCCGTCCTTTGCGTCGCCGGCCAGAAGCCGTTGGCGTAGACCGCGACACCCGATCGAAATCTGCTTCACGTCGACCACGCCGGGCACCGCGCGCGCGGCCTTGTCGTCGAACGATGCGACCTTGGCGCCGAACCGCGGCGGCCGCGCCACCAGCACGGTGAGCATATCCGGTTCGCGAATATCGATGGTGAACTGGGCGGTGCCGTTGGCCTTGCTCGCGCTGTCGAGCCGTCGACACGGCATGTTCGCGGCCGATCAAGCGGAACGCCGATGGATCCTTGAGCGGCGGATCGGCAGGAACCGGCAGGCGCGACGCCGCTTCCGCGAACTCGCCGAAGCGTCCCTGCCGGCCCGAGGCTATGACGGAGCACGCCCTGCTCGACGGTGATCTCGGATGCCGGCACGCGCCAGGCCTCCGCCGCGGCCTGCACCAGCATGGCACGCGCTGCAGCGCCCGCCTTGCGCATCTGCTCGTAGGAGTTCGCAATTGCAGTCGAGCCGCCGGTTCCTTGCGCGCCGAACGCCAGGTTCTTGTAAAGCTCGGCATTCGCCGGCGCATGCTCGGCACGCACCTTCGACCAGTCGGCATCCATCTCCTCGGCAACGAGCGTCGACAGGCCGGTGAACGGACCTTGTCCAAACTCGATGTGCTTGATGAGCACCGTGACGGTATCGTCGACGCCAACGCGCACAAACGCATTGGGGACGAACGCGGCCGATCCGCTTCCCGCCTGAAACGCGCGCGCCGCGCCCGATTGCGCGAACGCCGCGCAGCGGCAGCGCGACGCCAATGACGAGACCCGCCATACCGCGCAACGCCGCACGGCGTGACAGTTTGAGATCATGTGCGGTCATGTCAGCCTCCCAGCGTCACGGCCGCGTCCTTGATGGCGGCGCGACTTCGACGGCTCGTCTTCGCGGCGCCACGCGACAAGATCAGACCTCAATGGCCGCCGCCGGCCGGCGCGGCCTGAGTTGGCTTCTTCATGACGACGGCGAGCGCGGCAAGTCCGACGAAGAGCAGCGTCAACAGGAAGAACACATCGGCAAACGCCATCACGACGCCCTGCTGGTGCGTGAGCAACATGAGCTGCTTGAGCGCCATCGCCTTGGCGTCACTGCCGTAGCTCTGGAAGCGCGTGGTGAGGGCGTCGAGCGTTTCCAGCACGCCCGGGCGCGACCAGGTCACCGCCTCGTGCAGGCGCGCGAGATGAAGGTCGGTGCGGTCGTTCAAGACGGTCGTGAGGCCGGCGAGGCCGACCGCCCCGCCGAGATTGCGCGTCAGGTTATAGAGGCCCGAGGCGTTCTTCACGCGCTCCGGCGGCAGCGTGCCGAGCGAGATGTTGTTGATCGGGATGAATGCGATCATCAGGCCGACGCCGCGAAAGATCTGCGGCCAGAACAGCTCCCAGAAGTCCCAGTCCTTGGTCAGCCAGGTCATCCACCAGGTCCCGATGGCGAAGAACAGAAAGCCCGCCATCAGCATCAGGCGCGGGTCGACCCTGGTCATGAGCTTTCCGGCGATCGGCGCGGTCGCGAACATGGCGAGGCCTGAGACGAACATGGTCTCGCCGATCATCAGCGCGTTGTAGCCGCGGATCTGCGCGAGATAGAGCGGATAGAGATAGCGTGAGGCCGTAGAGGCCGATGCCGAGCACGAACGAGAACAGCGAGCCGAGCGCGAAATTGCGGTCTGAGAACGCGCCGAGGTCGACGATCGGGTCGCGCGCCATGAGCGCGCGTGCGAAGAACGCGACCGCAGAGAGCCCCGAGATCCAGGCGCAGGCCAGGACCGTGCCGTCGCCGAACCAGTCGTTGCGCGGGCCTTCCTCGAGCACGTATTCGAGCGCGCCAAGAAAGCCGGCCATGAAGATCAGCCCCCACCAGTCGAAATGCTCGAACAGCTTGAAGTCCGGCTTGTCGAAATCGATCAGCGTGAACGCCATGATCGTGACCACGATGCCGGGCCCGATATTGATGAAGAACAGCCAGTGCCAGGACAGCGTGTCGGTCAGATAGCCGCCGATCGTGGGCCCGATGGTCGGCGCGAGCGTTGCCACGAGCCCGATCAGCGGCGTGATCAGGCCCATGCGCGAGCGCGGAAAGATCATGAACGAGGTGGCGAAGACGGTCGGGATCATGGCGCCGCCGATGAAGCCCTGGATGAGCCGCCACACGATCATCTCGTTGATCGTAGTCGACAGCCCGCACATCAGGCTCGCGGCGGTGAAGCCTGCGGCCGAGATGGCAAAGAGAATCCGGGTGCCGAATGCGCGCGACAGAAAGCCCGAGAGCGGGATCATCACCACCTCGGCGATGAGGTAGGCGGTCTGCACCCAGGAAATCTCGTTGCTGCTGGCGGAAAGGCCGGCCTGGATCTCGGTCAGCGAGGCAGAGACGATCTGGACGTCCAGGATCGCCATGAACATGCCGAACACCATGGCGATGAAGGCGACGAGACGGCGCGGCTCGATCCGGTCGGCGTCCTCCGCCGGCGCGGCGATCAAGTCGTTTCCGTTGGCTGTTGGATTTGCAGTGTTTGCCATTGCGGACCTCACGTCTCGACGTGCGGCCGTCTAGCGCACGCGGCGCGGCTTGGTCGTGCTCTCGGCGGTCATCACGGTGTTCTTGTTCGCCGCAACGTTCTTGTTCCGCGACGGCGCCGGGCTTGGTGTCGACGCTGACGACGACCGACATGCCGGGGCGCAGCAGGCCCTGCTCCGCCACCTCGGCCGGCACCGCGATGCGCACCGGCAGGCGTTGGACGATCTTGGTGAAATTGCCGGTCGCGTTGTCGGGCGGCAGCAGCGAGAACACCGAGCCGGAAGCCGGCGCGACGCTGACGACGCTGCCTTGCAGCTTGCGGCTCGAGTAGGCGTCGACCGAGATGGCAACCGGCTGGCCCGGATGGAGATCCGCGAGCTGCGTCTCCTTGAAGTTCGCGTCGACATAGACGGCATCGAGTGGCACCAGGCTCGCGAGCCGCTGCCCGGGCTGCACCAGATCGCCGACCTGCATGGCGCGGTTGCCGATCACGCCATCGAACGGCGCGCGGACCACGGTGAACGACAGATCGCGCTCCGCCTTGGCGAGCGCGGTCTTGAATTGATCAAGCGTGCGGAGCGCTTCGACCTGCTGAGCCTTCAGCACATCGACCTGGGCTTGCGCCGCCTCGAGCGCCGCCTGGCCGGACTGCACGGCAGCAGCCGCCTGGTCGCGGTTGGCCTGCGCCTGCTCGAGCGTCTGCTGGCTCGCATAGCTGCGTGCGGCGAGGTCGCGCTGGCGCTTGAGCTCGAGCTCGGTGCGCGTCGCGCCGGCCTGCGCGGAGGCGAGCTGCGCCTTGGCCTGGTCGACGGCGGCGTCCTGCGCCGTGACCTGCTTGCCGATGCGGTCGACGGTCGCCTGCTGGGTGGCGATGTTGTCGCGCGCAGTCTTGACCGCGAGCTGGTAGTCGCCGTCGTCGATGTGCGCGATGACATCGCCCTCGCGCACATGCGCGTTGTCGTCAACCGCAACGTCGGCGACATAGCCGGTGATCTTGGCCGCGAGCGTCGCGTTCTTGGCGCCCACATAGGCGTCGTCGGTCGAGACGAGATAGCGGCCCGTGGTCCACCAGTACTCGCCGTACCAGCCGGCAAGGCCGAGTGCGAGCAAGACGCCGAGCACGAGCGCTAGCTTCTTGGCAGTGCGACCGCGGGGCTTCGCATCATTCACGGGAGCTTCCTTCACTGGACGACGAGTCAGAGGAGCTGGGAGGTTACGAGAAGGGCGAACGTCAGGTGCCGGCTTGAGGTATCCAGATACGCCAGCCTGATCCCCCTTGGCCTCTGGCGTCCCACGGTGCTGCGACGGCGCGCCTTCTGGATCGGCTGAGGTCGGCTCCGGCGGCCAATCCTGCCACCCGTCGTTTCTGGCCACATCGCCGCCAATCGAAGATCGATCGTTTTCGCGGTACATGCTGATATCCCTTGAATTTCTTTGCCCAGCGGCCCTAATCAGAGACAATTGACCGAACGGTTCGGTCATTGCGGTCTTGAATATAGATCATCGACCAACCAGATCAATGACCGAACGGTTCGGTCACCATTTTGTGATGCGATGCACAACGACGCCGTGGCAAAACGGCAGAAACGGGCAGGAAAAAATGTCTAGCACTCACCTTGTGGCCGCCACGGAGCGGCAGGATCGCGCCAAACGGCGGCAGATCATGGAGGGCGCCCGCGTCGTGTTTTTGGCGCAGGGTTTCGACGGGGCGAGCATGGGCGAGATCGCGCGGCAGGCCGGCGTCTCCAAGGGCACGCTTTATGTCTACTTCGACAGCAAGGAAGCGCTGTTCGAGGCGATCGCCGAGGAGGAGTGCCGAGCGCAGGCCGAGCAGGTGTTTGCGCTCGACTCGAACGATCACGACGTCGAAGCGGTGCTGACGCGGCTCGGCTGCGCCTTTGTGCGGTTCCTGTGTCGGCCCGAGGCGCAGTCGCCGCTGCGCACGGTGATCAGCATCGCGGAACGCATGCCGGCGATCGGCAAGCAATTCTACGAGACCGGCCCCGCGACCGGCATCGCGCGGCTCAGCCGCTATCTCGAAGACCAGGTCGCCGGCAGGCTTCCTTGTGGTCCCCGACGTCGAAGTGGCGGCGGCGCAGTTCCTCGATTCCTGCCAGTCAACGATGTTCAAGCCACTCATCTTCAACTTCGGCGGTCCGCCGACCGAAGAGCGGATCAATCATGTGGTCGGCATTGCGGTGCGCACCTTCCTGGCGGCGTACGCACCACGTTGAGCGCGATGGTTGTTGAGCGAACCCAGTATTCTTGCGTGACTCGCGGGAACACCTATCTTTACTGCAAGCGAATGCGCCGGCGACCATGCGCCAACGGCGATGAGAAAGCTGCCAGAGATCCGGATTTGACGCCCGCTCGGTAACTTTTGGCAAAACGAAACCACCCAGGACGGAAAGACAAATATTATCAACCACCATCTTCTTTCCGGCCGCGCCCCTCACTGGTAAAATAGTATTTTTCACAAATACATAGCGCAATACCACAGCCTTAACACGCCCTTAAGTGTCATCCGCCAGAGTCGCCCCAAATCGGCACAGTCTTTTGTTGCGGCCAGTTTGCGTGGAGTTGCCGTCATGCCCGAGCGCGTTCTCATCGTCGACGACGATCCGGTGCAGCGCAGGCTGCTTGAGAACATTGTCACCCGCACGGGCTATCAGGCGGTCGTCGCCGAAGGCGGCGATGCTGCCGTTGCGCTACTGACTGGCGCAGATCGCTTTGATGCGGTCGTGCTCGACCTCGTGATGCCCGATCTCGACGGCCTCGGCGTGCTCGCCAAGATGCGCGAGGCTTCGCTCGCCACGCCGGTGATCGTGCAAACCGCCCACGGCGGCATCGACAATGTGGTCACCGCCATGCGGGCGGGCGCGACCGATTTCGTCGTAAAGCCGGTTGGCGCCGAGCGCCTGCAGGTGAGCCTGCGCAACGCGCTGGCCACGAGCGCGCTTGCGGGCGAGCTCAATCGCATCAAGCGCACCCGCGCCGGCACGCTCACGTTTCGCGACATCGTCACGCGCAGCGCGCGCATGCATGCGGTGATCCGCACCGCCGAGAAAGCCGCCGGCTCCGCCATTCCGGTCCTGATCGAGGGCCAGTCCGGTGTCGGCAAGGAGCTGGTCGCGCGCGCCATTCACGGCACCGGCGATCGGCGCGCAAAGCCATTCGTCGCGGTCAACTGCGGCGCGATCCCGGACAACCTGGTCGAGTCGATCCTGTTCGGCCACGAGAAGGGTGCCTTCACCGGAGCCACCGATCGCCATACTGGCAAGTTCGTGGAGGCGTCGGGCGGCACGCTGTTCCTGGACGAGGTCAGCGAGCTGCCGCCGGCCGCGCAGGTGAAGCTCTTGCGCGCCATCCAGGAGAACGAGGTCGAGCCGGTCGGCGCCCGCAAGCCGGTCAGGGTCGACGTGCGAATCATCTCGGCCACCAACCGCGATCTGATCACCGATGTGATGCAGGGCCGCTTCCGCGAGGACCTGTTCTACCGCCTGCACGTGTTTCCGATCAGCGTGCCCCCTCTGGCCGAGCGGCCGGAGGACATCCCGGAGCTCGTCCGGCATTTCCTCGCCCGCTTTGCGGCCGAGGAGGGCAAGCGCGTCACCGGGATCAGCACCGAGGCGCTCACGCTTCTCTCCGCCTACCGCTGGCCGGGCAATGTCCGCCAGCTTGAGAATGCCGTGTTTCGGGCAGTGGTATTAGCGGAAGGAAACGAGATCGGGGTCACGGAATTCCCCCAGATCGCACAGGCTGCGAGCGCGCTGCCGTTGCCGCCGATCGCGCCCATTCTGAGCCCAGATTCGCCGAGCCTTAGTTCGTCAAGCCTTGATTCGCCGAGCTTTGATTCGCCAACCCTCGATGCACCCGGCTTGGCCGCTAGTCGCCTGCACCGACCGAATCGCCGGCCGACTCACTCCCGGCTGCGCTCTACGCCAAGCTCGCGCTGCTCGACGCCACCGGCGACATTCGGCCGCTGGAGGAGATCGAAGGCGAGGTCATCCGATTCGCAATCGCCCATTATCGCGGGCAGATGTCTGAAGTGGCACGACGGCTGCAAATTGGCCGTTCAACCCTGTATCGCAAGCTCGATAGCCTGGGGCTTGCGACCGAGCCCGAAAGTGGTCCTCCACAGCCCGTTGTCAACGGGTGACAGCAGGCGCAAAATCGGCGCAAACACGCGGGAATTTGATGGCCACCCCGTTGCCTTTACGGGCATTTTCGGGTTGAGGTCAAAGGCTTGACGCGGGTCTGACGTGGCAGGAAATGGGGCTCTTGCGAGAGTCCATCGAATCATTGGGAGACTGCGAATGCGCGGCGATCGGTATGACCGCATCTTGGCTGGGACGGCACTGACGCTGGTACTGACATTTGCATCCGCGCACGCGCAGCCTGATCTGCTCGAGGCCAGGATGCCGTTGCCTGAGCAGTCCACCCTGCCGCCGCCCAGCGCCGCGGACGTGACCGGCAACACCAGCAACAGCAGCGCTACACCGGGCAGCGCGACACCAAGCAGCGCTGTCCCGAACCAAGCAGCGCCGAGCGACAGCGCGGTGGCAATGCCCGAAGCAGCGCCCGATCCGCTGGCCGCGCTCGACCCCGCCGATCGTCCGATCGCGGAAAAAATGCGCGAGCTGCTGACCGCCAAGATCGACAGGATCTTTCCGAACCGGAAGGAGCGCAGCGTCGTCGAGACCTTCTATCAGAACAACAATTTCGCGCCGCTGTGGTTCGAACGCGGCGTCGTCAATGCGCGCGCCAAATCGGCGATCGAGCGCCTGCGCGTCGTGGATGCCGATGGCCTCGATCTCAAGGACTACAAGCTCCCGAGCTTCGACGCCGTGGGCGCCGATGCGCTGGCGGAAGCCGAGCTCAAATTCACGGTGACGGTGCTGACCTTCGCGCGCCATCTGCAGGCTGGGCGTTTCCCGCAATCGCGCGTCGGCAAGGACATCGAGATGCCGCAGCAGCCGCCTGATCCGGCGGTGGTCCTGACCACGATCAGGGATGCAAACGATGTGGCGAAGGCGCTCGACGAATACAGCCCGCCGCATGAGGGCTATCGCAGGCTCAAGGCCAAGCTCGCCGAGCTGCGCGGCGTGAATGGCGCGGATGAAGAGAAGTTCGTGCGCATTCCGGAAGGTCCGAGCGTGAAGCCGGGCGGGAACGACGCCCGCATCCCGCTGCTGCGCAAGCGGCTCAATGTGCCGGGCGACGAGGACAACCTGCGCTACGACAACGATCTGGTCGCGGCCGTGAAGACCTTCCAGAAGGGCAAGGGCGTCAAAGACGACGGCATGCTCAACGCCAACACGGTGAAGCTGCTCAACGGCGCCGCTCCGCCGCGCCGCGGCGAATCGATCGACACGATCGTCATCAATATGGAGCGCTGGCGCTGGCTGCCGCGCGACATGGGCAAGGCCTACGTGATCGTCAACATTCCCGACTACATGCTGCGGGTCGTGAAGGACGGCCACCTGCACTGGCAGACTCGCGTGGTGGTGGGCAAGCCGAACCTGCAGACGCCGCTGCTCAGCGGGCAGATGAAGTACATCACGGTCAATCCGACCTGGAACGTGCCGCCGTCGATCATCAACAACGAGTACCTGCCGGCGCTGGCGCAGGATCCGACCGTGCTCGACCGCATGGGCCTGAAGCTCGTCAACAACCGCGACGGTTCGGTGCACATCTATCAGCCGCCGGGCGACGGCAATGCGCTCGGGCGCGTGCGCTTCAACTTCCCCAACCGCTTCCTGGTCTATCAGCACGACACGCCCGACAAGCACCTGTTCGCGCACGACACCCGCGCCTACAGCCATGGCTGCATGCGCGTGCAGGACCCGCCGAAATACGCCGAGGTGCTCCTGAACCTGGTGCGCCCGACCGAGGGCTGGACCGCCGAGCGCATCAAGAGGATGTATGGCAGCGCCGAGGTCGACATCCAATTCCCGACCATCATCCCGGTCAACCTGACCTATCAGACCGCGTTCGTGGATGACGAAGGCAAGCTGCAGATCCGCCGCGACATCTACGGCTACGATGGCCGCATGCAGTCGGCGATCAAGAGCGAGCGCGGGATGGTCGAGATGGCGCAGGAGCGTCCGAAGGATAGCGGCAGCTCCTCCGCGTCGAACAAGCGTCCAAAGACCGCCGACCTGCCGCCGCGTCAGGGCGGCGGCTTCTTCGAGCAGTTGTTCGGCACTCGGACGCAGCCAGCAGCAGGTCCGGCCCCCGAGCCGAGTGCGTTAATTCCTTGTCCACAGGAAGGGTGGTGCGCGTTAACCACCCTTCCAGACGTGGCCACTTTTTGCCACAGTCCCCCGGTAGCCATGAGGTATCGGGGGGACTGGGGGACGCGCTAACGGCGCATTAACCGATCCCTAATTAAGACTGTGTTCACGTTTGCCACGGTGGGGACAAACCGAGGCGGACAGCAGTGTTGGTAACGGCTAATGAGCCGTTGCGACTAGCGTTGAACACATCTTTTGACGCGGGATCGCATGCCGTTGAAAACTGCGCGCAGCTCAAATGGCCATCATCGCTCTCTGCGCCTCGGCGGTTGCGCCGGTCTTGCCGCCTTATTGATTCTTGTCGGCTCCCAAAGTCTGCAGAACGCGACCGCCAACGGCGATACCCGCTCGCTCACGCTGCGCCATACCCACACCAACGAAAAGGTGACCATCACCTACAAGGTGAACGGGCGCTACGACGACGAAGCTCTCAAGAAGCTCAATCAAGTCCTGCGGGATTGGCGGGAGGACCAGGCGACCAGCATGGATCCTCACCTGTTCGATCTGATCTGGGACGTCTATCGCGAGGTGGAGGCGACCGAGCCGATCGCGATCGTGTGCGGCTATCGCTCGCCCGGCACCAATGCCATGCTGCGGCGCCGCTCGAGCGGCGTGGCCAAGTTCAGCCAGCACATGCTTGGCAAGGCCATGGACTTCTACATCCCGGGCGTGTCGCTGGAGAAGCTGCGGGAAGCAGGCTTGCGCGCCTCGCGCGGTGGCGTGGGCTTCTATCCGTCCTCGAATTTCGTGCATCTCGACACCGGCAGCGTGCGGCACTGGCCGCGGATGCCGGAAGTCGAGCTCGCCAAGGTGATGGCCAAGGGGCCGATCACCGCGGTCGCCTCGCGCAAGACCGACACCAAGGTGGCCTCGGCCCGCATCCCCAATCCCTTCGCCAAGCTGTTCGGCGGCGGCGAGGAAGAGGAGGATGCCGAGACCGTGGCCGCAACCGCGCCGGCCGCTCGCACGGCCGAGGCCAAGAAGCCCGCTGCCAAGAACAACGAAAAGAGCAGCGACAAGATCAAAGACAAGTCGGCCGAGCGGCCAGCCGCGGTGGCGGCAGCGCCCGCCCAGCCGCAGACGGGCAGCTTCGGCCTCGCCTCCGCGTCATCGCGGCCGGTCGAGTTGCGCCCCGCCCGGGCCGCGGGCCTGGTCAATGGCGGCGACAGCTCGGCCAATGCCGTGATCAGCGAGCGCGGCTTCTGGCAGACCTCGCCTGACATCAGCGCGCAGATGAGCGCCGCGGCTAAATCTGCAGCCGCCCGCGTCGCGAGTGCTGATTCGACCAGCAGCACGCCTTGGCCAGCGCCGGATCGCGCCCCAACCGGCAACACGCTCGCCTATGCGCCCGCATCGCATCCGGCGACCCCGGCGCGGCCCGTGGCTGGCAGCGCGCCGACTACCAGCACGCCATCGCCGACCCGGACGGCCCAGGCCGCCCCGACCCAGCGCGACACCACGGTCGCCGTCAAGCGCGGCGCTGAGCCGGCTGCGACGACACCGGCCCCGGCCTCGACAACCGCGCAGACGCTCGCGGCCGCGCTGGCCCAGGCGAAGGCCGGTCAGCAGTTCAACGATCCGTGGATGCGCGCCATGATCGTGGCACCGAGCGCGGGCGCCTTCATGAGCACCTCGCTCCTCGGCACCACCGACTTCCGCACGCTCAGCCCCTATCTGCAGAAGCCGTCGTCATCGGTGATGATGACGTTCGCGAATGATCCGCATCTCGGCATGTCGACACAGCGATTCGCCGGAACCGCGGTCGTGTTCATCTCGACCGTGACGTTCAGCCGCCGCACCGCCGCGCTGCGCTGATCGGCGTCAGCGACGACGACAAGCTCATCGATTTAAACAAAGACACGCGCAAGCGGGTTTTTTGGCGTGGCGGCGCATTGTAGCGAGATGAGCTGAGTTTGAATCGCCTCTTAAATCCGCTCGTTACCACGCGAAGCGGGAAACCCAGCGTGCTCAAGTGTCCCTGGTACGAACTCAGCCGCTGTCGTCCCCGCGCAGGCGGGGACCCATAACCACCAAGATTTCGATTATCGCTGGCCCTGCCACGTCGCCTAGCTGCGTCGTATGGGTCCCCGCCTGCGCGGGGACGACAGACGGAGGGTCACTGCTACACATCTTCGGAAGCGGGCGCCTCAATTCAGCATGCCAAGCGCATGCAGATAGGTCTCGATCAGCGCCTCCTGCTCCTTGCGCTCGTTGACGTCCTGCTTGCGCATGCGCACGATCGCACGCAGCGCCTTCACGTCGAAGCCCGTCCCTTTGGCCTCGGCATAGACGTCGCGGATGTCGTCGCCGAGCGCCTTCTTCTCCTCCTCCAGCCGCTCGATTCGCTCGATGAAGGCCTTGAGCTGATCGCGCCCAAAGCTGACGGTCGCCTCTTCATCCCGGCTGCCATTAACAGCGGTCTCAGAAGTCCCAGCGGTCGCCATCGTTCACTCCTTCCGTTCACGCAACATCGCGTTCCGGCAAGAAGGATCGGGAGTCGGGCGTCAGGGTCAAGCGCAGGCCGCCGTCATCCACAACGGTAGACTGCGACCGTGGACAATCAGTGTTTCGGCCTTGCTTTTTCAAACGTGGCGAGCTTCTCCGCGCCGGCCTCTTTCTGGTACTTCGCCTTCCAATCCTCGAACGGCATGCCGTAGACCGCCTCCCGGCTCTGGTCCTTGCTCATCGGCACGCCGTTGGCGTCGGCGGCCTCCTTCATCCAGTTGGAGAGGCAGTTCCGGCAGAAGCCGGCGAGGTTCATCATGTCGATGTTCTGCACGTCGGTGCGGGTGCGCAAATGCTCCAGCAGCCGCCGGAAGGCGGCCGCCTCGAGCTCGGTGCGGGTCTTGTCGTCCATGGCCGGTTCTCCGCGATATGTCTCCGCAATGGGGTCGGCCCTCAAGATAGTCGCGCGCCGCGTCCCCTGCCAGCCATGAAAAAGCCCGCCGCACGAGGCGCGGCGGGCCCTGACGGTTGTTAAGCCTGGCTACGCCAGCGCCGTCTTCACCCGCGCGGACGACATCGGCAGGTGGCGCAGCCGCTTGCCGGTGAGCTGGAACACCGCGTTGCCGATCGCGGGCGCCACGCACGGCAGGCCGATCTCGCCCATACCGGTGGGCGGGTTGCTGGTCGTGAGAATGCGCGTGTGGATCTGCGGCACATCGCTCATGCGCAACACGTGATAGTCGCCGAAGTTCGACTGCTGCACGGCGCCGTCCTTGACGGTCAGCTCCTCCGACAGCGCGCCGCTCAGTCCGTAGATCACGGCGCTTTCGATCTGCGCGAGCGCGTTATCGGGATGGATGACGAGACCGGGATCGGCCACGATCCAATAGTTGTGCACCTTGATCTTGCCGGTCGCACGATCGATGGAAATCTCCGCGATGCCGGCCGTCAGCGTGTCGTGATAGTCGGCAAACGCAAGCCCGAGCCCGCGACCCGGCCGTTTGCGCTTCCAGTCCGCCATCTCGGCCACCGCCTTGATCACCGCGCTGGCGCGCGGATGATTCTTGGTGAGCTCGAGCCGCATCGCGAGCGGATCGACGCCGCGCGCCGCGGCGATCTCATCGACGAACGATTCGCTGACGAACTTGTTGTAGCCGGCGCCGATGCCGCGCCAGGCATGCACGCGCATGCCACGCTGCTCGCGCACACCTTCGGCCCGGATATTGGGGATGGTGTAGAACTCCTGCTCCATGCCCGCGCCAGCCGATGATGTCCTGGCCGCCGGTCGCCTGGAAGCGCGGCGGCGCCGCGACCGCATCGACATTCTCGGCCACGATCCGATGATGCCAGCCGATGAGGTTGCCCTTGTCGTCGAGCCCGGCCTTGAGGACATGATGCGTCATCGGACGCGGCCGCGCGGCCGCGATGTCATCCTCGCGCGTGAGGATGAGCTTGACCGGCTTCTTGACGATGTTGGCGATCACCGCCGCCTGCACCGGCGCGTCCGGCCAGATGCGCCGGCCGAAGCCGCCGCCGAGCAGCTGCAGATTGATCTTGACCTTGTCGGGCGTGGTCTTGAGCACTCCGGCCACCACCGCCGCGGCGAGCGGCTGCACCTGCGTGCCGACCCAGATCTCCGCCGACTGACCGTCGTCCGAGACCTGGGCGACCGCGTTCATCGGCTCCATCTGGGCGTGATAGGTGTGCTCCGACCAGTAGGTCGCTTCGATCGTCTTGGCAGCGCCGGCGAGCGCCTTGGCGGCATCGCCGACGTTGTACCATTCCTTCGCCTCGACATTGGGATCGGCGCCCTTCTGGGCGTAGTCGGCTTTCGCCTTTTCCGAATCGAATGGCGCGGCCTTCGCTTCCGACGTGTTCCAGGCGACCTTCAGGGCATTGCGCCCGCTGCGCGTCGCCTCGACCGTATCGCCGACCACCGCTACTCCGAATGGAAGCGGAATTACCCGCGTCACGCCCTTGATCTTCATCACCTCGTCGGCGTTGACGCTCTCAGCCTTGGCGCCGTCCATCGGCGTCTGCAGCACGCTGGCGTAGACCATGCCCGGCACCTGCACATCGATGCCATAGCGGGCGGTGCCGTTGACCTTGGACGGCACGTCGACACGCTTGAGGTCCTTGCGGCCGATCAGCTTGAACTGTGCAGGCTTCTTGAGATCGGCCTCGGCGATCTTCGGCAGCTCGGCCGGCACCTTCGCAAACTTCGCGACCTCGCCATAGGAGATGCGCCGCCCGGACTTGCGATGGATCACGGTGCTGCGGTCGGTCGTCAGCTCGGCGGCCGGCACCTTCCACTGCTCAGCGACGTTATCGATGAGCACCCTGCGCGCCTGCGCACCCGCGAGCCGCAGCGGCATGTAATAGGCCGGCACCGAGACGCTCGCGAGCGTCACCTGCGCGCCTGGAAACATCTTGTGGACGCCGCCATAGAGCCCCGGATTGTTCGGCGCGAACTCGCATTTGACTTTCGACCAGTCGGCGTCGAGCTCCTCCGCCAGAATGAGCGGCAGCGAGGTCAGCACGCCCTGCCCCATCTCGGAGGTCGGACAGAGAATCGTGATCGCGTTGTCGGTGCCGATCGTCACCCAGGCGTTGAGCTTCGCGCCCTCGGCGGCAAAAGCCTCGGATGCGCGACCGAGCACTGCGCCGCCAAGCGTGAAGGAGAACGTCAGTCCGGCCGCGCCTTTGACGAAGCTGCGACGGCTGACGGCCGTATCGAGAGTGCCTTGCTTCTCGGTCATGGCTTAGCCCTCCCGCGCGGCGCGCTCGATCGCGCGCACGATGCGTGGATAGGTGCCGCAGCGACAGATGTTGCCGTCCATGTGGGCGACGATCTGCTCGCGCGTCGGCCGTCTGGTCTTCGCCAGAAGCTCGGCCGCCTGCATGATCTGCCCGGACTGGCAGTAGCCGCATTGCGGCACCTGCTCGGCGATCCAGGCCTTCTGCAGCGGATGATTGCTGGTGGGCGACAGGCCCTCGATGGTGGTGACCTTCTTGCCGCTCACCTGCTCGAACGGCACCTGGCAGGAGCGCACCGCGATGCCATCGAGATGGACCGTGCAGGCGCCGCAGAGGCCCGAGCCGCAACCGAATTTGGTGCCCGTGAGTTTCAGGTGCTCGCGCACCACCCAAAGCAGCGGCGTGTCGGGCTCAGCCTCGACCGTGACCGCCTTGCTGTTGATCGTGAACGCAACTGCCGGCATGCGTTGCCTCCCTGTGTTCGTCCCCAATGTGAATTGTTGATGTGGATTGTTATTGCCCCGCGGCCTGCTGCAGCATTGCTTGCGGAGTGTTCGCCGGCACTGTGGCCGACAGGCGCTGCCAGATAGCCTAGTTTAGATTGGAACCAGCTACAACTGCGGCTATGTCGCACTGACTTGCCAACAACCAAAGGACGGCACTTGGCTACATCACTCCACGCCTTCCTCGAACACCTGTACGACATCGCCGTCGCGGCGGCGCATCCGTCGCAATGCCTGCCGGCGCACCTGCCAGCGCCGCCTGCCTCCGGACGGATCATCATTCTGGCCGCCGGCAAGGCTGCTGGCTCGATGGCTGAAGTCGCCGAGCGCCATTACCTTGATGATATCGGCGTGCCGGCAAGTCGCATCGCGGGGCTTGCCGTCACGCGGCACGGCTATGCGCGTCCAACCCGGATCATTCGCGTAGTCGAAGCCGGCCATCCTGTTCCCGACGCGACCGGGATTGCCGCCACGATCGAGACGCTCGCGCTCGCCGACTCCGCCGGCCCCGACGATCTTGTGCTTGCGTTGATCTCGGGCGGGGCCTCGGCCAACTGGATTGCGCCGGCTGCAGACCTGTCGCTCGTCGAGAAGCAGGCGCTGACCAAATCGCTGCTTGCCTGCGGCGCGTCGATTACCGAGATCAACACCGTGCGCAAGCATCTCTCGCGCATCAAGGGCGGCCGCCTGGCTGCACGCGCACAGCCAGCGCGACTCATCACCATCGCGATCTCGGACGTGCCCGGCGACGATCCAGCGGTGATCGGCTCGGGTCCGACAGTGCCGGATCCTTCAACACTCGCAGACGCGCGCGCCATCCTGGCGCGCCATGGACTCGCCGTGCCCACAGCCATCACCCGCGCGCTCGCCGATCCGGAGAACGAATCGCCCAAGCCGGGCGATCCGCTGTTTGCCAACACCTCGTTTGTGCTCGCTGCACGACCAGCGGACGTCTTCAACAGCGTCGAAGCTGCGGTGCGCTCCGCCGGCTATGACTGCGTGTTGCTTGGCACCGCGCTCGAGGGCGAGGCGCGCGCCGTCGCGGCCGAGCACGCCCGCATCGCCCGCGACCTGAAGGCAAAGGGCCGCCGCGCTGTCATCCTGTCGGGCGGCGAGCTGACTGTGACGGTGCGTGGCAATGGGCGTGGCGGGCCAAATCAGGAATATGCGCTGGCCCTCGCGCTGGCGCTCGACGGCGCAGCCGGCATTGCAGGCCTGGCAGGCGATACTGATGGCACTGACGGCGGGGTGGGCAGCCCTGACGATCCCGCCGGGGCCTATGTGGACCACACAACCCTCCAACGCGCCCGCGAGCTCGGCCTCGATGCTGCCACCTACCTTTGTGACAACAATTCGACGAAATTCTTCTCCAGCCTTGATAACCTTTTGAAACCGGGTCCGACCTGTACCAACGTGAACGATTTCCGGGCTATCCTGGTTGATAGTTGAGGTTGACAGCCCCTAACCGCCTGCGTGAAATCCGGCCCGCGAGAACGATGAAGGACCGACGGACCACGATGAGCTTGCACCAGGTCCCGTGCTGCCGCCTGACCGACGCCCGCTCTGGCGCGCTCTTGGGGTGCGCGCTGGCCGGCATGATCGTGCTCGCGCCGCAGCCCGCCGCTGCCGATTTCCGGCTTTGCAACAACACCACGAGCCGCGTTGGCATTTCGTTGGGCTACAAGGAGAACGATGGCTGGAGCACCGAGGGCTGGTGGAACCTGCCGCCGCGCACATGCGAGACATTGATGCGCGGGCCGCTCGTAGCTAGGTATTACTACATCTATGCGGTCGACTATGACCGCAACGGCGAATGGTCCGGACAGGCCTACATGTGCTCGCGCGACAAGGAGTTCACCATCCGCGGCACCGAGGACTGCCTCGCGCGCGGCTTTGACCGGACCGGCTTCTTCGAGGTCGATACCGGCGAGCAGCCGTCATGGACAGTGCAGCTCACCGAATCCGCCGAAGCCGCGCCGCAGCAGCCGCTGCAGTCGCGCGCTCCGGTCGTCCCGCCGCCCTCGTCAGGGCGCCCACCAGTGCAGTCACCCCGAAGCAAGAACTGATGCGACGACTGCGCCGGACCAAGATCCTGGCGACGCTCGGACCGGCGTCGTCTGACCGAACCGTCATCGCGGACCTGTTTCGTGCCGGCGCGGACGTGTTCCGCATCAATATGAGCCACACCTCGCATGATCGCATGCGCGAGCTCGTGGCACTGATCCGCGCGGTCGAGTTCGAGTACGGCCGGCCGATCGGCGTCCTGGTCGACCTGCAGGGACCGAAGCTGCGGATCGGGCGCTTCGGAGCCGGTCCGATCACGCTCGCCAAGGGCGACACGTTCTTTCTCGATACCGACGAGGCGCCAGGCGACGCAACGCGCGTGCACCTGCCGCATGCGGAGATCTTCGCCGCCATCCAGCCCGGCCATCAGTTGCTGCTCGACGACGGCAAGGTGCGGCTCACCGCCACCGAGGTAGGCGCGCAGCGCATCGCCACGCGCGTCGAGGTCGGCGGCAAGCTGTCGGACCGCAAGGGCGTGAGCCTGCCGCAGACGACGCTGGGGTTCTCTGCGCTCGCCCCCAAGGATCGCTCCGATCTCGACGCCGCGCTCGACGCCGGCATCGACTGGGTGGCGCTCTCCTTCATCCAACGGCCCGACGATATCGCCGAGGCCAAGAAGATCACGCGCGGCCGCGCGCTGGTGATGGCCAAGATCGAGAAGCCGCAGGCGGTCGAACGCCTGGGCGACATCATCGACATCACCGACGCCCTGATGGTGGCGCGCGGCGACCTCGGCGTCGAGCTGCCGCTCGAGCTGGTGCCGGGCATCCAGAAGCAGATGACGCGGCTCGCACGCCGCGCCGGCAAGCCGGTCGTCGTCGCGACGCAGATGCTCGAGTCCATGATCACCGCGCCGGTGCCGACGCGCGCCGAGGTCTCCGACGTCGCCACCGCGATCTTCGAGGGCGCCGACGCCGTGATGCTGTCGGCTGAATCAGCCGCCGGGCAATTTCCGGTCGAGGCGGTCACCACCATGAACCGCATCGCCGAGGAGGTGGAGAAAGATCCGCTCCATCGCGGCATCCTGCACGCGCAGCGCACCGAGCCCGAGTCGACCGGTGCCGACGCGATCGCGGCGGCCGCACGCCAGATCGCCGACACGCTCGATCTCGCGGCCATCATCTGCTGGACCTCGTCGGGCTCGACCGCGCTGCGGGTGGCGCGCGAGCGGCCGAAGTCGCCGGTGATCGCGATCTCGCCCAATCTCTCGACCGCGCGCCGCCTGTCGCTGGTCTGGGGCGTGCACTCGATCGTGGCCGAGGACGCGCGCGACCTGGACGACATGGTGGCGCGCGCTTGCCGGCTTGCCTTCAAGGACGGCTTCGCCAAGGCCGGCCAGCGCGTGATCATCGTGGCGGGCGTGCCACTCGGCACGCCGGGCGCCACCAACATGCTGCGCATCGCGTTTGTCGGGCAGGACGCGCCGGCGGGAGCTGATAGCGCAAGCGTATCAACGCGCCGCCAACACGGCCTCTGCCGTCACCTCGTCGATCGCTGCCACCACGCGATCGGTCGCCACGTGATGCGGCATATGGCCGACGCCTTCGAGCACGACGAGCTTGCTCTGCGGTACGCTTCGCAGCGAAAGCGCGCGCATGGATGTCGGGTGACACGATCGTATCGCGATCGCCGGTGATGATCATCGTCGGCGCCTTGATGCTGGCGTAGCGTGGCGCCTGGCGCGTCACAAACGCGTTGAGGCCGGCGACATCGCGGGCATTGGCGAGAAAGGTCTGCGGCCGCAGCACCAGCGTGATGGCGGCGCGCTCGGCGTAGTCGGCGGGCGCTGCCTGCGGCGCGAACACCGCGCGGACGACCGGCCGCATCAGCAGCGGAGCCGACCGGCACGGCGAACGTCTGCGCGAACAGCGGCCCGATGACTGGCGTCGCCGCGAGGCTGTAGTACCAGGCGATGCCGCGTCGCCACGGATAGAGCACCGGCGCGATCAGCACGAGGCCGGCGACGCGCCCGGGATCGTCGAGCGCCAGCGCGGTCGCGACCGATCCGGCAAACGAGTGCGCCACGATGATCGCGCGCCCGACGTCGAGCCGCTCCAGCATCTCGCCGATCATGGCGGCCTGGCGCGCCGGCGAGCGCATTGTCCGCGTCGGCCGCTCGCTCCAGCCATGGCCCGGGCCGATCGACCAAGATGACGCGATGGCGTGCGCTCGAGCCGGTCGGCGAGCGCAAGCCGCATGTCCTCGAGATTGCCGCTCGCGCCGTGCAGCAGCACCACCGGCGGATCGTCGTCGGACGGGCTGCGTCGCGCCGTCGAGATCGACCACGTGCAGCCGCCCGCCAGCGACCTCCACGAACCGGCCGGCCGGCGGATGCGCCGCGCAATCATGCGCGCGCCGACGATCGTGACCCGCGGCCAGCACCGCAAGCAGCGAAAGCAGGACTCCGACGCCGACCACGGTCATGCGCAGCAATCGAATTACCATGAGACGCCCTGATTGACAGCCGCGCTCATGTACCCCGCACCTTCGGCATGTCGATGAACTGCCAGGGGCTCGGCATGTCGCCGCACGGTACCTCGATCAGCGCCGGCTCGTTCTTGCCGAGCGCCTGTCTCGAGCGCGCGCCGCAGCGCCTCCGGGCCGCTGACGCGATAGCCGCCGATGCCGAAGCTCTCGGCGAGCTTCACGAAATCCGGATTGGCGAGGTCGGAGCCGATCAGCCGGTTGCCGTGCAGGTCGCGCTGCATGTTGCGCACGTTGCCGTAGGCGCCGTCGTTGAACACGACGACGACGAGCCGGAATGCGGTGGCGCACCGCGGTCGCAAGCTCCTGCACGTTGAACATGAAGCCGCCGTCGCCGGAGATCGCGACCACCGGCACGTCGCCGAGCGCATGCTTGGCGCCGAGCGCGGTGGCGACGCCCCAGCCGAGCGTGCCCTGGTAGCCCGACGAGATGTAGGTGCGCGGCGCGCGCGCCTCGATAGGCGGTGCGCGCCGCATAGCCGACCTGCGTCAGCTCATCGATCACCACGCCGTTGTCCGGCAGCACGTCGCGGATCGCGCGCAGATAGCCGAGCTGCGGCGCCAGCACCGCAAGATCGGCGGCGACCGCTCCTTGAGCGCGCGGCTCGCCTCGACGCGATCCGGCCGCATCGGCGAGAGCTTGCGCGAGATGCGCCGTGAGGCGCCTGAGCACCGCTGCGGCATCGCCGACGATGCCGATCTCGGGCTTGCGGATGCGATCCATCTCGGCCGGATCGATGTCGACCTTGATGATGGTGAGCTTGTCGTCGATGCCCCAGGCGATTGATCGGAAGCTGCAGGCGCGTGCCGACCGCCAGCACCACGTCGGCCTTGCGCCCAGAGCGCGATGCCCGCCCAGCAGCACGTGGCTGAGCGGATGGCGCTCATCGAGCACGCCCTTGCCGCGGCGATAGGCGACGACCGGCGCGGTGAGCCGCTCGGCGAGCGCGCGCACCTCCGCGGCCGCCTCGTTGGCGCCGCCACCGACGAAGATCACCGGACATTCGGCCTTGGCGAGCAGCTGCGGCGGCGCGCGCGATCGCGTCCTCGTCGAGCGGCGGCTCCGGCTCGGGCGCGAACTGCACATCGAGATCGACCTCGGCCTTGGCGGCCAGCATGTCGGGCGGCACCTCGAGCCCGACCGGCCGCGGCCGCCCGGATTGCAGCTGCTGGAACGCGCGTGCCGACCAGCGCTGGGCGCATCCTGCGGCTTGCCGACGCGGTCCGCCCATTTGGTGAGCGTGCGCAGGATGCCGATCTGGTCGGGAATCTCGTGCAGCAGGCCATGGCCCTTGTCGATCGCGCGGCTCGGGATCTGCCCGATCAGCGCGAGCACGCTGCGCGCCGGTCGAATAGGCCGTGGCGAGCGCCGCCGTGCTGTTGAGGAAGCCCGGGCCCGGCACCACCGAATAGACCGCGGGCTTGCCGGTCGCGAGCGCGGCGCCGAGCGCCATATAGGCGGCGCCCTGCTCGTGCCGCGTATGCACGACCGTGCAGCGCGTCGCCGGCGTCGAACATGGCGTTGAACAGATGATCGCTCTGCACGCCGGGCAGGCAATAGATCGTCGATACGCCGTGGCCGAGGATCGATCGGACGACGGCATCACCTCCGCTCATCAGCGGCATTGTTGTTCTCCTCCACGATCTGGCGCAGATCGCAACTTCGCGCGGCAAGCGGTCATCCCCATCGAGTGGCTGCGCAAAATAGCGGCGTCACTTGGAACAGGTCCTTCGATCACGACCTTCCAGTGCGCCGATTCGGCTGCCAGGTTGCTGGCGAAGGTCGACGTCGTCCTCGTAGTTCACGGTCGCGGTCAAGGTCTTCACATTGGCCTGCACGGCCGGAGTCTTCAGGATCTCGGCAACCTCCGCGGAAATCCGCTTGACCACCGCGGGCGGCGTGCCCGGCCGGCGCAAACAGCCCGATGAAGCCGCCGGCGCGCCCGAAGCCCGGCACGCCGCCTTCCGCGATGGTCGGAATTTCCGGCGCGGCGGCCGAGCGCTTGGTCTCGCCCATGCCGAGCGCGCGCAGCCGGCCGGCCGCAACATGCGGATAGGCCGACGTGATGTCGACCGCCGCGAACGGAATCTGCCCGGCGAGCACGTCGACCACGGCCGGCGCGCTGCCGCGATAGGGAATGTGGGTGAGGTTCGCGCCGGTCGCCTTCTTGAGAAGCTCCATGGTGATGTGCTGGCCGGTATGCACGCCGGTCGAGCCGTAGCTCAAGCCTTCCGGCCGCGCCTTCGACTGCGCGATCAGGTCCTTGATGCTCGTCGGGCCGATGTGTCGGATGCGCCACCACGATCACACCGACCTCGATCAGCTTGGCGACCGGCGCGAGCTCGCGCAGGAGATCGGGCGCGGTCGAGTTCGGCAGATGCGGATTGATCAGGAGCGCGCCGGTCGCGCCGACGCCGAGCGTGTCGCCATCGGGCGGCGACTTTGGCGAGCGGCGACGAGGCCGAGCGAGCCGCCAGCGCCGACGTTGTTCTCGACCACGACCGGCCGGCCGCTGCGCTCGCCGAGCCCGTTCGCGACCGCGCGCGCGATGCCGTCGGCCGACGCGCCCGGCGCAAACGGCACGATGATGCGGATGGGTTTCTGAGTCTGCGCAGAAGCAGTGGCGGGCGCCAGCAGCAGCGCAAGCAGGATAGCGCGTGCGAAGCGCATGACGATCCTCCCGTACGTGGTCGTTGCCGTAATGCTAGTGCAAGGACGCGGCCGAGACCACGTACCCAAAGACGCAGATGGCCGGGCAGCAGACCCCGGCCATCTGCAAAACGACATCGTTGGAGCGGGACGCTAGATCTCGCGGCCTTCGACCTTCTCGGTCAGCTTCTTCACCAGGTCGGGAACCTTCTCGAGCTTGGGATGCACGGCGAGCGCACGCCGGTAGGCCTCGAGCGCCGCCTTGTCGTCGCCGAGCTCCTGCATGATGATGCCGAGCCCCGAGAGCGCCCCGAAGTGGCGCGGCTCTCGCATGAGTACCTCATGGATGTCCGCGATCGCGCTGACGTAGTCCTTGTTGTTGAAGTAAATCGTCGCACGCCGGTTCCAGGCCTCGACGTAATTCAGGCTTGAGATCGATGATCGCGTTGAGGAGCTTGAGCGCGACGTCGGGCTCCTTCTTTTCCATCGCGGTCTTGACGCGCCCCATCAGCAGATTGCTGGTGTCGCCACCGGCTGCCAGCCAGAGCGCCCAGATACGGTTCTCGACGTATTTGGCGCTTTCCTCGGTCGGCGCGATCTTGAGCGCCTCGAACAGCTTGTCGATGTTGATCTTGGAGTCGCCGGTCTGCGGACGCGGCAGATTGGCGGGCGGCTCGACCAGCTTGGGTTCCGGATTCGGGCCGATCCTGGGTTCCGGGGGCGCGATCCTTGGCTCGGGGGTCGGGTCGACCTTGGGTCCGTCGCTGGGTCCGTCGCCCTGCGGCGGCTTGACTTCGGGTGCCTGGGCACCGGGGGCCTGAGCAGACGCGCTCATGGCCGGCACGGTCGCGAGCAAGGCGGCGATGAAAAGAGCGTGGAATCGATTGGCCATGGTGCCAGCTTAACGCTCCACCAAGGCCTCGCAAAGGCGGTAGTTGGGTCAAAGTCGCGTGAAAATCGCCCGCCGATGCGGGACGGCCACGGGATCAGGCACGGCTCAGCCCTGGCGGGCCTTGAACCGGCGCTGGACCTTGTTGATCACATAGACCCGGCCCTTGCGCCTGCACCAGGCGGTTGGCCCGATGGCGACCGCGCAACGATTTCAATGAGTTACGGACTTTCATGACGGCAAGCTCGCTTCAAGCTTCTGGACGCGCGCGGCGGCGGTGGGAATGGATTTGGCGCGGAAACTAGGGGCGGGAGGGCGGTTCGTCAATTGAAGTTTGCTCTGGCGGCGGTCGGGCACTGGCAATCACAAAATGTTCAAACTGATGCCTATTCTCCTTCACGCGTAGGGTGCTAGCTTGATCGAGCCCAGAGGCGGCTCGCAGGTCCGATGCGCTGGTTCCGGCGGAATATGAGAATTGGGTCCTGGTGTGCGCTATTCGCGCTCGCCATCCAGCTCGTTCTGTCGTTCGGGCACCTGCATTTTGCCAGCTCAGCCGCCACTGCGGCATTGGCATCCGCCGCCGCCCAGCCCCTCGCCGGAACAGCTGACGATCCGCCCGCTCCGTCCAAGCACAGCAGAGTGGCGGACTACTGCACCATTTGCGCCAGCATTCATCTGGCGGGCCTGCTGACCGCAGAGCCGCCGTCAGTCGCGGCGCTGCTGCCCACCAGCCAGGCTCGGTTGACAGCCCGCATTGAGGCGCAGTCGAGTAGCCATTCCGGGCTTCCGTTCAACGCCCGCGCACCTCCCCTCGCCTGACATCGCGATTCGCAGGTCTTCGGCATCGCCCGCGTCATGACGCGCGCGAGCCGCGACCTCATCTGAGCGGCGTTGTCGCATTCCGCAATTGGCACGCCGCCAAGTGATGCAGGCGTTGAGGATGCGAGGATGAATACCAGAACTCTACCGCAGCGGCTTTGGGCGTGCTGGCGTTTCGCCGCAGGCTACGGGCTTTCAATCATCGTCCTGCTCGCCGCCGATTTGGCGGCCGCACAGGAGCAGCCCCCCACGGGCAATCCGGTCGACGTGGCCACATTGCCGCGCGATCTCAGCCCCTGGGGCATGTTCATGCAGGCCGACATCGTCGTGAAGGCGGTGATGATCGGCCTTGCGATCGCATCGTTCGTGACCTGGACCGTGTGGCTCGCCAAGACCATCGAGCTGATCGCGGCCAAGCGGCGGCTGCGTGCCGACCTCAGGCGCTTCGCCGAGCGCCCAGCCGACCCGCTGCAAGCGACTACCCCGACGCCGGAGCACGACGGGCCGCTTCATCGAGGCGGCCGCAGCCGAGCTCAGGCTCTCCGAGGGCGCGCTCGAGAAAGACGGGCTCAAGGAACGGGTCGCACTCGCCTTCGAGCGCATCGAGAAAGCCGCCGCCCGCCGCATCATGCGCGGCACCGGCGTGCTCGCGACGATCGGAGCGACCGCGCCGTTCGTCGGGCTGTTCGGCACCGTCTGGGGCATCATGAACAGCTTCATCGGCATCTCGAAATCGCAGACCACCAACCTCGCGGTCGTCGCGCCGGGCATCGCCGAGGCGCTGCTCGCGACCGCGCTCGGGCTTGCCGCCGCCATTCCGGCCGTCGTCATCTACAACGTGTTCTCGCGCCAGATCGCGGGCTATCGCGACCTCGTCGGGGATGCCTCCGCCGAAGTCCTGCGCTGGGTCAGCCGCGATCTCGACCGGCACGGCATGCGCCGCCTCCAAGCGCACACCCACATTGTCGGCCGCCGAGTGAGTGCCATGGGAGTTCGCCTCGATCATGGCGAGGACACGCTCGCCGAAGTGCACGAGATCAACGTCACGCCGTTCATCGACGTGATGCTGGTGCTGCTCATCATCTTCATGGTGGCGGCGCCGCTCGCGACCGTCGACGTTCGTCGGTCAATCTGCCGACATCGACCGCGCAGGCGCAGCCGCGGCCGGACAAGCCGCTGTTCCTGACCGTCAAGTCCGATCTCTCGCTCGCGCTCGGCGACCAGCCGGTTGCGCGCGAGGCGCTGCGCGGCGCGCTCGACCGGGCGACCAACGGCGACAAGGACATGCGCATCTTCCTGCGCGCCGACAAGGTCGTTTCCTACGGCGAGCTGATGGAGGTGATGAATCTCCTGCGCGCCGCCGGCTATTTCAAGGTCGCCCTGGTCGGATTGGAGAAGGCAGCGGTGCCATGATCGCACTTACTGTTGAAGATCGAGCCGATCTGCTGCGCTGGCTGGTGAGCGGAGCCATCATCCTGTTCGCCCATGGCGCGATCGCGGCGTCGCTCCTGCTTGGGGCGCCGCCCCCGGACGAGAGCAGCCAAGGCGCCGCCATCGTGATCGAGCTCGCCGAAATGCCGGTCGCAGCCACCGACGTGACGCCGACTGTGCCAGAGACGCCGCAGGAGCAGCCGGAAGAAAAGACCGAGGAGAAAGATCGAAGCGCCGAGTGACGTTGCGATGCTGCCGGAGACCAAGCCCGAGGTGCCGAAGGCGGTGGAGGAGTACACTCCACCACCCGCCCCCACGACCGCACCAACGGAAGGGAGACAGGACACCACCGGCGCCAACCTGCTGCCGAGGTGGCAAAAGGAGATCAGCGCCATTCTGGAACGCAACAAGCGTTATCCGTCCGAGGCGCGTGCCAACCGCCAGCAAGGCGTCGCCAAGATCGCCTTCAATATGGATCGCCAGGGAAAAGTGCTTTCAACCCGCCTGGTGACGAGCTCCGGGTCATCTGCGCTCGACCAGGAGGCGCTTTCGCTCACGCAACGCTCGCAGTTTCCACCGCCGCCGGTGGTCTTTGCAGGTGGCGAGATCACTGTGACCGTGCCGGTCCGTTTCAGCCTCAAGTGAGGCACAAGGAGTTGACGCGACATGCGTTGGTTCCGGACGAATGTGCGAGTGGGAGCGTGGTGCGCGCTGGTCGCGATGGCGCTCCAGCTGGCGCTCACGTTCGGCCACGTGCATGCGAGTGTGAGCTCTGCGGCATCGCCTCGGCTCACTGCTCAAGGCGCTGTACAAGTCCCGGCGGCGCCGACCGACGCGGCCACGCGTTCCGCTGAAGCCGCTCATCGATCACTGCGCCACCTGCGCAGTGATCCACATGGCTGGCGCCGGCGTGCCGCCGCCCGCGATCTCGCTGCCGCTGCCGCGTCCGGTAACAGCCGCGCGTCTCACTTTCAGCGTCACGTCTGAGCTTGCGTCATCGAAACCCGTGCGCGTGCGCGCCCGCGGACCTCCCCTCGCCTGACATCGACTGCGCCAGCGGCATCGCCGCGCTTTGCGACGCCATGCCCTGGCTTTGGGGCGCAGCGCTTCTTGCGCTGCAAACGCATTTACGATGTTGGGGATCAACACATGTCTATCAGGATCAATCATGCGCTGCTTCTGGGCAGCACCACGTTCCTATCTTTGAGCAGCATCAGCGATGTTGCCTTTTCGCAGGTCGACCTTCCGCAGGTTGAAGTGCAGGCGCCGAGCCCGATCCAGCGCCGGCCGGCAGCGCGGCCAGCGCAGCCGAAGCAAGCTGCGAGACCCGCGACACCGGCGCCCGCGGCACCACCCGCGCCGTCGGCACCGGCGCAGGGTACGTTGCCCGTGGTCACCGACCAGTTCGCGACCGTCACGGTCATACCCAATGAGGAGATCAGGCGTAACGCCAGTCCCACCTTGGGTGACCTGCTGTTCAGCAAGCCCGGCATTACCGGATCGAGCTTCGCACCTGGCGCGTCGAGCCGCCCGATCATGCGCGGCCTCGATGTCAATCGCGTCGGCATCGTCGAGAACGGCATCGGCGGCGGCGGCGCATCCGATCTCGGCGAGGACCACTTCGTTCCGATCGACCCGCTGACCAGCAACCAGGTCGAGGTGATCCGCGGACCCGCGACCTTGCGCTATGGATCGCAGGCGATTGGCGGCGTCGTCTAGTCGGAGAACAACCGCATTCCCGAGGCGCTGCCGTGCCGCCCCGGCGACACCCCGCGGCCCTTGGTCACCAAGGCGCCGCCAGCGCTCGACCAAGCCGGCTGCGTCAGCGTCGAGGCGCGCGGCAACGTGACCACGCGTCGACAATGGCGTCAACGGCGGCCTTCTGCTCGACGCCGGCAAGGGCAACTTCGCCTTCCATGCCGATGCGTTCGGTCGCCAGGCCGACGACTATCGCATTCCCAGATATCCGTATCTGGTTCCGCCCAATCCGGCCGAGGCCCCGAACGCCACGCAGCCGGGCCAGTTCAACGGACGGCAGCCGAACTCCTCGGCTGCGCACCGACGGCTGGTCGCTGGGCGGCTCGTATCTGTTCGACGGCGGCTTTGCCGGCGTCGCGGTGATGCAGAACAACGCGCTCTATCACATCCCGGGTATCGACGGCGAGGACCACAAGACCCGCATCGACGCGCACGCAGACCAAGGTGCTGAGCAAGGGCGAGTGGCGCTCGCCGACACGACGTGCATCGACGTGATCCGCTTCTGGGGCGGCGTCACCGACTACAAGCACAACGAGATCGGGCTCGCCGATCCGCTCGACCTCGGCAGCGACGGCGTGCGCCAGACCTTCACCAACAAGGAGCAGGAAGGCCGCGTCGAGGTCACGCTCAAGCCGTTCAACCTGCGCTTCGCGGAGATGACCACCGCGATCGGCGTGCAGGCCGGGCATCAGGAGCTCACCGCGCCGAGCCCCGACGATCCCGGCAGCCCGCTCAACGGCCTGTGGGACCCGAACAACAACCGGCGCGTCGCCAGCTACATCTTCAACGAGTTCAAGTTCAGCGAGACGCACCAAGGCGCAGATCGCGGGCCGCATCGAGCACGTCGATCTAAACGGCACGGTGCCTGACTTCACTCGCTCATCTTCGATGCGAGCGTGCCGGCGACATCGGCCCCTCGATCGCGCGCAGCCCGGAGTTCACGCCCAAGAGCGCGAGCGTCGGCCTGATCCAGAACCTGCCGTGGGACCTCGTCGGCAGCATCACGGCGCAACATGTCGAGCGCGCACCGAAGCCCGCGGAGCTGTTCTCCCGCGGCGCCACACGACGCGACGGCGACGTTCGACATCGGCAATCCCAACCTCAAGATCGAGAGTCGCCAATTCGATCGAGGCCGGGATGCGGCGCGCCGCCGGGCCGTTCCGCTTCGAGCTCACCGGCTACTACACGAGGTTCAACGGCTTCATCTTCCGGCGGCTCACCGGCAACACCTGCGAGCGAGGACGCCTGCATCGCCGGGCGACCGGGCGAGGAGTTGAAGCAGGCGGTCTATTCGCAGCGTGACGCCACCTTCCGCGGCATCGAATTCCAGAGCCAGTACGAGGTCGCGCCGCTATGGACCGGCGTGTGGGGCATCGAGAACCAGTTCGATGTCGTGCGCGCCACCTTCACCGACGGCACCAACGTGCCGCGCATTCCGCCGGTGCGCATCGGCGGCGGCGCTGTTCTATCGCGACAGCGACTGGCTCGCGCGCGTCAACCTGCTGCACGCCTTCGCGCAGAACAACATCGCGCTGATCGGCGAGACGCCGACCGCCGGCTACAACGATCTGCGGGCCGAGATCAGCTATCGCTGGGTGCCCGCACGGATCACGCAGCAATGGCGTGACGCGAGGTGACGGTCGGCCTGACCGGCAACCAACCTGCTCAACGACGACATCCGCAACTCCGTCTCCTACACCAAGGACGAGGTGCTGATGCCGGGCCGCGGCGTGCGCGCGTTCGCAAATGTGAAGTTTTAGACTAGCGCGACATACAGCGAGGCGCTGGATGCGCACACATTCAGCGCCGACCTGCTAAAATGCTTCCATGCAAACCGAACAGATCGAGTGGTCGTGGCGCGGCGAGACGATCCGGATCGGGATCGACTGGCTGGGTTCCGGGCCATCCGTTTTGCTCCTGCCGGCGCTCAGCTCGATCTCAACCCGGCGTGAGATGCGGCCGCTGCAGGAACGCCTGAGCGCGCACTATCGGACCGCGGCGATCGACTGGCCGGGTTTCGGTGATCAGTCGCGTCCGGCCCTTGATTGGACTCCCAACGTCTACTCCGCGTTCCTGTCTTTCCTCCTCACCTCCATCCTCCCGCATCCGCATGCGATCATCGCGGCCGGGCATGCGGCATCCTATGCGCTCAAGCACGTCGCCGGAAACGCGACCGCCACCGGGCGGCTCGTCCTGATCGCGCCGACCTGGCGGGGCCCATTGCCAACCATGATGGGCGGACATCGACCGTTCTTCGATCGGCTGTGCCGGCTGGTCGACCTTCGGGGCATCGGGCCGCTCATCTATCGCCTGAACGTCAACCAGCCAGTCGTTCGTTACATGGGCGCGGGCCATGTCTACGTCGATCGCGGATTCCTGACAGCGGAACGACTGCGCGAGAAGCTCGCGGTCACTCGGGCGGCCGGTGCTCGTTTTGCGTCGGTGCGGTTTGTCACCGGGCGGCTTGATCCGCTGCGCAGCCGCGATGAGTTCCTCGATCTCGCACGGCGGACCGCAGTTCCGATCCTGCTCGTCTATGGCGCCGAGACGCCATCGCGCTCGCGCGCCGAAATGGAAGCGCTGGCGGCGCTCCCGAGCGTCAGCAGCGTGCAGCTTGCCTGCGGCAAGCTCGCCGTGCACGAGGAATTTCCCGACGCGACGGTCGAGGCCATTGCGCCATTCCTGCGCGGTGATCCGCAGTCCAGAGGCGCCTGACAGATTGATGAGCAACTATTCGCGCACGAAGAACGGCGCGGCGCCGAGCCAGGGGACGTCGTCGACGGCGAGGTCGACCGAAAGTACAAGGAAGGTGCTCGGCGCGGGCCCTTCCTTACCGTGCACCGGCAAGGTAGCAACAACCTCGAGCGGATAGCTTCCGATACAGCTTTCCGCCATCCAGCTATTCATCTGTGCATGCTGTTCAGCTCGAAGCAGTGCGAACGATGCTGCAATCGTCGAGTAGCTCCTGCTTGGCAGAAGCTCGCGCAACGCATGCATTGCCTCTGGCAGCCATGCGTCCGCGCTCGCCATCGCCTTCGCGCCTTGCGGATCACGGGCAAAGCTGCGCGTGCGGCGCACCCAGGCGCCCTTGTAGGCGACCGAGGCGCGCACCGCGAAACGGCCGCGCGAGCGGCACCGGTCCCGAGACCCGGATGAGCCGGCGGTCGGCATCGAGATCGGGCGCGATCGCGATATAGGCCTCCTCCGCGCCGGCAAGCCGCGCGTGCTTCTCGACCAGGCCCGCGAGCGCGCCCGCATCGGTCGCGCGCCGCATCGACCTGAGCGAGCGCCGCGACCGCGAGCGCGTCGGCGTGCTCGATCAGCTTGCGCTCGGCAGCGTCGATCGTGCGGCGCGCAGCCGGCGAAGATCGCGCTCGCGTCGACCAGCTCGACCGAGGGCGCGGCGGCCACGATGTCGTCATAGAGCCCGGCCGGCAGCGCATCGAGTTCGAGCACGCCGACCCGCTTGCAGCCGGCGTCGGCGAGCCGCTGGCCGATGGCGGTGCCGGGCTTCGGCGTGTTGACGATCTCGTCGAGCCAGGCGGTGGTCCTGATCCAGTCGGCGACGCGCTTCGACAGCGCGGTCGCGAGCACCGGCGTGCCCGTCGCGGCGGCACCAGCAGCAGGCTCTCGATCCAGTAGGGCGTGAAGCCGGTGAGCCAGCACACCGCGCTCGGCCGCACCAGATTGGTGTAGAGCAGAAAGCGCGTCGAGACCGTCGCGCGCCATCGCGGCCTGCAGCCGCGCGAGCCGCGCCTCGAGCGCCGCCTGCGGCAGCTCGCTCCGGTCCCATCCCATCAATCCGCGGCGCATGACCGGATCTTCCAATCATGCCGGCACGCTGAACAGTTCGCGCGGCGTCGCGGTGAGGACCTCGCAGCCGTCCTTGCGTGACCACGAGCGAATCGCCGAGCACCATGTAGCCCACCACCGGATGATAGGTGTTGGGATGCACGATCAAGCGTCATGCCCGCGTCGATGCGCGTGGTCACGTCCTCGAGGATGTGCGGCTTGGTGTCGACGAACAGGCCGAGCCCGTGGCCGCGCACGCGGGTGTATTCGCTGGTGGTGTACTCGCCGAGCCCGTGCGCGCGGAACACGTCGTTCTCGGCGCGCGCGATGTCGGCGGCGGTGACGCCGTCGCGCACCACCGCGATGCCGGCCTCCATCGACTTCGCGCCAGAGCGCGTGCGCCTTCTTCTGCTCGGCGTTCGGCTCGCCGACCACCAGCGTGCGGCAGATCTGCGCGTAATAGCCGTCGACGCAGGGCGTCAGCTCGGTCGTCACCATGTCGCCGCGCTTGAGCCGCTTGCCCGATCGGCGGCGCCATGCCGCGCACCTCCTGGCCCGCCGACGCCGATGATCTGGAAATTGTGGTCGACGCCGTTGGCGCGGAAGAACGCCTCGATCTCGGCGATCAGCTCGTAGTCGGCGCGGCCGACGCGCGCGGCCTCGCGGAACACCGCGTAGCCCTCGTCCGCGAGCTTGGCGGCGCGCCGCATGGCGTCGATCTCGGACGTCGAGCTTGTGCATCAGCAGGCGGTCGAGGAACGCGGTCTGGTCGGCGAGCTTCAGATCCTTGGCGCGCGCCGCGAGCCGGCGCGGGATCAGGCGGCCGGGCGCGGCGCCGATGCGCTGGTTGCGGAAGCGGTCGAGCGCGTCGTCGACCTCGGCGATCAGGTTCGGCGCATGCACGACCTCGATGCCGGGCATTCGATCTGCGGCGCGGTCGACTTCCAGCGGGCTGTCGAGATAGAGCGTGACGTGCCCGTCGCCGCGCACGAGCGCGAGCGCCTGCCCTTCCAGCGATGCGAGTAGTCGGTGGTGTAGCGCAGATAATCGCCCTGCCAGGCATTGCCGTAGACCAGCAGCATGTCGATGCCGGCTCTCCGCCATGGCGGCGAGCAGACGCTGCTTGCGGTCGTCGTCGATCATCGGCTCACTCGGCTGGCTGTTCGCCGGATGCGCCATAGTCCTTCGTCGCCGCCTCCGTCGAGACCACGCCCTCGGCGACATCGCGCGCGACCGCCTCGCGCGGCGCGCGCTTGCGGATCGCCATAGCCGCCGCCGCCGGCGGTGAGGAAGGTCACGACGTCGCCGGTCGCGAGCGGGATCTCGGTCGCCTTGCAGCACGCACCTGCTCGGTGCCGTCGGCGCGGCGGACGATGGCCGCGTTGGTGGCGCGCGGACTTGCCGCCATGCAGGCCCCAGGGCGGATCGACCGTGCGCTCGCAATTGATGTTGGCCTTGCAGGGCTGCAGCATCCGGTAGGTGACTTCGAGCCCGAGCCCGCCGCGGATAGCGGCCGGCGCCGCCGGAGTCGCTGCGGAACGCGTGCTTGTCGATCAGCACCGGATATTTGATCTCCTGCAACTCGACCGGCGTGTTGCGCACGTCGCCCTGGCAGACCGAGACGCGGCGGATTCGCCGTCCTCGTTCGGCCGCCCGCCCCAGCCGCCGCCGAAGATGTTCATCAGCAGGTAGCGCGAGCCGTCCGGCCGGAAGCCGAAGAACGAGCAGCCGCCCATGTCGCCCTTGTGCGCGGCCGGCATGAGCTGCGGCACCGCCGGCGACAGCGCCTTGAGGATGGTGTCGATCACGGTCGGCAGCGCGATGCTCCAGCGCCCGAGCGCGGCCGCCGGCTGCGCGCTCAGCATGGTGCCGTCCGGCAGGATCACTTCGAGCGGGCGGAAGCAGCCTTCGTTGACGTCGAGATCGGGCGAGGTCAGCGCCTTGAAGGCGACGCGCGCCGCCGCGATGCCGCCGGAGCGGCCGGAATTGAGCGGCGACGGCACCTGCGGATTCATCTCGGTGAAGTCGACCGTCATCTGCGAGCCGCGCACCTGCACCTTGACCTTCACGCGCAGCGGCTTGTCGAGATTGCGGCCGTCGTTGTCGAGGAAGCTTTCGGCCTCGTAGTCGCCGTCCGGGATCGACTCGACCACGCGGCGCGCCGCCAGCTCGGCCTGGTCCCAGACCTTGGCGATGCAGGCCTCGACCGTCTCGCGGCCATAGCGCGCGATCAGCTCGCCATAGCGGCGCGCGCCGAGCTGGCAGGAGGCGATCTGCGCGCGCAGGTCGCCGAGGCTCGCATCCGGATAGCGCACATTGTCGCGGATGATCTGCCAGAGCGTCTCGTTGCGCTTGCCGGCCTCGTAGATCTTGAGCGAGCGGATCTGCAGGCCTTCGCCGATAGATGTCGGTGGTGTTGGTCGAGCCGAAGCCCTGGTGCATGCCGCCGATATCGACCCAATGCGCGCGGTTGGCCGCGAAGCCGACGACCTCGCCGTCGTGGAAGCAGGGCGAATAGACCACCACGTTGTTGAGATGCTGGCCGCAGACCTCGGCCTGGTTCATCACCACGACGTCGCCGGGCGCAAAGCCGTCGAGACCGTAGCGCGCGATGCCGTCGGCGACCGCGACGCCGAGATCGGCGAGGAAGATCGGCAGCCCGCCGCGGTTCTGCGAGATCATGCGCGCCTGCGTGTCGATCAGGCCGCAGCAATAGTCGCGCACCTCGTAGATCATCATGTTGTAGGCGGCCTTCGAGCAGCGCGTTCGCCATCTCGTCCGCATAGGCCACGATGGCGTTGCGCACGACCTCGACGGTGATCGGATGGGCTTCGTTGCGGCTCATGACTGGCCCCCGCGGCATCGAGCGCGACATCGATGATGAGATGGCCGGCCTCCGTCACGGTCGCGACATCGCCGGGATGGATGAGCGTGGTGGCGTTCGGCTCCTCGATCACGGCCGGGCCTTCGATGCGCGCGCCGGCGGCGAGCGACGGCCGCCAGACGATGCGCGTGCGCACGGGCTGCGCCGCGTCGGTGAAGATCACGTCGCGCGTCGCCGTCGGCGACCGGCGCCTCCGGCGTCCAGGGCTGCGCCAGCCAGCTGCTCCGCCAGCGTGTCGGCCTTGCCGGCGGTCACGACCAGGCGCACGTTGACGCATTCGAGCCGCTCGTCGGGCGCGGCCTGGCCGTAGCGCTGGTCGTGCTCGGCGTCGAACAGCTCGCCGCAGCGGCGTCGAAGTCGCCGCTGAGCAGCGTCGGGTCGCGCGACCGGGATCGCGATCGTGTGCTCCTGCCCGACATAGCGCAGGTCGGCGAGGAAGGTGAATACGCATCGCGCTCCGGCGATGCCGTCACGCGCGACCTGCTGCCGGCCGGCGGCTTCGAGCTCGGCGAACACGCTGCATGACCGGCCTGCTCGTCGAGCTTGCCGAGCGAGCCCGTAGAGCGTGCGCACGAAATCCTGCCGCCACGGCGCCATCAGCATGCCGAGCGCCGAGAACGTGCCGGGCACCTTCGGCACGATCACCTTCGGAATGAAAATTTCGCGCGCGATCGCGACCGCATGCAGCGGGCCGGCGCCGCCGAACGCGATCATCGCGGTCTGCGCGCGGATCGACGCCCTTGTTGATCGACACCGCGCGCACCGCAAGCGACATCGCGGCATCGGCGATCTGCACGATGCCGAGCGCGGCCTCCGGCACGCCAGAGCCGCAGCGGGTCGGCGAGCTTGCCTGCGACCGCGCGCTCGGCGGCGGCGCGATCGAGCCGCATGGCGCCGTTGAGAAAGCGCTCGGCATTGATGCGGCCGAGAATCAGGTCGGCGTCGGTCACCACCGGATCGAGCGAGCCCTTGCCGTAGGAGGCCGGCCCCGGATCGGCGCCGGCGCTCTGCGGCCCGACATGGATGCCGCCGATCGCGATCGCACCAGGCGATCGAGCCGCCGCCGGCGCCGACCTCGACGATGTCGACGACCGGAAGCTGCATCGGCTGGCCGCGAGGCTTCGCCGCCGATCACGTAGCCTTCCTCGATCGCCGGCGCGCCGTTGGTGATCAGGCTCGCCTTGGCGGTGGTGCCGCCCATGTCGAAGCCGATGGCGCGCTCGATGCCGAGCATGCGCGGCGAGGCGGCCGGCGCCGATCATGCCGGCGACCGGCCCGGACTCCATCATCGAGACCGGCTGCTCCTGCGCGAGCGCCGATCGACATCACGCCGCCGTTCGAGCGCATGATGTTGATCTTGCCGGCGAAACTTCTCGGCGCGCAGGAAGCCTTCGAGCCGGCGCAGATAGCCCTGCACGCGCGGCCCGACGAAGGCATTGATGGCGGTGGTCGAGGTGCGCTCGTATTCGCGATATTCGCGCACGATCTCGTGCGACAGCGTGACGAACAGATCGGGATTGGCCGCGCGCAGAATCTCGCCGATGCGCCGCTCATGCGCCGGATTGGCGTAGGCGTGCAGGAGGCACACCGCGACCGCCTCGATCTTGTGCGCGGCGAAGCGCTTGCGCCGAGCGCTTGCGACCTCGTCCTCGGCGAGCGGCGATCAGCACCTCGCCCTTGGCGTTCACCCGCTCGGTGACCTCGAAGGTGAGCTCGCGCGGGATCAGCGGCTTCGGCCGGTGGAAGAACAGATTGAACGCCTCGATGCGGTTGCCGCGGCCGATCGCATAGGTGTCGCGGAAGCCGCGCGTCGTGATCAGCGCGGTGCGCGCGCCCTTCCTCTCCAGCACCGTGTTGATGGCGATGGTGGAGCCGTGCAGCACCTCGTCGAGCGCCGGCGATGCGGCAGCCGGCGAGCGCTCAGGCTCTCGGCCACGCCGCGGGTCGGATCGGCCGGCACGGTCGAGGTCTTCGAGGTGACGATGCGGCCGTCGACGCAGCCGACCAGGTCGGTGAAAGTCCCCCCGATATCGACGCCGACGACGTTCATGCCCGCTCAGTCATTCCTTCCAGCGCGAGAAGCGCGCCTCGACCAGGCGCACCAGCTCGTTGAGCGCAATTGCCATGAGAGCGAGCGTCAAGACAAGCGCCATCAGAGCCGCCGGGTTGAAGGTCTCGGAATAGAGCCAGCGTGAAGAAGCCGATGCCGCCCTGCGACACGAAGATCTCCGCCAGGACGACGCCGAGCAGCGTCAGCGTCATGGCCAGCCGCAGGCCGGCGAACACCGTCGTCACCATGTGCGGGAAGATCACGTAGCGCACCTGCTGCGCCCGCGTCGCGCCCATGGCGGCGGCGCCGCCGACCAGCAGCGGGCTGACGTTGCGCATGCCGGCGATGCGTGTTGACGATCACCGGGAAGATGCCGTGGCTGAAGCCGAAGGCGATCTTGCTGGCCGGCCCGAGCCCGAAGATCAGCACGAACAGCGGCAGCATGATCGCCTGCGGAATGCCGTAGAGCAGCAGCACCACCGGATAGAGGCTGCGGCGGCCGATATTGCTGAGCCCGATCAGGACGCCGATCAGCATGCCGAACACGACCGACAGCGCGAATGCCACGACCAGCTCGACCAGCGTCACGCCGACGGCCGCGCGCACGCCGCGGCTCGCCCATGCACCTTCGGCCACCACGCCAGCGCGACGTCGCTCGGGCCCGCGATCAGCGACGACGTGCTGACGAAGCGCGCATAGAGTTCCCAGATCGCGAGCAGCAGCGACGATCAGCGCGAGCCGGATCAGGCGGACCTGCGTGGCGCTCATCGCGCGTCACTCCCGCTCGCTGCGCGACTCGGCGGCGAGCGCCAGCAGATTGAGCATCACCGAGACGATCACCACGAAGGCGATCCAGGCATAGAGCCGCGCGGTCTCCATCAGTTCGGCCGACGAGCGCGATCGACTTGCCGACGCCGGCGGCGGCCGCGAGCGTCTCGCCGCCCAGCACCGACGCGATGCAGATGAAGAAGCCGATGCGCAGGCCGGTGAGCGTGACCGGCAGCGCGCGCCGGCAGATAGACGTGGCGGAATTGCTGCGAGGCTCGACGCGCCCATCGAGCGCACCGCGCGCAGATAAAGCTCGTCGACGCTGGAGAAGCCCGCGATGGTGTTGAGCGCGATCGGAAAGAAGCTGTAGGTCGCGCCATAGGCGACCTTCGAATCCGGCCCGATGCCGAAGAACACCACGAACAGCGGAAAGAACAGCGTCAGCGGCACCGCGAACATGCCGGTCGAGCACCGGCTCGAAGATGCGCACCAGCGTGCGCGAGCGCGTGACCAGGAAGCCGACCGCGATGCCGGCGATGACCGCGATCGCATAGGCCTTGCACGATGGTCGTGAGCGTGATCACGGCCGCCGCACCACAGCCGGCCGGACGATCCACAGCACCTGCATCTCGCGCCAGACCAGTTCGGGCGGCGGCAGCAGCAGCGTGCGAACGCCGCGTTGGGTCGCGAATACCAGGTGCGAACAGGACGGCGACCAGGCCGAACTGGATCGAGCGGATGAGGATCTGATCGGGCGGATCATGGCGTCCGATGCGGCTCCATACGCGAGCGAGTTACTGCGATCGCGAAGGCTCGCGCCACCACGTTCCCTCCCCCATAGCGCGTCGCGTCGCCAGAAAAACGCATTCCGTTCACCCGCCCGCGTCGCGCGCCTCGCGCATGCGCGCGACGGTCGCCCGGATCTCGTCGCGCAGCAGCGCGTAGAGCTCGTTGCGGATCGCGCCGAACTCGTCGGTCAGCATGAAATCCGGCGAGCGCGGATGCGGATGCGGCACGTGATGCTCGGCCTTGATCTTGCCCGGCCGCGCCGTCATCACCACGATGCGGTCGGCGAGGAACACCGCCTCGGCCAGCGAATGGGTGACGAACACGATGGTCTTGCCGGTGCGCGCCAGCAGCATCGACAGGTCCTCGCCCAGCACCATGCGGGTCTGTTCGTCGAGCGCCGCGAACGGCTCGTCGAGCAGCAGCACCTGCGTGCCGACGCACAGCCCGCGCGCGAGATTGATGCGCTGCTTCATGCCGCCGGAGAGCTGCTTGGGATAGTGGTTGGCGAACTGCGTCATGTCGACGGCGGAGAGCGCCTGCATCGCGCGCTCGCGCCAGCTCGCGTCCGTCGATGCCCTGGAATTTCAGCGCGAGCCGGAAATTCTCGAGCACCGTGTACCAGGGCAGCAGCGTGCTTTCCTGGAACACGAAGGCGATGTCGTTCGGCCGCGGGCCGGTCACCGGCGCGCCCGCGACCGTGACCGAGCCCGCGGTCGGCTGCAGCATGCCGCCGATGATGCCGAGCAGCGTGCTCTTGCCGCAGCCCGACGGGCCGAGCAGGCAGACGAACTCGCCCTTGCGGATGTCGAGCGAGACGTCGTCGAGCGCCTGCACGGTCTGCGCGGCGTCGCGGCCGACAAAGGTCATCGACACGTGGTCGACCGCGATTGCCGCCGGCGGCGCCAGTCGCGCGTGGCAGTTGCGTCGATGCTTCGGCTTGCGTGCTGCTCGGCGGTCACGTCAGAATTTCACCGGGACGAACTTGTCGTTGTAGATGACTTTCGCCTCCGGGATGAAGTCGAGGATGCCGAGGTCCTTCAGCGAATTGCGGATCACGTCGATCGACTGCCGGGTCCCAGGCGCCGTCGGTCGAGAAACTGCCGATCTGGGTGTCGTAGACCTTCGACGACGATGCTCTCGCGCACCTCGACCACCTTGGCGCCGGACTTCACGGCGGCGGCCTTGTTCGCCTTCATGAAGGCCACGGTCTTGAACCAGCCGCGCAGGAAGCGCCGCAACAGCTCCGGCGCGCTTCTCGATCATGTCGTCGGTGGCGTAGATGACGTGGGTGTAGAAATGCTTCTCGATGTCGCCGAACAGCAGAATGTTGCGGCCCTTGCCCTGCTCCTCGAGCTCGTAGCCGGTCGCCGATTCGATCACCATGCCGTCGAGCTCGTTGCGCTCCATGGCGGCGAGCCGCGCCGGCACCGCGCCGAGCGGCAGCACCTGGATGCCGTCGGGGCCCCAGCCCTGCTGCTGCGACAGCTTGCGCGTCAGCCAGTCGGTGAGCGAGCCGAGCGTGGTGACGCCGATGCGTCTTGCCCTTGAGATCGGCGACCGTCTTGATCGACGAGCGCGACAGCACGGTGAGCGCCAGATTGGCGGGCGGGCCATACATGGCGGCAACGCCGATCGCCGGCACGCCCTTGGCGCGGAAGCCGAGGCCCGGGACCGGAGCCGACCGCGACGTCGACGCGCGCCGGCCGTGAGCGCCTGCTGCATCTGCGCGTCGCCGCGGAACGCGGACACCGCGAGCTCGATGTCCTCCGTGCTCCCAGATCTTGGCGTCGATTCCGATCTCGGCGGTGCTGAAGGCGAACGAATTGGGCACCGACTTGCCGAACCGGATCTTGTCGAGCGCGATGGGCGCTCGCGCGACGGCAGCCGTCATCAGAGGCGCGGCCAATGCGCCGGCCAACGACGCTTGCGTCTCAATGTGCCAACGCATGTCGAATCCTCCCAGATGAGACGTTCCTCGCGCCACCTTGATCGCCTGTGCCCCGCCGGCTCAATGTGGCGAGCGCGGCGCAGTGTGCGTCACTTCTTCGCTGTCCTGCCCGCCGTTAGGAATTGCGATACACCGGCACGGTCTTTTCCCGCAGCGAATAGAGATATTTCACCGCCTGCTCGTTGGTCATGTATTTCGACATGTCGTAGGTGTCGTGATGCACCATGTCCTCGAGCGGGCGGCGCACGCCGGGCTTCGACGGCACGTCCGGATAGCCGACCGGCATGATCAGGTTGAAGGTGAGCAGGTCGGGCACGCCGAGCACGCGCTTGAACGGGTCCTCGATGTGAATGGTGGTGTGCTGGCTGCCGAGCCCGAGCGAGGCGGCCGCGAGGTGCATCATCATCGAGGCGTTGGCGAGCCCGTCGGTGAGATGCGACTGGCCGCGCCCGAAGGTGTGCGCGCCCTGCACGGTCGCCCACTGGCGGCGGCCGTCGCCGAGGATCACGATCAGCACCGGCGCCTCCGACCAGCCCTGCGAGACGCGCTGCTTCTGCACCGAGTCCTCGCTGCGTCATCTGGTAGGCGGGATGGCGCAGCTTGAAGTCGCGCTGCTGCTCCATCCAGTAGATGAAGTCGGTGTTCTCCTCGATATAGACGCGGTACAGCTCCTTCTTGATCTTCGGGTCCTTCACGACCACGAATTCCCACGGCTGGCCGTTGGCGCCCGACATCGCCCAGCGGCCGATCTCGAGGATCTTGTTCGACGTACTCGTCCGGGATCGGATCGGGCTTGAGCTTGCGCACGCTGACGCGGTTGCGCACGAGTTCGAGCAGCGTGTCGTAGTCGCCGAAGAAATTGGGCTGGTCCATCTGTCCTTCAACCGGCGGTAGCCGGAACTCCGAAACGTTGCGCGGAAGGCATCAAGATAGCGGCTCGTGGCAGGTGCAGCAATGCCCGGCGTGGCCATTTGCGACATCGCCCGACGTTTCCAATCTGCCGGCAGCTGTGGCATCGTCGGCCGCACCAACACATGAAACCGCCGGTTGAGCAATCCAAGGGCCATGCGGCCGATCTACTGGGCTCGCGGGAGGAGCGTCAATGCGCCTTGTCTGCGTGGCCGCCTGGCTTGCGCCGTCGCCCTGCCGTCGGCCGCGAGCTGGCCCAGCGCGCACCCGGACCTGCGCAAGCCGGCCGGCAAGGAATGGCTCACCATCGGCGGCGACTGGTGCAACACCCGCTATTCGACGCTGACGCAGATCAACCGCAGCAACGTCAAGAACCTGAAGGGCGCCTGGGTGGTGCATCTCGGCTCCGGGCTCGGCGCGAAATATTCGCTCGAAGGCACGCCGATCGTCAAGGACGGCGTGATGTACATCGCGACCGGCAACGACGACGTGTTTGCGCTCGACGCCAAGACCGGCGCGCTGATCTGGGAGCACCGCTCCGGCATCGACCAGAACATCAACACGGTCTGCTGCGGCTGGGACAACCGCGGCGTCGCGATCGGCGACGGCAAGGTGTTCCTCGGCCAGCTCGACGGCAACTTCGTCGCGCTCGACGCCAAGACCGGCAAGGAGGTCTGGAAGACGCAGGTCGGCGCGCTGGCAGGACGGCTACACCATCACCGCGCGCCGCTCTACCACAACGGCGTGATCTATACCGGCATTTCCGGCGGCGACCGCTCGGCGCGCGGCTTCGTGGTCGCGCTCGACGCCAAGACCGGCAAGGAGAAGTGGCGCTTCTGGACGGTGCCGGCGCCGGGCGAGTTCGGCTCCGACACCTGGCCGAAGCCCGACGATCCCGATCCCAAGCGCGCCAACGCCTGGAAGGTCGGCGGCGCCGTCGGTCTGGCAGACGCCGGCGATCGATCCCGAACTCGGCCTGATCTATTTCTCGACCGGCAATCCCGGCCCGGAAGCCGGCGGCATGGGCCGCGACCGGCCGGGCGACAACCTGTTCTCGTCCTCGATCGTGGCGCTGACGCTCGAAGGCAAATACGCCTGGCACTTCCAGCAGGTGCATCACGACCTCTGGGACTTCGACTGCCCCTCGCCGGTCGTGCTGTTCGACCAGATCTACGACGGCAAGATGCGCAAGGGCATCGCGGAGGCCTGCAAGACCGGCTGGATCTACATCCTCGACCGCGCCAACGGAAAGCCGCTGATCGGCATCGACGAGAAGCCGGTGGAGGTCGACGAGCGCGTCGCCTCCGCGCCGACGCAGCCGCATCCCGCGCGGCGACGCGGTGATGCCGCAATGCCCGCAGCCGCTCGAGCCCTGGGTCACCAAATGCATCTTCGGCGTGATCTACGACCAGCCGATCCTGATGTCGCCCGGCGGCAATGGCGGCGTGAACTGGGCGCCGATGGCCTACAGCCCGCGCACCGGCTATGTTCTACGTCACCGCCGCCGACCGGCCGCAGAGCCGCATCCTGCGCGGCCTCGGCAAGACGGTGGGGCCGGCGATCGGCGCGAAATACGGCGGCACGCTCACCGCGGTCGATTCCCGCACCAACAAGATCGCCTGGCAGAAGCGGATGCCCTATTCGATCGGGCAGGGCTCGCGGCGCGCTCGCGACCGCGAGCGACCTCGTGTTCCACGGCGAGCCGGACGGCAACTTCCAGGCCTATGACGCCAAGACCGGCGAACTGCTCTGGCAATGGCAGACCGGCGCCGGCGCCGATGCGCCCGCCATCACCTACGAGATCGACGGCACGCAATATGTCGCGATCGCGGTCGGCGGCGTCTCGATCCAGACCACGTCGGCGAACAGCGACATGATCTGGGTGTTCTCGCTCAAGGGCACGCCGGGCGACCGGCTCAAGCCGTTCGCGGCGCCGCACGCCGCCGGAGAACGTCGTCGGCTTCAGCGGCCCGGTGGCGCGCGCGAACGAGATCAAGATCGACGACTACACCTACGGCGCCGCTGCGCATCACGGTCACGGCCGGCACCAAGGTGACGTTCACCAACAACGGCGCGCAGCCGCACAATGCCACGTCGTCGGACGGCGGCGGCTGGGACACCGGCCTGCTGGCGCAAGGGCGAAACCGCGAGCGTGACCTTCAATCGGCCGGGCACCTACACCTACATCTGCACGCCGCATCCCTCCATGATCGGGCAGATCATCGTGACCGGACAGGCGGTGGCGGCAGCGCCGGCCACCGTGGTGGAACCGGCAGGCCAGCCGGCCGCAAGCGCAACGCGGCGCACAGTGCTGGACGAATCACGGCGCGCATTGACGATGGCGGCGACCATGGACCGCGACATTCGTCAGACGTCATCGCCTGACGGGCACCGATCGCAGATGCTCGGCGTATGGGTCCCCGCCTTCGCGGGCGACGACAGCCGCGTCTTGCAGCCGTTGTGGCGCCATCGCGTCGTCACCACGCGCCTCCGCGGCCGACCGCATCCGCGTCGCGGTGCAGCGCACCGGCACGCTGGCCTGGGAGCTCGACGTCATCAAGAGCGCACGGCCTCGACAAGAAGGCCAATCTCGCAGATCGAGACGATCGAACTCGCCTCGACCGAGGCCGGCAAGATCGCCATCAAGGGCGGCTCGGCCGACCTGATGCTGTCGGACTGGCTGTGGGTCGCGCGCGAGCGCTCGCTCGGCGACAAGCTCGTGTTCTATCCGTCGTCCAGCACGCTCGGCGCCGTGATGGTGCCGGCGCAATTCGACCGATCAAGGACATCGCCGATCTCAAGGGCAAGAAGCTCGCGATCGCGGGCGGCCCGCTCGACAAGAGCTGGCTGCTGCTGCAGGGGCTGGCGCGCCGCTCCGGCCTCGATCTGCGCCGGCAGGCCACGATCGTCTATGGCGCGCCGCCGCTGCTGTCCGAGAAGGCGGTGCAGGGCGAGAACGACGCGACGCTGACGTTCTGGAATTTCTGCGCCGATCTCGAAGGCAAGGGACAGAAGCGCGCGATCGTGATGGACGAGGTGATGAAGCAGCTCGGCGCCAAGGGCGCCGGTCGCGATCGTCGGCTACACCTTCGACGGCGGCTGGGCGGCGCAAGAACAAGTCGGCGGTCGATCGCTTCCTCGACGCGACGCGCCAGGCCAAGGAGATCCTGGCCTCGTCCGACGCCGAATGGCAGCGGCTCGCGCCGCGCATCGGCGTGCGCGATCCGACGGCGCTCGCGATCTACCGCCAGCGCTACGGCGAAGGCATCGTGCGCCGCCCGATCGCCGAGGAGGAAGCCGATGCGCGCGCGCTCTATCGGCGTGCTGGCCGAGGTCGGCGGCACCGAGCTGGTCGGCCCGGCACGCGAGCTCGATCGCGGCACGTTCTACCGGCCGGGAGGAGTGAGACGTGGCATTGCAGGCTCGCTCTCGCTCGCGACTGCTGCTCGCCGCCTGGTACGTCGGCGCGCAGTTCGCGGGCCCGCGCATGCTGCCCGACCCGCAGACGGTCGCGCTCGCGATCGTCGAGCGAGGCGCAGTCCGGCGCGCTCGCCTTCAATCTCGGCGTGACGCTTGCGCGGGTGGCGGTTGCGTTCGCGCATCGCGATGGCGCTCGGCACCGTCATCGGCCTCGCTGATGGGCCGCTTCCGCGCTCGCCGACCGGCTCGGCGATCCCTGGCTGGTGGTGCTGCTCAACCTGCCGGCGCTGGTGATCATCGTGCTGGCCTATGTCTGGGCCGGCCTGACCGAAACCGCCGCGATCGCGGCGGTCGCGCTCAACAAGCTGCCGATCGCGACCGTCACGGTGCGCGAAGGCGCGCGCTCGCTCGACCGCGGGCTCGACGACATGGCGCAGGTGTTCCGCATGAGCCCGTGGGTGCGCATGCGCCACGTCGTGCTGCCGCAGCTCGCCCCCTATCTTGCGGCGGCGGCCCGCTCCGGGCTATCGCTGGTGTGGAAGATCGTGCTCATCGTCGAACTGCTCGGGCGGCCCAACGGGGTTGGCTTCGAGATCGGGGTCGCGTTCCAGCTGTTCGACGTGACCCAGATCCTGGCCTATGCTCTCGCCTTCGTCGCCGTCATGCTGGTGATCGAAACGTTCCTGGTGCAGCCGCTTGAACGACATGTCTCCCGCTGGCGTCCCTCGAGGACGGCTTGAGGTCGCGATCAAGCAAAAGTCCTATCAGCGCCGCCTCCGGCGGCAACCTGCAGGTCATCGACGGCCTGACGTTCTGCGCTTGCGCAACGGCGAGGTCGGCGCGCTGGTCGGTCCGTCGGGATGCGGCAAGACCACGCTGCTGCGCATCATCGCCGGGCTCGATGCGCGACTATGAGGGCAGCGTGCGCCTCCCCGATCACGGCACGGCTCGGCATGGTGTTCCAGGAGCCGCGCCTGCTGCCCTGGCGCACGCTCGAGCAGAATGTGCGGCTTGCCGCCCCGCAGGTGACCGACGCCGACGCTGACGACGCTGTTTCGCGCGCTCGGCCTTGCGGCGCACCGCCAGCACTATCCGGGCGAGCTCTCGCTCGGGCTGGCGCGGCGCGTGGCGCTGGCGCGTGCCTTCGCGGTCGACCCCGATCTGCTGCTGCTCGACGAGCCGTTCGTCTCGCTCGACGACGCGCTGGCGGCGCGGCTGCGCGACGAGCTCGCCGAGCTCGTGACCCGGCGCCCGGTCACGACCCTGCTGGTCACGCACAATGTCGAGGAGGCGATCGGCGCTCGCCGACCGGCTGTTCCTGCTCTCGCCAAGCCCGACCCGCGTCGTTGCCGAGCTGCCAATTCCGAACCCCCGCTCGAAGCGCACGCCCGAGGAGCTCGCGGCCTTTCGCGGCCAGATCGCGCGCAAGCTCATGGGCGCGTGATCCTGGCGGCAGGACCGTGCTGGACCTTTAATTGCTCGACCCTATTGTATTTTACGCTCCGCAGGCCCAGCTATAGTTATAAGTGGTACGTATCTGATAGCTGCTCATAAATCGGCGATCTACCGAAATCTCCGTTCTCTCAGAAGCAGCAGCTCCTCCGGTGCCATCGGCGGGCACAGCAGAATTCCAATTTGAGTTGCGTTCGGCGCGGGTGCCATGAGCACCGGCTCGCTTAACGTGCGCGCCGCCGCGAACTCGCGTTCCTCTCATCGAAAGGCGAAAGTCATGGAACTTCCCGCAATCCTGCAGGGCGAATTGCTCACGCGCCTCTTGCAAGGCGCAGCCGCCGGAGCGGTCTTAACGATGATTGTCGGCTTCAACTGGGGCGGATGGGCGCTGGGGAGCACCGTTGACAAGGTCGCGAAGGATCGCGCCGACTCGGCGGTCGTCGTTGCGCTGGCACCGATCTGTGTCGACAAGTTTCGCCAGGCCGCGAACGCACCCGAAAACCTTAGCGCGTTGAACAAGATCAGTTATGCCTGGGACCGGGGCACGTTCGTCGAGAAAGGCGGCTGGGCGACAATGCCGGGAGCGGCCTCACCGGATTCGGCTGTGGCTCGGGCTTGCGCCGAGATGATTGCCACCCTCAAGCCCTAGCCCATCATTGAGGGCCAAGCCGCGACTGCCGCTGACCTGAAGGAACAAAAAACGACTGCTTGGCCTACACTTCAGGCGTCCTAACGTCCGACCCCAAGTGATGTGAAGTCTATTTCCAGGCGCAGGAGATCGTCATGACGAAAAGCCGTACTGTTGCCGACGTGGTTGTGGAGGCAGCGTACTTTTCCTTGGGGGCAGGGGCAGTCATGTTCGTTGCGCTGCTCTTGTTGACGACCATCCATCCTTAAGAAACGCCCGGCAGATCGCGCTCTCTCCTCGGGATCATTCACGGCGCAATCCTGCCGACGACATGCGAGCACACTCACTCGCGGAAACGGAGTTGACATTGACCCTTAGTCCAAAGAATCGCGCTCGGGCCGAAGCAGCATTCAAGAAGCCGCAGCAAGTCCAGGTGGGCGAGAAAGCCAAGACGGAGTATGAGGCTGAAAGTCAGTCTGTCCGCGAAAAGACGGAGCGTTTGAGGACGCTTCGATTGGCTAAAGAGGCCACCGAATCTCCAGTCAAGAAAAAGGCGATCGCTGCGAGCGACAAGCCGGTCCGCTGCTGAAACTACAGACACCGCTTCTTCAGCCCATTCGCATTCCCGCAGCCGGTACCCAGCGTTCCGCTGCTAGACCCGTCTGTGCACGACCGGCTTTGGCAGCCGGTGCTGGTGATTTCAGGGATTTCGACGCCGCTCCAGGTCGAGAGTCGTTGTCTCATATGAACATGAGGATACTCTGTGACGATTGAACATGCGCGTGCGTCTGCTCTCCCCAAGCCCTGGGGCATTCTCGATCTACGGCCTTGGAGTAGCGCACGCCATGACGGTGGCGCGATCGGCGAAATCTGGTACGAGCGCTCAGGCCGGGTGGCTGCAGAGCCTTCACTCTTGCTCAAGATACTATTCACCAACCAGCCGCTTTCCATTCAGGTTCATCCTGACGATGCATTTGCCCATTCAATGGGACTGCCACGCGGTAAGACCGAGGCATGGTATGTCCTGCGTGCCGCGTCCGACGCCAAAGTCGCGCTGGGCCTCAATCAGCGTCTCACTCCGCAACAATTGCGAGCGGCCGTTGACGATGGCTCGATCTCCAATCTTGTCGTATGGCAGGCGGTGACATCAGGTGACGCCATTTTCGTGCCGGCCGGCACGATCCACGCCATCGGGGCGGGGCTCGTTATCGCAGAAATCCAACAGCGCAGCGACGCCACGTTTCGTCTCTTCGATTACGGGCGGCAGCGCGCCCTTCACGTCGAGAACGCAGTCGCGGCCGCGGACGCTGGGCCAGCTCATGTCCAGGGACGCCCGATCCGGCTCACTGACGAACGGACGCTGCTCATTTCCAGTCCGTACTTCGTGGTTGAACGGATCGAATTGCCGCCGGATTCCACTTGGCGCCTCGACGGGGAGCGAGAAACTTGGTTTCTCGTTCTTAACGGTGACGGTCGCACCACATCGTGCGACATGACCACTGGCGATGCTCTCTTTGTGGAATCCGATAGCCTCCGTTTGCACGCTGGCCCGACCGGCCTGGTAGGCCTCGTGGCCTACACGGGCGAAGTCCCGGTCGCGAACCTCCTGCAACGCGCCAGGCGGCCGAGCACAAGGGGCCAGCGGCCGCTCCAGGCGACCCGGGCGCCTCCTCTGGTCCCTCGAACAAATACGACAACATCAACGAATGAGCGCCTGGAGCTGTCTCAATGAAGCCGATCCAGCGCATTGCGTTCATCGGCAATCACCTTCCGCGCCGCTGCGGAATCGCTACTTTTACTCATGATCTTCGTCGAGCGGTCTCGATGGCTCGCCCGGATCTGGAGACTGGTGTCGTCGCAATGACGAACGTCGGTCACGCCTATGACTATCCATCGGATGTGTACTTCCAGATCCACGACGAGACGATAGCCGAGTACGTTCAAGCTGCCGAGTTCCTGAACAACGCAGGCTTCGACATCGTTTGTCTTCAACACGAATATGGAATTTTCGGTGGCGAGGCTGGCAAGAATATCATCAATCTCCTGTCACACCTCGAAATGCCGATTGTCACGACACTTCACACGGTGCTGGCGCAACCCACGCCAACCCAACGCAACGTCATGCGACGCATCATCGATGCGTCGACCAAATTGATTGTCATGGCGGAGAAGGGTCACGAGTTGCTGCGCTCTGTTCATGACGTGCCAGCGCGCAAGATCGAGGTCATTCCGCACGGAATTCCCGACTGTCCGTTTCTCGATACGTACCTCGCCAAGACGAAATTGGGTTTCGTCGGCAAGAAGATTATTCTGACATTCGGTCTCCTGTCGCCCAGCAAGGGCATTCAGACGATGATCGACGCCATGCCGGGAATCATCAAAGTCTGCCCGAACGCCGTCTATGTGATACTCGGCGCGACCCATCCGAATCTCGTGCGCAACGAGGGCGAAGCCTATCGCGATGCCCTGGCTGCGCGCGTGCGGAAGCTCGGCATCGAGGATCATGTTGTCTTTTTCAACCAATTCGTGGATCAGGCCACATTGCTGGACTTCATTTCGATGTGCGACGTCTATGTGACGCCCTATCTCAATGAAGCTCAGATGACATCGGGCACACTGGCTTACAGCTTCGGTCTGGGAAAGGCCGTGGTATCGACGCCCTACTGGCATGCCAAGGAATTGCTGAGTGACGGACGCGGCATTCTGGTTCCCTTCGGGGATGCCACAGCCATGAGCACCGAGATCGCCGGCTTGCTGACCGACGATGTCCGCCGTGACGCTATGCGCGAGCGTGCCTACGCGGCGAGCCGGTCGATGACCTGGGCGCAAACGGCCAAGCGCTATCTCGCGGCCTTTGAAAATGCGCGCGGGCGAAGCCGACCTGAAAATGTCGTTCCGTCTGATTCGATTGTTACCTTTCCGAAGGCAGCCGCCCTTCCGGAGATGCGAATCGGCCATTTCCTCTCGCTCTGTGACAGCTCGGGAATGCTTCAGCACGCAGTCCATTCGGTCGCGGACCGCGCCCATGGCTACTGTGTCGACGACAATGCGCGCGCCCTGTTGTTCTCGAGCGCACTTCAGAATTCTGGTGAAGCACAACTATCGCAAACGCTCACGTCGCGCTTTGCGGCATTTGTCCAGCATGCATGGAACCCGGACACTCGCCGGTTCCGCAATTTCATGAGCTACGATCGTCGATGGCTGGAAGAGACTGGCTCAGAGGACAGTCATGGCAGAGCGCTTTGGGCCTTGGCCGAATGCGCACGCAGGGACAACGATCCATCTCGCCGCAGGTGGGCTGCGGCGCTATTCAAGACTGCGCTTCCAGCGGTCGAGGATTTCTCGTCTCCGCGGGCTTGGGCCTTCACACTCCTGGGCTTGGACGCGTATTGCCCGCTGGAGGCCGGTGACCTCTCCGCCAAGAGCTTGCGCAAGCGATTGGCCGACAGGTTGATGGCCCTGTTTTTTGCAAGCCAACGCAAAGACTGGCTCTGGTTTGAAGACGTTCTGGCTTACGACAATGCGCGCCTGTCGCAGGCGCTGATCCAAACGGGCCTGACGACGCGCACCCCGGCATACGTCGAGATCGGCCTGCGGTCGCTTCGTTGGCTGATGTCGCTTCAGACCACATCATCCGGGCACTTCAGACCCGTTGGCTCCAGGAGTTTCGGCAGGATTCGCCACAAGCCCGAAGCATTTGATCAGCAGCCTGTCGAGGCGTGCGCAACGATTTCCGCATGCCTTGGCGCGTGGCGCGCGAATGGCGACGCGGAGTGGCCGCAAGCGGCGACACGCGCATTTGGTTGGTTTCTAGGTGAAAACGATCTGCAGGCAGTCCTGATCGATCCCAACACGGGGGGCTGTTGTGATGGCCTCCATCCGGATCGACTCAATGAGAACAAGGGTGCAGAATCAGTCCTGTCGTATCTTCTCGGTCTTCTGGAGATGCGGCAGTTCGAATCCGCTGCCGCTGTGGACCAAATGAGTCCTGCGCCCAAACTATTACCCAACGCCATCGACACGATTGCACCTCGAGCAATCCCAGGGAGCCTCCTTGTCTCAGCCCCAAATCTTGAACCGCCAGACCCTGTTTCTTCGCCCGGATCCGTCCAGGGTCGTCGTGAGGCCCTTCAAGCCGGCGACTGAGCCCCGAGACCTCAATCCAACGGACAAAGTCCGGGCCAACCATATCGTCGACAGAGTTTTGCGGCTCGAGCCCGAGGCTGCCGCCCGGCAACTGGCCGACGTGCTCGAAAATTTCGAGGGTCGTCACAGGAATCTGCTTGAGATCTTCGGGACGCGCGCGGCAGAGATGGAAGCGGCGTTGGAGCCGCATGCCGTGCTAGACAAGACGCAACGCTGCCTGATCGGTGCGTACTTTCTCAACGAGTACTCGTTCGAGGCGTCAGCTTTATTCAATCCGAGCATCGTCCGGCACCCCGACCAGACTGGCGCGCCGGAAAACGGCTGTCGATTCATCTTGAGCCTTCGCGCCGTTGGCGAAGGGCATATTTCATCGCTGACGTTCCGGTCCGGCACCATCGCCGCGGACGGCAGCGTGGCCGTCGATCCGACCGCGCGTCTCGCATCGGTCCCAAAAATCCGACATCGATCGTCGAGACACAATGGCGATGCTGTCGAGGTGATCTTCGGGCCGGACGAAGAGCTGAGCGAACGGGTCATCTTTCCGATCACCGACTCCCAAGCAAATGGCATCGAGGACGCGCGTTTCGTTGAATTCAACGACGATACGCGAAAAATCTACTACGCCACCTATACGGCCTATAGCGGCAGAGCGATCCGTTCTGAGTTGCTCGAAACGACGGACTTCCAATCGTTCCGGATGACTCCGCTCGACGGATCGGCGGCCCGCAACAAGGGAATGGCCCTGTTTCCTCGGAAAATCGGCGGCCGCTATGCGATGATCGGGCGGCAGGATAACGAAAACCTCTATCTGATCTATTCCGACGACCTCTACTCGTGGGACGGCGGTCAATCCATTCTTCAGCCCGAATATCCCTGGGAATTCGTGCAGATCGGCAATTGTGGCTCACCCATCGAGCTCGACGACTGTTGGCTGCTGCTGATACACGGGGTTGGTCCGGTCCGGAAATATTCGATTGGGGCCGTTCTCCTCGACAAGCAGGACCCCTCAAAGGTTCTGGCACGTTCGCGCGAGCCTCTGGTCCGTCCTGAGCCTACAGAACGCGAGGGTTATGTACCCAACGTCGTCTATACCTGCGGCGCAATGCGTCACGGCGACCAGATCATCTTGCCCTATGCGGTATCCGACACCTTCTCCAATTTCGCAACGATCAAGATCGCGGCGCTGATGGAGAAGGTTGCGAGCTGATGACTGCTTCACAAGGCTGATTGCTCCCGCCAGATGGGATGATCAAGTGAGGCGGCGGGCCTTACGATGGCGGCAACAAAGGACTATTTTGCGGCAATGCTTGCCAAAGCAGCATTGAAACGTGCGTTCACCTTCACACGAAGAAACCAAAATCCTCGCGCAATCTGCGATACGATCCCTTGAGCTTCGCGGTCGCGTAACGGCGTGCGTTCTTGGGTCTGTTATCGGAAGAACGCAGGCTCTGGTAAGCTGCTATATACGCTGCCTCTTCGATCGGTTTGTCATGGTTCGCTTTCAGCCATGTGAAATGTACCGGCCGATGTCGTTTAGAACACTCATCCCAATCAAACGTCCTTTTCATGTTCTTCCCTTCCATTGTCGTGCGCGTGGTGACACGAGCGACCGCTTCGGCAGGCCGGCCAGCGCACAATCGCGCTCGAACAGGCTGCTGCTGGATTTGGCAATCCGCTCGATCAATGTCCTCGTCCACTAGCTGCATTTGCAAAGATAATCATCGACAGCCTCTGAAATCAGATCGCTAATTCGACGGTTCTTTTGGGCACACAGTCGCTGAATGAGCGCCAGTTTGTCGGGAGGAAGAAAGACCGTCGCGCTGACCAGGTTCATGCTGGCGATTTTCTTCCTTTGGCTGCTTGCAGATGAATGATTCAGCATGATTGTGTCCCACGTGTCGACAGAGTTGGAAATCGATTTGAAGCAAGCGAAGCTGAGGTCGAGACCCGAGACGACCGAGTTTGGTTTGCGTCAGCATCAGCATGTACGAAGCGCCGGCCGCCTCGGATGACCACCCAAGCGCAATTGTCACTCACAGGGCAATTGCTGAGCCGAAGCCGACATCGCGAGCATGAGCGGAACCACAATGGGTGGGTCAGCCAAGGCGCCCGTTTGCGGGTCTTTCCGGAGGCGCAGGCGCACAGGCCATCAGAATAATGAAGATATTCCACTCAGTTACGTTTGTCGAAGGAATAATCAATGTTTTCCCATTCTATACGCAAATGTTTTCGCCGAAGACCTATTTTTAGGGGGCTTCATTATTGTCGATCTTGGCCGTTTGAACGACAACCATTCAAGATTCTAGTTAGCTCTATTGCGGAGTTTCTTGCCTGACCAACAGAGGTGCAAAATCAGCCCCGCCAACCCAGAAAGAAATCAGTGCGAAATCGAGCTCACGGCCAACGCACTGGGCGGCCGACCGGGACGATCGAGGTGCAATAAACAAGTGTAATAAACAGGTGTAATAAAACTGTCATGTCCAGATGCTTCATCGGAAGGTGCAAACTGAGGGGATGTTCGGGGGTGTCAGAATTGGAAGGTGCCCCAATGTTCTATCCAGTTCTCATACTCAACGTGGTGTTTCTAGCCGCCATGGCAGTCCTTTTAGGCCCTGCGGTCTTACAGATACTCGGTATCCACTAGGCAAATCTTAGGGGCTGCTCGCTGGTGAGCCGTCGAAGCCAGACGGTAATTTGATACTTATCGCCCCGAGTTGAGTGCGCCCGGCTCTGCATCCGCCGGCATCGCGCCGCGCCCACCACTTGGCTCACGGCTTGTCGTACTCATCACGGCGACGCCACCAGATGCCCGAACTCGTTGCGCCCTTTGGGAGCACGGTCGAGCCAAGGGTACACGCCCCAGATGCCGTCCACCCCGCGCGCAAAGGTGGAATAGGTGTGGTGGACGACGCCGTCCTCGAGCACGAATGCGCTCATGCCCGGCCTATCGCGAATGTAGGTGGCTGCGTCGGTTCCGCACATGGCCGCGAACTTGGACGCGCCGCCACATGCCTGGCCCGGGCGGGACTCGAACGCCGGCTCGCGCCGATAGTTGTATTCGATCGCGCCTTTGCGCTGCTGCTCCTCGGTGAACCAAACGTTGAAGTCGGCGTTGAAGTCGCTACCGGCCGACGAAGCCCAGGGAAAAGTCCAGCCCAATCGTCGCTTGTACGCCTGCAACTTCGCAAGCGGCGCCCGCGACACCGCCCAGAGCATCACGTCGTGATTGGCTAGGTGAACAAAGAACCCGTTGAAGCCATCCGCGATCATGGAGCAGGACGGACAGCCAGCCGCGTAGTCGGGCCCGAACATGAAGTGGTAGATGAGCAGCTGCGATCGCCCTTTGAAAAGGTCCTTGAGCGTCGCGCTCCCGTCATCGGTCTCGAAGCAATACTCTTTGCCGATCCGAACCCACGGCAGCTCCTGCCGCCGCTGCGCCAGCTCATCGCCGCGCCGCGTGAGCTCCTTCTCCACCTCGAGCAGCTCGAGCCGCGCTTTCAGCCATTGGTCGCGTGTCCCAGTCATATGCTTGGTCATCGTCCATTGCTCCTCGTTGGTGTCCTCAGGATCGGTGGGCGCCGCTTCGCCTGTTGGCGATCAGCTTCAGCCAAGGTGCCGAGTGGAAGGCGCTCATCAGCAGGTACATCCAGACCATTCCACTCAGCGGTGACGTATCTTGCACGGCCGCGCAGAGCAGATCATGGGATGCACCACCACGAACGCCCGTAATGAGTGCCATGATGGCAAAGGTCGGTGCCGCCGCGAGGCATACCCAATCGGCTACGCCGAAGCCGGCAGGTGCAGGCCACGCTTCACGTGTTCCAATCGTGTGTGTGGGCATGGCGTTTCGCTCCTTCCGTCGGGTGTCGTGAGATAGATTAGGAACAGCTATCGAGCGGCGGGAGTTACAAGTGTGGCGGGATTTCAGATGGACTCGCTGATAACAGCGGCGGCACGCGCGCTCGCCAGGGGTGATCCCCTGGGCGCGCTGAACCGGGTCGCCCTGCGCGACGACGCGCCTGCGCTCGCGCTGCGAGGCATCGCGATGGCGCAGCTGGGCGATCTCGTTCGGGCAAAGGCTCTCCTGCGAAGTGCGGCACGCGCGTTCGGCCCGAAAGAGGCATTGGCTCGCGCGAGGTGTGTTGTTGCCGAGGCCGAGATCGCTCTCGTCTCGCGCGACCTCACCTGGCCCGCCAAGGCGCTGGAGGCAGCGCGGGCGACGCTCGAGGCGCACGGCGATCGCGTCAATGCGGCGCATGCGCGGACTCTCGAGCTCCGGCGCCTGCTGCTGATCGGTCGCCTTGACGAGGCCGAGCGCACGCTCGCCGAATTCGACCCCACGCCGCTGTCACCCGCGTTAAGGGCCGCCCATGAGCTGGTGGCTGCGGGAGTAGCGGTTCGGCGCCTCCGAACGAAGGCGGCGCGCACTGCATTCACTCGAGCCGGGCAGGCCGCGCGCGAGGCGAACATCGCCGCGTTGACGGCGGAGGTGGAAAGCGCGTCTCTTGTGATGGGCACAACTGCGGCGCGCTTGATCGAACGTGGCGAGGAACGCCCGCTCCTGCTGGACGAGGTCGAAACGCTCCTGGCTTCAGAGAACTCTCGTCGTGGATGCATGCCGCCATGTCGTGCGACACGCAGGCAAGGTCATTTCGCTCGCGACGCGCCCGGTCTTGTTCGTGCTTGCACGCGCGCTGGCTGAAGCCTGGCCCGGAGATGTGCCGCGAAGCACCCTCCTGGCACGTGCCTTCCGGGCGAAGCACGCCGATGAATTGCACCGGGCACGGTTGCGAGTCGAAATCGGGCGGCTTCGCATGGAGCTCCGGACGCTGGCAGACGTGAGCGCGACGAAGCACGGTTTTGCACTGACGCCGCGCCGCGCGCGCGAGGTGGTCGTGCTGGCGCCGCCGGTTGAAGAGCAGCATGCGGCGGTGCTCGCTTTCCTCGCCGACGGCGAGTCGTGGTCGAGCTCGGCGCTCGCGATCGCGCTGGGAGCGAGCCCGCGCACCGTGCAGCGGGCGCTTGATTCGCTCGCGGCAGCCGGCAAGGTTCACTCGTTCGGTCGCGGACCGGCGCGCCGTTGGATGACCCCGACCGTGCCGGGTTTCCCGACAATCTTGTTACTCCCCGGCCCCCTGCCGAGCGTCTAGGATAGAAGAATGAAAGCATCAGCGGCCGAAATCATCCGTGAGTATGGACCCTTTCCGGGTGTCGACAACGTGGGCGGAGTGACGTTCGACGGTCAGCACGTCTGGTTCGCGTCCGGAGACCGGCTGAACGCCTTCGATCCTGCGAACGGGAAGATGGTGCGCACGATCGATGTCGCCGGGCATGCAGGAACCGCCTTCGACGGCCAATATCTGTTTCAGCTCGCCGAGGATCGCATCCAGAAAATCGATCCGAAGACCGGCCGTGTGCTCGCCACGATCCCGGCGCCCGGCGGCGGCGGTGACTCGGGGCTCGCGTGGGCCGAAGGGACGCTCTGGGTGGGGCAGTATCGGGAGCGGAAGATCCATCAGATCGATCCCCAAACAGGGGCGATTCTTCGCACCATCGAGTCCAACCGCTTCGTCACCGGAGTCAGCTGGGTCGACGGCGAGCTCTGGCACGGCACCTGGGAAGGTGACGAGAGCGATGTGCGCCGGATCGATCCTCGAACCGGAGAGGTCCTGGAGCGGCTCGAGATGCCGCCCGGAGTAGGCTTGTCAGGGCTCGAGTCCGATGGTGACGATCGGTTCTTCTGCGGAGGTGGAAACAGCGGGAAGGTGAGAGCCATCCGTCGGCCCAAGGGAGACTCGACGCGAGGCTCCGCGGGATAACGCCTTCCGGTTTGATTGGTCAAACGTCCTGTTCTCATTTGCGCAACGCAATGCGCCACGACAATCACACGTCCATCCGGTTTCCATGCCGCTAGGAACGCGATAAGCTCACGTAGCGGGGATCGCTCATGCGACGGCGAGACTTCATCGCGGGGCTTGGCAGCGCAGGACTTGGCAGCGCCGCAGGATGGCCGCTCATGTCGAACGCGCAACAATCAACACAGCAAGCTGCTGCGCCTGCTTTCAAGCTGGTCCGCAGCAAGACCCTGGAGATCGCCTACGAGGACGGCGGGCCGGAAGCCGGCACGCCTGTCATTCTGGCGCATGGTTTTCCGTATGACCCGCGCGCCTTCGACGAGGTCGTGCCTCGCCTCGTCGCGGCAGGCTGTCGGACCATTGTTCCCTATCTGCGTGGATTTGGACCGACGAGATTTCTGTCGGCGGATACACCGCGATCAGGCCAGCAGGCCGCGATGGGCCGCGATCTCATTGATTTGATGGATGCCCTCAAACTTCCGAGCGCAACGCTTGCGGGCTTTGATTGGGGCGGGCGCGGCGTCTGCGTGGTGGCCGCGCTATGGCCGGAGCGCGTGCGTGGCGTCGTGCTGGCGAATGGCTATTCCATCCAGAACATTGCGGCAGCCGCTATGCCACGACCGCCGCAACAGGAACATCGCGCGTGGTACCAATTCTATTTCCACACCGAGCGCGGCCGTGCCGGCCTCGCCGCCAATCGGCACGAGCTCTGCAAACTACTGTGGCGGCTGTGGTCTCCGAACTGGACGTTCGATGACGCGACTTACCAGCGCACGGCCGCGTCATTCGACAATCCGGATTTCGTCGACGTCGTCATTCATTCGTATCGCCATCGCTTTGGCTATGCGGCCGGCACACCAGACCTGGAGGCGATCGAGCAGCGGCTCGCAAAGCTGCCTCCGATTGCAGCACCGGCAATTGTGTTGTCAGGAGGCGGCGATGGCGTGGCGTCACCCAGTCCGCCCGCAAGCCAGGCGCGCTTCTTCACTGGCCCGGTTCAGCATCGGACCATTCCGCTGATCGGACATGACGTGCCGCAGGAAGCGCCCGCTGCATTCGCGGAGGCGCTGCTCGAGTTGATCGCGGCGCAGCCTGCCGGGAGCGCCAAGCGGGGCTGACGCTGCCAACTAGTCGAAAGAGGTCTCATAGCGCTCGTATTGGAATTGACGCGCTCTCCACGTCATGGCCGGGCATAGCGCGTCGAAGACGCGCGTAAACGCGCTTTGTCCCGGCCATCCACGTCTTGCTTGATGCGCAAAGCAATCAAGACGTGGATGCCCGGCACGAGGCCGGGCATGACCAATCGAGAGACCTGCGCGCTGGCTACTATCGCCCGCGGCCGCTCTTGAGCTCCTGGTACACTGCCGTCACGAATCGCACCGCGCTCGAATCCGTTCCGCCTGCCGTCTTGGCGTCGTAGGGCGCCGTCACCTTGGCGGCCAGCACTTCCTCCAGCGACTTCCCCTGCGCGATCATCCCACCCACCTTGTCGGTGACCGCGACGACCATGTCGCGATACGGAATGATGTCGTCGCGCTTGATGATCGTGCCGTGGCCGGGAATGATCCTGGTGTTGGCATCGGCCGACTTCATGGTGGCGTCGAGCCCTTCCAGCATGCCCTTGAGCGAGCCGCCGTTGTTGATGTCGATGAAGGGGTAGCCGTAGTTGCGATAGAAGTCGCCGATGAACAGCACGTTCGCTTTCTCGAACTTGATGTTCGTGTCGCCGCTCGTATGCGCCGCCCGGATCGGAATGAACTGCACGACCTCGTTGTTCATGCGGATCTTCACCGGGTCGCCCATTCCGTAGGTGATGACCGGAAAGCCCGCCGGATTGGCGACCGGATTGCTGCTCGCATTCGGCGCCTGCGAGAGCTTCACCATGCTCTCGCGCAGCTCCTCGCGCGCAAAGATCACGGCGCCCTGCTTGGCGAAGAACGCATTGCCGGCGGTGTGGTCGCGATGAATGTGGGTGTTGACGAGATAGCGAATGGGCCCGCTGTCGATGCGACGCACCGCAGCCAGCACCTTGTCGGCGAGCTGCAGATATTGCGAATCGATCATCAGCACGCCATCGGGCCCGGCGAGCACGCCGATGCGACCACCGGCCCCGTCCTCGTGCGACGGATCAAGCCCGCTCGAGCCCGACAGCATGTAGACGTTCGGACCGAGTTGCTCGGTGAGGATCTCGACCTTGCCGAAATCCATGGTCTGGGCGAGCACCGAGAGCGGTGCAACCGCCAGCCCTGCCAACAACAGCCACGCGCGTCTCATGGTCGTCCTCCCCTGATGCTTTTCAAGCCGTGCCGACATGGCTGAACGGCTGGATCGGGAGGAAAGCTAACACCCACCCCAAACGCGCGGAAGTCAGCGCGGGAAGTCAGCACACGCAATCACGCAACCCTGCTCGGAGACCGAGCAGGGCCGACAAGTCAGGAGGCTCAACTCAAGGATTGGGTTACGAACCGAGTTGCGGCAAACCCGCAACGCACCGGATCACAAAGCGGTGCCGCTGGTACTCGTGAATGCCGAAATCCTGCGCGTCGGCCTGCGCGTTGCACTCGACTTCTTTCGCCGCCTGCTCCGGCCCGCTGGTACCCTGCGCCGCCGCGCCCAGCGCGACGACACCGACCAGACCGACCACGCCAAGGATAGTAATCGCCTTCATCGCTCGAATTCCCATTGTTTGAGATCGCGCCCTCCCTTGCGCAAATCAGTTTGAACCCTTTGATCAGCCCCGTATGACAGGGCTATTATCGCATTGCAATATTTAATATTGCATTGCACAAATCTGTGCGATCACCGTCAAATTGACGTGAATTGCCAGGGATAGGACAGCGAGGGTCGGTTTTCCCCTGCTTTGAGGCCGAACTGACCTAGCCAATTAACCGGCTAACCGTAGCGAGCATGAGACCAACATCTCAACCGCTCGCTTTCCCAGCCGCCCTCAGGCGACGCGGTCGGCGATCCTCACTGGCGCGATGAGCTTGGTGGCGTCATCGAACGGCATCGGGCGGCCCAGGAAATAGCCTTGCGCCTTTTCGATCCCGATTGCGCGCAGCGCCTCGAGCTCTGGCGCGGTCTCGACGCCTTCCGCCACGATGAGGCTGTTGGTGTTGCGCGCGAACGCCACCAGCGCGGACGCGAGCGCCCGGCGCGCCGGATCAAGATGGATATGCCGCGTCAGCGCCATGTCGAGCTTGATGACGTCGGGCCGCAACTGAAGGATATGTTGCAGGCTGGAGAAGCCGGCGCCGGCATCGTCGACCGCGAGCCGAACGCCGCGGCTGCGCAGCGGCTCGAGCGCGCGTGACAGGCCCTCGTAGTCGTCGACATGCGCGTGCTCGGTGATCTCCAGCACAATGCGCTCGGCCGGCATTCCGACCAGCGTGTTGGCAAACTCGCCGCTCAGGATGGTCTTGGGGGATGCGTTCACCGCCAGATAGACATGATCCGGAAACGCCGAGAGCGAAGATTGCGCGATCCTGATCGCGGCCAGCTCCAGGAGCGTGCCAAGGCCGATCTCGGCCGCTTCCATGAACCACTTGTCGGGTGAGCGTGACGGTCCGCCGGTGAAGCGCGCCAGACATTCGAAGCCGACCGGGCGCTGCTCGTTCAGATCCCAGATCGGCTGATACACCATCGCGATCTGGTTCTTCTCGATCACCGTCCTGATACGGTCTTCCTTTTCCTTTCCCAGCTTGGCGATTTCGATCTCGCGGCCGATCTCGAACGCCGCGAGCTCGGCGAACACCCTCATCATCTGCATATCGCGCTCATGCAGTGAATGATCGGGCTTGAAGCCGAGGCAGCAGAACATGCCGTAGACGCTGCCATCCTGCATCCGGATCGGGACGCTCATATGCTTGCCGATCGGAACCGCGCGTGTGATCGGCATCGCCATCGCGACCGGCTCGGTCGATGTATCCGGAATGAGCTCGGGCAACCGGCCTTCGAGAATATGCCGGCAATAGACCTCGTCGAGCGAGCGCGAATCGCCGGGCTTGACCATCGCCTCGAGCCCGGGCGCGTCGACCTCACGGAACACGATCTGGTCGCCGACGAACTCCGAGACGTAGGCCACCTCCATGTCGAGGTGGGTCCGGATGGCCTGCAGAGAGCGCTTGACCATGCCGTCCTGCGGCGCAGCCTGGCTCATCGAGGCAATCAAGCCGTACAGCGGATCGTGGTCTTGGTCCCTGGCCATCCTGGCGGATCTCCAAATGTGCCCAAGCAGTGCACCAGGCTGCTCTTAGATATGATGAATCGGATGCTGCGAACCCAGCCCCATCACCCGTGACCAGCAAGCTTGGCAAACAATGTCTTAAGAATTGAAGCGTCGTCCGAACGGGTGATCATCCCCACGTGCTCGTGGACTAATGTCCCTCTGAGCGATGATGATTTCTTAACCCTGGAGTACCTGACGGGCGCAGGTCATAGATCCAGCGCCAGCTCGCATTCCATGAGATCAGGCGTGTGCGCGCTCGGCCTCGTCACACCGGTTGCCCGAAATCCGTGGCCACGATAGAGCGCCAACGCCGGCGCATTGCCGGATGTGATCCACACCAGAAGATAGGCCCATCCGCGCGCCCTCGCCCAGTCGACGACCTTGTCGATCAGCTGGCATCCGATGCCTTGTCGACGCACCGTGCCATCGACAAACACGCCAACCATCATCGGGCTTGCCGCATGTTGATCTCGATCCGGGGCAAGGCCCGTCGCCATGGCCACCAAACGATGACCATCCTCGGCAACGAACGTCACCGACTTGTCACCGGCAGCGCCGTTCTCCGCCCTCTCATACCAGACCGCTTCCGGATACGCTTCCTCCCGCGCCAACGTCGACCCGAAGGCCATCGGCGAGTCGGCGAGCGCCTGTAGCCGAATGTCTCTCAGCCGCAGGCCTTCATCCGCCCGTATTCGCCGGATCTCCATGACCGTCGAACTCCCGCTCCGAGGACATGATGGCCGCATCAGATCACTCACGTTTTATTCAGTCCATCGCGCGCAGCCCTGTCGACAAGGGCGAGGATCGTCGGAATACGATGGTCACCATGCATGCGGCGGATACAGTGTGCGGCTTCGGTCGCCTGGATGCCCGCAGACGTCACGAACAGCGGTTGGGTGCTTGTGCCGCGCAGCACGGGGATCGAGCAGATGTCGTTTCGATATCGCGTCTTCGCAACGCCAATGACGGGGATGCGGCAGCCTAAGCTCGCGAACAGATGCCCGCCCAGACCGGGCCGATCGTCCTCGAGCCACACATAGCCGTCGATGACGATCACGTCGATCGATGTTGCGAGCTCGGCAATGACAGGCAGCAACAACGGCAGCTCACGCCGATAGAAGGCTCCGGGCTCGTAGCTCGCCGGTGAACCGTCAAAACGGCGAACCAGCATCTGGCTCGCACTGTCGGCGTCCCAGCTCTGAGCCAGTGCGCCAGCAACAGCTGCCGCCGTGTCGCCATAAGCAGCATCAAGGCACACAATGGTGGGCTGCTTGGACATGCACGGTCATCCTCCGCCCTCATCCAGAGGAGCGCACCGAAGGTGCGCGTCTCGAAGGATGGGGGCGGCCAGCGATCTCGGGTTTACCCGAGATCGGCTTCGTATAGTGCGCAAATCGGCTAAAGCCGACTTGCGATGCTTCGAGACGCCCACCTCGCCCTTCGGGCAAGGTGGGCTCCTCAGCATGAGGCCGATTGAGGCTTGCGTTAAGACTTATGCGCTTGCTCGCGGACGAACGGAAGGCGCCAAGACATGCGGACTCGACGATCGGCCGCTCAAGTGTGCAGAATGACGGAAACGCTCGAGGAAACTGCCACATGACCCTGACACGCCGAACCGTCGTGACCGGCCTTGCGGCGTCGCTATGCCCGACCGTCACCCAAGCCCAGGCACGGCCGGTCCGGATCGTCGTTCCGTTCGCGCCCGGCGGTGGGGCCGACCTGATCGCGCGGCTGGTGCAGCCGCATCTGCAGCCGGCCCTCGGGCAACCGTTCATTGTCGAGAACCGCGCGGGCGCGGCCGGCCGCATCGGCACCGACGCGGTCGCGAAGGCCGAGCCCGACGGCCACACGCTGCTGATGACGACGGAATCCTCGCTGGTGATCGCCCCGCATATCGGCGTGCCGATGAGCTACGATCCGCTCAAGGACTTCGCCCCGGTCTCGCTGCTCACCCGCAACGCGGTCGTGCTGGTGGTGCATCCTTCCGTGCCGGCCAACACGCTCATGGAATACATCACACTCGCGCGCGGCAAGCCCGGGCGAGATGTTCTACGCGTCATCCGGTGTCGGCGGCCCCAATCACCTGGCGGGCGAGATCTTCAAGCAGATGACCGGGCTCGACATCGTGCACGTGCCGTTCCAAGGCACCGGCGCCGCCATTCCGGCCGTGATCGCCAACCAGGTCGGCGCCATGTGGGGGTTCCTCGCCGGCCTCATCCCGCATATTCGCAGCGGCACCCTGCGGGCACTCGCGGTCGGCAGCCGCGAGCGCTCGAGCGTGCTGCCGGAAACGCCGACGGTCGCGGAGGCCGGCGTGCCGGGCTATGAAGCCGCCTCGTGGATCGGGCTGCTCGCGCCCGCCGCCACGCCGCACCCGCTCATCGACCGGCTCTGGGACGCGCTGGCGCGCGCCATGGACACACCCGCCGTCAAGGACATTCTGCTGCGCGACGGCTCCGATATCGTGATGAGCAAGCCGGATGTGTTCCGAGCCGCGATGGAAAGCGACTACGCCAAATACGGCAAGCTGCGTGATCTTCTCAAAGGTGCGCAGTGACTGACACATCCAATCGCGGCCCGACCCGCGCGCTTGCCGAGTTCACCGCAACGCTTGATCCCAAGACGCTCCCCGACGATGTGCGCCGCAAGCTCGGCTTCCTGCTGCTTGATTTTCTGCGCGTGACGTCGTTCGGCGCACGCCTGCCGTGGAGCGGCTGGGCGCGCAAGTATGTCGCGACTGTCGGCCGCGCCGGCGCCTCGCATGTGCTGTTCTCCGCCGACACGCTCAACCCGCAGCACGCGACCTTTCTCAACGTCAGCTTCGGCTCGAGCTACGATGCCGACGACACTCACGTCGGTGCGATGCTGCATCCGGGCGTCGCGGCCTGGTCGGCGGCACTCGCGACCGCCGAGCACGTCGGCGCGTCAGGATCCGAGATGCTGGCCGCCGTCGTCGCCGGCTACGAGACCATCATCCGCATCGGGCTGTCGATGCAGCCCGGCCATTTCCGGCGCGGCTTCCAGAGCACCGGCACCTGCGACGTATTCGGCACTGCGGCTGCGGCCGGCCGGCTGCTGTTTCGCGGTCAAGGCTTTGGCGACAAAGATGCCGAGCGCAAGATCACCGAGGCGATCGGGCTTGCGGGCAGCTATCCGTCCGGCGTCGCGCAGTTCTACTATTCGGGCTCGTCCGGCAAGCGCATTCAGGCGGCGCATTCGGCGCAATGCGGGGTGGCGGCGGCGCTGCTCACTCAGAGTGGCTTCTCCGGACCGCCCGACATCCTCGAAGGCACCGGCGGCTTCGCCCGCGCCTATGGCGACGGCTTTAACGCCTCCGTGATCGAGAGCGGGCTCGGGCAGCGCTTCCATCTCATGGATGTTCTCACCAAGTCGCACGCGGCCGCCGCCCGCGTCGCCGCCGGCATCGACGGCATGCTGGCGCTGCGCCTCCAGCACGGCTTTGGCGCTGACGATATCGCGTCGATCGCGCTCGGCATCCCGCGCATCATCGAGGGCCGGCTCACCAACAAGCATCCGGTCGACCTGCAGGCCGCGCAGATGTCGCTGCCGTTCAGCGTCGCGGTCGCCGCGCAGGTGCCGCTTTCACGGCGCATGTCCCGGATCTGACCGTGGTCGATTTCGAGGCCGGACTGTCCGATCCTGCCGTACATGGGCTCGAGGAGCGCACCACCATCGCGCTTGATGATGACGTCGAGGCGGCGAGCAACGATCTCTCGACCGCCGCACGGGTGAGCGTCACGCTCACCGACGGCCGTGCGCTCTCGATGCTGGTGCCGGCCCCGAAGGGAAGCCCGGCGAAGCCGTTCACCGACGACGGAGCAGGAGGAGCGCTTCACGCGCGAGCTCTCGACCCGCATATCGGCCAAGAGCTGCACCGACATCATCGCGATGGCGCGCGACCTCGATCGCCTCGATCCGGGCCGGCTCTGCGGCCTGCTGACGGGGTGAGCGAAGAGCGTCCTGCAAGTCACGCGGCTTCCAATCGCGACGAGAAGTGCAACGACAATCAGCGCCGCTGCCAGTGCGAACGTGCGTCCGCATCCCGATGGCAACAGCCTCGGGAGGAGCCGTTGTGATGTTCGTTGTACCCGAGGCGAGCGCGAACACGGCGCCCATCGCGGATGCGCCGGTGACAAGCCCGAGATTGCGCGACAGGTTGAGCATGCCGGAAATGACGCCGCGCTGATCGCGGGCGACATCCGCCATGACGTCGGTATTGTTGGCCGTCTGGAACAGCGCGTAGCCTGCCGTGATGACCACGAGCGGGCCGATATAACCAGGGATGCCGAATGCCGCCGGCATCACGGATAGAATAAAGGAACCAGCCGCTATGCCGATGAGGCCAACGACGGTCATGCGTTGTGCGCCAAATCTGTCCGTCATGCGACCGGCTGGCACTCCGGTGAGCGCCACGACCAGCGGACCAACCGACACCACAAGTCCAACCAGAGCCGCGTCGAGCCCGAGCGCGCGAGACAGATAGAACGGCCCGACCACCAGGGTCGCCATCATCACGGTCGAGACAAGCACGCTCATGGCGAGGCTTGCACTCAGCACCGGATCGCGGAACATCTGCAGATCGGATCAAAGGCGACGCCCCTTGTCTCTCAGCGAGCACGAACAGGCCGACACCGACGAAGGCAGTCAGCAGCAGCGCCATATTGACCGAACCGAAATTGCCGCGCCCGACCGTCATGGCAAGCGCATAGGCCGCGAGCGTCAGAGCCAGCAGGACTGTGCCCACACTATCGAAGCCGGCCTGATCTGCCTTCGGCGTCCGGCGATCAACGGGCAGATAGCGATAGGCAAGCAAGAAGGTCAGCAGGCCCAGCGGCAGGTTGATGAGGAAGATCCACCGCCAGCCCAATCCCGCGATCAGGATGCCGCCGAGCGACGGACCGAGCGCGGTGCCGAGCGCGGACATTGTTCCAAGCAGCCCCATAGCGCGGCCGGTCTTTTCCTTCGGAACCGTCTCGCCGACGAACGCCATGGTGAGGGCCATCATGACGGCCGCTCCGAGACCCTGGGCGGCGCGGGCGGCGACCAGCAGCCAGAGCGTGGGCGCGGCGCCGCACAGGACCGAGGCCGCAGTGAAAAGGACCAATCCCGCCAACAGCAGCCGCCGGCGGCCGCTCATGTCGCCAAGTCGTCCAGCGCTCACGATCAGGGTCGTGATGGCGAGCAGATAGGCGAGCACCACCCACTGGACGTCCTGGAACGAGGCGGCGAACGTCTGTGCCAATGTCGGCAAGGCGACGTTGGCGATGCTGGTGCCGAGCGAGGACAGCAGCATGGATAACGAGAGACTGACGAGCGCCCATCGGACCGAAGGGGCCATTTCCGCGCCTGCGCGACTGCGTCGTCGCGTCCTTCCGTCACTGACTGCGACTTATTGCAAATTGAGCTCCATTCTCTGGCTGCTCCCCAGGGCGGGAGCTGTCAGGAATGTAGGCCCTCGTCTCACATGGCGGAACGTGCACGATTTGCATTCAATTCGTGCGTTTGACGCCATATCTCGATCGGCTAAGCTACTGTCGATCTCATGCAGACGCCCGACCTCAACCTGCTTGTCACCCTCGACGTGCTGCTCGCCGAAGGCAGCGTGGCGCGCGCGGCCAAACGGCTGCGGCTGAGTCCGTCGGCGATGAGCCGGGCGTTGGCGCGATTGCGCGAGACGACGGGCGATCCGCTGCTGGTGAGAGCGGGCCGCGGCCTTGTTCCCACGCGGCGGGCGCTTGAGCTTCGTGAACGCGTCAGCGAGCTCGTGCAGGACGGGCAAGCGGTGCTGCGCCCTGTCGACACGCTGAACCTCAAGCAGCTGGTCCGGACATTCACGCTGCGAACCAGCGAGGGTTTTGCCGAGAGCTTCGGTCCGGACCTCATTGCTCGTGTCAACAAAGAGGCTCCCGGCGTGCGGCTGCGCTTCATGCAGAAGCCGGACCGGGACAGCACATCGCTTCGCGACGGGACCGTCGATCTCGAAACCGGTGTTGTGGGGAAGGATGACCGGGCCGGAGGTGCGGGCGCAGGCGTTGTTCCGGGATCGTTTCATCGGCGTGGTGCGAAAGACGCATCCCCTGAGCAAGGGCAAGATCACTCCCGCCCGCTATGCGGCTGGCGGGCACATCCTGGTGTCGCGGCAAGCTCTCGACAAAGGGCCGATTGACGTGGCCTTGGAGCCGTTTGGGCTGCAACGGCAGATCGTCACCATCGTCGGTGGCTTTGCGACGGCGCTTGCTCTGGCCCGGTCCTCTGACCTGATCGCCACCGTTCCCGACCGGCACACCAGGGCGCTACGCGCCGGAATGCACAGCTTTCCCCTTCCGGTTTCGATGCCGGAGATCACGGTTTCGCTGCTCTGGCATCCACGGATGGATGCCGATCCAGCCCATCGCTGGCTGCGCGGGTGCGTTCGGGATTCCTGCAAGGCCTGAACCTGACGATCGCCTGAACCTGACGGTCCCGGCATGCGACCAAGAGTTGGGAGCCGCCCAGCACCACCAAGTGCGGGCGATTGTCGGGGCGCGGCCAGGATTCGTACAGAGTTCGGCCCGCCCCTGGCACCAAGGGGAGCGCGTGCCTTATGTATCTTGCCAAATTCTTTCATCGCCCGCCCGGAAACGACGACCGTGAGCTGCTGCTGATCCCGGAATCGCCCTGCGGCGGCGGCGACCGGCCGCTCATTATGGGTATCGTCCTGTCCGACCCCGACCACAACTTCATCCACAAGGAATGCCCGAGCATGGCCGACGCCCACCGGGCGTTCCGCGCCGCCGCCCGAGACCTGCGTCGCGACGGCTATGTGGAGACCGCGCACACCGACTACACGCTGCGCAACCTGCTTCCTGATCCCGCCGCCAAGCCCGACTGGCAGCGCGCGCTCGACGAGCTGCTGCTCGCGCTCTTCGGCGAGGACGAAAAGGCCCAGGCACGCCTGATCAAGGAGCTCGATGGCACCCGGGCGGCGCAAGAGCCGCTCTATCTCTGGATCGCGGCCTACCACGCCGCCGCCGCGCAATTGCTCGGCACCGCTCGCCTGCTCACGCAAGCCGAGCAGGCACTCAACATCTTCTCTGCCCACAAGCTCGCGGGCGCGTCCATCTATACCTGGTCGCTGCCACCGTACTATCTCGAGGCCTATATCAACGACCTCCTCTGCGAGCTGCACCTCGCGCGCGAGGACACACAGGCCGGCCTTGCCGCCGCGCGGCGCGCCTGTGACATCTCGGCCAACCAATATCGCGGCGGCCGCGTCGCCTGGATCCTGTGCGAGCATTTCCCCGAGCATCGGGAGGAAGCCTTCGACCAGGCCTTTCGCCATGGCGAGTTCGGCGGCTACGACGCTGTCATCGCGCACCCCGCCTATACGGACTACCTGCGGCGACGCAAACAGCAGAGCAAATCCGACAAGGCCTGGCGCTGGAGCACTCAAAAGGTGCCGACGAGCGAGACCGAGCTGCGCCAGCTCGAATTGACGCTCGGCATCGCGCTTCCGCCCGACTATCGTGACTTCCTCGCGGCCCAGGGCCGCACCGAGCTCTTGGTCCGGCTCGTTGATGACTCGCGCGAGCTACGCTTCTTCGCCCCGTCCGCGCTGATCGAGCAACGCGACAACTTCTTCAACTATGTGTCGCGCGTCGCCAGCGATCCGACTGGAGAGCGCTTCCGCGCCGAGTATGGCGTATCACTGCGCGATCTCGTGCCGGTGGCAGAGCCCGCGGACGTGAGCAGCCGCCTGCTCATCAATCTCCGCAAGGGCGACAAGTTTGGCTGGTGTTATCTGTGGAGCCACGAGGACGTTGGCGCGCTCGAGGCCGAGCAACCAAGCTTCAAGCAAGCGATTGCGGCGCTTACGCAAGGCATCGAGCGGCGCGATCCGGATACGCTCACGTTCCTGGATATCTATTGCGAGGACTAGCCGCTAGTGTCCCGATTGCGAAGTTCTCGTGATGCTGCGGCAACCTCGTTTGCGAACCTCGGAATCGAAGGACACTGGCAACTCTTTGATCGAGCCCTTCGGTTTCGAAGGCTTGGATCACGGCTGTCAGTCTCAACATGCCATGCCACAAGCCCCTTTTGGTCGCTATGCACCGACAGCGGACGCACTGAATTTAGTCGGTCATGAGCCAACGCGTGCCATCGCGTTGCCCGCTATTGATCGGCAGCTCAAACTGAAAGATCGTGCCCTGGTTCGCCGCCGGCGATGCCCAAATCCGACCGCCATGGCTCTCGATGATCGAATGGCAGATCGATAGGCCCATACCCATTCCCGTCGCTTTGGTCGTGAATAGAGGCTTGAAAACCCAATTGAGCTTTGATGGATCAATCCCTGTTCCCGTATCCTCAATCAACACGCGCACCATGCCCGAATTGGTTTGGTCAGTTTGTACTTTCAACACGCGACGTTGAACCGGATGCATCGCCTCGACGGCATTCATGACAAGGTTCAAGACGACTTGCTGCAATTGCACCCGGTTGCCCTGGATGGTCGGAAGCTGTTGATCGAGCTGCGTATGAAGATCGACGCCATGTTTCTGCAACTCGACACGCACGATCGACAGAACTGTCTGGATCATCTCGTTAATGTCAGTCGATACTTTTTCAGGCGCATCCTTCTGAAACATCGCGTAAAGGCTTGTGACGATGCCGCTTGCGCGATGGCTGGCAGCCGCAATGCCCTCCAGTGCGGCTCTCGCTCTTTCCAAATTAGGTTTCTCCCCGCCGATCCACCGCTGGGCCGCACTGGCCCTTGCCGCGATAGCCGCCAAAGGCTGGTTGATCTCGTGAGTGACAGTGGCTGACAGCTGCCCGGCAGTCGCCCTGCGATTCATGTAGGTCAGTTCGGCCATGGCACTGCGCGACCGGATCTCAGCACGATGGCGCCGCCCAATTTCATAGATCAGCCAACCAATCAACGCTGTCTGCAGCACAAGCGCAGCAAAGACAATGATGATCTGCTGACGATACTGTTCCCATCCGCCGGCTTCTCGGAAGCGGATTTCGCTCCCTGGGGGAAGACTGCTTTCAGGGACGTTCCACCGTTTCAGCTCGCGCCAGTCGAAGACCGGTTTGACAAACTCGCCGACCGTTACCGGGATCGACGAAGCACTTTCGCCGTTGAACAGACGCAACACAATTCGCGCAGTTGCCTCGCCGATTGGCGCTGCCTGAAGGACGAATCCTCCCGTTCCGCCATATCCAAGTCGGGTCTCCTGATCAATCACGATTGGACGGTTGGCGACTTCAGCGATGAGGGCGAGCGCATCGTTGGGATCGTAGCGTGCGCCACCGCCGCCAAAGGACAAGGTCGTGTAGAAAATTGCGGCATCCTGCGGCAGCATGGCAACTCGCTTGCGCAGCTCATTCATCGGCAAGCCCGTAAGGTCGACGAACTCCACCTCTTCGCCGATTGCCAGGAACTCCTTCTTGTAGTGACGTCGATAGGTCTGCTCCTCGAGGGGATCGCCCACGACCACAATCCGCTTGAATCCCGAAACGAGCGCATTTGCCACAATAAGCACGTGGCGTATCGTCCTCCGAGTCGTGGTTCCAGTTATGTTTGGCGGAAGGCTCAATTGAGCCGCCGAATCGTAGTCGACCCCGGAAAAGACGATCGGTATGCCTGGATCCAAATCGTTTCGTAAGTTTACCGCAAAATGCAGAGCATCGACGCCGTTGGCGACAATGACGCCGATAGGTCTTGAGCCGTACTTTTCCCTGATGAATGTGTGGAGAACTCTGTCGTATTCAGCGCCCTTGAGTTGGCCCAATCTCTCTAAATCGATGGTGATTGGAAGATCAGAGCCGGCCTTCAGCGTCAATTGGAAGGACGCAAAGAGCTTGCCGAAGTACTCCGTAAAGGGCGTGGACTGATCGAGAACCAGAACTGTTCGGGGCTGCTCCGCTGCCAGGGGAGCCACGCAGAGGAGGCACGCGATCGATATTGTCGCTATGTGCAGCAAAAGCCGCTTGGAAATTTTTCCCAGCCGCCGTCGGAAAATAAGGGGCCAAAGGGCACTGGCCATTTGGCTGGCGAAGGACCTTGTTCCTTTTAGCTTGTTCAAGGCTCACCACTAATAAATTGTAGTTGCACGCTAGCTCAACGTGCAAAAGCTGGTCATCTATCCAATAGTTTATTTGTCGGTCCGTAAGCCCGAAGAAGTAGACCATGGCAGCACTTCCGGTTGGCGACTCTGGCAACACAATCGGCCCTGAGCGGCGGTTTTGGATTGGGCGCTCTCCCGTCGCAATCGGGTGAAAAGCGGACTTAAAGTGTTGCGAGCGTGCTAGTTCGGCGCTTTGGTCGCATCGTGCAGCGTGCGGATCACGTCGGGTGACACCTCGGCCAGCGAGCGGAAAATGCGACTGGCCCTGCGCCGTGCCGATGTGGCTGTAGGGAACCCCTTGCCTCGCCATGAGCTCGCGCTCGAACGTCCGGATCGTGCGCGACGCCTTCGAAGCCCTGGCGCAGCGCCGTGACCTGCGCTGCCGGCGTGCGCGGCGGCGCGACGACGATATAGGTCAGCTCGCCGATCTGGTTGGTGAGCCAGTTGAACGCATCCCAGGTCGGCCCGGATGGCATGCGGCCGTGCACTTCCTTGATAGAGATCAGGGAACGACGGCATCTCGGTGATCAGCGTGTTGCGCCCATAGCGCCCTTCCTTGTCGACCGGCACCAGATAGGCGATGCCGACGCCCTCGCCCGACTTGATGAAGCCGCCGCTGCGGCCGCGGAAGGTCGCGATGCTGGTCGAATGGATGTTGACCTCGCCGCGCTGCATCGCCAGGAACACGCCGTTGCCGCCGCGGAAGCCGACGATCATGCGGTGCTTGACGCCGAGCACGTTGAGGGCGAGGTGCGGCAGCAAGCCCGACTGGTTGGTGTAGTTGAGCGAGCCGAGGATCAGGTTCTCGGCCTTCATGATGTCGGCCGGCCGCTTCAGCCCGCCCGGCACCATGTCGGTGCGCCCATAGATGACGCGGATGTCGCCGACGCCGCCGACGATATTCGAAGTTCTCGTAGCGCGCGCGCATGCCCTGATCGCCGAGCACCTGCGCCAGCGGATCCCAGGAATTGAACAGGATGGTGAGCCCGTCGGGCTCCGCCTTCTCGTAGACGAAGTTGGTGGCGCCGACGCCGGCGGCGCTCGGCATGTTCTGGATCACGACTAAGGGATGTGCCGGGGATGTGCCTGACGCAGGTAGGACACGAACAGCCGCGCCATGGTGTCGACCGTGCCGCCGGCCTCGAGCCCGACGATGATCTTGAGCGTCTTGCCGGCGTAGAAGTCCTGCGCCGGCGCCGGCGCCGGAAGGCCGAGCGCGACGAGCGCCAGCAAGGCCATCGACCGGATACGGTTGCATCGCGTCCTCCCGGGCAGCGTTGACGACGGCATCATCACCGCATTGTCGCCGTTGCGGCGCCCGGCAACGCAATTCGGCAGAGACCTGCTATAACAGGGCGGCGCAGCTCGGACAAAGGGGGAAGCCGTCGTGAACAAGCCGATCAACAATCGCGAGACCATCGTGCTCGAAGCGCTGGGCGACCTGCGCAAGACGCTCGAATTCGCGCGAGGAGATGGGCAATGTCGAATATCGTCGACGGCGCCGATCCCGAGCTTGAGATCGGCGCGCTCTACGAGATCAGCCTCGAAGAGGCACTCGCCGCCGGTGCTCATCTTCCGCAACATCAAGGGCTATCCGCCCGGCTACCGGGTCGCGGTGAACGTGCGCGCCTCGAAGGTGTTCGACAACGGCGAGGTCGGGCTCGAGCGCGTGCAGATCTATCGCAAGCACCGCCGCAAGAAGGCCGATCCGATCCCGCCCGGTCGTCGTCACCGAAGGCCCGGTGCTGGAGAACGTGCTCGAAGGCAGCGCCATCGACGTCAACGCCTTCCCGGCGCCGAAGTGGCACGAGGACGACGGCGGCCGCTACATCGGCACCGAATGCCTGGTCATCACCCGCGATCCCGACAGCGACTGGGTCAATCTCGGCACCTACCGGGTGCAGGTGCACGACAAGAACACGCTCGTCGTCTTCATCGAGCACGGCAAGCATGGCGACGTCATCCGCCGCAAATACTGGGAGCGCGGCCAGCATTGCCCGATGGTGATCAGCGTCGGCCAGTCGCCGGTGCTCGGCGCGGTCGGCGCCGTCGACGCCCGGGCCCGAACGTGTCGGAATACGAGATCGCGGGCAGCCGCGCATCGGCCGGCCGATCGAGGTGATCAAGGGCCGCCACACCGGCATTCCGATTCCGGCCGACGCCGAACTCGTGTTCGAGGGCTTCATGCCGCCGCCGGAGGAAGTGTCGGTGCCGGAAGGCCCGTTCGGCGAATGGCCGGGCTACTACGCGTCGTCGACGCGGCCGGAGCCGGTGCTGCAGGTGAAGGCGATCTATCACCGCAACGACCCGATCATCGTCGGCGCGCCGCCGATGAAGCCGACCATGCCGGCGTTCCATCAGGGCATCGCCGGCTCCTCGCTATATCCGCGCCGCCGCGCTGTGGGACGAGCTCGAAGCCGCCGGCGTGCCCGGCATCAAGGGCGTCTGGAAGATGGCGGGCGGCGGCCCGCGCTTCATCAACGTGATCGCGATCGAGCAGCAGCACGCCGGCCACGCCAAGATGGCGGGCCTGGTCGCCGCCGGCTGCGGCTCCAACGCCTATCTCGGCCGCATCATCATCGTGGTCGACCACGACATCGACATCACCAACTCGGCCGAGGTGATGTGGGCGCTCGCCACGCGCTGGGACCCGAAGACCCAGACCGACATCATCGACGGCTGCTGGACCGGCTACATCGATCCGACGCTGCATCCGGAGCGGCGCGAGGCGCACGACCTCACCAACAGCCGCATCATCATCTACGCGGTGCGGCCGTTCCACTGGAAGGACGAGTTCCCCAAGGTCAACGCGGTCTCGCCGGAATACGCCGACAAGGTGCGCGACAAGTGGAAGGGCAAGCTGCAGTTCCTGGCGCGGCTGCAGGGGAAGTGATGATGCATCGCTTGCAGACCCACTCGATCGATATTGAGCGCACCTCTCGGCTGTCGTCATTGCGCACGGCCTCTCGGCTGTCGTCCCCGCGCAGGCGGGGACCCATAATTCCTGCCGTCCGAGTTGTTCGCCGACTGTGCCGCTTCGCTATGACACGGCGTATGGGTCCCCGCCTGCGCGGGGACGACAGTGGAGAGGTCGCGGCAAAACGGCGGAACGGCTCAATGAGCGCCGAGACCTCCGTGCTCATCGTCGGCGGCGGGCCGGTCGGGCTTGCGCTCGCCTGCGAGCTGGGGCTGCGCGGCGTCGACTGCATGCTGGTCGAGAAGCGCGACGGCTCCATCACCGTGCCGAAGCAGAGCATGGTCTCCTCGCGCAACATGGAATTCTGCCGCCGCTGGGGCGTGTCGCAGGCGGTGCGCACCGCGGTCTGGCCGGAAAGCCATCCGCGCGATTTCGTCTATCTCGCTACGCTGCGCGGCCGCGAATTCCTGCGCATCAAGATGCCCGCGTTCGCGCAGCGCGATCCGCGCGACTACACGCCGGAGGCGCCCTGTCCCGTGTCCGCAGATCTATTTCGATCCGATCCTGGCTCGCGCGCATGAAGACGTTTGCGAGCGTCAAGCCGCACTACAACACGAGCCTCGAGTCCTTCACGCAGGACGAAGCCGGCGTGACCGTCGCGCTCACCGACCATCACGACGGGCAAGCAGCGCACCGTGCGCGCGCGCTATCTCGTCGGCTGCGACGGCCCGGCCGGTGCGATCCGCGAGCAGCTCGGCATCGAGCTCGACGGGCGCGGCACCATCGCCAAGAGCCTCAACCTCTATTTCCGCTCGGCCGAGCTGCCAGCCTTCCACGACAAGGGCTGGGCCCGCTTCTATCGCGTGATCGACGAAACCGGCTGCTGGGGCGAGCTGATCCCGATCGACGGCAAGGAGCTGTGGCGGCTCACCGTGTTCGACGCGCCGTTGAGCAACGCCGATCCGGACTTTCTGCTGCGCAAGATGGCGGGCGGCACGTTCGCCTACGAGATGCTCTCGGCCTCGCCCTGGGAGCGGCGCGACTATGTGGCGGCGAGCTATCGGCGCGGGCCGCGTGTTCATCGCCGGCGATGCCGCGCACGAGTGCTCGCCGACCGGCGGCATCGGCATGCACACGGGCCTCGAAGAGATCATGAACCTCGCCTGGAAGCTTGCCGCCATGCTGGAGGGCTGGGGCGGGCCGAGTCGCTGCTCGCCTCCTACGAGGCCGAGCGCCGGCCGATTGCGGTGCGCAATGTCGAGTATGCGACCCGCTCCTTCAACGCGCTCGCCGCCATTCCGGGCCTGCAATGAGACCGACGCGCTGGCGACCTGGCAGACCTCGCCGCCGCGCTGGCTGTCGATCCCCGAGCATCTCAAGTCGCAATACTGCTACGAGGACTCGCCAATCTGCGCGCCCGATGGCACGCCCGTACCCGCGGCCGAAACCGCGCAGTTCGTGCCCTCGACCTGGCCCGGCTCGCGCGCGCCGCATGCCTGGCTCGCCGACGGCCGCTCGACCTCGACCTGTTCGGCAATGGCTTCGTGCTGCTGCGGCTTGGCGCCACGCCGCCCGATGCCGCGCCGCATGGCCGAGGCCGCCAAGGCGCGCGGCGTGCCGCTGCGCGATCGTGTCGCTGTCGCCGAGCCGCATCTCGCCACGCTCTACGAACGGCCAGCTCGTGCTGGTGCGGCCGGACGGCCACGTCGCCTGGCGCGGCGACCGAGCCCCCTGCCGACGCGGCTGGCCTGATCGATCGCGTGCGCGGCGCGCTTGGCGATGCGGTAACCACCGCATGCGGCGGAGCGCCTCGAAGCCTGACACTGCCCTGCTATAGGTATAGAGAAAGAGCGAGCTGCCCGGAGGACAACCATGAGCGTAACCACGACGGCGCCCGGCGACAAATCCTACGACGAGATCCGCGCCGGCTGGAAGGCCAACCACATCCGGCCGCTCTGGGAGAACCCGGTCGCCCACAAAGCGCGCGACGGCGGGCCGCGCCCGCACCTATGGCCCTGGAACGTCGTGCGGCCCGCGATCGACGAGCGCCATGAAGGTCACGACGCCGGCCGCGGTCGAGCGGCGGGTGCTGCAGCTGGTCGATCCGGAGACCGACAGCCCGGCGAGCGGCACCACCACCAACATCGCGGCGAACCTGCAGGTCCTGCTGCCCGGGCGAAAAGGCGCGGCCGCATCGCCACACCATGAACGCGCTGCGCTTCGTGATCGAGGGCAAGGGCGCCTACACCATCGTCGACGGCAAGAGCTGCCTGATGGAGGAAGGCGATCTCGTCATCACGCCGGGCTGGACCTGGCACGAGCACGTCCACAAGGGCTCAGGTCCGATCGTGTGGATGGATGCGCTCGATGCGCCGCTGCACCGCTATCTCGGCACCGACGCGTTCGAGCCCGGCCCGGTGCACGACATGCCGGAGCTGCCCGACGATGCGGCGTTCGCGATGCCCAACATCGTGCCCGACATGGACGGCGACGAGCGGCCGTTCTCGCCCGTGTTCCGCTATCCATGGGCGCAGGCCGCCGCGGCCGTCGCAGCGGCGCCTACGGCCAAGGACGGCGCGCGGCGCGTGCGCTACGTCAATCCGCTCAACGGCGCCTCCGCGATGCAGCTGATGGACTGCTATCTCACCCAGATCGATCGCAACACCGAGACCATGCCCTATCGCACGACCAGCAACGCGGTCTGCTGCGTGGTCGAGGGCAACGGCACCACCCGCGTCGGCGACGACACTCTCAGCTGGGGCCCGAAGGACATTTTCAGCCTGCCGCACGGCAACTGGATCACGCACCGTGCCGAGCAGCGAGAAGGCGACGCTGTTCATGGTGACCGACCGCGACACGCTGCGCGCGGCTCAATCTGCTCAAGGAGCAGTATGGCAACCGGTAGTACAGCACGTGTTGTAGGAACCGTTCGTCCCCGCGAAAGCGGGGACCCAGATCAACAGACGATGGACCTGCGCAAGTGGCCCCGGGTTCCCGCTTTCGCGGGAACGAACGGATCGCGAAGCGGAAACTAGAACAGAAAACATGGACGACCGTACGCATCATCACCACCACGGCCACGCGCATGGCGGGCGCACGCACGTCCACGCCAGCGTCGATCATCTCGCCAACGAGCTCGGCAACAGCGCGCGGCTGGCGATCCGGCTCGACGGCGCGCTGATGGAGAAGCTCGGCGTCGCGGCCGACGCGATCGTGCGCGTCGCGACCGAGCGCGGCCGCAGCATCCTGGCGCGGCTCGATCCGCCGCTCGAGGACGACGCCGGCACCGGCGTCGTGCGGCTCGACCGCTTCGTGCGCCAGGCGCTCAAGGCGCATCTCAACGAGCAGGTCGAGATCGAGGCGGCCGACGATCGGGCCGGTCAAGCGCATCGAGCTCATGCCGGCGGTCGACGTCTCGATGGCGCACGATCTCGTGCCGCACCTCAAGAAGGTTCTGGTCGACGAGCCGCACGCCGGCCAGCATCGGCGCGGTGCTCTACATCCCGTTCCCGAACTCGCACGCCGGCACGACCTACGAGGTCCACAAGGTCGTCGGACGGCCCCGGCGTCGTCGACGAGACGACCGAGGTCGTCGCTCAACTATCACGACTGCCATCTGCCCGACGGCGCCTTCGACGTCACCTTCGAGGACGTCGGCGGCCTGAACAAGCAGATCAAGCTCATCCGCGAGCTGGTGCAGCTGCCGCTCACGCATCCGCACGTCTATCGCCATCTCGGCATCAATCCGCCGCGCGGCATCATCCTCTACGGCCCGCCCGGCTCCGGCAAGATCGCATCTCGCGCGCGCGGTCGCCAACGAGGTCGACGCGCGCTTCTATTACATCAACGGCCCGGACGTGATCGGCACCTATACGGGCGAGACCGAAGCCAACCTGCGCCGCATGTTCAACGAGGCCGGCCACCACTCGCCCTCGATCATCTTCATCGACGAGCTCGACGCCATGGCGCCCAAGCGCGGCGAGACCGGCGCGCATTCCGACACCCGCACGGTGACGCAGCTGCTCGCGCTGATGGACGGCCTCAAGCGCGTCGACGCGGTGATCGTGATCGGCACCACCAACCGGATCGACGCGGTCGATCCGGCGTTCCGCCGGCCGGGCCGCTTCGACCGCGAAATCTTCATCGGCCCGCCCGACGTCGCCGGCCGGCGCGAGATCCTCGAAATCCACACCCGCGAGATGCCGCTCTCCGACGACGCGCAGGCGTTCCTCGACGAGATCGCGCGAGCGCACCCACGGCTTCCTCGGCGCCGACCTGATGGAGCTCTGCCGCGACGCCGGCCTGAGCCGGCTGCGCCGCAGCGCCGGCAACCTGCAGGACCATCGCGCCGCGTTCCGCATCCCGCTGCAGGACCTGCGCGTCGAGCGCGAGGACTTCGAGATGGCGCTGTCGCAGATCGCGGCCGTCGGCGCTGCGCGAGACGCTGATCAGCATTCCGGACGTGTCCTGGAGCGACATCGGCGGGCTCGACGCGGTCAAGCAGCGGCTGCAGGAGACCGTCGAGCTGCCGCTGCGCAATCCGCAGCTGCTGACCGCGAGCGGCCTGCCGCCGCATGTCGGCGCGCTGCTCTACGGGCCGCCCGGCACCGGCAAGACGCTGCTGGCCAAGGCGCTCGCCAACGAATGCGGCGTCAACTTCATCTCGGTCGACGGGCCGGAAATCTTCACCAAGTGGCTCGGCGAATCCGAGGAAGGCGTGCGGCAGATCTTCCGCATCGCGCGCCAGGTCGCGCCGGCCGTGATCTTCTTCGATCAGCTCGACGCGATCGCGCCGGTGCGCGGCCAGCACGCGGGCTCGATGACCACCGACCGCGTGGTCAGCCAGCTCCTGGCCGAGCTCGACGGCGTCGAGCAGCTCTCGCGCGTGATCGTGCTCGGCGCCACCAACCGCATCGACCTGATCGATCCCTCGATCCTGCGCCCCGGCCGCTTCGGCGTGCACATCGCGGTCGGCCTGCCGGACGCCGAGGCGCGCCGGCAGATATTGCGGATCGCCTGCGCAGCGCGAGCCGCGAGCGGCTCGACTCGAGCCGATCATCGAGGCGGTGATGCCGCGCACCGAGGGCTTTTCGGGCGCGCGGCTGCGCCAGCTCTGCGACGAGGCCAAGCGCATCGCGATCAAGCGCACCGGCTTCACCAAGGTGGCGGCGCCGACCGTCGACGACGTGCTGCAGGCGCTGCGGCAGGACAGGTGCGTAGCTTGAATGTTCCGTCGTCGCAGCGGACAGCCGGCGACTGCAGGCTCACGACATTCGGTGCACCTCGACAGCGTTCGGCCGAGATCACCGTCGACAACGCTCGATCGCATCCATCGCAGCGGCCCGGCCCCTGCCGGGCCGCCTAATGTTGCAACCATCGAGGGAGGATATTCCATGAAGATGCGACGCGATTTCCTGTTGTCCGGCACCTTGCAGCCGCCGCGGTGAGCGGGGCGAGCCAGTCCTTGCACAGAACAGCCACGTTCCGGCGGACGCCGGCATGCAGCAGCCGGCGCCACTCGACCGCGCCCTACGAAGGCTCCAAGGCCAACCAGAAACTCAAGATCATCAACCTGATCGAGCTCGAGCCCGAAGCGCAGAAGATCCTCCCGGTCGGCGGCTTCGGCTACATCTCGAGCGGCTCCGGCTCGAACTGGACGCGGCGCGAGAACATGGCCGCGTTCGAGCGCATCCACATCGACCCGCAGCCGCTCGGCGGCACCGAGAAGGTCGACCTGACGGTCGAAATCCTCGGCTCGAAGCTATCGATGCCGATCATCGTCCCGCCGATGGGCAGCCACGGCCTCGCGCACGTGTCCAAGGAGGAAGGCACCGCCAAGGCCGCGCATGCGGTCGGCACGCTGATGCTGACGTCGACGCAGTCGAATCTCAGCATGGAGGAGATCGCCCAGCACAATCCCGGGCCGAAGTGGTTCCAGCTCTACGCCATGAAGGACCGCGGCGTGCTGCGCGAACTGCTGCAGCGCGCGAAGGCCGCGGGCTACACCGCGATCGCGCCGACCGTCGACAACCTGTTCGGCTATCCGCGCGAGGAGAACATCCGCAACGAGTTCCGGCCGCCGCGCTCGCTCGGCAAGGGCAATGCGCCGCGCTCGATCACCGATCCGGCCGCCGCGATCGCGGCGCTCGACGACCGCAAGCGCGACCTCAACTGGGACGATCATGGAATTCATCAAGAAGGAGTCCGGCCTGCCGGTGATCGTCAAGGGCGTGCTGTCGCCGAAGGTCGCCGCCATGGCGATCAAGCGCGGCATGGACGCGGTCTATGTCTCCAACCACGGCGGCCGCGCCTTCGACGGCGTGCAGGCCACGATCACGGCCCTGCCGCGGATTGCCGACGCGGTCCAAGGGCGGCTGCCGATCATCTTCGACTGCGGCATCCGGCGCGGCACCGATGTGTTCAAGGCGCTGGCGCTCGGTGCCAATGTGGTGGCCTGCGGCCGGCCGGTGCTCTACGGGCTTGCGCTCGGCGGCTCGCTCGGCGCGCAGAGCGTGCTGGAATATATGCGCGACAATCTCGCGCTGGTGATGCGGCTTGCCGGCACCTCCTCGATCAAGGACATCTCGCGCGACAATCTCGTACCGATCGTCGCATAAGCCTGATCGGTCGAAGCCACGAGAAGCAGTCGACTCTCCGCTGTCGTCCCCGCGCAAGCGGGGACCCATACGCCGCAGCAAGACGATGTGGCAGGCGGGCGATAACAGAAACCTTGGTGGTTATGGGTCCCCGCCTGCGCGGGGACGACAGCGGCTTGGTTCGTGCCAAAAATACTTGAGCACGTTGGATCCCCAGCCCCCGAGGGAACGGCAACGCGACGTGCATCAGGAATGGCCGTTCGCCCAGCTCGACGCCTTGCGCCGCGACTGGTCGGTCTTGCGCCAATAGCTCTGCCAGGGCTCGCCCGACGCGATGCCGTCGATCGCGGCAGGCCCGGTGATCGCCGCCGCCGCTGTCGGATCGAGCACCATCGGCGGCTTGCCGCCGTTGCCGGCTTGCTCGATCGCCTGCCGCAGGATGCGCCGGTAGGCGCTGATCGCCTTGTCGGACTGGCCGAGATGCTCCTTGGTGCGATCCTGGATCGCGCCCATCAACTCGCAGGCCCACTGGTCGTGCACGTTGATGTCGGCACCCATGCCGGTGAACGTCTGGTGCTGCTGCTCGTGCGGGTCGAAGCCATAATCGTTGCTCTTGTTCTTGCGCGGGATGTAGTCGGGCAGCTCGTAGAGCTCGAGCCGCTGGCGCCGCATCTCGGCCTTGTTCACCGGCGCGCCGAAGCTCGTGAAGATCGCGTACCAGTAGTGACGCGTGTCGTCGATCGGCACGTGCCACTGCGTGATCGTCATCTCGCTCGACATCGGAATCACGAAGGCGTGCGGAAACACGAGATTGGTGACGCGCACGTGGGTCGTCTCGTCGCTGATCCTGCGCAGCGTCGCGATGCGCATGCCGTAGTCGGTCGGTTCCACCTCGATCTGCGGGCGCGGATGCTCGCGCATGATCCGCGTCATCGGCAGATCGGAATCGATCGACTTGTCGCGGAACAGCTTGCCGTAGCCCTTGTCCGGCTCCTCGTCGTGGAAGAAGCGATGCAGGAACGACGTGTGCGCCGGATCGATGCCGACCTCGAGCGACTGCAGCCAGTTGCAATCGATCATGCCCTTGAATGCGAAGGTGTGGCTCGCGGGCGCCACGAAGCAGTCGAAGTGCGGAAACGCGGGTGGCTCGCCCGGGCCCAGATAGGCGAACAGGATGCCGCTCTTCTCCACCACCGGATAGGCGGTCTGCCGGATGTTGGCGCACATCTTGCTCCCTTCCGGCTCCGCCGGCGTCTCCAGGCATTGGCCGCTCACATCGAACAGCCAGCCGTGAAACGCGCAGCGCAGGCCGCCGTTCTCGAGCCGCCCGAATGCGAGGTCGGTGCCGCGATGCGGGCAGCTGCGCGCCAACAGGCCGTAGCGGCCGTTGTCGTCGCGGAACAACACCAGGTCTTCGCCCAGCAGCCGCAGCGCCTTCACCGGCCGGTTGCCGGCGAGCTCGTCGACCAGAGCGGCCGGCTGCCAATAGCGGCGCATCAGCGTTCCGGCCGGCGTGCCGGGACCGATGCGGGTGATGAGGTCATTCTGTTCGGTGCTGAGCATGGGGCGTCACCTCGAGCGGCATCGTGTGGGCCGCTCCCGTTTATACGACCACTGCCCGCCCCTTCGAAAGAGGCGGCGCCGCGCGCGGCGCATGCCAGGAACGTTCGTCGATTACCGACCCGGCAGCACCAGCACCTTGGGATTGGCCGGCAGCGTCGTCTTCGAGACCGTGGTCGTCGGGACTGGAGCAAACTCGGCGTCCCACTTACGGTTCTTGGCCACGTCGAGGAAGCGATGCAGCGTGAACGAGCTGAAGAAGTGCATCGGGATTATGAGCTGCGCCTTCATCGACTGCAGGACATCGATCATGCCCTCGGTGTCGAGCGTCAGCGTGCCATCGACGGGGGCGAACACGATGTCGATGCGGCCCATTTCGTCGAGCTGCTGTTGCGTGAGGGTGTGATGCAGATGGCCGAGATGGGCGATGCACATGTTCGCCATCTCGTAGATGAAGATCGAGTTGCCGTGGCGCTCGGTACCGCCGGCCCAGTCGCGAATGTTAGTCGGCACGTTGCGCACGCGCACGTCGCGCACCTGCACGTCATGGCGCGCCGGCTGCTCGGGGCTCGGGCCCCAGCCGCGCAGCACATGGGGAATGCGTGGATCGGGCCGGTCGGTGTAATGGGTCGAATGCGCGTGGTTCATGGTCGCGATGTCCGGCAGGACCATCGGCCGCACGTAGTCGTTATAGTCGGTGGCCACGCGCACGAGCTGCGGGCTCTCGACCAGGAATGTCGAGTGGCCCGAATAGCTGATGCGCACCTGGTCGGGATTGAGTGCCAACTGAAGTGCTGCCGGAATGGCGCGCGGCGCCTTGGAGGCCACCAGGCCCGGGCAGTTCTCCCGCATCTCCGGCTTGGCAGCCGGCGGCGACTGCGCAGGCGCAGACGCGATCGCAAACAGTGCGATACCGGCGGCGAGCGTCATCACAAGCGAAAGACGAACAGCCATGCGGTGCTCCCGTGCTCGGAGGAGCAATACTGTGACATGGTTTGGCCGCGCAGGCCACCTCACCGTTGAGTCAGCGGTACACAGCAAAATGCCCCGCTCGCGCGGGGCATTGCGACAACCAACAATCGATTTCTGATCAACGCGGTTGAGCGATGATGCCTCGCGAGGTGATCACGACCCAGCGGCCGTCCTGCTGGCGGATCGAGTGGATGCGGCCGAGACCCGGAATGTTGTCGCCCGGCGAAACTTCCATCATGCCGAGCTTCGTGCCCTGGATCAGCGCCGCGTTGCGATAGACGTCGCGCACCGACCAGCCGGCCAGCGGTGCGTTGGAGGCGGCCTTCGGCAGCGACGCAGCCGGTACCGACCCGGTGGTCTCCTTGATCGTCAGCGAATCGATGCGCCGCTCGATGCGGTCGAAACGCTCGTTGAGGTTCGAGAGCTGACCGTTCGCATTGTTGCTGGTGGCGCTGGAGTTGCTACTGCTAGCCCGCGGGGCGCTCTCGGTATTGGACTTGATCACCGCGATATCGTTCTGCAGCTGCGTGACCGCGCTCCAGACAGCGCGGTTCTCGTCCACGAGCGTGGGCATCGGCGCCGCTTCAGTCACTTGCGTGAGCTGCGTGTACTCCAGGAACCCGATGGCGCTGAAGGTGCCGCCCGTGGCACCGATCGCGATCGCGACTGCGACGGTCGCGCCACGCAGGACCTTCTGGCCGATGGTGGCTGGCGCATTGTCGCTCGCGCTCTTTGGTGTCTGCTGCGAAGCGGTTTGCGCGGTGGTTGCAGCGCCCGATGGCGTTGCGCTGGTGGTGCCGTTAATTCATACCCGTGGTCCCCATTCATGGTAACTGAATAGGAAGCCATCGCGGTTACTAATCGGTTACAAAATACCTCCAGGCGATGACTATTTTTACTTTTTCAATCGCTCGAAGGCTTGCGAGCGCGCGCTGGCGCGCCTGCGCATGGTCGACAAGGGGCTCCGGGTAGGTCTTGCCGAGCGTGATCCCCGCCTCCCGCAGCAGCAGTGGCGGCGCCGTCCAGGGCTTGTGCACGACCGCATCGGGAAGCCTTGCCAATTCCGGCACGAATTCGCGGACATAGCGGCCGTCCGGATCGAATTTCTCGCCCTGCAGAACCGGGTTGAAGATGCGGAAATAGGGCGCGGCGTCGGCGCCGCAGCCTGCCACCCATTGCCAGCTTGCCGGGTTGTTGGCGGGGTCGGCATCGACCAGCGTGTCCCAGAACCAGCGCTCGCCTTCGGTCCAGTTGATGAGCAGGTGCTTGATCAGGAACGAGGCCACCACCATGCGCACGCGGTTGTGCATCCAGCCGGTCTGCCAGAGCTGCCGCATGCCGGCGTCAACGATTGGGTAACCTGTGAGGCCGCGCTGCCAGGCGCGCAACGCCGACGGCATTGCTCGCCCACGGGAAGGCGTCGAAGCGGTCCTGCAGGTTGCGTGACGCCAGGTCCGGAAAGCCATGCAGCAGGTGATGGCTGAACTCGCGCCAACCCAATTCGGACAGAAATTTTTCAATATCGCGCCGAACACGCTGATCCTTCTCGGCGACGAACTGCGCGGCATGCCAGACCTGGAACGGGCTGATCTCGCCGAAGCGCAGATGCGGCGACAGCCGCGAGGTGGCCTCATCGTCGGGGCGATCGCGCCGCGACGCGTAGCCTGCGATGCGTTTCTGGAGAAACTCCTTCAGACGCGCACGTGCACCGGCTTCGCCCGGCGTCCAGGTGGCGCGCAGTCCTCCGGCCCAGTCCGGCTTGGTGGGCTCGAGCTGCCAGTCATCGAGGCGCTCGCTCGTCACCTCGGGCGCTGCGGCCAATCGGGCAGGCGCCGGCAGCGGCTGCCGCGGCGGCTCGCCCGCACACAAGCGGCGCCAGAACGGCGTGAACACCTTGGGCGGCTTGTCCGTCGGCTCGGCCAGCAGGTTGGCATGATGGGTCTCGACCGCGATGCCACCTCGCTTCAGCGCAGCCGCCACATCGTCATCGGCCGCGATGCCTTGCGCTTCGTAGCGGCGGTTCCAATGCATAGCACGCGCGCCGATCTCGGCGGCAAGCGCCGGCACGATGCGCGCCGCCGCCCCGCGCCGCAGCACAAGGCGATTGCCCTTTTTCTGCAGTTCCTGATCAAGCGCGCGCAGCGAGCCGGCAAGCCACCAGCGTGACGCGCCGCCGAGCGGGCGGGCGCCTTCCTCGTCCAGGACATAGAGACAAAGCAACGGCGCGCCGGCGCGCGCAGCCGCCGCCAGCGCCGGATGATCGGCGATGCGCAGGTCGTCGCGAAACCAGACAATGATGGGAGCGTCGCTCATCAGGGCGAGTATGCCTTCACAAGAATGCCTTCATACGCCGAGGTACCGGTGCTGAACGTCGGGCACGGCCGCAAGTTCCGCCGACGCCCCGTTCCACACCACCCGGCCGCGCTCGATCAGATAATGCCGGTCGGCGATCCGGATCAGCGAGTCGACGTTCTTGTCGATCACCAGGATCGACAGGCCTTGTGCCTTGAGTCGCGTCAGGCATTGCCAGATCTCGTTGCGCACCAGCGGCGCCAAGCCCTCGGTCGCTTCGTCGAGAATGAGCAGCCGCGGGTTGGTCATCAGCGCGCGGCCGATCGCCAGCATCTGCTGCTCGCCGCCCGAGAGTAGATTCGCCATTGCGTCGAGGCGCTCGGACAAGCGCGGGAACAGCTCGCACACCTTGGCGAGCGTCCAGGGCTCGGCCGCGCCAGCGCGATTGGCGGCGGTGGCGATCAGGTTCTCGCGCGCGGTGAGATTGGGAAACACCTGGCGGCCTTCCGGCACCAGGCCGATGCCGAGCTTGGCGACCTGATAGGCCGGCAGAGTCGCGGATCTCGCGGCCGCCGAAGCGGATCGATCCCGCCATCGCGCGCGTGAGCCCCATGATCGAGCGCACGGTCGTGGTCTTGCCCATGCCGTTGCGGCCCATGAGGGTGACGACCTCGCCCGGCGCGATGGCGAGCGAGATGCCGTGCAGCACCTGGCAGAAGCCATACGTGGTCTGAACGCCATCGAGCTCGAGCAGGTTAGCCATGCACCACCTGCTCGACCGCTTGCTCATCGGGCGCGCCCAGATAGGCCTTGCGCACCTCGACGTTGGCACGGATGGCGGCGGGCACATCGGACGCAATCACTCGCCCGTAGACCAGCACGGTGATGCGGTCGGCGAGCGCGAACACCGCCTCCATGTCGTGCTCGATCAGCAGGATGGTGAGCTTCGACTTGAGCACTTTGCAGCATCTCGACCATGCGCGCCAACTCGTCCGGCCCCATGCCCGCCATCGGCTCGTCGAGCAGCAGCATGCGCGGACGCGTCGCCAGCGCCATCGCGATCTCGAGCTGGCGATGCTCGCCGTGGCTGAGATTGGCGCAGCGCTCGTCGGCGCGGTGCGCGAGGCCGACCTGCGCCAGCGCCGCGCGCGCCGGCTCGCGCAGCTCGGGCTCTGCGCGCGCATTGCGCCAGAAGCGGAACGAATGACCGGCATGCGCCTGCACCGCCAGCGCCACATTGTCGAGCGTGGTGAAATCGAGAAACAGCGAGGTGATCTGGAACGAGCGCGCGAGCCCGAGCGCGCTGCGCTGATGGACCGGCAGCGCGGTGATGTCGCGACCGTCAAAGCGGATTGCGCCCGCGTCGGGTGCGATCTCGCCGGTGAGCTGTCCGATCAAGCGTGGTCTTGCCGGCGCCGTTCGGCCCGATGATGGCGTGCAGCTCGCCCGGCGGAATGGCGAGCGATGATGCCGTCGGAGGCCACGACGCCACCGAAGCGCTTGGTGAGGCCGTCGATCTGCGAGGAGCGCATCAGCCACGGCGCGTGCCCTCCAGCAGGCCGTTGATGCCGCCGCGCGCGAACAGCACCACCAGCAGGAACAGCGGCCCGAGCACGATCTGCCAATATTCCGAGACTTTCACCGCGACCTGCGGCTCCGACCACGCGCGGATGCGAGCAGCCGGATCAGCACCGGCAGCATCTCCTCCAGCACCAGGAGCGTCACCGCGCCGATGAGCGGGCCGAACGACGACGCCATGCCGCCGAGCACGACCATCACGATGAGATCGCCCGAGCGCGTCCAGTGCATGATGGCCGGGCTGATGAAGCCGGTGTGATTGGCGAGCAGCGCGCCGGCGAGCCCGCAGAGCGTGCCGGCGATCACGAAGCAGGTCAGGCGATAGCGATAGGTCGGAAAGCCGATCGCCTGCATGCGGCGGTCGTTCGAGCGCGCGCCCTGCACCACCATGCCGAAGCGCGAATTCACCAGCCGCCAGACCAGATAGATGGTGCCGACGCAGCAGAGCAGGCAGAGATAGTAGAACTCGGTGCGGTTGGAGAGATTGAGGAGATCGCCGAACTGGCTGCGCCGATAGATCGTCAGGCCGTCGTCGGCGCCGTAGCGATCGAGCCCGACCCCGAAATAGTAGACGAGCTGCGCGAAGGCGAGCGTGATCATGATGAAATAGACGCCGCGCGTGCGCAGCGACAGCGCGCCGACGATGAGCGCGAACAGCGCCGACACCGCGATGGCGACCGGCCATTGCACGAAGCCCGACGCGACGCCCTCGTAGGCCAGGATGCCGACCGCATAGCCGCCGACCCCGAGATAGACGGCGTGGCCGAAGCTCACCATGCCGCCATAGCCGAGGATCAGGTTGAGGCTGGTCGCCGCGATCGCCAGGATGACGATGCGGGTGAACAGCGTCATCAGGAACGCGTTGCCGGTCACCGCCACATAGACCGGCACCAACGCGAGAAACAGAAGCAAGGCCGGCGACGACGACATTGCGGGGTGTAAGCCAGGCGGTCATTTGCCCGCCACCGGGAACAGGCCCGCCGGCCGCACCACCAGCACGATCGCCATCAGCAGATAGATCAGCATCGAGGACAAGGCCGGCGCCACCGTCGAGGCGCTGCGCGAGCTCAGCACCAGCCGCAAGCAGATCCGGCAGGAACGCGCGCCCGATCGTGTCGATGAGCCCGACCATGATGGCCGCGATGAAGGCGCCGCGGATCGAGCCGATGCCGCCGATGATGATCACCACGAAGGCGAGGATCAGGATGTTCTCGCCCATGCCGATCTGCACGGTCTGGATCGGCGCCTGCATCAGGCCGGCGAGCGCCGCGAGCGCCGCGCCGAGCCCGAACACCAGCGTATAGAGCAGATTGATATTGACCCCGAGCGCGCCGGTCATCTCGCGGTTGGAGGCGCCGGCGCGGATCAGCATGCCGAGCGCGTGCGCATCACCAGCACATAGAGAAAGAGCGCGACCAGCAGCGCGGTGACGATGATGGCGATGCGATAGGTCGGATAGTCGAGCCCCGGCAGGACGCGCACCGAGGTGTTGAGCCAGTCCGGCAGCGGCAGCGTCAAGCCGGCCGGCCCCCAGACGATCCGCACCGCTCGTTGAAGAACAGGATCAGCCCGAACGTGCCGAGCACGTGATCGAGATGATCGCGGCCGTAGAGCCGGCGCATCGCCACGACCTCGACGCGCCATGCCGACCAGAACGGTAGCGCCGAGCGCCAGGATGGCGCCGAGCAGGAAGCTGTCGGTCGAGGCCACAAATGTCGCCGCGAAATAGGCGCCGACCATGTAGAGCGAGCCATGCGCCAGGTTGACCAGGTCCATGATGCCGAACACCAGCGTCAGGCCGGCGGCGAGCAGGAACAGCAGCAGCCCGAACTGCAACCCGTTCAGGCACTGTTCGAGGAAGAGCAGCATCGGCGTTTCCGCGGCCACATCGGTGGGATGGTGACGGCGCGCGCCACGGCGTTCCCTCCCCCTTGCGGGGGAGGGACAGGGAGGGGGGTACCAGCAAATGCCGAGTCCGTTGCCACCCCCCTCCCCATCCCTCCCCCGCAAGGGGGGAGGGAGGCGCCTGCGGCACGCACGTCATCTCATAGAGAGGATCGCGCCTGCGGCAATTCCGCAAGCCCGGAGATTGCTGCATGCCCGGGTGCCTTCGCGAGAGCGGCAATGATGAAACGGTGCACGCCTTACCACTTCATCGGGCACTTATCGTGAAACTTGTCCTGGCTGTCCTTGACGATGGTCGCGACCGTCTTGAGCGTCAGGTTGCCTTCGGCGTCCTTCACCACGTCCTGCAGGTAGAAGTTCTGGATCGGGAAGTGGTTGTTGCCGTATTTGTACGGCCCGCGCACCGATGCGTAATTGGCCTTGCGCATCTCGTCGCGCATCGCATCCTTCTTGGTCAGGTCGCCGCTTGACGCCACCACCGCGCTGTTGATCAGGTTGACCGCGTCATAGGCCTGCGCGCCGTAGAACGACGGATAGGCCTTGTGCTTGGCGCGGAAGTCCGCGACGAACTTCTTGTTGGCGTCGTTGGGCAGATCGTTGACCCACTGCTGCGTGCCCGGCACGCCGAGCGCGAGGTCCTTCTGCAGCGGCAGCGAGAGCGCATCGATCGTGAACGCGGTGTAGAGCGGAATCTGGCCCTTGAGGCCGGCCTGCGCATATTGGGTCAGGAACTGCACGCCGGCGGCGCCCGGATAGAACACGAACACCGCGTCCGGCTTGGCGGCGCGCACCTTCGACAGCTCGGTCGAGAAGTCGAGCTGGTCGGGCCACTTGGTCAGCTCCTCGCCGATGATGCTGGCCCTTGAAGGTGGCGCGCACGCCGGTCAGCATGTCCTTGCCGGCCGCATAGTTCGGGCCGATCAGGAAGGCCGACTTCACGCCCTTCTGGTTCATGTATTCGCCCATCGCCTGCGGGCGTCTGGTCGTTCTGCCAGGAGGTCGAGAAGAAGAACGGCGAGCACAGCTCGCCGGCGATCTGCGAGGGGCCGGCATTGGCGCTGATCAGGAAGGTCTGCGAGTCGACCGCCGGCTTGAGCGAGGCCAGCAGCACGTTCGACCAGATGTAGCCGACGATGAAATTGACCTTGTCGGACTCGATCAGCTTCTGGGTCTTCTGGACGCCGACTTCAGGCTTCTGCTGGTCGTCCTCGTAGATCACCTCGACCGGTAGACCGCCCATCTTGCGGCCCAGATGATCGAGCGCGAGCTCGAACGAGTTGCGCATGTCGTTGCCGATCACGGCGGTCGGGCCGCTGAACGTGCTGACGAATCCGATCTTCACGCTGCGTCTGTTGGGCCGGACGCCGGTGCGGCCGCGAGCACGGCGAGCGCGGTGGTCGCAAGAAGGATGCGCCTCATCTGCAAACTCTCCCGTTGGCACAATGGCACTCTTGGCGAATCTTAAAGGATCGGCCATGAGGCCAAAAGCCCCTCGCGACCGCGACCTTCGTCGATAGTCGAGCGTCAGAGCGTCGCCAAGGCTGAATGGGCTTCGCGGCAGTCGCGAAATCGCGAAATAGACGTGCGCCTGCCGGCAAATAACGGTCTTCCATCCAGGCAATACCGATTGGCCGCCGCGCCACCGGCTCGGAGATCCTCAAGCTCACCACGTCGGCGGCGCGCGCGCTCTCGGGCGGCACGATGGCGACGCCGAAGCCAGCCGCCACGAAGCCGGGCACGCTGCTGGAATCGTCGCCCTCGAAGCTCGAGGTCCGGCGTGAATCCGGCGGCCCGGCAGAGGTCGTCCGTCATGCGGCGGATCGCATGCCCCTCCTTGAACGACACGAACGGCTCCTCTGGCCACCTCGCGCAGCCGCACCTGCCGGCGGCGCGCCAGCGCATGCGTGCGGGGGACGATCAGCACCAACTCCTGGTCGAAGACGCGCATCCAGTCGAAGCCGGCCTGCCCGGACGGCACCGCCACGAACATGAGGTCGAGCTCACCACGCTCGAGCTGCTCCTCGATCGCGGCGCTATTGTTCTGCACGAAGGTAAAGCGCACCGCGCGGTTGGGCCGACGTTGAAGCGACGCACCAGTTCCGGGATGAATTTGGCGCCCAGCGTGCGCAGGAAGCCGAGCGCCACGGCCCCACGCTCCGGGCTCTGTCAGATCGGCGAGCTCACGCCGGCCCTCCTCGATCTCGCCGAGCGCGCGCTCGACCCGCGCCAGGAACAGCTCGCCGTAGCGGGTGAACCGGATCGAGCGGCCGGCCCGCTCGAACAGCGGCACGCCGATATCGGACTGCAGCCGCGCCAGCGCGCGGCTCAACGCCGGCTGGCTGGTGCCGAGTTGCTCGGCCGCGCGGGTGACGTGCTGCAGCCGCCCGGCGACGCGGAAACATTCGAGCAGGTGCCAATCGGTCTTGGCCATGCCGGTCTCACCAGGCGCGATCGCACCTGGCCATTCATACATTTTTGATATGAATTGAGCAAAAAAGAGTATTGGACAACATGAATTGCCCGGCCCTAGCTCGTCACTGCGCCCACGGAACCGCCCGGGCATCAAACGTCGCCGACAATTGGCGTATGGCGGACAGGCCGGCCTATAACCTCGGCCATCCGCAACGGCACGGCCAGCAGCAGGAAAGAGCGCGCCATGCACGAAGTCAGCGAGAAGATCCACTGGCACGAGCCGACCGGCATCGACCGGGCCGGCGTCGGCAAATTCGGCCGTCCCAAGACGCCCTACGACCTGTTCATGGAGTCCGAAGGCGATCCCGGTCTTCCGCGACGTCGGGTCTGAAGACCGTCCTCGATCTGCCGATGAAGCCGTGGAAGCGCATGGGCGGCAAGGGCACCTACATCCAGCTTTACGGCACCGAAGGGAAATGGGGCTGCTACGTCGTCGAAATTCCGGGCGCTGGCGCGCTCAATCCGGAAAAGCACATCTACGAGGAAGTCTATCTGGTCGCCGAGGGCCGCGGCACCACTGAAGTGTGGCTCGACAACGACAGCAAGAAGCACGTGTTCGAATGGCAGAAGGGCTCGCTGTTCTCGATCCCGGTCAACGCCTGGCATCGGCTCGTCAATGCAAGCTCCTCGCCCGCGGTGCTGATCGCCGGCACCACCGCGCCGAACCTGATGAACCTCATCAACAACACCGATTTCATCTTCAACGTGCCCTACCAGTTCAAGGACCGGTTCTCGGGCGCCGACGACTTCTACAAGTACAAGGACGACATCGAGCCCGATCCGGTGCGCGGCCTCGCGATGCGCCGCACCAACTTCGTGCCCGACGTCATCAATTGCGACCTGCCGCTCGACAATCGCCGCTCGGTCGGCTGGCGCCGGGTCGAGCCGTTCATGACCGGCAACACGTTCTATCTGTGGATCGGCCAGCACGAGGTCGGCCGCTATTCCAAGGCGCACGCCCACACGTCGGCCGCCGTGCTGATCTGCCTGAAAGGCAACGGCTACACCTATACGTGGCCGGAGCGGAACGGCGTGACGCCCTGGAAGGACGGCAAGGCCGGAGAGGTCAAGCGGGTGGACTACTACCAGTTCGGCATGGTGTCGGCGGCACCTGGCGGCGCGCGCTGGTATCACCAGCACTTCAACGCCTCCAAGGAAGGCTTCCGGCTGACCGCCTGGTTCGGTCCGCACAATCCCGGCCGCGAGCCCGGCCCGCCCGGCGAGAAGCACACCGACTACACCGCCATGGATATCCCGGAAGGCGGCACCGCGATCCCCTACTACATGGAGGATCCGTATCTGCGCGACGAATTCGCCGAAAAGCTCAAGGCGGAAGGCGCGGTGAACCGGATGGAGGCCGACTTCTACAAGAAGGGCACCGTGGTGCCGAAGTTCGTGGGCGCGTGATCAGACCAGGGAATTGTAGCGGTAGGTTAGCGTGGCCACGACGCGGCATGCCGAGTGCCAGGACGTTCACCCGACGCGTAACCCACCATATGCCGAGAGACTGATAATGGTGGGTTGCGCGCGCGGATCGAGTGACCTCGATTCTCTCTAACGCCTCGGGCTCGATCGCTCAACCCACCGCTACAGCGCTTCAACTGGATGCAAGACATGAATGACGAAGCGCAAGGCGGACGCGTTTTCTTTTCCTCGACCGGCCGCTCGCTCGTCGACGAGGACGAGATCGTCGTCCTCAGCGTCGGCGTCGACATCGGCTCGTCGACCTCGCACCTCGTGTTCTCGCGCATCGTGCTGGAGCGGCTCGACAGCCGCTACGTGGTGACAAAGCGCGAGACCTTCTATCAGTCCGACATTCTGCTCACGCCCTATTCGAGTGAGGGCGAGGAAGCCATTGACGCCGACGCGCTCGGCGCCTTCATCGAGCGCCAGTACAGTGACGCCAAGGTCGATCCCGACGAGATCGACACCGGCGCGCTGATCCTCACCGGCGTCGCAGTGCGCCGCAGCAACGCCCGCAAGATCGGTGAACTGTTCGCCCGCCAGGCCGGCAAGATGGTCGCGGTCTCGGCCGGCGACAACCTCGAGACCGTGATGGCGGCCTACGGCTCGGGCGCGGTCGCGCGCTCGATCCGCGACAAGTCGACCGTCATGAACGTCGACATCGGCGGCGGCACCTCCAAGATCGCGATCTGCGCCGACGGCAAGGTGATCGACCTCACCGCCATCGATGTCGGCGCGCGGCTCGTCTGCGTCGACGACAACCGGCCGGATCGTTCGCATCGAGGAAGCCGGGCGCCGCTTCGCCGCCGAGCTTGGCATCCCGCTCGAGCTTGGCGCGACGCTGTCGCCGGAGCATGCGCAGCGCGCTCGCCACCCGGATGGCGGACCGGCTGTTCGAAGTCGATGCGGCGGCGCCCGATCGGAGCTGTGCCGGCTCGATCCCCTCTCCTATCGCGGCAAGATCGACCAGGTCACGTTCTCGGGCGGCGTGTCGGAATATATCTACGGCCGCGAGACCACATCGTTCGGCGACCTCGGCATGCTGCTTGCGCAAGGAAATCCGCGCGCGCGTCGAAAGCTGGGGCCCGACGATCGAGCCCTCGAACGAAGGCATCCGCGCAACCGTGGTCGGCGCGTCGCAATACACCACGCAAGTGAGCGGCAGCACCATCTACGTGTCGCCGATGGAGGCGCTGCCGCTGCGCAACATTCCGGTGATCGCGCCGACGCTGCCGCTCGACGATGAGGTCATCGACAGCGCGGCGGTGTCGTCGGCGATCAAGGGCGTGCTGAGGCGCCTCGATCTCGGCGCGGGCGATACGCCCGGTCGCGGTGTTCGTGCCCTGGCGTGGCTCGGCCACGTTCGCGCGCCTGCACGCGCTGCTGCGAAGGCGCCGTCGACGGGCTCTCCGATATCCTGGCGCGCGGCCATCCGCTGGTGCTCGCCGGCGACGGCGACGTCGGCGGCCTTCTCGGCATTCACCTGCACGAGGAGATGAAGATTGAGAACGGCGTCGTCTCGATCGACGGGCTTGAGCTGAAGGACTTTGACTTCATCGACATCGGCACGATGCTGCCGGCCTCCGGCGCCGTGCCGGTCGTGATCAAGTCGCTGATCTTCCCGACCTCGGCCGCGACCGGCAAGGACTGGCAGCCGGCACCGCGCGCCATCGGCGAGGTGGCCACGGCGAGGATGAACAAATCTCAGCGTCATGCCCGCGCTTGTCGCGGGCATCCATGTCTTGCTTTCTCGCGTCAAGACGTGGATGGCCGGGACAAGCCCGGCCATGACGGAGGAGAAATTCGGACTGTTTGAAAGACGCATCAGAATGAGCCGCTACCGCGTCACAGTCGATACCGGCGGAACCTTTTCGGATTTCGTCTATCTCAACGAGGCCACCGGCGAAGTCACGATCTCGAAGGTGCCGTCGACGCCTGACGATCCGTCGCGCGCGATCCTCGCCGGCGTCGAGTCTCTCATCGCCCAAGGCGTGAAGCCCGCCGACATCTCCTACTTCTGCCACGGCACCACGGTCGGCACCAATGCGCTGCTCGAAGGCAAGGGCGTCAAGACCGGCCTCCTGGTGACCGAAGGCTTTCGCGGCATCTATCCGGTCGGCGAGCAGGCGCGCCCTTATGGCGCCGCGCTGTTCGACGTCATGTTCGACAAGCCGGCCGTGCTAGTGCCGCAGAGCCTGACCGGCGAGGTGAAGGAGCGCATCGATTTCCGCGGCAATGTGCTGCGTCACGCTGGACGAGGCGGCGCTGCGCGAGACTGTGCGCGAGCTCAAAGCGCAGAACATCGAATCGCTCGCGGTCTGTCTCCTGTTCTCGTTTCTCCATCCGCAGCACGAGACGCGCGTGCGCGAGATCGTGCTCGAGGAGATGCCGGAGCTGCAGCGTCTCGCTGTCCTCCGATATCGTGCCGCAGATCCGCGAGTACTACCGGCTGAGCACGACCGTCATCAACGCCTACCTGCAGCCGATCCTGGCGCGCTACATCGCGCAGCTCGATCGCCGGCTCAACGATGCAGGTCTGACGACGCGGCAGAAATACATCATGCAGTCGAACGGCGGCATGGCGACATTTGGGGCAGCCGCGCGCAAGGCGGTGACGACCGTGCTGTCGGGTCCCGCCGGCGGCGTCACCGCCGGCGCCTATGCGTGCCACATGACCGGCTGCCAGAACATCATCACGTTCGACATGGGCGGCACCTCCTGCGACGTCGCGCTGATCAAGGACGGCGAGCCCTCGGTCGCCAGCCGCGGCAAGATCGAAGGCCGCGACCTCGCGGTGCCGATGATGGACATCAACACGGTGAGCGCCGGCGGCGGCACGCATCGCGCGCGTCGATCGTTTCGGCGTGCTGCAAGGTCGGGCCCGATAGCGCTGGCGCCATGCCGGGGCCGGCCTGCTACAGCCGCGGCGGCGAGATGCCGACCATCACCGACTGCAATCTCGTGATGGGGCACTTGTCAGCAGAGAACTTCCTCGGCGGACGCATGCGCCTCGACGCCGAGAAGGCCCGGCGCGCGGTCGAGAGCAAGATCGCCAAGCCGCTCGGCATGGGCGTCGAGGAGGCCGCCGAAGGCATCGTGCGCATCATCGACGTCAAGATGGAGGAGGCGATCAAGGCCATCTCCACCATGCGCGGCCACGACCTGCGCGACTTCATGCTGCTCGCCTTCGGCGGCGCCGGTCCGGTGCATGCCGGCCGCATGGCGCGCGACCTCGGCATGGCTGGGATGATCGTGCCGCTCTATCCCGGCGTCTATTCGGCGATCGGCCTGATCATGTCGGACGTCAAGCACGACTATATCCAGTCGCGGATGACGCCGATCGACGAGCTCACGCCGGACGACGTGAATGCCATGTTTGCGCGGCTTGAAGCGATGGCGGCGGAAGAGCTGCACGAGGACGGCTTTGCGGCAGACTCCGTGGCGATCCAGCGCGCGCTCGACATGCGCTATGCCGGACAGGGCTACGAGATCACCATGCCGTGCGGCAACGACGAGACCTCGCTGCGTTGCGCCGCGCCTTCGACGATCAGCACAAGATGATGTTCGGCCACAACGCGCCCGAGGAGCCGGTCGAGATCGTGTCGTATCGCGTGCGCGGCGTCGGCAAGGTGCCGCCGGTCGCGATGCCGCGCTTCAAGCCGACCGGCGCGACGCTGAAGGATGCGCTGCGCGAGACGCGGCACGCCCGCTTCGACGGCAAGGCGATCGAGTGCCCGGTCTATCAGCGCGACAAGCTCGATGTCGGGCTCACGGTGCCGGGCCCTGCTATTCTTGACCAGTTCGATTGCACGACCGTGATCTGCCCGGACCAAATCGCGCGCGTGGACGAATGGAAGAATTTGATCGTGACGCGTGGGAAGTAATGCAACGCGTCGCCACATACTCGGTGTCGTCCCCGCGAAGGCGGGGACCCATAACCACTGGCATCTCAATTGAAATCGCGGCCGATCAACATCGCACGCGCACGGCGTATGGGTCCCCGCCTTCGCGGGGACGACGGTGGAGTATGCTGCACCGGAGGCGCACCTGATGCACATCGACGCCGTCGATCTCGAAGTCGTCAAGGCGAGCCTCTCCGGCATCGTGCAGGAGATGCAGAACTCGCTGTTCCGCACCGGCTTCTCCACCATCGTGCGCGAATCGCAGGATGCCTCCTGCGCGCTGATGAATGCCAAGGGCGAGGTGGTGGCGCAGCACGTGGTGCTGCCGCTGCATATCGGCGCCTTTCCGGCCTGCTGCGGCGCGATGATCGCGGAGTTCGGCGACGACCATCGCGGAAGGCGACGCCTTCCTGATCAATCATCCCTACCAGGGCGGCAGCCCGCACGCGCCCGACATGTGCGTGCATCAGCCCGGTGTTCTGCGAGGGCGCGCTGTTCGGCTTCTGCGGCTCGATCGCGCACAAGAGCGACATCGGCGGTCCGGTGCCGGGAAGCTGCTCCGGCCAGGCGCGCGAGACCTTCAACGAGGGCCTGCATCTGCCGGCCGTGCGCTATCAGCGCGGCTTCAAGCCGATCGGCGACATCGAGCGCATCATCGCCGCCAACAGCCGCACGCCCGAGCTGGTGCTTGGCGATATCCGCGGGCAGCTCGGCGCCGACCGGCTCGGCGAGCGGCGGCTCGAACGAGCTCGTCGTCAAATACGGCAAGGCGAAAGTGCTCGCCTGCTTCGATCGCCTGTTCGAGATTTCGGAGACGCAAGCTGCGCCAGAGTTTCGCGGAATGGAAGGACGGCCGCTTCGAGGCCGAGCGGTTCGTCGACGACGACGGCATCGATCTGGAGAAGCCGGTGCGCATCCATGTCGTGGTGGAGAAGACAGGCGACCGCATCCATTTCGACTTTCAGCGGCTCCGCCGACCAGACCAAGGGACCGGCCAACGTGCGTCCGCCGCTGGTGCAGGCGGCCTGCGCCTATTGCCTGATCTCGCTGATCGATCCGCACATCTTCGTGAGCCAGGGGCTGCTGCGCGCCTTCACCATCACGGCGCGCGACGGCAGCGTGCTCAATCCGCGCTTTCCGGCGCCGGTCAACACCTATAATCCGACCGTGCATGCGCTGGTCGACGCGGTCTACGACGCGCTCAGCAACATCGTGCCCGACAAGGTGCGCGCCGACGGCAGCGGCAGTCGCTCCATCATCCTGGGCGGGCGCAGCACCTACACCGGCAAGGGCTACGTGCAATACGAGATCATCGCCGGCGGCGCCGGCGCGCGCGCCACCAAGGACGGCGCCTCCGGCATCACCGTCAACCAGAGCAACGCCATGATCGCGCCGATCGAGATCATCGAGAGCGAGTTCCCGACGCGGCTTGTTGCGCTTCGAGCTGATCGAGGATTCCGGCGGCGCCGGGCGCTTCCGCGGCGGGCTCGGCATCCGCCGCGAATATCTCAATCTCGAGGACGCGCGCTTCTCGATCCGCTCCATGAAGCACGTGATCCCGCCGAACGGCTGCGCCGGCGGCGGGACCGGCCGCCCCGGCGACATCTGGATCAATCCGGATGGCGAGGACGCCAAGCGGCTGCCGACCCGCTATGCCGACTATCCGCTGCAAGGCCAGGGCGACATCTTCCGCCTCGATACGCCCGGCGGCGGCGGCCACGGCGATCCGCTCGCGCGCGAGCCGGAGCGCGTGCTCGACGACGTGCGCGACGGCAATGTCTCGCCGGAAGCGGCCGAGCGCGACTACGGCGTGGTGATCCGCCGCGACGGCTCGAGCTTGCATCATCGATCAGGCCGCGACCGACGCGAAGCGCGCGGCAATGAAGACAGGCAAGCAATAACCGGGAGTTCAAGATGGCAGACGTGAAACGCACCGCGATGATCGGGCTCGGCGCCATGGGGCTGCAGATGGGCAAGCACATGGTCAAGAATGGCTTCGAGGTGTCGGGCTACGACATCAGCGCCGAAGCCGCGAAGAAAGCCGAAAGCCACGGCGTGCGCATCTGCGCATCGGTCGCCGACGCCGGCAAGAACGGCCGAGGTCGTCTTCGTCATGGTGGCGAACGACAAGCAGATCCACGACGTCATCGAGCGCTCCGGCCTGCTCGACGTGCTGGCGCGCGGCTCGGTGATCTGCATCGCGAGCTCCTGCTCGCCCGAGACCTGCCGCGATCTCGCGAAGCTCGCCGCACCCAAGGGCATCGGCATCGTCGACGTGCCGCTGGTGCTCGGCCAGGAGGCCATGGATAACGGCCAGGTGGTGGCCTACGTGGGCGGCGACGACGCCTCGGTCGCCAAGGCGCGGCCGGCGATCGCGGCCTTCAGCAAGCAGGTGCTCCACGTCGGCGATGTCGGCGCCGGCCAGATCACCAAGAGCATCAACAACATGCTGCTGTGGTCCTGCATGGTGGCGAACTTCGAGTGTCTCACGTTCGCGAAGAAGCTCGGCGTCGACGTCCCGCGCCTGATCGAGGCGCTCGGCCACGGCAGCGGCGCCAACTGGTCGCTGTCGCGCTGGGGCAAGAGCACCGGCAAATGGGCCGAGAAGGACATGGACGTGGCGCTCGAGCTCGCGCAGTCGGCCAAGATGCCGATGCCGCTCGCCGGCCTGGTCGATCAGCTGGTCAAGCACCTCAATCAGGAGCGCATGAAGGCCCTGATGTCGTAAATCTGACGCAGGATTCAATCTGCCCGGACGGGCTTGATCTCGCCAGCGTGGCGCGCGAGGGTTGCTTCATCAGGGAGGAGCCCATGCGTCGCATCGGGACAATGATCGCCACAGCGCTTGTGCTCGCGGCTTTGCCTGCGGCCGCACAGGACTGGCCGGCGAAGCCGATCACCATGGTGATCCCGTTCGCACCCGGCGGCGCCCTCGACGTGGTGGCGCGCATCGTTGGCCCGCGCCTGTCCGAAGTGCTCGGCAAGCCCGTGATCATCGAGAACGTTGGCGGCGCCGGCGGCATGACCGGCGGCCTGCGCGTCGTGAAGGCACCCGCCGACGGCTACCAATTGGTTTTTGGTGGCACCAGCACGCACTCCATCAACCAGACGCTCTACAAGGCGCCGCTCTACAACGCGGCGACTGACTTTGCGCCGGTCGCGCTCTTGATCGAGCAGCCGCTCGTTCTGATCACCAGGCCTGATCTGCCGGCCAGCAGTCTCAAGGAATTCGTCGCTTACACCAAGGCGAACCAGGCCAAGATGCAGTACGGCTCGAGCGGCGCGGGCGCGACGCCACATCTCGCCTGCTCGCTGCTCAACGCCAAGATCGGCGTCCAGGTCACGCACATTCCCTATCGCGGCACGGCCCCGGCCACGCAGGACATGCTGGCTGGCCGGCTCGACTACATGTGCCCGCTGAGCGCATCCGCCACGCCGCAGATCGAGAGCGGCCAGGTGAAGGCGATCGCGGTGCTGGCGAAGGAGCGCTCACCCGTGCTGCCTAATCTCCCCAGCGCGCTCGAGCAGGGCCTCAGCGATCTCGATACGACGGCGTGGAACGGCTTCTTCCTGCCCAAGGGCACGCCGGCCGCGATCGTGCAGAAGCTCAACGAGGCGGCAAGCGCCACCATCGACACGCCGTCGGTGCGCGAGCGGCTGCGCGAGATCGGCGTCTCGACCGTGGCGCGCGAGCGGCGCTCGCCGGATTATCTGCAAAAGTTTGTCGAGGCTGAGATTGAGAAGTGGGCCGTGCCGATCAGGAGCGCGGGCGTCACCGCCGAGTAGCGGAGCAATCGTCGAGGAGGAAAGCAAGATGGTGAAATCCCTTTGGGCCGCGATCGGAGCCGCGCTTGCGCTGCTGTCGCCCGCGCAGGCGCAGGACTGGCCGAGCAAGCCGATCACCATGATGGTCTCGTTCACGGCCGGCAGCTCGATCGACGTCGCGGGCCGCATCGTGGCGGCGCGGATGGCCGAGATTCTCGGCCACTCGATCGTGATCGAGAATGTCGGCGGCGCTGGCGGCATGGTCGGTGCGGCGCGCGTCGCCAAGGGAGCAACCGACGGCTACCAAATCCTGTTCGGCAACAGCGCGACCCAGACCTACAGCCAGAGTCTTTACAAGGCCCCGCTCTACAATGCGGCGACCGAATTCGCTCCGATCGCGCTCGTCGCCGAGACGCCGCCGGTGCTGATCGCCCGCAACGACCTGCCCGTCAACAACCTCAAGGACTTCATCGCCTACGCCAAAGCAAACCAGGGCAAGCTGCACTACGGCTCGGCCGGCGGCGGCTCCGCCAGTCATCTCGCCTGCGTGCTGCTCAATGCGACTATCGGGGCGAATGGCGTCACGCATGTGCCCTATCGTGGCGGGCCGCAGGCGATGGCCGACCTGATCGGCGGGCGCATCGACTATTGGTGCCCGCTCGCCGCCAGCGCGGTGCCGCAGATCGAAGGCAAGGCCGTGAAGGCGATCGCCATGATGAGCAAGCAGCGTCTGGGTCTGCTCCCGACGCTGCCCTCCGCGCATGAGCAAGGGCTTGCCGATTTCGACGCCTCGTCCTGGTACGGCATCTTCGCGGCCAAAGGCACGCCGGCGCCGATCCTGCAAAAGCTCCATGCCGCGACCGTCGCGGCGCTCGATACGCCGTCGGTGCAGAAGCAGATGACCGAAGTCGGCGCCGACGTGGTCGCTGCCAACCGCCGCTCGCCCCAGTATCTGCAGACGTTCGTCGAGAAGGACATCAAGATGTGGGCGGACATCATCAAGAAGGCCGGGATCACGCCCGAATAGTGAGGAGACGATCATGCCGAGGATCTTTGTTGCGTTCGCGCTGGCGCTGACGCTCACCACGCCAGCTCCCGCGCAGGAGTGGCCGTCCCGGCCGATGACCATGGTGGTCGCCTATGCGGCCGGCGGGCCGGTCGACACCATCGCGCGCATCTTCGGGCAACGCCTGAGCGAAGTGCTGGGCCAGCAGGTGGTGATCGAGAACATCGGCGGCGCCGGCGGCATGGTCGGCGCGAGCCGCGTCGCCAAGGCGGCGCCCGACGGCTACAATTTTCTGTTTGGCGGCCTTTCCAACCTGGCGCAGAACCAGACGCTCTATAAGCAGCCGCTCTACAACGCCGCGACCGACTTCACGCCGGTCGGGCTCGTGACCGACTCGCCGCGTGTGCTGATCGCGCGCAAGGACATCCCCGCCAACACGCTCCCTGAATTCATCGCTTTCGCCAAGGCCAACAAGGATAAATTGCAATACGGCTCGGCTGGCGGCGGCTCCGGCTCGCATGTCTGCGCGCTCCTGCTCGATGGTGTGATCGGCTCGCGCATCACGCACGTGCCCTATCGGGGCGCCGGCCCCGCCATGCAGGACCTGATCGCCGGCCGGCTCGATTACATGGCCGAGCAGATCTCGACCGCGGTCCAGCAGATCGACGCCGGCACCGTGAAGGGCATCGCCATCCTCGGACCCGACCGCGTGCCGGTGCTGCCCAAGCTGCAATCGGCCAAGGAAGCCGGCCTCGGCGACTTCGACTGCGGTGCCTGGGCTGCGCTGGTGCTGCCGCTCAACACCCCGGACGCGATCGTGCGGAAGCTCAACAAGGCGGCGGGCGAAGCAATCGACACGCCGACGGTGCGCGAGCGCTATGCCGGGCTTGGCGTCACTGTCATATTGCCGGAGCGCAGGAGCCCGGAATATCTCGCCAAGTACATTCCGGCCGAGATCGAGAAATGGGCCGGCCCGATCAAGGCGAGCGGCGTGAGCGGGGAGTGATGACTCGCTCCGCCTCATCCTGAGGAGGGTGCACGCGCTCGCGTGCACCCGTCTCGAAGGATGCGGCGGCCCCCTACGTTCGCGGACGCGTCGCGTGGCCATGGTTCGAGACGTGGCGCATCGCGCCGTGTACGCAGACGCGCCTGCTATGCGCGCCGCTCCTCACCATGAGGCCGAGAGAAGCTGCGCGCACTGCGATAACCAGCTTACTTCGCCGCCACCTTCTTGCGCTTGAAGTGGCCGAGGCCGGGACGATAGGTCTTCTCGTCCAGGAACTGCTTCATGCCCTCGCCGCGGCTGTTCTCCTTGTCGATGTACTTCAAGGCGTCGCTCTTGGCGTTGAGATAGTCGGCCGCCTGCGGCTCGTTCATGAAGCGCACCGCCCGGATCGCCTCCTTGGTGTAGCGCATCGCGGCCGGGCTCTTCTCCATCAGCTTCTTGGCGAGCTTGACGGTCTCCTCACGCAGCTTCTCCTTCGGGTACGAGAAGTTGACGAAGCCCATCTGCTTGGCCTGCTTGCCGTCGAACGGGTCGCCGGTCATCGCGTAATACATGGCGTCGCGGAAATTGAGCGTCTGCACCACGTTCCACGACACGATGCCGCCCGGCAGGATGCCCCAGTTCACTTCCGACAGCCCGAAGGTCGCGTCGTCGGCCGCAACCGCGAAATCGCAGGCGCAGACCTGGGTGAACGCCGCCGCCGAAGCAGAAGCCGTTGACCATCGCGATGGTGGGCTTCGGGAAGGTCGAGAGCTTCTGCCAGCGCCACTGGTTCGAGGCGCGGCGCGCCTTCGCGCGCATGGCGGGATCGGCCTCGGTGCCGCGGAAATAGAGCCTGATGTCCTGGCCGGCGCAGAACGCCGGGCCGGCGCCGGTGACGATGAGGACCTCGGTCTCGTCGTCGATCGACAGCTCGTCGAGCACGTCGTCCATGTCCATGTGCAGCTGCGGCGACATGGCGTTGCGCTTGTCGGGACGGTTGAAGATCACCCAGGTGATCCCGCCGTCCTTCTCGACCTTGATGGTTTCGTATTTCTTGGCAGCCATTCTCTTCTCCTTGCGTGTTTGAACTGTCCATCGACAGCGTCGATGGCAGTCTGAGCGTGGTGCTATGTCTTACGACACCTTTCCGGGCAAGCGCGACGGTGCGCTCGGGCGCGAACATCAGCAGCACCTCGCCGTCGGCCGGCAGCGGCAGGTCGGCGGCTGTCGTGACCTGCAGATTGACGCCATCGCTGACAACGTCGACCCGGCGCGAGGCGCCGAGGAACGTCACCGCCGCTGACCCGGCCGGCGAGACAGTTGTCGCCCGGCCGGCCGCCGCACCGCCGGCGCGCGCCACGAGCCTGATGCTCTCCGGGCGGATCGAGACCGACGACCGACGCCGGGTCGTCGATCGCCTGCGGGACCACGCATTGAATTTGCCGGCCCGCTCAGCACCTCGACCTTGGCCTTGCCGTCTGGCGCTGCCGATCAGGCGCCCGGTGAGCAGGTTGGTGGCGCCCGACGAAGCGCGCCACGAACGGATTGGCGGGACGGAAATAGATGTCCTGCGGCGAGCCGATCTGCGTGACGCGGCCGCGGTCGATCACCGCGATCCGGTCGGACAGCGCCAGCGCCTCCGACTGGTCGTGCGTGACATAGACCGTGGTGATGCCGATCTTGCTCTGCAGCCGCTTGAGCTCGCTGCGCATCTCGTCGCGCAGCTGGGCATCGAGATTGGACGAGCGGCTCGTCGAGCAGCAGCAGCCGCGGCTCGTGCACGACCGCGCGCGCGAGCGCGACGCGCTGCTGCTGGCCGCCGGAGAGCCGCGTCGCGGGGCGCTCCTGGAAGCCGTCGAGATCGACGATCGCGAGCGCGCGCTCGCACGCCGTCCGCGATCTCGGCCGCGCGAATAGCGCCGCTGCTTGGACGACCGTGAACGGGAACGCCACGTTCTCGGCCACCGTCATGTGCGGCCAGATCGCATAGGACTGGAACACCATGCCGACGGAGCGCTGCTCGACCGGCACGTTCGATGCGCGCCTTGGCGTCGAACAGCGTGCGGCCCTCGACCGCGATGACGCCCTCGTCCGGCGTCTCGAGCCCGGCGATGCAGCGCAGCGTCGTGGTCTTGCCGCAGCCGGACGGGCCCGAGCAGGGTGAAGAACGTGCCGGGCTCGAGCGCGAAGCTCGCGTCGCGGATGCCGCCCGCGATCTGGTCGGTCGAATTGTCGAAAATCTTGGTCAGTCCCTCGACGCGAAGCATCCGCTCTTACGCTCCTTGCCCCTTACGCCCGCCCTCTACGCCCGCCCTCTTACGCCCGTCCGAATGCACCGGCGGCCGAGCGCCGCGCCATGGCGTAGAAGACGACCGCGATCATCGCCATCAGCATCGACCACATCAGCCCGAGCGCCGCAAGCTCGGTGCCCTGGCCATTGCCCCACAGATCGAACATCGCGACCGCCATGGTCTGCGAGCGCGGTCCGGCCAGCAGGATCGCAAGCGAGAGCGCGCGCGCCGACATCAGGAAGATGAACAGCCAGCCGGCGACCAGCGCCGGCGCCAAGCAGCGGCGCCACGATCCGCCGCAAGCGCGTCAGCGCCGACGCGCCGCAGATCGCGGCGGCTTCTTCGAGCTCGCGGTGGATCTGCAGCATGCCGGAGGAGCAGTAGCGCATGCCGTAGGGCAGATAGTTGATCACGAAGGCCCAGATCAGAATGCCGAGCGTGCCATAGAGCGGGATCGGAATGCGCAGGAACACCTGCATCACCGCGATGCCGAGAATGAGGCCTGGAAACACCAGCGGAATGGTGGCGAGCCGCTCGATGATCCAGCCGCCGGGACCGCGCCGCACCGCCAGCCAGGCGCCCAGGAAGGTCAGCGTTATCGCGACGGTGGCGGTCGCGACCGCGACCAGGAGCGTATTGACCAGAAGCTCCATCTGCCCGGAGGCGAGCACCGTGCGATAGTTGTTGAGGCTGATGAGCTTGAACGCGGCCGCGCTGACCGGCTGGAAGAACGGCAACAGCGACACCCACACCAGCATCAGCATGGGCACAAGCAACAACAGCACGAAGTTGAGCACGAGCAGACCGCCCGCGACGCGTCGCAAACGCCCGAGATCAAACGGACGCGGCCGGAAGCCCTTGCCGGTGATGGTGGCGAACCGCTCGGCGTGGCGCGACAGACGGCCGTAGATATAGAGCAGCACCAGAACGAGACCGAGCATCAGCACCGAGAGCGCGCTCGCGCCGCCGATGTCGGGCGGCGCGCGCGCCACCATGTTGGAATAGATGTCGGTGGTGAGCACCGAGACGCGCCCCGGCAGGCCGACCAGCGCCGGCACCTCGAACGCCTCGATGGCGCGAATGAACACCAGCATCGACAGCGCCAGGATCGACGGCAGCGACAGCCGCATGGTGACGCGCCGGATGGTGTCCCAGACGCCGGCGCCATGCACGCGCGCGGCCTCTTCCAGCTCCGGATTGGCGTTGCGCAACGTCGCTCCGACCAACAGGAAGGCGAGCGGCGACCAGAGGAAGCCCTCGACCAGCACCATGCCGGGCATCGAGTAGATGTTGATCAAGACGTCGGTCGAGCCGGTGAGCGTGCGATAGAGATGATTGACCGGGCCGGCCTTGCCGAAGAACAGGATCCACGCGGTGACGTAAAGAATGTACGGCGTGCCGAGCGAGATGATCGCGGTGAGATAAGCGAGCCCCTTGAGCGGCGCATTGGTGCGCTCGACGATCCAGGCGGTCACCCAGCCGATGACAAGCGCGACCAGCGCACTCGCGGCCGCGAAGATCAGCGAATTGATGCTGGTGGTGACAAAGTGCCGGTTGCGAATGACGGCTTCGAAATTGCCGAGGCCGAACGACACCGAGTCGTAAGTCGGCCCCGCGATGGTGAAGCTGCCCTGGATCAGGAACAGGAACGGCGGCAGCACCAGCGCAGCCAGGATGACGATGAGGAGGGTCGCAAGCACCGCCTGCTGGCGGGCCGAGAGCCGCGCCCAGCGGCCAGTGCGGGCGTCGGTCGCCGCCATGTCCCGGACATGCGCCAGATCAGCCGACGTGGTCAAAGACAGGGTCCTCCCGGGCGGTCCTTATGTCAGGTTATTGCACGTTATGGCACGGCTCGGCGCAATCCGCCACGCGGCCGCAGGGGGCGGGCCGGGCGGACGGGGCGTTGATATCGCAGGCGTTCTTGGTTTCGTTTTGCCAAAAGGCCCTTCTCGTTCGTCCCCGCGAAAGCGGGGATCCAGGGGCCACAAGCGCGTTCACGCGCGTCTTCAACGCGCTATGCGCTCAAACGCCTCCAAGTCTGGGCCCCCGCTTCCGCGGGGGCGAACGGAGAGTGCTGCTCGGAAGGCGATCCAAAGCTCACGAAGCGCACGCAACATAGAAAAGTTTCACCCAAAGCTCAAGCAATATCTTTCGCTTTGGGTGAATTACGATTGCGTGATGCCCGGCAATCTCGCTTACGTCCGCGCGTGACTTTGCCTAGATTGTTGCGCGCTAGCGGCTCGCATCTAGTGGCTCATATCTCAGGGAGAGCCAGCCATGCATCTGATCGCCTTCATCGTTGCGTTGTTGTTCGCAAGCCCGGCCGCGGCCAAGGATTGGATGGAATATGCCTATCCCGACCATTCCTTCACGGTTGCCTTTCCGGCCGAGCCCAGGATCGAGAGCGCGACCTATCAGGGTTCCGATGGCAGTGCATTCGAGGCCCGCGTCTATTCCGTGACGCTCGACGGCAGCCTGTTCAAGATGACGGTGGTCGAGCTGCCGGAGACCCATGCGAACGGCGACGCCCTGGTCAGTCAGGCGGTCAAGACCCTGACTGACGGCAACCAGATCAAGCTCGACATCCCGCATCGCATACGCTCGACCTACGGCCGTCAGCTGGCGGTCGCGCGCTCCGACGGAAGCTTCACCTACGTGGCGGTCTTCTTTCACAAGAAGCGGCTCTATCAGCTTGAGGGGATAGCGGCGGTCGCGGGCGGTGAAGCGGAGGTCGATGCGATGATCTTCCACCAGTCGCTTGATCTCACTTAGAGTTTAGAACGTCAGCCGCGCCGCGCCGCCTTGATCGCGGCGACGTCGATCTTCGTCATGCCCATCATCGCATCAAACGCGCGCTTGGCTTCATCGCCGCCGGCCGCCATCGCCTCGGTCAGCACGCGCGGCGTGATTTGCCAGGAGACACCCCACTTGTCTTTGCACCAGCCGCACGCGCTCTCCTGGCCGCCATTGCCGACGATGGCGTTCCAGTAGCGGTCGGTCTCTTGCTGATCGTCGGTGGCGATCTGGAACGAGAAGGCTTCGTTATGCTTGAACGCGGGACCGCCGTTGAGGCCGAGACAGGGGACACCGGCGACTGTGAACTCGACTGTCAGCACGTCGCCCTTCTTGCCCGATGGGTAGTCGCTAGGTGCACGGTGGATGGCACCCACCGCGCTGTCCGGAAAGGTCTCGGCGTAGAAGCGGGCAGCAGCCTCGGCATCCTTGTCGTACCAGAGGCAAATCGTGTTCTTGGCCATTGCTTGTCCTTTCGCTTCCTATCGCATCATTTGCCGGACCCGATGCCGGACACCGACGTGTAGTCGAGCTTGGGTTGGAAGTCGCCCCGCCCCTCGGGCGCAAGGTCGAACATGTTCCAGACCGCATAACATCCCGTGCGATTTGCGGTTCCGCCAAGCACGAGGAGATCCTTCGCGTGCGCCTCGATTGCCGTGAGCTTGTGTGAAGGGGTACTGGCCCCATAGTGACGGGCACAGGCTGAGTCCGAATTGAGTCATTCACGTCGGTTTGGGCTTGTCCGCTTTCGGCGGCATTGCGGACATGAATTCTTTAGGCAAGATCGCGATGGGCCATAAGCTGCCCTAGCGGGTCACGCGCAGCAATGTCGGGGCGAGTCTGAACTTGGATCGTGAAACTGCTCACCCTCTCTTCTTATGCAACTTAAAGCTTCTTTGGCCCTCCGAATCGGAACCCGGCTCAATCATCCTCCATTCGTAAACACCTACGAGATTCAACGAATTGACGTAGGCCGCAACAAAAACGAATCGGCCTTCAAGTGGACGGTGTGGGTCGCAATGCTACTTGAGCGAAGTTGCAAGAATCCGCCACTGCTAAATCGAAAAGTCGGCGAACAATTGCTCATACTTCTTTTTGATTGCCATCTCAGATCAGAAGTGGGACGTCATTGTGAGGGGACGAACAGTGTCTGGCTACAGAATCCCGACTCCAAAGCCTTCGTGCTAAGCCGTCAGTGCGGCCTACCAACCTGTCGGAATCCCGAGTCGACTCTGCGTGAATGCGTTGAACGACTTGGCGTTCGCTTATTGAGCTGCGGCTTGCCGAGAACGCGAGGACTCACGCCATTCGTGGCCGCGGGATGGGGGCGCAATGTGGCGCGAGCAAGTTTTGGACAGGACATGGCTGAGACGCTGAAGCGTCTCTGCTGCGCAGAGCATGTTTGATCATTTCCTTGGTCACAGATGGTTTGGAAGCATGCACGGGCCACTCCTAAGACACGCTGCACCCAAAGCGCTTCTCGCGGATGCCACCTGGTACGGAACGCTTGCTGCCTTGCGCGACCTCGATGCCCATGGTGTTGCGGTCACGATTGGAAGTGATTCCTGGTTGGCCCCGGCACGCTGGTCGCGACACGTTTCGCGCATCGTGTCATGTCCGGGCTCAAAGGATGCGGCAGCGTTCTTAGATTGGCTGCTGCGCTTCGGCGCCGAACAACCGGGCCATTTTCTCTACCCGACCAGTGATGAGGTCGCTTGGCTTGTGGCTTCCCGCAGGGATGAACTCTCTCGCTACTACCGACTGTACTCTCCGCCAATACAATCATTAATCCGCCTTCTCGATAAGGCGCGGTTGGTCGAAGACGCCAAAGCAGCAGGGCTGGACGTTCCCGAGACTGTCGTGCCGAGGAATGCGGCCGATGCCGAGCGTTGCTGCCGCACGCTCGGCTTTCCGCTGTTTCTAAAGCCGCGAGCACAGGTATTTCGGCTGGGCTTCGGCAAAGGCGTGCGCGTCAACAATCCTTCGGAGTTGGTTTCCGCTTGGTGCAGCCAGATCAACCGCGCGACCTACGCGGCCGAGGTCCTGAAGCACGTCCCGGACATCCACTTGCTGATGCTCCAGTCTTGGGTCTCGAATTCGGAACGAATCTATACGGTCGATGGATTTGTAGATGAGACTGGCAACCTCAGCGCCTCGCTGGCCTGCGTGAAGTTACTCCAGCTACCGCGCGGTAGCGGAGCTGGAATCATCTTTGAGCGTGCCGAGATCGACCCAGTTATTGACGACGGCCTGCGTCGTCTATTCCGTAATACGGGCTTTTATGGCGTCTTTGACGCAGAATTTCTAGAGGTTGGCGGTCGCAAGCTACTTATCGATATTAACCCCCGTTATTACAACCATATGGCATTCGAGAGTGAACGTGGACTCCATCTGCCGTGGATTACATATCTGGCTGCCACCGGCGACTTCGATACTTTGAAGGTGGAAATTGAAAAATCGAAGAGTGCCTCAATGTCTCGTTACGCCTACGTTCATCGCCTGCGTAGCAATCTTCTGCTGCGCATGCAGAGGCTAGTTGGCAAGATGTCCGCGGAAGATGAAGTTCATTGGCGCCGCCGGATTAAGGAATACGGTGACTTTGTCACCGACCCTGTGTGGACAACGGATGATCCCGCTCCCGTTCTCGCGGAAATGGCCGCTGAAATCTGCGCTGCTGTGCGTCATCCACGCTCGTACCTCAGGGGGCTGTTAGTGTTGCCTGGCTGATTTGGTACCCTGTCCGCTCGGGCTTGGAGACAAAATTCTGCCAAGCAAAACAAACGAGATGAGCAACTATCGAGCGTCGCTCACTGCTTCGATGACAAGCTCGAGCACGATGTCCGGCGAGCCGCCCACCGTTTTCGAGCTCCCGCTCGAAGTGTAGAAGTGGGCTGTTGTCAGGCGAATGGCGCCCTGGTTGGCGAAGGGATAGATGGTCTGCACGGTGCCCTTGCCGAACGTGCGCGTCCCGACCAGGCCCCTGTCCGAGTTGGGTCATTCGCGTCGGTTCGGGCTTGTCCGCTTTCGGCGGCATTGCGGGCATGAATTCTTTAGGCAAGATCGCGATGGGCCATGAGCAGACATTGCGTCATCATTTTTTCATGGCCAACGGCTGCGCGACCTCACGGGCATGCTCGATGAACAGCCGCGCGACGGGGCTGAGCGTGCGGTTCTTCAGGGTGAAGATTCCGTTTGGCACAGGGGCAATTGGCAGTTCAACAGATAGGACCTTGAACTCCGAGCCCCTGGTCGGAAATCTCAATGCCGAAGCCGGGACAATCGTGAGGAAGCGTCCAGTCGCCAGGAGACCGATCCTCACCTCTGGGGTAAGGGTGACCACAGTCACGCGCGGATAACTGAGCCCGCTGGCGCGAAATGCCTCCATTGCGACCGACCCAATCAGACTTTCCGACGGTGGCAGAACCCACGGTTCGTTCGTCAATTCGGCAAGCTCGATCCTGCGTCGGCGAACCCACGGACTTTGCGCGCCAGCAGCGACGACAAACGAGTCTTCAAAGAGAAATTCGAAGCCCAGTCGCTCGTCTGCAATGGGGCTTCGTGCGATCATGAGATCGATGCCGCGTTCACTAAGCTCGCGCTGCAGTATTGACGGCTGCGCGGTCACAAGATGAAACGTGATGCGCGGATATCGCCGGGAGAGCCGATCGATGACGGCGGAAACGAAGCTTGTAGCTAAAGGGGCAATACTTCCGATCCGCACCTCCCCAGCCGTAGGATCATTGAGAAACTCTATGTTCCTCACCCCCTGGCGAAGGTCATCGAATACGGCCAGTCCGCAATCGAGTAACGCGCGACCACACTCAGTCGGCTCGATCCCTTGGCGGTGGCGATCGAGCAGGCGCACGCCGAGCGCATGCTCCAGGTCTGCCATCGATTTCGAAATGTTGGGCTGTGAGGTGTTCAGGTGTCGCGCCGCCTTTCCCATGCTGCCGGCTTGCACGACAGCCATGAAAACGTGCAGGTCTTGCAGCTTGATCCGACGTCCGATGCGATCGCTCGCCTGCATGCTTCACTCCATATGTGAATACATATGATATCATTGAAGAATGATATTATCTGTTGATGGCAGCGCCCGCTATGCTCCTGGCTGAGGCTCGGGATACGGCCGGCCACTTAAGACCGTGCCTTTCGCAAGCCTGAGACAGCAAAGGTGGCGCCATGCGACTTCCCCGCCGCACATTCTTGCGTCTGGCAGCAAGCGCTGCCGCGCTGCCGGCCGTCTCGCGGATCGCAGAAGCGCAAGCCTATCCGTCTCGGCCAGTGCGGATCATTGTGCCGTTTGCGCCTGGCGGCAGCAACGACATCATTGCGCGTCTGATCGGTCAATGGCTGTCCGAGCGGCTGGGCCAACCATTCATTGTTGAAAGCCGGCCGGGTGCGGGCACTAATGTTGGCACCGACGTGCATGCCGCGATCGGCCCTGCTCCGAATATCCCAATAGGCCGCCGGATCGTCATTGCTTCCTAGTGGCGATGGAACGCAAGTGCGGCCCGCGCTTGCGACGAGGCACCCCGTCCATTAGAGCCACGCGCGCCGATGACCGGATCTGCCCGTCAGCGTGCCGGCGATCCCTGCGACGATGGCGACGCCGCTGGCGGTGTGGACTTACGCGCGGGGGCAGCGGCTGGACGCGGTGGCCCTGAGACCTTGTCAAGGATTTCCTGCTCAGTCGCCTGCAGCTTGGCGATCTCATCCGTCATCTGCTGCTGGGCGGCGGCGAGTTGTTCCACACTTTGTCGTACCGCCGCGAGACCGAGCGACATCGCCTTGAACTGCTGCACATCGGGAGAAGGGGTGGAGGGCGCAGTCGGCGCAACCATGTCGGGAGCGGTCTGCGCAACAGTTTGCGGTGCCAACCAACGAAGCTGCGGGGACGAGTTCGCGATCATCTCTCTGGCTGCATCGCCGTAGGACTGCCAAACCAAAGTGGCAGCAACACCAATGCAAAATATGATCAGGAAGCGCGCAAAACCGCCCGAGGCTCGTTTGTCGAGCGACGGCTGCTCGATCCCTCGGTCGGTCGGACGAATCCTCGCCTGGATCGGCGGCTCGGTGGACCACCGATCTTCCGGAAACTCAGATTGTGTAGACCTAAGCGCGTAAGCCATCGGCTACCTCCGCCCGATTGTTTGAGGGCAACAGGCCATCGCCCCGTGACTAGAGCAAGGCGAGAGGAGAGCAGACGCGCGGCAGAAATTGGCGAAGCTTGCGAAAGGACAGAGGTATCGCCGTACGTTACGGACGAGGCTAGTAATCCCGGCGAGAGCGCATTCTTCCTCCGCCACGAGGGGACCAGGGCGCGTACTCATAAATCACGACTGACCCCTGTTCCGAATTACCGAACGACCTCCCAGCGCTGCGGCGTCCAACGCAGGAGCTCATTCGACAACGGCGCGGGCGCGCGCGCAGCGGCGGTCTTGACCAGCGTGCGCAGCGCCTCGACTGCTTTCGGCGAGTCATCACCGACGTAAAGGACCGTGTCGGGGGCCGGTACCGCGACGATCAGTTTGCCGCCGTGCACCTTGGCCAGCGGCGACCAGGACTCAAACAGTGCGAGCCGGCTGGAATGATAAGTGTCGCGGCTGAGCTCGCCGATCTGGCCTGCCTGCGCCACCTTGGCGACGCTCATCAACGGCTTGAGCTGCTTGCGCAGGTTGTCAAAGCCGAGCTTGAAGACCTCGTCAGCCGATAGTCCGAGCGCAGCATTGTCCTTCTCGTTGAGCATCCGGATCGTACGTGGCATGTCGAGCGCCGGCAGCATGACGAGATCGCCGGCAAGCGGACGCAGCTGCAGCTTCGGCGCCTCCTTTGGCATCTCAGCCTGCGTCGTCGCCAGATAGGTCTTGGTGCGAACGATGACCCGAACGGCTGCTTTCGACGGCGGAGCCGTTCGATCCTGGTAGACCTGGGCAACGCCCTTGACGTAGTTCGTGATCTCGTTGGCACAGCCTGCTGTGTTCCGGTTGCAAAAGACGAAGATGCGATCGAGGTTGGCCTGTAACTCGCCAAGCTCGAGTGTCAGCGGGCCTTTCACCTTAACGGTTGCGCCGCGGATCGCCCGTTGCAGCTGCGTCGCGACGTATTCGGTGAAGGCAGCCTCCCCTCTGGGGACGGGCGCGCGCACGTCCTGGGCATACGCCGAGGAGCAAGCGGCAAAGAGCATAACGAAAACGCTGCAGAGACGACCGGGCATGGCGCGCTTCCGCGGTGATGATGAACCACAAATGGAATGGTTGCCCCGTCTGTAGCGCAATCGTGTCGAATTTCGCATTCGTTCCACAGCACGGCGATGCGCAAAGAGCGGTCGGCTTCGCTCGGGATTTCGGGTCTGCCCTTATGGCACATTTCGCGCACGCTACGCGGAATAGCGAAGGCCGACCGGATGAGACACCTGTCAGCCCTACGGGCGCCATGAAAGCGGATAAAATAAGTGCCAGAGAATCGTCCATTCGGCTGATCGCATGGCCCTGCAGCTACGGAGCAACTGTTGCCCCCCTCAGTGCCAGCAGGCGCGAAGGGCTGCTCTGCTCGCGACAGACTTTCTGTCAGCTCTCCATCTTTCGAGTCCTGCAAGGACCAGGTAATCCATTGCTTCACGCCTATGGTGGGCGGCAAGCGAAGTCGAAAGGGTGATGATGCGCAAGACGCCACAGATGCTTCTGAGTGCAGCGACCGGCGCGGCTCTGATGCTCATGGCCAGCCAGCCCCGGCTCGTGCTCGACGGCTGGAGTGCGCACGCGGCAGCCAGCGACGCCTACCGGCAGCTCACCCTGTTTGGCGAAGTGTTCGAGCGGGTACGAACCCAGTATGTCGAGAAGCCTGACGACAACCTGCTTATCGAAATGGCTATCAGCGGCATGCTGATCAGCCTCGATCCGCACTCCAGCTACATGAACGCAAGGACCTTGCAGGACATGCAGCTCCAGACCAGCGGCAAGTTCGGCGGGCTGGGCATGGAGGTCACCATGGAGGATGGCCTGGTCAAGGTCATCGCGCCGATCGAGGACAGCCCCGCGCACAAGGCCGGCATCTTGGCCGGCGACAGCATCACCCATATCGACGGCCAGCCGGTGCTCGGCCTTACGCTCAATGAGGCGGTCGACAAGATGCGCGGCCTGCCCAACACCAGGGTCAAGGTCAGGGTCGTGCACAGGGGCACGGAACAGGTTATCGAGGTCTCGATCGTCCGCGACATCATCCGGGTGCGCTCGGTACGCTCGAATTTGATTGGCGACGATGTTGGCTATATCCGCGTGACCCAGTTCAACGAGCTGGCGACGGACGGTGTGCAGCGCGCGGTCAACGACCTGTCGACCCGGGCCGGCGACAGGCTCAAGGGCTTCATCGTCGACATCCGCAACAATCCGGGCGGATTGCTCGACCAGGCGGTCTCCTTGTCCGACGCGTTCCTGGAGCAGGGCGAGATCGTCTCGACCCGCGGCCGCAATGTGGAAGAGGCCCTCCGCTTCAATGCACGCGCTGGCGACCTGGCCAACGCCAAACCGATCATCGTGCTGATCAACGGCGGATCGGCATCGGCGTCCGAGATCGTGGCTGGCGCGCTGCAGGATCACAAGCGCGCGACCATCATCGGCACCCGCTCGTTCGGCAAGGGCTCGGTGCAGACAATCATCCCGCTCGGCTCCGGCAACGGCGCGCTGCGGCTTACCACGGCGCGCTACTTCACGCCGTCCGGCCGCTCCATCCAGGCCAAGGGCATCACGCCCGACATCGAGGTGCTGCAGGACATTCCGGAGGAGCTGAAGGCGCGTCCGGAACTGCGCGGCGAAGCATCCCTGCCCGGCCATCTCAAGGGCGCCGACAGCCAAGAGGAGACCGGCTCGCAGTCCTACGTGCCGGCGGACCCGAGGAACGACAAAGCGCTCAACCTGGCGCTCGATCTCATGCGCGGCATCAAGGCCAACTCGGCATTCCCGCCGATGCTGTCAGCCAGGAAAGTCGCGAACTGAGAGGGACAACAACGCTTCTGAAACGAATGCGAGGCCGCCAGAGGCCGCCAAGAGTGGCGGCCTCTTTTTTGCCGGCCTCATATTGTGTAGCGAATTGAGTAGCGAAGCTGAGCCGGCTATTGCGGCAGGCCCTCAACCGTGAAGGCGCGGAATTTCGCGTGCTTGTTGCCGATCTCGCGGGCTTTCTTGTATTCCGCCGAATTGCGCCAAGCCTGGATCTTGTCCATGCTGTCCCAAACCTGGATGGCCACGCGTTTGGTCGGCGGCGCACCTTCGATCGAGGTGACGTTCTGTCCGGCCGCGAGCAGGCGCCCGCCGGCGGCCTTGATCGAAGCCTGTGCGAGCGGCGCATACTCCTTCGTGTAGGCATCGATGTTGGTCACATCAATCTCTGCAACGTAGTAGATCGGCGGCTTGGCCTGGGCGTGAAGCCCTTGCACCGCAACAGCACCCAGTCCGAAACCTGCGAGCATCGCGAGTGTCACCGTGTAACGGGTTTTCATGATGTGCTCCTTGGTAAGCGCACGATGCGCCGCGCGCACGGCTGTGCGGCGTCGATCCATGCGAAAGCGATGCGATGTGCTTGCAGACTGGCGCAAGAAAAACGCGTCAGCCTCGTCAAGTGATGTGCCTGCCGACGGCAGGTGCGCTGCCGATCAAATAGAGGGGTTCGGCACGTCCCGAGCTGGCAGCTAAAGGAAGTCTACAACATCTTCCATATCAGCAATAGGGGCAGCGTCGGACAGTCGATTGCAAGAGGCGACGATTTGCAACCGGAGTTGCGTATTCGATCGTCGCCGAGCGTGCGGCTTTTCGATCGGCAGCAGCATCACCAAATTCTCCGACCAGGGCGCGGCCGCAGCTTCAGGGTTCTCATGAGACTTTGAGCATCCGTTCACCATTGCGACGGCTTTCCGTCTGGGCTTGTCTTGCCAATATCCGTAAAAGTAAAGAATTCTCATATAGCTAGAGACCATCCCGAGACACACAGGCTAGGATGAGAGATCCGCAGGCCAAGGTCAGGCCGACTTTTTGGGGGAGTCAATGAAGCGCACAGGCGTTCTCGCCATTTCGGTCGCCGCCGCAGCCCTTGTCGCCTCGGCACAACCCGCGAGCAGTCAAGCCCAGCCCGATCTTGTCGTTCTCATCGCCGTCGATCAATTCAGCGCCGGGCTCTTTGACAGAGGGCGAAGCCTCTACAAGGCCGGGCTCAAGCGCATCGTCAGCGAAAGCATCGTCTACAGCAGCGCCTATCAATTGCATGGCCTGACCGAAACCTGCGCCGGCCATTCGACGATGCTGACTGGCAAGCATCCGAGCCGGACCGGGATCGTCGCGAACGAATGGTACGACACAAGCACCGGCCGGCAGGTCTATTGCGTGGCGGCGCCGGAATTCACCGCCGCACACAGCCCCACGGCACGCAAGGTCGGCCCGACGAACCTCGACGCAACGACGCTTGGCGACTGGATGAAGGAGCAGCAGCCGGCAAGCCGCGTGGTGGCGGTCTCCGGCAAGGACCGCAGCTCGATCACGATGGCCGGCCATCGCGCGGACGCCGTGTTCTGGTTCGAGGACAATTTCGGTTTCACGACCTATGTGGCCGCTGGCGAGGATGGCGCTCAAAAGCTCGCGCCGCTGGCGCAGCTCAACGCGCGTATCAAGACAGAATGGGCGTCGCCGCCGGACTGGACCTATTTCGACGAGTCGTGCCGCAAGCTCGAAGCCGACTATCGTTTCGGGCAAGTGACCTGGCGCTCTCAGCTCCCGCCCGCGCCTCCGGCGGCTGGCGATAAGCCGCCCGAAAAAGTTCGCCCCGTGCACCTGATCGATCCGCTGACACTCGAGGCGGCACGCACACTGGTCAATCACTACGAGCTGGGACGTCGAGGCGTCACCGATCTGCTTGCCGTCAGCTTCTCGGCCACCGACTTCGTCGGGCACGGCTATGGCACGCAGGGCCCGGAAATGTGCGACCACATTTATCGGCTGGACGCGCTCATCGGCGAGTTCCTGACGTTTCTCGAAAGCCTCGACCGTCGCGTGCTTGTCGTCATGACCGCCGACCATGGCGGGGCCGACTTCCCCGAACGGCTGGCACAACAGGGGTACACGGACGCCAAGCGGATCAACGGCCGAGCCGCGCTGGCCAGCGTCAACGCCGAGCTCAAACAGAAGTTTTCGCTGCCCGCCGATCCGCTGACCGCGCCGGACACCACGCAGCTCTATGCGGTCGACGGAAAGGGACTGGCGCTGAGCGAGCCGTTGCGCACGCAGGTGATCGACGCCGCCGTTGCGATCCTCAACGGCCGCCCGGAGATCGAAGCGGCCTTTTCATTGAAAGAGCTTCTCGCTCACAAGGTGACCGCCAGCACGTTGACCGAATATTCGGTGCGCGACCGCTACGCTAAAAGCGTCAAGGCGGGCCGCTCCGGCGACATCATCATCGCTCTCAAGCCCGGCATAACAGTGACCCCAGCCGCCCCGACTCGCTCGCTCATGTCGCACACCGGGCCTCATCGCTATGACATGGCCGTGCCCATCACCTTCTGGTGGCCGGGGATGACAGGGCAGACCCGGATCCTGCCGGTCGACACCACCATGATCGCGCCCACGCTCGCGAATATCATCGGGGTCAAGGCGCCCGACGACCTCGATGGGAGCTGTTTCGATCTCGGATACCCGGGCGCGCCAAGCTGCAAGCGGTGAGCGCTGAGGTTGCGCTTCACAAGTGGACCCTACTCAAACCCGTGCAGTCGCGCCGGGTTGTCGACCAGGATCTTCTGCAACAGCGCCGCGTCGTTATCGACATAGCGATAGAGCAGCTCGACCTCCTCGGCGTCGTTCATCATGCGCTGCTTGCGCCACTGCACATGCGGCCAGTCGGTGCCCCAGATCAGGCGATCGGGCGCCGCCTCGATGTAGGCGCGCGCGATCGGGATGGCGTCGTCCTAGCCCTCCTCCATCGGCGAAAGCCGGTTGCCGTTCGAGAGCATCAGCCACCAGTCCTCGTCGCGCCTGAGCTTGTCGGCAATCCAGCGGCAGGCCGGCTGCTGCGGTCCCAGCGCGGGATCGACATAGCCGAGATGATCGATCGAGACCCGGATGTCGCGGATGCGTGTCGAGCTCGTCCGCATACATCGATAGCGCGTCGCGCCCGAGATGCAGCCGCAGATGCCAGCCGAGCCCGCGGACGCGATCCGCCGTGCGCCTGATCACATTGAAATCCGGCGGGCCATGTCGGCTGCCGCACGCCGAAACGCACGCCGCGGAAGCCGAAGCCGTGCAGCCGCTCGAGCTCGCGGTCGCTGACGCTGTCGTCGACACGGCCGATGAGGCGGATGTGGCTGTGGTCGCCCATCGCTTCGAGATAGTCGAGTGACGAGGCGGTAGTCCGTACCATAGACCTGCGCATGCACGATCACGAAGCGCTCGAAGCCGAGCGTGCGCTCGACCGCGCACAGGTCGTCGAACGTCGCGCCCTGGAGCGGCGCGTACTCGGCGTTTGCGCGCGGCGGATATTTCACCGGATCGCCGAAGACATGCGCCTGGCAGTCGCAGCTTTTCTTCGGCGGCAACGGCGAGGCGGCGCACCTCCCGCACCCATTGCGGAAAGCGTACCGCGTCAGCGGAAGAATCATCGAGCTCTTTCACTCCGGCATCAGGTCTCAGCCTCGTCGGGTGGGCACGAGCCGCACCACCGAGATACGGGCTACCGCCGCCATACACCCTCGCGTCACCGGAAGAACTCATCCGAAACCTTCTTCCATTTCGGCATGTGGTCCTCGGTCTCCTCGGGCGTGAAGAAATGGACGCTGAAATTTCCTTCCGCCGGCTTCAGCGTCGGGACGAGCGCCGGCACGCCGGGATGCGCCGGGATGTAGTCGGCATCGCGGAACACCTCCTGGCCTTCCTTGCGAGATGATGAAGTCGACGAGCAGCTTGGCGGCGTTCGGATGCGGCGCGTTCTTGTGAATCGAGAGCACCGACAGCGTGCCGGTCGCCGGCTCCATCTTGATCCAGTCGACCGGCGCGCCCTTCTTGGCGCTGATCACCGCGTGGTGGTTGAAGATCTGCAGCGCGACCGCGTATTCGCCGGCGATCACCTGGTCGAGCACCTCGCGCGCCGAGCCGCGCAGATTGGCGATGTTCTGCTTTGACAGTTCGCGCAGATAGGCCATGCCCTTCTCGTCGCCCATCTCGGTCAGCACCGTGCCGATGAAACCGCCGACGCCGGAGCTGGTCGGGAAACCGTTCCAGGCCAGCTTGCCGCGCCATTTCGGATTGAGCAGGTCCTGATAGGTCTTGCGGCTCGCTGCCGCGCGGCACCAGCGCTGGTGTTGAAGCCGGCGTGATGATGAACAGGTTGTTGGCGATCCAGTAGCCGTCCGGGTCCTTCACGTCGGCCGGATAGTCCTTGGCGGCATCCGGCAGCCACTGCAGCACGATAGCCTTCCTTCTTCAATGGCACGACCGTGGTGGTGCCGTCGAAGATGTCGGACTGCACCCGCCCGGCGCGGCTCTCGTTGAGAATCTTGACCGCGACCTCGGTGGCGTTGGCGCGGGTCGCCCGCACCTTGATGCCGGGATATTTCTTCTCGAACGCGGCGGTCACCGGCCGCACCAGCTGGCTGATGATCTGGGTCGAGTACCAGTTCACCTCGCCCTCCTTCCTGGCCGCCTCGATCAGGGCCGCATCGGCGGCGTATGCGGCGCCCGTGGCCAAGGAGGCAGCGAGCGCGCAGGCAATGGTCGAGGTCAGGCGTGCCATGGGAGTCTCCCTTCTTAGTCTTCAAATCAATGTGTTGATGGCACTGTGCGGTCGCCGGATGGTTATCGCGTCAACCGGTATCCTGTTCATTAGCCGATCAGGTGGACCCCCGTCAGCATGAGATCCGCTGATGCGACAAGACGGACCGGTGCGAGCTGCGGCGGACAGCCGCGCGGCCCAACACCCAGCACGGGATCGCCGACGACTTTACAAGTATTTGATGCAGCGCGGTTCCATGGGCCGTGTGGGCTGGTCCTGAGCTGTATGGCTGGCCGCATGGAATGCCACGCGGCAATCCGCTCGCGGAGTTGGGATTTCTCATTAGAACAGGGATAGGGTATGGTCCGCTCCCTGCGCGGCTTTTACCACCAGACCGCTCGCGCGCAATCAACGACAGCTGTTAGCGACGTCCTGAAGGACGATGGAACGGGAGCTGGAGAATGCCAACCCTCACGATCAACGGCCAATCGCATAATGTCGACGTCGACCCCGACACGCCGCTGCTGTGGGCATTGCGGGAGAACGTCGGCCTGACCGGCACCAAATACGGCTGCGGCATCGCACAATGCGGCGCCTGCACGGTCCATGTCGACGGGGTCGCGATGCGCTCCTGCTCGATGCCGGTCAGCTGCCGCCGTCGGCAAGCAGATCACCACCATCGAGGGCCTGGCCGTCAATGGCGTGCTCTCCAAGGTACAGAAGGCCTGGCTCGACCATGACGTGCCGCAATGCGGCTACTGTCAGACCGGCATGATCATGGCGGTGACGGCGCTGCTCAAGGAGAAGCCGAAGCCGACCGACGCCGACATCAACAACGCCATCACCAACATCTGCCGCTGCGGCACCTATCAGCAGGTGCGCGCGGCGATCCACGCTGCGGCGAGCGCGTGAGGGAGGCCAACCATGAACTACGCACCCAAAATGAATCGCCGCACCTTCGTCGCCAGCGTCGCCGCCGTCGGTGGCGGCCTCGCGCTCGGCTTCGAGCTCCCGTTCGGCCCCACGGTCGTGCGCGCGCAGGACGGCTCGCCCGAGGTCAATGCCTGGGTGGTGATCCGGCCCGACGACACCGTGATCGTCCGCATCGCCCGCTCCGAGATGGGCCAGGGCACCGAGACCGGGCTCGCCCAGCTCGTGGCCGAGGAGCTGCAATGCGACTGGTCGAAGGTGACGACCGAGTTCCCGTCGGCCGGCACCAACCTCTCGCGCAAGCGCGTGTGGGGCGACATGTCGACCGGCGGCAGCCGCGGCATCCGCACCTCGCACCAGTATGTGCGGCAGGGCGGCGCGGCGGCGCGCGAGATGCTGATCCAGGCCGCCGCCAATGAGTGGAAAGTGCCGGCCTCCGAGTGCAGCGCCGCCAACAGCGTGATCACGCACAAGCCGTCCGGGCCGCACCACGACCTACGGCAAGGTGGCGGAAGCCGCCGCCAAGCTCGAGCCGCCGAAGGAGGTCAAGCTCAAGGAGGTCAAGGACTGGACGATCGCCGGCAAGCCGCTCAAGCGGCTCGATACGCTGGACAAGCTGACCGGCAAGATGACCTACGGCATGGACATCAAGATGCCGAACATGCTGGTCGCGACCATCAAGGACGCGCCGGTGCGCGGCGCCACGGTGAAGAGCTTCGACGCCGCCAAGGTGACCGGCATGGCCGGCGTCAAGAAAGTCGTGGCGGTCGGCGACAGCGCGGTCGCGGTCGTCGCCGACACGTTCTGGCACGCCAAGCAGGCGATGGACGCGCTGCCGATCGTCTACAACGAGACGCCGAACTCGAAGGTCTCGAGCGCCACGATCGCGGCAGATGCTCAAGGAAGGCCTCGATGCCGAGACACGCCTTCGTGGGCAACAAGGCCGGCGACGCCAAGCAGGCGATCGCAGGCGCGGCCCGCAAGTACACGGCCGACTACAGCTACCCCTACCAGAACCACGCCACCATGGAGCCGATGAACGCGACCGCGCTCTATACGGCGAACAAGCTCGAGGTGTGGGGACCGTCGCAGAACGCCGAAGCCGCGCTGGCGGCCGCCTCGGAAGCGTCCGGCATGCCGATCCAGCAGTGCGACTTCCACAAGGTGCTATCTGGGCGGCGGCTTCGGCCGGCGCGGCCGCGCCGACTATGTGGCGCAGGTGGTGCAGATCGCCAAGCAGATGCCGGGCACGCCGGTCAAGCTGATCTGGACGCGCGAAGAGGACATGACGCACTGCGCAGTATCACCCGATCACGCAGTGCCGGATGACCGCCGGCATCGATGCCAACGGCAACGTGACCGGGCTGCACATGCGCATTTCCGGCCAGTCGATCCTGCACTCGCTCGCGCCCGAGCGGCTGGAGAACGGGCAGGACAACACGGTGTTCCAGGGTCTGACGCCGAACGCGCCGGAAGGCCACTTCGGCTACAACATCCCGAACGTCCTGATCGACCATGCGATGCGCAACCCGCACCTCCAGGCCGGCTTCTGGCGCGGCGTGAACGTCAACCACAACGCCATCTATGTCGAGTCGTTCATCGACGAGCTGGCGCATGAGCTCAAGCAGGATCCGCTCGAGTTCCGGCTCAAGATGCTCAAGCCCAAGCACGCCGCCGTGCTCAAGGACGTGGCGGAGCGGGCCGGCTGGGGCAAGCCGGCGGAGCCCGGCCGCTTCCGCGGCCTCGCCCAGTTCATGGGCTACGGCAGCTACGTGGCGGCCTGCGCCGAGATCTCGGTCGAGGGCGGCAACCGGATCAAGATCCACCGCATCTTCGCGGCGACCGATCCGGGCACGGCCGTCAACCCGGCGCAGATCGAGCGGCAGGTGTCAGGCTCGTTCATCTACGGCCTGACCGCGCTGATCTACGGCGAATGCACCATCAAGGACGGCGCGATCGATCGAGAAGAACTTCGACAGCTACAACGCCATGCGGATCAGCGAAGCCCCGCATGTCGAAACCAAGGTGATGCCGTCCGGCGGATTCTGGGGCGGCGTCGGCGAGCCGACCATCGCGGTGGCGGCTCCGGCAGTGCTCAATGCGTTCTTCGCGGCGACCGGCAAGCGCATCCGCACGTTCCCGCTGAAGAACCACGACATCCGCACGGCCTAGTGTGGAAACGGGCGGCGGCCGCAAGGCCGCCGCTCTCGCTTTGGGGATAAACGGGGGACGTCGCTGATCGCACGATGACGGGCGCGGGGGATCTCAATCGCCGCACGTTTCTTGCAAGCATTGCCGCGAGTGGCGGCGCCCTCATGCTCGGCTTCGATCTGCAGCACGGCTCCGCCCAAGAGGCTGGAGCAGCCAGCGCTACAGAGATCACCGCCTGGATCGTGATCGCCCCGACGATCAGGTCACAATTCAGAATCGCCAAATCAGAGATGGGCCAAGGCGTTTTCACCGGGCTCGCCATGCTGGTCGCGGAAGAGCTTGAATGCGATTGGAAGAGAGTGCGCGCGGAGTTCGCCACCCCGCACGACAACCTCGCGCGCGAACGCGTGTTCGGCGACATGTCGACCGGCGGCAGCCGCTCGATCCGTAATTCGGAAGCGATGCTGCGCAAGGCCGGCGCCACTGCGCGCGAGATGTTGATCGCGGCAGCGGCTGCACAATGGGGTGTTGCAAGCGCTGAATGCCGAGCCAAGAGAAGTGTGGTCACGCACACGGCAAGCGGCCGCAGCGTCCGCTATGGCGCGATCGCGGAAGCGGCCGCGCGCGTGCCGCCGCCCGCGCAGGTCACGCTCAAGGACGCCAAGGACTGGACGCTCATCGGCCAGCCGACGCGGCGGCTCGACGCGCCCGACAAGGTGCTGGGCCGCACCACCTACGGCATCGACGTGCGGCTTCCCGATATGCTCAACGCCGCGCTGGTGCAATGCCCGGTGTTCAAGGGAACGCTCACGTCGGTTGATGACTCGAAAGCCCGCGGCATGCCGGGCGTGCGGAAAATCGTCACGCTCAAGGATGCGGTCGCGGTCGTCGCCGACACCTTCTGGCACGCCCAGCAAGCTGCCAACGCGCTCACGATCACCTGGGACGACGGCCACAACGGCAGCGTCTCGAGTGACACCATCGCGGACTTCGTGCGCAGCGGGCTCGACGCGCACGAAGCGGGTGTCGGGCGCAAGACCGGCAATGTCAGCGACGCGCTCGCAAGTGCTACGAAACGGATCGAGGCCGAGTACGCGGTACCGTTTCTGGCGCATGCCACCATGGAGCCGCAGAACTGCACCGCGCATGTCACGCCCGATCGCGTCGAGGTCTGGGTGCCGACACAGAACGCCGAAGCCTCGCTGGCCGCCGCCGCGCAGGCCGCCGGCGTGCCGACGCGCAACGTCGTGCTGCACCCGCTGATGATCGGCGGCGGCTTCGGCCGCCGCGGCGTGGTGCAGGATTTCGTGCGCTATGCGGTGCTTATCGCCAAAGAGATCGGGGCGCCGGTGAAAACCGTTTGGTCGCGTGCGGAGGACATGCGCCACGACTATTACCGGCCGGTGGCGATGGGACGTTTGACCGCGGGCCTCGACGCCGCGGGCGCACTCACGGCTTTGAAGGTGCGGCTTTCGGGACACTCGATCCTCGCTACGCTCACTCCGTTCGGCTTCCCCAATCGGGTGGACCTGCAATTCCAGGAAGGCTTCCTCGACGACATGCCCTATGGCGTGCCGCACTATCTTGCCGACTATGCGATGCGCAACACGCATGTGCCGGTTGGCTTCTGGCGCTGCGTCAACCACACCCAGAACTGTTTCTTCCGCGAGAGCTTCATCGACGAGCTCGCGCACGCCGCCGACGCCGATCCCTATCACTATCGTCGCAATCTCATCGGTGCTCACAAGCACGCTAACAAGTTCCTTGGCGTGCTCGATGCCGCCGCCAAGCGCGCCAAATGGGGCATGCCGCTGCCGGCCGGCATCCATCGCGGCATCGCGCTCAACGAAGCTTACGGCACGTTCGTGGCGGCGGTGTGCGAGGCATCCGTCTCGGCCAGCGGCGAGGCACGCATGCACCGCATCGTGGTCGCGCTTGATCCGGGTGCGATCGTCAATCCGCTGAGCGTCGAGACGCAGGTGCAAAGCGCGGTCGTGTATGGACTCACCGCCACGCTCTATGGTGAGATCACCATCCAGGATGGCCGCGTCGAGCAGGCGAATTTCAACGATTATCGGATGCTCCGCATGGCGGAGATGCCCAAAGTCGAATGCGTGCTCGCCCCGAGCGGTGGCTTTATCAGCGGCTGCGGCGAGCAGCCGGTGTCAGTCGTGGCGCCGGCGCTCTGCAACGCGATCTTCGCCGCAACCGGCAAGCGCATTCGTTCGTTACCTTTGAAGAATCACGATCTGCGAAACGCCTGACCTGCGTACTGGCGGGATTGTCCGCCGGATGGAAAAGCGAGGTGATCCATGGTCCACATTCGTATCTTGGCAGCAACCGTCGTTCTGACGGTCAGTAGCATTGCCTCAGCAGCCGATGCGCCTCCCGGTGCTTCGTCCTGCAGCGGCTGCCATCCGGCGACCGCGGGGGTCGCGACCCCCGTGCCCCGCCTGGTCGGGCGCGACGCCGGGCAGATCACGACTGCCATGACCGAGTTCCGCACCGGCAAGCGGCCCGGAACCGTGATGGATCGCATCGCCAAAGGCTTTACCGACGACGAGACCAAGGCCATCGCCGCGTACTTCGCGGCACAGAAGGATTGATGTCATGACGCAGATCAGACGAACTGCCCGCCGGCTGACCCGGCGCGATGTCATGAAGTCCGCCGCGGCCGCCGCGGCCTTGTTGCCAATGCCGGCGCTCGCGCAAGGAGCCGCCGGCCGCGTGGTCGTAATCGGCGGCGGGTTCGCGGGCGCAAGCTGCGCGCGTGCGCTCAAGGCACTCGATGCGCGCATCAACGTCACGCTGGTCGAGGCGAGCCGCACCTTCATCGCCTGCCCGTTCAGCAACCTCGTCATTGCGGGCATGCGCGAGCTCGGCGCGCAGCAGTTCGCCTACGACAAGGTCGCAGCCGCAGGTGTCACCATGGCGTTCTCGGCTGCTTCAGCAGTCGATCCGCAGGCGAAGAGCGTCACGCTCGCCGACGGCAATCGCCTCGCCTACGACCGGCTGGTGCTTGCTCCTGGCATCGACATCCGCTGGGACGGCCTGCCGGGCTACGACGAAGCCGCTGCCAATGTCATGCCGCATGCCTGGAAGGCCGGCGAGCAGACGACGCTGCTTCGCCGCCAGCTCGAAGTCGATGGAGGACGGCGGGCTCGTCGTTATTTCAGCGCCGGCCAATCCATTCCGCTGCCCGCCCGGCCCCTACGAGCGCGCGAGCCTGATCGCCTACTATCTCAAGACCAAGAAGCCGAAGTCGAAGCTGATCCTGCTCGACGCCAAGGATGCGTTCTCCAAGCAGCGTCTGTTCCAGAACGCCTGGAAGGAGCTCTATCCCAATCTCGAATGGGTCTCGCTTTCGTCCGGCGGCAAGGTCACGTCGGTCGAGCCGGCGAGCAAGACAGTCGTCACCGATTTCTCACGCCATCAGGCCGCGGTCGCCAATATCATCCCGCCACAAAAAGCCGGCCGCATCGCCGACCTCGCGCAAGTCGCCGACCGCTCCGGCTGGTGTCCGGTCGATGCCATGACATTCGAATCGAAGCAGCAAGCGAACATCCACGTGATCGGTGACGCCGCCATCATGGGGGCGATGCCGAAGTCAGCGTTTTCGGCCAATGCGCAAGCCAAGGTCTGTGCCGCTGCAGTCGCCAAGCTTTTGGCCGGGGAGAAGCCGGTGGAGCCGCGGCTGATCAACACCTGCTACAGTGTGGTCGCGCCCGACTACGGCATCACGGTCGCGGGTGTGTATCGGCCAAAGGATGGCGTGCTGAGCGACATCGAGGGCGCGGGCGGCGTGAGCCCGATCGAAGCGCCGGCCGCAACCCGGGCGGCGGAAGCGAGCTTTGCGGATGGCTGGTTCAAGACGATCACCACTGAAGTGTTCGGTTAAGCTCGCGATTGCGCTCGCGTTGCTCGGGAGCAGCGCGAGCGTGCACGCGCAGACACCCGAGTCGCTGAGGCCCTATGCGGTTGTGGGCAACGAAATCCCGCAACCGCTCACCAGCGCGCGCGGTGACGCGGCGCGCGGCCGCACTATCGTGGGCAACCGGCAGGTCGGGCTCTGCCTGCTCTGCCACTCCGGGCCGTTCCCGGAGGAGAAGTTCCAGGGCACGCTCGCTCCCGACCTCAAGGGTGCCGGTTCCCGCTGGACCGAGGGCCAGTTGCGGTTGCGAATAGTTGAACCAGGTCGGCTTTACCCCGACACGATGATGCCGTCATACTATCGCGTCGACGGCCTCACCCGCGTCGCCCCCGCCTTCGCGGGCAAGCCGGTGCTGACGGCCGAGCAGATCGAGGACGTGGTGGCCTATCTGGTAACCTTGCGTGACTAAGACCGGAGCCACACCGGAGAAAAGCAAGATGACGGCAGATGACGCAAACCGGCGCCAGTTTCTGATCGGCGCGGCTAGCCTGGCGGGCGGGATGATCACGGTCCTGCCGGCGACGGACGCGCGGGCAACGCCGGAGACCATGCAGGCGGCGATCAAGAAGGTGGTCGGGTCGGCCGCGCTGCGCAAAGGCAAGGTGACGCTGCGCCTGCCGCCGCTGGTCGAGAACGGCAACTCCGTTGCCATGGATGTCGCGGTCGAGAGCCCGATGACCGCCGATGACTACGTGCGCGCGATCCACGTGTTCAACGAGAAGAACCCGCAGTCGAACGTGGTGAGCGTTCGGCTCGGCCCGCCCGCCGGGCAGGCCAAGCTTTCGACCCGCGTGCGGCTCGCCGACTCGCAACGGATCATGGCGATCGCCGAGATGAACGACGGCAGCTTCTGGTCCGACGAGGTCGACGTCATCGTCACGATCGCGGCTTGCCTGGAGGACCCGGTCTGATGGCCCGCACGCTCATCAACGTTCCGCCCAAGGCCAAGAAGGGCGAGGTCATCGCGATCAAGACGCTGATCTCGCACGAGATGGAGACCGGCTACCGGCACGACAACGTCGGCAAGCCGATCCCGCGCGACATCATCACCCGGTTTGTGTGCACCTATAACGGGCTTGAAATATTCCGCGCCGACCTCTTCCCGGCGATCGCCGCCAATCCGTTCATCTCGTTCTTCACGGTTGCGACCGCGAGCGGCACGATCGAGTTCAAGTGGAGCGGCGACAACGGCTTCTCGCAGACCGAGAGCGCCAATATCACCGTCGAATGACATCGCGAAACTTCATCGGCCTCGTGCTGAGGAGCTCACCTTGCCCGCAGGGCGAGGTGAGCGTCTCGAAGCATGTGGCCGCCCCATCCTTCGAGACGCCCGCCACCCAAGTCGGCTATAGCCGACTTGGGCGCTTAACGTGCCGATCTCGGGTAAACCCGAGATCGGTGCGGCGGGCTCCTCAGGATGAGGACGGAGCTGCGCGGAGCATTTTGCTGATTTGCGCGCTCACTTGCGCGATGGCGAGCGCAACGGCTGTGTCACTCGCCGCCGAGATCCCCCTGAACGAGCGCAAGTCGGGCTACGAGTTCATGGGTCCCGAGTCGCGCGCCATGCAGGACGACGATACCGCGAATCCGGCCTCGCTCTGGGTGCTCGATGGCGAAGCCTTGTGGAAGCGCAAGGCCGGCACCGCGAGCAAGTCCTGCGCCGACTGCCATGGCGACGCGGGCGAAAGCATGAAGGGCGTCGCCGCCCGCTATCCGGCGTTCAATGCCGCACGCGGGCGTCCGGTCAATCTCGACCAGCAGATCAACATCTGCCGGACCGAGCGCCAGCAGGCGACGCCGCTGCCGCTCGAAGGCAAGGAGCTGCTGGCGCTGAGCGCCTATGTGGCGCGGCAATCGCGCGGCATGCCGATCAACGCCACGATCGATGAGCGCACGCGGCCGTTCTTGGAGGCGGGCCGAACCATGTTCTATCGCCGGCAGGGCCAGCTCAATTTCGCCTGCGCGCAATGCCACGATGATAATTGGAAGGAGAAGCTCGCCGGCGCGCCGATCACGCAGGCGCATCCGAGCGGCTATCCGATCTATCGGCTCGAATGGCAGAACGTCGGCTCGCTGCAGCGGCGGCTGCGCAACTGCATCAGCGGCATGCGGGTCGACAACTATCCGCTCGGTGCGAACGAGCTGGTCGACCTCGAGCTGTTCCTGATGTGGCGCGCGCGCGGCATGCCGATGGAGGCTCCGGCGGTGCGGCCGTAGCGCGGCCTTGCAGCTAGACTAAAGCACAATCAATGTTCAACGCGGCTGAACCAATGTATCGACCTCTGTCCGTGTGTAGATGGTCACAGCGACGGCAACAAATATCCCGGCAGGGCTTGGCGCTATTTGGGGCTTGCACAACTAGTAGCAGAGTGTCGACGAAGTGGCGGCCCTTGAGCGCCGCCTGGTCGTCGTAGGCGCCCTGCTTTGATCGCTTTTGCAGCTTGACTGTTGGCCGGCGTATTTTTTTGTATGGGATCGTGTTCAGGATGTGAGCGATGCAGTTGAGCCGCGCGCGGCGCTTGTCGTCTGAGCGAACGATGAACCACGGCGCATGCTTGCTGTCGGTGTATTGCAGCATTGCATCGCGGGCGCGCGAGTAGTCGTACCAGCGCCCGTACGACTCCAGGTCCATCGGGCTCAGTTTCCACTGGCGAAGCGGATCGAAGATGCGGGCGGCAAACCGCCGGTCCTGCTCTTCCATGCTGACCTCAAGCCAGAACTTGATGAGGATGATGCCACTATCGACAATTTCCCTTTCAACAGCAGGGCACAGCTCCAGAAACCGCTCGCACACGTTCCTGTCGACAAAACCCATGACGCGTTCGACGCCGGCGCGGTTGTACCAGCTGCGGTCGAAGATCGCGATTTCGCCGGCGGCGGGAAAGTGCTCGACGAAACGCTGAATGTACAACTGCGACTTCTGACGATCCGATGGCGCCGGCAGCGCGATGACGCGAAAGACACGCGCGCTCACACGTTCTGTTATGGCCTTGATGGTGCCGCCCTTGCCGGCCGTGTCACGCCCTTCAAACACGATGATGATCTTCAGCCCCTTGGCTTTCACCCATTCCTGCAGATGGCAAAGCTCGACCTGAAGCTTCCGAAGCTCCTTTTCGTAGAGCTTCCGCTTCATCTTGCCGTTGGCTTTTTCGTTCCTCTTGCGCTTGGCCATGAGAGCCGCCCTCGGCCTCGCAGTCCATCGTCGAGATTGGCACGGACTGGGGCGTCGTTGAGCCTACAAGCGGGCACTCAGCCTCCTCACTAAACCTAGGTTTCGGAGGGCTATACCTAAGCAGGGGTGGCACCAGTGCTCGGGAGCAGCGCTGGAGGGAAATGGTCGCTGCTGAAGCGTCGTCTACAAACCCGCTCCACACCGACCATGTTTCGATGGCGAGCCCCACTGCGCACGCCCCTGGCGGTAGGCCTTCTCCCACTTCTCCACGTCGTATTCCGTTTCGAACCCGGCGAGGAGGCGCCGACGATCCCAAGTGGAGTTGTCGAATTTCGGATCACAATAGCAGGTCTGCGCGGCGTGAGCCCTCAGCGCTGCGCAGGGTCGATGCGACGGCTTTGCTAAAACGGCGTGCACGCCTGCGAGGGAGCATGCAAAAGCAACAATGATGACCTTACCTTTGCCGAGCCGCATGATTTGACACCTGCGTTACAGCCCGTAGCCCGGATTGAGCGAAGCGAAATCCGGGTTCACGATGAGCGCCCCCCGACGGTAACGAACCATGCTTCGATGTCACCCCGGATTTCGCTTCGCTCAATCCGGGCTACAGATGAAATGCTCGAACCGCCGGTAGCTCACCCGCGCCACGCCGCCCAGGTCTTGTCGACGAGGCTGTTCGACCTGGTGCCGTCGAGAAAATGCGCCGCAAGCTCGGCCTCTCGCACCGGATCCAGCGGCTGGTCGTCCTGCAGAAAAGTGGGCGAGCCCAGAAGCTTGAAGCCGCCGGCCGCGTGCGGCTGATAATACTGAATGACCTTGAAGAGCGGCTCGAACGCGACATCGTTGATCTCGACAATCAACGCATCGGATTTGCTGGGCGCCACGGAACGCCGGACATAGCCTCCGAACACCAGCACCGATGAATCGTATTCCGGCAGCTTGGCCATCAGGGCGCTGCGGCCCTCCCGTGTCGACAATGCGAGATCGATGGACTCCGCCGACGGATAGATGAAGCGGACCATGACGCGCTCGGCGCTGCGCAATCCGGCTTTTCTCTCGATATAGCCCAGCGGGACTAGAGGCGCCGTTCCCTCGGCGAGACTGCTGGCTGCCTGCGCGAACGCGAATCCCGCAAGCCGCATAGCGCGATCAATCGGCGGCAGGTCGTACTCGACCACCTTTTTGGTTTTTGTCAGCGAGAGCATCTGCTCCCTCCTCAACAAGCTGGCGGAGCGGGCTCAGATTCATTTCTGGGCAGAACACCAGCGTATCGACACGGGTCACCACGCGCCGCCGGGCCCGACGCGTTCTTGCCGTGCGAGTATGTAAATTCTACGTCTATAATGAGAAATGATGAGGTATTATGACACGACGAACAATGAATATCTTTTATTCCATTGTGAAACCGGTTGAAGTCGCGAGTGGAGCGAAGCGTTTCAACTGCTCCGCGATAATCGCCGCAAACTCCTGCGCCGAGCCGCCGGTCGGCTCGAAGCCGACCTTCATCATGCTGGCGCGCAGCTCCGCCGACTTCAGGGCTTCGTTGATCTCCTGATTGATGCGCGCGACGACATCGGCCGGCGTCCCGGCCGGCCCGAAGAAACCGTAATAGGTGACGGTGGTGAGCTCGGGATGGCCGCTCTCGGCCATGGTCGGCACCTCCGGCAGCTCGGCGCCGCGCTGCGGGCTGGTCACCGCCAGCGCCTTGATCTTGCCGTCGCGGATGAGCGGCACCAGCGTGGCGCCGGCGCCAAGGTTCATGTGGATGCGGCCGCCCAGCATGTCGGTGATCGCCTGCGCGCCGCCGCGATACGGAATGCTGGCAATGTCGGTCGCGGTTGAGATCTTGAACGCCTCGCTCACGAGGTGCGGCAGCGTGCCCTGCCCGAAGCCGACATTGAGCTTGCCCGGGTTGGCCTTGGCGTAGGCAATGAATTCGCGCAGCGTGCTGACCGGCAGCGACGCCGGCACCACCAGAACGAGCGACGTGCTGCCGACCGTGACAATCGGCGTGAAATCCTTGACCGGGTCGTAGGTGAAGCCCTTGCTGACGACCTGCGCGAAGACATGCGTCGGCGTGTTGGTAAAGAGAAGAGTGTGGCCGTCGGCCTCCGCGCTCATCACCGCCTTGAGGCCGATCGCGGTGCCGCCGCCCGGCCGGTTGTCGACCACGACCGGCTGGCCGAGCCGCGCCGACAGCACCGGCCCGATCACACGCGCGATCACGTCATTGGGGGAACCCGCTGTGTAGGGCAGGATCACCTTGATTGGCTTTGACGGAAAGGCCTGGGCGTGGCCGGGGCCAGCGAAGGCCAAGCCCGCGCCGGTCGCAATCGTAGCAGTCAGCAGGCGTCGTCTGGTGATCATGGCTTCATTTCCATCCGCGCGCACAGCGTATGAGTTGCGAAGGTGCGCGCCACACCGTTCCCTCCCCCCTTGTGGGGGAGGGACAGGGAGAGGGGTATCACACGCGCCACATTTGTTTCGAGGCTCAAGAGATAAAACCAGCCGTCGTCATCGGGACTATCCAGGGACCTGGCTTCGAGCTCTGCACTTTGTCGCCACCCCTCTCCCTGTCCCTCCCCCACAAGGGGGGAGGGAACGATGGGGCACTGCTCTGCCCATCTCCACCGCGTCGTCCGCGTACTCTCTAAGTCACCGGCTCCTGCTGCCCGACCGCCGGCACGTTGCTGCCACGGCGATATTCCGGCAGCGGCGGCAGCCCCCAGATCGTCGACTCGGTGCGCTTCCAGGTCATCGGCCGCTGCGGCGTGCCGCGGTGCCAGGGCCTGGGATCGAAATAGCCGAGCTCCTCGTCCTTCATCTGATCGAGCTCGATATATAGCTCGACCGTGTGCTCGTCCGGATTGCGGTGATAGGTCGCAACATTGTGGCCGGGACCGTGGCGCAGCGGGCCCCACAGAATTCTGATCTTCTTCATGGCGAACATCTCGCAGGCGTTCTGCATGTGCGACATGTCCTTCAGCTCGAAGGCCATGTGATGCATCTCGATCTCGTCGCCCTTGATGAAATTAACCGTGTGGTGATCCGCATTGCAGCGCATGAACACGAACCAGTCCTCGATCCAGTCGGAGACCTTGAAGCCCATCACCTTGGCGTAGAAGTCCGCCACCGCCTTCACGTCGGGGCAATGGAACGCGACGTGGCCAAGCTTGAGCGGTCCGACGCCGCTGACCTGGTGATGCGAGCCGAGGTAGCTCCATTCCTTGAACAGATCGATCGCGGTGCCCTTGTTGTCCTTGAAGGTGAGCACCTGGCCCATGCCGGGAATGGAATCGTTGCGCAGCTCGCTGGTGATGCCGTCGGCCGACAGGTTCTTGGCGAGCTCGCCGAAATCGGAGTTGGGCGCGACCTCGAACGAGAGCCGGTTGCAGTGCGCGCGATCGGCCTTCTCGAGCTGCACCACGAGCAGCCCGGTCTTGGTGGCGAGAAAGGCGCGGTTCTTCTCGCGCTCGGCGAGCACGAGCCCGGCCACCTCGGTCCAGTAGGCGATCTGCCGATCCAGGTCCTTCGTCTCGAAGGTGGTGTGTCCGATGCGGCGTGGCTTGATCATGGCAGTCTCCCGTCACGGAATTTCATCGAGCTTGCCCCGCTCATATCACGCGTCCGGCGCCGTGCACCACTCGCCACACTGTCGCCAGACCCTCGCCAGTCCCTCGACAGTCCCTTGCCAAGCCTGCGGGATTTGGCGAAACGTCTGCGCCGAAACAATCCCACAGGCAGGAGACGCATCGCCATGGCCGGCTACAAGCTCGCAACCTACCAATCCGCCGACGGCCCGCGCGCCGGCGTCATTGTCGACGATACGCTGTTCGACGCCGCCAAGCTGACCCGCAAGGCCGCCTACGCCACCGTGATCGCATCCTGGAGGATTGGAAGAACGCCCAGCCGTTGCTCAAAAAGGCGGCTGACGGCGCCGCCAAGGCCAAGGGAGCAAAGGGCGGCGGGCGGCCGCTCAAGGGCACGAAGCTCCTGGCGCCCGTGCGCTGGCCCTCGGCGATCTATTGTGCGGGTGCGAACTATGCCGACCATGCGGCCGAGATGGCCGCCCGCCACGGCAAGGACCCGGAGCCCGATCCGCATACGCTAGGGCCTGCAGTCCTGGCATTTCATCAAGGCCTCGCGCTCGCTCGCCAATCCGGGCGAGACGGTCAAGATTTCGGACTACTCGAAGCAGATGGACTGGGAGGTCGAGCTCGCCGCCGTCATCGGCCGGCCGGCCAAGAACGTGCCGATCGAGAAGGCGCTCGCCTACGTGGCGGGCTACACCTGCGCCAACGACCTCTCGGCGCGCGACCGCGGCCGCCGGCCGCATATCAGCGAGACCTCGCCGTTCAAGGCCGACTGGGTGGCGCACAAGAGCTTCGACGGCTCCTGCCCGCTCGGGCCCTGGATCGTGCCGGCGAGCGAGATCAAGGACCCGCAGAACCTGGCGCTCAAGCTCTGGGTCAACGATGTGCTCAAGCAGGATTCCCACACCAGCAAGATGATCTTCAACCTGGCCGAGCAGATTGCCCACCTGTCGTCGCGGCTGACCCTGCACCCCGGCGACCTGATCCTCACCGGCACGCCCGCCGGCGTCGGCGCCGGGCGCGGCGAATTCCTCAAGGCCGGCGACGTGGTGAAGATCTGGATCGAGAAGATCGGCGAGATCAGCAACAAGATGGCGTGACTGCAGCCGGACGCACTCACCCGGCGGCCGCAGTCGAGCCGGGCAAACGGCTGTGCGGCAGCGGCCGCATGCGACCATGGCCGCACGCGGCTCCGGCAATCGCATGTTGCGCAGGGCCGCCGACACCGGTGCGCGATTGCAATGCCTCGTGCGAGCATGCGCGCTGATTGCGTTCATGCCCGGAACAGGCATTATCGGCCAGAGCGATGCGCCGGCGTTCGGCAGATCAGCAAGCAGGGCGCCGCAGCGCCCAAGGGAGCAGGGTTATCGGGCATGGCCGAGCAGTTCGTGGGTAAGGCTTCGGAGATCAAGGACGGCGACCGCCGCATCGTGTTCGTCGGCGAGCACGAGATCGGCGTGTTCAAGGAAAAGGGCGAGTATTTACGCCTACAGCAATTTCTGCCTGCACCAGGGCGGCCCGGCCTGCGAAGGGCTGACCATCGCCAAGGTCGAAGAGCGGATCATGCCGGACAAGACCTCGCGCGGGCTGTACTTCTCGGACACCGAGCTGCATTTCGTCTGCCCCTGGCACGGCATGGAATACGACATGAAGACCGGCGAATGCGTGTCCGACCGCAAGATGAAGCTGCGCAAGTACAAGATCGTGCAGAAAGGGGACGACGTCTATGTCGTCGCGTAAGGCCGCAACCGCCAAGGCTGTGGCCACCAAGTCAGTCGCCGAAGGCGGCTGCCAAGCCGGCTGCAAAGTTAGCGGCCAAGTCGGCCGCCAAGCCGGCTGCCAAGCCAGCCGCCAAACCTGCGGCCAACGGCACCACGTCCGCCGAGGCCACTGCGCTCGCCGCCGAGATCGAGCGCGACCTGCGCGACGGCCGCTCGACACGCTGACGCCGCAGGCCTTCCAGGCCCTGATGGCGGCCCTGTGCAAGAGCTACGGCGACCCAGCTCGAGGCCGGCGCGCGACTTCCTGCCGCTGGCGAACGCGACGAGCGTGAGCCCGACCGAGGTGATGACGACGACGAGCGCGCTGCTGAAGGCCGCCAATCTGGCGGTGTTCGAGCTCGGCATGTGGCAGAGCTGGACCGGACGTTGAGCGCGTACCTGAAGAGATAAACGGATAGCGAGGAGACAAGACGATGGACCTCATTGCGGACCGCGGCCGACGCGTCATCAGTCGACGAGCTCAACACCACCCAGCTTCTGCGCCATGCCCGCAAGCAGGCGGTGCAGCGCAATCTCGACGACATGCTGATCGTCGATGTCGACGCGCATCACTACGAGAACGAGAATTACAGCGAGTTCCTCCCGTACATGGAGAACGACGTCCTCAAGCAGCTCGCGCTGTCGGGCCGCACCAAGAACCGCCAGGCCCTGATGCCGACCCAGGTCGGCTACCAGGACATGGGCGGCCGCGTGACGCGCTATCCGATGCGCGCCTCCGAGAAGACCGAGGGCGGGACGCTGCGCGACATCCAGCTCGGCCACCGCTGGATGGACGCGATGAGCGTCGACTATTCCTGCCTGTTCCCGACCGGCATGCTCAACATCGGCCTGCATCCGCAGAAGGAAATGGAGCATCGAGCTGTGCTGGGCCTACAATCGCTGGCTCACCGAGAAGGTGCTGCCGGAATCGAACGGCCGCTTCTATCTCGATGCTGTGCCTGCCGTTCAACGACCCCGACGAGGCGCTGCGCCAGGTCGAGACCTTCGGCGACCGCAAGCACGTCGGCGGCTTCATGGTCACCACCGTGCGCTCGCACATGGCGGTCAACGACAACGCCTACATGAAGGTCTATCGCGCGATCGAGGAGCGCGGCCTGGTGCTGTCGTTCCACTCCGGCCCGAACTGGGGCGAGCCGATCTTCAAGAGCTGCAACCGCTTCCTCTCGGTGCATGCGCTCGGCTTCACCTGGTACAACGTGCTGCATCTGCACCAACTGGGTGATCAACGGCATGGGCGAGCGCTTCCCGAAGCTGCCGGTGATCTGGATCGAGTCCGGGCTCGCCTGGATCCCGTTCCTGATGCAGCGGCTCGACCACGAATACATGCTGCGGCCGTCGGAGTGCCCGCTGCTCAAGAAGAAGCCGTCGGACTATATGCGCGACATGTACTACTCGTCGCAGCCGATGGAGATCCAGGACATGGGCGCGATGGAGTGCACGTTCCGCATGATCAATGCGGAAACGCAGCTGCTCTACTCGTCGGACTATCCGCACTGGGACTTCGACCTGCCCTCGACGATCTACGACCTGCCGTTCCTGTCGGAGAAGGCCAAGCACAACATCCTCGGCGGCACCGCGGCGCGCCTGTTCAAGCTGCCGCCGCGCAACGAGACGCAGAAAGCGAACCTCCAGAAGTTCGGCAATCTCACCGCAGCTGCCTGAGCAATCCAATAAGAAGGCGTCAAAACAGGAACCGCCTCCCGGGAAACCGGGAGGCGGTTTTGTTTGGCCAGTGCCATTGCCCGCAGCGCTCGGACCATGTTCAGACGCGGCGCTACGCCCGTTCACCTGAGCCCGAGAGCCCAGGTGACGTGTATGTGCGGACAAGCGCAGCCTCCCTCCGCCTCATCCGACGAGAGCGCGTGCGCTCGCTCAGGGACGTGCCCCTGGTGCCCCGCTGGCGGAGCGGTTGGATTCGCTAGCTGTGAGCGACACAGCATATCCTAGGAGGAAATCATGCGATCGTCTTTTCGCTGCCATTGCCATAGCGGCAGCTTGCGGCCACACCCGCCTCGGCGCAGCAGCCCACCAACCCGATCGATGCGTTCCTGGCCCGCGCCAAGGCCGCGGCCCAGTTCGACTTCACCGGCACTCTCGCACGGCTATGCGTGCTGCCGCAGACCGCGCCTGGCCCGGATGTCACGCCACCACCGCCGCCGGCGCGCGCCACCTGGTACACCGACCCGGGCAAGGTGTTCGACAATCTCTATTTCGTGGGCACCAAGATCCACTCGGCCTGGGCGCTGACCACGAGCGAAGGCATCATCCTGATCGACACCGTCTACGACTACAATTCGGAGGAAGCGATCGTCGAGGGCATGAAGAAGCTCGGCCTCGATCCTGCCGCCGTGAAATACGTGATCATCAGCCACGCCCACGGCGACCATGTCGGTGGCGCCAAGCTGATGCAGGATCGCTTCAAGTCGCGCCTCGTCATGGGCGAGCCGGACTGGCAACTCATTGAAGGCTCGGTCAACCGATTCCCGAACGGCAAGCCCAAGCGCGACATCGTGGGAGCCGACGGCCAGAAGATCACGCTCGGCGACACCTCGGTGACGCTCGTGGCGACGCCCGGCCACACCGACGGGACGCTGTCGATGATTTTCCAGGTGAAGGACAACGGCAAGCCGCTCACGGTCGCCTATTCAGGCGGCACCGCCTTCAACTTCCCCAACGACGTGCCGCATTTCGACATCTACATCGCCTCGCAGCGCAAGATGGCTGCGGCCGCGGCCGCAGCGGGCGCCACCATCCTGATGTCGAACCATTCCGAGTTCGACAACGCGGTCTCCAAGATCAAGATGATCGCAGGCCGCAAGGCCGGCGAGGCGCATCCGTTCGAGCTCGGCAGCGAGACGGTCGGGCGCTACTTCAAGGTGACGGATGAATGCGCGCAGCTCGCGCGCTTCAAGCTGATGGGGCTGCCGGAGAAGAAGTAAGTTCGAGGCGCGCGATCCATACTCCGTTCGTCCCCGCGCAAGCGGGACCCAGGGCCATAAGCGCGTTCACGCGCGTCTTCTACGCGCTATGCACCAAGCGTCTCCAGTCGGGCCCCCGCTTCCGTGAGGGCAGAACGGAGCATGTTGCGCTGTCCGGAGACATATTCCGCTGTCAAATAACGAGCTGGTACCCGGATTGAGCCATAAGCGCGTTTACGCGCGTCTTCGACGCGCTATGGCGAAATCCAGGAGCGAGCCGCGCAACCTGCACCATCGTTCCCGGATGTCGCTGGTCCACGTAGCGAGCCTACCGCCCCAGCGTCTTGCGCCATGATCTCTTCGCAGCGCTTGCCGTCCTCGGCATCGGCCACGCTGGTGTCGCCGCCGAAGGCAGCCTTGAGGCGGTTCGACGGGATGCCCGGCCATGCCCCAGCGGCACGGCCGCATCGGGAAATCGCGCCAGTACTTCGGCGTCGTTCGGCATGTAGGTCGACTCGTCGACCTGCTGGACCTCGGTGGTGTATTCGACCACGAAGCCGTTGGGCTCGACGAAATAGGTGAACACGTTGTCGCCCGGCCCGTGGCGGCCGACGCCCCATTCGACTGTTGAAGCCCGAGGTCTTGAGCCGGCCGGCGCCGCGCATCAGGCCGTCCATGTTGGCCATCTCATAGGCCATGTGGTTGAGCGAGGGGCCTTCGCCGCGCGCCACCGCGATGCTGTGGTGATCGGCGCTGCAGCGGACGAACTCCATCATGTCGGTGGTGTCGCTGAGCCGGAAGCCGAGCGAGATCGATGAAGAACGCGGTCTGCTCCTCGAGCGTGGCGCTGTTGAGCACCACATGCGAGAGCTTCATCGGCTTGGAGCGGTCGCTGACCATGTTGGGGTGGCGCGCGACGTCGGAGGAGACGTTGAGCACATGACCGTCCGGCGACTGGAACGAGAAGCCGTAGCCGCCGCCGGCGCTGCGCGGCAGCTCGGCCGGCGCCGACAGGCACCTTGACGCCGAAGGCCTTGGCCTGGGCGTGGAGCGCGTCCACGGCGATCGCGGTCCTGGGCGGCGAAATGGACGCCGAGCAGGCCGTGCTTGGGCCGCTCGCGCAGCGTCACCGACGTGATGCTCGGAGCCGTTGGCGCGCAGGTGGACGGTGTCGCCCTCGGACACAACCGGCTCGAGGCCCCAGATGCAGCTGATAGAAGGCGATGGACTGGCTGAGATCCGTGCACGCCGAGCTCGACGCCGCGCAACCCGGTCACCTTTGCGTTGTTCATAGCCTACCTCATCGCTTGCGGGTGGTTACCGCTGTTCAGCATTATCGGTCAGGACGGCAAAGCCACGCATTTCTGCGGCGCAACCCCGATATGCACGGTCTGCCCGATCCGGAAGTCGAACTCGGGCTTGGCGCGCACGCGGATCTCGCCTTCGCCGATATCTACGAGATAGTCGACGACCTCGCCGAGAAATACCCGGTGCGCGATCCGTGCCGGTAAGGACGTTGAGCCCGTCGCCCGGCGGCTTGTCATAGAGCATGAAATCCTCCGGCCGCGCGGTCACCAGCACCGATCTGCCCGGCGGTGACCGTCTGCGCCAAGGTTGCAGCGGAACACGCCGTGCGGGGTCTCGACCAGCGCGCGTCTCGGCCTGCTGCCTCCTTAACCATGCCGTTGAGGAAATTGGCCGAGCCGATGAAATCGGCCACGAACTGGCTCTTGGGATGGCGATAGATGTCCTGCGGGGTGCCGCGCTGGACGATCCGGCCGGCATTGAACACCGCGATCTCGTCGGAGAGCGCCAGCGCCTCGGACTGGTCGTGGGTGACGTAGACCGTGGTGATGCCGAGCCGCTTCTGCAGGCGCTTGAGCTCGACCCGCATCTGCTCGCGCAGCTTGGCGTCGAGATTGGACAGCGGCTCGTCGAGCAGCAGGATCTTCGGCTCGCGCACCAGCCCGCGCGCGAAGGCGAGCCGCTGCTGCTGGCCGCCCGAGAGCTGCGTCGACGGGCGCATTCTCGTAGCCGCCCATGCGCACCATGTCGAGCGCGCGCACGCACCTTGTCCTTGATCTCGGCCGAGGAGTATTTGCGCTCGCGCGCGACGCGCAGCGGAAAGGCGACGTTCTCGAACACCGTCATGTGCGGCCAGATCGCATAGGACTGGAACACCATGCCGATGCCGCGGTCGCTCGGCGGCACGAAGATGCCCTTCGCGGCGTCGCACACGGTCTCGTCGCCGATCACGATGCGGCCGGAACTCCGGCCGCTCGAGCCCGGCGAGGCAGCGCAGCGTCGTGGTCTTGCCGCAGCCGGATGGGCCGAGCAGCGTGAGCAGCTTGCCGGTCTCGATGCTCGAGACTGATGCCGTCGACCGCGCGCACGGTCAGTTGCCGGGCGCCTTGAAAGTCTTGCGAAGATTCTCGATCGACGAACATGGATTGATCCGTGGCCTATGCTTCCGCCGCCTTGGCGGCGGCGCCGCTCGCTGCGGCGCTGCACGCGCAATTCGAGCCAGCGCAGGCCGGCCACGATGACGATCAGCGGGACGATCTGGATGACGCCGAGCGCGGAGACCGCGCCGTAGCTGCCGCCCTCCTCCCACATGGTCAGGCTGATGGTGCCGAGCACATGGGTGCCGGGACCGACCAGGAAGATCGAGGCGCCGAGCTCGCGCACCGAGAGCACGAAGATGTAGATCCAGGCCGCCAGCAGCACCGGCAGCAGCAGCGGCAGCAGGATGCGCAGGAACACCTGCCGCAGGCGCGCGCCCGACACCTCGGCGACCTCCTCGAGCTCCCGGTGGATCTGCGAGATCCCGCTCGAGGCGAAGCGCATGCCGTAGGGCAGATAGAGCGTCACGTAGGCGATCAGCAGGATCCAGATCGTGTTGTAGACCGGGATCGGCAGCATCAGATAGGCGAACAGGATGCCGGCGCCGACGATCACGCGGGATCGCGATCGGCATGAAGGCGATGGCATCGAGCATCCAGCCGAAGCGCGGCACCGCGCGCAGCGCGACCCAGGCCATCACGAAGGTCAGCAGCACGACGATGGTCGCCGCCATGGCGGCGAGCAGCACGCTGGTCTTCACCGCATCGAGGAAGATCGGATAGTGCAGGATGAACTGGTAGTTCTCCAGCGTGAAGCAGGCGCGGTCGAGCCGATGAAGGGCTGCGCCAGATTGCGGAAGAACGACTGCCAGACCAGCGTGAACAGCGGCAGGCCGAGCGAGACGACGAACATGAGGCAGATCGCCGAGCGCCACCGGCCAGCGCCAGCTGCCGAGCTTGATCCGGGTCGGCATGTAGCCCTTGCCGGTGATGGTCGCGAAGGCCTCGGCGTGGCGGGTGGCGCGGCGATAGAAGAACACCGCGACGATGCAGATGCACGAGCAGCGTGAGCGCGAGCGCGCTCGCGACGCCGAACTCGGGCGGCGCCTGGGGTGGCGGCCTGGATGTCGGTGGTGAACACGTCGATGCGCGCCGGCCGGCCGATCAGCCGCGGCACCTCGTAGGACGACATGCCGAGCACGAACAGGAGCAGCACGGTCGACAGGATCGCCGGCCGCAGCAGCGGCAGCGTGATCTTGGGCAGCACCTGCCAGTAGCGCCCGCCGGAGACGAGGCCGGCCTCCTCCATGCGCACGTCGAGCACGCGCAGCGCCGGCCCGAGCGCGAGATAGGCGAGCGGGAAATAGTGGCTCGACAGCGCCCAGATCATGCCCGCCATGGAGTAGATGTTGAACGGCGCCTGCGCAGGCCGAACGTCGATTTCATCAGCGCATTGACCCAGCCGATATTGGGGCTGAGCACGAAGATCCAGGCCATCGCCATCAGCAGGCCCGGGATCGCGAACGAGAGCAGCGCCAGCGTGTGGAACAGGCGGCCCAGGGCGCGTCGGTGCGCTCGACCACCCAGGAGACCAGCCCGCCCATGCACGAAGGTGACCAGCGCGGTGCCGACGGCAAAGATCAGCGAGTTGCGGAACAGCGCGCAGGATGTGCCAGCTCGAATAGGCCTCGACGAAATTCTCGAGCGAGAACGGGCCCGGGCCGAAGCCGGTGTCCTCGGTGAAGGCGGTGTAGAACAGCGCCGCCAGCGGCACGAACACGAGCCAGACCGCGATCAGCACGCAGGCGACCAGCACGAGATTCGACGGCCGCGAGATAGCCGGCGAGCCGGCTGCCGGCCGGCGAAGCGCCCATTCAGGCGACGCTGTCGGCGAACTCACGCCTGCTGACTCCCGATGTCCCTGGACCGTGTTCGCCATGCCCTGAGGGTCGTCCTCGCGACAGCGGGCCGATCGCCATGACGCCGTGCTGCCACTCGTCGAGCATGCGGCCGATCATGGGCCCGGCTCTCGGCCGGGACGACCGAGGAATCGTGCGTGCATGGATCCCTCTACCGCGCCTTGAACAGCGCCTCGAAGCGCCGCTGCCACTTCCGCTCCTCCTCCGGCGTCAGCAGCGTCGGTGATGACCTTCTTCTTGCTGCAGCAGCTCGACGATGCCGGGCGGGTTGTCGCTGCACGTCGCTGCGGGTCGGGATGCGGCCGAACTTGGCCAGGAACTGCTGGCATTCCTGGCTGAGCATGAAATTGGCGGCGAGCTTGGCGGCGTTCGGATGCGGCGCCAGGGCGCTGATCGCCGACCTGCCCGAAGATCAGCGCCACCGGATCGAGCGCGAAGACCTCGATCGGCGCAGCCGGCGAGCTTCACGTTGATCGACAGATTGACGTAGTTGTTGAGCGCAGATCGCGTATTCGCCGGCGCCGACCGCGCGCGCCATCGCGAGGTGGCCGTCGGTGACGATCGGCTTGAGCGTCGGCCACGATGTCCTTGATGATCTGCGTGGCCTTCTGCTCGCCGTAGTACTCGAACATGGCCTTGAGCCATTCGTTGTCGGTGCCGTCGATGGCGACCTGGCCGGCCCATTCCTTGTGCTTGGCGAACTCCTCGTAGGTCTTCGGCAGATCGGACGCCTTCACCTTCTGGGTGTTGTAGGCGGGCGAATTGTAGTTGGCGTAGACCCCGTACCAGCGCTTGCCGGGATCGCGCGCCTCCGGGGCGATATTCTTCGCTTCCGGCGGCTCGATCTGCGCCAGCATCTGCGGCGGCACCTTGTTGATCGTGGTCGTGTGCAGGATGTCCCAGGCCTTCTGGTTGGCGCGGAACTCGATCGCCATGCGCGACATCAGCGGCGAGTCGGCGTTGCGGACATACTCGACCTTGATGCCGGTCGCCTCCTCGAAGATCTTGAACAGCGGCAGGCCTTCCTGCTCGTTGGTCGAGGAATAGACGATCAGCGTTCCCTCCGCCTTGGCGGCAGCGAGCAGCGTCGGATCGAGCCACGGCCGCGACTGGGGAGCCTGTTGCTGGGCTTGGGCGCCGGCCGGCGCAAGGCTGAGGATCAGCGCAACAGCCCGCCAGTGCGAGGCGAGAGGCATTCGTCAGCGTTTGTCGCAAGGGCTCCTCCTGTCACTCCGCCCGCACGGTCGGCAGCGGGGGTCGTGAAACGTCGATGTCTTCTTGCATCGTCGACCGGTTGCAGTGGCCTGGGCCAGCATAGCCCAGCCCGTTTCAATTAACCAACGCGACCGAGCACCGAGACGACGGTCCCGTTGCCGCAGCGGGCATCGGATATCCGCCCCGATCGGCAGCCGCGGGCGGGTTGCGCAGTGTCGGATGCCGCCTATATGCTGCAGCGCGTGGCGACTGGCGGCTGCCTGCACTAGCGCATACTCGGGAGACGCAGCCATCGTGGATATGGCGACCACAAGCGGCGAGCCGACGGCTGCACCGGGCGCCCTGATCGAGGTTCGCCTGACCGCGATCCACTACGCGGCGCGCGACACCAACCTGTTCGAGTTTCGGCGGCTCGACGGCGCGCCGCTGCCTCCCTACGAGCCCGGCGCGCATGTCGACGTGCACCTGCCGAGCGGCCACTCGCGCAGCTACTCCCTGATCGTGGCCCGGCCGGAGCCCGACACTTACACGTTCGGCATCAAGCGCGATCCGGCGAGCCGCGGCGGCTCCCGCTTCATGCATGACGAGCTGCGCGTCGGCAGGACCATCAAGATCAGCGCTCCGCGCAACAACTTCCCGCTCAAGGAGGACGCGAGCCACAGCGTTCTCATCGCCGGCGGGATCGGGATCACGCCGATCCGGTGCATGGTGCAGCGGCTTCTGGAGCGCGAGCGATCCTTTGCGCTGCACTATGCCTGCCGCTCGCGTGCCGACGCGGCATTCCTGCACGAGCTGCAGGATGTCGCTGGCGCGAGCTTCCATTTCGATGACGAGAACGAAGGGCGCTTCCTCGACGTCGCCGGGATCGTCGCCAGTGCGCCGAAGGAGGCTCACCTCTATTGCTGCGGGCCGACGCCGATGCTCAACGCGTTCGAGGCGGCCACCAGGGACTGGCCGCGCGCGCAGATCCACGTCGAGTATTTCACGCCCAAGGAGGAGCCCGTGCAAGGCCAAGGGTGGCTTCACGGTCGAGCTCGCACGCTCGGGGCAGGAGTTCTTCATTCCGGAGGGGCGCAGCATCCTGGAGGTGCTGCTCGATGAGGGTGTCGACGTCGATTATTCCTGCGAGCTTGGCATCTGTGGCGCCTGCGAGCAGCGCATCATCTCAGGCGTTGCCGAGCACCACGACTCGATTTTGAGCGAGGAAGAGCAGGCCGAGAACAAGCGCGTGATGATCTGCTGCGCCAGCAGCAAGAGCGAGCGGCTGGTGTTGGATATGTAGCGTCTTGCACAATCGCATCATCTGTCCTCATCCTGAGGAGCACCCCAGTCGGCCGCGGCCGGCTGGGGTGCGTCTCGAAGGATGGGACAGCCCGTGACCGGCGCCTACATGTACTTGTTGCGATGTTCAGACGGGAGCTACTACACCGGCACGGCCCGTTCGGGTCTTGAGCAGCGTATCGCCGAACACAATGCAGGAACCTATAACGGTTATACTGCAAAGCGTCGACCGGTGACCTTGGTCTATTCCGAGTGGTTGACCAAATCACCGACGCGATCGGGGCCGAACGACAGGTAAAGGGTTGGTCGCGCGCGAAAAAGGAAGCCCTGATACGCGGCGATTTCGATCAGCTACGAGAACTTTCCAAGCGCCGTTCTTCGAAAGCAAAATAGCGGGCCGTCACCCCATCCTTCGAGACGCTCTATCAAGTCGCAAGAGCAACTTGATAGAGCTCCTCAGGATGAGGTGACGGAGTTGGCGCAAACACCCGCGGACATGTTCATGTCACCTCAATCATTCAGCAGCGGGATCGTCCTGTAGTCCGGCGTCTTCGGGACCGATTGCAGATAGGCGTAGATGTCCGCGAGGTCGTCGTTCGGCAGCACCACCTCGCGATAGGGCGGCATCTGCCGATTGGTGGTTCGCACGAAATTCGCCAGCGCCTCGTAGGGCAGAGGATCGGGCGCGAGCTTCGGGCCGGCATTACCGCCCTGCCCCACCGTGCCGTGACACTGGAAGCAGCCGTATTGGATGAAGAGCTTCTTGCCGCTTTCGGCCGAGGCCGCCGAGGCATCTGCCTGGCCAAGCAGCAGGCTCGCAGCGACAGCCGCCAGCACACAACTATTCTTGATCATACTCATGATCCACTCCATCAGCGCGGCTGAGAAATGACATCGACGAAGGCCGGCTGGCCAGACTTGACGACGTCGACCGCCTTCTTGAGCACGCCGCCGAGCTCCTTCGGATCCTCGACCGGCCCCGATGCCCACCATCCCATTCCGGACGCGATCTTCGAGTATTCGATGTCGGGGTTCTCGATGCGCGTTCCGACCGGCCCATTGTCCTTGATCTCGGTGCCGAGATTGGCAACACGGTTGCGCCGGTTCGACATGCGCTGCAGGTGCATGACTTCCTGATGATAGCCCTTGTTGTTGTGCAAAATGCTCAGGAACGGAATCTTGTGACGCGCCGCGGTCCACATTGCGCCGGGCGCATACATCATGTCGCCGTCGCCTTGCAGCGCGACCGAGAACCGCCCGAGCGCCTTGTTGGCGTGCGCGGCGCCGACCGAGGCCGGCAGCCCGTAGCCGAGGCCGCCGCCGCCCGAGCCACCAAGCCACTGGTGGTGGCGGTCCATCTTCCAGAGCCGGTTCGTCCAGGTGCCCATACCGGGACGTGAAACGACGAGCGAATAGTCGAGATCCTTGATGTGAGGCCAAATCTCCGCGCACAGGCGCGGAAGGCTGATCGGGCTTGCGTCCCAGCCGATCGCAGCCGCCTGCCGGCTGCGATCGATCGCCTGCCGCCACGCCCGTTTCATCGCTTCGCCGCGCTTTTCGTAAGCCGCCTTGCGATCGCTGGGGAGCGCGGATCTTCACCGCCTCGATCAGCGACGGCAGCGAGGCCTCGGCATCGCCCGCCATGCCGATGTCGACGGACTGGAAGCGCTGGAAATCCTGGTAGTTGGATTTCTGGTTGAGCTCGACCGAGCTGATGGTGATCAGCTTGGTGCCCGGCTTGATCCGGGACTGGCGAATGCCAAAGCCATGGTCCTCGCCGTTGTCGACGAAGAGATTGACGGTGTTCCAGAAGTCGGAGACCTCGAGCCCGAGGATCAGATCAGCCTCGCGAATGAGCGCCTGCGCCTGCGAGCTCTGGCAGAGATGGTGCGTGTTGGGGAAGTTCATCCGGTTCGACTGATCGACGACCGGCGCCTGGATGCAGCTCGGCCAGCTCCACCAGCAGGTTGATGCCGTTCTGCGAGCGCGCCGTGCGGTCGACCACGATGACCGGGTGCTCGGCATTCACCAAAAGCTTTGCAGTCTCGCGCAGCGCGCCCACCTCGGCCTGCGGCGGCGCCGACTTGACATAGCGCGGGATATAGAGGCCGCCGGAGTGCTCGCCCATCGGCTCTTCCTGCAGCCCGCCATCGAGCGCGATCATGACTGGCTCGTAGGGCGGCGTCATCGCCATCTTGTAGGCGCGCACCATCGATTGCGCGAAGTGCTGCAGCGAGACCGGATTGTCATCCCACTTGGTAAAGTCACGCACTATCGCGTTGATGTCCTGTGCCGAGTGATAGGTCGGCACGCCGGGCGCGCGCTTGGCGGCGTCGAGATCGTTGCCGCCCATGAGGATGACCGGAACGCGGTCGGCCCAGGCGTTATAGATCGCCATGGTCGCGTGCATCAGGCCGACGGTGCCGTGGCAGAGCATCATCTGCGGCTTGCCCGAGGCCTTGTAATAGCCGTGCGCCATCGCAACCGATGACTCCTCGTGCATGCAGGTGATGAACTCCGGCTTGGTATTCTTGCCGTAGTTGATCAGCGACTCGTGGATGCCGCGATAGCTCGAGGCCGGGTTGGCATAGCAGTAGTCGATATCGAGCGACTTGATGACGTCCACCATGAAGTCGGAGCCGGCGCGGCCTGCCATCGGCTTCACTTCGGTGACGACATTGGCTTCAAGCGCGACCTGATGTGCGGTCGGCCGCACGGCGGAAGGGATTCTCGCGGCACCCGTCGGCGGCGATGCGGCGTTCGCGATGGTCGTGGATGCGGCAGCGCCCGCGACGGCGGCACCGGCCAGAAACTTTCGACGGTTGACCTCGGGGCGAGAATCTTTTCGAGCCATTGCGTCCTCCCTATATGTCCCCACTTGTGCGGTTCATTCTCAGGATCGCGCCGGATCGGCACGGCTGTCAATCGACTGGTGCGCGGCACGGCTCTGCCACATGCCTGCCGGCCCAAAAAAGCATCGGCCCGGCGCGAGGCCGGGCCGATAGAAAGCGTTCGCGATGCGCACGCGTCAGCGCGGCTGCATCCACACGTCGACCAGCGCCGGCTCGCCGGCCTTCACGGCCGCGACCGCGCGCTTGAGCGCGGGGCCGAGCTCGTTCGGATCCTTGACCGGCCCGGTCGACCACCAGCCCATCGAGGAGGCGAGCTTGGCGTAATCGATGTCCGGGTTTTCGATGCTGGTGCCGACCGGCCCCGACGTGATGCCGAGGTTGGCGACGCGGTTGCGCCGGTTCGACAGGCGCTGCACGTGCATGACCTCCTGGTGATAGCCGCGGTTGTTATCCACGATCGCCAGCGAGGGTATCCGGTGATGCGCCGCGGTCCAGAACGCGCCCGGCGCGTACATCATGTCGCCGTCGCCCTGGATCGAGACCGTGAAGCGTCCGAGCGCCTTGTTGGCATGCGCGGCACCGATCGCGGCGGGCAGGCCATAGCCCTGGCCGGCAGCGCCCGAGCCGCCAATCCAGTGGTAGTGCTTGTCCATCGGGAAGATGCGGTTGTGCCAGCCGCTCATGCCGATACCGGCATTGACCAGCGCCCAATCCTCGCCCTTCACGGCCGCGTAGAGCTCGACCGCCAGACGCGCGGTGGAGATCGGGCTAGCTTCCCAGCCGAGCGCGGCAGCCTGGCGGTTGCGCTCGTGCGCCTGCTGCTTGGCCCGCTTGAAGCCCTCGGCCCGCTTCTCGAACGCCGCCTTCTTGTCGTTCGGCAACGCGGACTTCACGGCCTCGATCAGGAACGGCAGCGACGCCTCGGCGTCGCCCACCATACCGATGTCGGTGGTCTGGAAGCGCTGGAAGTCCTGGTAGTTGGACTTGGTCAGGAGCTCGGCGCTGCTGATGCTGACGAGCTTCGTGCCCGGCTTGATCCGGGATTGCCGAATGCCGTGGCCGTGCTCATCACCGTTGTCCGTGAACTGATTGACGAGCGCCCACAGGTCGTGCAGCTCGAGCCCCACGATCAGATCGGCATCGCGGATCAGATTTTGCGTTTGCGCGTTCTGATGCAGATAGTGGGTCGACGGCATGTTCATGCGGCCGCCCTGATCGATGACCGGGACCTGCAGCAGCTCGGCGAGCTGCACGATGAGGTCCGTTCCGGCCTGCGACCGTGCCGCGCGATCGGCGACGATCACCGGACGCTCGGCCGCGACCAGGAGCTTCGCGGTCTCGCGCAGCGCGTTGAGATCGGCATGCGGCGGAGCGGTCGGCACGTAGCGCGGAATGTAGAGATGCGGATCGTCGACCGGTGAATCCTGCAGGCCGGCATCGATCGAAAGCATGACCGGGCCGTAGGGCGGCGTCATCGCCATCTTGTAGGCGCGCACGAACGACTGCGCGAAGTGCTGCGCCGACACCGGCTGGTCGTCCCACTTGGTGAAGTCGCGCACCATCGCGTTGATGTCTTGCGCCGAGTGGACAGTCGGCACGCCCGGCGGACGGTGCGCGGCGTCGAGATCGTTGCCGCCGACCAGGATCACCGGTACGCGGTCGACCCAGGCGTTGTAGACGGACATGACCGCGTGCTGCAGGCCAACGGTGCCATGGCAGAGCATCATCTGCGGCTTGCCGGTCGCCTTGAAGTAGCCGTGCGCCATCGCGACCGACGACTCTTCGTGCATGCACGTGATGAAATCCGGCATCGCGTTCTTGCCGTAGTTGATCAGCGACTCGTGCAAGCCGCGGAAGCTCGACGCCGGGTTCGAATAGATGTGCTCGATCTTGAGCGACTTGATCACGTCGACCATGAAGTCCGAATTGGGCTTGCCGGCGAGATGCGGCATCTCCTTCGGAATGGCGGTCTCGTTGGCGATCTGCTGCACGCTCGGCGGCACAGCGGCCGGCAGCCGCTTCACATCGGCAGCCGTCGTCCCGGGGGTCGCCGCGTTGGCAACGCTCGTCGACGCGGCGGCACCGGCAACGGCGGCGCCGGCCAGGAATTTGCGACGGCTCACCTCGGGTTGGGAACGTTTACGGGCCATGGTTTCCTCCAAATTGCCGCGCTGCGGCGAAAGCTGGGGCAGGACTTCTGAGCTTCAGACAGCGCGCGCCCTGCCAGCGCGGCGCCCGCCAATGTCGCACGAACTCACGCGGATTTAAAGGTGGGGCGCTATCGGGGGATGGAATAGGAGATATCCGTCAGACGGGCGCTCCCCACACAATCAATCAGCCCGGCCGTGAGACCGGGCTGATGAGCGGTTCAACGCCTCTCGCCTACTCGGCGAGCAGCGGGATCGTTTTGTAGTCAGTCGGCTTGGGGACCGACGACAGATAGGCGTGGATGTCCTCGAGGTCCTGGTTCGGCAGCACGGCCTCCCGATAGGGCGGCATCGCACGATTGCTGTTGCGGATGAAGGTCGACATTGCCTCGTACGGCAGCGGGTCCGGCGCGAGCTTCGGTCCGCTGACGGGGGAGCCCTGCCCCACCGTGCCGTGGCACTGCCAGCAGCCGTATTTCATGAAGTTCTGCTTGCCCTTGGCGGCATCGCCCGCCGCCAGTGCGGCGCTTGAGCCAAAAGCGGCAAGGGTGGCGAGGCCGGCGGCAAGCGCCGCCAGCCCAAGAGAACGAAAGTTACTACGAACGAGACGCATGTGTTTCACCTCAACGCGGCTGGGTAACGGAATTGATGAGCGCCGGCTGGCCCTTCTTGACCACCTCGACGGCTTCCTTGAGCGCCGGCCCGAGGTCCTTCGGATCGGTGATCGGGCCCTTGGCCCACCAACCCTGAGACCGCGCGAGACCTGCGTAGTCGATGTTCGGCGTATCGATGCTGGTGCCGATCGGGCCAGCGGTCTTGCCGAGGCTCGCCACGCGGTTGCGCCGGTTGGACAGGCGCTGCACGTGCATGACCTCCTGGTGGTAGCCGCGGTTGTTGTGCATCACGGTGCAGCAGCGGAATATCGTGATGCGCCGCGGTCCACAGCGCGCCCGGCGCGTACATCATGTCGCCGTCGCCCTGGATCGAGACCGAGAAGCGGCCGAGCGCCTTGTTGGCGTGCGCCGCACCGACCGAGGCCGGCAGGCCGTAGCCGAGACCCGACGCACCCGAGCCGCCGAGCCAACGATAGTGCTTGTCCATCTTGAACATGCGCTCCGACCAGCCGCTGGTGTTGCCGGTCGAGGTGACCAGCGACCAGTCCTCGTTTTTCACCGCGTTGTACACCTCGGCGTTGAGGCGGGCGGTCGAGATCGGGCTCGCATCCCAGCCGAGCGCCGCCGTCTGCCGCTGGCGCTCGCGCGCCTGCTGGTAGGCCTTCTTCAAGGCTTCGCCGCGCTTCTCGATGGCGGCCTTCTTGTCGCTCGGGATCGCCGCTTTCACGGCTTCGATCAGGAACGGCAGCGAGGCTTCCGAGTTGGCCGCCATGCCGATGTCGGTGACCTGGAAGCGCTGGAAGTCCTGGAAGTTCGACTTGGTGTTGAGCTCCATGCTCGAGATCGTGATCAGCTTGGTGTTCGGCTTGATGCGCTGCTCGCGGTTACCGTGACCGTGCTCATCACCGTTGTCGATCCACTGATTGACCGTGTTCCAGAAGTCGCGGCACTCAAGCCCCATGATCACGTCAGCGTTGCGAATGAGATTCTGCGCCGACGCGGTCTGATTGAGATAGTGCGTGTTGGGCATGTTCATGCGGCCCAGCTGGTCGACGACCGGGACCTGCAGCAGCTCGGCGAGCTGCACGAGCGACGTCACGCCCGCCTCGGTGCGCGCCATCTTGTCGACGACGATCACCGGATTCTCCGCTGCGGCAAGCAGCTTCGCAGCCTCGCGCAGGGCGTTGAGATCGGCATGCGGAGGAGCGGAGGCGACGTAGCGCGGAATGTAGAGATGCGCATCGTCGACCGGCGCATCCTGCAGGCCGGCGTCGAGGGAGAGCAGCACCGGGCCGTAGGGCGGCGTCATGGCGTAGCGATAGGCGCGCACGAAGGACTGCGCGAAGTGCTGTGCCGACACCGGCATGTCGTCCCACTTGGTGAAGTCGCGCACCAGCGCGCCGATGTCCTGCGCCGAGTGGAAGGTCGGCACGCCCGGCGGGCGCTTGGCGGCGTCGAGATCGTTGCCGCCGATCATGATGAGCGGAACGCGATCGGACCAGGCGTTGTAGACCGCCATGGTGGCATGCATCAGGCCGACGGTGCCGTGGCAGAGCATCAGCTGCGGCTTGCCGGTGGCCTTGAAGTAGCCGTGCGCCATCGCGACCGACGACTCCTCGTGCATGCAGGTGATGAACTCCGGCTTGGTGTTCTTGCCGTAATTGATCAGCGATTCATGCAGGCCGCGAAAGCTCGAGGCCGGGTTGGAGTAGACGTAGTCGATATTGAGCGACTTGATGACGTCGACCATGAAGTCCGAGTTGGGCTTGCCGACGAGATGCGGCATCTCCTTCGGAACGGCGGTCTCGGTGGCCACCTGGTGCGCCATCGGCTCGATCGCAGCCGGCAGCCGCTTCACGTCGGCTGCTGTCGTCCCCGGCGTTGCCGCCTTGGCGGCGGTTGCCGACGCGCCCGCGACTGCAACACCGGCCAGGAACTTGCGGCGGCTCACCTCAGGACGAGGATCTTTTCGTGCCATCTCCAACCTCCCTTAAATGTCATAGCGGCCCCGGGCAGACAGGGCCGATGACCAGCTCAGAATTGAACTAATAGTACCTGCGGTATCCGGCCGTGGGAAGGCTTTGTCCAGCGCGCCGATGTCGCGGCGGCGGCGGTCCACGGAGATTTACCCTGATATTCCAGCATCGGCGACGTGCCGCACTCCCGAGGACCCTGCAGGCGGCAGCGTTGTCGCCCCCAACGAGGTAAAGAAACGTTAAAACGTGATGCCCGTCACAGCCAGCGACGGCTCCGAGCCCCATTTTGCGCGGGTGCCTGGAACCCCTGAGGGTAACTGCCGATCGGCATATAGCCCCGATTGTGGTCCAGCGCGCAGCCATTTTGGGAGGCTCGTGCCATGTTGCGAACCGCTGCTGTTCTCTCGTCCTTGCTCCTACTCGCCGCCTGCAACTGGTCCGATACGTATGGCGGGCCGACGATCAAAGGCTCCGGCAATCTCAAGACCGAAACCCGTGTGGTGGAGAAATTCACAGCGATCGTCATCTCCGGCTCTGCAAACCTCGAGATCGAGCAGACCGGCGAAGAGAGCCTGGAGCTCACGGTCGATGACAATCTGTTGCCGCTGTTCACCACGGAGGTGAGGGACGGCACCCTCGTCATCGGGGTCGCAGAAGGAAAGAGACTGACCTGGAGCGGCAAGGGACCGCGCATCAAGGTCACAGTCCGCGAATTGCGAAAGCTCAAAGTCAGCGGTGCAGTCTCCGTCAAAGCCACCAAGCTCGACACCGACTCACTGTCGATCTCGATCTCGGGCGCCGGGAGCGCCAGCATCGCTGGGCGATCCGACAATCTGTCGATTACCGTCAGCGGCGCTGGCTCCCTCGACGCGGTCGATCTGCAAACCAAACGTGCGACAATCGTCGTGAGCGGCGCTGGAGACGTGACCGTCAACGCGAATGAGGAGCTCGACGCGCGGGTGTCGGGCGCCGGAACCGTCCGATATGTCGGCTCGCCGAAACTCCAGTCGCGCGTTTCCGGCGCGGGCACCATCGAACAGAAATTCATCACCCACTAACGCGGGGCATCGCCGTTGCGCCGCGCACTGTCGTTTCAACGGCTGTATCCTTGGAGAATTGTGTCATGTTGCGATTGGCTGCTGTCTTGTCGTGCCTGCTTCTGCTCACCGCCTGCGACTGGTCGGAATGCGGCGACTGCATGACCACCGGCGGCACCGGCACCAAGATCGAGGGCTCGGGCGTCATCAAGACCGAGGTCCGCCCGGTGGAGCCGTTCACCTCCATTGTGCTGACGGACGTCGAGCAGAGCCTCTTGGTCATTGAGCGTACCGGTGAGGAAAGCCTGACCGTGACTGCGGAGGAGAACCTGCTTCCGATGTTCACCTCGGAGGTCAAGAACGGCGTGCTTTATCTCACCTTCAAAAAAGGAAACAGCTTTCATGGCAAGCGGCCGACCTACAAGGTCACCGTCAAGGAGCTGCGCCACATCCACGTCCAGGGCGGGGTCGCGATCGAGGCCAAGAAGCTCGAGAGCGAACAATTATCGATCCTGGTCGAGGGCGCTGCCGCCGGAAACCTGTCGGGTCGCGTCGATGATCTCACGATCGAGATCAGAGGTGCCGGCATCATCAGCGCAGGCGACCTCAAGGCCAGGCGCGCCAAAGTTTCCGTGCAGGGCGCCGGTCAGGTGACGGTGAATGCAAGCGACGAGCTCGACGCTGAAGTGTCAGGCGCCGGCATGATCTGGTACATCGGCGAGCCGAAGCTGAAATCGAACGTAAACGGACTGGGGTTGATCAAGAGAAAGCCGTTCAGCTCCTGAGCCGGCCTTGATGATCCTGCCGTCAGAAGCACGACTTGCTTTGGATATCCGTCCGCGAGCACATTGTGTGACGTGCGAAGGTCCGTGCCCCACGGTTCCCTCCCCCCTTGTGGGGGAGGGACAGGGAGAGGGGTGGCCACAAACGCCAAGCGCGAGGCCTGTCTCATTCGCAAACTCGCGAACAATGACTATCAATAACAAACACAAAAACAAACAATGTCCGCGCGTGTTTCTACCCCTCTCCCTGTCCCTCCCCCACAAGGGGGGAGGGAACGCTGTGGCACTGCTCTGCTCACGCAAAAAGAGTCACGAACTGGAAGCCTATTGACTAAGGGACC
>CAWFMV010000018.1:0-13531 GCA_963817015.1 uncultured Alphaproteobacteria bacterium | reverse complement strand
TGGCCGGGCTGCTGGAAGCCATGGCAGCCTAAGCCAAGGACTTGCGCATTCAAATCGGCGCCCACAGACGCCCCAGGGAGCTTCAGGAGCGCTCGGAGAATGGCTTCCAGGGAAATTTGAGTTTGGTGACGCAAATACCGGCGGCGTTCTGCGGGTGGCGTAGATACGGAGCCTTTTTCACACGGCCTGGGCCAATTCCGGACAGTCGGCTGGATCGCGGTCACGCACTCAGTCGACAATGACGACGACGCCCGTTGGCTCGCCGAGCGCCTCCACGGTTCGTTCCGCGGCTCGTTCGATTTGAACCCGAGGTTCCTCGGGTGGTTGCTGCTCGTTATAGGTTCCGGGTCCATAGAGCTGTCCATAGCGCAACACAACGCCGCCCTCGGCAAGAACGGAACGCTCCAATTCTGCGACAGCCTTGGCATCGGGCCCATCAGGTAATTGCCAGGCGACGCTTTGAGCGAGGATTTTCGGCGACCCGCTCAGACGTGCGGCCTCGATCAGATTGCGGGTCCCCTCGGTTCGGATGCGCGCGTTCAGATCTGCGAGTTTACTGATCTGCGCCGCATCATCCGGCAGATCGGTCAGCTCGTTCAGCACGACGTCCGGTTTGAAGTCACGAACAGCGTGGCTGAGAGCTTCCCGATCAAAGACATCACAGAGAATTGGTTCGGCACCGAGGCGCCTCAGTAACTCCGTTTTGCTGGGCGAGCGCGTCAGCCCGCCGACGACGTGCCCAGCCTGAACCAAACGGGGAATCAGCCGCTGCCCAATCACGCCAGAGGCGCCGGCAAGAAATATTCTCATAACGTGTCGCTCCGGTTTTCATCGTTTTAAGCTGCCGTGGGAGCCTGCGCTTGTACGATCTTGCGGAGTTGGTCGCAGGAATGCTTCGATGCGAGAGGACCTCTTGCTCGCGAGCTACGCGCCTGGGGACAGAGTAAGGGGGGCGGCGTAGTGCTCTTGAGAAAGCGCTCACCTGATCACTGGCCAAACGGCGCAAAGTCGAAAGATTAGTCGTCGGCACCGCGTGAGCAGCTTCACGCTCGCCCAATCGGGATCTCAATTCTGCAGCTCACACCCTCTGATGCGAACAGGAGATCAATCTTGCCTCCGAGTTCGTGAGGAATGAGATTACGTATGAGGTTCGTGCCATAGCTGGACTGAACCTCGGATTTCACCGGCGGGCCGTCGAACTCTTGCCAGACTATCGACAGGTTAGTCCCATCTCCGTTCGGTTTAAGGTCCCAATTCACCGATACGCGGCCGCCGGAGATCGATAGCGCACCATGTTTCGCAGCGTTTGTCACGAGTTCGTGCAGCACCTTCGCCACCGCCTGAACCTCAGCGGCGGTGAGCATGATGTCTGTCCCGCTGATTGTTATGTTCGTGTCCGTCGCGTAGGGCGCAAGCTGGTTACGGACGAGGGCATCAAGGCCGACGCTCTGCCAGCCGCTCTTGCTCAGCAGGGTATGGGCGGCCGCCATGGATTGGATGCGTCCGTTGAGCGATTGAAGGAACTCGTCAATTGAGTCGCTGCCTTGGCGCGTGGACACCGCGACCACTGCAACCTGAGCGAGGATGTTTTTGACCCGGTGGTCAAGCTCGGCGACCAACAGATCTTGATGCTGTTCGATCTGCTTGCGCTCGGTTTCGATCTGCTTGCGCTCAGTTATGTCGCGTACCACGCCAGTGAACATCCGCCGTCTGGACACCCGCATTTCACTGACTGCAAGCTCCATTGGAAAGATCGAACCGTCCTTGCGCTGCCCTGTGACCTCACGCCCCTGTCCGATCATCTTGGCTTGACCCGTTCTCAGATAATTACTGACATAGCAATCGTGTTCACAACGGTAAGGTTCCGGCATCAGCATTGTGACATTGCGTCCAATGACTTCTTCGGGGCCATAGCCAAAGACGCGCGCCGCAGCTGGATTGAGGTCCTTGACTATTCCCTCGTGGTCGATGGTTATGATCGCGTCTTCGACCGTGGTGAGGACAGTGCGCACCAGGGCCGCGTCCCGGCGCCGCTCCGCGAACACCGCAGCAAGTAGGAGCGCGCAGAGCGTGACGCAGAGGATCCCTGCTTGGGCTCCCCAAATGTGGGCCCCACTTGTGTGACCAACTTTGCCAAAATGTCCAAGGTTGAAGGTGAGCGCGGAAACAAGCGTGACTGAAATCAGGAATATTGCTGCAGATGTGAAGACAGTCCGGCAACGCGCCGAAAGCCACATTACTAGCGGGAATAACAGTTCGACGGGGACAATAATCTCCCACCAGACCTCCGGCAACAGGAAGATGATGATCCCCACGATCGCGGCGACTGCGGCGAGCCCCATGATGCCTTCGATGAGTTCCAGGCGCGGCGTCGGGATGCGCACCAAGGAGACGAGCCCGATCATCAATGGCGCAACCGTGATGATGCCCATTGCGTCGGATACGAACCAGTGCCGCCAGATGATCAGGGCTGGCACATCCGGACTGTGGAGCAGCTTATACGCCACGGCTCCGCCCACTCCCGAAATGGCGGTCCCGACGATTGCCGCCCCCAAGAAAGCCGCCACATGACGCATCCGGTTGAGGGTAAAATCTCGACCGACGTAACGCTGGATCAACCAGGCGACGAGCACGGCTTCTCCCGCATTACACAGCGCGAAGGCGATGGAAGCCCAGACGGTTCGGTCGCTTGTGAGATTGGCCGCGATGGTTGCCGCTATGACACCGACGGCCACGGACCACCGTAAGACGGCTACGGGCCACCGCACATCGCGCCCAAGAGCGATCAGGATGCCTGAGGAGACACCGGCGGCTGGCCAGAACACGGCCACGCCGTCAGGCTGGGTTTGCAGAAAGAGGCTCAGACGAGCGGCCAAGAAATAAGCGGCGCAGATCGCGACAGCGAGCCCGATCGAAGCGAGCACCCGCTCCTTTGCACCGGCATTCTCTGAGGGCCAGCTTTGAGCCTGTTCCCAGTGAACCTGCAGCATGTCGCGACTTCCCCAGCAGTTAGTTAGGCACAGAACCGGTGAAGGCGCGCTCCTAGCAAGTGGTACGTCACGTGCAGGCGAGCCGACGTCTTGCTAATATGCGTCAAAGATTTCCTATTTGGCGCCATTAGCCGTTGCGATCGCACGAGCACGCATCAGGCCCGCGACATACTATCATTGGGGACGAAGAGCTGCTGGCCCTCGATCTTGTAACTCGCGATCGCGTTCTTGCCCTCTCGCGAAATCAGCCAATCGATAAAGGCTTGGCCCAAGTCCTTCTTCACATGCGGGTGCTTGGCGGGGTTCATCAGAATCACGCCATACTGGTTGAACAGCCGCTTGTCGCCCTGAACGACGATATCAAGTTCGCCGCGGTTCTTACACGAGACCCAGGTGCCGCGATCGGAAAGCACATAAGCGTTGGAAGCGGAGGCGGCGTGGAGCGTGGCCATCATGCCCTGACCGATCGCCGTGTACCAAAGGCGTTGGTCTTCCGCGACGTCGATGGCGGCGGCTTTCCAGAGATCGAGTTCGCGGATGTGTGTGCCAGAGCGATCGCCGCGCGAGATGAACGGCGCAGCCTTCGCCTTGATGGCCTGCAGCGCCGCCGCGACGTCGCCCATGCCCTTGATGCCGGCCGGATCGCTGTTCGGACCGATCAAGACGAAGTCGTTGTACATAACCGGATAGCGCTTCACGCCGAAGCCGTCGGCGACCAACTTCTCCTCTTCCGCCTTGGCATGCACGAACACGATATCGGCATCGCCCCGCCGGCCAGTATCGAGCGCTTGGCTCGTGCCCTGTGCGACGACGCGCACGTCGATGCCGGTCTTCGCCTTGAACAGTGGTAGGAGGTGAGCGAACAGCCCCGAGTCTTGGAGCGATGTGGTCGAGGCGACGACGATCGACTTCTCCTGCGCCTGAGCGGGTGAAAGCGCCAGCAGAGCGACAAGAGCGCCCAGAATGGTCAATGGCCGAATGGGCATTAGCGGCCCCCCCGTGTAAGGCACAGTTTTGTGAGCCAGCTCCGCTGATCCAGCGGCAAAACGCCTAATACTCGACATCTTAATGCATTCAACGACACAAATGGCCGATGTTGCAACAGGCCGCGATCCTAATTGGCTATGCCTGCTTCAGGCGCTTGATAATGCACGCCAATCATTTGCTTCGTAGCGACATGAGTTCAGATTGCCAGGCAGCTCCGGCTGTCGGGCACGGGTTTACAGCGCGACTGTCGCAGCTCAGTGGCGAGCGGGTCCGCCCAGCTCGAGGTGTCGTCCCATCATGTAGTTCCCATGACCGCTTCGGGTCACGAGCGACAAAGCTCACAGTGAGCACACTGAGTCTGCTTAGCTCCCCAACAGCAGACATTGGAGCGGACATCGAAATCCGGCGCTTCGGGCCAGGAAGAGACGTTATGTTTGATAATATCGCTTAGTTGAGGAGTTCGATCAGCTGCCCTCCTGCGATCATCTGCTTTTGTGGGTCATCGACGACCGCATCCCAAAGAACCATCTGCTCAGGCGCATCAATGCATTCATGACGGAGGCTCTCGCCTTTGTGCATGAGCAGCTCGATCCCTATTACAGCGAGATAGGTCGACCATCGGTCGATCCTGAGCTGATGATCCGGATGTTAATATCGGGAACTGCTAGAGGGCCTGCGGTCAGAACGCAAGCTGACCCAGGAAGTCGAGCTGCATTTGGCCTATCGGTGGTTCTGCCGGCTCGATCTCAACGACAAGGTTCCACACCTTTCGACCTTTTCTGAGAACCGGCTGCATCGGTTCCGGGAAAGCGATGTCTTTCGCCACCTATTCGCGCGGCGAGAACCATCCTATGCCTGCGGCGTGATGCTATGCTCGATGCTCGTGATTCGCTCCATCAGTTCGCTGTGGGCGCCAAGGTAACGCAGGGAGATCGGGTAGGTGGCGGATGAAACGAGGTCTGCGGTGCTGGAGCCCAGCACCGCAGCGGAAGCCGTACGCAAGGCCGAGGCCCCGGGGGTGCAAAGCGCGGCGTCGGCGCCCGCCCGCAAGGGGTGGCGGATCCGCCGAAAGGCCGGATGGGCTGAGTTCATCGTCGATATCTGGATCACCAACCTCCACTGGGTCGAGTTCGGCCTCTACAAACACAGCCGCAACCAGGCCAAGTCGCGCCAGTTCACGTCCGACATGGACATCTTCTCAGAAGTGATCGAGCGCGGCGAGCGCACCCAGCTCCTGGGCTACCGCAGTGACCTCTGGCGCAAGAATGCGGGTATGGACAGGCGGCTCGTGCTGAAGCTCTTCAACGAGACGCTCAACTGGCGAGCTTCCATGGATCTGATGATCGGGCGCAGCCTGCAGCTGACGCTGGGCGCACGCGGGCTGCCGGTCACGGCGTTCTCGATCAATGTCGGCGAGCACGATGACCTGGTCTACCTGGAGCGGTCGGCCAACAAGTGGCCTCTCGCGCCGGAGCACTTCTCGTTCTTCCTGCTGGACGACGGCCGGCCCCAGTTCTACCGGCTCGAGCGCGACGTGATCGACCTGGGCGGCGACTACACGCTGTTCAGCCACCGCAACGAGGTCGTGGGCCGGCTCGACGGCAAGGTGTTCACGCTCGGCGGCAAGTGGCGCGGACGCGTGCATCCGGACCACGCCAACCCGCGCCTTCTGGCCGTGCTGCAACTGTTCTGCGGCATGCTGATCTTCAACGGCAGCTGCCGCCGGCACGTGCGGCGGATCGCTCGCGACGTCCTCGCCGGCCGCTACGAGCCCAAGATCGACAAGCAGGAGGCCGACCTCTACAGGAACCCGCGGCACGCGCGGTAGTTGGCCACCTGGCATCCTGTGTGAAGCTGGCCCCGAGCGCTTTGTTGGCGGCGCTGGCACGCATCGCTGACAGCGGAAATTCCCTTGTCCGGTCACAGGTTCCCAAAACCCTCATGGACAGCCCCAAGGTCCTCCCACACCTAGGAACTACAGCTCTCAATCGCTTGCTCCCATGAAGAAAGTACCTTGGCCACTTTGGTGTCCGGAATGCCGACGCAACTAAACCATTGTGCCGCCCTTACCTGTTCCAGTGTCACTTTGGTCCGGGGGTGCATTGGAGAACTCTCGCAAAGGCTTGCTTGTTGCGCACCGTCTACTCGTTGCAGAGGCGGATTCTATGCAGTTCCGAGTGTGCCTAAGCTGACACGGATCGACCAGAGCAACCGGTCACGCTCCCTCGTTTCACCCTGCGCTACTTAGTCCGCCACGGGCGGTTCACGACCAATTCCGGTTTGGGTCATGAACGACCAAACTCACAGTGAGCACAACGAGTCCGCTTAGTTCTCCAACAGCAGACATTGGAGCGGACATCAATACCCGCCGCTTCGGGCCAGAAGCCGTCATTCAGATCGATGCAAGGCATCAAACAGTGATGACGACCCGAGCCCTGCCTCGGCATTAGTGCCTCTAATGCAGGCCATTTTCTCTTAGCGCCCGGCTAAGCATTCCGCTTCTCTGCGGGATGATTTTACTTGATGCCGAAGAGAGCAACTTTCTGCGCGACGTTAGGGTCGAAAGTTTTTGCAGCTAGAATATCGGCTTGGCCGCCAGCGGCATCGCCTTTCTTCTGTTTCGCCATGCCGCGCCCGAACAGGGCTTCAGCATTGGATAGAATCTCGAGCGCCTGATTGTAGTCATCAATCGCCTGATCGTAGCGTCCCGCCTTCAGATGAACGAAAGCGCGGTGTTGTCGCGCGCTCACCCGTCCGCTCTTGACCATGTAATTGGTGAACTTGGCATCGATCTTGAGCGCCTGATCGCAATCACTAAGAGCCTGCTCAAGCCGCCCGACGATCGCTAGCACTCGGCAGCGATTGTTCCACCCCATCGCGTACTTCTCACCCGATACGCGAATGACGAGATCGAAATCTTTGATCGCTAGCTCGTAGTCTCCCCTATCAGCGTAGAGCTCGCCGCGATTGTTCGGAGGCCACATCCAGTTCGGATTGAGCTTGATGGACTGCGCAAAGCTTGCGATCGCGAGCTCTTCTTTCCCGGACATGTAGAGAGCGTCACCACGATAGGCCCAAGACGCCGCATATTTCGGCTCCAGCTTAATGGCCTTGTCCAGATCGCGCAGGGCGGCTCCATAATCCTTCTTCGACCGCATATGAGTGAAACCGCGCTGGACATAGGCCTGGACAAATTCCGGGCTGAGCTTGATGGCTTGGTCGTAGTCCGCTAGCGCGCGATCGGGCTCGACTTTATCGGCATAGGCCTTGCCTCGCAAATAAAAGGCATTTGCAGTGCCCGCCGCGTTGAGTTTTCTAGACTGAATGACTGCGGTACAGCCACCGATTTTCAAATCAACGCTCGCGTTGTCCTTGCCATTACACCAATCGATCTGTTGCTGCGTCTGTGCGCGGGCCGGTTCGGTGGCCACGAACGCGCTCGCCAAAATACACAAGGCGGCGCCAATAGGCCGCATGTTAGATTCCCCCGTGCGCCAAAGCCCTGATTGGCGGTGTGAGCTTCCTCCGCTCAGCCCTTGTTTTGCCCCTGCGCCCGGCGGGCGACGCAGGAGACGAAGTCCAGCGGGGCTGCGGCGAGAAGCTCGAGCTCCGCCCGCGTCAGAGGGTTCAGCGGCAATGAGAAGCTGGGATCGGTGAGACGCTCGCGGAGCAGAGCAACAGCAGCTTGATGCTCGGAACCGGCGTGCCGCGCCGCTGCAACCTGCAGGCCGGGATCGCCGAAGAAGCGATGGATGACCTCGCCGAGTGTCTTGCGGGATCCATAATAGTCAATAAGGGCCTTGTCGCGCGCTGCTGGAGAGGCATCCGTCACGCGTCGGGCGGCATCGTCGCTCAGCGCCAGGTAACGAGGGAGAGAGATATCCCCCCTCGGCTCCTCCGTCGCTGAGTGGAGACCGCGGTCGCCCACGGAGTAGGGACCGGTCTGGAAGCAGCGCGCGCGCTGGATCTCGGCCAGCCTAACGGCCGGCGGCGTCACAGTGGTGAAGGTCCCGGGGGACGGGGCGTACATGCCTGCGGCCGGTTCCGTCATGCTCTTTGCTATCTTCCCGATCAGCCCGGCATCGTCCTTATGCTCCGCGAGCATCTTGTCCAAACCGCTGCAATCGGCCGGTTCCGCCGGCTGTCCGATCTGCCCCGCGATGCCCTGCCTCAGGCATTTCGCTTGTTCCCTGCCCATCGCGAACAGCGTCCGCAGGGGAGCGGGGTCGAGGGCCTCGACGAGTGCCGCCGGGTTGCGCAGATCGGTGCTGTGGGCCCACAGGAACACGGCGATGGCGGCGACCGCTCCCACCGTCAGCTCTGGCGTCAGCCCGAGCCTGTTGTACTCGCCCGAGGAGACGCGCGCGAGCGCAGCAGCGCCAGCGGCGCGCTGCCGCTCGCGAAGCAAAAGTGCCGCTTCGAGGCCCGGCGCGGGTCGGCGGCCGAAGCCTGCACTGGCGCCCAGCTCGGGGGGCCGGGTGTCGCGGCGGGCCGGTGCGATCACAGCCATCGAGCCGGTGACGGAGATGATCGCCGCGACCCGGTCGGCGATCGTCGGGTGCGTCGCGAACGCGCCCTCATGCGCGCCGTCGATCATCATGGCGTCCTGCCCGGCGGCGAGGCCCGGGATCACGCTGTGCCCCTCGATGCGGCGAAGCGCCGAGACGAGCGCGGCCGGATTCTGGGTCAGCCGCACGGCTTCTGCATCGGCGATGAACTCACGCGCAGAGGCGATCAGCAGCCGCGCGAGGTGGCTGCCGTCGACGGCGAGCCGGCGCAGAAACATGATGACGAGGAAGAGCAGCACCATGACAGGCAGCAGATGCGCCAGGATCGGAAGCGAGCAGGCGGCCTTGATCCGCTTCATGCGCTGCGCGCTGGGCCGCGGCTGCAGCAGTTTCAGCGTGTCGAGGCAAACATTGGTGGCCGCGATCAGGCGGATGTCCCCGTTCACGATGTGGACGATTTCGTGCGCTGCGACGGCCGCCAGCTCATCGTCGTCCAGTGCGTCGATCAGCCCGCGCGTGAAGACGAGAACCGCGTCCTTCTGCCGAATGCCGCAGGCGAATGCGTTGAGCGCCGGACTGTCGATGACGGCGACATAGGGGGTCGGCAGGCCTGCCGCGATTGTCAACGGCTCGACGATACGGCAGAGCCGCGGCTCGTCGTGATCGTCGACGAAGCGGAAGTCCGTTCGGCGGCGAACGGTGCGGACGTGCCACGCCATCTGCACCGCGAACAGCAGGGCGCCGATGACGGTAACGATCGGCACCCATCGGACCAGGTATCCCGTCCAGCCGTAGAGCGGCGCGTGGTCTGGATCGTGCATGGCGAGCGGCACAAAGAGCGCCAGCGCGGCGAGCAGGTGAAACGCCACGACGAATCCCGCGAATAGCGCGAGCGAGCGGACGTCATTGCTACGGACGTGTCCGTAGAGCCCGTTCACCTGCATGGCACAGTCTCTATCTGTCCGATTAGAACTTGATCGCGAGCGGCTCGTCGAGCAGCACGCGCTCGATGCCGAGATCGAACCGTGTGCGCGCGTTCATGTTGAACAGACGGCCAATATAGCTGCCCGGGAACTGGCGCAGCGTTGTACCGTACTCTTCGACCGCCAGATTGTAGAAGCGGCGCGAGGCCGTGATGCGGTTCTCGGCGTCGATGAGTTCCTTTCGCAGGTCGCCGAAATGGGTCGACGCCTTGAGTTCGGGATAACGCTCGGCCATGCCGATCAGGGCATTGATGTTCTGCGTCAGATTTTGCTCGGCGCTGAGCCGCATGTCAGGCGAGGCCGCCTGCAGCGCCTCTGCGCGCGCCTCGGTGACGTGCCGCAATATGTCGCTCTCATGCTTGGCGAAACCGCGCACCGTTTCGACGAGCGGCGGGATCAAGTTATGGCGGTGCTTGAGATGGACGTCGACGTCCCCGAACGCAGTGTCGCAGCGTTGATCGAGCGCGACCAGACGATTGTGTGTTGCGAAGGCGATATAAGCCGGCACAGCAATCAGCGACGCCAGCGCCGCCATGCATATTAGAACCGACGTCAACAGCATCGCACGCTCTCCCTTGAGGTTGCCCTCGAAGTATCGCAATGCGGTTGCCGAATTGTTGCGGATTACAGCTGGAGATCAGGAACAGCTTAACGCCAGCTTAAATCAAGTCTGCTTAAATCAAGTCTGCGCCTATCTGACCCAGATCGTCATACAAGGGGCCCGTCATGGCTGAATCAATCTTCGCGCGTGTGTCCCGTCTGCTCTCGGCGACGGTCGAGGACACGGTGGATCGCATGGAGCAGGCCGGCGGCGACGCCGTGATGCGCGAGGCGATCCGCGAGGCTGACCGCGCCATCGACCAGGTTAAGGCGGAGCTTCAATCGACGATGGCGCGCCGGCTGCAGGCCGCCCGTCAGCAGAAGATGCTCACCGAGCGCGCCGAAGAGCTCACCACGAAAGCCAAGTTCGCGCTGGGCCAAGGACGCGAGGATCTCGCCGAGGCCGCGCTGTCCCGCCAAGTTGATTTCGAGGCGCAGGCCAAGGACCTCGATGTTGTCCAGCGGCAGGCGCGCCAAGAGGAGCAGCGGCTTGAGGACGGTCTGGCCGCACTCAGCGCCCGCAAGCGCCAGATGGACGACGCGCTGCAGGCTTATCTGATCTCGCGACGGGAGGCTGCGGTTGGAGGTGACGGTCCGGCGCGCCCGGATCGCTCGGCCGAAAAGAAGGTCGACGCGGCCGAACAGGCTTTTGATCGCGCCATGGCCGGGGCAGGCGGAGTGAGCTTCGCCCGCGCCGACGCGGACACGATCAACCGCGTCGCCGAGATCGATGGCATGCAGAAGAGCGCCACCGTCGCCGAGCGGCTGGCCGCGCTGAAAGCACAGCAGGCCGCCTGATGATTTGCAAACCACCCGCGGACTGGCAGCAGTTGAACGAAGGCGTGGCGGTCCGTACGGTCCGAACCGCCGCCGTAGTCGCCAAAGGCAGCGCCAAGCTGGCGCAACGGGGCGTGCACGCCGTGCGCGGCCTGGTCTGCTACTTCTTTGCGGCCCTCTGGGGCTTCGCTGCAATCGCCAGCGGCCTTGGCGGAAGTCTGCCAAGCGTCATCGGCATCGGGGCGATGGCGGCCTTCATGGTCTGGTCCGGTAACCGGGCATTCGCGAAGGCACGCGAGACGACGGGTTAACGGATCGGCGAAACTCCGGCCCGTCGGCTCACTGGCAGTTTCCGGATCGTCCGCTCAGAGTGAGCACGATGAGTCCGCGTTCGAGCGGATAGCAACCGAGGGTGCCCGCGAGCGTCGACGGAACGCTTACTTGCCGCTCGCGAGCAGCGATCGAATCTGCTTGACGGCAAGATCGACTTTCAAATCCAGGTAGACCTTGCCGAGCTCCGCCGTGGCGAATTGGGGATGTCCTTGCACGCCGGTCTTGGCGTCCGCCAATTCGATCTTGTCCGGGTGCACCCACTGCCCTTCATGCGCCTGCAGGTAAAGCAGCGACGAGGTGTCCGGAATGCCGGCGTGATCCTCGTTCGTCGGCAGTCCGCGTTTGGCGAGAATGTCGCGCATCAGCACTCTCGATTTCGCATAGAGGTCGCCGATGAACAGCACGCGCGCCCCGTTGGGGCGGGCCTGTGCATCGAGTTCCTTGGCGGCCAACGCAAGTTCGTCCTGGCCGCCGCCGTGCTCGCCCATGAGCGCCACGACCTTGAAGCCGGCCGTGAGCGCGCTCTGTGCCGCTCCCTTCACGACGCCGAAGAACACTTCCGGCGGCAGCGTCACCGTTCCCGGAAAACGCATGTGGCCGGTCCGCGCGATCGGATCTCCGGCAACGGCATAGGGCAGGGTGGGATAGACCAGGGCGTCGCCCAGTTCCTCGGCGATCCGCTGGGCGAGGGCATGGGCGATGAAATTGTGCTTGCCGATCACCATGTGCGGGCCGTTCTGCTCGCTGCTGCCGACGTAGATGATCGCGGTGCGTTTGCCGGCGGCGATGGCGTCGCGCACCTCGGGCCAGGTGTGATCGTCGATCCAGACGGACGATCCCTGAGACGTTCCTTGAGAAGCTCCTATGGCCGTGCACCGGCCCCGCGATGCAGCAGCATGCGCGACGAGCAAGGACAGAGCCGCTTCATACCACCAGTTGGCGCGCTTGCGCAGCGCCGCGTCTGGCGGCCGCGGCCTCGCGCACGATCTGCGCGGTGTTCAGGGCGGTGAGCTTGCCGCCGCGCTTGAGGATGCGGCCGTCGACCACCACGGTGTCGACGTTCGACGGCTGCGCCGCCGTCACCAGCATGTGCGCCGGATCGCCGAACACGCCGAGATTGACGTCGCGCGTCGACACCATGATGAGGTCGGCGCGCTTGCCGGGCTTGAGCGAGCCGACGCGGTCGGCGATGCCCATCGAGCGCGCGCCCTCGATGGTGCCGAGCTCCAGCACGCGGCGCGCCGTGAGCTTGAACTCGTTCTCGGCTCTTGCCGTTCTCGACGTTCTGCATCACCTTCATGATGCCGAACATGTCGGCATTGCCGGACAGCTCGACGGTGTCGACCGACAGCCCGACCGGAATGCCGGCGGCGAGGAACTCGCCGTCTGCGGCAGGCCGAAGCCGATGCGCAGCTCGGTGTAGGGCGACATGCTGACCGAGGCGCCGGCGCTTGGCGAGCGCCTCGATCTCCTCGTGCGTCGCCATGTTGGCGTGGATGATCTGCATGTCCTTGCCGAGCAGGCCGGCCTTCTCGATCGTGCCGATCTGGCCGACCGCCGGGCGCGAGCCGCTGGCATGCACCGAGATCGGCAGGCCGAGATTGCGCGCGGCCTCGAGCTCGCGCCTTGTAGATCTCCGGCGGAATCGCGGTCGCCGGATTGTTGCCGCCCATGCCGCGCCAGGCGAGGCCGAGCGTGATCAGCCCGTCGTTGGAATATGTCGCCCAGTCGCGTGCAGGCGGTCGCAGATCGGCGAGATCGATGCCGGCGCTGTTGGGCATGCCCTGCGACGCGCCGTAGGAGAAGCGCGCGCGGATGCCGCGTCTCGCGCGAGCGCGCGCAGATCGGCCTCGGCATAATCGGGGCCGCGGATGTTGTGGCACCAGTCGTGCACGAAGGTGATGCCGGAGTTGATCGCCTCGGCGGCCGCGAGCCGCGTGCCCTGATACATGTCGCCGGGCTCGTACTCCTTGCCGAGCGCCGCCGTGGTGCGGAAATAGCCGTACTCCGGCTTCTCGCCCGACATGCTGCGCAACAGCGTATTCCACATGTGCCAGTGCGTCTCGACCAGGCCCGGCAGCACGATCATGCCGCGCGCCGTCGATCACGCTCGCGCCCGGCGCGTTGAGCTTGGGCCCGACCGCGACGATCACGCCGTCGCGCACATGCACGTCGGCCGCCGGCAGGTCGCCGGCGCTCGTCCATGGTCATCACGTAGGCGTTGCGGATGACGAAGTTCCCGCGCCCGGCAGTCGCGGGGCCGGCCCTGCGAGCGATTGACCCGATGCGGCAAGCGCCGCGAGCGAAGCGGTACCGCGCAGGATGCCGCGGCGGCTGAAGCGATGAGCGATCA
>CAWFMV010000017.1:0-10954 GCA_963817015.1 uncultured Alphaproteobacteria bacterium | reverse complement strand
CCTGATGAAATCGTGGGTGCTCAAGGGTCCGCGCCTGGCTCCAGGAGCGGCCTCATACGCATTCATGGCGTCGCACGCCTCGAGGTCACCCCCGCCGCACAGCCAGACCGCCTCCTGATAACTCAGATAGGTCCGCGCAAGAGCGCCGTGAGGGCAAACCAAAGGAAATAGGAAGATTGCCGACACGGCGGCACACTTTAAACCTTTCACCATGACGGTGACTCCTCTTCGTGTGCCCCACACGATCCCTATGCCCACCGCATCACCGCGAAGGTGAATGGCGTCACACTTCAGGCGAACTATTTGTTGGACATAATCGGGGCGGCCGTAGCGAGGAATCGAGCGCAGCTCGGCTCGACATCCGCGCCTGGGCGCCGCGATCGGTTCCTCTGCACCGCTTCGGGCCTGCGCCGGAACGCCGAATTCCGCTACGATTGCATTCAAGCCGCTGCGCTGACGCAGGCGGCCCCCGAACCGACGACCCAATCTGAAGTAGGCAAGGCATGGTCGAACACATCGACGGACCGCTTTATTACGAGACGATGGGCAAGAGCGGCCCGGTTATGGCATTCGTGCATCCAAACCCGATGGACCAGTCGTGCTGGATCTTCCAGATGGCGCAGATGTCCACCTGGTATCGCTGCATCGCTATCGATCTGCCGGGCTACGGGAAGTCGCCGAAGGCACGCGCCGGGCTCACCATGCAGGACATCGCACAGGCCTGCTGGGAGGCGATCGACGACGCCTATCCCGACGAGCGCGCCATCCTGGTCGGCTGCTCCATCGGCTCATCGATGCTGATCTGGATGCACAACCACCGCCCGCAGCAGACCGCGGCGCTGATCATGTGCGGCACCGGCTACAACCCGAAGAAGGAGTTCATCCCCCCGCGCATCGAGGCTTATAAGGAGCACGGCATCGGCTACCGTTGGGGCTACACCTTTGAGGACTTCAGCCCTGCTTTCCGCTCGACGCCGATGGCGCATTTCTTCGCCGACCTGTTCGCCGATCGCAACGTGTTCGGCGATGTCGACACCATCATCACCCAATTCCAGGCCTATCGGCAGCCCGAGCCCGAGGGCCATCACGCCAAGGTCGCCTGTCCGGCCATCATCATCACCGGTAGCGAGGACAACACGCACCGGACCGCCTTCGCGTTGCAGAAGCGCATCGCCGGCTGCGAGCTGAAGATCCTCTACGGTGCCGGCCATGCCTGCCAGATCGAGCAACCTGCGCTGTTTAACCGCTACATGATCGAATTCTTGACCGCCCACGGCCTGTTCCCAGGAGCCGCGCGCCGGGGCTAAGCTTCGTCGGGAGGTGCCTCCGATGACCGCATTCGTGCAGCGCCGTGCACTCCTGCTTGGCCTTGCCGCGTTGCCCGTGGCATCGCGCATCACCGTCGCCGAGACCTATCCGTCGCGTCCGGTCCGCATCCTGGTCGCGACCTCGGCCGGCGGCGGCACTGACCTCGTCGCGCGCTTCATCGCGCAATGGCTGACCGAGCGGCTCGGGCAACCCTTCTTCGTCGAGAACCGGCCCGGTGGCGGCAACAACATCGGCACCGAGATGGCGGCGCGTTCGCCCGCAGACGGCTATACGCTGTTCATGGCGAACACGGTCAACACCATCAACAATTCGCTTTATCAGAAGCTCAACTACAACTTCATCGCCGACTTCGCGCCGGTCGCGAACGTCATGGGCACGCCGCTGCTCGTTCTCGTGCATCCGTCGCTCGCGGCAAAAAATGCCGCCGAACTGATCGCGCTCGCCAGGGCCAGCCCCGGCAAGCTCAACCTCGCCTCGGGTGGCGTCGGCTCGACCGGTCACATGTCCGCCGAGCTGTTCCAGATGATGGCCGGCATCAAGTTCACCCATGTGCCGTATCGCGGCGAGGCGCCCGCGCTCACCGATCTGATCGCCGGCCAGGCGCAGCTGATGGTTTCGACCACCGGCTCGTCGCTGCAGTACGCCAGGGCCGGCACAGTGCGCGCGCTCGCGACGACGACCGACGACCGTGTGGCCGAACTGCCCGATGTGCCGCCGCTGTCGAAGACGGTGCCGGGCTATCGGGCCAACGCCTGGAGCGGCCTCTGTGCGCCGAAAGGAACACCTCCGGAGATCATCACCTTGCTCAACAAGGAGGTGAACCTCGCGATGGCCGATCCGAAGATCAAGGAGCGCATCGCCAGCCTTGGCGGTGTCGCGCTGCCCGGCTCGCCGGCGGACTACGGCCGAACGATCGCGGCCGACACCGACAAGTGGGCCAAGGTCGTGCAGTTCTCCGGCGCGCACGTGAATTGAATTCCCCTGTGCTTCGGGGCGAGCTTTCGTTCCGCCATCCTGCGAGGCGCGAGCCGCGATCGCGGCCAGCCTGGTTGGACGCGCACGCGCCGCGGGTGCTCTGGGGTAGGCAATGTGACCGTTGCTCAGTACGCGAGCGAAAAAAAGGGTATTTTGCACGGTGTCAAACCCTGCGTTACAAGGATCGCAAGCCAGCGCGACCGCAAAGGAGCCGTGATCATCAATCAATTCGTGACAGCCGGTATCCAGCCCGCAGCCAAGCGCGAGGACGGATCGCAAAAGACCCAAGGCCGTCAGCGGCACGCCGCAGCGAGTGAAGGGCGAGACTGAACGTGGCGCAGTGGGACGTCGAGCAGCATATTCATTCCGCGCGACAAGCCGGCTGGCCTGATCGCATCCACGCGGTCTTCAAGCGTCACGCGATCAAGCAGGTCGGCTATGTGGCCGACAACGGAATTGCTCGCCTGATCGACCTCTGCGAGCGGGACAACGAAATCACGGAGGTGGCGCTGGCCTCGGAGGCGGAGGGCGCGGGCCTGGTGCTTGGGGCGGTGCTGGGCGGCGAGCGTGCCGCGCTGTTGATGCAATCGAGCGGCGTCGGCAATTGCGTCAACACGTTTTCGATCCTGAAGAACTGCGCCGCGCCATGCGTACTGGTGGTGTCGATGCGCGGTGAGTTCGACGATTTCAACTCCTGGCAGGTGCCGATGGGCTCGATAACCGAGCCGGTACTGACGCTCTGCGGCTTCCGCTGTTACCGCGTCGGTAACGAGGCGGACGTCGAGTTCGACCACCGACGCTGCCTGCAAAATGGCGTTCGGCGGGGGCAACCCTATGGTGGCGATCCTGCTGGCGCAGCGGATGGTCAGTCGCACCAAGCCGAAAGGTCACTGAGGTGGACCGACGGAAGCTCATCTCGCACCTTCTGAGTAATCGAGGTGATCTTCTGGTGATTGCCAGTATCGGCTCGCCGACCTACGACGTCGCGGCCTGCGGCGACAATCCGCGCAACTTCTACATCTGGAGCGGGCTTGGCTGTACGCCGACGGTGGGGCTCGGCCTCGCGCTGGCGCAACCGGACAAGCGCGTGCTGATCGTGACCGGCGACGGGGATGTCTTGATGGCGTTGGGCTCGCTAGCCACCATCGGCGTCAAACAGCCGAAAAACCTCGCGATCGTCTGCCTCGACAACGGTCACTACAGCGCGAGCGGCATGCAGCCGAGCGCGACCAAGGCCGGAGTCGATCTGGCCGAAGCCGCCCGGGCCTGCAAGCTGCGCGTCGAGGCGGTGTCCGATCTGTCTCGTGCCGACGAACTGCGCGACCTCCTGCATTCCGGTGAAGGCCCGCTGTTCATCCATGCCTGCGTCGATGCCGACGACCAGCCTCGTGTCATGCCGAGCCGCGACGGCGTCGCCATCAAACTCCGCTTCATGCAGGCGATAGGGACATCGGCTTAGATCTCGGCGCACGTGGTTCCCTTTCCCGCGGGGTGGATCGCGCGGGCGACAAGCGCGATGCCGGTGAGGGCCAGCGCGTCATGTAAGGCCGCTCGCCATGCGTCCTCGCTCAGCTTCGTTCCGCTCGTACGTTGGCGAATGTCACTCCGCCTTGGCGCCGGAGAATTCGATCACCTTGGCCCAGCGCTCGATCTCCCCTTTCAGATAGCGGCCGTAATCTTCCGGCGTGCCGATCAACACCTCGGCGCCGAGCTCGGCCAGCCGCGCCTTCAGCTTCGGCTCGCCGAGCGCGGCGTTGATCTCCTTGTTCAGCTTGTCGACGATCTCACGCGGCGTACCGTTGGGCGCCGAGATGCCGTGGAACGAGTAGGCCTCGTAGCCCGGCACGAACTCGTTCATCGCCGGCACGTCCGGCAGCGCGTCGGACCGCTTCTTGGAGGTGACCGCGAGGCCGCGAATCTTTCCGGCACGGATGTTCTGGATCGCCGCGGGGAGCGTGTCGAATAACACCTGAATTCGTCCGCCCAGCAAATCGGCTGTCGCCGGCGCGACGCCGCGGTAGGGAATGTGCACCATGTCGACGCCGGTCATCATCTTGAACAATTCTCCCGCCACATGCGGCGACGAGCCGATGCCGCCCGAGCCCATGCTGATCTTGCCGGGATTGGCCTTGGCGTAGGCAATGAATTCCGGAATGGTCCGGGCCGGCACGTCTACGTTAATGTCCATGACATTTGGCACGACGTCGATGCTGGCGACCGGGACGAGGTCCCTGAGCTGGTCGTAGTTGAGCTTCTTGTAGAGCGTCGGGTTGATCGCATTGGAGACGCTCTCTGCCATCAGCGTGTAGCCGTCAGGCTCCGCGCGCGCGACCGTCTCGGCGCCGAGATTGCTGCCGGCTCCGGGCTTGTTGTCGACGATGAAGGTCTGGCCCATGCGCTCGCTCAGCGCCTGCGCCACGAGGCGCGCCACGATGTCGGCCGAGCCGCCGGGCGGAAAGCCGACGACGAGCCGCACCGTGCGCGTCGGGTAATCGAGCGCATGCGCGGGCCGCGAGACGGCGAGAGCGGCCAGCGCCACGGCGGCAAGCTGCAGAAGCTGTCGGCGAGCGGTCCTCATGGTGTTTCCTTCCATTGTTCTTGTCAGCGGGTAGCCGGACCCGTGATTCAAGCGCGCGCCGTGCTGGATCTTTTACGTTTTACGTATGCCAACGTTGCCGACCTGCAGCCGTTGGCTAACACCACACTGACCTGACCCGGCGCTCCGCTCCGTCTTCCCAGACATTGTTGTCATCAGGTGCATGTCAATGCGCCTTGGACATCCATCATCGCTCTGCCGATGCTGCGGAATCGCGGAGGGCGCCGCAGCGCCCTCCGATTTGAACGCGTGGAAGATGCAAACCCGCCCGTTACTTCGCGGAGGCCGGGAAAGCCGGCAACTTGTCGACATCGCGCGCGTCGTGCTGGATGATGACGGTCGCCTTGGAGGCCGCCGCGATCTTCTTGACGCGGTCGAGCGAAGCCAGCGTCTGGGAGCGATCGGTGTTGAACGCGGGCACGCCGTTGGTGTCATAGTTTTCGCGGAAGTGCATAAGATCGCCGCTCAGCAGCACGTTTCCCGTCTGCGGCAGCTTGACCAGGAGACTGTGATGGCCGGGCGTGTGCCCCGGCGTATACAGCATGATCACGCTACCATCGCCGAACACATCCTTGTCGAGCGGAACGGGTTCCACCTTGCTTTCACCCTTGATCCAATTTGCGAACGGCGCAGGGTTGGCGTTTTCCGGCGGCTTCGGACTGGTCAACACATCCCAGTCACCCTTGCCGATCAGCAGCGTCGCCTTCGGAAACGAGCCGACCTGGCCGATGTGATCGCCGTGATAATGGCTGATGCCGACGTACTTGATCTGCTCGGGCTTGAGATTGAGCTGCCCCAGCTGATCGACCAGGCTCACCTTCGGCGCCACGTTGGGAGTGGTCATGGCATGACCGGTATCCCACAGCAGGTATTCGTCGCCGTGCTTGATGAGATAGCAACTGTACACGAGCTGAAGTTTCAGATCGCCGTAGGCATATGTGTCCGAGAAGCGCTCGTTGACGGCCGTGGGAGCGGCGGGGGTGCCGCAGTCCAAGCGCGTGAGAGACACATCCGTCGCCGCTTGTGCCGAGGCCAGTAGACCGACGAGAACACCAGCGCAAGCGCCGCTGGACAGCAGTGCAAAAATCCGCGGCATTTTTCTCCTCCCTCACAATGAGCAACAAACCAAAGGATGTTGCCGTGTGCGGGTGGCCCGGTCAACGCGGCCCCTTAGGCAGGGTTGCCGTTCTTGCGGTGCAAGTTCGGGAACAAGAACACCAGCGGAAGCGCCAGCGGCCCGATAACCGCAGCAATCCATGCCCAAACTTTGAAGCTGCGTCCTCGACGCTCAGCAATTCGGCCGGCAAGATAGATCGAAACGATAAAACCGATCATCACCAACGCGAAGGTCATATTGGTGCTCATTCCGCAAGCCCCGATGCTGCATTGCGCTAAGCATAGCACGGAGTTGGTGGTGGGCGACCGGCCGTCAAGGGGCAAAATTCAAACTGAGGCCCACCCATTTTAGCACGGCCACACCACGGGGGCGGACGGCGCTCCGCTCCCTCCCTACCTCATGGAGTATTTGCGCCGCGGCTCCGGGTCCCGACAACGGCGGGGATCTGGCTCGAACCTTCGCCGCAATCATGCCTCGTGCCAGAGCCATCCACTCAGAATGACTAGCAAGGTAGTTAAGAAGAAGCCTGGCGCTCAGGCCCGCGTCAGTGAATTCTGATGTTTCGGCGAAAGAAGCGGCCGCAGCTCGCGAAGAATATCATCGCCGAGAGCGAGCGCGTCATTGAGTTCGGTGAGGACGCTTCGTATCCGCTCGGTTCTACTGCCGACTGAGCTGTCCGAGACAGGCTCCGTCGCGAGCCGCGTAAGGTCGTCCCGGATCGACGCGATCTGCGCATAAAAATAGGCGATCTTGCGCGGCACGGGTAACGGCAGCTCATCAAGCCTGGCTGCATCCGCTGTATAGATCGTGAACGCCGGCAACGTCAGGTTTGGAAGAGCCACAGCGCTGGCATCCAGCGCCTTCTCGACCATTGATACGACATCGTGCGTTTCGATCAGGTGCAGAATGGCGGCGATTTCGCCGACGAACGCAGATGCGACGCTTCGAATCTCCCGTCGATGCGTGAGGTCGTGCAAGCTCCAATTCGAGAGAGACGCCATATTTGTCTCCTCGCGTAACCGCTCGGAGAGCGCTGCTGGTCTTCTGACGGGCGCTTTTGTGCGCTCCTCGTGCGACGCTATGACAGCATAACACCAAAGCCACGGGAGCGACAGTGGACGGGCAGCACGGCGCACGGGCGAACATTCCGCCGGGACGACACCGGAAAGAGCCGATCTGCTTCAGTCCTCACCTCTATCGCGCCGTAATTTGGTCGAGCGGTTCTTCAACAAGATCACGGGTCGCAACTCGTGAATCCATTTGTTCTTCAAATTGCGCTCCCGCAGAGCGCTACGCTACGCCCGCGGCATTTTTCAATTGATTTGTAACGGCGAATCTCGTATAAAAACCACACTCCAAAACTGCGTATGAACGCCGCTCCGACGCTGAAGCCCCCTCTTGGCGCTCCAGTTTGCGGGGCGGAATGCTTTTGCGGTGCGCGCGGGCGAGCCACGATTTTGTCGTTCGCTCGCGCGTCCAAACAAAAGCGCATGCATGACCGCGCGGTTCTCGACCGCAATCGGCTCACTTTGGTGCGAAACGGCGGCGCGAGTTGATCGCCCTGCCGTTACGGAACCTGTTTGACCGCCATGTCGAGCCCTCTTGCAACAACGAATTGACCAACATTTGCAATGATGGCGGCTGTTGCGACCGGAAGCATCCGCTCTGTGAGCTGCGCGATGCTCTGACCATTTGCTGCTGCCTAAGCGATCTTTTCGCGTAACCAACTCCAGGCACGTTCACGACATGAATCGTCTGCTCTGCGCGTCGCTTCGGCTCGACGGCCAGGCGGCGGGCCTCCGCGCGCCTGGTTCGATGTTGACCGATCTCGCGCGATCGGATGTGCCGGCGAGCAGATAAATGTCTACGCGCTGGGAAAAATTGAAGAAACGGTGTGCGGAAGACCCCGAATGCCTGGAAAAGATACGCGCGGCACAGGGCCGCTATCGCGAGGCACACAAGGAAGAGATTGCCGAGTGCCGTCGGCGCAAGTGGAAGACCGATCCGGAACTGCGCGCGCACGACCGCGAATGGCGCCGCAGGAGGCGGTTGAAGCGCTACGGGCTTTCCGTGTCCGACTACGCCAAGATGTCTAAGCGCCAGCACGGCGCGTGCGCCATCTGCAAGAAATCACACGGTGTGCTGTGCGTCGATCATTGCCACGCATGCGGCAAGGTGCGCGGTCTGCTCTGTGCCAAATGCAACAGCGCGCTCGGGTTTTGCAGCGACAGCCCGGAACGTCTGTTGACGGCGGCCGCGTACCTGCAAGCCGCGTGTGACAAGGAGGAGACGACCCCCATGACAGCGCCGTCGTCGAGCGGAACCGATTCGCCGGAGAGCGCGATAGGGGCGGGCGTGATCGCCGATGCCCGTCATTGTCGCTGCGCAGGCAAAGCCGTATAAGTCCGGGGTGACATGACAGCGACTCACGATAACGTCCCGGTGGGCCGATGGGTCGAGCGGCTCAGGCGCGTGCGCCTTGTCCTGGTGGCCGCGGCGATCGCCTTCGCCGGCCTGTGGATGCTCGATGCCATCGCCGCGCTGCCCGCCCTCGCGGGTTTCGTGTTGGTTGCAGCGGCGGCGCTGATCGCAGGCGCACGCGGCGACGTGATGCCGGCGGCGCTGGCAAGGGACGAGCCGCGCGCGCCCCGCATCGGCGACCCCTTGATCGAACTCGGTGCTGGCCGGACTGCCGGATCCGGTCGTCGCGCTCGACCGTCGCGGCGACGTCGTCGCGCTCAATGCACGTGCGGCCGCGGTGGCGCCCGCACTGCGCCCGGGCGAGCCGGTTTCGCTCGGGCTGCGGGTGCCCGAAGTGCTGGAGGCGGTCCGCCGCGCCCGCGCCAGCGGAACCGCGCAGCGGGTCGAGTTTTCCGAACGCGTCCCGCTCGATCGTTGGTACGAGGTCATGGTCACGCCGATATCGTCGGCGGGTCTCGCCGCCGATCCGGGTCTCGTGCTGCTGGCGTTCCACGATCTCACGCCCTTGCGGCGGGTCGAGGAGATGCGCGCCGATTTCGTCGCCAATGCGAGCCATGAGCTTCGCACGCCGCTCGCCGCGCTGTCCGGCTTCATCGACACGCTGCGGGGCTCGGCGCGCGAGGATCCGGCCGCCCGCGAGCGCTTCCTCCCCATCATGCAGGCGCAGGCCGACCGCATGGCCCGCCTGATCGACGATCTGCTGTCGCTCTCGCGCATCGAGCTCAACGCGCATCTGCGGCCCGACAAGCAGGTCGATGTCGGCGCCATCGTCCGCCAGGTCGCCGACAGCCTGCAGACCTTGGCGCGCGACCGCCACGTCGATGTCAAGACCATCGGCGCCGCGGCGCCGCTGCTGGTGCCGGGCGATCGGGACGAATTGATCCGGGTGTTCGAGAACCTGGTGGAGAACGCGCTCAAATATGCCGCCTCGGGCAAGCGGGTGGACATCGCGCTGTCGCTCGGCGAAGGGTCGGACGGCAGCCGGGAGGCGCGGATCGCGGTGCGCGATCGCGGCCCCGGCATCGCCCCGGAGCATCTGCCGCGGCTGACCGAGCGCTTCTATCGCGTGGATGTCTCCGAAAGCCGCGCCCAGGGCGGCACCGGCCTGGGACTGGCGCTGGTCAAGCATATCCTCAACCGCCATGGCGGGCGGCTGACGATCGAAAGCGCACCCGGACAAGGGGCGACCTTCACCGTCCATCTGCCCATGGCCGGGACTCCGGCCGGTGGAAATTCGGCCCTATTCACAAGAGCTTAGTTGCCACTTGCTGGCCCGCGCGCGCTCGCGGCCGGGGCTATGTTTCCGGCGCCCGGGTGATTGCCGCGGCGGCGAAATCGATCGCCGCGCGGAGTGGATCGGTTTGATCGCGTGCGGCGCTCTGCTAAACCTCTGACGTAAGCAGGAGAGGGTATTGCAGTTCTTCCGCACGTTCACGGCAGTGGGCTTGATCGCTGCCGCCGCGATTGTGCCTGCGGTCGCGGCCGACATTTCGGGCGCCGGCTCCAGCTTCGCGTATCCGATCTATGCGAAATGGATCGAAGCCTACAAGCAAGAGACCGGCATCGGCGTGGACTATCGCTCGGTCGGCTCGGCCGACGGCATCAGGCAGGTCCAGACCAAGCAGATCACCTTCGGCGCCACGGATATGCCGCTGAGTGCTAGGCAGCTGGAGGACGATGGTCTCGTCCAGTTCCCGACCGTCATCGCCGGCGTCGTGGCGGTGGTCAACATCGAGGGCGTCAAATCAGGCGATCTTACGCTCGACGGCCCGACCTTGGCGCGGATCTTTCTCGGCGAGATCAAGTCTTGGAACGACGCCGCGATCCGAAAGCTCAATCCCAATACCAGGCTGCCGTCGCAGGCCATCGTGGTGGTGCGACGGTCCGACGGTTCCGGCACCACGTTTGCCTTCACCGATTTTCTCGCCAAGGTGAGCCTGGATTGGAAGTCCAAGATCGGGTCGACTGTCGCGGTCGAATGGCCGACCGGCATCGGCGTCAACGGAAATGAAGGCGTGGCCAACAGCGTCGCGCGGACCAAGGGTGCGATCGGCTATGTCGAGTACGCCTATGCCACGCAGCACCGGCTGACCTACACCAAGCTCATCAACCGGGACGGCAAGGCGGTCGCTCCTGCCGTCGCGGCATTCGCCGCCGCCGCGGCCAACGTGGACTGGGAGGCGACGCCGGGCTTCGGCGTGGCCCTCACCAATCAAGCCGGGGCGGCGACGTGGCCGATCGCGGCTGCGACCTTCGTTCTCATGCACAAGCAGCCGAACGACCCCGCCGCCACCAATGCCACCTTGAAATTTTTCGCCTGGGCTTTCGCCAAGGGCGGCAAGATGGCAGAGCAGCTCGACTACGTGCCGATGCCGGGCAAGGTTGTCGGCGCCGTGCAGAACCTTTGGGCGGCCCAGATCAAGGACCCCAACGGCAAGCCGGTCTACGCCATTTCG
>CAWFMV010000016.1:0-360332 GCA_963817015.1 uncultured Alphaproteobacteria bacterium | reverse complement strand
GGACATTGAATGTAGGAGCAGTTGCTGTATCACTGTGCGTATGCCCAAACTGGAGTTTCATGAAGTAGATGCCGCGCGCTGGGGAGATTTTGAGCGCTTGTTCGAGAGCCGAGGTGGCCCGAAATCCTGCTGGTGCATGGTTTGGAGAGCAGGTGCGAAAACCAATAAGGGCGTAGATCGCAAATTTGCGATACGTCGGTACGTCAGCAATGAGACGCCGATCGGACTACTGGGCTATTCTGAAGGGGAACCCGTTGCATGGTGCTCGATCGCGCCGAGGCCAACCTACCGTGATCTTGGCGGCCCGAACCGGGCTGGCGAATTACCCGAACAAGTATGGTCGTTGGCCTGCTTCTTCATTCGTCGAGACTTGCGTGGACAAGGACTGACCAAACAAATCATCGAAGCAGCGGTGCAGAACGCCGAGAAACGTGGTGCTACTGTGATCGAAGCGTATCCCGTCGATCCAAGCTCCCCCAGCTATCGCTTTATGGGATACGTACAGACGTTCGTATCGGCAGGATTTTACGAGGCTGGCCGAGCTGGAACACGTCGGCATGTCTTGCGCCGCGAATTGCGCAAATAGCTTGGTCCGCTTGTGACCCTAGCTGTGTAAAAACCCGTAGATCAGGGAAAGATAGAAAATACAATTCTTCGCCACGGTATCGTGCCGAGTCTGCGCAAGATGATTTAGCTTCATTACGCGCAATTGTTACGAGATGCTTCTACGTCCGCGGAGCACACTGGAGTTTTCACACAGCCAAGGCCCTCCTCGGACTTACCGCGATGTCCGATTCATGACCGCTCTTGAGCGGACGTTAGGCGACCCGCTCAGGTTCGTGGCGCGCAGCGGATTCGATGTTCGACCTCCTACGGCCCTTCGTCCTCTATCGACCTGAAGGTTCGCGCCGGGAACTGCTTGCCTTTTTCGGCCCGCACGGCTTGTTCATCGACATCGATGCCGAGACCGGGGCCTTGCGGCAGCGCGATGTAGCCATCGACCGGCTTGAAACGAGTTTGGACAAAGCCGCCGGCCGAGTTCCTCGAACGGCAGGAAGTATTCCGTGATGATGAAGTTCGGCATGCAGGCGGAGGCGTGTACGGTTGAACTCAACGCCATGGTGGTTGAATTGTAATTGTGCGGCGAGACCGCGATGGCCTCCGACTCGGCCGCCGCCGCGATATACATGAGTTCGAGAATACCGCCGCAATTGGAAACGTCGGGATTGATGATGTCGACAGCGCGCGCGCGCAGGATCGGACGAAAGCCCGCGCGCGTGAGCAGCGCTTCGCCGGTGACGACCGGAATGGGGCTCGCGCGGCGCACGTCCGCAAGCGCCTCGACGTTCTCGCACTGACACGGCTCTTCGAACCAATAGGGCTCGAATTCGGCAAGCGCATTGGCGAGGTCGATGGCATGCATGGGCGCAAGACGGCGGTGCACTTCGATCAGAATATCGACATCCGGCCCGACCGCATCGCGCACCGCGCGCGTCACTTTCACGGCGCTCCTGATGTGCTGTTTTGGAATATAGGTTCGCCACGGACCCGGGAGCGGATCGAACTTCAGGGCCGTAAATCCGCGCTTGAGCACGGCCTCCGCGCCGCGGGCATAGGCCTCGGGCGTGCTCATCTTGTAGCTCCAGCCGTTCGCGTAGACGCGGATTTTCGAACGGCAGGGACCGCCGAGGAGATTGTAGACCGGCTGCTGCGCGACCTTGCCGACGATATCCCACAGCGCCTGCTCGATGCCGGAGGTGGCGCAATAGAATTCGAGCGAGCCGCGGCGCTGCGCGTAATCGTCGAAGGCGATCTGCAGGATGTGGCGGATGTGGAAGGGGTCGCGGCCGACGAGGTAACGGCCCAGTTCCTCGACCTGCGCCGCGATCGCGGGGTCGCGGTCATACTGGCTGTAGGCCTCGCCCCAGCCCGTCACGCCGGCGTCGGTCTCGACCTTGACGAAAACAAAATTCTTCCGCCATCCGGAATGAACCGGAAGGCATTCGACGTTTGTGATTTTCATGGTGTCCTCGCTATCGCCCCGACCATAATAAGGCCGGTCGCCCTTGATCGTCACGCGGCGGCCGGAACGGGTCTGCGGGTAATAGTCCCAGAGCGCCTGATGCTGGACGCTGCGGTTGTCCCAGAAGGCGACCGAATGCGGTTGCCATCGGAACCGCACCTGGAATTCCTCCCGCGTACCGAAGTCGCACAGGAAGTCCAGGATCGCGCGTCCTTCCTCACGCGGCAGATCGTCGATGTGGGTCGTGAAGTCGCCATTGACATAGAGCGCCTTGCGCTTCGACACCGGATGGACGCGCACGACCGGATGCGATGCCCGCGGATAAACCTTGCCGGTTTCTTTCACCCCCATCAGCGCATTGTTGCGGCGATAGACATGGTCGCCCGAATGCGTCGCGGTCAGTCCTTCGAGATAGGCCTTCATGCGCGGCGACAGCGCCTCATAGGCGGCATATTGGCTGGCAAACAGCGTGTCGCCGCCGCAGGGCGGCACCGTATGGAGATAGAGGATCGAGGCCGCCGGCGGCTCCTCGTCGCAGGAGACGTCCGAGTGCCAGTATTCGCCATTGATGCGTATCGAATTGGCATCGGCATGGATCGGCAGGATTTCGGGATGGCCCTCGGGCCCGGCGTGCTCGGGTGAATATGCAGTTCGCCGAAATAGCGGCCGAACCTTTTGTGGGCCTCCACGTCCATCGGCTGGTCGCGAAAGAACAGCACCTGGTGCTCGCGCGAGCGCAGATGCAACGTTCCTCGACCTCGTCGAGCGTCGGCAGAGCCGGTGAAATCGGACGCATCGTGCGACGGCTATCCAGCGATTCAATGGATGTTCAATCGCCTTACGCTCATTCCGCCTTGGCGCCGGAGAATTTAACAACTTTAGCCCACTTCTCGGTTTCATCCGCAATAAGCTTCCCGAATTCGGCCGGCGAGCCCGTGATCGCGATACCGCCGAGATTGGCAATACGCGCTTGCAAAGCCGGATCGGTAAGGCATGCGTTGATCTCGGCATTGAGCCTGGACGATGTCGACGGCGTTGCCCGCGGCGCGCCAACGCCAAACCAGGCCGTCGCCTCATAGCCCGGCAGGGTTTCGCCAATGGTTGGAGCTCGGGCATGCCGGCGCGCGCGTGGCACTCGTCACGCCAAGCGCGCGCAGCGTGCCGGCCTTGACAAATTCCAGCGTCGATGCGGACGTGCCGAACGTCACCTGCACCTGTCCGCTGAGCATGTCGGTCAGTCCGGCCGCCATGCTGCGATAGGGTACGTGCACCATGCTCACGCCGGCCATCATTTTGAACAGTTCGCCGGTGACATGGGGCGTGCTGCCGCTGCCCGGCGACATATGTTGACGTTTTCGGGATTGGCCTTGGCGTACGCAATGAACTCGGCGACGTCGTGGACCGGAACCGATGGGTTCACCACCATGATGTTGGGGAAGCGGATCATCGCGCAGGTGCTATGTCGCGGACGAAATTGAAACTGAGATTTTGATAGAGCGTCACGTTGATCGCGCCTGGCGCGCCGAAGAGCGCGAGCGTGTAGCCATCGGCCGGGGCACGCACCACGGCCTCGGTGCCGACATTGCTGCCGGCACCCGGCCGGTTTTCGATGACGAACTGCTGACCAAGCCGTTCCGACAGCCACTGGCCGATCATGCGTGCAGTGATATCGGTCGCGCCCGCCGATCCGAAGGGCACGATCAGCCGCACCGGCCGCGACGGATAGGCTTGTGCTCGCGCAACATGCGGCACGAACGGCAGTGCAGTGGCGCTCGCGGCCAATCGCAGAAATTGCCTGCGCTGGGGATGTTTCATCTTGTTTCCTCCAAAACACATTGAAGGCCGTGCGCAGTTGCGCTCGCAAACAACGAATTCCAAATCGCGCGTTGCTCGCCAGCCACTCGCACCAACGCTGTCGCTGAAATCAATAGGTTTCGGCACGTCCCGTTGGCAGCTCGATGCACAGGCTACCTCAATTGCGGAGCGTGATGGAAGGGTTATGACCGCTTGTGGCCCATCGCGACGTTGCCTCAAGAATTCATGTCCGCAATGCCGCCGAAAGCGGACAAACCCGAACCGACGCGAATGACCCCATAGCGGAGCTCGCAGCCGGGCTTAGCGGCTAACTAAACCTTCGTATCAATCGACACTCCCTATTGTGGAATGGCGCGGTCATTCGCGGGCGTTAGCCTCTCCCCCCACCGACAAGCGATAGCAACAGCGCGCGTGCAACGGGAATGAGGGCCGCACCTTCGCCGTCACGGCTCATCAGCTGTGATGAAGCTAAAGAGGATTGACCGATGAGATTCTGGCTTCGTGCCCTCTTCAGTGCAATCGTTGTCCTCGGCATTGCAGTCGCCGGTCTGTCCTATGCTTATTGGGACCAAACGGTTCTGATCACGTCGATGGCGATAAATTATGTGCGCTATTGGTCGGCTCCCCCCGGGACCATTGAAACGGAAGTCGCCCAGACTGGAGCGACGGTGGGATCGTCAGCCTCGCGAGTTTCGGCATCGCCGCAGGCCACTCCTGGCGGAACTGAGGAAGACTGGCCAAGCTACAACAAGACGCTCACCTCGAACCGCTTCTCGCAGCTAAAACAGATCAACAGAACAAACGCTGACAAGCTCAAAGTTCTCTGCACTTATGATACGAAGCAATATACCGGCTTCAATTCCGGGCTCTTGCAGGTGGACGGCGCGCTGATCTTCGTGACCGCGTTCGACATCTTCTCGATCGATCCTTCGACATGCCGCGAGAACTGGCGCGCGCACGAGGATTACGTTCCTGCAACGCCCCAGGAGGTCAATCGCGGCGCGGCGTATCTGGACGGCATGCTTTTTCGCGGCACCCAAGACGCCCGAGTCCTCGCATACGATCTCAAGACGGGCAAACGCATCTGGGAAACCGCGATCGGGGATCCGAAGAAGGGCGAGAGCGCCCCGGCCGCTCCGATCGCCTGGAACGGTTTGATTTTCATCGGCAACGCAGGAGGCGACATCAAAGAAATCAAGGGGCGCATGTATGCGCTCGACGCCAAGACCGGCAAGATCGTTTGGGAGTTTTATCTCGTGCCGAAGGCTGAAGACGATCCGGCGCGCGGACCGCAAGGTGCCTCGCCTCTCAATACGTCAACTTGGGGTAACTCGCTGCAAGGCGCGCCGATAACCGGCGGCGCGACCTGGACTTCATACACTTTGGACCCGGATACCGGCTTGTTGTATGTGCCGGGCGGGAACCCCGCGCCTGATTTCGCAACCGACGTGCGTGAGGGTTCGAACCTTTACTCGGGCTCGGTTGTCGTTCTCGACGCGATGACCGGGGCTTACAAGAACCATTTCAAGATCGTTCCGAAGGACTGGCACGATTGGGACGTTTCCAGCGCTCCGGCCATTATCAAGACCGCAGGCGGCAAGAAGGTTCTGGTGGTCGCCCCGAAGGACGGCCACCTTTACGGCTTCGATCTTGACACCAATGCCTTGCTCTACAGGCTACCGGTCACCCGGATGGAGAACCAGGACGCGCCGTTTGTGGTCGGCAAGCCCGTGCACTTCTGTCCTGGCTCGGTTGGCGGCGCCGAGTGGAACGGTCCCGCTTTCGATCCCCAGTTGAACCTCGTTTTCATCGGCGAGGTCGAATGGTGCACCACCGTCACGCTTATGCCGGCCGAGAAAATCGTCGCCGTCGCGCCCGGCAAACCATGGTCTGGCGAAGCGTCGATCAACCCATTCCACACGTGGGGTAAGGCGGACCCGACTTTCGACTGGGCGGGTTGGGTATACGCCGTCGACGCCGATACGGGCGCTTGGAGATGGAGAGTAAAGACGAATTATCCCATTCAAAGCGGCATGACGCCGACGGCGGGCGGCATCGTTTTCTTCGGCGACATGGGCGGACATTTCTACGTGCTTGACACAGAGAACGGGCGCAAATTGTGGGGCCAAAACCTCCGTGGCGCGATTGGCGGCGGCGTCATTACTTATTCGGTCAATGGAACACAAAAGATCGCCGTTGCAAAAGGTCTCACTGAAATTTTGTGGCCAACCGAGCTCACAACCGCCAAGGTATCAATACTTGGATTGGAGTAAGGCGTCGCCAACACAAAGACTGTCTGATCGAGAACCCGCGGTGAGCATGCGGGTACGTGTGCAATGACGCTATGGGGCCGTAGCAGGGAATTCTTGTTTGGCAAACCAACCTGTTCAATATGAGCTCATACCAATCCAACTCCCAGAGAGACACACGGACGCAGTTCGAGCAGATTGTCCTGCTGCTACAGGGAGGCGGAGCACTCGGCTCGTACCAGGCTGGTGTATATCAGGCCTTGGCTGAGGCGGACCTTCATCCGAATTGGGTCGCGGGAATCTCGATCGGCGCAATCAATGCAGCAATCATCGCCGGAAATGCCCCCGACAAGCGCGTGGATCGACTTCGCGAATTTTGGGAGACCGTCAGCACGTCGCCTTTAGGCATCCCATATTCCAAATCCATTGAGCTTCCAAATGCGCTCGTTCATCACCTTGTCAATCAGGTCAGAGCCGTGAACATTCTCCTGTTTGGAGCTCCGAATTTTTTTATTCCACGTGTGCCGCCGGCGACGCTGTGGCCCGCGGGCACCCCGGACAAGGCCAGCTACTATGATACCGCGCCTCTGAAGGCTGTCCTCGAGCGTCTGGTGGATTTCGACCGGATCAATGCAGGACGCATGCGCTTCAGCGTCGGCGCCGTCAATGTTGGAACTGGAAACTTTGCCTATTTCGACACCACCACCCATCGCATAAGACCTGAGCATGTCATGGCCAGCGGCTCGCTGCCTCCTGGCTTTTCGGCCACCGAAGTCGATGGGGAGTATTATTGGGACGGTGGACTTGTTTCCAACACTCCGCTGCAATGGGTGCTCAACAGCCAACCGGGGAAAGACACACTCGCGTTCCAAATCGACCTTTGGAGCGCCCGCGGGGCGTTGCCACATGATCTGACCGAGGTGGAAGTGCGACACAAGGACATCGTGTATTCAAGCCGAACCCGGGCAGCAACCGATCAATACAAGGAGACACAGAAGCTTCGTATCGCAATCGCCAATCTTCTGAAGCAGATTCCCGATAAACTTCGGAAGAGTGAGTATGCCAAAACACTGCAGCAGGAAGCGGACGAGAAGGTTTGCAACATCGTCCACCTGATTTATCGTGCCAGAAGCTACGAGGGCATCGCCAAGGACTTCCTCTTTTCCCGACGAATGATGGCAGAGCACTGGCAGAGCGGCTACGACAATGCCCGCCGCACGCTCGCGGAGCCTGAAGTGATGCGGCTTCCGGATCCGATCGAAGGGGTTCGAATTTTCGATGTTTGCAAAGACGATTCCGAATAGGGTCGATAGAGCCACGCTGACCGAACCACGAGCGCCGGCGAAAGCGCCAGCAGGAGGACCCGCACGGCGGAGTTGGTCGGCCCGCCTGGCGGAAATGGGATCAGCAGGCGCACAGGCTTGCTCGGATACTGTGTCTGCGCATGACCGGAAAGCGCCATGGCCACCACGGCGCAGACGGCGATCGCGCTGACGATTTTGTTCATCTCAATCCCCCCCGATATCTTTGTCCCGAGGTTATCATTCTGGCATCGGCGCCCGGCCCCTGAGCTGGTGCTAGGTGCACTCATTAAACCGCCGAACGGAGGTCTGCTTGTAGGGCCAAACCGGAAGAGATTTGACCCGAAACGGACACGTAGGTCTCGGCATGAGTTCTAGCGAAAACGCACGGCCTGCGGTGTCGTCACGACCGATACCACAATTCGTTAGGAGAATTGGGATGAGGCGAGCATACTGTTTTGATGGACTGCAGCCGCAGCCTGGAAGTTCGCGTCGAGAAGCGCGGTGATAAGTACGTCTGGGAGCTTCACCGCGAGGGTATAGCTCAACCGGTGAAGTTTTCGGCGCCTGTCTATTTGTCAGAAGCAGCGGCCAGAACCTCCGGAGACGAAGTGCGAAAGGACCATTTGGCTCGATTGGCTGCCAGAGCGGCGAAGAGAACATCGGTAAAGAAGAGCGTTCTCTTAGTCGGCAATTCGCTCAAGCGGCTGCGTTGACCCAGCGCGGTTCTCGGCGCGGAAGCCAAGACGGGCGCCGAGCTCATCTGAGCGACCCAAGGTAGCAAGCCGCTTGATCCCACGGACGACGCTCAACCCGCAGTTGGCGCGACTCTATGTGTTGTGGCCACGCGGCACTACATCGATCGAACCCGCACAAATCGCGTTCCGTTATCGGGTACCGAGGTGGAACAGTCCGGCCGAAAGGCCCTGCCAATCCAGGAAAGCTGCCATGTCGAATGCACTCAAGGGAATGGTCGCAGGCTTGGTCGCGACACTCGCTCTGTCGGGGCTCATGGTCCTCAATAGTGCAACGGACCTGATGCCGCAGATTCATATTATCCGATGGCTGACGGCCCTCGGAACACTCAGTGTCCCCGCTGCATGGATGGATCATTTCATCGTCGGCGTGATTGTCTGGGGACTGCTCTTTGCCGTCTATGATGGCGCCGCGAGCCGTCCGGCGCCTTGGCTGAAGGGCATCATTTTCGGTGTATTTACCTGGCTGATGACGATGGTCACGTTCATGCCCCTGGCAGGTGCCGGGTTCTTTGGTGCAAAGGTCGATATTTCGACGCATATCGGGCTACTGGTTCTGAATCTCATCTTTGGTGCAGTGCTTGGCGTGACTTACGGCCTTCTTGGGGTCGTGGCTCCGGTCCGACTCGTCGCGAGCCCGGCGGGGGGGACGGTTCCTGTAACGGAAGCCGAAAGGTTACGCCTGAGCAGTCCCGACTACAGCTTTAACGACGATCTGCCATCGAGCAGCCCATCGGGTCGGACAGTGGCCATTATCTTCGGCAGCTTTGTAGGGTTCATAGCGCTTGTCGTGCTCGTTATGGAATTTCGTCCAACGCTTGGATTTTGAGCATCGATTGAGGCGATCAATCCGCGAGGCTCACGCCGACCGTGGCCTTGTTGTTGTACCAGCGCGCGGCGCCATCATGGAACGGCAGGATCGTGTTGCGCGTGAAGTTGGACGGCACTGTCTCCGCGGCGGCCGGATGGACCTCCATCATCTCCTCGTGATGATTGAAAACCGCCTCGAGGATCGCGTAGGCAAGGTCGTTGGGCAAGTTGCCGCGCGCAACGGCGAAATTGTACATCCCCACGGTTCGGTAGTGACGCCGCAGCGATGGATAGGTCCCCGCCGCGACCAGCGATGACGCCAGCTCCGGCAGTCGCGAGGCGCAGTGCCACGACCTGATTGGGCGTCAGAGTGAGGTAGCGGATATTGCCTTTCTTCTCGAGCTCCGTCACCTCGGGGACCGGCACGCCCCCGAGCACGATCAACGCCTCGAGCTGGCGCGCGCTGAACTGCGCGGCCAGATCCGTCCAGCTTCCGCTCGCAAAGCTCGCGTCCATCTTGAGCGCTTTGAGAACCAGCGGGGTGTAGATGCCGCCGGTGCCCCCCTGCGGACCGATCCCAACGCGTTTGCCCGACAGGTCGGCGATCGAGCCGATTTCCGAGTCGGACATCACAATGAAATGGAACGGCGTATCGTACATCGGAAACAAGGCGCGGGCGGCACGGAACTGCTTGCCATTGCTCCACTCGCCGGCGCCGTTCCATCCCTGTTGCGCGATGCCGAGGGTCACGAACGCCAGTTGAATCTCGTCGGCCTCCAGCAGCTTGAGATTTTCCGTCGGCCCTTCGGTCGGGCGCGTGATGACGGACAGGCCGAGCTTGCGGCTCAGCAACTGCGCGAGGCCCTCGCCATAGGCGTAATAGGTGCCGCCGGGCGACGCGGTGCCGATCACGAGCGTTTGCGGCCAATCCACCTCGTCCGCGCGGCTGCCGCCTGCATAGACCAAAGCCATCAGCAGAGCGGCAGCGATCCGGAGCAGTGCGCCTGTCATACTTTTCTCCACGCCTTCCTTCAATGTGTGCAGCTCACGACATCAAAGGCACGATCGATGATAATACGGGTCACGTCGTGACGGGCTTTGCGGGCCCTCCCTCCTTGATCTCGTCTTCGACCAGCACCAGCTCGGGCGTATCGGCCTCGGCGTCCGTTTCATTGTTGAGATGCGCGTGCATTCTCTGGGTGTCCAGCGCATTCTCCCATTTCGACACAACGACCGTCGCCACTCCGTTGCCGATCAAATTGGTGAGCGCGCGGGCCTCCGACATGAACCGGTCTATCCCTAAGATGAGCGCGATCGACGCCACCGGGATCGTGCCGACGCTCGCCAGCGTCGCGGCCAGCACGATGAAGCCCGAGCCGGTTACGCCGGCCGCCCCTTTCGAGGTCAGGAGCAAAATGCCGACGATGCCGAGCTGCTGAGCCAGACTGAGGTCGGTGCCGGTCGCCTGGGCGAGGAAGAGCGCCGCCATGGTCAGATAGATGCACGTCCCGTCGAGATTGAAGGAGTAGCCGGTCGGAATAACGAGACCCACGACGGATTTCTCACAGCCGAGGTTCTCCATCTTGGCGATCATGCGCGGCAACACCGACTCCGAGGATGACGTGCCGAGCACGATCAGCAGCTCTTCCTTGATGTAGCGGATGAACTTGAAGATGTTGAAGCCGGCGAGCCACGCAAAGAAGCCGAGGACGAAGACAATAAATATGATGCAGGTCAGGTAGAAGGCCGCCATCAGCTTGGCGAGCGACAGCAGCGAGGCAACGCCATACTTGCCGATCGTGAAGGCCATGGCGCCGAACGCGCCGATCGGCGCCACCTTCATGATGATCCCGACCACGCCGAACAGCGCGTGCGAGGCCTGGTCGATCACGCCGAGCAGCAGCTTGCCGCGCTCGCCGAGCGCCTGCAGCCCGAAGGCGAACAGGATGGAGAAGAACAGCACCTGCAGAATCTCGCCCTGCGCGAACGCCCCAACCACCGTGGCGGGAATAATGTCCGTCAGAAATGCAAGCGTGCTCTGGTCCTTGGATTTCGCCACGAAGCCCTGAATTGCCTTGGTGTCCAACGCCCTGACATCGACGTCCATGCCGGCGCCGGGCTGCAACGTATTCATGACGATGAGGCCGACGATCAAGGCGAGCGTCGTCAGCAGCTCGAAATAGATCAGCGCCTTGAGGCCGACGCGGCCCACCTTCTTCATGTCCTGCATGCTGGCGATGCCATGCACGACCGTGCAAAAGATGATCGGCGCAATGATCATCTTGATCAATTTGATGAAGGTGTCGCCCAGCGGCTTCATCTGCTCGCCGAGCTCCGGGTAGAAGTGTCCGAGCGCGATGCCGATGACGATGGCGGTGATCACCTGCAGGTAGAGGCTCTTGTAAAAGGGCTTGTGCGGCGCGCTCCCAGCCATGGTGGTTGCCTGAGCCATGTCGTCCTCCCGTGAGTTCCCATCGCCCTGGAGCGTGGCCGCATCGGCTGATGCTTGAAGCTTAGACCACGCCATGGCTATCGACCAACGGGAATTACCGGCGCCCAGATGGAGCTTCTGCTGTGGGCAGAGCCAGGCACGCCTGGCTCAAACCGGACATTTTTTTGTGCTCACTCTTGCTACACTCGACGCGCGATCAACGCATAGCTCGGACTTTTCCCGTCGAAGGTTGCCATTCATGACCCAAACCGCTTCCGAACGACCAGCGCCACCGATGGATCTCCCTGTTGAAGCTCCCGATGAGCAAGAGCGGCCGCTGCCTGTCGCCGGCTTCAAAGGCACGCCCGAAGAGATCGAGCGACAGTGGTACGAGCAGGTCTATCGCGGCCACGGGGACAGCATGGCGCAACTGACCTGGCGCGCGGTGCTGATCGGCTCATGCCTGGGAGGCGTGTTGTCGCTGACCAACCTCTACATCGGTCTCAAGGCCGGCTGGGGCTTCGGCGTCGCCATCACGGCCTGCATCCTGTCTTATGCGATCTGGACGAGCTTGCTCAAAGTCGGCCTCGCGCGCACGCCGATGACCATCCTCGAGAACAACTGCATGCAGTCGACGGCCAGCTCCGCCGGCTACTCCACCGGCGGCACGCTGGTCTCGGCCTTTGCGGCCTACATCATCATCAATCACCAGTCGATGTCTGTGCCGCTGATGCTGGCCTGGGTGTTCTTTATCGCCGTGCTCGGGGTCACGATGGCCATCCCCATGAAGCGGCAGATGATCAATATCGAGCAGCTGCGCTTCCCTTCCGGCATCGCGGCGGCCGAAACCTTGCGCGCGCTGCATGCCAAGAGCTCGCAGGGTCTGCGCGCCGCCAAGGCACTCGGTCTCGCCGGGCTCATTGCCGCGATCGACAAGTTCTGGGCGGAGGGGCTGTCGACGATCAGCGCGAGCCTCGAACGCTTTTCGAGCGGGGCCCTTCTGACGGACCTGCAGAAGTGGCTCCTCGGCAGTCACTACGAAGCCTGGGCGGGCCGCACCGTCGTCTTTTCCTGGGATTTCATATTTCTCGCCGCCGGCGCCATCACCGGCATGCGGGTCTGCGCGACCATGTTGGTCTCGGGCACGTTGTGTTGGGCTGTGGTCGTGCCGATCCTCCAGGCGAACGGCGTCATCGAAGGTGCGGGCTTCGCCGCCATCGTGCAGTGGACGCTCTGGTTCGGCGCGTCCTGCATGGTGGCCGCAGGGCTGTTGAGCTTTGCGCTGAGCTGGCGCACGGCATTGAGCGCGTTCCAGTGATCTCCGACAAATGTTCTCCTTCCGCTCAGCGCCTGCGAGCGAAGCCGAGCGCATCGAGGCGCCGATGAGCTGGTTTGCCATCGGCCAGATCGTGTCGCTTGTTGCGCTGGCCTGGCTCGGGCACGCGAGCTTCGGCATGGCGATCTGGGAAAGTGTGATCGCGGTGGCGCTGTCCTTCTGGCTGGCGCTCGTCGCCTGTCGCGTGACGGGCGAGACCGATACGACGCCTGTCGGCGCAATGGGTAAAGTCACGCAGCTCACCTTCGGCGCGCTCAGCCCGGGCAACGTCAATGTCAACTTGATGAGCGCCAACATCACGGCCGGCGCGGCGACCTCATCGGCCGACCTGCTCACCGACTTGAAGAGCGGCTACCTGCTGGGTGCGAACCCCCGTCAGCAGTTTCTTGCCCAGTTCTCCGGCATCTTCGTCGGCACGGTCGTCAGCGTGCTCGCGTTTGCAGTCCTGGTGCCCAACGCGCAGGTGCTCGGCACCGACCAGTTCCCGGCGCCCGCCGCCCAGACCTGGTCCGCTGTTGCCATCGCGCTCGGCCAGGGTCTGTCCTCGCTCGAGCCCATCAAGCTGTGGCTGATATTGGCCGGCGGTGTCGTCGGCGTGGTGCTCACGCTCGCGCCCGTTTTGCTCCCGAAATACGAGCAGTATCTTCCCTCGGCGTCGGCATTCGGCCTCGCCTGGGTGTTCCACTGGTACTACGGGCTCTTGTTCTTCCTGGGCGCCCTGGTTGCGCTCTTGCTTCAGAGACGGAAACCAAAGCTCGCCGAGGAGTTCACCTTGCCGGTGGCGTCGGGCGTGGTGGCCGGAGGCTCGCTGATGGGTGTGGTGCTGGTGTTCTGGGCCAACGGCGGCAGCATTCTCAAGAAGCTCTTCGGCGGTTAGCGAGGACATAAGCGCGTTCACGCGCGTCCATAGCCCGTCCTAAAGCGCGTTTACGCGCGTCTTCGACGCGCCATGGACGGGCGTTAACGCCCTCTAGGACGCGCCATGGCGCACTGTTCGAGCCGCCGCGCGTCACCAACCGGGTCGGTTCCGAGGTTTCTGACTTTTACAACGGTCGATGTATGCGACCCAAAAGCCAGCCCACGGCTAGAGCAACGCCGACAGCCGTATAGGGCTGGGTGTCGATGAACTCTCGCAACGCAACTTCGAATGAACCTGCAGTTTTGCGAGCTGCCGTCGTCGCCACATCAGCAACCTGAGATGCTTGCTTTTTCGCCTCCCCGATCGCACGGTCAAGGCTCTGCGGCTGAGCTCTGTTTGGCATGACGAACTACCTTTCCTCGATGACGAGAACTCACGTGCGCCGGGTGGCCGTGTATCCGACAAGGACACCGATACCCAGAGCGATTGCCGTGGTCGTGTGCGGGTTTTCTTCCATGAACTTTTTAATGAAGTCATGGCCAGCGACCGCCGCATCCTTGGCGGCTTCAACGCCTTCCTTGGCAGCGTCAACGGCCTTATCATAGTTTTCCGGAACCAGCTCTGCCGCCCGGTTCATCAAACCTTCAGCTGCAGTTTTGGTGTCGTCGGCCACTTGGCCGGCAGTTTCCTTGATCGTCGTTCCCACACTGCGCACAGTGCTTCGCAGTTCGTCGGCCATGGCGGATCTCCATTGAGTCAATATGCTTTGTGCTTCTCAACCAACGGCCTTGAACAAAGTTCCGTGCATAGATCGCTATGATGACCACCTCGAAATCGCTGATCCGCCATGCATCATGAGGTCAGACTGCGACATCCGAATGGGGGCTATCGCGAGCGCGTGGGCTCCCTACGGGAGCTCTGTTTTGGGTCGCTATCGAGGGACAAGCGGACATCAAACGCGCTAACCTGAGCGTCCCGTTTCGTAAGTACACAACCTAAGCTACAGGGAGGATGACATGCGCGGGCTTGCTCTGTTCGTCGCCGGCACACTGGCCGGCATAGCGGCAACGTCCATGGCCCAGAACCAGGGCCCCAACCGAGGGGTGGTCGGAATCAATCACGTGGCATTGGCCGTGCCCGACATCGAAAAGGCGGTCGAGCACTACACCAAGGTGATGGGCTTCCCCGAGGCGTTCCGCGTCCGCACACCGCAAGGCGCGGTCCAACTGGTTTACATCCAGGTCAGCAAGGACACCTTCATCGAGCTGCAGACAATCAATGAACAACGCCCTGCCGGCATCTATCACTTCGGCGTCGTGGTCGACGACATGGCCCAGGCGACCGCCATGTGGAAAGCGCGCGGCGCTGACGTGCGCGAGATCACGCCGAGCAGCGGCACCAAGGCCATCCTGTCGAACGTCTACGATCCGAATGGCGTCCGAATGGAGCTACTGCAACTGCCGCCGGACTCGCTGCACGCCCAGGCCACGAGCCGCTGGAAATAGCGACTGCCCAGATCCGCCATGACCGCGACTCGGACCTCCCGCGAGGTCCGCTGTCGCGCCATCTGGTTTTGCGCCAACTGGTTTTGCACCATCTTGGCATCGCGGACATCAGCCCGCGAGCCGCGCCGTTTGGCATTATGAATAACGCCCAGATGAATAACGCCCAGAGACATTTTTACACGCCATGGTGCACTTTCTCGGCACCATGATTGGGCTATGCTGACCGGCCTGAAAGCCGCCGGATGCCCGGCGGGCAGTCGAGGGGAGACGCCAATGTTGAAGACGACCGGCCTTAACCTTTTGTCGGGTTGCGCGTGCTGCGAAACGCCAGCCAATTTTGCCGCGACGCCGGTCACGCGGCGGAACATGCTTGCAGGCAGCGCCGCCATGCTGGGCGCGGCGGCCGTGCCAGCGGCCGCACAGGCGCCCGCGAAGTCGCGCCGGATCGACGTCCACCATCACATCATTCCGCCGGTGCAGGCCGAGGCTCTCGTGCGCAATCGCGGCGGCAACCCGGTCAAATGGTCGGTCTCGATGTCGCTCGAGGACATGGATAAAGCTGGCGTCGCGACCTCGATCACCTCCGTTCAAAACCCAGGAGTCTGGTTTGGAAAGGTCGACGAGGACGCGCGCAAGCTCGCGCGCGCCTGCAACGAATACGCCGCCAAGCTCGAGCAGGACCATCCCGGTCGCTTCCGCAGCTTCGCCGTCATCCCGCTCCCTGACACCGAAGGCAGCCTGCGCGAGATCGAGTATGCGCTCGACGTGCTCAAGGCCGAGGGGATTGCGCTCTGGACGGTGTACAGCGGCAAGTACCTGGGCGATCCCGCGTTCGTGCCGGTCTTCGAGGAGCTCAATCGCCGCAAGGCGGTGGTCTATACCCACCCGACGACGCCGGACTGCTGCGGCAGCCTGGTCAAGGGCGTTCCGGTCTCGACGCTTGAATATAACCACGACACCACTCGCACGATCGCGAGCCTGGTCTTTGGCGAGGGCAAGACGGCGCTGCGCTTCCCCGACATCAAGTTCATCTGGTCGCACTCCGGTGGCACCCTGCCCTTCCTGACCAGCCGCTTCGAGGAGCTCGCGGGCCGGCGCAAGCAGGAATTTCCCAACGGCGCGGTGCCGATCTTCCAGCGGTTCTACTACGAGGTGGCGCAGGGCAATACGCCGGGCATGCTGGCGGCGCTGTTCCACATGGTGCCGATGTCACAGGTGATGTTCGGCTCGGACTTCCCCTACCGCGAGGCGATGGAGGCGGTGCAAGGACTTCGCCAACTACAAGCTCAGCGAAGTCGACCTGCGCACGATCGAGAGCGAGAACGCCTACAAGATGTTCCCGCGACTCAAGCCGGCCTGAGCCGGCGGGCCTACGGATCGAAGCTCGGCACGAACCATTTCCCGGTCGCTTCGGTCCGCTGTCGAGGCGGGCTCGCCCCGCTCTGCTTTCTGCCGATGGTGCCAGGACCGAGTGCAGCTCTTGCGCAAGAGCCGTCGACCTATCTTGGTATCTTGCCGAGGAGACACTGGTAGATGAAATAGTCGAGGGCGCGTCCACCGAGCTCCCTTTGGTCGTTGTCTGAATTGTTCCACCCTCGCCGCAATGCGAGCTGGTAACACGCGTTATAGCTTACCTGCGTGGTAGGCGCGCATCCCCGGGCCGGGATACACACCGCGTATTGGGCCTGTGCAGGAAAGCTCAGGAGAGCCGTCACTGCACCAATAGTCAGCATTGTCATCGTGATGACTTGCCGCATGTTGTCCTCCACGCGTCCGTGGATGCCAGCGCAGTGAGACCGTGACGCTTACCTCACTGGCCACATCCTTGTTCATGAACGGTCGATCGCTGTCCGAGCGGCATTCGCTCAATTCGCGTCGATATCGATCCAACGACTTGAGCCGCTTAGCGCTGCCCGCGTCCCTCGCTCCTTGGGGCGTACTCGAACGGCGGCATCTCTCGAAGCGCCTCCTTGGTAGCGCCCGGCCAAAATAAGCTTTCCATCGGTCAGCTTGAACTGGTTGACCGGGATGGCGACGTCACGCCTGTCGAAACCCAGAAAGCCGCCGGCACCCACGATGCCGTAGGACACCGTCTTGTTAGGTGAGATGATGACGTCCTCGACGATGCCAACCCGTTCCTGCTTGTCGTTGTAGACATCTTGTCCGATGATCTGTCGCTTGGCGCTCCAACCCTCCATCACGTCGCGCAGCTCGGTGACGGTGACGCCGAGGGTCGTCGAGCCTGCCACTTGAGCAGCCGCCGGCATCGCCCCGATGATCAAAATGGCGCTTGCGAATGGAATGAGAATGGCACGCTTCATGATCGCCTCCTTCTTGCTGTCATTGGGTCAGTGCACTTTGCGATCCTGAAGCAGGTTCGGTGCGCCGGATATTGTCCTTAGGGTTAGTCCGGAATCTTTTGATACGAGATGACAGATACGACCTTGTCGAAACTGCTTTGAACCCGCCATAACGGCAGTTGCGCTAACCTCAAGGACAATATCGCGCTGGCCAATCCTGCTTCAGGATAATAGGAGGCGCTTGTCCGCAACTGCATGGCACTTCGGACAATCGCCATGGAGGCGACACGCGACATGGCGGCGGCTCAGAGGCGGCCGCGCGCAAGTGTACGCCGCTCGGGAAATAGCAATGGGGACAGCAAGGAGACGGCAATGCGCACGCATATCTTCATCGCAATTGCAGCCCTAACGGTCTTGCTGGCTTGGCAATTAACCGACCCCGCGCCGGCCCAGGCTCGGGAGGCTCACAGCTACAACTATTGCTGGCAACGGGCCTACAACAGAGGCTGGGAGCGCAACACGTGAGGCGAACGGCATTTCATCAGGAGGTGCATGCGGGGTCAGCCTCAGTGAGCCCCACGGACTTGAGCGCCGTGATCGTCTGACCCCGGAAGCAGAAATATACCGCGCTGCGGAGTGGTACGGCTTACTGCAGCTTTAGCGGTTGCGCCCGACAGCTCTCTTCGCAATACGCGGCAGCTCGGCACAGCAGGGTTTCCTTTTCTGCGAAGGCAATTTGTTCCGAGCGCCGTCGACCTAAGTCCAGTCCCGTTACACCAAAAGTCAATGGTCTGTCGTAACACCCGTGCGCAAGGTTTCTGTGTTGGCCACGCGCGGGCTTTGGGATCGCGGCGGCCGAAGTGCGTCCAACACAGGAGCAAAATGATGAAACGAAAAATGTCGGCCAGAACCTGCTGGCTCGGCCTGTTGGCACTGCTCGCCGTCGTGATCGCGACGAGCATGCCGGCAGCCGCACAGCAGACACAGAAGCCCAACATCCTCTTCATCATGGGCGACGACATCGGCTGGATGCAGCCGAGCATCTACCACCGTGGCCTGATGGTCGGCGAGACGCCGAACATCGACAAGATCGGACAGGAAGGCGCGATCTTCATGGACTATGTCGCCATGCAGAGCTGCACCTCCGGCCGCAATGCCTTCTTCACCGGCATGTATCCGCTGCGTACCGGCATGATCCCGCCGCAGCTCCCCGGCAGCCCGTCCTATCTGCGTCCGGGCACGCCGGCGGTCGCCAAGTTTCTGATCGATCTCGGCTACACCACCGGCGAGTTCGGCAAGAACCATCTCGGTGACCACACCGAGGCGCTGCCGACGGCGCACGGCTTCCAGGAATACTGGGGCTACCTCTACCACCTCGACGCGATGCAGCAGGTGAGCTTCCCCGACATCAACAAGACCCCGCTCCAGCAGACGGTCGCGCCGCCGTGCAGAAACACGCCGATCCCCGGCCTCGCGGAAGTCCCCGGCGCCGTGGATCCCAAGACCACGATCTGTCTGACGCCGCCGCGTCCGGTTCTCTCGTGCAAATCCTCGGACGGCACGGCGAGGAACCAGACCTGCACTGACGAGGGCCCGCTGACGCTGGATCGCTCGAGGACCGTGGACGAGGAGATCTCGGAAAAGGTCATCGACTTCCTCGATCGCAACGACCCGAAGAAGACCAACAAGCCGTTCTTCGTCTGGTACAACCCGGCGCGCATGCACGTCGTGACCGTGCTGCCGCCGAAGTACGAGGCCATGGTGGGCGAGCGTGGCGGCAAGGACTGGGGCGTCAACGAAGCCGGCATGAAGCAGATGGACGACAACATCGGTCTCGTCCTCAAGAAGATCGACGACATGGGCCAGACCAACAACACCATCGTCGTGTTCACCACCGACAACGGTGCTGAGGCGATCTCTTTCCCGGATGGTGGCGTGACCCCATTCAAGGGCCAGAAAGGCGAGGCCTGGGAAGGCGGCTATCGCGCCCCGATGGTCGTGCGCTGGCCGGGCGTCATCAAGCCAGGCACGGTGCACACTCAGCTGTTCGCCGCTCTCGACTGGCTTCCCACACTGGTGGACATCGGTGGCGGGCCCAAGGGTGACGGGCTGAAGAAGCAGATCGAGGCCGGACAATATCCCGGCATCGTCAAGACGACGCTCGACGGCTTCGACCAGCGCGACCACCTGGAGGGCAAGTCCCCCAAGTCCGCGCGCGACCACTTCTTCTATTTCTCGGGCGCCACGCCGTCGGCAGTGCGCTACAAGAACTGGAAGATGTACTACACCATGTCGCAGCCGGGGCCGGCCGGCTGGATCATGCCGCTCGTGCCGTTCCACTTCACGCTGGTCCAGAACATCAAGCGCGATCCGTTCGAGCAGGCGGTCGGCATCGACCAGAAGTCGGCGATGAGCTTGGGCGGCGCGCTCGGCGCCCCGGCGACGGCCTTCCAGTACGACTGGAACATGCTGCCGATCGGTCAGCAGTTGTGGGAGCAGCACTTATTTAGCTACAGGACGTACCCGCCGCTGCAGGCGCCGGAGAGCTACAACCTCAGTCAGGTGCTGCAGGAGGTCAAGGGCAGCGGTCACGCAGCCGAATAGCCGCGTGAAGCGCGATGCGACCACGCGGGCGCCCCACACACTGGGGCGTCCGCTGGCGCCACAGGCGACGGAATAGGTCGTTAGTTGTCCGTGACTAGGAGCAGCGGGAAAATGAGGCGCAAGCTCATCATTATCGCCGGCACCCTGGTCGCTTTAGGCGCGGCAGGCGCGGCCGCAGCAGGCGCGCTGTACTACGCTTACCCGGTCCAGGTGTCCATATTTGGGGGGCTGACGCGCAACTATCTTCTGTCCTGGTTTGCACCTCCAGGTACGACAACGACGGAACTGAATGCGGATTACAAAGACACCGGGACTGTTGGACTCTCGCTGACCGCCGATGCGTCATCGCCTAGCGTCACCGCCGGAGACTGGCCGAGCTACAACAGAACACTCACCTCGGAGCGCTACTCGCCGCTCAGTCAGATCGATACGAGGAATGTCGGCAAGCTGAAGGTTTTGTGCACCTACGACGTCGGTGAATTCGCTGCCTTCGAGTCCGGTCTGATCATGGTGGAGGACGCTCTGATCGGCACGACCGAATTCGATATTTTCTCCCTCAATCCGGCGACGTGCGCCGAGAATTGGCGCACGCACGAGGTCTACCCGCCCAGCCTTCTGCCGGCCAACCGAGGCGCCGCCTACATGGACGGCATGCTGTTTCGTGGCACCCAGGACGGGCGGATGCTGGCCTATGACTTCAAGACCGGCAAGCGACTGTGGGAAACGACGATCGCGGACGCGAAGCGCGGCGAGTCGGTCCCGTCGGCCCCTATCGCCTGGGACGGCCTCGTCTTCGTCGGCAATGCGGGCGGAGACTACAAAGGCGGCAAGGGGCACATGTACGCGCTCGACGCGAAGACGGGCAAGATCGTCTGGGAGTTCTTTCTGGTTCCCCAAGCCGACGGCGACGTAGCTCGCGGACCGCAAGGTGCGAGCCCGCTCAACATGTCGACCTGGCAGAATGCGTCCGGCATACCCATCAGCGGTGGCGGAACCTGGACGTCGTACACGCTCGATGTGAAAACCGGGCGGCTGTACGTCCCTGGCGGCAATCCGGCTCCCGACTTCGCAATCGCCGCACGCGAAGGAGACAATCTCTTTACCGATTCCGTCGTTGTCCTCGACGCCAAGACCGGCGACTACAAGCACCATTTCAAGATCGTGCCGAAGGATTGGCACGACTGGGACGTCTCCAACCCGCCCGTCCTGATTCAAACGATGGGCGGCAAGCAACTCATGACGCTCGCGCCCAAGGATGGACACCTCTACGGGTTCGATCTCGCCAACAACGATCTGCTCTACCGCGTGCCGGTGACCCAAGTTGAGGATGTCGCCGCAACCTTCGCGCCCGGCAAAGCCGTCCATTTCTGCCCAGGTTCGGTGGGGGGCGCGGAATGGAACAGCCCGGCCTACGATCCGCAGACGAACCTTATCCTCGTAGGCGAAGTCGACTGGTGTGACACGGTAACGCCAAAGGATGTCAATGAAGTGCGGTCGGTGAAGGTTGGGCAACCATGGGCCGGCATGGCGACATGGAACCCATTCTGGATGTTCGGCAGAATGGGCGGCGCCGACGGACACTGGGCCGGGTGGGTCTACGCTGTCGACGCCGACACCGGCGTCTGGAAGTGGCGCCTGAAGTCCAACTACCCGATCGTTGGCGGCATGACTCCGACGGCCGGCGGCGTCGTGTTCTTTGGCGATCTGGGCGGCAACTTCTATGCGCTCGATGCCGTCAACGGCCAGAAGCTGTGGGGCCAGGATCTCGGCGGCGCGATCGGCGGCGGCGTGATCACCTACATGGCGAACAATGCGCAAAAAGTTGCCGTGGCGGCCGGCTTTACGCACATCGCCTGGCCGACGAAGATCGTGAAGGCCAAGATCGTCGTTCTGGGCCTCGACAGCTCCGCGAGCCAGTGAGGAGCTTGGCCATGGAGCTCGATCCGGTTTTCCTGTCACGCCTCCAGTTCGCGTTCCTCATCGCCTTTCACATCATCTTCCCGGCCTTCACGATCGGGTTGGCAGCCTGGCTGGCGACGATCGAGGGCGCACGGCTCGTCACCGGCAACCCGCTCTACCGGCGCGTCTTCGATTTCTGGCTCAAGGTGTTCGCGGTCTCGTTCGGCATGGGGGTGGTCACGGGCATCGTGATGGCGTTCCAGTTCGGCACCAACTGGAGCGTGCTGGCCGAGAAGACCGGCTCGATCATGGGGCCGCTGCTCGGCTACGAAACGTTCACCGGGTTCCTGCTCGAAGCAACGTTCCTCGGCGTCGTCCTCTTCGGGCGTGATCGCGTGCCGCCGTGGTTCTATTTCATGGCGTGCTGCTTCATCGCGCTCGGGACCATGACGTCCTCGTTCTGGATTCTCGCCAACAACAGCTGGATGCAGGTCCCGGTCGGTCACACGATCGTGGACGGCAAGATCATCCCGAGCGACTGGCTGGCAATCGTCACCGGGTCGGTGTTCCTGATCCGCTGGCCGCACATGCTGCTCGCTGCATTCCTGACCACCGGCATGTGCGTGGCGGCCACCGGCGCCTGGTACGTGCTGCGCGGCGTCCATCGCGCCGAGGCGCGCGTGATGCTGCACTGGGGCCTCGGGCTGGTCGCGGTGCTGATCCCGATCCAGCTCTTCTTCGGCCATCTGACGGGCCTGTACGTGCTCAAGCATCAACCGGCGAAGTTTGCGGCGATCGAGGCGCGCTGGAAGACGCAGCAGCCGGCGAGCGAGGTGCTGCTCGCGATTCCAGACGAGGCGAAGGAGCGCAATCTCTTCGCGATCGAGATCCCGAAGCTTGGCAGCTTCATCGCCTCCGGCAACTGGACTGCGCGTGAGATCGGGTTGGAGACGTTTCCGCCGGAGGACCGGCCGCCGGTCGTGATTCCGTTCTTCGCCTTCCGGATCATGGTGGGGATGGGACTGATCATGCTGGCCGCGTCGTGGCTTGGAAACGTCTTGCGCTGGCGCGGCCGCCTGGAGACGACGCGCTGGTTCCTCTGGGGAACGTTTCTCGCGTTTCCGACCGGCTTCATTGCCGTCCTCAGCGGGTGGTTCACCGCCGAGGTCGGGCGTCAGCCGTGGGTCGTGTACGGCCTGCTGCGCACCAAAGATGCCGTCACGCCCTCGCTCACGACCGGCGACGTGCTGTTCTCGCTCATTGGCTACGTTCTCGTCTACGCGGTGGTCTACTCGTTCGGCGCCTACTACATCTACAAGCTGCTGCACGACGGGCCGACCACTACCGACACGAGGCTCACCGGAGCGACCGCCATGCGGCCGATGGCGGCGGCAGGCTCTGCCGAGACGGCGACCGGCGGCCAGGTCATTGCCGGGAGGTAGCCATGGACCCCACCTGGCTTCCCGTTTTCTGGGCTTGCGTCATCGCCTTTGCGATCCTGGTTTATGTGATCCTCGACGGCTACGACCTCGGCGTCGGCATCCTGTTCGGTACCACGCGCAACGAGCAGCACCGGGCCACGATGATGAACGCGATCGCGCCGTTCTGGGACGGCAACGAGACGTGGCTGGTCCTGATCGGCGCCGGATTGTTCGCCGCCTTCCCGATGGTCTATGCGATCTTCCTGCCGGCTTTTTATCTGCCGATTGCGCTGATGCTGTTCGGGTTGATCTTCCGCGGCATTGCCTTCGAGTTCCGCTACCGTAGCGAGCGGATGCGGCCGGTGTGGGATTGGGGCTTCTTCCTGGGCTCTCTGGTCGCGACCTTCGTGCAGGGCGCTGCGATCGGCAGAATGGTGCAGGAACTGCCCGTGGTTGATGGACGCTTTGTGGGCGGCGCGTTCGAGTGGGTCACGCCGTTCTCGCTCCTGTGCGGGGTCGGGCTCGTGCTCGGCTACGCGCTGCTGGGAGCTGCATGGCTGGTGCTGAAGACCGACGGCGACCTGCGCGATTGGGCGTATCGCCGGCTCGACTGGCTCCTGGGGGCCGTGATCGTCGTGCTCATCGCGGTGTTCGTGTTCGCGCTCGCAACGCAACTGCGGGTGCTCGACCGCTGGCTCGCCGATCCGCGGCTGATCTCGTTGCAGCTGCTCGGCGTCATTGCCGTTGTCGGCCTGGTTATTGGAGTGCGCCAGCGGCATGACCGCGTGCCGTTCGCCATGGCGATCCTGCTGGTCACCTCCGCATTCCTGCGACTGGGTGTCAGCTTCTGGCCGTACATGATCCCATACTCGGTCACTGTGCAGGAAGCAGCCGCGCCAACGCAGTCGCTTGAGTTCCTGTTCTGGGGCGCTGGCGTGATCGTGTTCCCTGTCGTGCTGATTTACACCGCAGTCGTCTATTGGATGTTCCGCGGCAAGGTGGGCAAGGTCGCGTCGGCGTATGCCACTGGCCCCGGTGCAGGAATTACCCGAAGGTCGCCGCCTTCACTCTCTTCGACGAGGCAAAGATGAGTGCTGGACCGTGATCAGCCTGAAGAACGACTGGAGGCGCATCTTCGCGTCCGACTAAGTGAGCCCGCCGCGCCGGTGCGCTGCTCCCGACGGCACGATCAGTCCGCGCGGCGCTTACACCTTGGTTTAGCAACGCGCACCAAAGGACAATAGTCTCACAGCCCCGTGCTGCTCAATGTTTCGATGGACGCTGCGCGAGACGTTGCTCGGGACGTTGCGCGTTAAGCGTTGAACTCGTTCAAAGTTCGGGAGAATAAAGATGAGACGCACAATGCCGATCAGAACTGCCTGGCTCATTTTGTTGACGTTGCTCGTCGCCGTGATGGCACTGAGCAGTCCGGCGGCCGCGCAGCAGCAGCGCCCGCCCAACATCCTCGTCATCATGGGTGACGATGTCGGCTGGTTCAACGTTGGCGCCTACCATCGTGGCATGATGTCGGGGAAGACGCCGAGCCTCGACAAGCTGGCGTCCGAAGGCATGATGTTTACCGACTATTATGCCGAAGCAAGCTGCACGGCAGGTCGGGCGAATTTCATCACCGGCGAGTTGCCGATCCGCACAGGCCTGACGACGGTAGGGCAGGCCGGCGCGGATGTCGGTATCCCAGCCGAGGCCGTGACGCTCGCTACCGCCCTGAAGGCGCAAGGCTATGCCACCGGGCAGTTCGGCAAGAACCACCTCGGTGACCTGAACAAGTTTCTCCCGACGGTACACGGCTTCGATGAGTTCTTCGGATACCTGTACCACCTCGATGCGATGTCCGATCCGTACTGGTTTTCCTTCCCGGTAGACGAAAAATACTACAACACCTACGGCCCACGCAGCCTGATCCACAGCTATGCGACCGATACGGACAATTCGACCGAGCAGCCGCGCTGGGGCCGGGTCGGCAAGCAGAGGATCGTCGATGACGGTCCGCTGCCGCCGTTCCCGGACATGTCGAACATTCAGAACATGCACGACTTGCCGTTCCTGAAGGCGAAGTACGACATGACGACGTTCGACGAGGTCCTGGTCAAGTCGTCCAGTGATTTCATGGACAAGGCCAAGCGCGACGGCAAGCCGTTCTTCGTCTGGCACAACACCACGCGCATGCACGTCTGGACGTTCCTGGCGCCCAAATACAAGGCAATGCAGAACAGCCAGACCAATTATGGTCTCGAAGAAGCCGGCATGGCGCAGTTGGACGACTCCGTTGGCGCCCTGCTCAAACATATCGATGACATTGGCGAAACCAACAACACCATCGTCATCTTCACCACGGACAACGGCGCGGAGGTGTTCACATGGCCGGATGGCGGCATGACGCCGTTCAAGAACACCAAGGGCACCGTCGGCGAAGGTGGCTTCCGCGTGCCGGCCATGATCCGCTGGCCGGGTCGGATCAAGCCAGGCTCAGTCGAGAACGGGATCTTCTCAGGCCTCGATTGGTTCCCCACCCTGACGGCCGCGGCCGGAAATCCGAATATCAAAGACCAACTCCTCAAGGGCGTCAGGCTCGGCGACCGGACCTATAAGAACCATCTCGACGGCTACGACCAGACAGATCTCCTCACTGGCAGAGGCCCATCCAAGCGCCACGAACTCTTCTACTTCGGCGGTGCGAGCCTGGGTGCTTTGCGCCTCGATGACTTCAAGTTCACGTTCTACACGCAGCCTTGGGGCTGGCCTGGCGAAAAGACCACGACCGACATGCCGGGAATGGTCAACATTCGCCAGGATCCGTTCGAGCGCACGCCGAACATTCGCGGCGAGTCGCCTAACCAGGGCTCCTTCGGCTACGGCAACGACTTCTTTGCCCGCGAGTTCTGGCGCTTCGTCCTGGTCCAGCAGTACGTCGGGGACTTGGCGAAGACCGCAATCGAGTTTCCGCCGATGCAGGCCCCGGCTTCGTTCAACCTTAAATCGGTGAAGCAGAAGGTCGAGGAAACGATCAAGAACCGCCCGGGTCAGTAGGGAACGACCTGATACGAAGGCTCGTGCGCCTACAGTGCCGCCGATTTGAAGTTCCTGCAGCACCTGCAGCAAACTCTGTTAGGAACTTCAAATCGACAAGCGGCACTAAACTCATAGAGTTGCTAGTGCCCCTATGTTTCCGAGGTTCGTGTCAGAGCGTGCTGAGGTGTATCACGAACTTCGGAAACGGGGCACTAGCGCAGCGCACGGTCCTGTTCTGAATTCAAACGGGGAGATGCCAACATGAAAGTGACAGCCACTTTCGCCGTTGCCGTCTTGCTCCTCGGCACCGCATCGGCAGGTGCGGGCCCCTGCAGCAACGCGATCGCGCAATTCGAACAGGCCGTGCGCCAATCCGGAAAGAACCCAACGGCAGGGCCGACCGGAGACCAGACCGTCGGTGCACAAACCGGCCGCCAACCGACACCCGATTCAGTGAAGCGCGCCGAGGAGAGCGCACAGGCAACGTTCGAGGAAGCCCTGGCGCGCGCCAAGAGCCTCGATGTGCAGGGCGATGCCGGTTGCTCGCGTGCCCTGGCCGATGCCCAGCGCATGTACAGTTTCCGATGACCGAACGCGGACATGGCGCGGACATGGCGAAGCCTGTCTGTAAGTTTGATCTCGATCCGACGGAGAAAAACATGAACAAAGGACTCGCAATGATCGCACTCCTTGCAGCCCTGATGGCGACCAATGCGTCCGCGCAGGTGCAAGGCGTCGACTTGAACGGCCGCTATCGATGCGTGCTGCTGTGCTCCGGGGGACCGGGCAGCCCGGCATTCATCACGCAGAACGGATGGGAGCTCAATATATTGAACGATGTCGGTGAGCCGTCGAGAGCTTGGGTCAACTACCCCGGACGCATCTGGGTCGACCGCGCAAACCAGGGCGCAATCTATTCTCCAGACGGGATGACGATCCAGTTCGACCGCGGAACGATCTGGCAGCGCGCTTTCGAAGTGCTGCCGCCTCCGCCACGTCGCAGATAAAAGCCGCCCACCGGCTACGATGAGCCAACTTTTGTCGCACCACCGCCCCAAGACGCTCGCGCGCAGCCGATCCAACACCAAGGACGGCGGGGGGAAACCAATGACCGCTGCCGATGACGTGGTGGAGCGAGAAGAGCACGTCAGGCGCCGGTCGACATTGTTCATCTGGCTCGTGACAGCTGGCGCCGCTGCGGTCGTCCTCCTCGTGGGGCTGACGTACGGCGTCCTCACCGGGGGCTGGCCGATTTCACCAACCGGCAGCACCCAGGCATCAAGCCCGCCGACCTTTGTCGGCAGCGAAGGCTGCGGCGGCTGCCACCAAGCACAAGCAACTCTCTGGCGCGGCTCGCAACATAGTCACGCGATGGCCCATGCCGACGACAAGTCCGTACTTGGCGATTTTGCCGACGCGAGCTTCGACAATTACGGCGTGCGCTCCCGCTTCTTCCGCAGGGACGGGAAGTTCCTGGTCGAGACCGATGGGCCCGACGGCAAGCTTGCCACGTTCGATGTCAAGTACACGTTCGGGCTCGATCCGCTGCAGCAATATCTGATTGAGTTTCCCGACGGCCGGCTGCAGGCGTTGTCGATCGCGTGGGACAGCCGCCCAAAGCAACAGGGCGGCCAGCGCTGGTTTCATCTCTACCCGAACGAGGAGATCAAGCACGACGACGTCCTGCATTGGACCAAGCTGAACCAGAACTGGAACTTCATGTGCGCGGAGTGCCACTCGACCGGCGTACGCAAGAATTACGACGCCGTGAACGACCGATATGCCACGACGTTCTCCGAGATCAGCGTCGGCTGCGAGGCGTGCCACGGGCAAGGATCGCGTCACGTCGCCTGGGCGTGGGAGCAGAGGAGCTGGTGGCCGTTTGGTAAGTCGGACGATCCGACCAAGGGGCTGGCGGAGCACTTTTCTGAACGGCGTGATGCAGCCTGGTCGATCAATCCCGCGACCGGCAATGCTGTTCGCAGCAGCGCGCCGCGGACCTTGCGGGCGGAGGTCGAAACCTGCGGCCTTTGCCATGCTCGCCGCGGCCAGTCCTCCGAAGCATGGGCTCCGGGCCGATGGCTTTCCGAGACGCACACAGTCGCGCCGATACGCCAGGGCGTTTATCAAGCCGACGGGCAAATGCTGGACGAGGTCTACAACTACGGCTCATTCAAGCAGAGCAAGATGTTCGCAGCCGGCGTCACCTGCAGCGACTGCCACGAGCCGCACAGCGGCAAGCTTCGCGCTCCTGCCGATGGCACCTGCCTGCAATGTCACGCCTCCGCCAAGTATGAGGTGGCAGCCCATCGACGACACGAAGCGGTGAATCCGCCCTTGTCCTGCGCGTCGTGCCACATGCCGGAGCGCACCTACATGGTGGTCGACCGGCGGCACGATCACAGCTTCCGGGTGCCTCGGCCCGATGTTTCGGCAAAGCTCGGAACGCCCAACGCCTGCAATGACTGCCACGGCGACAAGAGCGCAGAATGGGCGGCATCGGCGGTCGAGCGCTGGCACGGTCCGAACCGAAAGGGCTTGCAAAACTACGCGGAGGCTTTCCACGCAGCTTGGACCGGTCGCGGCGACGCCCCGGCTATGCTTCGCAAAATCGCCGCCGACCGCAATGTTCCGGCGTTTGCGCGTGCAAGCGCGCTGGCCGAGCTCAGGCCATACGGCTCGACGTCTAAGTCGGATGCTAATCTGGCGCGCGCCGGACTGTCGGACCCCGATCCCATGGTGCGGATCGGAGCGCTTGCCATGCTTGAAGATTTGCCGGCCAATCAGCTTTGGCCGGTCGTCGCGCCGCTCTTGTCCAATTCCAATCGTGGCGTGCGTATCAGCGCGGCCAACCTGCTCTCGACTGTGCCAAGCGCTGAGCCAGCCACCTTCCGACCGCGAGCGCTTCGAGCGCGCGGCAGCCGAATTCGTCGCTGCACAGCGGCTCAATGCCGATCGGCCGGAAGCGCGTTCGACGCTGGGTTACTTCTTTGCGCGGCGTGGCCTCGCAGCCGAGGCGGAAGCCGAATACAAAGCCGCGCTGCGGCTGAGCCCGCTATTTGCGCCCGCGGCAATCAACCTCGCCGATCTCTATCGCCAGCGCGGTCGGGATGCTGACGGAGAGGAAGTTCTGCGGACTGCCATCGACGCCTCACCCCGGCACGCCGGGCTGCATCATGCGCTCGGATTGACGCTGACGCGTCTCAAGCGCAGCGATGGGGCCATTGCCGAATTGCGACGGGCGGCCGAAATCGAGCCGGAGCGCGCGCGATACACATTTGTCTATGCGGTGGCACTGCATTCCGCCGGCCAGACTGAAAATGCAATAGCAGTCCTCGCGGAAACCCTCGCCCGACATCCGAGCGATCGCGATACCTTGATGGCACTCATCAGCTTCCATCGCGGGTCGGGGCATATCGAATTCCGCGCTCAAATACGCGGAGCAGCTGGCTCTGATCATCCCCGAAGACAAGGATCTGGTTAGGCTGATCCAGGACCTTCAGCGACAAAGCGACAAGTCCGGCCATCAGTAGCCTCGACTTCACAGCACTCAAGGATGCACGGTGGAAAAATCGTGGAAGCCTGTCAGCGCGAACTGCACGCCCATGGCGATGACAATCAATCCCATAAACCGCGTCGCCGTGTCGTGAAAAAGGCCGCCGCTCGCGCGTGTTCCGCCGTGAGCCACAAGCACCATCACGATCCACATTACACCCGCCGCTACGACGACCGCGACAAGCGCCGCGACTGGCAGCGCCAGTTTCGCATGTGCAACCGCGAGCGTGATGACTCCGGTAATCGTGCCCGGACTGGCCGCGAACATGATCACCGGCGTAAGCGATCGTTTCTCTTTGGCGCCATTCGCCAAGTGGCCTTGGGACTGCGGCGAACTACCGCGCAACATGGAGAACCCGATCCAGGTCAGCACACCTCCTCCGGCAATCGAAAAGGCTTCGAGCGAGACGCCGAAAACTTTCAGAACTCTTGCTCCCGCGAGCGCAGCGATGATCAGGATAGCCAGCACAGCCAACGCCGCCCTGGTGGCATCGGCCAGTCGTGCGGCGCGCGGTCTGACCGGCCTCTATCTGCGCGAACATGGCCCCGCAGATCAGCGGATTGACCAGAGAAAGAACCGTCACAATCGCCTGAAGGTGCTGTTCCATCTGTGTGTGACGACACGCTTTCTTCAGTGGTGACTAGCTTCACGCGCCGCGCTGCGTCGAGGCTCTTCGGTGGAAACATTCGATCCCGGCGATCTCGTGCAAGGAGGCGTACGGAGCGGGCCAGCGTACAGCGGGCTTGCATAGTACGACGCAGTGCGAAACGGATCAGCACGCCGATGGCAGCAGCAAGCGGCACCGCAATCAAGAGACCAACGAAGCCGAACAGATAGCCGAAGGCGAACAGCGCAAATATCATCCAAACAGGGTTCAAATGCACACTGCGGCCGACCAGATATGGCGCCAGGACGTAGTCCGCAAGTGATTGCCCCACAAAGAACGCGGCAAGCACGAAGAAGACCATCGTCCAATCCGGCCAGAATTGTGAGATTGCAACGCACGTAGCAATAGCGAGGCCAGCGAGTGCGCCGAGATAGGGTATGAAGCTTAACAACCCCGACGCAATGCCGATCAGGACGCCGTGCTCGAGACCGATCAGAGACAGTGCTGATGAGTAGAAAACGGCCAGAACGAGACAAAGCAAACTCTGACCACGCGCGAATCCGCGGATAGTGTCATCGATCTCCGAGGCAATCATCCGCACTGTCTCGCGATACACAGGGGGCACCCAGTGGTCGATCGCTGCGATCATCCTGTTCCAGTCATAGATGAGATAGCAGGCAACAATGGGAGCCACCACCGTAAGCGAAACGATGGAGATCAGGGCCTGTCCCCCCGACCATATCGAGCGCAGGAGGGCGCCTATCCAACTACTCGCCAGGGAGGTGAGCTCACCGAACGAACGCTCGGCCTCCCCGAGACCTTCCCCCACTATCTTGCTAAGCCACGGTCGGCTTGAAGATCCGTCGCCAGCGTCTGCAACCGCCTGACGTACAAGGGAAGACTTTCAATGAAGTATGAGACCTCCGCGACGATCATTGGAACAGTCAGAACCATCAGAACCGCAATGGTGACAACAGCGGCAACGATGATGGCAATCGTCGCCAGCAGGCGATTGACCCCCAGCCGCTCCATACGGCTTGCGATGGGATTGAGTACATAGGCAAGCACCATGCCGGCAACAAACGGTAGGAGGACGCCGCGTAGCAAGACAACGACTGCGACGACCGCCGCGAGCATCGCAATCCAGAAAACGATTGGGCGGGTGCAATTCATGCAAAGGCCGAGTAAGGGTCACGATACTCTGACGTCAAACCGGGATGGACATTGGTCCATCGCCAGGTCCAGAAGATGCCGCCACTCTCTCTTCAGCAAGGTCGCGCGGGCTCATCGGGTCTCTACTTGCCTGCTGCGCGCGCCAGGATGGCGGCCATCAATTGGGCGGGTGTCTGATGGGAGGCGAATGCCTGGCTCCTGAGCTCTCGAAAGACGTCAGGAGGAAGCGGAACGTTGGCGATGATCAGTGTTCCGGCGGGCATCGTGTGGGCCGCGATCTGTTGTTCCAGAACCTTGTCGAACTGGCGCATGCGGTCCCATTTTTCGGAGGCAGTGAGCCCAGGCGCAGTGGTCACGACGCGACAATACGCGGCAATCAGCACGTTCTGCACGTCAGTCCACGGGATGTTGGGATTGCTGATTTGCAGCCTGTAGATCAAAACATTGATCTCATTGGAGAGGTCGCTGCGGTTCCCGGTGGTGACCAGCCCGGCACCCGTCGCGTCACCAATGAGATCCGGAACCCGGCCCGGGCCGATTTCTGGACACTCCAGATTTTCGGCGGCGGAGCTTGGCCAAGCCGAGCAGCAGAAGAACGCAAAGAGCGCGGCCATAAATCCGATGTGTTGCGAACGCGGCTTTGCAATTTCTGGCATGCGAGGGCGGCCTACCATCCCGAATAACGTGCCAATGAAATTGCTTGTCATTTCGATCACTCCGTATCGCCGGCACACCTCAGGCTGACAGTGCATAGGATGAGCTTCGCCAAGCCTGACGCCGAGCGATATTCTCTCTAGGGCTGAGAGAGATGTCCTTAGGTTTAGGGCGAGAAGATCGATGAGGCCGATGTCCGGGTATGGCCGAAGCTGCGGGAAAACAATTCCCACGCGGAGGTCAGCTATTGGGGATAGGCGGGCTCTTTATGCTCACTCTGACTTTTGTCGACCATGACCGCAACGGGACATAAGCGCGCTTGTCATTCCCTCTTCGAGGGCGGGCGCGGAGATGATGAATAGAAAGTCACTTCCGTCGAACACACACCACCCGGGCATGAGTTTCAGCGCCCTAAATCGTAGCTTTCATTTCATTCTTAATTTCACGGGCGGCCGCTTTGCACAAATCTTCTGTCTGGAATTGCTCCATCGTGTGAGTGATGGGCGCGGTCGTGGACCCGCCAACGACCCATTGAAGTGACATGATGAGCACCCATTCCACTGCAACCTCCTGCTTGGCTACTTCGCCTCCGTGAGATGGCCCCCATTGGCGGCATTCTTGATCGTCGCAGGGCCTACCCCCGGAGCTTATCGGATGTTGTAAGAGATCCGTCCTAAACCTAAGGCTAAGCCGTCCATCACATTGGTCGAATGGGGTGTCTCATCGCGCGCATGTAGAACTCTCTCAATGCAGGTAAGAGGCAGGCCATCACTGCCAAAACGCCGCAAAGACTTACGCGAGGGTACGACACTCGCTGTTGCCAGACCCGGTCCAGACTTCGCAAAGCGTGCTGAAGCCCGCGCGTCGCAAAGCAATCAGTCCTTCTAGCGTGCGCCATAATGGCACTGCCCTACATGACCGCCGCACAGACGAGAGCGATCTGTTCGCTGCAGTGCTGTGCTTGGGAATAGCTGATCACAGGAGGTGACCAATGGTGTGGATTATTGGCGCGATCTGTATGATCCTTTTCGGCGCTGGGCTCGTGGCCATCGGCTTGTCCCTGCCCATGTTAGGCTATGCGATAGTGGGGGGAATCTTGGTCCTGGCTGGTATATTTTGGCTGGTGTCCATTCGGCGATCCGGGGGTCCGCTTTCCCGGAACTTGAGGGGCTAAGCGGACATCAATCAGCGAAATCCCAGCGGTCGCGTTTATGAGTATGCCGACGTTTTGTTGCAGCGCATGAGTCCGTTTGTGGCGCGAAGCGGCGGAAAACGATGTCCGTTCCAATGTCGGCTATTTGCGGTTAGGCAGAGCTGCAATGCGGTAACCCAACCGGTCATTGTTCTTCCTGCTGCTACTCACGCCGCGCGCGGCGGTGAGTAACCATTCAATATCGAAGGCCAATTGGTTATTTGACGATCCTCGGGCTGCGCGGTTGCGACGGCTCGGGCGCCGCAGGAGAAACCGCGAAGGTCGCCCAGATGGTGAAACCATCCGGCCGGTTCTCAGGGGCAAAGTCCCGGTAGCCCTTGAGATTGACGTAGCCCTGATATCCTTCGCCCGGCTGGAACATGAACCCGATTTGCGGTCCAATGCCAAGCACGCGTCCTTTGAAATCGCCAAGCCTTGCACCCGCGCCGCTGTCACCGGTGATCTGCTGGAAGAAATAGCCGACCAATCCGACGTGGACATTCTTGTCCACGAACTTCGATGCGCCCCAATCGAGATGAAATTCGATGCCGTTTTGATAATGGAGGTCGGGATTGATGAAGTTGTACGTCAGGCCGGCCACTACGGAAAATTCGTTTCCGGTTTTCGTATCGAGATAAGTATATCCGGCGCCGCCATCGACCGCCACGAAACCGAGGCTGAAATTGGCGAGTCGGTCGGGATCGTAGGTGCCGCTCGGGATATTTCCCGTTGCATAGATCATCGTGTTGTGGACGCCCTCGTGCCATTTCAGCGATCCTTGCCAGAACACGTCCGTGAAGGTTGTCCGCCCATCGGTGGCACTGCCTGAGATTTGGTTCCCACGAGGGCCGCTCAGTGTAGCGTCAATTCCGACTTGCACTCTGCCACCGGCACCGAAGAGGCTGAGCGCGGCCTAGCCGCCGGCGACTGGTGTTGCGAAGATATAGGTGGGACCAGTGGCGACAACGTCAGAGCGAGCATGAAGGCCGGCAACAATCGCGCCGCCCCTCTGAAACTCCTTTCCGCCTCCACCAGAAACATCCAGATGCAGGTAGAGCGTCAGCCAACTCCATCCTGGCTGCCCAGGCACCGCGGCGAGGCTTCCAAATATTCCCGGAAGCCAGAAGCTTAGCCCGCCATTGCCTGCGTGCGCGGCGCTCGGCGCTAATGCCAACGCACCGGCGCAGATAATCCCGATTGTCGTCCGTAGCGCGACTGGCATCGGAGATCCTCTGTGAACCATTGCGAATTTGGCTACTTCTCCGGGAATAGCAGGCTGAATTCGGCACGCAATTGCCAGTTCGGCGAGGTGTCTGGTCTAATCACGTTGTAATAGCCGGAGATGTACGCACTCACTGGGTGGTCGTCGAGCTTGAACACTCGACCAACGCCGCCGCCAACCGGTACAGTCCACCGCTGATCTGACGCTGCCAGCCAGTTCGCGGTGATAACCGGTGACGTTGTCAGGAACCACCCGTGTTCCATGTTGTAGTTGATGAACGGCTGCAGGAGCAATTCGTTTACGGGCGACCGCAACGGATTGCCGCCAACTGACCACTGATTGTTCGCCAGCACGCCGATCACCCAATGTCCCGGCGTTGTCAATAAGACGACCGTGGGGCCGAGCAGCATTTTTCCCTGCCCGAGAATAGGATCGTTCGCGGACGGAACAGTAAAGACCGGACCAGCGCCCCAAATGAGTTCGCCTGGGTGTACGGGCGAGAAAAACAACGATTGCGTGATGTCGCCAATTCCATTCGTATTACTGTTTCGTATCAGATCGGGCTGGCTGATTATCGGAATGATCGTGCGCGAGATCACGTTCCAGTCTGCGCTGATGTGCAGCGGAACGACGGGCTGAATGTTGAGCACTTCCTGGGTGCGGTTGAACCGCCCAGCGTTGAAATTGGTGTTGCTCTGGAACGGAAGGCTGACCATATCGGCGATCGGGTTCTGAGAATTTTTGGCCAAATCTTCGTCGGGCTCGGCAGAACGGCGAGCACTCGGTCGTGCGACTTTTTCCGGGACGCCGGCCTCGAATTTGTAGTTGATCCCGGCTTTGACCATCTGAACGTCGCGGTTCAACTGTATCGACGGCGCTGTGGGCGACGTCCAGCTTGGCAGCGAAAGAAACTCGTATTCGAGCCTGACCGTCCAATGTGCTTTCCAGCCGTATTCAAGGCCCGCGCCAACGAGCCAACCCGAGCTTGTGTTTGACCCAACCCAACTGACGCCCGGTAAGTTCAATGATGCTCTGCTGTCGACCCAGCCGCTGCCAACCTTTCCATAGACAAGCCATTGATCGTTGACGAGGCCGATGCGGGCCGCCGCTGTTCCGATCCAATTCTGACTCACCGGGCCGAGTGTCGGGGTCGGCAGCGCCGGATGATCGAAGATGGCTCCGTCGAACTCTCCTTCGACACCGAGCAGTAGATGGCCAGCCTGAAAGTTGTAGCCAGCTTGAAAGCCACCAATAAACTCAGTGAGGCCACCATGAAAATTGTTGTTTGGAATATTCAGGCTGCCACGGGTCCACGCCCCGCCAAAATTCATGCCGACATAGAATCCTGACCAGTTGTACGGCGGTTCTGGCAGGGGCCGCGCTTTCATCGGCATGTCCGCGGCGTGCGCGGCAACACTTGCGCTGATTGCAATAAAGGCGACGCCAACGAGAGATAAGTTCTTCATGGCGGCCTCCGTGCAAAGAGTTGGCTGGCGCCCCCTACTTCACAATGCGCGGCCGCTTCGACTCCGGCTGGCTTTTTTTCCTCTGCCGGTGAAATCGAGAGCGTGGCCCACACGTTCCAGCCGTCGGGGCGATGCGTCGCGTCGAATTCCTTGTAGCCCTTGAGGTTGACGTAGCCCTGATAGTTGTCGTCGATCTGGAAGATGTGACCGATCTGCGGTCCAATGCCGACGACCCGCGATTCAAAGCAGCCGACCCTGTCGCCGCTCCCGCTGTCGCACGAGACCTGATTGTAGAAGTATCCGACGAGGCCAATCTGCCATTCCTTGGTGACGAACTGCGAGGCGCCCCAATCGAGGTGCATGTCGACACCGTTCTTGTAATTGGTGTCCTGATTTTCGAAATTGTAGGTGAAGCCGAGCACGGCTGAGAATTCGTGTCCGGTCTGCGGGTTGAAATAGGTGTAGCCACCGCCGGCGTCGATCGCTCCGTGACCGATACCGATATTGGCCAGACGGTTCGGATCATAGGCCCCAACCGGAATGTCGCCGGTGATGTAGGCCATAAAATTGTCGACGCCCTTGTTCCAGCGCAGAGTGAACATTGGAGCTAGGTCACCCCAGCCCCACGTCGTGTCGGTGCGGCCGGCGGCGACCGTAAGGCCGAGCGGGCCACCCCCCGTCAGTGTTCCACTGACGGACGTCTCGTTGCGGCCGTACGCCCCCAACAGCAAGAAGGTCGCCTGCCCGCCCAGGACCGGCGTTGCGAACGTGTAGCTCGGAAGGAAGAACTGGATATCGGGGGGCGCCCTCAGGTTTATGTTCAAGTTTCCGTTGAAATTCACATTGATGTTGCCGCGGTTGACCTGCCGCGCGAAAGCGACGTCGGCGCCGGCCTTGACGTTCGTATTATAGAAGAAGGTCGTAAACGACCATCCCGGCTGCTGCGGCGCTGCCGCGAGACTTCCAAAAAATCCCGGGACCCAGAAGCTGACGCCGCCCTCGTCGGCGGCTGCTGGCTTCGGCACAAGCGCCACCGCACAGGTGAATAAAATCCCAATCGACGTCCGCAGCGCGACTGACATCGCACGCCCCCAATTTTGATTTGCCTGATCGAACTAGCCGCACAACGCAAAAGCGACTTATTCACGCTAGAATTACTCAGCGAGTAAATGGCGGCGCGACTAACTCGTAAATTCATTTCGGTCAGACCGGACGAGATATGCACAACCAGTGGTGGTATTACGATGTGGCGCCCTGCGTCTCGTCTGCCGTACCTCGCGGCAAGATCGCCGACGGCTTCCAATGCTTCTGCTAGCGAAAAGAATCCTACTCTGATCAGCATGTCGAAGCTGCCTCGCTCATATCGTGAGCAAACGCCGCGATGATGGGCTCCGCTCTGCACGTCGCAAGCGTTGCAACCAGCTTCATTCATCAATCGCAGCGACATGTCGGGCAGCGAATCTCTCTTCGCTGTTGCGGCTCGGTCACAGCCTGAGCCCCCGCGCGCTGATAACGTCTTCTGTCTCGGGGTCTTGTCTCGTCCGCTGCAAGCCAATCCACGATGCAAACCGGGGGGTGCATCATGCGTCGATCCTTGTTTTCTTTCCTAATGCTTATTGTGGCGTGCTCTCGCATCGAAGCGGCGTGCGTCGACCCGTCGATGTTTGTCCCGTCCACGATGAGCCTTGCAAGGCATTTCAACGAAGAAGAAATGAAGGCGCAGCCTGGCGTCATTGGAATTCGCGGTACGGGCTGGTTTCTCTCTTCTCGGCTGCTCGTCACCGCAGCGCATGTTTCCGAGGCCATGCACCTCTCGGCAACCGAGTGGAAAGATGTTGAGATGCAAAGTGGTGAAGGCAAGCGATCGGTTTCTGCTCGCGTTCTCCATCTTGCGGGCCTGCATGTCGAGAAAATAGCCGTGCTCGAATTGCGCACTGAAATTCCCAACGCAGCTGTCCTGCAGCGCCGAGCAGAACCGCTCATCCCGAATGAGCAGGTCGTGAGTCTCGCCTATCCCGACAACCAATTGCGATTTGCAGGCGGTCGCTTCGTCCAGGAGGGGGGCGATGACAAATTCGCCGGCTCAGCACTTTTTGAAATTTACGATGGGAACGATCGTCTCGTGCTCGATCATGGCGCCTCGGGAGCGCCCGTGCTCGATTGCGATGGCCGGGTCGTGGCAGTCGTTACAACGCTGATGACCCGGACAATGAATTTTCTGTCCAACGTGATACGGATCTCGACGGCGTGGCAGAGCCCCAACGTCGTTGCCATCCCCATTCAGGTCCTGAAGGACTTTCCCTAGTCCTTGGCTTGGCCACGGCAACTGAGCAAGAGTCGCTCAAATCAGTTGGTCGAGCCGCTGCTTCTGCTCATCGCTCAACGCTGCATACAACCCTTCCAGTGCCGTCCGAGACCGCTTAAGAGCCTCCAGCTGCAGTGTTTGCAGTTTCTCTTGTTGTTCGAGCCGAGCCGCGGGCGGCATTTTCTTGTCCGCTCCGCCCATCATTCCGCTCATCATTGCGCCGTAGGCAGCGCTTAGCGCCTTTGCATTCGTCCGTAGAGCATCGGCGAACTGGTCCCATTGCTTCTGTTGCGGTTCGGTGATTTTGAGCTCCGCCTTGAGAAAGGCGATATGCCCCTCGACATTTTGGATGGCGCCTCCCGGTGCCATGATGGACACACCCATCATGGCCATCCGGGACATCGCGCCGCTGTGCATCTTTTGCATCATCTGCATCATTTGCATCATCTCGGCCGGCAAAGTCTGCGGCATCCCGGACGGCATACCCGGTGATGCTGGCGTTGCCGGTGATGCCGCCGCGGGCGGTGTAGTCTCGGTGTGCTGGTGGGCATCCTGCGCGAGTGCTGATGTTGCCTGTGCCATCGCGAGCACGGCGGAGGCGCAAAGGGCCGCGAGCATAGACACGAATTTCATGGCAGGCTCCCTGGTTGCAAAGATTGTAAAGCTTGCTCTTCCGGACTTTCCGGATCCTGATGCTTCGACCATATCACTGGCTCCTTCGACTACGACGCGCTCGGCGTTGGCTGGGCGCGACGTTCCGCCATGAACTGGTCGAACTCTGCCTTGTCCTTCGCAGTGCGCAGGCGCGACAGAAAATCCCGAAACACGCGCTGCTCCTCTTCCAATCGCTGCAACGTGGCAGTCCGGTATTCGTCGAAGGCTTGGTTGCCGCTCGTTCGCGGCTGCCGCGACCAATCCTGCAGCGGACGGCTCGTATCGTTGCGCCAGTTGCCAAAGTCAAATCCACAGCAAGCCATTTTTCCGCTCCATATGAGATAGGCCAGGACCGCCAGTCCCAGCGGCCACCAGAAGATGAATCCCAGAATTGCCAGTGCGAACCAGATCGGTCTTGGCAATTCATCGAGTCGCGTAGCGAAAGACGCCATCATTCCTGCTCCTTCCTTTTCGTAGGGATCGCCGGTCTATCGGCAACCACCGCGCATTCCGCCTCCCATCATGAAAACGCAGAGCGCAATCATGACGAGCGGAATAAGCCACGAGTGTTCCATGTCATCACCTCCTCATCTGAGACGTTAGACGGGAGGGCGTGTGGAAAAGTTACAAGGGCTCGTCGGCGTGAGAGCAGCAATCAGGGGACGTGGGCTTGCAGGCAAGCTCGTTACGGTAAAAGTCGCATCGCGCTTCAATGATTTTCCTGAACTCTTGCCGCGCCCGGTGCAGCCTGACCTTGGTATTGTTATGGCTGATGCCGAGGGTTCGGCCGACCTCATCGTCGCTCAGCCCGCCAAGCGCACTGAGCATAAAGGCCGTGCGAAGGGTCTCCGGAAGTTTTCCGATTTCGCGGCGGATGCAGCCGTGCATTTCCTTGTTGGAGAGTAGCTGTTCGGGGGAAGGCTCCCCGTCGACATCTGCCGAGCCGAGTGCGGCGGCGTCCGTGTCATCGTCCGATGGACCGGGCAGCGGCACCGTCAGCCTGGCTTCGTGCATAGACCGGCTGTGCAGCCAGTCGGAGGCCACATTCGCTGCAATCCGGTGAAGCCAAGTCGAGGCATCCGCATCGCCTCGGAAGCTCGGCAACGCTTTCGCTGCTTTCGCGAAAACCGCCTGGGCCAAATCCTCGGCGTCCTGCGGACCGACAATACGAGCAAGAATACGCCGGACGCGCTCATGGTTTGCGTCGTACAAAATCCGAAAGGCGTCCGCTGCCTGCGCCATTTACAGCTCCTAACGATAAAAAGGTTAGAGGAGACAGCGCGAGCTGTATTGACTCAGATCAACTCAGCCCGTCGGGGACGCCGGATCGAACCTGCCAAGAGTGCGTTGAATGAAACTCTGCAGGAGCTTCTTGACCTATCGCAAGGTGGCCATCGCTTCCGTCGTGAGGATCTGACGGCTGGCTCTCAACGAGGAACCGCTATGACAAAACCAGTCTCCGACAAGGCTGAGGTTGCGCTCGAATATCCCGATAAGCTGTATATTGGAACATTCGAGCGTTCATCGCGATTCGAGGCGCACGTCGATCAGACCGGCATCGCGCTAATCCTTGAACGGCCAGGCGCAGAAGACGTCCGCAAATCGATTCACATGCACATCAACTTCGGTCTGTTCGCTGACATTCTGCATGAGCTGGCTTCGACGGTTGGCCGCATTCCAAAGGACGACGTCCTACATCATGATCAGCTCGCGCAAGCGGTGACCGAGTTGCATAGGGCTTTAGGCGGTAGCACCGCGAAAAAATCACCTTAAAGGTCGACGCAACGAGGCCCCTCCGACGCTGGATTGGCTAATGCGCCATCAGCGCCTAGCCCTCGAGCCTGCGGCCGCGCAATTCCGAGATGGCATGGCGTGCGGACCGCCGCCAAAATCAGTATCGCAACCGCTTCGAAATAATGTTCGAAACCGGGCGGCGAGACGGTCAAGAGCATCCTTGCCGGCTTGTCGCTGGCGTTGGCGATGTTGTGAGGCACGCCCGGTGGAATGAAGACGAATGTTCCGGGCCTGGCGCGGATCAGTTGGCTGCCTACCTGCCACTCGCATTCGCCCTCCAGCACGTAGAAGGTTTCTTCCTGAAGACTATGAACGTGGAGGCCGGTGGAAAAGCCGGGTGGCAGCGTGCAATCGAACATGGACGTGTACCTCGTGTCCTCTCCCGTCACGAGGAAAGTCATCGGCTCGCCGGCCAACGTGACTTTCTTGCCCTCCCCCGGCTCTCGAATGACCGCTTTTGCCCTCATCACCTTTTCTCCATGGCTCGGCGTGAGTGAGACCTCATTTGCTCGATCTCAACCTTCCGGACTGGGACGGATTCGGCGTCATCGATGGCCTATTCCGCTTTGATGTTCGCGGCCCGCACGACCTTGCCCCATTTCTCGGCGTCGTCAGCAATGAGTTTGCCGAAATTCCGGGGGGTCATAGACATCGGCACGCTACCGACATTAACAATGCTCTCCTGCATCTTGGGGTCGACAAGCGCGGCGCTGACTTCCCGATTGAGCTTTTCGACGATCTCATTTGGCGTATTCTTTGGCGCACCAATCCCGCCCCAAGACATCGCCTCATAGCCCGACACAACTTCACTTATGGCGGGAATATCTGGCAGCACATCCGAACGGGTCGCGGTGGTCACCGCAAGTGCCCGTAGCTTGCCGTTCCTGACGTGCTCGATTGACGAAGAAGACAATAGGTCGAACATCACTTGAATCTGTCCGCCGATCAAATCGGTAATAGCTTGTGGTGAGCCGCGATAGGGCACGTGGATCAAGTTGATACCCGTCATGATCTTGAACAACTCGCCCGCCAAATGGACTGTGGTTCCAATGCCGCCTGACCCAAAATTGATCTTGCCTGGATTGGCATTGGCATAGGTGATGAATTCGGCCACCGTTTTGACTGGAAGCGATGGATTGACCTCCATGACCAAAGGCCCACGACTGATGCCCGCCACTGGCGCAATACCGCGAATAAAGTCGAAATCGAAGGTCTTTGTAGAGTCGTGTTGATTGCATTCGTATTGGAGACGAAAAGGAGCGTATAGCCATCCGGAGCTGCACGCACGACCGCTTCAGCGGCGATATTCGTGCCCGCGCCCGGCCTGTTCTCTATGATGAACGGCTGGCCGAGATGGTCCGCTAGCCATTGACCGATCAGACGTGCGCTGAGGTCGCCTCCACTGCCCGGAGCAAAGCCAACGATCAAGTGTACCGGCCGCGCCGGATAGGCTTGCGCCCAAGCTAACCGCGACACGGCGGGCAGCGCGGCAGTACCTGCGGCCAGATGCAAGAATGTGCGGCGGGGAAATTTCATCACAATCTCTCTTGTCCATTCGCGGACGTTGACAACGTTCTCGGGGAGCGAGGCGTTAGGCGGCAAAAATTAATGGATGCAGCTATACCCGTATAATGCTATTTATGAATGGAAGCATAACGGTCCTGTGATGGATGAAGCAATGCGGTTGAGTGATCGCATCGGATGCCGGATGAAGCTGCACGACCTTCACGTCCTGATGGCTGTTGTGCAGGCCGGCAGCATGAGCAAGGCTGCGGCACTCTTGAACACCGGGCAGCCCGCTATTTCCCGGTCGATTGCGGAACTGGAACATGCGCTCGGCGTACGTCTGCTTGACCGCAGCCGCCAAGGGGTCAAGCCCACCGACTACGGTCACGCTTTGCTCGACGGCGGAACGGCAGTGTTCGACGAACTGCGGCAAACGGTGAAGAACGTCAAATTGCTCGCCGACCCGTCAGTTGGGGAAGTGCGAGTAGGGTGCAACCCTTTTCTGGCCGCGACCTTTGTTTCGGCTGTTGTTGATCGGCTCTCCCGTCGCTATCCACGCGTCATCTTTCAACTCGTAACTGCATATGTGGAGACACTGCACCGTGAATTGACCGCACGTAACGTCGATCTTCTGATCGCGCGGAGGTTCAGCTCCATTGCGGACGAATCTCGGCACGAACCCTTTCGCGGTCGCTTCGATGTGGCCGGCGAACGGCGCGCCGACGTGGCCGGGCAGCACCAGCGCGCCGCTCCCGGCGCAGTGCTCCAGCACTTTGCGGCGGCTCGCCCGCGCCTCGTCGGCGTCGGAGTTCTTGGGAAAGTTCCAGTGCGGGTAATAGACCTGCAGCAGATGGTGAAACACGTCGCCGATGAAGACGGCCTGCGCGCCGCCGCTCTCGAGCTTGAACACGACGTGGCCGGCGGAGTGGCCGGGCGCCGGCAGGATTTCAAGAAACTCGTTGAGGCGATGCGGTCCGGTAACGAGGTCGGCCCGCCCACCCTCCACGATCGGCAGCACGCAGTCCCGGAAGGTGCCGAACTCCACCGGCTCGGCCTTGCTCGGGTCCGCATCGAGCTTCTGATAATACTCGAAGTCCGGCTTGGAGATGACGTAGCGGGCATTCGGAAAGGTCGGCACCCAGGAGCCGTCGCGCAGCTGCGTATTCCAGCCGACGTGGTCGTGATGCAGGTGCGTGCACATCACGTAGTCGATGTCCTGCGGTCGCGCGCCCGCGGCCGCGAGCCGCTCGAGATAGGGCGTGTTGAGCATGTCCCAGAACGGCCGCGCCGGCCTGCTCCGGTTGTTGCCGCAGCAGCAGTCGATCAGGATGGTCTTGCCGCCGATCTTCAGGAGCCAGCTGTGCACGCTGAGCTTGATGAGATCCTGGTCGCGATCATAGTGATGCGGCGCCATCCAGTGGGCATGCTCGGCCGCGATCGCATCGTTGTAGTCAGGGAAGATATCGCGCGGCCGGTAGACCGGCAGATAAGTCTCCTCGATCCGCGCAATGCTGGCCTGGCCGACGCTGAATTGGGTCATTGCAGTCCTTTCCATCAAGGCTTGTCCACCAATGCCCTCAGGGCTTGTCCGGTTTGGGAAGCCGCTGCAGGTAGCGGATCATCTCGGTGTGGTTCGCCTTTTCGTTCAGTTCGCGCGCAGCCGCGTCCCATAAGCGGGCGCAGTGATCGGCGAGCGGCGTCGCGATGCCGAGCGCGTGGGCCATGTCGTCGGCGGTGCGGACATCCTTGGCCATCAGGCGCAGCGGAAATCCGTCGTCGAAGGTTTCCGAGATGATGAACTGCTTGAGCTTGAGCTCGGTGGTGTTGTTCTTGCCCGATGAGACATTGAGGATGTCGGCCATGAGCGCGGGATCAAGGCCGAACTTGCGGCCGACCTGCAGGGCTTCCACCGCCGCAACGAGGCCCGCCGCCGAGACGTAGTTGTTGAGCGCCTTCATGGCGTGGCCGGAGCCGAGCGCGCCGGTGCGGAAGATCGAGCCGCCCATGGCTGACAAGAGCGGCTGAACGCGATCGATGGTCGCGCCCTCCCCGCCCACCATGATGGCCAGCGTGCCAGTCACGGCGCGCCCCACGCCCCCTGATACCGGGGCATCGATGAACGCGATGCCGGCCGCGCTCAGCTCCTCGCCGAGCGAACGGGTGCCGATCGGATCGGACGAGCTCATGTCCATCAGGATGGTGCCGGCCTTAAGATGTGGGCGCATCGCGCTCACCGCCTCGCGTACGATCTTGCCGTTGGGCAGCAGCATGATGACGGCCTGGGCTCCCGCAACGGCGGCCGCCATGTCGTTGGCGACGCGTCCACCCGCGGCGGCAAATTTCTGGCGCGCCGGCTCGAGGAGATCGAAGCCCGTCACCGCGTAGCCGGCCTTGATCAGGCAGGCGCCCATCGGCACCCCCATATTGCCGAGCCCGATCACCGCCACAGGTGCCGGTGGGACGATTGTGTCGCTCATCGTTCTAGTCCTCTTCGAGCCGGCGAGTGTGCCTCGACCAGCTGCAGTTTCCTCGCATCAGGCGAGAAGGCAAGGCCATGTTGGCGGCGGAATGGCCACGCGCGAACGGATCGAGCCGCGGTTGCGATCTTTCGACGCCTCACCGACAACGATGCTGGCTTGTGACGCATTGCCGGCGTAAAGATGCGCACGATCGATCGCCGCACAGCTTGCGACAAAGTTCCGGGGGAGGAGCCATGAGACTGCCACGCCGCACGATCCTGCAACTCGCAGCCGGCGCCGCTGTGCTGCCCGTCGCTTCGCGCTTCGCGCTGGCGCAGGCCTACCCCAACAAGCCGGTACGCTTCGTGGTCGGCTTCGCGGCGGGCGGCGCCAATGACATCCTGGCGCGCCTGTTCGGCGAATGGCTCGCCGAGCGGCTCGGCCAGCCCTTCATTGTCGAGAACCGTCCTGGCGCAAGCGGCAACATCGCGGCGGAAGCGGTCGCCAAGTCCGCGCCCGACGGCTACACGCTCCTCTTCGTCAACGCGCCGAACGCCATCAACGCCACGCTCTACGACAGGCTTAATTTCAATTTCGCGACCGACATCGTGCCGGTCGGCGGCATCATGCGGGTGCCCAACATCATGGAGGTGACGCCGTCGCTGCCGGTGCGGACGGTCCCGGAGTTCATCGCCTATGCCAAGGCCAATCCCGAGAAGCTCAACATGGGCTCTGCCGGCATCGGCACCTCGATCCATGTCTCGGGCGAGCTGTTCAAGATGATGACCGGGATCAGGATGGCGCACGTCCCCTACCGTGGCTCGGCCCCGCTGCTGACCGACCTGATGGGCGGTCAGGTGCAGGTGACCTTCGACAACCTGCCCGCCTCGATCGAGTTCATTCGCGCCGGCAAGCTGCGTCCGCTGGCGGTGACCACAGCGACGCGCAGCGATGCGTTGCCCAATGTTCCGAGCATCGCCCAGTTCGTGCCGGGCTACGAGGCGAGCGCCTGGTTCGGCATCGGCGCGCCCCGCAACACGCCGCCCGACGTGATCGCGACGCTCAACCGTGAGGTCAACGCTGGCCTCGCCGATCCGAAGATCAAGGCCAAGCTCGCGGACCTTGGCGGCACCATCATCCCCGGCTCGCCCGCCGACTTCGGCCGCCTGATCGCGACCGAGATTGAGAAGTGGGCGAAGGTCATCAAGTTCGCTAACATCAAGCCGGAGTAGTCCGAACGGGGGATGCGGGTCCTTCGTTAGGCTGACGCCGCACCTTGAATTTGTCTGAATCGCCTATTCACAGTCGCGGCCGTCGGGCAGACGAGCGAGCTCCATGACCGCGGACGCGACCGGCACAGCCCCATCACGCGCCAAGATCTTCATCTCCTATTCGCGCAAGGACATGGTCTTCGCGGATCGGCTCGAGGCGGCGCTGAAGACGCGCGGCTTCGAGCCGCTCATCGACCGCACCGACATCTACGCCTTCGAGGACTGGTGGAAGCGCATCGAGGTCCTGATCGCGCGCGCGGACACGGTGGTGTTCGTGCTGAGTCCCGATTCGGCGGCCTCCGACGTGGCGCGCAAGGAGATTGCGTTCGCGGCGTCCTTGAACAAGCGGTTTGCACCGATCCTGTTGCGTCCCGTGACCAGCACTGAAGTGCCGGAGGCGGTCGCAAAGCTCAACTTCGTGTTCTTCGATGATGAGGCGCGGTTCGAGGTGAGCGCAGATCGTCTGGCCGAAGCGCTCGACACCGACATCGCCTGGATCAGGCAACATACGACGTTCGGCGAACAGGCCCGGCATTGGGCCCTGGCCAAGGGGCCAACGGGGCTGTTGCTGCGCTCCCCGGTGCTGGAGCAGGCCGAGCGCTGGATCGCCGCCCGCCCGCGCGGGGCGCCGGTGCCGACCGAGGAGACGCAGGCCTTCATCAGGGCGAGCCGGCAAGACGCGACGCGGGGCCGCAACATTCTCACCGGCAGCCTCGCCGCCGGGCTGGTCGTGGCGCTGGGTCTGGCCGGGTTTGCCTATTGGCAGCGTGGTCTCGCTGTCGAGCAGCGCGGCATCGCGCAGCATAACGAGGCGCAGGCGAACGACGAGCGCGACAAGGCGACTCGCAATTTCAAGCTGGCGCAGCACGCCGCCGAAACTCTCGTTTTCGATATCGCCCGAGGCCTGCGCAACGTACAGGGAGTAAGCGCCGAGACGATCCGCAAGATCCTGGACACCGCCCGCGCGAGTTTCGAGCAGCTTGCGGCCGCGGCACCTGACGATCCGGCGCTGCAGCGCAGCCAGTCGGTGATGCTCGGCGAGTTCGGCGACACTTACCAGATACTCGGCGACCTCGATGCGGCGCTCAGGGCCTATCGCGACGGCCTCGCCATCATGGAGCACCTGGGCGCGTCCGACCCCGGCAATACGTTGTGGCAGAGCGATCTGTCGATCTCCTACGACAAGGTCGGTGACGTGCTGAAGGTGCAAGGCAAGCTCGCGGATGCGCTTCAAGCCTACCGCGACGGCCTCGCCATCAAGGAGCGTCTGGCCGCGATCAATCCCGGAAATCCGCGGTGGCAGCGCGATCTCTCGGTGTCCTACCATAAGGTTGGCGACGTGCTGATGGATCAGGGCCTGCTTGCAGACGCACTCCAGGCCTACCGCGACAGCCTCGCCATCATGGAGCGCCTGGCTGCGGCCGATCCCAACAATATTTATTGGCAGAGCGATCTGGCGATCTCGTACAATAAGATCGGCGACGTGCTGGTGGTGCAGGGCAAGCTCGAGGACGCGCTCAAGACCTACCGTAACTCCCTCGCCATCGCGAGGCGTCTGGCCGCGGCCGATCCCAGCAACACGCGGCGGCAGCGCAGCCTGTCGGTCGCCTACGAACGAGTGGGCGACGTGCTGAAGGCGCAGGGCCAGATCGCGGACGCGCTCAAAACCTACCGCGACAGCCTCGCCATCATGGAGCGCCTGGCCGCGGCCGATCCCGGCAATACCGAATGGCAGCGCGATCTGTCGATCGCATACAACAAGATCGGCGACGTTCTGCTGGCACAGGGACAGCTCGCGGAGGCGCTCAAGACCTACCGCAGCAGTCTCGCCATCCGGGAGCGTCTGGCTGCGGTCGATCCCAGCAATACCGAATGGCAGCGCGATCTGTCGGTCTCCTACGACAAGATCGGCAACGTGCTGCGGGATCAGGGCCAGCCCGCGGAGGCGCTGCAGGCCTACCGCGGCAGCCTCGCCGTTTTGGAGCGCCTGGCCGCGGCCGATCCCGGCAATATGCAGTGGCAGCGCGATTTGTCGGTCGCATACAGCAAGATCGGCGACGTGCTGGAGGCGCAGGACCAGCTCGAGGAGGCGCTCAGGGCGTATCGCAACGACCTCGCCATCGCAGAGCGTGTGGCCGCGATCGATCGCAGCAATACGAAGTGGCAGCAGGGTCTACTAACTGCCATCAGTAAGATCGGCGGCGTTGCCTACAAATTCGTGTTGGCTCGCAAATTTGCGATCGCACTCGAATGCGCGGATCAGACCCTGTCGCTCGCGCCCGATCTGATCTGGCTCCATGGCAACCGCGCGCATGCTCTCATGTTTCTCGAACGCGGGGACGCGGCAAGAGCGGTCTATCTGCGCTATCGCGGCGAGCAGCGGGTGGTGGGCGACAAATCCTGGGAAGCCGCCGTCCTTGAAGACTTCGCCGAATTGCGCCAAGCCGGGCTCACCCACCCCTTGATGGACGAGATCGAGGCGCTGTTCGGGCCTCGGCACTGAGCGCTTGGAGTGGCCCGCCGGGATTGGCGGGCCGTCCAACTATAACCGCTGCTCAGGTCGGCCAGGGCTTCGCCGGCGCGAAGGTCGTCGCCGTGAACTGGATGTCGGTGATCGCCTTCAGGCTGCGGGCGCCGTAGCGGAATGGGATGATCAGACGCAGCGGCGCGCCGTGCTGCGGCGGGATTGGCTGATCGTTCAGCAGCCACGCCAGCACGACCTGCGGGTGCATGAGCGTCGCCATGTCCTCGTCGATGTAATAGCCGTCCGACCCGATCAGCCGGCCATAGCTGGCGAAGCGCTGGGTGCCGACCATGTTGGCAAAATCGGAGAAACGGACGCCGCTCCATTTCACAATGCCACGTGGCGTCGCGGCGCCGCATTGCAGAAGCGTCACATAGGAGTGGCGCGGCAATTTCTCGAGATCGGGGAAGGTCAGCGTGCCGGAGAGCTTGGCGGTGCCGCGCGCATCGACCTTGATGTTGATCTTGCGATAGTCGAACTCGATGTCAGGGGTCTGGTTCTTGGTGCGCCAGAGCACGCCCGTTATGGTGCCGGCCTCCTGCGGCGTGTATTCGGGCGCCGAGCCATCCGGCTTGAGCGGCAGCGACGAGATGTTGCGCAGCTGGGTTTCGGCCAAGCCTGCGGGCACGGTCTGCGCGGCGGCCTGCGAGACCGCAAGCCCCGAGAATGAGGCCAATGCGCCGGTCGACAACTGCATGGATTCACGGCGAGTGATTTGCATGGGTCGTCCTCCTCCACGCCGACGATTGTTGGAATGCGGGTCGGTCGTGGAGACGAGGCTACCGCATTTCGCAGCCGTAGGGCCAGCAGACTTAACACCAGACTTCTGCCCGCCGGACTGACGCTTGGTACTACTATCGACGCGGGCGATTTGAGATCGATCCTGTCGGCTGATCTTCGCCCGCGCCTTGCGGCGTAACGACCACGCGCAAGACCTCGGCGAGGCGGAAGCCCGCTTTGCCCAGCTGAGCCAAAGTCTGGCGGTTGGACCAATCCGTATAGTTTCGCTGCAGCGTGATCGGCCAGGTGCATTTGCTACCTGCCTCGACCGCCCCCGGCCCGATCTCGATCTGGGTGAGCGCGCTGCGAGCAAGTAGAAGCGAACTCGGTCGCCCATTGCGCCGGCCAGGTCTCCGGATCGCCGGTTGGCCGCCAGGCCTGCGGCGGCGCGCCGACGACCACCTTGGCGAAACCATCGATCGACAAGTCACGCACGCCGGCAAGCCGCATGGCTCCCTTGACGGTGCCGTCATCCCAGTAAGCGTGAAGACTCTTGCTGCCGACCTTGAGTTCGTTGCCGCCGCGCGTCGACATGACCACTGAGCCAATGCCAAATTCAGGCAAGTCCTTCGCGACCACGTTGGGATCGACGATAGAAGCACAATCCTTGTCGTAGTAAATCGCCCCCACATGCAGCGGCTGATGGATGTCGCCGACGAGATGGGCAATCAGCCAGAGCGCTTCACGCTCGTTGAGGGTCGCCGGGCCCTCGTTCGGGGCTTTCCCTCGCAGCACATTGATGGCATGGGCGAGCACGCGCACGATGTCGTTGTCGGCAGTGCCGGCCGTTCCCGCTTTATAGGCACCCTGCTGGATCGGCACATCCGTATAGTGAAACGCATGATGCCCCGGATTGTGCTTGACGAACGCTTTCTCCTCGTCGGTCAGCGAACGGTGGCAGTATCGATAGCCTTTGGCACAATCCGCCCACACTGAAGCCTCGGACAAGCTGTTGCCGTCCAGGATGGCGGCGACCCGCTCGCGGATCTTCGGATATCGCTCCAGGACGAGATCGGCGATCATGCCGACGGTGCGATGCCCGTTCCCGCTCCAGGACCAGGCCAGACGGCTATTCGAGACAACACATAACGCGACTACCAGGATCGTCGCGGCGCGCTTCATGGATTCCTCGCGAATCAATTATCGATCCGCGATTGTAGAATTTGCAGCGACGGTGAAGGGTTACTGGCAACAGGATGTTGTGAATTACTGCTCGTAAAAACTATTGCTTACGAGCCGAATCAGCGGCAGCCGCAATAGCGCGCTATTGCCTGATCTGGCGCGCCAGGAACGCGACCGAGCGCTCGAGCGCGAGCCGGCCGGCCTCGTTGTCCAGGTTGAACTGATATTCGTGTGGCAAAGCCGGCCGGTGGTCGGCCGAAAAGAACAGGCGCTCGACCCGCACGCCGCGGCTCGCGAGCGTATCCGCAAGCGCGATCGACTGCGGCAGCAGCGGATCGGCGTTGCCGGCCGAGATGAAGGACGGCGGAAACTCCGCCGTCACGTGATTGAGCACCCAGGCTGCCCCGAAATTGGGATTGCTCTTGAAATCCTTGCTGCCGCTGAACGACCACAGCACCGTGCTCAGGAACCTGCCGAACGGCCCGTCGAGATTGACGCCGTCGATGGTGTACGGGCCGCAATAGAGCAGCAGCGCCGCGAGCTGCCGCCGCTCGATCGCCGGCACGATGCCGAGTGTGGCCGCATAGGACGGGACTGCAATCGCGTTGGCGGTGACGGCGGCGATATGGGCACCGCCGGAATCGCCGGCCAGCACGATATGATCGGGATCGACCCGCAGCCGCTCCGCGTTCTTGAGCACATAGCCGAGCGCGGCGTTCACCTGCCGGATCGGAGTCGGAAAGGTCTTTCCAGGCGCGAGCGAATAGTCGACGCCGACCACCGTATAGCCCTTGCCGGCGAGCACTTTTCCGTAGTTGGCAATGTCGTCCTTGCTGCCCGAGATCCAGCCGCCGCCATGCACCCACACGATGGTGGGAAGCGGCTTGTCCGCAATCGCGGACGGATAGAACACGTCAAGCAGGGCGTCGGGATCGGCCGGGTCGTAGTGCTCGTTGAGTTGCGCCGAAAGCGCCGGCGGAACGTGCTTCTCCAGCGCCTGCGACGCTTTCTGGGCATCCTCGTTGAAGGCGCGGCGGATGAGCAGCACGGACGGCCAGGGACTGACCTGGAACGCAACCAGCGCGGACAGCAACAGCAACGGCAGGATCGTGAACACCACGATCGCCGGCCGCAGCCATTTGCTCCTGCTTCGCTCTCGCGGCTCACTCATGCCGCCCCCATTGGCCGCCCCAACGGCCACCCCCAACAACCGCGCGCGCCATCGCCGCAGTCCCGTGCGGAGTTGTCGCCTTCAGGATGGCGACTGCCGGGACCCGAGCGCCGATGCCATGATCATCCTGCCAGGAAAAGATTCACCCAGAAAGCCGACGGCAGGCCAACGCGCGAGATTGTGAAGCTTGAGGCGGCGGACCGTTCCTACTTCGCCTGAGGGAAATATTTCAGATCCGGCGGCGCCTGCCCCTTCTTGGTGGGCATGATCGTGCCATCGCCGCTCAGGTAATAGACCTCCGCGCCGATGGTGACCCAGGTCTGGCCTTCGATGCAGTTGTTTTCACCCCATTCGATGTCCGGCAGGCGGCGATAGTTTTTCATGACCTTCCAAGGCCGCGTCAGCGAGTTGTCGGTCGTGACAATCTCGTTGTGAAGGATGCCCGGCTTGTCCTTGTCGAGGAAGAGCCGCTCCTTGATGACGCCTTCGTCGTCATCGGCCATCGGCATGCCGCTCTGATCCCAGGTGCGCGGTCCGCGCACGTGGCGGGTCTCGACCTGTAGTTCGTCGTAGCGGCCGTCACCATCCGTATCGACCCATTTGCCGATGGAGTAGCCGGGAAAGGTGTTGTCATCGAGGGTGAACTTGGGCCAGTCACGCCCATCGGTGTAGATGCGCCGCGGCGCATAGTCGTTGCGGTCAAACAGAATGCGCGTCATGTCCGGTGCGATCAGGAATTCCATGCGGGCCACGCCCGACATCATTCGCGGCATGCCGGGCGGCCGGCAGCTATAAGCCATGTCGAGGCCCTGCCCTCCCTCATCCTGATCCTTCATGCTGGCCTCGAGACGAGCCTGGAACTCCGGCTTGAGCGGCGCTTCCTGCTTGCGAATGGGTTTGCTTGGATCGTAGCGCGGCGGGCCGCCATCGGGGACCCTGGTCCATTGCCCCGACCACTCGGGATATTTGCTCTTCTCCTGCGCCGGCGCCGCAATGAGCATGGCGCTCAGCAAGCCTACGACAGCGAGCGATAGGATGCCGCCTTGGCGAGTCATGAGTGTCCTCCCTGAAGACACGGATGTATTTTGTCTGTTCGTCGTTATCGTTTCTTTTGGCGCGCGACGCGTCGTTACGCGCCGCTCAACCGACTTTCGCCGGTTGACGTCTCAAGTCTGAGCAGACAGTAACTGCTTTGCGGGCGCACCGGAAGTCCGGCCGACGGCGGCGCACCGTCACATCCCAATTACGCACGTCGCCGCCAGCCGGCAGCCCTCACCGCGTGTCGTCCTCGAGAATCGCGACCGCCCGGGTCCAGCCCGCCGACGCGGCGCGGATCTTGACCGGAAAACACGCCACCAGAAATCCGTTGCCGGGCAGAGATTCAAGATTGTGCAGCTTCTCGATATGGCAATAGCCGATCTCGCGGCTCGCCTTGTGCCCCTCCCAGATGATCGAGGCATCGCCGGTCGCAGCAAAGCGCTTGGCGGTGTGAACAAACGGCGCATCCCATGACCAGCCGTCGGTGCCGGTCACGCGCACGCCGCGCGAGGTTAAGTAAAGCGTGGCCTCGCGGCCCATGCCGCAGCCGCGGTTGACATAATCGGGCTGACCATAGCGGGCGCCGGCAGCGGTGTTGACCAGCACGATGTCGAGCGGCTTGAGCACATGGCCGATGCGCTTGAGCTCGTCCTCCACCTCCTGCGCGCTCACCACATGGCCGTCGGGCAGGTGGCGAAAGTCGAGCTTCACGCCGGGCCGATAGCACCAGTCGAGCGGCACCTCGTCGATGGTGATCGCTCGCTTGCCGTTGTCCATGGTCGAGGCGTAGTGCCAGGGCGCATCGAGATGCGTGCCGTTGTGCGTCGACAGCTTGATCGCCTCGATCGCCCAGCCCTCGCCGTCCGGCAGATCCTCCGGCTTGAGGCCAGCGAAAGCCATCTGCAACGAGGAGATCGTGTCCTTGTGTCCGAGATACTGGATTGCGGGCCCGAATCCGGGCGGATCGGCAACAACATCATTTTCGAGCGGAACCGACAGATCAACGATGCGCATGCTTATCCGTTCTCCTGTTAGGAGCGCGGTGCATGTGATCGTGTCGCTGCTCGATCAATCCGGCATTTTGCCGCCATAAATGCGCTCGGCATTGCCATAAGCGATACGCGTCGCCTGCTCCACCGGCAACTGCGCCAGCCAGTCGCGATAGCCCGTCATGATCGAGCCATAGCTCGACCAGCGCTGGTTGATCCAGGTATCGGAGCCCAGCAGGAAGCGGTCGGAATAGCGGGCGAACAGCGCACGCCACTCGGGCGACACGCCGCCGCCATCAGCGATCCCGCTGCGGTAGGACAATTCCATCATCAGCGCCGGATGCTTGTCCAGGAAGTCGCGCACCTGCTCGACCGCGGTCGAGAAGCCGGTATGCGCCCAGATCATCTTGGCCTTCGGATTGTTGGCGAGCATGATCGCGAGCGCGCGCTCGTCGCAGTGGGCGAGCACGAACAGGTCGCGCTCGGTCGCGAAGTCGACAGTCTTGCGCACCAGCGGGCGCTGCGCGGTCTCGCCGTAGATGTGGAATTCGCCGACGCCCTTGTAGTAGCCGCGCTTATGTTCCTCCTCGATCATCGCGAAGATCGCCGGGTCCTCCGACCAGGTCTGCACGTCGCTCTCGACCCGGTAGGGGCGGATGAACGGCACCACCCACAGGCCCGGCGTCTTGGCCTCGACCAGCATCTGGGTGCCGCGGTTCGGCCGGCTGTTGGCGACGATGCCAGCGACGTTGTTGCGCTTGAACGTGTCGAGCACCTGCTCGAGCGCGAAGAACGGCGCCGGGCCTGAATGATTGTAGTGCAGATGCGAGTCGAAGATTTTGATGGGCTGTTGCGCGAGTGCTGGTGCAGCGCCGAGCAAGGCCGCAACGGCAATAAGACGAACGATCGACGCGATCATGACGAATCCCCCCTGCTCGATCTGTTTGACGCGATTATAGCAGACCGCTCAGGCTGTAGCCTATGCGTCGTAATGGCCGGGTGATTGTAACCGCTATCGTGCCGACTTTCTCCGTTCGTCCCCGCGCAAGCGGGGACCCAGGGCCAAGCACTCGAACTGTCCAAGTCTGGGTCCCCGCTTCGCGGGGACGAACGGAGAGTGTGGCCGAGCGCACGTCGAATGACTTCAGACCCAAGACCGAAGCATCAGACGCTCAACTCTTGTCGGGCACGCTCAGCCTGATGTGCAGCTCGCGCAGCTGCTTCGGCGTCGCCTCCGACGGCGCGCCCATCATCAGGTCCTCGGCGCGCTGGTTCATCGGGAACAGCACCACCTCGCGCAGGTTCTCCTCGCCCGCGATCAGCATCACGATGCGGTCGACGCCGGGCGCAATGCCACCATGCGGCGGCGCGCCGAGCGACAGCGCGTGCAGCATGCCGCCGAATTTCTGCTCCAGCACGTCCTCGCCGTAGCCCGCGATCGCAAAGGCCTTCTTCATCACGTCGGGACGATGGTTACGGATTGCGCCCGAGGAGAGCTCGATGCCGTTGCACACGATGTCATACTGGATCGCCTTGAGACTGAGGATCGTGTCGCGGTCATCCGGATCGAGCTTGAGAAAATCCGCCGCCGGCATGTTCGGCATCGAGAACGGATTGTGAGAGAAGTCGATCTTCTTCTCCTCCTCGTTCCACTCGTACATCGGGAAGTCGACGATCCAGCAGAGCTCGAACTTGTCCTTGGCGATGAGCTTGAGCTCCTCGCCGACCTTGTTGCGCGCAGGACCAGCGAACTTGACGAACACCGCCGGATCTCCAGCCACGAAAAACACCGCGTCGCCTTCCTTGAGGCAGAGCTGCGAGCGCATGGCTTCGGTCTTCTCGGGCCCGACATTGTTGGCGACCGGACCGCGCCCCACGATCTTGCCGTTCTCCGACGCGAAGAAGATGTAGGCGAGGCCGGGCTGGCCTTCCGCGATCGCCCAGGCATTCATGCGGTCGCAGAACGCGCGCGAGCCACCGCCCGGCGCCGGAATGGCCCAGACTGCCGCTTTGGGATTTTCGAGAATGCGCGCGAACACCTTGAAGCCCGAGCCGCGAAACGTCTCGGACACATCCTGCATCTTGATCGGGTTGCGCAGGTCAGGCTTGTCTGAGCCGTAGGCGCGCATCGCCTCAGCATAAGGAATGAGCGGAAACTTCTGCGTCACCGGCTTGTCGCCGCCAAATTCCTCGAACACGCCGCGCATCACCGGCTCGACCGCCGCGAACACGTCGTCCTGCGTCACGAAGCTCATCTCGAGGTCGAGCTGATAGAACTCGCCGGGCGAGCGGTCGGCGCGCGCGTCCTCGTCGCGAAAGCATGGCGCGATCTGGAAGTAGCGGTCGAAGCCCGCCACCATGATGAGCTGCTTGAACTGCTGCGGCGCCTGCGGCAGCGCATAGAACTTGCCCGGATGGATGCGCGAGGGCACGAGATAGTCGCGCGCGCCTTCCGGCGACGACGCGGTGAGGATCGGCGTCTGGAACTCGAAGAAGCCCTGCTCCTTCATGCGCCGCCGCAGCGAATCGATCACCGCGCCGCGCAGCATGATGTTCTTGTGCAGCCGCTCGCGGCGCAGATCGAGAAAGCGGTACTTGAGCCGGATCTCCTCGGGATATTCCTGGTCGCCGAACACCGGCATCGGCAGATCGCTCGCCGGACCCAGCACCTCGACATCGCTGACGAACACTTCCACGGCGCCGGTCGGCATCTCGGGATTGTCGGTGCCGGCCGGGCGCTTGCGCACCTTGCCTTCGATCCGAACCACCCATTCCGAGCGCAGCGTCTCGACCGACCTTGAAGGCGGGCGAATCCGGGTCGGCGACGCATTGCGTCATGCCGTAATGGTCGCGCAGGTCGACGAACAGGAGCCCGCCATGGTCGCGAATGCGATGGCACCAGCCCGACAGCCGCACCGGCTGTCCGATGTCGGTCTCGCGCAAGGCGCCGCAGGTATGGGTCCGGTAACGGTGCATGGCTCGTCCTGAAGAAAATCGCGCGCGGACAAGCACATGCGCGGCGGGGCTTGTCAAGGATACCGAAAAACGGGGACAGACCCCAATTCCAACAATGCAAAAATGGGGTCTGCCTCTTACGACAGGGAAGCCCGCATCATGCGAGCAGTCCCTCGATCGGCTTTGCCGCATCGCTGTCAGGGAATATGTCAGTGGCCAGCGCCTGATCCTCGACTCGCAGATGGTCCTTGAGCAAGCCCTTGAGCACGGCGCGCAAATCAGTCGTCGGTTTCAGATCGCGGTTCTGGTAGAGATCGGCCTCCTTGACGCCCGGCCAATCGGCGACGACCCGGCCACCCTTGAGCGCGCCGCCGGCGAATAGCGCTACCGTCGCGGTACCGTGATCGGTTCCGTCATTGCCATTGATACGCGCCGTGCGGCCGAACTCGGTGACCAGGGCGACCACGGTCTCGCTCCAGGCGGCGCCCATGTTGGTCTCGATGGCCGCGATGCGCGGCATCGAGTGCGCTGAGCAATGCGCGACAGACGGCCATTGACCGCACCCTCGTTGACGTGGGTGTCCCAGCCGTCGAGCGCGAGCGCGCCGACGCGCGGACCGTCGGCGCTCGCCAGGAATTTCGCCGCCGCCCCGGCGGCTTCGGCGAAGTAGGCACGCACCTGCTCGATGTTTCCGATCTGGACCGCCGGGCCCGTATTCTCCCGCGCCGCGATGGTGCGGGTCCGATCCCGCGATGGCGTCGCGAGATCGATGCGATCCTCGAGCACGCGCGCCAGCGTCGGGTCGGTGTGGCGATAGAGATCGAGCAGGCGCATTGTGGTTTCATCGCTCACTGGCGGCAGCCGCGACGGCACCCAGGACAGCACCGGCGCGGGGCCGCGCACCACCAGCGGCGTGATCGGTCCGACCGCGAACGAGCGGCGCCCTGCGGTTCGCCCGCGAGTGCGCAACGCGGTCGCCAGGTGCGAGACCCGCGAGCGCGCGATTGAGCCAGCCGGTATCCGCGCGTCCGGCTCTTGCGTAGCCGCTTTCCAGCACGTCCTGCCCGTCGAAATGCGAGCGCTCGCGGTAGGGCGTCGCCACCGCGTGCACGACGATGGCCTGGCCGGCCTGATAGAGCCGGTGCAGGTTCGGCATCGCCGGATTGAGCGCGAAGAAATCCGTCGAGCGGCAGCGCCGGCGTCTTGCCGTCGAGCCTGAGCGCATTGTCGCCGCGCAGCTTGATCCAATCGGGATCGCCGACCGGCGCCACGGCCGCGAGCCCATCGAGCGCGCCGCGCAACACGATGGTGAGGAAGCGCGGATCGCGGCCTTCCGCCCGCGCGATCTGCGGCACGAACGCCCAGGCGAACAGCGCGCCCGAGCCGAGCAGCAGCTCGCGGCGTGTCGGGGCATGGAGCATCGCGGACATGATCACCTCCGCTGGAATTCGGGAGCCATCAGCAGGAACGTCAGCGCCTGCGCCTTGTTCTCGGCGCGGGCGACGGCCTGGCGCGTCTCCGCCGAAGCGAGCGGACCGAGCGCCGTCTCCATGACCGCATGCGGATCGAGCCGTTCGGCAGTGTTCTGCGCAAACGCATTGGCGGTGTCGAGCCGGTGGGCGAGACCATCAAGCCAGGCGCCGTTGTCGTCGGAAAACCCTTCGGCGCCGGCGGCCGCCACAGCGGCTCGCCCAAGCCGATTCGTCCCCTGCACGATGCGGCGGACGTCCCCCCGTGAACCCGGCTGCGCGGACGCATCGCGACCATCCATTCGCTCGGACGCTTGATCTTGGCCTGATCGGGCGACCACGATTCTCGGCGCCGCCACCAGCGCCTTCGACGACCTGCCAGAGGTCGCCGTCGGTCTCGATGAAGCGCTGCGTCAGCGCTCGACCAGCGCGGGCGGCGGCTCGTCGGCGATGAAATGGCGCGCGAGCTTGGTCGCAATATGCTTCGCAGTCGCCGGATGGCGGGCGAGATCGGTGAGCACCGCGCGGCCCTGCTCCACGCCGGTGTCGCGATAGGCCTTGCCGAGCACGGTCTGCGGCGCCCGGCTCGTGCATGCGCGGATGGTAGAGGAACTCGCCGCCATGGTCCGGATTGGTGTCGGTCGTGCAGATGGTCCAGCCGGTGATCACCTTGGCGAAGCTGGTGACATCGTCCTGGCTGTAGACCGTGCGCACGCCGAGCGTATGCAGCTCCAGAATTTCGCGGCGCGAGGTTCTCGTTGAGGCCGCGGTTGCGGTTGATGCCGGCGACCGAATTGGGGCCGATCGACTGGGCATTGTCGAGATAGATCAGCATCGCCGGATGGCCCTCGGCGGCGAGCAGCATGTCGGCGAACCGGCCGAGCACATGCGGCCGGATCGCCTCGCGCTCATAGGCGCCGGCCATCACGGTGGCGTCGGCATTGACGCAGAAATGGTTCGACCAGAACCACACCAGACGCTCGACGAAGCCGATGTCGGCGGTGATGGCGGCATCGTAGTGTGCCTTGGCCTCGCGGAAGAAGTTCTGCTGCATTCGGGGTTTCGGGCGGCGGGTTGGCGGGCGCAGAGGCGGCCGGCGGCTTCGCTTCCATGGGCTTTTCCATCCCCGCATTTTCCGATCGCGGCACTTCGGCGGCGCCGCTTCGCGGCCACCTGCTTCTCAGCCTCCTTGCGCCTGGCCTCGAGCCGCTGCTTGGCCTGCCGCTCGGCATTGAACTCGAAGGCGACGCGATTGATCGCGCCGCTGCGTCATCAGGCCGGCGTTCGCGACCTGCCCGACATTCGGCCGGTCGAGCTCAGCGAGCAGCGCACCGCGTGGATCGGACGCGATCGCCGCGATCGAGCCGGGTCGTGGTCCGAAGCCGAACCGATGCAGAGCGAGTGCCGCCCCGATGGGATCGAGGGCCATGATCTTGCTTCCTGATGAACGTTGGCAGTGGCTTTATCTGCCTGCGTCTCAAAAACGTCATGTCGGCCACTGTCAAACTTCCAGCATAGGGCCATGGGCACATTGCCGCAATACCCGTCACTGCCTCCCCCTATCCGAAATGTGGTCTGCCAATATTTACCATCGGTCAAATGCAGAAATGAGGTCTGCCCCCGGATTTCGCTGCCGCTCAATCCGGGCTACAGCAGCGGGCACGACAACAACAAGGTCCGCACGCCCGATGCCGATCATGACCACTGCGGAGGCGATCGTCGCAGCGCTGATCGCGCACGGCCTCGATACCATCTATGCGCTGCCGGGCGTGCACAACGATCCGTTCTTCGACGCACTGTTCAAGGCCTCCGATCGCATCCGCACAGTCCATACCCGGCATGAGCAGGGCGCGAGCCTGATGGCGCTCGGCGCCGCGCTCGCGACCGGAAAACCACAAGCCTATTGCGTGGTGCCGGGCCCTGGCCTGCTCAACTCGGCGACCGGGCTCCTCACCGCGCACGGCACCAATGCGCCCGTGCTGGCGCTGATCGGGCAGATCGCACAGGCGGCGATCGGGCGCGGCTACGGCCACCTGCACGAGATCCGCGACCAGGGCGGCATTCTCTCGCGTCTCGTCGATCACGTGGCGCGCATCCGCACGCCGGCCGAGGCGCCTGCGCTGGTCGACGCCGCGTTCCACGCCATGCGCACCGGCCGGCCGGGGCCGGCCGCGCTCGAATGCGCCATCGACGTCTGGGGCCGCAGCGGGCCAGTGGCCGACATCACGGCGCCCGCGCCGCCCGCACCGGACCCTCATCGACGAGGATGCAGTCGCGGACGCCGCCAAGCGGCTCGGCGCGCCGAGCGGATCCTGATCGTGGTGGGCGGCGGCGCGCAGGATGCCGCCGCCGAGGTGCGCGAACTCTCAGGCCTGCTGCAGGCGCCGGTGATGGGCTTCCGGCGCGGACGCGGCGTGATCGACGGGCGCGATCCATTCAGCGTCACGCTGCCGCTCGGCCACGAACTCTGGCGCGAGGCCGACGTGGTGCTCGCATCGGCACGCGGCTGTTCCACAGCTGCACATGGGGCATCGACGACGAGCTCGCAGGTCATCCGCATCGACGCCGACCCGGAGGAGCCCGAGCGCTTCCGCAAGCCCGCGGTCGCGCTCGTCGGCGACGCGGCGCCGATCCTGCGCCAGCTGATCGACGCGCTCGCCCGCGCAATCGCGCGCGGCCCTCGCGGCGCGACGAGATGCTCGAGCGGCAGGCGCAAGCTGCGCGCGCGGCTGGCCAAGCTCGCGCCCCAGATCGGCTATCTCGAAGCGATCCGCGGCGAGCTGCCCGAGGATGGGATATTCGTCGAGGAGGTCACGCAGATGGGCTTTGCGGCCCGCCTCGCTCTACCCGGTCTACCGGCCGCGCACCTTCATCTCGCCAGGCTTCCAGGACTCGCTCGGCTGGGGCTATGCGGCCGCGCTTGGCGTCCAGGATGCGCGCCGCGACCTGCCGGTGGTCGCGATCGCGGGCGACGGCGGATTCATGTTCACGGCGACCGAGATGGCGACCGCGGTCCACCACCGCATCCCGCTCACGGCCGTGGTCTTCAACGACGGCGCCTTCGGCAATGTGCGGCGCATCCAGGAGGAACGCTTCGGCAACCGGATCATCGCCAGCGACCTCACCAACCCGGACTTCGTGCGCTTCGCCGAGAGCTTCGGGGCCGCGGCCGAACGCGCCCGCACGCCGCGGTCGAGCTGCGGGCCGCCCTCAAGCGCGCGCTCACCCGCCGCGACGGCCCGAGCCTGATCGAGGTGCCAGTTCCCGCCGCTGCCCTCGCCCTGGGAGTTCATCATGCTGCCAAGAGTACGCGGCGAGGGTGCGGGGCTGCCCCCCTGCGAAACCCTCGGCCTTTGCCCCCTCAATCACACCGGGCGATGATACCATCAGACGACGATTCGGAGGGTGCCGCCAGAGTTCCTGACAAGCGTAGTGCCCTGCGCTATATCAGTCGTGCCGTATGCAACTGATCACAACGACCAATTCCCTGGCTGAAGTCTGCGGGCGCCTGCAGCGCCACAATTCGTGACGGTTGATACCGAGTTCCTGCGCGAGAGCACCTATTATCCGAAGCTTTGCGTGGCGCAGATCGCCAGCACAGACGAAGCCGTCGTGGTCGACGCGCTCGCCAACGGCATCGACCTCAAGCCGCTGTTCGACCTGATGGCGGACGAGAACGTCATCAAGGTCTTCCACGCCGCCCGCCAGGACATCGAGATCTGCTGGCACGCGGCCGGCCTCATTCCGGCGCCGCTGGTCGACACTCAGGTCGCCGCCATGGTCCTCGGCTACGGCGAACTCGATTGCCTACGACCAGCTGGTGCAGCGCATCACCGGCGACAGCCTCGACAAGTCGCTGCGCTTCACGGACTGGACGCGGCGGCCGCTGTCCGAGGCGCAGATCGCCTACGCGATCTCCGACGTCACGCATCTGCGCGACGTCTACGTCAAGCTGGAGGCCGACCTCAAGAAACGCGGCCGCACCGAATGGATGCGGGAAGAGATGCGGGTGCTCACCTCGCCCGACACCTACAGGATGGAACCCGAGCACGCCTGGCAGCGGCTTCAGACGCGGGTGCGCAAGCCCAAGGAGCTCGCCGTCCTGATCGAGGTCGCGGCCTGGCGCGAGCGCGAGGCTCAGACCCGCGACGTGCCGCGCGGGCGCGTGCTCAAGGACGACGTGGTCGGCGACATCGCGGTGCAGGCGCCAACCACCATCGAGCGGCTCGGCAATCTGCGCTCGCTCCCCAAGGGCTTCGAGCGCTCGAAATGGGGCGAGGCGATCATCGACGCGGTCAAGCGCGGGCTCGCACGCGACGTGAAGACACTGCCGAAGATCGAGCGTCCCAAGGGAGCGCCCAACGGCCAGGCGACTGTCGAGCTGCTCAAGGTGCTGCTCCGCATGACGGCCGAGCGCCACGGTGTGGCGGCCAAAGTCATCGCCACCATGGACGATCTAGACCGCATCGCGGCTGACGACGACGCCGACGTGCCGGCGCTCTCAGGATGGCGGCGCGAGCTGTTCGGCGACAAGGCGCTCGCCCTCAAGCATGGCCGTCTCGCGCTCGCGGTCGAGCACAACCGGGTAGTTGCAGTGGATCGAGAGTCATAAGTGAGGTAGCGCGCGCCCCCCCACTCCATACTTTCGTATTGGTACTAATTCATAACCTCCCGCCACTCGGAACACGCGAAATAATCCACGTCTTTCAACCAGTTGAAGCCGTTTAATGGAATTTGGCGACGGCCGCGGCGGCGGTACCTCTGGCTGATTTACCAGAACGAGGCCCGCGCACAAAGTAGCGCAACTGAAGATCGCAGCAAAAGCGACGCCCTCAAGGGGCTCATAGCAAAAGCCTTTTCGGGGGGACGGGCCATGTGTCGGACACACGCACACAGCACTTGGTTTCAGGCGGTTACAACAGATTTCATCACCGAATGATTGTACAGCGGAGCTGCGGGGCGTCGGTGACGGCGTCCCGCAGCGGTTTCATCGGTTACGGGGCACATCTGCATCAGTGGGCGCAGGTGTCCCGCTAGCTCGAATGTTGGTTAACGACGTGAAATCGAATCGCCCTCCGATCGGGGGCCTCGCATCATTTTTACCTTCGCAGCGGCCTCGAATTACTCCCACAAAAGTTCCGCTTCGGTGCCTTCCTACCGCTGGGGGTAATAAACTACCTATTGTCAAGGCCTGACAGGCTTAAATCCACAGCTATCTGTCGGTACGATTTTGGCCTGGAGACAACGGGGTCTGACGCCATGATGGGTTTCGAGACGCTTGCAGTCGTGTTGTTCGTCGGGTGGGTCTTGGCCACCTCGCTGTTCCTGCGTTTCGGCTGATCGCTGCCAGCATTTCACGTCACGGCCCTGCGCGAGACGCTCGGCTGCAAGGCACTTCACAGCAAACCCAATTCAATTCCGCTCTGACTGAGCCAGCCAAGGATCCCTTGGTGCGCAAGGATCCCTGGTGCGCATTGGGTTTGCGCCTTCTTCCAAAGCATTCGCACGCAAGTCATTCCACGCGCGTCACAGCGGATTGGCTGGCGCACGACACATACGCGTCTCCAATACGCGTCCTGGCTCTACGCATTCCGCAGCCGCGGGATCAACCGCAATGCATTCTCCCGGTCGACCGCTCTGAGATCATCGCTCTTGAAGAACGCTGATACTCCCTTGGTGTGATCGGCCGCGGTCCGGTAAGGAAAATCAGTGCCATAAACAATCTGCGAGACAGGCACCATTTTCGCAAGCGCTGACAGCGTCACCTCGTTCGGCACCGCCGCCGTGTCGTAATAGAAGCGCCTGATCTGCCGCTCCACATCGTCGCGTGTGAAGCGACCGCGATAGGGCGGCGTCATCAGCGACTGAACGGTGAAGCGCTCGTACAGAGCCGTGAGCGATCCGCCGCCGTGGGAGAAGATCCAGTTGATGTCGGGATATTTCTGGCCGACGCCACTAAAAATCAGCGTGAAGATTGTCCGTGCAGTGTCCGCGCCATACTCGATGTAGGCATCGGTCACATCGCGCACGAGATTCACGCAGCAGTTTGCGCTGGTCGGATGCGTGTAGACCGTTGCCTTGCGGCGGTTGAGCTCGGCCCAGATCGGCTCGAAGTCGGCATAGCCCAGCCACTTGGCGCCATAGCTGGTCATGCAGCCGATGCCGTCGACCTTCAGGGTATCGAAAGCGTACTCGATCTCCACGCAAGCTCTGCTCAATGTATGGCAGCGGCAGCATCGCAAACGTACCGAACCGCCCAGGATGCTGGCTCTCGAGCTTTTTCGCGTACTCATTGGACTCACGCGCCAGCCGCGCCGCCTCATCGGCCGGGAAATCGCCGACTTGCGGCGTCGTCGGTGATGTTATGGCGGTCGCCACGCCGCCCCTGTCCATATCCTCAATCGTTTTCTGCACCGACCAGTTCGTGATCGGCGGATTGTCCTTCCCGATGCGGGTCACCGCGCTCAGCCACGTCGGCGGCACGATGTGATGATGAACGTCAATTCGATGTGGCCTCGCGTCCTGCGCCACCGCCTTGAATCCGGGAGCTGCAGCGATCGCGAGCGCGGCCGCGCCACCGCACAGCAACTGGCGACGGCTCGGTGCCGTCGCGTCGCTTGCCAAATGACAGCCACACGCGGCAAGCTGGCGCCTGCTCTTTCCGTATTGTATCGGCATGAGAGCCTCCTCCCCGAAATCGAACATCGCAACGTCGCCCGACGCCCACGATCAATATTCGCGCTGCAATGTCGATGGCCTGGCAATGTCCTGCAAGCATCATGGCAGCTCGGGAGGAGCGGCCCGCAGTGTCATACTACCGATCAGTAGCGACCAGCCGTTATTCGGCTTCCATCACCGGCTCGCGGCCGATCAGGCGCGCGAGCTGGCGCAAGCGCACGAATACGCGCTCGCCGGCGAGCGTCTTGAGCCCATTCTCGAAGCGCAGCACCAGGCGCCCGCGCTCGACCACCATCGGCGTCTTCGGCAGCACGCCGGTGGTCGACGCCGACACCAGATAGGCAACGCGCAACGCGGCGCCCAGAACCCGCGCGCGATCGAGCACGCGGGTCGACGCGAGCTCGCGCAGCCGCGGCGACAGCTCCTCGTCAATCAGCCCGACATGGCGGAAGAACACTGCAAGCGCGAGATAGGTGCGGCCCGGATGATCGATGCCGACAAAGGCCGCGTTGGCGATGATGTTGAGCGACTGCTCGCCGCGATAGTCCGGATGCGCGCGCCAGCCGATGTCAGCCAGCAGACAGGCGGCGTGGCGCAGCCGGCGCTCCTCGGCGGTCTCGTCGAGCCCGGTCGAGGCCATGAAACGGTCGGTCCAGGTGATCAGCTCCTCGCCATGCGCAGGCGATCGCGAGCGCAGCACATTGAGCTCCTGCGCGGCTGCGATCAGCGGATCCTGCTGCGCTCTTCGGCGTCCAGCATCGAATAGAGCAGCCCCTCGCGCACGCCGAGCGCCGAGATCACGATGTCCTTCGGACGCGCTTTGTCGATCAGATGTTCCAGCACCAGCGCCGCATAGGACAACAGCGGACGCCGCGCGTCGGCGACCACCTCGATCTGCGACAGCGTCTCGGTGTCGACCCGATGCACGAGGCCGCTGAATTCGTACGCCTCCTTCGCCGGAATCACGTAGCCGTGCATCACGTGCAGCGGATAGCCCTTCTGCCACATGTGCAGCCGCGCCAGCGCCCGCCAGGTTCCGCCGATGGCATAGAACGTGCGGCCCTTGCCGCCCTCGAGCAGCCGCGCCTCGCCCAGCGCCTTCTTGACCAGCTTCTCGGCCTTCTTGAGCGATTTCTTCGACAGGTCCTGCAGCGCCAGCCCGCCGAGCGGCAGCGTGATGCCGGGGCTGCACGCGGTGACCGCGGACGTCGGTCAGCTCGAGCGAGCCGCCGCCGAGGTCGCCGACGATGCCGTCCGGCCGATGGAACCCGGAGACCACGCCGAGCGCGGACAGCTCGGCCTCGCGCTTGCCGGAGATGACCTCGATCTTGGTGCGGCAGATGCGCTCGGCCTCAGCGACGAAGGCCTTGCCGTTCTTGGCGTCGCGGCAGGCCGCGGTCGCGATCACCCACAGGTTCGGCACGTCGATGCGGTCGCAGAGCGTGCGAAAGCGCCGCAGCGCCGCCAGCGCCTTCTCGACCGCATCCGGCGCCAGGAGCCTCGTCGACTGCACCTCGCGGCCGAGACCGGCGAGCACCTTTTCGTTGAAGATCGGCGTCGGGCTGCGCGTGAGCCCCTCGTAGACCACGAGCCGCACCGAGTTCGAGCCGATGTCGATGACGCCGACCGGCGGTCCGTGATCGAGACGACCTTGGGCGGCAGGCATCGGCGGGACGCCCGCGCTTAAGCGCGGTCGAGCGGCGTACAAGGCTACGCGGTGAGGAGTTTTTGAGCGATTTGCCACGTCCGGACAGACTCGGGTTGGTCATGAAGTACTTGTGGGCGTTGAAGGGTTCCTCGCCCTCCGCCGCTTTTATGCGATTCGAGGTGCCGTCAGGCAAAAGTTTCCAGCTCTGTTCATTATCCTTGAAGTTGGCCACCATGATCTGCTCGAGCACCTGCTCGTGCACGGTCGGATTGAGAATCGGGCACAAGCACCTCGACCCGGCGGTCGAGATTGCGCGGCATCATGTCGGCGGACGAGATGTAGACCGCGGCCTTCGCGTGCGGCAGGCCGTGGCCGGCGCCGAAGCAATAGATGCGGCTGTGCTCGAGGAAGCGGCCGACGATCGATTTCACGCGGATGTTCTCGGACAGGCCCGGAATGCCCGGCCGCAGGCAGCAGATGCCGCGCACCACGAGATCGATCGCGACGCCCGCGTGCGACGCCTGGTAGAGCATGTCGATGATCTCGGGATCGACCAGCGCGTTGTCCTTCATCCAGATCGCGGCCGGCTTGCCGGCCTTGGCGTGCGCGATCTCCTGCTCGATGTGCTCGCAGATGCGCTTGCGCAGCGTGAGCGGCGAGACCGCCATCTTCTCGAGCTCGGCCGGCTCCGCATAGCCGGTGACGTAGTTGAACACGCGCGCGACGTCGCGCGCGATCACCGGATCGGAGGTGAAGAACGAGAGATCGGTATAGATGCGCGCGGTCACCGGATGATAGTTGCCGGTGCCGACATGAACGTAGGTGGCAAGCGCGCCGCCTTCGCGGCGCACGACCAGCGACAGCTTGGCGTGGGTCTTGAGCTCGATGAAGCCGTAGACCACCTGCGCACCGGCGCGCTCGAGCGCGCGCGACCAGCGGATGTTGGCCTCCTCGTCGAAGCGCGCCTTGAGCTCGACCAGCGCGGTGACCGACTTGCCGGCTTCGGCCGCCTCGGCGAGCGCCTTGACGATCGGGGATTCGGAGGAGGTGCGGTAAAGCGTCTGCTTGATCGCGACGACGTCGGGATCGCGCGCCGCCTGCTGCAGGAACTGCACCACCACGTCGAACGATTCGTAGGGGTGGTGGACGATCAGGTCCTTCTGGCGGATGGCCGCGAAGCAGTCGCCGCCATGGTCGCGGATGCGCTCGGGAAAGCGCGGATTGTACGGCACGAATTCGAGATCGGGCCGATCGAAGCTCGTGAGCTGCGACAGCTCGTTGAGCGCCAGCACGCCGTCGACCAGGAAACATCTCGTCGTCGCCGACCGCGAGCGCGCGCTGCACGAAGCGCCGCAGCTCCGCCGGCATCGCCGCCTCGATCTCCAGCCGGATCGACCGAGCCGCGGCGGCGGCGCTTGAGCACGGTCTCGAACTCGCGCACGAGATCCTCGGCCTCTTCCTCGATCTCGACTTCGGTATCGCGGATGACGCGGAAGGCGCCCTGCCCCTTCACCGCATAGCCCGGAAACAGCCGGCCGATGAACAGGCCGGTCGCCTGCTCGATGCGTGATCACGCGCGCCGGCGACGCCGTCGACGGCGGGCAGCCGGATGAAGCGCTCGATCTTGTTCGGCACGCGGATGAGCGCGTTCATCGCCCTGCCGTCGCTCGTGCGGGCAAGCTGCAGCGCGATCGTGAAGCCGAGATTGGAAATGAACGGGAACGGATGCGCCGGATCGATCGCCAGCGGCGTCAGCAACGGGAAAATCTGGCGCAGGAAATGATCCTCGAGCCAGGTCTTCTCCTTCTTGGTCACCTCCGGCCCGTCGACGATCACGATGCCGTTGTCGCCAAGCTCCTTCGCGCAGCTCGCTGCCAGCGCTTCTGCTGATCGCTCGCCAGGACCGAGACCGCCTCCGCGATGCGCGTAAGCTGCTCGGCCGGCGTAAGTCCGTCCGGGCTCTTGGCGGTCGACGCCGGCGCGCACCTGGCCCTTGAGGCCGGCGACGCGCACCATGAAGAACTCGTCGAGGTTGTTGGCCGAGATCGACAGGAACCGCACGCGCTCAAGCAGCGGATGGGCGATGTCCTCAGCCTCCTCGAGCACGCGGCGGTTGAAATGGAGCCAGGACAACTCACGGTTGATGAAGCGCTCCGGACTCGCGGGCAGATCGGTCGCCGGCACGCCGGCGCAGCCTCCGCCGCCGGCAGCCTGCGGCGATTGCGATTCTCCAGTCGAAACAATGGCTTGAGCGCGATCCATGGACGACTGGATGATCGATTTGTGGTCATCGTTGGTCGCCATTCGATGACGGTCCGATGACATAACGCGCCGCGCCCAAGGGCGAGGTCAAGCCTCCCGTCACGCAGCACCTCCGCAGCCAGCGCCCTGGTTAACGGCCGCTGCGCCGCATCGCCTCCTGGTCGAGCCTCGCGACCGCCGCGCGCGCAGCCGCAAACGAGCGCTCGATCCGCGTCGCCACGATAGCCGACCAGCGTTTCGTCGACCGCCAGCTGGCGGTCGGCGAACAGCTTCACCAGCACCGCGCGCAGCAGCGCATCGTCGGGCGGCGCCAGCATCAACCACCGGCAGCGCCTTGAGCCGCGAGGCGAGGTCGCGGATCGCGACCGTCCAGCCGGCCGGCGGCGAGGCGCGCGGTCAGCAGCAGGTAGGCTCGCTCCTCGCGCGCGAGATTGATCAGATGAAACAGCGCGCGCTCGTCGAACGCGCCTGCGGCGAGGTCCTCGACCACCAGCGCACCGGTCGCGAGCGCCGCCGGCAGATCGGCCTGCGTCGAGCGCGCGCGCCACTGAGAAAGCGTGCGCCCGCTCGCGCCGCCCAGATCGCGGCGAGATGGCTCTTGCCCGAGCCTTCCGGTCCGACCAGCACCACCGCGCGAGCGGGCCAGTCCGGCCAACTCTCGATCAGCGCCAGCGCCGCCGCATTCGAAGGGCCGCTGAGGAAATCCTCGCGCGCAAAGCTTTCTCCGTGATCGAGCGCAAGCGCGAGCTGGCGCGGTCCGCTGCGACGGGATGGCATCAATCCGGCCTTCTCGCCGGTGTAGAGCGGGCTTGCGCGATACTGGCGCAGCGCGAAGCGCAACAGCACGCCGAGCGCCGCCGCGACCGGCACCGCCACCAGCAGGCCGACGAAGCCGAACAGATAGCCGAAGGCGAACATCGCAAACATCAGCCAGACCGGATGCAGGCCGACGTTCTCGCCGACGAATTTCGGCGCCAGGATGTAACCTTCGAAGAATTGTCCGACCATGAAGATCCCGAGCACGACGACGATCGAGCGTCCAGTCCGGCCAGAACTGGGCGACCGCGACGCCGACGCCAGCACCAGTCCGGTCATCGAGCCGACATAGGGGATGAAGCGTGATCAGGCCCGAGATCAGCCCGATCAGCAGCCCGAAATTGAGTCCCGACCAGCGACAGCGAGACCGCGTAGAACGAGCCGAGGATCAGGCACACGCCGGTCTGCCCGCGCACGAAGCCGGCGATCGCCGCGTCGATCTCGCGCAGAAGGCATGCACCGTCTCGCGATGCGGCAGCGGAATCCACCGCTCGACGGTCGCGACCATGCGCGGCCAGTCGCAGATCAGATAGAACGCGACCACCGGCGTCACCACCACAGCGACAGGATCGAAATCAGCGCACGGCCGCCCGACCAGAGCGAGCGCAGGAACGTCGGCGAGCCAGCCGGCGCCCTGGCTCGACAGATCGCTGATCGTCTTGCTGGCGTCGCCGGAGCCGATCATCTCGCGCAGCCACGGCCTGATCCACGCTGAGCAGCAACGCGTGAAGCCGCGTCGACGTAGCCCGGAATGTTCGGCGATCAGCGCGGAGAGCTGGTTCGCCAGCACCGGCACGATCAGCAGAACGCGAGCATGATGAAGACAAGCACGACGATGCCCACGATCAGCAGCGCCGCCAGCCTGCCGCTGACCCCGAGGCGCTCGAGCCGATTGGTCAGCGGGATTGAGCAGATAGGCGATCGCCATGCCCGGCGACGAACGGCAGCAGGATGTCGCTCAGCAGCCACAGCAGCAGCGACGACCGACAACGAAGGTCGCGAGCCAGAAGGCGAGCTGCCGCTCGAAACTCATCGAGACCTCCGGCTGATCGCGGATGGGTCAGTCGGCGCGTTCATCATCGGTCGCGTTCATGTGACGCACCCACTCGCGCGACATAGAAGGCGATCGACAGCAAGGTCAAGACCGCGACCAGCGCCATCAGCACGCTGATCACCAGCGGAATCTCCCAGCCGAAATGCGAGCGCGGCGAGCACGACCGTGGCGTAGCACGATCTGCGCGACGGTATTGAGCTTGGACACGGTGAGCGGCTTGAGCTTCACCGGCTTGTCCACGAGCCAGGACAGGATCACCGCACTCACGATCATGATGTCGCGCGACACCACCAGGATGACGAGCCAGCGCGGGATCGCCTCGGCGATGCCGAGCGCGACGTAGATCGAGACGATCATGGCCTTGTCGGCGAGCGGATCGAGATAGGCGCCGAGCTCGGTCGCCATGCCGAAGCGCTTGGCCAGGAAGCCGTCGACGAGATCACTCAAGCCCGCGGCCAGGAACAGAGCGAAAGCGATCCGCATCTCGCCCGACGTAATCGCCCAGACGATCACCGGCACCACCAGGATGCGGGCCAGCGTAATAAGATTGGGAATACTCAAACCATAGCCTCAATTGGAAAATGTTCCGCTGAAATCGAGTGCTCGGACTGGCCGTTCGTCCCCCAAGTGCGGGACCCACAGCGCTGGATTCCGCCGCGCGGGAATGAGCGGAGCATGGGACTTCGACTGCAACGAAACATCGACTGGATGCACCGTAGCCGTGGATTCGGCACGGCGCATCCCTACGCCGAGTATAGCGACGCCCAAGCCATTGCACAGGGCGCGATTGTGCCGTACCACGCCCGCGCACTGAGCGAGGAGACGACCATGGCAGACAAGGGCCGCAACGGCCTGACCTATGCCCAGGCCGGCGTCGACATCGATGCCGGCAACCGCATGGTGGACCTGATCAAGCCGCTGGTGCGCGCGACCGCGCGGCCGGGCGCGGACGCCGAGATCGGCGGCTTTGGCGGCCTGTTCGACCTCAAGCGGGCCGGTTTTACCGATCCGGTCCTGGTTGCCACCACCGACGGCGTCGGCACCAAGGTCAAGATCGCGATCGAGACCGGCGTGCACGACACGATCGGCATCGACCTCGTCGCCATGTCGGTCAACGACCTCGTGGTGCAGGGCGCGGAGCCGCTCTTTTTCCTCGACTATTTTGCCTGTGGAAAGCTCGCGCCCGAGGTCGGCGCGCAGGTGGTCAAGGGCGTGGCGGCGGGCTGCCGCGAGGCGGGCTGTGCGCTCGTGGGCGGCGAGACCGCCGAGATGCCTGGCCTCTATCAGGACGGCGACTACGACCTCGCGGGCTTCGCGGTGGGTGCCGCCGAGCGCGACACAATTCTGCCGCGCGCCGACATCGCGGCCGGCGACGTGGTGGTGGGGCTCGCCTCGTCGGGCGTGCATTCGAACGGCTATTCGCTGGTGCGCCGCATCGTCGAGATGAGCGGGCTCGCCTGGAGCGCGCGCGCGCCGTTCGATGAGAACAGCCGCTCGGCGAAGCGCTGCTCACGCCGACGCGCATCTACGTCAAGTCGTGCCTCGCCGCGATCCGCGAGAGCGGCGCCGTGAAGGCGCTCGCCCACATCACCGGTGGCGGCTTTCCCGACAACATCCCGCGCGTGCATTCCGGACGGGCTCGGCGTCGAGCTTGATCTCGCGCGCGTCCCGACGCTGCCGGTGTTCCGCTGGCTCGCGGCGATCGGCGGCGTCGCGGAGCCGGAGATGCTGCGCACCTTCAACTGCGGCATCGGCATGATTGCGGTGGTCGATCCGGCAGGCGCCGACGCCGCGATCAAGGCGTGGACGCGACGCCGGCGAGAGCGTGACTCGGCTCGGCAACGTTGTTGCGATCAAGCCCGGCATGCCGGAGGTGAATTTTGCCGGTCGCCTCGACCTCGCCGGGTGACGCGATGGCGAGAAAGCGCGTCGCCGTTCTGATTTCCGGCCGCGGCTCCAACATGGTGTCCCTGATCGAGGCCGCGAAGGCTAAAGACTATCCGGCCGAGATCGCGCTTGTCGTCTCCAATCGGCCCGATGCGGCTGGGCTTGCGCATGCGCGCGCGGCTAATGTTCCGACCTTGGTGGTCGATCACCGGCCGCATGGAAAGGATCGTTCGGCTTTTGAGCGCGTGCTCCAGCATGCGCTCGACGAGAACCGCATCGAATTCATCTGCCTCGCCGGTTTCATGCGGCTGTTCACGGCGGAATTTGTGCTGCATTGGCAGGGGCGCATGCTCAACATCCATCCTGCTCTATTGCCGTCCTTTCCCGGTCTCGACCCGCACGGCCAGGCGCTAAGGGCTGGCGTCAAGCTTTCGGGCGCCACCGTTCATTTCGTCATTCCGCAAACCGATGCCGGCCCGATCATTGCCCAGGCGGCGGTGCCTGTGCGTGAGGATGATACGGCCGACACGCTCGCTGGCCGAGTGCTCACGGTCGAGCATCACCTCTATCCGCTGGCGCTCAAGCTTGTCGCGCAAGGCCGCATACGCATCGTGGAGGGCCGTTGTATTGTCGAGGGGGGCGCCGCGTCCGACGGTTTTTTGATGGCACCGTGATTGAATTGCCTTGTTTGCTGGGCACAATGTCCTTCGCCGACAAGGAGCAGGACGATGATCACGCTCTACGCATTCGGACCGCAGTTTGGCCTGCCCGACCCGAGCCCGTTTGTCACCAAGGCCGAAGTCCTGTTGAAGATGGCCAAGCTGCCCTATGAGATCAATCTCAAGGGCTTTCGCAAGGCGCCGAAGGGCAAGCTGCCGTACATCAAGGACGACGCCGAGCTGATCGCCGATTCAACCTTCATCCGCCGCCATCTCGAGACCAAGCACAAGATCGACTTCGACCGCGGGCTGTCCGCCGAGCAGAAGGCCATCGCCTGGGCATTCGAGAAGCTGGCGGAGGATCATCTCTACTGGGCGATCGTCGATGCGCGCTGGACGATCGACGCGAATTTCGACAAGGGACCGCGCAAATTCTTCGATGTGGTGCCGGCGCCGGTGCGCTCGCTCGTCGTGCCGATGATCCGCCGCAAAGTGCGCAAGCACCTGCATTCCCAGGGCATGGGGCGCCACAGCCGTGCCGAGATCGAGGAGCTTGGCACGAAGAGCATCGACGCGATCGCGACCTATCCTCGGGCAGAAGTCGTTTTTCATGGGCGCGGAGCCGACCGGGGTCGATGCCACCATGTTCGCGTTCGTGGCGGGCACGCTGTGCCCGACCTTCGACACCCCGCTGCGCACGGCCGCTGAGCGGCACGAGAACCTGCGACGCTATGTCGGGCGCATGACCGCGCGCTACTATCCCGATCGTAGCGAGCTTGCCGGCTGCAAGGCAGCGGCATAATGCGGGCTGCGACAACCAGCGCGTCAGTCGCAGTGGAAAACTCAAATCCAACGCGTGAAAATTCAGATCTGCTATCGCGCAAATGTGATGTCGCAGACCATCAGCGAGAACGCTGACCTGTCGCCCGCCGCCTGCCGCTGAAGCCCCGAAATGACAAACCCCCGGCGGATGAGGCCGGGGGCTACGGGGAGTTCGCACGGACCAAAGCGGTCCGTTCGCTGATCGCGTCATGAAACCTTCAGATTCTCCGCTGAGGCCTTGCCGCGATTGGTCACGAGCTCGTACTCGACGTTCTGGCCTTCGTTGAGCGAGCTGAGGCCAGCGCGCTCGACCGCCGAGATGTGGACGAACACGTCCTTATCGCCGCTTGAAGGCCGGATGAACCCGTAGCCTTTAGTTGGATTGAACCACTTGACGGTGCCCTTTTGCATCGTCTGTCTCCTACGTGAGTGCCGGAACACGCCGCTCGTACCGCTACGAGCCACGTAACAACCCGGGTTTTGGGATGATCCGAAACGAAGGGCCTTTCACGGCGCGCAACGGCCGGAGCGGCCAAAATCCGATTGTGGCGGACAAAACATGAAAAATGCGGCCACAGCAAGGCTACTTCTTGCCACATCTTTCCAATCATCAATTACTTCCAGTAATTCCACATAAACAGAAGTTTTCAATTGCGGCACAACTTGGCCAAGCATGCAGCACATTGCTCAGAATTGACGTCGGCTGCAGCCAATGATTGCCGAATGCCGTCGATCGTTGTCGCTCTGCCAGAGAACTACTCGGCCGCGACTTCTTCTTTCTTGGCTGCCGCGTGTCGTCGCGATCGGATCCAATAGCCGACCGCGACCACAAACACTGCGCCTGCCACCCCTGCCCAGATGTGCAGCTCATCGATCACCAACGGATCGATCTGCATCTTCAGGGCGTCGTCCTTGATCATGATGTCGCCCGCGACCCAGCCCAGGAGCGCGCCACCGGCCCAGACCAGGATCGGGAAGCGCTCGAGGATCGCCATCAGGATCGCGCTGCCGGCCACGATCAGCGGCACGCTGGTGGCAAGCCCGAAGATGATGAGCGTGGTTTTGATCGCGATCGCATGAGCAGCATCCACACGCATCGCCGCTGTCTCGGCGGAAGCCGCGATCGCGATCACGTTGTCGAGGCTCATCACGATGTCGGCGATGGCGATGATACGCACCGCCCGCCACAGCGTTTCCGCCGACTCGACCTTGCTGTCGCCCTCCTCGTCAGGCGCCACCAGTTTGACCGCGACCCAGAGCAGGAGCAGGCCGCCGATGAGCTTGAGAAACGGGTAGGCCATCGCCTGGGCGACGACGAGGGTAAAGAGCACGCGCAACAGCACCGCGACGCCGGCGCCCAGCACCATGCCCCAGAAGCGCTGGCGGGGCGGCAGCGTCATGCAGGCGAGCGCGATCACGACCGCGTTGTCGCCGGACAGGATGACATTGACGCCGATGATCTGCAGCACCGCGACCCAGAACGGCGCGTGCGTGAAGTCGTCAAACAAGAAACCCACGCGGTCCCCCTCGTGCTCTTAACCTGCTCAGCCCGCAGTGGAACCCCTGCAGGCCCGGATGTCCCCTATTCTTAGGACGGCGGAAGCGGCCTGACCAGCCACAAGTTTCCGGGCCGGATCGCCGCGACTTGCTGCCACACGGCCGCCCGGGATCAGCCCACGATGTCGTTGCCGCTGAAGAACTGGGCGATCTCCTTCATCGCCGTATCGGCCGCGTCGGAGCCGTGCACGGAGTTCTCGCCGATCGACTTGGCGTGCACCTTGCGGATTGTGCCGGCCGCCGCCTTGGCGGGATCGGTCGCGCCCATGATGTCGCGGTAGCGCACGATGGCGTTGTCGCCTTCCAGCACCTGCACCACCACCGGGCCCGAGATCATGAAGTCGACCAGCTCGCCGAAGAACGGCCGCGCGTGGTGGACGGCGTAGAAGGTCTCCGCCTGCTCGCGAGTGATGCGCACGCGCCGCTGCGCGATGATGCGCAGGCCGGCCTGCTCGATCATCGCATTGATCGCGCCAGTGAGATTTCGCTCGGTTGCGTCCGGCTTGAGGATGGAAAACGTACGCTCGACGGCCATCGACGATCTACCACATGTGCCTTGTTGCGGGATGCGGGCGGCTTATAGCGGCCGCCCGGAGGCGCGGCAAGCGAGGGGCCTTGTCAACGCGAAGCCGGGCAACTCTCAAGTTACCGGCCGCAAAGGCAGCGCCCAGTAACCAGGCGATGAACTGCAGCTGAACGGCACGTGCACTTTGTTCGCGTTGCGCGCGACCAGTTTGGTTACCGGCAAATGTTTCTTCACCATGTCATTGATGAAACACGATTTAGCCGCCCGATCTTGAACTCGCCCCGCGCAGCGGTCGACTGACAATTCAAGGAACGGCCACTCGGCCTTCCAGAGACCAGGAGCCAGACTACATGTTCCGCAAGACCATCATCGCGATTGCCGCCATCGCCACCCTTGCTGCCGCGGCGCTTCCCTCCACCGCCTCCGCCCATCGCTTCCGGCACCACGGCCTCGGCATTGGGATTGGCATCGGCCTCGCCGGCGCCGGCTTGTACTACGCTGGTGGCTGCCGCACCGTCTACGAGTGGCGCCAGACCCGTCACGGTCGCTTTTACCAGGTCCCGGTGACCTACTGCTACTAACCGAACGTCCCTTCTCCCTACCTTCCTCCCTCCCGAGTGCAACGCCCCGGTCTCGCAGCGCGAGCCGGGGTGCTTGTTTTCAGACCAACGCAATCAACCTTGCCGGTCCGCCGGTCGCGTCCTTCACCTTGGCGACCCCGACCACCAGCGTGGCGCCCGCGGCCGGGACCTGATCGAGATTGGCAACGTTCTCGAGCCCCCAGCGGCCGGATGGCAGCCAGAGCCGGTGGGTCTTGAAATCCTTCGACAGACCGTGGTCGAGCGAGAGCGTATCGACCGCAATGCCCGCTACGCTGCGGCGCTTGAGCAGCCATTCGGTCGCCTCTGCGCCAAAGCCAGGAAAGTGGAAGGCGCCGCTCGCGTCCTTGCCGGTGAACTTGGCGGCATCACTGACGTGACGCCCCCAACCCGAATGCATCGCGACGCAGGCATTCGGCGGCAGCCGCCCGTGCCGGTGCTCCCAGGCGACGAGGTCCTCGCGTGTCAACTGATAGTCCGCATTGCGCGCAGCCTTGGCGGCAACATCGATAACCACAAGCGGCACCACCAAGGTCGCGGCTGGAATCTTCTCGGCGGTGATGCCGTTTTCCGAGAAATGGATCGGCGCATCGAGATGCGTGCCGGCATGCTCGATGATGCGCCACCAGTGGAGATTGAAGCCGTCCTTCTTGAGGTCGAACTTTTTCTCCAGCTCGATCCCCGGCACGCCGAAGAAGGTCGGAAACTCGGGTGACATGGTGTGAGTGAGATCGACCGCACGGCGGAAGCGCCGCGGCACGGCGTCGGCCGGTTCCGACGCTGCTACCGCTGCGAACGAGGCGGCCGCCGCTCCCTTGAAGAACCGGCGCCGCGACAAGCCCGCCTCGCCGCAGCGCCTCCTGACATCCTGGAACGCACATATTGCTTCTCCTTTGTTGGCACGGCCTGTAGGTTGGGTTGAGTGCCAGCGAAACCCAACTTCGGCAGCGTCGTCCTCAGCATGTGATGGGTTTCGCAAGAGCTCAACCCATCCTACGACTGAGATCGAATGCCATTGCGTCGCGCCGTCCGGTCGGCCAAATAGCGCGCATGCTCGTGATCGACGACATCACATTGCGGGTCGCCGGCAAGCTGTTGCTGGAAGGCGCCTCCGCGCGTATTCCGGACGGCGCGCGGGTCGGCCTGGTCGGGCGCAACGGCGTCGGCAAGACCACGCTGTTTCGCGCCATTGCGGGCGACATGCCGCTCGATCACGGCGAGCTCGCACTGCCGGCGCGCGCCCGCATCGGGCGGCTTGCGCAAGAAGCGCCGGACGGTCCCGAGAGCCTGATCGAGGTCGTGCTCAAGGCCGATCCGGAGCGCAACGCGCTCCTGGCCGAGGCCGAGACGGCAACCGATCCGCATCGCATCGCCGAGATCCAGACCCGTCTTGCCGACATCGGCGCCCATTCGGCGCCCGCGCGCGCCGCCGAGATCCTCTCAGGTCTCGGCTTCTCGCATGAGGATCAGCAGCGCCCCTGCGCCGAGTTCTCCGGCGGCTGGCGCATGCGGGTCGCGCTTGCCGCCACGCTGTTCGCCGAGCCCGATCTACTCCTGCTCGACGAGCCCACCAACTACCTCGACCTCGAGGGCACGCTCTGGCTCGAGGAGCACATCGCGCGCTATCCGCGCACCGTGATCGTGATCAGCCACGACCGCGATCTGCTCGACAAGGCGATCGACACCATCCTGCACATCGAAGGCGGCAAGCTCACCGTCTACCGCGGCGACTATTCCTCGTTCGAGCGGCAGCGGCGCGAGCGCCAGGCGCTCGACCTCAAGCTCGCCAAGGCGCAGGAGGCGCAGCGCAAGAAGCTGCAGGCCTTCGTCGACCGCTTCCGCGCCAAGGCCACCAAGGCGCGGCAGGCCCAGTCGCGGCTCAAGCTGCTCGCCAAGCTCGAGCCGATCGCAGCGCGCGTCGCCGACGAAGTGCGCGAGTTCGATTTCTCAGGCCCCGAGAAGGCGCTCTCGCCGCCGATCGTCGCGCTCGACGACGTCGCAGTCGGCTATGAAGAAGACCGTCCCGTGCTGCGACGGCTCGCGCTCTCGATCGATACCGACGACCGCATCGCGCTGCTTGGCGCGAACGGCAACGGCAAGTCGACCTTCGTGAAGCTCATCGCCGGGCGGATTGCGCCGATGCGCGGCAGGCTCACCCGCGCCGAGCGGCTCAAGGTTGCCTATTTCGCGCAACATCAGCTCGACGAACTCGACCCGGCCGCCAGCGCCTATTTGCATTTGCGACGGCTGATGCCGGATGCCACCGAGCCGAGAGTGCGGGCGCGCGCCGGCGCCATCGGCTTTCCGGGCGAGATGGCCGACACCGCCGTGAGCAAGCTCTCGGGCGGCGAAAAGTCGCGGCTGCTCCTTGGCCTTGCGACCTTCGAGGGCGCGCATCTGCTCATTCTCGACGAGCCCACCAACCACCTCGACATCGACAGCCGCGCCGCCTTGATCGAGGCGATCAACAGCTATCCGGGCGCCGTGATCCTGGTCTCGCACGACCGCTATCTGATCGAGGCCTGCGCGGACCGGCTGTGGCTCGTCGGCGAACGGCGCGGTCACGCCGTTCGATGGCGACCTCGACGACTATCGCCGCTTCGTGCTGAGCGATCGCGGTGATGACACGGGCGCGCGCAAGCAATCATCCGAGATGGCGCCGCGCGCGAGCCGCGCCGAGCTGCGGCGCGCCGCGGCCGAGAAGCGCATCGAGCTCACGCCGCTGCGCCGCCGCCTCGCTGACGCCGAGAAGACCATCGCCCGGCTGAGCGCCGAGATCGCCCGCATCGACACCGCGCTCGCGGCACCCGATCTCTACACGCGCGAGCCCGACAAGGCAGCGACCCTGTCGAAGGCGCGCGCGGACGCCACCGATGCGCTCGCGCGCGCCGAGGACGAGTGGCTCACCGTGAGCACTGCGATCGAGACTGCGATGGCGCAAGTGGATTGAGCGTTTTGTACTTTATGCGTTCGAGAAGGAGGAGGCTTTGACCGCGCATTTCTATTGTTGGGAGCCTGCCTTGGACATTCGTCCAGAGCGCTGGGATTTCACACAACGACTGACCGAAGCTCAAAATCAAACAGGCACAAGCACAACACTGATGGATTTCGTGGCCGCCCTGCTGGCCAAATACCCGGACCTTTCGACAACCGACGACACGCCCTGGGCTACGGGTCCTCTGGAAGGAGAGATCTGCGGCAATTTCATCAACTTCGCAGTGAGCTGGTCCTGGTACGACGAGGACCTGATCTCATTTGTGGTTGATACCGCCCGCTCTCACGGGCTGCATTGTTTCGATCCTCAAAGTAGAAAATTCTACGAGACCGTGTCGGGTCGATAAGCCGATAAAAGCGTCCGCGCTCGTTTGCGTGGACCTTGTTTGCATGGATACCTTGTTTGCGCGGATTACGTCCGCTTCTTTTGCTGCGGCGCAGCTTTCTTCGGCCGCTCCGGTGCGGCCTCCGCGCCGCGCTCGATCGACACCAAGCGGCCCCCCGCGAAGCGATAGACGCCCGGACGCGCACCGCGGGTATAGGTCAGCACCGCCGCGCGCTCACCGCGCTCGTTCGAGCCGAGGTCGACGCGATCGGGCGTGCCGATGCGGCCGACCACGTCGCACTCCGTCATCTGCAGCGAGATGCCAACGGCGGCTGGCGCGGCCGGATCAGCCGGCTGCTCCTGCCGACCGGCTGGGCATTGGCCGTCGGGACCGACAAGATCGGCGGCCCCGGCCTCCCGCAGCGCGAATTCTTCCTTGTGACCGGAATAGCTGAGCCAGTCAGGCCGCAGATCGGTTTTCGGGATGATGTTGATGCTGCCAATGTCGGTCGAGCAGGCGGCAAGAGTCGTCAGCCCTGCCAGCGCCAGCACGCACCCCAGCACACACCGTTGAATGAACCGCTGCATGGCACACCTCGCCACAATCGATCGGAATCGTTTCTCGACCGGATTCTTCATCCATTCTTGGCCAGATTTTGCCGCAGGCCCGCTGGCTTAATCAACTTGTTCAACTTGGCCATGGGGATAGTTCCACACTCCCAAGAACGCCGCTCACGCCTTGCGCTGCCAGCGCCCCTTTTCGTCGGGCTGCCAATAGGTCACCTCAAAGCCGCTGTTTTTGGCTTCGGTCCAGCGCACGCGCGCGGCTGCAAGCGCATCGGGGTCCTCACCATCGAACAGGAGCACGATGCGCGCATAGCTAGCGGCATCCTCGGGCACCGGCGCGCCATCGACGAGAAAGCGAACCGCCGCGCTATTAGGGTTGTCGGGATAAATCGTGATCAGGATCGGCTGGCTCTTGGCCTCCGGATCGCGCCAGGTGCTGTGCGGAAGAAAGCCGTCGTCGGTGTAGGTCCATAGATGAGTGTCGAGCGCCTCTACCCGCTCCTCCGACGATGCCTGCACCACCACGCGCCAGCCGCGCTCGAGCGAACGCTCAAGCAGGGTCGGCAGCACCCGCTCGATCGGCTGCCGATGCAGATGGTAAAACAGGACCTCGGTCATCGTACGCACCGTGTCGTCGCCGCGGAGCCTACTTCTCGTAGTGATCCGCGACCAGCTTATCGAGCAGCCGAACGCCGAAGCCGGAGCCCCAGCTCTTGTTGATGTCGTTCTGCGGCGAGCCCATGCCGGTGCCCGCAATGTCGAGATGCGCCCACGGGGTCTTGTCGATAAAACGCGACAGGATCAGCGCCGCCGTGCATGAGCCGGCGGGCCTGCCGCCCACATTCTTCATGTCGGCGAACTTCGACTCGATCTGCTTGTCGAATTCCGGCCCGACCGGCATGCGCCAGAGCTTCTCGCCGGTCTGCCGCCCTGCCTTGAGCAGCCGATCGGCCAGCCGATCGTCGTTGGAGAACAGGCCGGCATATTCGTGCCCAAGCGCGATGATGATCGCGCCGGTGAGCGTCGCGAGATCGACCATGAATTTCGGCTTGAAGCGCGTGTTGACGTAGTGCAGCACGTCGGCGAGGACGAGACGGCCTTCGGCATCGGTGTTGATCACCTCGATCGTCTGGCCCGACATTGTGGTGACGATGTCACCCGGGCGCTGCGACTTGCCGTCGACGCTGTTCTCGACGATCCCGATCGCGCCCACGACATTGACCTTGGCCTTGCGCGCCGCGAGCGCCTGCATCAGGCCGACCACGCAGGCCGCGCCTGCCATGTCGCCCTTCATGTCCTCCATATTGCCTGCAGGCTTGATCGAGATGCCGCCGGTGTCGAAGCACACGCCCTTGCCGATGAAGGCGATCGGGTTCGTGCCTTTCTTGCCGCCATTCCAGCGCATGACCACAAAGCGCGGCTCATTCTCGGAGCCCTGCGCCACCCCGAGCAGCGTGTTCATGCCGAGCTTCTTCATCGCCGCGACATCAAGCACCTCGACGGCGACGCCAAGCTTCTTGAGCGTCAGCGCCCGCTCGGCAAATTCCACCGGATAGAGCACGTTGGCGGGCTCGTTGACGAGGTCGCGCGCGAAATCCACCCCGTTCGCCACCGCCTCGCGCGCCGCGTAGGCCTTGCGCACCGGCGCGACATTGGCGACCGTGATCGTAACCTCGGTCTCGGCGGGCTTCTCCTCCCCCTCCTTGCGCTTGGTCTTGTAGCGGTCGAACGAATAGGCCCGCAGCCGCATCCCGAGCGCCAGCTCTGCCAGCGAATCGGGCTTGGGCGCCCCGCCCGGCAGGTCGGCGATGATCGTCGCCTCCTCGGCCGATTTCGGCACCTTCCCCATCGCAACGCCGCCAAGCTTTACGAAGTCCCGGGCCTTGAGCTCGCGCACCTTGCCGAGCCCGACCACCACCAGGCGCGAGACCTCAAGCCCGGTCGGGGCGACGATGTCGAGGGTCGCGGCGCGCTTGCCCTTGAAGCGCTCGGCCGCGGCCGCCCGCGTCACAAGATCCCCTGTCTCGGCAAGGACTTGGCGGGTCGCAGAGCCAAACTTGAGGCCCTCGTCGCAGAACACAACAAGAACGCCCTTGGGGGGCGTCGAAAGCGGGGCAAATTCGAGCTTGAGGGCCATGCGGACTCCTTAGCGGCCAGCGAACGGATCAGCCGGATATGATTACCGGGGCCAAACCTGCGGCGACCGCACAGATATGACCCGCCTTTTAAGCGCTGCAAAGCCCCTGATGCACGGCCGCCACAGACATGGAAAATCTTAATGAGAGTGTCCCGCCACCCCCGGATTTTGTTGTGAATATACAATGACTTTGCCTTGGGACTTTGCCTTGGCGGGGCCACGATGTTGTCAGATAGACTCGGCCCCTCGGGGACGAACGAGGGGACGGACGAGTTGCAGTGGCGGGCATGGGGTGCCCGGAGCGGCCAGGGGCAGTTAGCAGGCCAGTTACCGGGGGCGGTTGGGGGTACGGGGGCAGCACGCGCGAATGGGGTCAATCGGGCGTTACATATTTCGCACCACCATGGGTGCCTTTCTGGTCGTCCTCGCCAGCGTCACGATGCTGATGTGGATGACGCAGGCATTGCGCAACGTCGACCTGATGACGAATCAGGGCCAGACGATCCTGGTCTTCATCGGTATCACCGGCCTAATTATTCCCCTGCTCATTCTGTTGATTGCGCCGATCGCGCTGATGATCGCGGTCGGCTACACGCTCAACAAGCTCAGCACCAATTCCGAGCTGATCGTCATGAACGCAGCCGGAATGGCGCCATGGCGGATCTTCAAGCCTTTTCTCGCGGTCGGCATCGTGGTGTCGCTCGTGGTCGCGGCGATCAGCATGTACGTGTCGCCCAAGAGTCTGCGCGAGCTGCGTCGCTGGGCGACGGAGGTGCGCGCCGAGGTCGTCACCAGCAACGTTCAGCCTGGTCGCTTCGCGGTGGTCGACGGCCGCATGACCATGCATGTGCACGGCCGAGCACCCAATGGGCAGCTGCTCGGGGTGCTGATCGACGACGCCCGCGACGCCAAGGAGCGCGTGACGATCCTGGCCGAGAAGGGCAGCATCCTGACCAACGAAAACGGGACCTACTTGATCCTCGAGAACGGCACCGTGCAGCGGCACGTGGCGACCCAAAAGGACCCGGATTTCATCGCTTTCCACGAGCATGCCTTCGACCTGTCCCGGCTGTCGCCCACGATCTCCCTCATCCGCTACTCGGTGCAGGAGCGCTTTCCGTGGGAGCTCGCCTATCCGCCGGCAGACGATCCGCTCTACAAGGAGCAGCCAGGCAATTTCACCGCCGAATTGCATAACCGGATTACCGCGCCGCTCTATCCGCTGGCGTTCCTCTTCATCACGTATGCGTATCTCGGCGCGCCGCGCACCACGCGGCAGAGCCGCACCATGTCGTTCGTCAGCGCGGCGCTGGCGGTCTCGGTGCTACGCGGCGTTGGCTTTGTCGGCACCATCCTGGGGGCGCAGCGGCCGATTACGCTCGCCATTCCGTATCTCGCGATGGGCCTTACTTTCGTGTTCGGCACCTGGGCGATCTTGCGCGGTCTGATCATCGAGCCGCCGGCCTTCATCACCAACACCATCACCGCGCTGGCCGACGGCCTGTCGCGGCGATCCACGGCAGCGTCGGGGCAGACGCAATGATGACCGGCACGCTGTCGCGCTATTTCGGAATGCGCTTCCTCGGCGCCGTCATCGCTATTTTCCTCGGCCTCGTGCTGCTGGTCGCGATGGTTGACTTCATCGAGATGATGCGCCGGACCTCGGAAATGAAGGACGTTTCCGCCATCCTGGTTGCCAAGATCTCGCTCTATCGGGTGCCGCACCTCACGGAGCGCGTGCTGCCGTTCACCGTCATGGCGGCAGCGATGTTTTGCTACCTGAACCTGTCCCGGCGGCTCGAGCTCGTGATTGCGCGGGCGGCCGGCGTGTCGGCGTGGCAGTTCGTCGGTCCCGCCATCATCATCGCCTTCCTCATCGGTGCCGCCACCACGACGCTCTACAATCCCATATCGGCGTCGCTGCGCGAGGAATCAGCGCGAACTCGAAGCCGAGCTGTTCGGCAGGACCCGCGGATTCGCAGACGTTGGCAGCGGCTTCTGGGTGCGCCAGCGCAGCGACGAGGGCCAGTCCATCATCAATGCCAAGTCGTCCAGCCAGCAGGGTCTCCAGCTTGCCGGCGTGACCGTCTTCAAGTTCGATGATTCGGATCATTTCCTGCAGCGAATCGAGGCGAAGGCTGCGGCACTGCAGAGCGGCTTCTGGCGACTCGAGGGCGCCCGCATCTATGTGAAGGACGAGCCGCCGGCAGACCACGAAATCTACGATCTTCGGACAAATCTGACCCTTACCCAAGTAAGGGAAAGCTTTGCCACGCCTGATACTGTGCCGTTTTGGCAACTGTTGGCATACATTCGCTTGGCCGAGAACGCCGGGCTAGCTGCCGCAGGCTATCGCGTGCAATATTATCAGCTGTTGGCGCAGCCATTCTACTTGGCCGCGATGGTCATTCTGGCGGCATCCGTGAGTCTCCGATCGTTCCGGTTTGGGGGGGTACAACGGATGGTCCTGGGTGGCGTCCTGGTGGGCTTCCTGCTCTACGTGATGTCGAAAGTGATCGGGGACTTGAGCAAGGCTGGGGTGCTGTCGCCGGTGATTGCCGCCGGTCTGCCTCCCCTTGCAGGTGGACTAACGGGTTTAATGATGCTGCTGCATCAGGAGGATGGGTGATGGCTGCGACCACCGCTCATCCATATCTGCGGGGTTGCGCTTGGTGGCGTGCGGCCGCGAGGGTGGCTGCCGTTGGCACGCTGGCGCTCGCCAGCGTCGCCCTGATGAGCATTGCCACTGCTCCGTCCGCGTTTGCCCAGCGCGGCAGCATCGTCTCATTCCCGCAACGTCCGAAACCGGCCCAGACCGGCAACGGGCTGCTCGGCGCGAAGAAGAATCAAAAAGATCAGATGATCGTGCGCGCGACCGAGATGCACTACGACTACACCAACGAGCGCGTCTCGGCGGTCGGCAACGTCCAGATCTACTATTCAGGCTCGACGCTGGAAGCTGACAAGGTCATCTACGACCAGAAGACCAAGCGGCTGCACGCGCAGGGCAACGTCCGACTGAGCGAAGCAGACGGCAAGGTCGTCTACGCCGAACTCGCTCGATCTTAGCGACGACTTCCGCGACGGCTTTGTCGATTCGCTGCGAATCGACGGTCCCGAGCAGACGCGTTTCGCAGCGACTCGCGCCGAGCGCACCAGCGGCGACGTGACGGTCTTCCAGAACGGCGTCTATACGGCCTGCGAGGAGTGCAAAGAGGATCGGACGAAGCCGCCGAAATGGCAGATCAAGGCCGCCCGGATCATCCACGATCAGGGCGAGAAGATGATGTACTTCGAGGACGCTCGCTTCGAGCTCTTCGGGGTGCCGCTCGCCTAGATCCCATATTTCTCGTCGCCCGATCCGAGTGCCAAGCGCAAGAGCGGCTTCCTCGTCCCGACCTACCACACGAGCTCGGTCTACGGCTTCGGCGTCACCACGCCCTACTACTTCGCACTGGCGCCCGACTACGACGCCACCATCACGCCGATGATCACCAGCAAGCAGGGCCCACTGGTGCAGGCTGAATGGCGTCAGCGCCTGATCAACGGCTCCTACATGGTCCGCGCCAGCGGCATCTTCCAGCTCGACAAGCAGGCCTTCCTCGACAAGGGCGATCTGCCCGGCTACCGCGACTTCCGCGGCCACGTCGAGTCGTCGGGCCAGTTCCGGCTGAACAACAAGTGGGTCTACGGCTGGGATGGCACGCTGGTCACCGACCGCTCCTACTTCCAGGACTATGGCCTGTTGACAGAGGGTCCAGACGGCCAATCTGCTCGCGACGACGCCGGACTACGTGACGTCGCAGGCCTACCTGCAGGGCCGCGGCGAGAGCAGCTTCTTCGATATCCGCGCGATGTACTTCTATGGCTTTTCCAGCCAGGACAGCCAGCGCCAGATCCCGGTCATTCATCCGGTCATCGATCACGACTATACGTTGCCAAGCACCCGGTTCTCGGCGGCGAACTCAGCCTGCACAGCAACTTGACCAGCCTCACCCGCGAAGCAGCGTTCTTCGATCCGATCACTCTCAACGCCGTCAACCAACGGCTTGTGCTCGATCGCCAGCGCCGATCCGGCCGTCAAGACGTCAACAACTGCCTGCTGCGCGGCGTGCCCGGCACTTACACGCGCTTCTCGACGGAGGTGAACTGGCGGCGCACCGTGATCGACACCTATGGCCAGATGTTCACGCCGTTCGCCTCGGCCCGCGTCGACTTCGCCAATGTCGAGATCGTCAACGATCCGGGCGTCTCAAACTTCATGAAGCCCGGCGAGACCGACGTCGCACGCGTCATGCCGACCGTCGGTCTGGAATATCGCTACCCCTTCATCAGCGTGCAGTCGTGGGGCACGCAGACGATCGAGCCGATCGCGCAGGTCATCGCGCGCCCGAACGAGACCGGCATCGGACAAGCTGCCCAACGAGGACTCGCAGAGCCTGATCTTCGACGCCAGCAACCTGTTCGCGTGAACAAGTTTGCGGGCTATGACCGCGTCGAAGGCGGCGGACGCCTGAACGCCGGCATCAACTACACCGCGCAGTTCAACCGCGGCGGCTTCGTGAACGTGATGTTCGGGCAGTCCTATCAGCCTGTTCGGGCAGAACTCCTTTGCGGTCGGCGGCCCGACCAATACCGGCATCCAGAGCGGCCTCGACACCACCCGCTCCGACTATGTGGCGCGGGTGGCCTACCAGCCGAATTCGACGTTCACGCTGACCTCACGGTTCCGCATGAACGAGGACGACTTCACGCTGCAGCGGACGCGAATTCGAGGCGCAGGCCAATTTCGACCGCTGGACCACCTCGGTGATCTACGGCAACTATGCGGCGCAGCCAGCGCTGGGCTTCCTGGAGCGGCGCGAAGGCGTTGTCGGAAGCGCCAAATTCAAGGTTAACCCGAACTGGCTGGTGCTGGGCGCGGTCCGCTACGACCTGCGGGCCGAGCAGCTCACCGAGACCCAGATCGGATTGGGATATATTGACGATTGCCTTATCTTGGCCCTGAATTACATCACAGAATTCAATTATAACTCGAGTCTGCCAAACGCCCAGAAGCACAACCAGACGCTCATGTTCCAGCTCAGCCTGCGCACGCTCGGTGGAAGCTCGGGCAGCACGGGGGTCACGGGTTTTGGCAGCGGTCAGCCCAGCGGCCGAAGTAACGGCCGGTGCCCGGTTGCAACCGGCCATGTAACCGGGGCAAGATTGCAATGATTCACCAGATGGCGATGTCTCCCGTGGCCCATCCTGATTCGGCATGCCGCCGGCTCGTCGTTGCGACCGCCATGGCCACGTTCATGGTGGTGGCGACAACTGCTGGCCGCACCCGCTCAGACGGTGATTGCCGTGGTCAACGGCGAGCCGATCACCGCGCTCGACGTCGAGCGCGGATGAAATTCATCCAGCTGTCGACCCAGAAGCCGGCGGCGCGGCCGGACGTGATCAATGAGCTCATCGACGAGAAGCTCAAGATCAAGGAGGGCAAGCGCTGGGGCATGGAGCTCACCGATACCGAGGTCGATTCCATGTACGCCAACATGGCGAGCCGCATGCATCAAACGGCCGACCAGCTCACGCAGAACCTGCAGAAGGGCGGCGTCAACCCGCAGTCACTCAAGTCACGCATCCGCGCCGAACAGGTCTGGCAGCAACTGGTACGCGGGCGTTATTCCGCGAGCCTGCAGCTTTCCGAGAAGGACGTCGAGCTTGCCCTGCAGGCCAAGAACCAATCGGGGCAGAGCACCACCGCGATCGAATACACCCTGCGGCCGATCCTGTTTCTGGTGCCGCCCGGGACAGGCCTCGGCGATCGATGCCAAGCGCAAGGAGGCGGAGGCGCTGCGTGCCCGTTTCAAGAGCTGCCAGGACGGGCTGGCCGCGGCGCGCGCGACGGGAGCGGTCGTGCGGGACCAGGTGATTCGCAGCTCCGGCGATCTGAACCCCGAGCTGCACAAGAGTCCTCGACGCAGTGCCGGTCGGCCAGCTGACGGCGCCGGAAGTCACCCGCCACGGCGTGGAGATGTGGGCGATCTGCGGCAAGCAGGATTCCAAGGCTGACGCGCCCGATCAAGAAGCAGGCCCGCGAGGCCCTCGCCACCGAGCGCTTCGAGCAGCAATCGAAAACGTATCTGCAGCGGCTGCGCCGCGAGGCGCTCATCGAGCGCAAATAGGTCGGGCAAATAGGTCGGGATAGAATGGCGCTGCCTCTGGCGCTGACACTGGGCGAGCCGGCCGGAATCGGACCCGACATCACCTTCGCGGCGTGGCGACGGCGCGCCGAGCTCGGCCTCGCACCATTCTACATCCTCGCCGATCCCATATTCCTGCGCGGCTGTGCGGAGCGCATCGCTCCGGATGTGCCGATCGCGGTGGTCGAGCCGTCGGCGGCCGTGAGCGCCTTCGCGCAGGCCCTGCCGGTCGTCGACATCGGCGTCACCATCACGGCCAAGCCCGGCCGGCCGGACTCATCGAGCGCGCCCGCCGCGATCGCCGCCATTCGTCGTGCCGTTCATGACGTGCACACCGGCCGCGCCCATGCGGTCGTCACCAACCCGGTCGCCAAGTCGATCCTCTACCGGTCGGGCTTCGCGGAGCCCGGCCATACCGAGTATCTCGCCAAGCTCGCCGCCGAGATGATGGGGATAGCGGCACAGCCGGTGATGATGCTGTGGTCTCCCGAGCTTGCCGTCGTTCCGGTCACCATTCATCTGCCGCTGCGCGAGGTGATGGCGCGGCTCACGACCGAGCTCATCACCTCGACCGGCCAGATCGTCGCGCGCGACCTTAAGGAGCGGTTCGGCATTGCCCGCCCGCGGCTTGCGATTGCGGGCCTCAATCCGCATGCGGGCGAGGACGGCGCGCTCGGCGAGGAGGATGGCACGGTGGTCGCGCCCGCCGTTGCCCGGCTGCGCGGCGCAGGGCATCGAGGCGCGCGGGCCACTGCCTGCCGATACGCTGTTCCATGCGGCAGCGCGCGCGACCTACGACGCCGCGCTCGCGATGTACCACGACCAGGCGCTGATCCCGATCAAGACGCTCGCCTTCGATCATGCGGTCAACGTCACGCTCGGGCTGCCGTTCGTGCGCACCTCGCCCGACCACGGCACCGCCTTCGACATCGCCGGCACGGGCCGCGCCGATCCCTCCAGCCTGATCGCCGCGCTGCAGCTCGCGCAACGCCTGTCGGCGAACGCCCCGGCGCCTCCAGCGTTGCAACAGGCATGAGCGCCATCGATGATCTTCCGCCACTGCGGGAGGTGATCAAGCGGCATGATCTGCGTGCGAAAAAGTCGCTCGGCCAGAATTTTCTGCTCGACCTCAACCTCACCGCCCGCATCGCCCGCGCCGGCGGCCCGTTCGACGGCGTGAGCGTGCTCGAAGTCGGGCCCGGTCCCGGCGGGCTCACCCGCGCGCTGATCGCCCAGGGCGCGCGCGTCGTCGCCATCGAGCGCGACGAGCGTGCAATCGCCGCGCTCGCGCGAGATCGCCGCGCGCTATCCCGATCGCCTTGACAGTGATCGCGGGCGACGCGCTCACGTTCGATCCGCGCCCTCACCTCACCGCGCCGGCCCGTGTGATCGCGAACCTTCCTTACAACATCGCGACCGCGCTCCTGGTGCAATGGCTGACCGCCGAGCCCTGGCCGCCCTGGTACGACCGGCTGGTGCTGATGTTCCAGCGCGAGGTGGCGCTGCGCATCACCGCCGCGCCCGGCTCGAAAGCCTACGGGCGACTGTCCGTGCTTGCCGGCTGGCGCACCAGAGCGCGCATGCTTTTTGACATCGCACCGTCAGCCTTCGTGCCGCCGCCCAAGGTCACGTCTTCGCTGATCGAACTGGTGCCACGCGCGCGAGCCGCTCGCCTGCGTGAGCGGCCTCTTGCAGCGCGTGACCGAAGCGGCGTTCGGACAGCGCCGCAAGATGCTGCGGCAGAGCCTCAAGTCGCTGGGGGGCGATCCGCTCGAATTGCTCGCGGCCACCGGCATCGCCCCGACCGAGCGCGCCGAGGACATTCCGGTCGAGGGCTTTGTTGCGCTGGCACGTGCGCTCGCCGCCCGCACCGCGGCGTGACAGGCCCGCCGGCCGTCGCTACCCTCGCGGCCGCTGACGACGATCAAATAGCCCGGGGGAGACGACCATGCGCGCCAGGCAACCACGAACGAGAACCTCAGCGTGGACAGGCTCTGCACTCGCCGCGCTGATCGCGCTCGCCACGCCGGCAGCCGCGCAGACCGAGAGCCCGGCCGACTTCTATCGCGGCAAGACCGTCAAGATCATCGTCGGCTTTGGCGTCGGCGGCGGCTACGACACCTATGCGCGCATGCTGGCGCCCTATCTGCGCGAGCAGCTCAAGACCACCGTCATCGTCGAGAACCAGCCCGGCGCCGGCGGCCTCTCCGCGCTCAACCGGCTCTATGCGGCGCCGCCCGACGGGCTGCAACTGATGCTCATCAGCGGCATCGCCTCGACGCTGTCGCAACTGGTCGAGCAGGGCGAGGTCCGCTACGACCTGAGCAAGGTCGGCCATCTCGGCATCGTGAGCGCGTCGCCGTGGATGTGGCTCGGCGGTCAACAATCGCCGATCCGGACGGCGCGCCGACGCCATGAAGCCGGGCGTGCAATTGAGCTGGGGCGCGTCGGGCCAGATCGACGGCACCGCCGATGGCGGCGGCGATCACCTGCACCGTGCTCAAGCTCAACTGCAAGGTGATCGGCGGCTATCGCGGCACCGCCGAGATCGCGCTCGCGATCGAGCGCAAGGAGATGGACGCGCTCTACGTCTCCGACACCTCGGCCAATCTCTACGTCAAGTCCGGCCAGAGCCGCCCGGTCGCCACCATGGCGCGCACCAAGTCACGCTTCTTTCCGGACGCGCCGTCAATTTTCGAGCGCGGTCAAGCTCACGCCCGAGCAGGAATGGTGGTTCGACTTCCGCTCGACCCTCGATGCGCTCGGACGCGTGCTGATCACGACACCGGGCGTTCCGGCCGACCGTCTCGCCTTCCTGCAGGAGGCGGTGCGCACCATGGTGCGCGATCCGACGCTGCTGGCGGAAGCCGAGAAGACGCAGCGCTATATCGACTACCGCGACCCGGCCGCTTCGCTCGCCGCGATCGAGCGAGTCATCAAGGCGCCGACCGCGGCGCAGCGGGCCGAGATCAAGCACATCGTGCTGAGCAAGTATTGATACCGAACTCTCGTGATGCATGACGCAGTCCCCGTCATGAGCGACGGACATCGCCGGCGTCGACAGCACGCGCGAGAGCGCGCTCGCGGTGCACTGCCGATCCGGGACCGCCTTACTTCGGAACTGTCGCGAGTCGGCAGCGCACGACGGATCGAATGCCCTGCACATCTGTGCCGCGGCATGACGAGCGATGCGTCCGGGACACGTGCCCCAATCGCGCTGCAAGCCTATCACGCCTGCGCCAGCAGGCCGCGCACCAGCGTCGAGAGCCCGATCTGGCGCTCGCGCTTGAGCCGCTCGGCCGAGAGGATCGCTCGCACCTCCGCAAAGGCGCGATCGATGTCGTCATTGAGGACGACGTAATCGTATTCCGGCCAGTGGCTCAGCTCATCGCCGGCCTTGGCCATGCGGCCTTTGATCACGCGCTCGTCGTCGAGCGCACGCGAGCGCAGCCGCCGCTCGAGCTCGGGCATCGAGGGCGGCAGCACGAAGATGCTGGCCATGTCGCCGCGCGCCTTCTCGCGCAGCTGCTGCGTGCCCTGCCAGTCGATGTCGAACAGCACGTCGCGTCCGGCCGCCAGTGACGCCTCGACCGGCGCGCGCGGCGTGCCGTAGAGATTGCCGAACACCTCGGCCCATTCGAGCAGCTCGCCCGCCTCCACCATGTGGGTGAAGCGGGCCTTGTCGATGAAATGATAGTCGCGGCCGTCCTTCTCGTTGGCGCGCCGCGTCCTGGTCGTCACCGATACCGACAGCTCGACCGAGCGATCGTGATCAAGCAGCATGCGAGAGAGCGTGGTCTTGCCGGCACCCGACGGTGAGGACAGAACCAGCATCAATCCGCGGCGGGCGATCGCAGCTTTCGGACCTGACGGCTTTGCAGCGGGCTTCCTCTGGGCGCTCTTTTTGGCAGAAGCCTTCCTGCTGCCGGTCTTGGTCCGGCCGGTCTTCTTCTGGCCAGCTCTGGCTGCCGGCGTTTTCGCCATCCTCACCCCCGAAGTGCCTGCCCGGCCGCCACTGCGCTATGAGGCGTTATTGCAGATGTGGCGCTATTCCAGATTCTGCACCTGCTCGCGAAACTGCTCGACCACGGTCTTGAGCTCAAGCCCGATATTGGTGAGCGCCACGTCGTTCGACTTGGAGCAAAGCGTATTGGCCTCGCGGTTGAGCTCCTGCGACAGGAAATCGAGCCTTCGCCCGACCGCTTTGCCATCGGCGATCAGGCGCTTGGCCTGCGCGACATGTGACGCCAGGCGATCGAGCTCCTCGCGGATGTCGGCCTTGCTGGCGATCAGGATCGCTTCCTGATGCAGCCGGTCCGGATCGAAGCGGCTCGACGCATCCAGGAGCGACGCCACCTGCTCGGCGATGCGCGCCTTGATGGCTTCGGCGCGCCGGCCGGGGACGTCCTCGGCGCGCGCGGTGAGCTCCGCAATCTGCTCCAGGCGTAGCGTCAGCACCTGCCCGAGCGTTGCGCCCTCGCGCCGGCGCATGGCGATAAGCTCGGCCAGCGCCTCGCCGAAGCCATTGCCCACGGCCTGCTCGGCGGCACGCCGCTCGTCCTCCTTCTCGTCCTCGTCCATCACCTCGATGACGCCCTTGAGCGAAAGGATGCCATCAAGCCGCGGCGGCTCCGCCGCGACCCGGCCGGACAGATCCTTGAGCGTGGTCAGCACGGCGTTGAGCACACCCTCGTTCACCCGCACGATCGGCGCGATCCCCTGCCGCGTGATGGTGAGCGTGCCGTAGACCGTGCCGCGCGAGAGCGCCTCAGTAGCGCGCGCGCGCACCGGCGCCTCGACGGCGTCCCAGCCGGCCGGCAGGCGCAGCCGCACGTCGAGCCCCTTGGCGTTGACCGACTTGATCTCCCAGGCCCAGGCGTAGGTGCCGCACACGCCGTGGCTGCGAGCGAAGCCGGTCATGCTCGACAGCGTCATCCGTGGTTCCACCTCGTGAGAAAGGTCCGAAAGCAAAGCAGATTCGAGGCCGGACCTTAGAGCATTTCTTGAAGCAGTGGGAACCGGATTGCGTCCGAAAATACGGCTGCGCCCACAACCGCTGTGGGAGCGGACCCCCACGTCGGACGCTGATCCCGATTATGGGAGAGCCGCGCTACTGCTCGCCTGTTGTTCAGCTATTGTTTCTTGGCGTTGGCGTTGGCCGCAGTGCCTGGCGCAGCCGGAACGGCGGCTGTCGGATTGCGCTTGGGCTGCGCCTTCGGCGCCGCCGGCAGGATCGGGCGCGCGGCTGCTGGAGCCTCTTCCGGCTGAAACGAGGTCGCCGCAGCCGAGCTGCGGTCGGCGCGCTCGAGCCCGCGCAATTTCGCGACGTTGCGCAGGTGCTGATCATAGGTCTCGGAGAACACATGGCCGCCGGTCCCGTCAGCCACGAAGAACATCTCTTTGGTGCGGGCCGGATTGGCCGCAGCCTCGAGCGAGGCGCGCCCGGGATTTGCGATCGGACCGGGCGGCAGCCCATCGATCATGTAGGTGTTGTAGGGCGTCGGCGTTTCTTTCTCGCTCTTGGTGATTGGATGGCCAAGCGTGCCCTTGCCGCCGACAAGCCCGTAGATGATGGTTGGATCCGACTTCGAGCCGCTTGCGCTGCTTCAACCGGTTGACAAAGACAGCGGCGACGCGCGTGCGCTCGTCGGACTTGCTGGTCTCCTTCTCGATGATCGAAGCGAGAATGACAAGCTGCTCGGGCGTCCGCACCGGCAGATCAGGCGAGCGCCGATCCCAGACCTCCTGCAGCACGCGCTTCTGATCGCGCTGCATGCGCTGGATCACCTGCTCGCGCGGCGTGCCGCGCGCAAAGCGATAGCTCTCCGGCAGCAACGAGCCCTCGCGCGGAATGTCCTTGATGTTGCCGGTGAGGATCTCGCTGTCGAGCAGACGGCGCACGATCTGCTCGGAGGTCAGTCCCTCCGGCAGCGTAACCGCGTGCTGCACGACCTTGCCTTCCGTCATGGTCTCGACCACGTCGCGTACGCTCGCGTGCCGGCCAAACACATATTCGCCCGACTTGAGATCGGCGCGCGCCCTCGAGCGCGATCACTCCGCCCAGGAAGACCGCGGGGTGCTCGTCGATCACACCCTCCCGCCGCAGCAAGTCGGCGATATCGCGGATGCCGAGGCGCGATGGAATGTTCACCACCTTCTCCCGCTCCAGCGGGCCCGGCGCCTCGAACCGCGTCTTGCCAACCGCAAACGCAACGCCGCCCGCAATGGCGACCAGGATCAGCAGCGTGAAGATCGCATTCCCAACGATCACCAGCGGATTGCGCGTGCGCCTCGAGCGGCGGATAGGGTCTCTCACTTGCTCAGGCTCCAGCGCGGCCCGCGGCGAGCGCGGTGCAAGGCGTTTTTGATCCAACGACGCGCCGATGCCGTCCTGTGGCCGCCCGGAGATGGGCGGGTAAGGCTCACCCGCATCCAAGGGCGTACGCGCCGAAGCCTCGCCAGAGGCCGCAAGGCTGTGCGGCGCGACGCGCTGACCCGGATTGGAGCGCATCGGCCCGGCGCCAACCAAATTCGGCATCGGTCGTTCCGACTGAATTGGCGGCTCCGGTTCATTGGACCAACTTGCCCCCGCATTCGGGCGGGCTTGGGGCGGCGGAGCGGTAACACGCTGACTCGTCCGCGACACAATCTCGCTGGAAAACCAATTGCGTTTCGGCGGTGTCACCCCATTGGAGGATGTCGAAGGGGTATCCTTAGGCAGACTGGTGCTCGTCCTGGTGCTCGTCGGCAGTCCATTCGAGCTGCCGGATGTTTGCGATGATCCTCCTTTCGGTTGTGAGCTCATAGGTTGTGAGCCCAATACGGGCGGCGTCGACGGCGACGTCGATGGTGGCGCAGCCGACGGCGTCGGCGGATCGCTCAGCATCGGACGCGGCTTCAACGTCGATCCGCGAACCGTCGGGTAGGGCTTGCTGGCGGCCGCCGTCGCGGCCGCGCCAGGCTTTGTCGTTCCAGTGGTAGTCGTTCCAGTGAGAGGCGTTCCAGCGGCGAAGGTCGTGCGTGCGGATGCTGGCGCAGAGGACGACGCCAAGGATGACGATGCCGACGATGGCCGCAATGATGATGATGACAGCGATGAGGACCGTGGCCGCACCGGACCTTTCCCGCCCCCATGACCATTGTTGTCGCTACCGCCTGGCGGCGTGCCCTTTGGATCCACCGCCCTACCCCCACTCCGGCGCCGCCGCCAACTACCGTCCCCTTAACCACGAAGGTGGCAGCGGTTTTGGTCCATGACCAGATGAATCTGAGCAGGGGGCGCGATTCTCGCCCTCCCTCAGATACCTCTAACATGTTGCCGAATATGGCGAACTTGGGACTCGTCTATGGCAGGCCGCCAACTAGTCCCCAGCTTTTCGAAACACCAGGGACGCATTCGTCCCGCCGAACCCGAAAGAATTCGACAGCGCGACTCGATATCGGCGCTTCTTGGCCTGGTGCGGCACCAGGTCGATCGGCGTCTCCACCGACGGATTGTCGAGATTGATCGTCGGCGGCGCGACGCTGATCGCGAATGGCCAGGATCGAGAAGATCGCCTCGACCGCGCCCGCCGCGCCCAGAAGGTGTCCGATCGAGGACTTGGTCGAGGACATGCTCAGCCGTGCGGCCGCGTTGCCGACCAGCCGCTGCACCGCGCCGAGCTCGATCTCGTCGCCGAGCGGCGTCGAGGTGCCGTGCGCGTTGATGTAGTCGATCTCGGCCGGCGAGATGCCGGCGCGCTTGAGCGCCGCCGTCATGCAGCGGAACGCGCCGTCGCCGTCAGGCGCCGGCGCGGTGATGTGATAGGCGTCGCCGGAGAGGCCGTAGCCGATCAGTTCGGCGTAGATCTTCGCGCCGCGTCGCTTGGCGTGCTCGTATTCCTCGAGCACGACGACGCCGGCGCCCTCCGCCAGCACGAAGCCGTCGCGATCCTTGTCGTAGGGCCGCGAGGCGCGCTCCGGCGTGTCGTTGAAGCCGGTCGAGAGCGCCCGCGCGGCGGCAAAGCCCGCCATCGAAATGCGGTTGATCGGCGACTCGGTGCCGCCCGCCACCATGACGTCGGCATCGCCGAGCGCGATCAGCCGCCCGGCATCGCCGATCGCGTGCGAGCCGGTCGAGCAGGCCGTGACCACCGCGCTGTTGGGGCCCTTGAGCCCGTGCTCGATCGACACATAGCCGGACGCCAGATTGATGATGCGGCCGGGAACGAAGAACGGCGACACCCGCCGCGGCCCGCGCTCCTTCAACATGACACCGGTGTCGGCGATGCCGCCGGCGCCGCCGATGCCGGCGCCGATCAGCACGCCGGTCGACGATCTGATCCTCGTAGGCTCGTGCGGCTTCCAGCCGGCATCGTCGAGCGCCTGCGTGGCTGCGCACATCGCGAAGACGATGAACTCGTCGACCTTGCGCTGCTCCTTCGGCTCCATCCACTGGTCGGGATTGTAGGTGCCGTCCGAGCCGTCGCCGCGCGGGATCTGGCCGGCGATGCGCGCGGGCAGATCGGAGACGTCGAAGCGCTCGACGCGTGCTGACGCCGCTCTGCCCTGCGAGGAGACGCTGCCACGTCGGCTCGACGCCGCAGGCGAGCGGCGTCACCATGCCGAGCCCCGTGACGACGACACGTCTCATCTGCGGCTCCTCAGCTCATCGTCACGATCAGGCGTGTCACCATCCGATGCGTCACGACTGGACGTGCCACGAGTAGACGTGTCACGATCGGACATATCACGATTAGACTGGCCGCCGTCGCGACGGCAGCAGTCCCGCATTCGCGCCAACAGCCGCATGAAACCTGAAGGATCAGCTCTTTGCGTTCTTCTCAAGGAACTTGACCGCGTCGCCCACGGTCAGAATGGTCTCGGCGGCGTCGTCGGGAATTTCGCAGCCGAACTCCTCCTCGAACGCCATGACGAGCTCGACGGTGTCGAGACTGTCGGCGCCGAGATCGTCGATGAAGCTCGCAGCTCTCGGTCACCTTGTCGGCTTCGACGCCCAGGTGCTCGACGACGATCTTCTTCACCCGCTCGCCAATGTCACTCATCGCTTCACCCTCGTGTCCTTGCATTGGGCTCGACCGGTCAGCGCCCCCGAGCCATTGAGATTGAGCTTGTTGTCGCATCCGGCGGGATCACGTGCGGTCGCGAGCGGAGCCGTGCGATCGCGTTGGCCCCCATGATCAGTCCCAGACTAGTCCCAGCCAAGCCGAGGTTCGGTTACCATACTTCAAAAGCCTTGACCAGCACACGAGGCTACCGCTTCGGCCAGCCGCGGGAGCCGGTCCTGGACCCGCGAATCACGGCTAGAACATCGCCATTCCGCCGTTGACATGCAGCGTCTGGCCGGTGACATAGGCAGCCTCGTCGGAGGCGAGATAGACCGCGGCCGCAGCCACGTCGGCGCCGGTGCCGAGCCGGCCGGCCGGCACCCGCGTCAGGATCGCCTCGCGCTGCTTGTCGTTGAGCTTGTCGGTCATCGCGGTGGCGATGAAGCCTGGCGCGATGCAATTGGCGGTCACGCCGCGCTTGGCATACTCCTGGCGCGATCGACTTGATCATGCCGATCATGCCGGCCTTGGCGGCCGTGTAGTTGCCCTGCCCCGGATTGCCGGTGACGCCGACCACCGAGGTGATGCCGATGATGCGGCCGTGGCGCCGACGCATCATGCCCTTCACGGCGGCCGCGCGAGGCGGAAGGTCGCCGTCAGATTGACCGCAATGACCTCATCCCAGGCCTCGTCGCTCAACTGGACGAGGAGATTGTCGCGCGTGATGCCGGCATTGGCGACCAGGATGTCGAGCTTGCCCATCGCGCTCTCGCATGCCGGCACCAGCGCCTCGACTGCATCCTTGTCGGCGAGATCGCAGGGCAGCACATGGACGCGACCGGCAAGCTCGCCGGCGAGTGCGTCGAGCGCATCGCGGCGCGTGCCCGAGATGCGCGACGGTCGCGCCCTGCGCGATGCAGCGCGCGCGCGATCGCGCCGCCGATGCCGCCGGTCGCGCCGGTGACGAGTGCGGTCTTGCCGGTCAGATCGAACATGCATCGCTCTTCCCTCATGCCGCGTGACGCCTTGAAGGCGGCGACATCCTCCGGCGTGCCGATCGACACGCCGGTCGCGCCCTCGGCAATGCGCTTGACCAGCCCCGACAGCACCTTGCCGGAGCCGACCTCGTAGAATGTCGTCACGCCAGCCTGCGCCATGAACGCGATCGATCTCGCGCCAGCGCACGGTGCCGGTCACCTGCTCGACCAGCCCGCGCACGATCTCGCGCCGGATCGGTCGTCGGCTGCGCCAGCACATTGGCGACCAGCGGCACGCTCGGCGGCTTGATCGTCACCTTGGCGAGCGCGTCCGCCATCACGTCGGCGGCCGGCTGCATCAGCGCGGAATGAAACGGGCCGGAGACCGGCAGCATCATCGCGCGCCGCACGCCCTTGGCCTTGGCGATCTCGACCGCGCGCTCGACCGCGGCCTTGTGGCCGGACACCACCACCTGCCCGCCGCCATTGTCGTTGGCGGCCTGCACGATCTCGCCCTGCGCGGCCTCCGCCGCGATCGCGGCGGCCTGCTCGAACTCGACGCCGAGCAGCGCCGCCATCGCGCCGACGCCGACCGGCACCGCCTGCTGCATGGCGCGGCCGCGGATGCGCACCAGCCGCACCGCATCGGCGAGCGACAGCGCACCGGCCGCGGCCAGCGCCGAATATTCGCCGACCGAATGGCCGGCGACGAACGCGCGCATCGCGCTTGAGATCGACGCCCGGCCTCGGCCTCCAGCACCCGCATGGCGGCAAGCGAGACCGCGACCAGCGCCGGCTGCGCGTTCTCGGTCAGCGTCACGCTTGTCGGCCGGCCCTTCCCACATGATGGTGCTGAGCTTGTCGCCGAGCGCCGCGTCGACCTCGTCGAACACCGCGCGCGCCGACCGCGAAGGTCGCGGCGAGCGCCTTGCCCATGCCGACCGCCTGGCTGCCCTGCCCTGGAAACACGAACGCAATCGACATGCCGACCCGCCCCGGACGTTAAAGTTGCGCCCTAAGACACTGCGCCCTGCGGCCTGTCAAGGCGGCTGGTAACCATACCGGGAGCTTAACCAGAGGTTTTCGGCAAACCGTGCCGTTCCTAACCCGGCTGACAACCACAAACCGGTAAGACGGGACGGCAACACAGGGCTTGCCGATGCCCAAGATGCCGAAGCTGCCCAAAGCAACGATCGCATCCGAGGACGACCTGGCGCGCGCGCGCCGGACCCGGCATTTCGGCACCAGCTCGTGGCCGAGAACCTCGACCTCCTGCTGGCCGAGCTCAACCGGCTGCGCACCGAGGCCGGCGACAAGCCAGAGACGCGCACGCCAGATCCGCGAGGGCGTCGACCTCGCGGTCAAGCTCGCCGAGCTGCTGCAGCGGATCGCCGAGCAGGCTCCGGAGCGCCGACTGCGAGCGACGCCGCAAACTGGCGCGCTGACACAGCTTGCCTTTTCGCTCGAAACCCCCTATAAAGCCCGCCTTCCGCTCGATCCCGGCCGGGAGCTGAACGGACGGCCGCACGGCTCTCTACGATTGCCTTGGAGAGCATGCGGCAGGGCCTTCTGGCCCGGCGTCCGGTGTTCCCGCCTTCTGAGCATTCGAGCCTTTCCCGAAAGGGCTCGAAGGGCTACGCGCCGGGGCGAGCACCATCGGAACCAGGGAAAGGCATTCCATGCCGCTCTACGAACACGTCTTCCTGTCGCGCCAGGACGTCAGCGCGCAGCAGGTCGAAGAACTGACCGCCCAGCTCAAGGGCGTCATCGAGCAGATGGGCGGCAAGATCACCAAGCTCGAGCAGTGGGGCGTCAAGTCCCTCTCCTATCGGCTGCGCAAGAACCGCAAGGCGCATTACACGTTCATGAACCTCGACGCGCCGCCGGCCGTGATCAACGAGATCGAGCGGCAGGAGCGGCTCAACGAAGATGTGCTGCGCTACCTCACGGTGCGCGTCGACGAGCTCGAGGAAGGCCCCTCGGCGATGATGCGCAAGGTCGACCGCGACCGCGAGCGTGACGACCGCGGCGGCGGCGGCTTCCGCGATCGCGACCGCGGCGGCTTCCGTGGCGATCGCGATCGTGGCGATCGCGGCGACCGTGGCGAGCGCGGCGACTTCCGGCGCGATCGCGACAGCCGCCCGCCGCGAGACGAAGCGCCCTGCCGGCAACGCAGGAGTAAGCACGATGAGCCTTGCACCGACGCAGACCCGCCGCCCGTTCTTCCGCCGCCGCAAGACCTGCCCGTTCTCGGGCGCCAATGCGCCGAAGATCGACTACAAGGACGTGCGCCTGCTGCAGCGCTACGTCTCCGAGCGCGGCAAGATCGTGCCGAGCCGCATCACCGCGGTATCGGCCAAGAAGCAGCGCGAGCTTGCGCAGGCGATCAAGCGCGCGCGCTTTCTCGGACTGCTGCCCTACGTGATCCGCTGAGCTCTTGCTGAAAAGGCTCACGCGGGAGGACATAACGATGCGAGGCCGGCCGCCAGCGAGGCAGCCGGCCGATGGTTGGGGCGGACGTCGATCCGTCTCTAACCGCTGATGAAGCGGGACAGCTTGCGATGCTGCAGATCGTACTCGTCGGATTGGGAGCAGGCGCGGCCGCCGCGCTGCTGTTTGCATCGGTCGCGTCCGGATCGATCCTGGCGACACTGCTGTTCTATCTCGCGCCGCTGCCGATCCTGATCGCGGCGCTGGGCTGGAGCCATTGGGCCGGCCTGATCGCAGGCCTCACCGCAGCCGCCGGACTTGGCGCGATCGCTCGGCTTGTATTTCTTCAGCGCATTCCTGGTCGGGGTGGCGTCTGCCGGCGTGGTGGCTCGGCTATCTCGCGCTGCTGGCGCGTCCGGTTGGCGGCCAACGGATCGATGTCGCTCGAATGGTATCCGGTCGGCCGCCTGGTGCTGTGGGCGGCCATTGTCGGCGCCGTGCTCGTGATCGTCGCGATCCCCAATTTCGGCACCGACAAGGAAAGCTTCCAGGCCGGCCTGCGCGCCGCCTTCGAGCGCGCCATCCAGATTCAGATCGCGCCCGGGCGGCCCTGTGTCCGGCGCCGATCTCGAGCGCCTGATCGACATCCTGGTGGCAGCGATCCCGCCGGCGGCGGCGGTGCTCGCGACCCTCATCAATGTCTTCAATCTGTGGCTTGCGGGACGCATCGTCCGCGTGTCGGGACGACTGCGGCGGCCGTGGCCCGACCTCTCTGCACTTGCACTGCCATCGACCACGCCGGCGTGCTGGCCGCTCGCGATCGCCGGCTCGTTTCTGCCCGATCTCCCGGGCATCGTCTGCCGGCATCGTGGCGGCGAGCCTGCTCATGGCCTACGCCGTCCTCGGCTTTGCGGTGCTGCATGCCATCACGCGCGGCATGAGCTTTCGCGCGATCTTGCTGATCGCGGCGCCTACGGTGCGGTGATCGTCCTCGGCTGGCCGGTGCTGGCGGCATGTCGTTCCTCGGCTTGGCCGAGGCCGCCTTCAACATCCGCGCCCGCAGCGGCGGCAGCCGGGCCCCTCCGCCCGCCACCACCCCGACGTCATGAGCCATCCCGATAGCCTATCAACGAACGGAGACTGACCATGGAAGTGATCCTGCTCGAACGCGTCGCCAAGCTTGGCCAGATGGGCGAGGTCGTGCGCGTCAAGGACGGCTTTGCGCGCAACTTCCTGCTGCCGCGTGGCAAGGCGCTGCGCGCCACGGAGGAGAACAGTCGCGTTTCGAGACGATGAAGGTCGAGCTCGAAGCACGCAATCTCGAGCAGAAGGGCGAAGCCGAGAAGGTCGCGCAGAAGCTCGACGGCCAGAGCTTCACGGTGCTGCGGCAGGCCGCCGAAGGCGGCCAGCTCTACGGCTCGGTGTCGCCGCGCGACATCGCCGCGCTTGCAAGCGACAAGGGCTTCGCGCTGATCGCGCGGCCAGATCGCGCTCAACACGCCGATCAAGACGATCGGGCTGCACAAGGTTCCGGTCACGTTGCATCCGGAAGTCGAGGTGACGATCAACGTCACCGTCGCACGCAATGCCGACGAGGCCGAACGCATCGCGCGCGGCGAGAATGTCACGGTGTTGCGTGACGAGGCGGCGGAGCTCGCGGCCGAAGCCGAGCGCTTCTTCGAGCCGGAGGCCGCGGAAGCTCTCCGCGCGCGCGAGACGCCAACGGAAGAAGGCGCCGAGCCGGCCGAGGCTGAACAGAAGTAGTCATAAGCGATACAACAGCGACGCGGCGTCGCGGACGCGCGACGCCGCCTCGATCGCTACTCTTCGAACGGCTGCAGCACCGGCGACGCGCGGCGATGCCGAAGGTGTCGGCTCGACATGCCGCTCTTCCGGAAGTGCCCGCGCTTCCGGCAACGCACGTGCGTCAGGCAGCGCGCGCGCCTGGGCGCTGGCCGTTGGCCGATTTTTAGGTTGCGACTGTGGCTGCGCAGAGCCAGGCACGGTCGCAGCCGCTGGCCGCTCAGACCCGCTCCCAGACTTGGCCTGCTCGACCGCAGTCGGACGGCCGGGTTGCTTCGCGACATCGGCGGGCGGTCGCTTCGGCTGGGACTGAGTGGCCGTGCTCGAGCGCGGCTCGCCTCCTCCTCCAACGCCCGCCAGATAGTTGGCCATCGCCGACGCTTCATCAGAGCCGGCAGTGTAGTGCGAACGCAGGAAGCTCGCGCTGGCGCGCCGAAGCTCACGCGCGCTGCGATGGCAGCCTGCACACGTATCACCAAAGATCTGCGCCGGCGTCTTGCCGGCATCGATATTGCCCTGAGCATCGGCCGCCGAGATCTGCAAAGCTGCAGCGAGGCAGGCCACCGTCCATGACATCAGCCGCGGCACAGTCGATCCTCCTCAACTCTTAGTCGGCGCCTGAATATCTTACAGCCTGGACCCCTCAGGGCCTACCCTATTCTACCCTGTGGCAGCCTGTAGCCAGCTTGCCCTGCATAACACGCCAGGGGCAATGCACATTGCTGACATGACAGAACTTTGTTCTAATTAGCCTATCCGACGGCATTCGGCCCATGGAACCGGGAGGCTGGCCGAATTGTTCGCACCGATGCCGGTGGATTATGTCGGCGACGTGGCGGGGCGGCTGCGGTCGGCGTAGACGGGGATGCGGCCGATGGATCGGTTGCTTCGAGCAGTATTGCAAAGCTCAATCTGCGCAGGAACGCTTCGGATCACGACCGCAGGCGGAACAAGCTTTGCGCTCGGAGATGGCAGCGGAAAGCCGGTCGCCATTCGCTTCAAGAGCCACGCCGCCGAGCGTGGGATTCTCCTCGATCCCGAGATGAAATTTGGCGAAGCCTACGTGGACGGCAGCGTTGTCGTCGAGGAGGGCTCGATCGCCGATGTGCTTGCAGTGATCTTCCGCCAGCGGCGTGACGGCAGACCTCCCCTCTTCGCACGACCCCAATGGTTCATTCGCTACCTTTATCGTCGGCTCCTGCAATTCAATCCGCCGCCACGGGCGCGACGCAATGTCGCGCATCACTACGACCTCGACGGCCAGCTCTATTCGCTGTTCCTCGATGCCGACAGGCAATACAGCTGCGCCTATTTCGAGACGCCGGACCAATCGCTCGACGACGCTCAGCTCGCCAAGAAGCGCCATCTCGCCGCCAAGCTTCTTCTCTCGCCGGACCTTCGAGTGCTCGACATCGGCTGCGGCTGGGGCGGACTTGCAAACTACCTTGCCGAGATAGCAGGCGCGCGCGTCACTGGCATCACGCTGTCGCAGGAACAGCACGCCATCGCGCGCACGCGCGCGGCCGAGCGCGGGCTCGCAGGGAAGACCGATTTCCGGCTGCAGGACTACCGCGACGTGACCGGAGCTTTCGACCGCATCGTCTCGGTTGGCATGTTCGAGCATGTCGGCGTCGGGCACTATCGTGAGTTTTTTGAAAAATGCGCCGAGCTGCTCAACGATGATGGGGTGATGCTCCTGCATTTCATTGGCCGCTCGGAGGGCCCCAACGTCACCAATCCCTGGATCGCAAAGTACATCTTTCCGGGTGGCTATATCCCGGCGCTCTCGGAGGTGCTGCCTCCAGTCGAGCGCTCGGGCCTGCTCGTCACGGACATCGAGATCCTGCGCCTGCACTATGCCGAGACGCTGAAGCACTGGCGCGCGCGTTTCCTTGCGCATCGCGAGCAAGTTGAGCGTCTCTACGATGCCCGCTTCGTGCGCATGTGGGAATTCTATCTGGCAGCCGCCGAAATGGCCTTCCGCGAGCAGGCCATGATGGTGCTGCAACTGCAGCTCGCCAAGCGGCAGGGCGTGGTGCCGATGACGCGTGACTACATCGGGCGGGAAACCGCGCGGCTGCGCGCGCGCGAGCTGGGACAACGTCCGCCGCTGCGGCTGGCCGGCGAATGATTGGGCACCCTAGTGCCCGCTTCCGAAGTTCGTAGTCGTCGCCGCATCCTCTGACACGAACTTCGGAAGCAAAGGGGCACTAGCAACTTTTTGATTCTAGTGCCGCTTTTCGATTTGAAGTTCCTATCTGAGTTTGCGGCGGGTGCTGTAGGAACTTCAAATCGGCGGCACTAGCTGGCGCGCTACCACATCTGGGTCAAGCTCTGGATGCTTGCCCTGAACTTCCTAGTTGCCATCGGTGAGTAACGGGGACAGCCTGGACACCGATCGTCGCGAATCAGTGCGGCAAACGGTGCGGGATGTTAGCTGAGCCTCACGCTCTCAATCGCTTGAGTTTCGCGCTCGCGAAATGCACTGGGATTACTGGCAATCATGACCCAATCGACGGCCCGCGTCCTTCCGGACGAGTTGAAGCCCGACTATCGCACCGCCCCCCACAACATCGAGGCGGAGCAGTCGCTGCTGGGTGCGATTCTGGTCAATAACGAGGCGCTATATCGCGTCTCCGACTTTCTAGAGCCCACTCATTTCTTTGAGCCGATCCATCAGCAGATCTTCGAGATCGCGCGCAGCCTCATCCGCACCGGCAAGCTCGCCTCGCCGGTCACGCTGAAGACCTTCCTGCCGGCCGACGCCAACATCGCCGGCCTCACCCTGCCGCAGTATCTCGCCCGCCTCGCCGCCGAGGCGACCACGATCATCAACGCGTCGGACTACGGCCGCGCCATCTACGATCTCGCCATCAGGCGCGATCTCATCCAGATCGGCGATGACATGGTCAACGTCGCCTTCGACGCGCCGGTCGATTTCGCACCGCGTGAGCAGATCGAGGACGCCGAGCGGCGGCTCTACGAACTGGCAGAGACTGGGCGCTATGGCGGCGGCTTCCTGCGCTTCGAGACCGCGCTCACCACCGCGCTCGAGATGGCGTCGCATGCCTATCAGCGCGACGGAAAGCTCTCCGGGCTCGCGACCGGGCTGCGCGACCTCGACGGCAAGATGGGTGGCCTGCAGAAATCCGACCTGATCATCCTCGCCGGCCGCCCCGGCATGGGGAAGACCTCGCTCGCCACCAACATCGCCTACAATGTCGCACGCGCCTTTCTCGGCGAGGTGCAGGCCGACGGCCAGACCGCCGCGGTCAATGGCGGGCGCGTCGGCTTCTTCTCGCTCGAAATGTCGGCCGAGCAGCTCGCCACGCGCATTCTCTCCGAGCAGACCGAAATCTCCTCGAGCAAGATCAGGCGCGGCGAGATCACGCAAGCTGACTTCGAGGTGATCAAGGACAAGTCGATCGAGATCCAGCACCTGCCGCTGTTCATCGACGAGACCGGCGGCCTGTCGATCGCGCAGCTCGCCGCACGCGCCCGCCGCCTCAAGCGCCAGCGCGGTCTCGACCTCATCGTGATCGATTACATCCAGCTCCTGCAAGGCAGCACGAAGCGATCCTCAGAGAACCGCGTCCAGGAGATCACCGAGATCACCACCAACCTCAAGGCGCTGGCCAAGGAGCTCACGGTCCCGATCATCGCGCTCTCGCAGCTCTCGCGTCAGGTCGAGAACCGCGAGGACAAACGCCCGCAACTCTCCGACCTGCGTGAGTCAGGCTCGATCGAGCAGGACGCCGACGTGGTGCTGTTCGTCTATCGCGAGGAATATTACCTGACCAACAAGGAGCCGCGGCCCGGCACCGACGAGCACATCAAGTGGCAGACCGACATGGAAGTCGCGCACGGCAAGGCCGAGGTGATCATCGGCAAGCAGCGTCACGGCCCTACCGGCACCGTGAACCTGCAGTTCGAGGCGTCCGTCACGCGCTTCGACAATCTGGCGCAGGACGTCAGCGTGCCCGAGCGCGGGCCGGCGTTCTAGCACATGATCCGACCAGAGCCTGCACCGGACTTGATCCGAGGTGGAAACCAGCTTTCGGGAAAGATCATGCTCAAACAGAACGTTAGACTTTGAACAAATTGAAACTGATCGGATCAAAGTCCCCGGATGTCCGAGTGACGGCCGGGTCGAGCCGCGCGCTCCCGGCGTTCGAAACCCTGCACAACCGTACCAAATCGATGCGCCTCGATCACATTCGCTGATTTGCGTTCAATTCTTTGCGCGCAGGGCAACCGCGTCTTTACGCCCGCTTTACGGCCGCTTGCCGGTTCGATAGTTTGTTGAAGTCCCGAGCAAGCACACGTCCCAAGGATGGCTTACCGATCCCGGGACTATCATCGATCGAACAATCGTTCGGAAGCACAACAATCGTTCGGAAGCACTTGGGCCACTTCAGGGAGGAGTGCGTGCACATGAAGAACCAACTGGGAATTATGATTGGACTATCGGCCTTGATGATCGGGCCGGCAATGGCGCAACAGACCAAACCCGAACCAGGCTGCCGCCAAGGCTCTGCTGCAAGCCGCCGACAAGGCGATCGGAGCGAGCATCGTCAAGTCCTTGGACCGCTACCGGCACCGGCTGGATGGGCTACCCGGGCCAGCAGTTCGCCCAGGGCGATCTGCCGCGCACGGACTTGAAGAGCTATAGCGTAGACCGTTGACCTCGGCAGCAAGTCCGCCAAATGGGAGTACACGCGCGTTCAGGGGAACAATCCCCTGCGCGGCGGCGGCGCCGGCTTTCCGGTCCAGGGCGAGCAGAGCTTCATGGAATTCGTCAACAGCGATCTCGGCTGGAACGTGAATCCGCAAGGCCAGGCTGCCCCGATCAACCCACGGGACGCGCGCGGATCGCCAGCTCAGGCTTTGGCTTCACCCGGCGAGCTTCATCCAGGCGGCGCTGGCGGACAACAATGCGGCGGCCACCGACCGGTACTACGGCCGGCAAAACCGGACCGTCAAAGTCGTCGCATTCACGATCAAGGTGTGCGATCGGCCACAGCCGCAATGCACCCGCCGGGTGACTGGCGAGTTCAACAGCGACAACCTGCTCGAGCGGGTGGTCACCTGGTTTGCCGACCCAGTGCTCGGCGACAAGATGGTTGAACTCCGCTGGAGCGACTACAAGGACGTCGGCAACGGCGTGAAGATGCCGCACCGCGTTCACGCCCATCAGGGCGATCATCCTTTGATCCAGGGCGGCCACAACTGGCTGGATGTGCGGTTCAGCGACATCAAGGTGAATGTCGCGCACGCCGCGCAGGCGGTTCCCGACAACGTGCGCAATGCACCGCCGGTCACGACAGCGAACGTGGTCGCGACCAAGCTCGCCGACGGCGTCGTGCACATGGGCGGCGGCTCGCACAACAGCATCGCCGTCGAGTTCAAGGACTACGTCACGGTGATCGAGGCGCCGCTCGACCAGCAGCGCTCGCTGGCCGTGATCGCGGAAGTCAGGAAGCAGTTCCCCAACAAGCCGATCCGCTATGTCGTCAACACCCACAATCACTTCGATCACCTGGGTGGGATCCGCGCCTACGTGGCGGAAGGCGCGACTGTCATCACCGAAGACAAGAACAGAGAACTTCTACAAGAACGTCGTGCTGGCTCCGCAGCCGCGGACGCTCTTGCCTGACCGGCTGTCGCAACGGCCGTTTGCGCCGACCGGCCCCGGTCAGCTGATGGTGCAGACCTTCACGGACACCTACACGATCAGCGATGGCAACCAGACCATCGAGCTGTACACGTCGAAGGTCTCAACCACAGCGACAACATGACGATCGCGTATCTGCCGAAAGCAAAGATCCTCGTCAGCGCCGACATGGGCGGCCCGCCCCCGGCGGGCGGCACCATGCCGGCCAATGTCAGCAACAACCCGATCGTGCTCTACAACAACATCAAGCGGCTGAAGCTTGATGTCGCGACGCATGTCCCGATCCATGGCGCGCCCGGACCGCAGGCCGAGTTCGACCGGATCGTCGGACCCGCCGCGGCGCGGGCGCCCCAGCAGGGCGGAGGCGGATAAGCATCTTGAGTGCGGACACCGTCCGCACTCCTTCCATTCTTCGCACTCGACATGGCCGGCCTCGTGCCGGCCATGGTCGTTTTGAGGAGCCGAATTGATCCCTGCGCCTCCTGACCGCAAAAGCGTCCAAGTCTGATCGCAGAACCAGGGCTCATCCGCCGGGTAGAGGCCAATAACCCGACACGTTTCGTGGCTCTGGCGGCAAGACAAGCCAGTATTCACAACGCTTTACTGCCGGCTCCGGGCCGGTCATAACCACGTCATGTCGCTTCTGGAACCGACTCTGCAGCCCACAAGCGCGCCCGCGTTGCCGGAAGCGGCCATCGTGGGTGGCGTGCTGACGATTGATCTTTCCGCCATCGAGGCCAACTGGAAGCGGCTCGCCGGCATGACGCTTCCGGTCGAATGCGCCGCCGTTGTGAAGGGCGATGGCTATGGCTGCGGCCTCGAGCCGGTGACCGCCAAGCTCTACATGACGGGCTGCCGGACCTTCTTCGTCGCCGACATCCCGGAAGGCCGACGGGTGCGGGCAATCGCTCGCGAGGCCACTATCTATGTGCTCGACGGCGTGATCCCGAGCACCGGACCGGCGCTCGCCGATGCCAACCTTCGCCCTGTCATCAACAGTCCGACCGAGCTCGCCGAATGGGATGCATTCGTCGCCGGGACCGGCTGGAAAGGTGGCGCCGCGCTTCACATCGATACCGGGATGAACCGGCTCGGCCTCTCGATCGATGAGGGCGTGGCGATCGCGGCGCGCGCCAAATCGGAAAGCCACGGCTTCACGCTGCTGATGAGCCATTTGGCCTGCGCCGACACGCCCGATCATACGCTCAATGACAAGCAGGTCCGGCTGTTCCGTGAGTTGCGCATTCTCTACCGCGGCATTCCCTCCTCGCTCGCCAATTCGTCCGGCATCTTCCTTGGCGGCACCGTCCATTGCGACCTGGTGCGGCCGGGCGCAGCGCTCTACGGCGTCAATCCGACGCCGGGGCGCACCAACCCGATGCGGCCGGTGATCGAGGTCAAGGGCCGCATCATCCAGGTGCGCCTCGTGCCCAAGGGTGACAGCGTCGGCTACGGCGCGGCGTTCACCACCACGCGGCCGAGCCGGCTCGCCATCGTGGCGGCCGGATATGCCGACGGCTATGCGCGCGCGGCAGGCGCCACCAAGGGCAAGCCGGGCGCCGAGGCAATCGTCGCCGGCAAGCGCTGCCCCGTCGTCGGCCGAGTGTCCATGGACCTTTTGGCCATCGACGTCACCGACCTGCCCGAAGGCAGCGCGCGGCGCGGCGACTTCGCAACCCTGATCGGCGGTGGCATCGGGGTCGACGACATTGGCGCGGCAGCCGGGACCATCGGCTACGAGGTGCTGACAAGTCTCGGCCGGCGCTATCACCGCATCTACAAGGGCGCGTAAGAAATCTGGGTGCGTAAGATATCTGGGCGCGTAAGATATGGGCGCGTAAGATTCCGGCGCGCGATTCTCTTATCGTCACCGGACCCCGACACGCATGGCCCGCCGCGAGCAAACCTTCATCTGCCAGAACTGCGGCGCCGCCTATGGGCGCTGGCAGGGCAAGTGCGACGCCTGCGGCGAGTGGAACACGATCGCTGAGGAATCCTCCGCGACCGCGCGGCCGCCGATGCCGGGACGTGCGCCGCGCAAGGGCCGGCCGTTTGCGCTCGAGCCCTTGACCGGCGAGAGCAACGACGCGCCACGGCTTGCTTCCAACATCGCGGAATTCGACCGCGTGACCGGCGGCGGCTTCGTGCGCGGCTCGGTGCTGCTGCTCGGCGGGGATCCCGGCATCGGCAAATCGACGCTGCTCATTCAGGTGACCGCCACGCTCGCGCGCGCGGGTCATCGCGCCGTCTATATTTCGGGCGAGGAAGCCGTCGCGCAAGTGCGGCTGCGCGCGGAGCGGCTCGGGCTCGCCGACGCGCCGGTCGAGCTCGCGTCGGAAACCTCGGTCGAGGACATCCTCGCCACGCTGAGCGAGCGCTCGGTGCCGCGCCTCGTCATCATCGACTCCATTCAGACGATGTGGACCGACGCGGTCGACTCTGCACCCGGCACCGTCACACAAGTGCGCGCCTCAGCGCAGGCGCTGATCCGTTTCGCCAAGCGGTCGGGCGCAGCCATCATCCTGGTCGGCCATGTCACCAAGGACGGCCAGATCGCAGGCCCGCGCGTGGTCGAGCACATGGTCGACGCCGTGCTCTCGTTCGAGGGCGAGGGCTCGCACCACTTCCGCATTTTGCGCGCGGTCAAAAACCGCTTCGGCCCGACCGACGAGATCGGCGTGTTCGAGATGACCGGCGAAGGCCTGTGCGAGGTCGCGAACCCTTCCGCGCTGTTTCTCTCCGAGCGCGATCTCGGCTCGCCCGGCACCGCGGTCTTTGCCGGCATCGAGGGCACGCGCCCGCTGCTCGTCGAGATCCAGGCGCTGGTGGCGCCGACGTCGCTCGGCACGCCACGGCGCGCCGTGGTCGGGTGGGATCAGAGCCGGCTGTCGATGGTGCTCGCAGTGCTGGAAGCCCATTGCGGCGTGCGGCTCTCCGGCCACGACGTCTATCTCAACGTGGCTGGCGGTCTTCGCATCAATGAGCCAGCGGCCGATATGGCTGCTGCCGCCGCGCTCGTATCCTCGCTCGCCCATGCGCCGCTGCCGGCCGACGCGGTCTATTTCGGAGAGATTTCGCTCTCGGGCGCGGTGCGGCCGGTGGCGCAGGCCGCGGCCCGGCTCAAGGAAGCCAAGAAGCTCGGCTTTGGCCGCGCCGTCATCCCGGAGGCGGCGCGTTCCGAGGGCGACAGCGGCCTCACGCTCGAGGGCGTTGGCGCGCTGTCGACGCTCGTCGCCGACATCGCGGCGCGCGGCACACGCACGCAGCGCAGCGATCGCCGCTCAGCTGAAGACGATTGAACGCGCCAAACTTTGATCCGGCATCTTTCTCAAGCCAGGCCGGTACCTCGCTAAGGTTCTGCAAGCCCCCAATGGCGCTTCTCCCCTCGTGAGCTGATGCGTGTTTTTGTGAGGTCGCTTCAATGGAATTGACTGGGTGTCGCCCGGCATGCTTGTTGCGTACCAGATCACCTCGCAAACCAAGTGATACCGCGCCCAGGATAGCGATCATGCCCAAACTCTACGAAGCCCTCGCGGAAGCGTTCCTTGCCGAAGGGGTCGATACGCAGTTCGTCCTGATGGGCGACGGCAACATGCACTGGTCTACCGCCTTTGCCAAACTGCCGGGCGTGCATACCGTCCACGTCAGGCACGAGCACGCCACCGTAGCGGCGGCGACAGCCTACAACATAGCCACCGGCAAGGTCGCCGTTGCCTCCGTCACATGCGGCCCTGGCGTGACCCAGGTGATGACGGCGCTGCCGGCCGCGGTTCGCGCCCGCCTGCCGATGGTGGTGTTCGCCGGCGAGTCGCCAATCAACGCCAAGTTCTACAACCAGTACATCGACCAGGCGCCTCTGGTGACGGCGACCGGGGCGCATTACATCGCCGCGCATAGCGTGCCGCGCATGATGGACTACGTGCGCGAGGCCTTCCACATCGCCAAGGACGAGCGGCGTCCGGTGGTGCTGGGCATTCCCTACGACCTGCAGAAGGTCGAGCACATGGCCAACCAGCCCTACGAGACCTCGGCGATGTACCAGCCCAAGGCCGGGCGCATGCACCCCGATCCAGAGGTCGTGGCCGAGGCCGTCGAGCGGCTGGCCGCGGCAAAGCGGCCGATCATCCTCGGTGGCCGTGGCGTGCTGTGGTCCGGCGCACGCGATGCGGTGATCAAGCTCGCCGATCGCTGCGGCGCGTTGCTCTCCAACACGCTGCCCGTGCGCGGTCTTTTCCACGACCATCCGTTCGGGCTCGGCACCACCGGCAGCTACTTCACGTCGTTGGGCAGGGAGATGTACGAGTCCGCGGACGTCGTGCTCGCGGTCGGCACGAGCCTATCCTACTACGTCGGTGGCGGGCACTACTTCGCGAAGGCCTGCAAGATCCAGTTGGACGATGCCCCACGCGGCTTGCGCGATGGGCAGAAGGCCGCCGACATCTACGTGCGATCAGATGCGCTCGTCGGCGTCGAGGCCATCCTGGCTGGCCTCGACAAGAAGCTGGGCGTCGGCAAACCGACGGCGGCGGCGATCCGCTCGAAAGAGCTCGCGCATCGCATCGCGACCGAGCCAGCGGACGCGATGCCGTTCGACATCGCGCCCGATGTGCTCGATCCACGCGAGGTGATCCGGGCCATCGACGCGGTCGTTCCGAAGGACTGGGACATCGTCGTCGGCGGCGGCCATCAGGCCTATTTCAACACCCAGATGCGTGGCAGGCCGGCGGAGCGCTACACGACCGTCCGTGAATTCGGCGCGGTCGGCAACGGCCTGTCGTATGCGCTTGGGGTTGCGGCTGCGCGCCGGCAGGGCCACGACGGCAAGATCGTGCTGTTCGAAGGCGACGGCGGGCTCCTGTTCCATATCCAGGAACTCGAGACGCTCAAGCGTCAAGGATATCGCATCCTGATCTGCGCGATGAACGACGGCGGATACGGCTCGGAGTTTCACAAGCTGCGCGCCGACGGCGTCGACGACAGCCTGGCTGTGTTCGGCCGGCCCGCGTTCGAAAACATCGCACGCGGCTTCGGCCTGCGCGGCCACGAGATCCGCGATGTGTCGCTGATCCCGAAGCTGTTCGCCGACTTTACCGCGCAGGGCGAAAGCGAAATCTGGAACATCCAGATCTCCGATCAGGTCACGGCACCGGTGATCCGCCAGACCATCAAGCGCGGGCACGGCAATATGTGAGCATTCGAACAGGTTGGCCTTGTTGGTTGCCTGTACGTCTGTCTTTTCGCGTCTGTGGCGTAAGCCGTAAAAGGCTGCGCTGAAGCGTATCGTGTTCTTCGCACCTGCTAGGGTCTAACGCGGATCGACGACGCGACCCTGGAACAGGATCGCGCCGGTCGCGTCATCGACCATGTAGTAGAGAAACGGACGATCGACCCGGAACGTACCCTGGCTTGACGGCGCGCTCGTAAGCACCATCACGGCCGCGGTAGCGGCCGCCGCCTCGGTGCCCTCCTCCTGGACTTCGATGACGGCGCGATGCACGACCTGACCGATCGCGACGCGGGCTCCCGCAGCGGCGCCCGTCATGCCGGAGAAATCCGCTTGCACCGGATCGAAGGCGAGCGTCATGCCGGCCGAGCGCAAGGGCGCCATGAGGTCCGCCTTGTAGGTCACCTTGAAGCGCGGCAAGGCGAGGCTCACGGCCTTCGGCTCCGACATCCGCAGGGCTTCAAACAGCGCGGCCAATTCCGTTGCGTCGATGCTCGCGCCGACCTTCGCAACGCCATCAACCGCATCCGGAAGCACGACGACCATGCCGATCGCGCCGACCACATAGGGCAGCCGGACGGCGTGATAACCTTTGCGCGCCACCAGCGGCACGGTCACGCGCTTGTGCATCATGGGCACGCTGACACGTTGCGAGGCGGAGACGCTGAACGGCTCCTCGCGCGTGCTCTCCTTGCTGAACGCTGACGCCCACGCCGCCTTGAAATAGACCGCGTTGAGCAGAACCGCCGCGGACGGACTCGTCAAGCTGGTCGAGGATGCGCTCGATCCTGCCTTCGGTCCTGGCGGCAATGAAGCCGTTGATCTCCGCCAGGCCTGCGTCCTGGAACAGCTCGGCCGCGAACTTGTCCTTGACGAGCGCGATGAAGTCGCTCGACACCGGCGCGTCCTTGCGGGTGAGCACCAGGGCGTTGGCAACCGCGACCTTCGCGGACGGCAGACGCTCCGGCGTCGTGAAGCAGAGCGCGTCCTCCAAGGGCGTGCGCGGCGGACAGCGAGCGTCAGACGCCCTCTGCATCTCGCAGCGCAGGCCGGCAAGCTGCATGCCGTCGGGACAGACGGGCAACGCCTTGGTCTTGTCGTATCCGTTGAGGATCGCGAGCACCCTGGCGTTGGCGTCGGCGACGTCGTCACGCGCCAGAGCGTGCCTGAGCACGCCCGCCATCTGGTGCTCGGTCTCGCCGCGCGCGCCCGCGAGCACCATCGCCATGGCGGTGCCGATCGAATAGGGCGAGAACACGATGTTGCCGGGCGCTGCGGAAAACGTCTTGGACAGGTCCTGCCCGGACGCGTTGTAGGCTCCAGTCAAGGCGCGCAGATGGTCCTGCGCAGGCACGGCACACGGCATCATGGCCGTGGCCAGAATCCCGGCGACGGCGCCTCTTCGGCTCAGATTCATGTGACCCCTCCTCATACGAGCGCCCCCACCATCCGCCCAGACTGAAGGCCGCCCGTCCTTGTTAGTCGCAGCCCACATCAGGTAGGTTCGGGAAGGAACGCGCGAAACATTTAAGGCCTGCGACCAGGGCCGGACTTGTTCCACTACCCCACACAAGACGGATGGCGCGGCGCCCTGAGTCCGGCTATACAGCGGCCGACGGCGGGGTGGCCGTCCTTTCCTGCCCTCTGTGGACAAATTGGGCAGGAAAATTAAACTAGTTGGGGCGATGGTTGGCGGCCTCTTGCAGGCGAGCCGCGGGGCAGGTCAGCTTGGTGACCGGCATCCGTCGATTCGGTATGGCGAGGGGCAACCGCGTGCAGAGGACCTGAAGTTCGTCATGCCCATCACGCATCCTCGACATCATCCTCCTCGGTGTCATGCTGGTCTCGGCGCTGCTCGCCATGATCCGCGGCTTCATGCGCGAGATCCTGTCGATCGCAGCCTGGGTGATCGCCGCCGGCGCCACCCTTTACGCCTATGCCAAGCTCCTGCCGACGGCGAAGACCTACTTCAACAACGACATCGTGGCGGCTGGCGTCGTGATCGGCGGCACCTTCCTGCTGACGCTGATCATCGTGTCGATCATCACGGTGCGCTTCTCCGACATGGTGCTCGACAGCCGCGTCGGTGCGCTCGACCGCACGCTCGGCTTCCTGTTCGGGCTGGGCCGCGGCCTGATCATCGTGGTGGTCGCCTTCCTGTTCTTCGCCTGGCTGGTCCCGCCGCGCACGCAGCCGGCCTGGGTCGCCAATGCCAAGTCCAAGGTCGTGCTGCAATCGACTGGCGACTGGCTGATGTCGATGTTGCCGGAAGACCCGGAGAGCACCATCTTGAAGAGGTTGAAGCGGCCAAAGCCGGAGGACAGCGAGCCGCAGGACGCCCCGCCCGAGCAGCGCGGCAGCCTCGGTGGCGGCCCGCGGCGAAGCGTCCGGATATGGACAGTCCGACCGGTCCGGGATGCAGAAGCTGATCGAAGGCAATATCGGGCACGGTACATTGCCGTGCGCTGACGGTTCACGCGGGACACGAGGCAGGATTGGAGGCCAGATGAGCGAGATGATCGAAGCTCCGCGCACGCAGGCCTTCGATCTCGATGGCGACCGGCTGCGCGAGGAGTGCGGCGTATTCGGCGTGTTCGGCCACCCGGATGCCGCGGCGATCACGGCGCTCGGCCTGCACGCCCTCCAGCATCGCGGCCAGGAAGCCGCCGGCATCGTCTCCTTCGACGGCAAGCGGTTCCATTCCGAGCGCCGCATGGGCCTCGTCGGCGACAACTTCTCCCGCCGCGAAGTGATCGACCGGCTGCCCGGCACGTCGGCAATCGGCCATGTGCGCTATTCGACCACCGGCGAGACCATCCTGCGCAACGTGCAGCCGCTGTTCGCCGAGCTCGACGGCGGCGGCTTCGCCATCGGTCACAACGGCAACCTCACCAACGGCCTGACGCTGCGCCGCCAGCTGGTGCGCGACGGCGCCATGATGCAGTCGACCACCGACACCGAGGTGATCCTGCATCTGGTGGCGCGCGCGCGGCGCAACCGCTTCATCGACCGCTTCATCGAGGGGCTGCGCCAGCTCGAAGGCGCCTATTCGTTCGTCGGCCTCACCAACAAGAAGCTGATCGGCGCGCGCGACCCGCTCGGCATCCGGCCGCTGGTGATCGGCCGGCTCGACGGCTGCCCGATCCTCGCCTCGGAGACCTGCGCGCTCGACATCATCGGCGCCAAATACGTGCGCGACGTCGAGAACGGCGAAGTCGTCGTGTTCGACGAGGACGGCCTGCATTCGCACAAGCCGTTCCCGCCGATGGCGGCGCGGCCGTGCATCTTCGAATACATCTATTTCGCGCGCCCGGATTCGATCGTCGGCGGCCGCTCGGTCTACGACGTGCGCAAGACCATGGGCGCCGAGCTTGCACGCGAGGCGCCCGGCCGCCGCCGACGTGATCGTGCCGGTGCCGGATTCCGGCGTTCCGGCCGCGATCGGCTATGCGCAGCAAGTCCGGCATCCCCTACGAGCTCGGCATCATCCGCAACCACTATGTCGGGCGCACCTTCATCCAGCCGACCCAGTCGATCCGCGAGCTCGGCGTGCGCATGAAGCATTCAGCGCCAACCGCGCGGTGGTCTCCGGCAAGCGCATCGTGCTGATCGACAATTCGCTCGTGCGCGGCACCACCTCGGTCAAGATCGTGCAGATGATGCGCGAGGCCGGCGCCGCGCGAAGTGCACATGCGCATCGCCAGCCCGCCGATCACGCATTCCGACTATTACGGCATCGACACGCCCGAGCGCGACAAGCTGCTCGCCGCCACCCATGACCTCGAAGGCATGCGCAAGTTCATCGGCGCGGACTCGCTCGCCTTCCTGTCGGTCGAGGGCATCTACCGCGCCATGGGCTATCGAGCAGCGCGATCCGGTGCGGCCGCAATTCACCGACCACTGCTTCACCGGCGACTATCCGACCGCGCTCACCGACCGACCGGCGAGGCCACACCGCCGCGGCAACTGTCGCTGCTGGCCGAAGCGAGCTGACTCGTCTGATTCGCAGTCGACGCACGGCAGCCCGCGCTGAAGCGAGGCTGTCCGGGACCGCGCCTGATCTGGCAAAGCGCTGTTCACGCGATTCTGGGCTCGCCGCTTCATGCGGCGCTACTCGGCAATGACGACAGATGGCAGTCAATGCCCCCTCCCCTCGCCGACAAGATCGCGCTCGTCACCGGCGCCTCGCGCGGCATCGGCTACGCGACCGCGCTCGCGCTCGCGCGCGCGGGCGCGCATGTGGTCGCGGTCGCGCGCACGGTCGGCGGGCTGGAAGAGCTCGACGACGCGATCCGCGCCGTCGGCGGCTCGGCCACGCTGGTGCCGCTCGACCTCAAGGACTACGACGGCATCGTGCGGCTCGGCGCCGCGCTCAACGAGCGCTACCAGCGGCTCGACATTCTGATCGGCAATGCCGGCATGCTCGGGCCGCTCTCGCCGCTCGGCCACGTCGAGCCGAAAGCCTGGGACGAGGTGATCGCCGTCAACGTCACCGCCAACTGGCATCTGATCCGCTGCGATGGACCCGCTGCTGCGGCAGTCGGAGGCCGGGCGCGTGGTGTTCGTCACGTCCGGCGTCGGCGCGAGCCCGCGCGCCTATTGGGGGCCCTACGCGATCTCGAAGGCCGCGCTCGACGCGCTGGCGCGCACCTACGCGGCGGAGACGGTCACGACCAACGTCCGCGTCAACCTGTTCAACCCGGGCCCGACCCGCACGCGCATGCGCGCCGCCGCGATGCCGGGCGAGGACCCGATGTCGCTCAAGACCGCCGAGCCGGTCGCCGAGAAGATCGTCGAACTGTGCCTGCCGGACTTTCAGGAGACCGGCAAGATCTACGACTATCGCGCAAGGGCCGCCTGCTCACGCCGCAGCCGCCGGCGTAGCAGCGGCTCTGTAGCCTTATGTCCAGCGCATCGAGAGAATCTTCAGAGGATCGCCCTCGGCCGCCATGATCGCTAGACTTCAGCGCGTCGCCCATCCCGCGCGATCAGCTCGAAAGGAAATCGAGCTCCTCCGTCGAAATGCGTCACGTATTGGCGATAGGGCATACTTGCCGCGCTGATGCGTGAGATCGGTGCCCCAGAAGCAGCGGCGCGGACCGAAGGCGGCGATCAGCCGGCGCAGATGCGCGCGTCATGTCGCTGAACGGATAGGGCTCGTTCGAAAATCCCGGTACCGCCGAGAGCTTGACCGCGACGTTTGGATATTTCGCATAGGGCGCGATCAGCGTCGATGCGCTCGCGCGATGCGCTTGTGCTCCGGTCCGCGTGTCGCCAGCCCCATGTGGTCGATGATCAATCGCAGCTTCGGATGAGCGCTGTGCGATCGTGTCCGATCGCTTCCGGTGAATCCGGCGCGAAGATCATGATCGGAATGTCGGCTCCTGCGCCGCCGGCCAGAGCCAGTCGGCGGTTCCGTCGACGATCCAGCGCGTCTTCTCGTGGTTGAACGCAACGCGAATGCCGAGCATGCCCTTCTGGCTCTTCCAGGTCGGCGCAACTGCCGCGCCATCTCGGAGCGCTCGACCGAGAAGCGCCCCATGATGGCGAAGCGATCGGGATGGCGCTCGGCCGCCTCGAGCGCATGATCGTTGTCGTCGCCCGGCCAGGTCGGCGGCACGATGATGGCGCGGTCGACGCCGGCCTCGTCCATCAGCGGCAGAATCTTCTGATAGGTCAGCGCGCTCGGGCAGATGCGCGCGCTGCTGGCCGCCGGGAATCCAGGGCCGTTCCGGCGTTTCCGGTGCCCAGAGATGGATTTGCGCATCGACGATCATGACTGTACCCTCGGTTTGCGGACCGCGTCGCGCACCGAGCTACTACGACCGCAAAGAGCAAACAGCAGCGCGGCCAAGAGGAAGGGCGCGCCCGGCAGATGCCAGACTGCTCGGTCGCCGATGAAGAGCGCGAACACCTGCGTGAAAAGGCCGGGGCCGAACAGATTGGCGATGCCCATCAGGCTCGCATTGGCGCCCTGCAACTGGCCCTGCTCGGTCGGCCGCAACGCGGCGGCTCATCAGACCCATCGAGGCCGCGCTCGCAATGCCCCAGAGCGACAGGAGCGGAATGCCGAGCCAGAAGAACAGTCCGGTTGGCGCGAAGCCCCAGAGCGCGAAAGCCGCGATGCCGAACAGCAGTCCCATGATCAGCGCCGTGCGCTCGCCGAAACGCTTCGACCGTCGGGCCGATCAGACCGCCCTGCACGATCATGGCAGCAGAGTCCGACGCCGGCCATGGTGAAGCCGACGGTGCGCTCATCGAAGCCGTAGCGGTACATCATGTAGAGCACGCCGATGCTCGGCAGGCTCGCATGCGCGAGATTGCCGAGGAAGTTCGACCATCGCGAGCCCGCTGCAGTTGCGGATGCGAGCGCAACAGCACCAGTGAGCCGACCGGATTGGCGCGCCGCCAGGCGAACGGCGAGCGCCGGTCCGGCGGCAGCGACTCCGGCAGGATCGAACACGCCATAGAGGCCATTGCGCGAGGCTCAGCGCCGCCGCGATCCAGAATGGCAGCCGCGGATCGACAGCTGCCCGCAAGCCCGCCGAGCGCGGGCCCGACCACGAAGCCGGCGCCGAACGCGACGCCGAGCATGCCGAACCGCGCAGCGCGCTGTCTCGGCCGGCGTCACGTCGGCGATGTAGGCGTAGGACGTCGAAATGCTGGCTGCGCAGATGCCGGAGATGATGCGGCCGGCGAACAGCCACCACAGCGTCGGCGCCAGCGCCATCAGGATGTAGTCGAGGCCAAGCCCGAAATTCGACAGCAGGATGACGGGCCGGCGGCCGAAGCGATCGGACAGCACGCCGTGCACCGGCGAGAACACGAACTGCATCAGCGCCCAGGCGGTGCCGAACAGGCCGAGATAGTCGGCGCCGCGCGCCGCATCGCCGCCGACGAAATCGACCACGAGGCTTCGGCAGCACCGGAATGATGATGCCGAGCGCGAGCATGTCGAGCAGCACGGTGATGAAAACGAAGATGAAGGCGGCGGTGCGCGCCGGCGCGATCGGTGAGGCCTCGGTCATGATCGATTTGCTCGCTTGTCCGCAACCGTTGCCATCATCTGAGGCGCCCGCGCTCTTTCTTGCGCGGGCCTCGAAGGATGGCCGCGGGTACGTGCCTGTGGCCATCCTTCCTCATGGCTCGCTTCGCTCGCGCCTCAGGATGAGGGTGAATCCTTGTCGCTACGCACAGCACTTCACCTTGCGCGCTTTCGCTTCGCATAGGGATTCTTCTTCTCCCGCAGCGTCAACCGGATCGGTGTTCCGGGAAGATCGAAGGCCTCGCGTAGCGCGTTGACGAGATAGCGCCGGTAGTCGTCCGGCACCGCATCGGCGCGGCTGCAGAACAGGACGAAGCTCGGCGGCCGGCTCTTGGCCTGGGTCAGGTAGTCGAGCCGGATGCGCCGACCGGAGACCGCGGGCGGCGGATGCGCGGAGGTGACCTCGGACAGCAAGCGGTTGAGCACGCTGGTCGGCGCGCGCTTGTTCCAGACTGCATGCGCCTCGATCACGGCCGGCATCAGCCGGTCGAGGCCCGCACCGGTGAGTCCCGACACCGCCACCACCGGCACGCCTTTGACCTGCGGCAACCAGTGATCGATTTCGTCGCGTAGCTTTTTGATCGCGGCCGCTCCGCCGTCCACGAGATCCCATTTGTTCATGCCGATGACGAGCGCGCGGCCTTCGCGCTCGATGAGATCGGCGATGCGCAGGTCCTGCTCCTCGAACGGGTGCTCGCGCGTCCATGAGCACGACCACGACGTCGGCGAAGCGAATGGCATTGAGCGTGTCGGCCACCGAAAGCTTCTCGAGCTTCTGCTCGATCCGGGAAGGCCTGCGCAGTCCGGCCGTGTCATGCAGGCGGAAGCGCTGCCCGTGCCACTCGAGCGTCGACCGCGATCGCGTCACGCGTGATGCCGGCTTCAGGTCCGGTGAGCAGGCGCTCCTCGCCGAGCAGCCGGTTGACCAGCGTCGACTTGCCGCTGTTCGGCCGGCCGACCACGGCCACGTTGATCGGCCGCTCGGCGCGGCCTCGCCGTTCCTTCCGCCGGTGCCGCCGTCATCTCGGGCAAGGTCGTGCGCAGAGCCTCGTAGAGATCGGCGAGCCCGTCCCCGTGCTCTGCCGAGATCGCGACCGGATCGCCCAGGCCCAGCGCATAGGCTTCGAGCGCGCCTGCCGCGCCGGCGCGGCCCTCGCTCTTGTTGGCGACCAGGATCGCGGGCTTGCCCGAGCGGCGCACCAGATTCGCGAAAGCCTGGTCGACCGGCGTCGTGCCGGCGCGCGCATCGACCACGAAGAACACCGCGTCGGCGGCCGCGATCGCAGCCTCGGTCTGTGCCTGCATGCGAGCGGTGAGGCTCTCGGCCGCAGCGGTCTCGAGGCCTGCGGTATCGATCACCGTGAAGGCGAGATCGCCGAGCCGGCCGCTGCCTTCGCGGCGGTCGCGCGTGACGCCCGGCAGGTCGTCGACCAAAGCCAGCCGCCTGCCGACCAGCCGGTTGAACAGGGTGGACTTGCCGACATTCGGCCGTCCGATGATGGCGACCGTGAAACTCATGGCAGGAAGCGCATGGTCGGCGCCGGCAGGTGTTCGAGATCGTCACGGCTTCATGCCGCGGCGCGGCGCCAAACGCAATCAGCTACCCAATCAGCGCAGTGGCGGCGGATCCGGCCACTGCACGCCGCCGCCCTGGTTGCCACCGCTGCGTTGCGCTGGTGGGTCGGGCCATTGCACGCCGCCACCGCCGCCCGCCTGCTGCGACCGCTGCGGTTGCTCAGCCTGCTGCGGCTCGGGAGCGCGGCGAGCCGTGGCGGGCTGCGCAGGCGGCTGCCGCTCGGCGGTCGCAGGCTTCGGCTTGGGTTTTGGTTTGGCCTTTTCGCGCGGCGCCGGCTGATACTCATCAGTCTTGGCGGCAGCCGTGCTCGTCGCGTCGGTCCTGGTTGCGTCAGTTCTGGCCGCAGTCCTGCCAGTAGCCGCCGCCCGTGGCGCCGGGCTGACGCTCTGGGTATCGGTGACGGCGTATCCATTCTCCACAGGCGGCTGCTGATTGCCCTTGACCAGCTCGGACGGAATGCCCTGCGACACACCTGGCACGCCCTCGGGGAACACCGCCTTGCGATCGCCCGGCAGCTTTTTCTTGGTATTGAAAAGCTCGCCGGAGAACCATTCGGTCGGGTCGAGCGAATCGCTAACGCTCGCACAGCTGGCGAGCGGCAGAGTCAGCACTGACGAGACAAGAATGATCCGCATCAGACTGGTCATTGCATGGCCTCTCATGTACCGCCGCCGGCTGCCACCAGCGCGCTCAACATCTCGATGCGCTGGCGTGTCGCGGGGGGCGTCTGAATGTCCGTGACAATGAGATCGAACCAGCGCTTGGCACCGGCCGTGTCACCCGCGCGCCAAGCGCCGAGCGCCAGCAGCTCGCGGGCCGTGTAGCGGTACGGTCGCCCTTCCGACGCCAACGGCTCAAGACGCGAGCGGGCCTCGTTGAAGGAGCCCGCGTCAATGTACAGCGAGCCCGCCCGCAGACCGGCCAGATCGCGCCACGCCGAATCAACCGACCTGTCATCGGCGATCTTCTCATAGGCAGCGATTCCAAGCTTGGAATCGCGCTGGGCCAATTCGGCAGCTTGCCGCACGCGGGCAAGATCACGATAGCTCGCGGTACCGTCGGCCACGACCTTGGCATAGGCGCTTTCGGCCTCGGCCGCCTTGCCCTCCTGATCGAGCATCTGCGCCGCTTCGAAGGCCGCGCCGGTCTCGGCCGCGCGCTTCGCTTCGTACCACTCGTAGGCGCGCCAGCCGCCGACCCCGGCAAGGATCAGGAAGATGCCGGCATAGACGAGGTTCTGGTAGCGCTCCCACAGCTTCTGCAGCTGTTCGCGGCGTACTTCCTCGTCGACTTCCCGGAAGATATCGGACACGCAACAAGTCCCTGTCTGGCAAAGCCTATTTTATGAGGCTCTTGCGCTAGCCCCGCCCGATTCTCGTTGAGTTCGCCCAATAGCCTAACGATGTGGCGGCGGCAAGGCAAAATCCACCGCCAACTATTGGCGCTACCTCGAAAAATCCCTTTATTTCCGGGACCTTGGCCGGATCGGACCACCCCCGGACGGTGCCATGTTCATGGTCGGTTTTCCTCAAGAACCCACAACAAGGCTCGCTCCGGGTTGTGGCGGCAGACTTCAATCTGTCCGCGCCAGGACCTGCTCGAGGCTGGCAAAGAACCGCGGCCAACCGCCCTTGGCGCCCTGGTAGGCCTGCTGCTGGTCCTCCCGGAAGCCCGACTGCTCCATGCGCAGGTGAGTGCCCGTGCTCGTCGGGGTGAGAGTCCAAGTGACGACGCTCTCGAGACCATAGGCCGCCCAGGTGTAAGACAGCGTTTTGTTCGGCTCAAGCGCCAGGACCTGACAGTCGACAGCGCCCCAGTCTGCGCGAAGATTGAAACGGTGGTCCACGACAGGCTTGAAGTCGTTCTTCATGAGCCACTCCTCGATCAGGTGTGGTTGCGTGAGCGCGCGCCAGATCTTTTCCGGCGGATAAGGCATCTCACGCTCGACGATGACGGAGCGCGTTTCGGTCGCAGTATTGCTCATCATTGGTCCATCCTTCTGAATAGATCGTCGAGTTGGTCGAACCGGCCCTCTCAAATCAGGACCTCGAAGAGCAGGCGTCATTCGCGACGCCGCTCAGGCGCTCTTTGGTCTCTTCTGAGAGCGGACCGACGTGTTCAGTTCCACGGCGGCGCGAATGAGTGCCTTCAAAGCCTTTTCATCAATCTTGTCGCCCTCATGGAAATCGATGGCACGCCTGGTGTTGCCTTCGAGGCTGGAGTTGAAAAGGCGTGATGGGTCCTTTAACGAGGCGCCCTTGGCGAATGTCATCTTCACGACGCTCTTGTACGTCTCACCGGTGCAGATGATTCCGTCATGCTCCCACACAGGAACGCCTCTCCACTTCCACTCCTCGATCACTTCGGGGTCGGCCTGCTTGATGAGAGTTCGAACTCGAGCGAGCGTCTCGCCCCGCCAATCGCTCAGCTCCTTGATTCTCGCATCGATCAGCCGAGAGGGAGAGTCTCCTCCTTTTCCTTCCTTCGAGCCGCTCTTCTTCATGGGTGTTGTCGCTTTCTTCATGGTGGTCTGTCGCTCGCCCGTCACTTGAGTATCGCTCGTCAAAACCTGGTAACGCGCCGGTGGCGCCCGAGGTTCACAGTCCTCAGGCCCCGCCCCGCGGGGAATTGGTGGCTTGCTTCACCCAGCCGGCGAGCGGCGCTGGCCTTCTTTGCGACCTTCGCGGACGTCTTGGACGTTCTTTCGGCAACGACGGAGCGCGTTTTGGTCGCGGGTTTGCTCATTGATCCATCCGTCGGAGTAGATCTTCGAGGTGGTCGAACCGGCTCTGCCAGAACCCGGCCATCTGGCTTGTCCAGTCGACCAGCGGGGCCAAGGCACCGAGCTGCGCGCTATAGTATGTCTGGCGACCTTCGTGGCGGTCGCGCACCAGCCCGGCCTGCTTCAGGACCCCGAGATGCTTTGAGACGGCCGGTTGCGAAACCTTGGCCCGAGACGTCAGGGCCCCCACCGTCTTCTCTCCTTCGCGGCACAGCCGCTCGAAGATCGCCCGCCGGGTCGGATCGGCGAGTGTTCTGAAGAGCACATCGTGAATGTTCGGCATGCGAGATCAATAACCTTCTGGTTATTGATTGATATATAACTGCCGAGAAATGTGTGAGTCAAGCGGGGCGCATGGAGCGGCTCGCTGTTTCCGTGAGACGCACCGCGCCCGAACAGGCTTCCTTGAAGCTACATATCCCGCTGGTTATGCATTATGGCATGAGCGCCATCGCGCGCACTGTTCAGGTCTTCTGCTTCGTCCTCATCCCGTAAGTGTGCTCAGGGCCCGGAAACGCGCGTGTGCGCACCTCCTTGGCATAGCCCGCGATGGCGGCCTCGATGCCCGGCCCGAGATCGCCGTAGCGCTTGACGAATTTGGGCACCCGCGGAGAGAGGCCCAGCATGTCCTCCAGCACCAGGATCTGGCCATCGCAGGCGGGGCTCGCGCCGATGCCGATGGTCGGGATCGGGACCTTCTCGGTGATACGGCGTCCGAGCGGCTCGGCCACAGCCTCCACCACCACCGAGAAGGCGCCAGCCTCGGCGACCGCCATGGCGTCGGCTTCGATCGGCGCCCAGTCCACCTCGTCGCGGCCTTGCGCCCGGAACGATCCGAGCGTGTTGATCGATTGCGGCGTCAGCCCGACGTGGCCCATCACCGGCACGCCGCGCTCGACCAGGAACCGGATGGTCTCGGCCATGCGCCGGCCGCCCTCGAGCTTGATGGCGCCGCAAAGAGTCTCCTTGAGCACGCGTGCGCAGGACGCGAACGCCTGCTCCTTCGACTGCTCATAGGATCCGAACGGCATGTCGACCACGACCAGCGCGCGCTTGGAGCCGCGCATCACGGCGTGCCCCTGCAGGATCATCATGTCGAGCGTCACCGGCACCGTGGTCTCGAAGCCATGCATGACCATGCCAAGCGAGTCGCCGACCAGGATCACGTCGCAATAGCGATCGACCAATCGCGCCGTATGGGCGTGATAGGAGGTGAGGCACACGACCGGCTCGCCGCCCTTGCGGGCGCGAATGTCGGGTGCAGTCAGCCGCTTGATCTCTTGCTGGACCGACATGGCTCAGCTCCCGAACACAGGCACGCCGATGACCCAAGGATGGAACCAGAAGCCGAGCACGAAATAAAAAAGCGTGCCGACGACGACCACAATGAAGTCGTTGCGATATCCACCGCCCGTTGCAACGGCTGGCGCGGGAGCATCCGCGCGCCGCTTGAGCGAGATGCGGTCGTAGACGGCCCAGGCCAGGATCGACCCGAACAGAATGATCGAGCCGAGATCGCCATTGGACAAGAGATGCGCCACCGCCCACAGCTTCACGCCGACCAGCATCGGATGCTTGAGCACGCGCTTGATCTCGCCCGGAATATAGGCGGCCACGATCGCGATGATCGCGGGCCACACCAGCAACTCCGTCACGTGGCGGGTCCAGCGTGGCGGCATCCAGATGTTGATATAGCCGCCCGCCCGATAGAGCCCGAAGCCGTAGCCGATCAGCAGAATTCCCACCAGCGACACCAGCGCGAACAAGGCCTTGTATGGTCCCTCGCCGATGCGCGCGATCAGCGCCGCCCGCTGCGGCCGCAACGTGATGAGGGTATGGCTGCCGAGAAAGACGGCGAGCCCGATGATCATGATTGCAAGGCCCATGCGGCCACCCCACCGACAGTTCAAGAGCGCAACCCGGACGAGCTGACGCTTCGTGACGCCATCTTCGCCTGCCCCGCCGTCTCCTCACAAGCGCCCCGGAAGCGAAATCGGGTGGCAACCATAATGGCCACAACAGGCACTTGGTGGCGGCGGCCTCATGATGGCGCTACCGTCGCGCATATTTGATCGGAGTGGCCCAATGTCCGAGCCTCATGTGTTCGAGCCCCATGTGTTCGAGCAAGTGTTTCACCGGCTCATCCGCACCATTGCGGGCGCAAGCGCCGTACTTGCCGCCCTCTCCTACCCGGTAGAGGCTGACGATCTGGCCGCGTTCTATGGCGGCAAGCGTATCCAGATGGTCATCGGCTGGGAGGTCGGCGGCGGCTACGACATCTATGCGCGGCTGCTCGCCCGCCACCTCGGCCGCCACATTCCCGGCCAGCCCTCGATCGTGCCGCAGAACATGCCGGGCGCCGGCAGCCGCGTGGCGGCGAATTGGCTCTACAACATCGCCCCGAAGGACGGCACCGCCATTGCCACCATCGGACAAGGCACGCCGCTCGACCAGGCGATGGGCGAGCCGAGCGTGCGCTATGACGCCGCCAAGCTGAGCTGGATCGGCAACCCGATCATGGACAACCTCGTGACGGCGGTGACGCAGCGATCGGGCGTCGAGACGCTCGATGATCTCAAAGCCAAGGGCGGCCTGTTCTGCGGCGACGTCGGCGCCGGGCCGACCTCGACCGTTCCCGGAAATTCTCAATCAGCTGCTCGGAACACGAAACAAGATCATCCCGGGCTTTCCGGGCGTGAACTCAGTCCATCTTGCGATGGAGCGTGGCGAGGTCGACTGCATCGGCGGCACCACCTGGTCGTCGCTCAAGGCGACGCGCGGAGCAAAGCTGCGCAGCCGCGAGCTCGGCATCCTCATCCAGTGGGGCACGCTCAAGGATCCGGAGATCTCCGACTATATGCGCCGCGACATCCCGCTGATCCTCGACATCGCCTCGAATGCGCTCGATCGCCAGGCGCTGAACTTCATCGTCGCCAGCGCCACCATCGGCCGGCCATTCGCGGCGCCACCCGGAATGCCGCAGGAGCGCGTGCAGGCGCTGCGGCGCGCCTTCGATGCCACCATGACCGATCCCGAATTCCTCGCGGAAGCCGGCAAAGCCAGCATGGACATCAAGCCGCTCGCCGGCGAAGCACTGCAAAGTCTCGCCAGCGAGGTCGCGCAGGCGCCGGCGCAAGGGCTCACCCGCGCCAAGCAGCTGATCGGGCGTACGGGGCAGTAGCTACACAACCGGCGAATGCCCGCCGTCGACGTTGATCGCGGTGCCGGCGATGTAGGACGCCTGATCCGACGCCAGGAAGCATGCCAGATTGGCGAACTCTTCCGCCTTGCCGATGCGGCGCAGCGGAATGTCCTTGGCGCGGCGGGCGATGTAATCCTCGAGCGGGATGCCCTCCTTGGCGGCGCGCTGCACATGCTGATCGGCCTCGATGAAGCCGACCAGCATGGCGTTGACCAGGATGTTGTGCGGCGCGCCTTCGATCGAGAGAAGCTTCGTCAGCGCCATGCCGGCCGCGCGCGAGATCGTGGTCGGCCCGCTGCCGGCGCGCGGCGCCTTGGCGCCGATGTTGAGCACGTTGATGACGCGGCCCCAGCGCCGCTCCTTCATCTGCGGCCAGACCAGACGCGTGAGCCTGATCGCGGCGAACAGCTTCTGCTCGAGATCCTCGCGCCAGACCTCGTCGGTGATCGTCTCGAACGCGCCGTTGCGCGAGGTGCCGGCGTTGTTGACCACGATGTCGATCTTGCCAAAGGCGCGCATGCCCTCGTCATAGATGCGCTTGACCTCGTCGGGCTTGCCGACGTCGCCCTGCGCGCCGACCACCCGGCCCTTGGCGCCGGCGCTGATCGACTTGACCGCGGCATCGAGCGCCTCGCGCCCGCGCGACGCGATCAGCACGTCGGCGCCGGAGGCCGCGAAACGGCTGGCGATGGCAAAGCCAAGCCCCTTGCTGCCGCCGGTGACGATGGCAGCGCGGTTGGCGAGATCAATCTGCATGCAAGCCCCCAAAGACTTATTGACGGATACGTTGAACGCCTGGGTACCATATCAGGCGAGCATAGCCGTCGCAGCCTCTTCGAAGCCCGCGACAGCCACCCCTTTGCGCAACGCAAATGGGCGGCTCCACTGATGCCGAGCCGCCCAGCCGCAAGTCCTTAACCCGCGATCATGCCTTGGCGGCTGCAACCGCCGTGGGCACGCGCTCGGCGCGCAGGTTCCACACCACCAAGATGGCAAAGAGACAGCCCGAGGCCCAAAGCAGAAGCTCTCCCACGATCAGCGCAGGCTCCGCCCACATCTTGCCATTCAGCACCAAGGCAAGCGCGCCGAGGCCGACCGGCATGGCAATGTTGTAGAGCCAGAACCACGCCGTCGCGAGGCGCGTGCGCGCAAGATCCGGGAAGGCGTGAAACACAAACGCAGCGATCGCGAGCACGGCGAAGCCAAGCAGATTGACGTGGGCATGCACCGGCCGCAGCAGGAAATCATGGCTCATGCCCATGCCAATGCCCATGGTCATGCCGAGAACGAGATAAAGAACAGCGAGCTTGATGAGACGGATCGTCATAAATCTTCCTCTTGCTTCAGCATGCGCCCAAGCGCACGTCTTCCCGAGCGGGACACGGTGGGTAAGCAGGGCTTGGTTGCGCGTGGCGCAAAAAGGTTCAAATCACCGGATCAAAAGTGATCTGATCGGCATGGCATGAGCCAGCCGGTCCGATCACGACAGACACAATCACAACTGCAATGTGTGTTTTTGCGGAACCGCCCTAGCCCAACGCCTGCTCGTAGGTTTCGGGCTTGAAGCCGACAATGAGCTTGCCCTTCACCTCGAGCACCGGCCGCTTGATCATGGAAGGCTGATCCAGCATCAGCGCAATCGCCTTCTTCTCCGTGACCGACGCCTTGTCCTTGTCGGGAAGCTTGCGGAAGGTCGTGCCGGCACGATTGAGCAGGGTCTCCCACCCTACCGCGCCCGTCCACCGCTCGAGCCGGTCGCGATCGATGCCCTCCGACTTGTAATCGTGGAACGCATAGGCGACATCGTGCTTGTCAAGCCACGCGCGCGCCTTCTTCATCGTGTCACAGTTCTTGATGCCATAAATGGTGATGGTCTTGGTGACGGTTTTGGCCATGTTGCAGAGCTTCAACTCGTTGCTTCAATGTGGGCCGCCGTGAGCCGCGCATAGACTTGACTACAGTCCAGCCGATAATGCCAGCCCACCATTTTGGAGCCCAGCGTGAGTTCTCATCCTTTATGCCCATCCGTTCTCGTCCTACTGCCAGAAAGTCCTGATCGCGCTCTACGAGAGCGCAACACCGTTCGAGTTGCGAATGCTGTCGCACGACAATCCGACAGCTGGGGCCGAGTTCGTCAATCTCTGGCCGCTTCGCCGCATGCCGGTCTTGCGCGATGGCGAGCAGACCCTGATGGAAGCGACGGTCATCATCGAGCATCTCGATCTCTGCCATCCGGGGCCGGCCCGGCTGTTGCCCGCCGATCCGAGAGCGGCGGTGCGCGCCCGCTTCATGGACCGCGTTTTCGACAACTACATCATGACGCCGATGCAGAAGATCGTTGGCGATCACCTTCGCCCGGCTGACGTGCGCGACCCGCATGGTGTCGCCGAGGCACACAAGCTACTCGACAGCACTTATGCGTGGCTTGATCAGACGATCGAGGATCAAGGCTGGGCCTGCGGCGACTTCAGTCTTGCTGATTGTGCGGCGGGGCCGTCGCTCTTCTATGCCGACTGGGTGCACCCGATCGGCGCCGACTGCCCGAAGCTCAAAGCTTACCGCCAGCGCCTGCTGGCGCGGCCGTCGTTCGCACGCGCGGTCGACGAGGCGCGGCCCTATCGCCCGCTGTTTCCACCGGGCGCGCCGGATCGCGATTGAGCGGATCGATGGCGCTCCCTAAATACGCTCAAGCCGGAAGGAAGGCTCGTAGGATGGCGCCGTCGTAATTCTGGCGACGGGCAGCACCGGGCGCGCGGCATCGAGCGTGATCCTGAAGCGCGACAACAACGTCGCCAGCATGATGTGCGCCTCCGCCATGGCGAACGTAGCGCCGATGCAGATGCGCGGGCCGGCGCCAAACGGCAGGAAGGCGCCGCCTCCCGTCCACGGCGACAGCTTGCCCGTGAAACGGTCAGGCTTGAAAGCCGTCGGACAGTCCCAGTGCTTGCGGTGACGGTGCAGCACCCACGGGCTGATCCAGGCCTGCGTTCCGGCCCGGACCGGCTCGCCCGCAACCACATCATCCGCGATTGCTTCACGCGAGATGTACGCGGCCGGCGGATAGAGCCGCAGGGCTTCGAACAGGACCTGGCGCAAGTCGCGGCCAATTCAACAGGTCATCGAGGCTGCTCACTCGTTCGGGCGGGAACGACGCAAGCTCGGCGCGCAGCCGATCCTGCTCGGCCAGGTCGAGGGTCAGAAGATAGGTGGCCCAGAACAAGAGCCGCGCGGTGGTTTCATAGCCGGCGACGATCATCGTCGAGCATTGATCGCGCACCTCGACCTGGGAAAGCGCCTGCCCGGTTTCGGGATCGCGGGCGGCGAGCAGAAGGTCGAGAAGATCGGCGCTGGCCGCCGTTCCCCGTCGCTCTCGCCGAGCCGAGACGATCGCGTCGATGGTGGCGGACCATTCCTTCTGAAACCGGCGGCGACTGCGCAAGGCAAACCCGAATGACTCGGTCGTGGGCGCAAACGCATCGAAGAGATTGGGCCGGCCTGGTCCCGCCAGATAGTATCTGACCATCGCGGTGATGCGCGCGCGCTCGGCGCTGTCCGGCAGCGAGAACAGCGCCCGCAGGACGGCCTCGAGCGTTGCCTCCTGAAAGGCCAAGGACAAATTGGCGCACAGATTGGTGCTGTGTGCACCAGCAATCCGGTCGGCAAGTCCAAGGGCCGCGGCCATGAAGTGAGGAAGGAACAACCCGACATTCGCCGGCGTGAACATCGGCGCCAGCATGCGGCGCTGCTGCCGCCATTGCGAACCGGCCGCCAGGAACAGGCCGGTGCCGCCGAGCGGCCCCAGGATGCGGTCGGCGGCCACCAGGCGCTTGTATTTGTCCATCGCGGTCGCCAGCACATGCCGCACGCCGTCCGGATCGTTGATCAGGAGCGATTCCAGCCCGAAAATGCACCGGCGGATGACCGGTTCATCGAAGGCGCGCTGGGGCTGGCTCGAGAGTGTGTTGCGATTGAACTTGTACAGCGCCTGCCAGCCGGGAAGATCCTTGTCGTGCACCTTGGGCGCCGGAGGAACAACCGGCTGGAGCGGAGTGAGCATCTCGGGCCTCGCATTGGAATGCGAGACTGTGTCGCGCAACTGCGGCGCCACGGCGGCACGGCCATGCGCCGAACGGATGCTAACCCTCAAGCTCGAGAACAATGCGCCTCGCGGCCTCGCGCAGCGCCGTCTTGCGCGCGGGCTCGAGCAATTTCCAGCCGCCGGCAATCGTCAATCGAGCAGGCAATTGAAGCGAAGCGACATCGCCAGCAGGCCCTGCCGGTAATAGAAGCGATGCGCAAGCGTGTTCTCGAGCGCGGTGTCGAGCACGAGCTTGCGGCAGCCGAGTGCGCGGCCTTCCGCCTTGAGACGATCCAGCAGCCGCGCGCCGTGGCCATGGCGGCGCTCGCTCTCGTCCGTCACCAGATCATCGACATAGAGGAAACGGCCGTGCACCAAATTCTCCTGCACCCGGAAGCCCGCGAGCGCGACCGGGCGCTGCGCGCGCCAGAGCGCCACGATCGCGTAGCCTTGCTCCGACTGCCGCCGCCAGCGCTCGATGAACTCCGCTTCAGAGGTGAGCTGCGGGCGCAGCGCGCGCATCAGCGCATAGCAGGCCGCAATGTCGGCCTCGCCGACCACGCGGACGTCCAGCACCGATGAGAGAGCCCCTGCGTCCCCGGCGCTCATCGCGCACTCGCCGCCGCCACGAGCGATCCGAACATCTGGCTCTCCATCGCGAATCCGTATAATATCAGTACTCGAATATGATATTCGAGGTCTGATATCATGCGCAAGGCCCCTTCCATCCCGCCTGTGCCGCAGCCCGGCGAGGGCAAGCGCGGGGAGCAAGGCTATCTCGGCTATCTGCTGCGGCAGGCGAGCGTGGCGCTGCGCACCCGCATGGAGCGCACGCTGGCCGAGGAGGACGTGACGCCGCCGCAATTCGCGGTGCTGACGATGGTCGGCGCCTATCCGGGCCTCTCGAACGCGGACCTCGCGCGGCTGTCGCTGCTCACTCCGCAGACCGTGAGCGTCATCGTCAGCAATCTCAAGCGATCGGGGCGGCTTGCCAGCCGCCCCCACGCGGTGCACGGCCGCATCCAGCAGCTCGAGATCACCAAGGCCGGCCGGGATCTCCTGGCGCGCTGCCGGCCGCATATCCAGAGGATCGAGAAGCGGCTCGTGGCCGGCCTGTCGGCGAACGAGGAGCAGGTGGTCCGGCGCTGGCTCGTCCGCGTGGCCATGGACGAGTAGCGAGGCGAGTCTTAGAGCTCACCTTGGCGTCCGCCGCTACATTGTTTTCGCGACCGCGACCAGCTGCTCGAGCGCCTTGCCCCAGCCGTCCTCGAATCCCATCTCCTCATGCCGCTTGGTGCTGGCCTCGTCGCCGTGCATCACCAGCGCCGTGTATTTGGTGCCCTCCCCGTGCTGTGCCAGTGAAATGACCGCCGTGAAGGCAAAGAATGCGTCCTCGCCGCAGACGGTGGAGGCGCTGGTCGGACGGAAGCCCTCCTCGAGCGCGTTCGTCCACATCAGTCGTTCGTTCTCGATGATCTCGAGATAGCACCCGACATTCCGAAATTCGCGGCCTTCCGGCGACTGCATGACGGTGTGAAATCGCCCGCCCGGCCGCAAGTCAATCTCGCACGCGACCGTCTTCCAGGGCACCGGCGTGAACCACTTCATGAGATGCTCGGGCGTCGTCCAGGCGCGCCAGACGAGCTCGCGCGGTACGTCGACGACACGCTCCAGAACGAGATCGAGACCGGGACGCAGTTGCGGCAACTTGGCAGACTTTTGCAGAAATCTTGGCATGGATCATGGACGTCTTGTCCTTCAGGGTGAGCAGATAATTGTCGAGCTGATCGAGGCGGCGCTCCCAGATGGCGCGCTGGCGCGTCATCCAATGCTCCGCCTCTTTCAGCGGCTTCGGCGTCAAACGATAGGTTCGCACGCGCCCCGCTTTGCGCGATCGCACCAGTCCGCAGCGCTCGAGCACGTCGAGGTGCTGGGCGAAGGACGGCAGCGCCATCTCGAATGGCCGCGCGAGCTCGCTGACCGGCGCCGGCCCCTTGCTCAGGCGCTCGAGCACCTTGCGCCGAGTCGGGTCGGCGAGCGCATGGAAAACGTGGCTCAGCTGCTCTGCATGGTTAGGCATTTGGCTTAGTGTATGGCGACGCAATACTAAGGTCAACACCTTTGTTTTCTGAGTGAGTATGGAAGACGCTCGGCGTCACGCCGATCAGGCGGCGGAAGCGGCGGTTGAAGGTGGCGAACTCATTGAACCCGGCCTCGAACGCGATTGCGGCGACCGGGTCCGATTCTCTCTCTTCGCGATTGATCTTGGAGGCCGGTGCACTACGCAGTCGTAGGAGGTCCAAACCAGTTGGCTAGCGCATCAGCGAGGCCCACATGGGTTCGCTCTCCCACCCACGCGACATATCCGTCGGGCCGAATCAACACGGCAGTGGGAGCAGGAACTGCGCCAATGACCGGTAGCTCCCACACACCAACGTATTTGACGTCGATCGACTGGACCCGATCCGCCCATGGAGTGATGTCGAAGCCGCCGGGCTCACCGAAGTTGAGGAGCACCGGCCGGGCATCGTGCAGCAGGCTGAATACCCGCAACGTTCCGTCGGCGGTCACCAGGTCGAGATCGGGCATGCGGCGCCCGAGCAGCGGGTGTCCCTCACCGAAGTCGTAATGAATGTCCAGACCAGACATCATCGCTGCGAAACGCTTGCGCGGCTCCTCCATGGCAAGGAGCTCGGACATCGTGTCGCGCAGCGCCTTCGTGCGCTCGTCCTCGCGGCGAAGCGCGACCGAAGCCATCGTGTTTCGCAATACGCGGGCAGCAACCGGATGGCGCTCGGTGTGATAGGTGTCCAGCAGGCTTTCCGGCGAGGTTCCCTTGATCACCTGAGCCAGCTTCCATCCTAGATTTACCGCGTCCTGCACACCAGTCTGGATGCCCTGTCCACCGTCCGGGGGATGCACGTGCGCGGCGTCGCCGGCCAGCAGCACGCGTCCTTTGCGGTAGGACGCCGCCTGCCGGGTCATATCGGTGAACCGGGAGATCGAGGTTGGACTGTGGATCCCGTAATCAGTGCCGTACACGGCGATGAGCGCCTCGCTGAGATCGCGCAGGGTGGGCTCGCCGGTGGCACCGACCTCTTGTTCGGTCACCAGAACCCGCACCGGCCCATCCTCCAGCCTGCTGAGGCCATGAATGCCGACGGCGTCGCGGCGGATGCCCCATTCCGGCTCCTCGGTTATCTCGACCTCGGCGATCAGGTTGCTGGTTGTCGGGTCCGAACCGGGAAAATCGATGCCGGCTGATTTGCGGATAAGACTTCGTCCGCCATCGCACCCGACGAGATAGTCAGCATGCAGCGATTGGCCGTCGGACAGCACGACGTCGACGCCGGTATCGTCCTGTACGAAACCCGTCACCTCACGTCCGCGATAGGTCGGCACACCGAGCTCATCGACCCAGCCGGCGAGTATGCGCTCGATGTGCTTCTGCCACAGAGCGAGCCCGTAGTTGTGCCGGGTGGGAAAGTCGCTGATGTCCAAAGATACGCCGGCGAACCCCGCGACCTGCGCCACCTGTCCCTGCGAGAGGAATCGATCTGCAATTCCGCGCTGATCGAGAACCTCGATGGTGCGTGAGTGTAAACCGCCTGCACGCGAACCCGCGAGATCCTGACTGGCGCGCCGCTCGACAATCGCAACGTTGACGCCAGCCAACGCCAACTCGCCGGCCAGCATCAGTCCTGTCGGACCTCCTCCGACGATCACCACCGCATGGTTGGTCATCGCCCCACTCCAGTCGCTTCCGCGGCGGCGATCAATTCGGCCGCGCGCGACCAGCACGTCGACAGCAATCCACTCATATCGTGACCCCCGTAGGTTCTCGCTTTGGTCGGCGGTTCTACGGGATGAGTGGGGTCTTGAAGCAAGTCCCGTGGGCACCACATATTAAGCTTAGGCAGCGTGCCCTCTGTTTCGTATCGTTCAGTGCTGTCCCGGCTGCGACAAACCAGACATCCAAGTTTGAGGCGCCGACACCGGATCGCGGAAGTGCCGCGATCAGATCCCGTTGGCCTTGGGCTCGATCCTGATGCGCTATTGATTGATCTCAGGCTCAACGAGCCTTGCCAGGTTTCGCAGAGACTGCTGCCAGCCGAGATAACAAGCCTCGGGTGGAATGGCGTCCGGCACGCCGGCCTGCACGATATCCAATTCGGTGCCGACCGATACTTTCTTCAACGTCACAGTCACCTGCATCTCGCCGGGCAGGTTGGGATCGTCGAATTTGTCCGTGTAGCGCAGGCGTTCACCCGGAACGAGCTCGACATATTCGCCACCGAACGCGTGGCTTTTGCCCGTTGTGAAGTTCCGGAAGGACATTCTGAATGTGCCGCCGACCTTTGGTTCCAGATGGTGCACAGTGCAGGCAAAGCCGTTGGGCGGAAGCCATTTCGCGAGCGCGTCCGTTTCGAGGAACGCGCGATAGACTTTCTCCGGGCTGGTCGCCAGAACACGGTGTAAGCGTACGGTATTGGGCATACTAATCACTCCATGAATTGCCGATTTACAGCCCAAGGACGAACGAGGCTTGGTCAACCCGACACGGGATCTCAGATTTCTTGAAAGCGCCGGAAGCGATCCGGCTCCAGCTGTTACTGGCGAAGCCCGTCCATACGCCAAAAGTCCGCTCCCCGATGCCCCTCTGAGGCGCCGGCTTCGCACGCCGCTTGACCCGCGGCCCTCGGTCGCTTATTTAGCCTACTTGCTAATTAGCATGGATGCTAAATACACTATGACAGACCCTCTCAGCGTGACATTGGCGGCGTTGGCTGATCCTACTCGCCGGGCGATCCTCGCTCGATTGAGCCAAGGCGAGGCAACGGTGAATGAGCTGGCCGAGCCATTCGACATTTCGCTGCCCTCGATCTCGCGGCATCTGAAAGTCCTAGAGGGCGCAGGCCTGATCACTCGCGGGCGTCAGGCGCAATGGCGTCCGTGCAAGCTGGAACCCAAGCCGCTGAAACAAGTCGATGGCTGGCTGGAGAGGTATCGCAAGTTTTGGTCGGGAAGCTTCGACCGGATGGATGCCCTTCTGACGGAACTCACCAAAGCGCCGAAGAAAAGGAGAGAAGCAGTGAGCGACCTTCGCGAGAATGAACTGCTGATTGAGCGTGAATTCAACGCGCCCGTCTCGCTTGTTTTCCGACTTTGGGAAAGCCGCGATCACATGCTCAGATGGTGGGGACCCGAGCAGTTCACCGCGATCGAGCTGGATTGGGAGCTGACGCCTGGTCGACCGTGGCGCGGCGCCATGACGTCGAAGCAATACGGTCTTTCGAGGTTTGGCGGTGTCATCCGCGAAGTGGAAAAGAATAGGCGCATCGTCTTCACCTTCCAGTGGGACGAGGATTCGGGTCGCTATTGCGACACGGTGGTGACGGTTACCTTTGCCGAGAAGGACGGAAATACGGTCCAGAAATTCCACCAGACGCCATTCTCCAGCGTCGAGATCCGCGACAGCCATGTCGGCGGGTGGAATTCGCTCTTCAACAAGCAGCAGGTCTACGTCGAGAACATCGCCGTGGCCGAACAGAATGGATTTCGCGCATGATCACGCTCACGACCTACAAATGGGTTCCGGATTTTGCGGCGCCCCTGATGCGTGCTTTTCGCGTGCGCTGGGCGCTGGAGGAGGCCGGTCTGCCCTACAACGTTCGCACGTTGGCGTTGGGGCCTGAACAAAGGTCGCGCGAACATTTGGCGCGACAGCCGTTCGGCCAAGCGCCTGCGATTGAGGAAGACGGCCTCATACTGTTTGAAAGCGGCGCTATTGCTCTCTACGTCGCGGAGAAGAGCGAAAAGCTTCTGCCAAGCGATCGTATCGAGCGCGAACGCGCGACCGCATGGGTGTTCGCAGCGCTCAATTCGGTAGAAATCTGGATTCAACAGCTCGCGAGCCTCGACTTCTTCCATGCGAAGGAAGAATGGACGAAGGAGTGGCGACCCCAGATCGAAAAGTTGGTGCGAGATCGCCTGGGAATGCTTGAGAAGGCTCTCGACGGGAAGGACTATCTCGAAGGAACGTTCACCGTTGGAGACCTGATGATGGCCGACGTACTGCGCATCCTCGATCACACGGAGCTACTCGACACCTATCCTCATCTCAGTGCCTATAAGCGGCGCTGTGAAGCGCGGCCGGCATTTCAGCGGGCGATGAAGGCGCAGATAGATGGGTTCAAGAAAGCGGCCTAAGAGCACACCTTACTCGCCTTAGACCACGCGGTTGACGCTATTCACCTCGCTGGCGATGGGTCGCCACTGCGCCGACGAATCCATCTTTCGAAGGATGGACATCGGGCCATGCCGCTGTTCCAAAGCGCGGCAAAGGAAAGACCGTCACGCAGTCTTGCCTCGCAACCCGTCCGCGAGCGCCGAAAGCGCGTCGGCGAGTTGTCGCGCGGTCTCCGGCGGAGGCAGCGGCATCTTGAGGCTCCGCACGCCGGTTGCCGGATCGCGTTCGATCCATGGATGCGCCGGGGCCTTGGGATCGTTGGCGGCCGCCAGAGCGGCAACGAACTGCGCACCCACCTGCACCAAGGCAAGCCACGGATCGGACCCGGGATGGTCCCGCGGCACTGCAGGCCCGTTCGAGCGCGCGATATCGCTGCCGCGGACATCCGCATCCGCCTTCGTGTCCTCCGCGGGTCCGGTATCGTCAGCGGCGACGATGCCGTTCCCGACCTCCTCTGGCGGCGCCACGGGCTCGCCTTCGCCCATGCGCCCGGCGACGTTCTCCACCTCCTTCATGAAGCGGTTGAGACGCGAGCCGCCCAGCGAAATCTCGCCGCTGCCGCCATCGAGAATTCCGGCCGACAGTGAGCGCTTGAACGCCAGTACCGAAAGCATCCCTTCCTCGATAGTGCCCTTTGCGACGAAATTGATGACCCGCACGGGCTGTGCCTGACCAATGCGATGAATGCGTGCGATGCGCTGCTCCAGCACCGCCGGATTCCACGGCAGGTCCATGTTCACGAGAGTTCGAGGCGTGCTGCAGATTGAGGCCCGTGCTGCCGGCGTCTGTGGACAGGAACACCCGGCAGGCGGGGTCGTCGCGAAAGCGCTCGACGAGTGCCGGGCGCTTGTCCGAGGGCACACCACCGTGGAAGCTGACATAGCCTAAGCCGCGCGCTTCAAGGCGCCGTATGACGATGTCATGAGTTCGCGTCCATTGCGAGAACACCACAGCCTTGGCTTTCGGCTCGACGAAGAGAGCCTCGAACAGGGCTGCCAATTCATCGGCCTTGACGCCATGGTCTGTCTCCTGGTCCAGGAGATAGGTGCTGTTGCACGACATCCGCATGTTCTGCAGCGCACAGGTCAACCGCCGCTGGTCCTTGTCCGACAAGAACCGGGTCTTCCGCCAGCGATGAACGATTTTCGCCACCACGTCGGCGTTTTCCTGGTGAAAGAGCATCTGCATCTCCGTCATCGGCACCAGAAGGTTCTGGTCGAGACGGTCCGGCAATTGCTTTAGCACCTCGGATTTGCGGCGACGGATCATGATCGGCGCCAGTGTCTTGCCGATCTTTTCGAGCCCGGTATAGCCGGTGACGCGCCCGCCCTCGTCCTTGACTTGATGCTCGTGTAGCAGCTTCCACGTCGGCCCCAGCCGGTGTTGATCGACAAACTGAACGATCGAGATCATCTCTTCGAGCTTGTTCTCCAAAGGGGTGCCGGTCAGCAGGATAGCGTAGGGACTGTCGACGCGCTTCAAGGCCCGTGCAGCGATGGTATTCCAGTTCTTCACGCGTTGCGCTTCATCGACGATCACGAGATCTGGCGCCCAGGCGGCGATCAGATCGAGGTCAGGCTTGAGCTTCTCGTAATTTGTGATCTTGCAGAAATCGTCCAAACGATAGTCGTTCTCGCGCCGCGCCCGGCCACCATTGATGACCCGCGCCGCGTTCTCGCCTTGCCTGCCGGAGAAGCGCAGAATTCTCGCTCTGCCACTGGTACTTGAGCGAGGTCGGGCACATCACCAGCACCCTTGTGACGCCGAAATGCCGCGCCAGTATTTCCATGGCGGCGATGGCCTGGACGGTCTTGCCCAGTCCCATGTCGTCGCCGATCAACGCCCTGCCAGCCCGGACCGCGAACAGCGCGCCTTCGACCTGATACGGATAGAGTGGCACTTTCAGAAGGGCCCCGAGCTCGGGGTCGGCAGCTCCCCGGGGAAACAGTTGCGCGAGCTTCGAGGCACGACGCTCTGCATCCCGCCTTCCCGCGATGAAATCGAGCGCATCGTCATAAGCGCGGAACTCATGACCCGCCTTCGACGCTATGGCCATGAAAGACTCGAGCTCGCCGTAGCGATCATCCGGCAGCATCCCGTCATGACCGACATCGAACAATGCCGCGGCGGCCTCGCGCAACGCTCGCGGGCAGTCTGTTCCAGCCCGGAAATGGATGCGGCGCCTGCCGTCGTTGCGGAGATACAGTTCCGAAAAAGCTGGCTGGTAGCCGCGCGCAAACGCGGCTTTGGCGCCGCGCTTCTTCTCCAGTTGCGCAAGCGTGAACTCGATGTGCTTGCAGGTGCCAAGCTCGCTCGTCGCATAATCGGGGCATGAGCAGAAATTGCCACCAGGCCCCATGCTCCGGATTGCCACGCGGTAGCTCGATTTCGAGGTGGGATTGCTGACCCGAAACTCGGAGAAAAACGGTTCACTAGTCAGATTCTCGAGCCCGAAGGCCTGCTCCCGGCCGAACTGGCGGCGCAAGCCTCTCTGCCATTCCACGGGCGATAGATCGGCGGGCGCGTGGCTGCGCGAGAGCTTGGGCTCCTTTTTCTGGGTCGCGAGGTTTGGGCTTCGGCGTTTGGCTTGCATTGGCGTGTATTCCGTTCCGCCAAGATTGTGCGGGAGACATTCAACCGGCGTATCGAGCAACCGGCGTATCGAGAATGTCGCAGCGGTCCAGCGTTTACCGGCTGCGCCAATCCTCCAGCCCAAGCCCGCCAACGCGAACGAGCTCCCGTGTGCTATGCGTTACAGACTTCGAAGACCAGGGAGCTGAGCAATGGCGGACTGCGAATAATCAATGAGCCATTCCGTAACTCTCCATTTTTCCTACGCTATTCTCCTCCAGAGCCCTCCAGGGTATCCCACATCCCTCACTCCCGCTCAATTGTTCGGAGCGATGGTAACGAATTCATGCCCGCCGACCCACTCTCCATCCTGAAGACCGTGTTTGGCTATGACACCTTCCGCGAGCGGCAGCGGGACATCATCGAGCATGTGATCGCGAGCAACCACGCCTTCGTCTTGATGCCGACCGGCGGAGGCAAGTCGCTCTGCTATCAGATTCCAGCGCTGGCGCGTCCAGGCATCGGCCTCGTCATCTCTCCCCTCATTGCACTGATGGAAGACCAAGTGGCGGCGCTCAGGCAGGCCGGCGTGAAGGCGGCGGCGCTCAATTCCCGGCTCTGGGGCGCGGAAAAGGATCTGCTCTGGCGCGATATCGAGCAGGGCGAGTTGGACCTCCTCTATATGGCCCCGGAAACGCTCTTGAGGCCCGAGAACCTCGATCGGCTGAAATCCGCGCACCTATCTCTTATCGCCATCGACGAGGCCCACTGCCTTTCGCAATGGGGCCATGATTTCCGGCCCGAATACCGCGCCCTTGACTGTCTCGCGGACCTCTTCCCCGCGTGCCGCGTATTGCGCTCACCGCTACGGCGGATGCGCCGACGAGGGCGGAAATCGTCGAGCATCTGAAGATCGGCGCTCAAAACAGCTTCATCTCCGGCTTTGATCGCCCCAACATCCGCTATTGTGCTGCCGAGAAGACGAGCACGACGCAGCAGATGCTGCGCTTCCTGGAGCCCCGCAGGGGCGAGAGCGGCATCGTCTATTGTCTGTCCAAGCGCAAGACGGAGGAAGTCGCCGCCACCCTCAACGCCCACGGCTTCACAGCGCTGCCCTACCACGCCGGCATGGAGATGAAGGCGCGGGAAGAAAACCAGCGCCGCTTCCAGCATGAGCAAGGGCTGATCATGGTGGCCACCATCGCTTTCGGCATGGGCATCGACAAGCCCGATGTGCGCTTCGTGCTGCATGTGGACCTGCCTGCCAGCATCGAAGCCTATTACCAGGAGACCGGCCGCGCCGGCCGCGACGGCTTGCCCGCCGAAACCCTGATGCTCTACGGCGCGGAGGACATCGCGCTCCGCCGCCGCTTTATCGACGAGTCGGACGCTCCCGATGCACGCAAGCGTATAGAGCGCCGCAAGCTCGATGCGCTGCTGGGTTTCGCCGAATCCTGCCAATGCCGTCGGCAGGTTCTCTTGCGCTATTTCGGCGACGACTGCGAAGCCTGCGGCAATTGCGATGTCTGTCTCGACCCACCCGAGACCTTCGATGGCTCCATCGCCGCCCAAAAGCTTCTTTCCTGCATCTACCGCACCGGCGAGCGCTTCGGGCAGACGCATGTCGTCTCGGTTCTCCTGGGCGAGCCCGACGAGCGCATCGGGCGCCTGGGCCATGACAAGCTCTCCACTTTCGGCATCGGCAAGGAGCACGACCGCAACGCCTGGCGCTCGATCGTCCGCCAACTCGTCGCGCATGGGCTGATCACAGTGGACGTGGCAGGCCATGGAGGCTTGTCCATCTCTCCCGAAGGCCGCCAGTTCCTGCGCGAGAAGCCATCCTTGAGCCTGCGCGCTTTGAAGAAGGCCAGGCCAGAACGGAAATCCGCTCGTCGCGAGACAGAGCAAGCACTTCCCGCTGCGCAAGCACTTGCCGCCGCCGACCGCGCTCTTTTCGAGAAGCTGCGCGCCAAACGGCTGGAACTGGCCAAGGCGCAGAACGTACCGCCCTATGTCATCTTCCACGACAAAACGCTTGCGGAAATGGCCGTGCGCCGTCCACGGTCTGTTGCAGAGCTTGCTGCCATCCCCGGCGTCGGCCAGGTCAAGCTCGCGCGCTATGGAGAGGCATTCCTGAAGGTCATCAACGGACACGACGTGAGGGCCGGATAAGACACGCGCCCGGACGAAGCACGGCCGCCCTTAACTTTCCCGCCCACTGCGACGAAGAACGCCTGGCGCCGATCAAGCAGCAGTGGGGATTCCTGCGACCTCGGCGTCGGTGCGGATGCGGCGCAACGGGCATCGGACGTGCGCTGGGAATCTTTGAGTTGATCGAATCTGCATTTGGGAGTGAAGGGCGGCCGGCAACTCAACGCGCGCTCGGCCTCCCCTTGCATGCCGCCAATCCGTGCGCTATATACTGAACCATATGGTTCAGTATACGACAGCCCGCCTCGATGCCTCGTTCGCCGCGCTCTCGGACGCCACCCGACGCGGCGTTCTGGAGCAGCTCGGACGTGCAGACGCTTCGATCACGGACCTTGCCGAGAAGTTCCGCATGACCCTCACGGGCATGAAGAAGCACGTCGGCGTCTTGGAGCAGGCGGGGCTCGTCACCACGGAGAAGGTCGGGCGCGTGCGGACCTGCAAGCTCGGCCTGCGCCGACTGGAGGAAGAGGCGGCATGGATCGAGAGGTACCGCCAGCTCTGGGCCGTCACGCTTCGACGAGTTGGACAAGGTTGTCGAGGAACTGAAACAGAAGGAAAAGGTCGATGGACGCAAGAAGAGAGAGTGAGCCCACCTCCATGAAGAACCGCACGACAACGGAACGGAAGTCCGACCGCGAGCTGGTCGTCACGCGAACCTTCAACGCTCCGGCGCGCATCGTGTTCGAGGCGTGGACCAATCCCGAGCTGTTCAAGCGCTGGTGGGTACCGAAGTCGATGGGCATGTCCCTGCTCTCCTGCGAGATGGATGTCCGCGTCGGGGGCAAGTACCGTCTCGTGTTCGGCGTCGGTGGCTCGAAGGTGATGGAGGTCTTCGGCAAGTACATCGAGGTGACCCCCCACTCGCGCCTCGTCTGGACCAATGAGGAAGGTGATGAGGGGGGAGCCATCACCACGCTGACCTTCGAGGAAATGGGCGGCCAGACGCTGCTGGTTAAGCACGACCTCTATCCCTCGAAGGAAGCTCTCGACGGTGAGCTCGCCTCCGGGGCGGCGGATGGGATGCCCGAGCAGCTCGACCAACTGGACGAGCTCCTCGTCACCCTGGGCGCGAGCGTGGGACGGTCATGACGTCGTCGACCTTGCCTGTAAGCGGTCGTTGGAAGTTTCCGGCTGAACCATGCCAAACCGCAAGATCGGTCGAGCACATTATGGTCGTCAGCGACTAACTGGAGCCGCCACGGAGGAGGACGATGAAGGCGGCGCTTCAAAGCTACCATGCCCGGATGCAGCGGGTGCTGGATCACATAGACCGGCATCTGGACGACGATCTGGACCTGGACGCGCTGAGCAGCGTCGCAGCCTACTCGAAATATCATTTCCACCGGCAGTTCACGGCGACCTTCGGGCTGTCCGTGCATCGCTATATCCAGCTCGCCCGCATGAAGCGCGCTTCATACCGGCTAGCCTACAGGGATGCCCAAAGCGTCACGGACATAGCGATGGATGCCGGTTACGATGCACCGGACGCCTTCGCCCGCGCCTTTCGGCAACGGTTCGGGCAATCGCCTTCGTCGTTCCGGAAGTCTCCCGACTGGGAGCCGTGGCTTGCGGCCTTCGGGCCTCTCGACAACGCGAGGAGCAAGCTCATGCAGAAGACTTTTACGACTGACGACGTGACGATTTGCGATGTGGCCCCCACGCCGGTGGCAATCATGGAGCATCGCGGCGACCCGGCGACGCTCGGCGCCACCATCCAGCGGTTCATCGCGTGGCGCACGGCCGCTGGCCTGCACCCCAAGACAAGTCCGACCTTCAATGTCTGGCGTTCCGAGCGGCGTCCTGCGTCGCCTGCCGATTATAGCGTGGACCTTTGTGTCGGGACCGGCCAACCGATCGAGGCGAACGGCGAGCAGATCAAAGCCGGCGAGATCCCTGGCGGACGCTGCGCGGTGCTGCGCGTCGTCGGCAACACCGACAATCTGGAGCCCGCCGCGCTCTACCTTTATCGCGACTGGCTTCCGGCCAGCGGCGAGGAAGCACGCGACTTCCCGATCTATTGCCAGCGGCTGAGCTTCTTCCCGGAGGTGCCGGAGCATGAGGCGGTGGCGGAACTGTTTCTGCCGCTGAAATAGCGCCCTCTGACGGCGGCTTGTCCATTCTGATAGCTGGAAGCGGGCAGGCTGTTGTCCAGCCCAGGCCGGCCGGGGTCTTGAGCCCTCGGTGCGGAAAAACGGCCTGTCCGGTTTCGGGCGAATTAATCGACCCCCTAAGACCGAGATTGCGCGCGAAGCAGACCCGCCTTTGTGCACGCTATTCTACTCTAGAGCACTCCGGAGACCTGATGATGGCCGACGTACTGCGCATCCTCGATCACACGGAGCCACTCGATAGCTATCCTCATCTCAGTGTCTATAAGCGGTGCTGCGAAGCGCGGCCGGCATTTCAGCGGGCGATGAAGGCGCAGATCGATGGGTTCAAGAATGCGGCCTAAGAGCGCGTCCAAAGAAGTCTAGTACGTGAGCCGCCGCAGCGCGTCAGGGAACAGGATGGCGGCATGATCCGCGGTTCAATGTCGCTTTCCGACTATCGACAACGGTTGAGTGTTTCATCACTTGACTGACCACATGACGCCAACGCGCGATGGCATGAATGCCACCGGGCAGACAGGGGAGATAGCAAAGCGTGCCAGCTCACGCGCGAAGGCGAACACGAAGTGGCTGATGAATGTTGATTTCCGCTTCGTGCTCAAGCTCAATGGCGACGGCAAACCGTTGATGCGTGATTTCTTCGCCAGCCCATCGTCGCTCCGCAAACACAGCGAGATAGTAGTCATCGCCATGGCGGTCGATGTTCTGGTGCATTGTCATCGTCGACCTTTGCAATGTGCTCGTCCCGCGAAGGTCTCGAGACGGATTGAGCGGACACTTCGCAGACCCTGGCAACTTCTCGAAGGGTGCCTCCTCCTTTGTCCGGCGCCTGAAATGCTCAAAAATTGCGTCGGGCTGCATGCCGCGGATGAGGTGATAGGTGAGACGCACGCCCAGATATTCGAGCCGCGTGTGCCGCACCGGCGGATCAAACGCCAGGCTCACTCGGATATGCCGCTTGCCCCTTGTTGACTGAAATTCCTTCGGCAACGGCACGCGATAAAGCGCAAACTGATCTGTGGCCAGCTCCTGACGGTCGGCAATGAAGATCACTCGGCGCTCTTCAGAGTCCAACGCACGCGCGACATCTGGAACGCCATATCCCAAACAAGCGCGTTGTCCGTCTGGGCCGAACCGATGCAGGCATTGCAGGGCTTCTACGGGGGCACTAGCCGAAAGCGCAAGCAAAGCGCGGATCATGTTGGCCGATGCGGTCGGCATTGCGCGAAGGAGCAGGCCGGCCTTGTAGGCGATGCGAGGCGCCGCCATCGACGTCCCGGTCGAGGACGTCAGCAAGCCCCGTAGATAGTCTGGACGCAACGTCAGCATCCCTGCGCTAGCGTATTGATCGCCCGACACAACTCGCTGCGTCATACCATCGAAGAGCACGGTGCCGCCAAAATCGACCAGATCAGGCTTGATCGAGTCGTTTTGCCCAGGTCCGGAGCGAGTGACTGGAGTGGGCAAATTTGGCGATGCAACAGGCCGCAGTTCTGCACCAGCCGAGCCGTCCCTCGGCAGGCCGTTAGCTTGGGCGAGACTGCCAACCGTCAGTGCGATCGCCGCGGTGGCTGGTTCAACGATCCGATTCTCAGCAGTGACGAGATAGTCCGGATAGACCTTTGTGATCTGCTCGGCCTCAATTCCCCAGGGAGCGCGCTGGCCCGCGCTTGAATTTCCAGCCGAGACAATGATGACGAGGTCGAGTTCTCGGGCCAGCGCATCGAGCGTTGCGGCCCAAGGCGACACACGGCCACCATCGTAGGCGATGCGGTGCGCGTCTCCGAGCGCAATATTGACGATCCGACACCCACGCTCATGAAGCAGGCGGACGGCCTTGTCCATCTGCTCGGGGATCGTATCTCTGTCATCGAAACGCCCTTCGTCATTCACGACCTTTGCCGAGACGATTTGCACCGGGCTCTCAAATATCCCCCGGGCAATGCATTCCCGGAGGTCGCCGAACGCAGCGATGCCGGCCACCTTTGTTCCATGGCCCCAAATGTCGGCGGTGCCCAGCGCCTCGGGCACACCAACCGAATGGGCAAGAGACGGCGCGAGTAGCGGATGGTCCGTGCTTCCGCTGTCGATGATTCCGATCAGCGGAGCCTCTGCAGGCGGCGCCGGCGCGGCAATATCCTCTACCGTTACGACTGGCGGATCGCGCTCGCCCAAATCGGGGATTGGGGGAAGATCGATACGCGCGATTACAGGCAGTTCGATCAGAGTGCGCAATACCGATCCGCGCATTCGCGCGCGAAGAACGATCAGGCCGGCTGAACCAACATAGCGGGAAAGAATCTCGCCACCGGCCTTCTCGACATGCTCGACAATCTTTTGGACACGGACCTGACGATCAAGCTGGGTCGGCGCGTCCCAAAGCTCGATGTCAATGGTAAATTTCGGCCGTGCATCGAAATCTGAAGCGGTTGATTTGCGGTCAGCGCGTAGCCGCGCACCGATACGATCGGAAGCCGAGAGACTGCGAACCTCGTCGATCGCTGCGAAGAGTTGATTGTAGGCCGGGTTCTTGGCATCTCCCTGAATGCCTTTTTTATACTCGTCCAATCGCTCGCGGAATGCCATCAGCTCCGTATCATCGGTGAAGAGCACGAGGACGCCGCCCGGCTCCTGGGCAAGCACTTTGAATCCAGCCGTGCGCCACGTCTCTTCCTGGATGGGCGCACTTAAGTGCATCTTCAGGATCAACTCGGGATCGATCCCCTCAATCCTCGGAAGTGCTAGTTGCTCTTTCGCGGCAGTGTCGATTTGTGTGGTGATGGTGGCAGCGTGCCCCCTTGCGCTGCCCCGCACGGGCGGAGCTACCGGCGCCGGAACCCTGCGCCGGTCAAGCGTCTTGTCCAATCGCTCAAGCGGCAGATGAGGGAGCTTCGCCATGTTGGAAACAAACTATACACCACGACGCGAAGTCATGCCTTTGCGGCGCATCTCTTGGCGGAGCGCTGCGGCAAATTCCGTCTCACTGACGGATTTCCGCTTCTTCAACACGGCTTTCTTGATGGCATCGATGCAAATGCGTTCGATGTCCGCATAGGACATACCGACCAATTTGTTGACAGGTGTATCGAGATCGAAGTGTGCAGGGAAACTCGCAAATTGACGTGCCAACAAGAGCGCAATCTCACGCTTAGTGGGCGGATCAAATGACAGTATATCGTCGAAGCGCCGCCAAAGGGCCTCGTCCAAGAACTGCGGCAGGTTGGTCGCTGCGATGACAAGCCCTGGCCCTTTGAACCGCTCAATCATGAGGAGCAGGCTATTTACGACGCGCCGCAACTCGTTGTGTTCCGTCGTATCTGTTCGCGTGCGCGCTAAGGCGTCGAACTCGTCAAGAAACAGGATGCAAGGTCTGCGCATGGCGAACTCGAACAACCGGCGCAGATTGCTCGCCGTCTCGCCGAGAAACGATGAAACAATGACGTCGATGCGCGCAGCGTAAAGCGGCAATGACAATTCGCGTGCCAGAACCTCGGCGCACAGCGTCTTGCCACAGCCCGGAGGTCCCGAGAACAGAAACCGCGTCGAGATCGGCAATCGATGGCGCCGAAGCTCCTCGCTTCTACGCCGTTCTTCGATCAAGTCTTCCACCAAAAGCCGAGTATCGGGGTTCAGCACAATGTCATTTAGGCCACGGGAAACGCTGATCTCATCGATGAGATCAGCGGCCGCATCGATCTGGCTTGCGAGCGTGGTTAGCCCAGGCTGCGGACCAGCTTGGTAGTCAGGGTGTACGTTGGCGTCGAGGATCTTCCTCAGCGACTCGGCAAAGGGCCTTTTGCCTTGGTTGGCCGCCTCATCGATGATGCGAAGCGCCGCAGCACGGAATTCCTGGTTCCTGCCAAAACTTGCGACGAGCTTTTTGATGTGGTCGGCTTTGGCCATATAAGTCTAACCCCCGCCGCAACTCGCTGCTCCAGTATGAATTGTACCCGATCTACCTTACAGCGGCGAGGCCACGAGTCTCGCCTGGCTTAGCTCCCCTCACTCCCACTCGATCGTCCCCGGCGGCTTCGACGTCACGTCATACACCACGCGGTTGACGCCCTTCACCTCGTTCACGATCCGCGTCGCCACCGCGCCGATGAACGCCATGTCGAAGGGATAGAAATCCGCCGTCATGCCGTCGGTCGAGGTGACCGCGCGCAGCCCCACCACGTAGTCATAAGTGCGGAAGTCACCCATCACGCCGACGGTGCGCACCGGCAGCAGCACCGCGAAAGCCTGCCAGATCTCGTCGTAGAGTCCGGCGCGACGGATCTCCTCGATGAACACCGCGTCTGCCTTGCGCAGGATCTCGAGCTTGTCGTGCGTGATCTCGCCCGGGCAGCGGATCGCAAGCCCCGGCCCCGGGAACGGATGGCGGCCGACGAACTTCTCCGGCAGGCCAAGCTCGCGGCCGAGCGCGCGCACCTCGTCCTTGAACAATTCGCGCAGCGGCTCGACGAGCTTCATGTTCATGCGCTCGGGCAGCCCGCCGACATTGTGGTGCGACTTGATCGTCACCGAAGGCCCGCCGGTGAACGAGACGCTCTCGATCACGTCGGGATAGAGCGTGCCCTGCGCCAGGAATTCGGGCGATCCCTTGCCGTCGCTGGCGATCTTCTTGGCCTCGGCCTCGAACACGTCGATGAACAGCCTGCCGATGGTCTTGCGCTTGGCTTCGGGATCGGTGACGCCCGCAAGCTCGCCGAGGAACATCGCCTCCGCTTCGACATGGACGAGCGGGATGTTGTAGCTGTCGCGGAACAGCGACACGACCTCCTTCGCCTCGCCGAGCCGCAGCAGGCCGTGGTCGACGAACACGCAGGTGAGCTGGTCGCCGATCGCCTCGTGGATGAGCACCGCCGCGACCGCCGAGATCGACGCCGCCCGAGAGCCCGCAGATCACCCTGCCCTTCTTAACCTGGTTGCGGATCTTCTCGATCGCCTCCTCCTTGAAGGCGCGCATGGTCCAGTCGCCGGTGCAGCGGGCGATCTTGCGCACGAAATTGCGGATGATGCGCGCGCCGTGCGGCGTGTGGATCACTTCGAGGTGGAACTGGGTCGCGTAGAACTTGCGCGCCTCGTCGGCGATCATGGCGCTCGGCGCGTTGAGCGAGGTGCCGACCGTCACGAAGCCGTCGGGCAGCTTGGTCACCCGGTCGCCGTGGCTCATCCAGACCGGATATTTCTGGCCGACCTCCCAGACGCCCTCGATCAGCGCATTGGCCTTGGTCACCTCGAGCTCGGCGCGGCCGAACTCGCGGTGGTGGCCGCCCTCGACCTTGCCGCCGAGCTGGTGCGCCATCGCCTGCTCGCCGTAGCAGATGCCGAGCACCGGCACGCCCGCCTCGAAGATCGCCATCGGGGCAAGCGGCGCGCCCGGCTCATGCACCGAGGCGGGCCCGCCGGAGAGGATGACGGCCTTGGGCTTGATCGCCCGGAAGGCTTCTTCCGCCCTCTGAAACGGCACGATCTCGCAAAAGACCTTCTCCTCGCGCACGCGCCGGGCGATGAGCTGCGTGACCTGCGAGCCGAAGTCGACGATCAGAATCTTGTCGTGAGCGGGGGCTGTCATGGCAAGCAGTTAATGGATCGCGGGCCCAGCGGCAACCGGCCTTGTGGACTTCATCGGCCGCCAGCGCCCCGCCCCATTCGCGCAATCGCATCGACCAATGCTTGATTAACCGCAAGGACGGTAAGACTATGTATGTAGGACTATGCACTTTGGACGTACCACGAATTGCCGAGGGGGACAGCCGCTCATGGGCACGCCAAGCTTGCCGATTACCTGCAGATTGCGCGGTCTGTTACGCCTTGGCCTTCTCCAGACCGCCATTCTGGCAGGCGCAGTGCTGTCCGCCGGGCTGGCGTCAGCCCAGCCGCTGCAGCCAGGCGAAGCCTATGTGACGCGGTTCTCCGGCTTTCTCTATGGCGCCGCCGGCCCGATCATCGACTTGAACGGCACCGTCGGCAACATCCTCGACGTGCGGGCGCCCGGCCAGGCGCCGCAGGGCACCCATTGGCTCTACGAGCCGCAGCGCAGCCCGGTCACCGCCGGCCAGGTCGGCCAGGTGTTCGGCGTCGTGCTCGACGACGCCAATCCGCCCAATGTCTATCTCGCGGCGACCTCGGCCTTCGGCCTGCATCGCACCCCCAACAACGCGCAATGGATGCCGGGCATGTGGGGCCAGGGCGGCGGCCCCGGCACCATCTACCGGCTCGATGCCGCGACCGGCTATCAGCCGCGCCCGTTCGCGCAGATCACGCTCAACGGCCGCCCGAACAGCGGCCCGGCGCTCGGCAACATCGCCTACGACCGCTTCAACAAGCAGCTGTTCGTGACCGATCTTGAAACCGGAATGATCCACCGCGTGCGCGCCTCCGACGGCGCCGATCTCGGTTTCTACGATCACGGCATGCAGGGCCGGCAGGGCTTCTTCGATGCCGAAGCTGGGCAGCCGTCGGGCCTCGGGCCGATCGGGTTCGATCCCAACTCGCGAGCGCGGATCGGCAATTGCGAGGGCCCCTTCGACCAGACGCCGCAGTGCTGGAATATCGCCCAATCGGGCCGGCGGGTCTGGGGCGTCGGCGTGCACCGCAACCCGGCACGCAACGAAGTGAGGCTCTATTACTCGGTCTGGAGCAGCCCCGCCTTCGACGATCCGGGCTGGCAGAATGCGCAGGATGACGACAAGCGCAACTCGGTCTGGTCGGTGCGGCTCGGCCCCGACGGCAACTTCGCCGGTGACGTTCGGCGCGAGTTCATCCTGCCGGACTTCTTCACCAGGCAGGACGACATTGCCCGCGCCGGCTTCAGCCAGCCGGTGAGCGACATCAGCTTCGCGACCTGCGGCCCGCGGCCGGTCATGCTGCTCGCCGAGCGCGGCGGCATCCGCAATCTGGGGCTGGCGGCGGAGAACCCGTTCGCCACTCCGCACGAGGCGCGCGCGCTCCGCTACGAGCTCGACCAGAACGGCAACTGGCACGCGGTCGGGCGCTATGACGTCGGCTTCTACAATCGCGAGGCCGAAGGCGAGCCCTATCTCAACGCGAACTGCTCAGGCGGCATCGCGTTCGGGATGGGTTACGATTCCAACTCCTGGACCGTCGATCCGTCGAAGCGCGATCAGTTCGTCTGGATCACCGGCGATTCGCTGTGCTCTCCGGAGGGGCCGTGCTACCTGTCCGGACAGGGCTCGCGCGTCGCCACGGCGCAGCCGGCGGGCGGGTTTGGACAGGACTCGCCGCTCGACGACGTCCCAGGTGCACGGCATTCAGGGCATGGCGGAAGGGGCGTTCGAGGAGATCAACCCCAACAACACGCAGCAGACGCCGTCGCAGTCCAATGGCACGAGCTCGGCGGGCCTCGGCCAGTCCTACCTGATCGATACCGACATCAACTTCGACGCCCAGGGCGCGATCGTCGACGCAGAGCTCGCGCGCAACGACGCAACGAAAATCGGCGATATCGCGATCTACATGCCCTGCGAGGCGCCGACCGAATACACCGGCTATTTTCTGGTGCCGGAGGAACCGAGCCGCCGCCGCCCAGCGGCTATCACTATCGCTACGGCTCGCACAGCACCTATTGGAGCCACAGCCGGTTCGGATCGCACAATCCGTACTGGAGCCACAACCGCTTCGAGTTGCACGACCGCTGGGCCAGTCACTGGCGCTACGCCTCGCACGACCGCAGGCTGAGCCACCAGCGCTACGGCTCGCACGACCGCTACCGCAGCCATTGGCGCCTTGCCTCGCACGATCAGCGCGTCAGCCATAACCGGCTCGGCTCGCACGATCAGCGGCTGAGCCATTCGCGTAGCGGCTCACACGACCTGCGCCTGAGCCATGCCCGCACCGGCTCGCACAATACGCAGCTGAGCCACAATCAGAAGGGCTCGCATAACGTGGGGCAGAGCCACAATCAGCTCGGCTCCCACAATCAACGGGTGAGCCACACCCGCCAGGGCTCGCACAACCAGACCCTGAGCCACAATCAGAAGGGCTCACACAATACGGTCCTGAGCAAGAATGGGCAGCATGACCTGACGCGAAGCCACAATCAGAAAGGCTCGCACAGCACAGCGCAGAGCAAGATTCAGCAGCACGACCAGACACTGAGCCATAATCAGAAGGGCTCGCACAGCCGGGTTCAGAGCGTCAATCAGCAGCACAATGTGACCCAGAGTCATAACCAGAAGGGCTCACACAACGCGACCCAGAGCCATAACCAGAAGGGCTCGCACAGCACAGCGCAGAGCAACATTCAGCAGCACAACGTGACCCAGAGCCACAATCAGAAAGGCTCGCACAACGCGACCCAAAGCCACAATCAGAAGGGTTCGCACAGCACTGCGCAGAGCAACATTCGGCAACACAACGTGACCCAGAGCCATAGCCAGAAAGGCTCACACAACACGGCCTTAAGCCAAGCTCAGAAGAAAGGCTCGCAAGGCTCGCATAACCAGCAGCAAAGCCACAATCAGAAAGGATCCCACTCCACAGCGGCCAGCAGGCAAGTGCCAAGATGACGTCGACGGAGCGCAAACCATAGCGTGGAGGCTGTGCCAGTGGAGACTGTGCCATGAGTTGCGCTGAATGTTGCGCCAACAGTCGCGTCGCGAGGTGGGAACGAGTGTCACCGCCGCAATGGCTGGCGCGGGCGGCCCTGATCGTGGCAGCCACTGCGGCCACAGGCTTGGGCATCACGAGCGCACAGGCTGGCGCGCCGCAGCTCTACACCAATCAGTCCTTCGTCGAGGACGCGGTCGCCGTGCCCTCGCTCCCGATCACCAGTCCCATGGCCATGTTCTCCTTCGTGCTCAGCAACCTGCCGGAGCGCGTCAAGGTCTATCCGACCGAGAACTACTATTACTTCAGCTTCACCCACGATCATGTCCGCTACGCCGGCAACATCCGGCTCGACGTCGTCGATCGCGATCAGGGCAAGGTCAACTTCGCCTACTACGTGGACCTCGCGGAGTGGAAGGATCAGGACCCGATCACCTATGCCCTGCTCGATCAGCGCAATGGCGTGAAGGTCGAGAAGCTCGAGCCGCTGGTCTACCGCATCTCCTACGGCACGCGCAGCGTGGTGTTCGAGCTCAATGATCTGAGCAAGGTGAAGCCGCCGCCAGCGTGCTCGGCGCTGACGAGACCTATATCGGCCCGGTGTTCGATGAATCGGCGATGCGGTTCTTCCTCATCTTCAACCGCAAGCTCAAGCTGTTTCACTTCGTGCTCGACGAGACGATCCCGATCGCGGATCAGCTCATTCCCATTCCAGGCTCCGAGCGCATCCTGATCGGCAAGCGCACAGGTTTCGCTTACTATCGCGACGACAAGGCCGAGCGCAAAATCCTGATCGGCGTGTTCGAGGGCAATTCGCGCGTCAACAACTACTATGACGGCCCGTTCGATCAACTGCCCGACAACTTCATCGAGGGCGAGACGCTGCGCGAGGCGATCCTCGCGGTCGATCCGACCCTCACCGGCAAGATCGACCGCTACGGCATATCGCCGGGCGGCCAGGATCGCTATCTGATCGCGCCCTATCGGCATTATCGCAGCGACGATGACCTCGTTGCGTTCGAGCGCTGCGCGACCAACAAGCGCGTGCCCGCGGCGCGCTACTACGAATGCTTCGTCTACGACGAGGACAGCGGCATGCAGCGCGCCGAGATTCCGCCGCCCAAACCCAACAGCCGCGCCAGACCCAAGGCGTCGCACAAGCATTTGTGACGCCCGTAGCGCACACGCGACTCAATCCTTGCGCCGCATGACCGCGACGTAAAATCCGTCGGTGTCGGTGCGGCGCGGCGTCATCAGCAGCCCCTCCTCCGACATCAGCACCGCGCGGCGGAACATGAAGGCGCGCTCGCCGAGCGCGCCTGCGACGTCGGCCGGCGGCACCGTCACGAACTGCGGATGCCGCTCCAGAAATCCGCGCACCTGATCGCCGTTCTCCTCGGCAAGGACCGAGCAGGTGATGTAGACGACGCGCCCCGCGGGCTTGGTAAGCGCGGCCGCCACATCGAGCACCGCCGCCTGCTCCTTCAGGCGGATCGCGAGCGCGCCCGGCCGCACCCGCCACTTGGCGTCAGGATTGCGCCGCCAGGCGCCGGTGCCAGTACAGGGCGCGTCGATCAGCACCAGGTCGGCGCGGCCGGCGAGTTCATCGAGCGGTGCTGCCTGTCGCGCTGCCTGTACCTTGGGCGTGCGGACCTGAATGTTGTGCGCGCCTGCGCGCTCGATGCGGGCATGGATCGGAGCAAGCCGGCGCTTGTCGCTGTCAGTCGCATAGATCTGACCGCGCCCCTCCATCGCCGCCGCAAGCGCGAGCGTCTTGCCGCCGGCGCCGGCGCAGAGATCAACCGCGTGCTCGCCCGGCTTGGCGCCCGCGCACAAAGCGCCGATCTGCGAGCCCTCGTCCTGCACCTCGATCAGCCCCTTGAGAAAGGCCGGCTCGGCGTGGATCGCCGGGCTCTTGGCGTCGGGTGACAGCGCGATGCGCAGCCCGAGAGGCGACCAGCGCGTCGGTTGCGGCTTGAGATGCGCAAGCGCCTCGGCGGCCTCCTCCCGGGTACCCTTGAGCGTGTTGACGCGCAGGTCGAGCGGTGCGCGGCTCGCAAGCGCCACACCCTCGGCGACACGATCGTCGCCGAATGTGCGCGTCAGATGTGGATCGAGCCATTCCGGATAGTCGCCTGCAATCCAGGCCGGCGCGCCGTCGAGGCTTGGTGCCGCAAGCCGCGCGCGCTCAGGCTCGCTCAAGGCGCCCGGCGCATGGCGGCCGTCCTCGGCAAGCCGCGCGATCGCAGCGAGATCAAGCTTGCGTTCGAGCGCCAGCATGCCCAGCACAACCGCGCGCGCGGTGGTCTCGCCGATGACGAAGGCCGACGACGCCCTGCGCCGCAGTGCGTCGTAGACGACGCCCGCGATGGCGGCGCGGTCGCCGGAGCCGGCGAATCGATGCGTCAAGCCCCAATCCTTGAGCGCGTCAGCAGCCGGGCGCCGCCGCGTCTCGATGTCGGCGAGCACCTCGATCGCGGCAGAAAGACGGGCCCCGGGAGTCATGGGGGCTCAGTTGCGCTGTTTCCGTCGCGTTGGCAAGGGCGGGCGCGCAACGCGGCCGTTGATCGCGGCTCAGTGCTTGCCGCGCACCGCGATCATCGTGAAGTCCGGATCGGACAGGAAATACTCGCCGATCGGGCATTGCTGCTTGAGCAGCTCGAGCCGCGCGGCGCTTTCCTTGCCCTTGCCGACCGGGATCGGGTTCATCACCGGGTTGACGCCGACGAGCTCGTCGACATCCTCCTTCAGCTTGTCGACGCTTTCGACCGTGAAGCCGACATGGTCCATGCCGGTCGGCAGGATCGAGGTGCCGAGATAGTTCTTGATCCGCCACGGCATGATCATCAGCGTCATCTTGCCGTCGGTGAGATAGTGGTTGGGATCGCCCGGCTTGGCGTTCTGCTCGGAGAGCTGCAGCACATCGATATAGAAGCGCGCCATCTCGTCGGGCCGCATGGTGCGCATGGCGACGTGGCTGATGTGGCGCTCATGCTGCGCGGCGCCCTCGTTGTCGACGTAGACGCCGGCGCGGTTGGCCATCTGCTTCTGCGAGAGATCGAACACGTTGCCGTCGGGATCGTTGGCGGTGATGCCGGCGAACGGCCGCGTCGAGGGCCGCTGCACCTAGTCGGCGCCCGGATATTTGTGCGCATGCGCTCGAGCACGGTCTCGACGTCCTCGACCTCGACGCCGAAATGGTCGAGCCCGGCCGGCCGGCCCGCCTTGCGCGGATTGATGTTGAGGCCGACATAGCCGTCGCCGACCGTGATCGCCCGGTTGGTGCGTGCCCTTGGCCGACGTGCTTCATCCCGAACAGCGACTGGTAGAAGCTGGCGAGCAAGGTATATTGCTCGCTGACGATGGCGACATGATTGATCTTGGCGAACAAGGGCGTCCCTCCGGCGTCGTTAGCTGCAATCGGGCGATATCTTACCGATCGGCAGCCCCGGATGCCAAGAGCAGCAACCGCGACGCATGCCGGGCATGCAACTTGCTAGTCGTTCATCCGCTCGTAGATCGCCTGATAGGCATCGGGGCCGATGCTCATCTCGCCGCGGAACGGATGGTCCATGGCGACCAGGACCGAGATGACCGTACTGAGGAAGAAGGCCAACAGCCCGCCCAGGATGAACTGGGTCGCTGTCTCCATCTCGAACAGCCAGAACAGCGCGATGGTGATGAGCACGCCGATCGCGACCACGTACCACATCGCCGGCGCGATCCCGGTATCGGCCGCCTGGATACGCTGGCGCCGCACATCGGACATCTGGTTGAACTGCTCCACCGTGTGGTTGTGCAGAATCTCCTGACCCTTGGTCTGCGGCTCGAACGCGAACAGCTTATTCTGCACCGCGTTCATGCGCGGCACACCGCCTGCCGACACCCGTCCCCTGCGCTGCTCCGGCCAGGCGTCCTGGATCACGTAACGGACGTATTCCTTGACCAGCGGCAGCGTCTGCGAGCGCGTCGGCTCCGGATAGCTCTGGATCGAACGATAAAACGCGCGCAAGAGGCCAGCCTCCCGGGTGATCGTCCGGTCGACATCCGACAGATTCTGATAGGTGGCGACGGCCAGAAGCCCAAGCAGAATACCGAAGAACCCGCAATGACAGGCTATCGAAACCCCGACCATCTCGTTGAGGCGGGTCTGCTTGTGCAGGAGGCGGCGCAGGACCGGCCGCAGCAGCATATCACCGGCCCAGGTGTAGCCGACGAAGACGACAGCAAACAACGCCACCAACGCCCCCGTCGGGATGTCGTAGAGCCAATAGAGCACGCGAATTCCCCCTCACAAATGCGATTGCAGCCCGACGATGCCATGTAGAAATCAGGGGGAGCAAGGCCCGTGGCTCGCTGCCCATCCGCGTCGTGCCGCCGGATTTAATCTGGAGCCAAATAAATCAGTTTCGCAAAAAGATCTCCGCTGGCGCACAGACGAAGTGCCGTGCGCAACGAGCGAGCTTCAATCACGCCCGCGTCGGATAGTTCGGGCTCTCGCGCGTGATGGTCACGTCGTGCACATGGCTTTCGCGCAGGCCCGCGTTAGAGATGCGCACGAACTCGGCCTTGGCGTGCAGCTCGCCGAGCGTCTTGGCGCCGACATAGCCCATGGTGGCACGCAGGCCGCCGGTGAGCTGGTGCAGCACGCTCGCAACCGCGCCCTTGTAGGGCACCTGGCCCTCGATGCCTTCCGGCACGAGCTTCAAAGTATCCTTGATGTCGTGCTGGAAGTAGCGATCGGCCGAGCCGCGCGCCATGGCACTGACCGAGCCCATGCCGCGATAGGACTTGTAGGAGCGGCCCTGATAGAGGAACACCTCGCCGGGCGTCTCGTCGGTGCCGGCAAGCAGCGAGCCCACCATCGCAACGTCGGCGCCGGCGGCGAGCGCCTTGGCGAGATCGCCGGAAAACTTGATGCCGCCATCGGCAATGATTGGCGTATTGGCAGCGTGCGCGATCTCGACCGCATCCATGATGGCCGTGAGTTGCGGCACACCCACGCCCGCCACGATGCGGGTGGTGCAGATCGAGCCTGGCCCGATGCCGACCTTGATGGAGTCGGCGCCCGCGTCGATCAGCGCCTTGGTGCCCTCGCCGGTCGCCACATTGCCCGCAACCACCTGCACCGCGTTCGAGAGCTTCTTGATGCGCGTGACCGCCTCGAGCACGGCTTGGGAGTGGCCATGCGCGGTGTCGACCACGACAACATCGACGCCGGCCTCGATCAGGCCCTCGGTGCGCCGGAAGCCGGCTTCGCCCACCGTGGTGGCGGCGGCGACCCGTAGCCGGCCCTGCTCGTCCTTGCAGGCGTTCGGATTGGCAACCGCCTTCTCGATGTCCTTCACGGTGATCAGCCCGACGCAGCGATACTGCGCGTCGACCACCAACAGCTTCTCGATGCGGTGCTGGTGCAGGAGGCGCTTGGCCTCGTCCTGATCAACGCCCTCGCGCACCGTGATCAGCCGCTCCTTGGTCATCAGCTCCGAGACCTTCTGGCGGGCATCGGTTGCAAAGCGCACGTCGCGGTTGGTGAGAATGCCGACGAGCTTGCCGGCCCGTCCGTTGCCACCGCCCTCGACCACCGGAATGCCGGAGATATTGTACCCCTTCATCAGCTCGAGCGCTTCGGCGAGCGTTGCCGTCGGGACGGATGGTGACCGGGTTCACCACCATGCCGGATTCGAATTTCTTGACTTGGCGTACCTGCGCCACCTGCTCCTCGGGCTCGAGATTGCGATGGATGACGCCGAGCCCGCCGGCCTGCGCCATCGCGATCGCCATGCGCGCCTCGGTCACCGTATCCATGGCGGAGGCAATGATCGGAATGTTGAGCACGATCTCACGGGTCAGCGCGGGTGCGCAGATCGGCATCTGAAGGCATCACTCCCGACAGCCCTGGCCTGATCAGAACGTCGTCAAAGGTCAGCGCTTCGCGCAGGTTTCCGTTCGAATTCAAGGCCATCGCCAACTCCGGCTCGCCCGCCCAGATGTTCGTCCAGGTACGGGTCTAGATGGGGCCGTCCGCGACCGAAGGGAAGGCTGGCCGACGCTGAAAACACGGGGCTTCGAGCGCGAATCGGTGGCCCGTTTTGGGTTGGCGGAGGTCAGTAGCACGGCCGCGCCATCATGCCTAGGCCGTCCCGGGAAGGCCCTTCCAGGGTGTGTACAGAGGCGCCTGCGGGGCATGGTCAGCGCCAACCAGGTGGCGGCCCGTGCCGCTCGATCGCGTCGACGATCTCGCGGTGCTTGCGGTCCTCACGCCTCATGGCGATTGCCAGCACGGCGTGAAGCGAGGGCACCACCAGGAGCACCCAGAACACCAGCCCGAAGATCAGGCAGGGCACCAGGATAATGAGATTCAGCAGCGCCGACAGCGGCTGCCCGTTCAGGAGCAGCGCAAGCGGAGGCAGGAAGACCGCCAGAATGTAGATCATCGGGACCCTCGCGGCGTCATTGGCCTGTCATCTAGTGATCCTGCGCGGGGACGCAATGGCTCACGATCCCAGCCCCCTTACTTGCTGCCGGCGCAAGGCGCCTGATAGATAGCGAACCCCCACGCGAGAAGAAAAGCGCCCGCCTCACTCATGCTCTCCAACCGCATCGTGCCGCTGATCGTGGCGGTCGCCCTGTTCATGGAGAACATGGATTCGACCGTGATCGCGACCTCGCTGCCAGCGATCGCGGCCGACATCGGAACAACCCCGCTCGCGCTCAAGCTTGCGATCACCTCCTACCTGCTCTCGCTCGCGGTGTTCCTGCCGATCAGCGGCTGGACCGCCGACCGCTTCGGAGCACGCACGGTGTTCCGCGCCGCCATCGTCGTGTTCGTGGCGGGCTCGATCGGCTGCGCGCTCTCAGGCTCGCTCACCCAGTTCGTGATCGCGCGCATCATCGAGGGCATGGGCGGGGCGATGATGACGCCGGTCGCCCGCCTCATCCTGGTCCGCACGGTCGACAAGCGCGAGCTGGTCGTCGCCATGCTCTGGGTCACCATGCCGGCGCTGACCGGGCCGATGATCGGTCCGCCGCTGGGCGGCTTCATCACGACCTACATCTCCTGGCACTTCATCTTCCTGATCAATGTGCCGATGGGGATCGCCGGCGTCGTGCTCGCCACGATCTACATCGAGGACGTCCGCGCCGAGAACCCAGACCCGTTCGACGCCGAAGGGCGCGCTGCTCGCCGGCACCGGCATCGCGGGCCTCGTATTCGGCGGCTCGGTGCTCGGGCTCAACTTCCTGCCGCCTGCGATCACCATCGCATTGATCGTGATCGGCGCGCTTACGACCTTCGCCTATGTGCTGCATGCGCGGCGCACACCCGCGCCGATCCTCGACCTCAAGCTGCTCAAGCTGCCGACGCTGCGCGCGGCCGTGGTGGGAGGCTTCATCTATCGTGGCGGTGTCGGCGCGATGCCGTTCCTGCTGCCGCTGATGCTGCAGCTCGGCTTCAACATGACGGCGTTCCAGGCCGGTATGGTCACGGTTGCCAACGTGTTCGGCGCGTTCGGCATGAAGATGATCATCCCGCGGGTGCTGCGCCGGTTCGGATTTCGCCTTGTGCTCTCCGTCAATGCCCTGATCTCGACCGCGATGGTTGCGGCCTGCGCCACCTTTGCGCCCGGCGTTCCGCTGGTCTGGATGCTCGGCGTGCTGCTCGTCGGCGGCTTCTTCCGCTCGCTGCAATATACGAGCCTCAACACCATCGCCTATGCCGAAATGGACCACCGCTACATGAGCCGCGCCACCTCGCTGGTCGCGGTGAGCCAGCAGCTTTCGATCTCGGTCGGGGTCGCGATCGGCGCCGCGCTGGTCGAGCTCGCGGTAGGGCTGCGTGGGCAGTCGGTGATCACGGCCGCCGACTTCCAGCCAGCCTGGATTGTCGTCTCGCTGATCTCAGCCACCAGCGCGCTCTTGTTCTGGAGCATGCCGCCCGACGCCGGCGCCGAGGTTTCACGGCGTCCGGCCGCTTCAGGGCCGACCGAGGCTACCGACCAGAAGCAGGGGTAAGAACTGGCGGACGGTCTGAATGCCATGGCGTGTGGTCATCGATATGTAGATCGGAGTCCGCTTTCAGCGGCTGAGGATTTCGGCAGCTGTCAGTTCCTCATACGCCCGCGTCAATAAGCGTTCGAGAAGGAGAGCCCACAGGCGTTGACCCTTGTCGTCCGCGATCAAGTCCTGGCGAACTTCGATCGCAACATGATGCAAGCCACGTCGCTCGCCGTGAACCGGAATAGTGTAGTCCGATGCGTCGGTCACGCTGTAAGGCTCATTGTCACCGATCACGAGACCGTCTTCGCGTTTCAGCTGATTCATGAGCAGATGGGCAAAGCGCGGATCGCGATTGTAGAGCACGCCGGCATGCCAGGGCCGGGTCACGCCCATAAAGACTGGCGTAAAACTGTGCATCGCGATCAGCGCCGTCTGCCGCCCAGCCTGCCTCCTCCGGTCAAGCTCGGCTTCGATCCGTTGGTGGTAAGGCTCGAATATCGCGCGCACACGTGCGGCTTTCTGCTCTCCGCTCAGGCCGATGTTTCCCGGTATTGCCGTGAGTTCGCTGATCTCCGGGATCGACGTCTCCGAGCCCGGCGTGCGGTTGCAGTCGATGACGAGACGCGAATAATTCTGCTGCACCAGGGTGGCGTCTAGTGCGTTTGCCACAAGGCAGCTGACGGCGGCGATACCGATGTCCCACGCGATGTGGCGCTCGCATTCTGCTGCCGGGATACCGAGGCGCCCGAGCGCACGCGGCATGTCGTTGCCCGCGTGATCGGCGACGATCAAGAACGGCGATTCGCCGTCTTCATTGTGGACGCTGACCGGCGGGGGATCGTCACTCGTCAACAGGATATCCGGCCCCCCAGTCATCGGCACCACGTTCGCAGAATCGTCGACGCAGTGCTAGTGAGCATAGGCCTCTTGGCGCGGAAAATGCATGAAACGACTTGTTCTGCGGGGGTTGAAATGCCGATTCTCACCGTCCGCCACGTCACGGCCTATTACTATAAGACGCCGGTGGCTTTCGGCGAGCATCGGATGATGTTGCGGCCACGCGACGACGATGACCAACAGGTGCTTGAAACCAAGCTCGAAATCACACCCGAGCCCAGCCAACTGACTTGGACGCGGGACGTGTTTGGCAATCACGTGGCGATGGCCGGTTTTGCCGATCGGGCCGCGGAACTCCGCTTCGAAAGCGTCATTCGCCTCGACCACGCGCCCAGCGGTCTTGGCGATATCGAGGATTTTGCCAGGACCTATCCCTTTGCCTATGCGCCGGAAGATCGATCGGGCCTTGCGCGCTTCGTAGCGCCGCGGTCACAGCAGCCCGAGCTCAAGCGCTGGGCCGCAGGCTTCCTCCGCAAAGACGGATCAGCCGATACGCGCGAGCTGCTCGTCAACATGACGCAAACGATCAATCGAAACTTCAGGCATCTGGCGCGGCACGAGGAGGGGGTCCAAGGTCCGGCCCTGACATTGAAGCTTGCGAGCGGAAGCTGTCGCGATCTCGCAGTGTTCATGATTGCGGCGCTTCGCTCGCTCGGTTTTGCCGCGCGGTTCGTGTCCGGATACCTGCACCTTGCCGACGATGGCCCCGACCGTGACAGCGGGGGCAACACCCATGCCTGGGTCCAGGTCTACCTTCCCGGCCCAGGCTGGGTCGATTGCGACCCGTCCAGCGGCATGGTCGGGAACCAGAATCTCGTTCGCGTCGCCGTGGTGCGAGAGCCGAGCGGGGCGATACCGCTGCAGGGCACCTGGATTGGGACACCGTCGGACTATCTTGCCATGAAAGTAACCGTCAGGGTCGCCGCGCTGGCGGCGAACTCGGCGAGACTTCCGACGATGCTTTGCAACGAATGCAGTGGCTCAAGAGCGGCAGTTGGTGACGACAGAACGGAACACTGATGCCATCTCGTTGTTAGGTATGGGGCCGGTGAAGCTCGCGGTCATGCACCGAAGGGTATTCGATGGAGATTCGAGCCGGCTATGAGATTTCCTATGACTGCCCGCAACCGACGCCAATGATCTTGACGTTGAGTGTGCACCCGTCGCGCATCTCCGATCTGCTGACCTTGGATCGCATGCGACTCGATCCGCCGCTTCCGGCCAACACCTATCACGACAGTTTTGGCAACTTCTGCCACGTTATCCGCGCCCCTGCGGGGCGACTGACCATGTCTGCCGACTTCCTCGTGCGGGACAGCGGTAAGCTGGACGCTGTCGCTCCGCAGGCAGAGCAACATGCGCTGGAAGACCTGCCGGTGGAGGTCCTGATCTTTCTGCTTGGTAGCCGTTATTGTGAGACCGATCGCCTTTCAAGTATCGCGTGGTCTCTGTTCGGACAGGTCCCAAAAGGCTGGCCGTTGGTGAAAGCGATCTGCGACTATGTCCATGATCGCATCACGTTCGGTTACGAGCACGCGAGCCCGACCAAGACGGCGTTCGACGCCTATACCGAAAGGCGGGGCGTGTGTCGGGACTTCGCCCATCTCGCAGTCTCGCTATGCCGATGCATGAACGTTCCGGCGCGCTATTGCACCGGCTATCTGGGCGACATCGGCGTGCCGCCTGACCCTTGCCCGATGGATTTCAGCGCTTGGTTTGAAGTTTATCTCGGGAATCGCTGGTACACGTTGGATGCACGGCACAATAAGCCGCGCATCGGCCGCATCTTGATGGCCCGTGGGCGTGACGCCACCGATGTCGCGATCGTGACGTCCTTCGGTCCGTGCACACTCGCCGGCTTTAAAGTCATCACCCACGAGGTCACCTCGGCCGCTGCCGCCAGTGGGCAATGATCCCGTTACCGCGGTCCCTAATCCGCTATCCTTATGGCCCGCCCACCCGCGGGAAATCTGCCGCGTCCATGAGTGATCAGAAAGCGCTCAGTTGGCGGCCGCAACTGCCGCTCCGCGCGCATAGCGCGTGTCGTAAGCCTTCGGAGTAAACTCCGGATGATAGCGGCACGGTCCATCATTGGTGACACGCAGCCGCTGACATGAGGCAGCGATCGACTGCGGCGACGGCTTCGTCCCCTGCTCGATCCATTGCATCAGTGCGTCTAGGCCGGCCGCAAGCTCCGGCCCGCTCTGCGCTGTATGGGCGCGCTCATCGGTATAGGCCTGCACCAGCCGGTCGCTGTTGCCGGCGGCCTGCACCGCACCGCGATAGGCCGACTGCACCTCGACCACGACCTGCGGATCGTTGATCGAATGGAGCGAGATCACCGGAACTGAAAAAGCGCCGGTCGGCTCGCCATCGGCCTTGAGCGCCGCGATCGCCGCCGGGTCGGCGCTGTAGCGCGCCACATCGCGATTGAGGGCCGCGTCATCGCTCGAGCCCTTATAGATCACGTCGGCATTGGAGAACGGGTTGCGGCCGCCGGTCGTGCGCTCGACGATCTCACGGAACAGGAACGTCCCCGACTGCATGTGCCGCAGCAGGAGGGATTCAGGGAAGCGCATGACGCCAAGGATGTTCGCGAGGTTCTGCTTCTGCTGCGGGCTGCGCGCATCCATGGGTTTGGTGAAGCCGGTGCATTCATCGATCAGCGCCTCGATGTCCTTGAGCGTCGCCTTGGCGCCAGCCGGCAGGCCGTTCCAGAGTGGATATTGCGGCTCGTCGGGCCGCGGCAGGTTCTTGCAGTAGTACTGATAGACCACGCGGAGATCGAGCCGGAAGTCGTGGCCGCGCGCCGCTCCGATGACGAACCCGCTGTTGAAGAGAGCACCATCAAAGGCATTGCTGCCATCCGCCTTCTTGAACTGCTTCTCCACCAGCTTGGAGCCGACGAGCCCGCCATAAGAGGCGCCATGCAGAATGGTGCGGCGCGGCTGCCGGATCCGCTCGACGAAGAACTGGCGCGCATGCTCGGTGTCCTCGACCGCCATCTGCACGCCGTAGCCTTCGCGCCGAAAGCTCGAGGCCACCCAGCCGAAGCCGCGCTCGACCGCGAACGAGTATTTGGCAAGATCGGACTTGCTGGTGTTTGCCGTCGGCGGGACAACCGACGGGCCGCCATGCGCGAACACCACCAGATCACCGTTCCAGGAGTTGGGGATGGCGGCGAGCAGATAGGCGCCGCTCGGATGCTTGGCGGAATAGCAGGTCGCGATCGCAGCCACCTCCTTGGGGCACTCGGTGGTGTCGGAGGCCGGCGCACTCCCCTGCGCAAGGGCCGAACCGCTCATGGCCGACGCCATGACCAGCCAAATTCCGGCCCACCTTTCCGCTCGCAATGTGGATCGCATCACATCCTCCCATCAGGCAAACATTCAATGCCGCAAGGATGCGTCGGCGGCACGGCTGCGGCAAGGGGGGTCGCACAACCGCTTTTTTACATTACCTGTGGCTGGTTTTTGGGCAGGCATTGTCAGGATTGGCAAGCCCTTGGAACGAGTCCTTGGAACAGGCTCTGGGACAAGATTTTGGAGGCCCTAATCCGTGGAACTTTAGAACACGATCGACGTTCTCCGGGCATCAACTATCGAGGAGAACGAAATCATGTTTGGCTGGGCCTTAACCTTCTTGATCGTCGCGCTGATAGCCGCCGTCCTCGGCTTTGGTGGGATCGCCGGCTTCGCGGTAGAGATCGCGCAGCTCATCTTCTATGTCGCGATCATCCTGCTGGTGATCTCTGTGGTGGTCGGACTGATCCGAGGGCGAACCACCACGGTTCCGTAAGCTCGTTCGCCTCTCTCTTTATGCAGGAGCGGGTCGCCTTCGGTGGCAACACAGAAGGCGCCCCGCTCTCCTTGATTGAACGGCGCGACAGCGCCGCTTTCACAGCGACGCGTGATCTAGAAAAATTCCAGCATGGAACTCACAGAAAAAACGCTGGCGAGCGCTGGCAAAAGGCGTCAACGCGATTCTTTGCGGTTATGTTCATCATCATCATCGTTGTTGGACTGACTTGTTGTCGTGAATCGGGGCATGCCGCTTCTTTCTCAGAAGAGTGCGTTGACTGTTGCTGCTGTCCTCGAGATTGCACTTCACCAGGAACACGGTCCCCTGTCTGCGCGGGCACTGGCTCGGCGGCTTCGTTTGGGATCACGTTATCTTGAGCCAATACTGCATGGCTTTGTTCGCGCCGGCATTTTGAAAGCGACGCGCGGCGCCATTGGCGGATACATGCTTGGGCGCGAACGCCATCGCATCAGCATTTATGACATCCTGCGTGCAAGCAAAGCGTCTGAAGAGTCCTCCGATCCTTCGAGCGTCCATTCTTCAGCGCTCGTGGTCGCGATTGTAGAACCCGCTTTGGCGCGAGCCGAGCAGACGTTTGCGGCAGCGCTCCAGCGGATCACCGTGGAAGACCTGGTCCGCTGGGCCGAGCGCAAAGCCGCGGCCGCGATCAACCCGGTCGAGCCCGACTCTGCCTAGAGATGAAACGGAATCAACCTGAAGCGCCCCGACCGCATGAGAGGCGATGCGACTGCAAGGGCTGAGCCGCGAATCATATGCGGTCGCCTTCGTTGTAAGAGTTGAGAGTTTTATTTGCTTTTTCCATAGGAACGCTCTGCCCAGAGCCGCATTGATCGCTCGACACTTTCAGTTGAAATCCTGAGATGTCGGAGGGCGCCAATGATCATCCTACCGAAGAGCCAGTTGGCCCAGAGACAAATCTCGGGGTCTGCACGCACATTGCTATGCGCGACGGTCCTTCCTGCCGCCATCTGCACGATGGGGACTGCATTGTTGCTCCTCGCGCTGGGCCCCTGCATCGCCTTGCTGATGAAGGCCCACGACGCCCAAGATCTGCCACTCAAATTGGCCGTCGGCGCAGCGATCGTTCTGATCGTCCTCATTCAGGTCGGAAGCTGTGGCGCCGGTGGATTTCTCGTCGGGCGGAGTCAACCGGGACGGAATCAGCGCCACGACTGGTCAACGTCCAAGGATGGCCGTGACAAGGCGCGAGGCTGCCTGGTCTGGGCCCTCGGCATATTTTTCGGTGTTTTCGCGAGCCTTGCTGCAAGCCCGCCCCTGACAGCCTCCAACACAACCAGCGCACATATCACGGGCAAGCAGGCCGTCAGCTCCCTGGCTGGCCGTGTCGTTCTGGCAAGTATCAGCGACGTTGACTGCCTCGCGTGCTCGCGCAAGGACGATAGCGCTGGTTGGCTCGGCCAGTACATGCAGGCCGTGCTCCTGCAACCGGAAACGGCTGTGGCGGAGGGGCAGATCGCGTCTGAGCGACCTGCCGACACCGGCTCAACGTTCAGCGCCACATTGGCCGCAAGCCTGATTGCTGGATTTTCGCTTTCGCTAAGCTGCCTGGCAGCTTGCTTCTGCGCAGCCCCCGGCGGGCGTGCTCGCAAATTCCCAGGACCCAAAGCAGCGTCTAGCGGCGACCGCGAAAGCCCGTCGCCAGAAGATAGAGCTCGGCCGAATCGGCACGGCTCGCCGCCGGCTTTACGTGCTTGACCACAGCGAAGTCGCGCTTGAGCTGCGCCAGCAGCGTCGGCCTCGGTGCCGCCTTGCAGCACCTTGCAGAGGAACGCGCCACCGGGCGCGAGCACCTCGCAGGCGAATTCGGCGGCCGCTTCGGCGAGCGCCATGATGCGCAGATGGTCGGTCTTGCGATGGCCGGTCGCGTTCGGCGCCATGTCGGAGAGCACCACGTCGGCCGGCCCGCCGAGCAGCGCCTTGAGCCGGTCGGGTGCCGCCGCATCGAGAAAGTCGAGTTGCAAGAACTCGACGCCCGGGATGGCGCCCATCTCGAGCAGATCGATCGCCACCACACGGCCTTTGCCGTCAGCAGCACCGACGCGCTTGGCCGCCACCTGGCTCCAGCCGCCGGGCGCAGCGCCGAGATCGACGACACGCGCGGCACGGCTTGAGCAGGTGGTGCTTGTCGTCGATCTCGATCAGCTTGAAGGCGGCGCGCGAGCGATAGCCTTCGCGCTTGGCGCGGCTACATAGGGATCGTTGAGCTGGCGATCGAGCCAGAGCTTCGACGACAACGAGCGGGTCTTGCCGGTTTTCACCCGCACCTTCAGATCGCGCTTGCTGCGATCAGAGGGCATGGGCAACACCATCGGCAGCCATGCTGAGGCAATCAGCTATCCGATGTCGTCCGCGCGAAGGCGGGGACCCATAACGATCGGGGCAAGATCGAAAAATAGATTGGACACGGCGTATGGGTCCCCGCCTTCGCGGGGACGACAGACAGAGAGCGCCGGGGCGACAACGGAGACCGCGGGGACCAGAAAATGCTGGAGCGACAATGCATGATCATCGCGCGCCGTCGCCGTCGAGACCGCGCTCCCAGACGCCATCCTCGCGCATCATCTGCACCAGCATGCCCTCGCGCAGCCCGCGATCGGCGACGCGCAGCCGCCGGCACGGGAAGGCGCGGCGGATGGCGTCGAGGATGGCGCAGCCGGCGAGCACGAGATCGGCGCGCTCGGCGCCGATGCAGGCGTTGGCGACGCGATCCTCGTAGCTCGAGTCGAGCAGCCGCTCGATCACGGCGGTCACCTCGACATCGGTCATCCAGCAGCCGTCGACGCGGCGGCGGTCGTAGCGCTTGAGATCGAGATACACGCCCGCGATGGTGGTCACCGTGCCGGAGGTGCCGAGCATGTGCACGCGATCGATCTCGGGGCGGCCATGCTCGGCGACGAAGCGATCGACGTGCACCGCCACCTCCGCAATCATCGCCTCGTAGATCTCGCGCGTGACCGCGTGGCCGCCGTGGCGCTCGGCGAGCGTCACCACGCCGATCGGGATCGAGATCCAGGCCTCGATCTCCGGCAGCGGCGGACCGCCGCGCACCGGCACCGAGCGGCCGAGCCGCACCAGTTCGGAGGAGCCGCCGCCGATGTCGAACAGGATCACGCCATCGGCGTCGGGGTCGATCAGCGGCGTGCAGCCGGTGGCGGCAAGCTCGGCCTCGGTCTCGCGGTCGATGATCTCGAGCTCGAGCCCGACCTCCTCCGCGATGCGGGCGCGGAATTCGGCGCCGTTTGCGGCCGCGCGGCAGGCCTCGGTCGCGATCAGGCGCGCGCGGGTGACGCCGCGGTTCTTCATCTTGTCGCGGCAGATGCGCGAGCGCCTCGACCGCGCGCACGATCGCCGCGCTCGCTGATGCGGCCGGAGGCCGAGATGCCCTCGCCCAGCCGGATGATGCGGGAGAACGCGTCGATGACCCGAAAGCCGTCGCCGGTCGGGCGCGCGACCAGGAGCCGGCAATTGTTGGTGCCGAGATCGAGCGCCGCATAGGTCGCGGTCGACGGCCGGCCGCCATCGACTGGCGCCCATCGCTGGCGCGGATGGCCATAAGGCGATCGCCGACCCCACGGAGTCCGCCGCCGCGGGCCCCGGTCACGCGCAGGATCGAGGTCCCCGGTATCGCCGGGCCTCGTCATTCATCAGATGCCTTCCTGCCGCGACCAGAGCCTCCGCGCTCGACGGCGCGGCGATGTCCAAATCCGATAGTCGAGCTGAGTGTAACAGCGCCGCAGGCCTCGCGCAACAGATGCACGCTGGCTGCATAGCTCGGGCATAAGTCCTTGTCGAACCGGGCTTCGTCCTCTATTTCAGGGCGACCCTGCGCTTCACTGCTCATCCGATACACAGGCCGATATTACGGGAGCGTGTGGGCAGGCAGTGGCAGCCCGTGCACGAGCGTCCTTTCGGCCGGAGAACGCCGATGAATTTGCAGAACGACCCGAACAGCTGGTCGGCTCACCAAGTTCGGCATCGGCCAGCCGGTGCTGCGCAGCGAGGACCCGATGCTGGTGCGCGGCGAAGGCCGCTTCACCGACGACGTCAGCGTCGCCCGGCCAGGCCTACGCGGTGATCGTGCGCAGCCGCCATGCCCACGGCATCATCCGCGGCATCGACACCGACGCGGCCCGCAAGATGAAGGGCGTGCTCGGCGTCTATACCGGCGCCGACCTGCGGCCGGCTACGGCACGCTCAAGTGCATCGTGCCGTTCAAGAACCGCGACGGCAGCGAGATGAAGAAGCCGCCGCGCCACGCGCTTGCCGACCGACAAGGTGCGCTATCGTCGGCGACCCGGTCGCGTTCGTGGTCGCCGAGACGCTGCTGCAGGCCAAGGACGCCGCCGAAGCGGTCGAGCTCGACATCGAGCCGCTGCCGGCCGTCACCGATCCCGAGGAAGCGGTGCAGCCGGGCGCGCCGCGCTCTACGACGAGGCGCCCGACAACGTCGCGCTCGACTATCACTACGGCGACAGCGACAAGGTCGAAGCCGCCTTCGCCAAGGCCGCGCATGTCACGCAGCTCAAGCTCGTCAACAGCCGCGTCGTGGTCAACGCGATGGAGCCGCGCGCCGCGCTCGCGCAGCTTCGAGAACGGCCGCTTCACGCTCCACACCTGCTCGCAGGGCGTGTTCGGCATGAAGGGCAACATCGCCCAGGTGCTCAACGTCGAGCCCAAGCAGGTGCGCGTCATCACCGGCAATGTCGGCGGCTCGTTCGGCATGAAGGCGGCGCGTCTATCCCGAATATGTCTGCGTCCTGCACGCGGCGCGCGCGCTCGGCCGCCCGGTGAAGTGGACCGACGAGCGCTCCGTCGAGCTTCGTCTCCGACAGCCACGGCCGCGACCATCGCGTGACCGCCGAGCTCGCGCTCGATGCCGACGGCAGCTTCCTCGCGGTGCGGCTCACGAGCTTCGGCAATATGGGCGCCTTCCTCGCCAATGTCGGGCCGATGCCCTCGACCCTGAACGCCGTCAAGAACGTGCAGAGCGTCTACCGCACGCCGCTGATCGAGGTCTCGACCAAGTGCGTGTTCACCAACACCACGCATGTCTCGGCCTATCGCGGCGCCGGCCGGCCGGAGGGCAACTACTACATGGAGCGGCTGATCGACACCGCCGCCGCCGAGATGGAGATCGACCGGCTCGAGCTGCGCCGGCGCAACCACATCCAGCCGCGCGAGCTGCCGTTCAAGACCGCGCTCCGGCAGCACCTATGACAGCGGCGACTTCGCCACCGTGCTGAAGCAGGCGCTCGAGTGCCGCCGACGTCAAGGGCTTCGCCAAGCGCAAGCGCGAGAGCCGCAAGAGCGGCAAGCTGCGCGGGCTCGGCATCGGCAGCTACCTCGAAGTCACCGCGCCGCCCTCGAAGGAGCTGGGCGGCATCGTGTTCGAGGCCGACGGCAGCGTCACGATCCTCACCGGCACGCTCGATTTCGGCATGGGCCACGCCACGCCGTTCGCGCAGGTGCTGCGCGAGAAGCTCGGCGTCCCGTTCGACAAGATCCGCCTGGTCCAGGGCGACAGCGACCGGCTGATCATCGGGCGGCGGCTCGGGCGGCTCGAAGATCGCTCATGCACACCGGCACCGCGCTGGTCGAAGCGGCCGCCAAGGTGATCGAGCAGGGCAAGCAGATCGCCTCGCACGTGCTCGAAGCGGCCGCCGCCGACATCGAGTTCGCGGACGGCCGCTTCGTCATCGCCGGCACCGACCGCGCGATCGGCATCATGGAGCTGGCCGCAGAAGCTGCGCGCGGGCATCAACCTGCCGGAAGGCGTGCCGGCCTCGCTCGACGTGCAGCACGTGAGCGACGGACCGGGCGCCTCGACCTTTCCCAACGGCTGCCATGTCTGCGAGGTCGAGGTCGATCCCGAGACCGGCGTGATCGAGGTGGTGAAGTACTCCTGCGTCAACGACTTCGGCACCGTCGATCAATCCGATGATCGTCGAGGGCCAGCTGCACGGCGGCGTGGTGCAGGGCATCGGCCAGGCGCTGATGGAGATGACCGTCTACGACTCCGACGGCCAGCTGCTCACCGGCTCCTACATGGACTACGCGATGCCGCGCGCGAGCGACGCGCCGAGCTTCTCGATCGCCAACCACGGGTGCCGGCCACGACCAATCCGCTCGGCGTCAAGGGCTGCGGCGAAGCCGGCTGCGCCGGCTCGCTCACCTCGATCATGAATGCGGTCGTCGACGCGCTGTCGGAATACGGCATCCGCCATATCGACATGCCGGCGACCCCGCATCGCGTCTGGCAGGCGATCCGCGCCGCGAACGCGCAACGCGGACTGAGCGCACACTAGGACACTGGCGAGCATGACCCAGGCCGTCGAGCTTCCGCTTCCGCCGACGCGCGCCAGCGAGCGCCGGCTCGTCGGCGGCGTCTGCTTCGCGCATTTCGTCAGCCACTACTACATCATGCTGCTCGCGCCGCTGTTCCTGTTCGTGCGCGAGGACTATGGCGTCACCTATACCGAGCTTGGCCTCGCGCTCACCGCCTTCAATGTGGTCTCGACCGCGCTGCAGACCCCGACCGGCTTCCTGGTCGACCGCGTGAGCGCGCGCATGCGTCATCATCGCGGGCCTGCTGCTGGGCGCCGGCGCCATCGCGATCGCGGGGCTGGTCAACTCGTTCTGGGTGTTCGTCGCGATGTTCGCGCGTCGCGGGCCTTGCCAACACGGTCTATCACCCGGCCGACTACGCGCTGCTGTCGCAGCACGTGCCGCCCGAGCGCGCCGGACGCGTGTTCTCCTTCCACACCTTCTCCGGCATGCTCGGCAACGCGGTGGCGCCGCCGACGCTGCTCTGTTCCTGCAGAGCCTCGTGGGCTGGCGCGGCGCGTTTCTCGGGCGCGGCCGTGCTCGGCGTGGTGGCCGCGGTCGTGCTCCTGCTGCAGCGCGAGCCGGAGCGCCGAGTCCGCCGCCAAGACGCGCAAGCAGCGAGACACGCCGACGCCGCCGCGCGACGGCTGGCGGCTGCTGATCGTCGCCGCCGATCCTGCTCAACCTCGTGTTCTTCATCCTGCTCTCGTTCTGCGGCGGCGGGCTCAACAACTATCTGGTGGTCGCGCTCGGCGCGCTCTACGGCACGCCGGCCGCGGTCGCCAATACTCGGCGCTGACCGGCGCTCCTCATCATGAGCGCGGTCGGCGTGCTGGTCGGCGGCGTGCTCACCGGCTGCACCTCGCGCCACGGCCTGGTCGCCGTCGGCGGGCTGATGGTGACCGCGATCGTGTGCGTGCTCGTCGGCCTCGATCGACTTCAACGCGCTGGCGCTGGTGCTGCTGATGTCGGCGGCCGGCTTCTTCTCCGGCCTCACCATGCCGTCGCGCGACATGATCGTGCGCGCGGTGACGCCGCCGCGGCGCCTATGGCCGGGTGTTCGGCTTCGTCTCGACCGGCTTCAACATCGCCGGCATCGTGTCGCCGATCATCTTCGGCCAGCTGCTCGACCACGGCTATCTGCGCGAGATCTTCTTCTTCATGGCAGCTGTGCGCGCTGCTCTCGATTTTCACTGTCGCGTTCAGCACGACTCGCAAGCGCGCGGACTAAGCTTGCTTACGGCTTGACGCTGGCCTGTTGGGCGGGATCGGGACCGCCAGTCTCCGGCTCGAGCCGCTCGTAGCGTTCCGCCTCGCAGCGGTCGATCACAACGGAATGGCGAAAATCCGCGATCTTCCGGTCGCGGTAGAACACCGCAAAGGTCCGCCGGAGCCCTGCTTCCTCGCCCCGCACACACGCCATCCAGTCCGCGAACGCGACCGTGTGCGACTTGCGGAGCGGCGAGATCGTTGGCGCTGCCAGACCGCCGGGATATTTGAGCTGCTTCACATGCGTCGAGGCGAGCTGCTTGTAGCTCGAGTGCGTGCGCTGATAATCGGCATCGTCCTCCGCCTGCGTCCGCGGGGAATAGTCCCACAGCGACGCGCAACCGCTCGCCGAGAGAGCGATCAAGACAGCAGCAATGGTGATGGCCACGCGCATCGACCGCAGAAATCCTGGCCCCAACTACCTTTATATCTGAAGCTGTATTAAATTACCTCTACTCTGCCCCGACCGGACGCTCGAGTCGGTGGAAAAGTTTTCGGCCTGGGCGGAGCGCCCAGGAAAAATCTCTGCGCCCTCAATGCCTTCTTGCGATTTGCAAAACCCGCCCCAGATGGAGTAGCAAGAGCGGCCCCGTGGTGGGGGATAGTTCAACGGCAGAACATCGAACTCTGACTCCGAGAATCTAGGTTCAAATCCTAGTCCCCCAGCCAGGCAGTGCGGTCTCTTAGGGACGTGCGGCAGTCTCGAAAAATACTGCGATTTCCGCAAGGACTTATCGACAGAGCTGGACCATGATCTCGTTTGGGCTTGGGCGCGGCTCCAGCATCGTCAATTATCAAGAAAGCTTCTGAGATTCCTCGAGTGGCTCGGGTGCTTCAGCTTCCGCAGCGCCTTTGCCTCGATCTGCCGGATGCGCTCCCGCGTCACCGAAAACTGCACGCCGACTTCTTCCAGCGTGTGGTCGCTGTTCATACCGATCCCAAAGCGCATGCGCAGCACCCGCTCCTCACGCGCAGAGAGCGAGGCGAATGCGCGCGTTACCGTGTCGCGAAGGCTTGACTGTACCGCGGCGTCAATCGGCAGGAGCGCGTTCTTGTCCTCGATGAGATCGCCGAGATGCGAGCCGTCCTCGTCGCCGACCGGCGTCTCAAGCGAGAGTGGCTCCCTGGCAATCCGCAGCGCCTCGCGCACCCGCTCGGGCGAAACGTGAAGCTTATCGGCAATCTCCTGGGGAGTTGCTTCGCGCCCCTTCTCGCCGAGAATTTGCCGACTGGCGCGCACGATTTTGTTTATAGCCTCGGTCATGTGCACGGGCACGCGGATGGTGCGAGACTGATCGGCGAGCGAGCGACTGATGGCCTGACGAATCCACCAAGTCGCGTAAGTTGCAAACTTATAGCCGCGCCGGTACTCGAACTTGTCCACTGCCTTTATGAGGCCGATGTTGCCCTCTTGGATCAAGTCGAGGAACTGCAGACCTCGGTTTGTGTATCTCTTGGCAATCGAGATGACGAGGCGGAGGTTAGCCTCAACCATTTCCTTCTTGGCTTGCCGCGCCTCACGCTCTCCCTTCTGTACCCTGTGTAAAATCCTACGGAACTCTTCGATCTCAATTCCAGTCTCGCCAGCAAGCGCGTGGACCTGAGAGCAGTACTCCTTGAGCTTCACCTTGTCTCGCGCCACAAGATCCGCCCAGCCTTTGGCCGAGAATTTGGACACTCGGTTGAGCCAGAGCGGGTCAAGCTCGGCTCCCCGATATCGCCTGAGGAAATCCTCGCGTGCGACACCGTGGCCCTCTGCCAATCGCATCAGGCGGCCCTCGTAACCGACGAGGCGCTTGTTGATGTCGTAAAGATGCTCGACCAGCGAATCAGTGCGCGCATGATTGAGCCGAAGCGATTTCACGTTGGATATGATTCGCTGTTTGAGCACTTTGTAATTGCGTTCCTGCGCCGGCGAGAGCGACGTGCTCTTCAGTCTGAGCTGAATGTCTTGGTCCTGCAGCCGACGCAGCCGCTTGAATTCGTTCGCGACGATGTCGAAGGTCTTGAGCACCTCCGGCTTGAGCTCGGCCTCGATGGCGGCCAGCGAGAGCGAGCCCTCCATGTCGTCCTCGTCGAGGTCACTCGCGGCAGACGTCCCGTCGGCTGTCACCTCCTGGCTGTCAGGGCATTGCCGGGCGGCATCGGACGGCGTGGCGGACGCTATTGCCTTCGTCGGCTGGCCGCCGGGCGCTTGAGCCATCGGGGCCTCTACGATTGGGCGGCCGTCCGAAACAGCGGGAGCCCAGATCGTCTTCGCGCCGGGCCCCGCATAGGTGGCTTCCAGATCGATGATGTCGCGCAGGAAGACCTTGCCCGCGTTGAGCTCGTCGCGCCAGATCATGATGGCCTGGAAAGTCAGCGGGCTCTCGCAGAGGCCCGCGATCATCTCCTCACGGCCAGCCTCAATGCGCTTGGCGACAGCGACCTCGCCTTCCCGCGAGAGCAGTCCCAACGGGCCCATGTCACGCAGGTAAATGCGGACCGGGTCATCGCTGCGCCCGCCGACTTCTTTAGCCCCGGGCTTGAACGGGACCGCATGCTCCACATCGACCAGTTCGGCGCTCTCGCCTTTCTCCTCCTTCGGCTGCTCGCCGACCACAGTTTCTTCCGAGGAACTCCTCGTCGGCTTCCACCACCTCAACGCCCATTTCGTTGAAAGCGACGAGCACGTCTTCGATCCACTCGGAATTGAACTCTTTTGCCAGTGAATTGATGTGGTCAAAAGTGACGTAGCCCCGCTCCCGAGCCGTGCGAATCAACGCCTTCACCAATTCGTTCGATAGGTCCAGCCGTGGACTGTCCAGCGGGGTCTCGGGATCACCCTTCCCCATCAGCTGTTCCTGCTGTGGCGTTGCTTCGGTCTTGTCTGCCATAACCTCCACGGCCAACGCTGAGCTCGCGCCGCCCAATTCCCGGCATAAGGTCCTTCTTTGATGCATCGAAGGACTATCGAAACAAGAAGCCGTCGTTCAGTTGATCAAGGGCTGGCAATTGTCGGGCAATTCACCCTTCCTTTTCAACAGAAAAGGACTCAGGTTGTGTTGCCCATATATGGCTGCATTGTTGCGTATACTGCCCTGGGCGCGCAGGCTTGTCAGGTCTACTTGGCAGGTCTGATGGTCTAAAATCGCGCTACCGTACGGCCACGTGCAGCCGAGGAGGTGCCCGACTGAGAAACCGCCTTCTTCGGCGCGGCTATTAATCCCTCCCGTATTGCTTGCTTGCGCGCTAGCTTGCGGGCGCGCCGCACCGCCTCCGCCTTTTCACGGGTGCTCCGCTCAGACGGCTTCTCAAAAAAACGACGTCGTTTCATCTCGCGAAAGACACCTTCACGCTGCATTTTCTTTTTCAGGACGCGGAGAGCCTGGTCTATGTTGTTGTCGCGAACGAGCACCTGCAATGCTGTATCCTTCCGAATTGAGTTCTGGTCATCAGCCGCCGAAGTGCCGATGATTGGTCACTAGCAGGCAATCTCTCGGCATGGCGATTGTTTCTTTATCCGTTCACAATATTTCGTTGTTCGATGGTCTAGACCTTGCGCTCTGCAGGCCTGTGTCCTATGTCAAGCTATCGAGCTTTCGGCCGGACGACTTGGCCTCGCAGCGCCGCGGCGCGCCTGACTAACGACCTTCTTCCAAAATCTCGAACTTAGCGACCGCATGCCACATGCGGTCGACTCTACACACATCAGAAGGAGTTAGTCATGTCTCAGGGAACCGTGAAGTGGTTCAACGGCCAAAAGGGCTTTGGTTTCATTCAACCGGACGACGGCAGCAAGGACGTTTTTGTGCATGTTAGCGCAGTCGAGCGCGCCGGAATGCACAGCCTCAATGAAGGCCAAAAGGTAACGTACGATATCGTTTCCGATCGAAAGTCCGGAAAGTCGTCGGCCGACAATCTGCGCAATGTCTAGCTGACACTGCTATCGGCGCGCTTTGACCACGGATGTACCGGCAAAGCTGCAGCTAAACCCGCGGCCAGTTTCGGCCGCGGGGCCCTACCTGCATTCGAAGACACAATTTGAAATGGCATTGAAGTTGGGACAATTTCTTCCTGGTTTTCCCTTAGCTGAATTTTGAGCTGCCAACTGCGGAACGCCTTGGTAGCCTGCACCGCCCGGCCATAAAGCTCGGGCTCCAGCTACGTCTAGGAAATTTACCCCCAACCCTCTGAAATCACGTGCCGAATGGCTTTAGAAATTGATCAGCTCGGGGCAATTTCAATCGAATTCCCTGCATTTTTCCCTATTATCTTGGAAATTCAACCGGGGGACCGGTTCGCACGCCACCGCATCGTGGGCTCTCGCAGATTGACCTCTGCTTTCGGGATAGGTGCATTCATTTAGACTTGGTTCCCGTCCTGGTACGATTTCAGCATGCTCGGCTCTCGTTCCAACGCGGCGCGCCGACGCAAGCACAAACGAACGAAAGAAGGTAGGCATGGGTAAAATATCGAGCGCGGTTGCAGGGGTCATGATCTTGATGGCCGCTCCGCAGACAATCGGCCGCGCCGAGCAGTCCGTGCCGCCCGTCGTCGGCGACTATGGACCATGGGGAGTCGATCTGACCGGCATGGATTCGTCGACCAAGCCCGGCGACGACTTCTTCCGATATGCCAACGGTGCCTGGTATGACCGCACGCGCATCGCTCCTGATCGTGACAGCAATGGGGTCGACAGGATTTTGAGTGATGTCGTGGAGCTTCGTATCCGCGATATCCTCGGACGTGGCGCGGGTGGCGTCGAAGCTGGCGCCCGCGCGGATGCTGCAAAAATCGGTGCCTTTTATGCAGCTTTCATGAATGAGGCCCGTGCGGAGACGCTCGACGCGCAACCGATCAAACCACTCATTCAAGAGCTGCGCGCGGCAGTGTCGCGCGATGATCTCGCCAGGCTGATGGGCACGTCGCCTGTAACGTTCTTCAGCTCGATCTTCAACATCTCGATCGACGTCGACGCCAAAGCGCCGGACAAATACGCCGTCTCGATTGGTCAGAGCGGCCTTGGCCTTCCTGATCGCGATTACTACCTGACGCCACAATTTGCAGACAAGAAGGCGGCTTATCTCGCCTACGTTGCACAAATCCTTGAGCTGATTGGCTGGGAAGCTCCGCAACAGTCGGCTGCCGCGATCTTGGCGTTTGAAACTGCAATCGCGGGGGCGAGTTGGACCGTTGCCGAGCAGCGCGATTCCGAGAAGACGTATAATCCAACGAGCGTGGCGCAGCTCCAGCAGACTGCTCCATTTCCATGGCGCAGGCTGTTGGAGGGTGCAAGTCTGCGCAACCTCGAGCGCGTGGTAGTGCTGGAGAATACTGCCGTCGCAAAGATTGCGGATCTGTTCGCTCAGACGCCGCTGGAGACGCTCAAAGCCTGGCAGGCCTTTCACCTCACGGACTCGGCCGCACCGTATCTCTCAAAGCGTTTCGTAACCGCGAGTTTCGATTTTCGCGGCAAGACTCTTGGCGGGGTGCTCGAAATCTCGGAGCGCTGGAAGCGGGCGGTGAGCACCGTCAACGGCTCCATGGGAGAGGCGATCGGGCGGATCTATGCGGCGCGCTATTTTCCGGTCGAAGCCAAGGCAAAGGTCGAGGAATTGGTCGAGCAACTCCGCCTGGCGTTGAAGGGCCGCATCGAGCGGGTCGCTTGGATGAGCCAGGAAACGAAAATCAAAGCGCTGGAAAAGCTCGCGCGGTTGAACGTCAAGGTCGCCTATCCGGCCACGTGGCGCGATTATTCGACCCTGGAGGTTCGGGCCGACGACCTTGTCGGTGATCTGGAAGCAGCTGGCCGATTCGAGTGGCTTCGAAAAGTCAATCGGCTGAATTCGCCTGTCGACCGCAATGAATGGATGATGACTCCGCAGACGGTGAATGCCTATTACAGCCCCAACCTGAACGAGATCGTCTTGCCGGCGGCGCAGCTGCAGCCTCCTTACTTCGATCCTGCAGCGGACCCGGCGGTGAACTATGGCGGCATCGGCGCTCTCATTGGCCACGAGTTGACGCATGCGTTCGACGATGACGGGCGCAAGTTCGATGCAGCCGGGGTGCTCTCCGATTGGTGGATGCCCGTTGACGCCGAGGAATTCAACGCACGAGCCGAGGAACTCGGTCGGCAATACGACGCCTTCGAGCCCTTTCCCGGAACGCATGTGAACGGTGAGCTGACTATGGGCGAGAACATCGCAGACCTTGGTGGGGCCCTGATTGCCCTTGACGCCTATCATGGCTCGCTCTTGGGCAAGCCGGCGGCGGTCATCGACCGGCTCACCGGCGACCAGCGGTTTTTTCTCGGCTTTGCCCAGAGCTGGCGCAAGAAAACGACTGAGGACGCACTCCGTCAGCAACTGGTGTCTGATCCGCACGCTCCGGAGGAATTCCGGGTCAATGGCGTCGTCAGAAATATAGACGCTTGGTATGACGCGTTCGGCGTGAAGGCGGTCGACAAGCTCCGATTGGCACCTGAGGCCCGCGTTCGGATCTGGTGACGGAACTCCTGGCCTGGGCGGCCGTGGCGAAGACGGCCGCCAGCGTCCAGAGACCTTCAGCTTGCGCCTCCGTGCAAAGTGGTCGTCGACATCCTGCTGCGATGGGCGCGCAGCCGCAGCGCGAGCATGATCATGACGACACCGATCGCAACCGCGTAGATCGCAATCAGCCAGATCAAGGCGAGCGCGCCGGTGCTCGGGAAGATCAGCACGCCGAGGCCGAACAGCACGGACAGCACGCCGGCGAGCACCAGAAGCCATTCGCCCTCGATCTGCTTGCGCAGCTGGATGGCGGCCAGGATCTCCATGACGCCCCGGACGATCGCCCAGGCGCCGATGAACATGATCAGCACGAGCGCTGTAATGCCGGGCCAGAACATGGCGATGAGGCCTGCGGCAATGCCGAGAATGCCGGTGAGCACGAGCCACCACCTCGGAACCGTGTCACCGCGGCTCGTGAACGAGGCAGCCAGTGCAAGCACTCCGTCAATCAGAGCGAAGGCTCCGTAGAGAATCATCAGCGTAAACAGCGTCACGCCTGGCCAGATGAAGGCAAGGATGCCGAAGGCGATGGCCGCAACCCCGCGCAACAACAATAGCCACCAGTGTCTGGTCAGCTCCTGGAGCAGCGGAACATGAGGCATGGGCATAGTGAGATTGGTTGGCATGGAGCACCTCCAGTATATCGGTCTCATCGATCATTCAGTCGCAAACGCCAGCGCTCCGTGGCTCATCGCCTTCGGCCGCCGCCTCTCATTTGCCCGCCGCCGCCGCGGCCGCTTCCTCGGCACGCGCCGGATCGGTGCCGAAGCTTGCGAGAGCCAATATGGAGAGGGCCATCGCCCAGCGGAGCCAGGCTCACATGCGTGACACGGTTGCCATAGTGCTTCTCCCTGGATCGCTCTATTCGTGCGGCCTCCTGACGACGCAGCGAAATCCCACGTGGCTCGTCGAGGTGTCGATCGGCTGCGCGTGACGCGCGGCCGGTCGGTAGCGGCGGCAATAGTTCGGCGCACACAGGTGCGAGCCGCCCTTGAGCACCTTGCGCGGAATCCTGATGCTCGGCTGGCAGCGGTCGTAGCTGTCGTCTTCACGCCCGCCGCGCGGGTTCTCCGGGATGCAGCAGGCCTTCGGCGCATCGGCTTCGTGCCGGGGCGAAAACCAATCGCTCGTCCATTCCCACACGTTGCCGATCATGTCGTAGATGCCGTAGCCGTTGGGCGGGAACGCAGTCACCGGCGAGGTGCGCTGATAGCCATTGGTCGCGAGCTTCTCCACTGGGAAGTCGCCCTGCCAGGTGTTCGCCATCTGCCGTCCGTTCGGCGAAAGCTCCTCCCCCCAGGCGAACTCGACAGCGTCGAGCCCGCCGCGGGCGGCGAATTCCCATTCGGCCTCGGTTGGCAGATCCTTGCCGGCCCAGCGCGCATAGGCGAGCGCATCCCCGTAGGCAACGTGCACAACCGGATGATGGTCGAGGCCGCTGATCGAGCTGCGCGGACCGTAGGGACGCCGCCAGTTGGCGCCGAACTTGAATATCCACCATTGGCTCCAGTCGCGCAGGTCGACTGCGTGCCTCGGCGGGCTGAACACCAGCGAGCCCGCCTTGAGCATGCGGGGCAACGCGCCGGGATAGTCCTTCGGGTCGGGCGCGATCTCGGCGAAGGTGACGTAGCCGGTTGCATTCACGAAGCTGCGGAACTGCGCGTTCGTCACCGGCGCGCGATCAATCCAGAGGCTGTCGACAGTGACGCGATGGACCGGCGCTTCTTCCGGATAGTGCCTGTCCGAGCCCATGCGGAAGGTGCCGCCCGCAATCCAGACCATGTCGGGCTTGGACGGCGCGACGTCCGTGCCGGCCGGCGTCGACGGCAGGACGGGGGGTGGAATTTTGTTGAGCACCACGTCGGTCATGCCGCCATCTCCATGCGTTATCGCGCTCCCACCGTCGCGTCCTCGAACTGGAACACGGTGCGCCAGTCGCGCTTCATGTCGACCACGGTCCAGCCGCGCGCATTGGCTTCGTCGAGCGCCCGATCGAGCTTGCCGACGTGCGACTGGCGGTCGTAGGCCCATTCGCGCTCGGCATCGGTGTGGTGAACGAGTCCCATGAAGCGCGCGCGGCTGCTGTCCGCGGTCCACTGCAGCATCTGCAGATCGCCATCGCTGTTGCCGAAGGCGAAGATCGGACGCCGCCCGATGAAGCGGTTGATGCCGACCGGCTTGCCTGGGCCGTCATCGATGAACTCGACCTTGGCTTCCTTCCACAGCAGCGTTTTGCGGTCTGGCCGCAGCTGGAACTTCGTCACGCCGGAGGAGCCGACCACCTGCTCGGGCGGGATGCCGTAGACCCGCTCGGCCCACGGTCGCATGAACTCGACGCCGCCGCCCGAAACGATGAAGGTCTTGAAACCGTTCGCGCGCAAGATAGCGCAGCAGCTCGATCATCGGCTGGTAGACCAGCTCGGTATACGGCCGGTTGAAACGTGGATGCTTTGCGGTCGCGATCCAGTCGCTCACGGTCCTCGTGAAATCGTCGGTGGTCATGTTGGCGTGGGTCACCGCTATGATGGTCAGCAGCTCCTTCTCGCCCATGACGGCGAGCGCCTTGGGATCGCCTTCGATCACTGCCTTGAACGGCTGCTTGCGCTTCCAGTCCGGGTGCTTCGATGCCAGCGCTCTCACCCGATCGATCGCAAAGGCGAACTGGACATAGATCGGCTGCTCGGCCCACAGCGTGCCGTCGTTGTCGAAGGTTGCGATGCGCTCGGGCGCGGGCACGAAATCGGGGCTGGTCTCGAGCGTCACGCGGGCGACGAAGTCGGTGATGGCCCTTTTTGCGGTGCCGTCATTCCAGGACGGCAGCGGATCGGATGCGGGTTGCTGCGCCGGCGCGGCCGAAGTGATGCCGATGCCGGCAAGCAGGACCGCTAGGAGCACAGCCCGTCGTGTCATGATGTGGAGCATGGGGAAGCTCTCCCGCTAGATGCGCGGCCCGATTGTCATACGCCGGCCGGGCGACGACCGTCATCGGCCACTGCCGACCGTGCTCTCCTCCAGCTTCTGCATGACCCGATCGACACTGAAGCTCGATGGCCGCTGTCGTGGCGGAAACTCTCTGAACGTCGCGATGAACTGCCCAACGATCTCCTGTGTCGGCACCACCAGGAACGAGCGGCGAAGGACGTAGTCGTTGTAGGTGTTCGAAGTGGGAAACTTCCAGCGATTGGTCTGCGGCAGCTGCGTAAATGTGGCTTCCTCACGCGAATCCTTGCTCAGTGTGCTTCCTCTCATGTCGCTTCCTCTGCGCTTCATGTCACGGTGCTGCGTCTTGCCCGGTTGCCGCGCAACGGGCTCAACGCTTCGCCCGTTCTCTGGACGATCGTGGATTGGCGGTGATCCGGCGTGAGACATCCGGCGGCACGGCGGGTCTTCCTCCGAAGTGCCCGGAGCATCGCAACACACTACGCAAGCCGTCATCCGTCCTCTATTGGACCCTGGTCCAACATCGCAAAAGAGAGCGACGGCAAATGACGGGCCGATCGCGTCGCGCAACGCGCGCAGTTATGCCGGGGACGACGTTAAGGGCTTCGTCAACGGACGATTGCGCCCTTGTTGTTCACTCGCGCGCAGTGATCGCGTCGATGGCGGCGATCAGCACATCGCCCTGCAGCGGCTTGAGCAGGTAGGCTCGTGTGCCCACGGCCTCGCAACGCGCACGATTGCCGGCTTCGTCGTGACCGGTGATGACGACGGTCGGGATGCGGATCCCATGGCGCGTCAAATGATGGAGCAGGTCGAGACCGGTCACTTCCGGCATCTGCATGTCGACGACGAGGCACTGCGGCGTGCTGTGGCGCAGCGACTCCAGGAATGCGCCGCGCCGATTGGTAGGTTGCGGTGCGGTAGGAGCAGGTGCCCAGCAGGCGCGACAGTGCCGTCAGCACCGAGGCATCATCATCGACGATTGCTACATGAAGCGGGTTGCTCGGCATGGCGGCTATTTTCTGCATCGAAAGTCACTCGTCGAGTTGGCCTTAGGGCCAACGATTGCGGATCACCTCAATGAGGCATTGCCTCATACCGGCACGCTCCGCCAGCCGTACGAGCTCGGCAAGGCTGCGCACACCCATTTTTTCCATCATGCGGCTGCGATGGACCTTGATCGTTTTCTCGACAGTGCCGAGGTCGTAGGCGATCTGCTTGTTGAGGCGTCCGGCAATCACATGCCCGAGCACCTCGCGCTCGCGGGGGGTGAGCGTTGCGAGCCTCGCTGTGAAGAATTCCATCTCGGCGCGGGCCTCCCGGTCCCTGCTCTCCCGTTCCCGGGCGTTGTCGATCGCTGCCAGCAATGCGTCGGCATCGACCGGCTTGGTCAGAAAATCGACTGCGCCTGCCTTCATGGCTCGCACGGTGGTCGGAATATCGCCCCGGCCTGTGAGAAAGATCACGGGGCGCTCGATGCCCTTCGCGGCCAACGCCTGCTGCAACGCCAGGCCGTCGAGATCTGGCATCGCCACGTCGAAGACGGCGCATCCGGGCATGGAGGCGTCGTGCTCGCGCAGGAAATCCTCGGACGAGGCAAATTCGCGACTGTCATAGCCCGAGGCGCGCAGAAGCCTGGCGAGCGCCTTGAGTACATCGGCGTCATCATCGACGAGAAACACCGTAAATCCATCTTCGGTCATTTTGCAGCCACCATGACTCTGTGCGCGGGCAGCACGAAGACCGCTCGCGCGCCGCCGGGCTCGTTGTTGACAATCCTCAGATCGCCGCCGTGGGAATTGATGATGGTCGAGCAGATCGAGAGGCCAAGACCAAGACCGTGCTCCTTGGTCGTATAGAACGGCTCGAACAGCCGGCCTTGCTGGTCGGGCGTGATGCCGCGGCCCTGATCGGACACAACACCCTCGACAAAGCCATCCTTGGTCGTCCGTGTCGTCAAGGTCAGCAGGCGTCTCCGCGTCGATATCGAGCTCATCGCGTCCGAAGCATTCATCGCCAGATTGAGCAGAACCTGCTGCAGCTCGACCGGGTCTCCGACGGCCAGCGGAAGCTCCTCGGCCAGGTCGAGCTGAACTGTGATCCGGCGTGAGATCAGCTCGCTGTGCAAAAGATTCAGTGTCGATCTGAACAGCTCATTGATATCGACCGCTTCATATCTGCTTTCGCCCTTCTTCAGCAGCTTTCGCACCCGGGAAATGACGTCGCTTGCGCGACTGCCCGCCTGCACGATGTCGTCAAGAGCAGTACCGATCTCGGGGAGGTCGGGGGCATCCTTCACCAGCATGCGTTGCGAAGCCTGGGCATTCGCGAGGATCGCCGTCAGCGGCTGATTGAGCTCGTGCGCGATTGCACCCGAGAGCTCGCCCACCACCGACACGCGGGTGAGATGCGCAAGCTCCCGGCGTTGCAACTCGATCTGATGTTCGGCGGTTTTGCGCGCGGTGATGTCGGCGACCAGCCCGCTCAGCTGTACCGGACTGCCTTCGTCGTCATAGGTCGCGTGTGCCCTTGCTGTCATCCATCGTGTCTGCTCTCCAGGCAGCATGACGCGGAACTCGCACTCCGCCGGCACGCTGCTCCGGACTGCGGTGCGCATGGTGTCCTTCAGCATGTCCCGGTCGTCCGGATGGATGGTGCTGCCCACCGTTTCCCAACTGAGCGGAGCATTCGCCCGCAGGCCGAACATGTTGCGGCAGTGCTCGGTCGCCCAGTAGTCGCCGGTTGCGAGGTTGTGCTGCCACAAGCCGATGTTGGCCGACGTGGCTGCGAATGACATCTGCTCCTCACTGTCGCGCGTTGTGCGCTCGGCCCGTCTGGTCTCTTCGATAGCCGCGCCGAGCAGGAGCACCGGGATGGCAAGCCCGATGAGGAAAACCTGGAGGGCGAAGACATTGGTCTCCGGATCGCTCGCAATGAACAGGCTTGGGCCGTTCAGTGCTCGCCAAATCAGGACGGCGGAAACAATCAACACGGCTCCGCTCGCTCCGCTCGTCCCGAACCTCACTGTGGACCATAAGATCAGCGGCAGCGGGGAATAGAGGAGCGCGGGGAGAAACCCGCTTTCGAACGTGCCGGCGCTGACCTCGAACGCAATCGTGCAAACGACCACGAGGGCTGTGCCAATCACAAGGGCCTCAACCGTCCGCAGTGCGGGCGCGGACGGCACCGGGGGCTCCGCCAGCAAGATGAGGGCAATCGGCGTGAGCGCAAGATTGCCGAGGCTGTTGGAGGCAAACCATTGCGTCCAGTGCAGACCGAAGTCCTCGAGCGATCCGCCGCCCAGGATTGGCACGAAGGCGCCGCCGAGTGCCACGATCGCCGGCACCACCAAGGCCGTTATAAGGACATAGAGCCATGTCTTGCGAACATCGCGGAACCAGGGTCGTTCTCCGACGAACCGTCGCATGGCGGCCGCGCTGACGACGACGATCAGAACGTTGGTGATGAAGGCGATCAGCAATTGCAGAGCGCCCATTCCGACACCGAGCTCGACGACGATGTGCGCTGGGAACGCCGCAAGGACATAGATCCACCAGCGTTTCGGGGGTGCCAGAACCAGCGCGCAAAACAACACGGTGTTTGGCGGCCACAATGGGGCAAAGATCTTGTCTGACAGCGTTCCGATGAAGAATGCAATCTCGGCGCCTACGAAATACCCGATCGCGACGACAACAGCCTTCCCGATATCGCTATTGAAGCGGACAAGTGCACGTTTAAACAGGCAGGCGCTCGTACTCATCGGAGCTTGCTCCGACCAGCTGTTAATGAGATTGCGGGGAGCGAGCGCGCATGATGCGCAAGGAGATCGAGTTCCGGGCTGGAACACGACAGGCAGGCAATCAATTCACGTCCGTCAGCACATGCAAGTGCGCCACTTGCGAACGGCCAGAAACGAACACCAACCCCGCGCGCCCTCGTTGCGCGCATGGATCGACACGGAACCCAGCAGTCTTGCACGGACGAGCTCTCATCGTTTGCTGCTCGACCGTCCCCAATGGCATTATAACTCTTGGTTGTTCGGTTGCACCAGGGTTGTCTGGAGGTAAAGTTCCCAGGTTCCGGGGCCATTGCCCGGCAACCTTTGTGGTCGCACGCCGGTCGCGGCCCCGGCGATAGCTACTTCAACGCAGCATTGCAGCGACGGACTGGATTCCTCTCTTTCACATTTGTGGACATCGGCCCGATTGTCGCCAAACGTGTTCCTCACCTCGGCACAGATCGTGATTGGTCATCGCTCGCATGGATATTGGACCAGCGTCCAATCGATCGATCGCACGCGATGGCGTAACGTCTGTAAATTCGTGGGCTTGCCAGTTTCTTCTGCGTCAGCTCGCGAGTGACCGGCGCGAGGCGCGCTACCCCCGACCCCTCCCCCCGGCTGCGCCTCGCGCCTCAGTTTTGTCCTTGCGCGACGTCCGCACAGGCGCGTGCTCGGCATTGGACCACAGTCCAATCGATCTCAAGCGCATCCTCTCCGTAGTGTTCGATGGGTTCTCTTACAACGCGACGCGTTGATTGAAGGACTTGCAAGATACTGGAGGCGGATATGGGAGAGACATTGATCATTCTTATGGTTCAGCTTTTTGCCGGTGCGATCGGTGGCAACGCAGCAGGCGCAGCGCTCAAGGATTATGGCCTCGGCATGCTCGGCAACACGATCACGGGAGCGATTGGCGGCGGCGTCGTAGGTCAGGCGCTGCTGGCGCTGTTGCCGGTACTCGCAGGCGGCGCCGGCGGACTGGATTTCGGCGCGCTCCTCGGTCAGATCGCCGGCGGCGGCGCCGGCGGCGCCATTCTCACAATCGTCGCCGGGTTCGTGAAAAGCGCGATGGCAGGCCCACAAGTTCGATAATAGGCGATCCGCGCGATGGCGGGTTTTTCGTTCTCGGCCGGCTTGCGCTCGCGCCGCTGATCATCATCGTTGCGCCTTGCCATGCGCACGACTGCCAGACGATCGAACCAAATCGGCGAAAGACACGACAGGACGGCAGAGAAAGAGGAATTGTGCGATCGTCGGATACGTCTTAACGCCGCGCTGCGACGTCGGTCATGGGGATTCGTTCCGGAGCGGCGACGGAGGCGCTTTAATCCCGACAATGCGCTCATCGAGCTCGTTACGAGGCGCGCAGACGTTCGCTCCGGCGGACAGTGAAGCGCTGCCGGTGCACAAAGGAGCGTCAAGGCGAACGTCAGCAAGGCCACCAACGTCGGCCGCGTAAACACGAATGTAGCCAGCAGAAACACCAACGTGGTGAGCGGAACACCACGTCGTGAATAGGAAATGTCGTGAACCGCGCAACAAACGTGAATGTTAACCGCGGCGCAAGTGTCAACGTTCGAACCGGCGCTCGTCCCGGCGGCGCAATCTCTGCTGACGCGGCGATCGGCTTCGTCTCCGCAGCGACTGCGGCTGCATGGGCGGGCGCTGCACCTGCGCCGGGATTGTAGGTGCTACTCCGATCCGACCCGGGTCCAAAGGCTTCTGAAACGTGTGTCCATAGCGAGCATGCGAGCCGGCCCCGTCGCACCGCTGGGTTATCTCGTCTCGTTTGGCGCTGAGACACTTTATCGCAGTTCCGTTAACCATTCGGTATCTGCAACTCTGCCTTGCATAGGACGCTGCTCACCCCGTGATCGGTCGAATGTCCAGTGATCGGTCGAACGTCAACTTACGCCTTGCTTGGCTGGCGCCGTATAACGGTGTTCCACAATGTCTCTAATGCGTGCACGGGCGCCGTTTGCAGACAACGAAGCATCGCGCTCCACGGCTGCAGCTTCCGCAGCAAGCTCTTCATCCTTGATCGCATCGCGAAACCACTTCGAGTAGGCACCTGCGCGCAGGTGATGCAACCATGTCTTGTCATCCACGCCCGCCGCCAGCTGGAGAAACATCGTCAGATTCTGCGCACGTAGGTTGAGCGCACCCTCAGGGCCACGAAAGTAGAAACTCTTGTCCTCGCCAAGCTCTCCCTCGGCATATTTGCGAACGTGCCGCTTCTGCTTTTCCTTCGGCTTACGGGCAGTCACCAGTTCCACTCGGTCCTCGCTGTCGAGAACGACAACTTGGCCCTCCTTCGGTGCTGCAATGGCCTTCGGACTGGTCCGCCCGGTCGCTTCGCAGAAGCTCGTGATCGCGCCCCATGCCCCCTCGCCGACACCAATCACAGTAGAGACCAAAGCCAGAAAATCCGGAGCGACCTCCTCCGGATGGACAGTGACAGCGACCACCGCTGGCAGCTCTCGGGGCAATGTCACCGGCGCAGGATGCCATTTGGCCGGAAGGCAGTGATGGACTTCATCGAACACAAGCCAATGAGGCCGCCCCGATACCGCGCGCATCTTCGCAAGCTCGGGCATAAGCTTCGCGAGAAAATGCGGGCGCTCGGCCGGCTCGATGGCAAGGAGGTTTATGACGATATTGGTATCAGGCTTTTCCAGCAACGCGATCGCTTCGCTGATCCGCGGAACTTGCTTTAAATCTCCGAGAACGACGACGTCCCGAAGCTCGGCGTAGTCACCTTCGGGATCGACCACGCAGAATTGATAGCCGCCATCCCGCATCTGTTCCAGAAGCGCTGTAACGACCGTCGACTTGCCCCCGCCTGATGATCCGGTCACCAGCACGGTCTCGAATGGACTGAGAGAGACACTCGCCCCATCGGGTTTGTCGCCCAGCACGGGCTGAGTGCGCGGGAGTCTTGGCTTTGCTGAAGACAGATCGTCCTTGGTCAGCATGCGGGCAAGCTCGACGACGCCGGCGCCGTGATCAGCAACGACAAAGTCAGCTCTTTCCTTGACAGTTGGAAGCGCGTTGCTGACTGCGAAAGCACAGCCGCAGGCACTTAGGAAAGCTAGATCGTTCTCCGCATCACCGATACCGACGACATTGAGCGGCGAAAGATGCAGCAGCTTCAGCGCACCTTCGAGACCGGACGCCTTGTTGACGTTGCTGGGCAGCACCATCACAGCGCCCTTGTTGAAAATGATGTGCTGTTCGAGCCCAAGATCGCGAATGGCTGCAAGAACAACACTCTCGTTCGGCTCCCACGTGGCAATAATCGTGCGCCCGACCGACAAAGGCTTCACACCCAGTTCTCGGAGCCGCTCGACCAATGCCGGTGGCGGGGGCTCGGCCAGTGGAATCTCTTGCTTTTTTGCAGGATCAAACAGCACGGCACCGTTCTCAGCCACCACCACATCGAACAGCTGAATGGCGTCGAACGTGCTTTCAAGATCGGGCAGAGTGCGCCCAGTCACAAGAATGAGCTTACGACCCGAACGTCTTACCTCTTCGAGAGCACTGCGCGTTGCGTGATCAACCCGCCCGTGCTGCGCCAGCGTGCCGTCATAATCGGTGGCAAGGGCAACAAAGAACACGGGACCTCACACTCACTTGCGCAGAAGTCAAACCTCTCCGCCCACCAATGAGGAACTACTAGAGCTAGCCCGAGTTCCGACGAGTAACCCAGATTTTGCGATTTGTGGAACAATGAGGCGCTGCATCGGCTTGGCGTAGCTCGCACCACGCTTTTTGCCTTCGTTGCTTTCGCTTCGTGTGAAGGCGCTCAATTCAAGTAAGCCGCGCCGTTACTTGCTGCAGCCCTTCTCGGCTTCCTCGAACCCATCGAACAAGCGTCCGGCATTGGCACCCGCGAGAGTCTCCAGCCGATGCGGCTGACCTTTCTCGACGCTATAGCGCGCGACCGTACCTTTGGAGCGAAGGAATTCGACCTCCTTCCTCATCTCGTCGTGCCACATGTACTGATCCAGCTCGCCGACGTACATGAAAACGCACATCTTGGAGATTGCTTGAAGCTTCGCCGCGGTGGGTCTCCACATGTAGCCGGGGAAAGCCGTGGCAGATAGGAAGTATTGCGGATGGGATGCCGCGATATGCATTGCCGCGATCCCTCCGTTTGAGGGTCCAGCGACGTGAAACTTGCTGTTGTGGACTTTGTACTCCGCTAAGACCATTTTCAGAAACTCAGGGAAAATGCGGTCCCCACTCTCAAAGAACAACTCGCCGGCTGGTGCCGCAAGACCGAACACGAGATAACCACGCTTTTCAGCGTCTGCACGAAAATTGCGGTTGAGCGTGTTGTCCACCGTGTTCATTGTTTGCGGGCCGCCACCAAAAACCAGGACGGCCGGATGCGCCTTTGCCGGATCATAGCCATCTGGAAGGATGGTCTTGTAGTGAACGGTCGTACCGCCCACCGTTTTCGTGCTCTCGCCCACTTCCGCCGCAACGGGCTGGCTCAGAAACATCAGGAGGGCGCACATCGCGAAAGGCAGAGTTGAGCTTAATTGTTTCATCCTACTCTCCCCGACTTATCAAGCATGGCGGGTGACGGTCACTGTCCTGGCGCGTTATTCCGATAGACCTTGCCGCCTTCCATGACGAAGACGACCCGCAACGAAGCCTAGCGGAGGAGAAGATCGCCGGCAACGGTTTGCGAGTTTCCCGGTTGGCTTCCGGAATGCTGACAGTCTCATATTTACAAACGGGCGAAGGACTGACCTGCCGTAAGTGACGCTTGATCCGCGCCGCTTCATTGCAGATCGGTCGAGCCATTCTGGAGGAGTTCTAAGTGCTGGCGATCCTGCGGCGCGTGCGCTTGAGACCAGCCATGCTACATTCCCCCGCTCGGCCAAGCACAACTTTGGACAAATCCAAAGAACGTCGAATAAGACAATCGAGGAACATACATGCAAAAGCTTTTTGCGGCGTCTCTCGCAATTCTTGCGCTCACTGCTCCTGCGCAGATGACCGTCGCCCAGGCTCCTATGCCAATGGAGTCGGCGCAGACGACTTATGTGACGTCCGCACTAGTCGATGTCATGAAGCTGCTGCCGCCGCCGCCGGCATTGCAATCGGAGGAGCAGAAGCGCGATCTCGACGAATTGCTGGCAATTCAGAAGATCCGCACGACGGCACAGGAGCAGCGTGCGCTCGCCGACGCCACGGCTGGCACGTTCGGCTTTGCAGACGTGCTCGGACCGAAGTTCACGGCTGCGGCCCTTCCGAAGCTGGCGCTGCTGATGGAGAAGGTCCGAGGAGACGGCGCGGCCATCGAAAACATCGGCAAGGACAACTGGAAGCGCCCGCGCCCATATGACACCAGCAAGGAAATTCAGGCCGTCGGCAATCTGCCGAAAGGCAGCTCCTATCCGAGCGGAACCTCGACTGCCGGCTACCTGACCGCAATCGTGCTCGCCAACATGGTCCCAGAGAAAGCCGCCGCGCTATTCGCACGCGGGCGCGAGGCCGGCTACAATCGTCTCGTGCTTGGCGTACACTATCCGACTGATGTCGAAGCCGGACGGCTTCTTGCGACTGCGGTTGCCACCAGCCTGTTTCAGAATCCGACATTCCTCAAGGAATTCGTAGAGGCCAAAGCAGAGTTGCGGCAAGCGCTGGAGCTGTAAGCGAACTCTTTGGCGTGGGCGGCTTCTCGAAGCGGACGTGTGCGGAGGAGGCTCCTCCGCGCGCGCCGCCGCCCTGCCCCACCAGATTTTCTGCTCATCCTCAATCGGCAACAAGCCGACCAACAATACCGCACATCACTAACGTGCCGGCGGCCGCTCGTTGATCTCCATATAGGTCCCCCACGGATCGGTGATGAACGCAATTCCAACGCCGATTTCATTGACCGAATAGGGCCGATCGAGCTTGATGCTCTTGGCTTCCAAGGTCTTGATGAAACCCTTGAGGTCCTTCACGTCGAAGCCGATGTGATCGAGGACGCGGCCTTTGGTCGGGGCTTGCGCGCTATCCGCCTTGTTGAAACGCAACTGGACACCAGGGATGTCGGCGACGGGTGCGTTGTTGCGCGAGTTCGCCTTGGCTCCGAAAATTTTTCCGTACCATGCCTGGCTCTCTGAAATTGCTGCCTCCGGCAGGAAGAAGTGAACGTGCTCGCTCTGGATCGGCATCGTCTGGCTCTTGTTTTCCAGGATCTCGATGCGTACGCCGTCCGGCGTGTTGACGTAGGCTTGGTCGAGCCGGCCATTATTTCCAGGCTGTACCGGCACGCCGGCTGCTTTCCACTGGGCAACGCGCTCCTGCACATTGTCGACGACGAAGCCGACGTGGTTGACCACCGACCCTTGCGTCGGGCCGGTCGGCGGCGGTGATCCCGGAGCCCCGTCGAGGATGATCATGACGCCAGGAAACAGCACACGGTGGCGGCCGCCCGCTTGGAACGCCTTGCCGCCCATGCCAACGAAGATTTTCTCGTTGGCCGCAACGTCCTTCGAATTGAGGTGCCAGTGACCGTTGGTTACGCCCGCCTCGTTGAACGGAAGTGGCTGTGCGGCGGCAGTCCCTATGGCAAAGGGCGATCCGAGCAATAAGACCGCGAACATTGCGATTTTCATGGATAGCCTCCCTGTCGAGCAGAATTGTTTTGTTGGCCTGTGATTGGACGCTATCAGCTTGCGGGACCGTGCGAAAGGCTTGGCAAGGCCGGGATTTACGCTGGCTTTATGACCGTCCCGACACTCCCGCATGCCATCTGATCTGGGTTGCTCCACGAAGTCAGATCCGAGGAACCTGACAGACCGTTTAAGCGTTTCTGTCGCTGGGCTCTGGCCTGTTGAACAAGCGGCCGTCGCCGTCGCGTTGTGAGTGTGATAAGTACGAAGCATCAATGCGCCAAACCAAAGTAGGCCTGCGACGCCACTTGGTTCACGTGCTGAGCTTCGCAAATTCTTGAGGTCGCTCATGTCCACAATGCCCGGACGCCCCACACCGGCTGCCGCTCATGCACGTTGGTGGTATCTGCTGCTCTTGATCCCATTCGTGGCGCTGCTGTGGGTACCGTTCTATAACCGGCTTGACCCTGCGATCTTCGGCATCCCCTTCTTCTATTGGTACCAATTCGTCTGGGTCATTCTCACATCGCTGATTATCCTCTTCGTCGATTCCCGCACACGAGACGTGGACACGTCGGAATCATAGACATCTGATCGGGGGGAACAGCCGTGAACTGGACCGCCATCATCGTCTTCGTGCTGCTGTTCGGGCTGGTCACTGTCCTAGGCTTCGTCGCAGCCCACTGGCGGCGTGGCGACCTCACCGAGTTGCACGAATGGGGCCTGGCGGGACGACGGCTCGGAACCGTCATCACCTGGTTCTTGCTGGGCGGCGATGTCTACACCGCCTACACCTTCATCGCCGTGCCGGCGCTGGTGTTCGGCGCAGGCGCCATCGGCTTTTTCGCCCTTCCCTATACGATCATCGTCTACCCGCTGGTCTTTCTCATTCTTCCGCGCATGTGGGCGGTCGCGCACAAGCACAACTACATTACCGCCGCCGACTTCGTCCAAGGCCGCTACGGCAACCGCTGGCTCGCGCTCGCCGTGGCGGTGACCGGCATCGTTGCGACCATGCCCTATATCGCGCTGCAACTGCTCGGACTGCAGGTCGTGATCGGAGCGATGGGTGTGGGCACCGGCGGAGGCCTCGCCGGCGACATTCCGCTGATCATCGCCTTCGTCATTCTTGCCGCCTTCACCTATACAAGCGGCCTGCGAGCGCCCGCGATGATCGCTGTGGTGAAAGACACACTGATTTACATCACTGTGTTGGCCCTCGTGATTGTCGTTCCGTACCAGCTTGGCGGCTATGCAAACTTGTTTGCCGCAATCCCGCCGGAGAAGCTCCTGCTGCCGACGCCAGGCCCGGGGACCCTTGGACAGTATTCCGCTTATGCCACCTTGGCGCTCGGCTCCGCCTTTGCGCTGTTCCTCTACCCTCACACGATGACCGCCGTGCTCAGCTCGAGCGGCGCGCAGGTCATCCGACGAAACGCCGCCTATCTTCCCGCGTACTCCTTTCTGCTGGGACTGCTGGCACTCACCGGCTTCATGGCGCTCGCGGCCGGTGTCGCATCGCTGCCGGAATTCGCACCTCAATTCGAGCAATACAAATCGAACTTCGCGATTCCGGCGCTCATTCTGCATTCTTTTCCCGACTGGTTCGCGGGCGTGGCGTTCGCCGCCATCGGCATCGGCGGCCTTGTGCCCGCTGCTATCATGTCGATCGCCGCCTCAAACCTGTTCACTCGCAACATTTATGTTCCCTTCGTACATCCGGGCTGTACGCCCGCGCAGGAAACCCAGAATGCCAAGCTGGTCTCGCTCGTGGTCAAAGTGGGCGCGCTCGTTTTCATTATTTTCCTGCCACTGCAATATGCGATCCAGCTGCAGCTTCTTGGCGGCATCTGGATCAGCCAGACGATCCCGACCGTGATCTTTGGGCTCTACACGCGCTGGTTCAATCCATGGGCGCTCTTGATCGGCTGGGCGGCTGGCCTCGCGGTCGGAACCTGGATGGCGGGAACGACCGGGTTTCAGTCCGCGGTCTTCCCCCTTCAGCTCGACGGGCTCACAGTGCCCGGCTACGCCGCGCTCTATGCGCTGGCGTCGAATGTCATCCTCAGCATCGTGCTCTCGGCAATTTTCAACCAGGTCAGCGCAACCAAGGGCAGCGACCAAACGGTCGCGGCCGACTATCGCTTCCGCTGAGCTCGAAGCAGCGCGGGCCGCGAGCGGCGCCGTTGTTAGCCGGCATAGAACCAGAAGTCGGCCATCACGGTTGCGCCGGGCGCGGGCAGCTTGGGCGTCACGACGCACACAAACGGATGCGGCGCCCTGCCGTAGCGACCCGCCCAGGCCAGCGCGACGCCCGCGAACTCCCCAATGTCGCTCACACGATAGTCAATGCGGCAGACATTGCGCATGCTGGTGCCGGCCGCCTTCGCGATCGCCTCGGCATGGTCGAAAAGCGCATGGGCCTGCAGTTGGCTGCGCAGGCACAGTCCCGGGAAATCGTCGCCTTGGGCGAGGCCCGCGACCCTCCCCTCCCGAGTCAGAGGCAGCAGCCCAGGGCTGAACACGAACTCGCCCGCGCGCACTGTTGGCGAATAGGCGGCCATCTCGGGAATGTCTGCGTGTACGATCTCTTTTTTGCGCTGGGCGCCATCCTTGAGAAGGATGAAGTTGATCTCAACAATCATCTCGAGGGACGCGAACCCTTTGGCCGGGATCACCGTCAGCGCGACAGGCGCGCTGCCGACATGCTCATTCCAGACGTCGATAAAGTCCGGAAAATTCTCCACGCCGGCGATGTGAACCTGCGCCTTGAGGCAATTGGCGAGACTCGTCCCAGACGCTTTCAGGATGGGCTCGATGCGCCGCAAGGTCGATTCAGCCTGGCGCCGGATCGGCAGCATCGATCCCCATCGCCGATGCGGTCCCTGGGGTGGATCGGTGTCGAGCACGTCCTTCTCATCCGGTCCGGTCCCCGCTGCGAAGACGAAATCGTTCACCACCACGGCGGGCGCATAGCCCGAGGTCGCTGACACACGCGCGCCCGGCGGATAAACCGGCTGGAGTTCCCATTGCGGCTCGGGCGTCACCGCGATGAGCGATGTCGTCATGGTGCTTCTACTGCCGAAGCAGCGGTCGGTGATGATCGAGGTGCTGGGCGGCACGTATTTGCCGAGCGCGGCGAAGCGCGCGAGGTGATAGGCGCGCACCGCGTTGGCTTCAGTGTAATATTGGTCGAGGCGGACGCTGTGCGCGAAGTCCGTGCCGAGCGTTCTCAGGTTTTGCCCCATCCGCTCGAAGATGAAATCGGCCTCGCGGCGCAAGCCCGGCCTGCCATAAGCAGGAAAGCCAGCCGCGCCCGCCACCCCCTGCACGACGCCGGCAGCGAAATCGTACCCTTCGTGCCCGTTGAGGAAGACCAAAGGCCCCGCCTTCACCGCGTAGGCATAGTTGACCGCGCTGCCGAGCAACCGCTCGCTCGTCAGGGCCGTCACGCCAGTGCGTGGCGCCGCCGGTGCGGGAGCGGCGGGCGCTTGCGCAAGTGTTGCGCGCGGCGCAACCGCGGATGCCACGCCGGCCGCGGTCGCGCCGAGGAACGCCCGGCGTCCGAGGCCCTGATCTCGATTGGTCATTTTTGTTTCCTCGCTGACACTTTGCCTTTAATGATCAGCCCGAAAGTCCGGGATGATGCTCGACCTCACGCAAATGGTAACGATGTTCTGCCCGTCCCGGAAGGGCCGCCCTGTTGTCGCCGATCGAGCGCAATCTCGCGCTGCCGTGGCGTATTGGATGGGCATTGTCTATCTTTCCTCAGCCACCACATAAAGGCGACCACACGGAGGTCAGGCGTAACTCCTGCCCTTCCATTGCATCTGCCGGGGAATTTGATTGATGACCGTAGTCGATGACGCAAAGAGCGAAAGCCGCCCCTTCGAAGCGGACGTCGCCAAGCTCCTGCACATGATGGTGCACTCGGTCTATTCCGAGAAAGAAGTGTTCCTGCGCGAGCTGATCTCAAACGCCGCCGATGCCTGTGAGCGGCTGCGGTACGAGGCGATCGCCAATCCGACTTTGCTCGGCGAGGATCCGTCGCCGCGGATCACCATCAGCATCGACGCCGACAAGCGCCAGGTCATCGTCGAGGACAATGGCATCGGCATGAGCCGCGACGAGATGGTCGAGGCGCTTGGCACCATCGCGCGTTCCGGAACCAAAGCCTTTCTGGAGCGCATCCAGGAGGGCAAGGATCGCGAGGAGGCATCCTTCATCGGCCAGTTTGGCGTCGGATTCTATTCGGCCTTCATGGTGGCGGACCGGGTCGATGTCACCTCGCGCCGCGCCGGCAGCGAGGACGCGTTCCGCTGGTCATCCGACGGCAAGGGAACGTTCTCGATCTCGGCGGTTCCGCTGCCCGACGCGCCAGCGCGGGGCACGCGCGTGCTGCTCCATCTGATGGACGATGCCGGCGACTATACCCAGCGCCATACGCTCGAACGGATCGTCAAGACCCAGTCCGGGCACGTGCCCGTGCCGATCTCGATTGTCGAGAAGCCCGGCGCGGAGCCCGCTCAGATCGCCGACGGCGCCGCACTCTGGACCAAGCCAAGGTCCGAGATCTCGGCTGCCGACTATACCGACTTCTATCGCAGCGTCGCCGGGCAGCTCGACGAGCCGGCCCTCACGGTTCATTTCCGCGCCGAGGGACGTCAGGAATACGCGACGCTCGCTTTCATCCCCGGCACGCGGCCGTTCGATTTGTTCGATCCCGACCGCAAAGGCCGCATCAAGCTCTACGTCAAGCGCGTGTTCATCACCGACGATGCCGACATTCTTCCCCGCTACTTGCGCTTTGTCCGCGGGATCGTCAATTCCGCCGACCTGCCGCTCAATATCTCGCGTGAGATGATCCAGCAAAGCCCGATCCTCACGGCCATCGGCAAGGGTGTGACCAGCCGCGTGCTTACCGAGACGGAAAAGCTCGCCGAAAAGGAGCCGGAGGCCTACGCAAAACTCTGGGACAATTTCGGCGTTGTTCTCAAGGAGGGCCTCTACGAGGACTTCGAGCGCCGCGATGCTCTTCTGGCGCTGAGCCGCTTCAAGACATCGACGTCTGGCGGCTCGTGGCGCAGCCTGAAGGATTATGTCGGCTCGCTGAAGCAGAACCAGACCGCGATCTATTTCATCACAGGCGACGATCTCGCCCGGCTGGAAGCCTCACCGCATCTTGAAGGCTTCCGCGCCCGCGGCGTGGAGGTTCTGCTCCTGACCGATCCGATCGACAGCTTCTGGGTGATGACGGGTACGTCCTTCGACGGTAAGCCGTTCAAATCCGTGACGCAGGGATCGGCCGATCTGGCGCTCATTCCGCTGCTGGATCCCGACAAGGCCCCATCTCCGGAGACCGACCAGAGCGTCACAGACCTTATGACCTTCATCAAGGAAGCGCTCGGTGACGCGGTCTCGGATGTGCGCCCATCGGATCGATTGACCGACAGCGTCGCATGCCTGGTCGCTGCTGAAGAAGGGCCGGATCGCCAGCTAGAGAAGCTGCTCGCCGGCGCGGGACGCCTTAAGGCCGGGGCAAAGCCGATCCTGGAGGTCAATGCGCGTCACGACATCGTCCTTGCGGTCGCCGGCCTGAGCGACGCCGAGCGTGAACTCAAACAGGACGTAGCACATCTGCTCCTTGATGAAGCGCGCGTCCTCGAAGGCGATCGTCCGTTGGATGCAAAGCAATTTTGCGATCGGCTGGCGCGCCTGATGCGGCGAGGACTTGCCGGCAGGGCGCCCATATAAGACCGACAACGTTCCTAACCCCGATTTAATGCGAGATCATCCACGGGCGGCTGCTCGGAAAGCTCTTGGCGCCGTTCTTGCCACGCTTCACGGCGCGGGCCGAGAGCTTGCCGCTGCAACACGCACAGCCCTTGCCGTGCCGCGCCTTGAACTCCGCCAGGCCCTGCGGGGCGTGTGCGCTGCGCTCGTTGGTGGCGTGCGCCAGGCGGCTCTCCCTCGACATGGTCGCAAAATACGGCGCGGTGAGAAATGCCCGCGGCGCCAGCGCGCTGCACTCCGGACACGCATGCGGCGCGTCGCATTCCGTCATCGGCCGCATCTCCGTGAACGGGCCGCACTCGCTGCAGAGATAGTCATAGACCGGCATCGTACGATTTCCCTTCTTGCTCCCCTCTTCCGCCAGCCATGGAGGCGGCGGCAAGCCGCCTCCATCTACAATCGGAACCATCACTTGTCCGGCGACAGCGGCATCGGCGTGCCGCCCTTCACATGCACGATCGGCCCGCTGGCGTTTGGCATGACGTCGAAATCAAAAATGTCGGTCGGCAGCCACAGCGTCGCGCAGGCATTGGGAATGTCGACCACGCCCGAGATATGCCCCTGGCATGGCGCAGTGCCGAGGATGGCGTAGGCCTGCGCGCGGGTGTAGCCGAACTTGGTGAGATACTCGATCGCGTTGAGACAGGCCTGCCGATAGGCGATGTGAACGTCGAGATAGTACTGCTTGCCGGCCTCGTCGACCGAGATGCCTTCGAAGATCAGATAGTCGTTGTAGGTCGGCGTGATCGGCGATGGCTTGAAGATCGGATTCTTGATTCCGTACTTCGCCATGCCACCCTTGATCAGATCGACCTTGAGATGGAGCCAGCCGGCCATCTCGATGGCGCCGCAGAAGGTGATCTCGCCGTCGCCCTGGCTGAAATGCAGGTCGCCCATCGAAAGGCCGGCGCCGTTCACGTAGACCGGGAAATAGATTTTCGAGCCGCGCGACAGATCCTTGATGTCGCAATTGCCGCCATGCTCGCGCGGCGGCACCGTGCGAGCACCCTCGGCCGCGATCTTGTCCTTGGCGTCGCCCTTGGCGCGGCCCCCATGCGCGGTCGGGCCGAACGGCGGAGCCGCCAGCGGCGGCACCCGGTTGGGATCGGTCGCGATGAAGGCCTTCTCACGCGTATTCCAGGTGTCGAGCAGCTTTTGATCCGGAAGACAGCCGATCAGACCCGGATGGATGAGCCCCGCGAAGCTGACATTGGGCACATGCCGCGAATGCGTGAACATGCCCGAGATATCCCAGATCGACTTCTGCGCCTGCGGGAAGTGATCAGTGAGAAAGCCGCCGCCGTTTTTCTTGGAGAAGAAGCCGTTGAAGCCCCACAGGCTCTCGGGCAGCGCCCCGACATCGAGGAGGTCGACGACCAGCAGATCGCCCGGCTCGGCGCCCTCGACGCCGATCGGCCCGGAGAGGAAATGCACGATGGTGAGATCGATGTCGCGAACGTCGTCAGCGGATTCGTTGTTCTTGATGAAGCCGCCGGTCCAGTCATAGGTCTGGATCACGAAATCATCGCCCGGCTTGACCCAGGCCACGATCGGGATGTCCGGGTGCCAGCGATTGTGGATCATGTCGTTCTTGTAGGGCGACTCGCTGAGATCGATCTCGATCAGCGTCTTCGGCTTCCCTGTCAACGCACTGCTTCCCGTCACCATTTGATCCATAGCTTTACTCCCCTCTCAAGTTGACTCGTTACACCGCGAGAAACCGGGCGATCGCCGCCTCGTCCACATGGTCGCGCGTGTCGGCATGCACGATGCGGCCGCCTTCCATCACGAGAATGCGGTCGGCAATGTCGAGCACGAAGCTCAGCAACTGCTCGCAAACGACGATGCAGAGATTGCGGATGCTGCGAATGTCGCGCAGCAGGCGCGCGATGTCCTTGATGATCGAGGGCTGGATGCCTTCGGTCGGCTCATCGAGCAGCAGCACCTTCGGGTCGCTCGCGAGCGCCCGCGCGATCGCGAGCTGCTGCTGCTGACCGCCCGACAGATTGCCGCCGCGGCGGCGCTCGAAATCCTTGAGTATCGGGAAGAGATCGTAGATCTCGCTTGGCACGTCGCTCTTGCCGGTGACGACCAATCCGGTCTCGATGTTCTCCTTCACCGTCATGGTGCCGAATATCTGACGGCCCTGCGGCACGTAGGCGAGGCCGCGGGCGACACGCCGGTGGCTCGGCAGCGCGGTCACGTTGACGCCGTCGACCGTGATCTGCCCCGAGCGCGCCGGCATCACGCCGATCAGCGACTTCATCAGGGTCGACTTGCCCATGCCATTGCGCCCGACCAGCGCCACGATCTCACCACGCCCAACCGAGAGGTCGATCCCGTGCAGCGCCTGGCTCTGCCCATAGGCGGCCGACAGATTGCGCACCTCGAACATCTGATGCTCCTTAATGACCGAGATAGACTTCCTTGACCCGCGGGTTCGCCTGCACCGATTGCATGTCGCCTTCGGCCAGCACCTTGCCCTGGTGCAGAACGGTGACGCGGTGCGCGATGCTCTCGACGAACTTCATGTCGTGCTCGATCACGATCACCGAGCGGTTCTTGATGATCTCGTTGAGGAGCTCGGCGGTCTTCGCCCGCTCCGATACGCTCATGCCGGCCACCGGCTCGTCGAGCATCAAGAGCTCAGGGTCCTGGATCAGCAGCATGCCGATCTCGAGCCACTGCTTCTGTCCGTGGCTGAGCGTCCCTCCCAGCCGATCGAGATCGCCATCGAGAAAGATCATCTCGGCAACCTCGTTCACGCGCTGGGCGACCTCCTCGGTCCGGCTCCAGAACAGCGCACCCGTCACGTTGCGGCCGCGCGGCAGCGACAGCTCGAGGTTCTCGAACACGGTCAGATCCTCGTAGATGGTCGGCGTCTGAAACTTGCGGCCGATGCCAAGACGAACGATCTGCTGCTCCCGGTAGCTGGTGATCTCCTGGTTCTTGAACCTGATCGAGCCTTCCGAAACGCGCGTGCGGCCGCAGATCAGATCGAGCACCGTGGTCTTGCCGGCGCCGTTCGGTCCGATGATCACGCGCAGCTCGCCCTTGTCGATGTAGAGGTTGAGCTCGTTGACGGCCTTGAAGCCGTCGAACGAGACGCTGACGTTCTCGAGCGCAAGCAGGAAGTCGGTGTTGTTGTTCATGATGACTGCCCGCTTCGCTACTCGGCCGGTGCCGGGCTTGGCTCGGCGTGGCGGCTATTGGAGCCGCCAAGGCGCGTCAGCCTGGGAATGATCTGATCCGTCACCAGGCCGGCGAGCCCGCGCGGGAAGGCGAGCACGACGGCGATGAACAAGCCGCCCATCGCGAACAGCCAGAGCTCCGGAAACGACTCCGAGAACAGCGTCTTGCCCCAGTTGACCACGAGCGCCCCGATCACCGCCCCGACCAGGGAGTGACGGCCGCCGACCGCGCAGAAGATCACCATCTCGATCGAAGGCACGATGCCCACGAACGAGGGCGACATGAATCCGACCTGGAGTGTGAACATCGCTCCGCCCAGCGCCGCGATCGCGGAGGCAAGGCAGAAAACGAAGATCTTGAAGTTGGCGACGTCGTAGCCGGAAAAGCGCACACGCTCCTCCTGGTCGCGGATCGCCACCAGGATGCGGCCGAGCTTGCTCGCAATCACAAAGCGCGCGAGGAACATCGTGCCCAGCAGCAGGAAGCAGCACACGAAATAGAGAATGTATTTCGCGCTGTCGGGGCGGATGTCCCAGCCGAGCAGCGTGCGCAAGTCGGTGATGCCGTTGATGCCGCCGGTGTAGCCCTGCTGCCCGATGATCAGGATGGTGAGAACAGCCGCCAACGCCTGGGTGATGATCGCGAAATAGACGCCGCCCACGCGCCGCTTGAACATGGCGGCACCGAGGATGAAGGCCGCGATCGTCGGGACCACAACGACCGCGATCAGCGAAAACGACAGCGACTTGAACGGAACCCAGAAGAACGGCAACTCGGTGATCTGGTTCCAGTCCATGAAGTCCGGAATGCCCGGCGTTGACTGGATCTTGGTGTTCGCTGCGCTCGACGCCTCGAGCTTGAGGAACGCCGCCATGCAGTAGCCGCCGAGCCCGAAGAACACTCCCTGCCCGAGGCTGAGAATGCCGGTATGGCCCCAGCACAGCACCAGTCCGACGGCGACGAAGGAATATGTCAGATACTTGCCGACGAGATTGAGCCGGAAGATATCGAGCGCCAGTGGCAGCACCACCAGGATGAGCGCCGCAACGAGCGCGAAGCCGACCAACTCAAGCGTACGAGAGTCCGTACGAATTCCCGACATGATTCACCTTCTGACCTTGAGGACGAACAGTCCCTGCGGACGGAGCATGAGCAGCCCGATGACCATGAGAAGCGTGAGAACCTTGGCCATCGAGCCGGTGAGGAAGAACTCGAGCGTCGACTGGGACTGCGAGATCGTGAGCGCGGAGGCGATGGTTCCCAGGAGGCTCTGCGCGCCGCCGAAGACCACGACCAGGAATGTATCGACGATGTAGAGCTGTCCCGCGGTCGGCCCGGTCGAGCCGATCATCGTGAATGCGCTGCCGGCGACCCCGGCGATGCCGCAGCCGAGCCCGAACGTCAGGCGGTCGATGCGCCGCGTATCGATGCCGGCGGCGCCGCTCATGGTGCGATTCGAGACCACCGCGCGAACCTGCAGCCCCCAGCGCGAGCGATAGAGCAGCAACGCGACGATGCCGGTGATGAGGAGCGTGAGCCCCATCACGAACAGACCGTTGATTTGAACCTCGATCGAACCGGTAACGGGCAGCGAGCCCATCATCCAGGGCGGCAGCTCAACGCCCACCTCGCGCGCCCCGAAGGTCGAGCGGAACGCCTGCTGCATGATCAGGCTCAGGCCCCAGGTCGCGAGCAGCGTATCGAGCGGCCGTCGAATAGAGATGCCTGATCATCGTCCATTCCACCAGCAGGCCAAGCGTGCCGGAGGCAATGAAGGCGACGATCATCGCCATGAAGAAGTAGCCGCCATAGAGACCTGGCGCATAGGTCTCGCAAAGATGCGATGTGAGAAACGTCATGTAGGCGCCGAGGATCATGAACTCCCCGTGCGCCATGTTGATGACGCCCATCTGCCCGAAGATGATGGCGAGGCCGAGCGCCATCAGCACAAACACGGAAAACAGAATGAGCCCGGCAAATCCCTGCATGACCATGATCGACATGAAATCGCCGACCGAATAGTCGCCAAACATCGTGCTGCTCCGTCTTTGCGACGCCGCCTTGCAACAGAATGGGAGAAGGTGGGTGCCCCGGTTGCCGGGAAGTCCAGGGCACCCGAACGACCTTACTGATAGCCCTTCGGATAAGGATCCGGTTCCATCAGCTCAGCCGTCTCGTAGACCAGGTCATACTGGCCATCCTTGCGGGCGCGGCCGACACGCGTCTTGCTCCAGAGATGATGATTCTCGTGGATGCGGACGTAGCCTTCCGGAGCACCCTTGAACTCGACGCCGGGTGATGCGGCGGCGACCTTGTCGATGTCGAAGCTGCCGGCCTTCTCGACCGTGAGCTTCCACAGCCAAGGCCCAAGATAGGCCGCCTGCGTCACGTCGCCGATGACGGTCTTGTCACCCCACATCTTCTTGAATGCCGACACAAAGCCCTTGTTGTTCGGGTTGTCGAGCGACTGGAAGTATTTCATGCAGGCGTAACCGCCCACGATGTTCTCGCCACCGATGCCATCGATCTCGTCTTCGGTGACCGAGATGGTCATCAACGTCTGCTTGGTGAGATCGACGCCAGCCGCCTTGAGCTGCTTGTAAAAGGCGACGTTCGAGCCGCCCACAATGATCGCGTAGATCACGTCCGGCTTGGCGAGCTTCATCTTGTTGATGACGGAATTGAACTGCGTGTGGCCAAGCGGGAAGTATTCCTCGCCCAGCACCTTGAGCTTGAGGAAGTTCTCGATGTGCTTGCGCGCGATCTTGTTGGAGGTGCGCGGCCAGATGTAGTCGGAGCCAAGCAGATAGAAGGTCTTGGCGCCCTTCTCCTTCTGCACCCAGTCGAGGCCGGCGATGATCTGCTGCGTCGCCTCCTGGCCGGTGTAGATGACGTTCTTGGAGGCTTCCAGCCCTTCGTAGAAGGTCGGATAGTAGAGCATGCCGTTGTATTGCTCGAACACCGGCAGCACCGCCTTGCGCGAGGCCGAGGTCCAGCAACCCATCACGGACGCGACCTTGTCGTTGACCAGGAGCTTCTTCGCCTTCTCGGCGAACGTCGGCCAGTCGCTGCCGCCATCCTCCTGGATGAATTTGATCTTGCGTCCGAGCACGCCGCCGGCTGCGTTAATCTGCTCGATCGCCAGCTTTTCGGCCTGTACCGAGCCGGTCTCGCTGATCGCCATGGTGCCGGTGACCGAGTGCAGAATGCCGACGGTGACCTCCGTGTCGGTCACTGCAAGGCCGGTCGTATTGACCTTGGCCGTGGGGAACTGCTGCGCCCACGCGCTCGGCGAAATCAGCGCGCTCGTCGACAGCGCCGCGGCGCCGAGAAGAAGCTCGCGCCGCGAGGGAGTGAAAGACTTCGATATGATCCCAGATGACATGTGACGCCTCTTGTTCCGCTTGCTGAACCGGGGGATCGAGCCGGCGCTCGCTCCTGATCCCTAGCGTCCATCCGCTTGCTGCAATGCAACATACGTCGTTTGACGTATACACCTACGCAGAATGACCCATCAAAATACCGGACAATGCTTCACAACGGCCGCCGAGGCAGCGAAGCGAGGATGATGGTGCGCCATGCAATTTATTGCAGCGCACACTGCTCCTATTTTCGGCACGCGGCTTGAGCGGAGGGGCATTAAGCTCGCCGGACAAGCCGCACCGGATCGGCGGCATTCGCGCGAGGGAGACGCCGCAGGGAGCAGAGCAGGGTCAGCACGAGCGTTTGGCGAAGGGCGGCAATGACAGCGCAACAACGAATCGCCCGGGTTCGCCGCAATTACAATCAGTGGGTCGCGAACCAGACGCTCGAGGACTATGCGCTGCGCTTCACTGCCAAGAGCGCGCGAAAATGGTCGAGCGCGCGCGTTGCCAACACCGCCATCGGCGCGGTGTCCTTCCTGGCGCTGGAAGCGATCGGCGGCGCGATCGCCATCAACTACGGCTTCGTCAACGCGACCGCCGCGATCCTGATCGTCGGCGCGCTCATTTTCCTGACCGGCCTGCCGATCGCCTACTATGCGTCGACCTATGGGGTGGACATCGACCTCCTCACCCGCGGCGCGGGCTTCGGCTACATCGGCTCGACCATCACGTCGCTGATCTACGCCTCGTTCACCTTTCTGTTCTTCGCCATTGAAGCCGCGATCATGTCGCTAGCGCTGGAGCTGTGCTTCGGCGTGCCATTGTTCATCGGCTATGTCGTGAGCTCGCTGGTGGTCATTCCGCTGGTCACCCACGGCATCACCTTCATCAGCCGCTTCCAGGCCTGGACGCAGCCATTTTGGCTCACCCTGCACCTCATTCCGTTCGTATTCATCGCTTTCGCCGATCCGGGCTCGTTTGCAGCGTGGACGCAATTCCCGGGGACCACCGGCGCCGACGGTAACGGCTTCAACATTCTCCTGTTCGGCACGGCCTCCACGGTCGTGTTCTCGCTCATTGCCCAGATCGGCGAGCAGGTCGATTTCCTGCGCTTTCTGCCACCGCAGCAGCGAGAGACGCGATGGAGCTGGTGGCTGGCCCATCTCTCGGCTGGCCCCGGATGGATCGTGCCGGGCGCGCTCAAGATGCTGGCCGGCTCATTCCTGGCCTTTCTGGCGATCGAGCACCTCGTGCCGGCGGACAAGGCCGCCGAGCCCACGCAGATGTATCTCGTCGCCTTTCAATACGTCTTCTCCTCGCCGCAGATCGCGCTCGGCTTTACCGGCGCCTTTGTCATCATCTCGCAGGTCAAGATCAACGTGACCAATGCCTATGCGGGCTCGATCGCGTGGTCGAATTTCTTCTCGCGTCTGACCCATAGCCATCCGGGACGGGTGGTCTGGCTCGTCTTCAATGTGACGATCGCACTCATGCTGATGGAGCTCGGCATCTTCAAGATGCTCGAGCATATCCTGGGGCTCTATTCGATCGTCGCGGTGGCCTGGGTCGGAGCGCTGGTCGCCGATCTCATGATCAACAAGCCGCTCGGCCTGAGCCCCGCCGGCATCGAGTTCAAGCGCGCCCATCTCTATGACATCAACCCGGTCGGAGTCGGCGCGATGCTGGCGGCGACCATCGCCGGAACCACTGCCATATCGGGCGCACTCGGGGCGACGCTGCAGTCATTGGCTGCCTTCCTTGCGCTGCTGGTCGCCTTTGTCATGGCGCCCGCCATTGCCTACGCCACCAAGGGGCGCTTCTACGTCGCCCGCACGCCGCGGCAGGACTGGGGCGGCCAGGCCCTCGTTCGCTGCGCGATCTGCGAGCATCAGTTCGAGCCCGAGGACATGGCGCACTGCCCGGCCTATTCGGGCCCGATCTGCTCGCTGTGCTGCACGCTCGAAACCCGCTGCCGGGATTGCTGCAAGCCGCAAGCCCGGGTCTCGCGCCAGGCCCGTGCCTTGCTGGCGAGGACATTGCCCGACTGGGCGTTTCGCCCGCTCAACAGCGATGTCGGACGCTATCTCGGCGTGCTCTTTCTGTTCGGCGGCGTGATTGGCGGTGTGCTGTCGCTGGTCTACTTCCAGATCACGCTCGACAGCGAAATGCCCAAAGCGGCTCTGAAGTCCGCGCTCTGGAGCGTCTTCTTCATCCTGACCATCATCGCGGGCGTGATCGCCTGGCTGTTCGTCCTGGCGCAGGACAGCCGCCGGGTCGCGGAGGAGGAAACGCGGCGGCAGACTGATCTGCTGATGCGCGAAATCGAGGCGCACAAGCGGACCGACGCCAAGCTGCAGAAAGCCAAGGAGGTCGCGGAAGCCGCCAGCAAGGCGAAAAGCCGGCATGTCGTTGGCCTGAGCCACGAGCTGCGCACCCCGCTCAACGCCATCCTCGGCTATTCGCAGCTACTCGAGCGCGACACCGGACTGCCACCCAGGCGGATCGAGGCGATCAAGGTGATCCGGCGCAGCTCCGAGCACCTCGCGGGCCTGATCGACGGCCTGCTTGACATCTCGAAGATCGAAGCCGGCCGCTTTCAACTCAATCGCAACGAGGTGCGCACGTCGGAGTTTCTCGACCAGCTCGTCGACATGTTCCGCCTGCAGGCGACCGCCAAGGGCATCGCATTCCACTACGAGCCGGCAAGAACACTGCCCGCCGTCGTGCATACCGATGAGAACCGCCTGCGCCAGATTCTCATCAATCTTCTGTCCAACGCCATCAAATTCACCGAGAGCGGGCGGGTGACGTTCCGCCTCAAGTATCGTTACCAGGTCGCCGAGCTCGAGGTTGAGGACACCGGCATCGGCATCCACCGCAACGATTTTGATCGGATCTTCCAGCCTTTCGAGCACGCCCGCACTGCCCGCGCCAAGGCGACCGCCGGCACCGGGCTCGGCCTGACCATCACCAAGCTGTTGATCAACGTCATGGGCGGCAACATTACGGTCACCAGCGAGGTCGGACGGGGAAGCCTGTTTCGGGTCAAGCTGCTGCTGTCGGAAGTGCCGCGTCCCCGCATCGCGTCGACGCAGGAAGATCGCGTGCGCGGCTATGTCGGCCCGCGTCAAAGCGTGGTCGTGGTCGACGATGACGAGGTTCAGCGAACGCTCGTCAAGGATCTGCTGACACCTTTGGGCTTTGACGTCCAAACCGCAGCCAGCGGACGCGATTGCCTGCTGGTGGCCGAGCGCGACAAGCCCAACCTGATTATTCTCGACATCGCGATGCCCGAGATGGACGGCTGGGAGACCGCGCGACGCCTGCGCCGCGTCTTGCCGGAGCGCACCGCCATTGTGGTTCTGTCCGCGAACGCCATCGATTCGAGCCGGCTCACGGATGGCGAGCGCCTGCACGACGACTACCTGATGAAGCCGATCGACTTGCGGCAGCTCCTCAAGACGATCCACGTGCTGTTGAACATTGAATGGGTCTACGACACGCAGGACATGCCGGCCGCCATCCCCTCGCCCGCAATGTCCGAGCCACGACTGCCACCGCGCGATGACATCAGCGAGCTCATCGGCCTCGGCGAGATTGGGCACATCCGGCGCATCCAGGAGAAGCTGAATGAGCTTGAGCACACTGCACCCGAATATTCCGGCTTCGTCGCGCAGATGCGCGTCTTCGTCAACGCATTCGATCTCAAGCGCTATCTCGCCGCATTGGAGGCCACTCGCAGCAACCATGCGTAAGAAGGACCGAGATCTCGTGCTCGTGGTGGATGATTCGCCCGACACGCTGCGCCTGCTGACGGACGCCATCGAGGAGGCCGGCATGACCGTCCTCGTGGCCCGCGAGGGCGAGCATGCCCTTTCCATTGTCGAAAAGGTCACGCCCGACGTGATCCTCATGGATGCGGTCATGCCGGGCACCGACGGCTTCGAGACCTGCCGCCGGCTCAAGCAAAACCGCGCGCTCGCGCATGTGCCGGTCATCTTCATGACCGGGCTCGAGCGACAGCGAGCACATCATCGAGGGCCTCGAGGCCGGCGGCGTCGACTATGTGACCAAGCCGATCGTTCCCGGCGAGCTGCTGGCGCGCATTCGCGTGCATCTCGCCAATGCCCGCATGGCGCAGAGCGCGCGCACGGCGCTCGACGCATTCGGCCGATTTCTGCTGGCGGTCGACAGCACCGGCAAGGTGATGTGGTGCACGCCGCAGGCCGCGAGACTTCTCGGCACTGCGCTGAGCGGCTTCGACACCGAAGGCTACATCGTGCCGCCCGACGTACGGGCCTGGCTCGACCAGTGCGCAAGCGCGCCTGCCTCCCTGCCGGCTGCGCCGATCGATCTCGAGAGCTCGACCAGCAAGCTCAAGCTGCTCTATGTCGGCCAGGTCGGCGCGGAGGAGCGGCTGCTGCGCGTCATCGAGGGCGACGCCGGCAGCGACCAGGCCGTGCTCAAGAGCCGCCTCATGGTGACCGATCGCGAAGCCGAGGTGCTGCTTTGGATCGCCCGCGGCAAGTCCAACCGGGACATCGCGGAAATCCTGAGTCTGAGCCCGCGCACCGTGAACAAGCATCTGGAGCAGATCTTCACCAAGCTCGGGGTTGAGAACCGCACCTCGGCGGCGGCGCTGGCGGTGCGCACGCTCGGCATCCGTTGAAGCGTTAACGGCAGACATATTTGTTTGAGCCCGGCTGTTGACGACACCGGTCCGGTCGTGACCATTGGCGGCCATGGCCAAAGCGAAGGCAAAGCCGGATCGGGCGAAGGAGATCTATCGCGCGCTTCGCCACGCGATCATCGAGCAAGCATTGGAGCCCGGCGCCAAGCTTCCCGAGGACACCATCGGCGAGCGCTTCGGTGCGAGCCGCACCATCGTCCGCAGCGCGCTCGGACAGCTTGCCGCCGAGGGGCTGGTGGAGCTTCGCCGCAACCGCGGAGCCGCGGTGGCAACACCGGCCTGGGAGGATGCACGCGACACCTTTGACGTGAGGCTCGGGCTTGAACGCCTTGTCATGTCACGGCTTGCAGGCCGTCTGACCCCGGAGCAGATTCGCGCGCTGGAAGCACATGTGAACGAGGAGGAGAAGGCGCTAGGCAAGAACGAGCCGCTATCGATCCGGCTCGCGACCGAGTTTCACATTCTGCTCGCCGAGATGACCGGGAGCACCGTGCTGGCGCGCTACGTCGGCGAACTATCATCGCGCTGCGGGCTGATCCTCGCGCTCTATAGCCGGCCGCATTCGTCCGAATGTGCCGTCAACGAGCATCGGGCATTGATCGCCGCACTCGCGGCCGGCGATGCGCGGCGAGCATCGGCGCTCATGGACGAGCATCTCGAAGCGGTGGCGAGCCGCGCCTTGATCGTGGCGCGACCAGCCAAGAGCCGCGAGCTCAGGGATATCCTGTCGCTCTATGCCGATAATCCAAGTTCCCACAAAGGACAGAATGGAGGCAAGCGAACACGACGGCAACGCTAAGCCACGATGCCATGACGCGTGAGCAACCGCTCCGCGCTGTCGTTCCATACGTCCATCTGCACGATCTTGCCGCCACGCACCACGAAGCGATCAACATAGCGGTTGCCTTCGAATGGCGTGCCGTCCGGCCATTCGCCGTAGAGGGTGCCGATGCTGTAGACAGTCGTCTCCCCGCGTCCCGGCACGACGTCCGTGCGCTCCATCGCCTTCTTGACCCACTTGTAGCGCCTGGCGTTGAACGCCGTGCTCTCCCGCGGGTGCGAAAATTTGCGCCCGCCGGTGAACGTCAGCTTGAGCGGCTCGCCGATGTAGAGCGCGGCCGTCTCCGGATCGGGCACCATCGACGCGACCAAGAAACTTGGTGACGATCTCGGCCGCCGCGGCGGTTTCGCTCGACGGCGCGATCAGCGTGGCGGCAGGAGCTTCGGGGGCGTCGGTGAGGTCTGCGACGGGCATGACTTTTCCTCTTCTGACTTGGCGTCCAGGCTCGCCAAGGACGAGACCAGCGGCGAAACCAGCCGCGGCCATGCATAATTCCGGCCATCCTGACGGCCTTGGAATGGCATCAAAATTGTATACACTTGTGAATACGATTTGCTCAAGGGTGCGCCAATGTGCCCACATCTTGGGCGCCAGCAAGCCTCCTCGAACGGGGATTGTTGGGTGTTTTCAGTCGAACCGCGTTGGCATGTCCCTTGCGAAGGCATTGGCGTGCACACCCTTCCGGAGAGGTATCGCCATGCCCACCCGTAACCGCATTCCGCCGATCACGCGACGCCTGCTCGTGGCCAGCCTGGCCGCTGCCGCCTTCGCAATTCCCGCGCTAAGCCCTGCTATCGCCCAGGAGACTGTCAAGCTCGGGCTGGTCGCCGCCATGTCCGGGCAGTCCGCCAAATCGGGCGAGGCCATTGTCCGCGGCTTGTCGATCGCAATCGACGAGATCAACGCCGCCGGCGGGGTTCTTGGCAAGAAGCTCCAGCTGGTCGTTCGCGATGACGAGAGCAACCCCGCCAAGGGCGTGGTGGCGGCGCGCGAGCTGGTGCAGCGCGAGCGGGTCGCGGCCCTGTTCGGCGGCCTCGATACGCCCGTGTCGATCGCCATCGTGCCATTTGCCAATCAGAGCAAGGTACCATTCATGGGCGTGTGGGCCGCCGGCACCCCGATCACCCGTAATGGCGCGGCCGAGAACTATGTGTTCCGCGTGTCTGCCGTCGATGCACTGGTCGATCAGGCGCTCGTCGCCTACGCAATGAAGAAATATGCGGCGAAGAAGCCTGGGATGATCCTGATCAACAATGCCTGGGGCGAGTTCGAACGAGGCTGGGCTCAAAGCGTCGCTCGCGGAAAAGAGCCTCCCCTACGCCGGCATCGAGAAATTCCAGGATGCCGATGTCGATGTCGTGCCGCAGCTCACGCGGCTGAAGGATGCCGGCGCCGACGTCTTGTTCCTGGTCGCAAATGTCGCGCCTTCCTCGCAGGTGGTGAAGTCGCTTGATCGCATGGGCTGGAATGTGCCGATCGTCTCGCATTGGGGTCCGGCCGGCGGTCGCTTCAGCGAGCTCGCAGGCCCGAGCAGTCAGCGCGTCCACTTCATCCAGACGTTCAGCTTCTCGGGCAAGCTCTCGCCAAAAGCCGAGACGGTGCTCGCGGCACTCAAGAAGAAATATCCCGAGATCAAGTCGCTCGCGGACGTAACCCCAGCGGTCGGCATCGCGAACGCGTATGACGCCATGCATCTCACCGCGCTCGCGATCGCCAAGGCCGGTTCGACGGAGGGACCGAAAGTTCGCCAGGCTTTTTATGCCATCGACAAGTATGACGGTCTGATCAAGAGCTACAGCAAGCCGTTCACGCCCGAGAACCATGACGCGCTCTCGGCGGACGACTACCTGTTCACTTACTTCAAGGAAGGTGAGATCCTTCCGCTGACAAACTAGACACTGCAGGCGGCGGGAGAGGCACCGCGTCCCGCCGTCTCCACCCGGGGCTTTCAAGCGATGCTTCTGATCTCTTCGATCGTCACGGGTCTTGCGGTCGGAAGCATGTATGGGCTGATTGCGCTCGGCTTCCACGTCACCTACGCGGTCTCGAACACGGTCAATTTCTCGCAGGGCTCCTCGATGATGCTGGGAGCCGTGCTCGGTTACACCTTCGCCATCCGGCTCGGCTGGCCGGTGCCGGCAGCGGCCGCGATGTCGCTTTTCCTTTGCGCTTTGCTCGGCCTGGTCGTGGAGCGGACCTTGGTACGGCCGTTCGCCGAGCGCGGCTCGAACGGCTGGCTGATGGCGACCGTGGCCGGCGGCATCGTGCTCGACAACATCGTGCTGTTCACCTTCGGCAAGGAGCCGCGCGCGTTCCCATCCTTCCTGGCGCAGAAGCCGATCGAGCTGTTCGGAACCGGCGTGTTCCCGCTGCAACTGATCATTCCTGTGGTCGGCATTGGCATCACCATCGCGCTCCAATTGGCGTTCCAGCACACGCGGCTCGGCAAGGCGCTGCTCGCGGTCGTGCAGAACAAGGATGCCGCGCGTCTCATGGGGATCAACGTGCGGCTTGCGATCGCGTCCTCATTTGCGCTCTCGACCGCACTCGCGGCCCTCGCCGGAATGCTGATCGCGCCGCTGTTCAGCGTGCATTCGGACATGGGGACGCTGTTCGGCATCAAAGCCTTTGCGGTCGCGATCCTGGGCGGCATCAGCTCGGCCTGGGGCGTGATGCTGGCAGGCCTGCTCTACGGACTGATCGAGGCGCTGGTCACGGCCTTCGCCGGGTCGACCTACACGCAGATCATTGCGTTCACGGTTGTCATCCTGGCGCTCGCCGCGATGCCGAACGGGCTGTTCGGCCGCGCGGCGGCGAAGAAGGTCTGACGATGGGAGGGCCCGCACCCAGGACGATGACATTGGCAATTCTGGCGCTGACCGTCGCCGGCGCCATGCTGGTGTTCGTCTCCGAAGGCTATACGCACTTCATCATCGCGCTGCTCGCCTTGACGGTGGTGGTCGGCGTCGGACTGAACGTTCTGCTCGGTCTCGCCGGGCAAGTGTCGCTGGGGCATGTGGGCTTCTATGCCATCGGAGCCTACACGGTCGCGATTCTGACCCTCAAAGGCGTGAGCTATTGGCTGGCCTTCCCGGCAGCCGGGCTGGCTGCCGGAATGATCGGTGCGCTCTTGGCCCTGCCGGCGCTGCGGGTCACCGGGCCCTATCTGGCCATGGTCACCATCGCCTTTGCCTTCATCGTTCAGCACAGCACCATCGAATGGAAGAGTGTCACCGGCGGACAGAATGGCCTGATGGGACTCACATCGCCCGCCATCGCCGAGTTCACCTTTACGGAGCGCGAGACGGCGCTCTTTGCGGTCCTGCTCGCGGGTCTTTCGCTCTATGGGTTCCGGAGGCTTGCGGCGAGCGCTTGGGGCCGCGCGATGATCGCGGTGCGCGACAGCGAAACGGCCGCTCAATCCATCGGGCTCAATCCCGTCACGATCAAGACGGCCGCCTTTGCCATCTCGGCGTTGTTCGCAGGGCTTGCGGGCGCGATCTTCGCGCCCCTGATGATGTTCGTCGCTCCGGACTCGTTCCCGTTCTCGCAGTCGATCCTGTTCCTGCTCGCGGTCATGGTCGGTGGCGCCGGCTTCGTGCTGGGTCCGCTGATCGGCGCGACTGTGACGGTCCTGCTGCCGGAATTGCTGTCGTATCTCGCCGAGTATCGGCTGCTGTTCGTCGGAATCTTGCTTCTGGTGGTGCTGTGGATCGCGCCCGAAGGCATCATCGGGACGCTGGCGCGCTATTTCCGCCGGATTGATCCAGCGGTCGCAAAGGCGGACGAGACCGGGCTGTCCACCTTCTTCTCGTCCGACGTCGTGCGCCACGATCTGGTCGTTCATGGCATCAGTATTTCGTTTGGCGGCATCAAGGCGGCCTCCGATGTGAGCCTCGTTGCGAGTCCTGGGCGCATCCTGAGCCTGATCGGGCCGAACGGCGCGGGCAAGACCACCGTGCTCAACATCATTGGCGGGTTCTACCGGCCCGATGCTGGCAGCATCCGGCTTGGAACGGTCGAGCTTGCCGGCGCGCCGGCGTGGCGGGCTGCGCGTGCAGGCATCGCACGCACGTATCAGACGACCCAGCTCTTCGCCGACATGAGCGTGCTCGACAATGTGCTCATGGCGCTGCGGCGAGGAAAGCTCGGCAATCCCCTCGCCGGCTCGGCCGGCGCACAGGAACGCAGTGCTGGCCGAAGCGCTGTTGGCCTTCGTCGGCTATCAGGGCGCCATTGCGGCGCCCGCGAGCAGCCTGCCGCATGTCGACCGCCGGCTGGTCGAAATCGCGCGTGCGCTCGCCTCAAGGCCGCGGGCGCTGCTGCTCGACGAGCCGGCCGCCGGCCTGATGCGCGCCGACAAGGCTGCGCTCGGCCAACTGATCCGCCGGATCGCCGACCTCGGGATCGCTGTCATCCTGGTCGAGCACGATATGGCGATGGTCATGGACATCTCGGACTCGATCGTCGTGCTCGATGCAGGATCGGTCATCGCAGCCGGTGCACCGGCCGACGTGCGGCGCGATGCCCGCGTGCTCAAGGCTTACCTCGGTGGCGGAGACATGCGTGCGCGCCCGCGCGCCGTTGCCTGGAACGGCTCGCACGATGCCGTCCTCTCGTGCCTGAAACTGAGCGCCGGCTACGGCAAGGTGGCGGTACTCGATGAGATCTCCTTCGAGGTGAGGCCGGGCGAGATGGTGGCGCTGCTCGGGGCCAACGGCGCCGGCAAATCAACCGCGATGCGCGCGGTTACCGGCCTGCTGCGGCCTGTGAACGGCTCGATCGTGCTCGATGACAAGGCGGTCGAGCAGATGCCCGCCCACAAGATCGCGGCGAGCGGCATGGCGCTCGTACCCGAGAGCCGCCAGGTGTTTCCGGAATTGAGCGTCCTCGACAACATCATGCTGGGCGCCCACACCAGAAAAACGGTCAATCGCGAAGCGGAGCTTGCCGCGCTGCTCGAGCGCTTCCCGAGATTGCGCGAGCGGCTTTCCATCCGGGCGGGGCTCTTGTCCGGCGGCGAGCAGCAAATGCTCGCCATTGCCCGCGGATTGATGGCGAAGCCGCGCATCCTGTTGCTCGACGAGCCATCGCTGGGGCTCGCGCCAGCGATGATCAACGAGCTGTTCGATGTGCTCGCCGAATTGCGCGATGACGGCGTCACGATCCTCCTGGTCGACCAGATGGCCGCGCTGGCGCTCACAGTTGCTGACAGGGGCTATGTGCTCGAGTCCGGGCGCATCGTGCGCCAAGATACAGCTCAAGCCCTCGCTCATGATCCGGCGCTCGAAGCCGCCTATCTCGGCCGCGCGGAAACTGCTCAATAGCAAAGTCGCGATAGACCATGCCGCTCGATCTTGTCTTGCGCAATGCCCGCATCCACGGACGTGGCGCGGCGACGTTCGATATCGGCATCGCCGGCGGCGAGATCGTCGAGATCGGGCAGATGACAACCGATGCGCCTGCCGAGAATGTCGACGGCCGGCTGGTGACAGCCGGGTTCGTCGAAACCCACATCCATCTCGACAAGTCCTGCATTCTTGATCGCTGCCACTCGGAGAAGGGAACGCTTCAGGAGGCGATCGCGCAGGTCGCCGCCGCCAAGCGCGCCTTTTCGGAAGAGGATGTCTATGAGCGCGGCCGGCGCACACTGGAGAAGGCGATCGTCCAAGGCACCACGCGCATGCGCACGCACGTCGAGGTCGATCCGCGCATCGAACTGCGCAGCTTCGCAGCCATTCAGCGCCTGAAGCGGGACTACGCCTGGGCGATCGACCTGGACATCTGCGTGTTCCCGCAGGAAGGCTTGCTCAATGACCCGGGCACGGAGGAACTGCTGATCGCGGCCTGCGAGGCCGGTGCAGACCTGATCGGCGGCTGCCCCTATACCGACAGCAATCCGCACGGACAGATCGCCCGCATCTTCGAGATCGCTCGCCGCTTCGATATCGACATCGACTTTCATCTCGATTTCGATATCGATCCGGTGCGGATGGACCTTCTGGAGGTCTGCCGGCAGGCGGAATCTCTCCGCTACGGCGGCCGTGTCGCGGTCGGGCATGTGACCAAGCTGTCGGCCGTGCCGCCGGGCGAGCTTGCGAGCATCGCGCGACGGCTGGCCGATGCCGGCGTCGCGGTCACGGTGCTGCCGGCGACTGACCTGTTCCTGATGGGCCGTGCCTACGGTCACAATGTTCCGCGCGGCGTCACGCACGCCCACAAGCTTGCCGAGCATGGCGTAACCTGCTCGCTCGCCACCAACAACGTGCTCAACCCGTTCACGCCCTTCGGTGATTGCTCGCTCGTGCGGATGGCAAACCTCTACGCCAATATCGCGCAGATTGGCACAGCGCACGAGCTGGCGGCCTGCTTCGACCTGGTGACCACGCAACCCGCCAAGCTGATGAACCTGCGCGATTATGGCGTTGCACTCGGCAACCCGGCGGATCTGATCGTGCTTGACTGCGGCGACGCGGCTGCGGGGATCGCGGAGCTGGCCCAACCGCTTCTGGGTTTCAAGCGTGGCCGCCGCAGCTTCACGCGCCCTGCCCCCGCTCTCAACGCACCTGCATAACGCAGGTACAGGCTCGAAACCGCTCAAGACGAAACGGCGTGGAGGGGGTTGTTCCACGCCGTTCCGCAGGCTCGCCGCCGTCCACCATCTTTCCGGCAGCGCGCAAATTACTCCGCTGGCGTTGCTGCCATGCCCTTGCCGGGCAGTGGCGGCACGGAAGCGGTCGCAGTCTCCGGCGCGCGGCTGAGCACGAACAGGAAGACCGCCACGATCGCATAGGCGATCGCGACCGAGGGTGTCACCGCAATGCCGACCGACTCGCCGTGCATGAAGCCGAAGAAGGTCAGCACTGCACCAGCCGCCGCAAAGGCCGCGGCCTCCTGGAATTTCTTCTCGACGATGAATGCGCCCACGGCACCAAGGATGAGGCCCGTGAGGATCGCGCCGCCGCCAAGCACTTCAAGCCCATGATAGAGGACGCCGACCTGGCCGAGCTTGTCGAAGCCGACCGCGGCCGCATTTGTCCCGGCAGCCGTCAGCGCGCCGTCCATGAGAGTCTTGCACCAGGCCGCAAGGTGCGGCACCAGCGCCAGCACGATCGCGGGCGCATGGCTCTTCGGCGTCTCCTGGAACGCCTGCGCGCCGATCAGCATGCCGATGTAGAGCAGGATCGGCGAGATCGCGACCACCGGCACCAGCGACAGAAGCAGCGCAATCACCCCGAACCACGCCAGCACGATCACCATCAGGCCGGTCGCGGCCGAATAGCCGATGCGGCCGCCCATCGCCTTCCAGCCCGGATGGCCGATATAGACCGCGTTGATGAACGGGTTGCCCATCAGGCAGCCGATGAGACTCACGACGCCATCGGCGGTCAGCACCTGCGTGGTCGGGAACGCATCGCCTGCTGCCTCCGCGCTCTCGACGTTGTCCATGGCCTCGACCAGGTCATAGATGCCGAATGGAATGGCGGTGACCAGGATGATGCCGAGGAACTCAAAGCCCGAGAACACATGATCGACCGCCGGCACCGGCACGGAGAAGCCGAAATTGGCGAAGGCACCGGTGAGCTTCTCGAGGCTCAGGCCGCCGTAGCCGAGGCCGAACAGGTTCGAGCCCCACGCGATCAGCATGCCGGCCGCGATCGCCACCAGCCCGGCGGGAATTCCCTTGGGATACTTGTAGCCGCCGAACCAGCTCACCATGATGATGGCGAAGCAGACGATGCCGATGATCGGCGTCATGTACATTTCAAGCGCCGGCCGCATCGAGATGAAGGTGATCGAGACGCCGGCAAGCGTGCCGAGCAGCGCCGCGCGCGGCGTGATCTTGCGAATGTAGGGCGCGACGAAGCCGCCGATCATCAGGATGAAGCTCTGGAAGAACACCCAGACGAGCCCAGCCTCCCAGCCCTTGATCGGGTCGTTGGTCTTGAGCGTGATCGGCAGCATGATCACGAACGTGACCACGAACATGTGCGGCACGCTCACGCCGGAGGGCAGCGCGCAGACGTCGCTGCGGCCGGTCCGAAGCGCCAGCCGATAGGCCAGGAACGCGTAGTAGAAAGTGCTCAGGCACATCATCAGCCCGAGCGCCGGCAGGATGCGGCCGAACACCAGCGAGTTCGGCATCTTGAGCACGAAGCGCAAGAGTCCGGTCAGGACCAGCATGTTGACCAGGATATTGGTGCCGAACCCGAAGAAGGCGTTCCAGTCACCAGGTGTCCAGATGGTTGGACGAAAGGTTCTGTCCGTCGCCATTGTCATCGCACGCTCCCGCCAGGATGGCTGCCGCGATGCTCCCGCGTCGCGGGCAGACTTAGAAAAATTAGCTTTGATCAGGCGCGCCGGAGGCGGATGTCACGAATCTTGTTCGGGAGGTTTTGCGAGCAAGAACATGTCATCCGCCTCCACGCGGGGTTGGGGACCTTAGAAGCTGAAGCCGAGGCCGCCGAAGCCGACGACGTAGTCTTTGTGAGTCTTGCGAGTACGGAGTCGCCAAGCGTAGCCGTCTGCGCCAGCTGCAGGTTGTCGTTGAGGAAGTTGAAGTACTGGAAGCCGGCCTTGGCGTACCACTTGCCGTATCGCGCAGGCACCCAATCCAGCGCCAACTTGCCGGTCAGACCGGTCGAGAAAACGCCAACATTGTCGGTGCTGCACAGCGCAGGGCCGCAGTGATTGCCGCCGACGTTCCAGTAATCCGAGGGGCCAACCGTGACCCAGGTCGGCGCGGATAACACCAATGGAATGCCGAGATATCGCTTCATATCGAGGGTCGGGCACGATGCCGAGCTCGACGTCGTAGGTGTCGCCGGCCTTGCCGGTGACGACCGTCGAAGAGCCGGAGGAGACCGCGTAGAAGAGCTTGACGTACGGATTGAGCGTGAAGGGACCGCCGCCCCACCAAGAGCTGTCATCGTAGGCGAGCGTAAACTCGATGTTGCGCTCGATGCTGAAGTTGCCGGGCGGGCTCAGGAACTCGACATATTCTACGCCGAACTTCCAGTTCTGCGCGAACTTCACGGTCATGCCGACCGCCCAGTCGAACTCATTCCACGAGCCTACTGTGTGGTTTGTGGGCCTCTGCTCGCTCCAGAGGTCGTTCCACACATAGCCGTAGACGCTGACCGAATTGATGAAGCCGGTCTTGCTCTTGTAAACGTCGCCCGCCAAGCCAGCGAGGAATTGCGTGGTAAGGCCAGTGTTCGTCACCAAGAGACCACGCGGCGTGATGTACGCATTCTTGAACGACACGTCGAAGAAGGCGTGCATATCCAAAGGCTCGACGACCGGCGGTGGCGCCTTGAGCGGCATGTCAGCCGCGAATGATGCCGTAACCCCCAAGCTGATCCCCATGCCCGCAGCGCTCGCCAGGAGCGCGCCAGCGTATCGATTGAACCCCATCCCAACTTCTCCTTGCCAAGTCACAAGAAACGCCTTGCCCCCGCGCTTCCGATCCCGTGGCGTTCCTGATCGTTCTTGAGGCGGATTGACCATGAGCTGGGCGCTTCTCGCCCAGATTTTGAGCATGGCTTTCCCGTTCAAGAACCGTTGCCGGTCTCGGAAACGTTCGCGACGTGTCGCGATCACAACGACACCTTCGCAAGCCACGTGCCAAAGTCATTGATCTGTCATAAGGACTTGAGGGGTGTGGGCCCGATGCAACAAATTCACGACTCAAACGAGGTCTTTTCGGTCAGTCACAAGAAAATTTTCAGCCGTCGTCGCTTGGAAGCCGCATGCAGGTGATCGACCGAGACATTGGTTAATGATCAAAATGAAGTCGCAGAAAGAGTATTTTAAATGCAGAAAGGTGCGTTGAAGTTGGGATTGGCCAACGAATTTTACACGCACCACTCGCGTCCGAAGGCCAACTCGCTCAGCACTAAGCTGCCAATGCTTTAAGCAGCGATTGCGATCCTGATACCCAGCCGAAGATCCCGCCTTGGGCCTTGATCATGGCAAGGCCCGCCTCGTGAAACGCCGGAAAGTACGAGCCGCAACAGTCCGACAGCACAATGCAGCGGAAGCCGCGATCGTTGGCCTCGCGCACGGTCGTGTTGACGCAGACTTCGGTAGTCACGCCACACACGAGGAGTGTCTCGATACCGCGATTGTGCAGCATGAGCTCCAGGTCGGTCTGGCAGAACGCGCCCTTTCCCGGCTTGTCGATGACGGGCTCGCCCGCGATCGGATAGAGCTCCGGGATGATGTCATGACCAGGCTCGCCACGAATCAGAATCCGGCCCATCGGCCCGGCGGCGCCAATGCGCATTGCCGGATCGCCGCGATTGACCTTCAACGGCGGCGCATCGGAGAGGTCGGGTCGATGGCCCTCGCGCGTATGAATAACGAGGATTCCCGCCTTGCGGGCCGCTGACAGGACGGCGCGGCAAGGCCCGACCGCAGCCTGCAGTTTGGTGACATCGTTGCCAAGCGCCGCGCCAAAGCCGCCGGGTTCAAGGAAGTCGCGCTGCATGTCGATGATAACGAGCGCTGCTCTGTCGAGATCGATCGACTGCGGCCCGGGCTCGGCTTCAATTGTCATGGTTGTCATTTGTTGCCTCGTCAGCTGTGCGAACTGCCGAGCAAAATCGAGGCCACCATTGTCATAGTCGCTGCCTATTGATTGAGCAGCGCGACAAGGGCCGGCGCCGTGCTGGGCTTCAATACCACACGGGTCACAGCGAAATTACAACGCGGTTTCATGGAGTTACGAATCACTCGGCGCTAGTTCCAGTGCTGGCACGGAGTTTGCGGAGGCGACTTGAGGCCTGACGTCAGGAACCCGGGGAGCCCACCATGAAGCGTCGTGACTTTCTCAAATCGGCGACCGCGCTTGCCGCAGGCAGCGCCGTCTCGGCCCCAGCGATCTGGTCGCCCGCGAAGGCGCAGTCGCGCCAGGAGACATTGCTGATCGTCTCCGAAAGCGGGCCGAACAACATCGACATTCATGGCGTGGGCACCAACGTTCCGGGCTACGAGGTCTCGTGGAACTGCTACGACCGTCTGATCAGTCACGAGATGAAGACGGTCGACGGCACGCCCTATTACGACCGCGACAAGTTCAAGATGGAATTGGCCGATGACATGAGCATCGGAGACATGTCGGCCACCTTCAAGCTCAAGCGCAAGGCGACATTCCAGGACGGCACGCCGGTCACCGCCAAGGACGTGAAATGGTCGCTCGACCGCGCCGTCACGGTCGGCGGCTTTCCGACCTTCCAGATGGGCGCCGGCTCGCTGACCAAGCCGGAGCAATTCGTCGTCATCGACGACCATACGATCCGCGTCGATTTTTTGAAGAAGGATCGGCTTACTGTTCCCGATCTCGCTGTGATCGTGCCGGCGATCTACAACTCCGAGTTGGTCAAGAAGAACGCAGCGGCCAACGATCCCTGGGGTCTCGAATACACCAAGCAGAAAACCGCGGGCAGCGGCGCCTATCGGGTCGTGCAATGGACCGCCGGCACCGAGGTGGTCATGGAGCGCAACGACAATTGGGTAGGTGGCCCGTTGCCCAAGGTCAGGCGCATCGTGTGGCGCATGGTGCCGTCGGCGGGCAATCGCCGCGCGCTGCTCGAGCGTGGCGATGCCGACATCTCCTATGACCTGCCCAACAAGGATTTCGTCGAGCTCAAGAACTCCGGCAAGCTCAACATCGTGTCGACACCCTATTCGAACGGCATCCAGTACATCGGCATGAACGTCACCAAGCCGCCGTTCGACAATCTCAAGGTGCGCCAAGCCGTCGCGTACGCGATCCCCTATCAGAAGATCATGGACGCGGTGCTGTTCGGGCTTGCCAAGCCGATGTTCGGCAAGCCGGCCGGCACGCCGACCGACGTGGCCTGGCCGCAGGCGCATCCATTCACGACCGACATCGCGAAGGCCAAGCAGCTGATGGCCGAAGCCGGCTATCCGAACGGCTTCGAGACCACGATCTCTTTCGACCTGGGCTTCGCCGGCGTCAACGAGCCGCTCTGCGTGCTCACGCAGGAAAGCCTCGCCCAGATCGGCATCAAGTGCACCATCAACAAGATCCCGGGCGCCACCTGGCGCACCGAGCTCAACAAGAAGGTGCTGCCGCTCTACACCAACGTGTTTTCGGGCTGGCTCGACTATCCGGAGTATTTCTTCATCTGGTGCTATCACGGCAAGAACTCGATCTTCAACACCATGAGCTACCAGTCAAAAGACCTCGACACCATGATCGATGCCGCGGTTGACGCGGCTGCGATCGGCAACAAGGCCGCCTATGACAAGAACGTCAAAGGTTTTGTCGATCTCGCCTATGCCGACATGCCGCGCATCCCGATCCACCAGCCCTACGTCAACGTCGCGATGCAGAAGAACATCTCCGGCTATCAGTACTGGTTCCACCGCCGGCTCGACTATCGCGCACTGGCAAAAGGTTGATGGTCAATCGTAGCCCGCATTGAGCGCAGCGAAATGCGGGGCCTGCACACCCGGATTTCGCTCCGCTCAATCCGGGCTACAGGCTAGCAGTCTAAATCCAAAAGGGCGCCCGTCATGCTGGGCATGTTGTTCAAGCGGCTCCTGTTCGTCATTCCAAGCCTCGTCGGCGTCGTGATCGTCACATTCCTGCTCACGCGGGCGCTTCCCGGCGATCCAGCCGCCTATTTCGCCGGGCCCGCCGCCACCAAGGAGGCGGTCGAGCAGATCCGCGTCAAGCTCGGCCTCGACAAGCCGCTGATCGTGCAGTTCGGACGCTATGTCGAGGACCTCATGCGCGGTGATCTCGGCGCCTCGCTCACCACCGGCCAGCCGGTCACGACCGAGATCAGGAACCGCCTCCCCGCCTCCGCCGAGCTGACACTGCTCGGCCTCCTCGTCTCCATGGCGATTGCGGTGCCGCTTGGCGTTCTGGCCGCAACGCGGCCCGGATCGCTCATCGACCATGCCTGCCGGATCATCTCGACAGCCGGCGTCTCGTTGCCGGTGTTCTTCACCGGCCTGATCCTGGTCTATGTGTTCTACTATCTGCTCGGCTGGGCGCCGGCTCCGTTGGGGCGGCTCGATGTCTTCTTCAGCCCACCGCCACCGGTGACCGGCTTCTATCTCATCGACAGCCTCATTGCCGGCAATGGCGAGGTCTTCCTTTCGAGCCTCAAGCAACTGATCCTGCCCGCGCTGACGCTTGGCATTTTCTCGCTCGCACCGATCGCGCGCATGACGCGCGCCTCGATGCTCGCGGTGCTCGCCTCCGACTTCGTGCGCACCGCCCGCGCCAGCGGACTCTCGCCGTTCACCGTCATCGTCACCTACGCATTCCGCAATGCGTTGCTGCCCGTCGTGACCACGCTCGGCATGGTGTTCTCGTTCCTGCTCGGCGCCAATGTGCTGGTCGAGAAGGTGTTCGCCTGGCCTGGCATCGGGTCATTTGCCATCGAGGCGCTGATTGCCTCCGATTTTGCGCCGCTGCAGGGCTTCGTGCTCACCATGGCCATCCTCTATGTGGTGCTCAACCTGGTGATCGACATTCTCTACGGGGTCATCGATCCGCGCGTGAGGGTTGCCGCATGAGCGAGCTGACGCTGCCGAAAGACATCTCACAGCGCCCGAGCGGTCTGGTCGCCATGCTGCAGCATGCGCGCTACGTTCTGCGCGACAACGTGGTGACCGGCTTTGCGTTTGGTCTCTTTGTCCTGATCGTGCTCGCCGCGCTGATCGGGCCCTATGTGGTGCCGCTCGACCCGCTTGCCAGCGACACCGCCGCCGCGCTCAAGCCGCCCTCCGCTGCGCACTGGTTCGGCACCGATCAGCTCGGCCGCGACGTGTTCAGCCGCGTGATCGTCGCGACGCGGCTCGATCTTTTCATTGCCGTCGCCTCGGTCGCGCTGGTGTTTTTCATGGGCGGGCTCGCGGGCGTCGCAGCGGGATATTTCGGCGGCTGGACTGACCGGATTGTGGGCCGCATCGCCGACACCATCATGGCATTTCCGCTGTTCGTGCTGGCCATGGGCATCGTGGCGGCGCTCGGCAACACCGTGCAGAACATCATCATCGCAACCGCGATCGTGAACTTCCCGCTCTATGCCCGGGTCGCGCGCGCCGAAGCCAGTGTGCGCCGCGAGGCCGGCTTCGTGCTGGCGGCGAGGCTCTCCGGCAACGGCGACATGCGCATTCTCCTGGGCCACATCCTGCCGAACATCATGCCGATCATGGTGGTGCAGATGTCGCTCACCATGGGCTACGCCATCCTCAACGCGGCCGGCCTCTCGTTCATCGGGCTCGGCGTGCGGCCGCCCACCGCCGAGTGGGGCATCATGGTGGCCGATGGCGCGGCCTTCATGGTCTCGGGCGAATGGTGGATCGCGTTCTTTCCGGGCGCGGCCCTCATGGTCGCGGTGTTCTGCTTCAACCTGCTCGGCGACGGGCTGCGCGACATCGTCGACCCGCAACGGCGCACGTGAGGCCGACGATGACAGCGCTGCCGCTGCTCGATATTCGCGATCTCACCGTCGAGTTCTCCACCCGGCGCGGCACCGTGCGCGCGGTCGAGCACGTCGACATCGCGATCGCCAAGGGCGAGACCGTCGGCATCGTGGGTGAATCCGGCTCGGGCAAGTCGGTGACCTCCTATGCGGTGATGCGCATTCTCGACCGTGCCGGCCGGATCGCCGAAGGCTCGGTGACCTTCACCGGCATCGACGTGCGGCAAGCGAGCGAAAGCGACATGCGTGCGCTGCGCGGCCGCGAAATGTCGATGATCTTCCAGAACCCGCGCGCGGCGCTCAATCCGATCCGCAAGGTCGGCCATCAGATCGAGGACGTGCTGCGACAGCACGCGCAGGCGGACGGGTCACAGCTCGCCGAGAAGGCGATCGAGATCCTCGAGCAGGTGCGCATCGCACGCCCGCGCGAACGCTACCATGCCTATCCGTTCGAGCTCTCAGGCGGCATGTGCCAGCGCGTCGTGATTGCGCTCGCGCTCGCCTGCCGGCCGCAACTGCTGATCGCCGATGAGCCGACCACCGGGCTCGATGTCACCACGCAGAAGACCGTGATGGAGCTCATCGTCGAGCTCACGCGCCAGCGCGGCATGTCGACCATCCTGATCACCCACGACCTCGGGCTCGCCGCCACCTATTGCGACCGCATCGTGGTGATGGAGAAGGGGCGCGTGGTCGAGAGCAACGCCGCGAAGGCGATCTTCACCGCGCCGGAGCATCCCTACACCCGCAAGCTGATGCGGGCGACGCCGCGGCCGGGCGCCTCGCTGCGCGAGCTGTTGCCTGAGGACGCGGCCCCGCCAGCCGCAGCACCGGCCGCCTCTAATGGCAACGGCTCGCATGTCGGGCCGCTGCTGGTCGTCGAAAAGCTCGTCAAGGAATATCCGCGCAAGGGCAGCAACGCGCTCGGCAAGCTGTTCGGCCGCAGCCCGCCAACCGAGCCCGAGACTTTCCGGGCGGTCGACGGCATCAGCTTCACCATCGATCGCGGCGAGAGCGTTGGCCTCGTCGGCGAATCCGGCTGCGGCAAGTCGACGACCTCGACCATGGTCATGCGGCTCATCGACCAGACCGACGGCGTCATCATGTTCGACGGCGAGGACATCGGCGCGATTCCGGCCAAGCAGTTCGCGCGCCTGCCGCTGCGCAAACGCATCCAGATGGTGTTCCAGGACCCGACCGACAGCCTCAACCCGCGCTTTACCGCCGCGCGCGCGATCGCCGATCCGATCCTGCGGCTTGGCGACATCAAGGGGCGCGATGCCGTGCGAACGCGCTGCGAGGAGCTTGCCCGCCAGGTCGGGCTGCCGATCGACCTGCTCGACCGCTTTCCGCATCAGCTCTCCGGCGGCCAGAAGGCGCGCGTCGGCATCGCGCGCGCGATCGCGCTCGATCCCGATCTCGTCATCCTCGACGAGCCGACCGCCGCGCTCGACGTCTCGGTGCAGGCGGTGGTGCTCAACCTGCTGCAGGAGCTCAAGGAGTCCCTCGGCATGAGCTACCTGTTCGTGTCCCACGACCTCAATGTCGTGCGGCTCCTGTGCGACCGCGTGATCGTGATGCGGGCGGGACGGATCGTCGAGCAGGGGCCGACCGAGCAGGTTCTGGTTGCGCCGGAAGCGGACTATACGCGCGAGCTTCTGGCCGCTATTCCGCATCCAAGCTTCCACGCTTGATGAGGACCCCATGACGACGAAGCCCGATGCGCTCGATGACCTCATCGAGGCCGCTGCGCAGGCGCTTGACCTGCCGCTCGAGCCTGCCTGGCAGCCGGCGATCAAGGCCAACCTCGCGGTGACCTTGCGGCAGGCCGCGCTGGTCACCGAATTCCCGTTGCCGGACGAGGCCGAGCCGGCGCCGGTCTTTCAGGCCTGACGCGCGCAATGACGATCAATCCCATCCGGCATCGGCTGCCGAGATTGCAGGCGCCGTGCGCGCGGGCTCGATCAGCGCCCGCGAGGTGATCGACGTCGTCCTTGCCGCCATCCGCACGCGCGACAAGGCCCTCAATGCGTTTACCGCGGTGACGGAGGAGCGTGCCCGCGCCAAGGCGGCGGCAATCGATGCGCGGCGCGCGCAAGGCGGCACACCTCGGCCCGCTGGCGGGCGTTCCGTTCGCGGTCAAGAACCTGTTCGACGTTGCCGGCCTGCCGACGCTGGCCGGCTCGAAGATCAATCGCGAGCATCCGCCGGCCACGCGCGACGCCACGCTGATCGAGCGGCTGGAGGCGGCCGGCGCCGTTCTGGTCGGCGCGCTCAACATGGGCGAATACGCCTACGACTTCACCGGCGAGAATGTGCACGACGGTCCATCGCGCAATCCGCACGATACGCTGCGCATGACCGGCGGCTCCTCCGGCGGCTCCGGCGGCGCGGTCGCCGGCCGGCTGGTTCCGCTCTCGCTCGGCTCCGACACCAACGGCTCGATCCGCGTGCCCGCCTCGCTCTGCGGCATTTTCGGGCTGAAGCCGACCTATGGCCGTCTGTCGCGGGCACGCACGTTTCCCTTCGTCGCAAGCCTCGATCACCTCGGGCCGTTCGCGCGCACGGTCGGCGACCTCGCGTTCGCTTACGACGCCATGCAGGGTCACGATCCGGACGATCCGGTCTGCGTCGACTCGGCCGGCCGAGCCGCGTTGCCGCGCATCGATGACGGCACCGATGGCCTGCAGATCGCGGTCGCCGGCGGCTATTTCCGCAAAGGCGCGTTGCCCGAGGCGCTGACGGCGCTCGAGCGCGTCGCGGCCGCGCTCGCAGCCAGACGCGAAATCGAAATTCCCGAGGCCGCGCGTGCGCGCGCCGCCGCCTATGTGATCACCGCGACCGAGGGCGCGGCGCTCCATCTCGACCGGCTGCGCACGCGCGCCGCACGATTTCGATCCGGCGGTGCGCGACCGCCTGATCGCCGGCGCGATGGTGCCGGCGACGCTCGTCAACAAGGCGCAGAAATTCCGCCGCTGGTACCGCGCGCGCGTGCTCGAGCTGTTCGCCGAGGTCGATGCCATCCTGGCGCCGGCGACGCCGTGCACCGCGCCGCTGATCGGCCAGCAGACCTTCGTGCTCGACGGCGTCGAGCTGCCGGTGCGCGCCAATCTCGGGATCTATACGCAGCCGATCTCGTTCATCGGACTGCCGGTCGTCGCCGTGCCGGTGCCGCTGCAACCGCTGCCGATCGGCGTGCAGATCATCGCGGCGCCCTGGCGCGAGGACGTGGCGCTGCGGTCGCGCGCACGCTCGAACGCGCCGGCGTCGTCGCGCGCCAGCGCCTACAATCTGAACGAGGAACGCATGGAGATCGACCTGCCCGAGGTCGTCGCCGAGGTGACGGCGGCGTTCGAGCGCTACGAACAGGCGCTGGTGTCGAACGACGTCGCGGTGCTCGACTCGATCTTTCGCGACGATCCGCGCAGCATCCGCTATGGCGGTGGCGAAAATCTCTACGGCTACCAGGAGATCGAGGCGTTCCGCGCCGCGCGCTCGCCGGCCGGGCTTGCCCGCACGCTGTCGAAGACCGTGATCACCACCTACGGCCGCGACTTTGCGGTGGCCTCGACGCTGTTTCACCGCCCCACCATGCCCGGCAAGGTCGGCCGCCAGATGCAGACCTGGGTGCGCTGTCCCGGAAGGCTGGCGCGTCGTCGCCGCGCATGTCAGCGTCATCGAAGCCGGCTAGCCGGACTGCGTCCGCCACGAAGGCGCGCCAGCCGCCGAAGCTCGAAATGTCGCGCGCGCCCACGATGCCCTGCGCCTCGACCAGGAAGCCCTTCACCGTGCGGCCGTCGGCAAGCCTGATCGTGCCGATCGACAGCGGCGGCGGCACCGCGGCAACGAAGTGTCCGAAGCCTTCGGCGGATAGCGCCCAGACCTCGAGCTCGATCGCCGCGCCCTGCCCCTCCGCCACGCGCAGCAGGCCGGGCTTCGGCGGCGTGGTTTCCGGCAAGCGCATAGAGCCGATAGTCGGCGCGGTCGTCGTCGTCTCCAGGAGCCGAGCGCCGAGCGCGCGAGCTCGCCGTTGAGCGGCATGCCGGAGAGATGCGCGCCGACGACCGCGATCGCGACCTCGCCGTGCTGCGGCGCCGGCGGCAATGGCGGCAGCGGCGGCTGCGGCTTGCCGAGCGCGCCGAGCGGCAGGCCGGTGTCGGCGTGGAACACGCGGCCGATCGACGCGAGCATCGCATCGTGGCCGCCGGGCGCCAGCAAGCGTCACGCCGGACGGCGTGCCATCCGGGCGCATCGCGGCCGGCACCGCCAGGCCGCAGAGATCGAGCAGATTGACGAAATTGGTGTAGGTGCCGAGCCGGCTGTTGAGCTCGATCGGATCGGCCAGCACCTGCTCGACCGTATAGACGGTCGGCACCGTCGGCAGCACAAGCACATCGATCGGGCGGAAGACGTGATCGCGCGACGCGCCGCAGCTCCTCGAGCTGGTAGAACGCCGCGAAGGCATCGACGGCGCGTCGGCCGTGCGCCCTCGAGCACGATCTCGCGCGTCACCGGATGCATCGATTCGTGCGCCGACGCGATCAGCGAGCGCGCCGTGATGTAGCGCTCCGCCACCCAGGGCCCGTCGTAGAGAAGCCGCGCGGTCTCGTAGAACGGCTCGATGTCGACCTCGACAACGGCGGCGCCGAGCCCGACCATGCGCGCGATCGCCGCCTCATAGGCCGCGGCGGCACTGCGATCGCCGAAGAACACGCGCTGGCCGGCCAGCGGCACGCCGAGCCGCAACGCCTGCGGCATTGCGCCGATGCCCGCGAGCGGCCGCGCCTGCGAGAACGGATCGGCGGGATCGGGACCAGCCATCGCCTGCAGCGCCGCAAACGCGTCATCGACCGTGAGCGCGAACACCGACACGCAATCGAGCGTGCGGCAGGCCGGCACCATCCCCGTGGTCGAGACGAGACCGAGGCTCGGCTTGAGGCCGACGATATTGTTGAGGCCCGCCGGCACGCGGCCGGAGCCGGCCGTATCGGTGCCGAGCGCAAGCGGCACGAGCCCGGCGGCAACCGCGACCGCCGAGCCCGAGCTCGATCCGCCCGGAATGAGCTTCGGATCGAACAGATTGCGCGGCGTGCCATAGGGCGAGCGCACGCCGACGAGCCCGGTGGCGAACTGATCGAGATTGGTCTTGCCGATGATGATCGCGCCGGCCTGGCTGCAGCCGGGCCACCGCAGTCGCATCGGCGCTCGGCTCGGTAGCTGAAGGCCGGACAGGCCGCCGTGGTCGGCATGCCCTTGACGTCGATATTGTCCTTGACCGCAACCGGAATGCCGTAGAGCGGCAGCTCGCGCCGCCCGCCGTCGGCGAGGGCCCGAGCCTCCGTCGCGCCTCCGCCTCCTCGCGCAACGCGATGAAGATGGCTGGATCGGCATGCGCCCGGATGCGCGCGTAGCTGCGCGCAACCGTCTCTTCGGGCGTCATGCGCCCGGCGCGGTGGGCGGCGAGAATTTCGGCAACGGTCTCGGGCACGCAAAGCTCCGTGTCGAGGTGGACCGGCGCCCGGCGCGCCTCCTTTCGCTGTCTGACACTTTTGCCGATTGTGCAAGAGAAAATGCGCGCAAGAGAGGTCTGGAATCGACCTGCTCGCGATTTATCGCCGGTTGGGCGTAGCGCTCTGCGGGCCCGCGGAACAGCACGGTGCCGTCCGCAGCCGGCCATAGGCCGCCATCAGCCGCGAGCCGAGATCGGCGGTCGCGTCCATGTAGCTGAGCAGAACGTCGGAGCTGCAGGCGCGCCACTCCGCGACCTGGTGCGGCATCAGCTCCACGATCTTCATGCCCTTCTCGCGCGCGAACGAAAAGGCCTCGAGGTCGTTCTGAGCGGCCTTCTGCCTGATCTTGGGTTCGAGCGACCGGGCCACCTCCATGAGGACGGCTCTGTGCGCCGGCGCCAACGCCTGCCAGTTCTTCTCGTTGATGAACAGCAGGAATTCGAGCGGCGAATGCGCGGTTCGCGTAATCGTATCCGAGACCTTCCACATGTCGCGGCTCATCACCGTGCTGAACCCGGCCATCGCCATGTCGATCTTGCCATCCTTCAAGGCATCATTCATTGCAGCCGCGGAGAGCAGCGCAGGCTTGCCGCCGCAGAGCTTCACGAACTTCGCCATCGAGTCGCTGAACACGCGAATGGTCTTGTCCTTGATCTGCTGCGGAGCAGCGGCGTCTCGCCCCTTGGAGAAGAAGACCTGGTTGCCGACCGGCTGCCACATGAGAACACGCACGCCCATCGTGTCGAGCAGCGCCTTGTCGAGCAATGCTCGCGGCTCGCCATCAGGCCCGAAGGCCGCATTGATGAGGGCGTCGAAATTGAACAGGAACGGCTGGTCGAGGATCTCGATCGCCGGGATCTTGTCGGCGAACTGATTGAACCCGGCAACGCCAAGCTCCATCGCCCCGGAGGTGACCGCGTCTACGATCTGAGTGTCGTTGTAGGGCTTGCCGCCGTCGAAGATCTCGATCGTGACTGCCTTGCGGGTCCGCTCCTCAACCTCCTTCTTGAACTGAGCAAGGTTCTGACCGAAGAACAGCTCGGTCACTGGGACCTGCAGCGCCGCCTTCAACTTCACCTGCTGGGCATTGGCAATGCCGGGAAGCGACAGGACGCAGACGATCGCCAAAGCCAGCATCCGTGCCGCGCCCATGTCCGCACCTGTGTTTTTTGATTCCGTTGATCCCACCGCCCGTCGCATTTTCATCTGCTTTGCAAATCGTGGCGGGAGCGTGGCATCAATAAGTAGCGCCATGCGCAAGCGTCTAGTGACAACGGATTGGGCATGCACACGGCTAACTCTTCGTGACGAAAAGTTGCAATGATGATGACGACGCGGCCTGCGCGATTGCGATGGTAACGTCGCAGCTGAGCAGCCGTCCAGCACAGCTACTGACAAGATGCAGGTCTGCAGGACGCTTGCCCCCGAGACGCATGCCCGGGCTGCGTCAATTTTAGTTGCTGGTATGGGCGCGTGTTGTCCGCTAAACTTCGCGCGTTACTTGGTTATGGGCGCAGGGGGGCAGAGGGCTAGTTTCTTTGACGACGCGCGGTCGTTTTTGTCTTCCCTCCCAACGTCTTGGCTAAGCCTTGTCCGATCGACGCAACGGCCAGTCAGCGGCGCACAGCGCCACCTGCGCCGTTCATCTCTGGCACTCGTGCCGAATGATTTAATGCTGGATGACAAAGCGCCTTTGAGGATACAACGTGTCAACTGCGTCCGCGTCCAGCACACTTTCGCCGATCAAGGCGCCGTCTCAGGCTCCGGAACTCAATCGTCAGGCGATCGGTGACAAGCTCGAGACCATGCGGTCGGAGCTGATCCGGTGCGGAGGCGAGCTGCGGTCCCTGCAGGGACTGCTGCAGGGCAGCTCCTTCGTCGATGACACGCTGCGCCTGCTCGATCGCCTCGCCTGCCGCGTCGGCGTCATTGGGCAGGTCAAGGCCGGCAAGAGCAGCCTGATCAACGCGCTCATGGGCAAGCCCGGCCTCCTGCCGACCGACGTCAATCCGTGGACCACGGCGGTGACGCGGATCCATTTCGGCCTTGCCGACGCGCCTCCGAACGTCGCCGCCGAGTTCAGCTTCTTCGCACCCGACGAGTGGGAGCAGCTTGCCAACGGCAGTGGCCGAGATCCGCGAGCTCACGCAGAGCCTGGTGCCTGGCTTCAGGGTCGAGCTCCTGCAAAAGCACGTCGAAGAGATGCGCCGTCGCACGACGTTGCGATTGGGCCCGACGCTCGAACTCGCTCCTCGGCAAGAAGCACGTTTATTCCCTGCTGTCGCCGGAGGACCTCGAGCGCTACATCTGTGCCAGCCTTCCCGACAACGCGAGCGAGCAGAAAGGCGTCTACTCCGACATCATCAAGACCGCTGATCTCTATTTTGGCAGGAGCGAGTTCAGTTTCCCGACCACCATCATCGACACGCCGGGGACCAACGATCCCTATCTGGTGCGCGACGAGATCGCCCGGCGCACGCTCGGAGAGCGCCCATATCCACATCGTGGTGCTCACACCACAGCAGGCCCTGTCGACCGCCGATGTCGCCTTGCTCCGCATTCTGCGCGGGCTGAACAAGGATCGCATCGTGGTGTTCCTCAACAGGATCGACCAGCTCGGCGACCTGGTGCGTGACGTTCCGATCATCATGCGGCACGTCAGGGAGGGCCTGCGCCGCGAGCTTCCGGGGTCGGAGCTTCCCGTCGTAGCTGGCAGCGCATTCTGGGCCGACACCGCCCTGCGCGGCCTGGACGGCGAGACTGAGCGCGCCTGGTCCGCCAAAGCACAGGCCTATGCGCAGCATCTCGGTCACGGCACGGGCGACAAGGAGCAGCGCGCTCAGGACCTGCTCCTCTGCTCGGGCCTGCCCGCGCTATTCGATGCCCTGGCCCAGCTGACGCCCGAATGTCACATCGGCCGCATCTTGTCGCGGGTATCGCGATCGTTCTGCGATCTTGCCCGGGTGGCCGAAAACGCAGCCCGGCACGAGCTCGCTGAGCTCTCGCAAGATGAAGCCCCGATCGGCAGCGATGACGAGCTGGAAGCCACCGAGACCGAGGTCAAGGCCACCCTGGCTGGCCTGAAGGAGCGCGGCAACCGCCTGGTTGATGAGCATGGTGCGAAGATTTCCGAGACCTTGCGCTCAACGATGCGCAGCTTTTCCGAAGCGGAATGCACGAAGCTGCGCACTGCTATTGCCGAAGGGCACAACAGCAGCTCCGTCTGGAACTGCGATCTTGCCCTCATGCGCCAGCAGCTCGAGGAGGCGCTGGTGCTGGCCTATCGCGAGGCCGAAGGCGAGATGCTCAAGGTCGAGCATGAGACTTTGCAGCAATTGCAGCAGACGCTGACACGCTACAATACCAAATGGACCAAACCGGAGGCCGGCAGCGTATCGATCGGCATCGAGCTACCGACGATCGGCACGCCGAGCATCATTCTCGAGCTCGACGAGCCGCGGTGGCGGCGCTGGTGGAGACCGAGCCGCACCGGCGAGCGGCGCGCCGCCGCGCTTGCTCGCCTGATCGAAAGCGAGTTTGCCGCGATTGCGGGCACGCTGGTGCAAGCCGCCCGCAGCCAGCTCGAGGCGCGGCACTCCTCCGCCCTGCAAGAGGCAAATCTCATCTATGCCGGCCTGATCGAAATCCTTCAGGAGCAGAAGCGAGCCCGGCTCGAGCGGGAGGACGCAGCTCGCGCAAGTGAGAATTTGCTGCGCGACTCTCCTGAGTTGCAAAGGATGCGAGAGGCTCACATCACCGAGCTCAAAAAACAGGCGGCCGACATGGGTCTCCTGGCCGACCGACTGGAGACCATTGAGCACGACGTTCGCGGCGCGTCTTGAACTTCAACTGTCACATTGTTTGTTTTGTTTCTCAATCTCGTCAGGCGCACGCACGTGACCTACGTTGCATTCATGTAAAAAACAATCTCGAATACGCTGCAGATCGTTTCGTCGATTGCGAAATGCGTGATAACCAAAATTCGCCGCAATCCTCACTCAGCGATAATAACGATGAAATAAATTCGGCGAAGACTTCCAACGTATGTTTCTTCAGCTGGCAATTCTTCAGCTGTTCAATCTTCGGGTGGCAATTCTTTCGCTGGGCATCGCGTTGAACTGGAATAACAGCTTTAGAGTTTATCGCTTGACGGGGGGAAGCCAAGATGCGGGCCATCTCGGACGGTAATAGCTTCCGACGCCACCTGCTGCTTCTTGTTGTTTTGCTTGCTTTCGTCGGCGTGATGCGACCAGTGGCAGCGCAAGCGCAGACCTGCGGCACCGACTACACAATCAAGGAAGGCGAAACGCTCGCTCAGATCGCGGCACGCGTGTACGGCAATCCGGCGCAGTGGACGATTATTTTCTACGCCAACCAGGACCGTCTCGGCACCAACGTGTCCTTGCTGGTGCCCGGGTTCACGCTGCGGCTCCCATGTGTCGGCGGCGGCCAGCAGGCCCAGCCGCTGCCGCCTATTGCCACAACGCCCGCGCAGACGCAGACGCCAAGCGAGGCGTCCATCATCATCTCGTCGCTGGTGCGGCGCATCGAGTTTCTGACCGCCGATGGCTTTGCACCCTTCACCGGGCGCTCGCTTGAGGGCGGAGGCATGCTGACCCAGGTGATCGCTGCCGCCATGGGGCTGGTCAAGGATGAGGCCAAGGGCCGCTTCGACTACGGTGTGTCCTGGGTCAATGACTGGTCGGCCCACCTCAATCCGCTGTTGCTGACGCGCGCGTTCGACGTCGGCTTCCCCTGGGCGCGCCCGAACTGCGATGGCGTCAATCTCGAGCAAACCTCACAGTTCCGCTGTCAGCGCTTCTTCTTCTCCGAGCCGCTCTATGAAGTGATCACCGGATTGTTCGTGCAGTCGAGCTCGCGCTTCAAGTCGCTCCGCAATGAAGAAATTGCCGGCGCGACGCTGTGCGTTCCGGCCGGTCAGCCGGTCCATGAGCTTGACGACCACGGGCGCGGCTGGGTGCGCGACAACAGGATCGTCCTGATGCGACCGCCAACGGTCGATGAGTGCTTCCGCCTGCTGGACACCGCCACGGTCGATGGCGTGGTGGAGTTGGAGCTGGCCGGGCGCGCAAGCATCACCTCGCTCGGGCTCTGGCCGACAAGGTGCGCATGATCGAGCAGCCGATAGCGCTCACAACCTTTCATGTGCTGGTCTCCAAGTCGCATCCGCACGCGCGCACCATCCTGTATTATGTGAACAGCTCGCTCGAGAAGCTGCGTGAAAGCGGCGAGTATGATCGCATTGTCGAGCGCCATCTGGCGCGCTTCTGGGAGGCTCAGGGCGTACCGAACCCAGCGATCAGCGTCACGCCGGCGGCAGCACCGGTCGGCGCACCGGCGCCCGCAGCTCCGAGGCGAGAGGCAGCCCCTGCCCCCGCTTCCAAGGGAAGGGCCGACGTTACAAAGAAGTGACGCGCGACGGACCCGGCAGCACGCATTGCCTGCTGGTCACCCTGCGTCAGGTCCCTTAGACAATGGACCAGAGCGGAAGCGACCTGAACGATAGCGTGCATCGAGTCCGCTTGAGAGTTCCTGGCAGCCTGCTAAGCAAAGGTTTGCAGTTCCAATCTGGTGCCCGTCGTGTCGGACCACCCACTTACAGGTCGGATCGTTGCCGAGCTGAAGCTCGCACGAACCATGCTGGAAAGGACAATTCCGCCCGGCTCAAAACTGTTCCCGGCCGTGCGCGCCCTGCGACGCACACAGCAGCGCCTTGCTCGGCCGCTGCGCCTTGCCATCTGCGGAGAAGTCCAACTCGGGCAAGTCCTCGCTTGCCAACCTGCTGGGCCGGATCGAGAGCCTGCCGACAGCCGCTATCTCGAACACGCGGATTCCGACGCTCATCTACTACGCTCATGAGCCCCAGATCTGGGTCATCCATGGCGCTCCAGGCCAGCGGGCGCGCCTCCGCGCGGACCCCAAGGCGCTGCCGCGATCGATCTTTCGTCTCGAGGTCGGGCTGCCCTCACCGCGACTGCGCACGGTGGAAATTCTCGACTGCCCCGGGCTGTCCGTTTCCGAGCAGATCGATCTTGCATCGCACGCAGTCGATGCGGCCGTGTGGTGCACGGTCAGCATCCAGGCCTGGAAGGAAAGCGAACGGATCGCGTGGAGCCAGCTGCCCGTGCGGCTGCGCTCCTGCGGGCTTCTGGTCGCAACCCACGCCGATCTCCTGTCCGACGACCGGGACCGCGACAAGCTCTTGTCGCGCCTGCGACGCGAATGCGGCTCCATGTTCCGAGACATGATCCTGGTCGCAACGGTCGATGCGCTTGCTCTGGCGCGGGGCAGCGAGAACGCGCCGGCTCCGGACGCTTGGCATGCCACCGGGGCTGACATGCTCGAAGCCGCACTGTCCGCGCTCTTGGACAACGCGCGCGAACAGCGTGCGAACTCAGCCCTTCGGGTCACTGGTCGGATCGCGCACCACGCCCTCTCATCGATCGGCTAGAGCAGACCGGGAGAGTGACCGCAGATGCTTGACCGCACGGGTCGATCGGTCCGCCAAGCGTTCAGTCCACCAAGCGTTCAGTCCACCAAGCGTTCAGGGCGCGCTCGTATTCCCATTCCACAGACGCATGAGGTGATTGCGGACGATTGCCGCGTAGGCATCAGTCTGCTTGAGCTCCTTCAAGCCCCGGTTCACCGCACTGATCAGCTCGGAGGCCTGGAGGTGCTCTCTAGAAGCAACCACGTGGACGCCGCGGATCCCCAGGGGCCGCTCCAGCATCCTGAAATCCCGGGACAAGCCCAGCCGGTCGAGAACAAAGCGTCCCTCGAGGTCGCTGGCCACAAAGGCATCGGCCTCCAGCGTCTGCACAGCGCTCGCGCAATCGAGGAGCGTTGGCTTGCGAACCGCGATGACCCGCTTCTGCGAAATCCAATCGCGGCCCTGGCCGTTGAGCGGCGACACATCCTGGTCGCCGGAAATGCAGATGCTTTTGCCCAGGATGCTCTCATCGGTAGCAAATGTGAATTTGCTGTCGGAGCGCGTGAACAGGCCAACGACAACCTCAAGGATGGGATCGGAATAGAGCGCATTGTCGCACAAGACCGCAGAGGCCTGGACCAGGTCATTGGGCCGCTCGCAATCCGCACCGTCCCACGGCAAGGACATGTCGATGGAGTCATCGCTCAGCAGCGATTTCATGGGCGCCGCAGTCACCCACCGCAGCTCGATCTCCGAGCGTCCGCCGCCAAGCCTCGCCTTGCTCAGGCTGCTGCGCAGCAATTCCGGGATCAATCCGCCAGCTGGCAACTGCTGCTCGGCCAGCGGCGCACGACCCATCGCCAAGACCGTGATCTTGGGCACTGCGGCCGCAGCCGGCGAGGCGTCTGCAAGAGGCGGAAGCATCGCCTGTGGTCGGTCGACGAGGGCAAGCTGAGCAAGCTGCTCCTTCGATAGGCCCCGCGCGGGTTGCGACGCGCTGTAGCGCGACCAGCCTGCGATCTGCGCGTTGATATCGGCCTGCCGCCAGACCGAGCTTGCGTTCTGCCGCAGCCGCGGAAGCGCAGCGAACAGCCTGGTCGAGAAGCTCGACACATCGGCGAACCGCGCTTGCGCGGACGTCCAGTCGTAGACCGCGAGCAAGGTCGAAACCGCGATTGTTTCTACATTTTCCGCGACAGCAACGCCCGGAAGCTCCTGCGGCTCGATCACGCCAGGCCGATAGGTCGCCCGCAATGCCGGCATGAGGCCGATCGGCATGACCTGAAGATCGCGCCGCGCCTGCGCACTCAGTCGCGCTCTCGCGAGCTCGTCGCCTAGCAGCAAGATACCGTCGAAGCTTTCGACGTTGAAATCATCGAGGTCCACGCCGGAGTGCAGCACCACATCGATGCCAAGCAGATTGAACAGCGTCATCGCCGTCGTGTGGCTGCCCGCTCCGCGCGAGGGGACCGCAATCTTGCGCCTGCGCAGATCAGCGATCGTTTTGAATTCCTTGCGCGTCAGCAGATACACTTTCTGGCTGTAAATGTGAGTGGCATAGCGGATCTGCTTTTGAGCATTCGGGTATTGCCGCGTCTGCTCGAGAAAAGGGAAGATGTCGCTGTTCAGAACGGCGAAATCGACGCCCTTCAGCCGCAAAAGATCGCGCACATTAGCCACGGCGCCATGCCCGGCAATCGGCAGGACGCGTATATTGCCGATCTCCTTTGCGAGCTCGTTAATCGCTCGCGTCGCGCTGCCGTTGGGCTCCGCAATGCCATCGGTGAGGATCGTGACCGTTCCTCGAGCCGTCGCGGGCGCCTTCTGCCGCTGCTCGGCGCCAGCCGGCAACGCCAGCGCGAGCAGCCCGATCGCAACGGCAATCAGTCGCCACGACATGGGACGCAAACACGACATGGGACGCAAAATAGACAACCGCTGAGCGAAGATCGGCACCTGGTCCCGTCGGCGACGGGGCTTGCGCAAAGCCGAACGATCTTTGCGAAGCCTCATCCCCCCTGTTGGCGCAACCGGAATTATTCTGCTTGTCAAACTTGCCAACCTTTATGGCGCCGACGTGGCGCCAGCAAACCCGCACCGAGCGCGCCCGAACACATGCGCGCGAGCGCGCGTCGTCTGCTGCTGCCGTCTGCCCTCGGCTCGACAACCGTTCGGCGAGCATCCTGGCGAGGCACGGAAGAGTGGCTCGATCGGTGACTGCGAACGCTCCGTACCAGACAATCAGCGCATCGAGCCGATGATCCGATCAACCGACACGCTGTTCGGCACCAGGCCCTGCTTCACGGCGGCGGCATGCCAGATTCGATACCAGCGCGTTGCCTGCTCGATGTCGGGCCTCCCATCGGCGCTCGGAAGGCTTACAAGAAAATTGGGGTCATAAGATCGCGCCAGCATCCAGGCCACGTCCGCGGTGTCGGCCGATGCCAAGCCGAGAAGCTGTTTGCGCGCGGCTTGCACCTGCCCCTTCGACAAGAGATCTTGCGCAGCATCGATGCCTGCGCGCGAGTGCCGGACCGGCGGCTCCGGCTGTTTGACATCCGGCTGTTTGACAGGTGTGTCACGCTCTGAAATTGCGCGGCCCGCGGGTGTCACATCCGGAGTAACGGCCGCTGACAGCTCACCGCGATCGCCGGGCGACACGATGAGCCAGACAACACCCAGCAAGATCACCACCATGCCGGCAATGCCAAGCCCAATGGCTGCTGGTGCTCGCCGCTTACCCGCGGACTCGTTGCCCAAATCGTATTCGGCCGGTTCGCGGGCGGGCAGCTCGTCGACCGGTTCTTGGGTGCCCGACTGATGGGCGCTTGTCGTATGTCCGTTGACGCCAGCGCCGTTGCTCGCCTGGGCAGGTGGCTCCGTGCCGTCCGGATCCGCGGCAAAGGTCTGCAGGCGCTCCAGAACGGCCCTGACCTCGCCGAGTTTTGGATCTGACAGGGAGCGTTCCATGGGTGTCTGACAACCCTTTGCCTACATCGATATTTTCACTCGGGATTCTGTCAACTGGGTGGCGACATGACGACTATCGTTCTGAAATGCGCAGGCGGTAAATGCGTGCTTTCATTGGCCATCACCAAGACGAATGCAGATTTCTGGCGGCAATCGCCGACTGTCCCCACACGCTACCACAGTCTGCGTGCTCCGGGGACTTTAAGGCCGACCTTCTCCGAAAATTGCCTTCCCTGATCGGGTCATGCTCTAGGGAGCATGCGCGAGCGCCATCGCGGGCTCTGCGCGTGCATCAATGTAGGATGCAAGATGGCCCGAGAGCTCGCGCGCATCGTCGCCGGCGCCGTCGATCAAGGTAGACTTGCGCCGCCGCATGAACGGAGCGCCCATCAAGTAGAGGCCAGGCGACGATGTGATGCCGCCGTCATGACGGATCATCCCCTTGTGGTCGAGCACCGGCACCTCGAGCCATCTGTAGTCGGGTCGATAGCCGGTCGCCCAGATGATGGTGCGAATGTTGCTCTTGGAGACGTTGGCGAGATTCATGATGAGCGGCGGCTCATCCGGCACCCGCGTCGGCGGCAGGCGATGCGGCGGCTCGACCTCACCGTCCAAGTCATGGTCGCGCGCCCACGCATCAATGGTATCGAGCAATCGCCCCATCTTGAGGTCGGACATTGCACACATGTTGCGCAGCGAGCCGGCAAATTGCGCCTTGCCATCGGCCAGTCCGGCAAAGCGGCCAACCAAAGTCACGCCAAGATCACTGAGCGCATTGAGATCGAGCGTCGAGCGGTCGGAGGTACCGGCGAGCTGCAATGACGGCACCTTGCGCGCCCGCGCAATGTCGTCGATCTCGTCATAGCGCTCGTCGAGCACGCCGGCCGAGTCCATCCACCACTCGAGGTCCCGGCCGCGATAGAGGCGCGGAGCGCGGATATGCTCGCCCACCGCAAGAGTCACTGGCCGGCCCGAGCGCTGGATCTCGCAGGCGATCTGCGTGCCGCTCGCGGACGCGCCCGCAACCAGAACGCCACCGTCGGAAAGCTGATCGGGGTTGCGATATTGCTGCGCGGTCAGGCACACGATCGATGGCGGCACCAGATTCGCAAACGCCGGCACACGCGCGATGTTGCACGCGCCGGACGCCAGCACGACCGTTCGGCATTGCCAGTCACCGCGATCCGTGCGCACGACGTAGCCGTTGTCGCCACGACGCACCGACGTCACCGTCGTATGCGTGCGCACCGGAGCGGCGATCGCTCTGGCATAGTCCTCGATGAAGCTGATGACCTCCGGCATGGTCCGATACCCATCAGGATCGTGGCCCTGATAGCGGAAGCCCGGCAGCCGGCTCTGCCAGTTCGGTGTCAACAGACGGAGCGAATCCCAGCGCTCGGTGCGCCACGTATGTGCCACCTCGCCGCGCTCCAGGACCACATGGTCGATCGCGCGCTCCGTGAGGCACCGGCTCATGGCGAGGCCGGCGTGCCCCGCCCCGATGATGATGGTGGTGACGGTACGATTCATTCCCATAGCGCAGCAAGCTCATGCGTTGGCGAAGTCGCGCACAGGCCGGTCCACCGGCCTGCGCTGACCTCGACGAAAACTCGACGCAGTCGTTCAAGCAACCACGCCGGAGAGGCGCGAAGCCTCTACAGCACCTTCACCGTGACATTGGTCGGGTTGGTGACGATGTCATAGACGGCGGAGCGCTTCTGCGATTGCGCCACCAGCGCCTCGATGTCCTCGCGCTTGGCATCGGCATCGATCTTGTAAGTCACGTTGATGCCGCCGAAGCCGTTGCGGACCTCGCTGTCGATGCCCAGGATGCCCTGGATATCCATGTTCCCTTCAATCGTTGCGGTCACCGAGCGCAGCTGGATGCCGCGATGCTGGGCGATGGCCGCAACCCCGGCCGTGAGGCAGCTCGCCAGCCCCACCAGAACGTATTCGACCGGCGTCGCGCCCTTGTCCTCGGACGCAAACACTTCCGGATGGTCGGCATCGAACTTGAACGTGGTCTTGCGGCGCTGCTCCTCGCCGAGGCCGAAGAAGCCCTCGACCGTCGAGTGGCTATGGGTGCCGTTCCTCCACTCGCAGGCCGCGCGCCACTTGAACTTCGCGGCTTGCGGAGCGTTCGTGAGCGCCTCGCGGGCGGCGATCAAGGCCGCGACGTTTACGCCATTATCAACTGCGATATTGGTGTCAGCCATTGTTTTTCTCCTAACTATTCCCGGTGAACTATTACCCGCGCAGGACCGATCGAGGTCGGTCCTCTTATGCTGGGCCTTAGTGTCGCGAACCAGTCTATCGGTTCAAAAAGCAGAGGAAATAATCTTCAGCGACCTCCCCCAAATGGAGGTCTCGCGACAACCGGTCGCGCGCTATCGTTCGCCGAGCCGCAGCGTGGCGCGCAGCATCGCAACCTCGCGCGCGAACTCGACCTCGACCGTCTGCCCGGGCTGCAGGTCCCGCAACGCATCCGCCAAGGCGCGAAGATTGGGTGTTTTGGTGCCACCCAGAACCAGAAGCCGGTCGCCCATCTTGAGCCCCGCCTGCTCCGCGCCGGACCCCGGCTGCACGCTGCTCACACGCACGCCTTCGCCCTGGTAGGTCATGTCGGGCACGATGCCGGTGGCGACCCGGCGCGGCGCGCCTGGCGTCCGCCCGGCCGGTGGCTGCGCTGCGGCCACACTCCCTGTGAAGGTCAGCGGCTCAGGCCGCACCGCCAGATAATCAACGGCCTCCTTCAACACGGCCGCAACCCTGCCCAGTCCCGCTTCATCGATCTTGTCAGGCGTATCCGAGGGACGATGATAGTCGCTCGCCTGCGACGCAAACACGTGTACGGCCGGAACGCCGGCTTCGACAAACGCCGTGTGATCGGATGCATTGATCTCCTGCGCCACCGATTGCACCGGCACGCCGGTCACCGCACCCGCGCCCATGAAGATGAATGGCAGCTCGCGCGCCGAGCCGGTGCCGAAGACCGTCACCTTGCCGTCAGCGAGGCGTCCGACCATGTCCAAATTCAGGTTGGCGATAGTGCCCGACAACGGATACGCAGCACCCGGCGCTTGCGCGGCCCTCACATAGTGGCGAGCGCCTTGAAGCCCGGCTTCCTCCGCGGCGAAGGCCGCAAAGATGACGCTGCGCTCGGGCCGCGCATTCGCCATCAGCCGCGCAATCTCCAGCATCACGGCGATGCCAGATGCATTGTCGTCAGCGCCTGGATGCAATTGCCCCTTGGCGCTGCCGCGCGCATCCGGCCAGCCGAAACCCAGATGGTCGTAATGCGCGGAAATCACCAGCGCCTGACCATTCAAGGCGGAGTTCGTGCCTGGCAGAACTCCGATCACGTTCTTCGTCGGCACCGGCGCGTCATTCTCGCCGGTCATGGTAAAGGGCTGGAAGTATCGATCGTCGCCCTGCGCGTTGGACGAGAGCGGCGCAAGGCCGAGACGCTCGAAGCGTTCGGCGACATAGCGCGCTGCCGCGTCAAGACCGCGGCTGCCGGCGCCGCGCCCCTCGCGCTCAGGCGCCGCCAGCCATTCGATATCGGCCTTCATGCGGGCGGTGTCGAACAGCGGCTTGATCTCGGCGAGTGCCTGACGCGGCGTCAGCTTGATCGGCTGGGCCTGCGGCGTGAGATTGCGTGCAAGCGGCGTGTCGCCGACCGGCCACTCGCCGGTCGCCTCGTTGGTGGCGTCGTCCCCGGCAAAGACCAGCCAGGAATATTTGCCGTAGTGGGGGAGCTTGCGCGCGAGCGCATCGGCCGCAGCCTCGCTCGACGCGGTGAGCGCAATCACCACCGAATCCGGATTGGCGGGATGGCGCGCCACCGCGACCAGGCTGCGTCCTGCCGCGTCATACGCGGTGCTGCTGGTGCGCAGCCCCGCTGCATCGAGCGATGCGCCGTAGCTCTTGAGCGCATCCGCCACGACCGGCGCGAACTTGTTGCCGGCGCCAAACAGCCACACCGCGCGATCGCTCGGCAGAGCATCGATCTCGCTGTCCGTGACGATCTCGACCCCATCACGGGTCCAGGCCTTGGCAAGACCGGCATAGCGGGACGCGCTTTGCGCGCTCAGCACGATCAGCACCTTCTTCGCGCCGAATGCCTTCGACAACGACGGCGGGATCTCGAACGGGCTCAGGCGCCGGTAGAGCTGGAACTGCGGATCGATCTCGATGCGGCGCGCGGGGCGTTTCAGATCAAAGCTCGCCTCGACGCGCGCCTTGTCGGCCGGCATCGAAACCGTCTTCGTTTCGATACCCTGATCGGTCTCGATGACGACAGGAACATCGAGCGCGAACTGATGCCCGGCCTGCACCTGCGAGAGCGTGATGGTGAGGCGTGCACCCTGGGCCGCCGCCTGCTCGAGCTTGAGCTCTGGTGTTCCGACCTCCTTGATCCACTGATCGAAATACGTGCGCAGATCGAGACCCGACACCGCCTCGAAGCTCTTGCGGATATCGTCAAAGGACGCCGGGCGGAACCGGTTGTCCCGATAGAACTGCTGCAACGCCTTGATGAATTGCGCGTCACCCACCTTCTCGCGCAGCATGTTGAACACCATGGCGGTCTTGCCATAACCGACGGCCTCGGTGACGGCGTTGTAACGACTCTGAAAGCGCGTCAGCGGGAAGTCGTTATCGGGCGTCACGTAGTCGGTCACGCGCTGCAGGATGGCACGCCGATGCTCCGCCCCTTGCCCGCGCTGCTCGGCGATCAGATGATCGGCGAGATAAGCGGTCAGACCCTCGCACCAGTTGCCGCCTGCACCGTCGACAAAAACGCCATTGCCCCACCAGTTGTGCAACAGCTCATGCGGATAGGACGAATGCAGAATGAACGGGAAGCGGATGACCTGCTCGCCCAGCAGCGTGAACGATGGCATGCCATAGCCGGTCTCCCAGAAGTTCTCGACCAGCGCAAACTTGGAATAGGGATAGGGGCCAAGGAGCCCGCGATACATCTCGAGATATTGCGCGGTCGCATCGAGATAGCGATCGGCCAAGGCCTTGTCGGGCTTACGCAGGAACGCCATCGCTTTCACGGCGCCGGCGTCGCGCGAGTATTCGGTGAAGGGCGCAGCAATGAGATGCGCCTCCTCGGTCGGCGTCGAGACCGACCAACGCTCAGTCGCCACTGGGCGCCGCGGCTGCAGCGCGCTCGCCCTGGCTCACCGATTTCCAGCCCGCCGGCAACTCGACCGTGAGCGTGTAGCTTATCAAAGCATCGCCAAGCTGCGGCACCCATTGGGTCGAGCCGGCGAGATAGACACCCCTCGCCTCGATCAGGCCCGGCGACTGGCTGAAGGCGCGCGCATATTCGCCACCCGACTGGCGGACCGGACTATTGATCGCGCCCTCGTAGCTGAGCTCGCCGGTCACATCCTGCCCAGGCGTCGCGCCTTCGACCCGATAGACATTGACCGGCACGCGCGATAAATCGCGGTCCATGCCGGGATCGGAGCCCAGGCACACGCGACCTCACGGGGGTGAGCGTCAGCGATGACGCCTGCACGGCAAGATCGGCGTTCAACGACAAAGTCAATGGCGCAGTGACCAGAGCGCCCGGAATGCGGATGCGGTCGCGCACCTTGAGGCGGTGATTGGCCGGGTCGAGCGCCACCGTCAGGTCATGGTGGACCACTGGCGCAGGCTGCGCCAGCACGACGGGGCTCGTGGCCGCAGCAACGACAACCAGCAGCAAAACGAGCATGGCTTTCGCAAGCGCCTGTCGCATGAAATCAAGTCCGATCATGGTCACATCAGGGCTTCGGCTTCGGGCCGATGTTCAGCGAGGAGATATCCATCACGTATGTGTAGAGGCCCGCCATGAAGCCCGGCCCTTCGGAGCGTGCGAACAGCATCTTGGTGCCGTCGGGCGAGATCGCCGGGAAGCCATCGAAACTGTCGTTAAAAGTCAACCGCACCGGCTCGCCGCCTTCGAGATCGCCGAGAAAGATCTCCCAGTTCGACGGATTGTCGGTGAGCGGACGCACGAACACATAGTGGCGCCCATCCGGCGCCGGATAAGGCGCCCAGTTCATCCAGTCGTCGTGAGTGCGCTGGATGCGCTCGCCGGTCTCGGTGTTGATGGTGAAGATCGTCATCGGGGTCGGGCGCTTGGTGCCATAGATCGCGCGGCTCCAGGCGCGGGTGGTGATGGTCTTCGAGTCCGGCAGGAAGAACGGCGCGCCCTCCTGCCAATCCGGCGTGTCGGTGAGCTTCCTCTCGCCAGTGCCGTCGATGTTCATCATATAGAGATCGAGCGCACCCTCCACCTGGCGGGTAAACACGATCTTCTGACCATCGGGCGAGACCGACACCTCGGCTTCGTAATAGGTGTTGTTGGTGAGGCGCTTGCGGTTCCCGCCATCGATATCCGCAATGTAGAGCTCGGCACCTTGCGGATAGTTGTTCTGATCCGACCAGTTGCCGATCGGCATATCCATGTGGTCGCGCGTCGAGGTGAAGATCACGCGCTTGCCATCGGGGAAAAAGTAGGAGCAGGCGTCCTGCCCGCGATCATTGATGCGCCACTTGGTCTTGCCGTCGTCGGAATAGATCCAGGTCAGCGCGCCGGAGTTGCGTCCGGGCGTGCGTAATGCGTCGGGGTCCTGGGTCTGCGCAATGACATGATAGTTGTCAGGCGCGTAGTAGGCCTCGGCCGAGGACGGCACGTTCGGGATACGCCAGATTGGTAGCTCCTGCGGCGAGGCCTTCTTAGGCGTGACGACAGAGTAATCGGTGCGCCCACCCAGAACCCGCAGCTCGGGCGGACTGGCGCCCGGTGGCTGCGTCGGGCCGGGCTCGACGGGTTGCGCCAGCGCCCGCGCGGCCATTGCGCAAGAGATCAAGCACGAGATCAACATGAGAGAGATCGAAAGACATCTGGCCAGGGGTCGTTGCACGATTTGGGTCCTTGCCGCCTACGTTCCTGAGAATGATTCCAGCCTTCGCTATGGCTGAGTCTAACACGGCGCGCCGACGGCGGGGACCTCCCCGACACCGTCACAAGGCGCGCAGCGGCTCACGATTTAGTTAATGGCGGCGGAAGTTTTGAGGCATTCCAGGCTCAACTCAGGGCTCACCTGACTGGCGCGGAACCCTCGAAGGCCTGCTGGTTGGCGTGCAGGGACGAGGCGCGGTCCTTCCGCATCTTGTAGTAGCCGAGATAAATGAAGGCCAACCCGATGAATTCCGTGATGTACAGGATCTCGACATAGCCGAAGCGCGTGAACGTGCCGCCGATGCCCGGAAGCAACGCGCCGATGGCGATGAAGATGTTCCCAAGGAAGCGGGTTCGGCCACTCTCGACCGCGAAATACTGGATCGCGGAATAGACGGCGCCGCCGAACAGGAAAACAAAGGCATAGAGATTGAGCAGCGGCGAGAACGCCCTCACCCACTGCCATTCAAACACCCGGCCGGTGAGGCGATAATCAAAGCCCTCCGGAACCGCGATCGGCGAAAGCAGAACGCAGATGGCGGCAACCACGATGACCGTCGAGCACAGCACGGCCGAAATATCGGCGAAACGCTTGTTCATCAGGAGATAAATCGTCCCCTGCGCCAGCGGATAGCCGCCCAGCAGGGCGCCGACGATATACCAGATCTTGGTGTTCCACTCGCTCCAGCCGAAAATCGCGTTGATGCTTTCGGTGAGCGTGCCGGCCCCGAAGGTGGCCACACCCAGCGTCCACCACAGCAAGTATGGCGATTTCCTGGCGAGATAGTGCGGTATGATCCGGCTGAGGAAGAACAGCGAAAAAATCGTGGTCAGAACAGGTATATAATTGACCATATCAGCTCGCCCGGCTCGCGGCCTGCCTCTCGAACGGCATTCTGTTTCAATACACCCTCAGCGACGCTGAGATCAATGACATCCATGGAAATACGATCATATCGCGGCCACAAGCCGCATCGCTGCGATGCATGTCGCAGCGCTCAGGCCGCTGGCTCGAGCGTCGAAAAATAGGTCCGCAACAGATAAAACGACGCCAGGGCGCCGAGGAGCGACAGCAGGATGGCAGGCGCCGATCGGCACGCCGGCCTGCAACAGCCCGGCCGCAACCAGCAAGGCACTGGCGCCGCCGAGGTCCCAACCGGCTTCTGAAGCGATGTGGAAGCGCAGCGTGCATGGCGAGCGCTTGGCTTGATTGTAAATAGCGGTGCCAAGCACCGGCACATAGAGGCAGGCGACCAGCGCACCGCTCGCATTCGCCAGCACCGCAAGCGGCGCATTGCCGACGCTGATGGCTCGCAAGCATCGTGGTCGCGGCCAATACGATCAGCGCCACGATGGCCGCATGGGTGCCGTGCCCGGCATCGATCAGGCGTCCCAGCAGCAACCCGCCGACGGCGCCCGCGAACGCCGCCAGCGCCATCGCGCCGCCGAATGCCGAGAAGCTTTCGCCGAGCGACAGGAACAGCGCGATCTGCCAGACGAAAACGTATCCGCCTGCGAAGAAAGCATCGGACGCAAACAGCAGCATGCCGGGCATTGCCGCCTTGAGCGTGCCCGACGTCTCCTGTGGCACCGCGATGTTCGGCGTCCAGACGATCGGCAGCGCGGCAAGCAGCATCACAGCGGCGGCAGACGCCGAAGGCAACGCGCGGTCCGAGCGTGGTCAAGGCCCAGCCGGTCGCAAGCGGCCCAATCACGCCGACCACTGCCGCTGCCGCTTCGCGCGCACCCACCTGATGCCCGCGATGCTCGGCATCGCCCAGGGCCGCAAAGTAGGCATGATAGGTCGTCCAATAGAGCGTGTCGCCGATCGAGGAGACCGCGCACAGGACGAACAGGCTCACGCCAATGCCATCGACCTCTGCCAAGAGTGGATATTGCAGGCTGGTCGCGATCGTGCCGGCGATCAGCAGCGGCTTCACACCAAAGCGCTTGGCGAAGACGAGCACGCTCGGTCGGATGAGAAGGCGCCCGAGCAGGATCGCCGCGATCGATAGGAGCACCATGGGCGCCGGCACGCCGGACTTGAGCAGGAAGACGCCGAAGAACGCGCTGCTGCCGCTCACGGCAAATGAATGCAGCCCGTAATGCAAATTGAGCAGATTGACCGTGTTGTTGCGGAAGTAAGCCATTCGCGACTATCAAGAACCCTTGCGTTGGAAAAAGCGCAGCCGGGCGGTGGCTGCGGCCGAATCGTGCGATCGAATACCAATTCCGCTTAACATCTCGACAACGCGCCCGGCAAAAGCAGCTCACCACTACGTGCGATCGCGCATGAGCTCATGATGGCGGAGCTTGTAGCGGATGCTTCGCTCCATGGCATCGCCCCAGGTCATCAACACGAGGCCAATCAACATTCCAACGAGCAGCGCGATCATCCAGGTCGGCCGCTCAAGCACGAAGCGCCAGAATGGCGCGAGAAACGCCCACGGCGATGGCGGCGGCTCGATGCCGACGCTCTGCAACGTCTCGCCCAGCGGCTCGCCCAGGACCACCGCGTCGGGCCATGCGCCGGTCTTGACCCGTGTGAGCACGTAAGCCACCACGCCGGTCCCCACACCCGCGAGCGTGAACAGCAGCGTGACCTTTCCAACCCACGCCAAAAGACCGGCGATCATTTGGCGAATGCGAAACATCGCTAAGATATCAGAGGGTTATACCATCAAAAACGATCCGGACACGGGAATCGGCCGCAGAGCCTTTCAGGCATTCACGGCAAACGCATGGTGGCCCAGCGGGCGACGGAGGATGTATCCCCAAAGGTAAGCGGCCGGCATCAATGTCCTAAGCCCGATCTTGAATTGCCTTTCGCGCCGTAGGGCAGCGATCCGCGATGACAGCTAGGTTGTTGTCTGCCGATCGACGCCGAAGAAGAAAAAGGAAGGAACGATGGCAAGGCCGACAAGACCGAACACGAGCCGTGTGGATCATCGTGGTGTTGGTCGTCCCTCTAATCCTCGCAGGAATGCGCTGGAACATGTGGACCCACCCCGACTGGCTCACAGAGGCTGAGGCCGATGCAAGCAAAAACGCAGTTGGCGTGTGACAGGAACGCCGCGTTGGATTGGACGAGATTGGCGCAAGAACCGATTTGACCAGTAGCCAAGGCGACGCAGTCGCGCCTACCCGGTCACCTACTCGCTATCCTTCTTGTCGTCTTTCTTGGGCTGCACTTGCTGTTGCTGCTGCTGTTGGACCGGCCGAGTGGCCACCGCTCTTTCCGCGAGCCGCATCCATCGCGTCGCCAAGTCGATCATGATTGCCCTGTTCTCTGGACTGGCCATTTGACGGGCGCGGGCAAGATAGCGCCGCGCATGCCGGCGGTACTGTTCCGCATTCATTCCACCAGTCCTTCAACATATTTCCCCGCAAACCCACAAATGATGATCGGTCAGAAATGTTCCGCGAAACCTTTCATTATCGGCATCTTTTTCTCATGGGATAAACAATGGCATTTCAACATCTTGAGCTGGACTAGGTAATTACCTCCTGGAACACTGCCTCGGATTGTTCCCTGGAACCAATGGATGAAATCTTGATCTGGATGGCGTCTGGGAAACCGATGCCGCGCGGAACGCTGACCGGGTTGGACGTCTGCAGGACGGCTCAGAGAGGCATCGCGTCAAATTGCCGTAAGCACGTGTTCATTAAATGACCGCCGGGCGTTCGCGGAACGAGGATTGGGTCGGCCATGATGGTGTCATTTTTATACCGGCACGCTTAATCGCCCTGAGGTTGCGGCCTGACAAAACGCCACTAGCAACGTGCTCCACGTGCACCTTGAGCACAACCTGTGCCCTTTGGTTGTTGCCCGGCTGCGACCGATCGCAGGAGCGTCGCATGCAGGAGGCTCGATCATTGCAGCCCACACTACAGGACCGCGAGCGCGGCATGAGCGGCCCGAGCGCAACATCGTTAACGCTCTCGTATCGTTGCCGATGCGTCCCAGCCACGTATATGTGAAAGTGGATCGTGCGCGGTGATCTGGGCCGAGCCACATCGCGGCTTGCCGCCTACCACTGCCTCCCTTGGTCGCGAATATGGCTGCTTCGCCACTTATCAGACAGGTCTATCGCGAGCACTTGGAACGGTTCGGCGAGCCGGATGACTCCGTCACTTATCAGGACGATGAGGAAACCTACGGACGGCCGACTCGTATCGACATCGTCGCCTGGCGCCGATCCGCCGAGGTCGATGTCACGACCTTCTCCACCATCGGAATGGCCGCGCTACCGATGCCCGGCGCCGGCCATCGTGCCGAGCTGCATTTCACAATCCGGCGCGACGTCGATCATGCAGCCGCCAACGCTATAGCGCAGTTTCTGGCGAACCTGGCTATCCACCCTTTTCTCAATGACACGTTCTTCGACTGGTGGCACAAGCTCCGCTACCCGGATCAGATCCCGCTCTTCAAGGGGGCAACAGCAGTCCTCTTCCACCCCCGGTTCGTCAAGTCGGGCTGGGATATGATCAAGTTCAACGGCGTGCTGGTGAAGATCCTCAATGTGGTTCCGATCACGGCGGACGAATACAACATCGACCATGTCGTAGACCTGACTGATCATTGGCGCCGAATTGACCTCGATCCGTTCACGCCGCGCTAGTGGAGGGGATTTGACATTCGCTACCCACCCAGCCGCAGGCTCGCGAAGCGAATGTCAAATCCAAAGCTCCACTAGAAGCCTGTAGTTGCTAGTGGTCCTTTGATTCTAACATTCGCAAGAAAACCCGCCGAGAAGGGATGCGAATGTTAGAATTGGACCACTAGCGCGCTCCTTGCGCCCGGTATCGGACCGGATCGGATGCGCGCCCCCAAACTCGAGGACTCGTAGCGGACGTCAACTTCAGCGCCGAGTCCTACCGGCCGGTTCTCGCCGAGCCGGCGCGCTGCGGGGAGGCGTCGCGGCGTGTGAGAACACGAACACCGAAACAGCCTTGATCTCCTCCGGCTTCAGCACATCCTCGAAGGCCGGCATTTTTCCGTGCCGCCCCTTGACCAGCGACTCGCGGATCGACGCGCGATCGGAGCCATAGAGATAGTGATTTTCTTCGTGAGATTGCTCGACCCGAACGTGTCGATGCCACTGCCATCGGCGCCGTGACAATCGACGCAGTTACCCTTCGCGTTGTTGTTGAACAACGCCCTACCGCGAGCCGCTTTGGCCCGATCGAAGCGTTGCCCGCTGAGCCGAAGAACGTATTCGACCACGTCATCGATTTCCGACGGGTTCAGAAACTCCTGGTCTCCGAAATCCTTGGTATCTTCCTCATTTCGAAACTTCGGATCGTAGGCCAGCATGTTGACTTCCGCCCCGCGGGCATTGGGATGCCCGGAGCGGATGCCGTAGCGAACGGTCCATTCCACGTCGGAGGGAAATTTGGTCACGCCGCCGGATTGGTAGTCATCCCCCGAGAAGCGCCATTCGGCATCGGTCAGATCCGGCGTGTGCTGATCAGCAACGCCCTTCAGATCGGCGCCGTGACAGGAGGCGCAGCTCTTGTTGTAGACCACCTGTCCAACCACCATCGCGGTCTTGTTGAGCCGCAGCGATTTGACGATGTCGTTGACCGCAACGGACGCGAGCTCCTCCGGCCGCGCCGTGAACTCTCCGTAGTCTTCTTCCAAATTCACGGGCTCGGCTGTGGCTGGACTTATTGCGGCCCTACAGAGGCACACGCCGATTGCGAGCAATGCTGTCGAGATGACACGGCGGACTTCAATGCGTGATGACGATGGCAGACGCGACCGATCGAGCATTCTTCCTTCCTCCCCTAGCTTTGACAGCGCCGCAAGCTGCAATGCCAGACAACGTGGCATCATCAGCGATTTTTTGACGTCGTCGACGCTGTCACCATGCACGCTTTCTCTGAGCGAACAAAAGGACCCGCGCTCCTTTGCGGCGATCACTCAACCGGCGAGTCCGGCTGCATCGCCTTTCTCTCCCCGCAACGACCGGCCCATCGGGTCCGCTGGTCGCTCCCCGAGGCGATCATCCCATCCCGCACAAGGACGTTGCCATCGGCGGTCTGAGACGACCAGATGCGAATTCTCTCGCTGTCTTTCAGAATGACAATGTCGAGCACGACGTTGTCGTCCGACGCCAGGATTTGACGCAGCGAAATCTTGTCAGGCGCAACGCGTTTGGCATCGACGATACGATAGACCATGCCATCATAGTCCGGTCCGAAATCATTCAGGACCCAGGCGGCGCCCACGGAGGTGAGCGAGAACAGCGAGTGCTCATTCATGGGACTGGCTGGCCTGGTGCATTCAACCGCCCAGCGCCCGAGCAAGTCGAAATCCCGCAGCGCTCTCGGGGCGGGTTGGGCGTTGGCGAAGCTGATCAGAAGCAGCGATTGAACCAGACAGAAGAAGGACTTTCGCATGATGCCCACTCGACGATTTGCGCGACGGCAGCTTGGAAACCGATGCCGCATATCATGACAGCGTTGGGTTTGGCTGGCTACCCGTCCTCGCGTTAAAGGTCTGTAAAATCCGCTCCGGTTTGCCCGGCTCTCTCTCGTTCCAGCCGCTGATCCCTAATTCCAACGCGCCGAAGATAGGGTGGCCCACTATCCTATTGGCTAACAGAGCTCCCAGCGCGTCGGCAAGAGCGCCCTGCAACGCAGCGACAAACCAAATCTGTGGAGTTGGCTCTGCCCGGTCTTAGGCACCATCGGTCACACTCTTCATGATCCGCCAAATCATCCCTCAAGCCGCAGCCGCTCAGAGTTGTCCTTGAGTGCCACGCCGGAGAGGCCGCCCACGCGCATGGCGCGCAGCAGATGCACGAGCTTGAAGGCGGCGTCGGCGTACGCCGATACCTTCGGGCCTGATGTTGGAGATGCAGTTGCGGTCTGCATCGGTCGTGTGCGGACGTGGCTGCCAGGTCAGATAGGCGCCCATGCTGTCGGGCGCCGTGAGGCCAGGACGCTCCCCGATCAGGACGACGACGCAGTCGGCGCCAAGAGCTCCCGCGATCGCGTCGCCAATCGCCACGCGCCCCTGGCAAACGATAACGAGGGGAGCGATCCGCCAGCCGTCGGCGCGCAGCGCCGTCACGGCGCGGGCGAGAACCGGCCGCGCATGGGCTGCAACCGCGCGTGCCGACAGGCCATCGGCGACGACAAGCACAATGTCGTAGTGCCCGGCATGCGGCGCCAGCACCGCTTCGGCACCAGGCGCCAACCGGCGGCCGAGATCGGGTCGCATCAGATACCGTTGTCGATCGGTGGCCGCGCTCGCGACCGTCAGCACTGGCGCTGCAAGCTCCGCCAAGTCGTAGCAAAGTCAGCAGCAAAGTCAGCGGCAAGCCGGACGGCGTCAAATGACTCATGCACCGCATCGCGCGCGCGGGCATGCGCCAGCTGGAAGTCGAGCAGCGGGCCGGTCGCGAGCGAGGCGCCGGTCCGCTCGAGTCCGATCCGGGCCGCGGTCAGTCTGGCAACAGGGCGCCCGTTCTCGCACACGCGTTGAGATTGGGCACCATGATGATGCGGTGCTTGAGCGTGCGGTTGGTGACGAACGGCGCAAGCAAGCCGCTTCCGGCCCGATGAAGCCGACGACGGTGTTGACCAGCAGCGGCTTGAACGCGCGCGCGACCGCATAGGCGCGCACCTCGAGCGTCTGCTGATCGACGCCATAATGGGCGTTGGCCGAAAGGGCCGAGCCCTGCCCGGTCTCGAAATACATTACGTTGTCGCCGACCGCGCCGCGCTTAAGCGACAGCGCCGCGTCGCGCGCCTCCGCGAGCAGCGCAAGGCTGATGCCAAAGCTCTTGTTGGCCGCCTCGGTTCCGGCAATCGATTGAAACACGAGGTCGACCGGCGCGCCTTTGCCGATCAGATCGCAGCGTGGTCGTCACGTGCGCCAGCACGCAGGTCTGCGTCGGGATATCGAGCGTCGCTGCGGATATCATCCAGCATCGAGAGCAGCGTGTGCGCTCGCTCGGGGCTGTCGGTCGCAGGATTGATGCCGATGACGGCGTCGCCCGCGCCGAGCAGCAGGCCGTCGAGGATGCTCGCGGCGATGCCGCGCGTATCGTCGCCAAAGCGGCCTGCGATAAATCGAATGCGCTGCGATAGGGTGGCCCCCTATCCGTTTCCGGAGCCGGCAGACCGGGCGGCCCGACATAGCGGAAGTGGCCGGGCCCGGCTACGCAGACCGCTCCAGGGTCTGTCGCTCCAGGGCCTGTCGATCCCAACCCGCCTTGTCGGCTGCGGCCTCATACGTCTCCTGCAGAAAACCGAGCAGCAGCGTGTCCGGATCCTGCGATCGACAAACGGCATCGTAGGGAAGAATGAATTGCCCGAGACCACCATCGTAGAAAGCCTCGGGTGTACGCAGACGCGTGTCGCCGTAGCCGGGCGGTTCCGGATAGGCGTAGACATAGAAGGCGGCGCGGCCATAGCCGCCATTGCCCGGCCAGAACCCGCAGCTCGAGACCTCGTGCGAATAGGCTTCGCGCATCACCCAGGCGGCAACGTTTGGGGCGGGCGCATTGAGTGGCGGCGCCAGCCGGCCGGAAAAGCGCGTCACCGCGAGATCGAAGCTGCCCCAGAAGAAATGCACCGGGCTGACCTTGCCGATGAAGCGGGCCCGAAACACCTTCATCACCCGATCGGCCTGCAGCAATGCCCGCCAGAATCGCTGCGCATAGGCGGGATCATAGTGCGCGTGGGTCCAGTCCTGCTCGAACGGCACTGCGTTCTTGATCTCGCTCGGCATCGTCCAGATGTGCACCTCGATCCCAAGGCGGCGCAATCGATCCATGAACGTAGAATAGAAGTCCGCGACCGCCATCGGGGCAAGCGCGAGCGTCTCGATGCGGCCGTCGTCGGTCGCGATGACCAGCCGGTGGTCGATGAAGTCGAAAGCGATCTCGAATGCCCGCGCGCCATGGCATATTGGCGAGGTCGCAAGGCCACGCGGCGTCACATAAAGTGTGACGTTCCACCAGTGGTTCACCAGCGGGGTCGAAGCCAACCGGACTTTGCCGACGATCTAGTCCAAAGGTGAAGCGTGTCACAGGTCTCGCTCCAGGCCGCGAGCGGCAGGTCCGGCCAAGCAGATGCCTCGTTCATCGTAATTCCTCATTTTTCGGCCGCAGACAGCGGCGCGATGCGGCCGAGCACAATAGCCGACATATGAGCAGATACTCGTTCGTTCTGGGTGTCGAAGTTGAGGCTCGTCATGCGGCCTTTGTCGACCGGGCATTCGCCGTAGAACGCCGCCGAGAGGCCATAGCGAGCCGCAACTCGATCGTCCGCAGCTCCAACGTCCAACTCGCATTCGGCGCCATGGGCCGGAAGTTCCGCGCGCCCCGCCGGCCCAACCAGATGGAATGAACGCGCCGCGAGCCCATGGGACCACGGGCCGCGCTCTTTGCCCGCCAGCCGCTTTTCTTTCGATAGCTTCGGGCCAGAAATCCGTCGGCGAGAATCGCCCCTTGCTCGTAAACCAAAGGACAACATCGCGAAACTGGAGGACAATATCGCGTCGGGCGCCCTCAAGAATAGCTTGTCGCATACCGGCGTGCACGCCCCGCGGAGTGAACCCATGCGGAGCATCATGAGAGGCCGGGGCAAACAGGGAGCACTGATATGAGTAAGCTGATTGCTATCATCAGCGTCCTCGGCCTTTTCGGCGTCACAACTCTGACACCGGTCGCTGCGGCGAGCGGAGGCAAAGGCAAGGCCGCAATGGCCTCTACCGACAAGACGAAGAAGCCTACAAAGGCCAAGAAGACGAAGAAGTCGCATGCGGTTCTTTATCGGATCGCCGCCTGAGGTCCTGCCTTCAGGGTCCAGGGCGCAATCTTGCACGCGGAGCGAGCTGAGCGCCGAGCAATTGGAGCGGCGTGAGGGCGTGCGCTTACTATCAAGCCACGCGAATAGGACTTTGTGCAAGCACAACAAGTCCCGCTATCCATCCAACATATGAGCGGACACAGGTTCTACGCTGCAAACACCAACGGGCGCCCCGAGTTGCCTCGGAGCGCCCGCTGAATTGATTGCCTTTCGCCGTCGCTGCTACACGAGCTTCACGTTCTTGAGCGGCAGGCTGCGCACCGGCTTGCCGGTGGCTGCGAAGATCGCGTTCATCACCGCCGGCGTGACCACGCAGATCGTCGGCTCGCCGACGCCGCCCCAGAAGTCGTAGCTCGGCACCAGCACGGTCTCGACCTTCGGCATCTCGTCGATCCGCATCACCTGGTAGGTGTCGAAGTTGAGGCTCGTCATGCGGCCCTTCTCGACCGGGCACTCGCCGTAGAACGCCGCCGAGAGGCCATAGACCACCGAGCCCTCGACCTGCGCGGCGATCTGGTCCGGGCTCACCGCGTGGCCGCAGTTCAAGGCCAGCACCATGCGGTGCACCTTGACCTTGCCCTCCGGGCTCACCGAGACCTCGGCGGTCGCCGCCGAGTAGCTGCCGTAGCCCATGAACTGGGCGATGCCGCGATGTACGCCCTGCGGCAATGGCTTGCCCCAGTCACCCTTCTCGGCCGCTGCGTTGAGCACGGCGAGATGCTTGGGGAAGTTCTTCATCATGGCGCGGCGGAACTCGAGCGAGTCCTTGCCCGCCGCCCGCGCGCATTCCTCGATGAAGGCCTCCATGTAGTAGCCGTTCTGGTTGGTGTTGACGCCGCGCCAGGGGCCGACCGGCACGTGCGTGTTGCGCATCACGTACTCGATCAGCTTGTTCGGCACGTCGTAGCCGAGCTGCGCATCGCCCGGCTCCTCCCACCAGCCCTGCAGCTGGCGCATGTCCTTGCCGCCGCGGATGGCGCTCGGATTGAGCCAGGCGTTGATCGACTGGCCGGACGAGCGCACGTGCAAGCCAACGAGGTTGCCCTGCGCATCGAGTCCCGCCGACATCGCGCATTGCGAGATCGGGCGGAAGAAGTCGTGCGCCATGTCCTCCTCGCGGCTCCAGATCATCTTGATCGGAACGCCGGGGAATTCCTTGCCGATGAGGGCAGCCTGCTGCACGTAGTCCTGCGTGCCGCCACGCCGGCCGAAGCCGCCGCCAAGGTCGACGCGATGGGCCTCGCACTTGTCGATCGGCACGCCCGAGGTCTCCGAGAGCGAAGCGAGCGACGCCTCGAAGTTCTGGCTCGGCACCCACACTTCCGCCTTGTCTGGCCGAGATCCGCACGGTGGCGTTCATCGGCTCCATGCAGGCATGCGCCAGGAACGGTGTCGAGTACACCGCCTCGACCTTCTTGGCGGCGCCGGCAATCGCGGCCTTGGCGTCTCCTTTGGTGATCTCGCCATTGGTCGCCGTGGCAGTGAGGCCTTCCTTGAGGTGCGCAGCGATCGTCGCGCTCGAAGCGGTCGCGCCCGCGCCTTCGTCCCATTCGATCGGCAGCGCGTCGAGCGCGGACTTCGCCCGCCACCAGGTGTCGGCGACGACCGCGACCGCAGTGTCCTTCACGCGTCACGACTTTCTTCACGCCGGGGCGGCCGGCGATTTTCGACTCGTCATAGCTCTTGAGCTTGCCGCCATAGACCGGGCAATCCTTGATCGCCGCGCACAGCATGCCGGGCAGATTGACGTCGATGGCGTAGACCTTGCTGCCGTTGAGCTTGTCGGCGGTGTCGAGCCGCTTCACCGTCTTGCCGGCGATCGTCCAGCTCTTCGGGTCCTTGAGCTTGATGCTCTTGGGATCGGGCGCCTCGAGCTTGGCCGCCGCCGCTGCGACCTTGCCGTAGCTGGTGGTCCGGTTCGAGGCCGCATGGCTGATCACGCCGTTGCGCACCGTCAGCTCGCCGACCGGCACCTTCCACTCGCTGGCGGCCGCCTGCAGCAGCATGATGCGCGCCGCCGCGCCCGCGCGGCGGACATAATCCTCGGAGGTGCGGATGCCGCGGCTGCCGCCGGTCGACATGTCGCCCCACACGCGCTTGCGCGCGAGGTTTTGACCGGGCGTGATGCGATCGACCGCAATCTTGTTCCAGTCGCACTCGAGCTCCTCGACGACGAGCTGGGCGAGACCGGTGAGCGTGCCCTGCCCCATCTCGGAGCGGGCGATGCGGATGACGGTGGTGTCGTCGGGCTTGATCACGACCCAGGCGTTGACCTCGGCCCCGCCCTCTTGAGCATTCGCTGCATCAATACCGAACGGCGCATTGAAGCCCAGCGCCAGTCCGCCGCCGGCCGCAGCCGAGGCGACAATGAACGTGCGACGCGTAACCTTCGTGGCCGAAACCTTTGCGGACTTGCCGCTGATCTTTTTTGTCATGGCGGATCTCCCTAGGCGCGGTTGGTGGCGGCCATGTGCACGGCCGCACGGATGCGCTGATAGGTGCCGCAGCGACAGATGTTGGTCATCGCGGCATCGATGTCGGCGTCACTCGGCTTGGGATTCTTCTTGAGCAGCGCGGCCGCGGCCATGATCTGGCCCGACTGGCAATAGCCGCACTGCGGCACGTCAAGCGCCAACCAGGCTTTCTGCACCGGGTGGGTGCTGTCGCCGGACAGGCCTTCGATGGTGACGATCTGGTCGGTCGCCTTCACGTCGCCGACGCGAAGCGAGCACGAGCGCATCACCTCGCCGTTGATATGGACCGAGCAGGCGCCGCATTGCGCCACGCCGCAGCCATACTTGGTGCCAGTGAGACCAACCTGCTCACGAATGACCCAGAGCAGAGGCGTATCGGCCTCCACCTCGACGTCACGCGTAGCGCCATTGATATTGAGCTTCGGCATAGAGCCTCCTCCCGATCCATCGAACGGGTTTTTGATTGGAGACCCAGGGACGCGGCCCGCCCCCAGGCCATGTCGAAACATAGCCCAGGCGGCAATGCCTTGCCTACGTTAGTTTGCAAGCTCTCTAAAGTGTGACCGACGCAAGCCCGTGACCTGATGTCACGGCCTTCAATCGTTGAGGATCGTGAACTCCTTCACGTCGCGCCGCCCCGGCAGCGCCTGCAGGAACGCGAAGATGTCGGCGAGATCCTTCTCGCTCATCACCGCCTCGGCATAAGCCGGCATGTCGCCCGACGGATTGCGCAGCTGCTGCTTGAAGCCAAGGTAAGGCACGATGGTCTTGGCGAGTGAGGGCGCCTCCCGGTTGTAGGCGCCGCCTTGCCCGACGCGGCCATGGCAGTAGAAGCAGCCGGTCGAGAGATAGAGCTGCTTTCCGGCAGTGGCGTCGCCTTGCGGCGCGTCCTGGGCACGCGCCGCCATGTCGAAGCCGTTGATGAGCGCTCCACCAATCAGCGCTGAAGCAAGCAAGAGAGCACGAAGCATGACGCAACTCCTCAGCGCGGATCGGTGACGACGTCGATCAGCGCGGGCTCGCCGCGCTTGACCACCGCGATCGCGCGCTTGAGCGCGGGCGCGAGATCCTTCGGATCGGTGATCGGCCCCTCGCCATGGACGCCGAAGCCGCGCGCCACCGTGGCGTAGTCGACGTTCGGATTGGTGATGGTGGTGCCGATGGTGACATCGCTGATGCCGCGGCCGCGGCGGTTGGCCATCGCCTGCAGGTACATGACCTCCTGATGATAGGCGCGGTTGTTGTGCACGATATAGAGCATCGGGATTTGATGATGCGCCGCCGTCCACAGCGTCGACGGCACGAACATGAGATCGCCGTCGCCGTTGAAGTTGAGCGTGAGGCGGCCATGTCGCTTGTTGGCAAGCGCCGCACCGAGCGATGCTGGCGCCGTGTAGCCGATGCCGGCACCGCCCGAGCCGCCGTTCCACTGGTAGGACTTGTCGAAGTTCCACAGCCGGTGCGGCCAGGTGATGCGGATGCCGTTGCCGACCAGCGACCAGTCCTCGTCCTTGATCTGAGCCCACACCTCCGCGCACATGCGCGCAGTCGTGATCGGGCTTGAATCCCAGCCCATGGTGGCGTCCGCCTTCGCCTGCTCGATCATGGCGAGCCGTGCCGTCGCGAGGCGCTTGCCGCGGGCCTCGAAGGCGGACTTGCGGCCGCCATCGACGAGGCGCTTCACCTCCTCTATCAGAGCCGGCAGCGACGCCTCGCCGTCACCCGCGATTGCCATATCGACATCCTGGTGACGGCCGAAGTCCTGGTAGTTGGACTTCAGGTAAAGGTCGCGCGTGCCGAGCGTGATGATCTTGGCGTCTTTCTTGGTGATCGGCCGGCTGGTCCGAACGATGCGGTCGTTGAAGTTGTTGAGCGAGCCCCACAGCTCGTTCACCTCGATAGCGAGCACGACATCGGCCTGGCTGATGACAGCACCCCGGCGACCGGTCTGGTTGAGCGGATGGCGCGACGGGAAAATTCATCCGCCCGGCATTGTCGACCACCGCGCATTGCAGCGTTTCGGCAAGCTCGGTGAGCCGCGCCATGCCGGCCGGCGTGCGGGCGAGCCGATCACAGAGAAGAACCGGGTTCTCGGCCGCCACCAGCATTCTCGCCAGCTCCTTGATCGCGCCGGAATCGGCCTGCGGCGGGATCACCCTGGCGACTTTGGGAATGCGCAACGTTTCGGCGTCACGAATTGGATTTTCCTGCAGCTCGGCGTCGAGCGAGATGAACACCGGCCCCATCGGCGGCGTCGTTGCGATCTTGTAGGCGCGCACCATCGACTCGGCGAAATGCTGCAGCGAGGCCGGCTGATCGTCCCACTTGACGAAGTCGCGCACGATCGCGCCGGGATCGACCGCGGAGTGCACCCATTCGGCGCCGGGCGCGCGCTTATCGGCCTCCACGATATTGCCGCCGAACACGATCACCGGCACGCGGTCGCACCAGGCGTTGTACATCGCCATGGTGGCGTGCTGCAGGCCGACCACGCCATGGCAGATCATGGCGAGCGGCTTGCCCTCAATCTTGGCGTAGCCCTGCCCCATATGCACCGCGATCTCCTCGTGCGGACAGGTGAGGATCTCGGGCTTCGAGTTCTTGGCGTAGTTGATGATCGCCTCATGCAGGCCGCGGAAGCTCGAGGCGCAGTTCATCGCCAGATAGTCGATGTCGAGCGACTTGAAGACGTCGACCATGAAGTCGCCGCCGCTCGACGCCTGTGTCACTGACTCCCGCGTCGGCGGCTGGGTGTCGGCGGCGAGCTGCAGGGGGCCCGGTGCCGCTGCCTTCAGATTGGCCTTGGGGGCGACTGCCTGGGCCTTGGCGGCCGCGGGTGTCAGCGCGGCAGCGCCAACGAGCCCAGCACCTTTGAGAAAATTGCGGCGGCCGACGGCAGGCCTATCCTCACGGCGTTTCGGCACAGTCTGCCCCCCTGTATTGACGCGGGCCACCTTGGGTCCGGCGTATTGTGTTGCTTTGGCAAAGTGTCGCGCCGTGTCCAAGGCGCGTCAAGCCGTCGCGCGATCGCGCGCCGTCTCGTCAGTTGGCAGCCTTGCCGGCCGGGCCAGGAGTTGAGCCGCGTCGCTGGGTCGTTGATGCAAAACAGCAGGATGGCGTAGTCTGGCCCGGTGTTCCGCGCACAACCGCGCCGCACCAGAACTCAAACGTGAGACTAATGGCCAATCCCTATGAGACGTTGGGCGTGGCGCCCAACGCTAGCCAGGACGACATCCGCAAGGCCTACCGCAAGGCCGCTAAGGAAACGCATCCCGATCTCAATCCAGGCAAGCCAGAGGCGGAAAATCGCTTCAAGGAGATCAATGCGGCCTATGACATCATCGGCGATGCGGACAAGCGCAAGCGCTATGACGCCGGTGAGATCGACGAGACGGGCGCCGAGCGCCAGCCGGAGCGGCACTTCTATCGCGAGTATGCCGAGGCCGATCCGAGCACGCGCTACAGCCGCCGCGGAGCGTCGGCCGGGGCGCGCGGCAGCGGGCGGCGCCGATTTCGATTACGACATCTTCGCCGATCTCTTCCGTGGACGCGGCGAAGGCGGCAATTTCCGCATGCCGCCGCAGGACGTCCGCTATACCCTTGAGATCGACTTTCTCGATGCGGTGAACGGCACGCACAAGATGGTGGCGATGCCGGACGGCAAGACGCTCGATATGACGATACCGGCCGGGATCGACGACGGTCAGGTGCTGCGCCTCAAGGGGCAAGGGTTGCCAGGTTCCGACGGCAAGCTGGGGGACGCATACGTCGAAATCTCGGTTCGGCCGCACTCCGGCTTCAAGCGCGAGGGACATGACATTCTGAGCACGCTACCTATATCGCTCGGCGAGGCACTGAACGGCGCGAGCGTGCACGTCGAGACAGTTGACGGACCGGTCGACGTCAGAGTGCCGAAGGGTGCCAAGGAGGGCACGAAGCTGCGGCTGCGCGGCAAGGGCGTGTCGCGCGACAGCGCGGGCACGCGCGGCGATCAGCTGGTCGAGATTCACATCGTCCCACCGGAGGGCGCCGACGAGGCGCTCGCTCAATTCATGGCCGAATGGGAGAAGACGCACCCGCAGAACCCGCGCAGAAAGGACGCAGCTTGATATGATCCGCGAAACCGCACTCATCGCACAATTCACGTATCTGGAGCGGCAGGTGCTGCTGACCTGGATCGAGGAAGGGGTCATCGCACCGCACCGCGACGACGAGGGCTACCTGTTCGATCGGCTCGATGAGTCGCGTGTGGCGCTGGCCTGCGACCTGCACTACCGCATGGGCCTCGACCACGCGAGCCTGCCGGTCATTCTATCTTTGATCGATCAACTCCACGACGCGCGGCACCACCTTCGGACACTGACCCGCGCCGTGGCCGAGCAGCCGGCGGCAATACAGCAGGAGATCACGCGCCGGATGACCGGTGATCGCTCGTCTCGCGACTAGCTGCCAATCGGCACGCCTTGCAGAACCGAAACCGGACGCCGAATGCGTACAGATCGCCGACGCCGCCGGTACGGGCAAGCTCAATGTAATACGGGCAAGCTCAATGTAAAATGAGCAATTCACACCTTCGCCATCTCGAAGGTCGGACGCGCGAACAGCTCCTCGACCGCAGGCTTCCTTTCGATCAAGCCCTGCTCGAAGGCATACTGCGTCAGCGCCTCGATCTCGGGCATGTTCTCGTGCACGCCGTATTTCCAGAAGTCGGGGCCCATCACCGCCATGGTCTCCTTGGTCTCGGCCTCGAGCCAGGGCAAGGTGACCATCAGGGCGTTGACGTCGCAGAGATCGATCATCGCCCGCGCCTTCGCTTCCAGGAACGCCTTGTAGACGCTGGTGGCGAGCCACGGATAGCGCTCGACCAGCGTCTTCTTGATGCCGATGAGATGCATGATCGGAAACAGACCGGTCTTCTTGTAATAGGCCTGCTCGGCTGCGCGCGTGTTCGGAAACAGGCGCGCGATGTGCGGCTCGCCTTTGAGGAACGATGACGGCGCGCGCGCCGTGAACAAGGCATCGAGCTCGCCATTGCGCAGCATGTCGACCAGCGTCTCCCCGGGCTCGAGCGGCTTGAGGTCGAGGCCCGGTATCGACTTGAGCGGCGTGCGCTCGCCGCGGCCGGGCTCCTCCTGCCCGCCGTTGCGCCAATGGATCTCGTTCGGCTTGACGCCGTATTCATGCTGCAGCATGCCGCGCATCCAGACCACGGCCGTGATCTGATATTCCGGCAGACCAATGCGCTTGCCGCGCAGATCCTCGGGCTTGCGGATGCCGGCATCGGTGCGGATGTAGATTCCGGAATGCCGGAAGATGCGCGAGACGAATGCCGGAATGCCGATATAGGGCGAGGTTCCGGCCGCGGTCGTGCGCAGATAGCTCGAGAACGAGAGCTCGGACACGTCGAACTCATCGAACTTGAAGGCGCGGTGGAAAATCTCCTCCGGATAGAGCGGCAGATAGGTGACCGCGCAGCCGTCGACCTTCACGCGCCCGTCCCGGATGGCGGCCGTGCGGTCGTAGTTGCCGCATGCAATCGTAATCGGCACCTCGACCATGAAACCTCCGGTGGGGCTGGTGGTGAGCGAGGCCGGGGGTGGCTCGCGCTGGGCGGAGCTTAAGCGTACTTGCCGGCAGCCCGCGAAGGCAATCCCCGCCGATCGTTGACGCAGCCAACGGCCCGGGAGTAGCCTTTGGCCCGGTTGTACAGGCAACCTTCGGTCCGCGAAAAGGGTTGAACCTGCCTGTGGGCTTCCGATTGCCACCGCCTTCTTTCAGCCCGCGCACGCGGACACGGGCGCATACGAAGGAAGGTGTTCCATGTCGCAAGCGCTCCCAGCGCGGCCGAATCTTGATTGGCTGCGAAAGACCGCCAAGCAGCAACTCCACGAGCTCCGCAAAACCAACCCCGAGGCCAAGCTCGCCAATGCACAGCTCGCGCTCGCGCGCGACTATGGATTTCGCAGCTGGCGAGCCCTGAAAGCCGAAGTCGATCGACGGCAGGCGGGCGAAGAATCCATCGCCGTGCTGCTGCGCGCAGTCGGCGCCGGCCAGATCGACACGGTGCGCGCGATGCTCACGGCCTCGCCGGAGCTGGTCAACGCAGTCGGCCCGCATCCGTTTTGGGGCGGCCGGCCGCAGCCGCTGCACGTGTCGATCGACACAAAACGTCGCGACATGTTCGATCTCCTCATAGCCGCCGGTGCGGACCTCAATGGCACCAATGAGCACAACGAACACTGGTCGCCGCTGATGCTGACCGTTCATTGGGATCAGCCGGAGATGCGCCGCGTGCTGCTCGAGCGTGGCGCAACAATTGGGTTGATCGAGGCGCTGATGCTCGAGGATGACGCACTGGTGGAAAAGCTCCTTCGTCCCGGCAAATCCGCACTCCCGGCAATCGAGCCCAACAGCGGGTCTATCCTGGCATTCGCGCGCACGCCGTTTGCGATCGACCGCCTACTCGAGCTGGGCGTAGGGCACGACCGCAAAGACAGGTGGGACACCACGCCGATCCAGGCCATGAGCCGGCTCGGCCGCCGCGGCCAGCCTCTGGTCGAGCACATGTTGAAGCGCGGAATAGCGGCCGAGCCGCAGGAATACGCCCGCATGGGCGACAAGGACACGCTCGCGGCCCTCATCGCCGCAAAGCCCGACATTGCCAAATCGGATGCCGTCATGATGGGCGCGGTCGACTTCGGCCACTACGACCTGGTCACGTGGCTGCTCTCGCAAGGCGCCAATGTGAACGCCTGCACCGACTGGGGATCGCACGCCACGGCGTTGCATTCAGCCGCCTGGAATGGCGACCTGCGCATGGTGAAGCTCCTGGTCGAGGCCGGAGCGGACATCACCGCGCGCGACCCCGAGCACAACAACACGCCCGCGGGCTGGGCCAAGGTCGCGATCGAGGTCACCAACAACCCGGACTGCCGAGCCGTAGCGGACTATCTAGCCGGGCTGGACAGTCGGACAACGTCATAACCGTGGCCCAACACACGATCTTCGGGCCGGGCGCTGCTTGTTGTCCCGGCCCGAGGGCGATACTTTTCAGGCCACCAAGGAGAGGATTGATGATCTCGACCGTGATCGGCGGCGCCATGCTGCCGCATGCGCCCCAGTTCTTCACGATGCCCGACACCGAGGACAAGGCGAACGTCGAGCACGTGCGCGCGGTCGCGGCCGACATCGGCGAGCGGCTGCGCGCGCTCAAGCCCGACCTCTGGATCATCTTCTCCAACGACCACGCCGAGCAGTTCTTCCACAACGCCGCGCCGCCGTTCACGGTGCATGTCGGCGGCGAGGCGACCGGCGAGTTCGCCGGCCGCAAGTTCCGCTGGCAGATCCCGAGCGAGATCGGCTTCGAGCTGGTACGCCAGCTCTACCGGCAGAATTTCGACCCGGCCTTCACCTCGACCGCCAAGATCGACTATGCGATCGGCATTCCGCTCACTCATCTCGGCCACACCGGGCCGGTGCTGCCGATCTACGTCAACGCCTATCTGCCGCCGCAGCCCACCATGGAGCGCTGCTATGCCTTCGGCCAGGCGGTGGCGCGCACCGTCACCGCGATGGGGCTCAGGACCGTGATCCTCGTCGAGCGGCGGCATGTCGCATTTTCCCGGCACCGACCGCTACTCCAATCCGGAGCTGGCCTGGGACAAGCGCGTGCTCGAAAAGCTCGCGACCGGCAACCTCAAATCGCTGATCGGCGTTCGACGAGGCCGAGCTCGACGAGACCGGCAACATCGAGCTGCGCTGCTGGGCCTGCGCGGCCGGCGCGCTCGGCGAGCGCAAGCCCGACGTCGTGTCGTTCGACCCGAGCTGGCACCACAACTACGCGTCGCTCGGCCTGGATCGATGTCGCAACCCGGCGATCACAGCGCGCACTATCCGTCGATCAAGCCGGAGCTGGTCGAGCTGACCGTCCGCGCTGCATGGCCTCGCGCATGATGCCGACAAGCGCGCGCAGTACGTCGCCGACGCACCGGCCTATGCGGACGAGTTCAAGCTTCCGCCCGACCAGCGCGAGGCGCTGATCAAGCTCGACATGCCGACGATCGTGAAGATGGGCGCGCATCCGCTGGTGCCGTTCCTCGCGCAGATGCAGATTCAGCGCCTGCGCCCGCAGCGCTGAGATCGATCGCTCACCTCCACACTCACGCAACAAGGATTGATGCCAGTAGCTGCCAGAAGTGAAGAGACTGCTGCAATGACGCCGAAGACCCTGCCAAGACTGCCTCGCCAAACCCGCCAAGGCCCTGCTCGACGACCTCGTGCTCGCCAACAAGATCTTGTTCCGTCTCAACGTCGTCGATGCCTTCGGGCACATCAGCGTGCGGCACGACAAGCGATCCGCAACAACTATCTGATGTCGCGCCACCTGCCGCCCGGCATGGTGACGCGCGAAGGACATCGTCACCTTCGACCTCGACAGCAACCCGCTCACGCATGCCGACAAGCCGCAATACAGCGAGCGCTTCATCCATGGCGAGATCTACAAGATGCGCCCCGACGTGATGTCGGTCGTGCATTGCCACGCCCGTCCGCTCATTCCCGTTCGGCACCGCCAAGGGCGCGAAGCTGCGCCCCATGTCGCACATGTGCGGCTTCCTCGGCTGCGGCGTGCCGATCTTCGAAATCCGCGACGCCGGCGGCATGACCGACATGCTGATCCGCACCGCCCCGCTCGGCAAGGCGCTGGCCGAGACGCTCGGCGACAAGACGGTCGTGCTGATGCGCGGCCACGGCGCCACCATGGTCGGCGATATCGATCCCGGAAGCGGTGTTCCGCGCCGTCTACTCGACGGAGAACGCCACCATCCAGATGCAGGCGCACCAGCTCGCGGTCGGCGGCGAGGTCGAGTTCCTCGTCGCTCGAGGAATCGGAAAAGTCGAGCCGCGGCCGCAACGTGCCGCGCGCCTGGTCGCTGTGGAAGCACCAGATGACGGCGGGAGGCTGAGTCGTCGCTGCGAACAAGCGCCGCGGCCAATGGCCCAATCTGCGTCACGGCGCAGTCGCGCGTTGTGATATCGATGACGGCGCGCCTGCGTCGTTCGCGGTGCGCCAAGGACTGACGGATCGCCAGCAATCGAGGCCAACGCATGCCTGACGCGACGCCGTCATACGCTCGCTATCGAATCGTCGCCAGTGCTCGCAGCGCTCGCTCTGCGCCACCGGCGCGCAGGCCGACCCGATCGAGGATTTCTACAAAGGCAAGACCGTCACCATCGTGACCTCGACCGGCGTCGGCGGCCCGTTCGACCTCACCGCGCGCGCGCTCGCCAAGCACATGCCGAACTACATCCCCGGCCGGCCGACCATGATCGTGCGCAACATGCCGGGCGGCGGCCATGTGCTCGCGACCAACTTCATGTACACGCAGGCGCCGAAGGACGGCACCGTCATCGCCACCGTCAACAACATCATCCCGCTGCATCAGGTGCTGGACGGCCGCGGCGTGCGCTTCGACGCCCGCAAGTTCAACTGGCTGGGCTCGACCGGCGGCAGCAACCTGTTCACCTGGGTCGTGGCACACCGCCGGCTTCAAGACCATGGACGACGTGATGCGAGCGCGAGCTCGATCACCGGCGCGACCGGCGTCGGCTCCGGCACCTTCATCTATCCGAACGCGATGAACATGGTGCTCGGCACCAAGTTCAAGATCGTCATGGGCTATGCCAGCACGCGCCGAGCTCGATCTCGCCATGGAGCGCGGCGAGGTGCAGGCGCGCGGCGGCGCGAGCCTCGCCGGCATGCTGCAGGAGCACGCCGACTGGATCCGCGACAAGAAGATCGTCGCGCTGGTCCAGGTCGGCGCCGAGCGCGAGAAGGACTATCCGGACGTGCCGCTGATGCACGAGCTGGCGCAAGACACGCCGAGCAGCGGCAGGTGCTGGCGCTGATCTCCTCGCCGCCGTCGCTCGGGCGGCCGTTCTTCACCACGCCGGACGTGCCGCGCCGAGCGTGTCGCCGCGCTGCGCAGCGCCTTCGACGACACCATGAAGGACGAGGCGTTCCTCGACCGAGGCCGAGCAGCTTGGCCTCGACATGAAGCCGATGCAGCGCCGAAGCGCGTGACCGCAGATCGTTCAACGACACGATCAACGCGCCAGCCGACGTCGTCGCCAAGGCCAAAGCCGCGATCGAGCCACAGGCGGCTCCGCCCGGCGCAACCGCCGACGCCCGCACAATTGACTGCGCCGCGAAATCTGCAATTGAAGCGCCGGCGCACACGGAATACCGCGGGCAAACTACAGAATGCCTCAGACAATTCCGACACGATCGAAACGCCGATCCTGATCGTCGGCGGCGGCCCGGTCGGGCTTGCGCTCGCGGCCGATCTCGGCTGGCGCGGCGCGCCCTGCCTCGTCATCGAACAGGGCGAAGGTCCGGCCGACCATCCGCGCGCGACCGCGATCAATGCCCGCTCGATGGAGTTCATGCGCCGCTGGGGCGTGGCAGACGCCGTGCGCAACGCGCGTCGGCGCCGGAGGACTTTCCGCACACCGCGCTCTATTGCACGACGCTCACGGGCTTCGAGATCGCGCGCATCGACCGGCCGCACCACGGCGGCCGTGGGCCCACGCACGACCAGCCCGGAGCGCGCGCAGCGCTGCAACCAGATCTGGCTCGACCCGATCCTGCGCGACCTCGCGCACGAGCTTCACGAGCGTCGACCTGCGCTATCGCTGGCGCTTCGAAGCGCTGATCGAGGACGAGCGACAGCGTCATCGCGACCGTGCACGATCTCGCGCGCGACGAGCGGCGCCGCGATCGCCGCCCGCTACGTCATCGACTGCAGCGGCGGCCACAGCGTCGATCCGCCGCCAGCTCGGCGCTGACCATGAGCGGCTCGCCCTATATCGGGCACTTCCTGTCAGCATCTTCGTGAAGGCGCCGGAGCTCTGGGACCATCACGCCATGGGCAAGGCGGCGCTGATCAACTTCGTCGAGCCCGACGGGCTGTGGCGCAATCTCGTCATGCTCGACGGGCGCGAGCTCTATCGCTTCGGCGTGCGCGGCAAGGAGTTCTACGACGCGCCCGACAAGGTCGACGCCGAGCGGCATGTTCAACGAGGTCGTCGGCAAGCGCGTGCCGCACGAAATCATCTCGATCCGTCGCTGGGTTGCGCGCAACGTCGTGTCCGACACCTACCGCAAGGGTCGGATTTTCTTCGCCGGCGACGCCGCCCATCTCAATCATCCGTCGTCCGGTCTTGGCCTCAACACCGGCCTCGGCGACGCGGTCGATCTCGGCTGGAAGCTCGCCGCCACGCTCGCGGGCTGGGGCGGCAGCGCTCTGCTCGACAGCTACGAGATCGAGCGCCAGCCGGTCGGCCGCCGCAACATCGGCCACGCCGATGTGAGCCACGCGGGCGACCGCGAGCGCGAGCCGCCGCCGGAGATCTTTCAGGATACGCCGGACGGGCGCGCGGCGCGCCGCAAGATGGGCGATGCCATCGTGGCGAGCATGACCCGCAAGTTCATCACCGACGGTCTTGCGCTCGGCTATCGCTACGACCCCTCCCCGATCTGCTGGAACGAAGCGGCGCCGCCCCGCATGGCTCGATCGAGGACTATCACCCGAACGCGGTGACCGGCAGCCGCGCGCCCGCACGCCTGGCTTGCCGACGGACGCTCGATCATCGACCTGTTCGGTCGCGGCTTCACGCTGGTGCGCTTCGGCGACAGCGCGCCTGACGTGTCCGCGATCGAGCACGCATTCGCAGCGCGCGCTGTGCCGCTTGTCGGTCGAGACCATCGCCGATCCGACGATCGCGCCGCTCTACGAGCGCCGCCTCGTGCTGGTGCGGCCCGACGGGCACGTGGCCTGGCGCGGCGATGCGCTACCGGCTGACCCATTGGCACTGGTTGATCGTGTTCGAGGAGCAAGCACGGGGAACAGCCATTCATGACTCCCCTTTTGTACTTCGTGACCTTTGGATGGATGCTCGTCCTGTTTTGTAGCCTGATTGGATGCGCTGGTTGGATATTGATGAAATTATGCCGATGGTTGGCCGAGCCTCCCGACCCCGCCGAACAGACTGCGAAAAAACAACTCAAGAGTTTGAATTTGAATCATTTGAAGCGCGCCGGCCAATGAGGTTTTCGGGCTGCGTGCCATTTGCATTGCCATGGCATGTTGCATTGCCATGGCAATGCTGGGCGTGACCGGCATCTATTCGCCATCGGTGAAATAGACATTGACGCCGGACCTGCTTCACTCTATGTGCAATTCGTTCCGATCCGAGACTACGAATTGCAGGTTATTTGTCATGCCAAGCAACATTTTCCTTTCGTCCCCGCGGAAGCGGGGACCTAGGGGCCAAGCACTCAATCGTTTCAAAGCCTGGGTCCCCGCTTCCGCGGGGACGAACGGAATATGCGGTTGGCAAAACGAAACCAACTGAGCAAACGAAACCTACTTGGCAAAACAAAACCAACGGAGATAGCTCATCAGTGTTTCTTTGGGAATCCTTGTGGGCGAGGCGAATGCGTCGGCGGGAACGAACTGACGCGAGACCACAGAGATCAAGCTCACGGCTCTTCCGCCACATCGATCAGCGTGCCGTCGGGATCGGCCAGGTGGAAGCTCCCGAGCGGGCATTTGGCCAGGAGCTTGAGCCGCGCCACGCCTTCAGAATCGAAGTCGATCGGCTTTGCGCGCAGCTGCAGGTTCTGCCGCTCGACCTCCGCCAGGTTCTTCTTGAACGCATCGAGGCTCTTGCACCCGGAACCCGATGTGGTCCATCGCCGGCTGCTCGATGCCGGCGCCGTTGAAGGCGGAGATCTTCCACGGCAGGATCGCCAAGCGTGACGCGGCCGTCGGTCAGGAAATAGCCGCCCTCCTCGCTCTGGATGTTGCGGCGCTCGAGCTCGTACACATCGCAATAGAAGTCCGCCATGCGCTCGGCCTCGCGCACCCGGAGCGCGAAGTGGCTGATGGAGTTGTCCTGCTTCCACTCGCCCTTGGCATAGACCTCGGCGCGGTTCTCGTGGCCCTGCTGCGACAGGTCGAAATAGTTGCCGGCCGGATCGTGCGCGCTGTAGCTCGCGAACGGGCGGTTGCCGGGCCGCTTCACGATCTCGATGTCGGGATATTTCTTCGCGACCTTCTCGCGCACCTTGTCGAGGTCCTTGACCTCGATGCCGAAATGATCGAGGCCGGCCTTGCGGCCGCCGCGGCGCGGGATCATGGTCATGCCGATGTAGCCATCGCCGACCGAGATCGCCGACATTTCGCGCGACGTGTCGCCCGACACCGTCATGCCGAACACGGCGCGATAGAACATGCCGAGCGTCGTGTAATGGTCGGTGGTGATGGCCAGATGGTTGAGCTTGCCGAACATCCTCGTCTCCTCGCCGCCCGGTTGCGGGCACCTTGATTTGTATCCCCTATTGAACCGCAAACCGCTGCGGGCGCAATAGCCCGGCGCGGCGTTAGGTCGCGTGACTTGAGAGGTTTTCTATGGTTGCCGCGATCTGCCACCATGCCCGGCACGGAGACATGATGACGGCGCTTCCGAGAGGACCAGAATGACCCGACTTACAATCACTCTCGCGACCATCGCGCTCGCGATCGCAGCCGCAGTACCGGCAAGCGCCCAGGACAGCGACTTTGCCGGCAAGACCGTCACCATCTACATCGGCAATACGGCGGGCGGCACCTATGACCTGATGGGCCGGCTCGTCGCGCGCCATCTCGGGCGCCACCTGCCCGGCCATCCCATCGTGATCGCCGAGAACATGCCGGGCGCCGGAACGCTGCGCGCCGCGAACTACATCGCCAATGTGGCGCCGAAGAACGGCACCGCGCTCGGCATCGTCAGCGAGTCGCTCGCCATCGAGCAGGCGCTCAAGAACGTTGCTGTGCAATACGATGCGGCGAAGCTCATCTGGATCGGCAGGGTCGCCGCCAGCAATGCCGTCCATATCATGTGGCACACCTCGAAGGTGCAAACGATCGAGGACGCCAAGCGCTACGAAGCAACGATGGCCGGCACCGGGCCGGGCAACCTCGCCGAGATCATTCCGACGCTGTTCAACGCCGTGCTCGGCACCAAGTTCAAGATCGTGCGCGGCTATCCGGCGGCGAACGAGTCCATGCTCGCGATGGAGCGCGGCGAGGTCGAGGGCGCGACGGTCAACTGGACGACGGTGAAGACCGCCAAGGCGCAGTGGCTGCGCGAGAACAAAGTGAGGGTCATCGTGCAGCACCTGCCGACGCGCGGGCCCGATCTGCCTGACGTGCCGGCACTTGGCGAGCTCGGTGACACGGCCGAAGGGCGGCAGTTGCTCGAGCCTTACGCCAACACTGGACCGATCGGGCGCGCGTTCTTCACGCCCCCGGGAACGCCGGCGGCCACGGTCAAGACCTTGCGCGATAGCTTCATCGCGATGGCGAAGGACCCCGAATTCGTGGCCGATGCCAAGAAGATCAATGCTGAGCTTGACATCGGCACCGGCGACGAGGTGCTCAAGGCCGTGCAGCAGACGCTCAACGTGCCGGAGTCGGTGCTGCAGCGCGCGCGCGAGATTTTCGGGCGCTGACTGCAGGATCGGACAACAGTGCGGAGGAATTCATGTGCATTGTCCAGAATGGCCCGCGGCTCGGCCGCGCGGCTCTGTCCGTCGTCGCGCTGATGCTCGCTGCGGCTTCTGCGAGCGCCCAGCAACCGGCCGAGATCAAGGTCGGGCTTGCCGCGCTCGTCAACACGGCGCTGCCGCTGCACCTCGCCGAGGCCGGCGGCTTCTACGCCAAGCAGGGCCTCAAGGTCACGATCGTCGACGCCGGCGGCGGCACCCGCGGCGGCCGTGCGCTGGCGACCGGCGAGCTGCAGGTGATGCATGTCGGGCTCTCCGGCGTCGCCGACATCAACGGCAAGGGCGGCGACCTGCGCGTGATCGCGTCGCTCAGCAACGTGATGCGGTTCGTCTTTTTCTCCGATCCCAAGGTGCGCAGCGCCGCCGACCTCAAAGGCAAGAGCATCGGCGTGAGCAGCTTCGGCTCGGAGAGCGACAGCGCCGCCTCGCTGGCGCTGCGCCAGCTCGGCCTCTCACGCAGCGACGTGACCATCAAGGAAGCCGGCGGATCGCCGCAACGGCTCGCCGCCATCAAGTCAGGTGCGATCGCAGCCGCCGCCATGAACGAGCCGGCCGCCACACAGGCGCAGGAGCAAGGGCTCTATCCGCTGGTCGATCTGTTCGCCGCCAAGACGCCCTGGCTGTTCACCGGCCTTTCGGTTGACAAGCGCTGGCTCGACGCCAATCGTGCCGTGCTGGGGCGTTTCATGGCGGCGACGCTGGAAGGCGCCTATCGCGGGCTCACCGACGAGGCTTGGGCAAAGCCCATTCTCGCGCGCGACTACAAGATTGCCGATCCCAAGATCCTCGACATTGTCTATGCGGACTTCAAGGCGCAGATGCCGCTGACAGCGCTGCCGACTCGACGAAGCGTCAGAGAACGTGCTGTCGCTCCTGCCGACGTTCGGCGTGAAGCTCAAGAGCCAGAAGGTCGAGGATCATGTCGACACCGGCGTGATCGACGCGCTGATCGCGGATGGCACGATCGCGACGCTGCAACAACGCTATGGGCTCAATCGCTAAAATACTTTCCAACAACACTGCTGCGTTCCACCATTCGTCCCCGCGCAGGCGGGGACCCAGTGCGACAAATCGAAGGATCGCAACCAGTGGCCGTGGGTCCCCGCTTGCGCGGGGACGAACGGAATTTTCAGAACGCGCCTCAATAGTAACGCTCGAGCGCGATCTCGCGCATCTCGGCGAGGCCCTTCTCGTCGAGTGTCGTCATCGCCTTCTCGACCGCGGCGCGCACCTCGTCCGCGCCGGCAAAGCCCGCCGCCAGATTGACCTTCCTGATCTCCGCGATATAGGCCGGATCGCGCAGGACGTCGGCGAGCGCCCGGCGCAACACCTCGACGCGATCCGGCGGCGTGCCGGGTGTGGCCAGGATCACACGGCCGAGCCCCGCGATGTTGGCGCGCCAGTCCATCAGCCGCGCAGCACTCGGCGAAAGCTTGGCCGCCTCGAAAATGGTCGGCACATCAGGAAACTTCTCCGAGCGGGCGCGCGCAAGCGTCGTGATCACGCGCATGCCGGAGCCTGGCCCGTAGAGCGCTGCCGCCTCGTCCGAGATCACGCGGCCATCGACCTCGCCACGCTGGATCGCGAGATTCATGTCGCCGGTGCCTTTGTAGCCCAGGATGATCTTGCACTTGGCGCCGAGCGCGTAGCACATGATGGCGGAGAAATCGGAGTTGTTGTCGGCCTTGCCCGATCCGGCCCAGAGCGCCGGCTTGTCCGCCTTCTGCATGTCGGTCACGGCGCCGATGCGCGACGGCGGACCGACCACCGCGACCTTGTCCTCGCCCGACACGCGCGCGAGCCACACCTGCTTGCGCACATCGTAGTTGACGCCCGAGAGCCCATAGAGCTGCGCCGTCACCAGCGCCTCGCCGCCGGTGAGCAGCAACGTGAGACCATCCGGCGCAGCATTCATCGTCCGGTTCATTGCGATCATGCCGCCGGCAGCCGGCTCGTTGGTCGCGATCACCTTGGCGCCGAGCTTGCGCTCGAGAAATGCGCCGACCGTGCGCGTATAGGTGTCGTAGCCGCCGCCCGGGCTGCCCATGGTGAAGATGCGGACCTGCTTGCCCTGATAGAAGGCCGCCTCGTCGGCCGCCCGCACAGAGGACGCAGCGCTCGCGCCGATCGCACTGACCAGCAGCCCGGCACACCACACGCGCGAGACGTGCGTCCGAAGCGCCGGCATGACGATCCTCCCTCGATCGATATTGGCGGCGCGCTGGCCGCTATGCGGGCTTTTCCTCGGCCGGAGCGCGGTTGCGCACCTTCGGGCCCGCCGTTCTTGCGGATGTCCTGGCGGGTCACGTAGTCGATGATCATCACGTTGTCCTGATTGCCCGAGCGGTGGCCCATCAGGATCATGTGGCCCGTCGCCCGTGTTCTCGAGCTGGTAGAACGAGCCGCCGGTGATCAGCGCCGCCATGCCGGGCTTGAGCACGGCCGAGCCGCCATCCGGAAAGTGCATGGTGCACTCGCCTTCGAAGCAGGTGAAGACCTGATCCTCGTTGTGGCAATGCATGTCGTCGTGGTCGCCGGGATTCGGATAGTAGTGCACCCAGGCATGCAACTTGCGGGTGTTCATCACCACCGTGCGCTTCTTCTCGCGCAGCGCGATCTCCTTCGGGTCGATGACTTGAATTCCCATCGCGTTTCTCCGGACTGCCAATCGATGCGCCATGGTGGCATAGCTAAAGTCTTGTGAACACCCTCGACCTCGCCTCCGAGCGGGCACAATACGTGCGTCACGTTGGCTGCGCCTCGCGCTCGGGACGTGCTGGCCGCGCCTGCCGGGGCGGAGTGCGCTCAGCAGTTCCGGTCGTAGCAACTGTTGCGTTGCGCAGGCTGCCGAGCAGGTTCTGCAGACTAGGCTGCCCCGCATATTGCTCGCCTTTCGATGCGCGGTAGAGCAGGTCCTCCATGATCTCGAAGCCGAGCGAGCGATAGCTCTCGAACTGCGACTCGGTGAACCACTGGTTGGCCGTGCTCTGGTGCGGGAAATCGAGATTCGCCATGGCATAGCTGCGCACGCCGGCGCTCTCGGTCCCGTGGTATCCGGCCTTGACGTAGAGGATCAGACCATTCTCCACGCCCTCGCCGTCCGCCTCCTGGTAGTCGATATCCGCGATCGCGTGATAGTCGCAATGCTCCAGGAGGTCGCTGCCGTCGATCGGCCGCCGCTTGAGTGCCTCGAGACGTGTGGAATTGGATCGGCACGCCGAGGTCGATCGAGATCTTGCGCACCGCATTGCCCAGGTCCTCGAACGAATAGGCCGGATCGCGGCCCGCATCGCTGATGACGATGAAGCGGCAGCGGCGCCGCACCATCTCGTAAAGACCGAGATTCTCGAAATGCCCGCCATCCGAGACATGAACATATTTGCGCGTGTCGGTAGTGAGCCCGAACGTCTCCTGCAACAGCGGCAGGATGGCGATCGCCGGTCCCTCGTGACGAGTAAGTCTCTGCACCTTCGCGCCCCGGATTGCCGAGCCACCATCCGAGACGCACGTTGAACATCGTCATCAGCAGCGCCACCGACGGCGAGGAGTGGTAGCCCATATTGGGATTGGCCGCCGCGCCCGAGATCGCCATCGCGGTGCCGAGCGACATGCCCTCGCGGATCGCCATAGATCCGTGCTCGGCCGATAGGCGCCGGCGTCGCGCGCTCTCCGCGTTGCCGGCCTCCTTGGTCGAGATCTCGGATTTGCTGCGGTGCCGCAATGCAGCGGGCTCACCGTAAAGGGCGCGGCCTTGCGCTCCTGCCAGGCGAGCCGCTTCGACGACACGATATTGAGCGTCAGGTTGACGACGTGGAACGGCCGCCAGTCATCGGCGTCGCGCTTGGGCCAATGGCCCATGACATCGCATGGCGCCCACAGCTGATGCATGCGCCGATCGTCGTCCGAATCGAGGCCGGTGAACGGATCGGGCGTGCGATCGCGCGAGGCACCGAGAAACGCGCGGATCAGACGATTGCGATAAAGCGCATGCAGCGAGAACCGGTTGATGTTGATGCAGCGTGACGCCACAACGGCGATAAGCGTCGCAAGCGCAGCGCCGAACGACAGCCGCAACATGGTCTCGATGCCAGAGCGTATAGTCGGGCATGTCGCCTTTCAGCGCGTCCGCCATCATTCTTGAAATTGGGCCCGAACAGATGGCGATCCAGCAGCACGTAGTCGAGCGCCGATCGACAGGCTGAAGATCAGCGCGCCGACGAACAGCGGAGCGGCCGACCGCGAGCGCTGTATTCATCAGGACCGATACGATGCCGTGCGGCTCGAATGTGAAGCGCGTCAGGCTGAAGGTGCCGACCAGCGCGATCACGAGGCCCCAGAGCGCGCAGATCGGCAGGACGAAATAGATCACAAAGAATAGGAACTGTCGGCGTGTCGAGCGACCCCGGCCAGGAAGCCCGCGAACGTCAGGAAGATCAGGACATTCCAGCCGACGGCCGTAACCAGGAGCCAGCCGCCGGCGCGCCCGAGCCATTCCTGCTCGGCGTTGAACTGCTTTTGAAAGCTGGTCAGCCCGACGAAGACCATGTCGGCGACCCACTGCGACGATCAGGATATAGGGCACCCCGATGATCAGATAGATGACCGGGCTGTTGAGAATGCGGATGAGCGAGCGCACCTCGGTCGGCGGGACATCGCGCGCCACATCGGGAACGTGCAGGTAGAGATAAAAGCCGAATGCGACCAATGCGCCATAGACCGAGCCCGCCACGCACCACAAGGCGAAATCGAGCAGGTCGCGCTGGCGCGGCCAGCCCAAAATCCAGCCCAGCGCGTAGATGACAGCGCCCGCGAGCGCGCCCGCACCGAGGAAAATAACCTGCCCGGCCGGCAGGCTCGCGAGGATTTTGACCACCGATCCGCCGACATCGATGATGCCGAGATATTGCGTGAGCACGATGGCCGAAAGCAGCGACCAGATCAGGCTTCTCATAATGAAACGCTTGTCGGCGTTGCCGCTGTGGACCTCGCTGCGCTGCTCGCCCTGCCGCGACGGACGGTAGCTCGTCACGTAGCGCAGCGAGATGAGCAGAAACAGAATGCCGATCCCGACGAGGATCAGGCGCGGGCGCAGCGCGTGATTCATGTACGAGAAGCCGGTCAGCGCCACGACCATGAGTTTGAGCAGCAGGATGCCGCCGCACAGCACCGGCAAGATGACGAGCCAGTTGAGCACGAGATTGCGCAGATAGACGGCCACGATCGCCCAGGTGTCGGCAGACATCAGCCCAAGCTGCGGCGTGAGATAATTGCTGTAGGAGCGCAGCCAGCCGATCGGAGCAGGCTCGGTGTCCGCGCCGGCCGGACGCCCCACCAGCGCGCTCCACACCGTGCGGAAATCTGCGCGCGCCAGCCAGGCAGAGAGCCAGCTGCCGATATAGCCGCCGCCTGAGACAGTCGAGAGATAGTGGAACTGCGCCAGCAGCGACTGCTGCGGCTCGTCGACCGGATCGCCATTCTGCTTGCGCGGATGCGCAGCAAGCGCCTGCATGACCCCGAGCGCAAACGCAGCGCTGCGAATGCCGCCGCCGGAGAGGCACAGCGCCGATGAGTTGAGCGCGTTCAGGGATCGATAGAGTTCCTCGGGAGGAACGCCGGAGAGATCGGCATGGTGGATGGCCTCCGCCTCCTCGCGCAGGACCTCATTCGTCGTCAACGGCCTGGCCGCTGCCGCCTTTTCGCTCCACAGCCATCCGTGCAGCGGTTTCAGAAATGCATTCACTCGTATCATCCCTCTCCGACAGCGCTGCGAGGATAGCCAACGGCGCCCGCCGACGCGAGGGCAGGTCTTGTTCAAAAGAGGAGGATTTAACTATAGAGCCGGTACTATTTGATGAGCGCTGCGACACGCTCCACCACCGGCCGCGGCGTTGCGTAGATCCGCTCGATCAATCGCTGCATGTATTCGCCGGTCTCGGGCGCGAGCGTCAGGTTGCGCTGCCTGGCCTCGGCGACGAACTCCGGATCCTTCATCGTCGCGTCAAATGCCACGCGCATCATCCGATGGACATCCGGCGCGAGCGCCGGCGGAGCGAAGAATGGCCGCCCGATCCCCTGCCCGGCATAGAGAAACTCGATGGCCAGCCGGTCATCCGCTGATTTCGCAAGATCATTGATGAAAGGTACGTTTGGGAGCGACGGGTACGGCCTGACGCCGCCTTGGAACAGAACGTTAACAGTCTTCGAGGAGATCCAATCCGGGCGTTTGCCGAAGACGCTCTCCAGGCTCTCGCAATAACCTTCGACCTCGCCGCGCTCCATCGCCAGCACCACGTCAGCGGACGATCCGTAGCCACGGATGATCTTGAACTTCAGCCCGAGGAGCTGATTGAGCGCCTTGGGATAGTTGCCGGTGCCGGTGCCCGCACCGTTGTCGCCGACCAGCAATTCCCGCATCATCAGGTCCTGCACCGTCCTCACGGACGCGGTGTGGTAGGCCATGCACACATTGGTCTCGGTGGTCGTCGTGCCGAGCCAGGAGAAGCGTGTGGGATCGAACTGCGCGCCGGCGTTGCCGGTGATCGGCCCGAGCGATGCATCGCGGGCAATGAGCGCGAGCACCGTGCCGTCGCGCGGCGCCTGGCTCGCCATGTAGCTCGCGGCGCGGAAGCTGCCGGCACCGTCCATGTTCTGCGCGATCACGGTCGGGTTGCCGGGCAGGTGGCGGCCGATATGGCGCGCCACCATGCGACCCCACAGATCATAGCCGCCGCCGGTGCCGAGCCCGATGATCACCTTCACCTGCTTGCCGGCGTAATAGCCGGTGGCAGATTGGGCCGGCGCAACGGCAGGCCAAACGATCGCTGGCAAGGCGATCGCTATACAAGCGATCGCTCGAAGGGTCAGTGCGCCGATCAGCAGCGCAATCCTCATGGCTCTAAGCGCATTCCAATCGCGAGCGAGCGCGATCAGTTCTTCACAAACCGGCGCAGCGCCATCTTGTTGGTGTAGCCGGCATAGATGATGCCCTGGTCGTCGACCGTGATCGACTCCGGCGTTCCAATCTCGGCGGACGGCGCCGGGATGAAGGCGGTCACGTTGCCGTCCTTGGCGCTGCCGATCCGGATGCCCTGCTTGAAGGCCGGGTTGCGCTGCGCGTCCGACTGCGAGTCGGCGACGTAAAGAACGTCGTTCTTGTCGATCGCACACGCTGCTCGGCCGGCCGAACTGCTTCCACTCGGCGAGGAACTTTCCGTCCGGATCGAAAATCTGGACGCGGCTGTTGACGCGATCGGCGACGAACACGCGTCCGGTCGGAATCGATGGCGATGCCGTGCGGCGTGTCGAACTCGCCCTGCGCCTTGCCGTGCTTGCCCCAGGCCTTGATGAACTTGCCGTCCTTGGAGAACTTCACGATGCGGTCATTGGTGTTGCCGCCATGCCCGTCGGCAACGAAGATGTCGCCATTGGGCGCGACCACGACGTCGGAAGGCCCGTCGAGCGTGTCGTTGCCATCGCCCGGCATGCCGGGCTTGCCGATAGGTCAGCAGGACCTTGCCCGTCGGGGCTGAACTTGACCAGCACGGCGCCCTTGCCGTTCTTGCCGCGCTCGTCGGTGACGTAGACATTGCCCTCGCGGTCGACGCCGAGGCCATGCGGGAAGTTGAACATGCCACGCGCCGAAGCTCGTCACGAGCTTGCCGGTCGGATCGAACTTCATGATCGGCGCGACATTCGACTTGCCGCAATCGTTGGCGCCACAGCGATCGAACACCCAGATGCTCTTGCCGTCGCGATCGACCTCGACGCCGATCGGCGCGCCCATCTTCCGGCCGTCGGGCAGCTTCGCCCAGTTGTCCTCCATCTTGTAAGGATTGGGCGCCGCGTTCGGGTCGGCAGACTGTGCGAAAACTCCAGAGATTGCCAACAGCGCGGCAGCGCCGGCTGCAAACGCAACACATGCTCGACGTCCATCCGTCATGACATCCTCCCTCGAGTGCTTCTGGGCAGTTCCGAAACCTGGAATTGAAAGACGGAGTTGCGGCTCAGGCTCAGTTCTTGACGTATCGCATCAGCCGCTTCGGGCCGACCTCGGCGCCGTAGATGTTGCCCTTGGCATCGGCGGCCACGCCTTCCGCCGCGCTGGTGCCGGTCGTCTTCTCGACCGGGTCGGGAATGAACGCCGTCACCTCGCCGGTCTTGGCGCTGCCGACGCGAATGCCGCGCTTCCAGCCGTCGTGATTCTTCGACACCGATTCCGATTCCGAATCCGCGACATAGATCACGTCGTTCTTGTCGATGAAGATGCCGCTCGGGCGGCTGAACTGCGGCCACTGGTCGATGAACTTGCCGTCCTGATCGAAAATCTGGATGCGGTTGTTGGTGCGGTCGCCCGACGAACAGCCGGCCCTGGGAATCCATGGCAATCGCGTGCGGGCCATCGAACTCGCCCGGACCCGTGCCCTTCTTGCCCCAGGTCTTGATGAACTTGCCGTCCTTGGAGAACTTCACGATGCGCGCATTGGTGTTGCCGCCATGACCGTCGGCAACGAAGATGTCGCCGTTGGGAGCGGTCACCACAGCGGACGGCGCGTTGAACTCGTCCTTGCCAGCTGCCAGCAACGCCGGGCTTGCCGAGCGTGAGCAGCACCTTGCCGTCAGGGCTGAACTTGAACGACCTGATGGCCCTTGCCGTCTTTGCCGAGGCCGTCGGTGATCCAGACATTGCCCTCGCGGTCGACATGAATGCCGTGCGGGAAGATCAGCATGCCGGCGCCGAAGGTCTTCACCAGCTTGCCGGACGCGTCGAACTTCAGGATCGGATCAAGGTTCGAGCCCTCGCAGGCGAAGGGCTTGCCCTGTGCCAATAGCTGGCCCATCTGGTTCGGAGGTGCGAACGCGCCACAGCGCTCGCCAACCCAGACGCTGCTGCCGTCGGGATCGATATCGACTGCCGATGTCGAGCCCCAGGTGCGCCCGTCCGGCAGCTTGGCCCAGTTCTCGATCGAGCGATACGGATTGGGCAGCGTGTTCGTCGGCGCCATGGCCTGGTCGTAGGCGGTGGAGGCTGCCGTCGCCAGCAACGCGGCGAGCAAGAGCGCAAAGATATGGCCCGGGTTGGTCAGCATGATTCCTCCCTTACTTCTTGTCTTGGATCTTTCTTGGCAATTTCTCTTGGCAGCCGGCTGAATCAGTCTGCCGACTTTAAGGCCTAGGGTGCGTCTTTTTGGAGGCCGCCGCAACCGCAAGGTTGTCATGCTGCGCCCCAAGTGCCCCCGCCATGGCGGCATCTCGGCCATTGTATTCATCCCCGCTCTGTGGCTCCATGGCGCGCTTTTCTGGGACCAGAAGCATGCAAAACAAGTTCAGGGGCGTGATGCAAAGCCCCGTCACGCCGCTCAAGGACGACTACAGCCTCGACCTGCCGACCTTCGAGAAGGTGCTCGACTTCCACGTCCGCACCGGCGCGCCCGCGATCTCGTGGCCGCACCACAAGGGCGAGTCGCTGAGCCTCACCATCCCGGAGCGCAAGCGCTTCGCCGAGGCGGCCGTCAAGGTCGTGGCCGGGCGCGTGCCGGTGACCGTCCATGTCAGCGCGCTCGCGGTCGAGGACACGATGGAGCTCGCGCGCCACGCGCAGGAGATCGGCGCCGACGGCATCCTCGCCATCACGCCCTATTTCTGGACGCCGACGCGCGAGGCGATCCACGACTATTTCGTGCGGCTGTGCACGTCGATCGACCTGCCGGTGCTGTCCTACAACTCGCCGAGCTATCTCGCCGGCGTCGAGATCACCGGCGATCTGATGTCGCGGCTGATCGAGCGGCTGCCGAATTTCGTCGGCGTCAAGGAGGCGAGCTTCAACAGCGAGAAGTTCCTGGAGATCTCGCGCGTGGCGCTCGCGCTGCGGCCGAATTTCGCGCTGCTGACCGGCGTCGAGTTCCTGCTGCCGTCGGTGCCGCTCGGCGGCGTCGGCTCCTATTCGGCCGCCGGCTCGATCTGCCCGAACCTGTGCGCCGCAGCTGTTCGAGGCCTGCATGGCCGGCGACTGGCCGCGCGCGCGCGAGCTGCAATACAAGATGACGCGGCTCTGGCACCTGTTCAAAGACCAGTATCCGTCCTCGCTCAAGGGCGGCATGGTGATCATGGGCCGCCCGGTCGGGCCGACGCGCCCGCCGCTGCCGACCGCCACCAAGGAGCGGCAGGCCTATCATCCGCAAGCAGCTCGAGGACCTCGGCATCCTCGACACCGAGCCGCACGGCTGGTGAATTCAAGAGAGAAATCCATGTCAGTCTTCAGCCAGGCCTCGTGCACACGCCGGTGACGCCGTTCACGCGCGACCACCGCATCGACTTCGACCTGTTCGCCAAGCTGATCGAATTCCACCTCGCGCAACGGCGCGGACGCGCTCGCGCTGCCGATGCATGTCGGCGAGTCGGTCAGCCTCACCGACGAGGAGCAGCGCGCGCTGCTCGACTTCGCCATCAAGCAGCGTGAACGGCCGCGTGCCGGTGATCGCGCATGTGAGCGACGCCGGCACCGCGCATTGCGGCCGACCGCGCGCGCCATGCCGCAGGAGCCGGCGCCGCCGCGATCGTCGCCACCACGCCCTACTACTGGACGCCGCCGCCGCACATGATCATCGAGCATTTCGCGGCAGATCGGCTCGGCGGTGACGATCCCGTTCTTCGTCTACAACTCGCCCGAGGAGATGCCGGGCACCAAGATCACCGCCGACCTCTGCCTCAAGCTGATCGACCGGCTGCCCAACTTCGCCGGCGTCGTCGATCTCAGCCTCGACTGGCAGTTCATGATCGAGCTGCTGACCTACGCGCAGCGCAAGCGGCCGGACTTTGCAGCTCATCGCCGGCACCGAGCACATGGTGTCGGCCGCCGCGATCGGCGCGACCGGCATGTTCTCGCCGCTCGCCGGCGTCGCGCCGAAGCTCGTGCGCAAGCTCTACGACATCTGCCGCAAGGACCAGCTGGTCGAGGCGCGCGCCGCGCAGGAGCAGGTCGCGGCGCTGCGGCAAGCGCTCAAGCCGGGCGGCGTCGGCAGCCTCAAGGCCGCGCTGCGCGCGATGGGCCGCGATTGCGGCGTGCCGCGTCCGCCGCTGCAGGCGCCCGATGCCGAGGCCGCCGCGCGCTCGCAGCCGCACTCGAGCCGATGCTGCGCGACGAGCCGCGCGGTTTGAACGCCAGTCCTCTCCGCTCGTCCCCGCGAAGCGGGACCGTGCGCATGAGACGGCAATGGCCGGGTCCCGCTTCGCGGAACGAACGGTGACAGCGCCGGATCTCACGCCGCCGTCAGTCCGCCGTCGAGCACCAGCACCTGCCCGGTGATCGAAGCCGCCTGCGGGCTCGCGAGATAGACACACCGCCGCCGCGACCTCCTCCGGCGTGCACAGCCGGTGCAGCGGAATGCGCTCGAGCATCGCCTCCATGTAGTTCGGGATCGGAGCCCTTGGCGGCGCGCGACGGCGACGCCGTCTCCATCCGCCCGGGCGCGATCGCGTTGACGCGGATGCCGTGCTCCGCCCATTCGACCGCCAGCATGCGGGTCATCTGCACCAGCGCCGCCTTGGCGATGCCGTAGGTCGAGCGCTCGGGCGCACCGACGAGCGCATGCGTCGAGGCGATGGTGACGACCGCGCCGGCCGCGCCGCTGCTCGATGAGATGCCGCCCGACCTGCTGGGTCAGTGAAGAACGTGCCGGTCACGTTGGCCGCATCATCGTCGTCCCACTGCGGCGCGCGTGACATCGACCGCGAGCGCTGCGCAGATTGGTGCCGGCATTGTTGACCAGGAGGTCGAGCCGGCCGAACGCCGCGACGATGTCGGCCATCGCGCGCTCGATGCTCGCGCTGCGAGCGCAGATCGAGCACGAGCGGCACGCACGCGCGCGCCGGACGCCTCGAGCGCCGTCACGGTCTCGCTTGAGATTCTCGGCGCGGGTCGCCGAGATCGCCACGTCGATAGCCGGCGCGCGCCAGCGCCAGCGCGGTCGCCGCACCGACCCCGTAGGATGCGCCGGTCACGAAGGCGGTCCGCCTTGTCGTTGATGCCATGCGCTCTGCCTGATGCCTCGGTTCGCCCGCGACGTTATAGCACAGGCTTCGCGGCGGATTTCAGTGGCGGAGCCGGTCAGAAACGCCGCTCTAATGACCGCGTCTAAGTCGCCGGACACAAGGCGCCGGACGATGACGGAGGACAGCGATGTCGCGGGCTGCCGCTCTCTTTGCTGCCTTGGTGCTGGCCGCGCTTCCATGTCGCATCGCAGCCCGCGCAGGCCCAGACCAAGGTGCGGATCGGCAAGCCGCAGGCGGGCGCCTTCCAGTTCGTGCCGGTCGACGTCGGGCATCGAGGTCGGCATCTTCAAGAAGCACGGCCTCGACGTGGAATCCTCCGATTTCGGCGGCGGCCCGCGCGTGCAGCAGGCGCTCACCGCCGGCGCGCTCGACATCGCCATCGGCTCGGGGCCGGAGCTTGCGCTGATCGTCAAGGGCGCGCCCGAGATCGGCATCGCCGCGCATGGCGGACGCGCCCTATGCGGTCGTGCTCGCCGTGCTCAACGACGGGCCGAAGACCATCGCCGACCTCAAGGGCAAGAAGATCAGCGTCTCGACCAAGGGCGGCCTGACCTACTGGCTGGCGCAGGAGCTGTCGCGCCGGCAGGGCTGGGGCACCGAAGGCTTCGACCATCGCGCCGCTCGGCGCCACCACGGCGCAGACCGCCGCGCTCAAGACCAAGCAGATCGACGGCATGATCGTCGAGGTCAACGCCGGCTACCGGCTGGAGGAGGAGAAGACCGGCCGCGTGCTGGTGCAGTTCGGCGACCTGCATCAAGACCTTCCACATCTACGTGCTCTACGCGCACAAGGACTTCGCCGCGAAGAACCCCGACGCGGTGCGCGCGTTCCTGGCCGGCTGGTTCGAGACCATCGACTGGATGCAGAAGAACCGCGAGCGAGACGATCGACATCGTGCGCCGCAAGACCGACGTGTCGCAGGCGCTCGCCACGCGCGACTACGACGAGCTGACGCGGCATGTTCAACAAGACCGGCCGGTTCAATCCGGAGGCGCTCAAGGTGCTGTCGCGCTCGTTCGTCGAGATGGGCATGCTGCCGAGCGAGCCGGACGTGACCAAGCTGATCACCGAGCAGTACCTGCCGGGCGACGAAATAGTAAGCGGAGGAAGACCATGACGCACGATCGAACGATTGCGGCAGCGCTTCTTGGGCGCCGCGCTCTTGGCCGCATGCGACCGGCATGCGCGGCGGCCGACAAGCTCGACGAGATCAAGGCGCGCGGCAAGCTCCTGGTCGGCAACAGCGAGACCTCGCCGCCGTTCTCGTCGCGCGAGAACGGCAAGGTCGTCGGCTACGACGTCGATCTCGCGGCGCAGGTCGCCAAGCGCCTCGGCGTCGGCGATGGAGTTCGTGCCGGTCATCAATTCCGAGCGCATCCCGGCGCTGCAGCAGAACCGCATCGACCTCGCGGCCTCCGGCATGACGCGCGCCGACAACCGCCGGCACCTCATCGGCTTCAGCCTCGCCTATCTGGTCTCGCCGCACACCGTCATCATCCGCAAGGATTCCGGCATCACCGCCGTCAAGCAGATGGCGGACAAGAAGCTCGCGCTGGTGAAGCGGCGCCAGCGTCGACGCCGAGCTCAAGGAGGCGGTGCCGACGCATGGAGATCGTGCACTACGACACCTATGCGCTCTGCTTCGACGCGCTGCGCGACAAGCAAGGTCTCCGGCTTCCTCGCCGACGAGGTGCTGCTGTGGGCCTATGCGCAGAAGAGCGGCGCGCCGCAGGACTACATGATGATCCCGGACTACGACCTGCCGCGCACCGCCGGCTTCGCGATCAAGAAGGACGAGCCGCGCTTCACGAAATTCGTCGACGACGTGCTGCTCGACCTCGAGAAATCCGGCGAGGCCGAGAAGATCTTCAACGCCTGGTTCGCGCCGGTGAAGCGGCCGTTCACGATCAAGCCGGATTGATCCCACCCCGAGGGACGGTGGGAGCGAAGCATCGTGGGCGAACAGGTCCGCTCTTCGCTCGCTCCCGGGATCCCTCGAGGACGGTAACGACAATCCGAACGCTGCCGCACCCACGGCATGATCACGTCCGCGGTGATGTCGTCGTCCTTGACCGTGAGCGAGCGGCCCATGGTCTGACCCTCGGGATTGACCCAGGCGTGCTTCGGGCTGCCGTTGCGCAGCAGCAGCAGGAAATCCTCGAACGGCACCTGCGTGTCCTTGGCGCCGGTGATCAGCAGCATCGGCGGCGTCGGCTTCTGCAGAAGCCAGCGTCGAGCAGCGACAGCGACGGCATGAACGCGAACGCGTCCTCGACCGTGTGCTGGCCGAGCATGTGCAGGCGCGACGGCACGTAGTCGAACAGGAATTCCTTGGTCTTGAACGCCTCCTCCTGCCAGGCGCGCTGGAAATAATGGTGCACCGGCCCGCTCTGGAACACGACGCCGGCGAGGCGCGCCGCCTCCGCGTAGCCGGTGCGCGCCGCCCAGTAGCTGCCCCAGCTCTGGCCGCGCACGACGATGCGCGCGCCGTCGAGATCGGTGCGCGCCTGCCACATAGTCGATCACCGCCGAATAGATGCGCTCGGAGCCGGGCGCGACCGGCAGCGGCGCGTCGCCGGTGCCCGGCATGTCGAGCGCGAGCACCGCGATGCCCATGCGCAGAAAGGCGCGGCTCTGGATCGCGACCGTGTCCTTCCACAGATCGCTGCCGCCGATGCTGATGAGCACCGGCGGCCTTCGCAACATCCGGCGGCACCTGCAGCAGGCGACGATCTCCCTGCCCTCGAACGGAATTCGCGATCGGTCTCGATCGGCGGATCGACGCAGGCCGGCCATAGGCCTCGAACGCCGCGCTGCGCCTTGCGCTGGCAGTGCGACCTTCTTGGGCGAGCTCGCCACCGGCCAGCGCCCGAACGTGTAGAGCCGCCAAGCCGCGAGATAGTGCGTCCTGCGCTGCCTTGCGTCCCCTGCCCGGCCGCGCGCCGGCGCGATCGAATGGCGGTCGCCGAGCGTCATCCAGGCCGCGCCCCATTCCTCCGGATCGAGGCTTGTGATCATCGCCAGCGCCTCGCGCGCATCGTCGGGCGCTGATGCCGAACACCGGATAGGCGCCACGATCGGCGCGCGCCTGCGTCTCCGCCTTCAGCTCCTCCCAGGTGCGCGTCTGCCAGCGCTCGTCGCCATGCCATCACACCGACCAGCACGATCGAGCCGGTGGTCTTGCGCGCCTCGAGATCGGCATGCGCGCGTGGCGCCTCGCGCAAGCGGATAGGTCGTGCTGATGTCGATGCGGATCTTGCCGCTCTGCACCATGTCGAACAGGTCGTTGGCGGTTTCGACGAGCAGCTCGGCGCGGGTCGCCGTGTAGTTCGTCAGGCTCGGATGGGTGAGATAGATCGAGCCGAGCTGCCCCAGCCGGCGCGGCGGCATCGGATCGGGATCGCCGGACGCCTCGCCGAACGACGCCAGCATGCCGCGCCGGCGCAGGCAGCGCAGCGAGCCCTCGAACGTGGCCTTGCCGACCGAATCGTAGACCACCGGCACGCCCTCGCCGCCGGTGATCGCGCGCACGCGCTCGACGAAATCCTCCCGCGTGTAGACGATCGCATGGTCGCAGCCATGCGCGCGCGCGACCGCCGCCTTCTCGTCGCTGCCGACGGTGCCGATCACGGTCGCGCCGAGATGCTTCGCCCATTGGCACATGATCAGGCCGACGCCGCCGGCGGCGGCATGGATCAGGATCGTGTCGCCGGGCTTCACCGCGATAGGTCTCCTTCAGGAGATAGCGCGCCGTCATGCCGCGGATCATCATCGCGGCCGCGGTGCGCTCGTCGATGCCGTCGCGGCAGCGCGATGAGCGCGCGCCGCCGGAACGATGCGCGCCTCGCGCATAGGAGCCGTCCGGGCCCGGCCACGCAGGCGACGCGGTCGCCGACCGTGAAATCCGTCGACGTCCGGTCCGATCGCCTCGACGACGCCCGCGCTTTCGAGGCCGATGCCGGAGGGAAATGACTTCACCGCGTGGATGCCGCGCCGCATCAGCACATCGCGGAAATTGACCGCGACCGCGGTGTTGCGGATGCGCACCTCGCCGCGGCCGGGCGCGCCGATCGCCACGTCCTCGAAGCGAAGCACCTCGGGCCCGCCATGCTGGTAGAAGCGGAACTGCCTTGCTCATCGACCGGTCCACCGGCATGCTCAGGCGTGCCGTTCCGCGACGAAGCTTCGCGCCGGCGATGAGCACCGCCGCCGCCGCACCGAACGGCGCCAGCGCCGCCTCCGCCTCGGCCACCAGCGTGCGCAGCCGCGCCCTCGCGCCCGTCGGGACCGAGAATGCCGACGATCGTCGCCTTGCCGGCCTCCGCATCCTTGCCGGTCTGCTTGCCGACCAGCGCCGGATCGCCCTCGACGTCGAGCAGATCGTCGGCGATCTGGAACGCCTGGCCGACCGCCGTGCCATAGCGATCGAGCGCCGTCGCGCTGCGCCGCGCTCGCCTGTCCGAGGATGCCGCCGGCGCGGCAGGCGAACTTGAGCAGCGCGCCGGTCTTCATCGCCTGCAGCGTCGCGACCTCGGCTTCGCCGAGCCGCTGCGGCACGCCGTCGTCGAAGCGGCCTTCGGCGGCGAGATCGAGCATCTGGCCGCCCACCATGCCGCCGAGGCCCGGCGGCGCGCGCCAGCGCCAGCACCAGCTCGACACGCACCGCCGGATTGGGATGCGTCTCCGGCCGCGCCAGGATGTCGAACGCGAAGGTCAGAAGGCCGTCGCCGGCGAGAATCGCGGTCGCGTCGTCGAAGGCCTTGTGCACGGTCGGCTGGCCGCGCCGCAGATCGTCATTGTCCATCGCCGGCAGGTCGTCGTGCACCAGCGAATAGCAATGCACGCATTCGAGCGCGGCACCCGCCATCAAGGCCTGCTCGCGCGGCACGCCGAACAGCGCCGCGCTCTCGACCACCAGAAACGGGCCGGAACCGCTTGCCGGCGCCGAGGCTCGCATAGCGCATGGCCTCGAGCAGCCGCGGCCGGCCGGGCCAATTCGTCGCTCGCCGAAGCGCTGCCGAGAAGCTGGTCGAGCAGGCCTTCGGTATCCTTCGCGACCTGATTGAGACGATCCTGGAACTGCGCTGTCGCGTTCACATTGTCCCCACGAACGTTGCGGCCGATTGTCTAGGCGGTCTGCCGCAATTTCGCCAGTCCTCGAAGCACCCGGTCCGCCCGGGCGCCAAGGCGCCTTACGTTACATCGGAACCCTATCTTACAGGTTCTCACGGACCTGAAGGTCCTCGGAAATTCCTGGATTACCACCGTATCGCGCTCGCAAGGGTGGCAATCGCAGGCAGCGTTGCGCTTTTATCAGCCCTGAGGAAAGGAACTCGCAGCGCCATGACCAACGACCCTGCCGCATTGCGATCCGGAAAGGGCCATCGCGACGAGAATTTCCCGGTTGCGTCGCGGCTCATCCATCCGCGCCATCGCGGCATCATCCTGGCCTTCTACGAGTTCGTGCGGGTCGCCGACGACATCGCCGACCATGCCACGCTCGGGCCGCAGCGAGAAGCTCGATCTGCTGGATCGGCTCGAGGCCGGCCTCCTCGGCCAGCACGACGACATTCCAGAGGCCGTCGCGCTGCGGCGTGCCTTGCGCGAGCGCAAGCTTCCCCCGCGCCATGCGCAGGACCTCTTGACGGCATTCCGCATGGATGTGACCAAGCTGCGCTATCGCGACTGGGACGACCTGATGAACTATTGCAGCTACTCGGCCATGCCGGTCGGGCGCTTCGTGCTCGACGTGCACGGCGAGGACCGCGTCGACCTGGCCGGCCAACGACGCGCTCTGCGCGGCGCTGCAGATCATCAACCACCTGCAGGACTGCAAGAAGGACTATCGCGATCTCGACCGCGTCTACGTGCCGCTCGATGCACTGGCTGCCGCCGGCGCGACAGTCGAGGACCTCGGCAAGCGGCGAGCATCGCCTGCGCTGCTGCCAATGCCTGCAGGGGCTCGCCGCGCGCACCGGCAAGCTGCTCGACCAGAGCGCGGCCTTCTCGGCGCAGCATCCGCGACTCCCGCCTGGCCCTGGAGGTTGCGGTGATCCAGGCGCTGGCGCGCCGCCTCGTCGCGATGCTGCGCGCGCGCGATCCGCTGAGCGAGCGCGTGCATCTCACCAAGGCGGGCGTCGCGGGCGTCGGCCTCGTCGGGACTCTTCAGTGGCGCGATCGGCCGGCTTGGGCGTGTCTTTCGCGGCGTCCCAAGCGCCCCGCAACGCGTGAGGGCGCGCGTGGACGCCACCAGCCGCCCCGAGCTCATCGCAGCGCGCCTCCGGCAGCTCGTTCTACACTGGCGATGCGCATCCTGCCGCCGGCGCAGCGCGACGCCATGTACGAGATCTACAGCTTCTGCCGTCGCGTCGACGACATCGCGGACTCGAACGGCCCGCGGCCGCAGCGGCTGGCGCAGCTCAACGAATGGCGGGCGCAAGATCGACGCGCTCTATCAGGGCAAGGTCGGTCCGCTCGTCACCGGCCTCGCCCAGCCGGTGCGCGACTTCGGTCTGGCGCGAGGAGGATTTCCTGGCCGTCATCGACGGCATGGAGATGGACACGGTCGAGGACATCCGCGCGCCCACTCTCGCCACGCTCGATCTCTATTGCGACCGGGTGGCGAGCGCCGTCGGACGACTGTCGGTGCGCGTGTTCGGCATCGAGCGCGAGGACGGCACAGCTCTGCGCATCATCTCGGCCGCGCGCTGCAGCTCACCAACATCCTGCGCGACCTCGACGAGGACGCCGGCGTCGGCCGCCTCTATCTGCCGCGCGAGGCGCTCACCGAGGCCGGCATCGAGCACCAGCGATCCGGTGACGGCGCTTGCGCAGCCCGGCGCTCGGCGAGGTCTGCAGCCGCCTCGTCGAGCGGGCGCGCGACGCATTTCGCGCGAGGCCGACACGATCATGGCGCGCTCGCCGCGCCGGGCCGTGAAGGCACCGCGCATCATGGGCGAAGTCTATCGCATTATTCTTGACGGCATGGTCGCGCGCGGCTGGGCAGCCGCCACGCGCAGCGCGTGCGCGTCTCACGCGCCCGGCTCGCCTGGATTCTGCTGCGCTACGCGATCGTCTGATGCCGCGCACGATCCACATCATCGGCGCCGGCCTCGCCGGCCTGTCCGCCGCGGTCGAGCTCACGCGAGCGCGGCGAAACCGTCGTCGTGCACGAGGCGACCACGGTCGCCGGCGGCCGCTGCCGCTCCTATCACGACCAGTCGTCGGCATGACGATCGACAACGGCAATCATCTGCTGCTGTCGGGCAATCGCGCCGCGCTCGCCTATTCTGCGCGCGATCGGCGCGCAGGATCGCCTGGTCGGCCCGCCGACGTGCCGAGTTTCCCTTCTTCGATCTGGCCAACCGCGAGCAATGGACGCTGCGCTTCAACGACGGGCCGCATCCCGTGGTGGATTTTCGATCCGCGCAGGCGCGTGCCCGGCACGCACGCGCTCGACTATCTGCCGCTGGGGCGGCTGCTGTGGGCGCCGCGCGACCAGGCGGTCGGCGAGGTCATTCGCTTCAGCGGGACCGCTCTACGAGCGGCTGGTGCGGCCGCTGCTGCTGGCGGCGCTCAACATCGATCCGGCGGCGGGCTCGGCGGCGCTCGCCGGGCGCCGTGATCCGCGAGACGCTCGCGACCGGCGGGCAAGCCTGCCGCCCGCTGATCGCGCGCGAGGGGCTCGGCGCAACGCTGATCGAGCCGGCGCTCGCCTTGCTCGCGCGAGCGCAATGCGCGCGTGCAGCTCGGCCACCAGCTGCACGCCATGCGGTTCGCCGACGACCGCGTCGAGACGCTCGATTTCGGCAAGGACAGCATCACGCTCGCCGGCGACGACGCCGTCATCCTGGCGGTGCCGCCCTACGCGGCGGCCGCGCTCGTCCCCGGCCTCGAAACGCCGAACGAATTCCGCGCCATCGTCAATGCGCATTTTCGCATCGAGCCGCCCGCTCAGCTGCCGCCGATCCTGGGCGTCCTCAACGCCACGACCGAATGGATGTTTGCGTTCCCGGGCCGCATCTCCGACCACGATCAGCGCCGGCGACCGCCTGATCGACACGCCGCGCGACGCGCTGGCGCAGACGATCTGGAGCGAGGTCGCAGCGATCGCCGGGCTGCCGCCCGAACTGCCGCCCTGGCAGATCGTGCGCGAGCGGCGCGCGACCTTTGCGGCCACGCCCGAGCAGGACGCGCGCCGGCCCGGCACGCAGCACGCGCTGGCGCAATCTCCTGCTGGCCGGCGACTGGACAAATACCGGCTTGCCGGCCACGATCGAAAGTGCCATTCGATCCGGCCACCGCGCCGCCGAGATCATCACTCAAAGCTAGTCCACATGAGCCTGATCGCACTGGATGACCAGCAGCCGACACGAGCGCTATTGGAACAGCACATTCAAGCCGCGACCCGCGCGCTGCTCGAGCGGCAGAAGCCGGACGGGCATTGGGTCTTCGAGCTCGAGGCCGACGCCACCATTCCGGCCGAATACGTGCTGATGCGCCACTACCTCGGCGAGCCGGTCGACGCCGAGCTCGAGCGCAAGATCGCGCTCTATCTGCGCCGCATCCAGGGCGCGCACGGCGGCTGGCCGCTGTTCCACGAAGGCGCCTTCGACATGAGCGCGAGCGTGAAGGCCTATTTCGCGCTCAAGATGATCGGCGATCCGATCGACGCCGATCACATGCGGCGCGCCCGCGAGGCGATCCGCGCCCACGGCGGCGCCGCGCGCGCCAACGTGTTCACGCGCACGCTGCTGGCGCTCTACGGCGCTATCACCTGGCGCGCGGTGCCGGTGATGCCGGTCGAGATCATGCTGCTGCCGAAGTGGTTTCCGTTCCACATCGACAAGATCTCCTACTGGAGCCGCACCGTCATCGTGCCGCTGCTGGTGCTGCTGGCGCTCAAGCCGCGGGCGCGCAACCCGAAGGGCGTGCGGATCGACGAACTGTTCCTCGAGCCGCCCGAGCAGGCCCGGCTCACGCCGCGCGCGCCGCAGCAGAACCGCTGGTGGTTCGCGTTCTTCCGCGGCGTCGACGTGCTGCTGCGCGTGATCGAGCCGATGATTCCGAAGCGACTGCGCAAGCGCGCGATCGATCGCGCGGTTGCGTTCGCGATCGAGCATCTCAACGGCGAAGACGGCATCGGCGCGATCTTTCCGGCGATGGTCAACAACGTGCTGATGTTCGACATGCTCGGCTATCCGAAGGATCATCCGCATGCCGCGATCGCGCGGCTTGCGGTCGAGAAGCTCCTGGTCGTGACCGACCAGGAGGCCTACTGCCAGCCCTGCTTGTCGCCGGTCTGGGACACCGGGCTCGCCTGCCACGCGCTGCTCGAAGTCGGCGGCGAGCGTGCGCTGGCGCAGGTCAACAAGAGCCTCGAATGGCTCAAGCCCAAGCAGATCCTCGACGTCGAGGGCGACTGGGCGGCAGCGCGCCCGGCCTGCGGCCCGGCGGCTGGGCGTTCCAGTACAACAACCGCACTATCCCGACGTCGACGACACCGCCGTCGTCGCGATGGCGATGGACCGCGCGCAGAATCTGCAAGGGCGCAGACTCGCTACCGGGAGCCGATCGCGCGCGCGCGCGAATGGATCCTCGGCATGCAGAGCAAGAACGGCGGCTGGGGCGCGTTCGATGCCGACAACACCCACTACTATCTCAACCACATTCCGTTCGCGGACCACGGCGCACTGCTCGATCCGCCGACCGAGGACGTCAGCGCGCGCTGCGTGTCGATGCTGGCGCAGCTCGGCGACATGCCGGACAAGGACAAGCGAGCAGCCGAGGCGGTCGACTATCTGCGCGCGCACGCAGCATCCCGAAGGCAGCTGGTATGGCCGCTGGGGCATGAACTACATCTACGGCACCTGGTCGGTGCTCTGCGCGCTCAATGCCGCCGGCGTCGACCACAAGTCGCCCGAAATCCGCAAGGCGGTGACTGGCTCGTGAAGATCCAGAACGAGCGACGGCGGCTGGGGCGAGGACGGATCAAGCTACAAGCTCGACTACCAGGGCTACGAGACGGCGCCGAGCACGCCCTCGCAGACCGCCTGGGCGGTGCTCGGCCTGATGGCCGCCGGCGAGATCGATCATCCCGCGGTCGCGCGCGGCATCGACTATCTGTCGCGGACGCAAGGGGCCGACGGGCTGTGGGCAGAGCCGCGCTTCACCGCCGTCGGATTTCCCGCGCATCTTCTATCTGCGCTACCACGGCTATGCGAAATTCTTCCCGGTCTGGGCGATGGCCCGCTACCGCAATCTCAAGACCAGCAACGCGCCGGCGGTCAGCTTCGGCATGTAGCGGGCCTCTGCTCCTTACACACGATGCATCCGTGAAAACGCCACCGCCCTTGGCGCTTACAACCCAAAGACTATAGCGAGTCAGTACCCAGGTCCGGCTGACGATCAGCCACTCGGCCCAAGCAGTTGGCCAATCCTTGCCGAATGTGGCCACGGGGTCACTATCGCGACATAAAGGCGCTGGTTACTCGGTTTTTCCAGGGTCTTCGCGCGTTCCCCGCTCGATTGCAGGATTTCCCCAGGCTAGGATTGCATCCGGGCGTGAATCTGGTTCGTATACCAGGGGCATTGGGGGCAATAACGCCATGATTGTCGTTGTGGGCTTGGCGTTTGAGGCCCGTATCGCTGCGGGTCCCGGGGTACAAGTCATTTGCAGTGGGGATGGGCGTCATCTCGGGCGCTCGCTTGCTGCTGCGGTGCGAGAAAACTGCGGGGGGCTGGTCAGCTTCGGCGTGGCGGGTGGGCTGGACCCTGACCTGCAGCCAGGCGATTGCATCGTCGCATCGGCCATTCTCTCCGGCACCAGCCGCATGCCGACTGATCTGGCATGGTCACAGAACCTGATCGACACAGTGCCGAACGCTACGCTCGGCCTGCTGGCAGGCGTGCCGACGCCGGTGGCGACGGCGGAGGCCAAGCGCACCTTGCGTCAAAAGACCGGCGCGGTCGCGGTCGACATGGAATCGCACATCGTGGCGAGCGTGGCCCTGAAGCACGCGATCCCGATGGCGGCGATCCGCGTCATCACCGATCCGGCTGGCCGCGCGCTGCCCAAATCGGCGCTGGCCGCCATGCGCCCCGACGGGTCCACCGATTTGGCCGCCATGATGCATCACCTGTTCAAGAACCCGTGGGAACTGCCGACAATCCTGCGAACCGCGCTCGATGCCCGCGCGGCCCGGGCTACCCTCATGCGCGGCCGCCAGCTGCTCGGCCCGCGCCTGGGCCTGCCGGACTTTCGGCGTCTCGAGCTTGATGTCGTTGCGTAAAGCGGGCGCAGCCTGCGCCCGCGATCATTGACGCCTATTCGGCCGCTTCCATCGGGACCCGTGGTGAGGTCGCGGCTGCCTTGCTGGCGCGCTCGGACGCCTCGGCGGTGCGGATCTCCGACAGCTTCCGCTGCACCTGGTCGGAGAACACGTATTGCGCCGGCCGCTGCTGCTCGAGCGAGATCTCCGGCGCCATCGTCGCCATCGGTGCGCGGGCCGCGCAGCGCGGCCCGCAGTGCCTGCAGCGGATGCTGCAGCGTCGCGTCGGCGGCGGTCGGCTCGTAGCCGCAATGCGCCATGCAGTTCGCGCACTTCTCGTACCGGCCGGTGCCGTAGGAATCCCAGTCGGTCGTTTCCATCAGCTCCTTGAAGGTCTTCACATAGCCTTCGCCCAGCAGATAGCAGGGCTTCTGCCAGCCGAAGACGTTGCGCGTCGGCATGCCCCAGGGCGTGCAGTGATAGGTCTGGTTGCCGGCCAGGAAGTCGAGGAACAGGGCAGAGTGGATGAAGTTCCAGTTCTTGCCCTTGCCGCGCGCGAAGACGTCGCGGAACAGCTCCTTGGTCTTGCGCCGGTTGAGGAAGTGCTCCTGGTCGGGCGCGCGCTCGTAGGCATAGCCGGGCGAGATCGAGACGCCGACGCCGAGCTCCCTGGCGAAGTCGAGGAACGCCGCGATGTCCTCGGGCGGATGGCCGTCATAGATCGTGGCGTTGACGTTGACGGTGAAGCCCTTGGCCTTGGCGGCCTTGATCGCCGACACCGCGCGCTCGAACACGCCTTCCTGGCACACCGACTTGTCGTGGTGCTCCTTGAGGCCGTCGAGATGGACCGAGAAGAACAGATAAGGCGACGGCTCGAACAGATGCAGCTTCTTCTCGAGAAGCAGCGCGTTGGTGCACAGCGACACGAACTTCTTGCGCGCCACGATGCCCTTGACGATCTCGCCGATCTCCTTGTGGATCAGCGGCTCGCCGCCCGGGATCGCCACCATCGGCGCGCCGCACTCGTCGACCGCGTCGAGGCATTCCTTGACCGACAGGCGCCGGTTGAGGATCGCGTCCGGATAGTCGATCTTGCCGCAGCCGAAGCAGGCGAGATTGCAGCGGAACAGCGGCTCCAGCATCAGCACCAGCGGATAGCGCTTGCGGCCCAAGCAGCTTCTGCTTGAGCAGATAGGCGCCGATGCGCATCTCCTTGAGGAACGGAATCGCCCATAAGCTTCCACTCTCTTGCTGTCGTGCGTCGCCCGAGAACGGGACAGATCGTCAGGATGCCTTGGCGAGTTCCGGCGGGCAGCCGGAATTCGATTTTTTCCTGGCGCCCCGGCAGGATCGAGACATCGACCGGCCCCAGCCGCCGCAACGCCTCGATCACGTCGTCGACCAGCACCTCCGGCGCCGAGGCGCCGGCCGTGATGCCGACCGTCTTCACGCCCTCGAGCCATTTCGGATCGAGTTCGCTGCCGTCGGCGATCAGATAGCTCGGCATGCCCTCCTCGCTGCCGATCTCGCGCAGGCGATTGGAGTTCGAGCTGTTGGTCGCGCCGACCACGAGGATCACGTCGACGAGCTTGCTCAGCTCGCGCACCGCCGACTGGCGGTTCTGCGTCGCGTAGCAGATGTCGCGCGTCTCCGGGCCGACGATATTGCTGAACTTGCGCTGCAGCGCCGCGATGATGCCCTGCGTGTCGTCGACGCTGAGCGTCGTCTGCGTCACATAGGCGACCGGCGTGTCGGGCGGCAGAGTCGAGCGCCTCGACGTCGGCCTCGTTCTGCACCAGGATCACCGGGCTCGGGATCTGCCCCATCGTGCCCTCGACCTCCGGGTGGCCGGCGTGACCGATCAGGATCAGCTTGCGGCCCTGCCCGACATAGCGCTTGCCCTGGTTGTGAACCTTGGTGACCAGCGGACAGGTCGCATTGAGCACCGGCAGATTGCGCGCGGCGGCCTCGTCCTCGACGCTCTTGGCGACGCCGTGGGCGCTGAAGATCGTCACCGCGTCCGGCGGCACCTCGGACAGATCCTCGACGAACACGCGCGCCCTTGGCCTTGAGGCTCTCGACCACGTGCTTGTTGTGCACGATCTCGTGGCGCACGTAGACCGGCGGGCCGTATTTCTCCAGCGCGCGCTCGACGATCTCGATCGCGCGCACGACGCCGGCGCAGAATCCCCGGGGCTGGGCCAGAATAACCTTCATCGAACTCCCTTCGTCGGCCCGGGGCCGATCCTCGCTGGGACACCGTTTCATGGTGGACGGCATATGGAGGTCAAGCCCCCTTGCGGGGCAGACTTGCCGACAAGTTGCACGATCTCTCGCCGAACATCCTTACCGAGCGCCTCGAACACCTTGGCGACGATGCCTTTGGCATCGAGCCCGGCCTTGGCATACATCGCGGTCGGGGCTGTCCTGATCGATGAACATGTCCGGCAGCACCATGCAGCGCACCTTGAGCCCGTTGTCGAGCGCGCCGTGCTCGGCACAGCGTCTGCAGGACGTAGGAGCCGAAGCCGCCGATCGAGCCCTCCTCGACCGTGATGAGCACCTCGTGCTCGCGCGCGAGCCGCAGCACCAGATCGACGTCGAGCGGCTTGGCGAAGCGCGCATCGGCCACCGTCGTGGTCAGCCCGTGCGCGGCCAGCGTCTCGGCCGCCAGCAGGCATTCCGCGAGCCGCGTGCCAAGCGAGAGCAGCGCCACCGATCGTGCCTTCGCGCAGGATGCGGCCCTTGCCGATCTCCAGCGGCACGCCGAATTCCGGCATGTCGACGCCGACGCCGTCGCCGCGCGGATAGCGCAAGGCGCTCGGCCGATCGTCGATCGCGACCGCGGTCGCCACCATGTGCACGAGCTCGGCCTCGTCGGCCGCCGCCATGATCACGAAGCCCGGCAGGCAGCCGAGATAGGCACGATCGAACGAGCCGGCATGGGTCGGACCGTCGGCGCCGACGAGGCCGGCGCGATCGAGCGCGAATCGCACCGGCAGCCGCTGGATCGCGACGTCGTGCACGATCTGGTCGTAGGCGCGCTGCAGGAAGGTCGAATAGATCGCGGCAAACGGCTTGTAGCCTTCGGTCGCGAGACCCGGCCGCGAAGGTCACGCCATGCTGCTCGGCGATGCCGACGTCGAAGGTGCGGGCGGGAAACGCCTTGGCGAAGATGTCGATGCCGGTGCCCGACGGCATCGCCGCCGTGATCGCCACGATGCGGTCGTCCTTCTTGGCCTCCTTCACCAGGCTCTCGCCGAACACCTTCGTGTAGGACGGCGCGTTGGCCTTGGCCTTGACCTGCTTGCCGGTCGCGACGTCGAACTTGACGACGCCGTGATACTTGTCGTCGGAGGCCTCGGCCGGCGCGTAGCCCTTGCCCTTCTGGGTCACGACGTGGACCAGGATCGGTCCGTCCTTGGCGTCGCGCACGTTCCGCAGGACCGGCAGCAGGTGATCGAGATTGTGGCCGTCGATCGGGCCGACATAGAAGAAGCCAAGCTCCTCGAACAGCGTGCCGCCGGTCACCAGGCCGCGCGCATATTCCTCCATGGCGCGCGCGCGCTGCTCCAGGAACTTCGGCAGCCGCTTGGCGAGCTGGTGGACGACGTGGCGCAGCGAGCGATAGGGCCGCCCCGACACGAGCCGCGCCAGATAGGCCGACAGCGCGCCGACCGGCGGCGCGATCGACATGTTGTTGTCGTTGAGAATGACGATAAGGCGCGAATCCATCGCGCCGGCATTGTTCATGGCCTCGTAGGCCATGCCCGCCGACATGGCGCCGTCGCCGATGACGCAGATGACGTTGTTCGACTGCCCGGCCAGATCGCGCGCCACCGCCATGCCGAGACCGGCCGAAATCGAGGTCGAGGAATGGGCGGCGCCGAAGCAGTCGTATTCGCTCTCGGCGCGCTTGGTGAAGCCCGACAGGCCACCGCCCTGCCGCAGCGTGCGGATCTGGTCGCGCCGCGAGGTCAGGATCTTGTGCGGATAGGCCTGATGCCCGACGTCCCAGATCAGCCGGTCGCGCGGCGTGTCGAACAGATAGTGCAGCGCGACCGTCAGTTCGACGACGCCAAGCCCGGCCCCGAGATGACCGCCGGTCACCGCCACCGCGCTGATCGTCTCGGCCCGCAGTTCGTCGGCGACCTGCCGGAGCTGCTTCTCGTCCAGGCGGCGCAGATCCGCCGGGGACTGTGATGCGTGTCGAGGAGCGGAGTGGCTGCTGTCATGATTGCAACATCATTATCGTTTGCACACAGTGAGCTGGATGACGCCTTACCTTGATGTGGCTATTGAAGCTGGGCTTCCCAACCCCCGATGGAAGCCTCTCAATGCAGACGGACGGGCAACACGCCCGCCAGCGAGTTTGTCTTTAACGCATTGAATAGCCGGATGGTTCGCTCGGTTCAATGGTCAATCCGGCCATTAGAACCGCAAAACCCGGAAAGAACAAGACATGCTGAGATCAAAGATTGCGTCCGTTGTCAATATTTGCACGCGCCACGCGTGGCCGGTTGTTGTTATCGCTGCTATATTGGCAGTATTGTGCGGCTACTATTCAGCACATAAACTTTACAATCAACACGAATGTCAACAAGTTAATCTCGCCTGATCTTGCATTGGCGCAACGAGAACTTGCAGTAGACGCGGCATTTCCTCACCGCAACGAAACTATTCTGGCGGTTGTTGAAGCCCCGACCTCCGAACTCGCCACCCAGGCCACAGCTGCGCTGGTCGAAAAGCTCTCCACCCAGACGACAGTCTTCAAGTCGGTGCAGGAGCCGGCCGGCGGCCCGTTCTTCAGCAAAAACGCGCTTCTGTTCGCCTCGCTCGAGCAGGTGACCAGCTTCACGTCCCAATTCTCCCAAGCGCAGGCCGCTGATCCAGGTGCTGGTAGCCGACCAGAACTGGCGCGGGCTGGTCCAGGCGCTGACGCTGCGCTTTGGCGGGCGTCCAGCGGAACATGTACACGCTCGACGAAATGACCCGCCCGCTGACCATGTTCGCGAGCACCATCGAAGATGCGATCGCGGGACGGCCCGCGAGCTTCTCCTGGCGCGAGCTGGTCGGCGCGGAAGCCGCCCGACCCCAGCGACCTGCGCCGCATTCATCGAGATCAGGCCGGTCCTCGACTTCGCCGCGCTCGAGCCGGGCGCAGCAGCGACCAAAGCGATCCGCCAGGCCGTCTCCGACCTCAAGCTCGACACCGAATATCGCGCCCGGGTGCGGCTGACCGGTCCGGTCGCCGATCCAGGACGAGGAGTTCGGCACGCTCAAGGAGAATGCCGAGCTCAACGCCATCGTCTCGCTCGCCTTCCTGATCGGCATTCTGTGGCTGGCGCTGCGATCGGCCAAGATCATCGTGGCGGTGCTGATCAGCATCTTCGTCGGCCTCGCGATCACGGCCGCGCTCGGGCTGGCGATGGTCGGCTCGCTCAATCCGATCTCGATCGCCTTCGCGGTGCTGTTCGTCGGCATCGGCGTCGATTTCGGCATCCAGTTCAGCGTGCGCTATCGCGCCGAACGCTACGAGGTCAACAATCTGCAGGTCGCGCTCGTCGAATGCCGCCCGCCATGCCGGCGTGCCGCTGACGCTCGCGGCGGCCGCGACCGCGGCCGGCTTCCTGTCGTTCCTGCCGACCGACTACAAAGGCGTGTCCGAGCTCGGCCAGATCGCCGGCGCTCGGCATGATCATCGCGTTCATCGTCAGCATCACGCTGCTGCCGGCGCTGCTGACGTTGATGAATCCGCCCGGCGAGAAGGAGCCGCTCGGCTATGCCGTCGCTCGCGCCGGTCGACGCGTTCATGGAGCGCCATCGCATCGCGATCATCGTCGGCACCGCCGTCGTTTCGCTTGGCGGGCTTGCCGCTGCTCTACTTCCTGCAGTTCGACTTCAATCCGATGAACCTGCGCAGCCCGCAAGGTCGAATCGATCGCGACCTATCTCGACCTGCGCAGCGATCCGGCAAGCGGAGCCAACAGCGTTCGAGTGCTGACCCCTTCGCTCGCCGACGCTCAGCGGGTGGCCGAGCGGCTTGCGAAACTGCCCGAGGTCGATCGCGTCATGACGCTTGGCACGTTCATCCCGGCCGAGCAGGACCAGAAGCTCGCGCTGATCAGCCAGGCGGCGCAAAGCGCTCGAACCGGCGTTCAAGCGCCGCCCCGCGCCGGCCCCGACCGACGCCGAAAACATCGCGGCGCTCAACCGCGGTGTCGACGCCCTCACGCGCCAGGTCGGCACGCAGACCGGCCCGGGCGCCGAGGCGGCCAAGCGGCTCAGCGCCGCTGACGCAGAACTCGCCAATGGCGACCAAGCGCAGCGCGAGCGCGCGCAATTCGCGTTTGTCTCCCCGCTCAGGACCGCGCTCGACGGCCTGCGCGATTCGTTCGCAGGCGCAGAAGATCACCGCCGAGAACATTCCGCCGGAAATCAAGCGAGAAATGGATCGCGCCCGACGGGCGCGCGCCGCGTCGAGGTTCATCCCAAGGGCGATCCCAACGACAACGAGGTGTTGCGGCATTTCGCGCGCGCCGTGCTTGCGGTCGAGCCGACGCGCGAGCGGCGGGCCGATCTCGATCCTGGAATCCGGCGACACCGTCGTGCGCGCCTTCATCGAGGCCGGCGTCTGGGCGTTCCTGTCGATCGCGATCCTGCTGTGGATCGTGCTGCGCCGCTTCACCGACGTGCTGCTGACGCTGATCCCGCTGCTGCTCGCCGGCGTGGTGACGCTCGAAATCTGCGTGCTGATCGGGCTGAAGCTCAACTTCGCCAACATCATCGCGCTGCCGCTGCTGCTCGGCGATCGGCGTCGCGTTCAAGATCTACTACATCATGGCGTGGCGGGCCGGCCAGACCGGGCTCCTGCAATCGGCCCTGACGCGCGCGGTGATCTTCAGCGCGATGACGACCGCGACCGCGTTCGGCAGCCTCTGGCTGTCGAGCCATCCCGGGCACGTCGAGCATGGGCAAGCTGCTGGCGCTGTCGCTGGTCTGCACGCTGGCCGCGGCCGTGCTGTTTCAGCCGGTGCTGATGGGCAAGCCGCGGAAAATCGCCGACTCGTAAACAGCCCGCTCGCCGTTTGTCATCGGTGCAGCAACAACTAGTGCAGCGAAGGTGCGTCGCGCTGCCGCAGCACGTCGTGTGGCTGCGAGCCATTCACCGAGCATTCATTGAGCGATGCGCATAGGAATAATTGCGGTATAAACATCTAGTAAACGACAAGAAAAATATTCCGATCCAGAGGAGAAGTCAGTGACTGAAGCCGGGGGCTACCCGCGTTCGCGGGCGAAATTTCTGTTGCCTTCAACCAGCGGGACACCTTCAACCAGTAGAACGCATGAATGGGTCGATCTCGACCGCAGCTTCATCGCGCAGCGCTATGACCGCCTGGCCGGCCTCATTCCCCTGTTTCGACTGGCTGTTCTTCCTGCCGCCCGGCTTTCGCGGCAAGGCTGTTGATCGGCTCAGCTCTGCAAGCCGGGCGATCGCGTGCTCGAGATCGGCTGCGGGACCGGGCCGCAATCTTCCCTTTCTGAGCGCGGCGGTCGGGCCGCAGCGGCCGCGTCTACGGCGTCGACCTCTCGGCCGGCATGCTGGCGCAAGGCGCGAGACGCTCTGCGAGCGCAACGACTGGCACCAACGTCGAGCTGATCGAGAGCGATGCCGCCGAATATCGCGCGCCGGTGCCGCTCGACGGCGTCATGTTCGGCCTGTCCTACAACACCATGCCGCATCACCTCGCGGTGCTGCGCGAAGCCTGGAACCAGCTTCGCCCCGGCGGCCGGCTGGTCATCATGGACGCCAAGCTGCCGCCCGGCCTCGGCGGCCGGCTGGTGCTGCCGTTCAGCCTGTGGCTGATGAAGCGCACCATGCTCGGCAATCCGCTGATCAAGCCCTGGGAAGACCTGGCGCGGTTGGCCGGCACGGTCGAGATGGAAGAGTTCATGTTCGGCTCCTGGTACGTCTGCCGCGCCATCAAGAGCTGAAGCGCCCGATCGCCCGAGACCGGCTGCCTGCCGATCGCGACCGCCCGAATTGGCTTTTGAGCCTGTCCGCAATGCACTATCCTCATTGCATGCCGGCCGCACGGAGCCGCGGAGGGACGCATCATGAGCGAGCGCGAGCAATGCTGGGTGATCAACAACGAGGTGATCGAGCCGCCGCCGCAAGCTCGCGCTCAGCAGGGAGCAGCTGACCGAGCACGCATCACGAGTTCATCCACGACCTCGAAGCCAAGGGCATCCTGGTCGGCGCCGGCCCGTTCCTCGACGACACCGGCAATCGCTTCGGCACCGGCATGATCATCTTCCGCGCCGCGACCCGCGCCGAGGCCGAGAAGATCGCCAACAGCGAGCCCTACATCGCCCACGGCGTGCGCCGCCTCAAGCTCGTGCCCTGGCAGCGCATCGCCGGCCGGTGAGTCAATCGCTGTCGAGAGGAGCCTGCCACGATGAACGTCGCCGTGCGAACCAATGATCGCTTCGTCACCGTCGACGGGCTGAAGCATCCGCTACCTCGAGGAAGGCAGCGGCGTGCCGGCGATCCTGCTGCACGGCAGCTCGCTCGGCTCCTCGGCCGACGTGTTCCGCCGCAACCTGCGCGCGCTCGGGCGCCAGGGCATCCGCGCCATCGCGGTCGACCTGCCGGGCTTCGGCAAGAGCGACGCCGCCGACGATCTCAGCGGCGCTACGCGCAAGAAATTCATCCTGCGCTTCATGGATGCGCTCGGGCTCGAAGCAAGGCGGCGCTGATCGGCCATTCGTCGTCCGGCGGTGCCGGCGGTCAGCATCGCGCTCGAGAATCCCGATCGCGTCTCGCACGTGATCGATGCTCGGCACCGGCAGCCTGCTGCCGCCGCTCGAAGACCGGCGGCACCAAGGTCGGCGGCCGCGAGGGCGCGGCGCAGGCGCGGCTCGAAGAGCGCATGGTCAAGCAGGAGCCGACGCTCGACGACACGCGCGCGCTGCTCGAAGCCAACCTGTTCCACCACGAGCTGATCACCGACGAGGAGCTTGCAGCTGCGCCACCAGAACAGCATCGGCCCCTGCTTCGAGCAGTTCGTGCGGCGCCACGCGGCCGCGCGGACGAAGGCGGCGGCGGCAAGGCAGTCGGTGCCGCTGTGGCAGCGCCTGGTCGAGCTCAAGATGCCGCTGCTGCTGATCTACGGCCGCGACGATCGCGCCCGCGCCGAGGAGCGCGCCACGCTGCTGAAGGAGCGCTACCCGCAGCTCGATCTGCACTTCGCCGAGGGCTGCAAGCACCTGGTGCCGTGGGACGCGGCCGACCTGTTCCACCGGCTGGCGGTGCCGTTCCTGACGCGTTGAGCGCCGCTACAGCATCAGGTCTTTGTAGTCCTCGGTCCCGAACAGCGCGCCGCCATAGTTGCGGCCGATCAACTCGTACTGGTTCGAGATGTGCTGGCGGCCGGCATTGATGTCGGCGAGGATGCGGCCGAACGGCAAATCCGTATAGAGCCCGGCGCCGCCCGCCGCCTTGAATAGCCGCGCCGGCCAGAACGCTGCAGCGCTCGCCGACCAGCGCCGAGTGAAACTTGTACTCCATGCGCTCGCGCAGCGGCGGCATCTCGCCGCGCTCGGCATAGCTTCGCAAATTGTCCAGATTGCGGAACAGGATCGTCTTCATCTCGTCGATCGCGGCCGCAACCTCGGCGACCACGAGCTGCACGCTCGGATCGTCGACCGCGCGGGCGCCGCGCGCGACCCGCACGCTGCCGTAGCGAAGAACGCGTCGAGCATGCCCTGCAGCGCGCCCAAGGCGCGGCGTCGAGACGCCGCGGAAGAAGATCTGGCCGAACATCCAGCGATAGAGCACTGACGTGTTCACCGCCTGGCCAGGACCGACGCCATTGAAATTGTCGATCCAGCGCAGACGCCGATAGTCCGGCACGAAGGCGTCCTTCACCACGATGTCGTGGCTGCCGGTCGCCTTGAGGCCGGACACACGCCAGGTGTCCTCGATCTCGTAGTCGCTGCGCGGCACCAGAAAGATGCTGCGATCGCCCGGCTCGACCATCCTCCGCGGGCGTGCCGCCGAGATAGGCCCAGCCGCAGTGCTCGCTGCCGCTGGAAAATTTCCAGCGCCCGCTGAAGGCGAAAGCCGCCCGGCGCCGAAACGGCCGTGCCGGTCGGCATCAGCGAGGAGCAGATCAGCGTCGATGTCATCCTTGCCCCACACCTCCTGCGCGGCGCGGTCGTCGAACAGCCCCATCAGCCATGGATGCAGTCCGACGACGCCATAGACCCAGCGCCGTCGACATGCAGCCTTCGCCGAGCGCGAGCTGGATCTCGAAGTAGGTCGCCGGGTCCATCTCGTAGCCGCCCCAGCGCTCGGGCTGCAACACGCGAAACAATCCGGCCGCCTGCATGTCGGCGATGGTGTCGTGCGGCACGCGCCGATCTTGCTCGGCCTTGGCGGCGCGCGCCGCGAGCGTCGATGTCAGCGCGCGGGCGCGCGCGATCAGATCCACTGGCGCAGGCGCCATGGTCTTCACACCGCTCTTCACATCCTGGGTCGCGTGCATGGCGTTTTCCGGCGGCGACCATTTCAAGGAAATGTGGGCAATGACAATAGCGAATTTCGTCAAACCTTGATCGGCGAATCCAGCACGACGAGCAACGCCGCCCGTCGTGCTGGTCCAGCTCAGTCGGAGCTAATGCTGCCCGAGGCAGACCCTGTACCTGTTGAGCCAATAAGCGTTGCCCGTCCTGTCGTAGTTGCTCTTGAACAACCAGCACGGTTCGTGACCACCGCCATCGGCGCCGATATCAGCGTAGACGCCATATTGGCCGAGCTGATGCGTGTAGCTTGTGCCGTTCCCATAGCCGGGGTTGGGGCTCGGACTCGATCCGGTGGGGACCGGAATTGGGACAGGGGTCGGGATCGGCTGCGGCACCGTGGAGATCGGAGGAGTGCCGCCGCCTGGATAGTTGCCGGGGTTGATCGGCCCGGTGGTCGGCGGGATCGGGGTCGGGGTCGGTGTCGCGACAATGACCGGAGGCCTGACGCCGCCGGGATAGTTGCCGGGGTTGATCGGCCCGGTGGCCGGCGGGATCGGGGTCAGTGTCGGTGTCGCGACAATGACCGGAGGCCTGACACCGCCGGGATAGTTGCCGGGGTTGATCGGCCCGGTGGCCGGCGGGATCGGGGTCGATGTCGGTGTCGCGACAATGACCGGAGGCCTGACGCCGCCGGGAAAGTTGCTGGCGATGATTGGCCCGATCGCCGGCGGGATCGAGGTCGGCGTCGCGGTGATGACCGGAGGCAGCTTGCCGCCACCGGAGTTGTTGCTGGAGGTCGAGAGCGGCGGGTTGGGGGCCGGTGTGGTCGGGGTCGCGGAGATCGGAGGCAGCTTGCCGCCTGACTGGGGTTGGACTTGGATGGTGCCACCTTGGCCGCTGCTGGAACTGGTCGCCTTTGTGCCGCCCGATTGGGAGCTGGTGGCCTTTATGCTGCCTGACTGGGATTGGATCGGGACGGGGATCAAGTCACCACCGTTGCCGAGGGTAGGCCTGCTGCCACCATTGCCACTGCTGCTGACCTTTGTGCCGCCTGACTGGAAGTCGGTGGCCTTTATGCCGCCTGGCAACCCGACGGGGGTAAAGCCAGCCCCGTCGCCGGGCTGCTTGGTGCCGTTGGAGCTGGTCTCACGCGTGCCGCCAACAGAGCTGGTGACCTGTTTGCCGCCTCCGTGAAACCCCGAGGGTACGGCGTGGGGTTGTTTGCCTCCGTGGAACCCCGGGGGTACGGCGTGTCCTTGTTTGACTTTGACATGGGCGCTGCTGTCGGTGTGGCCGCTGCCCTTCTCGCGCGCTTCGGCGGGCGTGCTCTGTAGCGCCGTTGTGACAAGCATGGCCGCGCCGAGCGCGCAGGCCGCCGATGTGGTGAAAAGCCTTATGTCTTTCATTGACGTGCTCCTTAGCGTTCCGGGTCGCGGCGCCATTCGCCGCCACTGGAGCGATAGACGCTGCGAGCCGCGGTTCGGTTTGCGAGCAGCGACCGCCGCAAGCTTGAGGTGCGGGATTTGGACGTGACCGGCCTGAATCGCCGAGGGAAATCAAAACAGATCGAAATATTCCTTCTGCTCCCACTCGGTCACTTCCGCCTGGTAGCGCGCGATCTCGGCCTGCTTGATGGTGAGATAGTAGTCGACGAATGCCTTGCCGAAGCCTTCGGCAAAGCAGCGATCCTCGCGCCAGCGCAGCGAGCGCCTCGTCGAGCGTCTTGGGCAGCAGCGGCGCCTGCGTTTCATAGGGCGTGTCGGCCGACGGTCCGGGATCGAGCTTGCGCGCCATGCCATCGAGGCCGGTGACGATCTGCGAGGCCATGTAGAGATAAGGATTGGCGGCAGGCTCACCGACGCGGTTTTCCAGCCGCGTCGCCGGATCGCCCGGTCCCGCCGAGCACGCGCATCATCACGCCGCGATTGTCGTGGCGCCCAGATCACGCGATCGGGCGCGAGCGCATAGGCGCGATAGCGTTTGTAGCCGTTGATCGTCGGCGTCGTGAATGCCGCCGCTGCGCGCGCATGCGCGAGCAGCCCGCCGAGGAAGTGACGCCCGAGCGGCGACAGCGGCTCGTTCGCTCGCCATGAAGGCATTGCATCGCCTGCGCCGCTCGCGCAGCGACTGGTGCAGATGCCAGCCGCTCGACATCACGTTGGGCAGCTTCGGCCGGCACATGAAGCTCGCGTGATAGCCCTGCCGGCGGCAGCTCTGCTTCACGGCGCTGCGGAACAGCATCATCGTGTCGGCCGGCGCGAGCCCGACCTGCGGATGGAAGGTGAACTCGCATTGGCTCGGCCCGAGCTCGATCTCGACCGAGCGCAACGGCAGACCGAGCGCGACCACGTCGCGGCGCACCGATTTCCAGGATCGGCTCGATCTGATCGAAACGCGTCTCGGTGAGATACGCATAGCCGGGCGAGAGCAGCTGCACCTCCGGCGCTTCGCGCGGCCACGTCGGCATCGGCCGGATCGAGCCGCGGATTCACGATCTTGAAGACGTGAAACTCGACCTCGAGCCCGGCCATGTAGTCGAAGCCCGCGTCGGCGAGCTCGCGCAGCACCTTGCGATAGAGATGACGGGTCGAGAACGGCACCGGCTCGCCGTTCTGGAAATAGAGGTCGCACAGCACCCAGCCGGTCTTCGGCGCCCACGGCAGCACGCGGAACGTCGTCGGGTCGGCGATCATCAGGAAGTCGGCGCCGCCCTCCATCTGCTGCCATGCCGAAGCCGCCGCCGGCGGTGAACACCGGAAACACGCTGCGGTGCGACGTGTCCTTGGCGAGCAGCGTGGTGGTGATGGTGCAGCCGTTGCGCATCGCGCGCGCGGCATCCGCCGCCATCAGCTGTCTTGCCGCGCAGGATGCCGTGCTGATCGGGGAACGACAGGCGCACGACCTCGAGGCCCTGCTCCTCGATCAGCCGCTCGGCCTTGCGCGGCGGCCTCGAACTGCTCCTCGCTCCACAGGCCGTGGCGCTCGACGAAGCTTCCGGCAGCCGATCGTTCCTGCGATGTCGACATGGCAGCCTTCGGGTCTGGTGCATCGAAAGTTAGATCGATCAGCGCCGAGCGGGCTACCTGCTCCCGCGGCCTTGCGCCGCCCAATCGCAGCGTCCAAGCTTAACTGCAGATCGCACCGGGAGGAGCATGGCCATGAACGGACCATCGATGTTGCGTGTGTTAACCGTCATGGTCACGTTCGTGGCGATGGCGTTGTGCTGCGCACCCAACCCCGCATCGGCGCAAAGCCAACCCGAATTCATCCCCTTTCCAGGGCCGCACGCAAGGCCGCGCTCTACCAGCCCGACACCGGCCCCGCGCCGCATGTCGGCATCCTGGTGATGCACCGCACCTCGAACTATCTCACCCACCGCGCCTGCACCGAGCTCTCGCGGCGCGGCTTCCTGATGCTGTGCATGAACACCCGCTACGAGAACAACGAGGCGCTGGTCGACTTCGAGAAGCTGCCGCTCGACGTGAAGGCCGGCGTCGAATTCCTGCGCCGGCAGACCGGGCATCACCAAGGTGGTGCTGTTCGCCCATAGCGGCGGCGGGCCGCTGATGTCGCTCTATCAGGCGGTGGCGGAGAACGGTCCGTCCTACTGCAAGGGCGCCGAACAAGCTCACCGAATGCGGCGACGATCTCGCCGGCCTGCCGCCCGCCGACGGCATCGTGTTCGCCGACGCCCATCCCGGCAACTCGATCAACACGCTGCGCGGGCTCAATCCGGCGGTCGCCAACGAGAACAATCCGCCCGATGCGCCGCTCGATCGCCGAGCTCGATCCGTTCGATCCCGAAGAACGGCTTCAATCCGAACGGGCCGTCGAACTATTCGCCGGAATTCCAGGCGCGCTATTTCAAGGCGCAGGCCGATCGCATGAACCGGCTGATCGACATGGCGCGCGACAAGCTCGCGCGCATGAAGCGCAACGACTACCCCTATCCCGACGACGACATCATGGTGATCCCGCGCGGCGGCAATCCGGGCTCGGGGCCGGGCGCGTCGGCGGCGCTGTTCATCGCGCAGCCCGATATCGCAGCCGTCAACAGCACGGCGCGGCCGGAGACGCCTGCTGCGCAACGACGGCACGATCGCGACGCAGGTCGATCAAGAGCGTCTACGTCGCCGATCCGAAGCTCGTCGCGCGACAATCTGCGGTTCAGCACCGGCACCAAGGTCTACACGCTGCGCTCGTTCCTGAGCGCGAACGCGATCCGCGCCAGGAACTCGATGGACGACATCGACTACTGCTCGACCAACAACTCGACCGTCTGCGCCGTGCAGTCGATCTCGGTGCCGGTGCTGTTCGCCGCCATGGGCGCGCACTATTTCATCCGCGACAACGAGCGCCACTTCGACATGGCGGCGAGCAAGGACAAGGACTTCATCGTGATCGAGGGCGCCGTCCACGGCTTCACGCCCTGCACCGCCTGCGAGACAGACGCCGGGGCAATATTCCAACTCGCGTGAAGAACCTGTTCGACTACGTCGCGAAGTGGATCAACGACCGCTATTGATCACGCGCGTGACATTTGCGCATCAGACAAAAGGAGAACGATGTGATCGACGTCTATACCTGGACCACCGGCAACAGCCGCAAGATTCCGATCTTCCTGGAGGAAGCGCAGGTCCCCTACCGGCTGCACATGGTCAACATCCGCACCGGCGAGCAGTTCAAGCCGGAGTTCGTGGCGATCTGCCCGAACAGCAAGGTGCCCGCCATCATCGACCAGGACGGCCCAGGCGGAAAGCCGTTCTCGCTGTTCGAGTCGGGCGCGATCCTGATCTACCTCGCTGACAAATACGGGAAGTTCATCGGCAAGGACGCCGCCGAGCGCTATCGCACCATCGAATGGGTGATGTTCCAGATGGCCAACGTCGGGCCGCTGTTCGGGCAGGCCAACCACTTCCTCAACAAGGCGCCCGAGAAAATGCCTTATGCGATCGACCGCTACGTCAAGGAAGTCGGCGCGCCTCTACAAAGTGCTCGACGATCGGCTCGGCGAGCATGAATATCCTGGCCGGCGACTATTCAATTGCCGACATCACGACTTATGTCTGGGTGCGCAATCCCAAGCACCAGGCGCAGACGCTCGACACCTATCCCAACGTCAAGCGCTGGTTCAATTCGATAAACGCGCGTCCGGCAGTGCAACGTGCGCATCAAGCGGTCGATGCAGCCGGCGAAGCGTATCTTGCTCTCAAGAAAGCAGGCTGAGGCGGCTGACGATCAACGTCCGTCTCTCGCAGCCGGCGAACTTGCCGCAGTCGTGCAGAACTTTGCACGCGACGACGCGCGCAGCATATGAACGCCACAATTTTTTGGTGAGACGTGGAACTCTCAGTCCCCTTGTAGCGTAGTATTGTCATGCGGCGGCGGCAAATTGCAGTCCACGAAGCGTGGACGATTCCCGTAATGGGGTATCTCATTGGATATCTTGCCTTCATGGCGGGTATCTTCTTCCTTCTATATTGGCAACTGCAACCGGCCACGATCGCGAATGCCGGACAGGCGGCCTACGTCCCACCGCCGCAAACGCGGCTCATCCCACTCGCGCGCAAGATGGATGCACCGGCGCTGGCGGAGATTCAGCCGGTAGGTTCCGCGCTCGAGGCCTTGGCCAAGGTCGACGATACCCCGACATCGTCGAGCAACGAGTCCGGTCGGCGCGGCAAAAAGCGCCATCGCACGGAAGCAACGCAGCGCGAGACGCGTAGACGATACGTCTCCGAGGGCACCGCCTATGATCGATATTGGCAGCGCGGCTATCGGTCGTGGTGAGCGCGGACGCGCGCAGCACCGGCAACTCACCAGCAGCTGCATGAGTCAATCTTCGATTTGACGCTGGTAGCCGCGGATGCGCGGCTGCCGGTCATTGCGTTCGGCTCAGGCGGCCTTGCGAGCCGCCTGCGCCTCGTTGGCGAGCACGATCGTGGCCGCCGCCGTGTTGGAGATCGGTATGTGGTAGTTGCGGTGAGCCTGCGACACCTGGCCGGTGAGCGCGCCGCGCATGGCCATCCAGTTGAGGAACTCCACGCCCTGAGCGCCGGCCAACGACACCACGTCATGTATAGAGTAGCGTGTAAGCGTATCGGGCTCGCTGACGATCTTGTCGAGGCAGAGCTGGTCGAACTCCTTGTTGATGAAGCCAGCCCGAGTGCCGTCGAGTTGATGGGACAAGTCCGCCGGTTCCCACGACCATCACACGCAATCCTGCGGATAGGATTCGATCGCACGGCCGACCGCACGTCCCAGTTTGAGACAACGCGCCATCGACGGCAGCGGATGCTGCACGGTGTTGATCGAGATCGGCACGATCTTCACCGGCCAGTTGCCCGGCCACATCAGCTCGAGCGGGATCGTCACGGCGTGATCGATCAGCATCTCCTGGCACATGGTGATGTCGAACTCGTCGGCGACGAGCGCGTTGATCAGGTGCCATGAGAAGGCCTGATCTCCCAGCGCCGGGCGAGCCACCGGAATTCCCCAGCCTTCATCCTCGTTACGGTACTCCTTAGCCGCACCCACCGCGAATGTCGGAAGCTTGTCGAGAAAGAAATTGAGGCCGTGATCATTGTAGAAGAACACGGCGACGTCCGGCTTTTCCCGCGCCAGCCATTGGTGGACGTAGTCGAAGCCACCGAAGAAGGGCTTCCAGTAGGGGTCATTATACTTCTTGTCCGCGATCGCCTTGCCGATCGAGGGAACGTGCGTCGTTGCAACACCGCCGATGATCCTCGCCATCGCTACCTCCCCGCCGCCACGAGCTTGGCCTTGAAGTCGTCGACGCTCATGCCGGTCTGCTGGGCGCCGATGTCCTGCACGTTCAATCCGAAAATCCCGGCGAACTTGGCGAGGTAATAGACATTACCTCCGGCCTCGATGAGCTGGAGCACATTGCGCGCCCTGATGGCCGCCCGCTGCTCCTCGTTGAGGCCGTATTTCCGGCAGTAGGCCTCCTCGTCCTTCACGAACGCGGCGCGGTTCTCCGCGCTGTTGAAGGAGAAGCACATCCGGTTGAGCGCAAGACCCTTTTGCGCCTGGTCGCCGTCGAACATGGTGGTGCCGGCAATGTCCTGTGTCATGGCGATGCCCTGCTGACTGAGTCGATGGCAGCAAAGCTAATACGGCCGTCGCCGTGATCCTTGATCTCGGTCAAGCCTGCGGGGGAGCGGCCTGCAACCTCTCGAAATCCCTGCGTTCCAGCGCCCAGGACACGGCGAGGCCGATGAGCACAGCCCAGAACGGCGCCCCAATCGAGAGTATTGGGACATTCGCCACCGTCACCAGGAAGCAGACCGTGGCGCCGAGGGTAAAGCCGCCCTTGAACGACACCGCGAAGGCGCGCTCGAGCACGCGCAGCAGCGCAAGGCCGGCGAGCGTCGCGATGAACGCCTTGGGGGTTGCCAGCATGAGCCGCGTGACCACCGGCGCGAAGATCCCGAACAGCAGCGCGAACAACGCCACCAGCACGCCGGCCGCATAGTGCCGGTCCCGATCGCCGGCGCTGGAAATGATGGCGCTGACCGGTCCAGTCAGGCAGGTCGATACCGAGCCAACCAGAGCCGAGATCAGCGAGCCGAGACCGCAGGCCATGGTGACCGCGTTGACGGGCGGCTTGTGGCCTGCGGCCTCCAGCACCACAAAGCCTTGAGCGTTCTGCGCCGCCAGCACCGTGATAGTGAGCGGGAGAACCAGCTCCACCATCGCTGCCCAGGAAAACTCCGGCCAATAGAGATTGGGCCTGGCGATCCCGAACGCGACCGGCTCGCGCAAGTCGAAGGTGCCGAGCAGCGCGATCGCGAGCGTACCGACGACCAGCGCGCCGATCACCGGCGGCACGATGCGACCAAGCCGCGCCACCACCGAGAGCAGCAGGAACGTCGCCGTCATCGGCACCGCGATCATGGCGTCATCGCGGATGGCGAAGATCAGATTCAGGCCGAACTGCAGGAATACGCCGGCCACCATCGCCATGACGATCGGCATCGGCAACCGGCTCATGCATTTGCGGATCCATCCGCTCAGTCCAAGGAGCAGCATCAGCGCGCCGGTCGCGTAATAGGCGCCGATCACTTGCGCAAAGCTCAAGTGATCGAGCGCCTGGCCGACCAGGACCGAGCCGGGAATGGTCCAGTAGAACACCAGCGGCTGGCGGTAGGCGAGGCAGAACCCGAGTGAGATGACGCCGTTGATGAAGAAGCAGCCGAACAGCCATGAGGCGATGTCGGCTTCGGACAGCCCGCCGCGCTGGCTGGCCGCCAGGATGATCGCAACCGGCGCCGACGCCGAAAACAGAAATGCCACGATGGCGTTGGCGAGATAGACGCCGCCAAAGCCGGACAGCAAGTGCTCGGGATCGAACTTGAAGCTTGGCGGTCGCTCGAGCGTCATGCGGCATCAATGCAGATTTGCCGCGCTCGCCTGCAGGCTCGCAAGCAGATCGGTCGAACCCTGCACCGCGAGCCGCTGGTGATAGAAGCGCAGGCCATAGAGCCCGCCGAGCTCCTCGCCGTTGCCGGCGCGGCCGGGTCCGCCGTGATTGCATTGCGGCATGACGATGCCATGGCCGGTATGCGCGGACGCAATCGAGGGATCGACCACCAGCAGCCGGCCGTGGCTCGGGCCGATCTCGCTCACCATGCGCGCCAGGAACGCGTGATCCTCGCCATAGAGCGATGCCACCAGCGAGCCGCCGCCGCGCGCGATGAGCTGCGCCGCCTCCTGCTCATTGCGATAGGGCACGATCGTTGCGGCCGGGCCGAACACCTCGACCTCATGCACGGCCTGCGCCTTGGACGGCATCGTTGAGCTTGAGCAAGCGTCGGCGCGACGAACGCCGACTTGTCGCGATCGATGCCGTCGAGCGCAGGCGGCTCGGCACCGCCACACACGATGTCCGCTTCCGTCGCCAGCCGGCGAATGCCGTCGAACGCCGCCGCCTGCTGGCCGCGCGTCACCAGCGGACCCATGCGGGTGTCCTCCTGGCGCGGATCGCCGACCTTTGTTGCCCTTGAGCTTGGCGGCGAGCGCTTCCGCAATCGCGTCGGCCCTGTCGGCCGGCACGAAGATGCGGCGGATCGCGGTGCACTTCTGCCCGGCCTTCACCGTCATCTCGCGCACCACCTCGCGCACGAAAGCGTCGAATGCTGCGCCGCCACCGGCCGCATCAGGCGCCAGCACGGCGGCGTTGATGCTGTCGGCCTCGATGTTCACCGAAACGCTCTTCGCGCAGAACATTGGGATGGCCGCGCACGCGCATCGCGGTGTCGGCCGAGCCCGTGAACGCAATCACGTCGTCGGACGTCACGTGCGTCGAGCAGATCGCCGGCGCCGCCGACCAGCAGATTGAGCGCGCCCGTCGGCAGCACGTTGGCGGCGATCACATCGCGTACCATCTCGTGCGCCAGCAGCGCCGTCGCCGATGCAGGTTTGGCCAGCACCGGCACGCCGGCGATGAGCGCCACCGCCGCCTTCTCCCACAGGCCCCAGCTCGGGAAATTGAACGCGTTGATGTGCACGGCGACGCCGCGGCGCGGCACCATCAGGTGGATGGCCTGGTAGTTCTCCGCCTTGGCGAGCCGCACCGGCTTCTCGTCAAGCAGCGCGCGCGCATCGCCGAGCCGACGCGCCGAGCCGCGCGTAGTATTTCAGCGTGCCGATGCCGCCGTCGATGTCGATCGCGGCATCGGCTCTTGGTATTGCCGGAATTGGCGATCGCAATCGCTTCATACTTGGCGCGATTGGCGACGAGCACATCGGCCACCGCGCCGACGAGCTTGGCGCGCGCCGCGTAGCCCAGGCCACGCAACGCCCCCTGCCCCTCCCGGCGCGCGAAGTCGAGCGCGCCTGCAAGATCAAGCCCTCTGGCCGAGGCGGTCGCGAGCGCGTCGCCGGTGACCGGATCGACGAGCGTCGTCTCGACACCCTCCCCGCGCGACCAGCGGCCGGACAGATAGCTTTCCAGAGTCTTGCGGCGACGCATGGGCAGACCTCGGCTGGTTGCGGACGGGTCGCCCTCGCTATAGGAGAGCGCGGCGCGCTTTCAACCAAGGCCTTGCCCGTTCAAGGCCGGTCCGACATTTACGCCGTCAGCCGAAACAGTCGCATAGTTGCCGACGCAAACATCGCTGCCGCGGGAGGAGACATGCGCAGGCCTATGCCCGCTTCGCGCTCGCCGCCTCTCGATCGCTGGCCGCGCTCGCCGGACCGCAGCGCCGCCGACGCCTATCAGCCCGATCCAACGCTGCTCGCGGCGGCCCAGAAGGAAGGCGAAGTCCTCTTCTACACCACCCAGATCGTCGACCAGATCGTGCGGCCGCTGATCAAGGAATTCCAGACGCTACGCTCCGGGCGTGCAGCGTCAAATATGTGCGCGCCGACGGCCTGCAGCTGGTGGTGCGCATGACCAACGAGGCGCGCGCCGGCCGCGTGCAGTCCGACGTCTGGTGCATGGTCGACGGCGTCGGTCCGCTCCTGCAGCGCCGACATGGCGGCGGAGTTCGAGGTGCCGAGCGCGAAGGGCCTGCCGCCGGCGCTCGTCGATCCGCAAGAAGCGCTGGGTCGCGACCAATCTCGGCGTGCGCTCGGCCGCCTACAACACGCAATCTGATCCCGAAGGAGCAGGCGCCACACAGCTATCAGGACCTGCTCGACCCGCGCTGGAAGGGCAAGATCGTCTGGAACCCGAAATCCATGACCGGCGCCTGGGGCTTCATCTCGACCGTGATCAAGGGCATGGGCGACGAGCAGCGGCATGGCCTATCTGCGCGCGCTCGCCAAGCAGGACATCGTGCCGCTGCCGATCGCGATCCGCGCCGTGCTCGACCGCGTGATCGCCGGCGAATATGCGATCGGGCTCGAGATGAACAACACCCATGCGGCGATCAGCGCCGCGCAGGGCGCGCCGGTCAAATGGGTGCCGCTCAATCCGGTGAGCGAGACGCTGCAGGTCGCCGGCATCACCAAGGGCGCGCCGCATCCCAACGCGGCGAGGCTGTTCATCGACTTCATGATCGTCGCGCGCCGGACAGGAGATCTTCCGCGACAACGACTACGTGCCGATGCACCCCGACGTGCCGGCCAAGATCCCGGAGCTCAAGCCGCAGCAGGGCGGCTACAAAGCCGTCGTCTACACGCCGGACAACCTCGAAACCGAGATCGACGCGCTGGGCGAAGATCTACGAGGACCTGTTCCGCTGAACGCCGCTCGCGCGCTTCGCCGACAATCGCATGGCATCCCGAAGCGTCCGCATGGCTGGCCGGACTGCTCAGCCTGCTGGCCGCCAGCATCGCGGTCACGGCTGCGGCACGACCGCGCTGGCGCCGCCGAGCCCTATCGGCCCGATGCCAACGCTCGTCGAGGCGGCGCGCAAGGAAGGCCAGGTCCTCTGGTACACGACGCTGATCGTCGACCAGATCGTGCGGCCGCTGATCAAGGCCTTCCAGGCGCAGGTGCCCGGCATCGACATCAAGTTCGTGCGCATCGACAGCGGCCAGCAGGTCGTACGCGCTGATGAACGAGGCCACGCGTCGGCCGCGTCCAGGCCGACGTCTGGTCGGTCGATCGACGGTGTCGCCGCCGCTCACCCACGACAAGGTATCGCGGCGCGAGTTCGACATCGCCAGCGCCAGCGGCCTGCCGCCGACCCTGGTCGATCCGCAACCGGCGCTGGATCGCGACCAATCTCGCCACCCGCTCGCTCGCCTACAACACCAGCCTGGTGCCGAAGGAGCAGGCGCCGCAGCAGCTACCAGGACCTGCTCGACCCGCGCTGGAAGGGCGCGTTCGTCTGGAACCCGAACGCGATGACCGGCGCCTGGGGCTTCATCGCGACCGTGCTGCGGCACATGGGCGAGGAGCAAGGCATGGCCTATCTGCGCAAGCTCGCCAAGCAGGAGATCGTGCCGCTGCCGATCGCAACCCGCGCCGTGCTCGACCGCGTCATCGCCGGCGAATACGCGATGGGGCTTGAAATGGTCAACGCGCATGTCGCGATCAGCGCGGCAATCGGCGCACCGGTCGCCTGGGTGCCGCTCGACGCGGTGACCACGACGCTGCAGGTCGCGGGCGTCACCGCGGGCGCGCCGCATCCCAATGCCGGGCGGCTGTTCCTCGACTTCATCACCTCGCGCGCCGGCCAGGAGATCTTCCGCGAGGCCAACTACATCCCGATGCATCCCGACGTTCCGGCCAAGGATCCCACGATGAAGGCCGAGCAGGGCGGCTACAAATCGGTGGTGCTGAGCCCCGAAGAGGTCGACACCAATGCGCCGCGCTATCAAAGATCTACCAGGACATCTTCCGCTGACCAGTCCGAACGGCGGCATCGATCCCAGCCCACAGGAGAAGCTCCCGCGCCCATGCGCATCTGCTTCCTCAATCAGGCGCCCGGACGATCCGCCGCCTACGAGGCCGCCAAGATCGAAGCGCAGCTCAACAGCTATGCCTCGCCCGGCACCAAGGTCGAGATCGTGTTTCCCGACGACTACGAGGGCTCGCAGCTCTACGACACGATCGGCTCGCAGAGCATCCTCAACGGCCTGCATCACATGATGGAAACGCCGGCGATCGTGCGCAAGATCTTCTGGGCGGCGGAGAACGGCTATGACGCCGTGATCTCAGTCCAACACCTTCGATCCCGGCGTCGACGGCGGGCGGCTCGCGGTCAACATTCCGGTGATCGGGCTGCTGCGCACCTCGATGCACGCCGCGCTCACGCTCGCCGACCGGGTCGGCATCACCGTGCCGCTCCCCGGCCACGTGCCCTACACGTGGCGCATCCTGCGCAGCTACGGCCTCGACCGCTTCGTCAGCGACATCCGCCCGATCGGCGTCTACGGCAAGGACATCGCAGAGCGCAAGAACGAGATCTTCGAGCATCACCGCCAAGCTGATCCGCGGACTGATCGAGGAGACCCGCGCCGAGATCATCGTGCCGCTCGGCGGCGCGCTCATCCCCTACGTGGTCAATCCCGACGATCTCGCCAAGGCGACCGGCGTGCAGGTGCTCAACACCAAGGCGATCGGCATCCGCTTCGCCGAAATGTGCGTCGCCTTCGGCATGACGCAGAGCGCCCTCACCTATCCGCGCGCGAAACTCAGCTACGACGATTTCACCAATCGCTGATCGCAGTCAGAACAACAGAGCAATAAACATGAGCTCGAAGACCAACTGCGACGTCATCGTCATCGGCGGCGGCAGCGCCGCGCTCGAAGCCGCGATCTCGGCCAGGCAATCCGGGCGCCGAAAGCGGTCGTCATGCTGGAGAAGGCGCCCAAGCACGAATCCGGCGGCAATGCGCAATTCTCCCATGTCGGTTTCCGCTTCGTGCATTCCGGCGCCGAGGAGCTGCGCGAGTTCCTGCCGCAGGTGCCGGAAGAGCGCTATCCGGCGCATGCAGATCCCCGCCTATTCACGCGGCAGAATTTCCTCGACGATCTCAATCGCGTCACGCAAGGGCGCATCGATCCGGTGCTGGCCGAATGCCTGGTCGACGAGTCCAACGCCGCCGTGCACTGGATGAAGGACATCGGCGTCACCTGGGAGCCCGAGAAGATGACCGAGGTCGACGGCAAGCTCTATCTGCCGGGCGGCCACCATATCCATCCGATCGGCGGCGGGCCCGGCATGCTCGAGCAGCTGCGCGACATCGCGTTCAACGAGCACAGCGTCGAAATCCGCTACGATTCGCGCGTGCGCGCGATCCACGGCAACGACCGCGCATGTCGAAGGCGTGCGCGTGTCGACGCCGGATGGCGAATACGACCTCGAGGGCCGCGCCATCATCGTCTGCGCGGCGGCTTCCAGGCCAATGCGGAGATGCGCGCGCGCTATCTCGGGCCCAATGCCGACCTGATGAAGGTGCGCGGCAGCAAGCACAACACCGGCGAGGTGCTCAACATGCTGCTGGCGCTCGGCGTCAAGTCGGCCGGCCACTGGCAAGGCGCGCACATGTCGCCGATCGACGGCAAGGCGCCCGAGGTCGAGACGCCGGCCGATGAAGGACGGCCACGGCAACTCGCATGAACCGCTACGACTACCAGTTCGGCATCACCGTCAACGCGCTCGGCCAGCGTTTCTATCGACGAGGGCGAGGCCAAGCACGCCTACACCTATGCCAAGACCGGCCGCGCGGTGCTGCAGCAGCCCGGCGGCGTCGCCTATCCAGATCTACGACCAGACCGGCATCGACCTGTTCCGGCACGGCCGCGACTATCCGGCGACCAATGTCGAGGCGCCGACGCTCGCCGAGCTCGCCGAGAAGATCGGCATCGAGCCGGAGCCGTTCCTGCGCACGATCGAAGAACTTCAACGCCGCCTGCCGCACCGACGTCGCCTTCATGCCGGGCGAACTCGACGGCAAGGGCACCGTCGGCATCACGCCGAAGAAATCGAACTGGGCGATGCCGATCGAGAAGGGCCCGTTCCGCGCCTATCCGATCACCGGCGGCGTCACCTTCAGCTTCGGCGGCATCCAGGTCGACACCCAGGCGCGCGTGATCAACACCTGCTACGAGCCGATCAAGGGGCTGTTACGCCTCCGGCGACATCATCGGGCTGTTCTTTCACAACTACCCGTCCTGCACCGGGCAGACCCGCAACGCCGTGTTCAGCTATCTCGCCGGCCGGGGCGCTGGCGCGATGCTGGGCAGGAACTGACATCAGAGTATCGGGAGGACACATCATGGCAAAAGCTCACGCCGCCCAGGGACCGCGCGCGATCGAGAAGCTCGCCGAGTGGGTGCTGGCCATCCGCGCGCGAGGACATTCCGGCGGCCACCGTCAACCAGACCAAGCTCCTCTGCTCGACACCATCGGCTGCGGCTTTGCGGCGTTCGAAGAGGAAGGCGCAGCCGCCGTGCTCGCAGACGCTCGCCGATATGGGCGGCGCGCCGCAATGCACGGTGCTCGGCAGCACGGACGAAGACCAGCGCGCCCAACGCGGTGCTGGTCAACGGCTCGCTCATCCGCATGCTCGACCTCAACGACTACGTGAACACCAAGAGCGGACAGATCGGCGGCCATCCGAGCGACAACATCCCGGTCGCGCTCGCCGCCGGCGAGCTGAGCGGCGCAGGCGGGCGCGATGTCATCGCTGCGATCGTGCTCGGCTACGAGATCTACGGCCGCCTCAAGGAGCTGATGGATCGCGACGGCGACTGGGACGGCGTGACGGTCTCGGGCTTCGTCGCTCCCGCGATGGCGGGACGGCTGATGGGGCTCGATGTCCGCCAGCTTGCGAATGCGCTCGCGCTGTCGGGCGCACGCGCGATCACGCCGCTGGCGGTGCGCCACGGCGACATTTCCGGCGCCAAGAACATCGCCAACGCGCTGGTGGCGCAGAACGGCGTGCAGGCCACGATCCTGGCCCAGCACGGCATGACCGGCCCGCTCGACCTGTTCGAGAACCGGCACGGTCTCAAGTCGGTGTTCCCCGGCATCAACTGGATGGAGGCGATGACCGCGCCGCTGGCGGCCGACAGCTACATCATGGGCTGCCACATCAAGGCCTTTCCCGTGCCTCGCGACCGGCCAGGGCATCGTCGCCGCCGGCCTCGCTCCTGCACCAGCAGATCAGCGGCGACGTCGACCGGCTCAAGCGAGATCACCGGTCGCGATCGCCGACACGCCTTCGCTGCAGCGCCAGAAGGACGATCCCGGGCCGCATCGATCCGCAGTCGCGCGAGGCGGCCGACCACAGCTTCAATTTCCTCGCCGCGGTCGCCCTGATCGACGGCAAGTTCGGGCTCGCACTCGTTCGACAACGACCGCTGGAACGATCCCAAGGTGCGCGCCGTGATGGCGCGGCTTTCGAGATCGTGTGCGACGCCAGCCTCAACGGCCGCTCGCCCGGCGGCTTCCCGTGCGCGATCCGCGCGACCGGCAGCGATGGACGCAGCTACCTCGCCGAGGTGCTCGACCCGCCCGGCTTCTCCCGCAAAGGCATCGATCAGCAGGCCGTGCTCGACAAATTTCATTCGATCACGGACGGGCGCCTCGGCCCGGGCTCACGCCAGCGCATCATCGATGCCGCGATGTCGCTCGAGAAGAGCGCGTCGTGCGCCGACCTGATGGCGGCGGTCGCAAGCGCGTCGAAGGCGTAAAGCGAGACAATACGCGTGCCTGCGGCTCACTGCGGCTTCATGCCGGAAGCTTTGACTACCCTCGCCCATTTCTCGATTTCCTGGGCGAGGATCATTCCGAATTCGGTGGGTGTACCTGGGAGGACGGCGCCACCCGTGTCCGCAAGACGCGCTTTCATCTTAGGGTCGACATAGGCTGCGTTGATCGCCTTGTTGAGAACGTCGATGATCTCAAGCGGCGTGTTGCGGGGCACTCCGACACCGGTCACCGCGCTTGCCTCGTAGCCTGGCACGAAATCACCCATCGTCGGAACATCCGGCAAGGCTTCCGAGCGTGCCGCGGTGGTGACCGCAATCGGAGTCAGCGAGCCCGCTCGAATTGGCCTGATCGATGCGGACATCGGCTCGAACATCATATCGACCCGCCCGGCGATCAAGTCGCGCAGCGCCGGCCCGCCACCCTCGTATGGCACCTCGGTCACCTTGACCCCGGTCATGAGCTGGAACAGCTTGCCGGACACGTGCGGCGAGCTGCCACTACTGGTCATCGCCATTCGTAGACGGCCCGGGTTGGCCCTGGCATAGGCGATCAGCTGAAAAACAGTCGATGCTGGAACCGTGGGATGGACGACCAGGACGAGCGCCTCGCGCGTGAGACCCGCGACCGGAGCGACATCGCGACGGATGTCAAAGCTCAGATTGGGAAAGAGCGAGGCGTTGATCGCGTTGGCTGGGCCGATCAGCAGAAGCGTATAGCCATCCGCCGGCGCGCGCACGACCACTTCGGTCGCGGTGTTACTTGATGCGCCCGGCAGATTTTCGACCACGAAAGGCTGGCCCAGCCGATCGGACAGCCATTCGCCGATGAGACGGGCAAGGATGTCGTTCGGGCCACCGGCGACGAAGCCGACCACGAACCGCACCGGTCGCGTCGGGTAGGCCTGCGCCCCCGCGATCCGCAAGCTCAACGGCGACGCGACAGCACACAGGCCAAGCTGCAAGACATGGCGACGCGGAAGGAGCATGACGTTCCCCTCGCTCGACAAAAAGGATACCTCAATCTCGCAGGGATGCGAAAGAGGGGGAGACGGTCACTATTGGCCCGCTGCGTCGCCTCGCGGCATGCCGAGCGAGCAATCCAATCGGATCTGTTTTGGCGGGCGTTATTCCTTTTTTGCGATCGTCGACACGATCAGCACGGCAGGCACTGTGCCCTTATTCTCCATCCAGTGCGTTGTATCCTTGCCCGCCGTGAAAGACTCGCCTGCACCATACTCCTTGGCCATATCGCCGCGATGGTCGATGATCTTGCCGGATAGCACGTACACCACCTCAGGCCGATCCTTGTGGCTGTGCGCCGTGTTGGAGGCACCGGGCTCGTAGGTCGTCATCTGCATGCGAAGCATTCGACCCTGCACACTGTCGATCTCGGAGGCGAGGTCGACCGAGACGAGCGGCTTCGAATTTGGGCCGCGCGGGGTCTGGGCGGTCGCAGTCGCGATTGCGACCGCGGCCAAAGCGCCAGTGCAAAGAATTGCGGACAGGCGAAGTGTATTCATAGCCTTGTTCCTTGATTTTGTACGCCACACTATGACTTCAGCCGACTGAAGCCGTCGATGCTGCTTCGTCAGAACGTCACCAGCGGATTGACCGGCGATCCGGTGCCGCCTTCAACCGGCAACGGCGCGAACGTGATCACGAACTCGTAGCGGTTCAGCCGGCGCGCGGTTGCGGCCAGCTCCTCGAGGTCGAGGCACTCCACGATATTGATCCCCATCCAGATCAGCGCCGCCACGTGAATCGGATTGCGCATCCCTTCCCAGCCCGGCCGCGGATTCCAGTCGATGTTGAAGTCGTGGCCGATGAAGGATGGCAGCCGCTCATGCATCCACGGGATCGTGTCGGGGTAGTAGCCCGCCACCTGGCCGGTCCACGCACCGAGCGCTGCGCGCCGCTTCCATCGGCCGGTGTAGAGAAGCGGGATATCGCCCGGGCCGATCTTCACACCGGATTTCTGCTCCCACGCCTCGAGGTCCGCGCGCGTGACCGGCACGTTGGGATCAAGCCAGTCGACGCCTTTGAGCTGCGCGATGTCATAGAGGACGGCACGCGTGGTGACGCCGCCTCGCCAGTTCATCACGCTGCCCATCTTGCAGCCGCTCTCGTTCGTCACGTTGTCCTTAACGGCAACGCCGTTGTACATCTGCCCGTTCTCGAAGAAGTGGCACCATGTGTCGATGTGCGCGACGGTCTGGCCGTGGTAGCTGACCTGATAATTATCGGTCGTGCCGACATCGGTGATGTTGTTGGTGGTGCGGCGGAACAGGCCCGCAGGAGCGACGTCGGCGGCGGCGACTTGCGGCTCGGCATGGGCGAGCGACACGACGATCCCGTCTTTCGCCAGCCGCATCGCGCTCGCGACCTTCTCCGGCGTGATCAGGTTGGTGGTGCCCTTGGACTCCTGCCCGACCGGCGCCCACTTGCCCCAAGTCTTGAGCTCTGTCCGCCAGCGCTCGTACTGGGCACGCAGCGCTGCTGTATCCGGCGGAGCGGCCGGGGCGGTCTGGCCCTGTGCAGGAATCTCGGCTGCGAGCACCAGGCCGGCGGCGACAAGGCCGGCACATGCCGTGACTGAGGTGAAAGAATTTCTCATTTGTTCCTCCCCTTGTGTTCTGCGTTTCATGTTCTGAGCTTTAGCTTCAGAATTCTCGAACCTAAATCCTATCAGCCTGGCCAGCATAACCTAGTCCGGACGAGATTGATGTGTGTTTCCATCTGCTTATGGCCGCGCGCGGCCTGGCCGCGCCAACGACGACGGCTTCGTCCTCAAGTTCCAGATTGAACACCTGTGGAAAACCATTAAGAATTGGGTAGATGACGCTGATTGTAAGATTGCTTTAAATGCAATCTACCGGATGATACCAGCGACGATGCGGCGAATCACGCGGCTGGCGAGTCAATTACGGCGGTTTTCCGAACATGGCTCTGACGATCGCAGCCCGGCCCCCAGACTTTTCGATTGTGCTTCCCGCACACAACGAGGTCGCCAATGTCGCCCCGATGGTGGCAGCGTTGCGCGAGGTGATGGCGCCGCTCGGGCGTTTCGAGATCATCTATATCGACGACGGCTCGAATGACGGCACGCTCGCCACGCTGCGTGAGGCGGCGGGTGACGATGCCTCGGTGCGCTATCTATCCTTTACTCGCAACTTCGGTCATGAAGCCGCGCTTCGCGCCGGGCTATCTCATGCGCGCGGCCGGGCCGTCATCGTGATGGACGCCGACCTCGAGCACCCGCCGGCTCTGATCCCCGATCTGGTGAAGGAGTGGCGCAGAGGCTTCAAGATCGTCACGGCACGGCGCGTCGGCTACGAAGTAAACGTGTCTTGGTTCAAGCGCGCGACGTCGAGGCTCTACTATCGCGTGCTCGACGCGCTCGGCGACATCCAAATCGAGCCCGGCAGCGCAAACTTCATGGTGCTCGACCGGGTGGTGGTCGACGCGATCAACCGCATGGAGGACCAGGATCTGTTCCTGCGCGGGGCCGTGCGGTGGCTCGGCTATCCGCGCGCCAGCGTGCCATTCCGGCAGAGCATGCGCCAGCATGGCGACAGCAAGTATTCGCTCCGCCACATGATCGAGCTCGCGGTCACCGGGATCGCGCTGCACAGCCTACGGCCATTACGGTTCGCGATCTGGCTCGCGCTCGGCTTTGCCGCAATGGGGGTGCTACTCGTGGCCTATTCGGTCATGAGCTTCTTGTTCGTGCGGCACACGGTGGCGGGCTGGACCTCGATCATGGCGGCGATCGCGATCCTGGGCGCGGCGCAGCTCCTGGTGCTCGGCATCGTCGGCGAATATGTCGGGCGCATTTTGCGCGAGACCCGCAAGCGGCCGAGCTACGTCGTGGCGGAAACAGAGGCGGACCGCGAAGGCGAAGCCGACGTCACCCGGCTCAGCCGTCCGGCGAGCTGAGAGCGAGCAAGCGGCTTTCGCCAGGCTTACCACAACGCGTCGTCTCCGACGATCGCTCCAGCTCATCGTCCATCCTCGACAGTCAGCGTCGCGCTCGATGCGGGCCGCGCGAGCAATTGCGCTAAGCACCTCGCGCTATTTGCCAATCCAGCGTCTTGGAGAAAAATCGCTTTGGCAGGCTCGAATGGACGCAAATGCGTGTATACTCGCGGCGGCTGAAAGTCCGAAGAGACTGAAAGCCCGAAGAGAAAGCCAAAACAGAAATAAATTCCGGTCTAGGGAGAAGACGATGAGCCATGGGAGTCGGATTCTATCTGTCATCGCGGCTGGAACGTTGTTTGCCAGCATCCACTCGGTTCAAGCGGCAGACTTCGCCGGCAGTGTTGAGGGCGTGGTCAAGAGTGCATCCGGACAGGCGCTGTCCGGAGCCTATGTCAAACTGATCAATGCGGAGAGACGTTTGACGTTCATGGTCGTCAGTCAGGCGGACGGCCGCTACACCGTGAACAACCTTCCTCCGGGTGACTACACGGTGCAGGGCATTGGGGACGGCTTCCAGAGCAAGCTGACGCCGGTGAGCTTGGCGTCCGGAAAGCCGGCAACCGCAGATGTGTCGCTCACGGACAAGCAAGGCGACGTGGTGCCGAATGGTTGGATTCGGAGCCCCGGGCGCGTCGCCGGCAACGAGCTGGACAACGAGTTGCCACCCCCTGCTCTGCCGACCGGCGAAGGCAAAGCGATCGTCGAACAGAAGTGCGGCCAATGCCATTTCCTGCATCGGCTGACACAGATGAGATGGACCCAGAAGAACTGGGAGAAGAAGATCGCTTGGATGCGTGAGCGCGTCCATGAGAGGCCCGGCGCCGTCGATCTGACGGACCAGGAAGAAAAGACCGTGGTGGAGTATCTGGCGAAGAATTTCTCCGACACCACGCCAAAGGCCGATCCCAATGGCCGCTTGTCACGAACGCTGCTACAGGGCGCCGCAGCAAAGTATGTCGCGGTCGATTTCGTGGTGCCGAATACCGACGCCGCGCTGCATGACATCGCGGTGGATCCGCGCGGCATCGCCTGGGTGAACCAGCTCAACGAATACAAGATCGGGCGGTTTGATCCGACGACCTATGAGTTCACCGATATTCCTCTGCCCCCTGGACCACGAAAGATTGGCGTTCTCGATCACGCCGGTCCGCCGGTGCGAGGCGCTGGCGACTCGATCTGGATGGGCGAGGTTGGCGCTAACCGCCGCTGGTTGCAGTTCGACACCAAGTACCAGGAGTTCACCCCCTTCACGGTGCCGGCGGGCTTCAGCGGCCCCGTCACCGGCAACAGCATGCGGGTGGACCCGAATGGAAAGATGGTCTGGTCGACGACCCGCAACCGGATCGTAGGATTGAACATCCAGACCAAGCAGTTCGTCGCCTATGACATGCCGCACTGGGTCGAGCACAAGGACAATCCGGGCGGGTATGGCATCGACGTCGCGGGCGACGGCGGCGTTTGGTTCGCCGAGCGCGAAGCGAACAAGATCGGCCGGCTCGATCCTGCCACCGGCAAGATCGTCGAGTATCCGACCCCCGGCAAGGACATCCCGCGCCGGATGGGAGCGGATTGGGAGGGCAACATCTGGGTCGGCTTCCATCAGGCCGGAAAGCTTGTGAAGATCGATCACAAGACCGGCAAGATGACCTTCTACACGCCTCCGACCGAGAACAATGGCGCCTACCACGTGGTCGCCGATCCGAAGAACAAGGTGATCTGGGTGACGCTGCAGACCTCCGACAAGATCGCCCGCTTCGATCCCAAGACGGAAACCTGGACGGAGTTCTCGCTGCCGATCGTAGAGTCGGATGCAAGACGAATCGACCTCGATCCATCCAATCCGAACCGCATCTGGTGGTCGGGCGACACCTCGAGCCATCTCGGCTACATCGAGGTGCTGGATCAATAGAACGCTTGACGCGCAGTGGCGGACGGCTGGCTCGCGCTAGCCGTCCGCTATTGTTTTCATGCGCCCGACAAGCGGCCGCAATTCAACCACAAGGCCATTAGCTCAGCATCGCTGCTTTTTGTGCTGCTCCGCGGAACCCGAGAGCCCTGACAGGCCTAATCCATCTATTCGCTGATGGCCTGTTAGGGAGTCGAAATATGAAAACAGTCCTGAGTATGCTTGTCGCGGTGGGAACGCTTGCGGCAACCAATGTATTCGCGCAAGCGCCCACCTCCGTCGGTCAGAGTGGCCGCGAGTTCCGCCCGCCGAGCGAAACCAGCAAGGCCTCCCGAACTGCCCGAGCCCAAGCGCACAGGCCGGGCGCCCTCGACGCGCGCGCGCAACAACGCGTGGTGTCGCCTGCGGCCTTCGACGGAAGCTGGAGTATCGCCATCAATACGCACAGCGGCGCGTGCGACCCGAACTATCGTTTCGGGTTGCGGATCATCAACGGCAATGTCGTATACGAAGGTCGCTCCGCGGGACGGGTCTCGCCCAACGGCGGCGTCTGGGTGAATGTCTCGCAGGGAGGTCAGCAGGCCGCCGGTCAGGGACGTCTAGCACGCAATCATGGCACCGGGGTCTGGCGCGGTAATGGTTCCGCTGGAACCTGCGCCGGCACCTGGCAGGCCGATCGCCGCGATTAGTCTGACATCTATGGAGCTCTGCGCTCTGTCCGCGTTCGACGCGAGAGCCGTGACAGCTCGCGCGTCGACGGCATGCGACGAAGCGGCGTGGGCGCGGCCTCCTCGTCAGCGGCGAGATTGATGATCAGCGCCAGCAGCGTGCGGCGCGTGGCAGCAATATCGGCTGTTCCCACGCCCCGCAACGCGACATCGTTGACCTCCTCGGCGAGCGGCACGAGCTTCGTCTGCAGGGCGCGGCCCTCTGGCGTCAGAAACACCTGCATCTCCTTGCGGCTCTGCGGGTTGCGCCGTCGCGTGACGTAGCCGCGCTGGCCCATCGCCTTAAGCGCCGCAAACGTCGTAGGCTCCATCACGCCGGCCCGCGTGCTTAGCTCGCGCTGGGTGAGCCCCTCCTCGTCCCAGAGGATGCGAAGGAAGGTCCAATGCCCGTAGGAAACCGAGTGCTCGGTGAGCCGCATCTGCAGCGCCCGGGCAAGCCCGCGCCCTGCGAGCTTCACCAAGTGGGCGAAGCGCTCCTCGTGAGAAGGATTTTTCCCCGTCCGCCTGACTCCACCGTTGGCGGTCTTTGCTGCGCGCAGCGCGCGGCTCATGACGTGCTTCTCTCGCTTCTCTCGCTTCTCTCGCTTCTCTCGCTTCTCTCGCTTCTCTCGCTTCTCTCGCTTCTCTCGCTTCTCTCGTCGCGTCTGCGTCCGCGTCCGCGCGCTGCGTCTGCGTCTGCGTCTCGACAGCCGGCCCGGAAGCGACTATGATTCACACTTAGAGAGCTAAGTGTGACGCAAAAAGCAGCCGCTGTCGAGGAGGACCAAAGCACCATGAACAAGCCGCTGTCGGAACACCCCAAGCTGTTGCTCGATCCCTATCTCGCCTGGTGCGACAAGGAAGGCGCGCCGATCACCGAGGATTTCGGCATCGACTTGCTCGCAATCCCGACCGCGCCCTGGCCGCGCTTCGGCGTCGATGGCGCGATCGCGCACCTGAAGGGCCGCGGCGACTTCGTCTCCATCTTCGTGCTCGATCTTGCGCCCGGCGCACAGACCTCGCCGCAGAAGCACCTCTACGAGGAGGTCGTGTACGTTCTCTCTGGTTATGGCAGCACCACGGTCGAGTCGAGCGACGGCCGCAAGCACAGTTTCGAATGGGGCCCCAAGAGCCTGTTCGCGCTGCCGCTCAATGCCCGCTATCAGCACTTCAACACGTCGGGCCGCGAGCGCGCGCGGCTCGCTTCGGTCAACAATCTCTGCCTGCAGCTCAACCTCTTCCACAACGAAGCATTCGTCTTCGACAACCCGTTCGCGTTCCCGGAGCGGCAGGGCGCGGCGACGCACTTCAGCGGCGAAGGCGAGTTCGTGCCGGTCCGGCCCGGCCGCAACATGTGGGAGACGAACTTCATCCCCGATCTCTCGGCCTTCGAGCTCAAGACCTGGACGGAGCGCGGCGCCGGCGGCTCCAACATGATGTTCGTCCTCGCCGACGGCACCATGCATGCGCACACTTCACAGATGCCGGTCGGCACCTACAAAAAAGGCCACCGCCACGGCCCCGACTTCCACGTCTTCGCCGTCACCGGCCATGGCTTCTCGCTCCTTTGGTACGATGTCGCCAAGGACCTGGTGCGCGTCGACTGGAAGCACGGCGTCGTGTTTGCGCCGCCCGACCAGATGTTCCACCAACACTTCAATACGTCGCGCGATCCGGCACGCTATCTCGCGGTCGCGTTCGGCGGGCTGCGCTATCCCTTCACCGAGTCCAAACGGCATGTGTTCAAAGGCATGGACGTGACCGTGAAGGACGGCGGCTGCCAGATCGAATACGAGGACCAGGATCCGCGCATCCACCGCATGTATCTGGAGGAGCTCGCCAAGCACAGCGTCACGTCGGGCATGGGCAAGTTCATCGACGAGAGCGCCTCCACCAAAGCGCCGGCCTAGCTGACGGCGCCGCTGCGATGCACGACCTCGAATTCGACCACATGCACATGGCCTCCGGCGAGGAGGTCAACGAGGTCGCTTGGTCTGCCGACAATGTGGAACTGACCACGGTCGGCATCGACATCGGCTCGTCCACCTCGCATCTGATGTTCGCGCAGGTGCACCTGCAGCGGCTCGGCACTGCGCTGTCGAGCCGCTTCGTGGTGGTCAACCGCCGGATCATCTGGCAATCGCCGATCCTGCTCACGCCCTACCTGTCCGACTACACCATCGATATCGACGAGCTCGCGGGCTTCATCGGCGGCTGCTACCAGTACGCCGACCTCGAGCCCGCCGACATCGACAGCGGCGCTGTCATCCTTACCGGCGAGGCGATCAAGCGCCGCAACGCGCGAGCCATTGCCGACCTGTTCTCCGAGGAGGCCGGCCGCTTCGTCTGCGCCTCGGCCGGGCACCACATGGAGTGCCAGCTTTCGGCCCACGGCTCGGGTGCGGTCGCGCTGTCGCGCGGCCACAATGCGACGCTGCTCAATGTCGACATCGGCGGCGGCACCACCAAGCTCACGTTGATTGAGAAGGGGCACATCCTCGCAACCCTCGCCATCGCGGTCGGCGGGCGGCTCCTCGTCGAGGACGCGCGGCGCGGCCTCGTTCGCATCGAGGATCCGGCACGCGAGGTCGCGGCGAGCCTCGGCATCGAGCTCAAGCTCGGCGAGCCACTGAAGTCCGACGACCGCGCTCGCATCGTCACCCGCATGGTCCGCCTGATCATGAGCATGATCGACCTGCGTGCCCCCAACGACCTTGCCCGCCGGCTCCTGGTTACCGATCCCTGGCCGGCGCAGCTCGCCAACAAGGGCATCGATGCGTTGACCTTCTCGGGCGGCGTCGCCGAATATCTCTACAAACGCGAGAGCCGCCGCTTCGGCGACCTCGGTGAAGACTTGGCGCGGGAGCTCGCGCATGCGCTCGCCCACCGGCGCGACCTGCCGCCGGTCTGGGACCCGGGTCAGGGCATCCGTGCAACCGTGATCGGCGCCGCGCAGTTCTCGGTGCAGACCAGCGGCAACACGATTGCGATCAGCAGGCCCGAGGAGCTGCCGCTGCAGAACCTGCCGGTGCTGGCCTGCGACTTTGCACTGGGCGAGATCATTGGGCCGGATGCCATCACGGCCGCCATACGCCACGCAATGACGCTCAACGACATCGCGGAAGGTGATAGCCCGGTCGCCATTTCGTTTCCTTGGAGCGGCGATCCGTCCTACGCCCGGCTCGCGGCGCTCGCGCGCGGCATCTGCGCGGCGCTGCCGAAAACGCTCGCCGCCGAGCTGCCGGTCGTGCTGCTGATCGACGGCGACGTCGGCATGAGTCTCGGCCGCATCATCCGCAGCGAGATCGCGCCCGGCGCCGAGGTGATCGCGATCGACGGCGTGCAGCTCAAGCAGTTCGACTATGTCGACATCGGCCGCGTCATCGACGTGACGAACGTGGTGCCGATCATCATCAAGTCGCTGTTGTTCAAGTAGCCCGCACAGCCGCTCGCTGGGCGAGCGCGCTAAGACATCTTCTGCTGCGACGCCATCTCCTTTGCGGCGCGCAACAGCTCCTGCTCCAGCCGCTCGATCAGCGCCACATCCTCTCCCCGCTCCGATCTCGCACGGCGCATCCTGGCAAGATTGGCGGCCGTCGACTCGAGCTCCCAGGCCGCGCGCGCAAAGCCCAAAGCCTCGGACAGCTGCTCTTCCGCGGCCTCATCGTCGCGGCTCAGCACCGCCAATTCCATCAGGGTTGCGTGATCCCAATAATCCGGGTTCTTCTCCGCCTTGCGCATGGCCGAGTAGCGCACCACCGGCAACAATTGCGCCTGGCGCTCGTCGCGCTTGTCCTGCAGCTCCATCAGCGACACCGCGTTGACGCCCGGATAGGCATCGCGCCAGTCGGCCTGGAAGCCCTCGAGATAAGTGTCGATCGCGCGCCGCAGCAGGCTGCGTGCCTCCGGCCGCTTCGCTTCGCGTGCGATCTCCCAGCGGTCCTTGTAGATGCGGCCGAGGAGCCCGTTGGTCTCGCTCGAAGGGCCGAACTGCTCGATCACGCCCTTGAGCACCTTCTCGGCATCGTCGAAGCGGCCCTCGCGATTGAGCGCGAAGCCAAGCTGCTCGCGCATCATCTTGGCCTGCTGCAGCGGCGCCGGCATGCGGCTCGTAGAGATCGATCATGCCGCCATAGGCTTTGACGTCGCGCAGCGACAGGAACAGGTCCACCACGATGCCGGCCTCGACATCGATCAGATCGGCAAGCGCGGGATCGGACGCGATCTTCTGCACCGCCTCGGCGCCCTCGCGCACGGCCTCGCTCAGCCGGTCCTTGTATCGCTTCGAGTAGTCGACGCTCTTGCGAAACACGTCGGTCTTGCTGTGGTCGATCTCCCAGCGCGGCAGATCGTCGATCAGCTGGAACATCGGGCTGTCGTCGCGCGCGGTGTCGCGCGCTTCGCGCAGCAAGGAGCGGATCGCCTCGATCGGAGCGGCGGTGTCGATCGGCTCGCCCTTGCCATCGGTGCGGTAGGCAATCCCGCGCACCAGCGCGATGTCGAACGGAATGACCGTGCCCTCGACGAAAATAATCGCGGTGCTGCGCGGCCGCAGCGCATGCCGAATGCCGAGCTCATAGAACACATTGGGATTGGCGCCAGTGATGTCGGCGACCGCGTAATGGCACAGCATCAGGCGCTCGAACATCGGCTTGTGGATCGTGCCGCCGATCTTCTCCTCGTCCGCGCGCACCGGCTCGAGGCCGGCCTGCGTGACCGCGGGCACGATGATGTTCTGATAGACCTTGTCGAAATTGGTGACCCGGCCGGCCGCATCGGTCTTGGTTCCGAACGGCATGAGCACGAAACAGAGCGGCGCCAGTTGGTCGATATTGTCCACGGGATGGTCCCTGTGCCTTTCGATTCACGCCGCCCCGATCATGCAGTACAGTGTATGGATTGAAACTCGGCCAAATCAGGCCCGCCTCGAGGATGCAGATGCCCGTCAAGACAAAGCCCGCCAAGACAAAGCCCACCAAGTCCAAACCCGTCAAGTCAAAGCCCGCGAGAGCCATGGCGCCGATCCGCCTGCCCCTCATCCCGGAGGAGCGCTTCACGCCCGAGCAGCAGGCGCTGGTGGCGGCGATCAGTGCGGGCCCGCGCGGCAAGTTCAAGATGAGCGGGCCGTTCTACTGCTATTTGCATGCGCCCGGTTTCGGCGAGCTTGCCCAGAAGCTCGGCGCGCATTGCCGGTTCGGGACCAGCATTCCGCCAAGGCTCTCCGAGTTCGCCATCCTGGTCACGGCGCACTACTGGAAATCCCACTATGAGTGGGCGGCGCACGCACCGATCGCCGAGAAGCAGGGCGTCAAGCCGGAGACCGTCCGCGATCTCCGCGCCGGCCGCGCTCCCAAAAAGGCGCCGAAGGACGAGCTGGCGATCTACGCCTTCGCGAAGGAGCTCTATCGCGACAAGCGCGTGAGCGACCGCACCTACAAGAGCGTCAACAGCATCCTGGGCGACGCCGGCACGGTCGAGCTCGTCGGCCTGCTCGGCTACTACGCCATGGTGGCGATGACGCTCGACGTGTTCCGCATGCCGGTGCCGGAAGGCACGCCCCTGCCATTCGCCGAGCCGGCCGTCCGTTGAGAGTTTTCAAGCGACGCGCGAAGCTGCTGGCGCCGGCTGGGCGGACCCGTTCGTCTGCGGCTTGCCATCATCGCTGCCCCCTGGCCCGTTGAGACGGCGGAGCAAGAGCTCGAGGAATTGCTCCTGCGGCATCGCGGGCGCAATCAGTGCGCCCTGGCCGAAGTCGCAGCCCATGGCCATCAGCGCCTGCAGCTCCATCTGGCTCTCGATGCCCTCGGCGACGGCGGCGCTGCCGAACCGATGCGCGAGATCGATGATGGTCTGGCAGATCGCCGCATTGGCGGCTTCGAGCGCGCAGTTGCGAATGAACTCCTGGCTGATCTTGAGCTCGGCAAAGGGCAGCGCGCGCAGGCGCGAGAACGAGGAATAGCCTGCCCCGAAATTGTCGATCGCGATCCTGATCCCGCCAACCTGCAGATGCTTGGCGATGCGCGCAGCGAGGCCGGGCTCGCGGACGATCTGATCCTCGGCAACCTCCAGAATGATGCCGGGCCAATGATCGGATCGCGGCCGATAGCGCTCGACCAGATCGGCAATCGGCAGCGTCGCCACAACGCTCGCCGGAACATTGATGGAGAGCGCGAGATTGAACCCCACCTCCTCGAATACCGACCAGCTCTGCAGCGCAGCGACGAGCGAATATTCCGTCAGGCGCTCAAGGCTTCCGGCGGAAAGGTGCGGATCAAAGCTGCCGGGCAACAGCACGCCAAGCTTGGGATGGCGCAGCCGCGCGATCGCTTCGGCGCCTGCCAGGTATTTGCGCTTGAGATTGATCTTGGGCTGATACCAGAACTCGAACCAACCTTCACGCAGCGCGTCATCGATCTCAATCGATGGGCGTATCTGACTGAGCGGCTCGACCGCTGCCATAAGGCTCTCATGCGCGCTTGAAGGGACAGCCCCTCTATAGCGGCAACATGCTTAAGCATTGGTTTTGAAATGAGAGATGCGGCCGGATCGAATTACCGCGGCACGCTTTTGGAGGCTGATTGCAGCGATTTGAACCATCGCGCACGTGACTGCTCTGCCCCTCGAGCAACCAACAAGTCCAGGCGGCGCAGGCGTGGCGCAAGCGGCGGTGCAATCGTAGCGGCAACCGCCGGACCGAAACCGAAGATACGATTGCGCACGAAGCCGATGATCGCGACGGCCACGAGCAAGAAGGGCCAAGTCCACAACCCCACATGATCGTCCATGGCGTCGCCGAACACGACGACCAAGTACAGCATGAGCGGGAGATACAGCGCTGAGAGAACGAGACTGGCCGCTGTGAACTGGGCGAGCGGCACCCGCGTCCAGCCACACGCCACGATGGCCACAAACTCAAGTCCCGGGACGACACGGCAGAGCGCAACAACCTCGAACACGTTGCGCTTCAACGTCACGCCAAATGATCTGACCCGCTCGCTGACAGCAACACGCTTGAGCCAAGGCGTGCGGCGGGCCACTGCTCCGATGCCGTAAAGTGCGAAGTCACTCGCCACCATGCCGACATAGATCGTGAGCACCACCAATCCGACCGGCATCAGCCGGTTCACGACGATGTACCCGCCGAGGATGATGGCGAAATCCTCATCGGCAAAAGGCAACACGATCAGCGAAACGAATTTCGCCAGCCACGAATAATCGATGTCGCTGATCTGCACGAATGGTAGCAGCTGACTCACGCGCCTCAAGCCTCGGTCGTTTCCCCACGCCTCGCATGCAAATGTTACCACATTCGCACGCGGAAGCTGCCGTCATTCAACAAAGCCGCCTAGCTGTTCTTTAGCTTTTCTTGAGTTCCCAGACGGCAACCCGGACTTTCGCCTATTCCGAGGCCCTGGACAAGCGCCCTGAAGGCCACTTTTTGTCGGCAGGGCAGCCGGTTCCCAAACGGCTCGTAAACACATTTATTTTATTCATTAATTTGGCCCGCCCCAGGAGCGTCCTCGCTATGCTAGAGTATCAAATCAGGACAACCCGTGGAATTGGCCCGGTGACGCCCAACCCCACCCCCAATGACGACGGCCGCGTGGTGCCCTTCCGGCGCCCAGGCGCGCCGCGCTGGCAGGGGGTTTCGCCTCGACCAGGCCCGGTCCCCGATCTCGCCAAATTCGAGCGCGCCGAGACCGGGGACGACTACCGTCACCGGATGATGATGAATGTCCTGGGGTTTCTGGTCACGATCGGGTTGATCGTTGCCGGCCTCTGGCTCGTCGACAAAATCGCCGAGATCCGCAAGAACCAGGACTGCTACCTGTCCGGGCGGCGCAATTGCGCACCCATCGAGTTGCCGCCGGTCGAGCGGAGCTGACCGACGGCACCTAGTTTTTTTCTTTTACACTGGGGGGTTGCGAGGTTGGGCTCAGCCCATTCTCTCGATCGTGACTTGTGTGAGCCCCGAGAAGCCGAGCGCCCGGGCCCCGGCCGGCGTGAGGTCAATGATACGTCCCCGAATGAACGGGCCGCGGTCGTTGATCGTAACCACGATTGTCCGCCCGTTCCGGTGATTGGTCACCCGCACCTTGCTCCCGAAAGGCAAGGAACGATGTGCTGCTGTTAGAGCACGGTCGCTCAGGCGGGCACCACTCGCCGTTTTGAGCCCCTCTTTGGTCGAATAGATCGACGCGACGCCGCTCTGTCCAGCCAGTGAGGGATTGTTAGTGGCAACCAGAGTTCCGGCTGCCGCGAGAAGCAAAAAGGCTAGCTTCAGTTTCAAAGATCCGACTCCCATTGTTACTCGACCACGGAAATTCGATCCGTTGTCGATTCGACGGTTGTTGTGTGTGGGGAGGTATTGCGTGTGCCGCTGCAATAAGACGACAATAGGGCGGTAAAATTGATCTCTATTGTTGACAAATAACGTTACCGTAGCGCAGCGCTATGGGAACTCAGCTCAAACGGGTCTCTCGCCATTGGTGCTGCGGCACCAGCTATGGTTGCTCGAAGATATCTCGCCGCGTATCGTTTGAAGTGCTAACCAGCGCGCCCAAAGGCGCGCAACGGGGAGAAACCAAAATGACGTCCGCTGTCCGATGGCTCATACCCGCGGCCGTCCTCGCATTCGCCGTGCCTGTGCTGGCGAGCGGCAGCGCCGCCGCGCAGGAATGCCGCAGCCGCGGTCAGCTCGACACGCTCTACTGCGATGAGAACAACGATCTCGTCGCCGATGCGCCGACCGATCCACGCAAGTGGAAGGACCCCGCAACGCTCTTCTTCGCCTATACGCCGGTCGAGGATCCCGCCGTCTACCAGAACGTGTTCAAGCCGTTCACCGAGTACCTCGCGCAATGCACCGGCAAGCGCATGATCTACCATCCGGTTCAGTCCAACACCGCCGAGATCGAGGCGATGCGTTCCGGTCGCCTGCATGTGGCCGGGTTCTCGACCGGGCCGACCGGCTTCGCGGTCAATCTCGCTGGCGCAGTGCCGTTCGCCGCCAAGGGCACCGCCAATGGCCCGCAGGGCTATCACCTGCTCTCGCTGGTCAAGGCGAGCAGCCCCTACCAGAAACTGTCCGACCTCAAGGGCAAGCGCGTCGCCCACACCGCGCCGTCGTCGAACTCGGGCCACCTCGCGCCGCTCGTGCTCTACCCGCCGGAAGGCCTCAAGCCGAACGAGGACTACCGGCCGCTGATGTCGGGGGGGCATGACAAGTCAGCGCTCGGTGTCCTGACCGGCGACTACGACATGGCCGGCGTCGCGTCCGACGTGTTCGAACGTATGGTGACGCGCGGAACGGTGAAGCTTGAGGACTACCGCATCATCTTCAAGAGCCCGATCTTCCCGACCTCCTCGTTTGCCTACGCCTACGACCTCAAGCCCGATCTTGCCAAGAAGATCACCGATTGCTTCTTTGGCTTCAGGTTCCCAGATTCGATGCAGAAGGAATTCAACGGCGACGATCGCTTTGTGCCGATCACCTACAAGGAGACCTGGAAGGTCGTGCGCGAGATCGCGGAGGCATCAGGCACGCCATACAACAAAAACGCCTACGAAGCGGAAGGCAAGCGCGAGGCGGAAGCCGCCGCCAAGAAACAGCAGGAGCAGCAGCAGCCGGCGCCAAGACCCTGATAGAGCCCCTGACAAGACCCTGATCAGCAACGGACGCCATGGAGCCCACAACCACGGGCAGCCAATCAGCGACCGATCGCACCAGCGATCGGTCGCTGCGCATTCATCATTTGAATAAGGAATACCGCGCCGGCGAGCCTGTGCTGCGGGACGTGTCGCTTGCGATCGAAGGCCGCGGCCTGACCGCCATCATCGGTCCGTCGGGCACCGGCAAGTCGACACTGGTCCGCTGCATCAATCGGCTGGTCGAGCCCACCTCCGGCGAGATTCATTTCCGCGGCCAGGACATGGTGCGGCTCTCCAGCCGCGAGCTGCGTGCAGCCCGTCGTCGCATCGGCATGATCTTCCAGGAATACAATCTGGTGGAACGCCTCTCGGTGATCGAGAACGTGCTGTGCGGCCGCCTCGGTTATGTCCCGGTCTGGCGCGCGTGGCTGCGCCGGTTTCCGGACGCCGATATCGCACGCGCGTTCGAGCTGCTTGATGCCGTGGGGCTTGGCGCCCTCGCCACCCAGCGCGCGGACCAGCTCTCCGGCGGCCAGCGCCAGCGCGTCGGCATCGCGCGCGCCCTCATGCAGGAGCCTGACCTGCTGCTCGCCGACGAGCCGACCTCATCGCTCGACCCCAAGACCTCGGTCGAGATCATGGAGCTGATCGCGCGGCGCGCCAGCGCAAGCGGCATTCCGGCGCTGGTCAACATTCACAACGTCGAGCTTGCCCGCCGCTACGCCGACCGCATCATCGGCATGTCAAAGGGCAGCATCGTGTTCGACGGACCGCCGCAAGCGCTCGAGGACTCGCATCTGCTCACGATCTATGGCGGCGAGGGCTGGCTCGAATGAGCGACACCTCCCTGCCCGCGCACCCGCGGCGTATCGCCTTTCCGCCGAATTGGCCGGCGCGCATCAGCCTCACTGTCCTGGCGCTTTATGTGCTCTATGCGAGCACAGTGCTCGACATCACCTGGGCGCGCTTCCTGATCGGGATCGAGCAGGGCTCGCGGTTCCTCTCGCGCATGTTTCCGCCCAACACGGCCGCGGACAAGCTCGCGCTCCTTTACAGTGGAATGTCGGAGAGTCTGCAGATCGCGATCATCGCAACCGCGTTCGGCGTGCTGCTGTCGCTTCCGCTTGGGCTCGCCGCTGCCCGCAACCTCGCGCCCGCGCCACTCGCCTGGGCTTCGCGCGGCCTTATCGTCGCGTTCCGGACGTTCCATCCGGTGATCGTGGCCATTCTGTTCGTCAAGGCGATCGGCTTTGGGGCGCTTGCCGGAATGCTCGCGCTCGTCGTCGCCTCGCTCGGCTTCCTGTCCAAGCTGGTGGCAGAAGCGGTCGAGGAAATGTCCATGAAGCCGGTCGAGGCCGTGCGGGCAACGGGCGCCTCGTTCCTTTCAGTCGTGGTCATGGCCGTGCTGCCGCAGGTCATGGCGCGCTTCATCGGCTTTTCGGCCTATCAGCTCGATTCCAACCTGCGCAACTCCGCGCTGGTCGGGCTCGTCGGCGGCGGCGGCATCGGCGCGACCCTGTTCACCGCCTTCCAGCGCTTCGACTACGACTTCGTGCTCACCATCGTGCTCGCGATCATTGGCATCGTCATGGTGGGCGAGATCGTTTCAGGCTTCATGCGCAGGCTGTTCCAATGACGGGCACGTCCGCAACCGGCCCCCGCCAATGGCACCGCTTTTCGCTGACCGAGCGCATCATGCGCTCGGCGTTCTATCTCATGGCACTGCTCGCCATCGTCTGGTCGATCCGCAGCATCGAGATCATTCCGGAGTTTCTCTACGACGCCCCGCAGCAAACCGCCGATCTGTTCGCCCGGATGTGGCCGATCGATTGGGCCTGGTATCCAAAAGTCGTGCATGCAGCGCTGCTGGAGACACTCCATACCGCCACGCTCGGCACTGTCCTGGCGGTTCTGATCGCAAGCCTTGTCGCACTCCTGGTGGCGCGCAACATCACCCGCTCGGTCGTTCTCAACGGGATCGGACGCTTCATCCTCGTTGCCACACGCTCAGTCCATGCCATGGTCTGGGCGCTGTTTTTCGTGGCAGTGTTCGGGCCTGGCGCACTCGCCGGCACGCTGGCGATTGCGGTGCACTCGATCGGTTTTACCGGCAAGTTCCTGTCGGAGGCGATCGAGGAGGTGAAGAGCGGACCGATCGAAGCGCTCACCGCCGCCGGCGCCCCGCCGCTTGCCATCCTGCTCAAGGGCTATTGGCCGCAGGTCAAGCCCGCGTTCCTGTCGATCGCGACGTTTCGCTGGGACATCAACGTGCGTGAATCCGCTGTGCTCGGCCTTGTGGGCGGCGGCGGACTTGGAATGGCACTCGATACCGCAATGTCCAACCTCTACTGGGACCAGGCGGGGCTCGTCCTGTTCGTGATCTTCGCGATCGTGGTCGCGGTCGAGATCGTGACGGCCTGGATCAGAGGCAGGATCATCTGAGACCTCGACGCGAGGATTTTGTGACACAGCAGGATTGTGGCGCAGCCCCTCCTGCGCGCTCGCAGCGCAATGCATCCACGTCCAAGTCGACCCCGTAACTGCGAGCGACCTATCGGTGGCGAGCGTTCCGGCGCCGCCACCATGCGCAACACCAAAACGAGGCATGGATCATGCGAATCCTGGCAGCAGCGCTTGGCGCTCTTCTGATTTCAACCAGCCAACCCGCGCTCGCGTTGGGCGGGCACGAGCAAGACGAGCTTCAGCAATCCGAAGCGCAGCAAACCGAGCCGCAGCAAGCCGAAGCGCCTGCAGCCGAGACGCAGCCTGCCGATGCTCCGCAACCCGACATGCAGCAGGCGGTGACGCTACCGGCCGAGGCGCCGCAGGCCGACATACGGCAAGCCGAGGCCCAGCCGGCCGAAGCTCCGCAGCCCGGCATGCAGCAGGCCGAGACGCAGCCGGCCGAGGCCGCGCAGCCAGACATGCAGCGGGCCGAGACCCAGCCGGCCGAGGATCCGCAGCCCAACATGCAGCAGGGTGAAGTTTCGCAGGGCGTCGCCCGGCCAGGCGAGTCGCAGCAGATGTGGCAAGCTGCGGCTCCGCAGGTCGAGCCGCCGCAGGAAGCGCTCGCCGCAGTGCCGCAGGCCGGGCTCCCCCGCGATGTCAAATGGACCGTCTTTGTCGAGCAGAAATTCGGGACGAGGCTCGACGTTCCGAGCGCCGTTTTCGCGACGCCCGATGGGCCCGCCGACCGGGGCGTAGGCCGGCAGTTCAAGACGCCCGACGGTCGCGCGTCGCTGGCCGTCTACTCGCAGCGTAACGACGCGCGCGACACGCCGGCGAGCTATCTTCGGAAGAATCTCCAGTCCTCTCGCGCTGCCCTTGACTACCAGCGGGTGACGCCCGAGTTCTTCGCGATCGCGGCCGTCATGCGCGGCAGCATCTACTACAGCCGCTGCAACTTCTCGAACAACGCGGGCCGCGCCATCTACTGCTTCGACCTGAAATATCCGGTGCAGGAAAGGGAGAGCTGGGACGGCATTGTTACACGAATGAGTCGATCGCTGCGGCCGCTCAATGGTGGCTAGCGCAGCGACAACGTCGAGAGCGGTAGCGGTTGCTAATTCGCCCTCTCCCCGCTTGCGGGGAGAGGGCAGCGCTGAAAGTTCAACAAATACGGTCGGGTGAGGGGCGCAGCCTGCCCCTCACCCAGATCTTTCCGCTGAACTGTCAAACATGCCCTCTCCCCGCTCGCGGGGAGAGGGCACAATAATCGGCGCCGGTGTTTCTGATGCAATAAGATTACTTGAGCTTGTCGGCGACTTTCTCCACGCCAGCCTTGGCGCACGCCTCGTCGCCAGCCTGGTTGTTGCCGCTCACGCCAACCCCGCCAATCGTGTCGTTGCCGACATTGATCGGATAGCCGCCGCCCAGCGGAATAACCTCGGCCAGCTGCCGCTGACCTGCGTTCTCCTTGCTGGGGTCGGTGCTGTCGCGCCACTCGAGCGTCGAGCGGCGGAAGGTGCGGGCCGTGTAGGCCTTGCGGCGAGCGAGCTCCAAGCTATGCGGGCTCGGATTGTCGGACGCAATGAACACGCGCATGCGGCCGGCGCGATCGACAACCGCGACCGAGATCGCCACGTTGCGCTTGGCACATTCCGCGATCGCCGCCTGGGCAATCTCGAGGCCGAGCCCCCACGTGATATCCTTCTGCGTCTGCACGCCGCCCTCCGCATACGCGAAGCCCGGAAGCATGCAAGCCGCCATGACACCAATAGCCAAGCCAGTACGCATCGACATGTTGAAGTCCTCCCTCATGGAAACCGTTTTGGTTGCGCGACTGCGGCCCACATGGGCCGCAGCCGATACGCCTGTGATATGACCGCGGCCCTCGTCAGGAGCAGCGATGGCGCTGACGAGCGTCGCCGGGGCTAGACTTTACTTCAACTGATCCGCCACCTTGGCGATGCCGGCCTTGCCGCACGCCTCTTCCTGCGGCCCACCATTCGGGGCGCCGCTGAGACCGACGCCACCGATGGTCTCCTCGCCGACCTTGATCGGAACGCCGCCCTGCAGCGGAATGACCTTGGCAAGGCTGCGCTGGCCTTGCGTCTGGGTCTCGGTGCGCTGCGCCCACTCGATCGAGGTGCGCCCGAACGTCCGCGCCGTATAGGCCTTGCGCTCGGCAAGCTCGATATTGTGCGGCGAGGCTCCGTCGCCCACAATAAGACGCTTTCAACCGCCCCGCACGATCGACGACCGCAACCGACACCCGCGCGGTGCATTCGGTCCACGCCGCTTCCGCGATCGTGATCGCCATGCGCGCCGACAGCTCCCGCTGCATCAGCACCTGCGCGTTGACGGAGCTTGGAACGGCCAGAACTGTCGCCACGCCGGCCGCGGCCATTACCCGAAACATCATAAGTCCCTCCCAACTGTTGTGACACGAATTTCACTTACGGCCCGCACTGCAGCGGTGACCGATGCCGAGATTATGTCATGGGCCGCACGCCTTGATAACAGGGGCCAACAGTACGGCTCTCCGCGGCTTATGGCTCGAAATGCAGCCCGTGGCAGTTGTGGATCGACCTGTTCACCGGACCATCGTCCTGCCCCTGGCACGCCCTACCCACCCAGCCGGCGGCGCCGGCCGCCACAGACGCATGCACGATGACCACAGCGATCCCGCAGGCTATCGGTGAGGCGGCATTGAACTCCCCCGCCCCGTTCGCTATACGGGCAACCGACTTCTACTGCGGATCGGGCGGGCCCAGGGAGCGTGCGACGGGGCATGCGACACGGCTCCTGCCGGGCAGGGCGCGCTGTCTTGGGCGCCTTTTGGGGCGCTTTCTCAAAAAGCGTTGGCGATCAAGGACTTACCGATGGCATCGACGTTCGATACGGTGGTCAATATCATTACCGAGACGTGCGACATTCCGCGCGAGACCATCAAACCGGAAAGCCACGCCATCAACGACCTCGGCATCGACAGCCTCGACTTTCTCGACATCGCCTTCGCGATCGACAAGACCTTCGGGATCAAGATGCCGCTCGAGCAGTGGACCCAGGAGGTCAACGAGGGCAAGGCAACAACCGATCAGTATTTCGTGTTGCAGAACCTGTGCACCCGCATCGACGAGCTCGTCGCTGCCAAGGGAGCGTAACACTCATGTTGGCATGACTCGCAAACCGGCATGCACCTTGAGTATTTCCGCCTCATCGATCGCATCTTGGAATTCGACCCCGCCGGGCGAACCATCCGAGCGGAGGCGATTGTCCCGACGCAATCCACCATTTTCGAGGGCCATTTCCCCGGCTACCCGCTGATGCCGGGCGTGCTGCTGCTCGAAACCATGGCGCAAGCGTCGGGCTGGCTGATCATCGGTCTCACCGGCTTCACGCGCATGCCGTTCCTTGCCGCCTTCAAGGAGGCAAAGCTGCGCTCGTTCGTCACGCCGGGACAGTCGCTGATCGCACGCGCTGAGGTCTTGCACCAAGGCTCCGGCTTCGCCATGACCAAGGCTGAGATCGAGCTCGATGGTAAGCGCGTCTGCAACGCCGAGATCACGTTCCGGGTTGTCGAGTTTCCGAGCCCCGCATTCCGCGCCAGCATGCAGGAGATTGCGGCCATGATCGCGTTTCCGACGGAGACGCTGCGCCATGGCTGAAGCGGCGCGAGAAACTTCTGCGCGAGTGACTTCTGCGCGAGAGACTTGGATCACCGGCATCGGCATCGTCTCCTGCCTCGGCGAAGGGCCAGAAGCGCACTGGCGGCGCCTCAATGAGCCGCCGCCGCTGCCGGACGATGCAGGCCTTCGCGCCCTACATGGTTCATACGCTGGCGCCGGTCGAGTTCGACAAGCAGATCCCGAAGAAGGGCGATCAGCGCCAGATGGAGGCCTGGCAGCGCATCGGCACCTATGCGGCCGGGCTCGCGCTCGACAGCGCCGGCGCCAAAGGCAAAGCGGACCTCCTGGCGCGCATGGACATGATCGTTGCCGCCGGTGGCGGCGAGCGCGACGAAAAGGTCGATGCCGCGATCATGTCCGGGATGCCGAAGGCGGCGAATCCGGAAGCCTTCCTCAACGAGCAGCTGATGAGCGACCTGCGGCCGACACTGTTTCTGGCGCAGCTCTCCAACCTGCTCGCCGGCAACATCTCGATCGTGCATGGCGTGACCGGCTCCTCGCGCACCTTCATGGGCGAGGAGCAGTCCGGCGTCGACGCGGTGCGGATCGCGCATGCGCGCATTCAGGCCGGCCAGAGCGATATCGCGCTTGTCGGCGGCGCCCACAACGGCGAGCGGCATGACCTGTTGATGCTCTACGGGTTTGGCGGGCATGTGCTGAAGGACAGCTTTGCGCCGGTTTGGGAGCGTGCCGCGCGCGGGGGCGGGATGGTGATCGCCTCGCTCGGGGCGTTTCTGGTGCTCGAAGCGCGCGAGCATGCGCTCGCGCGCGATGCCAAGCCGCTGGCGCGGCTTTCGGCCGTGCTGTCGGATCGCAACAACCGCCAGGGCGATGCCACCAAGGCCACGCTGACGCGCATGTGGTCGGCGCTCGCGCCGCAACTATCGTCCGGCCACACCGCCGTGATCTCGGGCGCATCGGGAGCCGAGCCGGCGACGGCGGCGGAACGCGCCTTCCTCGCCACCGTCCCCGACGTTCCGGTGCGTGCGACCGGCACCTATGTCGGCCACGCCTTTGAGCCACAATTCCCAATGAACATAGCGCTTGCAACACTGGCGCTGGGACACGACAAACTGTTCTCGCCTGGCGACTCATCAGGCGTCGAGCGCGAGATGGCAGGTTCCGTCGAGCAGATCGTGGTCACGTCGGTCGGCCACTGGCGCGGCGAAGGCATGGCGCTGCTGGACGCCGTGCGCTGACAGACGAAGTGCGCTGAAGGACTGGCACGCTGAAGGACCAGGATACTGAGGGAGAAGGATATGGCGTCTTCGCCCAAAGGAACCGCAGAGGGAGCTCCGGTCGCCGTCACCGGCATCGGCGTTGTGACCTCGCTCGGGATCGGCATCGAAGACAACTGGCGCAAGCTCACCGCCGGAGAGTCCGGCATCCGCCGCATCAGTCGGTTTCCGACCGATGCGCTGCGCACCACCATTGCGGGCACCGTCGACTTCGTGCCGGTCGAGCCGTTCTGCTCGACCACGCTGGCCGAGCGGCTCGCCGACCTGGTCGCCGAAGAGGCCATCACGCAGGCATCGATCGGCGCCAAGGGTGATTTTCCGGGGCCGTTGTTTCTGGCGGTCGCGCCGGTCGAGATCGAATGGTCGCATCGCGAGGCGGTCGCCGCCGAGCTGCGCAGCAACGATGCCATCACCTACAACGACCTGCTGCGCGTCATCACGCTCGGGCCGCTTCCGCGATTTCCATCAGCGCTGCCTGTTCGGGTCGGTGGCCGAGCATCTCGCCGACCGCTTCGGCACCAAGGGATCGCCGATCTCGCTGTCGACAGCCTGCGCCTCCGGCGCAACCGCGATCCAGCTCGGCGTCGAGGCGATCCGGCGCGGCGAGACCGAGGTGGCGCTCTGCATCGGGACCGATGGATCGGTCAACCAGGAGGCCTTCATCCGCTTCTCCCTGCTCTCCGCGCTGTCGACCTCGAACGAGGTGCCGGAGAAGGCAGCCAAGCCGTTCTCCAAGAACCGCGACGGTTTCGTGATGGCGGAAGGCGCCGCTGCGCTGGTGCTCGAGAGCCTCGACCACGCCAAGGCGCGCGGTGCCAAGATCCTTGGCGTCATCGAAGGCTGCGGCGAGATGGCGGACTCCTTCCACCGCACCCGCTCGAGCCCCGACGGCAAGCCGATCATCGGCTGCATCCGCAACGCGATCGCTGACGCCGGCCTCACGCCCGACGACATCGACTACATCAATCCGCACGGCACCGGCACGTCCGAGAACGACAAGATGGAATATCTCGGCGTGACGGGCGTCCTCGGCGAGCGCTCGAAATCGGTGCCGATCTCGTCGAACAAGTCGATGATCGGCCACACGCTGTCGGCCGCCGGTGCGGTCGAGGCGGTGTTCACGCTGCTGACGCTCGAACATCAGCGGCTGCCGCCCACCATCAACTACGAAATTCCGGACCCCGCGATTCCGCTCGACGTCGTCCCCAATGTGGCGCGCGACGGCAAAGTGCGGCACGCGCTCTCCAACTCCTTCGGCTTCGGCGGCCAGAACGTCTCGCTGGTGCTCGGCCGCGAACCGACGTGACGGGGCGCATGCGGGCGCTCACTCTCCTCGCCGATCGCAAGCTCGAATGCGTCGAGGTAGCGCCGCCGCCAGCCGCCGGCCGCCGGCGAGGTGCAGATCCGCGTCAAGGCGGTCGCGCTCAATCATATCGACGTCTGGGGCTGGCGCGGCATGGCGTTCGCCAAGCGCAAGATGCCGCTGGTGGTGGGCGCCGAAGCCGCCGGCGAGATCGCGGCCGTCGGCGCGGATGTGAGCGCCTTCAAGCCCGGCGATCACGTGGTGATGTACGGGGCGCTGACCTGCGGCGTCTGCAAGGCCTGCCGCGACGGCCGCGACAACCTGTGCGAAAACGTCGGCGGCGTCATGGGCTTCCATGTCGACGGCTTTGCCCGCGACCTGCTCAACCTGCCGGCGCGGCTGGTGATCCCGGTGCCGCCGGGCGTGTCGCACCGCGACGCCGCCTGCGCCCCGATCGCATTCGCGACCGTCCAGCACATGCTGTTCGACAATGCCAAGCTCGAGCCCGGCGAGAGCGTCCTCGTTCACGCCGGCGGCTCCGGCATCGGCACCGCCGCGATCCTGATGGCCAAGGCCATTGGCGCAACCGTGATCACCACCGTGGGCGACGACGCGAAGACGGAGCAGGCGAAGAAGCTTGGCGCCGACCACGTCATCAACTATCGCACCGACCGCTTCGAAGGCGCGGTGCGCAAGCTCACCGCCAAGAAGGGCGTCGACGTCGTGTTCGAGCATGTCGGTGCCGAGACCTTCAACGGATCGCTGTTGTGCCTGCGGCGCGGCGGCAGGCTCGTGACCTGTGGCGCAACGTCCGGCCCCTCGACAACGCTCAACCTGATGCAGCTCTTTCAGCAGCAATATCGCATCATCGGCTCGTTCGGCGCCTCCATGCGCAACATTCACGAGAGCCTCGCCAAGATGGCATCCGGCATGCTGCCGGTGATCGATACCGAGGTTCCGCTCGGCGAGTTCGAGCGCGGCCTTGCACGCCTCGAGAGCCGCCAGGTGTTCGGCAAGATCGTCGTCACGTTCTGAGCATGATCCCGAAAAGTGGAAACCGGTTTTCGGAAAAGATCATGCTCAAACAAAAAGCTAGACTTTGATCCATCGGATCAAAGTCTAAAGTCACGCTCGGAAGCATCCGGCCGATGAACCCTCGCCTCCTGCGCTACGTGCTGATCGCCAGACGCGGCTTCAAGAAGGCGTTCGATCCGGTCGTCGGTTTCATCGCGGTTACGCTCCTCAAGCTCATCCGGCGCGGCGACCGCGTGCGCTTCGCCAATGCGGCCGGCCGCTTCATGCGGCGCGTCGGCCCGAGGCTCTCGAAGCACAAAGTCGGACGCGCCAATCTGATGGCCGCGTTTCCGGACAAGTCGGCAGCGGAGATCGAGGAGATCCTTGGCGGCGTGTGGGACAATCTCGGACGCGTCAGCGCGGAGTTCGCCCATCTCGACCGCATCACCATCCTGAATCCGTCCGCTCCCGGTCCGGCCGACGTCGTGAGCGACCCGGACACCCATCGCGAGGTCGAGGGCATGCTGAGCTCGCCGCAGCCAACCGCGGTCTTCGCAGCGCATCTCGCCAACTGGGAGCTTCCTGCGCTGGCGGCCGCACGGCTCGGGATTGAAACGACCGCCCTGTTCCGGCCGCCCAGCGTGCGTGCAGTCGCCGATGCGGTGCTGAAGCTGCGCGCCGGATGCATGGGCACGCTCATCCCATCGGGCTTCGAGGCGCCGTTCCGTCTGGCGAATACCGTGGAGCGCGGAGGCAACATCGCCATGCTGGTCGACCAGCATGATCACCGCGGCGTCGACGTGACCTTCTTCGGCCGCACCTGCAAGGCCAACCCGCTGATCGCCCAGATTGCCCGCCACACCGGTTGCGCCGTGCGCGGCATCCGCATCGTGCGGCTGCCTGATGGCAATCATTTCCAGTGCGAGATGACCAAGCCGCTCGACCTGCCGCGCGACGCGAAGGGCGAGGTCGACCTCCAGGGCACCATGCAGATGATCACCAGCATCATCGAGGGCTGGGTGCGCGAGCACCCGGAGCAATGGCTGTGGCTGCACCGGAGGTGGCGATAGGATATACGTTTCGGAATGAGCGAAGAATTGCTTCAATGTCTTGCGAAATGGCCCGGACGGCAAGCTATCCAATCAGCATTGGAGGAAAAAGGCTTCCATTTACATCGCAAGTGGCAAGATCGAATAGTCGAGTGGTGCGGTGAAAGGCAGGCGCCGGAACTTTTACGCTACTGGGACGAAGTGGCTGCCGAATTTGTTGGCGCTGCGGGAAAAGTTCATTCTAAGTCGCGAAGATTCTTAGTAGAGCGGGGTTACCGATCCTCATATTTGGACCAGCTCGCAGCAAATTCTGACTTAGTAGACCCGTCGTATCGGTACCGGCCACTGTTCAAATGTTTGTATGAATATAACAAGAAACTTCGCCACGAGCGCGCTTTCCTGGAGGCGGAAGCCTCCCACTTCGAAATCACTTAAAGCGCCGGAGATCGAGAACTTCTCCATTTCGGCCGACGGCATCAATGGGCAGAAACGAGATATTCTTCCCTATTTGCGCGAATTCAGTCGATCCCGGGGATTCCTTGAGAAGCGCAGAAACAAGTTCATAAAAAAGTCTGACGATGGGCTCGTCTTTGAGATAAAAGCCGATCTGGGCTGGAACCCTCTGTTGGGCAACGGCTTGCCTTTGCTATTCAATGTCTTCCATACAAATGATGCAGATTTTGTGTTTGAGACAACACTTTTTGATCAAATTGTGCCTGGATTCGCTAGGTATGGCATTTGCCCAAGCCCACACAGTTGCGTGCTGGGAATATTGGCCCACGTTGAGCTTTTTGAAATTCTGTCTCGCCCGTTTCTAACCCGCGGCTGATAGGCGCTTTACCTCAAACGGGCCCGAAGACGTTGGTATCGTCGACTATCATTGAGTGAGGTGACATGGCAGCGCATTCACACCCATCCCGGCGAAGTTCTCCGCGAGGAATATCTTCATACCCCTCGATCTTTCTGCGCGTGCCCTAGCAAAGGCGCTTAGCGTGCCTGCAAACCGCCTCACCGAGATCATGCGCGGTGAACGTGACGTCAGCGCCGACACCGCGATCCGCCTCGCCCGCTACTTCCGCACCGATCCTCGCTTCTGGCTCAATCTACAGACAGCGCACGACATCTCGAAGGCGCAGGCCGAGAATGACTATTCGAAAGTCCGCCCGCGGACGGCGGCGTGACGGACCAAGAGCAAAGGCGAGTTTCGAATATAGGGCGCAAGGGAACCATCGGCCCCTCCTCTACTCACTCACCTCCCTGTCTTGATCCTGGTCCACAGCCGGTTCATCAGCCGGGTGGTCGGGGCGTCGTGCGCCCGCATGGTGTAGAGCTGGGCCATGGTGGCCTCGTCGGGGTAGATTGTGCGATCCTCGAGCACGTCCTTGTTGATGAACTTCTGGCTCGCCAGGTTGCCATTGGCGTAGGAGACGAAATTCGAGTTCTTCGCCGCCACCTCGGGCTGCTGCAGGAAGTTGATAAATTCGTGCGCCTCGGCGAGGTTGCGGGCATCGCGCGGAATGGCGACATTGTCGAACCACAGCTGCGCGCCTTCCTTCGGGATCGCATAACCGATCTCGATGCCGTTCTTGGCCTCGGCCGCGCGCTTCTGCGACTGCTTGATGTCGCCGGAGAAGCCCACCACGAAGCAGATCTCGCCGCTCGCCAGCGCGCTGATATATTCGGATGAGTGGAATTTGCGCACCGAGGAGCGCACCTGCGCCAGGAGATCGGTCGCCTTCTGATAGTCGGCCTCGCGCTTGGAGTTGGGATCAAGACTGAGATAGTGCAGCGCCGCCGACATGATATCGTCGGATGAGTCGAGCATATGCACGCCGCAGTCCTTGAACTTGGCGAGCTGCTCGGGCTTGAACACCACATCCCAGCTGTCGATCCGGCCGTCGCCACCCAGAAGCTCGCGCGACTTCTTGAGATTGTAGCCGATGCCGGTCGTGCCCCACATGTAGTTGACGCCGTAGAGGTTGTCGGGGTCGTATTGGCCAAGCCGGCGCGTGATCTCGGGCCACATATGCGCGAGGTTCGGCAGCTTGCTCTTGTCGAGTCGCGCGAATACGCCGGCTTTGATTTGACGCTCGAGGAAATAGGCGGTCGGCGCCACCACGTCGTAGCCGGTTCGTCCCGCAAGCAGCTTGGCTTCGAGCACGTCGTTGGAATCGAACGTGTCGTAGCGCACCGCAATGCCGGTCGCCTTGGTAAAGTCGGCGATCACGGTTGGATCGATATAGTCAGACCAGTTGTAGACATTCACGGTCCGCCGCTTCGTCTCGGCGGCAGCCGGATCAAAAATCAGGAACGATACAAGAGCAGCAAGGCAGATCGCGACCAGCGCACGGCGCAAGATATGCCACATGAGAGATGCTCCTTGTCCACCTGGAAATCGCCCGGCAATCAGGTCTCGGTCGGCAAGCCCGCAGCTTTCCATGCCAGGATGCCGCCGGCGAGATGTGCCGCATAGGGATAGCCGCGCTCCTGAGCGGCGAGCGAGGCGGTCACCGAGCGGCGCCCCGAGCGGCAGGCGAAAACCACCTGTCGTCCCTGCGGATCCGGAATGGCGGCCGGATCAAAGCTCGACAGCGGCACCACCAGGGCATCGGGATAGCGCTCGATCGCAACCTCGTTCGGCTCGCGTACATCGACGAGAAGCATGCGGCCCTCGGTCAGCCCGCGTGCGACATCTTCCGGCGTCAGATTGGTAACGCGGGCGTCACCACCCTGTTGGTCTGCCATGGCCATATCTCCTTGGCGCCATCACATTGGATCGGCTGGCGCCCCCTCAAGAAGTTGCGCGGAGCGGCCGCAGAATCAAGCAAAACCTGCGAAGCAGCGACTTTTGAGCCGTGGCCACTGAACCTTAAACAGTGACCTGGGTGCCGATCTCGACCACCCGCCCGGTCGGGATATGGAAGAAGTCGGTGGCGTCGCTCGCGGTCTTGGTCAGGCCGATGAACAGACGGTCCTGCCAGGGCGGCATGCCGGAATGGGCCGATGGCTTGAGCGCCCGGCGGGACAGGAAGAACGACGTCGACATGATGTCGAAGGTCCAGCCATGCTTGCGCGCCACCGCCAGCGCCTTCGGCACGTTGGGCTGCTCCATGTAGCCGAACTTGAGCGCCACGCGGCCGAAATGCGGAGAGAGCGTCGTCATCGTCACCCGCTCGTCCTCGCTGACGCGCGGCGTGTCGTCGGTGACCACGGTCAGGATGACGTTGTGCTCGTGCAGGATCTTGTTGTGCTTGAGGTTATGCAGGAGCGCGGTCGGCGCGTAGTCGGGCTCGCTGGTCAGGAACACCGCCGTGCCCGGCACGATGTGCGGCGGGCTTTTCTCCAGGCTGCGGATCAGCGTGTCGAGCGGCACCTCGATCCGCCGCGTCTTGTTGGCGAGCAGGCTGGTGCCACGACGCCAGGTGAGCATGAGCAGCACCATCGTGCCGCCGAACAAGAGCGGCACCCAGCCGCCCTCGACCAGCTTGAGCAGATTGGCGGAAAAGAACGTGGAGTCGATGACCACGAGCGGCACCACCATCAGCGCAGCCTGCCAGGCTTTGAACTTCCACAGCTTCCACACCACGATGAACGCCAGCGAGCCGTCGACCACCATCGTTGTCGTGACGGCAATGCCGTAGGCCGACGCAAGATGGCTCGATGACCGGAACAGACCAACCAACAGCAGAACACCGATGAACAGCACCATATTGACGCGCGGAATGTAGATCTGACCGTGTTGCTCAGCGGACGTGTGCATGATCGCGACGCGCGGCAGCATGCCCAACTGGATGGCCTGCCCCACCAGCGAGTACGCACCGGTAATGACGGCCTGGCTGGCAATCACCGTCGCGGCGGTGGCCAGCACGATCGTCGGCAGCAAAAGGGCGTCGGGGAACAGCCGAAAGAACGGGTTCTCGATGGTGGCGGGGTTGGCGAGCACCAGCGCGCCCTGTCCGAAATAGTTGAGGACCAGCGACGGCAGCACCAGTCCGAACCAGGCCAACTGGATCGGCTTGCGGCCAAAATGGCCGAGATCGGCATAGAGCGCTTCGCCACCGGTCACAGCCAGGAACACGGCACCAAGCGTCACCAGGCCGATGGTGCCGTGGCCGGCAACAAACCAGATCGCATAGTACGGGTTGATGGCGAGAAGCACGCCGGGGTCGTCGCTGATATGCAACAGGCCCGCAATGGCGAGGACGACAAACCAGGCCGCCATCACCGGCCCGAAGAAGGTTGCAACACGCGCAGTGCCACGCCGCTGCACCATGAACAGCAGCGTCAGAATCACAATGGTGAGCGGCACCACGAAGTGCTCGAAGGCGGGCGTCGCCAGATTGAGACCTTCAACCGCCGACAGCACCGAGATGGCCGGAGTGATCATCGAGTCGCCGAGAAACATCGCGGCGCCAATCAGCCCGAGCAGGAAGACAAGCGTGGTCCGTCGGCCCAGCGCCCTGGTCGCGAGCGCGGTCAGCGACAGCGTACCGCCCTCCCCGTTGTTGTCCGCGCGCAGCAACAACACGACATATTTGAGCGTGACGACAACGATCAGCGCCCACAGGATCAGCGACAGCACACCGAGGACGGTATCGCGCGTCAGCGGCCCGGATGCGTTGACCGCCTCGCGAAAGGCGTACAACGGGCTGGTACCGATGTCGCCATAGACGACACCGACACTGCCGAGCGCGAGCGCCCAGGCGCTCGACGGCTGTTGGGTTTCGCTGCCGGTCGCGCCATCTGGCACAGCCGCATGGCTCCCCGCCAGCGCGGAACTTCCGTTCGCTGCGTTATTCATGAAAGGCAGGGGTTAAGTCCACCGTACGCCGTAAGAGCGGGCGCCTTATATCACCCATACTGGCAATTCAACATGGCCCTGCTAGAACGATTCCACCATTCCTCCGACGCATGCCCCTTCTGCAGGGCGACCCTCCGGATCAGCATGGCAATGAGGGCCAAACGGCGACATCAAGGCCTCATCACGGCTTGGCCGAGACCGGTATCGGAGGTTCCTCGTTCATCAGCGTGATGGTTACGCGTCGATTGGCCGCTATGTAGGGGTCGTCGGGAAACAGCGGCTGGGTATCGGCCTTGCCAGCCACCATGAAGAACTGTGAGGTCGACACTCCATTGGCCTCGAGCATCTTGCGAACCACGTTGGCGCGGTCGGCCGACAGCTCCCACGGCCCGTAGCCGGGTTGCGCCGGCAACTTGCTGGCGGAGGTGTGGCCGGTGATCGACACGCGGAACGGCATGGACTTGAGCGGAGCGGCGAGCCGCTCGATCAAGCGCCGCGTGCGGTCATAGGGCTCCTTGGAGCCTTCCGGGAACATCGAGCGCCCGTTCTGATCGACGACCTCGATATTGAGACCGTTCTTGGTCTCTTCGATCATCACATGCTTGGAGGCTTCGGTGAGTTCCGGCATGTCCTGCAGGGCCTGGCGCAGCGATGCCGACGCGAGCGCGAACTTGCGATCGCTATCGAGCTTGGCGCCATAGGCCTCCTGGCTTCCACGCTGGTCAGGTCCGGGCGTCGCGGAGGCCTCTTCGGGCGGAATCGGAGCGGCGCTCTTGAGCTTCGGACGCGTAGGCAAGCCGTCGATCTCGATCACGCCGGAATAGCGAACGCGGTCCTGCACGCCGAAGGCATCGCGCATCGAGCCAGCGACCACCTGCAGCTTGACCTGGTCCTGCGTGGAGAACGCCACCAGCATGACGAAAAAGCTGACGAGGAGACCCATCAGGTCCGCAAAGGTCACGAACCAGCCGTGACCGCCTCCGTGCCCGCCGTCCTTGCGCCTCGCCATCGCCGAGTTCCGTTCTCAGAGTTCGCCGTCAGGCCGGCACCGGCTCCGGCTCTTCCGTATGGCGGTGCTTCTCGGGCAGGTAGGCGAGCAACATCTCGCGCACCAGCGCGGGGCTCTTGAAGTCGCGGATCATCAACACGCCGTCGATGATCAGCGTGCGGTTGACCTCCTCGTCGACGAGCTTGAGGTGCAGCTTGTCGGCAATCGGCAGGCACAAGAGATTGGCGAGCGCCGCGCCATAGAACGTGGCCAGCAGCGCGACGGCCATCAGCGGACCGAGCTTCGAGGGATCGGTCATGTTGGCGAACATCTGCACCATTCCGATCAGCGTGCCGATCATGCCAAAGGCCGGCGCGCAGTCGCCAATGGCGCGATAGATCTTCTGGCCTTCATCGAGATGGGTCAGGAAGTTGTCGCGGTCGCGCTCCAGATTGTCGCGAATGAACGAGACATCGTAGCCGTCCGCGACGTAGCGGATGCCCTTGGCCAGGAACGGGTCCTCAATCTCCACCTTCTCGAGCCCGATCGGCCCCTGCTTGCGCGCGATCTCGGCAAGCTCCGCGATTTCGTCGACCAGCTCGCGCTGGGTCGTCCGGCGCATCGTGAAGGCAAAGCGCGCCCCGAGCGGCAGCCCATGAAACATCGAGGTGAGTGGGAAGCGGATCAATGTAGCCGAAAACGAGCCGCCGAAGATGACGATGAACGCGTGCGTATCCGCGAACATCCCCAGGTTGCCCCCCATGAGAATGAGGGAGACCAGCACGACCCCGCCGGCAAGGAGCCCAAGGCCGGTTGCAATATCCATTAATTCAACCCTACGCGACAGGACGCGCGGGAGCCCGCCCCGGCCCCCGCTGGCTCGCAAGCTAGACCCAAGCCGCTTAAGGGACGGTTACCCAGTAGTGTTAGCCACGTAACCTGTGTGGCTTAGGCCACACTCAGAAGCCGACCCTGGCCCGGGATTGGCTTCCAGGCGCCCAGCCGGGTCAGCGTGTCCCAGATCATGCAGCTCTGATTGGAGATGGCTGGCCGGCCGAACTCCTTCTCAAGCGCCTGGCAAACGGGCTCCGACAGCCAGGAGCCGCCGCCGATATAGAGCCCATCGGCATCCGGGTGCTGGGTGAAGGCCTGCCGGCCGAGCTCATAGGCGAGCTGCATGTGGTCGGCAGTTTCGATTTTCTGAAACTTGTCCGGACCCATGACCTCCGCGGCCACGCCAGCGATGGACGTGCCCCCGCGGGCGAAGAACTCGCTCAGCGTCCGGTTCATCGCCTCCGACCATTTGTTCGCCACCACGATCCGGCGCAGGCCAAGCTGCTTGGCGGCAGCGACCACACCGAGGACGGACGAGGTTGCGGGCTTGCCGCTGCGCGTCTCGATGCGGTCGATGAGCCGATCATGCGCCTCGATGCCGATCAGCAGCGGCAGCGGCACGCCCGACTGCATGATCAGATCGACGCCGCGCTCCATGAGCTGGTCGACATAGCCATCGAGCGGCGCGAACACGCGCTCGACATCGTCCTTGCTGAATTTGCCGAGCCCGACCGGGATCATCACCAGCATCACGCCGGGCGGCGCGATGCGATAAAACTCGTAGGCCGAGTTGTCGACGACCGAGAGAGGCTTGAGCGCGCCGATCTTGAGCCTTGGAACTGCGTCTTCGAACATCATCGTGCATCTCCCCTC
>CAWFMV010000015.1:0-125729 GCA_963817015.1 uncultured Alphaproteobacteria bacterium | reverse complement strand
ACACATCCGCTCCGAGCGCATTGCCAACAAGGTGCGGTAACGAGCCCGGTTCGTAGGTTGGGTTAGCGCGGCCCCTGGCTCTGCGGCAAAGGCAATTATCTTCGATCCGCGCGTAACCCAACATTTTCGGTGACCACACCGCGGCGCAAACCAGTAGGCTCACGTTGTTTGTTGGGTTACGCGCGGATCAAGGCCGAGCCCAAACCTTGAGAGCAACGGCCGCGCTAACCCAACCTACGAAACAATCTCCGCCACGCACCGGCGTAATGCTGCAATCAGCTCCTTACTCTCGCCGAGATGCTTTTCCTCAGCGTCGAGCACTTGCGTGAAGGCGCGGCGCTTGAGCGCCGCGATATCGATCTTGGCGATACAGTCGGCGCCCGCCGAGTTGCACACGATATCGATGAGCCGGTCGACCGCATGCAGCCGGCCAAGCAGATAATCGTTCTCGCGATAGCCGCGCGAGAGGAACGCCGCGAAGTGGGCGAAGCCGATGCCCTTGAGGCTGCTGATGCCCTCAAAGCCTTTGAGCGCGCGCGCGTCCTGCGGGCTGATGCGGTCGACCAGGATCTCGTTGAGCTCGCCCATCTCGTGCGCGCTGATCATCGGAAAGGTCAGCACGTCCCAGAACGGAAAGCCGAGATAGTTGACCAGCACCTCCCGGCGCGCCTCCGGCTGCCACTGCGCGGGGTCGAGCCCTGCCAACAGCACATCGAGGTCGCGGGTCGAGGACTTGAGATCAATCTCGGCCGCGAGCTGCTCGATCAGGCGATCGAGCCGGCTGAAATGGCGATCGGCGAACGACTGCGCATAGGCGTGCAGGTTGCGCATCTCGCCAGGCGAAGGCTCGGTCGGAAAAATCTCCTCGACCAATTGCTGCGTGTCCTCGCTGTAGAACGATGCATTGTCGCGGCGGCGCAGCGCATCAAGCCGGCCATAGAACTCGCGCTTGAGGTGATCGACCACGGCCGGGGCAAGCCCCGCAAACCGCGCCTCGCCGAGCTTGTCGTAGAGCCGGTTCTGTCCCTCGATCAGAAAATGCAGCCGCCGCTCGCGATACCTGACGTCGAAGGCCAGGAGATAGCCGACCCAGGCCGGAAGATGATCGGGAACTCTTGGCCGTGAACTCGAGCGCCTCGCTATCGGCGCGCTCGTACACGATGCCCTTGCGCAGCGCCCAGGCATCGATGATGTCGGCAACCACGCGCGAGAGCGGCGACTGCGCCGGAATTCCGCGCAGCTTGACGATCAGCTGCGCGCCGAATGCGCGCACCGATGCGAGCTTGAGCCGCACATAGGCCTGATAGGCAAAGCCGGCGTCGATCGCGACCTGGTCGTTGACCTGCTCGCGCCAGCCGCGCAGCTCGTCCTCGCTGATGGCGCCGTCGATGTGCTCGGGCACCAGCTTGCCGACAAGCTGACTGATCTGCGGCCGCGCGCTGTCGATGATCGCCCGCAGCCGGCGCACGCGATCGTTGAAGTCGACCACCCAGCCAAGCTCATCGGTCACCGGCTGCGAGGCTGGGATATCCGACATCGCGCCGCGCAAGGTCGCGAAGAAGCCGGGCGGTCGCTGCCGCGACGGCATCGCGGGCGGGGCCGGGTGCGGCTCGATATAGACAAGCCGCCGGTCTACCTGACGATAGGCCGGCCGACCATGGATCGCGGAGATCGCAAGCTGGAACGGCCGATTGTTGAGCACGGCGCCGTCGATGAACGCCACCGTCGCCGGATCGACGCCGGCGTCCTGGTGATGCCGGAACGATTTTGCCATGAACGCGTCGCGCCGCGGCCAGGTCCCGCCGCGCTGCGCGACGATCTCGTCGATCTCCGCGATCTGGGCTGGCGGAAACGCACCCGGGAATGACGAGGTGGCGCGCGCCGCAAATGCAAGCCCAGGGGCATTGTCGAGATCTAAGTCGCTTTCGACCTCGCCATTGGGCCGCCGCCGATAGGTGAATTGCAGGACGTGATGATGATCGAGCTCGTGGATGAGCGGTGGATCGTGGATCTGCACCAGCTGATGGTAGCCATGATAATCGGTGAGCGTCACGAACAGATCGAGCGTGTGGTCGGAGGGCAGCAGCGAAGCGGTCGCGCTCTTCGGCCGCCCCATCGAGGTGATGGCATCATACATCAGGCCCGACATGATCCGCCCGCCGAGCGGCGGCCGGAACCAGCGCGAGCGCACGAACAGCGAGAGTTTCTGTCGGACCTCGAGGTCGCGGATCGCGCCCAGCATGCCGGTCGCAGCCGCGCCCCACAGCATCGGCTTGAGAAACCACTTGCTCCAGGCTCCCGCGCGGGTCTCGGGCGACAGCAGCACCGTCACGTCGGCATTGTTGAGCCAGAGGTCGCGGATCGGCAGCATCGGCAGGTCATGGCTGAGCGCGCGCGCCAGCATGGTGCCGTTGATGCCGCCCGCCGATGCGCCCGCGATAATGTCGACCACCACGCGCAGCTCCATGCTGTGGCCGATCTCGCGCAGCAGCTCGAAATAGGTGTCTTCCGTGTCGAATTCAGGATCATCGCGCTCGGCCTGATCGAAGAAGCCCGACTGCGCGCGGCGGCCACGGTCGGCAATGCGATGCAGCGCGCTGGACGCGCGCACGAGCTTCAGGATCTCGTAGCTGATCCCGTGCATGTAGACGGCGAGCGAGACGCCGCCAAAGCAGACGAGCGCAATGCGTAGCTCCTTCTCGCGCAAAGCTTCCCCTCCCGGCCGCCCGGTGATTTGCTTCGGCCTATGGGATCATGTCGGGAGATGGCCGCGACTGAAACACAAAAAACGCGTCATTCCATGGCGACCGCCGCCTCGATCCGCAGCGGCTGGAAGCCTTCGGCCTCGAGCGCGGCCAGGATTTCCTGCACGTGCGCGCGGTCGCGGGTCTCGACCGTGACATCGAGCCTGGCGCCCTTGGCCGGCACATCCAGGAACAGCCGGTGGTGATCGACCTCCAGGATGTTGACGCCGAGCTCTCCGAGCCTGGTCGCGATGTGGCCCAGGACGCCCGGGCGATCCGGAATGGTCAGGCGGAACGAGACCATCCGCTCGTCGCGCTCCAGCTCGCGCACCATGATCGAGGCGAGAATGCGCGGATCGATGTTGCCGCCACAGAGCACAAGACCGACATTGCGGCCGCGAAAGCGCTCGGGCTTCGCCAGCATGGCGGCAAGCCCGGCGGCGCCCGCCCCTTCCGCCATGGTCTTCTGCAGCGTGAGATAGGCGTTGACCGCACGCTCCAGCGACTGCTCGTCGACCAGCACGATCTCCGACACGAGATCGCGCACGATCGGCAGCGTCAGCGCGCCGACATTCTTCACCGCAATGCCCTCGGCGAGCGTCGCGCCGCCGAGGGGAAGCGCTTCGCCGCGCAGCGCATTCCAAAATGACGGGTAGAGCGCCGCCTCCGCCCCAACGATCTCGATACTGGGCTTCATGGCGTGCGCCGCCAACGCAATGCCGGAAATGAGCCCGCCGCCCCCGATCGGGACGACGATCAGATCGAGATCGGGCGCATCCTCCAGCATCTCGAGCGCAATCGTGCCCTGCCCGGCGATCACCTTGGGATCGTCGTAGGGGTGGACGAAAACGAGGCCGCGCTCGCGCGCGAGCGTCTCGGCCCGCAGCTGCGCATCCGCGATGCTCTCGCCGTGCAGCACCACTTCAGCGCCGCAGGCCTTGGTGGCGTGGACCTTCACGAAAGGGGTCGTCACCGGCATCACGATGGTCGCCGGAATGCCGAGTTGCTGCGCATGATACGCCACCGCCTGGGCATGATTGCCGGCCGACATCGCGATCACGCCACGCTCGCGCTCGACCGCGGTCAGCGATGCGAGCTTGTTGAGCGCGCCGCGCTCCTTGAACGAGTTGGTGACCTGGAGGTTCTCATACTTCACCTGCACGGCCGCTCCCGTCAGCGCGGAGAGCTTCGGTGCCGGCAGCATGGGCGTGCGCAGCACCCGGCCAGCAATCGTCCGACGGGCCGCCTCGACGTCCGCAAGCGTAATCGCCATCCTCAACCCTCCACCTGCACCAGCCAATTAGTGGTCCGATTCTAACATTCGCGTCCCATTTCCGCGGGCGATTTTGCGAATGTTAGAATTTAAGGACCACTAGCAAGTATAAGCGGCTAGTGGAGTTTGGATTTGACATTCGCGTCGCGTCCTTGCTGCCAGGTGGGTCGCGAATGTCAAATCCACTCCAATAGTGGCTGTAGTCACAACCCCGCAAATGGCCCGTGCCTCTTGCGTGAAGCCAGTCTACTCTCCATTTGCCGGTGGATTCGAGCAGAGGGAAGCCAGAGAAGCAATGAGCGACAACGGGCCACGACGCATCGGCGTGTCGATCGAGCTCAAGCCGCACGCCTACGATCCCTTCAGCAACCCCGAGCTGTTCGACGGCGTGTTGTCGCGGCGCGTGGTCGCGTTCCTGATCGACCTCATCATCATCAGCATCCCGGTGCTGCTCGCCGGCGTTTTCATCTTCATCTTCGGGCTGCTCACGTTTGGATTGGGCTGGGCGCTGTACTGGCTGTTGTCGCCGGCGGCGGCGGTCTGGGCCCTGGTCTACTACGGCATGACGCTCGGAGCTCCGGCCTCGGCCACCGTCGGCATGCGGGTCATGGACCTCGAAATGCGGACCTGGTACGGCTCGCCCGCCTATTTCGTGCTCGGTGCCGTGCACGCGCTCGTCTTTTGGATCTCGGTCTCGTTCCTCACACCCCTGATTCTTCTGGTCGGTTTCTTCAACGAGCGGCACCGGTTGCTGCACGACATCCTGATCGGAACGGTGATTATCAACAACCCGACCCGCGCCCAGGCCCTGCGCAGCCAGAGCCCTTACAGCGCCCACCCCTAGGCGGCACCCAAAATTCACCTTGGTTGCACCTAGGCTGTCTGGGATTTGACTGCCCGCGCCCGTCGGGCGATGCTATCGAGGCAGCATTGGCAGAACCTCCCCGTGACCCAACATTCCCGCAACACGCCGCAATTCTACCTCACCGCCCCGTCGCCGTGCCCCTATCTGCCGGGCCAAGAGGAGCGCAAGGTATTTACCCATCTGGTCGGCGAGCGGGCAGCCGAGCTCAACGATCTCCTCACCCAGGGCGGCTTCCGGCGCAGCCAGTCGATCGCCTACCGGCCGGCCTGCGAGCACTGCCGGGCGTGCGTCTCAGTGCGGGTCATCGTCGATGCCTTCCGGCCGACGCGCAGCATGCGCCGGATCATGGAGCGCAACGGCGATCTCGTCGGCGACATGCGGGCTGCGGTGCCGACCTCCGAGCAGTATTCGGTGTTCCGCTCCTATCTCGACAGCCGTCACCGTGACGGCGGCATGGCCGACATGACCGTGCTCGACTACGCCATGATGGTCGAGGACAGCCATGTCGAGACCCGCATGATCGAGTACCGCCGGCGCGGGCCCGACAGCAGCATCAATGGCCGCGGCACCGGCGAGCTGCTGGCGGTCGCGCTCAGCGACGTGCTCGCGGATGGCCTGTCGATGGTCTACTCGTTCTTCGAGTTCTGATCAGGCCGACCGCTCGCCCGGCACATTCATGATCCTCGACCACATCACGCGCGCGCGGCGCATGGGGCTGCCTTACGTCTATCTCGGCTACTGGGTCGCTGGCTCGCGCAAGATGGACTACAAAGGCCGCTTCCGGCCGCAGGAGCGGCTCACTGCGGAAGGCTGGCGGCGGGTTGATTAGACTATAGGGCGTGTACTCATTACGCGGGCGCTGGCGGAATGTCCGCTCCTGGGACGAAGCAGAAGGGGCGGACGGGCAAACCCCGCTATAGTCGGTCGAAAATGACCCAAGGCAGACATGCGGGGCGAAGTCTCTTCGACTTCGTCGAGACCGCCGTATCGCTTACCAAGGATTTTCCCGTACGGCCGTAAGCCGAGCTAAACCCGCTTAATACCTCATCAGCGGAACAGAAGCGCAAAGATGCCTTGGGGAATATTCTTGAAATAGTAGATATAGCCGAATGCCCCTACAATTCCTAATGCCAATGCGGAAAATGGCCAACGCGATAATAACAGGAACCAAGCCAGAGCTATCGGTGCGTTCAACAGAAATATTCCAAGAAATTGCACCAGGATAGGCCACATGGGAGAATTCGGAGCGTCCGAGAACATCAACATTACAATCGCGCCACCGAAAGCGGCTAAGCTCATGTAAGCCCCGAGCGCAGATATGGCCAAAAGTATCAGCGCTACCGATACGCTCAGAAGTCCTAAGATTGCATCTTTCATACTAGTTCGCGCCCGTGATCGCTGCCCACAATCTAACTCATTGCGAGGAGAGGCATGTACTCATTAATTCTCGATCGGAGGTCCGTTTTCCGGGCGTAAAGCGGACTCGTTTTGCTCACTCGGAGTTTTGTCGAGTCTGACCCTCTGCGGACATCGCGGTCGAAGAGCGCGGTCGCAGAAACCATGAATTTTCGTAGTCACTTTGAGTTTTGTCGGTCATGACCCTGAGCAGACTTTCGGACCTCCCAGCCTCGCGCGGCGAAATCAGCCTGTTTGACGCGAGACCTCGATGCTCAAAACACCGTAAATCCGCGCTTTTGGAAAAAGGGCGCAGCCTTTGGTGAGAGCAGGTACTGAAGATAGCTTGACACTGTTTCGTGGGTTGAATTGGCCAGGACCGCCAGCGGATAGACAATTGGCGGGTGGCTCGCTTCCGGCAAGGTAGCGACTATCCTTATCCCTTGTTCGTCCGCCGTGTCGGTCTGCCAGATGATGCCCAGAGGGAACTCGCCGCGCGCAACCTTGGTCAGCACTGCGCGCGAACCTCCTGGGATGGCGATTTTGCTCCTCACCGCCGTCCAAACTCCAAGATACTCGAGCGAAGCCTGGGTATATTTCCCCGCTGGCGTCGAGACCGGATCGGCAATCGCAAGCTGGCCGCTGCCGATTGCATCCGCGAGCGGGAAATTTGGCCCAACGGTCAGCGCAAGCGTGCTGTTGGCCGGGGCAATGAGAACAAGTCTGTTGCGGAGCAAATCCTTACGCGTGCCCGGCTTGATCAGATTGCGCTCGGCAAGATAATCCATCGAGGCAACATCACCGGCGAAGAAAAGATCGCCTGGCATCCCTCCCTCGATCTGCTTGGCGAGCGCTGTGCTCGCCCCATAAGTGGTCACGGCCCTGGTGCCGTTCTCTCTCAAAAAATAGTCGTTCGCCTCGTTGAGTGCCTCCTTGAGGGCGATCGATCCGAATACCACAATATCGCGGCTTTCAGCGCGAGCCGAAGAGACGAGCGGTCCGAACAAGGGCGCCAGCACGGTCAAGCACAGTATCGTCAGGCAAGCAGCGCCAAAGACGGTAGCAATCACGCTGGCAGCGGTGCGGGCGACACGATTCGCCAGCGCCGTGCATGGAGCGCCATGGTGGTCGTAGAGAGTCAAATCTCTAGCAATTTGCAGCATCGAAAATGCTCCGTCCTGACGTGGAGGCTGGAAGCCTATATGAGTTGCTGAGCGGTTGCAGCATTTCTAGGACAAATCCGGCCACCAGCAGGGCGGCGCCGCGCTTCCCGCGGCGCCAGCGTGAGCATCCTATCTTAAGTGCGGAGCGCTGCTCCGCGTTTCGCACCCACCTTTAGGCCGTACCGCAGCACGGTATCAATTTTTTTCACACGGCCCGAAAGTTGGAGGCGCGACAGACGGGTTTGCACGGGGCGCAAAGGAGCATAGCCTCGTTTGGGGCTGACAGACAGAAGCAGCTCGCTGATAGGCGGGCGCCGTGGAAGTAGCTGCGTCGGCATGAGCCAAAGCGTTTGCCACAACGTTCGAGGAGCGATCATGAGCAAAGAAACCAACAGACGTGAATTTGTCCAAGTCGCCGGGCTGACGGCCTCAGGCCTCGTGGCGGCGGCCGCTCCGATGACCGGCGCCGCGCAGGCACAGCCGCGGCTGGCCCCGAAAACGATGGGCGCTCGCTTTCGCGAATTGATGAGCGGACCGGAGCCGCTGATCTGCGCCAACGCCTACGATCTCCTGACGGCTCGGATGATCGAGGTTCACGGATTCAAGAGTGTGTTCGTGGGCAGCAGCGCCACCAACCTGGAATTGCTCGCGTTGCCGGACCAGGCGATCGTCACGGTGTCCGAAATCATCGACTATGACTGTGTCATCGCCGCGAACGTGAATATTCCGGTGGTTGCGGACGTGGACGATTTTGGCGCGACACCACTGAATGTCTACCGCTTCGCAAAGCAGGCCGAGCGCGGCGGCATCGCGTGTGCGGCCTTCGATGACCGCAGTCCGCTCAACCGCGCCATGGGCTATGCCGCGCCGGGTGTGCTGCCGAAGGCGCAGATGATCGACAACATTCATGCCGCCGCCGACGCGCGCACGGACATGGTTCTGATCGCGCGCTGCCTTGCGCCAACTCCGAACGGTTCCACCACCGAGATGCTGGATCGGGCTGCCGCCTATGCCGAAGCCGGTGCGGACCTCATATGGATCGGGTTGCGCAGCGCGGACGAGTACGCAAAGGCCGCCGACATGATCAAGAAACCGCTCTTTGCCGTGATCGGCGGGGCGAATTTCCCGGCAACGCCGGCCGCCCTGAAGGCGGCCAAGGTCGCTGTGGGCCAGACACCGCCGGTGGTGGCCATTGCCATGGGCGCCATCGACAAGGCTTTGGCTGAACTAAAAGCCACAGGTCGAATGGTCGAAGCGCAGAAAGGGGCCGTGAGCCCGGCGACGCGGGACAAGGTCGAGCAAGTCGAAGAACTCAATGCGCGGGCGCGGAAGTATAACCTTCCCATCGGCACGGCCTCGGGTTCGGGCGCGGAGCGCTAGCCGCGAGGCTTAACAGAGCTGTTCTTGATACGTCGTACACCTTGCTTTCTGCGAAATATCACTTCTGCATTTGGCCCATCGCGTCATTTCGCTGCCGCGCAGCAATTGAGTCGCTTTCAGAGTGAAGCGGACATCAACTCGGGCAGCTCGCAGAACCGGATTTATGAGTACACGCCTAGCCCCTTACGAAATCGACCAGGAGCTTGAGGTTCAACGCGATGATGATCACCGCGATCGTGACCGCGATCGCGGTCACCCAGCGCGGCGCCACCAGCTCTCCCATCTTGCGGCGGTCGGCGGTGAACATCACCAGCGGCACGATCGCGAACGGCAGCTGCAGGCTCAGGACCACCTGGCTCAGAATCAGTAGCTGCGCGGTGCCCTTTTCGCCGTACCAGATAGTCACGATCGCAGCCGGCACGATCGCGATCGCGCGCGTGGTCAGCCGCCGCAGCCAGGGCGCCAGCCGGATGTCGATGAAGCCTTCCATCACGATCTGGCCGGCCAGCGTGGCGGTGACCGTGGAATTGAGGCCGCAGCACAAGAGCGCTATCGCAAACAGCGACGGCGCGTAGAGCGAGCCGAGAAGCGGCGCCAGGAACGAATGCACCTGCTCGAGCTCGGTGACGTCGGTCTGGCCGCGACTGTTGAAGGTGGCTGCTGCAAGAATGAGAATCGACGCATTGATCAGCAGCGCGAACATCAACGCGATGGTCGAATTGAGAGTGGCAAGCTTGATCGCCTCGCGCTTGTCTTCCAGGCTGTCGCCGAAACGCCGCGTCTGCACCACGCCCGAGTGCAGGTAGAGATTGTGCGGCATGACGGTCGCGCCGAGGATGCCGAGCGCGAGATAGAGCATCTCGGGATTCTTCACGATCTCGACCGTCGGCGCGAAGCCGAGGATGACGCCGCGCCAGTCCGGATTGGCAAGCGCGATCTGGACCGCGAAGCAGGCCGCGATAATGCCAAGCAGCGCGACCACGAAAACCTCGATCCAGCGGAAGCCGAGCCGCTGCATCCAGAGGATCAGGAACACGTCGAGCGCGGTCAGGATGACACCGATCTCGAGCGGAATGCCGAACAGCAGATTGAGCCCGATCGCGGTGCCGATCACCTCGGCGAGATCAGTGGCGCAGATCGCGATCTCGGCGAGCACCCACAATGGCCAGGCCACGAAACGCGGAAACGCGTCGCGGCAGGCCTGCGCCAGGTCGCGCCCGGCACCGATGCCGAGCCGGGCGCACAGCGCCTGCAGCACGATCGCCATGATGTTGGACAGAAGCGCAATCGTGAGCAGCGAATAGCCGAACTTCGAGCCGCCCGCGAGCGACGTCGCCCAGTTGCCGGGATCCATGTAGCCGACGGCAACCAGATAGCCAGGGCCCAGAAAGGCCAGGAGCTTCTTGCCGATCGACCCTTGCGGGCGGACCGCAATGGTGCCGAACACTTCCGACAACGATCGATTGGTGCGGACCCGCTTCCAACCGTCGTTTGCCGTCGTCGAATCGTGCTGGGAAATAGAGGCCATGGACCGGCGGTGACTACACTGACCCATCAACTATATGCTTCATGCAAATAATTTGCAATTGCATACTCGGTTTCGGCTAAGTTATTGAAGGAATGAGATAACCCGCTGCGGAGGCCAAGGGGAGTGGCGCTGGCGCATGCAAGCACCTCGGTCCGCACCACCGGAGTCGCGATCCGAAGTCCCGTTCTCACTCGGCCGCCTGCGGCCCAGCGGCCTTGCTCTCGCCGCCCCCGCCGGCGGGGCTCGTCAGCATGCGGCGCATCACATCGTTCTTCTTGAAGAAATGGTGTCGTAACGCGCCAATGACATGCACGACGATCAGGACCGCCATTAGGTATGATAGAACCTTATGGGTGTCCTCAAACAACTCGTGCATAGCGCGATCCTGGCTGACGTAGATCAACGGCAGCTTAAGCCCGAACAGGTCCTCGTCGAAGGTCCGCCGGCCTGTGCCGGCGAGCGCCCAGCCCGCAAGGGTCGAGCCGAACATCAACACATAAAGCCCGAAATGGCCGAGCTTGGCTGACCATTCCTCCCAGGCCTTGAAGTCGCTTGGATAGCGCGGAATCGGATTCAGCCAGCGCCAAAGCAGGCGCAGAACCAGCAGCGCGAGAAAGTCATAACCGAGTGCGGCGTGCCAAGCATAGAACGTGGCGCGGGGCGTCGGTGCCAAGTGTGTCATCCACCAGCCATGTCCGAGCAGGACCAGAATGGCGGCAGCACCGAGCCAATGAAAGCCAATCGAAGGCCAGCCCCAGCCCGTCGTCGAATTGCGCAGCATGACCATCTCCCCGGTTGCGCACCTCTATTTAGAGCTATTCTAAACAAAGGAGATGCGCAATCCAGGCATAGGTTACAAATCCGTCAGGTCTCCTCGGCTTTCCGCCCCGACACCATCGCGCTGAACCGACTGGTGCGCGGGAAGCCCTTGGGAGCGTGCCGCCCGGCATTGCCACGCCGTCGGCGTATTCCTTGCCGGTCAGTGAGAACTCGCGCCCGGCCGTGTCGGTCCACGTCAAGCCAGTCTCGGCCTTGAAGGTCTTCAGATCGGACAATCCGCCGTCCTCGAAGCGCCGCAGCCGCACGCCACTGCCGCGCCCCATATCGGGCGCCTGCTCGAGCTTGAAGATCACCATCTTGGACTGATCCTGAAAGTATATCCCTCACGCAAATAATTTGCAGTTGCATAATTTGGCGACATCCTGGGGCCGTTGCGCACTTATCGCCAGATCGCTGAAAAAATAAGATGATCCTGGTATTCACGTAATGCACTGAAGTTGCGTATTTTTTCATGGTCGTTGTACGTGCGGAATGCGATGATTTCTTTGAGTAAAGCGGAGCCCAAAAAGGGCCTGTTGGGGAGGTGAACGTGACTTTCACACGCAATCATCGGCCGGCGCGGCCACGATTTATTCGATATCTCTTGGGTTTGGCTGTACTGCTCGCGATCAACGCCAAATGCGCCGCGCAGGCCCAACCCGACAGCAGCGCCATCTATGGGGTGATGGCACTCGATGTCGCGCCAGGTGCCGCAAATCAGGGCGTTACGCTGCTCAAGCAATACCGTGAAGGGGCCCTCAAGCAGCCCGGAAATATGGGTGTAACGCTGCTGCAGGAGCTCGATCGACCCAACCGGTTCATTGCCTACGAGGCTTGGCGCGACCAGGCCGCCTTCGACGCCAACGAGAAGGCCGCGCCGAGCGCAGAACTGGCCGGTAAGCTCAAGGCCATGAGTGCCGCGCCCTTTGACCGGCGTGACTATCAGGTCATTTCGGTCGGACCGGCGCGGCCGACGGCAGCCGGTGATGTCATCTACGTGCAGCTCCATCTCGACGTTTTCCCGCCCGGCATCGATCCGACTGTGGCGGCCGCAAAAGTAGTGGCGGAGGCAGCGCGCAAAGGTGAAGGCAATCTGCGTTACGACATCGTCAAATCGGTCAAGCCGCCGCTCAGCCACATGACCCTGATCGCAGCCTGGCAGAGCCGCAAGGCGTTCGATGCCTACGAGGACTCAGCCTATGCGCGGCAATTCCGCGATGTCGTCGGGCCGCTGCTTGGCTCACCTTACGACGATCGCCTCTACGTGCCGATCAACTAAGGACCGGGAGAACCGTCCCATGCGTTTCGTTCGCAACATGCGTTTCATTTGCAACATGCGTTGCATTCGCAATTCGCCGGTCTGGCATCCATGCATTTCGTACGCCCGATGGGTGGCCTGGGTAGCCGCTGTCGTGACCGTTGTCACTGCAGCCATGGTGCCGTCGGCGTCGGCCCAGACCAGCGCCGACGGGTACTATGCCGTGACCTACATCGACGTTGCGACGACGGCAGTGGGGCAAGGCGTCGAGCTCCTCAAAAAATTTCGTGACGCGAGCCGCCGAGAGACCGGAAATCTCGAATTCACCACGCTACAGGAAACGAGCCGTCCCAACCGCTTCGTGATCATGGAAGGTTGGCAAAACCAGGCCGCCTATGAGGCCCATGACAAGGGCGCAACGATGTCGGAATTTCAGGCCGCGCTCAAGCCGATCCGCAATAGCCCGACGAATCCGCACACGCTCCTGCCCTTTGCCAACGCGGGTCCGCGCACTATTCCGCTTGGCGCGCTCTATATGGTGGAGCACGTGGATTTCCGCGGCGGCGATCCCGCCGTCGCCGAAGCAGCAGTCGCGTACGTCAAGGCGCTCGCTGAATCCAGCCAGAAGGAGGCCGGCGCTTTGCGCTACGACATTTATCGGCGGCCGGCGCCACGCATCAATCATTATGAAGTGGTGGCCGCCTGGACCGACTCAAAAGCCTTCGATGCACACGAAACCGCTGCCCATACGTTGCAATTCCGCAATGCGACCGCGCAGGGCGGGCGGGTCTGGCGCGTCAACCTTTACGATCAGCGGCTTTACAAGGCGTTTTGAATTCAATCCCAGAGATGTTCGCGGCAGCGCGATGAAGGTGACGCCGCTGTGGCGAGAAGTCCGTCAGGTCTCTTCCTCGTTTTTCCGCCCGGACAGCATCGCGCTGAACCGATTGGTGCGCGGGAAGCCCTTGGGAGCGAGCCGCCCGGCATCGGCGCGATTGCCGCGCCAATCGGCGTATTCCTTGCCTGTCAGCGAGAACTCGCGCCCCGCCGTGTCGGTCCAGGTCAAGCCAGTCTCAGCCTTGAAGGTCTTCAGGTCGGACAATCCGCCGTCCTTGAAGCGCTGCAGCCGCACGCCACTGCCGCGCCCCATCTCGGGCACCTGCTCGAGCTTGAAGATCACCATCTTGCGGTTCTCGCCGATCGAGGCCGCTAGCTCCCCCTCGACAACCGCAAGCGCCCGCGCCACGTCCGGCGCTTTGACGTTGAGCACCTGCTTGCCCTTGCGGGTGTTGCCCAGGCACTCGTCCTCGGACACCACGAAGCCGCGCCCTTGCGCACTCCCGATCAGGAACTTTCGCCCACCTTCGTGACGGAACACCGTGACCAGGTCGTGCTCCTGCTCGAGATCGGTGAACAGCCGGACCGGCTCGCCGTGGCCACGCCCGCCCGGCAGCTTGGAACAATCGAGGGTGTAGAAGCGCCCGTTGGTCGCGAACACCAGGCATTTTGACGTGGTCTCGGCCGGGAACGCGAACTTCAGGGCGTCGTCGCTCTTGAATGTGATGCCGGAGAGATCGGTGACGGTGCCGCGCAACGCGCGAATCCACCCCTTCTCGGACACCACGACCGTGATCGGCTCGCGCTCGACCAGTGCCTCCTCGATAGCTGCGAGGTCATGCTCGGGAGCCTCGGCAAACGTGCTGCGGCGTCGGCCAAGCGAGGTGTCGGGCCCGAACGCGTCGCGCACCTTCCTGATCTCACCCGCAATCGACTTCCACTGCTCGGTCTCGGAGCCGATCAGCTCGTTGAGCGTCTTGCGCTCGCCGCGCAGATCCTTGTCCTCCTGCCGGATCTCCATCTCCTCGAGCTTGCGCAAGTTGCGCAGCCGCATGTTGAGGATGGCGTCGGCCTGCACGTCGGTCAGATTGAACGTCCGCATCAAGACCGGCTTGGGCTCGTCCTCGGTGCGGATGATCCGGATCACCTCGTCGAGGTTGAGATAGGCGATCAGGTAGCCGCCGAGCACCTCGAGCCGATGCTCGATCTGGGCGAGCCGGAACCGCGCTCGCCGCAGCAGCACGTCGCGACGGTGTGCGAGCCATTCGGTGAGCGCCTCCGCCAAGCTCACCACCTTGGGGATGCGGCCCTTCACCAGAACATTCATGTTGAGCGGGATGCGGCTCTCAAGCTCGGTGAGCTTGAACAGCGACTCCATCATGATCTCGGCATCGACCGTACGCGAGCGCGGCTCGAACACGAGACGGATGTCCTCGGCCGATTTATCGCGCATGTCGGCGACGAGCGGCAGCTTCTTCTCGTTGATCAGCTCGGCGATGCGCTCGACCAGCCTTCCCTTCTGCACCATCCAGGGAATCTCGGTGATCACGACCAGATAGGTGCCGCGGCCAGTCTCCTCCTTGTGCCAGCGCGCGCGCACGCGGAACGAGCCGCGGCCGGTCGAATAGGCTTCCGCGATCGCCTCGCGTGACTCGACCACAAGCCCGCCGCCTGGAAAGTCCGGGCCGGGAATGAATTTCAGCAGCGTCCTGCTGCGCGCGTTCGGATTGTCGATCAGAAACAGCGCCGCATCGCACAGCTCGGCGGCATTGTGCGGCGGAATGGCAGTCGCCATGCCGACCGCAATGCCCTGCGATCCATTGGCGAGCAGATTCGGGAAAGCGCCGGGCAATACGACCGGCTCATCCTCGGAGCCGTCATAGGTCGGCCGGAAGTCGATGGCATTCTCGTTGATGCCATCGAGCAGCAGCCGCGCGACTTCGGTGAGCCGCGCCTCCGTGTAGCGCATAGCGGCGGGGTTATCGCCGTCGACGTTGCCGAAATTGCCCTGCCCGTCGACCAGCGGATAGCGCTGCGCAAAATCCTGTGCCAGCCGAACCAGGGCGTCGTAGACCGACTGGTCACCGTGCGGATGGAACTTACCGATCACGTCGCCGACGACGCGCGCGCATTTCTTGAACGCCGCGTCGGGATCGAGTCGCAATTGCTGCATGGCGAACAGGAGCCGCCGATGCACCGGCTTGAGCCCGTCGCGGGCATCCGGCAGCGCGCGGCCCGTGATGGTGGACAACGCATATTGGAGATAGCGCTCCTCCAGCGCGGAACGCAGCGCAACATCCTCGATATCACCGCCCGACGGCGGGGGAATCAGCTCTTTGCCCATGAATCATGGGTACTGCGGCGGGCCGGCAGGAACAAGCCGGAATCATGGCCGCCAGCTAAACGGCCGCTAAATGCGCCAGTCAGGCTGCGTTCGGCATCAGGGTGCTAGACCCATGCACAAGGGGCCAGAAATCCCGATGGAGAAAATACCGTGCGAAAAATCCTTCTGACGCTAGCCACCGCTGCAGCGGCGATCTCGACCAGCGCGCTGCCGAGCAGTGCCGTTGAGCAACCGATCGTCGACACGATCTACCGGCCCGCGATTGACGGCGCCCGAGTGGTGGACCAGGTGCGGAACGTCTGCACCCACTTCTACAACGGCCGCTGGCACTATCGTCAGCACTGCTACTGGGTCCCGGATCATCGCCGGAACCATCGCTGGTCGTATTGACCGGAACCCCCACGGCTAGCCTTAGCGCTAGTCGATGGAGCGGGCGGCCTCACGGCCGCCCGCGTTCCGTTTTGCGCGGCTCCGCATCCTGTTTTAGCTCGCCCAATGAGTTTCGAAGCCTTCGAATTCCGAATCTTACAAATAAAAGTTCCGCGGCAGGATGAAAGCCCTGATCTCGGAACAAATTGCGGGCGTGAATGCAGTGCACAACACATGCAGTGCGCTCGAGATATGAATACGCGATGAATGAGTCAGCCACGAACGGTTGGGTAATCGTTTGTTAGAAATAGAATCAACGTGCGAAGGGGCGATCGCCACGTTCAACAGGAGAACTCCATGAAAACGTTCGCACTCGCCGTTGCAACCGCGGCAGTCGTGGCCATCAGCGCGTTCGCCAATCCGGCTGCAGCGATCACACTCGGTGGCTCTGACGGCCTGCGTCACGCCATTGAAGACACCGACCTCACCGACAAGGTCCACTGCCGGCCGGGACGGCCACACCATCTTCGTAGCTGGGGATGGTGGGATGGCTGCTACCGGAACAACTACTTCTACTCCTATCCCCGCTACCACCGCGGGCATCGCGTACACATCGGTCGCAGCTTTGTACATACTCGGTCGCATGTCAGCCGAAGCTTCTCCCGCTCGCATGGCAGCCGGGGTATTTCTCGGTCGCATGGGCGCCGGCGCTGAGCCGCAGCTTAAATAGTCGTTGAATAGCCGAGCGGGTTGGGCGGCCGATGGCCGCCCAATTCTGCTGTTTGCGCAGTCAGGATGCCGCGCGAATATTCCGGTAAGTGCTCAGCACTGCCGAGATGAAGCTTGCGCGGGCGTCAGGCAGCGCCAGCCGCCGCGGCTCGAACATGTGGCGGAGCAGAAAGAACCCCGTCACCGCGAACCCGTCCGCGAGATCATCCGCGCTTGGCTCACATTCCGGATCGCCGAGAAAGGCCGGCAGGCGCAGGAGCTTGTCGTGCCAGGGCTCGCCAGCGCCACGCGAGACGGCCCGCCCGCTGCGCGGCGAGACGTATGATAGCTCTGTGGTCAATCCGGTGGCCGCACAGCGCTCAAGATCGAGCCCGAAGCCAAGCTCGCCAAGCAGCATCAGCTCAAATCGCACCAGCGCCGGACCCGCTCGCTTGGCATCGACAAGGAACGAGAGCACGTGCTCGAGCGCGGCATGCATCTGCGGATGCGGATCGCGCTCGGGCAACAGGCGGCAGAGCGCACCCAGCAGCGTGACACCATAGAGCGCATGCGGCAGGGCCAGGAAGGACGCCGCCGGCAGGTCGAGCCCTTCCACCGTGAAGTTGCCGAGATGCTCGTCGAGCCGCGCGCGCCAGGTGGCGCTGACGCGATTGCCGGGCTGCAGGATCGGACGTTGCCTGGCGCCCGCCCCGCCCCGCACCAGACCGAGATGCCGCCCGTGCTCACGCGTCATCAGCTCGAGGATGGCGCTCGCCTCCCCGTGCCGCCGCACGCCCAGCACGATGCCTTCATCGGTCCATTGCATCGCTAGCGTCCCGATTCCGAAATCCTTGCAACGAAGTTCATGTCAAAGATCATCGAAATCTATCATGAGCTTCGGAGTTGGCGCACTTATTCCTTCGGGAACTCCAGCCCCATCTCCCGATAGCGCTCCGGATCGTCGCCCCAGCCTTCGCGCACCTTCACGAACAGGAACAGGTGCACCGGCTGCTCGATCACCTCGGCGATCTCGCGTCTCGCCTCGGCGCCGATCGCCTTGATGGTCTGGCCGCCCTTGCCGAGCACGATCTTACGCTGACTTTCTCGTTCGACGAAGATCGTCTGCTCGATTCGCACCGAGCCGTCCTTGCGCTCCTGCCAGCTCGCGGTCTCGACCGTCGACCGGTACGGCAATTCCTGGTGCAGACGCAAATAGAGCTTTTCGCGCGTGATCTCGGCGGCAAGGTGCCGCAACGGCGCGTCGGTGATCTGATCCTCGGGATAGTGCCAGGGCCCAGCCGGCACCTCGGCGGCGAGCCAGCGCTTGAGATCCGCGACGCCGTCGCCCGTCAGCGCCGAGATCATGAACGTCGTGCGGAAATTCGTGCGCGCGTTCGCTGCCTGCGTCAAAGCCAGCAGCGCGGGCTTATCGATGAGGTCGACCTTGTTGATGATGAGCACCTTGGGTTGCGACACGGCGGCAAGACCGTCGAGCAGCGAGCCGGCTTCGGTATCGATCCCGCGTTTGGCGTCGATCAGCACACCCACGATGTCGGCATCGTGCGCGCCCGCCCAGGCGGTCGAGACCATGGCGCGCTCGAGCCGGCGCTTGGGTGCGAAGATGCCCGGCGTGTCGATGAACACCAGCTGCGCATCGCCCTCGATCGCGATGCCGCGCAGAAGCGTGCGCGTGGTCTGCACCTTGTGCGAGACGATCGTGACCTTGGTGCCGACCAGCGCATTGATGAGCGTCGACTTGCCGGCATTGGGCGCGCCAATCAGCGCGATGAAGCCGCAGCGCCGGCTAGTGCCCTGTTTCTCAAGTTCGTGATCCATCTCGGCAACCTCTGACACGAACTTGGGAAACAAAAGGGCACTAGCTACCCTATGATTCTAGTACCGCTTTTCGATTTGAAGTTCCTAACTGAGTTTGCCGCAGGGTGGAACTTCAAATCGGCCGCACCAGCATCCTGCGCAATGGGGGCGTCTCAGCCATCGCGGCGGTCCGCCTTGACGCCTTCCTGCGACAGCATGGCGGCAGCCGCCGCCTGTTCGGCGGCACGCTTCGAGCGTCCGACTCCTTCCGCCGGCGATCGATCAGGCAGCTCGACGGTGATGCGGAACTCCGGGCTGTGATCCGGGCCCTTGCGCTCGACCTCGCGATAGGCGGGCGTGGGCAGGCCGCGCCCCTGCGCCCATTCCTGCAGAATGGTCTTGGCGTCGCGCAGCGGCCGCACCGGCGAGCGCATCCGCTCCTCCCAAAGCCGTCCGATCATCGCTGCCGCGGCCTCGTAGCCGCCGTCGACATAGACCGCCCCGATCAAGGCCTCGCACACGTCGGCCAGGATGGCGGTGCGATCGCGCCCGCCAGCATTGCTCTCGGAAGCCCCAAGCCTGATCGCCTCGCCGAGCCCAATGGTGCGCGCCACATCAGCGCAGGCTTCCTTGCGGACCAGGTCGGCGAGCCGGCGCGACAGCTCGCCCTCATCCGCCCGCGGAAAGTTCCGGAACAGCATGTCCGACACGATCAGACCGAGCACGTGGTCGCCAAGGAACTCCAGCCGCTGATAGCTCGACCCGCCGCGCTGACGGATCCGCGCCAGCGCCGACACATGGGTCAGCGCCTGCTCGAGCAGCGCCGGATCCTTGAAACGATGGCCGATACGCTCCTCGAACTCCCCGGTGTTCCGCCGCCGACGCTTCGGCTCCTTGGTCGCGGTGGCCGCAGCGGGCCGGGTCCCTTCGCTTTCAGGCTGTGGCGCCGGCGGGGCGGGCTCTTTCGCTACCTGGACGCCCTTGCTCTTTGGCGTGCGGCTCATTTTTGGCGCGCGGCTCATCGGATGATCGAGAGGAATCGGCTCGGGCGCAGCGCCGTCGGCCAGCGCCAGACCTGCCAGGCGGCGGCACCATCACCAATCGAGAAGTAGATGATCTCGGCGCGGCCGACAATGTTCTCGAACGGGACATACCCAACCTCGTCGAGCACCCGGCTGTCGGTCGAATCGTCTCGGTTGTCGCCCATCATGAAATAGTGGCCGGGCGGCACCTCATAGACTTCTGTATCGTCGAGCGGGCCGTTGTCCATGAGGTCTAGCGTCGTATGGGTGGCGCCGCCGGGCAGCGTCTCCCGCCAACGCCGGTAGCGGCGCGCCGGCACGTCGTCGTTGTCGACAAAGTCCTCGATTCGCTCGCGGGGAACCGGCGCGCCATTGATGTGCAGGTGGCCGGCAATCATCTGGATGCGGTCGCCGGGCAGGCCCACGATCCGCTTGATCAGATCGATCGCTTCATCGTGCGGCGACTGGAAGACCACGACATCGCCCCGCTTGGGGAGCGAGGCGAGGATGCGGCCCGAGAACAGCGGCGGAGAAAACGGCAGCGAATAGCGGCTATAGCCGTAGGAGAATTTCGAGACGAACAGCGAATCGCCGACCAGCAACGTCGCCATCATCGAGCCGGACGGAATGTGAAACGGCTGAAACAGAAAGGTGCGGACAACGAGCACGATGACAATGACGGGCAGCCAGAACCGCAGCGCCGCCACGACGGCGCCGTCCTCCGGCTTGGGCTTGGCTTCCCCATTCATCGACGTTGGTCACGCCTTGGCGGCCGTGTCCCGCTTCCGAAGCTCGTAAGACGTCCCAGCCCCCCCTGACACGAACTCCAGAATCAAAGGGACACGCGCAACTCAAGACAAGCTGTGTGCGATTGGATCAAGGGTTCCGAGATCATCGCGACACGAAGGCGGCTGCAAACTTCTCCGCCCGCTATCGAACGATCGTGAACAGCCGGCTCCAGCGCACCGTCCAGGGCCAGCGCCAGAACTGCCAGGCCTGCTCGCCCTCGGCGACCGAGAAGAAGATGATCTGGGCGCGGCCGACCAGATTTTCGATCGGCACGTAGCCGACCGCCGATTCGACGCGGCTGTCGGTGGAATTGTCGCGGTTGTCGCCCATCATGAAGTACTTGCCGGGCGGCACCTCGTATTCCTTGGTGTTGTCGTAGAAGCCGTTATCGATCAAATCGAGCGTGGTGTAGCTCACGCCATTCGGCAGGGTCTCGCGCCAGCGCTTGATGCGCGTCGTGCGGCTGCCTTCCTCGGTCTCGATGAAGTCGTCGATCCGCTCGCGCTTGACCGCAACGCCATTGATGTGGAGCACACCTTCAACCATCTGGATGCGGTCGCCGGGCAAGCCGATGACGCGCTTGATGTAGTCGGTCGTGTCATCCTTGGGCAGGCGGAACACCACGATGTCGCCGCGCTCCGGCGTGCCCGACCAGATCCGTCCCGAGAACAGGTTGGGCGACAGCGGCAGCGAATAGTGGCTGTAGCCGTAAGAGTACTTGGAGACGAACAGATAGTCGCCGACGAGCAGCGTCTCCTTCATGGAACCAGAGGGAATGTTGAAGGGCTGGAACAGAAAGGTGCGGATGACGAGCGCAATGATCAGCGCGTGGACGATCACGCGGATGGTTTCGCCAATGCCGCCCTCTTTGCGCTTCGCGCCGGTCGTCACACTCATTGCCTCTGATCCATGCGATTTCTCAGGCCCCGCGCCGTTCTAGCCCTTGGGGCGGCACGGCGCAATGAACGTCACCGAAAATTGCAGACCCGCATACAAGGCGCGTTTGGCATGTCTTATCAATATGTTATTTGCGGTCGTGCGGGGCCCATCAGACCCGCGCCGGCGACCCGATATCCGACCACAACGTCGTGAAGGCGGCCCTTTTGACGCCTCGAGGGGTCACGAGGACCCAAGTGGAACCGCGGAGATGACGACAAACGCCTGCGCGAGCGGCCCCTCGTCGGTGACAGTGACATCGATCCGCGCCTCGTGGCCCGCAGGCGTGATCGCCTTGAGCCGCTCGAGCGCGCCGCCGGTGAGCTTCATCGTCGGACGCCCCGAGGGCAGGTTGACCACCCCCATGTCGCGCCAGAACACCCCAGCCCTTAGCCCGGTACCGAGCGCCTTCGCGCACGCCTCCTTGGCGGCGAAGCGCTTGGCATAGGTCTCGACGCGGTTGGCACGGCGCTCGGCCCGCGCCCGCTCGGTATCGGTGAAGATGCGCGCCAGAAATCGCTCGCCATGGCGCTCGATCGCTCGCTCGATCCGGCGTGCGTCACAGAGGTCGGAGCCGATGCCGATGATCATGCATTAACCCCCGCGAGCCCTTGCGCGCCCCCGATCCATGGCAGCGCGCATCGTCCTGACTGCCTCGCCAAGCCCGACCATGATCGCCTCCCCCACCAGGTAGTGACCGATGTTGAGCTCAACGAATTCGGGCAGAGCCGCAATGGTCTCGGCGGTCTCGTAGTTCAGACCATGGCCCGCATGGACTTCGAGGCCAAGCCGTGCGGCGAGCTTGGCGCCCTCGCGAATGCGCGCGAGCTCCGCCTCTCCGGCGGCCATCCGACCCTCCGCGAGTGCATCACACCAAGCGCCGGTGTGGATCTCGATCACCGGCGAGCGGAGCCTCGCCGCCATCTCGATCTGATCCGGGGCGGCGGCAATGAACAGCGACACGCGGATGCCGGCCCCCACAAGCTTCGCAATGACGGGCGCGAGCACATTGTGCTGCCCCACGACATCGAGCCCGCCCTCGGTGGTGAGCTCCGCCCGGCGCTCGGGCACGAGGCAAACGGCATGCGGCTGCGTCTTGAGCGCAATCGCAACCATCTCCTCGGTGGCCGCCATCTCGAAGTTGAGCGGCTTGCCGATCTCGGCCTTGAGGCGCGCCATGTCGTCATCGCGGATATGGCGGCGATCCTCGCGCAGATGCGCCGTGATGCCGTCGGCACCGGCCGCGATCGCGATCTGCGCGGCACGCAAAGGATCCGGATAGCGGCCGCCGCGCGCATTGCGCACGGTCGCGACGTGGTCGACGTTGACGCCGAGGCGAAGAGGAGGAAGTGCATCCACGCCGTTAGCTCGTCATGGTCCGAACCTCACGCATTCACACGCTCGGCCTGCGCCACCACGTCCTTGGCCCGCAGCTGCGCAATGATCGAGGTGAGATGCTTGAGGTCGTAGACCTCAAGATCGATCACCATCGAGGTGAAGTCGGGCGACTGCCGGGCCATGCGAACGTTGTCGATGTTGCCGTCGTGCTCGGCGATCACTTGCGCCACCTGCGCAAGCGTACCGGGCTCGTTGACGGTCTTGAGCGAAATGCGGGCAGGGAAGCGCTGTGGCGTCAATTCATCGATGTCCCAGCGCAGATCGAGCCAGTGCTCGGGCTGGTCCTCGAAGTCCTTCAGCGACGGCGATTGAATCGGATAAATCGTGATGCCTTCGCCAGGCGTGAGAATGCCGACGATGCGGTCGCCCGGCACGGCGCCGCCGTCGGGCGCAAACCGGACGGGCAAGTCGCTGTTGATGCCGCGGATCGGGATCGCCGGCCCGTTGCCGGCGGGCACCTGGTACTTGACCGCCTTGGCGCGCTTGAGTCCGTACCAGCCGCTCTCCGCCTTCGGCCGCTTCGCGATCGCGGCGGCGCGCTCCTCCTTGTAGTCGGGATACATGGCGCGCGCGACGTCAGCGGCCCGCATCTCGCCCCGCCCGACCGCAGACATTACTTCGTCGATCGAGGTGCGTGCCAGGCGCGGCAACGCACCCGTCAGCTTCTCGTCGGAATATGCGATCTTGGCGCGCTGGCAGAGCCGCTCGATGATGCGACGGCCGAGACCCGCATATTGGCTGCGCACCGCGGCCCGGGTGGCGCGCCGGATCGAGGCCCGCGCCTTGCCGGTGGTGACGAGCGACTCCCAGGCCGCCGGCGGCGCGCTTTGCGCCTTCGACACGATGATCTCGACCTCGTCGCCGTTCATGAGCTCATTCACCAGCGGCGCGATCTTGCCGTTGATCTTGCAGCCAACCGCCGTATTGCCGACGTCGGTATGCACCGCGTAGGCGAAGTCGATGGCGTTGGCGTGGCGCGGCAGCGCGATCAGCTTGCCCTTGGGTGTGAAGCAGAACACCTGGTCGTGGAACAGCTCGAGCTTGGTGTGCTCGAGAAACTCCTCCGGATTGGAGCCTTCGGCGAGCAGCTCGATGGTGCGCCGCAGCCAGGCATAGGCGCTCGATTCCCGCGACAGCATCTCGGTCGGCGAGCCGACGCCGTCCTTGTAGAGCGCGTGCGCGGCGATGCCGTATTCGGCGATCTCGTGCATCTCGCGCGTGCGGATCTGCAGCTCGACGCGTTGCTTGCCAGGCCCGATCACGGTGGTGTGGATCGAGCGATAGTCATTCTGCTTGGGCGTCGAGATATAATCCTTGAAGCGGCCCGGCACGACCGGCCATGTGGTGTGAACGACGCCGAGCGCCTGATAGCACTCAGCCAGGCTTTTCACGACGACGCGGAAACCGACGATGTCGGAGAGCTGCTCGAAGCCGACCGATTTGCGCTCCATCTTGCGCCAGATCGAGTAGGCGCGCTTGCGACGGCCGCTGACCTCGGCGGAGACACCACGATCGGCGAACTTCCTGGTGAGTTGCAGCTCGATGTCGGCGACGAGGCCGACGTTGCGCGCTTCCAGCGCATCGAGCCGCTCACCGATCACTTTGTAGGCGTCTGGATTGAGCTCACGGAACGCGAGGTCCTCGAGCTCCTCGCGCATCTCATGCATGCCCATGCGGCCAGCGAGGGGTGCATAGATGTCGAGGGTCTCCTCCGCGGTGCGGCGGCGGCTATCCGGCGGCACATGGGAGAGCGTGCGCATGTTGTGCAGGCGGTCGGCGAGCTTGACCAACAGCACGCGCACGTCGTCGGCAATTGCCAGGAGCAGCTTGCGCAGGTTTTCAGCCTGCTTGGCCTCTTTGGTGACGAGGTCGAGCCTCTTGAGCTTGGTCAGCCCCTCGACCAGCGCGCCAATGTCGGCCCCGAACATCTGGTCGATCTCGGCGCGGGTCGCGGAGGTGTCCTCGATCGTGTCGTGCAGCAGCGCGGCTGCGATCGTCGCATCATCGAGCTTGAGATCGGTGAGAATCGCAGCGACCTCGAGCGGATGGGAAAAATAGGGGTCGCCGGAGGCACGGGTCTGCTCGCCATGCGCCTTCATGGCGTAGACGTAGGCGCGGTTGAGCAGCGCCTCGCTGGTATTCGGGTTGTAGCGCTTGACGCGCTCGATCAGGTCGTACTGCCGCATCATCTGCGGCTTGTCGGGCTTCCTGGATTTGGCAAAACGCTCAATGACTTGCGCGTCAGCTCCGAGGCCGCGTTCAAGCGGTGCCCGAATCCGGGCCTGGTTTTGCATACGCGGCAGGTCGCTCGTCGAGCGCGCCATTGAATGACCCCAAGGGCTGGCAACAGGGCTGGCAATTTCGTCGCGGCCAGCATGTTAACCTAGGATATCATGACAATTTCCTATCGCCACAAGGCGATACCCGCCGCGGCGCGGCGCAGTAACCATGCCAGGGTGCTAAAAACCATCCTGTAACGAAAAAAGGCCCGGACTAGCCGGGCCTTTCGCACCTGCCGCTGCGGCAGAGCTTATTCGTCCTCTTCGGGCTGCTCCTCGGGGGGCGCCAGCCCCTCCAGACCCTTGAGCAGCTCCTCCTCGGTCATGCGCTCGGGCATGACCTCGGTGTCGTCGGCATCCACCGTACCACCCGTGGCGCCGATGAGCGGCACCGCCGCAGGCTCGGGCTCGTCCACTTCAACGTACTTCTGCAGTGAATGGACCAGCTCTTCTTTGAGATCGTCTGGCGAAACCGTGGTCTCGGCAATTTCACGCAGAGCCACAACAGGATTTTTGTCATTGTCGCGGTCGATGGTGATCGGCGCGCCCGATGAAATGGTCCGCGCGCGGTGACTCGCGAGAAGCACGAGGTCGAAACGATTTTCAACCTTGTCGATGCAGTCCTCAACGGTGACACGGGCCATGTGCACTCCTGCAAAGGTTGTTTGTGGGGGATTATACTCTAGGTATCGTGCTTTACCCCCCCAACGCAAGTATGAATTTGCTGTCGTAAATTCTACTTGTTGGAAGGGCAGCCCTCTGTTAGCAACCCCTCGGAAACTGCCACAGCCCCTGAACTTTATTCCGAGTTGGTTGGTTGTGGTGGCGCGAGTGCCGATTTTGCGGCACTAGTTATCACCCACAGAGACCTGGCGCATTCCCATGGCGGCACAAAGTGCGCATCCGACACGTCGGGTCAAGCTAGGCTCTCACTGAGACGGGACATGACAGCACCACAGTTGGAAAAGACCGCGCTGTTCATCGACGGCGCCAATCTCTACGCCACCGCCAAATCCCTGGGCTTCGACATCGACTACAAGCGGCTCCTGCGCGAATTCCAGTCACGCGGCTACCTTATGAGGGCGTTCTATTACACCGCTGTAATAGAAGATCAGGAATACTCATCGATTCGGCCGTTGATCGATTGGCTCGACTATAACGGCTACAGCGTGGTTACTAAGGCTACCAAGGAGTTCGTCGACCAGACAGGCCGCCGTAAGGTCAAGGGAAACATGGACATCGAGCTTGCCGTCGATGCCATGGAACTCGCCGAGCATATCGACCACATGGTGCTATTCTCGGGCGACGGCGACTTCAGCGCGCTGGTTGAGGCCATGCAGCGCCGCGGCGTCCGAGTCACCGTGGTCTCCACCATTTCCACCCAGCCTCCAATGGTTGCCGACGAGCTGCGCCGGCAGGCTGACGTCTTCCTCGACATCGTCGAGCTGCAGCCCAAGATTGGCCGCGACCCGGCAGAACGTGCGGCTCGCGAGCCGCGCGAGCGCCATCCGCAATTTTTGCAGCGCAGCACAACGCCGCAGCGTGCCCCGGCCGGACCGGCGTCCGACGAGGATTTCGACGACTAGTGCGACGCGCCGATGCCCGGCGCATCGACCAAATCCACCGCTGCAATCGCCAAGTCGGCCTCTTCGAGGCCCGGGCGCGACTGCGCGCTCTGCCCGCGCCTGAAGGCATTCCGCGACGACTGGCGTGGGCGTAAGCCCGATTGGTTCAATTCGCCGGTGCCGGCATTTGGGCCGGTGAATGCGCGGCTGCTGATTGTGGGATTGGCGCCTGGCTTGCAGGGCGCCAACCGGACAGGTCGGCCCTTCACCGGCGACTATGCGGGCGACCTGTTGTACGCGACCTTATCGCAATTCGGTTTCAGTCGCGGAAACTACCAGGCGGACCCCAACGACGGCCTCGAGCTGGTCGATGCTCGCATCGCCAATGCGGTGAGTTGCGTGCCGCCAGAGAATAAGCCGCAACCGGCCGAGATCAATACCTGCCGCCAGTTCCTCAGTGCAGTCATTGCCGAAATGCCGATGCTTGCGGCCATCGTAACGCTCGGCCGGATCGCGCACGACAGCACCGTGGTCGCGCTGGGGCAGCGCCGCTCGGCGGTTCCCTTTGCACACGGGGCAGCAGCGAATATCGGAAAGTTCAGGCTGTTCACGAGCTATCACTGCTCGCGCTACAACACCAACACCCGTGTCCTGACGCCGGCGATGTTCGAGAAAGTCTTCGCCGCCGTGCGCGCGCATCTCGACGGCTGAAGCATGATCCCGAAAAGTGGAAGCCGGTTTTCGGAAAAGATCATGCTCATCAAAGTCTAAGGCAGGGATCGCTCACCGCGAGGCGCGCAGCCAGGCAACCACCTCCTCGGCATTCTTGTCCGGCGGAAATACCGGATAGAAGACCTTGCTGATCACGCCGTTCTCGATCACCAGCGCCATGCGTTTGAGCAAGATCATGCCGACGATCGTGAAGGTCGGCAGCTTGATCGCATGCGCGAGCGCAAGTGCGCTATCCGACAGAACCGGAAACGGCAGATGCAAGCGATCGACGGCCTCGCGCTGGTAGTCGTTGTCTTGCGTCGACAGGCCATAGAGCTGCGCGACGCCGAGCTGCTTGAGCTCGGCAAAATGATCGCGGAATGAGCAGGACTGCGGCGTGCATCCGCGTGCGCCGGGGATCGCGTCCCAGCCATCGGGTGACGGCTGGCCCGGCACGCCGGTGCGTGGATAGATGTAAACGACAGTCAAGCCTTTGAGTTTCGAGAGGTCGACGTTCTCCCCATTGGTCGCCGGAAGTGACATCGAAGGAAGCTTGAGGCCAGCGAGATGACGGGCAGCCCCGTCATCCTGCGGCGCCGGGATGTCGGTCGGCAGCACGGTCGGATCGTGAGTGGACGTCATGGCTTCGCTCCTCGGTCATAGGAAATGAATTCCAGCAACGATCCGTCGGGATCGCGAAAGTAGACGCTGGTCCCCGGCCCTTTCGCGCCGAAGCGCTCGACCGGACCACAATGGATCGCCACCTTGCAGCGGCCGAGATGCGCGATGGCGTCGGCAATCGGGCCTTTCCATTCAAAGCACAAGTCGCTGTTGCCGGGCTGGACCGGCAGCCGCGCCACCTCGGCGGGTGTGAAGCCCGGGCCATGCAGATTGAGCTGAGTGTCGCCGAACCGGTAGCACCATCCCGATGGCCGGCGCACCAGCTCGGCGCCCAGGACGTCGCGATAGAAGGCGTTCGAGCGCTCCCAGTCGGACACATGAATGACGCTGTGGTCGAGCTTGATCGGCAGTGTCATGAGCGTCCCCGGTCAGATCTCTGCTCGATCGGATCATACGCGATCAGCCGGACTGAAATCTCCCGCAAAACGCCGCCGGCCCGCGGGACGGATCCCACGGGCCGGGTCAGCGAGTTTGTTGAAGCGTGATCAGTCGAGCCAGGCGATGTCGGAGAGCGAGCCAGAGAGGCCCTCGACCTTGCCGGCCATTGTCGCCTTGCCGGTCTTGAGATCGACCGCATAGAGCGAGCCGCCGGTCGCGAGCCAGCCGTCGTTCTTGTCGGGCTGCGAAGCCACGATGTTGAACGCAACGGGTCCGCTGATCGCCATGCCGAGCGAGCCGACCGTGTTGAGGACGCCGTCATTCGGCGGGGCCTGAGTCACGAGCGCGCCGGTCGCGGCGTCGATGTTGAACAGCGTGGTCGCCGCCGTGCCCTTCCAGGAGTTGGTGTAGGCACCCGCCACCACCTTCGGCGTCTTGCCCGCATTGGCGTCGCCGTCCTTGTACTTATGCGAGCCGTCCACGGTCACCTTGCCGTCGTCGACGTTGACGCGCAGGCTGGTGCCGTCGGAGCCCATCAGGCGCATGCGGTCAGCCACCGGGTTGAAGTCGACGGTCACGGTGACGCCCGCCTTGAGCGTCTCGGAGAGCTTGCTCTTCATCGTGGCCTGGCCGGACTTCACATCGATGGTGACGATGTTGCCGTCGCTGGCGACGCCGTAGAGCATGCCGTCGGCCGGCCGCACGTCGATGGCGAGGATCGAAGCCGCCCCCTTGATGTCGACCTTGGAGGCAACCTTGCGGCTCATCGGGTCGATGGTCACGATCGACTTGCCGTCGACGAGGCCGACGATCCAGCCAGCGGCCTGGGCCGAGTTGGCGGCCAGTGACGACGCGATCAACGCGCCGGCGATGGTGAGGGTTTTTGCAGTCCTGAACATTTTAGTCGCTCCCTGCTAAGAGGTTCGGGTGGGTTGGCGGAGCGGCCGTCCGGCCGTCCCCGATGGCCGCAGTTACGGGCAGCCCGCGCGCTGGATGCAGGAGCAGGTCGAATTCTTTGCTGGAAGGCTTCACGCCTTCGTGAGCCGTGCGAGAAAGCTCGCAACGAGGCCGGATCGATCGTTAAGGACTCAGCCCTTGGCGCGGAGCAGGCGGCTGCGCTCGCGCGCCCAACTGCTTCCTTCCCGTTGCGCTTTCCATACCTCGCCGCGTCAACGTTCGGGCGCGGCCGGGGGCGACGCGCCGTGTGGCGCACACGCAAGATTCGCACTTCGTCCCGGTCCGGGAGGATTTTGTAAAATACAACGTAGGGATAACGGCGCACGCCCATTATGCGCACACCGTCCTTGTCCGTGGGTCGTCCCATGGACGGATACCGACCCAGCAACGCGACCAGGGACTCGATTCGAGTCAGCGACTGCTGCGGCAGCAGCAGGGTTATCCTTTTCAATGTAGGAGAATATCTGTTCGAGCTGCCTGAGCGCGCGCCGGCTATAGCGCACCTTCATCGGCGGTAGCGGCCAAAGACCTCGGCGACCTCTGCATCCGAGGCCACATCACCCTCCGCGATCTCGGCGAGCGCGGCCTCGATATCAGCACGCTCCTCTTCGGAAAGCTGATAGGCTCCCAATTCTTCTGCTTCCATGGCAAGCAAAATTGCAGCGGCGTCCTCTTGCCGTGAAGCAGGCCAAGTGCGAACGCGATCCAATACCGTTTCAATCTGCTCTTTCGTCATGGGTTGAATATTAGCACTTCTCTCCGATCCTTCCAGTCTTGGTCTCGGGCACACATTGCTCACCCCTTGGCGCGCAGAAGCCTTCCGCGCTCGCGCTCCCAGCTGCGCTTCTTCTCGGTCTGGCGCTTGTCGTACAGCTTCTTGCCGCGCGCGAGCGCAATCTCGATCTTGGCGCGGCCCTTCTCGTTGAAATAGAGCTTGAGCGGCACGAGCGTCATGCCCTCGCGCTCGACGGCGCCCATCAGCTTGTTGATCTGGTTTCGGTGCAGCAGCAGCCGGCGCGGGCGCTTCGGCAGATGGTTGAACCGGCCAGCTTGCAGATATTCGGGAATGTTGGCGTTCACGAGCCAGATCTCGCCCGCGCGCGCGTCGGCATAGGACTCCGCGATGGTCGCCTTGCCCTGCCGCAGCGACTTGACCTCGCTGCCAGTGAGCGCAACGCCGGCCTCGAACACCTCGCCGATCTCGTAGTTGAAGCGCGCCTTGCGGTTGTCGGCGACGACACGCAATTTGCGGTCTGTTTTCGCCGCCATCAGATCAGTCTCCCGAATTCCAATAGATTATAGCCGACGCAATGCTGCAGCCGACGGTTCGCTTCCGCAGCTTTCTCTACTTCGAGGCCCGCAGCTAGTTGATAAGTCCCGCATGAACCATGGCGTCGCGCACAGCCGCCTTGGTTTTCTCTTCGAGCAGCACCAGCGGCAGCCGCACCGAATCCGTGCAACGACCGAGCACCGAGAGAGCATATTTGGCGGGTGACGGATTGGTCTCGATGAACAGGGCCACGTGCAGCGGCATCAGCTTGTCGTTCAGCGCCAGCGCAGTTGCGTAGTCACCCCGCAGGCAGGCGCCCTGAAACTCGGCGCACAGTCGAGGCGCCACGTTCGACGTCACCGAGATGCAGCCGTGTCCACCATGCGCATTGAAGCCGAGCGCAGTCCCGTCCTCACCCGAGAGCTGGTTGAAATCGAGGCCGATCTCTGCGCGCTGCTGGGAGACGCGCACCATGTTGGCGGTCGCATCCTTCACGCCGGCGATGTTCTTGAGCTCGAACAGCCGCTTCATCGTATCGACCGACATGTCGATCACCGAGCGCCCCGGAATATTGTAGATGAGGATCGGAATGCCGATCGCCTCGTCGATCGCCTTGAAGTGCTGGTAAAGGCCCTCCTGGGTGGGCTTGTTGTAATAGGGCGTGACGACCAGCACGGCATCGGCACCTGCCTGCTCGGCGTGCCGCGACAGGTCGATCGCCTCCTCGGTCGAATTGGAACCGCTGCCCGCGACAACCGGGACGCGGCCTTTCGCCTCATCCACACACCATTCCACGACGCGCTTGTGCTCATCATGCGACAAAGTCGGACTTTCGCCGGTCGTCCCGACCGGAACCAAGCCGTTCGTCCCCTCGGCAATCTGCCATCCGACCAAGGCTCGGAAAGCCTTTTCGTCCAGCGCGCCGTTCTTGAATGGGGTGACGAGCGCCGTAAATGACCCCCGAAAGCTCGTCTTGGCCGTCATGATTATAGTCCTTCAGTCCTGCATACGAGCGCCCGCCGCGGGCGCCTCGGCGGGGCTAACTGTCACGGCACCCCTACCGAGTTGTGGCCAACCGAGGCAAACTCGCGGCATCGCCCCCATTTCGCCGCGGTTGGTGGCCAATGAGTCGCCGCGCGGTTAGCTGTTCATCAATCTTATCAACCCAATAAAGATGAGGAAAGAAGCACACGCAACGATGGGACCGAAACCTTTGACCATCCGCGCCCGAATTGCACTCATGGCGGCCTTGGGGCTGGCGCTCTTCGCGCTTGGGCCAATGGCCGATGCCCAGACGACCTCATCGATCCCGACGGCCCAGAACGCCAAGTCCAAGAGCGACAAGTCCAAGAGCGACGCGGGCAAAGCGGCCGATGCCAAGGATGCCTACGCGAAGGACACCAAGTCCAAGGACGCCAAGTCCAAGGACGCGAAGTCCAAGAACGCCAAGGCCGCCAAGCCCGACCCAAAGGCGGGCAAGACCGCGTCAAAGTCATCCGAGACCACAGTTCCCTATAACGGCCCCGCCTCGGCGGAGGATGTTGCGCGCGTCAAGACCGCAGTCGGGCTGGCCCGCCAGGGCAAGTCCTCCCAGGCGACTGACGAGCAGCGCGCGATCAGCGATCCGGCGGCGCGCAAGCTCGTGGAATGGGCGATCCTGCGCAGCGACAACAACAACGCCGACTTTCCCCGCTACGCCGCCTTCATCGCCGCCAATCCGAGCTGGCCTGCGATCGGCGCGCTGCGCCGGCGCGCCGAGGCGATGCTGTGGGTCGAGAACGTCGAACCCGCGAAGGTGCGGGCCTTTTTTGCCAAGGAGCCGCCGCTGACCGCGCGCGGCCGCTTTGCGCTTGCCCGCGCCATGATCACGCAAGGAGACCGCGCCGGGGCGCAAGGATACGTACGCGAAGCCTGGCGCAACGACTCGTTCGGCTCCGACCTCGAAGACGATGCGATAGAGGCGTTCGGCAATCTGATCACGACTGCCGATCACAAGGCGCGGATGGACATGCGCCTGTACGCCGAGGACGTCGAGGGCGCCATGCGCTCTGCCGGTCGCGCCGGTGGCAATGCTTCCACGATCGCGAAGGCGCGGGTGGCGGTCATCAAGAAGGCCGGCAACGCCAAGGCGCTGCTCGATGCGGTTCCGGCCGAGGCCAAGAATGACGTCGGCTACATCTTCAGCAGCGCGCAATGGCTGCGACGTGCCGACAAGGCCGGCGAGGCAGCGGCACTCGTCCTTTCCATCCCGCGCGATGCCTCGGCTACGATCGACACCGACCAATGGTGGATCGAGCGCCGGCTGATTGCGCGCAAGCTGCTCGACGACGATGATGCCAAGACCGCCTATCAGGTCACGCGCAACGCCGCGGTCCCGAGCCGCGACAACTATCGGGTCGAGCATCAGTTCACCGCCGGCTGGATTGCGCTGCGGTTCCTCAACGATCCCGCCACCGCGCAAACGCACTTTTCCAAAATCGCGCAAGGCATCTCCAATCCGATCTCGCTTGCGCGCGCGAGCTATTGGCAGGGTCGCGCGTCCGAAGCCATGGGCCGCCAGCAGGAGGCCCGCGCCCACTATCAGGCCGCCGCTCAGTATCCGACCGCTTATTACGGGCAGATCGCCCGCGCCAAGCTTGGGATGAAGGATCTCGTGCTGCGGTCACTGCCCGAGCGCCACGGTTCGGCGCAGCACGAGGTGGTGCGCGCAATCGATCTTCTCTATGCGGTGGGCGAGCGAGACCTCATCGCAGGCATGCTCGCTGATCTCGGAGAGCGCGCACAACAAGATGCCCCCGTGCTCGCCGCGCTGGGTGACGTTGCGACCCGCAACAAGGATGCCCGCGCCACGCTGCTGCTTGGCAAGGGTGCGCTCGGTCGGGGATTGCCGCTCGACCACCACGCCTTTCCGGTGATCGGCATTCCCGATTACAAGACGGTGGGACCAGCGGTCGATCCTCCGACCGTCTACGCCATTGCCCGCCAGGAGAGCACGTTCAACCAGCGCACCCTGTCGACCGCGAAGGCAATGGGCCTGATGCAGGTGACGCCCGAGGCCGGCCGCTACGTCGCCAAGAAGTTCAACGTCAGCTTCGACGCCAAAAAACTCATGGCCGATCCGGTCTACAACGTTCAGCTCGGCGCTGCCGAGCTCGGCGACCTGATCGCGGACTATCGCGGCTCCTACATTCTCTCATTCGCGGGCTACAATGCAGGCCGCGGCCGCGTACGCGACTGGGTCGCGCGCTTCGGCGATCCGCGCGATCCCAACGTCGACCCGATCGACTGGGTCGAGCGCATCCCGTTCTCGGAAACGCGCAACTACGTGCAGCGCGTGCTCGAGAATCTGCAGGTCTATCGCGTCCGCTTCGGCGGCGGCACCAAGCTTCTGATCGAGGCCGACCTGCGTCGGGGCGGGGCGACGAACTGAGAGATCAGCGCCGCTTCGCCAGCGCACTCAGCTCCAGCCGCACTCGCTCGATCACGCCCGCCCAATCTCCTGGCGCGCTCTGCCGGAATAGCCGTGCGGTCGGGTACCAGGAGCTTTGCTCGCGATCGTGCGCAAAGCGCCAGTCGGGCGCAAAGCCGAGCATGATCCAGACCGGTCGCCCCATGGCGCCGGCAAGATGCGCGACCGACGTATCCGAGGTGATGACCAGATCGAGCTGCGCGACGACCGCCGCTGTATCGGCAAAGTCGCGAAGCTCATTCCCGAGATGAAGCACATTGGAACGTCCGGCGATCGCGGTCTGCTCGCGCTCGCCGAGCCCCGGGTTGAGGCTGATAAAGAAAACATCCGCGGTGGCCAGGATCGGCTCGATCTGCGCAAGCTTGAGCGATCGCCGGCGATCCTCCTTGAAGGCGGGATTGCCACACCAGACGATCCCGGCACGCAATGCTGTTGTGTGCGGAAGGCGCGCGCGCCAGTGCGACACGCGGTCAGGAGGCGCCTCAATATAGGGCACCACAGCCGGAATTGTCGCGGGCTCGGTCTTCATCGCATAAGGCAGGCTCATGACCGGGCATTGGCAATCGCACGCCGGCAGCGGCTCGCCTCTTGCGACCACGAGCGCTACGCCCTCTAAACCCGCGAGCAGCGGCCTGAGCGCAGCATGCACCTGCAACACGACGCGTGCGCCCTGCCGCGCCAGTGGTGGAACATAGCGCACAGCGTAGAGCACATCACCCATGCCCTGCTCGGCATGGATCAGCAACGTCTTGTCCCGCAACGGGCTCTCACCGAGCCAGATCGGCTCACGGAACGGCTGCACCACACTCGCGCTGCCAGGGACGATGCCACGACGCCATTCGTATTCGGCAAGGCCACGCTGAAAGTTGCCTATGCTCAACAGCGCCGTTGCGGCGCTGTAGTGTGCATCGGCACGTTGAGGATCGACCGCGATCACCTGGTCATAGACCGCGACCGCCTCCGCGAACCGTGTCAGGTTCTGCAGCGCGGCGCCCTTGCCCAGAAGGGCCTCGACGTGATGCGGATTGGCGGCGAGCAGCTTGTCGTACACCGCCAGCGCCTCGCCATCCCGCTCGCTCGCCACCAGCGTAAAGGCAACATTATAGAGCGCATCCTCGTCGTCCGGACGCTGAGCGAGCACACGCTGGAAGTCCGCGAGGGCTTGCGCGAAACGCTCAAGCTTCAAGAGCGCGACGCCTCGGGTCCGGCGAGCCAGACGATGATCCGGCGCCAGCTTCAGCGCACGGTCGAGGGTCTCGACCGCTTCCTCGCAGCGGTCGAGTGCGTTGAGCGCGAGCCCGCGGGCCGTCAGCACATCGACGTGCTGCGGCTCGATCGCAAGTGCGCGGTCATAGGAGGCGAGTGCCTCCTGGTGGCGGCCCAGATCGAGCAGCACCGCCGCCCGATTGCACCAGTTCGGAAACGACTGCGGGGCGAGCGCCAATGCGCGATCGTAGCTCTCGATCGCCTCGAGCGGCCGGCGCAGCTCGACCAGCACATCGGCCCGATTGCCATGAGCATCGGCCAGATCAGGCGCAAGCGCGATCGCGCGATCGAGGCTCGTCAGCGCCTCGTCGAGCGCGCCCGACTGTGCCAGCGCCATGCCGAGGAGGAGATGCGTGCGCGAGCGTCCAGCATCAACGGCAATCGCCTGCCGCGCATACGCGATCCCGTCGGCAAGGTGTCCCGCCTGGCAGGCGGCGAGAGCAAGCCTGTGGAGCTCATCGGCCGTTTCCTTCAAGCCGCGCCTCCGGAACCGCCTGCCATTGGGTCGACGGCAAAGCCGCGTGGCTTCTCCCCGCTGCGCGCCAGCCGAACCATCGTTGTATAAGCTGCCTCGACATGGCGCGTGAAGCGCTCGGTATCGAACAGGGTGCAGCTCAGCCGGCTTTTCGCGAGCTTCTGCCGCATCGACGCCAACAGCGCGCGGTCATCCGCAAGCTTGCGCGCAAGCGCCTCGTAGTCGGCAAGACTTCCGGTCGCGAGCTGCGGGAGGCCCGCGGCATGCAAGAGGCTTGCGGCGACGCGGCCCGCAAAGGTGGCGCCTTTGCAGGTCAGCACCGGCACGCCCGCCCAAAGCGCATCGCTCGCGGTCGTGTGGGCATTGCAGGGCAGCGTATCGAGAAAGAGATCGGCGCAGGCGATGCGCGCTAGATGCTCCGCTGGAGCGCGGAACGGCGCAAACACCAGGCGGTCGGGATCGACTCCGCGTGCGCCCGCTTCCCGGCGGAGATTGGCCTCCGCAGCGTCGTTGGAACGGTAAAGCCACAGCACGCTGGCCTCATGCGCGCGCAAGAGCCGCATCCAGATCTCGAATACGACAGGGGTAATCTTCCAATTGTGGTTGAAGCAGCAGAACACCAACGCTTCGTCGGGCAAGCTCTCCTCGCGGCGCGCGGGCACCTGCGTTGCGATCGGGCGAGCGCGGTCGTTGACCTGATAGCTGTCGGGGAGATGAACGATCCTCTCGCGATAGAACGCTTGCTCCTCGAACGGCAGGACGATCCGGTCGGCAATGACGTATTCGATGAAATCAAGGCCCAGGGGTCCGGGATAGCCGAGATAGGCCACTTGGATCGGCGCCGGCCGATACGCCAGGATGCCGGGCCGCGCACCTTCCGTGTGCCCCTTGAGGTCGACCGCGATGTCAACGGCGAGCTCCTGCAAGAGCTGCGCGACCGCGCGGTCGCTCATCGCAGCCACATCGTGGAAGCGGTCGAATGCAGCAGCAAGGCGCCCGCGCATCGGGCTCACGTCATCGGCACCGAACGAGATGCCGATCACCTCGAAACGCGCGCGGTCATGGCGCTCGAACAGACCGGCCGCGAGATGCGCGGTGGCGTGGTTGCGAAAATCAGCAGAGAGGTAAGCCACTCGAATCCTGCCGCGGTCGGGCGCTCGCCGGACGCGCGACAGTGGCTCGCGCTTTGGGATTTCGGATTGCGCAAATCGCGCAGTGGCTCGAGAGAGCGTGGCGCTGCCTATCGGCAGCCCGAGCAGAATGAAGGGCGACGCAAGCGCATGCCCTTCCGCGATATCCCGCTCGAGCTCGCCCGCGAGCGCTTCCGCGCGCCGCCATTCACATGTCATCAGGTAGCAGTTGACGAGCTCGCTGAGCGCGCGCGGATGCCGCGGATCGAGCGCCAGCATGCGCTCAAAGCACGCAGCCGCTTCCTCGAAGTGCTTGAGTTGCAGGAGAACGGTGCCGCGTGCCTGCAGGGCATCGCAATACCCTTGATCAAGCGCGAGTGCGCGGTCATAGGCTGCAACCGCTTCGGTATGCCGCCCCAAGAGCGCCAGCGCATTGCCGCGGTTGAAATGCACCTGGGCAAAATCGCTCTTGAGCGCGATCGCCTGATCGTAGCTCGCGAGCGCCTCCTCGAAGCGCCGCAGGTCATGCAAGGTCGCGCCGCGGTTACACCAAGTCTCGACCTCACCGGGATTGAGAGCAAGTGCCCGCTCGTAGCTCGTCACCGCCTCCACTTCGCGGTCAAGCGCGGCCAGCGCATCGCCGCGATTGCCATGCGCATCGGCGAGATCGGGCGCGATCGCGATGGCGCTGTCGAAACTTGCGACCGCCTCTTCGAGCTCGCCAGAGCGCGCCAGCGCCATGCCGAGCAAAAGGTGCGTGCGCGCCCGGCCAGAATCGATGGCGAGCGCCTGGCGCGCATACGCCATTCCCTCCGCCAGGCGCCCCTCCTGGCAGACCGCGAGCGCAAGCCTGTGGAGGTCATCGGCTCGGGTCGAGTTGTTCAAGCGGAGCCTCCGATCGGGTCGACCAAAGCTCCGCGACCCCTAGGGCACACGCGTCGCGATCGGCGCGTCCAGTCGTTGACCTGATAGCTGTCGGGAGGTGAACGATCGCACCGCGATAGTCCAGCTCGCGAGTGCGGCAACAACAAAATTGTCGAGGATGAGGAGCTCGGCATTGCGGGCTCTACACTCTGGATCGAGGCTCCACTAAAACCCAAAAGCCGCCTTGAGAGCCTTGAAGGTGAGCAATCTCGAAATGTTGGCAGAACTTCGGGAGCCACCAGGAAGATGATCGCTGAATGAGATGCGCATTGCGGCCGTCGGGCAAGTGCTTGGCAGCCGGGCCGGTATGGACAGAGAAGAATCGAAGATCGCGGGTGATGTCCTTTAGGTCATGAAGCACTGCATCGAGAAACTCGGTTTCGATGTGCTCGAGAACATCGATGCAGCATACCAGATCGGCGGACTTGGGCTCACCATAGTTCGCGAACGCCGGATCATAGGGAAAATACTCGAAATCTGTCTTACCCAACTCGTGCAGGCCGCGCCGCAGATTGCATTTGCCGGCGCCATAGTCGCTCACCGATTTCGTGCCGAACTGTTCCATCAGAACCTTTACGGTCGGCGCATAGGCGAGCGACGCGACGCCATAGTCGGGGTTGCGATGCAACTCCTGCTGCTGTGCACGATACGCGTCGGAAATTGTCAGACGATTTAACATGGTATGGACGAGTTTCGCATGATCGCTCGTTACCGCTCGATCGCCTCGACACTGAAACCTTTCGGCGGCTCGCCGCGCTGCCACGTGTCCGTTCATCGTCGCATACGCCGCCTCGATGTGGCGCGTCAGGCGGGCGGTGTCGAACAGCGGATGGCTGAGCCGGTTCTGCGACAGCCGCTCGCGCAACGAGCCGAGCAGCCCCGGGTCGCTGGCAAGCTTCTGGGCCAGGGTCTCGTATTCCTCAAGGCTGTTGGTGATCAGCTCCGGCAAGCCCACCGCCTGCAGCAGGCTCCCCGCTACGCGGCCTGCGAAGGTCGGTCCGAGGCAGGTCAACACCGGCACGCCCGCCCAGAGCGCATCGCTCGCGGTCGTGTGCGCATTGTAAGGAAGCGTGTCCAGGAACAGATCGGCAAGCCTGAGCCGCGCCAGATGATCGGGCTGCTCCACAAAGGGAGCCAGAATGACGCGAGAAGGATCAACGCCGTGCGAGATCAGCTCCTGCTGGAGATTGGCCTGTGCGCTGTCGTTGATGTAGTAGAGCCACAGCAGGCTATTCGGGCAGGCCGTGAGAAGCCGCGTCCAGATCCCGACCATCGGCCGGCTAAGCTTGTAGGCATTATTGAAACAGGTGAACACGAAGGCGTCGTCGGGCAGCCCCAAGTCCGCGCGCGTTGGCGCGATCTCCGCGGCTTGCCGCTTGGAGTTGTTGGCCTGATAGCTGTCGGGCAGATGGATGATCTTCTCCGAGAAGAACGGCTGCTGATCAGATGACAGCACAACCCGATCGGCCATGATGTAGTCGATGAACTCAGCGCCACTCGTGCCAGGATAGCCGAAATAGCTTACCTGGATCGGGGCCGGCCGGTAGGCCAGTATGCCCATCCTGGAGCCCTCGGTATGCCCATTGAGATCGACCACGATGTCGACCGCGAGCCCGCTGAGCAGCGCCGCGGCCTCTTTGTCCGAGCGCGCCCGCACGTCATGGAAGTGATCAACAGCTGTCGCGATCCGCGCGCGTATTTCACTGCCGTCATCCGCGCCATAGGAAACGCCGTGCACCTCGAAACGAGCGCGATCGTGCTGTTCCAATACACCCACGATACCATGGCCAACGGGATGGCGGCGGAAGTCGCCAGACAGATAGGCAATCTTGATCTTGTCCCCACGCTTTCGCGTTAACGGACCAATCGGCGCCACCTGAGGCATCTGTCGCCGGACAAAGTGGCGAGCGCACTTCAGGTGCGTTGCTGGACTGATCGGCAACATGAGGAGAGTAAACGGCGGAATGATGCCCTTCGCATCCGCAACCTTCTCCTCGATGACCGGCAACAGGGCCTCGGTGCGCTCCCAGTTGCAGGCCGAGAGATAGGCCCAGATCGACGTGCCGAATGCGTAAGGATGACCTGGGTCGAGCGCCAATCCCCGCTCATAGCTCTGCGCCGCCTCGTCCTGCCGATCGAGCTTGGCCAGCGCATCGCCGCGAATGAAGAACGCGTTTGCGTAGTCCGGATCGATTGCAATTGCGTTGTCCGCAAATTGCAGAGCCTCGGCATGTTGCCCGAGCGCATGGTACGCAAAGGCGCTGTTGACCAGCGCTTCAGGATTGTCGTCCTTGAGCGAGAGAATGCGCTCATAGCAGGCAATCGCCTCCGTTGCGCGATTGAGCCGCAGCAGAATATTGCCGCGGTTGTTGAGCCCATCGATGTTGTTGGGGTCGACGGCGAGCGCCCGGTCACAACCGGCCAGCGCCTCATCGTAACGATGGAGGTGACGGAGCGCTGCGCTGCGATTGGTCAGTGCGGTGATGTGATCCGGCTTGATCGCGAGCACTCGGTCGAAGCTTGCCACCGCCTCGGAGTAGCGCTCGAGCTGAGCCAGCACATTACCTCTGTTGTTGAGGGCATCGACATGCGCGGGTGCAAGCCCAATGACTTGATCATAGGCAGCGAGAGCGCCCGGATACCGGCCTTGGCCGGCCAGAATGGTTCCGCGATTGAACAATGCAGGCACATGGTTCGGCTGGATCGAGAGCGCCCGGTCAATACTGAGCAGCGCCTCATCAGGCCGGCCGAGCTGCGCCAGCACGGTGCCGCGGCCGAACAGCGCCGAGGCATCCTGCGCCGCGACGCTCAGGATTTTGTCGAAGTTGGCGAGCGCCTCGGCGGGGCGGTTGAGCGCGAGCAGCGCGACGCTCAAATTCGACAAGACGTCCAATGAGTTAGGGCGCACCTCGATGGCTTTCTGCAGGAGCGGCAGGGCATCGCCCGCCCCACCCTGCTGCAGCTTCAGCACCCCGAAAAAATGCAGCGTATCGAAATCGTGCGGGCTTTCGCGCAGCGCGTCCCGATAGAACCGCTCCGCGTCAAACAGGCGCCCCTGCCGATGATATTGAACGGCTTGCTCAAGTGCGCGCGGCACGCCTGCTTCTCCTCGATTGCGCTTGCTCGTGACCCTTGCTCATCGCAAACGGCTGCCAGAGGGTCAAGCCGCTGCGCGCTCATCCACGGGCGACGCGCCGATGAGCCCACGCGTGCCGTCGCCCCTAGCTCACGTTCGCTTGGCGGCGGAGTCGCGCAAGCCATAGAGCATCGTGATGTTGATGCGGCGGTTGAGATAACCTTCCTTGAACGCAATCCGATCCGTCTCATGAAACAGATCGGAGTTGAAGATCACGGCCCGGTTGGCTCGATGCGGAACGGTGACAGAGCGCGCTCCCGAGCGCGCCAGGAAATCACGGATATTCTGACCAGCGTTCGGATTGTTGTATTGGGCAAAGCTCCAATCCAGGGGCGCCGGTTTATCCCAAATGACCAGGCCCCCGCTCTCGGGATCGAGGTTGGCCTCATCGGGCGTAATCCAGAAGTTGACGTTGACTGCCGCAAAGTCGGCGTGAATGTTGATGCCTTTCAGGCTGCTGTCGTATTTGAACCCCCACCACTGCAGCAGAGGGTGATTGCCCACGATGGCCGGATAGGTGCTGCGTAGCTCCTCGGCAATCTGCTCCACCAGAGGGCAGGCAAATCCGTGCTCGGGCATCGCGCCGAGATAGCCATTGGCATAGGCCTTGTGCCACATGGTCGAGCGCCAGCAATATTTCCGAAGCTGCTCAAGTCCTTCAGCGGTGAGAAGATTGTCGATGACGGCGATCTGCGGTGAGCTCGAGCGCCAGCGCTGCGCGATCTCGCCTTCGGACGCATCGGGATTGACTGCCTTCCCGGCGACCCGGGCGCCTTCCTCCAGGCGAAACATCGGCGCCGCCGCGCCGGCGGCCTCCTTGAGGTATTCGCGTTGCTCCTGGTCATGCTTGGCTTTGTGTGGAAGTGCCTGCGAAGCCGCGTCCGGTCTGCCGTAAGCCAATTCAGCGTGACGCCTGAACCATGGGAAGCTTTCCGCAAAGCGACCGCTATCGACAATGACCAGGCCAAGGTTCTTGAGCGCATCGGCCATGTCGGGATTCACCGCGAGGGCCCTGCGATAGGATGCCTCGGCCTCGGCGAGCTTGCCCTGCTCGAACAGGATGTTGCCGAGATTACTGTGGGCTGGCGCATAGTCCGGCGCGACTGACGCGAGCCGCCGGAACACAGCCTCGGCCTCGGACGACTTGCCCTGCCCCTTGAGGGCGATGCCCAGGCTGTTGTTGACGACGGGATGGTCGGGCAGGAATTGCAGAATGTCGCGATAAAGCTGCTGCGCCTCCGGCAGCCGGCCAGCGCGATGGTGGCTGACGGCCGTTTGCAGTTTGGCCTCAAGCTCAGCAGCTTGCGGAAGGACCGCCATCGGCCGTACTCCCCCCTGAAAACGGTAAGTTTATGCAAACTCAATTGGAAATAACGATAACTTTATGGGAAATCAATTGGAAGTCCGGGTTCCGGTCAGCTTAAGGATGGGTTCCGGCTGCTTCCCGCATCGGGGAACGCGCGGGTTACAATGCGCAATTGGTCCCACTTTGATGCGCCGGACCGGATATAAGAGGGACCGTCGGCGGCTGCGTGTTCGCCGGCGGCGGGGCTGGGTATAGTCGACATGAACATGGCAGTAGCAGCCGACGACACCGCCACAATGCGGCGCCTATACGCCCAGCAGGATTGGTCGCGGCTGGCACTGGCTGCGGAGCGCAGGGCTCAGCAACAGCCGCAGGACAGCGAGGCCTGGTGCTTCTGGGGCATCAGTGAGCTGATGCAGCTCAAGGGCGGGCCCGACAAGCTGCTGCGCGCGTCGCTCCTGGGAAATGCCGAGGCCGGCCTCTGGCTCGGCATCCTGCAGGAATTTTCCGCGCATCCGCCCGGCACGGTTCCGGTCTCGGATTTCCCTTCGCAGATCGAGCTCGCGCGGCTGCGGCGCAGTCCCTATCTCGACTATCCGCAGGAAGTCCACATCGAGACGCTCGCGATCTGCAACGCCGCCTGCACGTTCTGCCCCTATCCGACGATGGACCGGCAGGGCGACCGGATGTCAGAGGAGCTGATCGACAAGATCATCGACGATCTCACTCACATTCCGCGGCAGCTGCCATTCAATATCGCGCCCTTCAAGGTGAACGACCCGTTTCTGGACAAGCGGATCTTCGCCGTGTGCGCCAAGCTCAACGAGCGGCTGCCTAATGCGCAACTGCGGCTGTTTACCAACGGCTCGCCGCTGACCGACGCGATCATCGAGAAGAGCGCCGCGATCAAAAACGTCACCCATCTCTGGATTTCACTCAATGAATACGAGGCCGAGCCCTATCAGAGACTGATGAAGCTGCCGCTCGAGCGCACGCTCACGAAGCTTGACCGGCTGCATGAGCTCGTCGCGCAAGGCCGCTATCCGCACCATGTGACGATCTCGCGAGTGACGGACGGCAGCGAGCGCGATCAGGGCTTCCATGCTTTCGTGCAGCAGCGCTACCCGGCCTTCCGGCCCTTCATGATCGGCGAGGGCAACTGGAGCGGCCAGGTGGAGACACGCAGCGAGCGCCGTGTGCCCGGCACCGGCTGCTTCCGCTGGTACGAGCTTTCGATCATGGCGAGCGGCAAGGTCGCACTCTGCTGCATGGACGGTGAGGGCAAGCATGTCATCGGGGACGTGAGGACGCAATCTGTCCTGGAGATCTACAACAGTCCGGGATATCGCAAGATGCGGCAGTTCACGTTCTCGCGCAAAGCCGCGGCGGCGCCCTGCGACACCTGCGTTTATTTTTAGCGATCGCGCATCCTTGCAGCTCTGGCGCACCAGTCAGCCGGCGCCAAAACGGTGACCCGTTCCACCAATGTCAAACCCGGTCAGCCACTACATCACCGCGCAGGACGGACTCAAGCTGCACGTGCGCGCCTATGGCTCGAGCACCACCTCGGCATTGCCGGTTGTCTGCCTGCCCGGGCTCACCCGCACGGGCGCCGACTTTGATCCGCTCGCAAGCGCGCTCGCGGACGACACGGAGCGTCCGCGTTATGTGCTGGCGCTCGATTATCGTGGACGCGGCCTGTCCGACTACGACAGCAATCCTGACAACTACAGTCTGCCCGTCGAGCTCGCCGATGTCTTGTCGGTGCTCACGGCGCTTGAGATCGGCAAGGCCGTTTTTGTTGGAACCTCACGCGGCGGACTGCTCACCATGCTGCTCGGTCCAGCTCGGCCGGCGGCCCTCGCCGGCGTGGTCCTCAACGATATCGGACCCGTGCTCGAGCCGCACGGGCTCGCGCGGATCAAGAGCTATGTCGGCCGGCTGCCGCAACTCAACAGCTTTGGGGAAGCGGCCGAGTCTTTGCGCCAGCTTTTCAGCCCGCAGTTTCCAGCGCTCTCACCCGACGATTGGAGGGAGCTTGCACAGCGCATGTTCCGCGATCAGGGCGGCAGGATCATTCCCGACTACGATCCCAAGCTCGCGCATGCGCTGCGCGATGTCGACATCGAGCGCCCGCTGCCAGCCTTGTGGGAGCAGTTCGATTCGCTCGCCGATGTGCCCCTGCTGATCATTCGGGGCGCAAATTCGGACCTGCTGTCGGCTGCGACCGTCGAGGCCATGCAGGCACGGCGAACGCAGAGCGAGGTTTTGGTCGTGCCGGACCAGGGCCATGCGCCGCTCCTGACCGATCACGAGACGATCGCGCGCATTGGCGCCTTCGTCCGCTCCTGCGAGTAACCCGAAGGCGCAGCGTGACAGGATTAGCGTGACAGGATTCATGTGACAGGATTCATGCAAAACCCCGGCGGAAGGTCCGCCGGGGCTTGATGGTGAAACGTCTCTTACGTTGCGTGAGCGTCAGTCGCCCGTCGCGAAGGAACGCTGAGCGCGGAACACCACGGCCAGAATGCCCTGGTCCTTGGCGGTGTAGAGGCCGGTCGGACGCAAACCTTGCGCCTTGCTGAGCGAGATCGTCTGCCCGTCCATCGCAGTCTCGATGCGCGTGTATTGCACGTCAACTGCAAGACGGAAGCCAGACACCGGATACCAGCTGGTCACAGCACCCACGGTCCAGTAAGTGAAGCCTGGATCGCAAGTCACGCCGCCGCCGACGATGATGTTCTGGTTCGTGCCACTACCGCCGCAGAACAAGCGATCGTTAACGACACTGTCGCCGTAGCTGACCTTAGTGTAGGTCCCGTACGCCGCGGTCGAGAAGTTGGGCAGCCAGAAGTGCTCCCAGCCCGCGCCCGCTGTCCAGGCCGTGGTCAGCTCGAACTGACCGCCGTTGACGAAGACCCCATCTGTGATCACGCCGAACGCAACCGTATTGCCGCCGCCGAACAGGCCGGGGCTGTTCAGGTTGCTGCCGCCCGCGTAGGCGCTCGCGCCGACGCCGTAGTTGAAGTAGCCGCCGAAGTGATCGCCGGGGCCAGCCCAGGGTGCCTTGATGTCGATGCCGGACAGCACCGCCCAGCCCCACTTGTCATCCGGATAGCCGCACTGGCTCGTGCCGGTCTGCGTGCATCCCGCCGTGTAGTAGGTCGCGTTGACCTTGTTGAAGATCGCCGACACACCAAACCGGCCCCAGGCCTGGTTGACCGCGAAGTTCACCCACGGGGTCGGATGCTGGTAGGGCCCGAACGCGGTGGCTGGATTAGCGCCGACCGTGACAACGGTGTTCGACAGGTTGCCGAGGCCCTTGGTGCGGCGCTCGTCGGCACCGACGTTCAACGTCATGCCATTGCCGAGCTCCCAGGTGTAGGCGATCTGGTTGGTGCCATTGGCACCGGTGTCGCTCTGGTTCTGGGTCTGGAACAACGACTTGAAGGTGTCATCACCGGGCGTGCCAGGCGTGTCGGTGAACGACTTGGTGTGGCCGAACGTGAAGCCCGCCCACTGGATGAAGGCGCGGGTCGGGTTGACCGTGACCGTATTTTGGTTCTCGTTGTCGACGTGGACCGCAACGTAGGTGCGCAGCGTGCCGTAGGCGGTCTGCGTGCGGCTGTCAAAGTTGAAGTGCGCGCGGTGCCGCGTCGAGTACGGGCTTACCCCGCGATCTTGCGCACCAGCCGCGCCGGTGTAGTGCACCGTACGAGCGCCGGTGACGTTCCAGCCGTAGTCGGCTCGGACATAGCCGCCGATCTTCAGACAAATCTGACTGCCCGGGATGTAGTAGAAGCCCTCGCCGTAGAGGGAACAGATCTTCACGTATTCGACCGGCTTGGCCTTGACGGGAAGATCGGCAGCCTGCGTCCCCGAAACTGCGGCAAGTCCTGCCGCGGAGCCGAGGAGAAGACTTTTCACCATCTTCATTCGAACCTCCAAGTTGCTCTTCATGGGAGGGTTCCGTCTCCGCCGGGTGCACTCACACCCCATGGAAGGTCCCCTTCAGTCCCCTCGTCCGTTCAAGTCCCGGATAAAAACCCCTTCCCCGGAACCCAAACTTGGCGACTGGGGATGCCCCCTCCGTCGCAACATCACCTTAGCTGACGATCGGATGCAGACAATAAATAACAAACAAAGCGACAGAGGCATTAACACGATTTTTATGCCACTGTTGCCTAAACGCAACGAGCGTTTCCTCCTCACAATACCTGGTTTCTTGGCATTTCCGCTTCAACGGAAGCAGCAACCCAGGGAAATTTGCCCGAGATTCCATGATGTTAATTCTTCATATCCAGTGTTTTTTGCGTAACTTTTGATATGCCGACGGATATATCCGCCAGTTTGCATTCCGAACTTGGCGAAAGGCGCGAGCCGACGAGAAGCAGCTCAAAAGGCGGTATCTCGTAGCCGACTCAGTTCTAAACGCCTCGAGCCGTCTCAAGAATCAATAAAAAGGCCCCGGCGGAAGGTCCGCCGGGGCTTGATGGTGAAACGTCTCTCTTGTGCTGTGCGCTACGTCAGTCGGCTGTCGCGAACGAACGCTGAGCGCGGAACACCACGGCCAGAATGCCCTGGTCCTTGGCGGTGTAGCTGCCGGTCGGACGCAAGCCCGTCGTCTTGCTGAGCGAGATCGTCTGTCCGTCCATCGCAGTCTCGATGCGCGTGTATTGCACGTCAACTGCGAGACGGAAGCCAGCCACCGGATACCAGTTGGTCACAGCACCCACGGTCCAGTAGGTGAAGCCTGGATCGCAGGTCACGCCGCCGCCGACGATGATGGTCTGGTTGCTGCAGAACAAGCGATCGTTGACGACACTGTCGCTGTAGCTGACCTTGGTGTAGGTCCCGTACGCCGCAGTCGAGAAGTTGGGCAGCCAGAAGTGCTCCCAGCCTGCGCCCGCCGTCCAGGCCGTGGTCAGTGCGATTTGACCGCCGTTGACGAAGACGCCATCGGAGATCACGCCGAACGCAACCGTATTGCCGCCGCCGAACAGGCCGGGGCTGTTCAGGTTGCTGCCGCCGGAATAAGCGGCTGCGCCGACGCCGTAGTTGAAGTAGCCACCGAAGTGATCGCCGGGGCCAGCCCAGGGCGCCTTGATGTCGATGCCGGACAGCACCGCCCAGCCCCATTTGTCATCCGGATAGCCGCACTGAGCGTCGGTGCCGGTCTGCGTGCATCCGGCCGTGTAGTAGGTCGCGTTGACCTTGTTGAAGACCGCCGACACACCAAACCGGCCCCAAGCCTGGTTGACCGCGAAGTTCACCCATGGGGTCGGATGCTGATACGGGCCAAACGCGGTGGTCGGGATGTACCGCCAACCGTGACACGTGTTCGACAGATTGCCGATGCCCTTGGTGCGGCGCTCGTCGGCACCGACGTTGAGCGTCATGCCATTGCCGAGTTCCCAGGTATAGGCGATCTGGTTGGTGCCGTTGGCACCGGTGTCGCTCTGGTTCTGGGTCTGGAACAACGACTTGAACGTGTCGTCGCCGGGCGTGCCAGGCACGTCGGTGAACGACTTGGTGTGGCCGAACGTGAAGCCCGCCCACTGGATGAAGGCGCGGGTCGGGTTGACCGTGACCGTGTTCTGGTCCTGCGTTGTCGACGTGCACCGCCACGTAGGTGCGCAGCGTGCCGTAGGCGGTCTGCGTGCGGCTGTCGAAGTTGAAGTGCGCGCGGTGCCGCGTCGAGTACGGGCTCACCGAGCGATCTTGCGCGCCAGGAGCACCCGTGTATTGCACCGTGCGAGCGCCGGTGACGTTCCAGCCGTAGTCGGCTCGGACGTAACCACCGAACCTTCAAGCAGATGTCAGTGCCCGGGATGTAGTAGAAGCCCTCGCCGTAGAGGGAACAGATCTTCACGTATTCGACCGGCTTGGCCTTGACGGGAAGATCGGCAGCCTGCGTCCCCGAAACTGCGGCGAGTCCTGCCGCGGAGCCGAGGAGAAGACTTTTCACCATCTTCATTCGAACCTCCAAGTTGCTCTTCATGGGAGGGTTCCGTCTCCGCCGGGTGCACTCACACCCCATGGAAGGTCCCCTTCAGTCCCCTCGTCCGTTCAAGTCCCGGATAAAAACCCCTTCCCCGGAACCCAAACTTGGCGACCTGGGGATGCCCCCTCCGTCGCAACATCACCTTAGCCAACGACTCTCTATTGGCAACGATTAACCAAGCCAGTTACCAACAACCAACGCAGTTTTCACCAGGGTGTTGCTTGGAAAACACTCATTTTCCGGTCGCAGGCTGTCCTTCTGGCCAGTTTATCGGAAAGTTACGCCCCTTCTTGCGCACCAGAAACGACCGTGATAATCAAACATTGCTTCCAGACGTCATAGTTTATGTGTTATTTACGAAATTAGACATCTTTTTTACATTACGTTTACTTCACTGCCGCCGACACCGCGAATCGGTTCCCGACTACCTCCCAGAACCGCCCACTTGGCCATCATCAACGGATGCTGCCCGCAGCCGATCTGAGATCGGGCGTTGCGCCAAGTCTCCATCACGCCCCTGAAATCGACGGCTCGGACGCCGGCGAGAATCCTGACAAGAATTGAGCGCGATATGGCCACCCGCCTTGGCGAGGCGGCAAAGACCGCCAATCAGCGCTAGACCAATTCCGCGCCAAACTCGGATCCCACTAGATCGGCCTCAGTCTAACTTTTTGTTTGAGCACGATCTTTTCCGAAAAACGGCTTCCATCGGACCAAAGCTGGGGCGTCTTTTAGGGTCTTGCTCCAGATAACCCGCAATCTTCATTGTCCTCGCGGCGTTGAAAGCCACGATAGCAAGACAAGGCCGCAACAAATTCAATATAGGCGCATTCCACTCAATATAGGCGCAGTCAACAATGGCGGAGAGGATGGGATTCGAACCCATGATACGGCTTTAGGCCGTATAACGGTTTAGCAAACCGCCGCCTTCAGCCACTCGGCCACCTCTCCGTTGCCGAACCCGTATCGACCGCCTTGACCACGGTCAAGGTGCGACGCTCGTTCGACGAAGCCCCTTTCAATCGAGCACAATATGAGCTGGCGCAAGACCGGCGCAATGCCGCTCCCAGGCGACGGCCAATGCGCGCTCAAGATCGCGCGTGAATAGTGTGGTGTCGAATAGTGGTCCGCTCGTGCGCAGGTCCTTTACACGCGCCCTCAGCCCCGCGAGCGCGTCGGGGTCACCGACGAGCCGCAAGGCCAGGTTGTAGTGGTCAGCAAGCGAGGAGGTGATCAGCTCGGGCAGTCCCGCCGCGGTCAGGATGCTGGCCGACACGCGCGAGGCAAATGTGTCGCCGGCCAGCGCGACCAAGGGAACGCCCGCCCACAACGTGTCGCTCGCGGTCGTGTGCGACCCATAGGGAAAGCAGTCGAGCGCGAGATCCGCGCGCGCCAGACGCGCCAGATGCTCGGACGGCACGACCATCGGGGCAAAGACCAGCCGCGCGGGATCAATCCCGCGGCTCGTGGCCTTCGCCACAAGTGCCCGCATGGCGATCTCCTCGGGCTGCAGCAGCCAGAGCACCGAGTGGTCGACCGCCTGCAGCAGCCGCAGCCAGCAATCAAACACCTCGGGCGTAAGCTTGAAGGCTGCATTGAAGGAGCAGAACACGATCGCTTCCTCAGGAAGGCCGTAAGCGCTCCGGCTCTGTGTCGTGCCTGCGATCCGCTTGTCGTCGTTCGCCTGATAGGTGTGCGGAAGCCGGATAATCTTTTCAGAAAAGTGAGGCTCGTCCTGCGCTCGGACAAGCACGCGGTCCGCCACAATATAGTCGATCCAAGGCGCTCCCAGCGTGCCGGGAAAGCCGAGCCATTGCATCTGCACCGGTGCCGGCCGTGCCGCCAGCACGGCTGGCCGCGCGCGCTTCGTCCAGCCGGCAAGGTCGATCAAGACATCGACCTCGTCGCGCGCGATGCGCGCCGTGGCCTCCTGATCCGACATTCCGCCGATCGGAACCATAAGGTCGAACGCCGCTTCGAACCGTCTGCGATAGTCGTCGTTGGCGGCCGGCGAAAAGTCGTAAGCGATCACGTCAAAGCGTGCGCGGTCATGCTGCTCGATCACGCCGACCATCAGGTGGGGCACCGCGTGACTGTAGAAATCGCCTGAAAAATAAGCAATTCTGATGCGCTCGCGCTTGCCCGTGCGTGCCGCATTGGCGCTTGCTGGCGCCGGCAACGCATCCGCGATCCGCTGTGCGCTCCGCTGCGCCGCCGTCAACTGCTGCAATGGGCTCGCGCCCGCGAGAAACAATAGCCGCCAAGGAGCGCTCTCATCGACCGCGTCCTCGGCCGCTCCAATCGTGCAAGCCAGCGGCTCCAAACGCGCGGCGAAGTCCCAGTCGCATGCGCGCCGGGCCGTGTAGATTGCCCAGATCGCCCGTCGCGGCTCGCTCCTGAATGCCACCGTCGCCTTGAATAGCGTGAGCGCATCCTCCGTCTCGCCAGCGTCGTCCAGCGCACTGGCGATGAGATCGAGGAGGCTCAGGTTGTCCTCGCACACGGCCGCTCCAATTCCGCCGATGACCGCCAGCGCTTCTCGTGCCGCCGCCGCGGCCTCGCCAGCACGTCCTTGCGCACCCAGCACCAGCGCAAGGTTGGCGTGGCTGAACGGCAGCGTGCGATCGAGCGCGATGGCGCGACGAAAGCTTGCTTCCGCATCACGCGACGCGCCACGCCGCATGAGCACACGGCCAAGCTCGTTATGAGACGCAGCAACATTGGGGTCCGCCGCGACAGCGAGGCGCAGTTGCTGTTCGGCCTGTTCAATCTGATCAAGCCCGGCCAGCACCTCGCCGAGATGATAGTGCGCGGCTGGATGGCCAGGCGCGAGGTCGAGCGCACGCCCGAGCAGCTCGCTTGCTTCCTCGCTGCGCTTGCTCAGGTGCAGCACACGGCCGAGCGCCACCAAGGTGCCGATGGAAGCAGGCTGCAGTGCCAGCGACTTGCGCAAGCTCTGTTCGGCCGGCGCATAGTCCTTGAGCTCGCATTGGCACAATGCCAGGTTGTCCCAGAATTGCGGGTCCCCCGGGAGATCACGTGCCGCCCGCTCGAGATGCGGCAACGCTTCGGAGAACCGCCGCTGCGATGCCAGCGCGAGACCGAGAAGCTCACGCAGAACCGGCGAGCCGGCAAAGGATTTCAGAACCGCCTTGGCGCGCCGCTCCATGTCAGCAAAGCGTCCAAGACCATGTAGCGTCAGCAGCTCGTTGACCGCGTCCTGGAGGCTTGGTGGCATCAGTCGTCCCCGTCCAAACTCCGATCTACCTAAAGCATGATCGCCGCGAGGGGAACTGGCTCAAGGGGAACGGGCTCTTGGGAAATACCATGATTACACAAAAGGTTAGACCTTGATCCGAGACGGGATCCGATCGGATCGCCGCCGTGCCATCACGCTATTTGGCCACCGACGACGTCGGCTGCGTTGCTTACAGGACCTCGACCGGCGTCGCCCCTGGCTTCTTGATTTCGTTTGAAAATCTGCGCTTAGCGCGCTTCTGCGAAATACGGGCGATGGCCGGCCTGGGAAACCGCTCGAGCCATAAGGTGCCTAACCGGTACGCGTAACCCTGCCCGCTCAGCCTGAACTCGCAGCAACAATTATGCGGACTTCTGAACCACAACCCCAGACGCACCAAGGGCGTCGGCGAGAAACCGGAGATTAAAAGCCAGTGACAGGTTAGACCTGTGAACTGCAGGGAGCGGGCGCTGCCCTTTCCCTGATCCACCGCTTTTCACCCTTGCGAGCTTCCAGCCGGTGGCGCTTTAAACCTCTGTCTCGCCGACGCCCTCTGTCGTCGACTGGAACCGGCGCTGTCTGCAACGAGCTACACGGCGTAGGTCGTTACTTGGCAGCCGCCGGTCCGTGTGACGCGGTCACTGACATCAGAGCGATGTCAAAGACCGTGAAGTGGCGGCTGCCTACTTCTTCTTCCGGCGCTTCGTCTTCTTCGCGCCCTTCTTAGCCGCCGCTTTGGCCTTTCTCTTCTTCGCCATGCTGCCCTCCTAGCCGTTGAGTGAGTGGCGATATCGCTACAGCAACCGCGGGGATCGCGGCCGCTGCTCTTCAATTACTACAGTGCGAGACAAAAATCAGCGGCCCGTGCTCGATGAAGGGTGGATTCTGCGAGTTGGACACAAGCTGTTGTGGCGCGACGCGCACATGCGCGTCACGCCATCGAGCATCGCGTGTCGCTTGCGCACGCGCGCCACACTGTTCGTCGATGAGAATCAAAAAATGCCCATGAAATAAGGATTAGATGCACGACAGCAGCACTCTCACCAAACACACATGAGCGCCGCATCGATGATCAATTCCTGGTGCCGCAAGATGGCAATGATGCGCCCGTCCACCATCAATTCACCTTGCTAAAATTTTTTTTCGGATTCCGCTCCGCGGAGGTGCTTTCGGCATTCGACTCGGATCGGAATCGAGCGAATCGCGCGCCAAGTGATTCGCGGGCAAGGTCTTGCGGCGCGATTTTTTTGCCGCCAGAGGACGCACAACGCGCAGAGTCGAACCGCCTGCGCGCGACATCGAACGCTGGAGATGCGGTTCCGAACGCTCCGAGACGGTTCTCTGCCGCTGTCAGATGCCGAGTTTGCGCTTGAGCACGTCGTTCACGGCCTGCGGATTGGCTTTGCCGCCGGATGCCTTCATCACCTGGCCGACAAACCAGCCGATCAGTTTGGGATTGCTGCGCGCCTGCTCGACCTTGTCCGGGTTCTTGCCGGCGATGTCGTCGATGACCTTCTCGATCGCCGAAATGTCGGTGACCTGCTCCATGCCGCGCTCTTTGACAATTGCAGCCGGATTGCCGCCCTCGTTCCAGACAATTTCGAACACGTCCTTGGCAATTTTGCCGGAAATTGTTCCCGCCGCGATCAGGTCGAGGATCGCGCCGAGCTGCTGCGCGCTCACCGGCGAGGCGGAAATGTCCTTGCTCTCCTTGTTGAGGCGGCCCGCGAGCTCATTGATCACCCAGTTCGCCGCCACCTTGGCGTCACGGCCGCGCGCAACGTCCTCGAAGAACTCCGCGGTCTCCCGCTCCGACACCAGAACGTTGGCGTCGTAGGCGGAGAGCCCGTACTCGCGCACGAAGCGCGCCTTCTTGGCGTCCGGAAGCTCCGGCAGATGTGCCGCCATGTCTTCGACGACACTCGGCGAGAGCTCGAGCGGCAACAGATCCGGATCGGGGAAGTAGCGATAGTCGTGCGCCTCTTCCTTGCTGCGCATCGAGCGCGTCTCGCCTTTGCCCGGGTCGAACAGGCGGGTCTCCTGCACGATCGCGCCGCCGTCCTCCAGAATTTCGATCTGCCGGCGCGCCTCATGCTCGATCGCCTGGCCAATGAACCGGATCGAGTTCACGTTCTTGATCTCGCAGCGCGTGCCGAGCGGCTCGCCAGGGCGCCGCACCGACACGTTGACATCGGCCCGCAGGTTGCCCTTCTCCATGTCGCCGTCACAGGTGCCGAGGTAGCGCAGAATACTGCGCAGCTTGGTGACGTAGGCCTTGGCCTCCTCGGCGGAGCGCAGATCGGGCTTCGACACGATCTCCATCAGGGCGACGCCGGAACGGTTGAGATCGACGAACGACATGGTCGGGTGCTGATCGTGCAGCGACTTGCCGGCGTCCTGCTCAAGATGCAGGCGCTCGATGCCAACTTTAATCGCCTCACCGTCGGGCAGATCGACCGTGACCTCGCCCTCGCCCACCACGGGCGACTTGTACTGGCTGATCTGGTAGCCCTGCGGCAGGTCAGGATAGAAATAATTCTTCCGGTCGAACACCGACTTGAGATTGATCCTGGCCTTGAGCCCGAGACCGGTGCGGACTGCCTGCTTGATGCATTCCTCGTTGATCACCGGCAGCATGCCTGGCATCGCGGCATCGACCAGCGATACGTGCGAGTTGGGCTCGCCGCCGAACTCGGTCGAGGCGCCGGAAAAAAGCTTCGAGCGCGAGGTCACCTGGGCGTGCACCTCGAGCCCGATCACGACCTCCCAGTCGCCAGTGGCGCCGCGGATGAGCTTTGCAGATTTGGGCTGAACGTTCATTCTTCCGACTACCTATCGCAACCGCCGCAAGCGGCGTAATCTTGGTCCTTCATAGCATAAACGACATCAGGGGAGGTCCAACATGAAGACCGCTTTGTCGATCGCCGCCGCCGTGTTGCTGCTCTCGAGCGCGGCAGGTGCCGCTGAGATCAAGGTCCTGTCCACGCAGGCGACCGAAGAAGCCTACAAAGAGCTGGTGCCGCAATTCGAGAAGGCGTCCGGCCACAAGGTCACGACGGTGTTCACGGGCACGCTCGACGCCTTGAAGCGGCTGTCGAACGGCGAGACGTACGACCTCCTGATCATGGCCCGCCAGCAGATCGACGAGCTGTCCCAGAGCGGCAAGGTGGTCGCTGGCAGCCGCACCGACATTGCGAAGTCCGGCGTGGGCGCGGCGGTCGGCAAGGGCAAACCGAAGCCCGACATCAGCACGGTCGACGCGCTCAAGAAGACGCTGTTGGCGGCAAAGTCGATCGGCTACTCCACCGGCCCGAGCGGCATCTATGTCGTCAGCATGTTCCAGAAGATGGGCATCGCCGACGAGATCAAAGGCAAGCTCAAGCAGACCCCGACCGGCGTGTTCGTCGGCAGCATCATCGCCAGCGGGGAGGCCGAGATCGGCTTCCAGCAGGTGAGCGAGCTCAGCTTCTTTCCGGGCATCGACTACGTCGGCCCAATTCCCGCCGAAGTTCAGCTGATCACCGTCTTCTCCGCCGGAATTCCGGCCGGGACAAAACAAGCTGATGCCGCCAAGGTACTGGTGAGCTTCGTCACTGCGCCGGCGGCTGCCGCCGTCTTCAAGAAGCACGCGCTCGATCCCGGCTAATAGGCGGCGCTCCGCGCGGCATAGCGACGCTTGCAAGGGCAAAGCCGATTGTCGCTCCTGAGTTGGCGCGATAGCCTCCATGGCAGCAAGCGCGGCCGCGCGCGGGAGTTCGCGGCGCAATCGCATGATGGCCGCCGCGCCAGGTGCTGCCTGCCAAGGGAGGACGCCAGATGCTTACCCGCCGCTCGATGGCCGGTTTTTGCGCGGCCGCCGCATGCGCGCCAGCTCTCGTCGGGCTTGCGCGCGCTCAATCCTGGCCTAGCCGTCATGTCCGGCTGATCGTTCCGTTCCCGGCCGGCGGCGGCACCGACATCATCGCGCGCATTCTCGCCAACCGGCTGTCCGAGATCTGGGGCCAGCAGATGGTGATCGAGAACAAGGGCGGCGCCGGCAGCAATATTGGCGCCGAAGCCGTCGCGCGCGCCGACCCCGATGGCTACACGCTGCTCATCGGCTCGCTGCCGGTCGCCGTTAACCGGTTCCTCTATTCCTCGCTCAACTACGATTCCGTCACCGACTTCGCGCCGGTGACCCAGATCTGCACCTACCCGAACCTCATGGTGGTGCCGAACTCATCGCCGGCGAAGTCGGTCATGGAGTTCGTGGCTCACGCCAAGGCGAACCGCGGCAAGATCACCTTCGCATCCTCCGGCACTGGCACCTCGACGCATCTCTCCGGCGAGCTGTTCAAGCGCGTGACCGGCATCGAGATGACGCACGTGCCGTACCGCGGCGTTGCGCCCGCGCTTAACGATGTCATTCCGGGCCGCGTCGACGTCATGTTCAACACCATGGCGGGCGTCCTCCAGCACGCCCGCTCGGGTCAGGTGCGCGGGCTTGCGGTGACCTCGGCCAAGCGCTTCCCGACCGGACTGGAGTTCCCGACCGTGGCGGAGTCCGGCGTGCCTGGCTTCGACGTGGCGGCTTGGTACGCGTTCTTTGCTCCCGCCAAAACGCCGCCCGAGATCGTGAACAAGCTTTCCGCCGACACGGTCGCAGTTCTGCGCGAGCCGGCCGTGATCGCCGCCATGGAGAAGGCCGGCGTCGCCGTTGTTGGCTCGACGCCAGCCGAGCTTGGCCCGGATGCTCAAATCCGAGATCGATCTCTGGGGCCCGGTCATCAAGGCGGCCGGCATCAAATCCGAGGAGTAACGATGCTCAATCGTCGACATCTCGTGAGGCATGGCATGGGGCTTCTGGGCGCAACCGCGCTTGCGCCATTCGCCGCACGCAGCAGCCTCGCACAGGGCAACACCGCGTGGCCGAACCGCATCGTGAAGCTCGTCGTGCCGTTCACGCCCGGCGGCGGCATCGATGCGGTCGGCCGCATCGTCGGCGCACGGCTCTCGGAAATGTGGGGCCAGCAGGTCGTCGTGGACAACAAGCCGGGCGCCGGTGGCAATATCGCGTCCGAATTCGTCGCCCGTTCCGCCCCCGATGGCTATACGATCTACATCACGGCCGGCGGTCTCGCGGTCAATCGCTTCCTGTTTCCGTCGATCAACTACGATCCGGTCGCCGACTTTGCGCCGGTGACGCTGATCTGCCTATTCCCCAATCTCCTGGTGGTGCCGAACGCCTCGCCGTTCCGCTCGGTCGGTGATCTGCTCGCGTATGCGCGGGCCAATCCGGGAAAGGTCACCTTCGCGTCGCCGGGACACGGCAGCTCGCCGCATATGAGCGCCGAGCTGTTCAAGTACATGGCCAAAGTCGACATGGTGCATGTGCCCTATCGCGGCGCGGCCCCGGCCGCGACCGACCTGATCGCCGGTCGCGTCGACTGCACCTTTGCGGTCATGGCTTCGGGCCTGCCGCTCGTGCAGAACGGCCAGCTGCGCGCGCTCGGCGTCAGCACCGCCAACCGCCAGCCGACGGCCGCCGACGTGCCGACCATCGCCGAGGCCGGCGTGCCCGGCTACGACACCTCCTCGTGGTTCGCGTTCTTCCTGCCAGCCAAGACGCCGCCCGAGATCATCCGGAAGATTCAAGCCGACACCGTTGCGGTGATGGCCGAGCCTGCCATCAAGGCCAAGCTCGACGCACTCGGCGTCGTGATCGTCGGCTCGACGCCCGAAGCGCTCGCGACCCATCTCAAGGACGAGATGGACAAGTGGGGTCCGGTCATCAAAGCTGCCAACATCAAGGTCAACGAGTGAGGCCGGCGCCATGATCAGCCGTCGCGCAATCGTCCGCCTAGCCGCTGCCTCAGCGCTCTCCCCTGCCCTTGCCGGACGCGGACACGCGCAGACCTCAGGCTGGCCAAACCGGTATGTGCGCCTCGTCGTGCCGTTCCCGCCCGGCGGCGGTACCGATGCCATCGCGCGCGTCGTCGCCGGCAAGCTGTCGGAGATCTGGGGCCAGCAGGTCGTGGTCGAGAACCGCGGCGGCGGCGCCACCAATATCGGCACTGAGGCGGTGGTGCGCGCCGAGCCCGACGGCTACACCATGCTGCTGCACTCGATGCCGCTCGCGGTGAACAAGTTCCTGTTTGCCTCCCTCTCCTACGATCCGGTCGCCGACCTCGCACCAGTGTCGCTCTTGTGCGACTACCCCAACATCATGGCGGTGCCGAACAACTCGCCAGCGCACTCGGTCACCGATTTTATCGCCCACGCCAAGGCCAACCGGGGCAAGATCTCGTTTGCCTCCTCCGGCCACGGCACGTCGGTTCATCTCTCCGGCGAGCTGTTCAAGCGCATGGCCGGCATCGAGATGCTGCATGTGCCCTATCGCGGCGCAGGCCCTGCGCTCAACGATCTGATTCCCGGCCGCGTCGATGTCATGTTCAACAATATCGGAGCGGTGCTGCCGCTGATCCAGGGCGGCAAGCTGCGTGGCCTGGCGGTGACCACGGCCAAGCGCACGCCGGCGGCACCGGAGCTGCCACCGATCGCGGAAGCCGGCGTGCCGGGCTTTGACGTCTCATCCTGGTATGCCTTCCTGCTGCCAGCGAAGACTCCGCCCGAGATCATTCGCAAGATTCATGCCGATACAGTTGCGGCGCTCACCGATCCCGCGACCAGGCAGAAGCTCGAGGCTCTCGGTGTGGTCGTCCGCGGCTCGTCGCCGGACGAGCTTGCCGCCTTCCTCAAGGCCGAGATGGACAAATGGGGACCGCTGATCAAGGAGGCCGGTATCACCGGCACCGAGTGAGCCGCTGACGGTCGAACACTGGATTTTCGTCAAGGAGTAACACAATGCGTTGGTCTATCATGGGTGCGCTCGCGATTGGCTTGCTCGCCGGGCTCGCCACGGCAGCGAAAGCGCAGCCTGCCGACACCATCCTGATCAATGGCAAGATCGTCACCGTCGATGACCGCTTCAGCATCGCGGAGTCGCTCGCGATCCGCGCCGGCCGAATCGTCGCCGTCGGCAGCGCTGCAGATACGGAGAGGTTGAAAGGGCCGCAGACGCGGACCATCGATCTCAATCGGCGCACCGTGATCCCTGGGCTGATCGACAATCATGCCCATTGGGTGCGCGCCGCCGAGCATGACGAGCTGCGCTTCGACGGCGTCACCTCGCGCCAGCGCGCGCTGCAGCTCCTGGCCGAGCGGGTGCGCACCGCCAAGCCGGGCGAATGGATCGCGGTGCTTGGCGGCTGGTCGGAGGAGCAGTTCACCGACGAGCCGCGCGGCTTCCCGCTCGATGAGCTCGACCGCATTGCTCCCAACAATCCGGTGGCGATCCAGGCGGTCTATAACCACACCTATCTCAATAGCGTCGGCCTTGCGGCCGCCAAGATCGACGACTTCGACGCCCAATCCGCAGGGCGGCACGATCGAGAAGGACGCAAGCGGCAAGCCGAGCGGGCTGGTGCGCGGCGCCGGCGGCGTCGCCTTTGTGGCGGCAAGGATCCCCCATGACACCAAAGAGGCCTGGCTCGCCAACACCCGCAAGCTCGTCGCCTATCTCAACTCGCTGGGGCTGACCGCGTGGCTCGACGCCGGCGGGCGCGGCATGGGCGCCAAGCACTATGAGCCCTACAAGCAGCTTGCCGACCGCGGCGAGCTCAACATCCGCGTGTTCTGGACCACGATCCGCCAGCCGGCGACGCCGGCGCAGGTCGACGCGGTGATTGCGGAAATTCCGCAACAGAAGCCGTTCCAGGGCAACGACTATTTCGACCAGGTCGGCTGGGGCGAGTCGGTCTATGCGCCGCTGACCACGCAGCTCCTGCGCCCCGAGAGCAACACCAAGCCCGAGGACCTGGCGCAGATGCGCCGCGTCGCTGGTCGCGCTCGCCGAGCGCGGCCTCTACGTCAACTCGCATGTCGAGATGCAGGCGGCCATCGACGCCTTCCTCGACGTCTACGAGAGCGATCAACAAGGAACGCCCGATCAAGGGGCTGCACTGGTCGTTCTCGCATCTCGACCAGGTCACCGAGGCGCAGCTCGAGCGCATGAAGCGGCTCGGCATGTCGGCGCAGATCCACAGCCGGCCGCTGATCCAGGGCGCGCTGATGCACAAGGCGCACGGCGACAAGGCCTGGGACATGCCGCCGTTCCGCCGCATCCAGGATTCAGCGGCATCCACTGGGGCCTCGGCTCGGACGCGACCGCGGTGACGACCTCGAACCCGTTCTACACGCTTGAGCCTCGCCGTCACCGGCAAGATGATCGGCGGACGCGAGGTCAACCGGCAGACCGTCACGCGCGAGGAGGCGCTTGATCGCGCATACGCGCTCGAATGCCACCTTCCTGTTCCAGGAGGGCGATCTTGGCTCGCTCGCGCGCGGCAAATATGCCGACCTCCTGGTGCTCGACCGCGACTATCTCACGGTGCCGGCCGACGAGATCAAGGACATCAAGCCGCTGATGACGATGGTCGGCGGCAAGGTCGTGTACGACGCGATGACGAAGTAGCGATCCTCAGAGGCTTTTGAGGAAGGCCGTGTAGGTCGGATTGGCGCGCAGCGCATCGCGGCCGGCGGCGATCACGGCGTCGACCGTCGTCTTCCGGCAGGCGGAAGCTCGTCGGCACTGCATCGAGCGCCGCGGCGCGCTCCGGTCCCAACTGATCGAAGCCAACGCGGGTGACGAACGCCTTCACGTCGCGGCAATCCCAGTCCGCAGGTGCACCGAGACGCTGGCGCTCCGCGGCCGAAAGCCCGCAGCGCCAGCGCACCAGCGCCGACTGCCATTCCGCCATGGTACGGTCGAAGGCGGTGTAGCTCGCGTGTACGCTCGCAACGATCGCGGTGTCGGCCGCCGCCACCACGAGTTCCGGTCCCGACGGGCCCTCGACCTGCTGGGTCCAGTTGCCCGACGGACCGCGCCCGGCATCGACGACCATCGTGAGGATACGACGCAGCTTCACCGCCTGCCGCGGCGTCAGCGGACCATACGGCGTGTCGGATGAGAGCCGCGCGATCGTGAATCCGGAAAGCCCATAGTTGTCGACCAGCCCGCCATCGAGAAGCTTGACATAGGGCATCGATCCATCGTGGTACTTGGCGATAGCGGTCGCGAACGACCTGAGCATCGGCGACGGCGCAGGATTGCTGCGCGCGCGCCCGATCCAATCCGGCAGCTTGCCGATTGCAGGCGCCGGAGTAGGTCCGGATCACCACCGGCGCGAACACCACCGGCACCGCTGCCGACGCCGCCACCGCATCGGCGATCGGATAGGACTTCAGATCGCTGCACATCGCGGAGAACGCGGTCTGGCCGAACACGAACGTGGTGCGATTGTAGATGTCGGCGGCGTTGATCCAGATGCGCGGACGCCGGTCGGCGCGGAATTCCGCAAAGGTCGCGCCCTCGAACAGATTCTCATCGAGCCAGCGTGTGAACCCGGTCGCGTCGTTGACGCCGCCGGAGAGCGCACGCGGATATTGATGAGCGTGACCTTCGTCCGCAACGCCTCCTCGGCATCGCGCAGCAGGAAGCGCTCGCGGAAGTCGGTGAGCGCCGCGCGCTTCTTCAGGCCGTAATAGGCCGCCGTGACAGAGCCGCCAGAGACGCCGGACACGAAGTCGACGCGATCGAGCAGCGACGCGCTGCCGCGGCGCATGCGCGCACCGTCCATCTCGGTCAGCACGCCATGCGAGAACGCCGCCGCCCGCGTGCCGCCGCCGGAGAACGACAGCGCGATCAGCAGATCGTCCTCGTAGTTGATGTTCTCGCGCCCGGCTTCCAGCGGGCGCGCCGAAGCGCTCGCGTCGAGCGGCTGGTTGATGCGGATCGTTGTGGATGCTGGCGCAACCGCTGAGCGCGACCGCCACGAGCACAACGCAAACAACGCGAACGAAGCTCCCGACCGTCTTCATCATCCCCCTGCGGGCATCGCATGCCAGCCAGTCCGGCTGACTTATGGTAAGACGTGCCGCTCAGCCGGGAAAGCAAATCTGTCGTGATCGCTGCCCATTCGGTGGGCAAGGGGCCCGAAGCGGCCGGTTTCCCGGCTTGTTTGTACCAGTAGCGCGCATTTTCGGCGTCGCCTTCGACGCGATGCAGATAGGCGTGCACCCAGGCGCAGTCCTTGCCGCCCTCGTCCATGACGACCTTGTGCGCCTTGTCCCAGTCGTCCTTGCCGGCCCACCAGAGCGCAGTGAGCGCAACGCTCAGGCCCGCGGGCGGGTGCGCCTTCGACTGACCTTGCTTGAATTCGGCGAGCGTCATGCCAGCGCCCTCGCGCGAGCCTACCACCACTTCTCCGGCGTGAAGCGACCGGCCGCATCCTCGATCACCTGCCCAAGCGCAGAACAGCGTCTCCTCGTCGAACGGGCGGCCGATCAGCTGCAGACGCAAGCGGCAGCCCCTGCGGCGACAATCCGGCCGGCACCGCCATTCCGGGCAGCCCCGCCATGTTCACCGTCACCGTGAACACGTCGTTGAGATACATCTCGATCGGATCGGCCTGTCCCTTCTCGCCGATGCCGAAGGCAGGCGACGGCGTCGCGGGCGTGAGGATCGCGTGGACGCCCTGCGCGAAGCAGTCCTCGAAGTCGCGCTTGATCAGCGTGCGCACTTTCTGCGCCCGCAGATAATACGCGTCGTAATAGCCCGCCGAGAGCACATAGGTGCCGATCATCACACGCCGGCGCACCTCCTTGCCGAAGCCCTCGGCGCGCGTCTTCTGATACATGTCGAGGACGTCGCGCCCCGGCACGCGCAGCCCGTAGCGCACGCCATCGTAGCGCGCGAGGTTCGAGGAGGCTTCCGCCGGCGCCACGATGTAATAGGCCGGCAGCGCGTACTTGGTGTGCGGCAGCGAGACGTCGATGATCTCGGCGCCTGCGGCCTTGAGCCAGGCGACGCCCTGCTCCCAGAGCGTCTCGATCTCCGCCGCCATTCCGTCGACGCGATATTCCTTCGGCACGCCGATCTTGAGCCCCTTCACGGACCGGCCAACCGCAGCCTCATAGTCCGGCACCGGACGATCGACCGACGTCGTGTCCTTCGGATCGTGACCGGCCATCGAGCGCAACAGGATCGCGCTGTCGCGCACCGTGCGCGCGATCGGCCCGGCCTGATCGAGCGACGACGCGTACGCAATGATGCCCCAGCGCGAGCAGCGACCGTAAGTGGGCTTGATCCCGACTGTGCCGGTGAACGCAGCCGGCTGACGGATCGAGCCGCCAGTGTCGGTCGCGGTCGCGCCGACGCAGAGCCGCGCCGCAACGGCCGCCGCCGAGCCGCCGGACGAGCCGCCCGGCACCAGCCCTTCGTTCGCACCTCGCCGCCGCCAGGGATTGACCACCGGCCCGAAGCACGAGGTCTCGTTCGACGAGCCCATCGCGAACTCGTCGTTGTTGAGCTTGCCGAGCATCACCGCGCCGTCGCGCCAGAGATTGGCGGTGACGGTCGACTCGTAAGGCGGCTTGAAATCACCGAGGATGCGCGAGCAGGCGGTGGTGCGCACATCGCGCGTCGCAAACAGATCCTTGACGCCGAGCGGAATCCCCTCGAGCGGCCGCGCATCGCCTGCCGCAAGGCGCGCATCCGCCGCGCTCGCCATGGCGCGCGCGGCATCCGGCGTCTCCAGCACATAGGCATTGAGCGCACGCGCGGCTTCCATGGCGGCAAGATGCGCGTCCGCAAGCTCGACAGCGGAGAAGCGCCTGCTGCGAAGCCCGTCGCGCGCCTCGCCGAGCGTCAGCGAAGTCAGCTCAGTCATTCGTTGTCCGGAGTGTCGCAGACGAAGGGGTTCGCGGGCTTGGCGACTCTTGGTCGGCTTGGACGACACCTGGCGATGTGCCAGGCACCGGCAAACCGGCCGCCTCGAAATCGGCCGCCGTGAAGCCCTCGGGCATCACGTCGCGCGCCACCGCCATCTCGAGCTCGTAGCGGTACATCAGATCTTGCTCTTCACACGCCCAGCACATCCGGCCCCATCCTCGTCATGAGGATCAAACTAGGAGGTATATTATCACCTCTACTCACATCTAAGGTCATGGAATAGCTTGAGTTTCTCGCTCAGTGGTTTCGTTCTGCCAACCCAGACCCGAATTCTGACCCGCTTGCGACACATATATAGAGACTGCCGCGGCTCGAGACTGGGATGGCCTTTTCAGCATCAAGCGATTGATTTTCCTTCGCTATTCATTCTCATATGCCCGTTTGGCAGCCCTGCCCGCCTTATCTCTACCTGTGTCACACCCAGACCTCGGCCGACGCCGTTGGCTCATTCACCCAAAGCAAACATAGGGCCTCGCCATCGGCTCTGCAAGCCGCCAAGGCTTTCCTACTCGACGACCTTCGGAACCAGGAAGAAATGGCCCTCGGTCGCCGGCGCATTGCGCACGATGTCGTCCGGGATACCGCCGTCGGTGACCTCGTCGGCGCGCTTCTTCATGTCCATGGGCGTCACCGAGGTCATCGGCTCGACACCCTCGACGTTCACCTCCGACAGCTGCTCGACAAACGCCAGGATCGCGTTGAGCTCGCCCTTGAGGTGCTCGACCTCGTCCTCCGCAACCGCGATGCGGGCGAGATGCGCGATACGGCGGACGGTGTCGGCATCGACGGACATGAGCAAACCCCTGTTGGCGCCGTCGCATAACACGCCGCAGTTTTGCGCCGCAACCACCCCGACGACCCGTATGCGACCGCACGCAGATGCTATAGTCCGACGATGATGAGCATCGGGCGCCTGGCAGCGGCGGCGGTTGCGTTCATCTGCGCCGGCACGCAAGCCCAGGCGCAGGCCGTCTCCGATTTCTATCGTGGGCGGACCGTCAACCTGGTGATCGGCTATGCACCGGGCGGCGGCTACGATCTCTATGCCCGCACGCTCGCACGCCACATCAGCCGCCATATCCCCGGCAATCCCACGATCGTGGTGCAGAACATGCCGGGGGCGGGCTCGATCAAGGCGGCGAACTATCTCTACACTATCGCACCCAAGGACGGCTCGACCTTTGGCGGCTTCTCGCGCGGCGCGTTTCTCGATCCGCTGCTTGGCCGCAGCGAGGGCACCCAGTTCGATGCGCCGAAATTCGGCTGGCTCGGCAGCATCTCGAACGAGGTCGGTGTCTGCGCCTTCCGCACGGCCGCCGGCATCAAGTCCTGGTCCGACATGCGGACCAAGCCATTCATCATCGGCTCGACCGGCGCGGGCGCCGACTCCGACGTGTTCCCGACCGTGCTGCGCAAGATGTTCAAGCTGCCGATGAAGGTCGTCGCCGGCTACGCCAGCGCCGCCGAGGTGGTGGTTGCCATCAAGCGCAACGAGGTCGACGGCCGCTGCGGCTGGTCGTGGTCGAGCCTCGTGAGCTGGAACCGCGACATGTACGAAGGCAAGCAGCTCGACGTGGTGCTGCAGCTCGCGGCGCAGAAGCTCGACGAGCTCGCGCAGGTGCCGCTGATCACCGATGTGGCGGAGACCGACGAGCAGCGGACCGCGCTCCGACTGATCGTGTCGCGCCAGACCATGGCGCGGCCCTACGTGATGCCGCCGGGCGTGCCCGCCGACCGCCTGCAGGCGCTGCGCGCGGCGTTCGATGCGACCATGAAAGACACAGGCTTTCTCGCCGACGCCAAGAAGCAGGATCTCGAGGTGCGGCCAATCCTCGGCGCCGACGCCGACGCGCTGATCCGCGAGGTCTATGCGACGCCGCCCGCGATCGTGAAGCTCGCGGTGGAGTATATGAAGGATTGATCGGGGCGCGACAGCCTACGCCGGCATGCCGCCCTCGGCCAGCTGCCGTGGACGAGACGCAAGTGAGGCCCGCAGCTTCGTCGACAATTCCTGGACATTGATCGGCTTGCGGACGATGTCCCGTTCGCTGATGCCCTTGAAGGCGTCCTGCTCCGCGAAGCCGGTCACAAAGAGAATTGGCAGCAAGGGCCGGCGGCCGCGGGCTCGCCGAGACAGCTCGGCGCCATTCATTCCCGGCATCGCGTAATCGAGCAGCAACAGATCGATCGCGGCGGACGATCCCAGCACTTCCAAGGCAGCGCCCCCGCTGCCGGCTTCCAGCACCTGATATCCGAGCTCGCGCAGATAGGTCGCCGTGACATCGCGTACGGCATTGTCGTCGTCGACCAGCAGAATGACCGCGCCCGAATGGGGAGCGGCGACCAGCATCGTGGCCTCGCTTTGTAGGACAGTGGCAACGCCCTGGGCCGGCGGCAAGTAGATACAAATCGCCGTGCCCTTGCCCTCCTCAGTTTGCACACAGACTCCGCCGCCCGACTGTTTGGCAAATCCAAGAACCTGACTGAGGCCAAGCCCCGATCCCTTACCGACATCCTTGGTCGTAAAAAATGGTTCGAACGCTTTGGCGCGAACCTCTTTGCTCATGCCGTGGCCCGTGTCGGACACGCAGATTTCCACGTACTTTCCCGCCGGCGGCTTCTCGGGCGCGTTGGGTGGGCCGAGCACGACATTACGCGTGGAAACGCACAGACTCCCTCCGTTTCCCATGGCATCGCGGGCGTTGATCGACAGATTGAGGATCGCCAGTTGCAGCTGCGTCTGATCAACCATCGCAAGGCAGGACTCGCCCGACACCAGCGTTTCAACCTTAATCTTGCGACCGATCGTGCTTTGGAGAAGGTCCTCAACCTTGGACAGCACAGCGTTGAGATCGGTGGCAACCGGCTCGAGATGCTGTCGACGCGAGAATGTCAGAAGCTGGTCGGTCAGGCGGGCGCCGCGTTGTGCGGCCTCCCGCATATTGGAGAGCCGCTGCACAACCTTGCCGTCGAAGCCTTTGTCGATCAGCGATCTCTCCAGAAACCGTATGTTGCCCAGGAGAACCGTCAGAAGATTGTTGAAATCGTGCGCCACTCCCGACGTGAGCTGACCCACCGCCTCCAACCGCTGCATCTGCCGCAACGTCAATTCCACACGTTCGCGTTCTTCGATCTGCGACAGAAGCTCGCGATTGGCTGCCGCAAGCTCCTCGGTACGCTCCTGCACCCTCGCCTCCAGCTCGTCGTTCAGCCGGGAGCATTCGTATTGCCGGCGCCGCCCACGCAATGCGGTCTGCACAACGCTGACCAGCGTTGTGGGATGAAACGGCCGTTCGAGAAACGTGACATTGCCGAAAATCCCCGTCAGCGAGACAGCGGTGGGATTGCGCTCAAGTCCACCACCGTGGCGCGTCAGCAAGACAAAGGGAAAATCCGACCACGTCGGCTGCGAGTCGACCCACTCTCGTAGCGGGCGCGTCTCAAGGTCAGAGACTGACTCTTCGGTCAGAATGGCGACGTCCGCGCCCGCCGTAAGCTGCTCGAGCAAGCTCGCAAGCTTGGGACAAACATGCGCATCGATGCGTGCTTCAACGAGGATCTGCGCCGCAATGCGGGCGTCACGCCCATGTGGTGCCAGAATCAAGGCGCGTTCGGCTGGGGCGGTTTTCTTGATCACGTCTCGCCCATCGCCGCAACTGCCTGGCCGACGAAGGTCGGCACGCCTCGCAGAACGCCCTGGAATTCCTTGAGCGGTTGTCCGAGCACCAGGCCTTTGCTCGTGATCGTGAGCTCGCGAATAGTATCCTCATGCGCGCCGGTGCGCTTCTTCACCACCGAAATTGCACGCCGCACGCGGCCGAACGCCTCAAAATAGCGCATCAGGATCACGGTATCTGCAAGGTAGGTGATATCCACCGGCTGCCGCATGTCACCCATCATCCCACTCTGAGCGATGGACAGGAAGGTCGCTGCGCCACGGCGGTTCAAGTACTGCAACAGTTCATGGATATGCAGTGTGACGAATTGTTCTTCCGACATCGCCGCCTGATAGCCATTCAGGCTGTCGATAGCGACGACCTTGGCATTGTCCCGGTCGACGCAACGCCGCACCCGATGCGAGAATTCTCCCGGCGTAAGTTCGGCGGCATCCATCTGTTCGATGACAAGCTGGTTTGCGTCCAGCATCGCCTGCAGATCGACGCCAACCCCCTTGGCCCGCGCAAGCAAAAGGCCTAGCTCCTCATCAAAGATGAACATTGCGGCTTTCTCGCCACGCTTCACCGCGGCCTCGAGGTACTGCAGAATGAGCAGCGACTTCCCCATACCAGCGGGGCCCAACACCAGCGTGCTTGAGCCAGCGGTAACGCCCCCGCCAAGCAGCAGGTCGAGCTCGGGGACCCCGCTTCGGAGCAACTCGTCGCTGAACGATTGACGATGCTCGGCGGCGACAAGCCTGGGAAACACTTCAATGCCCCCCTTGGCGATCACGAAGTCATGGTAGCCGCTGCGGAACGATTGACCGCGGCATTTGATGACGCGCAGTCGCCGGCGTTCGCCGCCATACAACGGTGCAAGCTGATCGAGATGAATGACGCTATGCGCGATGCTGTGCACCGCCCTGTCGGTGCTTTCGCTCGTGAGATCGTCGAGCATGATGACGGTCGACAGGTGGCGCGCGAAATAGTGCTTCAGCGCCAGAATCTGCCGCCGGTATCGCAGCGAGCTCTGCGCGAGCAATCGTATCTCGGACAGACTGTCGATCACCACGCGCGCGGGCTTGATGCGCTCGATTGTTTCGAGGATCCGCGTGATTGTTTCTCCAAGCTCAAGATCGGACGAATAGAGCAGGCTCTGGTGCCGTTCGGGATCGAGCACGCTCTCGGGCGGGACCAGCTCGAAGACGGTGATTTCGTCGGCGAGCTCCCAGCCGTGGGACCTTGCACCCTGCCTGAGCTCTTCTTCGGTTTCCGCGAGGCTGACATAGATCCCCCGCTCCCCCGCCGCCGCGCCGGCCATGAGGAATTGGAGGGCGATCGTTGTTTTGCCAGCGCCGGGAGTGCCTTCGAGCAGGTGCAGCCGATTCCTTGCGAATCCGCCTACCAGTATACTTGTCCAGCCCCGGAATGTTGGTGCCGGCGCGAGGGAGCAGTGCGTCCATCATCAAAGTGCCTTACGCCTTGATAGTGAAAGATAATTCGGAAGTAAGGGGCGGGATCAAAACGTGCGAGTTCGGGAAAAGTTCCATGTTCAGGAAGGTCTGGGCCCTGCTAGCGGGAGTTCTGTGACCGCAATGTCACGCGACGGCAGTGTGGTTCGCGGTCCGTCCGCAAAGAGCAACCAATCAAACGCGCAATCGCTGCCTGCAACCCGCTGCTGCGATCGTCGCGCCATCGCTCAGGCGGAGCAGGAGTTGGAAATTGGAATGGTGTGAATGCTTCGGCGAGGCTTGGTCTTATCCCGCCCCGCCCATGCGCTGCAGCAGCGCCAGCGCCTCGACCGCCAGCGTGCGCGTGAGCTCCGCGGCCGGCATTGCGCGGCCGAGCGCTGCCGCCTGACCGGCCCACATCGGTGAGAAGTCGCCCGAGCCCTGCGCCTCGGCCTTGGCACGCAGCGGCGCGAGCGCACCGGCCGCGAGCGGAAACGCGGGCGCGATCGTCGTTCACCGGCCCGATCTCGCGCATCACGCGATTGACGAGACCGCGTGCCGGTCGTCCGGTCATCAGGTTGGTGACCGCGGTGCCATCATCGCGCGCATCGTGCAGCGCGGCGCGGTGCGGCGCGCTGATCTTAGCCTCGGGCGTGAACAGGAAAGCCGTCCCGATCTGGACGCGGCAGCGCCGAGCGCGAAGGCCGCCGCGATCCCACGCGCATCCATGATGCCGCCGGTCGCGATCACCGGCACCTTCACGGCATCGACGATCTGCGGCACCAGCGCGAAGGTCCCGACCTGCGCCGCGAGATCATCCGAAAGGAACATGCCGCGATGGCCGCCCGCCTCATAGCCCTGCGCCACGATGGCGTCGACGCCGCGCGCTTCGAGCCAGCGCGCTTCGGCCACCGTCGTGGCAGAGGACAGCACAGCGCATCCTGCAGCCTTCACGCGCTTCAGCAACCTCTCCTCCGGCAGCCCGAAATGAAAGCTCACCACGCCGGGATTCGTCTCCTCCACCAGGGCGCAGAAAGCCTCGTCGAAGGGCAGCCGCATGCTGGTTGGCACCGGCGCCGCCGGATCAATGCCAAGCTCCGCGATAATAGGGTGCCAGCCGCTCGCGCCAGCGCGCCTCGCGTGCATTGCTCAGCTCCGGCGGCGTGTGACAGAAGAAATTGAGATTGACCTTCGCCTGCGAGTGCGCGCACGGAACTTCGTTATCTGCTCGCGCGCCTTGGTCGGCGTCGAGCATCGCGCATGGCAATGAGCCGAGCCCGCCTGCCTGCGCGACCGCAACGGCCAGCTCGACATCCATGGAGCCCGCCATCGGGGCCAGCAGGATCGGCAGCTCGACCTGGAACAGATCGATCAGACGACGATCGGGCCACATGACGTCTCTCCCAGACTACGCGGCGCGCACTCTGGCGCATGGCCAACGTATCGTCCATTCGTGATCCTGAAACGCAGGCTTCGGAATATGGTTAGGGTCGCGAGGTCGCCCCCCGCTGTGCTGGCACAGCCTCCGGATTGCACGTCGCCTCCACGCGCAGCTGCGGGACCCAGACGCCGCATTGCTGCAGCGATGTCGTGACACCGACTGGTCGAGATGCGCCGCGGCGCGACTCGATGCACACGAAGTACGCCAGCTGGCTATGGGTCCCCGCCGTGACGCGCGGGACGACAACCGCATGCATTGCTGCCGTAATCGTCCTCGCAGCCACGCAAGACGCCGCAACGATTCTGACAGAACGGCAACGCGCTGGTGATGGCCAGCGTGCGCCTTATACTCGCGAGGCTCGAACCAGACTGGAGCTGCCCATGCCATCCTGTTGCGGCTTGCCGCCTTGCTGTGCGCAGCCCTCGCCGTCCCTGCGCACGCGCAGGACTGGCCCGCGAAGCCCGTGAAGATCGTGGTGCCGTTCGCGGCCGGCGGCAGCTCGGACCAACTGGCGCGGCTCCTGGCGGCGCGAGTTGAGCGCCACCTTCAAGCAGCAGTTCTTCATCGAGAACCGCGCCGGCAGCGCAGGCGCGCTTGGCTCCGCGCAGGTCGCGCGCGCCGAGCCCGACGGCTACACCTTCGTCAACGCCGGCTCCGGCCCGCACCTGACCGGCCCGGCGATCAATCCCAATATCGGCTACGACCCGCTGAAGGACTTCACCCATATCGCGATGGAAGCCGCCGACAGCTTCGTGTTCGTTGCCGGCAGCGCGCTGGGCGTCAAGTCGATCGCCGAGCTGGTGGCATTGGCACGCACCGAAGCCGCTGACGTCGGCGTCACCGGGGCCTGGCTCGCTCGGCCAGCTCATCCTCGAACGCTTCAAGCGCCGTGCCGGCGTCGACATCCAGCACGTGCCGGCGCCCAATTCCGGCATGAACGAAGTGCTCGGCAATCACATCTCGCTGACGATGACGACGCTGCTCACCGCCGGCGAGATGATCCGCTCCGGCAAGGTGGTGCCGCTCGCCGTGACCAGCGCGCAGCGCCACCCGGCCTATCCGGACGTTCCGACCTTCGCCGAGCAGGGCTTTCCCGACATCCGCGGCGACACCTGGTTCTGGCTCGCCGGCCCGAAGAACCTGCCCGCCGCTATCGTGGCGCAAGCTCAATACCGAGATCCGGCGTATCAACAAGACGGAGAAGATGCGCGAGCATTTCGACCGGCTTGCGCTGCTCGACCCTCGATCTTGATCCGGCGGCGGTCGCGAAATTCGTCGCCGACGAATATGCCTTCTGGGCGCCGCTCGCCAAGGAAGCTGGGCTTGCAGTGCAATGAGGCCGCGCGACGGGAGAACATCCATGCTGACGTTCATCCGTTCGATCTGCCGTCTCGGCGCCGCCATGCTCTGCGCGCTTGCAGCGCTCCACGCGCCGCGCATCGCGCAGGACTTCCCGAGCCGGACGATCCGCATCGTGGTGCCGTTCCCGGCCGGCGGCCCGACCGACATCCTGTCGCGGATCGTGGCGCAGAAGATGAGCGAAGCCTTCGGCCAGCCGGTCGTGGTCGAGAACCGGCCCGGCGCCGACACCGCGCTTGGCGCCGTGCAAGTCGCAAGGGCGGCGCCCGACGGCTACACGCTGCTCGCCGCCATGGACACCACGCTGGTGATGAACCCGGCGACCAAGACCAGCCTGCCGTACGATCCGTTCAAGGATTTCGCGGCCATTTCGCTCGGCGCCAAGAACACTTCGCTGTTGACCGTGCGCGCCGACGACGGGCCGAAGTCGATCGGCGAGCTGATCACGCTCGGCAAGGCGAAGAACGGCAGCATGAACTACGGCGCCGGCATTATCACGACACGGCTTGCGGGCTACATGTTCAACCGCGAGGCCGGCATCAAGGCGCAGCTCATTCCTTACAAGGGCAGCTCCGAGGTGGTGCAGGGGCTGCTCACCGGTGCGGTCGACTACATCGTGGACGGCACCGCCTCGAGTCTGCCGCTGATCACGTCGGGCAAGCTGCGCCCGCTCGCCAAGCTCAACAGCCGCCCACTGCCGCAACTGCCCGACGTGCCGCCGCTGTCGACCGCCGCCGGCATTCCCGCGCTCGACGACATGTCGAGCTGGATCGCGTTCATGGCGCCCGCCGGCACCCCGCGCGCGATCGTCGACAAGCTGCAGGCCGAGATCGTGCGCATCTACGCTGACCCGGCCACCGCCGACAAGCTTGAGAGATCCGGGATCAATGCGGTATCGCAGCACGCCCGAAGAGCTCGACGCCTTCGTCCGCACGCGAAGCGCTACGATGGGAAAAGGCGTTCAAGGAGAGCGGAATTAAGCTGGATTGACTTTTTTGGCGAGATCGCTTGAGGCATGACCGGGCTACAGCTGCGGCCGGCTCCCTCTCCCGAAGGGAGAGGGGTAGGGTGAGGGGTTATGAATTATCGAGAGTTCGTTGCCCCCTCACCCCCACCCTCGTCCCCGTTGGGGAGAGGGAGTCCCCGCCGTGCCTGACGTAGTCGCGCTCACAACAAGCTCTGCATTAAACAAAGCATGCTACATTGACTTCCCACCAACCTTCCCCAACGCCTGCCATCACCCGCCGGGCAAGCACCCAAGGAGTATCCATGTCGAAGCCGAAGGTCCTGATCTTTGCCCCGCGCGAGGAGCCGCCGGAGACCATCAAGTCCCTCGAGGGGCTCGGCTGCGAAGTCGTTGTCGGCAACCGCGACTGGCAATTGCCGCGCACCCATTACGAGGACGACGTGGTGGAGGCTGCGCGCGACGCGGTCGCGCTGATGGGCACCTCGATGCGGCACACGCCGATCAGCCGGCGCATCATGCAGGCCTCGCAGCGGCTGCGCGTGGTCGCGAAATACACCGTCGGCGTCGATGACATAGACACCGATGCGGCGACCGAGCTTGGCATCATGGTGTGCCATGCGCCGACCAAGTCGAACTGCTTCGGCGTCGCCGAGACCACTGTCACCATGATGCTGGCGCTGCTCAAGAAGCTGCGCGAGCGCGACGCCGACGTGCGCGCCGGCAAATGGCGCACGCTCGACAACTACTCGTATTATGTCGGCAGCCGCGTTTCCGATGGCTTTCCTGGGCAGACCATTGGGCTCGTCGGCTTCGGCCGCATCGGCACCCGGGTGGCGCAGCTGATGACGCCCTGGCGCGCCCGCCTCATTGCCTATGACCCTTATGTGCAGCCGGCCACCTTCCTGGCGCACGGTGTGCGGCAGGTCGACTACGAGACGCTGCTGCGCGAGTCCGACGTCGTGTCGTTCCATGTCGTGCTCACCAAAGAGACGCGCTACATGTTCGGCGAGAAGGAGCTTGCGCTGATGAAGCCGAACGCGATCGTCATCAACACCGCGCGCGGCAAGGTTCTCGATGAGAAGGCGCTTGCCAAGGCGATCGACGAAGGCCGCGTGCGTGGAGCCGCGATCGATGCGTTTGAGGAGGAGCCGCTGCCCATCGAATTCGCCGTTGCGCAAGCTCGGCGACCGGGTGCTGCTGTCGCCGCACTCGGCGTCCTATACGGAAGGCGGCGAGCTGCGCCAGGGCGTCGACTGGGCCACGCGCTCGGTCATCACCGCGCTCAAGGGCGGCATCCCGGACAATGTCTACAACAAGGACGTGCTGCCGCGCTGGCGCGAGCGATTTGGCGGTGCCAGCGTGAGCGAGCGCTAAGGATCATGCTCGACGGTCTGGTTGACGTCATGAAGGTCGCGATAGCAACGGATACTGTTGTAGAAGAGGCGTCAACTCTCGCCAACGCCTGCTCGACTTGTCGATTCCCTATCTTGATCGCAGCCCCACTTCTCGCAGCGACTGAATCAGCAGACCTCATGCCTCGCACCTGAAGACTTATTCAACACAATCGGCCAATAAATAACAGACATCACGTGTGCTCCTCTTCTTTCGTGAGCGCGACCGAGATCGCTCTGATCGCCGGAGCTGCCAACACCACCACCGGCAACATCGCGATCCATGCAATGAGCCAGGACAACAGCCAATGGCTAAGAAACTCCACTGCGGTGGGCGATGGGAAGCTGGCGATCCCGGCGGCGATCAAGCTTGTCAGCCCAGCCTGAATGACGCCGAAAATGAAATGGCTATATCTGCGGGGAATGCCAAACATAGGATGAAGCCTTTCGCACCCATACAGCGAGCCGCCCCCGATGCTTGTGCCCAACTTAGGTCAGCTGTGGCCAATGATAGTCAGGGAGCTGTAGCGTGTCGACAATGTCCCGCCCAAACGTAAGCCGAGCGAGCCCCGGAATGGCTGCAGCCCTGATCACCTGATTGCGGAAGAACAATCCCAACCGCGTCTTCGGCGCGAAAGCAGATGCGAAACGTTCTGCGCCCTGCTGCTTCTTTTCAATATAACCTCGCAAGAGCTTCTCATAGTTGGCAAATGCGATTTCGTGCTGACCGCCGGCTTTGGCGAGCTCACCCGCGAGGATGTAGGCGCCCGTCATCGCCAGCGCCGAACCCTGCCCCGCCAGTAGCGAGACGCAGTACGCCGCATCTCCTAGCAGCGCTATCCGGCCGCGCGACCAGTGCTCCATTCTGATCTGGCTGACGCGGTCGAAATAAAGCTCCGGCGCCTCTTCAAGGGCATCAAGAATACGCGGACATTCCCATTGGCTCTCGCCGAATCTTCTTCGCAGCAGTCGCTTTTGCGCCGGCAAATCATGTATCGATGCGTCGTTATCTTCGGCGAAAACAAAGAGAAACAAGGTTTTGTCATCATGCAAAGACACACGCCCAACCATGCCGCCAGGTTGGTTGTACATGACGTAGACGTCCTCATTGCGGGGCCTGTACCCGCTCGCCTCGAACGCAGCGACTCCATAACCAAGGCGCTTCTCAAAGCGCTCCTGTGGACCAAATACCAGGCGGCGGACATTGGAATGCAGGCCATCGGCACCTGCGACAAGGTCGAACCGCCGCTCAGCGCCTGACTTGAGCCGAACTTTCACACAAGTTTGCCGATCGTCGATTTCGGCTATCTCGTCCCCGAAGATCGTCTCGATGTCGCGGCTTACTTTCTCAAAGAGCAATCTCGACAGTGTGCTGCGCCCGACGGTCACATAGCGTCCACCGGAAAGTTCGAGAAAAAGCTTTGTGCCGAAGCCGGAAATACGATCGCCCTTCGCGTCGACGATTCGTACCTCTTGGACATGATAGCCAGCCCGATTGATGTCGTCGGCCAAGCCCATGCGCTCGGCGATAGCGTAGCCCAAGCCCCAAAAATCGATGACGTAGCCACCGCTACGCAACGCCGGAGCCTGCTCGACGTAGGGTTGGCTGGAAGCCAGCTGCCTTTAGCCAGAACGCCAAGGTCGGTCCAGCAATTCCCCCTCCAGAAATGAGAACGGTCTTTGTCACGATTGCTAGCCAACCAGCCTTCGTTCCAGGTGTGGGTCTGAGGACAGAGTGGATCAGAGTCCTTAAGCAATGACCGTGGACCGATCGGTTCAGTCATATCTCTGTCGCGCCCTACACCCATTCCAGATGTTCTGCCAGTGTCTTGCTAGATGTTCTTGCAATATAGGGCAGGCTGCGCAGTTCCTGCGACAGGTTGGCAATTGACCTGGTGGGCATGGACATTGGTATTCGATTGCGGAAGAATGAGAGCACGCAATACACAAGCAGGTTGTATCGGCCTGCAGAGCAGGACCTGCTTGCATGTTCACTGAAGCGGCCTCCGGCCTGCACGCACGTCGCCAATCATCATTGCGTTGGGAGACACTGGTCGCCGTAGTTGTGGGCGCAACGCTGCTGCTCGCGCCGGCGATATGGAATGGATATCCACTGCTACAGTATGACACCGGCGGATATCTCGCGCGCTGGTACGAAGGATATTTAGTGCCAAGCCGCTCGACTGTGTTCGGCCTGTATCTCCATGTTGGCGAGGGCACGCGCTTCTGGCCGCAACTCGTCTTGCAAGCAGCCTGCACGCTTTGGATCATCGGCTTGGTTCTGCGCGTGACCGGCCTGGGCTCTCGCCCGCGGTTGTTCCTCGTCATTGTCAGCGCTCTGGCGCTCACGACCAGCCTGGCCTTTCTGACCAGTTTGCTGCTGACGGATATCTTTGCGGGCGCGAGTGTGCTCGCGCTCTATCTCCTCAGCTTTCATTGGCGCGCATTTCGACGGCTTGAGCAGGGCGCGCTCTTGCTGCTGATCGCCTTCAGTGCCGCGAGTCATAGCGCCACACTTGCCGTGTTGATCGCGGTCGCTGATGCTCGCTGCGGCGCTGTCGCTGGTTTGGCGCCTGTGCGATTGGCGCGGGCTGTTGGCTAGCGGGACAGGTATTGCGGCCGGTGCCGCGATGCTGCTCGTCGCCAATTTCGCGTTTTCGGGACAGCTCGCCTGGACGCCTGGAGGCTATGGAATTGTATTCGGACGCATGCTGCAGGATGGGATCGTCAAGCGCTATCTCGACGACCATTGTCCCGCCGCCGGGCATAGGCTCTGCCCTTATCGTGACCAGTTGCCGAAGACTGGCGATGATTTCCTCTGGAACTCACGTATCTTCGATGATCTTGGGCGTTTCGCCGGTCTGGAAGATGAAATGCACGAGATCGTTCTCGGCAGCCTGAGGGAGTATCCGCGCGAGCAGTTGCAAACCGCGCTCGCGGCCACGGCTGAGCAATTGCGACTGGTCGGCTCAGGCTATGGTATCCATAATGAGATCTGGCACACCTACGGGATTATCAAGCGCTTCATTCCGGGTGAGGTGCCATCCATGCTGCGGGCGCGCCAGCAGCATGGCGAATTCGGATTCGATCAGATTAATTGGCTGCACGTTCCGATAGCATTGGGATCGATGGCGTTAGCGCTGGCATTCGCTGTGCACGGCCTGTTTTTGCGTCGCTTCGATTCGATCGCGACGCTTGCCACAACCGTCGTTGGCGCCCTCCTTGCGAACGCCTTCGTGTGTGGCGCACTGTCGGGACCGCACGATCGCTATGGAGCCCGCATGGCCTGGATTGCCACGCTCTTGGTTGTTGTGGCGTTGGCGCTTGCGGTTCGACGGTTAAGCGAGCCGAGGAAGCTATCCCAATCTGCGTCGCCCTAATTCGTCTAACGGCGGAACTCGTATCTTCCTGCGCGCCCCTGGAACTCTCGAAGGCCCTGCATCGTTCTTATCCTGCACCAGCAGGAGGGTTCCATGCGCAAGCCTTTGTCAATCGGAGCAATAGCGGCGTTTGCAATGCTGATCGGCAGCGCCGCGATTGCGGTTGCGGGTTCGGAATCCATTCACACCCGATACCTTGCAATTTGCACAGCTTCCGGGCGATCCGCCTGTCAGCACCAAGCGATCTGTGAACTTGAACGAGGAGGACCGTCACACGATCCGCGAGATCGTTCTCAAAGACAAGAAGGTCCAAAAAACTCCCGAGAACGCCAAGGTGGCGATCGGCGAAACCGTGCCGCAGGGCGTGCATCTCCAGCCGGTGCCGGAGGATGTCACGCGCAAGGTCCCGCAACTGAAGAACAACACCTTTTTCGTCATGGGCGAGGAAGTCGTCATCGTGGAGCCGAAGGACAATACCGTTGCGGAAATCGTCAAGTGATTCGTCAATGAGCATCTACATTGAGAAGCCCGCCTCACCCTTCGGGCGAAGCGGGCTCACTCGCATAAGTTCGTTGCATTGCTCACTTCGGACGAACATCCGATTTTCCGCCTGGACTGCCAGGCGGTGGAATAACCCGCATCGTACCAGCGTCAGGCGCCGGCGTTCGAATTTCTAAATCGACATTTGGAGGACAAATAACTCCATCGGTCCGCGCCAGCTTGTCGCTCGGCGTATCAACCTTGGCGCTCGGCGTCTCGGCCCTGCCTGTGGTGCCGGGCGCTTGTGGCCCGTTAGGACCAGGCTCCAGGCGCTCACCGGGCGCACACGCCTTGGGATCTGGCTGCGTTGTCTGAGACGACGGCGACTGCGCCGAAGCAGCCATGACTCCGCACATCAAGCACAAAACGGCCGCAAACTGAACGTGTCTCGCCATGACCATCCTCCAGCTGTTCTGGAGAACAACAGGTTCCGGCGCCCATGCGTTCCGCGACATATCGGCAGGACATTTGTCGGCAGGACATTTGTCGCAGCGGCCGCAGACGCGTAAACTTGCGCTATGAAAACCAACCCGATCCACATCATCGGCGGCGGGCTCGCCGGCTGCGAAGCAGCCTTTCAAATTGCAGCGCGTGGCGTGCGTGTGATCCTGCACGAGATGCGCCCACTGCGCGCGACCGCCGCTCACAAGACCGAGAGCCTCGCCGAGCTGGTCTGCTCGAACTCGTTCCGCTCCGATGACCATGAGCACAATGCGGTCGGGCTGCTGCACGCGGAGATGCGCCGGCTCAACTCGCTGATCATGCGCGCGGCGGACGCCAATCAGGTGCCGGCCGGCGGTGCGCTGGCGGTCGATCGCGACGGATTCGCGGCCGCGGTCACCGAGGCGATCAGCGCCAACCCACTGATCGAGGTCCGCCGCGAGGAGATCGCAGGTCTTCCGCCCGACGACTGGGACAGCGTCATTGTGGCGACCGGCCCCCTCACCTCGCAGCCCTTGGCGGAGGCGATCTCGACGCTCACAGGCGAGGACGCGCTTGCCTTCTTCGACGCGATTGCGCCCATCATCCATCGCAACTCGATCGACATGTCGGTCGCCTGGTTCCAGTCGCGCTACGACAAGGCCGGTCCTGGCGGCTCCGGGGTCGACTACATCAACTGCCCGCTGACGCGCGAGCAGTACGAGGCTTTCGTCGATGCGCTGATCGCCGGCGACAAGACCGCATTCCATGAATGGGAGGGCACGCCCTATTTCGACGGCTGCCTGCCGATCGAGGTGATGGCCGAGCGCGGCCGTGAGACGCTGCGCCACGGGCCGATGAAGCCGTTCGGGCTCACCAACCCGCATCCCGGCACATCGAAAGCCTATGCGGTCGTGCAGCTGCGGCAGGACAACAAGCTCGCCACCTTGTTCAACATGGTCGGCTTCCAGACCAAGCTCAAGCACGGCGAGCAGACGCGCATCTTCCGCAGCATCCCGGGATTGGAGCGGGCCGAGTTCGCGCGGCTCGGCGGGCTGCATCGCAACACGTTCCTCAATTCGCCCAAGCTCCTCGATGCCACGCTGCGGCTCAAGGCGATGCCGCGGCTGCGCTTTGCCGGCCAGATCACCGGCTGCGAGGGCTATGTGGAGTCGGCTGCGGTCGGGCTCATGGCCGGACGCTTTGCGGCCGCGGAGCGACAGGGCGAGATGCTCGCGCCGCCGCCGCCGACCACCGCACACGGCGCGCTGCTCAATCACATCACCGGCGGCCACATCGAGACGATCGACGCCGGTCCGCGCTCCTACCAGCCGATGAACGTCAACTTCGGATTATTTCCGCCATTCGAGCGCGCACTGCCGCCAGACGAGAACGGCAAGCGGCTACGCGGACCTTCCAAGGCACTGGCCAGGAAGCGGGCGCTCTGCCACCGCGCGCTCGATGACCTTGAGCAGTGGATCGGCGCGGCGCGGATGGCGGCGGAGTAATGATCGCATCGCGCCGCTCGACCGAACATCGATCAGTGCTTGCAACCACCCTTGGGACAGCCGCCGCCCTTTCCGGGGGGCTTAGGAGGACCGGTGAACACCGGACCAGGATAGGTAACAGTCGGATTCCCCTTCACTGAGCGACTGGGCGGAGTGCCCGGCGACGCTGTATTGGCACCACCTTTCAGGCCGCCTGCCTTGGCTTCGTAGGCCATACCGGCGAGGCCGGCCGCGAGCACCGCCGCAAGGCAGGCAAGACGCAGCGTCGAATGAATCTCCATGACCGTCTCCCATCGTTGTGCTGCGCGGCTCACCAGGATTTGTTGAGGAGCATTTGGCCACGCAGCATGCACAACGTAGTCGCGGCGGCATTCGGCCGATGTGTTGGCCGTCACACTATGGTCGATCTCGACAGCGCGGGGAGTTGCGCGACCTCAACGAATCGCCGGCGGGCGGCCCGAGCGCGCGGCGCGCCAGAGCGCCCATTGCCGGCGCCAGCGCGGCACCTCGAACTCGGCGAATGGCTCGCTCGCTTCACGACGGAGTGCACGCAGATCAAGCGGCACTGTTGCAACCGGCAGCCAGGCCGCGACCGCGTCGTGCCCCTCGCGCTCGATCAGCACCCGCGCCTCCTCGTAGTGGCGAACCGCCACGTCGCGCAGATTGCCGAGCAGTGCGATGATCTGCACGGTCGTTTTTCCCGCGAGGATGTCCTGCGGCAGCACCGAATTCTGGATCATCAGGTCGGCCGGAGCCGTGACATGGCCACGCACCGCGTCGCTCGCGAAGTTGCGCAACAGGCTGACGATGCCCAGGCTGATTCCGGCGGGGCCAGCATAATCCAAGGCGGCGGCACCCACCACGCGCGCGGCAAGCTCGATCAGGCTTGATGAGGTGCCGCGGGCGTAGCGCTCAAGCTCGTCGACGCTGCCGAACAGCTCGCGGCCAAAATGGGCCCTCCGCGTCTCGATCAAGTCGTCGAACAGCCGGCGCGGCAGACGATATTGCTCGATCACTTCGGCAAGCGCGTTGGCGATCGGGTGGCCGCGCATCTCCTCGGGCCGCTGGTCGTAGATCGCCTCGCTCCACCATTGCAGCCGCACCTCGCCGGCCAGCGGCTCGGTGACCACATCGGGAATGCGAGCGACCTCGATATGAAACGCATAAAGCGCAAAGAGTGCGCCGCGGTGCTCCGCCGGCGCGAACAGCGCGGACAGGTAGCGATCCTTGTCGGCTGAGCGAACCAGCGCTTCGCAGTGGTCGAACATCTCATGCATGGCTGGCAACACACCATGCAACGTGCGGAGCGGATGGCGCCGCGCCAGCCACCAAGGTCACACCTTTACGGCTTCGGCGGTCTCTTCGACGGCGGCCCGGGTGGTCCCAACGCCGAGATAGATCAGGATCGGCGCCGCGATGAAGACCGACGTATAGGTGCCGACCAGCACCACGCCGAAGATCATCGTCGACACGAAGCTGTGGATCGCGTGCCCACCGAAGAAAAGAAGCGCAAGCAACGACAGCGTCACGGTCAAGTGGGTGATGATCGAGCGCGACAGCGTCGAGTTGACCGATACGTTGAGCAGGTCCGGCATCGGCATGCGCTTGTAGCGGCGCAGCATCTCGCGAATACGGTCGTAGATGACGACGGTGTCGTTGAGCGAGTACCCGAGAATGGTGAGCAGCGCCGCGATGCTGGAGAGATCGAAATCGATCTGCATCAGCGACATGTAGCCCACGGTGAGCACCAGGTCGTGCACGTTCGCGATCATGGCGCCGAGCGCGAACTGCCATTCAAACCGGAACCAGAGATAGACCAGAATCGCGAGAATTGCCGCCATCAGGCCGACCGTGCTGGTGGCGAGCATCTCGGTCGAGATGCGCGGCCCCACCACCTCCTCGCGCTCGACCATGACCTCCTCGCCCAGTGTCGCCTTGACCTTCGCCGAGGCAGCTCCCTGCGCAGACTCGCCGCCCGGCTGCTGCGGAATCCGGATCAGCACGCGATCCTGCGAGCCGAACTCCTGCAGCTGGATATCGCCCAATCCGAGTGCGCCCAAGGTCGTGCGCATCTTGGAGAGGTCGGCCGCCTGGCCTGACTGGGTCTTGACCTCCAGCAGCGTGCCGCCGACGAAGTCGATGCCAAAGTGCAGGCCGACGAAGAAGTAGAGGCAGATCGCCGCGATCGAGAGGACCGCCGAGGCCGGAAAGCTGACGCGCCGGAAGCGCATGAAATCGAACTTGGTATCGTCGGGGACGATACGCAGCATCGGAATGGAGGAATGCAAGCGCACGGGACGGGCCTCAAGAAATCGCGAGCTGTTGCGGGCGCACCCACCGGACCCACCAGGCGACCATCAGCCTCGTGAGGGTGAATGCGGTGAAGACGGTCGTGATGATCCCGATGCCGAGCGTCACCGCGAAACCGCGGACCGGGCCGGTGCCGATGAAGAACAGCACGGCGGCCGCGATGAAGGTCGTGATGTTGAAGTCGAGGATGGTGGCAAGCGCCCGCGTGAAGCCCGCGTCGATCGCCGTGATCGGGCTGCGGCCGGTGCGCGCCTCCTCGCGGATGCGCTCGTAGATGAGCACGTTGCTGTCGACTGCAATTCCAATCGTGAGCACGATGCCGATGATGCCCGGCAGCGTCAGCGTCGCGCCGAGCAGCGAGAGCACGCCGAAGATCATCGCGACATTCACCGCAACCGCGACGCTGGCGAACACGCCGAACAGCCCGTAGACGACGACCATGAACACCGCCACGAGGGCAGCACCGTAATACGAGGCATCCCTGCCCTTCTTGATCGAGTCCTGGCCGAGGCCGGCACCGACGAGCTTCTTTTCGATCGTGGTGAGCTTTGCCGGCAGTGCGCCGGCGCGCATCAGAATGGCGAGATCGTTGGCGGCTTCGAGCGTGAAGCTGCCGGAAATCTGCCCCGATCCCTGCAGGATCGGCTCGCGAATGACCGGTGCGGTGAGCACCTCCTTGTCGAGCACGGCGGCAAAGCGCTTGCCAACGTTCTCCGTAGTCGCCTGCGCGAACTTGCGAGCGCCCGCCGCACTAAACCGGAAATTCACCACCGGCTCGCCGGTGCGCGGATCGAAGCCGGGCTGCGCGTCGGTCAAGTCAGCGCCCGAGACGAGAATGCGCTTTTCGATCACGTAAGGCGCGCGGCCTTCGCGGCTCGGGCCGTAGAGGATTTCCGATTCCGGCGGCGGCCGGCTCGCCAGCGCCTGCTCGGGAGTTCATGCTCTCGTCGACCATGCGGAAGTCGAGCTTGGCCTCCGCGGTGATGATCTTCTCAAGCCGTTCCGGGTCTTCGTAACCGGGAACTTGAACCATAATACGGTCGGCGCCCTGGCGCTGGATCGATGGCTCGACCGTACCAATCTCGTTGATGCGTTTCTCGATGACCGGGATCGACTGCTCGACCGCCTGCCGCACGCGCTCGACGAGCGCCGGCTCCGACATCATGGCCAGGATGCGTCCACCACCGACGTGGGTAACCTCGAAGGTCCGCTGGCCGGCGGACCCAGCAACGCCAGCAAGCGGCCGCGCGAGCTCGCGGACTTTGGACAAGGCGGCCGGCACGTCGGCTTCGCGCACCACGACCTCAATCCCCGTGCCACGCACGACCGGCGCACTCACAAGCGTCAGCCCTGCATCACCGCGCAAGACCCGCCTCACGTCCTCACGGAGTTGATCGAGCCGCTCTTTGCGAACCGCAGCAACGTCGACCTCAAGCAGAAGATGCGAGCCACCACGCAGGTCGAGGCCAAGCACGAGCTGGCGCTGCGCCCATGCCGGCCAGCTCTGGATGGTCTTCTCCGAAAACAAGCTCGGCACGGCCAGCATGCTCACAAGCAGTGCCGTGAGCAGGATGCCCAATGCCTTCAAGCGCGATATGTGCATCATGATCGCGCCCCTGCTTGCCTATGAGATCGCGAGCTTCTGCGGGCGCACCCACCGAACCCACCAGGCGACCATCAGCCTCGTGAGGGTGAATGCGGTGAAGACGGTCGTGATGATGCCAATGCCGAGCGTCACCGCGAAACCGCGAACCGCGCCCGTGCCGATGAAGAACAGCACGGCGGCCGCGATGAAGGTCGTGATGTTGGAATCGAGGATGGTGGCAAGCGCCCGCGTGAAGCCGGCATCGATCGCCGTGATCGGGGTGCGGCCGGTGCGCACCTCCTCGCGGATGCGCTCGTAGATGAGCACGTTGCTGTCCACCGCGATGCCGATGGTGAGCACGATGCCGATGATGCCGGGCAGCGTCAGCGTTGCATTGAGCAATGAGAGGACGCCGAAGATCATCGCCACGTTGATCGCCACCGCGACGCTCGCGAACACGCCGAACAGCCCGTAGACGACGACCATGAACACCACCACGAGGGCAGAGCCGTAATAAGAGGCTTCCTTGCCCTTGGTGATCGAATCCTGACCAAGGCCCGCACCGACCACTCTCTGCTCGATGATGGTCAGGGGCGCCGGCAGCGCGCCCGCGCGCAGCAGGATTGCAAGGTCATTCGCCGACTCCACCGTGAAGCTTCCGGAGATCTGCCCCGAGCCCTGCAGGATCGGCTCGCGAATGACCGGCGCGGTGATCACCTCGTTGTCGAGCACGGCGGCAAAGCGCTTGCCGACGTTCTCGGCGGTCGCCTGTGCGAACTTGCGCGCGCCCGCCGAATTGAAGCGGAAATTGACCACCGGCTCGCTGGTGCGCGAATCGAAACCCGGTTGCGCGTCGGTGAGATCGGCGCCCGACACGAGAATGCGCTTTTCGATCACGTAAGGAGAGCGGCCTTCGCGGCTCGGGCCGTAGAGGATTTCCGATTCCGGCGGCGGCCGGTTCTGCAATGCCTGCTCGGGAGTGACGGTCTCATCGACCATGCGGAAGTCGAGCTTGGCGGTTTTTCCGACGAGGTCGATAAGGCGCTTGGGATCGCCAAGGCCCGGAACCTGGACCAGGATACGGTCGGTGCCCTGGCGCTGAATCAGCGGCTCGACCAGGCCGAGCTCATTGATGCGCCGTTCGATGATCTGGACGGCCTGATCGACCGCCTGTCGAATCCGGTCGACAATCGCGGGCTCGGTCATGGTGATCTGGATACGGCCACCACCCTGGTTGGAGATCTCAAGCGTGCGTTGGCCGGCTCCGCCCAAGATGCCGCCGAGCGGCTGCGAGAGGTCGCGCACCTTGGTCAGCGCGGTCTGGAGATCACTCTCGCGGACCACCACCTCGACATTGCTGCCACGCACCACGGGGGCGCTGGAGAGCCCGACGCGCGCCTCGCGCAGGACCCGCCGAACGTCGTCACGCAGCTGCTCGAGCTTCTCCTTGCGCACCGCGCCGGTATCGACCTCGAGCAGGAGATGCGAGCCGCCCTGCAGGTCGAGGCCCAGCACGACGTGCCGCTGCGCCCATTTCGGCCAGCTCTGCACGGTCTTTTCCGGGAAGAAATTCGGCACGGCGAGCATGCACACGAACAACGCCGTGAGCAGGATGCCCAACGCCTTCCAGCGTGAGATGTACATCATGAGCGCAGACCGTCCCGGTTCGTGCCTCGCTGAGGCCTTCTATGGAATCCTCAAAGCCACCCTAGCCCTTGGCGTCGTCCTTGACCGGCTCGCCCTTGGCGCGCACTCCCGTGATCATCGAGCGGACCTGGCGCACGCGCACGCCATCGGCAATCTCAACCTCGATCTGCTCCTCATCGACCACCTTGGTGACCTTGCCGACCAGCCCTCCGGACGTAACCACGGTATCGCCGCGGCGCAAGTTCTTGACCAGGTCCTGGTGCTCCTTCGCCCGCTTCTGCTGGGGCCGCAGGATCAGGAAATACATCAGGGCGATGATGGGGATCATCACCACCAGCGGCGAGGTCAACAAGCTGTCGCCGAGCGGGCTGGCCTGCGCATAAGCGGGCGTCACGAACATCGTCATTCCCCTTGGGGTAAGTGTCGGAAGGTACCGGCGTTTTTCAATTGCCGCTCGATCGCCGGTTGGCGCGGACTATACCGAGCAGCGGCCCAATTGCAACGCTGGTTCAGGCACGTAGCAGCGTGGTTCCACCGCCTGCTCGGGTCGAGCTTGCAGCGCAGCCACGGCCCCGGTAAGTGTGCACTGCAACGGTTCTCGCCAGTCCTGCGCCATGCCCAAGCGCCCTCCGCAAAAGCCCCCCGCAAAAGGCAAATCGCCGCAGCAGCACGGTGCCATGGATGGCGCCATGGACGGCCCTGCACTGATGGCCCGCATCGCCGATGCGCTGGAGCGGCTTGCGCCGGCTGCGTCTTCCGAGCCCGACTTTGCGGCGGCCGAGGCCTTCACCTGGCACCCGGCCGGCCGGCGAGTGGTGCCGGTGCCGCAGGTGAGCCGGGTCGGCATGGGGCTGCTCAAAGGCATCGACCGGGTCCGCGACCTCCTGGTCGACAATACCGAGCGGTTTGCGCGCGGGCTGCCGGCCAACAACGCGCTGCTTTGGGGCGCGCGCGGCATGGGCAAGTCGTCCCTGGTCAAAGCCGTGCATGCCGCAGTCAATGCCAGCCACGGCAATGGCGCGCTCAAGCTCGTCGAGATCCATCGCGAGGATGTCGAGAGCCTCCCCGATCTGATGGCGCTGATGCGGGCAGCACCCTACCGTTTCATTCTGTTCTGCGATGACCTTTCGTTCGAGGCGGAGGACACGAGCTACAAGTCACTCAAGGCGGTACTCGAAGGCGGCATCGAAGGCCGGCCTGACAACGTCGTGTTCTATGCCACCTCGAACCGGCGTCACCTGATGGCGCGCGACATGATGGAGAACGAGCGCGCGACCGCGATCAATCCCGGCGAGGCGGTTGAGGAGAAAGTGTCGCTGTCCGATCGCTTTGGACTCTGGCTCGGCTTCCATCGCTGCAGCCAGGATGAATACCTCGCCATGGTGACGGGCTATGTCAGCCACTACCGGATTCCGCTGAGCGGCGAAGAGCTCGAGCGTGAAGCGCTCGAATGGGCGACAACGCGCGGCGCGCGCTCGGGCCGCGTGGCCTGGCAATACGTTCAGGATCTGGCCGGCCGGCTCGGCGTGAAGCTGACCGAGCGGTGAGCTGAAAATCGAAATGCTCCTGGCGGAGAGCATTATCCGCCGCTGAGCAACGGCATCGGATCGAGCGGTGCCGGACCTTTGCGCACCTCGAAGTGGAGCTGCGGCGTATCGACGTTGCCGGTCTGGCCCGAGTTGGCGATCACCTGCCCTCGTTTCACTTGATCGCCGCGCTTGACCAGCAGCTCCTTGGCGTGCGCGTAGGCGGTCACGTAGCCATTGGGGTGACGGACCAGCACCAGATTGCCGTAACCCTTGAGCTCGTTGCCCGCATAAGCCACGACGCCATCCTCGGCCGCCTTCACCGGCGTGCCCTCCGGCACCGCGAGATTGATGCCGTCGTTTTGTTGGCCGTTCGGCTTGGGACCGAAGCCGGCGATGACGCGGCCTTTGACCGGCCAGCGGAAGCCCGGTGAAGCGTCAGACTTGATCGGCGCTGGCGTGGGCGTTTCGCCGCTCGGCGTGACCACAGCAGCGTGCTCCGGCGGCTGCTCGGGCTGTTTCGGCGGGGGTGTCGCCTTCACTGGCTGCGCTTTGGGTACTGCAGCCTTGGAGGCAGCAGCCTTGGCGGATGCCGCCGCCCGGCCAGCAGCCGCTGCCTTCGCGGATGGCGCCGCCAGCGGCTGCGACGACTTGTTCTTGGCGACGCTATGCGAACCCGGCCCGCCAGAAATGACAATACGATCGCCGATCTTCAGCGTCGCGGTCGGCTCGATGTTGTTGGCCTTGGCAAGATCAGCAACCGAGCGGCCATAGGTGCGTGATATCTTGTGGAGCGTGTCGCCGGCCGCAACGACGTGCAGGCCGGACGAGCCGGTGACGGCCGCAGGCTGCGCCGGCCCGATTGCGGACGCGGGCGCGGGAGACGGACGCGGTCCTGCGTTGCTCGCGATTGGCGGCGGTGCAGCAGCAGGTGCACCACCAGTGTAGCGTGGAATGACCAGCCGCTGGCCCGGCCGAATGGCAGCGCCAGGTGGCAGGCCGTTGGCCTCGACCAGCACGGCGGCCGGCACGTTGTGACGCTGCGCAATGACGTCGATGGTCTCGCCCTGCGCGACGATGATCGCGGTGCCGCCTTCCCAGCTCCACGGGCTCGCGGGCTTTCGCACCGCCGCCGAGCCGGTGATCTCGGGAGGAACCGGTGGTACCGGCTGATAATTTGGCTGATAGCTCGCCATGCCACGGCCACCACCCGAGTAGCCCGCCTCGGGCGCGACAGACACCGGCCCATACATCGGACCAGGCATCGGACCAGGCATCGGCCCTGGTCCACTCATACCTGACGGCGGCGGCAGTGGCGCCTGCTCGATGCGGCTCGACGGCGGCATCGCGGCCGCGCCCATCGGCTCAGGCTGAGGTGCGGGCCGGGCAACGTAGCGATTGTCGTTGTAACGATTGTCGTAGTGGTTGTCGCTGAAGCGCTCGGAGCTGCAGCCGGCGAGCCCAGCCGCGATCGCGGTCAGCACGACCAAGCGTGATCGTGCGCGCTGCAACTCCCAGATCATGACCTACTCACCCCACGCGACACACAGCGGGTGAGTTAAGCTCGCCGAGGTAAACAAGGTTTTAAGAGTTTAAGGCCGCGCAACCCTAACGGAATTTCGCCAAACTCGTTATAATTCACGTGCTTGGCCAGGAATAAGCGGCACGAAGCGCACCGCAAGCAACGTCTCACGCGCAAGCTTTCCTGCAGTCTTGGTTAATTTGACGAGATGCTGAGTGCCGCCGTGCGGCCCCAGCGGTAACAGCATAACACCGCCCTCGGCGAGCTGCCCGGTGAGCGCCTTCGGCACCTCCTCGGCCGCCGCCGTCACGATGATCCGGTCGAACGGGGCGCGCTCAGGCACGCCGGCAAATCCGTCACCCACGATCACGTCAACGTTCTGGCAGCCGAGCGCAACGAGGCGGGCGCGCGCCGTATCGGCGAGCGTCCGATAGCGCTCGACCGTCACCACCTCGCGCGCCAGCCGCGACAGCACCGCCGCCTGATAGCCCGAGCCGGTGCCGACCTCGAGCACCTTGTGCTCCGGCCGCACGCCGAGCTGCTCGGTCATATAGGCCACCACGAACGGCTGGCTGATGGTCTGGCCACAGGCGATCGGCAGCGCGCGATCCGCATAGGCGTCGTCCGCGAAACGGTCGTCAACAAAGCGCTCGCGCGCCACGTCATCGAGCGCACGCAGCACCGCCACGTCGTTGATGCCGCGCTGGCGCAGCTCGAGCAGGAACTGCATGCGGCTGACGCCGTCTTCCTTGTGCGGCTCTTTGGGCACGCCTGATGCCTTCTTTCGCCTTTTTCTGTTCGGATTTATTGCACTTTAGCCCGCATTGAGCGTCAGCGAAATGCGGGAACGGCCTACAGCTGGGAATTCGTTCCTGGATTTCGCTGAGGCTCAATCCAGGCTACAAGGCCACCCTACTTATGAAACAGCGCTGCCAGCTTGGTCATGAACGGCTCGTCCGTCATGTCGAGGCGCAACGGCGTCACCGCGATGCGATTGTCGGCGAGCGCCGAGATGTCGGTACCGGTCTGCGGTGGCGCGCTGCGCAAGCGCACATAGGCGATCCAGTAATAGGCGTTGCCGCGCCCGTCGTAGCGCGAGTTGATCTGCAGACGCTCCTGGCGATTGCGCCCCTGCGCCGCGACCGCGATGCCCTTGACATGATCGGGCGGGCAATTGGGAAAGTTGATGTTGATCAGCACGTCGCGCGGGATGCCCTCATCGAGCGCACGGCGGATGATGTCGGGCCCATTGCGGATCGCAGTCGCCCAGTGCGGCGGCTGATCGCTGCGCGACAGATAGGACTGCGACAGCGCAAACGACGGAATGCCGAGGATCGTGCCCTCGACCGCGCCCGCGACGGTGCCGGAATAGATCACGTCCTCGCCCGCGTTGCGGCCGCGATTGACGCCGGAGAGCACCAGATCGGGCGGGTGATCCTTGAGGATGTGCCGCGACGCCATGATGACGCAGTCGGTCGGCGTGCCCTTGACCGCAAAGCGGCGCTCGCCGACCGGGCGCAGCCGCAGCGGATCGTTGAGCGAAAGCGAATGCGAGACGCCCGACTGGTCGTATTCGGGCGCCACGATCCAGACATCGTCGGAGAGCGCGCGCGCGATCTCGGTGCAGGCGTCGAGCCCGTCCGAGTGGATGCCGTCGTCGTTGGTGACCAGGATGCGCATCGAGGCTCAGGCCCGCTCGATGGTCTTGAGGCCGCCCATGTAGCCCTGCAGCACATCGGGCACCGCGATCGAGCCATCCTGCTGCTGATAGGTTTCCAGCACGGCGATCAGCGCGCGGCCGACCGCGACGCCCGAGCCATTGAGGGTGTGAACGTGGCGCACCTGGCGATCTTTCGTCCGGTAGCGCGCGTTCATGCGGCGGGCCTGGAAATCGCCGCACACCGAGCAGGAGGAAATCTCGCGATACATGCTCTGACCAGGCAGCCACACCTCGATGTCGTAGGTCTTCTGCGAGGCGAAGCCCATGTCGCCCGTGCACAGCGTCACGACGCGGTAATGCAGCCCCAGCCGGCGCAGCACCTCCTCGGCGCTGGCGAGCATGCGCTCGTGCTCGTCCTTGCTCTGCTCCGGCGTCGTGATCGAGACCAGCTCGACCTTGGTGAACTGATGCTGGCGGATCATGCCGCGGGTGTCCTTGCCGGCCGCGCCCGCCTCGGCGCGAAAGCAGGGCGTGCAGGCGGTGAACCGCAGCGGCAGAGTGGCTTCATCCACGATCGACTCGCGCACCAGATTGGTGAGCGGGACTTCCGCGGTGGGGATGAGCCACAAGTCTTCCTTGAGTGGCGCACGCTCGAGGATTCGATCGACCAGAGCTGCGAGATCGATTTCGCCACGCTTGAACTGCTCTGCGTCAGCGGCGCTCGCGTGCTTGAGTGCATCGTGCAGAAGCTCAGTGCGTGTGATTGTGCGCGTCGCCAGAAACTGATCATCCACAAACTTCGGCAATTGCGTCGTGCCGTACATCACGTCGTCGCGCACGAGCAGCGGCGGTGCCACTTCGGTGTAGCCATGCTCGGTCGTATGCAGGTCGAGCATGAACTGGCCGAGCGCGCGCTCCAGCCGTGCGAGACCTTTCTTGAGCACCACAAAGCGCGCGCCGGAGAGCTTCGCGGCGGTCTCGAAATCCATCTGGCCGAGGCCCTCGCCCAGATCGAAGTGCTGCTTGAGATCGAAGCCGTAGTTGCGCCTGGCCCCGAAATGATGGTGCTCGACATTGCCGGTCTCGTCGGTGCCGTCCGGCACCTCGGCGAGTGGCAGATTGGGAATTTCCGCAAGCGCCTTGTCGAGCGCTTCGGAGGCCTCCTTTGAGGTCGGCTTCGAGAGCGGGGATTTCCTCCTTGAGCCGGGCCACCTCGGCGAGGAGCTTCTGCGCGGTCTCCTCCTCGTTGCTCTTTTTCGCCGCGCCGATCTCGCGCGAGGCGGCGTTGCGGCGCGCGAGCGCGGCCTCCGCCTTCTGGATCGCGGCGCGTCGGCGCTCATCGAGCTCGCTTAGACGCCGCGCCTCGCCTTTGAGACCGCGACGCGCAAGCGCGCGGTCGAAGGCCTCGGGGTTGTCGCGGATCCATTTGATGTCGTGCATGGCAAAGGCTCCAGCGGGATTCGGAATGATCTTATAGCAGTCAGAGAACAGATTTTACCCGTCACCCTGAGGCGCGAGCGAAGCGAGCCTCGAAGGGCGACGGCCCGGGCTGATCATCCTTCGGGTCGCCTTCGGCGACCACCTCAGGATGACGGTTCTCGAATGGGCGGAAGCATCACCAGCGTCACTCCGCCGGCTTGCCGTCGGGCGGGGCCGCAGCTGCGGCGGCCGCCTTCTTCTCCACGAACCGCACCGAGAAGATCGACAGCTCATAGAGGCCCATCAGCGGCACCGCCAGCGAGAGCTGGCTCAGCACATCGGGCGGCGTAAGGACCGCCGCGATGATGAAGGCGCCGACGATGAAATAGCGGCGCTTCTCTTTCAATTGCTGCGACGTGATGATGCCGACGCGGCCAAGCAGCGTGAGGATCACCGGCAGCTGGAACGCGATGCCGAAGGCAAACACCAGCCCCATCATCAGCGACAGATATTCGCCGACCTTGGGCAGAAGCGCGATCTCGGCGCTGCCCTCGCCGGGCATCTGCTGCATGCCGAGCGAGAAGCGCACCAGCATCGGCATCACCAGGAAATACACCACCATCGAGCCGAGCCCGAAGAAGAACGGGGTCGCGACCAGATACGGCAGGAAGGCCTGGCGCTCGTGACGGTAGAGCCCGGGCGCGACGAACATGTAGATCTGCCCCGCCACCACCGGGAACGAGAGAAACGCCGCTCCGAACATCGCGAGCTTGAGCTGGGTGATGAAGTATTCCAGGAGCGCCGTATAGATGAACTTCGACTGCTCGGGGCCCGCCACCCACACGAATGGCCAGACCAGCACATTGTAGATCTGCTTGGCGAAGAAGAAGCAGCCGATGAACATCAATGAAAAGGCCAGGAGCGCCTTGATGAGCCGCGCGCGCAGCTCGATCAGGTGCTCCATCAAGGGCGCCTTGGTGGCCTCGATGTCCTCGTGGGTCACGCCGCCCTCCCGGCATCAGGCGTGTTGACCGGAGTGGTGCTCTGCGGAGCCGCAGGCTCGGCGGGCGCCGCAGGCTCGACGGACGCCACAGCCGGGCTCTCAGTCGCAGCGGGAGGACTCGCAGGCGGCGTCGAGACTGAAGACGTTGAGGCGGGAGCTGGCGGCAAGGCAGCCGTGTCCGTCAGCGTATCGAGATCCGGCGGCGGACCTGCCGCCTTCTCGATGTCGCGGCGGATGTCATCGATCGGATCGAAGTGCGCATAGCTCTGCGCCTTCGACGCCATCTCGTCGACCTCCTTCTTGAGGTCGGCAAGCTCGGCTTCGCGCATCGCCTCGTGAAACTGGTTCTGGAACTCCGAGGCCATGCGCCGGACCTTGGACATCCACTGTCCAAGCGTCCGCAGCGCGCCCGGCAGCTCCTTCGGACCGATCGCGATCAGCGCGACGATGCCGATGAGCAGGAGTTCGCTCCAGCCAATGTCGAACATCGGGCCTCACTCCCAAGCAAACACCAGTGCAAACACCAGAGCTAACACCGGCGCCCCCGCACCGCAGGCCATCGCGGCTCGTGGAGACGCCGCTGGGGTCAGCCGGCCTTGCGCTGCTCGGCCGACGCGGGAGTGCTGCCAGCAACCGGCGTGCCGGTGGACGACGGCTCGATCGTCTTCATCGGGTCGACCTTGGCCGGCTCTTCGGGCTTCTCGTCTTCCGCGAGGCCCTTCTTGAACGACTTGATGCCCTTGGCGAAGTCGCCCATCAGATCGGAAATCTTGCCGCGTCCGCCAAACAGCAGAAGGCCGACCGCCAACACGATGATCCAATGCCAAACGCTCATCGAACCCATGCGCACATCCTCCATGATGAGGGGGGTGGGGGCCGCACGGGCACCCGCTGGGCCACACGGGCCCGCCTGACTATTCAGGGTTGACGTTGAAACTAAGCGCTGGGCGCGAAAAAAACAAGGTGCCAAGCGGCGCGGAGGCGGTGCTCTGTTCGGCAACCGCCTCCGGTAAGCCTTTGCGCTCGCTGCGGTTCCTGCGCGTTAACCGCAATGCCGACGCGTTCTGCGGCGAATTGCAGTTCCGGCCTACTCCCCCTCGATGCGCTCAGGCCGCGGTGCGAGGCCAAGATCGAGGTCACCCGGCTCGAGCGGATCCTCGTCCTCGCGCAGCGCCGGATCATCCGACGGCATCGGGACATTGAAGCCGGCCGGCAGGCGGCCGTCGAGCAGGCCTGAGCCCTTGAGCTCTTCAAGGCCGGGCAGGTCGCCGACCGCGTCGAGGCCGAAGTGCGACAGGAAGGCCTCGGTGGTGCCGAAGGTCAACGGACGGCCAGGCACCTTGCGGCGGCCGCGCGGCTTGATCCAGCCGGTCTCCAACAGCACATCGATTGAGCCCTTCGAGGTCGACACACCGCGAATATCCTCGATCTCGGTCCGCGTCACCGGCTGATGATACGCGATGATGGCGAGCGTCTCGATCGCGGCGCGCGAGAGCTTGCGCGTCTCGACTGTTTCCTTGCTCAACAGCCACGACAGATCGCCGGCGGTACGGAAGGTCCACTTGCCGCCGACGCGCACCAGATTGACTCCGCGTGATGCGTAGTCATGCTGCAGCCGCTTGAGCGCGTCCGCGACGTCAGTGCCTTGCGGCAGGCGCGCAACGAGATCCTTCTCGCTCAGCGGCTCGGATGCGGCAAACAGCATGGCTTCGAGCAGGCGCAGCTCCTCCGGCCGCTCCTCTACCCGTTCCTGCACATCCCCCGCATCGTCCTCCGGATCAACATCCGGCCGAATGACTTGCATCTTCGCCAGGCCCATGATGATGGCCTCCCCTTGTACTTCTTGCACTCAGTCCTCCGTCCTGTCGATAGCCGCTCCTTGAGCGGGCTCGCTCACGACCGCCGCCACGGCCGTGCGCTTGCGCATATAGATCGGTGCAAATGCCTGATGCTGATGGATCTCCGCCAGACCCTCGCGCACCAGCTCAAGCGCCGACGCAAAGCTTGACGCAAACACCGTGGCGGCAGTTGAAGGCTCCACCACGTACTTGATCAGATACTCGTCGATACGGGTCCAGTCGGTCGACTGACCGATCAGCCGCTCGAGCGCTACGCGTGCTTCCGCCAGCGACCACACCGCACGCTTGGCCAGCATGACGCGCGAGAGCGCATTCTTCTGGCGCTGATGCGAATAGGCCGAGAGCAGGTCGTAGAGCGTCGCCGTCCACTCGGGACGCTTGATGTGCGCGATCGGCTCCGGCTGGCCGCGCGCAAAGATATCGCGCCCAAGCTGCTGGCGCGTGAACATCTGCTCGGCCACAGTCCTGATCGCTTCGAGCCGCTTGAGGCGCAGCGCCAGCGCATTCGCCATGTCCTCGGCGCTCTGCCCTTCCGGCGCGTTCAGGTCCGGCAGCAGCAGACGCGACTTGAGATAGGCGAGCCACGCCGCCATGACGAGATAGTCCGCCGCGAGCTCAAGCCGCAGCCGCCGCGCCTCCTCGATGAAGGTGAGATACTGATCGGCCAATGCCAGAATCGAGATCTTGGCGAGGTCGACCTTCTGCTGGCGCGCGAGCGTCAACAGGAGATCGAGCGGTCCTTCGAAGCCTTCCACATCGACCACCAACGCCTTCTCGCCGGAGGCCAGCTCCGGCGAGAACTCGCTGTCGGCTTTGACGCCTTCAGCGGTCATGATGCCCTCCGCGCGTCAGCCACACGCACGTCGGCGAGCATGGCGGCGAACACTAACCGCGCGTCGGCCTCGTCGATCGCGTCAGGCGCCACGCGCGCCGACAATGCCGCGGCCGCGCGGGCAGCCGCCTCCCCTGCCAGCACGGGAGCCGCGCCAGCAACCGCCTCCATCTCGGCGAGCTCGCCGTTGCAGTGCAGGACGATATCGCAGCCCGCCGCGAGCGCAGCACGCGTGCGCTCGGCCAGCGAGCCTGATAACGCCCCCATCGAAACATCGTCGCTCATCAGCAGTCCCTTGAACCCAATCGAATCACGAATCACGTCTTGCACTATTGTGACCGAAGTCGTCGCCGGATTGACAGGGTCATACGCGCTAAACACAACATGCGCCGTCATGCCCAAGGGCAGTCCCACGAGCGGCCGAAAGGCCGCAAAGTCAAAGGCCTCGAGCTCGGCGCGAGCGGCATCAACCACCGGAAGCTTGAGGTGACTGTCGGCCGCGGCCCGGCCATGGCCGGGCAAATGCTTGAGCACCGGCAGCACACCGCCCGCCATGAGCCCTTCCGCAGCAGCTTTGGCCAGCGTGGCGACTTTAGCTGGCGTCTCACCATAGGCGCGATCGCCGATCACCGGATCAGCACCCGCAACCGGCAGATCGGCGACCGGCAGACAATCGACATCAATACCGAGGCGCTGCAGGTCGTGCGCGATCAAGCGCGCGCCAAGCCGCGCAGCCGCGATGCCCGTCGTCTGGTCACGCTCATAGAGCGCTCCATAGACGGCAGCGGCCGGATAGCTTGGCCAATGCGGCGGACCGATACGCTGCACGCGGCCGCCTTCTTGATCGACCAGGACCGGCGCCTCGATGCCCACGATCTCGCGAAACGACGCCACCAGTGCGGCCACCTGCGCGGGGGTCTCGATATTGCGCTTGAACAGGATCAGGCCCCATGGCCGGGCCTCGCGCACGAAGGCGCGCTCCGCCGCGGTCAGCGCAACGTCACTCACGCCGGTGATGAAAGCGCTCGTCGTCATGGGCGCCCGCTTACACGCCGCCTTGCAGGGGGGTCAAGCGGCCTGGCGCCCCGCTTGCGAAGCTCGTGATAGCTCGCCTTGCCCCTGACCTGGCCTCCGAAGCCGGCTGTGCGCTGGCAACTCTATGATTCTAATATTGCTTTTCGAGCCGAGGTCGCTGACTGAGCCCGCGGCTAGTGCCGCCAATTTGAAGTTCCTACACCACCTGCAACAAACTCTGTTAGGAACTTCAAATCGAAAAGCGGCACTGGAATCATAGAGTTGCTAGTATCCCTCTGTTTCCGAAGTTCATGTCAGAGCGCGCTGGGCACTAGCGCCAGTGGAACTTCAGACCCGCGGTATTTTTCTCAGTTGCGCTGGATCAGGCACTGGCCGCCCGCCGCCTTCAGCTCCGAGCAGAGCTGCGACGCCTCGTCGGACGAGCCAAACGGCCCGACCATCGCGCGGTAGTAGACGCCCTTGGCGCCGAGATCGACCCGCCTGATCATCACCGAGCGATCGGAAAGCTGATCGGGGTATTTGGACTGCAACGAGCGATAGGAAGCCTGCGCCTCGGCTTCACTGCGTTGCGAGGAGAGCTGCACTGAATAACCGCTGGCAGCCCCTTCCGTAGCAGCTGGTGCACGCGGTGCCGGCGGCTGCAGGCTCTGGGTCGTTGCCGGCGGAGCCACGACAGCCGTTCGTTCGCGCGGTGCCGGCGGCGTGGGCGGCTCCTGCGGATCGAGGGCGATCGGCGCCGAGTTGCGTGACGGGGGATTCTTGGGAACCGGCTGCGGTCGTGGCGGCGTCGCGCTCGGCGGCGGGTTATTGCTTGCCGTCCGACTTGACGGCTCGCGACTTGACGGCTCGCGACTTGGCGGCTCGCGACTTGGTGACTCGCCATCGGGCCTGATCGTAAGCGTGCGCACGCGCCTCGACTCGCCCGCATTGGCGTTGCCCGACGGGGGCGCAAACGCAGTCGAGCCGCTGTTCAACCCTCCTGGCGCGGAGGACGACGGAAACCCTGATTGCTGCGACCCTGGCACGCGCGAAGGCGTCCTCAATTCCACCGGCTCCTCTTCACGCGGAATGACGCGCTCGGCGTTGTCGCGGACGCGGTCCTGAATGGACTTTCCAGTCGGTCCCTCGGCTGCGGACACGACCTTGGTCGGAGCGGTATCCGCCGAGATCACGGGCGGCACCCGGTTGGAACTCGGCGAGCTGTAATAGGTGCGGTACCCATAGGCGCCGGCCGTGCCGATCATGGCGCAGCCGATCAACGTTACCGCAGTGAGGAGACCGCCGCGACGCCGCGAGCGCGGCGGATCGTCATAGTCCTCATCGTCGTCAGCGCCCATCGGAGCGCCATCTTCAAAATAGGCCGGCTGCGAGCGCTGATCGCGTGAGTCATACGCACGCTCATCCTGATACGCACGCCCGTCCTGATGCGCACGCCCGTCCTGGCGCGGATCGCTGTAGCCATCGTCCTCGTATTGCGGCTCACGCCGATACTGGCTCGGCCTTTCCTCGTAACCGGGGTCGTGGCGTGTATCGAGGCGCGGATCGCGCGGCTCCTCAGCCGTGCGGTAAGGATCGCGGCCGCTAAAGGTCTCGGGAAAACGTGGCTCGCTCCGTGAGGGCGCGCGCGGCGCCTCCTCGGGCGCGTCATAGGGCGGCGTGGACGCCGCCTGCCGGCGCCAGTCGGTTCCAGTCTGTGGCTGCGGCTCACGCGGCGCGGTATTACGCCCATCCCGCCGCCCATAGTCAGAAAATGGATCGGACTGTCCGATCAGCCGGGCCAATTCGGCAAGTGGATCGCCCGACGCCCCATCGTCCGGCCGGTTCCCCCCGCGTCGCATGGGTTCGCTCGTTCGTTGCGCTCGCAGCCTTTTATCGTCCGCCATACTCATCCCGTTTCCGGTCAACTGGCATCGAGGGAGACCTAACGCATCTCCTCAGGCGCATCGACGCCGAGCGTGGCGAGCCCGGAGGCGAGAACAGTAACAACGCCCTGCACCAAGGCAAGGCGTGCCAATGTCATTTCTCGATCATTCTGCATAATGAAGCGTAAATGTGGCATGTCCTTCCCGCGGTTCCATTGAGCGTGAAAATCGCTGGCAAGCTCATACAAATAAAAGGCAATTCGATGAGGCTCATGGGCGAGTGCCGCCCCTTCCAGCAACCGGGGATAGAGGGCGAGCCGCCGCATCAGCGCAAGCTCGCCAGGGTCTTCGAGTTCGATCCAGAGGCGCATTGGCGAAAGCTTCGACCAGAGCGTGTGGGTCCTCCGGGAGGTCGGGCAGGACCTCCCGGACATTGCGGAACACTGACCGGCCACGGGCATGACCGTATTGAACGTAGAAAACCGGATTATCGCGCGACTGCTCGATCACTTTGGCGAGATCGAACTCAAGCGCGGCATCGTTCTTGCGGTAGAGCATCATGAAGCGCACGGCGTTGCGGCCGACTTCCTCCACGACCTCGCGCAATGTCACGAACTCGCCCGCGCGTTTTGACATCTTCACCGGCTGGCCATCGCGCATGAGCTTGACCAACTGGACGATCTTGACGTCGAGATCGGACTTGCGGTTGCCGCTCAAGGCTTTGACCGCCGCCTGCATGCGCTTGACATAGCCGCCGTGATCGGCACCCCACACGTCGATCATCGATGTGAAGCCACGGTCGATCTTGCTCTTGTGATAGGCGATGTCGGAGGCGAAGTAGGTGTAGCTGCCGTCCGACTTCATCAGCGGTCGATCGACATCGTCGCCGAACGCCGTGGCGCGGAACAGAGTCTGCTCACGATCCTCGTAGTCGTCGACCGGCGCGCCCTTCGGCGGCTGCAGGCGGCCTTCGAAGATGTAGCCCTGCTTGCGCAAAAACTCGATCGTGCTGGCGACCTGATCGCCCTCCTCGGTCAGCGAGGACTCTGAAAAGAAGACATCCGGCACGACACCGAGCGACCATAGATCGTTGCGAATGTCGGCCATCATGATGTTGATGGCGCGATCGCGCACGATCGGCTTCCACTCGCTCTCAGGTTTCTTCAAGAGGTCGTCGCTGTAGTCGGCCTTGAGCTCCTCGCCGACCTGCTTGACGTAGTCGCCGGGATAAAGCCCCTCGGGAATCTGGCCGATATTTTCCCCCAGCGCCTCGCGATAGCGCAGAAAGCCGGTCTGGGTGAGCGCTTCGATCTGCGCGCCGGCATCGTTGATGTAGTATTCCCGCGTCACCTCGTAGCCGGCCGCGATCAGGAGATTGGCCAGCGCGTCGCCGAACACGGCGCCGCGGCAATGGCCGACATGCATTGGACCGGTCGGATTGGCGGACACGTATTCGACATTGACCTTTGTGCCGTTGCCGACGGTGCTGTGCCCATATTGCCGTCCCGCATGCAGGACGGTGCGAAGCGCGTCGACCCAGGCGGCCGGCTTGAGCGTCAGATTGATGAAGCCTGGGCCCGCCACCTCGACCTTGTCGATCAGGGCATCGGCCCGCAGCCGGTCGCTGATCGCATCGGCAAGCTCGCGCGGCTTCTTGCCGGCCGCATTAGCCAGCACCATGGCGGCATTGGTCGCCATGTCGCCGCGGTCGGCATCGCGCGGCGGCTCGACCACCACGCGCGACTGGTCGATGCCGGCCGGCAACATTCCGGCCGCGACCAGGGCGGTGTTGGCGGACCGCACCTTGTTGAGAACAGTGGCGAAAATGTTCTGATCAGTCATAGCTCTGGCCTCGGAGTGTTGGCGCGCGTCATTGGATCAAGTCAAAGCGCGGTTCCCGCAACCCTTTTAGCGCAAAACCCGTTTCCAAAATGCTCTTACCGCAATTTCGGCGTCCGCTCGAACAGCCGCTCGTGCTCGATCAGAGCGTAGCGGTCGGTCATCCCGGCGATGAAATCAGCGATGGCGCGCAGCCGGGCGGCGGCGTCGCCGGTCGCCGCACGGCCGGCCCATTCGGCCGGCATCTCGTCGGGGCTGGCCACATAGCGGTTGAACAGGTCGCACACGACGCCCTCGGCATCGGTCATGATGCCCATTACGCGCGGGTGCCGGTACATGCGCGGGTTGAGGAAGCCCTTGATGGCGCGATCCGCCTCCACCATCGCGGCGGAAAAGGAACCAACCTGCCCTTCCGCATTGCGTACGTCCGCGACTGAGCGCGGCGCCAGGGCCGCAAGGCGCGCGCCCGTCTCCGCGATCACGTCCTCGATCATTCGCGTAATCACCCGCCGCACCAGCTCGTGCACGGTGCGGCTGGTATCGAGCCTCGGATGCATCCGCCGGATCTCTCCGATGAGAGCGGCCGTAAGCGGCACCTCGCCGAGATCGTCAAGCGCAAACAGCTCCGCGCGCAAGCCGTCGTCGATATCGTGAGCGTTGTAGGCGATGTCATCGGCAAGCGCAGCGACCTGCGCTTCCGCGCTTGAGAAGCTCCACAATTCGAGCTCCTGCACGCCATCGTACTCCCTGATCCCGCGTGGCAGGCCGTGCTCGCGATAGCGCCCGATCGGCGCGCCGGCGCGATCGGTGAGCGGACCATTGTGCTTGAGGAGCCCTTCGAGCGTCTCCCAGGTGAGATTGAGGCCGTCGTAGGCCGCATAGCGGCGCTCCAGCGCGGTCACGGTCCGCAGCGTCTGTGCGTTGTGGTCAAAGCCACCGACATTGGCAAGGCAGCGATCGAGCGCACGCTCGCCGGCATGGCCGAATGGCGGATGACCGAGATCGTGCCCAAGCGCGACCGCCTCGGCGAGATCCTCGTCGAGCCCGAGCGCGCGGGCGAGCGAGCGAGCGATCTGAGCGACTTCCAGAGTGTGCGTCAGGCGGGTGCGGTAGTGGTCGCCCTCGTGGAATACGAACACCTGGGTCTTGTGGGCGAGCCGACGGAACGCCGCCGAATGGATGATCCGATCACAATCACGCCGGAAATCGTTGCGGGTGGGGCTTGGCGGCTCGGCCCGTCGCCGCCCCCGGCTGTGCGCGGGGTCGGATGCATAGGGAGCGCGCTGGCGCGGCGCCTCGACCACCATGTTCCTCATGCCCCGCCAATTGACCCAAATCCAATTGACCCAAAGCCAATTGACCCGAGCCGATTGACCCGGGCTTTGGCCGCACTTAACTATCGGGGAGGCCATCTGGCAATCGTGCAACAGCCGGCAGGATACCACCGGGCAGGATAACAATGGACGGTTTAACGGTTTCGGCGCGGGCCGCGCAGCGGATCGGCGAGATCCTCAAGCAGGAGCCGCCGGGCACCATGCTGCGCCTGAGCGTGGAGGGCGGCGGCTGTTCCGGCTTTCAATACAAGTTCGACATGGACCGCAACCAGGGCTCCGACGACACCCTCGTCCGTCGTGACGATGCGATCGTGCTGGTCGACCAGATGTCTCTGCAGTTTCTCACCGGCTCCGAGATCGACTTCGTCGACGACCTGATCGGCGCCTCATTTCGTGTGAACAATCCGAACGCCAAAGCCTCCTGTGGCTGCGGAACAAGCTTTGCGCTCTGATTGAGCGCGGTCACGGGTCTTCTCTCGAACGAGATTGCGGATGCCCGCCTCTCGCCGTCGGATCGTTGCCGCCCTGGGCGCCGTCTCCGCCGCTGGCCTGCTCGCGCTCACCGGCCGAAACGCCATGGCGCGCTACTACGATGGCCCGGCGTCCGATCATTTCGACGGCACCCGCTTCTTTGATCCGAAGGGCGCGCAGCCGCGCAGCGTCGTCGATCTCATTCGCTGGCGCCTGAGCGGAACTCGAGCGAGCTGGCCCGAGCGCTCGCCCAGCCCCTATGCAGATCGGCCGCCCGCTGAGGTCAACGACAGGTCCTGGCGCATCTCGTTTGTCGGGCATGCAAGCCTGCTGTTGCAAACCGCTGGCCTCAATCTCTTGATCGATCCGGTCTGGTCCGAGCGTGTATCGCCGGTGAGCTTTGCGGGTCCCATGCGGGTCAACGATCCGGGCATCGCGTTTGAAGCACTGCCGCCAATCAACGCGGTGCTGGTCTCGCACTCCCACTACGACCACCTCGATCTGCCGACGCTGTCGCGGCTTGCTGCCGCGCATCGGCCGCGCGTGATCACGCCGCTCGGCAACGATGCGATCATGCGCGGCCATGATCCTGCGATCACCGCCGAAGCGTACGATTGGGGCGATCGCGTCACGCTGCCGGGCGGCGCGAGCGTGAGCCTCGTGCCGGTCCAGCACTGGTCCGCGCGCGGCCTGACCGATCGCAACAAGGCCCTGTGGGCGGGCTTTGTCATCGAGACGCCGGCAGGACGGATCTTTCACGTCGCCGATACAGGCTATGGCGGCGGGCATCATTTCCGCGGCGCGAAGGAACGGTACGGCCCGTTCCGGCTCGCGATCCTGCCGATCGGGGCTTACGAGCCGCGCTGGTTCATGCGCGACCAGCACATGAATCCGGCCGAGGCCGTGCAGGCGTTTCGCGACTGCGGCGCCGAGCTGGCGCTCGCACATCATCACGGAACATTTCAACTGACCGACGAGGCGATCGACGCGCCGCCGCTCGCGCTTACGCAAGAGATGACCGCCGAAGGAATCCCCGCGGAGCAATTCCGCGTGTTGCGGCCAGGACAAGTCTGGCAGATCGATCCGACCTGACACAGGGCTGTCTGATACAGGCTGTGAACGCATACGGGCGTGGCGAAAGCCGCCACGCCCGCAGCAAACCCTGCTCTGCTGTGGCCTACTCTGCCGCCACCGCCGGCCGCTCGGGACGCGGCAGCTCCTCGACCTCCTCGAGCTGCGGCTCGAGCCGCCGCTTGAGCATGCGGTCGATCTTGTCGAGGTAGATGTACACGACAGGCGTGATGTAGAGCGTCAAGAGCTGGGAGACCACCAAGCCGCCCACCACCGCGACACCCAGCGGCTGGCGCAACTCCGCGCCAGCGCCGGCCGCGAGCGCGATCGGCAGCGCGCCGAAGACGGCGGCGAAGCTCGTCATCATGATCGGCCGGAAGCGCAGCAACGCCGCCTCGCGGATCGCAGCTTCGGCGCCCATGCCGACGTGCCGTCGTTCGATCGCGAAGTCGATCATCATGATGGCGTTCTTCTTCACGATGCCGACCAGCATCACGATGCCGATCATGGCGATCACCGTCAGATCCATCTTGAAGGCGATCAGCGTGATGAGCGCGCCGACGCCGGCAGACGGCAAACCGGAAATGATCGTGATCGGATGGATGAAGCTCTCGTACAGAATGCCGAGCAGAACATACGAGGCGAAGATGGCGGCCAGCACCAGGATGCCCTGTCCTTTGAGCGATTCCTGGAACACAGCAGCCGTGCCCTGGAAGCCGCTCGTAACCGAGGCCGGCAGGCGAGCTTCACGTTCCGCATTGCGGATCGCATCGACCGCAGCGCCGAGCGAGAAGCCCGGTGCCAAGTTGAACGAGATCGTCACCGAAGGCTGATTGCCCTGGTGGTTGACCTGCAGGGGCCCGACGGAGGGCACGATGCGAGTCACCGCCTCGAGTGGCACCGAGACGCCACTCGTGGTCTTCAGGTAGATCTTCGACAACGCCGAAATGTCGGTCTGGAATTCCGGCTTGGCTTCCAGAATCACCCAGTAGTCGTTGGCAGGCGTATAGATCGTGGCGACCTGACGGGTGCCGAAGGCGTTGAACATCTCCTGGCGCACCTGATCAATGGTCACGCCGTAGACCGCCGCCTTCTCGCGGTCGATCTCGACTCCCATCTGTGGGTTGGTAATCGCGAGATCGCTGTTGACGTCACGCAACCCTTCGATCTGAGCGAACCTGGCAGTCATCTCGGGCGCGACTCGATAGAGGGCCTCGGTGTCGCTCGATTGCAGCGTGTACTGGTATTCGGCCTGGGTGATGCGGCCATCGAGCTTGGGGATGTTCTGCACCGCCTGGAAGATGATGGAAATGCCCGGCACCACGTTGGCGGTCCGGCGCAGCCGTTGAATCACCGCCGTCGCACTCTCTTTGCGCTCGGCTCTGGGCTTGAGCGCAATCGACATGCGGCCTTTGTTCATGGTCGGATTGATGCCGCCCGGGCCAACGCTCGAGCTGATGTAATCGACCGCAGGATCCTTGCGGACGATCTCCACAACCTTGGCCTGCAGATCGGTCATTGCCGGGATCGAGATATCGGTCGCGGCCGTCGTGGTGGCCGAGATGAAGCCCGTATCTTCGGTCGGGAACAAACCCTTGGGGATGATGACATAGAGATAGACTGTGAGTGCCAGCGTGCCGAACGTGATCAGCAGCATCACGGCCTTCCACTTCAGCACTTTACCGAGCGACCACTCATAGGCTCTGAGCGATCCGCGGAACCCTGCCTCGAACATGCGCAGAAGCAGCATCTGCTTCTTTTCATGCCCCTCATGGTGGCCCTTGAGCACGCGCGCGCACAACATCGGTGTCAGACTGAGTGAGACGAAGCCGGAGATCAGAATGGCAACTGCGATCGTCACCGCGAACTCGCGGAAAACACGGCCGACGATTCCGCCCATCAGCAGCACCGGAATGAACACGGCGAGCAAGGCGAAGGTGATCGAGATGATCGTGAAGCCGATTTCTCTCGCGCCTTTCAACGCGGCCTCGAACGGCCGCATGCCCCCTTCCACATGGCGCACGATATTTTCCAGCATGACGATGGCGTCGTCGACCACGAAACCCGACCGACAGCGTCAGCGCCAGCATCGTCATGTTGTTGACGGAAAACCCGAGCGCATACATCGCCGCGCAGGTACCAATCAGCGAGACCGGCACCGCCAGCGCGGGAATGATCGTCGCCGAGGCCGAACGCAGGAACAGGAAGATGACCAGCACCACGAGGCCGATCGAGATCGCGAGCGTCACCTGCACGTCCTCGACGAACTCGCGGATCGACACCGAACGATCGAATTGCACATCCAGATTGATGGCAGGCGGCACCTGCGCCCGATAGGTCGGAAGCCGCTCTTTCAGGGTGTCGACCACTTCGACCGTGTTGGCGCCGGGCTGGCGCTGGACCGCCAGCGTGACCGAGCGCCTATCGTTGTACCAGCTCGCGACCTTATCGTTCTCGACGCTGTCGATGACCGTCGCGATCTCCTGCAGCTTCACCGGAGCGCCGTTGCGCCAAGCGACCACCACGTCCTTGTATTCGTCGGCACGCCGCATGGCGTTGGTGGCCAGCAGCGTGATGTTCTGGCGTTGGCCGTAGAGCGTTCCAACGGGAGAGTTGGAGTTGGTCGAAGCGAGCACGCGGCGGATTTCATCGAGCGAGACGTTGCGCGCCGCCGCCGCCAACGGATCGACCTGCACGCGGATGGCGAACTTCTGTGATCCATAGACGTCGACCTGGGCGACGCCGGGAATCTGCGACATCTGCTGGGCCAGCACGGCCTCGGCGTATTCGTCCACGGCCGACAACGGCAGGGTCGTTGAGCTGGCGTTGAGGAACACGACCGGCGACTCGCCCGGGTTCACCTTGCGGAAGCTCGGGGGCACGGTCATCTCGACCGGCAGGCGGCGTTGCGCGACCGTCAAGGCGGTCTGCACATCGAGCGCGGCACCGTCGATATTGCGGTTGAGGTTGAACAGAATATTGATCTGGCTGCGACCGAGCGTCGACACCGACGTGATCGAATTGATGCCCGAGATCGTCGCCATCTGCCGCTCGATCGGAGCAGCAACGGCCACCGCCATATTCTCGGCGCTCGCCCCCGGCAAGGTGGCGGTCACTGAGATGGTCGGGAAATCGACCGCCGGCAAGCGCCGCCACCGGCAGCAATCGGTAAGCGAAGATTCCGAACACGATGAAGGTCGTCGTCACCAGCGTGGTGAGGACAGGACGGCGGATGCAAAGTTCGGACAAGCCCATGTCAGGACCCCGCCTTCTTCGGCTCACGCACGGAAACTCGCGACCCTTCGGTGATTTGCAAATGACCCTCGGTCACGACCTGCTCGCCGCCATCAAGCCCGCTCTCAATCACGGCTTGCCCGTCGACGACGCGCGCCACCTTGACGGGCTTCACATTGGCAACGCCGTTCTTGACGACAAACACGAATGAGCCGGTCTGACTGACCTGGACCGCATTCGGCGGCACCACGACCGCCTCTTCGTCCCGGAAGTTCAGCTGAACATTGACCAGAGTGCCCGGCCAGAGCACTTCGTCGGTATTTGGCATGGTTGCCCGCACCGGCACTGTGCCTGTCACCGTATCAACCGTATTCTCGATCATGGTGACATGACCTTGCGCGCGACGCGGATCGCCCGGAACGATCGTATCGATCATGGCGGTCTCGTTGGTCATCGCCTGGCGGAGATCGGCCAGGCTCCGCTGCGGCAGCGCGAACGTGACATAGACCGGTGCTGACTGGATGATGGTCGCGATCGGAATCAGATCGGCCTGGCGCACGAAATTGCCTACCTTGACGGCCGCCATGCTGATGCGACCGGTGATCGGCGCACGGATCGTCGTGTAGGTCAGCTGCACCTTCAGGTTTTCGATCATTCCTTCATCCGCCTTGATGGCGGCGGTGTAGATCCCAACCTGCGTCTTGGCATTGTCGAGGTTGGTCACCGGCGTCGCGCCCTTCTCGACAAGGTCGCTGTAGCGTCGCTGGTCGCGCATCGCACCTTCGAGCTGGGCCTTGTCACGCGCCAGCTGGCCTTCGGCTTGGCGGATCTGCGCCTCGATGGCGCGGCCATCCATCGTGAAAAGCAGCTCTCCCTGCTTCACGGTCGCGCCATCGCGGAAATGGACTTCCACGATCTCACTATCGATGCGAGTCTTGACCGCCACGCTCGCCACCGGCGTGACCGTGCCAAGCAGCTCGATGCGAACCGGGACTCTTTTCTTGGTCGCGGTCGCGACCTCGACTGGCACCACTCGTGGAGCATTCTTCTGGGTCGGCGCCTGCGCCGCAGCACCTTTGAATGGCCAATACCCGTACGTCACAGCGCCGTACGCCCCCAGCGCCAGTGCTGCGGTCACCCCCAGCCCAAGAATCGATTTCTTCATTGCTTATTCAAGCTCCGGCCTCATTCTCCGAAGCTTCCCTCTGGTTCAGCCCCCAGTATAACTTTCTTTTTATGCTCATTTTTGCTGATACTAGCATATTCCCAAACGCCGCGCACCTTTCCTTTAATCTTTCCTTAAAGAAGACTAAGCGCGAGCCGGTTGGGGACGATTCGGCTGTTCAGCATTTGCTGCTTTGCGAAAGTGAGGCATGCTGAGAGGACTAACCCAAGCTGCCCTCTGCGCCCACGCCAAGGCCATCAGGCGCTCAGCCCCTCAACTGCCAAACCCTTCGATTGCCATGAGAATTGCAACCTGGAACGTCAACTCCATCAAGCAACGCATGGACAGTGCGGTGGCTTGGCTGGCCGAGCGCCAGCCGGACATCGTCTGCCTGCAGGAAACCAAGTGCGTCGACGAGGCCTTCCCGCGGGAGGCCTTCGAGACACTGGGCTACAACGTGGCCGTGCACGGACAGAAGACCTTCAACGGCGTCGCTATACTGTCCAAGCACCCTTTCGACGAGGTTACCCCGGGATTGCCGGGGGATCACAGCGACGATCATGCCCGGTTCATCGAGGCTGTGATCTCGACCAAGGACGGATCGTTGCGCGTCGCAACCATCTACCTGCCCAATGGCAATCCGCCCGCCACGGACAAGTATTCCTACAAGATCAAATGGATGAACCGGCTCATCGACTACGCCAGGGAGCGCCTGGCGCTGGAGGAACCGCTCGTCCTTGCCGGCGACTACAATGTCATCCCGGCCGCTGCCGACGCCCGCAATCCGTCAGCCTGGACCACCGATGCATTGTTTCTGCCCGCCACGCGTGAGCGCTTTCGGTCGCTCTGCCATCTGGGCTTGACCGATGCGGTGCGGGCCAGCAGCGACGAGTCGGGTCTCTATACGTTCTGGGATTATCAGGCCGGCGCCTGGCAGAAGAACAATGGCATCCGGATCGACCACGTCCTGCTGTCGCCGCAAGCGGCCGACCGGCTGATCGGTGCCAGCATCGACCGCCATGTACGGGCCTGGGAAAAGCCTTCGGATCACGTTCCGGTGGTGGTCGATCTGGCGATCGAGCGGTCGTGACCTGTCGGCGTGAGCGGCAGTCGTGACCGACTGCGCGTCGCGCTCAGCCTCGTCAGGTTGCGCTTACCTGCGTTGCGCTTACTTGCTGGTGGTCTTGCGGGTGCGCGTCAATTCTTCCGCAAAGCGGCCGGCCTGCGTGCGCTCGTCCATGCTCGCCTGCGCCAGCGCGCTGCGATAGGTCTCGGCGATCCACGCCTCTTGTTGCGAGCTGGCGCCATCCTTGGCGAGCGTCAGCCAAGCCAGACCCATCGCGGGCTGCCGCGCCACGCCCTGGCCTTTGAACAGCATGCTGCCAAGCATCGCCTGCGCACTGCGCTGTCCCTTGTTGGCCGCCAAGCGCAACCAGCGGGCAGCCTGCACGCTGTCCTTGGCTGTGCCGGTGCCGAGCAGATAGAGCCGGCCGAGGTGGTACTGCGCATCCTGGTCGCCGAAATAGGACGCGGCGTGGCGGAACAGATCGATCGCAACCGCCGCATCGGGCTTCACTGCGGTATCGGGAATGCCATCGAGGTAGTACTGGCCGAGCGCCACGAATGCGCTGGCAACAAACCGCGACTCCGCGCTATCCGGCGGCTCGTAGGCATGGGTCTTGGTCAGGTTGAGGAAGTACTCGAACGCCCGCAGCTTGTTCTGACCAACGCCTTCGCCGTCGGCATACATGCGGCCGAGCTTCCACATCGCTCCCGGCATGCCTTGCCCGGCGGCATATTCAAGCGAGGTCACCGCCTGATCCGGCTTGCCGGCGCGCAGCGCCTGGGTGCCGGAGCGCAGCGCCTCCATCGGCGTCGCACGCTGGACAGCGGCGGCTGGCGGCTGCGCTGCGGAGGGCGCCGTGCGCTGACCCGGAGCCGCATCGCTCGGAAGACCATCAAAGCTCGCTGCCGGCGAAAAGCCGAGTGCAAGTGCAATCAGTCCGCAGCTCAGGACAACATCATATGTCCGCATAGCACGCCTTCTCAGCCGCACCGCCCGGATGGGTGACGGCGCCATCGCGCGCCGGCCCCACCTGCTGGGCGTATTTCCACAGATACCCAGATCCAAATCTCAGCTCGCGGGCCTTCCAATCCTTCGCCCGCGCCTCAAGCTCGCCCGCCGAAACAGCGACGGAGAGGATTCCATTCTCAGCGTCCAGAGTGATCATGTCGCCGTCGCGCACGTGCGCGATCGGCCCGCCAACCGCGGCCTCAGGCCCGACATGTCCGACACAGAAGCCACGCGTCGCGCCGGAGAAGCGGCCGTCGGTAATCAGGGCCACCTTGCCACCCATGCCCTGCCCATACAGAGCAGCCGTGGTTGCCAGCATCTCGCGCATGCCAGGACCGCCTTTGGGTCCCTCGTATCGAATGACGAGCACGTCGCCTTCGCGATAGGTCTTGTTTTTCACCGCCTCGAAGCACGCCTCTTCGCCATCGAAGCAGCGCGCAGGGCCGGTGAACTTCAAATTCGCCATCCCGGCGACTTTAACGATCGCGCCAGCCGGGGCCAGATTACCTTTGAGACCGACAACACCTCCGGTGGCGGAAAGCGGCTTGTCGGCGGGAAGGACCACATCCTGGTCGCTGTTCCACGTCACGCGCTTGAGATTCTCTGCCACGGTACGCCCTGTCACAGTGACGCAATCGCCGTGCAGGAAGCCGTGGTCGAGCAGCGTCTTCATCAGCAGCGGAACGCCGCCAGCTTCGAATAAGTCTTTGGCAACATAACGGCCGCCCGGTTTCAAATCTGCGATATATGGTGTCTTCTTAAAGACTTCCGCCACATCGAAGAGATCGAACTTGATCCCGCACTCGTGCGCGATCGCCGGCAGATGCAGCGCCGCATTGGTCGAGCCGCCTGACGCTGCCACGACCGCCGCCGCGTTCTCGAGCGCCTTGGGCGTCACGATGTCGCGCGGCCGGATCTGGCGCTGGATCAGCTCCATCACCTGTTCACCTGCAGTCATGCAGAAGGCGTCGCGGATCTCGTAAGGCGCAGGCGCACCCGCCGAATAGGGCAGCGCCAGCCCGATTGCTTCCGATACCGTCGCCATGGTGTTGGCGGTGAACTGCGCGCCGCACGCGCCCGCCGACGGACAGGCATTCTGCTCCAGCGTCTCGAGATCGGCGTCGGACATGTCGCCGACGGAATATTTTCCAACCGCCTCGAACACGTCCTGGATCGTGACCGGCTTCCCTTTGAAGGTGCCGGGCAGGATCGAGCCGCCGTAGATGAAGATCGCCGGCACATTGAGACGGCACATCGCCATCATCATGCCCGGCAGCGACTTGTCGCAGCCCGCAAGGCCGATGAGCGCGTCATAGGCATGGCCGCGCATCGTCAGCTCGACCGAGTCGGCAATAACCTCGCGCGACGGCAACGAGGACTTCATGCCCTCATGCCCCATCGCGATACCGTCAGTCACTGTGATGGTGCAGAATTCGCGCGCCGTTCCCCCGGCCGCTGCGACGCCCTTCTTGACCGCCTGCGCCTGCCGCATCAACGCGATGTTGCAAGGCGCAGCTTCATTCCAGCAGGTTGCAACGCCGACGAACGGCTGATGGATCTGCTCGCGGGTCAGACCCATGGCATAATAGTAGGAGCGGTGCGGCGCGCGATCAGGCCCCTCCGTCACGTGACGGCTCGGGAGCTTGGCCTTGAGATTAGTCTTGGCATCCATCGCGGGTTACCACCGGCCCTCGGGGCTTTAACCGAGCCTGATTTCAGAAACCGCTATGGCTAAAAAGCGGCAGTGATGGCCCTGTTGCAGAAATGTTCTGATATGTTGCCGGTTGGTCACAGTGAACAATCCAATGGCGGTCATGACGTGGATTCTCGAGCTAAACTCGCAGGAAACAGCGATTTTCCCCGCCAACTAGAATGGCGGATAATTCGGACTACGCCAGTACCCAGGTGCTTATCCACCGCAACATCCTACCATCTGTTGCATTACTGCAACGCTTTGACGGGGGGCGTGCGTCAGAAGCCGGACAAAACCGAGGCGAAATAGGGCTGCGCCCTCCAGCTTCCTTGGTCGCAACCAACACCCGATGAACAACTCCGCTGGAAGGCCACCGGCTCCGCTGAAACTCGATTAAAAATTGGCGGCAATGTCCGTTCCGCTCCACTCAAGCTTCTTCGCCCGTAGCGTTCATGCGGTGGCGCCCGACCTGATCGGCGCGACGCTGCTGGTCGCCAATAGCGGCGGTATCATCGTGGAGGTTGAGGCCTATCATCATACCGAGCCGGCCGCGCACAGCTTCCGCGGACGCACCGAGCGCAATGCCGTGATGTTCGGGCCACCCGGCTTCGCCTACGTGTATCGCTCCTACGGCATTCACTGGTGCGTCAATTTCGTCTGCGAGCCGGAAGGCTCGGCAAGCGCCGTGCTGATCCGCGCGCTCGAGCCATCGCATGGCATCGCCACCATGCGCCGCCGCCGTGGTCTTGCTGACGTGCGTCTGTTGTGCTCCGGCCCCGGGCGCCTGTGCGAGGCGCTCGGCATCACCAACGCTCACAACGGGCTTGCGCTCGACCAGCCACCGTTCCGCCTGCTGGCGCGCGACAAGGAGGTCGAGATCGTGAGCGGACCGCGCATCGGCCTCACTAAGGCGATCGAGCTGCCGTGGCGCTACGGCCTCAAGGGCTCGCGGTTCTTGAGCAAGCCGTTCGGAAAGAGCGAATAGCGAGTGGCGAATAGGGAATGGGGAAGAGCAGCAATCCCTGCCCCATCGCTTCCTTTTTTCCTATTCGCTATTCGCCGCTCGCTATTCGCTACTCTCTTCAATGATACGCGATGATGAACTCGCATCCCGCCGCGGTCGGGAAGGTGCGCGTCACGCGCCCGGTCGCGAGCTCGAACTCGAACACCTCGGCGTCGTCGTGGCAGCACACATAGGCATGCGTACCGTCGGGCGCGAAGCCCATGCCCATGGGCGACTTCTTGGTCGGGAACGACGCGATCTGCTTCATGCTATCGGCGAGATAGATCGCCGCATGCGCATCCTGGTTCGACGACACCATCACATAGCGGTTGTCGGGCGAGACCCGCACGCGCCGCATCTGCCGCTTCGAACCATCGGCGCCCGCAATCGGCACCGTGCGCTTGAGCGCATGGCTATGCGCATCGATGACGTAGAGCTCGGCCGCGCCCTGCGCTGCGCAATAGAGCGTGGCGCCATCCGGCGCGATCGCCAGCCCCTCGAACACCTGCGGCAGCTTGATGCGGTCGATCACGGCTCGCCTGGCCCTATCGATCACCACCACATAGTCCTGCTTGACCGAGACGAAGACCTTACCGGTCGCGTGGCTGACCGCGACCCAATGCGCGGTCGAGCCGACCTCGATCGGCGTCACTTTGTCAGTCGCAGGATCGATCGCCAGCACCGCATTGCCAAGCTCACCCGAGGACCAGAGCGTGCCGTGCTCGTCCATCATCACGCCATGCGGCGCATAGATGGCGCCGAGATCGATGATGCGCTGGAGCGACCTCGAGGCGAGGTCGATGACCACAATGCGCCGGTCGGGATTGACCCTCTTGGCGAACACGCCGTCGCCATAGACCGTGCCATAGGCGAGGCGGCCATCGGGCGACAAGGCGAGCTCATGGGTCGAGCCCGGCATGTCGATGGTCGCCGCCATGGTGAGCGTCGCCGCGTCCAGGAAATGCACCTTGTGCGCGGTCTTGGCGGTGACGATCAGGTTGGGCCCGCCGGGGCGGTTGTTGAGGTCCATGCCAGTTTGCCTGTTTGCCGACGTCACACGGTCGCCGCCTGCACCTGCGCGGTGTCGTAATATTCGTAGAACTCGACTGCCTTACCGTGGGCGAAGCGCCAGGAGTCAACTTTCGGAGTCCTGACGACCTTGCCGTTCGCTTTGTAGCGCCACGAGCATTCTCCCAGCATCACCACCCGATCATCCTGCGCCACCAGGGCATCCACCCGGTAGTCGATCATCTCCCAATCCTTGGCAAGGCCTTCGAAGTAGCGCGCGAGCTCGTCGCGCGCACTGTAGCTCGTCAGATAGGCGATCCTGGGCGCGCCCTGTGCGAGCGAGCCAAACTTGATGTTCTCGTCGCAGATCGACATCCAGTGATCGACGCTGCCGCCGCGCGTATCCTTCCAGCGGCGATAAGCTTCCTGGAGCATAGAAACATGGGCTGCTTCCGACATGGCACTTCCTCCTGGCAATTCCTCCTGGCAATTCCTCCCCGCAATGCGCAAATCGTGACGCATCGTCACGACCGTTGCAACATCCAGGAATGCCAGCAGCGCACGTCATTCGATCGGCAAGCGGAAACAGCTCCTCCGGCGTCACGATCCGCGGCGCGAGGCTCTGCTCGTGCACGAAACGGCCGATCGCCTCCCAGGTCGGCCGGTTGGGCTCGACGCCATAGGCCCAGAAGTCCTTGCCGAACACCCGCCAGTTTTCCTCGACGTGGTCGATCAGCCAAGGCAGCGCGACCCGCAGCGCATCGGTGTCGTAGAGGCCGTCGACCGCGATCGCCTTGGCCTCGCAGAACGCCTTGTAGATGCTCTTGGCGACCCACGGATGCTCGCGATGCACGTCCTCGCGCACCACCACGGTATGCATGATCGGGAGGATCTTGGTGCGCGCGTAGTAGTCGCGCTCGACCTCCTTGAAGTTCGGGAACAGCCTCGAAATCGTCGGCGAGCCGTCGAGGAAGAGCTTCGGGATATAGAGTGACAGCAGCGCATCGAGCTCGCCCGCCGCGAACATCGTCTCGAGCGTCTGGCCGGCGGAAAGAAAGTCGAGCTTGATCGCCTTCGGCAGGTTGAGCGGAATGAGCGGCGGCTCGACGAACGTGTTGAGCCCGCCCATGAACCAGTGCATGTCCTCGGACTTCACACCGTAGTCGTGCTGCAGGAAGCCGCGCATGAAGCAGAGCCCGGTCGAGCTGTATTGCGAGGTGCCGACGCGTTTGCCCTTGAGGTCTTCCGGCGTCTTGATGCCTGAGCCTGCGCGCACGTAGATGCAGGAGTGGCGGAAAATCTTCGACAGCGCGACCGGCACCGCCACGAACGGGCAGTCGCCGCGCGCCTTCAGCGCCGTGTAGGACGCGAGCGAGAGCTCCGAGAGCTGGAACTCCTGGCTGTCGAGCATGCGCTGGAAGCTCTGGCGCGGCCGCAGCACGTTAATGTCGAGATCGATGCCGTCAGGCTTGACGCGCCCGTCCATCAGCGGGCGGGTGCGGTCATAGTCCCAGCAGGCGAGCGTGAGCTTGAGATTGGCCATTGGCGTCTACACCACCGTATTCTGGTTTATTCGACGAAACGGAATCAGCAGCGGCATGAACAGCAGCGGCACCGCGCTGAGCGCGATCGGCAGGAAGGCAAAGCGGGCGCTCCCAGCGACGTCCCAGGCGGCACCGCTGAGCACCGAGACGATGAGCGCCTCGCTGTAGCTGATCGTGAACATCGCCGCCGACATCCGCGCCACATCCGGTTGTGCTCCGAGCAGCGCCGGGAGCGCAAACCCGAGTGTGAGCACGAAAGCGCCGAGAAATCCAAGCCCAGCGGCGAATACTATGGTCCAGGCGCTCGCAGTCGTGATCATGCCGACAATGCAAGCGAGCATCAGGGCGCCGCAGGCGATGAAAGGCCACGCCCGATTCTCGAGCTTGCCCGCAATTCCCAGCAGCACAAATGAAGCCGGCAGCTGGCCGAGGTTGAGTGCGGTCAGTGTGGCGGCGATCAGGTCCGCTCGGCCTGCGCCGATGAGATAGCCGGGCAGGAACGCATTGCTGCAGAAATATACGCTGTTGACGGCGCCGAAGACGAAGCTGATCTGCCAGATCAGCGGATTGCTCCAGTCGGGCCACCCGCTCATGAGTGCCTGTGTCCTGCTCGATTGGGCGTCCGTCCTCGCCGGTGCGAGAAGCGCGGTCAGCAGCGCGATCATGATCAGTGGCATGCCCCAGATCGCCAACGCCCACCGCCAGGAATTGTCCGCCAAGGGGAGCACGACCGGGATCGTCAACATCACCGCCAAAGTCTCACCGACCAGGAGCCCATTGGTGTAGAGCGCAGTGGCGAAGCTTACTCGTTTGGGCAACCATTGCCGGACCAGCGGCGGCAACGCTGGCTGCATGATGGCAATGCCTGCGCCCATCACGATGGTGGCGGCATAGAGTGCGAACGTGTGCGGCACGGCGCCACGCAAGGCCGATGCAATACCCGCGATCGTTAGCCCTGCGACCAGTATCGCCACAGCACCGAAGCGCGCGATCAGGAGCGAACCCGGCAGCGCGGCTAAACCAAACAGGACGATCGGCAGGCCGGTCAGGACGCCGATCTCCGTGCCTGACAGCTGCAGATCAGCCTGAATGAGCGAGATGACCGGGCGGTACCGCCAGGATGGTCAGCCGCAGTCCCACTCCTGCGAGCCAAAGCAAGCTGACAGCACGCCAAAATTCTCGCATGGAGGCTCCAGACCAGCTAGACCATGATCCGATCAAGTTTGAATTGGGATCATGGTCTAGCTTTTTGTTTGAGCATGATCTTCTTCCGAAAACCGGTTCCCACTTTTCGTTAGCTCAGAGCGTCGGCTTTTGCCGTCGCGCGATCTCGTTGATGACGGCACTGTTGTCGAGATCGGCCTCTCCCGCGCGCACACAGGCCTCCAGCACGTCGCAATGCACGTCGAGCATGGGCAGAGCCTGCCCATGATGCTTGGCCTGCTCCAGCATCAGGTGCACGTCCTTGAGCGTCTGCCGCACGCGGCCTTCCGGCGTGAAGTCGCCATTGAGCATCTTGGCACCCTTCACATCCATGATCTGCGAATAGGCGGCGGACTCCTTCGCCACCGGGAGAAACGCCGCAGGATCGAGTCCAAGGCGCCTGGCGAAGACCAACCCCTCCGCGAGCGCCATGCGGTTGAGGCCGAGGATCAGATTGACCGCGAGCTTGGTGCGCCCGCCGTCGCCGACGTGGCCGACATGGAAGCGGCGCGGGAACAGGATCGCCAGCACCGCGCTCGGCCTCGGCCGCGGTATCGCGGTCGCCGCCGATCAGCCCAACGCCATCGCCGCGGCGCACTTGCTCGCTGGTGCCGGAGACAGGCGTCTCCAGGAAGCGTATTCCGCGCGGGATCACGCGTTCGCCGAGCGAGGCGATGCGGTCGGGATCGCAGGTGCTGGCGCAGAGCACGATCTTGCGTGAGGCTTCGTCCACCGCCGGAAGGATGTGGTTCTCGACCACGTCCTCGACCTGCGACGTATCGAACACCGCCAGCAGGATCGGATCGCAGGCGCGTGCCACCTCCGCGATCGACGCTGCCGCTCGTCCGCCGATGTCGGCGAGCCGCCCGCCCTTGGCCACGTCGATGTCGTAGCCGACGACGCTTTGACCGCCGTCGATCAGGCGACGTGAAAAGACCTCTCCCATCAAGCCGAGGCCGATCACACCGACGGATTTGTTGGCCAAAGATTTCCTCCACTCGTCATTCCGGGGCCGCGCTCCCCGCGAAAGCGGGTGCCGCGGCGCAGAGCGCGCTGATGCTGCACCGACGCGATCTGCTGATCCGCGCGAACTGATCAACGCACTTCGTGCACTGCCGAGCTCGGCTGGTGGCAGCGAAGCGTGAAGACTGCAGCAGCTGGTTACGGCCGTGACGGAGAGCAGCGATGAGCGGCTGCCGAGTAACGCACGCTTTGCCTGCCACGCGATCGTCGCGCAACTGCACGCGGTGCAGACCCAGATCAATGTCTCGACAAGCGCATCACTCAAGCCCATCGCGCCAACGCGGACAGCAAACGGCTCGATGCCATTCCAGGCTTCGGCGTGATCCTGTCCACGGCTGTCGTAGCGACGATGACCGATCCAAAGGCGTTCAAGACCGGACGCGAGTTCGCAGCCTGGATCGGATTGGTGCCGCGGCAGAATTCTACAGGCGGAAAGGAACGCCTCGGCTCGATTTCCAAGCAAGGCGATCGCTATCTGCGACGACTACTCGTCGTCGGTGCAATCTCCATCGTCAGAACCGCTCGATGCGGCCGGACAAGTATCCCTGGGTGATCGAACTGCTGGGTCGTCGGCCGGCCAAGGTGGTCGCGGTGGCGCTGGCCAACAAGATGGCACGGATCGCCTGGGCAGTGCTGGCCAAGGGCGAGACCTATCGGGCACCGACACGCTCAAGCAGCGCCGCCGTCGCAGCAGCCGCCTGAAAGGCTTGGCATTGGGAATTAAAGCTACGTCGAGCGCGTACAAGAACGTCGAGGGTGATGATGGCTTGATGCGAACCGGTTGGACCGGGGATCGGGAGAACTCGCTACTGGGTCAAGCGCTCTTGAGCGCGAGTGAATGATAGGGACCCGATCTGCGGATTACATCAGGGCCAGCGGCAAGGAGCGCCGCACAAACAGGCCGGACACATGACTTGCACCCGACCGCAAGCGAAAGCCAACCGGATCAAGACGATGGGCCGGGATTGGCCGCGCCACGCAGCCGCTCCAAGGCCTCTTCGAGCTTCTTGCGCCGGCCTTCGGCCTCCTCGCGCTTCTCGCGCTCGCCCTCGACCACCTCCTCCGGCGCGTTGCGCATGAAGTCTTGATTGGCGAGCTTGGCGTCGACGCGCGCGATGTCGGTCACCGCGCGCGCCATCTCCTTGTCGAGCCGCGCTTCCTCGGCGGCGAAGTCGATCACGCCCTTGAGCGGCAGCGCCGCCACCTCGCCGCGCACGACGAGCTGCACCGCGCCGGCGGCGCCGTCGGCGCCACCGACAGCCGGACAGCCGCGCCAGCCGCCTGATCACGTCGGCCCAGCGCCCGGCGCGGGCGTCGGTCTCGGCCGACACGCCGACCAGCACCAGCGGCATCTCGGTCGCCATCGTGATGTTCATCTCCGCGCGCAACGAACGGATCGCGGTGACGAGGTCGATCACCCAGCCGATCTCGGCTTCGGCATCGTCGGCCGACAGCGCGTCATGCGCGGGCCACGGCGTCAGCGCCAGCAGCGAGGCGCGCTTCGGCCCCTCCTCCGCGGTGACGCGCCACAGCTCCTCGGTGATGAACGGCATGAACGGGTGCAGCAGCTTGAGGATCTCGTCGCGCACCCAGGCGGTCATCGCCCGCGTCTCGGCGTTCGCACCGGCGCCGCCGCCCGTCAGGATCGGCTTGGCGAGCTCCAGATACCAGTCGCAGTAGATGTTCCAGACGAAGCGATAGACCGCCTCGGCCGCCTCGTTGAAGCGGTAGGCCTCGATCGCCTCGGTGACCTCGCGGCAGGCCTTCTGCGTCTCGTGCGCGATCCAGCGGTTGAGCGTCTCCTTGGCGGAGGCCGGATCGAAGCCGGCACGGTCACGCAGTCGTTCATCTCGGCAAAGCGCGCCGCGTTCCAGAGCTTGGTCGCGAAATTGCGATAGCCCTCGACGCGCTGCGTCGAGAGCTTGATGTCGCGGCCCTGCGCCGCCATGGCGGCGAGCGTGAAGCGCAGCGCGTCGGCGCCGTACTCGTCGATCAGGCCGAGCGGATCGATGACGTTGCCCTTCGACTTCGACATCTTGGCGCCGCGCTCGTCGCGCACCAGCGCGTGGATGTAGACGGTGTGGAACGGCACCTCCTTCATGAAGTGCAGGCCCATCATCATCATGCGGGCGACCCAGAAGAAGATGATGTCGAAGCCGGTCACCAGCACATTGGTCGGATAGTAGCGCTTGAGCTCGGGCGTCTGGTCGGGCCAGCCGAGCGTCGAGAACGGCCACAGCGCCGACGAGAACCAGGTGTCGAGCACGTCCTCGTCGCGCCAGACCGGGATCTTCTCGGGCAGGCGTTGCCGCCCAGACCGACGCGCCCGAGGCTCTCGTCGAGCGTGCCGACCAGCTCGACCTCGCGCTTGTAGTAATCGCGCGCCTGCGCCAGCGCCTCGGCTTCGCTTTCGGCGACGAAGATCTTCATCTTGGCAATCGAAAGCGAGCCGCCGTCGAGCGCCCAGCCGTACCAGGCCGGAATTTGATGGCCCCACCAGAGCTGGCGCGAGATGCACCAGGGCTGGATGTTTTCCATCCAGTTGAAATAGGTCGCCTCCCAGTGTTTGGGCACGAACGTGGTGCGGCCCTCGCGCACCGCCGCGATCGCCGGCTGCGCCAGGGTCTTGGCGTCGACGTACCATTGGTCGGTCAGGTAGGGCTCGATCACCACGCCGGAGCGATCGCCGTGCGGCACCATGTGGGTGTGCGGCTCGATCTTGGCGAGCAGACCGAGCGCCTCCATGCGCGCGACGATCTGCTTGCGCGCCACGAAGCGGTCGATGCCGTGCAGCGCCAGCGTCTCGACCAGCTCGGGCGACAGCGGATCGAGGCCCTCGAGGAACGCGTCGTTGTTCTCGAGATTGAGATTGGCTTCGAGATCGAGCACGTTGATCAGCGGCAGATTGTGGCGGCGGCCGACCTCGAAGTCGTTGAAGTCGTGCGCCGGCGTGATCTTGACCGCGCCGGTGCCCTTCTCGGGATCGGAATATTCGTCGGCGACGATCGGGATGCGGCGGCCGACCAGCGGCAGGATCGCGAGCCTGCCGACCAGCTTGCGGTAGCGCGGATCGTCCGGATGCACCGCGACCGCGGTGTCGCCCAGCATGGTCTCCGGCCGCGTGGTCGCGACCGTGATGAACGTGTCGGGCAGCCCCTCGATCGGATAGCGGAAGTGCCAGAGATGGCCCTTCGACCTCGACCTGCTGCACTTCGAGATCGGAGATCGCGGTCAGCAGCTTCGGGTCCCAGTTGACCAGCCGCTTGTCCTTGTAGATCAGGCCGGCGCGATAGAGCTCGACGAACACCTTGAGGACGGCGCGCGAGAGCCCCTCGTCCATGGTGAAGCGCTCGCGCGACCAGTCGCAGGAAGCGCCGAGCCGCTTGAGCTGATTGATGATGGTGCCGCCCGACTCCGCCTTCCAGGCCCAGACCTTCTCCAGGAACTTCTCGCGCCCGAGCGCGCGCCGGCCCGGCTCCTGCCGCTCCATCAGCTGGCGCTCGACCACCATCTGGGTGGCGATGCCGGCATGATCGGTGCCCGGCTGCCAGAGCACGTCGCGGCCGCGCATGCGCTCGAAGCGGCACAGGATGTCCTGCAGCGTGTTGTTGAGCGCGTGCCCCATATGGAGCGAGCCGGTGACGTTGGGCGGCGGGATCACGATGCAATAGGGCTCGGCCGCCTTGCCGCTCGGGCCGGCCGGCGCGGAAGGCGCCCGCCGCCTCCCAGGAGGCGTAGATGCGGCCTTCGACGTCGGCGGGCTGGTAGGTCTTGTCGATCATTGCGTTTCGGTTTCGGGTGGTGGCGCGCTAAAAAGCCCCCGCACTTCCCCTTCTGTCAACGCCCGTCGCACTTGGCCCGTCGCACTGCCCGTCACTTGGCCCGTCCACTTGGCCCGCCGCAACAGAGCACTCCCCCCTCGTGACTGCCCCGCCGACACCCGCACCCCGACCCGCTCGATCGTGCTGCTGGCGGTGGCGGGCTTTGCGAGCCAGGCCCAGGTGCGGGTCACCGACTCGCTCCTGCCGCAGATCGCCGCCGACTTCGGCACCACCGTGGGCGCCGCCGCGATGGTCGTGACCGCCTATGCGGTCGCCCACGGCTCGATCCAGCTCCTGATCGGCCCGGTCGGCGACCGCTTCGGCAAATACCTCACCGTCACGGTCATGTCGCTCGCCTCCTCCATCCTGGTGATGCTCTGCGGGCTTGCGCAACTCGCTTACCGAGCTCGCGGTCGCCCGGCTTCTGGCGGGCGCCACCGCCGGCTGGGTCATTCCGCTCTCGATGGCCTATGTGGGCGACGTCACGCCCTACGAGCGCCGCCAGCCGGTGCTCGGCCGCTACCTCTCGGGCCAGATCTTCGGCCAGCTCTTCGGCCAGGCCGCGGGCGGCGTGCTCGGCGACCTGTTCGGCTGGCGCAATGTCTTCTTCATCCTCGGCGCCCTGTTCGCGCTTGCGACCGTCGGGCTGATCTTCGAGCTCTTCACCAACCCGCGGACGCGCGCCCCGACGCGACCGGAGGAGACCTCGCGCGGCTTCGTCGCCGACTACGTGGCCGTGCTCTCCAATCGCTGGGCCCGCATCGTGATCTTCGCAGTCCTGATCGAGGCCGCGTTCGGCTGGGGCGCCTTCGCCTATGTGGGCGCCGATCTGAACCAGCGCTTCGGCCTGGGCTTCACGGCGGTCGGGCTGATCGTCGGCACCTTCGCGATCGGCGGGCTCATCTACACCGGCCAGCGTCCAGCAGCTCGTCAACCGGTTCGGACAGCGCGGCCTCGCCATCGGCGGCGGCGCTGCTGTGCGGCATCGCCTATCTGATGCTCGCGGTCGGCGCCGCCTGGTGGCTTGCGCCGATCGCGGTGACGATGATCGGGCTCGGCTTCTATGCGCTGCACAACACGCTGCAGACCAACGCCACGCAGATGACGCCGCAAGCGCGCGGCACCGCGGTCGCGATCTTCTCGTCGGCCATCTATCTCGGGCAGACCGCCGGCGTCGCCGTGGGCGCCGTCATCTTCGATCGCTTCGGCGCGGTGCCGCTGTTTGCCGTGACCGCGATCGTGCTGCCGGTGCTCGCGCTCTGGTTCGCCCGCAAGCTCGAGCACGCCGGGAACTTCTCGGCGAACAGATCATAGTCAGCGATCAGTTGCGACCGCGCGAGACGCGCTCGATCTCGGCGCGCACCAGACGCTCGACCAGGCCCGGCAGATTGTCGTCGAGCCAAGTCTTGAGCAGCGGCCGCAGCATCTCGCGCACCAGATCCTCGAGCGTGCGAGCATTCTGAACCAGCACGGTGTGGGCGAGCGTGTTGAACGCGGAATTGACCGCCGCGCTGGTCGAGTTCGAGATCAGCGGACGTTGCTCGGGAACCGGCTCATGGTGCAACTCGGACATTTCCGGCATCGGACTCGGCGCCGGCTCGGGCATTTCCGCGGTCATGGCCTCGGTGAGGTCAAGCACGTCCGCGTCGGAATTCTCCGAAGCCTTGTCGGCATCCCCCAGCATCGATTCCAGATCGTCCTGCGGCATGACCGACTCCACCGGCGGCGGAGCGGCGGCAACCGGACGTGGCGGCGCGGGCCGCGGCGGCGCCATGGGCGGCGGCGGCGGCGGCATCGGATTCGCGGCCTTCGGTGGGCTTTTGCCGGCGTCGTCGTCGGCGATGATCCGGCGAATGGAGGCGAGAATCTCCTCCATCGACGGTTCTTGCGCCTTTGCAGGCTGAGTCATTGCCGCACCCCCAACTTCGGCCCGCCCGGCCGAAATTCCAATCTCTCACTCGAATCGAATCATACTGGAATCGAATCAGCCACGCTGCCAACTCGCGGGCCGAACCAGTATGGCAAGTCGAAGTGTGAACGCAAGGATTTGTGGTGTCTGGCAACAGCCGTTTGCATCAACGCCCGTCAGGCGTGCGAACACCAGCCCAACTGTCGCGGACCTGATGATAATGCGTCACCGGGTCGTAACTTTGGACCTTGAGCCCGAGCACTTGCGGCGAGAATGCGCCGATCGCCGCCAACACCGTGTAGGACGCCACGACACGGTCGCGCTGCGCGGTGACGAGCGCCACGCGGGCGTTGACCAGATCCTGCTGCGCATTGAGCACGTCGAGCGTGGTGCGCTGACCGACGCGCGCTTCCTCGCGCACGCCGTTGAGCGCAATCTCGGCCGCATTGACCTGCGCGGTTGTCGATTCGATCTGCGCCTTGGCGGCCTACAGCTGCCCCCAGGCCTGCGTGACGTTGGACTGCACCTGGTCGCGCGCCGTATCGAGATCGAGCCGCCGCTGTCCGAGCGTTTCCTTGGCCTGGCGTATGGTCGCGTATTCCTGCCCGCCCTGATAGATCGGCACCGACAGCTGCCCGCCGATCGAGGCCGAGAGGTTCTGCAAGGTGTTGAGGTTGGTGGTGGAGCCGAACGTCTTGTTGACGCTGCCTTGCAGCGGCAGCGTCGGGTAGAGCGCACCTTCTGCAATCTTCACCTGGAAGACCGCGACATCGACGTTGTAGTTGGCGATCGTGATGGTCGGATGCTCGGTGGCCGCGCGCGACCGCGCCCCATCGAGCGTGCGCGGCGAGAACCGGTCGACCGGCATGGCCGCCGTCAGCTTGCCGGCCTCGACGCCGATCACCTGCCGGTACTGCGCCCTCGATGTCGTGTAGTTCGATTCCGCCGTCAGCAGCTGCGAACGGCCGGCGGCCAAGCGCGATTCCGCCTGCGCCACGTCGGTGCGCGTCACCTCGCCGACGCTGAAGCGGTCGCGCGTCTGCCGCAGCGTCGCTTCGAGCACATTGACGTTGCTGCGCTGAAGCTCGAGCACGGCGGCGTCGCGCAGCAGATTCATGTAGGCCGTGACCGCGCTCAGGAGAACGGTCTGCTCGGTGTTGCGCAGCGTTTCGCGCGCCGCAAAGACCTGCGACTCAGCCTGCCGCGTGCGGTTGCCGGTCTGAAAGCCGTTGAACAGCGTCTGCGTGCCGGTGGCACCATAGGTCGTGACCGCATTCTCGCCGGCAGTTCTGACCGAGCTGCTTCCCGCCCTGGCAACGTTTTCGAGATAGACCTCGGACAAGCTGCTGGTCGCGGTCAGGCGCGGTCGATAGCCGCCGAGCGCAATGGACACGTTCTCGTCAGTCGCGCGCGCCGAAGCTCGCTGGGCATTGAGCTGCGGATTGTTTTGGTAGGCCTGCACCAAAGCTTGTTCGAGCGTGTCTGCGCCGGCCGGCAAGACTGCCAACAGCAACACCGCCACTGCGGCGCTCGCTCGCAGTCCAAAGAGATACCGACGCCTGCCTTGCAACATGATGCCCCGCCCCTACGCGACCCCCACTCTCAGTCGCTCAGCGCCCGCGCAATCACGCTAATGGATCGGGCGAGAATCCCACATATCGTTTTCGAGCATATGAATGATTCAGCAAATGATAAACCCTACGGGCCGCGCATTGCCCCAAAAAGATGGGGAATGGCGCGATTAGGTCACACCCGACTGTGGATGGTAACATTATACATCGTCGCTCGGACTCCCGAGCCGTGCCTAGAACACAAAGGCGTGGGGCTTGGCAAAGCCAGGCAGCGCCGGTGCCGTGGCATCGAAAATGAGTCGGCTGCTTGATTCGACGCCCGTCGAACGGAACAGCATGGCCTTGCTGAGAGGTGGTCGGCCGACCACGCCGAGCAGGCGCCCACCATCTGTCAGCTGGCGAAGCAGGGCTTGCGGCACTTCCTCGACGGCACCGTCGAGAAGAATCACATCGTAGGGAGTGGCAGCGGGCCAGCCCCCGACCAGCGGGCCGGTCACCACCGTGGTGTTGTGCGCGCCAAGCGCCTGCAGATTGTCCTTCGCGAGTTGCGCGAGTTTTGCGTCCTCCTCGAGCGCAACCACCGAGCGTGCAAGATGCTCGATCACCGCCGCTGAATAGCCGCTGGCGCAACCTACGATGAGGACGCGGTCGGTCTCTCCGATCTCGGCCGCCTGCAGGAGCTTGGACAACACCATCGGCTTCATCAGTCGCCGCCCCGCCTCGACCGGCAGATCGGCATCGAGATAGGCCAACTCCGCCGACTCTTTCGGTGCAAACCGCTCGCGCGGCACCGTCAGCATGGCGGCGATCAGGCGCAGATCAGTGACGTCGCTGGTGCGAACCTGGCAGTCGACCATCATGCGGCGTGCAGCGGCAAAATCGAGCATGGGCGAATCCTTGGGAAGGCCGAAACCAGTGCGCCGACTCTGTAGCGGCAAGGTCGCGGCCGGCGCAAGCCATTGCGGCGAGCAACCATTGCTCCAAGAGTTGGCAGGGGAGCGTCGCGCGCTGGCACAGGGAGCCGTTGCTCCCCAACTATCGCTCCTGTATAGCGGCTGGGCGAACCGATGCGCCCAGCGCATAGCCCGCATCTGCGCTCCCGATGGCCACGTGGCGGAGTGGTTACGCAACGGTGTGCAAAACCACTTACTTCCCCAGCGATTTCAGCACTCATTCTGAAAAACTGGCCTCAAACCGGGGCTAGAAAAATCAATAGCTTAGGTACCGTTTCGGAATGACGAACCGGGCCGTTTCCCACCAATGGTGAGGTATGCATGCCGCGCACAAGCGAATTATCGAAACTTATGGAGACCGTGAACGCCACCGCCGTGACGGCAAGCCAGGCTAGTTCCTGGCTGACCTAGGGCGGGGTCGACGCGGTCGAGCGGAAGCCGTGCGCGCAATGGTCGCCGCTGGGGGGAGTATTGTAGCCCATGATCCGCAACGCCTTGTTCAGCGTGTTGTCGGACATCGGCACGTCATCGTCATAGGACAACAGGTAGCGGCCTCGCGCCGTCAGAGGGTTTACGCGCCGCGAGGATCGCGAGGGCCTGCCGTGACGTTGGTGCCCAGGGGCGGACCACCACTATTCAGCGGCATCAATGACTTAGCAGAAAGTGGGACCGCATCTGTCCCATGGTTGATTTAAAGGGGCGATTCGTCCGCATTCTCGAAATCCCCCCAAATTAGGCACAATCTTACCGGATATGAGGCCGAGGCGTCGTCAAGGATCTGCTGAGCTCTTAGAAGAAGCGTGTCTCCTCGGAACTCCTCATCGAGTCAAACAGCAGCCGAATTTCTTGCGTCGGATCAATGCAAAGAGTTCTAAACGTATCCAGGAACCCCAGCCAAGCAGTGCGGTCTCTCAGGGGGGGGTCCGCGTCGTGAGAATATGCGCGACATTCCGGAGGGTTAGCGCGGCGATGGGCAGTCTCTTCTGACCGCGTCAAAGCCAATTTCGCTCGCGAGTCTCTGGTCGCCAATCTCTAATCTCCGCGCTGTGAACCTAAAGACTAGGTTTGCACTCGCATGAGACCGGTTCGCGACGCCTCACTTCCGCTTCAACATTTCAGCGACTGTCATGTGGCCTGACGCCATGGCGATATCGACCGCGGTCTCGCGTCTCTTGTTC
>CAWFMV010000014.1:0-268852 GCA_963817015.1 uncultured Alphaproteobacteria bacterium | reverse complement strand
GGCTTGCCGCACCTAAGCCACGTCGGGCTTGAACGCAGTCGCCCGGTTCAAGGCATGTCGCCCAAGCACTGCGCTTTGCCCGCTCGCCGGGCGATGGCGCGCGACATGTCCGTTCTCACCCGTCCTACATCCATTCGGTCCGAAGTGTTTCTGCTTTATGCCGCGCGCGGCGTGCGCGGCTTCGCCGACGGCTTTGCGGTGATCATTCTGCCCGCCTATCTGTCCGCGATCGGCTTGAGCCCGGCCGAGATCGGGGTCGTGGCCACCTCGGCGCTGCTCGGCTCGTCGCTGCTGACGCTGACGGCAGGTTTCATGGCGCCGCGCCATGATCTGCGCACCATGCTCTTGCTTGGCGCCGCCTTGATGGTGGCGACCGGCATTGCATTCCCGCAGGTGTCCCACATTGCATTCGTGCTGCTCGTGGCCTTCGTCGGCACCATCAATCCGCAGGCCGGTGACGCGGGCATTCTGGTCCCGCTCGAGCATGCGATGCTCGCCCGCAGCGTCGCCGACGACGATCGCACGCGCGCGTTCGCACGCTACAGCCTCACCGGCGCGCTCGCGACCGCCGCAGGATCGCTCATGGCCGCGACACCCGATCTCCTGGTGGCGGCCGGGTTCGGGCGGCTCGCATCGTTCGAAGCGATGTTCTACGCCTACGCTACGCTCGGTCTGCTCGGAGCCGCGCTTTATCGACGGCTCCCGCACGCGCAAGCCGAGCACAAGGGCACCAGCACGCCGCTCGGGCCGTCGCGCCGCACCGTCTACAAGCTCGCGGCGCTGTTCAGCCTGGATTCGTTTGCGGGCGGCCTGGTCGTGCAATCGCTGCTGGCGCTCTGGCTATTTCAGCGCTTCGACCTGTCGCTGTCGGCCGCGAGCCTGTTCTTCTTCTGGACCAGCGTGCTCACCGCGTTCTCCTATCCGATCGCAGCGCGGCTCTCCGCCCGCATCGGCCTCATCAACACCATGGTATTCACGCACATTCCATCGAGCATCTTTCTGATCATCGCAGCCTTCTCGTCGGACCTGATGCTCACACTCGGCCTGCTGCTGGCCCGCTCGGCGCTGGCGCAGATGGATGTGCCGGCGCGCTCATCCTACGTCATGGCCGTGGTGACGCCGGCCGAGCGCGCCGCCGCCGCAAGCGTAACGGCGGTGCCGCGCAGCCTCGCCTCGTCGCTCGGTCCCGCACTCGCCGGCATGCTGCTCGCCACGCCATTCTCTAGCTTGCCGCTCATCGCCTGCGGAGCGCTCAAGATCACCTACGACCTTGCGCTGCTCTATTCGTTCCGCCACGTGAAGCCACCGGAAGAGCGCGGCTGAAAGTGCGCGGAATTCCACCACAGTCATTTGTTGGGGATGCGCATTGCACAACGGGAACCCCGCACACACCATCGTGGTTGTGCGGTGGGGAAAATTGCGCGAGCCGCCATCCTGCGATAGGGATCACGTGGCGGCGGCTTCCTGAGACAGCGTTGGTTTCTGCGGTAGCAGGGTGACGTGGCCTATCTCGCTGACTCGTCCCAACTCTGTTGACCTACCTCGCCTGACCAAGAATTGAGTGCAAAAATCGCCGACGCAAGGCGGCCTCGCTAGACGCTTCTCAAGAGCTTCTCTCCCGCCGCGAGCATTCGTCTCGCCTGAACCCAAGTGGAGGCTTGCAGATGGCCGATGCGCGGACCACGACAATGAGCGGATGGGCGCGGACGGCCGACTACCTGTTTGGCCGCAACGCGTTGATCGGCCTTGCGTCGCTGATGCTGCTGTTGATCTCCGGCTACGCCACCTGGCACGGCATGCGCGACTTTATCGTCGGCGTTTCCACCTCGTCCGCCAATGTGGCAACGCAGGGTGGGCTCTCGATCTCGAACGATGTCCTCGTCATTGCGGTCGTCATCGCGTTGAGCTTCCTGATGTGGCTGGCGCTGCGCGAGACCTTCGGCGCCCAGCGGCGCGTGACCGAGCGGATGATCACCTTTCCGCTTTATCTCTTCCTCGCGGTCTGGTCGATCGGCTTCGGCTATGGCTTCTGGTGGAGCCTCATCGCCGGCGAAGAGACGACGCGTACCAGCCTGCAAAACCTCCAGGAGGACGCGCGCGACGCCGCTGCGGCCGTAGCGGCTCGGCTCGATGCGGTACGTGGCCAGCTCGACAACGTAGTGATCTGGTCGGACAGCCAGATGACGCGCGAGGAAGGAACCGGCGGTAGCTGCGGCACACCCTCCGGCGCAGGGCGCGGGCCGCTCTACAACGCGCGCCGCAGCGTGCGCGATTCGGTCTCCTCGCTGCGCGACAGCATGACCAACACCTGGATTGCGCCGATCCAGACCGAGCTTGAGCGGCTGAAACAAAGCGTCACCGGGCTCGATGGTGCTACCATCGAGGAGCGGCGGCAGCGTTTCGAAACAACGGCCTCCGATATCCGCGGCAACGCACGCAGCATCGCGGCGCGCAGCAATGAGCTTGGCCGGGCGACTGCGGCCCAGATGCGCGCGCTTGCCAACCTGGTCTCGGCACAACCGAACCAGACAGGCTTCTATTGCTACGATCCGACGCTGGCGCAGCGGCTGCGGCAGGCCGGAGACCAGGCCGATCAACCGGTCAATCTGAACCTGCGCGAGGCGCGCTTCAGCGAAGGGGCGGCTGGCGTCGCCAACGCCATCAAGAATCTCTGGAGCAATATCGGCACCTACACATCGAGCCTCGCGAGCTATGTCATTTCCGGCGGCACCGAGACCGGCAAACGCACGGCGAGCGGCGACCCGGTCACCGGACGCGACCTAATCGCGCTCCTGGCCACCATTGGCGTCGACCTCGGGCTGCTGGCGCTGGTCGCGCTCAATCCGCCCGCCGCCGGGCCGGTGCGGCGCGATGCGCTCGCCGCCACGCAAGCGCGGCTCCATCTCCTCACCCCGACAGTCGTTCGGCACCTGACCAGCGCGATCGAGACCGCGATCTCGCGCGCGCCGAAGGCCAACCTCGAATGGGTGCGCCAGCATTTCATTCATCACGGCGGCTCCTCCTATTTCGTGATCCCCAATCTCTACAGCGTCGATCAGGCCGACAAGGACGAGGAATCGCGGGCGCTCGCGATGAACCAGCTCGCCGGCGTGCTCGACGATCTCGAACTCGTGCGCGGGCTTTCGACTTTCGAGCTCAGGCGCTTCGGCCGCGAGGAGATGCGCGACAGCTATACCGACCTGACGCCGTTCCGGCAGGAGCGCAGCGAGGACGAGGCGGCCCTGGGGCCGCCGACACTGTGGGCACGCTGGTTCGGCTCAGCGGGCTGGCCGCCCAAAGGGGGCGGTCCGCACGTCCGCAACCACGGGCTCCTCTCCAAGTCGCAACGCGCCCTCGACATCGCGGGCTGGAGCTCAGCGGCGCAACGCGACGTCGAGATCTTCCGCCTGGTCGACAGCGAGGGACTCACGCCGCTCCTGACCCTGCTCAACGAGGCAACGCTGGCGAAGGGCGCGGAATCGGTCGAGGCGGCGCGGCAGGAACAGTTGGTCGGAGCCGGCAAGCCATTGCAGATTTCACATAGGCCCGACAGCTGAGCCAAGCTTTAGTGCTAAAGCGATTCGAATTCATTTGATGCAGTCGCGGTCCCTTCCGGCCTCATGGTGAGGAGCCGCGACCTTAAGCCTGCCCGGATTCAAGAACCCCGTGCGCGGCGTCTCGAACCATGGGTCCGCCCCATCCTTCGAGACGGGCGCCACGCAATGTTTACGTATGCTGAAGCGCATGTGCTTGCGCCCTCCTCAGGATGAGGCGGACAAGCGGCCAGCGCCTATCATCCCGGTTGATTTCCAGCGAGACAACACTGTAGCTGGTTTGACGAGTGGCGTGACATCAAACGGACCAATCGCCCGACAGATGTGAGTAATCCATGACCCGCCCGGTTCAACTCTACTGCTGGCATTTCATGGCCTATCCGCATCTGCCGGCGGATTTCGACGAGCGCTACGACTGCGGATGGGTGACGGTGCCGAACCGGCTCTGGGACGCGCAGAAGAGCCGCGGGCTCTATCAGCAATATATCGACCAGCTCGCCTATGCGGACGAGCTCGGCTTCGACGGCATGGTGCTCAACGAGCATCATCAGAACATCTATGGCCTGATGCCCTCGCCCAATCTCATCGCGGCGGCGCTCAGCCAAAGGACCAGGCGCGGCAAGATCGTAATCCTCGGCAATCTGCTGCCGCTGCATCTGTCGCCGCTGCGCATCGCGGAGGAATACGCGATGCTCGACAACATGTCGGACGGGCGCCTGATCGCAGGCTTCGCGCCCGGCTCGGGCCCGGAGACCTTCAACTATGACGTTCCGTCGGCGTCCTCGCGCGAGCAGTTCTGGGAGGCCGTGGAGCTCATTGAGCGCGCCTGGACCGAGGATGGCCCGTTCTGCTTCGAGGGCCGCCACTATCCACTGCGCTACGTGAACCCGTGGCCGCGCCCGACCCAAGAGCCGCATCCGCCGATCTGGATCCCGGGCTCGCGCTCGCGCGAAACGCTGGTCGAGATCGCGCGCCGCGGCTATTGCTATTTCTTCTCCTCGCGCAGCCATGGACGGGAGACCGCGAAATCGCAGCAGCAATTCGCCAAGACGCTCGAGGAACATGGCGACCGCTATCAGCCGTTCCGCATGGGGATTCTGCTGTCGGCCTATGTGAGCGAGACCGACGCGCAGGCGCAATCGGAAGCCAAAGACGGCGTCTGGTACTTCCTCAAGAATTGCCTCAAGGGCCATTTGCGCCGTGAAGGCCGCCAGCTCACCTTCGGGCCCGGCATTCCCTACATCCCGCCCGAGGAGTTTCGCAGCTATTTGCAATTCTCCGATCCGAGCACGCCGCTGCTCGGCGACGCGGAGAGCTGGGACGATCTGCAGCAGTCGGCCTCGATCATCGTCGGCAGTCCCGACACGGTCGCCAGCCGGATCATGGACATCCTTGCGCAGGCGCAGGTCGGTCACCTGCTGATCCAGTTCCACCTCGGCAACATGGCGGACGCGCTCACCCGCAAGAGCATGCGGCTGTTCATCAGCGAGGTGGCACCGCGGCTGCGCGCGGAATCGACGACGCTCTTCGGCCGCATGTTCCCGGACATGGAGCGCCAGCTCGCGCCGGAGACGGCGACGTGAGCGTGCTGAACGTCCAGGGCCGCAAGGTCGCGGTGATCGAAGCCGGCAGCGGCGATCCGCTCGTCTATCTGCACGGCTTTGCCGATGTGCATGGAGTCGCCGCCGATCTGCAGCCGTTCCACCGGCAGCTCGCGCAATCCGCCCGCGTGATCGCGCCCGCGCATCCGGGCTGCGCCGGAACCGATGAGCTTGCCGGCGGCTGCAGCATCGAGGATGTGCTGTTCCACTATCTCGAACTGCTCGATGCGCTCGGGCTTGCTCGCTTCGATCTCGTCGGCCACTGCGTCGGCGGCTGGATCGCGGCCGAGCTTGCGGTGCGCCATCCCGAGCGCGTGCGGCGGCTCATTCTGATCGGCGCTTGTGGCCTGTTCGTTGCGGGGCAGCCGATCGGCGACGTGTTCATGCATGCGCAGCCCGAGCGTGGCGTCGACTACACGACGTTGCGGGCGCTGCTGTTCGAAAGCGCTGCGGCACCCTTGGCGTTGCGCTTCTTTCCCAACGGGCGCGGCGACATCGAGGAGGAGATGCGGCGCTATCAGATGCTGCGCTTCGGCTCCTTCGTGGGCTTCAAGCCGCCCTATTTCTACAACCGCGCGCTGATCGAGCGGCTCCATCGCGCCCGCATGCCGGCGCTGCGTGATCTGGGGTGAGCGCGACGCCATGGTGCCGCGCGCCCATGGCGACGCTTATGTCGCAGGACTGCTGGGGGCGGAGCGGCTTAGTCTCGTGGCCGGCGCCGGCCACGCCGTGCCGCTGGAACAGCCCGACGCGACGGCTGCTATAGTCACCGAGTTTCTTGCCAAGAATGCAAACTCACACCCTGCCTGAGCCAACCATGACGATGCCGACAAGAAATCACCTAGCCGTTCTCATGCTCGCCCCGCTCATGAGTTCTTGCGGCGCCCCTCTCCGCGCACGCGCAGGAGCCGTTCTTTGCGCGCAAGACCATCACCATCTCGATCGGCTACACCGCGGGCGGCAGCTACGACCTCTACGGGCGGCTGGTTGCCCGCCATATCGGCAAGCACATCCCGGGCCAGCCGATCGTCGTGGCGCAAAACATGCCGGGCACCGGCAGCCTGAAGGCTGCGGCCTATATCTACGAGGTCGCCCCCAAGGACGGCACCGCGCTCGGCGTGGTGGTGGAATCTGCCGCGCTCGAGCAGGCGCTCGGCAACCCGGCGGCCCAGTACGACGCGGCCAGGTTCACCTATGTGGGGCGCGTCGCCACCTCCAACAACATTTTCATGCAGTGGCACACCTCGAAGGTGCAATCGATCGAGGATTCCAAGAAACTGGAATCGTCGCTGGCCGGGACCGGACCCGGCTCGATCGCGGAAACCGTGCCGCGGCTGCTCAATGCGCTGGCCGGCACCAAATTCCGCCTGGTGAGCGGCTATCCGGCCTCAAATGAAGCGATGCTCGCCATGGAGCGCGGCGAAGTGGAAGGCGCGTCCTCGTCATGGGCCGCCGTCAGCGTCGGCAAGAAGGAATGGCTGCGCGACAAGAAGATCCGCATCATCCTGCAGACCGCGCCGGAACGCACCAAGGATCTGCCGGATGCCCCGGCGCTGCCCGAGATCGGGACCAGCATGGAGGACAAGCAGGTCTACCAGCTTTACGCCAGCGGCAGCGCGATCGGCCGCACCGTCATTGCGCCGCCCGACATGCCGCCCGAGCGCGTGAAAATCCTGCGCGATGCCTTCAATGCGATGGTCAAGGACCCGGACTTCATCGCCGATATTCGGAAGCTCAACGTCGAGCTCGAGCCCCTGCCGGGCGAACGCGTCCAGGAGTTGATCGTGCGGACTCTCAACGTTCCGCAGGCTGTGCGCGAACGCGCCAAGCTGGCGTTCGGGCGATAGCACGCATCTCCGCACACTGCCTCAAGACAGCACTGTGGCCGGCTTTGGGCCGGCCACAGCGTGGACTGACGTGAAACGTCATTCCGGAACGTTATTCTATGCCCTGCCCGGGATCGCGCCGCAGCTGATCGCGCACAAGCGGGTCGGGATCCGACCCGACATACGCTCCGCGCACGTCGTACACGTCGTTACGCCGATTGATTGAACGCCCGTCGCGGGATCGAGTGACGGCTCCGTACGACCCGTATCCACTCGTGTCGCGCCCAGAGGCGTAGGGTTCATACGATCGCTGCTGATCGGCTTGCGCCCCGCGGGTCTGGGACAGCGCCGGGGTTGCCAGCGCTGCGGTCAGCGCCAAAGCCGTGATCAATGGTCTCATCATCGATGCTCCTTTTCTCTTCTTTTGCGTACGGAAGAAGGGGTGATATCTCGTAATCTCAACGCACGATTTTTTGAGGGATCGAACGCAACTTTGTTTCAAACCGACTTCGTTGGCGTTGTTGTCGTCTTCTCGGGAACGGAACCGGGAATCCGCTGAAACACGAGCGCAGCCAAAAAAATGCGCAGCCCCGGACATCAAGCCGGGGCTGCGCATTTAATAATGCTGAGATGAGACCTCGCCCTTATCACAACGCGTCAAATCAACATCGAGGGCGCGGGGTCATCATCATCAAGCGTCAGTCAGCCTGGCTGGGGTCGTTCGCCAGCTGGTTGCGAATGGTCGGATCCGGATCCGAACCAACGTACTGGCCATGGATGTCGTAGACGTCGTTGGTCGGATTGACCGAACGCCGCTGTTGCTGATCCTGCGTATAGGCCTGCTGCGTGACGGTAGTACGAGCCCGGTGCGGCTCCCGATCGCGCGTCTGCGCGAGAGCCGGAGTTGCGACCACAGCCACAAGCGCCACAGTCGTGAGCAGCTTCGTCATTGAATTGTCTCCTGGTTAGACCTTAGGCATTGCCGCCCACCACCGAACTAAGCTTATGAAACATCTTTTCAATGCACGAAATTTTGATCAGATGATCTTTGGTTACATCATTTTTATTCTACGAAATCTTTACATCATCCAAGTCATTGCAATGTCGTGGAACACTGCATATCGAACGTGCGCTCCCTGCCTGCGCAATATGCACGCAATTAGAGTGTGCTATGCATTATTTGCAGGGATAATGGTCGCAATGGTTGCAGACTTAGCGACCTAATTAGTCAATCGCGAATCATCCGGACGCCCGGGGGTTATTCAGGCGCCGGTCCCGGGCTTAACGCCCGGGACCGGCGAATGACGTGGTGGTTGGTTAGTCACCCTGGCTCGGATCGCGCGAGAGCTGATTGCGAACAGTCGCGTCCGGATCGGTCCCGACGTAATGGCCGCGAACGTCATAAACATCGTTCGACCCGTGATTCGCCCGCGGCGTCCGAGCGTTCGGATAGGCGGCCGCATAAGCATCGACCGGACGCACTTCGTTTCGCGGCGAATGATGCGTGGTCTTGGCGAAGGCCGGCGACGCCAAAGCAACAAGGGTGGCAGCCGCAAGTATTGTCTTCGTGTTCATAGCCTCAACTCCGTTTTGGTTTTCTTGACTGCGTTGTGCAGCCTGGGCCGGAGTTAAGTCCTAAAGTTCCATACCGCAACGCACAATTTTTTGACGCGATGCACAAGCAGTTGATTGAACCTGCCGTTTTACGCGCATGGAAGTGATGCTGCAGTGTGACAGCGATCACAGTCAGGCATTGAGCGCCGGGGCAGGCGGCGCGCGACCGCGAATCAGATCGGCGGCCTTCTCGGCCATCATCAGCACGCAGGCGTTGATGTGTGCCGACACCAGATCCGGCATCGCGGACGCATCGACGACGCGCAGCCGCTCCACGCCGCGCACGCGCATCTGCGGATCGAGCACCGAATCGGGCGTCGAGCCCATCGGACAGGTGCCGCAAGGATGATGCGCGGTGATCACGGTGTTGCGCAGCCAAGTCTCGATCTCGGCATCGCTCTGTACCTTGTCGCCGGGATTGAGCTCGACGCCACGATAGGGATCGAGCGCAGGCTGGCTGACCATCTTGCGCGCGAGCTTGAAGCCATCGACCAGCGTCGGCAGATCGTTCGGCGCGGTGAAGAAATTGTAGCGAATGCGCGGCGCAGCGCGCGGATCGGCCGAGCGCAACAGCACCTCGCCGCGGCTGTCGGGATGCAGGAGCGTCGGACGAATGCCGAAGCCGTCACGGAACGCCGGATAGATCAGCGGAAACCACAGATGCGGGTGATGCGAGGTGCCGCGAAACATGAACTCGATATCGGGCACTGCGAGCTCGGGCCGCGACTTGACGAAAGCGTGCAGCCCGCCCGGCACCACCGTGGCCGGGCCGGTGCCGAACAGGTAGGCGCGGATCATGCTCACCGCCATGCGGTCGAAGCGCATCTCGCCATGGAAGTTGCCGGGCGAGCGGCGCTCGTAGGTCATGTAGGCGCCGAGATGGTCCTGCAGGTTGCGGCCGACCGGCAGGTCGGCGACGCAGGCGATGCCCGTCTCTCGCAGATGCGCGGCGGGCCCTATTCCAGAGAGCATCAGCAACTGCGGCGCATTGAACGCGCCAGTCGACACGATCACCTCGCGGCTTGCTTCCGCCTGCTTGCGATCGCCCGCATCGGTGACGTATTCGACGCCGGTCGCGGTCGTGCCGCGCATGAGCACGCGCGTCGCTTGCGCACCGGTCTCGACTGTGAGATTGCCGCGCCTGCGCGCCGGCCGCAGATAGGCGCGCGCCGATGACGAGCGCCGCCCGTCGCGGATGGTGTATTGCCCGCGGCCGAAGCCTTCCTGCGTCTCACCGTTGTAGTCCGGCGTCGCCGGAATGCCGACGGCCTTGCCGGCCTGGAGCCAGGCCTCGAACAGTGTGTCGGGCGTCTTCGCATATTGGGTGCCGAGCGGGCCGTCGCCGCCGCGCCACGGATCGGCGCCGCCCTCCCAGGTCTCGGCGCGCCGGAAATAGGGCAGCACGTCGGCATAGGACCAGCCCCGAGCGCCCTTCTGCGCCCAGCGGTCGTAGTCGCCGCGATTGCCGCGCGTATAGGCCATGACGTTGATCGAGGACGAGCCGCCCAGCACCTTGCCGCGCATCGCCTCGATCGTGCGGCCGTTGAGATTGGGCTCGGCCTCGGTCTCGTAGCCCCAGTCGAACATGGCGCGGTCGTGCATGCGGCCCATGCCGAGCGGAATCGAAATGTAAGGATGGCGATCGGGCGGCCCAGCCTCGAGCAGCAGGACGCTTGCGGCGCCGTCCTCGCTCAACCGATTGGCGAGCACACAACCGGCCGAGCCGGCCCCCACGATGATGTAGTCGTAGCCGCTGGTCACGTTTCCCCTCTCGATTGCACGCCTTCGATGCGCTGCACCGTGCCTCTATCCGGTGCTGGTGTGCAAGCGGGCGTGTCCCCGGCTGGCCAAGGCAGAAGCAAAAATTCATGTCGGTCACGTGAACCGGCGGCGAGGCTACGACGACTAACGCCCATACGCCGGGAGATTTTCATGACCAACAATGACGCCGCCGTTTTGGCAAAATTCGTTTTCGTGGTTTTCGGGCTCGGACTGACCGGCATGGTCGCCCAGCTCATCATGCTGGGCTAGGACCAGCCGATAACTGGCTGGGTTTGACCGGCCATCCCCACCATCACCCATCTGACTGACGGCCCTTATGCTCATTGCGGACGTGAATTGGCCGCGCCGTTTGGCGGTCGATTGACTTCCGCGCAAGCCGCGAACTCCGTACCCTCGCCCCGCTCTTGCGGGGAGAGGGTGGCGAGCATCGAAGATGCGAGCCGGGTGAGGGGCGATTGATGCGGGGGCCAGATCGAAAGACTACGAGCAAAACTCGCCATCTGCGGCAGAACGCTACAGACGCTGAAACAAAGCTGTGGTTCGCCGTGCGCGATCGGCGACTGGCCGGTTTCAAATTCGTGCGTCAGAAGTCGATTGGGCCCTACGTGGTCGATTTCCTCTGTCGGGACCGCAATCTCATCGTCGAGGTGGATGGCGGGCAGCACGCCGAAAGCGAAAGCGACAAGGTGCGCGATGCCTATCTTGCTTCTGAAGGCTACCGCGTGCTGCGGTTTTGGAATTCGGATGTGCTGGGCAATATCGATGGCGTTCTGCAAACGATCTTGGCATCGCTGAATTCAACAACCGACTGAGATTGGGGCGACGCCCCTCACCCGGCCCCCGCTTCGCGAGGGCCACCCTCTCCCCGCTTCGCAGGGAGAGGGTATCGAGCCTGCGGCTCGCACCAAGCCAAATCGATCGTCCTGAGTATGTGCGCGACCTACCGCCCCGCCACGCGCTGCGGCCGGGTGCCGTCGCCGACGCGGTCGAGCCAATTGGCCATCACGCCGGCGATCGCCATGTTGTTCTTTTCCAGCATCATCATGTGGCCGTTGCCCTTAACTCCGACCTCGTCGAGGCGGATGAAGGTCGTCTTGACGCCGGCCTGATTGAGATAGGCGACCGTGCAGTGGTCATAGGGCGCGTGGTAGGAGGCCTCGCTGGTGAGGACCAGCGTCGGCACCTTGGCGACGTTCGGGAGCTTGCGGGCCGGCTCCTTCTGCAGCCAGCAGCGCGCATAGTCCGGCTTGTCGGCCTTCTCCTGCCGCACGAACTCGAGCTTGGAGGTCGCGCTGACCGGCGGATCGTAGGTGATCGCCTCTTCGCCGATCCCATAGGCCTTGTCGCGCGGGCTGTCGGTGAACCACTCGGGCGCGCCCTTGAACTCGAGCTCGCGCACCGGCGGGCCATTCGGCTCGACCGCGATATTGGCGCGCACCAGATCAGGCCGCCGGTCGACGACCGGCCACGCGAAGGCGCCGGATTGCGAATGCGTGACCAGGATCGAGGGGCCGATCTTCTCAAGCAGCGCGATGATCGCGGGCGGGTTGACCTCCTGCTGCTTGGTGTAGTTCACGATCGAGGGCATCTGTGAGTAGTAGAACTGCTCGAACGCAAAATCGCCGGGCTTGCCCTCGCCCGGCCACTGCGTGTGCAGATGGGCCTGCGGCCACTGCTTGTAGCGCTCGGGCGCGACGAAGCGCTGGGTGAGCCGCTCCATGTTGGCTTTGCTCACCGGGCCGTGCACATCCGACCAGTTCGCGGAGCGGCCGCGTCCGACGCCGTCGACGACGTAGACCGCGTAGCCGCGGCGCACGAAATACTGCGCCCAGCCCTCGCGGCCGTCCGGCGTGCCGGTGAAGTTGGTGCCGCTCTGGCTGCCGCCGTGCACCATGACGATCGGGGTGCGATGACGCAGCCGCTGCGGGATCATGTACTCGACATAGATATGGCCGACCGGCGCGGTGCCTTCCACCGCCGGATCAAGCTTGCCGCCGACGAAGAAATAGCTCGACTTGGCGAGCACCAGCGGCCCCTGCCGCTGTGCCTGTGCGGGCACCACTGCGAGCGTGCTCGCCAGGAGCGCGGCCGCGGCGCGTGCAAACGCAGATTGCGTGATGTACTCATTTTCTTCTCCTCCCTGATGATTGTTATCTCAGTCTTCTCAGTCTAAGGCCTTTCGGGCTCGAAACGGTAGCTCGCGCCTTGTCGCACGATATGGCCGAAGCCCGGATAGTCGAGATGCGCACCCGCGACGCGCAAGCGATCGGCCGCAACGCGATCGAAGGTACGCACGCGCGTCGCGCGCGCGGCGTCAGGATCAACGTCGAAGACGAGCGCGGCCTCCGGATGCGGCACCTGCACGGCCGCGAGATGCACGACGTCGCCCCAGATCAGCAGGCCGTCGTTGCCGGAGTGAACGAGCCAGCCGGTGTGGCCGGGCGTGTGTCCGGCGAGCGAGGTCGCCGAAACGCCCGGCAGCGCCTCGCCATCGCGCACCACGCGCAGGCGCTCGCCGTAAGGCGCGCAGGCGGCTTGGCCCTTGCCGATGTTGCGGCGGATGCGCTCGCTCGCGCCGCTTGCGGCATCGCGATTGAGCCAAAACACTGCTTCCTGCTCGTGCACGATCAGCTCGGCATTCGGGAACACGGCACGGCCGGAGGCATCGGTGAGGCCAAGCGCATGGTCCGGATGGATATGCGTCAACAGCACATAGTCGATGGTTTCAGGTGCGATGCCAAGCGCGCGCAAATTGTTGGGCACTTGCCCAAGATCGGGCCCCATGGTCTGGCCGCAGCCGGTGTCGACCAGCGCCCACTTGGTCCCGAGCTTGAGCAGATAGCAGTTCACCGGCAGAAACAGCGGCTGCGTGCCGCCGACAAGCCGCTCGGCCTCGGCGCGCGGAAAGTCGATGAAGGAATCGAGCGTGGCCGGGAACGGGCCGTCACTGAGTGCGGTGACTTCAATCGAGCCGACCGTGAGTTTGGTCATCGTTGCTCGATCAGGGTGAGCTTTCCGGGCAATTCCCCTGCGCGCAGCAGGATCGCCATGTCGTTCGCGTCCTGAACCGTGAAGCGGCCCGAGATCTGTCCGGATCCGCCCAGGATCGGCTCGCGGATGATCGGAGCCGACAAGACTTCGTTGTCGAAAACGATCGCAAAGGGTTTTCCAACGTTTTCCTGCGTGACCTGCGCAAAGCGGCGGGCACCCTCGGCGTTGAAACGGAAGGTGATCACCGGCTCGCTGGTGCGGGCATCGAAGGCGGCCTGCGCATCGACAAGATCGCGGCCGGTCAGCACCGAGCGCTTGTAGACCATATAGGGCTGCCGGTCGCCGCGGCCGTAGAGCACCTCGGCATGGGCCGGCGGCTCCCCGCGCACGGTCTGCTCGGGCGTCAGGTTCGTCTCGATCAGGCGGAACTGCAGCTTGCCGCGGCGGGTCGTGACCTCGATGACGCGTCTGGGGTCCACTGATTTTGCCAGGCGCAGCAGGATCCGATCGTTGTCTTGCGGCTGTGCCTTGAAGCGCACGCCCAGGTCCTTGAGCCGGCGCTCGATGACGCCGATCGATTGCGTGACCGCCTGACCCATATCGACGCCGTCAGGTTCGACGCCAAGCACAAGTTGCGGCCCGCCCTCGACCGAGGGCTGCAGAATCTCGGGCAGATAGTCACCGAAGCGATCCGGAAAGATCTGCGTGGCCGCAAGCGCGGCAACGGCTGCTGCTAAGACGACGCCTATGACGACCGCCAAAGCCTTCATTCGGCCCCCGCTCACGCTGATGTTACGGAATCTTCTTCACCACCTTGGTGTCGAGGCCGAACAGCTTGGCGGCGTTGCCGCCCAGGATGTTGCGCTTGGCCTGCTCCTTCAGGAACGGCAGGTCATAGATGCTCGACGGCAGATCGAAGTCCCAGTGCGGATAGTCGGACGACCAGACCAGCTGAGTCTCGGCGTTGATCATCTTGAAGGTCGCTTCCAGGATCGAGAGGTCGTCCGGAATTTCCATCGGCTGCGACGAGTAAAACATCTCGCGCATGTATTCGCTCGGCTTGCGCTTGCAGGACGGACAGTCCGAGGTCCGCATCATGTAGGAGTGGTCGAGCCGCTGCATCAAGCAATACGCCCAGGTGAGCCCGCTCTCGATCCACATCACCTTGAGCTTGGGGAAGCGCTCGGGCAGGCCGTTGATGACCCAGTTGGTCATGTGGATCATGTTGAACCACATGAAACCGAGCGAATGCACCGAGATGAACCGGTTGGTCATCTGCAGGGCGCGATCATCCCAGCTATACGCCGCGTGGAAGGAGATCGGCTTGCCCATCTCTTCCAAGCAGCGCATAGGTCTTGATGTAGGCGTTGTCGTGCACCGGCTTGTAGCGCGGCGACGTCACCATGAAGCCGACGACGCCCTTCTTGTCGCCGAAGTCCTTCACGGTGCGGTAGGCCGCCTCCGGATCGTTGAACGGCAGATAGAGCATCGAGACGATGCGCGGCTCATGCGCGAGAATCCGCTCGCACAGCCAGCGGTTATAGGCGCGGCAGAGCGCAGTCTCGACCTCGACCTGCGGATGCAGGCCGAGGAACAACATCGGGGTCGGGAACAGGCAGGCGTAATCCACGCCCATCGCGTCCATCCATTCCTTGGTCATCTCGATGTCGCGATGCTTGTCCCCGGACGGCTTGTACTGCTTGCGCAGATTGTGCCGCGTGATGCGGCCCGAGAGGCCCTGATAGCCGACCTGGCTGTTGAGGAAGGCCGAGCGCCCGCCGCGGGCGATCGACTCCACCGCCTCCATCTTGATCACCGGGCTCTCGATGTAACTGTAGACTTCCTTGTAGTGCTCGTTCTCGTAATGGTGCGAGTCGACGTCCACAATCAAGAAGTCCTGATAGTTTCGCTGCCGCGCCTGCTGGCTCGCGTGCTCGAGCGACTTCGTCTCGGTGAACTCGTTGTGGTTCAGATTGCGGACTTCTTCGCGGGCCATATCCATGGGCGTGTCCTCATTGTTCCTGTTCGTTTGCGCGACGTCTTTTTCCGAAACACGCGCTAGACCACGACGAAGATGTCGTCACCGCGCCGCACCACCTCGTACTTGCGCAGCTTCAGCTTGCGGTCGCCGGCGCACTCGCCGGTCTTGATGTCGTACTCGTAGCCGTGCCACGGGCACACGAAGTGCAATTCGTCCGAGAACGTCTGGCCCTCATAGGTCCGGTCGGCAGCGATCAGGTCCACCACCTTGTTGACCAGGATGCCCTCGCAGGCGGGGCCGCCGGCGTGCAGGCAATAGTTGCTGTAGGCGTAGTAGGACCCGTCCTTGAAAAACACCCCCACCTCGTGCTTGCCGGAGACGACAATCCGGCGGTCTCCGTCCTTGAGGTCGGCGGCTTTGGCGACGAAACACTCGGGCATTTCCGGGCTCTCCTTGGCGCTTTGGAACCACCTTAATCTGGTCGCCGCCCGCCGGAAATGGGTTTTGTGCGCAGCGCAAAACCAGGCCTGCATGGCAGGTCCACGGCTAAGGCTGAGAACTACGGACGAACTTCGATTGCGGGTTATCCGGCGCCCAACGCGACCGCAACATGGTAGGTGGCAAAGGCCGCGATATAGGCCAGCACCAGCATGTAGGCGAAGGTCACCCACATCCATCGCCAGCCGCCGGTTTCACGCTTGATGACGGCCAGCGTGGAGGCGCACTGCGGCGCGAAGATGTACCAGGCCAGCACCGCCAATGCGGTCGCAAGACTCCACTTGTTGGCCAGCGCCTGCCCGATCTGGTCGGCCGCTTCCTTGCCGCCTTCGATGGCGTAGACCGTGCCGAGCGCGGCGACCGCGACCTCGCGCGCCGCCATGCCCGGGATCAAGGCGACGTTGATCTGCCAGTTGAAGCCGACCGGTGCCAATATCGGCTCGAGGGCGTGGCCGATCATGGCCGCCAGGCTGTAGTTGATGTCCGGTTCGGTCGCGCCCTCGGGGGGACGCGGAAACGACGCCAGGAACCAGATCAGGACCATCATCGAGAAGATCGTGGTCCCCGCGCGCACCAGGAAGATCTTGGCGCGCATGAACAGACCGATTGCAACGCTGCGCGGGCGCGGTAGCTTGTAGTCCGGCAGCTCGAGCATGAACGGTGGGGTCGGATGCTCACGCCACACGAAGTGATTGGAAACGAACGCGACGGCGAGCGCACTGAAGATGCCGATCGCATAGAGCCCGAACATCACCAGGCCTTGCAGGCCGATCCAGCCCCAGACCGGCTGGTCGGGTATGAAGGCCGAAATGATCAGCGTGTAGACCGGAATGCGCGCCGAGCAGGTCATCAGCGGCGCGACCATGATGGTCGTCAGCCGGTCGCGACGATCGCCGATCACCCGCGTCGCCATGATGCCCGGAATGGCACAGGCAAAGCTCGACAACAGCGGGATGAAGGCGCGGCCGTGCAGCCCGGCGCTGCCCATGATGCGGTCCATCAGGAACGCGGCGCGCGCCATGTATCCGAGGTCTTCCAACAGCAGGATGAACAAAAACAGGATCAGGATCTGCGGCAGGAACACGAGGACGCTGCCGACACCGGAAATCACACCATTCTGGATGAAGCTCTGCAGCAGACCTGCCGGAAGGGTGTCGTGCACCAGCCCGCCGAGCGCATCGAAGCCCGCCGCGATCAGATCCATGACCGGCTTCGCCCAGGCGAACACCGCCTGGAACATCACGAACAGGACCGCCAGCAGAATGACCAGCCCAGCGACGGGATGGAGGAGGACAGCGTCGAGCTTCCCGGTCAGTGTGTCAGGCGCCGGCTGGGCGACTGCGGCGCGGAGGATCCGGTCCGCTTCGCGCTGGGCCGCGCGCAGCTCGCTTGCCGACGGGGGCTGCCATGAGCTTTCATCCGGCGCGGCCGTTTTGCGGTAGCCATCTCGTCCATCTGGCGCAGCAGCTCTTCCGTGCCGCCACGGCGAACCGCGACGGACGTGACCACAGGGACTCCCAGCTCCGCCGAGAGCTGCTTGAGATCAATCTTGACGCCCCGCCGGGTCGCAATGTCGAACATATTGAGGACGAGCATCATCGGCCGGCCGACGCGCTTGAGCTCGATGACCAGGCGAAGCGCCAGCCGCAGATTGGTGGCATCAGCCACGCACAACAACAGATCGGGCTTCGGCTCGGTGGCCAATCGGCCAAGCACGAAATCGCGCGTGATCTCCTCGTCCGGGCTGCGGCCGCGCAGCGAGTATGTTCCGGGCAAGTCGATCAGGTTGACGCTGCGGCCGGCGGGCGTCTGCAACGCCCCGGCCTTGCGCTCGACAGTCACACCAGGGTAGTTGGCCACTTTCTGGTGGCTGCCGGTCAGGGCGTTGAACAGCGCGGTCTTGCCGCTGTTCGGTGTCCCGATCAGCGCCAGACGCCACGTGCTGAATTCCTCGACCGTAGTCATTCGGACTCCGCCGCCGGCGTGACGATGATGGCCATGGCCTCGCGTCGCCGGAGCGCGATCGTGACACCATCGACGCGCACCGCAATGGGGTCGCGGCCAAGCAGGCCTTCATGCAGGACCTCGACGGCAGCACCCTCGACGAAACCGAGCTCGATCAGCCGGCTTTCAAGGTCCTCCACCGGCCGATCGGACCCATTGCCCGAATGACCGGACCCGTTGCTCGATTGAATTGCGCTGATGCGACCCTTGAAACCCAGCTGCATACAGCCCAAGGGGGACGCCGATAGCGCTCTATTGTCTTCTCTTTTGTCTATCATGGCCTGCTTCGGCCGTGCCTTATATCTAGGGTCCTTTGTGGCAGCTTGGCAGTCCGCGTCAACTGTCAGCGGCTAAAACAGCTTAGAATAGCTTTAAGTTTGGTGGCCCGGATTGAGCAGGGTCAAAGCCCCCTCATTTGCAGTCAGAGGCGGTCGCGACCCGCCGGAACGGGATGCCACTCTTGGTTACCAGAGCCCCTCACTTTCTGTTCTGTTAAGCGCCCCCATGTCGCGCGACATGTTGTGCCACGTGTCTTGCCACTCATGGGCTCGCAACCTTGAGCAGGTCGCGGACATGCGCGACGACCTCAGGCGGCGTTTCGATGGTCTCGCGGATGATGCGCTCGGCGTCCTGCCAGGTCCTGGGCTCGAGCCGTTGGCTGGTCCGCGCGACGTCGGCCACGAAGACGGGATCGCGCACCATGGTGGCGAATGCCTCGCGCAGCGCCGCCAGCCGCTCTGCCGGCACCCCCGGCGGCACCAGCAGCATCTTGCCCGGAATGCGGGCGAGCGCCAGAAACCGGAACGCCGCCTGGTCGATCGGCGCCGGCGCAAGCTCCTGCAGCAGCGGCACGTCCGCGAACTGTGCGGGCCGCGCGTCGTAAAGCTGGGCCAGGTGGTTGAAACGCCCCTCCGCCACCCACTGCGGCCGGCCCTCCAGGATCGCCTCGAAAGCGCCTGACACACCGTCAAGCTCGCCGCGCTCCATCGAGAGCAATATCTCCGCCATGGTCTTGTAGCCCGGGATGATCCGGATGCGCGTGCCGAACAGCCGGTTGAGAATGCTGGGCAGGTAGTACTGGCCGGAGGTGGTGCCGGTCGCACCGAACACGACCGGGATACGCCGCGCATCGTCGAGGCTCGCCACGCCGGTGCGCTTGAGAACGCTGATGAGAGCGGTCTCGCCGCGGCCGACCGAGCCAAGCACGCCGAACCGCCGCGCGTCGAAGCGGATCAACTCGTCGGATTGCATCGCCTGGCTCATCGGGACGTTGTCGTACATCACCGCGATGACGGTGCCGTCCTTGGGCGCGACGTTGTAAAGGTGGTTCATCTGCCGCAGCCCGGCCGCGCCTGGCATCGACACCGCAATGCCGCCGGGACGGCCCGGCAGATGACGCGGCAGATGCTCGGACACGAGCCGCGTCACCGTCGCGTAGAGCCCACCCTCCGCGAACGCGCTGGTGAACTGAATGCTCTTGCCGCGGAAGAACGCAGCCTCGTCGGCGCCGGCCGGCGAGATTGCCAGCAGCCACGCGGTCACCACGATGCCAGCGACCTTCGGCATCGACGCGATCAGTTGCTGCGCTGCGACGCAATGAAGTCGCGGATCGCCGTCACCAGCTCGGGGCGGCCCTGGATTCCAGTTGGGCCGGTGTGGGAGACGCCCTCGAGCAGCACGAACTTCATGTCGGGCCGCAGCTGCTTGAGCTCCTGCATCTCCTTGAGCGTGTGATCGAGCGTGCCGACGATCCCGAGCGTCGGCACCTTGACGGCGCGCATCTCGTCGGCGGTGACCGCCTGGTCGTGATAGCCGCGCAACGATGCGGCGACCGAATAGCTGGTCGAAATCAGCATCCGCCCGGCATTGCGCCTCGCGCCGGCGGTATTCCTCCTCGGTCGGCTTGGCGTTCGGCGGCGCCTGGCGATAGAGCCGGCTGCGGCTGATGCAGCTCTTCTCGATCTCGGAGGCCTCGACCTCGATGCGCGGATCATTCGCGGCCTCGGGCGAGCGTCCGGCTCCGGCCGCCTGGGTGGCCGTGAGGAAGCGCTGCGGAGCGCAGTGTAAGGAGCTGCGCCACGGTGCTGGAGCCGAGCGAAAAGCCGACGATATGGGCGCGATCGAGCTTGAGCGCGTCGAGCAGGCGCGGAACATCGAGCGCCTGCTGCCGGCCATAGGCCTTGGGGTCATGCGGCTTGCTGCTGCGGCCGGAACCGCGGGCGTCGAACGCGATGACGCGAAAATCCTTCTCCAGATTGGCCACAACGCCGGTGCGGACCCAGCTGTCCAGGCTCGACGTGCCGCCATGCAGCAGCACGATCGGCTCGCCCTTGCCGCGGTCGATATAGTGGATCTTCACGCCGTCGAACTCGGCGTATTTGCCGTCGTCGGCCGCAAACGCGGGCGCCGACGCGAGGCACACGAGCGCCGCGGCAATTTGTGCATGGGATTTCATCGTCCGCTCCTCGACATCCAAGGGCTAGCAATCCCAGCCATCATTCACGATCATAGGCTCACATTCCAGAGGTACATGGCCCATGACCACACTCGTGACCGGCGCCGGGCTGATCGGCACCGCCTTCGCCCAGAACGCACTCGCGCGCGGCGAGCAAGTGGTGTTCGTCGATCCCGAGCCGCGCGCCGATTTCCTGCGCCTGAAGCTTGGCGAGAAGGGCTATTCGGCCGTGCGCAAGGACGTGCGCGACCTGCCGGGCCTGCTCGAGACCATCAAGGCGCACGGCGCCGAGACCGTGGTGCACACCGCGGGGCTGATCGGCAACCGGGTCCAGCAGTCGCTCAACGCAGCCTTCGACATCAATCTCGGCGGCACCCGCAATATCGCGGAAGCCGTGCGCCTCTCCGGCGTGCGGCGGCTCGTGCACATCTCGACCTTCGGGGTCTATGACCGCCGGCGCGAGGCCAATGCGCCGATCACCGAGGATTTTCCGCGCGGCGGCGCGCGCGGCTACGGCAACTACAAGGGCGCCAAGGAGCTGATCCTGGAAGCCTACGCGGCCGCCTTCGGATTCGAGCTGATCATGCTGCGACCCGCCAACGTGTTCGGGCTCGGACATTTCTGGTCGGGCTCGAGCGGCGGCCAGAAGATGCACAACCTGATCGTGGCCGGCCTCGACGGCACGCGCGCTCGCATTCCGGCGTCCGAAACCATGGCGAACGAGTACATCTACGCCAAGGATGTCGGGCGCGCGGTCGATCTCGCCGCGACGGTGGCGATGCCGAAGCAAATTGCGTTCAACATCGGCAACGGCGTGGTCACGCCATTCGAGGAGCTGCTCGCGGCCGTCAAGGCGCTCTGTCCAGGATTGAGCTACGAGGTCGAGCCGGGCGAAGCTCCGCACTCCAAGCTTGCACCGCTCGATCTCTCGGCCGCCAAGCGCGACCTCGGATGGGAGCCGAAGTTCACCATCGCGACGGCCTTCGCGGATTATCTGGCCGAGCTGAAGGCCGCGCGGGCGCAGACACGATAGAAGGGCTCAGCTCTGCGGTCTCCGTTCGTCTCCGCGAAAGCGGGGACCCAGGAGCCGAACTCATCAAGTCTAGCTAAGTCTGGGTCCCCGCTTCCGCGGGGACGAACGGAAAGTGGCGAACTCACCCACATCAGAACGGTCATTAACGAGAATTTTGGAAGCGCGCCACGTGCTCCAATGTGAGCTCGTGGCGCAGCAGAGTCCATGATGACCTGATCATATCGGTTGCCATTCATCACGATGACATCGCGAAGCCTTCCGACCAGCTTGAAACCGAGGCGCTCATAGACGCGGATCGCCCGTCGATTGTAGCCGTTGACTTCCACTTTGATGCTGTGAAGGCTTCGAAAGAAGAAGCCGTATTCGCAGATGAGACGCGTCGCCTCGGTGCCGAGGCCTTTGCCCCAATGCTCGCGCTCACCAATTCCGACAAACAAAGTGGCGGTCATCGCACGCGAGATATCGATACAGGCCGCCGAAGCCGATCAGTTGACCGGTTGAGAGCAGGAGCACTGCAAATTCGACACTGTCGGGCCGCATGCGCGCATTCTTGTCATAGAACTCCTGGCGCATCTCCAGGGAGTGCGCCTCGCCGGGGTGCCCATGCGTGCGGTGAATTCGAGGTCCTGGTTCCAACGGGCGAGCGCCGGAACATCCTCCTTGAGCATGAGCGCCAGCCCCACCTTGTGTCCTTCAAGGAGAATTGGGCGGCGATCCTTCGGTCGTTCAGCGTCGGTCAATGACATGGTCCCCTCGTGCGCGCCGGACCCTACGGCAGCGTCGGGCCGGGCGCTGTGATTGGCATCACAGACAGGCGGTTTACCGTGACGCGCGAGGATCGTGCCGGGATAGGCCTGCGGCACCGTTTCCGATCCACACCCCAACCCGATAGGCTAGGCTCGGAATGATTGGAGATTGATGCCATGAAGCATTTGTTTGCGCTCGTCGTCGCGGCAGCAGTCGCGCTGAGCGCCCTGCCCGCGCCGGCACAGAACTATCCCTCGAAGCCGATCAAGATCATGGTGTCGACCTCGGCCGGCGGCGCGACCGACATCATGGCTCGCATCCTCGGCCACCACATCACGACCAAGACCGGCCAGCCGCACGTGATCGACAACCGCGCCGGCGCGAGCGGCAATCTCGCCATGGAGGCGGTCGCCAGGGCGGCGCCCGACGGCTACACGCTCGGCTTCGCCAACACCGGCAACATCACGATCAATCCGTATCTGTTCAAGTCGATGAGCTTCGACCCGCTCAACGATCTCATTCCGGTCGGGCCGGTCGGCACGGTGCCGCTGTTTCTAACGATCAACAGCAAGGTGCCGGCGAAGACGCTCGCCGAATTCATCGCCTACGCCAAGGCCAATCCCGACAAGGTGAGCTACGCCGGCGCCGGCGTCGGCACCACGCCCGACCTCACCGGCGGCGAGTTCGCCCGCCGCGCTGGGCTCGACAAGCTCGTGGTGGTGCCGTTCCGCGGCACCGCGCCAGCGACCGCGGCCGTGATCGGTGGCGAGGTGCAGGTGACATTCGTATCGATGGGACCGCATATCGAGTTCGTGCGCAACGGCACGCTGCGGGTGCTGGCGGCCGCGACGCCCACGCGGCGGCCCTACGTGCCGGACGTGCCGACCTTCGCCGAGCAAGGCTTCCCGGCCTTCGAGATGTCGACCTGGTTTTCGCTGTTCGCGCCCAAAGGCACGCCCAAAGAGATCGTCGACCAGCTCAACCTCTATACCCGCGAGGTGCAGGCCGAGCCCGAAGCCCGCAAGCGGCTCGAGGCAACCTTCATCGATCCGCTGGCGCTTACGCAAAACGAGTTTGCCGCCCTGGTGAAGGCCGACGCCGTCAAGTACGAGCGGATCGTGCGCGAGCAGGGCATCAAGCTCGAGTGACGGTCACGCCCGGAGCACCGCGGTATCGTAACCCATAGTTTTCAACCGGTCGCAGCGGATTGTTTGACAAGAGGTGAAAGATTAGCCTTAACTAATGGGCTCTGGCGTCCCCCGGCAATCTCCCGCAGGCTCTCCATGCCAAAGCTCAAGAAATTCAGGCCAACCTGCATCCGGCAGTGGCGCCACTATCGCGGCCTGACGCTTGAGACCGTGGCCGAGCGCATCGACATGACCCCCGGTCTGGTGTCGCTGGTGGAGCGGGGCCTGCGCGGCTACACCCAGGATACGGTCGAGGCGCTTGCTTCCGCGATGCGGACCGACCCGGCCGGCTTGCTGACGCGAGACCCGACCGATCCGAACGCGATCTGGGGAATCTGGGACAAGGCCAAGCCCGCCCAGCGCAAACAGATCACGGAGGCGGCGATCAAGATTGTGAAAGGCCGCTCCAATGTCGTGAAAGGCCGCGTCGCGAAGGGCCGCTCCAACGCCCGCAAGCGTGGCCACCGTTAGAGCGCGCGCTAGCTCCCTCAAGCCTTGTCGCCAGCCGTTCCCGCCAGCTTCTTCACCATTCGCCTAAAGCTGCGCTTAACGCTGAGCGCGCCGATAGCCGTCTCGCGTTTTGCGCTATACTGCGCGCGCCCGCGGAGAAAGAAGCGTGAACATCATCGACAAGACCGAGAGCAAGACCGCCATCGATTTCGAGCGCTACCGGCTGCGGCGCTTCCTGGCCGAGCTGCCGCCCGAGGAGATCGAGAGCCGCGCCGAGCCGATCGATCTTGCGGCGGTCGCGCAGGCGCTCGACGGCAATCCGCGCGCCGTGCACTTCCACGCTGTCGGGCCGGAGCGCCACGAGCTCGCCGGCAATGTCACCGGCAGCCGCAGCCGCATCGCACGCGCTTTTGGAGTGTCGCGCCGGACGAGCTGTTGCAGGAGGTGCGCCGGCGGCTGCGCAACAAGCCCGAGCATTGTCGAGGTCGCGCGCGCGGAAGCACCCGCGCAGGAGATCGTGCTCACCGGCGAGCGACGCCGACCTCACCACCCTGCCGGTGCATCTGCAGCATGGCGCCGACGGCGCGCCTTACATCTCCGCCTCGACCGATTTCGTGGTCGATCCCCGACACGGGCTGGACCAATGTCGGCATCCGGCGCCTGATGCTGCGCGGCCGCACCGAGGCCGGCGTCGACCTCAACTCGCCGAGCGATCTGCGCGCGATCTACGAAGCAAGCGCCGCGGCCGGCAAGCCGCTGCCGGTGAGCTTCGTGGTCGGCTCGCATCCCGATCGATCATCTCGCCGCCGTGATGCGGCTGCCGATCGACGATCTCGCGCTGATCTCCTCGCTGCGCGCGCGCGCCGCTGCCGGTGGTCAAATGCGTGACCAACGACGTGCGCGTGCCGGCCGACGCCGAATGGGTGCTGGAAGGCTATCATCGACGCGCGCGGCCACATCGAGCCGGAAGGGCCCTATGGCGAGTTCCTCGGCTATTACGGCGCGGTCAAACGCAACCCGGTGTTTCACCTGACCGCCATCACGCGCCGCCGCGACGCGCTGTTCCAGACCGCGAGCATCGGCGGCAAATGGCTTTCGCGCACCGACACGGCGCTGCTCAACGGCGTGCGCACCGAGGTGATGGTCTGGCGCGCGCTCGAGACCGCGGTACGCGAGCCGCGTCGCGGTGCTACGCCACGCCCTCGAGCGGCGGCATGTACACGCTGCGCGTCACGCTGCGCCAGCGCGTGCCGGGCGAGGCGCGCAATGCCATCGCGGCCTGCTTCGGTGCGCTCACCAATGTCAAGCACGTGTTCGTGGTCGATCCCGACATCGACATCTTCTCCGACGAGCAGATGGACTGGGCGTTCGCGACCCGCTTCCAGGCCGACCGCGACCTGGTGGTGATGGACGGCATGCGCACCGTGCCGATCGATCCGTCGCTGATGGGCAGCCGGGTCGGCGCCAAGGCCGGCTTCGACCTGACCTGGCCGCCGGGCGCCGCCTCGCGCCTGGAAATGCGGGTGCCGGAGCCGCCGCGGTTCGAGGGCAAGCGCTTTCCGTCGATCGAGGCCGCGCTCGACGATGGGCCGAAATTCTTCGAGGAGCTGATGGGCGCGGTCGGCAGCCGCGACGGCCGCGAGATCGTACGCGAGCTCGAAGCGCTGCGCGCAAAGGTCACGCTCGACCGCGACACCGACGGACGGTATCTGATCAAAAGCTCAATGATCTTTCGGGAGACGCCCATGATCGCGCCACATGATCGCCATCCTCACACGCGCCGCGCCGGTGGCGCTCGCGCTCGCCATCTGGACCGGCCCGGCGGCAGCGCAGGAGACCACCGTCAAGATCGGCCTGGTGAAGTCGATCTCGAATGCCGCCAACCTGTGGGCGATCGAGAAGGGCTATTTCCGCGAGGTCGGCATCAAGCTGCAGGTCGAGGATCTCGACACCAGTGCCAACGTGCTGGCGCTGCTGGCGCAGAACCAGCTGCAGATCATCGAAGGCGGCATCTCGGCCGGCTACTTCAACGGCATCGAGAAGAACCTGCCGATCACCATCGTGATGGACCGGGTGTCGAGCCCGCTCGGCCACAACCTGATGCTGCGGCCGGACCACAAGGGCCAGATCACCCGGCTCGCGCCAGCTCAAGGGCAAGACCATCGCCACCAACGGTTCCGGCGCGGTCTCGACCTACGAGGTCGGCAAGATGCTGGAGACCGACGGCCTCACCATCGCGGACGTCGACATCAAGGTCATGCCGTTCACCCAGATGGCGATCGCGATTCGCCAACAAGGCGATCGACGCCGCCATCGTGATCCCGCCGTTCACCTCGCAGTTCCTCGACCAGGGCCACGCGGTGGCGTTCAAGGATCCTGACGACCTGGTCAAGCCGCACCCGATGACGATCGCGGTCAGCATGGTCAACACCGACTGGGCGAAGGCGAACGATCGCGTGGTGCGCAACTATTACGCCGCCTATCTGCGCGCCGTGCGCGACTACTGCAACGCCTATCACGGCGGCAAGGATCGCGCCGCCATGATCGATCTCCTGATCAAGAGCGGCACCGAGAACCGGCCGCAGCTCCTGCACGACTATCCCTGGCCGGCGCGCAACCCGAATGGCAATGATCAACACCGACAGCATGCTCGACATGCAGTCCTGGTACGTCAAGAGCAAGATGAGCGCCCAGCAGTTTCCGCTCGAGCGCCTGGTGCAGACCTCCTACATCCGCGAGGCCGTCGCAGAAGCTCGGGCCGTTCGCGCTCGAGAACAAGGACAGCAAGCGCGAGGGATGCCGGTAGGGTGCCGGCAAGCTTGGCCACCACGATGATTCAGCCCGCACGCATCGCTCTCGCCGCCGCACTCGCGCTGATTGCTCCGCGTGGCGCAGGCGCAGGAGGAGACCATCCGGGTCGGCAGCGTGCGCTCGACGGCGTCGCTCGCGACCATGATCGCGGTCGAGAAGGGCTATTTCCGCGAGGCCGGAATCAAGGTCGAGCTCGACCGATCTCGACACCTCGACCGACTCGCTTGCCGTGGTCGCGCAGAACCGGCTGCAGATCGTGGGCGGCGGACTGTCGGCCGCCTATTTCAACGCGGTCGAGAAGAACCTGCCGGTCACCGTCGCGCTCGATCGCGTGAGCTCTCCGCTCGGCCACAAGCTCCTGGTGCGCAGCGACCTGAAAGACCAGATCAAGAGCGTCGCCGCAGCTCAAAGGCCGCCCGCTCGCCAGCAATTCGCGCGGCTCGATCACCAACTACGAGATCGGCAAGATCCTGAAGACCGTCGGGCTCGGCTTCCGCGACGTGGACCTGAAGTTTCTTCCCGTTCTCGCAGGTTGCGCTTGCGTTCGCCAACAAGGCGATCGACGCCGCCTTCGTGATCCCGCCATTCGCGGCGCAGATCGTGGAGCGCGGCCTCGCCGCCGTGGTCGCCGATCCGGACGACTTCGTCACGCCGCATCCGCTGACGATCGCGGTCTATTTCATCAACACCGACTGGGCGGCGAAGAACGACGCGCTGGTGAAGCGCTACTTCGTGGCCCAGATGCGCGGCGTGCGCGATTATTGTCAGGCCTACCATGGCGGTCCCAACCGCGCCGAGGTGATCGATCTCGCGATCCGCAGCGGCATCGAGCGGCAGCGCGAGATGCTGGAAAACTATCCCTGGCCGGCAAGCAGCCCGGACGGCCGCATCAACGTTGCCAGCATGCTCGATATCCAGGCCTTCTTCGTGCAGGAGGGCCTGTCGCTGCGCAATCTTCCGGCCGAGAAGCTGGTGACCGAGACCTACGTCGAGCACGCCAACCGGACGCTCGGTCCGTTCGTGCTCGCCAACGCGGGCAGCACGCTTGCGGGCTGCCGCTGAGGTGAGACTCGTCCGCTTTGGAAATCCGCCCACAGGTACATTGTGTGAGGTGCGAAGGTGCGGCCCCACGGTTCCCTCCCCCCTTGTGGGGGAGGGACAGGGAGAGGGGTGGCCGCGAAGCACTGAGCGCGAGGCTCGTCCTACAACTCGAGAACGACGGCCGGCTGCATTTTGCGGGACTTGTCGGATCGTTAGATATGAACCCGACTGCAGCGCTGTTGCACCCCTCTCCCTGTCCCTCCCCCACAAGGGGGGAGGGGAGCGTTGTGGCATCGCTCTGCCCACCTCCAGCAATGCATTCGCGTGCGGCTCCGAGAGGTTTGCATGTCCTGCCGCTTTCGCGGGGACGAACCGATCGTGATAGGGTGCCGCGGCTTTTCTCGGGGGAATGCTGCATGAACGTTGGGCGGCGCGGCGCCGCGGTCAAGATCGCTGGCCTGCGCAAGGAATATGTCAGCGGCCAGGGCCGCGTGCTGGCGCTCGACACCATCGACCTCACCATCGCGGCGGGCGAGTTCCTGTGCATCGTCGGCCCGATCGGGCTGCGGGAAGTCGACGCTTCTGCGCATCCTCGCCGGACTCGACACCCAGAGCGCAGGCAGCTTCACGGTCGAGGCCGGCGGCTGGTCGGTCGAGAACGCCATGGTGTTCCAGGAGAGCGGGTTGTTTCCCTGGATGAGCGTCGAGACCAATGTCGGCTTTGGTCTGATGACGCGCGGCGTGCCCGGTGCCGAGGCGAAGCAGCGCGTCGAAGCAGCGCTCAAGCTTGTGGGCCTGACCAAATTCCGCCGCCACTACCCGCACCAGCTCTCCGGCGGCATGCGCCAAAGGAGCGCGATCGCGCGCGCCTTCGTGACAGATCCCGCAATGCTGCTGATGGACGAGCCGTTCGCCGCGCTCGACGCGCAGAACCGCGTCATCCTGCAGACCGAGCTGGTGCGCATCTGGCACGAGACTCGCAAGACCGTGATCTATGTCACGCACTCGATCGAGGAGGCGCTCCTGATGGGTGACCGCTGCGTGATCATGACCGCGCAACCTGGCCGTATCAAACAGATCATCGAGGTCCCCTTCCCGCACCCGCGCGACCTGATCAAGCTGTCGGCGGCCCCGGAATTTGGCGCGCTCAAGCTCGACATCTGGCACGTGCTGGAGGAAGAAGTGACGCGGGCGCGGGCGGAGCTTGAGCTATGAACGCAATATCGGCAAAGACGCGCGACCGGCTGCTCTACATGATCTCGCCGCTGCTGTTTCTCGCGCTCTGGCAGCTGCTGCTGATGGCGGGGATCGGCGACCGCCGCTTCATCCCGGCGCCAACGCGACATCGCGGTCCGATTCTGGCAGCTCGTGCTGAGCGGCGAGCTCGCGATGCATACCGGCGTGACGCTGCTGCGGGTGTTCGGCGGCTTCTTCATCGGCGCCATCCCGGGCGTCGCCTGCGGGCTCCTGATGGCGATGTTCCGCCCGGTGCGCTACATGATTCGATCCGCTGATCGCGGCGCTGTTCCCGATCCCGAAGATCGCGCTGATGCCACTCCTGCTGCTCGCCTTCGGCTTCGGCGACGCCTCCAAGATCGCGCTCGTCGCCATCGCGGTGTTCTTCCCGGTGTGCGTGAACACCTATGTGGGCGCCGCCAATATCGAGAAGATCTACTGGGATGTGGCCAAGAACTATGGCGCCAGCCAGACCGTGATGTTCACCCGCATCGTGTTCTTCGGCGCGCTGCCGACGGTGTTCGCGGGCATCCGCATCGCGGTTGCGGTCTCCTTCATCGTGCTGGTCGCGGCCGAGTTCGTCGCCACCAAGTCCGGCCTCGGCTACCTGATCTGGAATTCCTGGGAGCTCTTGCAGGTCGACATCATGTTCTGCGGCATCGTGACCATCGGCATTCTCGGGCTGATCACCTCAGCGCTGCTGCAGGAGCTCGAGCGCAAGATCATTCCGTGGAAGGCGGAGTGACGTCACTTGTGCGTCAACTGCCCGACGAGGTCGCTGATGACACAGCTGCTGGTGTTCAGATCCAGGTTCTTGCTGGCCTGGCGCGGGCCTTGCTTGCGTTCACAGGGATTGAGCTCGCCGGTCTGAAACTGGATCAGGTAGCGCGTGACGTCCGAGAGGCTCCAGCCCAGCGGCAGCGGATAGCCGTACTCTTCCAGCTTGACCTTCAGCACCGCTCCTGACTGCGCCGCGGCCTTTGCGAAATCAGCCTGGTCGGCCCGCCCGACCTCGATGTAGCCGCGCGCCTCGCTGGCATTGAGCATGGTCCTGATCGGATCGAGCGCCTCGTTGAGCCCATCCGCCGTCTCCGATGCGAAGCCACCCGAGGTCAGTATGACGAGCTTGATATCGACCTTCAGATCGCCCTGATTGATGATGTTTTGCAGTGAATGCGCCAGGTCGAGCGCCGTGGCGACGCCGGAGCTTTCGAAATACCCGCCGTCGCTCAACTTGGTCACGCTCTTCTCGGGCGACGTACATTCGCCAGTCTCCGAAGGGTCGTAGTACCACCCGGATGGCGTAATCCATGGGAAGCGCGCGCTCAGCACCGCCGCGGTGCTGAGCGGCAAAGACTCGACCCTGCCCTCATGCGTCGCGCTCGCCGAGGTGCAGCTGACCGGAAAAAATCTCAGGTCGGTCAGCCCTTCGAATTTAAACGGCGAGATCAGCCGACGTCGCCCGGTATCGACCTCAGTTGTGTTCAGGATCAGCGCTGGCGTGAACAGCGACTTGTCGAACCCTTGCGGCCACAGCGACAAGAACGGCTCCGCCATGGTGTTGGCGGTCTTGCTCTGCACGCGCGGACCATACAAATCGTTGCGGGTCACGCTGCGCTCCCATGACGCCTCCAGACCATGCTCCAGAGCGCGCGCCCGATCGAATATCTCGACCCGCACGGGCAGGAACTGCTGAAGCAGGTCCGGGAACAGCCACATCGCCTGCAATGGCGACCAGAAATCGTCGTCCAGGACCTGGACCGCGCTGATCGCAGGGTCCTCGCCACTGCGGTCCGTGCACCCGGTTTCCGGGATCTTGACGCCACCGCGCTGCTCGGCGTCCTTCATCGCAGCAGCAAAGGCCGCGGCCCCGACGCTGCCGCCGGACACACCGCTGATGGCAAAGAGATGATGGGCGAAATTCGGACACCGCGCCTGCATGTAGCTTAGGAAATGGGCCGCGTGCATCGCCGCATAGCTGCCACCGCCTTGTGCCGCCACGATGTAGACAGGATATCGCCCGGGGAATTTTGATTGGTCCGTGCGAGCCTGCAGCCAATTGCGAAAGGTGTCCGGCAGATCGGGCATTGTCGGTGCCGGCTGGGCAAGATACGGCACGCGCCTCACGCGATGATTGTTGGCGAAATCAAACAGCGAGAAAACAACAGCAACGGTCGCAAGCACCCAGATCACGAGGCGTCCGACTCCGCCGGACTGCACGGCCAGAAAATTCACAATAACAAGGCTCAGCGCCGCAAACAGCAGCAGAGTGGGCACAGCCGAGATGCGTGTCGCGGCTGCTCCCGACTGAAACGCATAAAGGGCGCACAGCCCGAGGAAGATGATGGCAGCAGCGAGAGCCACATAGCCATTCGACATGACGCGGCCAACTGCATCGGCGCGCTTCGAATTTTCCAATCGACTGAGAAGGAAAACAAGGAGCACGCCCAGCAGAACGAAGAAGACAGCGCCTCCGAGCAGAATGATGTTGTAGCTCGCGATCTTCTCCGCCCAGTCGACTGCGGCAGTATGCGCGAGTGCAGGATCGAATCCGCTGTCCAGCAGATTGGCTTCCTTGATCCGCGCGAGCAGACCTTGGATCTTGCCGACGGCCTCCGTGTCGCTGCTGGCCGCATAGAACCCGACCGCCATAGCGAGGAATGGCAGGCCGGCCAGAATCAGGCTGACAAATCGAAGCGCACCGGGCGCAACTATGCTTTCCTTAGCTCCTGGATCGTCAAAATTCGCGCGGCACGACAGCCAAAGCAGGACGGAAAGCGCGATGAGGCCGCCCAGCGTGTAGAGCGACGTGGTGGCGGCGGACCAGAGCTCTGGATTGTCTGAGGTCAAGGGCATCGTTTGCAGCGCGGCGAGGCGCTGTGCGAGCGCCCGGTGGATCTCCTGAAACTGCGCGGGCGCGAAAAGAACGTAGGAGGCCAGCGCCGCCACAATGATCGGTATGAGATTCGTTTCAAACGCGGAGAAGACTCGCTCGATGTGCTTGCGCATGACGTGACCGATCGATTGTTCAACAACTGGGCTTAGGGACGTGCAGAGGGGCTATCTGACGCAGAAGACCTTTGCGCGCTCGCATCTCGCTGCGATCGCGCAGATATTGTCCATCAGCGGCTTGCACTTGTCGGGTTGGGAGGGGGCGCGTGTATTGCACTTGAAGGCCGTATACTGGAGATACAATGTGTTGGCCTGCTCACCGCAGGACAGGATCCTTTGGGCCAACACAATACGGCCTCGCTCCGTTTCAGCTTGCGCAAGATGTGAAAAGGCAAGAGAAACCAGTGTCAAGACCAGCAGAACAACTGCCCGCATCGCAGTGCTCCGTGTACTCCATAACGATGATGCAAGAACACGCACAACGTCTGAAGCGATAGCAGAAATTAAATCTTTGCGCAACGACGCATGATCAGCAGCACGATGCATCACGGTACAAGATGTACGTGCGTTCACATTGTCAATGCTCGCACACGTCAATGCTCGCGCAACCCTGACCACGCGTTGTCTGTCAAATCGGGCTGTGCCTCAACGAATTCAGTTGCATAGCCGTGTTGCCACGGAAAGCGTCCATCGCGATCCGTCCAGATCAGTTGCACGCAATCGAAATCGTCGCCGCAGTAGAACCAACGGCTCCAGCCCAGATGATCCTTGTAGTACCGCTTCGACACCGGCAGAAGCGCTGCCTGGCTATTCTCGAATATGCTGTCGATCGGCACACCAATTGCGAAGCGCTCGCCCTGCTCCAGCGTTCGACAGATGTGCCAGAACGTGTCGTGGGCAGTCTCGCGCTTCAGAGCAAACGTAATGATCTCGGGAAAATTGAGCTTGAGCCAAAAGCCCGTCGTGTAGCTGAAGCCTGGGCCTTCCTCGTCGCCGAACACGGCTGTGCCGAACCAGCCATGTTCTCGAATGTTCGAAACGAATTTCCGCTCATGTTCATCGAGTTTTGAAGGATCGACGTCGAGAGTTGTAAACATCGCTGCTTTCGACCCCGCTTCGACGGTGCAGACGTTGCGCCGTCACCGCCCGGCCGCATAGCCCTGCATGCCGCGCGGATTGGCAGCCGCGCGGCGGTGGCGGCCGTCGCGCGCCGCGGTGGTGAGACGGCCTTCCGACCAGTCGGATTCGACCTCGACGATGTGGCCGCGACGGCGCAGCTCCTTGATCGTGTCGGCCGGCAGGCGGCCCTCGACCACGAGCACGCCGGGGCGCGCCTCGCGCGGCCAGAATGACGACGCGAAGTGCTCGGAGTGCCAGGCCGGCGCGTCGATCGCCTCCTGCAGGTTCATGCCGCAATGCACGTGGCGCAAAAAGAACTGCGCGGTCCACTGGTCCTGCTGGTCGCCGCCGGGCGAGCCCCAGGCCAGATAGGGCTCGCCGTCGCGCAGCGCGAGCGTGGGCGTGAGCGTGGTGCGCGGGCGCTTGCCGGGCGCGAGCGCATTGGGATGGCCCTCCTCGAGCCAGAACTGCTGCGCGCGCGTGCCGAGACAGAATCCAAGCTCAGGGATCACCGGCGAGGATTGCAGCCAGCCGCCGGACGGCGTCGCCGATACCATGTTGCCGGCGCGGTCGACGATGTCGAAGTGCACGGTGTCGCCGCGCATCAAGCCGGAGCGCTCGAGCTTGGCGTTATCGATCGTGACCAGGCTCGGATCGACCGTGTCGTCATGCGTCCAGGCCGCGCCGCGGCCAACCGTCGGCTCGCCGGCGCCGGGCGCCGCGATGCGCTGACCGCCTGCCACGCGCAGATCGAGGCTCATGCCATAGCCCGGGATGCTGCCGGGCCGCTGCTCGAGCGAGGCACGCTCGCTGACAAGCTTGCGGCGCGCGGCGGTGTAGGCCTCGGACAGCAGCGTCTCGCCCGGCACTTTCACGAAGTCCGGATCGCCGTAGAACGTGTCGCGGTCCGCGAACGCAAGCTTCGAGCACTCGACCACGGTGTGGATGAAGTCCGCGCTCGTCGGATCGGCGCCGTCGAGACCGAAGCCCTGCGCAAGCGCAAGCTGCTGCAGCATCACCGGGCCCTGGCTCCAGAAGCCGCCTTTGCAGACCGTGTAGCGGCCATATTGGTAGGTGACCGGCGCCTCGACGCGCGGCTGCCAGCGCGCCATGTCGTCGCCGGTGAGCACGCCGCGATGCCGCTCGCCGCTCGAATCCATCAGCTCCTGCGTACGGCAGAAGCGGTCGATCGCTTCCGCCACGAAGCCGTGCGACCACATCCGCCGCGCCGCTTCGATCTGCTTGTCGCGGTCGCCGCCCGCGCTCTCAGCCTCGCGCAGGATGCGCGCATAGGTCTCCGCCATCGCGGTGTTGGCAAACAGCGAGCCGGCCGCCGGCACGTTGCCGCCCGGCAGATAGACCGCAGCCGAGGTCGGCCAGTGATCGCGAAACAGCTCGCGCACGGTCTTGATCGTTGCATTCGCGCGCTCGACCAGTGGCTGACCCTCGCGGGCATAGAAGATCGCGGGCGAAAGCACGTCGGCGAGCCGCATGGTGCCGTAGTCGCGGAGAAGCAGCATCCAGGTCTCGAACGTGCCAGGCACGCAGCAGGCGAGGAGCCCGGTGCCGGGAACGAGATCGAGCCCGAGGCCGCGGTAGTGCGCGATGGTGGCACCGGCCGGCGCGGGACCTTGGCCGCAGATCACCTCGACCTTGTCTTTGCCCTTGCGCGTATCGTGCAGGATCACCGGCACATCGCCGCCGGGGCCATTGAGGTGCGGCTCCACGACCTGCAGCGTGAACGCGGTTGCGACCGCTGCATCGAAGGCGTTACCGCCGCGCTCGAGAATCCCCATGCCGACCGCAGTCGCGATCCAGTGGGTCGAGGCGACGACCCCGAAGGTTCCGTCGATCTCGGGACGCGTCGTAAAGGGATTGGGGTTGATGTTGCTCATCGGGGGTCCTGCGCGGTTGCGGACCCCAGCTAACCACAGACGGTTGCGACTGTCTCGGGTTGCGCTTCAGCGCGCCGGCGCGTTGAACTTCCGCAGGTCCGGCGGCGGCTGGTCCTTGCGCACCGGCATCAGGATTCCTTCGGCGCTGACCATGTAGTTCTCCTTGCCGATCAGGACCTGCTGGTTGCCCTCGTTGCAATAATACTCCGACCAGTAAGGCTTCTTGGCGCGCTGGTATTTCCTCGAAACGGTCCACGGCCGCGTCAGCCCGCTGTCGATCACCGTGATCTCGTCGCGCAGCAGATCCGGATCGCTCTTGTCGAGATAGATGCGCTCTTTGACGATGGTCTGGTTGTCAGTGTGCAGCGGAATGCCGGGCGTGCCCTCGTAGGTGCGCGGCCCCTTCATGCCGCGGGTCTCGACCGTGAGCGTGTCGTAGCGGCCGTCGCCGTCCTCGTCCGACCACCGCCCGATCGAGGTGCCTGAAAAGCTCGGCGTCAGCTTTTCGGGCCAAGTGCGGCCATCGGTGTGGATGCGGCGCAGCTCGTTCATCAGCGTCATGCGGATGTAGGTCATCTCCGGCAGCACGATGATGTCCATCGTCTCGTAGACGATCATCATGCGCGGCATTCCGGTCGGCAGGCAGGTCACCGTGAAGTTGCCCTCGAGCGACCCGCGCGCACGATTGGCCAGAATCTCATCGAGCTTGGCCTGATATTCCGGCGTCAGCGGCGCCTGCTGGCCGCGCCCGCCCGGCTTGCTCGGATCGAACTGGGCACTGTCGGCGCGCACCCACTGCGCGCGCCAGTCCGGATATTTCGTTTCGTCATGCGCGAACGCGCTTGTCGCCAACAACACGCACGCCGCAACCAGGCCGATCGATCGTCCGTAACGCATTCCCATGGTCCCTGCCGTCAAGGCTTGATACCGGGCGCCTTGACGATCAGCCAGCACTCACGAGTTGCGATCACTCCGGCTTCGCGCCGGAGAACTTCACAACCTTGGCCCACTTCTCGGTTTCCTCGGCAACGTACTTTCCGAACTCGGCGGCCGAGCCGGTAATCAGCGTGGCGCCCATGCTGTCGAACCGCTCCTTCACCGTCGGATCGGCGAGGATCGCGTTGACGGTGGCGTTGAGCTTGTTGACGATCTCGACGGGCGTGTTCTTCGGCGCACCGAGGCCGTACCACGCGCTCGCCTCGTAGCCCGGCACGAACTCGGCGACCGTTGGCGTATCCGGCAGCAGATTGGAGCGCGTCGTGCCGGTGACCGCCAGCCCACGCAGCCGGCCCGCCCGAACGTGCTCGATCGACGTTGGGATGTTGTCGAACATCACCTGCACCTGGCCAGCGATCATATCGGTCAGGGCCGGCGCCCCGCCGCGATAGGGCACGTGCACCATGTTGATGCCGGTCATCATCTTGAACAGCTCGCCGGACACGTGGATCGTGGAGCCCGGGCCGGACGACGCCATGTTGAGCTTGCCCGGATTGGCTTTGGCATAGGCGATCAACTCAGGCACGGTCTTGACCGGCAGCGACGGGGTCACGTCCACGACATTGGGAAAGCGGTTGATGCCAGCGACCGGCGCGATATCGCGCAGGAAATTGTGATTGAGCTTTTCGTACAGCGAGGCGTTGATCGCATTCGCGGGCGCGACGAGCAGAAGCGTGTAGCCGTCGGGCGGCGCGTGCACGACCGCTTCGGTGGCGAGATTGGTGCCGGCGCCCGGCCGGCTCTCGACCACGAACTGCTGACCGAGCCGTTCCGAGAGCCACTGCGCAATCAGGCGGGCGGTGAGATCGGCCGATCCTCCCGGCGTGTAGCCGATGATCAGCCGTACCGGCCGGGACGGATAGCTCTGCGCGCTCGCGAGGCGAGAGACGGCAGGCAGTGCGGCCGCGCCCGCTGCCAGGCGCAGAAATCCACGACGGGGAAATTTCATGACGTTCCCTCCTTGAATGCAGGCAATGCCTGCGGGCGGATCAACCGCCCTTGATGCCGGCCGCCTTGATGATGGGCCACCATTTGTCGATCTCGGCCTTGTGATAGGCGCCGAACGCTTCCGGCGACTGCTTGTCGCGCGGCGGCATGTCGAGCCCCTGCTCGGCATAGCGCTTGGCCACCGCCGGATCGGCGAGCGCTTCGAGCGCAGCGCGGTTGAGGGTTGCGACCATCTCCTTGGGCGTGCCTTTCGGCGCCCACAGTCCGTACCAGGTGGCGCTATGAAAGCCCGGCAAGCCGGCTTCGTCTGTGGTCGGCACCTCGGGCGCGGATTGCGTGCGCGTGCTTGACGTCACCGCCAAGGACTTGATCCGTCCGGCGCGCAGATGCGGCAGCGAGTTCGAGGCCTGGTCGAACAGGACATCGAGCTCGCCCGCGATCAGTGCCCTGATCGAGGTCTGCACGCTCTGGTGCGGCACGAACTCAAAGCTCACGCCGGCGGCGTTCTGGAAATAGACGGCGTTGACATAAGTGCCGCTGCCGGCGCCCGCGCTCGCGGTCTTCACCTTGCCGGGATTAGTCCTTCATCCAGGCGATCAGGTCCTTGAGGCTCGCAGCCGGGAGATCCTTGCGCGCAGAGATGAGCAGCGGATTGCTGGGCAGCAGCGCAATCGGCTCGAGATCAGTGCGCAGATCGAAGGGCAGCGGGAAGATCGCGCCATTGACGACGTGCGAGCCGTGATGCCCGAAGCTCAGCGTGTAGCCGTCCGCGGCCGCCCGCACCGCACGGGTGACGCCGGTCGTCCCCGACTCGCCGCCGATGTTCTCGATCACGATCGGCTGCCCGAGCGCTGCCGCCATGCGCTCCGCCAGCGGACGCGCGACGCCGTCGGCTGGACCGCCGCCGCCATAGGGCACGACCATGGTGACCGGCCGCGACGGGTAGGTCTGCGCCCGGGCGATGCGCGACACCGCCGGGGCCGCGACGGCACCAGCAGCCAGGGACAGAAATCGACGGCGCGGAAGCATGATGGCGTTTCCTCTGGTCATCGTTGTTTGCTGCCTTTGAGACTACGGCAAGCATTCCCCGATGTCAGCGGCCCATCGGTGCGGCCATGAGTGTCGCGGCCGCCCTTGACTCCGTTCCGGCCAAGGGTGAACAAACATTGCAAACAGGGGCGGAAAACGGATGTCGCAGTCAAATCTCGAGCAACGCGTGGCGGGCGTGCGCGCGCTGTTCAATCCGCGCAACATCGCGATCGTGGGCGCCAGCGACCGCCCCGGCAACTGGTCGCAGCGGGTCTATCGCTCGCTCAAGCAGTTCGACTTTCCCGGCGCGATCTATGCGGTCAATCCCGCGCAACAAGACGGTGTGGGACGGCGAGACCTGCTACCCGAGCCTGCGCGAGCTGCCGGAAGCGCCCGACCACGTGGTGGTGATCGTGCCGGGCGCCGCCGCCATCGACGACCATCGCGGAAGCCGGCAAGGCCAAGGCGCGCAGCGCCACCGTGTTCTCCGGCGGCTTCGGCGAAGGCGGCGATCCGCAAGGGGCGCGCGCTCGGCGGCCGATCTCAGCGCGCGATCGACAGTGCCGGCCTTGCGGTGTCGGGCCCCAACTGCATGGGCAATCTCGCGGCGCCGCACCGGCTGATGACCATTCCGGACGACCGCATCACCGAGCTCGAGCGCGGCCCGGTCGGCGATCGTCGGCCAGAGCGGCGGCATCGTGATGGCGATCCACCGCGCGCTGCTCGCGCGCGGCGTCACCGCCGGCTACGCGGTGACCAGCGGCAACGAGATCGGCCTCAACATGGCGGACTACATCCGCTATCTCGCCGACGATCCCGATCTCCGCGCGATCGCCTGCTTCATCGAGTCGATCAAGGACGCCGGCGAGTTTCGCCGCGCCTGCGAATATGCGCGCGATGCCGGCAAGCCGGTCGTCGCGGTCAAGATCGGCGGCTCCGAGGAGAGCCGCAAGGCCGCGCTCGCGCACACCGGCTCGCTCGCGGGCTCGCTCGCAATGCTTCGACGCGGTCGCCGAGACGATCGGCGTGGTGCGCGTCGACACGCTCGACGAGATCGTCGAGACGGTCGAATATTTCACCCATGCCACGCCGCCGAAGGGCCCGCGGCTCGGCGCCATGACGTTCTCGGGCGGCATGAAGGGGCTGATGCTCGAAGCCGCCGAGCGCAACGGGCTCATCGTTCCCGGCGCTGCTGCCGGAGACCAACGCCAAGGTGAGCGAGGTGCTCGGCGTCGGCACCTCACTCGGCAATCCGCTCGATGCCGGCTTCGCGGCGCTCTCGAGCGCCGAGGCCTATTTCAAGGGCATCGAGGTGATGCTCGCCGACCCCAACATCGACGTGCTGCTGGTGCAGGAGGAGCTGCCGCCGGCGCCGCGGCTCAACAACAAGGTCGAGAACCTGCGCGAGGTCGACCAGATGGTGGCGACGCGCGGGCAAGCCGATCGCGGTCATGTCGATGATCTCCTACATGTTCACCGAGCACACGCGCGAGTTCCGCGCCGCGCTCAAGCACCTGCCGGTGCTGCAGGAGATCGACAAGGCGCTGCGCGCGGTCGGGCGCGCCGGGCGCTACGGCGCGTTGCGCGCGCAAGCGGCGCGGCTGCCGAGCCGTCGCGCGGCCGCGAAGCCGGACGTCGCAGCCGATTCTGCGCGCGCCGCAGCCCGGCCGCGACGGGCTTTCGCGTGCTCGAACGAGGCCGACTCCAAGGAGCTGCTGCGCGCCTACGGCATCGCGACGCCGCGCGAGCAGGTGGCCGGCAGCGTCGACACGGCGGTGAGCGCCGCCAAGGAGATCGGCTATCCGGTGGTGCTCAAGCTCGTCGCCGCCGAGGTGACAGCACAAGTCCGACATCGGCGGCGTCATCCTCGGCATCAGGAGCGAGAACGAGCTGCGCGGCGCCTACGCGCGGCTCGCAGCAGAATCTCGCCAAGGCGCGCGGCCGGCGCGCAAGCTCGACGCAGGTGCTGGTGGCGCAGCAGATCTCCGGCGGCGTCGAGCTGGTGCTCGGCGTGCAGCGCGATCCGGAAGTCGGCCCGGTGCTGATGTTCGGCACCGGCGGCGTGCTGCTCGAGCTGCACAAGGACGTGAGCTTCGGCGCGGTGCCGCTGCCGCCCTGGCAGGCGCAAGGCGATGATCGAGCGCACCACCGCCGGCCGCGCTGCTGCAAGGGCTATCGCGGCGCGCCGCCGTGCGACGAGGCGAGCGTGCTCGCCGCGCTGATCGCGCTCGGCCGGCTCGCGCACGATCTCGGCGACCAGATCGAAAGCATCGACATCAATCCGTTGGTCGCGCTGCCGGACGGCCAAGGCGCGGTCGCGCTCGATGCGCTGGTGGTGCTGCGGAGCTGACATCGCCTAAATTCCGCTGTCACCCCTGCGAGGGAATATGTGAAGCAATGAATCTCCCGCTGTCGTCCCCGCGAAGGCGGGGACCCATACGCCGTGTCGTTGCGATGTGGTGTGGCCGGCGAGAGATCGAGAGTTCAGCGGCTATGGGTCCCCGCCTTCGCGGGGACGACAGCAGATAGCTCCGTGCTAAGGACAGTTGAAGAAAGTCTCACAAGTGCTTTCGCGAGGACGACAACCGAGAGGGTGGAGACAGAGTGCAATGATTAAGACAATTCGCTTCATCGCCGCAGCATCTGCCGTTCTCGTCTACACCACCGCCGCGCCCGCCGCCGAGATCAGCCCCGAGCTGATCGCCAAGGCCAAGCAGGAAGGCCAGGTCACCTACTACACCGACCTGATCGTCGATCAGATCGTGCGGCCGCTCATCGCGGCGTTCGAGGCGAAATACGGCATCAAGGTCGCGTTCACGCGCGGCGACAGCCAGGTGAACAGCATCAAGCTGCTCAACGAATATCGCGCCGGCCGCGTGATGGCGGACGTGTTCGGGCTCACCTCCGGCATGGAGGTGCTGATCGACGCCGGCGCGGTGCGGCAATTCACCGCCGCCAATGGCGAGGAACTGCCGCCGCAATATCGCGACCCGGACCGCTACTGGGTCTCCTCGCATCTGTTCGTGCATGCACGCCGGCCTCAACACCGAGCCTGGTGCCGGCGGCGCAGCGGCCGAAGACCTACGACGACCTGCTGGCGCCGTACTGGAAGGACAAGATGGTCTGGAAGCCGAACGACATGTCGGGCGGCGCCGGGCTTCATCGGCAACGTCCTCACTCAGCATGGGCGAGGAGCGCGGCATGGACTATCTGCGCAAGCTCGCGCGCCAGAACATCAAGATGGTCAACGCCAGCGCCCGCGCCATCCTCGACCAGGTGATCGCCGGCGAATACCCGATGGCGCTGCAGATCTTCAATCACCACGCCGCGATCAGCGCCGAGAAGGGCGCGCCGGTCGACTGGGCTGCGGCTCTAGCCCGGCCACCGTCACGCCCGGCCTCGTCGGCCTGCCCAAGAACGCGCCGCATCCCAACGCCGGGCTGCTGTTCGTCGAGTTCATGACCTCGAAGGAAGGCCAGCAGATCTTCCAGAAGGCCGCCTACCTGCCGGCGCGGCCTGACGTGCCACCAACGGTGCCGGGGCTGGTGCCGGCAACCGGGGGGTTCGCCGCCACCGTGATCACACCGGCGCTGACCGCCAAGTCGATGAATCATTGGGATAAAGTCTTCGCCGACCTGTTCCGCTGATCGACAAGATCATCGTGACCTGCGGCATCGACTACATCCAGATGCGTGATGAGTGAACGCATCATCTGGAAGCAAGGAGGTAAAATGTAACCTACAGAAGTCGCGTGTGAATTCCTTACCCTGTTGCTCCCCAGGCACAGCCTCATGCGCCCTCATGGTTTAAGGTAGCTGCGTAAGTTTTGTTGTGTATAAGTCAGGGGTGGCGTGATGAAGCACAGTTTCTTGGCTGCTTCGGCAGCGGCGTTCGTGCTCGCGGGTAGCCAAGTGCTTGCCGCAGACCTTCCAACAAGAACTCCGGTCTACAAGGCCCAACCAGCGTACTTCAGCTGGACCGGGCTCTACATCGGTGCCAACGCAGGTTGGGGAAGGAATGACGATGACGGGGCTCCATTCTGTATCAACCCCGGCGGCGTTCTGAACGGTACCGGCTGCAGAACCACCAACGTCCCGGGCGCACAAATCCGTTCCGACGGCGGCTTCGTCGGCGGCCAGATCGGCTACAACGTGCAGAACGGTATGTTCGTCTGGGGAGTTGAGGCCGACTTCCAAGGCGCTGATATCAAGGATTCCATTTCGATCCCCGGCCCATTCGCAACGGTCGGTGGTGGCGCCGCTGGCGGCACTCGCTTTGACGCAAGTCACAGCATGGACTGGTTCGGAACGGTTCGCGCCCGGCTTGGGGTAGCGTATGATCGTGCCCTGATCTACGCCACGGGCGGCCTCATCTACGGTCGCGTGGAGGTCTCCCAAAACACGGTGTTCTCGGGCACCCAATATGCCAGCACCCTGGAGACGACGCGGACTGGCTGGACCGCGGGAGGCGGCATTGAGTTCGCCTTCGCACCCAACTGGAGTGGCAAGCTCGAAGCGCTGTACTACGATATGGGCTCCGTATCGACGCAGGCTATCGGCTCGCCGACCATTGACAGCTTCATTGGGGGCAAGACCTTCGACCTCAAGGGCGGCCTTGTGCGCGCCGGCATCAACTACCGCTTCGGCTGGTACTGAGCCTTCGCCACGCGAAATCCAATGGGCTCCGGGCTTTGCCCTGGGGCCCTTTTCTTTTTTGATCGAAGCGCCGGGCATCTGGGGCGCCGCCGCGGCCATCGCGGGCAATGGGGTTTACCCCCAACTTGCAGCAGCCAGCTCTGTCCAACTCGCGCAAGCGCGAGTCCACCCGTGATATGACGTGGACGGGCAGGACGGGCCGGAAAGCATATTCCCTTGGATGATATCACATCGACTGCCGACGTTGTGACTTCCAGCGCATCGGCACCTGATGGCGGCCTCGCACCGTCGTCATCGCTTTACTTGTCGGTCGCGCTCGTCGCCGGCGCCGTCATCGCGCTGCAGATCGGCATCATGCGCATCTTCTCGGTCGGCAGCTGGGCGCATTTCGGCTCGCTGGTGGTGAGCCTCGCGATGCTCGGCTTCGGGCTGACCAGCGCGATCATGTGTGTGACGACCGGGTGGTTCGATCGCCACTGGCGCGGCGTCGCGGCGACTGCGCTTGCCCTGTTCGGGCCGCTCGCGGTCGCAGCCAATCTGCTGGCGCAGCAGATCCCCTTCAACGCGATCTTCCTGGTCTCCGACCCGATGCAGAAATGGCGGCTCGCCGCCAATTTCATGCTCTACATGTTGCCGTTCCTGGCGGGCGCATTCTTTCTCGGCACCGTGTTTCTCAAGGCGCAGAAGATCTTCGGTCGCGTCTATTTCGCCGACCTGACCGGCGCGGGGCTGTGCGGGCTGGCGTTCCTGCTCGCGATGTACGTCATCGTGCCCGACAATCTCATCATCGTGCCGCTCGTTCTCTGGCTCATCGGCAGCGCGCTCTGGCTGATCGCGACCGGCCGCCCTGGCCGCGTGATTGCGCTGGCCGCGCTTGCGGCCGTCACCATCGCGGCGCACTTCGCGCTGCCGTCGTGGCTCAACGTCAGCAAGCTCGCGGTCTCCGACTACAAGGGCGTCGCCTACGCGCGCAAGTTCCCGGACAGCCAGCGCGTCTATGAAAGCGCCTCGCCGTTCGGCTATCTCGAAGTCTACGCGAGCTCCTACTTGCACTTCGCGCCGGGGCTTTCCGACAACGCGGCGTTCAATCTGCCGAAGATGCCCACCAACGCCTATCTCGGCATGTATATCGACGGCGACGGGCCGATCGGCATCATCCGCGACCTGCCGCCGGAGGAAACGGCCTATTACCGCTTCCTGCCGATGATCTATCCGTATCTGATCAAGGACAAGCCCGACACCTTCGTGGTGCAGTTCGGCGGCGGCATCTCCACTTCCGTTGCGCTGCGCTCCGGCTCCAACACCGTGACGGTGGCGGAAGGCAATCCCGCGGTGCTCGACGCGTTCCGCACCGACAAGGGCCTGCGCGACTTCACCGGCGACATCCTCAACAATCCGAAGATCCGCGTCGTCGACTACGATGGCCGGCTCTATCTCGCCTATACGAGCAATCGCTACGACGTCATCGACCTGAGCCTCGCCGATTCCGCCGGCCTCTCCAATCCGGGCGGCTTCGCGATCGTGGAGAAGTTCTCCTATACGCGCGAGGCGATGCTCAAGCTACATGCGCGCGCTCAAGGACGGCGGCGTTCTGTCGGTGACGCTGTGGAACAAGGAGGAGCCGCCGAAATCGGTGCTCAAGCTCTACGCCACCATGGCGGCGGCGGCGCGCGAGCTTGATCCGGAGCGCGTTGCCGACAGCTTCTTCGTGGCGTCGAGCTATCTCTCGACCGCGACCGTGCTGTTCAAGCGCGGCGGCTTCACCCGAGCCGAGATCGAGAAGCTGCGCGCGCATACGCGCGCCATGTCGTTCGACGAGATCTACTACAAAGGCTTCGTCTACGACGACACCCAGACCGCGCGCGTGCTCGATGACTATCGCAAGCAGATCTTCGCCGACCGGCGAAGAGCCTGAGCCTTCCGACCCGCCGGAAGGCACAGCGCCAGGCGAGGCACCGCCCGAGCAGGCCGCCAACCGCGGTGCCGGCGACCACCATGGGGCAGCTCGCCTGGCATCGGCTGATCAATGGCGGCTGGGACGAGGTCGCCGACGCCTATGTGTTTGACTTCACGCCTCCTCACCAACAACCGCCCCTATTTCGCAGCCTATGTGAAGCCGTCGGACCTGCATCGCGTCACCGACCGGCTGGAGCTGCTGCAGGACGAATGGGGCTATCTGCTGATCTGGGCGACGCTGGCGATCGCCTGCGTGACCTCGCTGTCGCTGGTGATCCTGCCGGTGATCTTCGGCTGGCGCACGATCTTCAGCCACAACCCGGGCAAGTTTCGCACCATCATCTATTTCGCCTGTCTCGGCGCCGGCTACATCATGGTCGAGGTCGGGCTCATTTCCGAGTTCATCCTGGCGCTGAGCAACGCGACCGTGTCGGCCTCGATCCTGATCACCGGCATGCTGGTGTTTTCAGGCCTCGGCAGCTTCGTGTCGGAGCGCTTTCTCGATCGCGCGCGCGACGTGATGCCGAAAGTGTTCGTCGCGATCGGCGCGATCCTGATCATCTATGGGCTCGTGCTTGATCGCGTGCTCGACTTCATCGGCACCTTCCCTTATCTGGCGCGCCTCCTGCTCTGCTTCGTGCTCGTCTTCCCGCCTGCATTCCTGATGGGCTTCCCGATGCCGACCGCCATGACAACGCTCGGCCGCCTCGGCAAGCAGCACATGTTCCTCTGGGCCTGGGGCATCAACGGCTGCTTCTCGGTCATCGGCGCCGCGCTGGTGCCGATCATCGCGACCTCGTTCGGGCTCACCGCCGTGCTCTGGGTCGCGGGCTTGGCGTATCTGATCGCCATCCCGGCGTTCTTTGCCGTACTTCTGCCGTTGAAGCCGGGGTATTTGCCACCTGTCGTCCCGTCATGATGAGTGGTCACACACTGTTTCGATCCATCTTCTTGAGGCGAATGGCGCTGCATCATTCCTCCGTTCGTCCCCGCGCAAGCGGGGACCCAGGGCCAAGACCACCGGCATCAAAGAACTGGGTCCCCGCTTGCGCGGAGACGAACGGAGAGGCACTTGCGCGGTTCGTAACCATGGGTGCCGCGAGTTTCCTCCTCGCCACCGCCGCGCTTGCGCAAACTCCGATGCCTGCCAAGACCCAGCTCGTGCCGTTTGACACCTCGCCGTTTCCCTACAGCGGGCCGGTGCCGGACAAGAATGTCACCTTCCTCGACGTGGTGAACAGCGAGCGGCGCGGCCACACCTCACTACGCGGCGGCGTCTATTGGGAGGACCTGACCTACAGCGACAAGCGCGTGCTGCTGTCGATCCCGCGCGGCTTCGATATCCGGCGACCGGCCCTGATCGTCGTGTACTTCCATGGCAACCTGGCAACGCTCACTCGAGACGTGCGCGACCGTCAGCAGATCCCGCGCCAGCTCGAGCAGTCCGGGCTCAACGCCGTTCTGGTCGCGCCGCAGCTCGCAGTCAACGCGCTTGATTCATCGAGCGGCCGGTTCTGGGAGCCTGGCGTGTTCGGCAAGTTTCTGGACGAAGCCGTCGGGAAGCTCGCCCGCCTGCATGGCGACGCGCAGGCGCGCGCCGCCTTCGAGCGCGCCCCGGTCGTGATCGCGGGCTACAGCGGCGGTTACAACCCAGCTGCCTACGCGCTGGCGGTCGGCGGCGTCAATCAGCGCGTGCATGGCGTCATGCTGTTCGACGGCTTGTTCGCCGAGATCGACAAGTTCGCCGACTGGCTCGCCAAGCGCCCGCCCGCGTTCTTCTTCACCACCTACGGCAAGGCCGCCCGCACCGAGCACGCCGAGCTGCAGCGCATGCTGACCGATCGCGGTGTGGGCTTTGGCACCACGCTGCCGGCGCGGCTCACGCCCGGCAGCGTGACGCTCCTGGCGGTCGGCGACGACGTCGCCCACAACGACTTCATGACCCGGGCCTGGGCCGCCGACCCGCTCAAGGCGGCGCTGGCGCGCGATCCCGGACTTTGCGCGCAGCGGCCCGGCTCCAAGCGGCAAGCGAAAGTAGCCCCCTTCCCCTCCCCGGCATCATGCTCTAATCGAGCGACGAACCGGGAGGATATGCCTTGCCTTGGATGACCGCTAACGGAGTAAGCCTTCACTATCAGCTCGCCGGCGATCACGGCCCGGTGGTGGTGCTGCTGCACGAGATGGGCGGCACGCTCGACAGCTGGGACGGCGTCACGCCCGGCCTCGCGGAGCAGTTTCCGCGTGCTGCGCTACGACCAGCGCGGCGCCGGCCTGTCCGAGAAGGTGCGCGCGCAGTTCAGCAACGACGACGCGGTCGACGACCTCGAAGGCGTGCTCAAGAACCTCGACCTCAAGCCGCCCTACAACTTCGTGTGCGTGGCCGCCGCCAGCACGCAGGTGCTGCGCTTCCTGCGAGCGCCATCCCGAGCAGGTGTCGTCGATCGTGCTGTGCAATCCGGCGCCCGGTGTCGATCCGAGCCGCGCCGGCGCGCTGCACGAGCGCGCCGAGCTCGCCGAGCGCGACGGCATGCGCGGCGTCATGGGGATCACGCTCGACAAGTCCTATCCGCCCGATCTCGGCGAGCCGCGCCGCCTACGAGGCCTATCGCGGCCGCTATCTCGCCAACGATCCGGTCGGCTTCGGGCTCGCGCACCGCATGCTGGCGATGACCAACATGATCTACATGCTGCCGAAGATCACCGTGCCCCACCATGGTGGTTGCCGGCAAGCACGACACCGTGCGGCCGCCGGCCGGCACCGAGGAGCTCGCCAAGAAGATCCCCGGCGCACGCTTCGAGCTGATCGAGGAGGCCGGGCATTTCCTGCCGACCACCGGGCCGAAGACGCTGCTGCGGCTGCTGCTCGATTTCTTCAAGAAGTGACGCGATTCATCTGAAGGGGTGACATGCAAACCAACGCCAACGGCATCAGCATCAACTATCAGATCGACGGCCGCGAAGGCGCGCCGTGGCTGATCTTCAGCAACTCGCTGATCACCAATCTCTCGATGTGGGACGACCAGGTCGCGGGCCTGAAAGACGACTACCGTATCCTGCGCTATGACCAGCGCGGCCATGGCGGCACGCAGGTGCCTCGACGGCAAGTACACCTTCGACATGCTGACCGCCGACGTGGTCGCCCTCATGGACGCGCTCTCGATCAAGCGCGCGCATTTCTGTCGGCCTCTCCATGGGCGGCATGACCGCGCTGTTCCTGGCGCAGCGCTACGCCGACCGCTTCGACCGCATCATCGCCTGCGACTGCGGGCCGGCCTCGACGCCGGTCTCGGCGCAGCAATGGAAGGAGCGCATCGACCTCGGCGCCGAGAAGGGCATGGAGGCGCTGGTCGACGTCACCGTCAACCGCTGGTTTCCGCCCGACTTCGTTGCCACCAAGGCGCCGGTGCTCGACAAGATCCGCGGCATGATCCGCACCACGCCCTACAAGGGCTTCGCGGGCTGCGCGCAGGCGCTGTCCGACTACGACCTGCGGCCTGGGCTTGGCGGCATCAAGAACCCGACCCTGCTGATCTGCGGCACCAAGGACGCCGACCTTCCCCGCGGTGCAGCAGATCCACGCCGCGATGCCGGGCTCCAAGCTGGTGCCAGCTCGAAGGCGCCGGCCACATCTCCAACGTCGAGCAGCCGCAGGCATTTACCAAGGCGGTCGCGGATTTCCTGAAAGCGCTGAACGGCGCGCAGCCTGCCTCTGACCGAAACGCAGACATGCGCTGCGGTTGGTGAGCCTGTCCCGCCGTTGCAATCGTTTCTGGGGCGTTATACCTCAATAGCAAGGCGGCTTGGCCCGACTTCAGGGCACATGGCTTGTTTACTTGACCGAAGCTACCATCGCCGACTTTGGCGGCCTCGCCGCGGCCGATCAGGAGGAGCAACATGACCCTGCAAGAACCAGCAGCCCGCCCGGGGCTTTCCAACAAGGCGCGCGAGTTGATGGAGCAGATCAACACCGACGCCGGCAAGGACAATATCTGGGTCCGCACCCAAATGAACGCGCCGGCGCAGCGCCCGTGGTTCACCGACACTGGCGGCGCGACCGGCACCGGCGCGATGGCGAGCGGCCGCGTCGCGGCGAACCAGATGAAGAGCGCCGCCTATCGCTGGCGCTGGAAGGAATACAAGGCCTATCTCGATCGCCTGTCCGACGATTGCCGCCAAGGCTGACGTGCTCGCCGATCGAGTTCGCCGACCGGCAGAGCATCCTGCTCACCAATCCCGGCCTCAACGGCCGCCTGCAGGTCACCAACACCATCCGCTGCGCGATCTCGATCTACAATCCGGGCGATATCGCGCCCGCGCACGTCCACTCACCCAATGCCAGCCGCACGATCCTCTCCGACAAGGGCGGCTACACCAACGTCGAGGGCGAGCGCTGCGAGGCGACGCGCGGCGACATCATTCTCACGCCGAACGGCACCTGGCACGACCACGGCAACGAAGTCCGGCCAGCCGGTGATCTGGATCGACATGCTCGATTGGCCGCTGATGGAGTTTCTCGACTGCGCCTGGGTCGACCAGGAATACCGGCCGGCCAACACGCAGCAACACCAAGAGCCAGGCGACGCTGCAGGGGAACGGCTATTCCGAGCGCCTCTACGGCAACGGCGGGCTGGTCCCGACCTTCGTGTCGCACCAGCGCGGCTGGGGCAACGACCCGGCACCGTACATTCACTATCGCGGCGACGAGATCCGCGGTGCACTCGAGCGCTTGGCCAAGGAAGCCGGCGATCCGTTCGAAGGCATCCAGATGCAGCTCGTCAATCCGGTGACCGGAAAGCCGGTGTTCCCGACCTTGAACTATCAGGCGCAGCTCATCCGCCCCGGCGAGGAGACGCAGCCCAAGCGCGAAACCTGCGGCACCTTCATCGTGGTGATCGAGGGCAAGGGCAAGACCGACATCGGCGGCCAAGTCTTCGATTGGGAGCAGAACGATATCATCGTCGTGCCCAACTTCGTGTGGCGCAAGCACACCAATACGGGCACCGGCAACGCGATCCTCTACACGGTGTCGGACTCGGCGCTGCTCAAGAATATCGGCCAGTACCGGGCGCAAGGCAAAGCCAAGGACGGCAAGGTCATTCAGCTCGTGCAGTAACGGTTCGTTCGCACCTAATCACCGTTTTGGCGCCGCCTTCGGGCGGCGCCTTTGCTTTCGGGCCGGCTTCTTGCCGGTGGGCGCGCCCGATAGCAACAGCATGCGGTCGTCGGATCGCTCGAGGCTCATCGCGATCCCGGTTTCCCATGCGTTGAGCATGCGGTCGCCGATTTCGGGATGCGCGGCCACCTCGCTGAAATAGCGTTTGACGTCGGCCATCACATCGCAGAGCGCGTCGGCGGTCTGCTCCAGGATCTGGCCGATCTCCTTCGTTGCGATATCGCAACGCGACTGCGCCAGCACCACAAGCGCACGCTTATCGGGCCACATGGTCGAACCATTCAAGGTCAGCGCCATGGGGTCGTCGGGGATGTAGGCATCCGTGGTGACGAGGTCATAGACCGGCGCCAGCCGCGCCGGCCCTACAACGTCGTCGTAGATGATGCCGAAGTTCTTGAGATGCGCGTCACCGTTGCGAAGCGCGCAATTGAGCACGAACAGCCGGAACAGCCGCTCCAATGCAGTGCGGCGGCCCTCGACCTCGATGAATTCGCCGGCGCGCTTGAACAGACGCGTCTCGTAGCCGCCGTCATATTTCTTCGCGCTGGTCAGCCCGTTGAGGACGCAGAAATCCTCAAAGCCGCGATAGCTGCCGTCCGCCTTCAGGTCGAAGCGCTCGATGACCAGCGCATGGCCATTCTCGGACAGCTGGAATCCGGGCACCACAAGGCCGGCCTTCCTGGCCGCGCACAGGCAGAAATATTCATTCGCGGCCAGCTCCGGCAACTCATTTGAATCCCAAAGCTTCACGATATGGGTCGCAGGCCGCACGCCGTGCGGCTGCCGCTCGCTCACGCTCGGCGGTTGATCCTGCAGGCCACGTATCAGGACTTTCGGCTGAACACCCGATATGCCCGAATGCCTGGCGAATGTCCGCAGGAGATGCTCGTAGAGCTCTCCGCCACGCTCGGCCTTGATGATCTCATCGATCGACTGAAACGGCACATCGTCCGCAAGCTCAGTCTCCGCAGGTGAGCAACCGATGCGGCCGATCTGGGCCCCTCCGACGACTGCCAGCAGATCAATGTCATCGAAGCTTCCGGACGGCGAGCTTCGAAAAGAATTGGCGAAGCTTGCAGAAAGCCGTGCGCGCAGCACGCCTTCGGGCAGGTTCATGTCGAAGATCGGCAGCAGCCCATCGCTCGAATTCCACGAGGCGAGCCGCACCGGCATGGTGACCGAGACCGCACGCGCCGTCGCGAGTTCCGGCTCATACGCGAAGGTCCCGCCACGGTTCCCATGCCGATCGAGAAAACCCGCGTGCCGGCTATCGGTCCAGATGCGCAGCATCGCCCTCTTCTTCCGCCATGAGGTCTTCCAGTGTCGGACGCCCTCGGTCGAGCTCGCCGACCTTGAGGTCGAGCCCAAGCGCGTTGAGCAGTCTCAGCACCGGCTTGAACCCGATTCCGGCGGCCCTGGAATTCTCGAGCGCATCGATTCGCGCCCGGCTGACACCGGACTTCCTGGCCAGGTCGCTTTGAGTGAGACGCTGCCCCCTGCGAGCAGTCCTGATCACGCTGCCCAGTTCCACCAGATCGGGCATATCCGCACCACAATTGAGGTAAACAATCCCTCAGATACCTCCACTATGCGGGGCCAGGGCATCAAACACAAGGCATTTCTTCCAAATTGGAGGTATTTGCCTCAATTACGATGTACATTAAGTTTCGTCAGCAATGCGCGTGCGCAGCACGCCGATGCGGTCAACCTCGACCTCCAGCACGTCACCGGCCTTCATCCACACCGGCGGATTGCGCTTGGCGCCAATGCCGTCGGGCGTGCCGGTGGCGATGATATCGCCCGGCGCCAGCGGCGTGAACATCGAGCAGAACGAGATGATCGCCGGAATATCGTGGATCAGCATGTCGGTGCCGGAGCGCTGCATTTCGGCGCCGTTGAGCCGGGTCGTCAGCGTGAGCTTGGTCGGATCGGGGATCTCGTCTGCCGTGACGATCCAGGGGCCGAGCGGGCCTGACCCGACAAAATTCTTGCTGGCAGCAAGCGAATATTTGGTGAAGTCGCGCACCGTGGCATCGCAGAAGCAGGTGTAGCCGGCGATGTAGTCGAGTGCGTCCTCGCGCTTGATATGACGGCCAGCCTTGCCGATGACCAGCGCCAGCTCGCCTTCGAAATCGAAATTCGTCGACACTTTGGGTCGGATCATGGCGCCGTCGTGCGGCACCAGCGTGTTGATGAAGCGCAGGAAGATGTTCGGAAGCTTGGGCGCCTCGGTGCCATGCTCGGCGGCATGCGATTTGTAATTGATGCCCACGCACATGATCTTCTCGGGATTGGGAATGACAGGCAAATACTGCAAGCCCGCGAGCTTCTGATCAGGCTGCACACCCTGCGCCGCGCGGCGCAGCTCGTCGAGCGCGCCGGCCGCGATCACGTCACGCAAGGTCGCGTAGCGGTCACCAAGGCGGTCATTCATGGTGGCGACGCCATCGCCGACGACCACGCCGAAGGCCGGCTTGCCGTTGGCGACATAGCTTGCGAGCTTCATCTCTTGATCCTCCGCGCTTCACCGCCCTCATCCTGAGGAGCGCACGAAGTGCGCGTCTCGAAGGATGGGGCGGCCTCCCATGGTTCGAGACGCACGCTTCGCGTGCTCCTCACCATGAGGCCGAGAGAGTTCCGTCCTCATTATCTACTAATGATCGTGCTTGTGATCGTGCTTGCCGCCATGCACCGGGCCGCCGTCTGGGCGCGTCAGCAGGTGCCCGATGCCGGCCTTGTTGGCCCAGTATTCCCAGGCGCGCCAGGTCTCGTTCGAATAGGGGCTGTAGCCCTTGTTGCGCGCATCCATCTCGCCCTTCGACAGATACTTGATCTTGCCGCCCAGCATCTTGGCCCGCATCAGCGCGCGCGCATTGCGCGGCAGATAGACCGAGAGCCGCACCACCTCGATCAGCGAGCGCGCCGCCGAGGCAAAGCCATGGCCGCGCATCAACGCGACGCTGTTCTTGCCCAGGCATTTGGCAAGATCGCGGCCCTGCGCCATGTTGGTGACCAGCACGTTGGTGGCGCCGAACTTGTCGGCGATGTCCCACACCGGCACGTTCGGGCCGATGAAGCTGCCGGAGTGGATCACCGGCTTGAGCTTGGTGGCGCCGCGATGCCGAACGGCAGCGTGTCCTCGGCATGGGCGTGCACCACGGAATTGATGTCCGGCCGCATCTCATAGATCGCCGCATGGATGAAACGCTCGAGATAGAGCGAGCGCTTCTCGTTCTTCAGCGGTTCGCCATCGAGGCCGAGCTCGACAATGTCCTCCTTCTCGATCAGCTCGGGCGCGAGCGAGCGCGAGATGAAGAAGCTCTTCGGGTTGTCAGGGTTGCGGATGCTGACATGGCCGTAAGCGTCGACCACGTCCTCCTTGGCGAGGATGCGGTTCGCGATAACAAGGTCCTTGATGATGGTGTCGAGCTTGGACATGACAGAGGTTCCGGCGGGATGGGACAATGTGGGTCGTTGGCGGGACTATTCGAGACCGCTATTCAAGGCCGTAGACCGGCGCGAACAGCTCTTCCAGCGTCGGCTTCCAGTCGGTCAGATGCTGGTCCTGCAGATACTGCACCAGCGCTTCCAGCGTCGGCCGATTCTCCTCGACGCCGTAGGGCCACGGATCGCCGTTGAAGTACTCGTGGATCTCGTCGATATCGCGCGGCAGCCACGGCATCATGTAGCGCAGCGCGCGCTGGTTATACATGCGCACCAGCGCGATCTCCTTGGCGCGCTGGAACGCATTGAACAGGCTGGTCGCCACGAACGGATATTTCTCGTAGACCGACTTCTTGATCGCGACGAGATGCATGATCGGATAGATCTTGGTGCGCTTGTAGTGATCGCGCTCGCGCTCGACGAAATCCGGGAACAGCCGCGCGATGTTCGGATTGGTGCGGAACGATTCCGGCATGCTGGTGCCGATGGTGGCGTCGATCACGCCCTCCTGGATCATGTCGTCGAGCGACTTGTTGGGCGGGCCCTGCTCGATCTTCACCGGCTTGAGCAACGGCAGCACGACCGGCGCGCCATGCGCGCCCTTGTCGTTGATCGCGCCCTGCACCCAGGTGCAGTTCGAGAAGTCGACGCCGTGGTCGTGCTGCAGGATGCCGCGGATGAAGATCGCGGCCGTCATGGTGTAGAGCGCGACGCCGATGCGCTTGCCTTCGAGATCCTTCGGCTTGGTGATGCCCGACTTCTTGTTGATGCCGATGAAGCTGTGGCGGAAGCAGCGCGACGGAAACACCGGGATGGCGACGAACGGGCATTTCTTGTTGGCGTAGCGCTGGACGTATTCGGAGCTCGAATATTCGGCGACGTCGAACTCCTCTCCGCCCGACATGCGGTCGAAGATCGGGCGCGGCTGCTCGATGCGGATGAAGTTGAGATCGATGCCGTCGACCGGAACCTCGCCGGTATAGATCGGCTGCATGCGGTCATAGAGCGCGGACGCGAACGTAAGCTGCAACTTGGCCATAGGCGTCGGTTTCCCCCGGGCGTCAAACAAACTCGATGTGGGTTAGCACGCCCAAGGCGGGCATGGGAATAGCGGGCTCAGTAGGTCCCGGATCGCGATCTATACGCGCGCACATGACTTTCGTTTGCGAAGGTCAGTGCCACAGCGTTCCCTCCCCCTTGCGGGGGAGGGACGGGAGAGGGGTGGTCGCAAACACCGAGTCTGTCGACACCCCCCCTCCCTCCCCCGCAAGGGGCGAGGGAGGAGTTTGCGTCACGCGCGCCGCATCACGGAGAGACACGAGCGCGTGGCAACGTGGCACTAAGCCTCGTCCACCACCGCGTTGCTCAGCACGCCGATCTCCGGCACCTCGACCTCGACCACGTCGCCGGGCTTGAGCCACTTGGGCGGATTGTGATGCCCGCCGGCGCCGGTCGGCGTGCCGGTCCAGATCAGGTCGCCGGGGCGCAGCGTCGCGAAGGTCGAGATGTAGTTGATCAGCCAGGCGAAGCCCCAGGTCAGGCGGTCGGTCGTGTCCTGCTGGCGCAATTCGCCGTTGACGCGCGTGCTCACCCGCAACGGCTTGCCAGGATCGACGTCGTCCGCCGGCACGATCCAGGGCCCGAGGCTGCCGGAGGCGTCGAAGTTCTTGCCCTGGGTGACGTTGAGCGTGCCATGCCGCAGCCAGTCGCGGATCGAGCCTTCATTGCCGAGCGTCAAGCCGCCGATATAGGACAGCGCCTTGTCGGTCGGGATGTGGCGGCCCTCCCGCCCGATCACGATGACGATCTCGCCCTCGTAGTCGAACTTTTCCGAAACCTTCGGCCGCACGATCGGCTCGCCGGAACCGACGAGCGAGCTCGGGAAGCGGCAGAACAGGTTCGGGTATTTCGGCGCCTCGCGACCGTCCTTGTATTCCGCGTTGCGCTCCGGATAGTTAATGCCGACGCAGATGATCTTTTCCGGCGCCAGGACCGGCGGCAGAAGTTCCACACCCTTGAGCTGATGATCGGCAGCGCCACTCGCGGCCGCGCGCGCCTCCGCGATTGCGCCAGCCCGAAACACATCGAGCAGGGTCGGGTATTTCGCGAGCTTCTTGCCGAGATCGATGATGCCGCGTGTCAGTGACCGCGCCGTAGCTCACGCGGCCATTGGCCTTGAAGGTTGCCAAACGCAAAGACGCCATGCCCTGCCCCGTCATTGATGTTGTGGCGCTGTTATAGAGGCGTCGCCAGCGCCGGACAAGCCCAGCGGCTGCGCGCGACCATGTTGCAGCGACCATGGCATGCTTGCGATTGCGGGACGGCGCGGCCAATATGCCGGCCATGAGCCTCTACGCCCTGCAGAAACTCATTCGCGACGTCAACCGCAAGCCGGCCTGCCGGGAGGCCTTCTTCCAGTCGGCCGAGAGCTTCGCCAAGGGTTACGACCTCGCCGAGCCGGAGCGCGATGCCCTGGTCAAGCGTGACGTGCGCACGCTCTACGCCATGGGTGTGCATGGCTTGCTGCTGCGGCCGTTCACGCTCCTGCACCAGATGCCGGAGCCCGATTATCTCAAAGCCATCCGCGGAGAATAAATGCCGATCACCTTTGCCTGCGCGGCGAGCCATGCGCCGGGCATCACCGCGTGGGCCGATGCCGCCCCCGCCCCGCAGCGCGAGCGCATCCGAGGCGCCTTCGAGCGGCTGCGCCAGGAGCTCGACGCCAGCGGCACCGACACCCTGATCGTGCTCACCTCCGAGCACTGGGCGAACTTCTTCCTCGACCACATCGGCGCGTTCTGCATCGGACGGGCGGAGCGCTACACCGGGCCGGTCGAGCCGTGGCTCAAGATCGAGCGCACCGAGATCAAGGGCGATCCCGCGCTCGCGACCGAGCTGCTCGAGGCCTGCTACGACAACGGCATCGAGCCGAGCTTCGCCCATGAGCTCGAGTTCGACCACGGCACCATGCTGCCGCTGCACTTCCTGATGCCGAAGATGGACCGCCCGATCGTGCCGGTGTTCTTCAACACGCTGGCGGCGCCGCAGCCGTCGGCGCAGCGCGCACTCGCACTCGGCCGCATCATCGGCGAGGTGGCGCGACGCTCGTCGCGGCGCATCGGCCTCATCGCGACCGGCGGGCTCTCGCACGATCCGGGCGAGCGCAATCACGGCGTCATCGACAGCGAGTTCGACCATCGTTTCATGGCCGCGATGGCAGCCGGCAATTGCGCCACCCTCGGCGCCTACCAGCGCGCGGAGCTTGCCGCCGCGGGTGCCGGCGCCTTCGAGCTCCTGAGCTGGATCGCGCTCGCGGGCGCGCTCGACGGCCGCAAGGGCGAGGTGATCGCCTACGAAGCGGTGAAGCCATGGGCGACCGGCGTCGGACTGATGACGTTCGCGCACGGCCTCGCGGCGTAAGTTCTTAAGCACAACACAATCTGGGAAACATCGATGTCCGAGCAAAGCGTGAGCTTCACCTCCAAAGGCCTCAAGCTGTCGGGAGTCATCCGCATCCCGGACGGGCTCAAGGCTGGTGAGCAGCGCCCCGCCTTCATCATTCTGCACGGCTTCGGCAGCCGCATGACCGCCGACAACGTGATGCGGCCGACCGCCATGTTCGAGAAGCTCGGCTATGTCTGCATGCGCTTCGACATGCCGGGCTGCGGCGAGAGCGAAGGCGAGAAGGGGCTGCTTCTGTGCCCCGATCAGGTGACCGCGACGAGCGATGCGCTCACGCTGCTGGCGCAGCATCCGAATGTCGACGGCAAGCGCATCGCCGTGATGGGATCGAGCTTCGGCGCCGCGGTCGCGGTCTATTGCGGCGGCGTCGACCCGCGCGTGGCGGCGGTGCTCTCGGCGTCAGGCTGGGGCCATGGCGAGCGCAAGTTTCGCGGCCAGCATCCGGGCGAGGCAGCCTGGGCCAAGTTCACCGCCATGCTGGAGGAAGGCCGCGGCTATCGCGCGCGCACCGGCAAGCCGCTGATGGTGCCGCGCTATGACATCGTGCCGATCCCGGAGCACCTGCGCACCCACGTGGTGCCGGGCTCGGTGCAGATGTTCCCGTCCGAGACCGCGCAGAGCATGTTCGACTTCCGCGCCAACGACGTGGTCGGCAAGATCGCGCCGCGGCCGCTCCTGCTGCTGCACAGCTCCGACGACCACGTCACGCCGGTCGATCAGTCGATCGAGCTGTTCCGCCATGCCGCCCAGCCGACCGAGCTGCATCTCTTTGCCGACACCGACCACTTCATGTTCGCGGAAGGCAACACGCGGGTGCACCGCGTGGTCGAGAACTGGCTCGCCAAGTATTTCGCCGGTCGAGGCGCAAGCCAAGGCGGCGTGATGGCGTGAGCGCATGTGACCCGCGCAATCGCCGTTGACACCGTTCAATTGTTCTTGTTTCGTTCCAGATAACTTGGCCCCGCGAGCGAAACACCATGCCCGACTTTTCTCCCGAACAGGACGCAGCGCTCAAGGCGGTCGCCGAATGGCTCAAGGCCAAGCCCGGTCGTGGCAACACGCCGCCCATCTTCCGACTGTTTGGCTACGCGGGCACTGGCAAGACCACGCTGGCGAGGCACTTCGCCGCCGATGTCGACGGCAAGGTGCTGTTCGCGGCCTTCACCGGCAAGGCCGCGCAGGTGATGCGCAACAAAGGCTGCCAGGGCGCCTCGACCATTCACAGCCTGATCTACAAGCCGCCCGACACCGCCACCGAGCAGCCGAGCTTCCAATTGTGGGACGAGGCGCCGGCCTCGAAGGCCAAGCTGATCGTGATCGACGAATGCTCGATGGTCGACGACGAGCTTGGGCGCGACCTCAAGTCCTTCGCGGTGCCGCTCCTGGTGTTGGGCGATCCCGCGCAATTGCCGCCGATCCAGGGCGGCGGCTATCTTCACCGACGCGGCCCCCGACGCGATGCTGACCGAGGTGCACCGTCAGGCACAGACAATCCGATCGTGCGGCTGTCGATGGAAATTCGCGAAGGCCGCCGCCTCGCGCCTGGCACCTATGGCGAGACGCAAGTGGTGGCGCGCAGCGCGCTCGATCCGCAGCGCGTGCTCGACGCCGACCAGGTGCTGGTCGGCCGCAACGCCACGCGGCGCGCCTACAATGCGCGGTTGCGCGAGCGCCGCGGCTTCGACGATCCGCTCCCGCTCGCCGGCGACAAGCTGGTGTGCCTGCGCAACAATCGGCGCAAGGGCCTGCTCAACGGTTCGCTCTGGCTGATCAAGGAGCGTCCGCGGCCGCGCCGGCAGATCCTGCGCATGCACCTGACGTCGGACGAGAGCATCAGCGACCGCATCGTCAAGGTCTCGGTGCGGCCGGAGTGCTTCAACGGCACGGTCGAAACGCTCGAATGGCCGCAGCGCAAGAAGTACGACGAGTTCGACTTCGGCTATGTGCTCACGGTCCACAAGGCGCAGGGCTCGCAATGGGACGACGTCGTGCTGTTCGACGAGTCCTTCGCCTTTCAGGACAGCCGCGAGCGCTGGCTTTACACAGGCGTTACGCGTGCGGCGAAGCGGCTGACATTGGTGATGTGATGCGGGGCGGCCCATATGCACTTCGCAAGCATACGCCTGTGTGGGCACAACGAGCACGCCTCAACAACAGCCTCGCCCCGTCCTCATCCTGAGGAGGGTGCACGCGCTCGCGTGCACCCGTCTCGAAGGATGTGGCGGCCCGACGTTCAGAGTTCAGCGAAGGCGGGCGGCCCCTGGTTCGAGACGCGGCGCTTGCGCGCCGCTCCTCACCATGAGGCCGAGCAGGGCCGTGCCACCTAAAGGCCGGGCGACGCCGTCGCTTGCTACGACTTCGCCTTCTCGTACGGATAGACCAGCTTGCCGGACTCATACGCCGGCGGATCGACCACCACCTGGGTATCGATGCCCTTGAACTGCGTCGGGTCGTTGCCCTTGACGTTGCGGAACTGGACCTGCAGCACCCGCGACTCCGCCCATTCGCCCTTGGCACCGAACTTCACGTCGCCCATCACGGTCTTGAACGTGCTGGCGCGAATGTAGTCGGCGAGCTTGCCGTCGTCGAAGCCCTTGGTGGCCTCGACCGCCTGCTGCAGCACCTGCATCTGCGCGTAGGCTTCCGGCGCCATGTAGTAGCCGTACGCATCGACGCCTTCGGCCGCGGCGCGCGCCTGGTACTTGGTCATGAGATCGGCCGAGCCCGGGAAGTTCATCTTCGGCACCGGCAGCCAGAAGTCATAGTTGGTCCAGCCATTGAGCAGCGGGCCCAACTGCGCCTTGATCGAGGTGTTCTGCAGACCGACCATGGCGCCGCCGATCATCTTCGGCTTGAAGTTCAGCTCGTTGACCGCCCGCACGATGCCGACCGAGTCGGGCGGATAGGAGCACACCACCACGACATCCGGATTGGTCGCCGCGATCGCGCGCACGATCGGGGTGAAGTCGGTGGTGTTGGGCGGGTAGCGCCGGTTGTACACGACATTGAGATTGAGCTTCTTGGCGTTCTCGAGCGCGCCATCAGATGCGTTGACCGAGAACTCTGCGTCCGCAGCCACGATCGCGACCGTGCGCGGGCGCGGATCCTGCTTCATCGCCAGCTCGAAGAAGCCCTTGGTGAACGACGGCTTCGGATCGGGACCGGACGGGATCATCACGAAGTAGCGCGGATAGTTGAACTCGCTGTTCACCCCAAGTCCAAGGAGCCCAATGAACACCTTGTTCTTCTGCATGATCACCGGCATCGCGGGCGCCAGCATGTTGGTGGCATAGCCGCCGACGATCAGCTCGACTTTGTCGACGTCGAGCAGCTTGGTGTAGATGCCGGGCACAGTCGCCGGATTGGTCTGATCGTCGTAATAGACGAGCTTGACCGGACGCCCGAGCATGCCGCCCTTGGCATTGACGTCCTCCTCCCAGATCTTCTGCGCGAGCAACGCCGACTTGCCGTTGGGCGCAAGGCCGCCGGTCAGCGCCATGCTGAAGCCGATCCGGATCGGCTGGCCGGTTTGCGCCGCAGCAGGTCCAGTCACAGCCGTCGCCGCCGCAGCTCCGCCCAGAAGCAGGGCCGACCTGCGGCTCAGTTGATTCACCATGGTCATGTCCTCCGGTTGGTATTTTGGGGAATTTTAGGCAGTTTCGCCGGTCACCGACTAGGGGTTCTAGCCGCCCGTCCGCCGCGCGTGACCGTGACGCAAGTCTATCATCGCGTGGGGTCGCCGCCATCCACGATGATGGTCTCCACTTCGCCGGCGCCGCTGCGGCGGAAGGCCGCGGCTTCGTCATATTCCTCCGAGGTAAAGCAGGCCACCGCCTGCTCGAAGGTCGGGAAATTCCACCACCACGAAGCGTTGAAATTTCTGCGGCCCTTCCATGATCTGATAGCGCCCACCGCGCGCCAGAACCTTGCCGCCATACTTGGCCAGAATGGCCGGAACCAGATCCGTGTATTTCTTGTACTCGACCGGATCGTTGATCTTCGAGCGCGCCACCCAATAGGCCGGCATGGTCGTATCCCTCCCACTTGGCTCGGAAATGCACTAGCATCCCGAGCATCCACGCAATACGCGACCAAAGTCCAGGGAGAACGATGATGGACAGACGCAGCTTTGTTGCCGGCGCGGCTGCCGCGCTCGCAACCCACCCGGCTCTCGCCCAGGAAGCCTATCCAAGCCGCGCGATCACGATCATCAGCCCGTTCCCACCGGGTGGCGCGAGCGAGGTGGTCACCCGCCCACTCGCCGCCGCGATGGAGCCCCTGATCAAGCAGCCGCTGGTAATCGAGACCAAGGCGGGCGCTGCCGGCCAGGTCGGCGCGCAGGTCGCGGCCGCCGCGAAGCCTGACGGCTACACGCTGCTCTCTCACATCACTTCGATCTCGGGCTTCGCCGAGGTCGATCGTCTGTTTGGACGACCGGTCAAATTTACCAACGCGGATTTCATCCCGATCGCACGCGTCGTCGCCGACCCGTGCGTGCTGGTCGTCAATGACAAGCAGCCCCACAAGACACTGAAAGAGCTCGTCGACGACGTTCAAAAGCGTCCGAACCAGATCATCTTCAGCTCGTCGGGTCTCTATGGCGCGCTGCACATCCCGCTTGCGCTGTTCGCCATGGCGGCCGGCGGCCTCAAGATGAGGCATCTGCCCACCGCCGGCGGCGGGCCCGCGCTGACCGCGCTCCTTGGCAACAACTCGCAGGTCCTGGCGTCGTCAATCTCGGCCGCGATGGCGCAGATCAAGGCCGGCAAGGCGCGGCCGCTGGCAATGTTCGGCGCCGAGCGCGCCAAGTCGCTGCCTGACGTACCGACCATGAAGGAGCTCGGCTACAACGTCGAATATTATCTCTGGGTCGGGCTGTTCGCCCCCAAAGGAACCTCCGACAGCATCATCACGTATCTGCGCGACAACATCAAAAAGGCCGCGCACAGCCCTCAGTTCGCGACCGCGCTGACGAATCTCGGGCAGGACCTCGCCTATCTCGACCAGCCGGAGTTCAAGGCGTTCTGGGACGCCGACACCAAACGGATCGAGGAAGCGGTGCGCCAGATCGGCAAGGTGGACGGGTGAGTTCTTGAGCGAGACTGCAATTTTCTTCTCGATGTAAGGAGCGCACGGCGGTGCCGCTCCCCTCCCCCCGCGAGCTCTTGCGAGTGGTGGGGAGGGGGAAGGGGTAGGGGGCGAGCGTGGCTGGAAGTCCAGGACCCGAAGACCTCGACCCGCGCGTTCCCCGCGCTCGCAGACTGCGTCGCGACATGACCGACGCCGAACGAAAACTCTGGTGGTATCTGCGACGCCTGCCGATCGAGCGCTCGCACTTCCGGCGGCAAGCGACGATCGGTCCCTTCTTCGCTGACTTCGCCTGCCACGAACGGCAACTCGTCATCGAAGTCGATGGAGCGCAACACAATCAGCCTGTTAACGCCGCTAGAGATGCAGATCGATCCGCATATCTTCGATCGCAGGGCTATCGCATTCTACGTTTCTGGAACAATGATGTGCTGAACAACATCGACGGCGTCATGGAAGCGATCCCGGCGGCAATGCATCAAAACGAAGCGAGCCCCCCACCCCTTCCCCCTCCCCACCGCGCGAAGAGGCGCGGAGGGAGGGGAACGGAGAGGCCCTCACGTGCATCAAAGAACACTGAGGCAATATCTGCTTCAGCCAACGGCCACCCTAGAAAGTCCCGCTCATGATCCTGCGACGAGACCACATTGCGGGCTTTGCATTCGTGGCGGCGGGCGTGCTTGTCTATGTGTTCTCCGGTGATCTGCCCTGGGGATCGCTGGCGATGCCGGGTGCCGGCATGATGCCGAAGCTCGTGCTCGGCCTGATGATCATCTTCGGGCTGGTGCTGTTGGCACGCGGGAATGCAAGCCCGCCCCTATCGGAGATCGACTGGAGCGACCGCGGCCACGCGCTCTGTTTGATCGTCGCGGCGGCGCTCGCGACCGCGCTCTACACTACACTCGGGTTCGTGCTCACCATGTCGCTGTTGCTGTTCGGACTCACCGCCGCGGTCGAGCGCAGGCCGCTCATCCCCGCACTCGTGTTCAGCGTCGGCACTGCGCTGGTCGCGTTTTTCCTGTTCAGCTCGTTGCTCAAATCGCCGCTGCCGCGCGGCCCCTTTGGGTTCTTTTAACGTGGAAGCAACCCTCGACAGCCTGCTGCTCGGCTTCTCGGTCGCGTTCCGGCCGGATGTGCTGCTCTACGCCTTCCTGGGCTGTCTCGTCGGCACGCTGGTCGGCATGCTGCCCGGCATCGGCCCGCTCGCCGGCATCAGCATTCTCTTGCCGGTCACCTATGGCCTCGACGCCACCAAGGCGATCGTGATGCTCGCCGGCATCTACTACGGCTCGCAATATGGCGGCTCGACCACCTCGATCCTGATGCGCATCCCGGGCGAAGCCTCCTCGGTGATGACCTGCATCGACGGCTACGCCATGGCGCAGAAGGGCCGCGCCGGAGCGGCGCTCTGCATCGCGGCGGTCGGCTCGTTCATCGCCGGCACGCTCGGCGTAGTTCTGCTGACTGTCGTCGCCCCGCCGCTCGCGAGCTTCGCGCTCCGCTTCGGACCGCCCGAATACACTGCGCTTTTGGTGCTCGGCCTGATCTTTCTCGCCTACATGTCGTCGACGTCACTCGTGCGCACCTTGCTGATGGCGAGCTTCGGCCTCCTTCTCGGCATGATCGGCATCGACGTGCTGACCGGGCATTTCCGCTACTCCTTCGACATCCCTGAGCTCGGCGACGGCATCGGCATCGTGCCGGTCGCGGTCGGCCTGTTCGGGCTGGGCGAGATTCTCTCGACGCCGAGCAACACCGTCGTCGACAAGGTGGTCTCGCCACGCCTCAGGGAGCTGCTTCCCAACCGCACGGAATGGCGCGAGTCGGCGATGCCGATCGCGCGCGGCAGCCTGCTCGGCTTTCTGATCGGCATCGTGCCCGGCTCCGCGCACATCATCTCGAGCTTTCTCTCCTATGCGCTGGAGAAGCGGCTGTCGAAGACGCCGGAGGAATTCGGCAATGGCGCGGTCGCCGGCGTCGCCGGCCCGGAATCGGCCAACAACGCAGCCTCGACCGGGGCCTTTGTGCCGATGCTTGCTCTTGGCCTGCCGACCGGCCCGGTTACCGCCGTGCTGATGGCGGCGCTGCTCATTCACGGCGTGCCGCCCGGCCCCTCGTTGGTGAGCGATCATCCGGATGTGTTCTGGGGCTTCATCGCATCGATGTATGTCGGAAACCTGATGCTGCTCGCGCTCAACCTGCCGCTGGTCGGGCTGTTCGTGAGCGTGTTGCGGATTCCCTACGCCTATCTCTATCCGCTGATCATCATGTTCTGCATTCTTGGCGTCTACGAGGTGAACCATTCCGTGGTCGACGTCTGGATCATGCTGATCATGGGCGTGGTGGGCTATGGATTGCGCAAGTTCGGCTTCGATCCCGCGCCGCTGGTGCTCGGGCTGGTGATCGCGCCGATCTTCGAGATGAGTCTGCGCCAATCGCTCATCATGTCGAACGGCAACTGGTCGATCTTCTTCAACGTCAACGAGCGGCCGATCGCGGCTGCGCTGCTGGCGCTCTGCGCGCTGCTGCTCGTGCTCGCTACGCGCTCGCTGATCCGCAGCCGCAAGGATTGGCGCAACAAGCTCGCGGAAGCTGAAGGCTCGGAGGGGTAGGATGGGTTGAGCGGAGCGAAACCCATCACCTCTGAATTAGCGTTGAAGCTTTGGTGGGTTTCGCTTTCGCTCAACCCACCCTACAAGCCAAGCCTACAAGGCAACGCCTACCTCACGTCCACAGGCGCTCTTTCTCGAGCCCCTTGTAGAGGTCGGCGACGTATTCGCCGTAGCCGTTGAACAGCTGCGTCGGCTTGCGCTCACTCGTGCCGATGAACTCCTCGGACGCCTGGCTCCAGCGCGGATGCGAGACCTGCGGATTGACGTTGGCCCAGAAGCCATATTCGGACGACTGCAATGCCTCCCAGTAGCTCTTCGGCCGCTGATCGGTGAAAGTGAAGCGCACGATCGACTTGATCGACTTGAAGCCATACTTCCACGGCACCGCCAGCCGGATCGGCGCGCCCATCTGCTTCGGCACCGGCTTGCCGTAGGCGCCGGTCACCATGAAGGTGAGCTCGTTGGTGGCCTCCGCGATGGTGAGCCCTTCGATATAGGGCCACGGGTAATAGGTCTTGCGCTGCTCGGGCGCCATCGCCTTGTCGAGGAACGTCTCCATCCGCACGTATTTCGCCGACGACAGCGGCTTCGCCACCTCGACCAGCTTCGCCATCGGGAAACCCGACCACGGGATCGCCATCGACCAGGCCTCGACGCAGCGATGGCGATAGAGCCGCTCCTCCAGCGTCACCTTCTTGATCAGGTCATCGATGTCGATGGTCTGCTCTTTCTCGACCATGCCGTCGAGCTTGACCGTCCATGGCCGCAGCTTGAGCGCCTGCGCGGCGCGCGCCACCGTCTTGGTCGAGCTGAACTCGTAGAAATTGTTGTAGTTGGTGTTGATCTTCTCGTCCGTAACCGGGCGATCGAGCACGTATTTCTCGTTGCGCTTGACCGGATAGAGACTGGCGGTGGGGTCCGGCAGATCGGCCACCCGTTGCGCCAGCGCGAGCTCCGGCGACAGCGTGATCGCGGCAGCCCCGGTCGCAGTCAGAAAGGCGCGCCGGTTCAGGAACAGGTGTTCAGGGGTCGCGCGGCTCTCAGGGATTTCCCAGCCTCGGCGGCGAATGACATGCATGGGAGTGCTCCTCCGGATCGGATGACGCAGAAGTAAGTCTACGCCCAATTCGCGGCAAGTCACAGCTGCGGGATAAAAGTGTGATGTAACAAAGGGAAGCATCGCGACGTATCTGACGAATCGGGCGGTGTGCCTTGCGCGGAACCCAAATAGGAACCCGAGCGCGGGCCTGATGGCCCGCGCGTAAGCTGTATTTGGGGTCCAATGCTTGATTAGAGCAAGATAGTTTGAATCGCCGGTTGATTCGCTCGTCCCCGCGGAAGCGGACAGTTTGGCCGAGTTCTCGGCCCTGGATTCCGCTTTCGCGGGAATGAACGGAGATTGGTTCAATAACGGTGCAAACCTATCCCGTTCTACGCTGCGGCGGCAGCCGCCTTCTTGGCCGCCACGATCTGCTCCGCGGTGCGGCCGGTCACTTCCGCCATGTGGTCGAACCTGCAGGTGTAGCTGCCGACGCCGGCGGTGGCCGAGCGCACCTCCACGATCAGGTCGCCGATCTCCGTCTCCGGCATCTGCACGCGCACCACGTCCCAGCCGTCCCAGCCCTCGCGGGTATCGAAGCCGAGGATCTGGCCGCGCCGCCCGGACATCAGGGCGTTCATCTTGGCGGTGGCCTCGCTCGGAACAACGATCTCGACCTGATAGATCGGCTCAAGCAGCACCGGCTGACATTGCGGCAGGCCTTCGTGGATGGCGAGCCGGCCGGCGAGCTGGAACGCCATGTCGGAGGAGTTGACGGTGTGATAGGAGCCGTCGATCAGCTTCACCGAGATATCGACGACCTGGAAGCCGAGCGGTCCGTGCTTGAGCGCGTCCGCCACGCCCTCCTCCACCGACGGGATGTAGTTGCGCGGCACGACGCCGCCCTTGATCTCCTCGTTGAACTGGAAGCCCGAGCCGCGCGGCAAAGGCTTGATGTCGACCACCACGTCACCGTACTGACCGTGACCGCCCGACTGCTTCTTGTGACGGCCGCGCTGCACGATGCCTTTCTTGATGGTCTCGCGATAGCCCACCGTCGGCTTGCGCGTCGCAACCGCAACGCCGAAGCGATCGGCAAGCCGCTCACTCGCAACGCGCAGATGCATCTCGCCCTGGCCCCAAGCCACGACCTCGTGCGCCTCCGCGTTGTGCACCACCGACAGCGAAGGATCCTCCTCGACCAGCTTGTGCAGCGCCTGGCCGAGCTTGACGTCGTCCTTGCGCTCCTTGGCGGCGATCGCAAGCGACAGCACTGGCGGCAGGGCCTCCACCTTCAGGAGATCGGCGTGGGCCTGTTTCCCGAGCGTCAATGTGTCGCCCGTATTGGCATGGTCGAGCTTGCCCAGCGCCACCGTCTCGCCGGCGGCAGCCGGCCCGCGCTTCTCGGTGGTCTGGCCCAGGAGCTTGAAGATGCCGGCGACGCGACCGGCCTCGCGCTCGGGCGTGATGAAGGTCGAGCTGTCCGGGATCTGCCCGCTCAGCACGCGCACGATCGACATCTTGCCGCCATGGCTGGTGTGCATGCTCTTCATCACATAGGCGACGCAGTCGGCGCCGGGCTTCACCCCGATGCGCTTCGCGGTCGTGGCGACATCGGGCGCCTCGTGGCGGATCGCCTTGAGCAGCCGCAACACGCCGTTGGTGCGGCTGGCCGCCCCGATCAGGATCGGGCACACGAGCCCATCGCGCACCTCCTTGCCCAGATCGTCGAACACCTTGTCGGCAGGCGGCTGGATGTCGCCGAGCAGCTGCTCCATCAGCTCGTCGTCGTGGTCGGCGAGCGTCTCCAGCATGGAGAAGCGGGCGGTCTTTTCCTGATCGAGCGCGTCGCCTTCAAGCGGAATGACCTGTGAGGGAGCGTGCTCCTTGTAGACGAACGCACGTTCGAGCGCGAGATCGACGAAGCCGGTGATGAGGTCGCCCGAGAAGGTCGGGATCTGGCGCAACAGCAGCTTCAGCCGCGAGGCCGGCTGCAACAGCCTGAGCACATCGTGAATCGTGGAATTGGCCTTGTCGATCTTGTTGAGGAACAGGAAGTGCGGAATCTTCTGGTCTTCGAGCTCGCGCAGGATGAGCTGCAGCTGCGGCACCTTTTTCTCGTCCATCTCGCAGACGACGACCGCGGCATCAACGGCCGGCAGCGCCGCGCGCATGTCATGCGCGAACTCGACCGAGCCAGGGCAATCGATGAAGGTGAAGCTCTCGCCCATGAAAGTTGTGGTGGCGGCCGAGAGCTCGACGCTCATGAGATGATGGCGCGCTTCCTTGCTGCCATCGCCGACAGTCGTGCCGGCCTCCACGGTCCCTTGTCGCTGAACCGCGCCAGTGCGCGTGAGGATCGCCTCCATCAGCGTAGTCTTGCCGCTTTGGAACGGGCCCACCAGCGCGATGCACCGGGGACCCGTCGCTCTTGTGCCGTTCTGTGCCATGTTCCGCCTCCCTTCCGCGTTGAGATGCGGCCTTGTCTAAATCCTGGGCCGGTCAACTATCGTCTCAGCCAGCGCGGAGATTGGCAAGAGTTTCATAAGGATCGAAACGCCCTCCCGCAGCGCGACAATGCTAGGATACCAGCCGACCGGAAGGTCCCCATCGACCAAACGATGGGCGCATTCTCCTATGCGATGAGGGGAATGCATGCCGCCAGATGGTCTGGCTTTCACGGGTTGCCAAGGAACGCCAAGGGATCGCAAAGGCCAATGAGCGAGGGCGACGACGTCTACAGCCGCTTTGCCGAGAACCTCGCTCGCACCGAACGGATGCCGCGCAACACGCTCAACGCCTACCGCGATGCATTGCTGAGACGCCTTGTCACCTTTGCGCGCACCAATTCGCCGTTCTATCGCGACCGATTGGCGCCCCTGTTCCGCACCGGCGACACACCAGACCTGCAGCGGTGGCGCGAGGTGCCAATCCTGCGGCGGGAAGATGTCGAGCGCGACATCGACTGCATCAATCCGGCCGAGCTGCCGCCCGACATCGGGGAAGTGACCATCCGTCGCAGCTCCGGCACCACTGGCGCAAGCGGCATGACATTCCGGATTTGCGCACTGGTGCGCATCGCCGACGCCTGCCTGATGCAGCGCCTCTATCGCTGGTGGGGCTACGACGATGCCGCCCCCATGGCCAGCATCCGCCACTACACGATGAACGACCGCGGCTTTCCGAACGGCAAGGTCGAGATGCAATGGTCCTATCCGGGCCGTCCGGCGCCGCACTATTCGCTCGACCTGCGCACCTCGACCGCCAACATGATCGCGTGGCTGGTCCGTCATCGCCCCAAATATCTCCTCACCTTTCCGTCGGTGGCCCAGGAGCTTGCCAGCCACCCTGACGCCAGGCGGATCGCGGAGCTCGGACTCAAGGGACTGGTCGCAATCAGCGAGGTCGTGAGCGATGATGCGAGCGAGCTGGTGTGCCAGACCTTCGGCTGCGAGCTCGCACAGATCTATGGCTGCAGCGAGATGGGGGCGGTTGCGCTGCAATCGCCCGATGACGGCACTCTTCTGGTTTGCGAGGAGAACGTGATGGTCGAATTGCTCGACGACGACGACCAGCCGGTCGAGCCGGGCGAGACCGGCCGGGTGATCCTCACCAGCCTCTATAACTTTGCGACGCCCTTCATCCGCTACGAGATCGGCGACTACGCGACTTCCGCGGAAGCCTCTCCGTCCGGCAGAGCCTTCATGCGACTGCAACGGATCGAGGGACGGCAGCGCAACGCGCTGGTGACGGCGAGCGGCAAGCGCGTCTGGCAGAGCGCCATCCCGGCCGCGAGCGTGCTGCGGTACGTCGCGGCGACGCAGTTCCAGATTCGCCAGCCGAGAGCCGAGTTCGATTGAATTCGTCTATGTGCCCGCGAGCGCAGCACCAGCCGATCGCACGGGCCTCGAAACCTATTTCGCAAATCTGCTCGGGCGCCCCGTCTCACTCACGCTTTCGAGCGTGGACGCGATGCCGCGGACGACGGGCGGCAAATATGAGCGCATCGTGTCGACGCTCGCCGCTTCATAGGCCTTGCATGAAAGCAAACGGCCGCCGATCGCGGCGGCCGTGCTGTACTGTCTGAGATTGCGCTGCCAGTGGAGCGGATTTGACATTCGCTACCCACCTAGCCGCAGGCCCGCAAAGCGAATGTCAAATCCAAAGCTCCACTAGAAACCTATACTTGCTAGTGGTCTTTTGATTCTAATATTCGCAAGAGAGCCCGCCGAGAAGGGATGCGAATGTTAGAATTGGACCACTAGCGGCGTGGACCGCCCGCCGGCCGCAGCTGCAGGTCGGCAACGCCGGCCGCAATGTTGATGCCGGTCTGGCCGGTGACCGAAACCGGCTGCAACGCGACCGAGCGGTTCGAGCCGCCGACCAGCACATTGGCGCCGAGACCCACGGCGAAAGTCGCCTCGCCGGTCGCGCCGACATAGCTGCCGGCGAGCGCACCGCGCATCGGGCCGGCCGACGGGGCGAACACTCCCCACACCATGCTTTGCCGGGTGGTCACGCCGATATCGAGCCCGAACTTGTTGATCACGCCCACATAGCCTTCGGTCGGCCCGGGCACGTCCGGCGTAAAGATGCAGGACACGCTCTTGCTTGACCCGAGCACCCAGCCGAAACCGCCCGATACGTCACAGGCCAGAACACCAGCCTTGACCTGCGCTTGAGCAGCAGCCGGCGCCAACAACATGACGGCGAGAGCCAGCCCAGCCCCGATTGCCTTTGACATAGAAACCCCTCCTGCGTTCACGCAACGTCGCGGGCCCGGCTGGCCCGAGACTCCGTTGCATAATACGGAACTTTTGCCCGCAAGTCGCAAGCCAACCTTGATCAGCCTCAAAAAAATTGAGACCTGTGTGTTAACCTTCCGCGGCCGCGAATTTTCTTAGTCTTACTTCAAGTTGCCGCAGAAGCGCTGGATGCGCCGGCAGGCTTCCTCGACCTGGCTCGTCTCCACCGCATAGGACACGCGGAACGCGGGCCCGACCCCGAAGGCCGTGCCCTGCACCACCGCAACTCCCTCGGCCGCGAGCAGCTCGGTAACGAAGTCCTGGTCGCTCTCGAGCTTTTTGCCTGACGGCGACGTGCGCCCGATCGTTTCCGCGCAGGACGGATAGACGTAGAACGCCCCCTCCGGCTTCGGGCAACGCAGCCCCTTGGCCTGGTTGAGCATGGAGACGCACAGGTCACGCCGCTCCTTGAAGACACTGTTGTGCTTCGGAATGAAATCCTGCGGCCCGTCGAGCGCAGCGACCGAGGCCCACTGCGCGGCGGCGTTGGCGTTGGTGGTCGACTGCGACTGCAGCGTCGCCATTGCCTTGATCAGATGCTCCGGTCCACCCGCATAGCCGATGCGCCAGCCGGTCATGCAATAAGCTTTCGATACGCCGTTGAGCGTGAGCGTGCGCTCGTAGAGCCCAGGCTCGACCTGCGCCGGGCTGAAGAACTCGAATTCGTCGTAGACGAGGTGCTCGTACATGTCGTCCGACAGCACCCAGACGTGCGGATGCCGCATCAGAACCTCGGTGATCGCCTTCACCTCGTCGCGCGTGTAGGCCGCACCGGTCGGGTTCGACGGCGAATTGAAGATCAGCCACTTGGTGTTCTTGGTGATCGCGCGCTCGAGCGCCTCCGGCTTGATCTTGAAGCCGTCCTCGAGGCGGGCCGGCACCGCCACCGGTGTCGCGCCCGCCAGGAGTACAATGTCAGGATAGCTGACCCAATAAGGAGCCGGGATGATCACCTCGTCGCCCGGATTGAGCGTCGCCATCAGGGCGTTGAACAGCACCTGCTTGCCGCCAGTGCCGACGATGATCTGGCTGGGCTTGTAGTCGAGCTCGTTCTCCCGCTTGAACTTGCGCGCAATCGCAGCCTTGAGCTCGGGAATGCCGTCGACCGCGGTGTACTTGGACGCCTTGCCGCCCTGGATCGCCGCAATGGCCGCCTGCTTGATGTGGTCCGGCGTATCGAAGTCAGGCTCGCCGACCCCGAGGCCAATGATGTCGCGGCCAGCCGCTTTGAGCGCGCGCGCCATATCCGTCACCGCGATGGTGGCGGAAGGCTTGATGCGCTGCAGCGAGTCCGCGAGAAAGGCCACGGGAACCTCCTTTTGCCAAGTGGAACCAGGGTTGCGCCGATGTCCTAATGGCCCCTGGCCCCTACAGCAAGCGCCATCACCACCCATGAACCGTTCGTGAACCACCGATTCCCGCCAGGCGGCCAGATTAACCCCCGGGCAAGGCTGCCATGTTAGCGCTCACAACTTGACGGAGCGCCGACGCAGGGCATGCACGCAGGCGTCTTAAACATCCTGAGGACGGGTGATTGGCTCACCTATGAGCGCGTGCGGCGTATCGCGGTCGCGCTCATCTGCGCCTATGCGGTTGCCGTCGGCTATCTCGTTGTCACGGCGAACGGGCCCGTCGATGCGCTGGGGCGGCCGCTGGGGACCGATTTCTCCAATGTGTACGCGGCCGGCACCTACGTGCTCGAAGGCAAGCCGCAGGCCCCGTTCGACCCTGCCCTGCAATATGCGCGCGAGCAGGCGATCTTCGGTCCCGACACGCCCTTCTACGGCTGGCACTATCCGCCATTCTTCCTGTTCGTGGCGGCAGGGCTTGCGTTGTTGCCCTATGGGCTCGCGCTGGCGGTGTGGCAGATCGCGACCTTCCTGCTCTATCTCGCTTCCATCCGTGCCATTCTTGCAGCCGCGCCGATCGGCGGCGGCACCAACGACGACAATCGCACTGTCCCCGCTCTGGCATTGCTGCTGGCCGCCGCCTTTCCCGCCGTGTTCGTCAATCTCAGCCACGGCCACAACGGCTTCCTCAGCGCAGCCCTCATGGGCGCCGCACTCGTCACGCTTGATCGCCGCCCCATCGGGGCCGGCATTCTGTTCGGGCTTCTCGTCTATAAGCCGCAGTTTGGATTGATGGTGCCATTCGTGCTGGCGGCAACCGGACGCTGGCGCACATTCGCAGCCGCAGCCACGACCGCAATGTTGCTGGTGCTGCTCGCCACCATCGTGTTCGGCCCACAAGTGTGGGAAGCATTTGCGGCCTCGACCCAATTCACGCGAACCGTCGTGCTGGAAGCTGGCGATCCCGGCTGGCACAAGATCCAGAGCGCGTTCTCCTGGGCGCGCATGTGGGGCGGATCGATCGCGGTCGCCTACATGCTGCAGGCTGCCGTCACACTGGTAGTCGGCGCGACGCTGATCTGGCTGTGGCGCAGCGCCGCATCCTTTGCACTCAAGGCTTCTGCGCTCTGTCTGTCGGCCATGTTGGCGTCACCATACGGTTACGACTACGACATGATGATCCTCGCCCCTGCGATGGCCTTCCTGGCGTCCGATGGCTTGGCGCAGGGGTGGCGGCCTTGGGAAAAAACTCTCCTCGCCGGATTCTGGCTGATGCCGATCGCCGCGCGCGGGATTGCCTTGGCGACATCCATTCCGCTTGGCGTCATCGCCATGGTCGCGGTTTATGTCGCGATTCTGCTCAGAGGCGCGACGGAGCTGAGCAAGCAAACGCATATGCCGGCGGCGGCCACACGATAATTCCTTTCGCGACTGCGAAAGAGCTTTTCCATTTAAAGAGCTATACTAAAGAGAAATTGTCGCCGCGGCGGCAAAGTTTGGTATCTCAACATTGCCCCGCTCATGTCATAGTAAGAGCGGCGCGGACGTCTAAAGGCTTGAACGCCGTTTAGGGCTTACACTCCGCCGCCGGGGAGCCAAAAGTCGCCGATGTATACCCTCTATTCAATGCAGCGATCGGGCAACAGCTACAAGGTGAGGCTTGCGCTCGCCCAACTCGGCTTATCCTACCGGTTGGAAGAGGTGGACATCCTCCAGGGCGAAAGCCGGACACCGGAATTCCTGGCGAAGAACCCGAGCGGCCAGGTTCCGCTTCTTGAAGTGACGCCTGGGCGGTTTATCGCCGAGTCGAATGCGATTCTATGGCATCTCGCCAGCAACACGAGGCTGCGGCCACGCGATCGTTTCGACCGCGCCGAAGCGTTGCAATGGATGTTCTTCGAGCAGCACAGCATCGAGCCCAACATCGGCGCCGCCTATTTCTGGCTGACGCTGGTGAAGGGCGGACGCGAGCTGCAGCAGCACGCGTTCGAGGACTGGATGGAGGAAGGCTATCGCGCGCTCGGCGTGATGGAGCGGCATTTCAAGGAGCATCGCTACATCGTCGCGGATCGCTATACGGTCGCCGACATTGCGCTCTATGCCTATACGCACGTCGCACACCTTTGCGACTATGACCTGACGATGTTTCCAGCGATCGGAAGCTGGCTTGCGCGCGTGGAGGCGGAACCCGGGCATGTGACCATGCTGAAGCAGCCGGCGGATGTTGCGTCGGAGTAAATATGATGTCACTTCGGAGTAAATGCGGCGGCAATTACCGTTGCTCTTTGATTGATTAAATTATTTTTAATCCGCTATCAGCTTGCGGCGATGCACCAGAACAGCCAATCATCTTATGAGGGCGACACCTGCGCGAATTGTAGGTGTTAGATGCATTCACGTGTCGATGTAACCTCCCGCCCAGCGCGGAGGGGACGTCGTTTGCTGGTCCTGGTCGTCGCCATCGCGCTCGCGACTGGTGCCGCTAGTTTTGTGCTGTGGCATCGCGGTAAGCCAGCTGCCCATGCGGCAACCTCGCCTGCGGTTCCCGTGACCGTCAGTGCGGTGTCGCAGCGCGATGTGCCGATTTTCCTCGACAGCCTTGGAACCGTGCAGGCTTCAAATACGGTCGCCGTTCACAGCCAGATTGACGGCAAGCTGCAATCGGTGGCGTTCGTCGAAGGCCAGGAGGTGCACAAGGGCGACACGCTGGCCGTGATCGACCCACGCGCACTGCAGGCCGCGCTCAATCAGGCGATCGCCAAAAAGGCGCAGGACGAGGCTCAGCTGATCGCAGCGCAGAAGGATCTCGATCGTTTCAAGGCACTGCTCACGAAGGCCGCCGGGACACAGCAGAGTGTGGACCAGCAGCAAGGCAAGGTCGACCAGCTCAAAGCCACCATCGACGCCGACCAAGCCGCGATCGAAAGTGCGCAGACGCAACTCTCCTACACCACCATCACTGCCCCTTTCGACGGTCGAGTCGGTTTTCGCCAAGTCGACGCCGGCAACATCATCCATGCCAATGATACGAACCCGCTCACGGTGCTGACACAGATCAAGCCGTCGATCGCGATCTTCACGCTGCCGCAAAAGGACCTCGCGGACGTCCGCGACGCGATGCTGCAAGGGCCCGTGCCCGTCATCGCCATGGATCAGGACAACACGCGCCAGCTTGCACAAGGCGAGCTCATGCTCATCGACAATCAGATCGATCAGACCACCAGCTCGATCCGCCTCAAGGCCCGCTTCGCCAATGAGGACGACCGGCTCTGGCCCGGCGAGTTCGTGCGCCTGCGCGTCCGTGCCGCCACCCGTGACGGGGCCGTGACCATTCCGCCGACGGCAGTGCAGCGGGGCCCGCAGGGCCTCTATGCCTGGGTCGTTAAACCTGACAACACGGCGGAGCAGCGCCCCATCGAGACGGCGCCCGTCGACAACGACACCACGATCGTGACCAAAGGGCTGAAAGTCGGCGAGCGGGTCGTCGTCAACGGGCAATATCGCCTGCAGGCCGGAACCCGGGTTGACAGCAAGACCGACCAAGCCAGCCGCAAGACGGATGAGGCACTGTGAACATCTCGGAACTGTTCATCCGCCGGCCGATCGCGACATCCTTGCTGATGGGGGCGCTGGCCATGGTTGGCATGGCGGCGTTTCCGCTGCTGCCGGTCGCACCCTTGCCTCAGGTCGATTTTCCGACCGTGCAGGTGCAGGCGCAGCTTCCGGGTGCCAGCTCCGACACCATGGCGTCCACTGTCGCGGCGCCACTGGAGCGGCAGTTCGGGCAGATCCCCGGCATCACGCAAATGACGTCGACCAGTGTGCTCGGCTCGACCTCGATCACGCTGCAGTTCGACCTCAACCGCAATATCGATGCCGCCGCGCAGGATGTGCAGGCCGCAATCACGGCTGCCAGCCGGCAACTTCCCACCACGCTGACGACGCCGCCGACCTATAAAAAGGTCAATCCGGCGGATTCGCCGATCCTGATCCTGGCGGCCCATTCGGATACGCTGCCGTTGACCGTCGTCGACGACTTTGCCGACACGGTGATCGCGCAGCGGATCTCGCAGATTACCGGCGTGGCGCAGGTGACCATCGGCGGAGAGCAGAAGCCGGCGATCCGCGTCCAGGTCGATCCCGCAAAACTGCAGACGCGCGGCCTGACGTTCGAGGACGTGCGCGCGGTGCTTGGCATCGCCAACACCAATGCGGCCAAGGGCAGCATCAACGGCGCGCAGCAAAGCTTCACCATCGCGGCCAACGATCAGCTCACCAAAGCGGAACAATACAACGACGTCATCATCGCCTATCGCAATGGTGCGCCAATCCGCGTCCGCGACGTCGGCCACTCGGTGGCTGGCCCGCAGGACGTCAACATTGCAGCACTGAATGGCAGCTCGCCGAGCGTGATCCTGCTCGTCTTCAAGCAGCCGGGCGCCAACGTCATCGACACGGTCGATAAGATCAAGGCGGCGATGCCGCAGCTTTCATCCGTGATTCCGCCCGGCCTGCAGCTCGACACTATCGTCGACCGTACGCAGACCATTCGCGCCTCGGTGCTTGATGTCGAGTTTACGCTGGCGCTTACGATCGGCCTCGTGGTGCTGGTCATTTTTGTGTTCCTGCTCGACCTGCGGGCGACGCTCATCCCCGCCGTGACGGTGCCGCTCGCGCTGCTGGGCGCTGTGGCGATGATGTATCTCCTCGGCTTCAGCCTGGATAATCTCTCGCTGATGGCCATGACGATTGCGGTCGGCTTCGTGGTCGACGACGCCATCGTGGTCACCGAAAACATCTATCGCCATGTCGAGGACGGAATGCCAGCGACGCGCGCCGCGATCGTGGGCGCGGGCGAGATCGGCTTCACAGTGCTCTCGATCAGCATCTCGCTGGTCGCGGTCTTCATCCCGCTGCTGCTGATGGGCGGCATCATCGGGCGCCTGTTTCGTGAGTTTGCGATGACGGTGACGGCAGCCATTGGCGTGTCAGTCGTCATTTGCCTGACGTTGACGCCGATGCTGTGCTCCCGCTTCCTGCTGCCGCAGCACAACAAAAAACACGGCCGTATCTATCGCACCATTGAGCACGGCTTCGATGCGATGATCGGCGGCTATCGCGTGGTGCTAGACTTGGCGCTTCGGCATCAGGCGACGACGCTTGCGGTCTTCCTGGCTGCGGTCGCCATGACCGTCGCAATGTTCATCGTGATCCCGAAAGGCTTCTTCCCGATCCAAGACACCGGCTTGATCCAGGGCCTGTCCGAGGCGGCGCAGGATGTCTCGCCGCAGGAGATGAAGCGCCTCCAGCGCGAGCTAGCCGCCGTGGTCGTGCGCGATCCCGACGTCGCGGGCGTGGGCTCCTTCTTCGGCAGCGGCGGCGGCAACACGCTCAATACCGGGCGATTTTTCATCTCGCTCAAGCCGCGCGACGAGCGCAAGTCGACCGCGATCGAGGTGATCAGCCGGCTCCGGCCGCAATTGGCCAAGGTGCAGGGCGTCAATCTCTTCCTACAGCCCTCACAGGACATCACCGTCGGCGGGCGCATCTCGCGCGGCCAATTCCAATACACCCTGCAGGACGCGAGCCTCGACGAGCTCAACACCTGGGCGCCGAAGATGCTCGCCAAGCTCAAGACGCTGCCGGAGCTCACCGACGTCTCGACCGACCAGCAGAGCAATGCGCCACTGCTGACGATCAACATCAACCGCGATGCGGCAGCACGCTTCGGCATCCAGCCGCAGGTGATCGACGATACCCTTAACGATGCGTTCGGACAGCGTCAGGTCGGGCAGTACTTCACGCAAACCAACGCATATTTCGTTGTGCTCGAGGCCCTCCCCAGCCTGCAGGAGAGTGCTGCGGTCTTCGACCAGATCTACGTGAAGGCGCCGGGCAACGGACAGGCTGTTCCGTTGTCCACGCTGGTGAACATCGACACGAACCATACCGGCCCGCTGTCGGTTTCGCACCAGGCGCAGTTTCCCGCCGTGACGCTGTCGTTCAATCTGCCACCGGGCACGTCGCTTGGCCAGGCGGTGGAGGCCGTCACGCGTGCGGAACAGGAGATTGGCAAGCCACAGTCGCTGATCGGCACGTTCCAGGGCAATGCCCAGGCGTTCCAGGATTCGCTCTCGAGCGAGCCGATCCTGATCGTGGCGGCGCTCTTCGTCGTCTACGTCATTCTCGGCGTGCTGTACGAGAGCTACATCCACCCGCTGACGATTTTGTCGACACTTCCGTCGGCCGGCGTCGGGGCGCTGCTCGCATTATATGTCGGCGGGTTCGATTTGTCGGTGATTGGCATCATCGGCATCATTCTGCTGATCGGCATCGTGAAGAAGAACGGCATCATGCTGGTCGACTTCGCCATCGCAGGCGAGCGCGACGGCATGTCGCCGGAGGCCGCCATCCGGGCGGCCTGCCTGCAGCGGTTTCGGCCGATCATGATGACCACGATGGCGACGCTGCTCGGCGGCCTGCCGCTGATGCTCGGCCACGGCTCCGGATCGGAGCTGCGGCAACCTTTGGGTTACGCCATGGTGGGCGGGCTCACGATGAGCCAGTTGCTGACGCTGTTCACGACGCCGGTGATCTACCTTTATCTCGACCGCCTGCAGACGTGGCTCAGCGGCGCCCCACACAAAATCGAGGAAGACCATCCGCAGGCGGAGGTTGAGAAGAGCGCGATCGCGGCGGAATAAGCGAGATGTCGCGACCATCGCCTTGAGCGCGGGCCATCCGGCGCACACGCCTGGGCCTGTGGCGTTAACTCTTCAGTAACCAAAATCACGAAATCGCCCCTATTCATCAACGGCTTCGCCCAAGTCCGGACGAAAGCGCGCCGGTATCTGGATAGAGCCTCGCCACAGGTACGCCCCACTGATTCGCGGAGATTTGTGATGTTCACGAGCCCCAAGCACTACTCCTCGACCAAGCCGGTCGAGCTGTTTGCGACGCTCGCGCTTGCGCTTTCCACTCTGGTTGCTGTCACGGTGGTGTCGATCGGCATCACGCGAGCGGATGGGCTGCGCGCCGTTTCGAAGATCGCGCCCTCTATCGTTGCTTACGACCACAGCCGCTGAGCGTGCCAATTCCACCGGGACATGCTCTAAGACCGCGCCATGGCTGGTGCGGACGAACCTGAAGTCGCAATTGTCGGAGGCGGCCCCGCCGGCCTGATGGCGAGCGACGTGCTTGTGCGCGGCGGCGTGCGCGTCACCATCTACGATCAGATGCCCACCGTCGGCCGCAAGTTTCTGCTGGCGGGTCGTGGCGGCCTCAATCTCACCCACAGCGAGCCGCTCGATCAATTCCTCCGCCGCTACGGCCACGCGGAGCCGCGCATCCGGCCCGCGATCGAGGCGTTTTCGCCCGACGACCTGCTCGCCTTCAGCGCCGAGCTTGGCCAGCCGACCTTCGTGGGGTCGAGCGGCCGGGTGTTTCCGAAAGCCATGAAGGCGTCGCCCTTGCTGCGCGCCTGGCTGCGCCGCCTCGCCGCGCACGGGCGTGACGTTCAAGCTGCGACATCGCTGGCGCGGCTGGGACGAGACCGGAAGGCTCGTCTTCGATACGCCGGATGGACCAACGGCTGTTGCCGCTGATGCAAGCGTCTTGGCGTTGGGCGGTGCGAGTTGGCCGAAGCTCGGCTCCGACGGCGCCTGGGTCACCGCTATGGCGGAGACCGGCATCGCGGTGGCGCCGCTGCGGCCCGCGAACTGCGGCTTTCTGGTCGACTGGTCCGACATCTTTCGCAGCCGCTTCGAGGGTGAGCCGCTCAAGCGCATCGCGCTGTCGTTCGGTGACCGCACGGTGCGCGGCGAAGCCGTGGTCACCGGAAAGGGACTGCAGGGCGGCGGTCTCTATGCATTGTCGGATGTTCTGCGCGAGGCGATCGCGAGCGATGGTCATGCGGTGCTGCACATCGATCTGCGCCCGGACAGAAGCGTCACTGCGCTCGAACAGAAGCTTCGCGCGCCGCGCAACAAACAATCGCTCGCGAACGTGCTGCGCAAGGCCTTGAGCCTCTCGCCGATCGCGATCGGATTGCTGCAGGAGGCAGCCGTCGTGTCATCGGCAAAGTTGTCGGAGCTAACCCCTGAAGCGCTCGCCGGCCTGATCAAGGCCGTGCCCATTCGTCTCGTCAGCATCGAGCCGATCGCGCGTGCCATCTCGACCGCGGGCGGCATCGCATTTCGATGAGATCGATGAACACTTCATGCTGCGCCGCCGCCCCGGCACCTTCGTGGCCGGCGAGATGCTCGACTGGGAGGCGCCGACCGGCGGCTATCTGCTGCAGGCGGCGTTTGCAACCGGCGCCGCCGCCGGCCGTGGTGCGCTGCTATTCCTGCAACGCACGCGCCCGCTCACTCCGGCTTGATGCCGGCGGCCTTGATGATTGGCCACCACCTGTCGGCCTCGGCCTTGCGCAGCGCGCCGAGCGCTTCGGGTGTCTGCTCGGCACGCGGCGGAATGACCTGGCCGAGCTCGGCGAACTTGCCGCGCACCGCGGGATCGGCGAGCGCGGCAACGACGGCCGCGTTGAGCGCCACGATCACGTCCTTCGGGGTGCCCTTTGGCGCCCACATGGCCTGCCAGAACGAGACGTGAAAGCCCGATAGACCGGCCTCATCGGCGGTCAGAATCTCGGGCGCACTGGCGAGTTGCGCTGGCGCCATCACGGCATAGGCCTTGATCTGCCCGCCCCGTGCCAACGGCAGCGCGCCGCCGCCCGGCGCCGCGCAGATCAGGTCGATCTGCCCGCCGGTCAGGTCCTGCAGGGCAGCCGCCGCGCCACGATAGGGCACGAACGTCCACGACGCAGCCGCTGTCGCTTGCATGTAGAGCCCGCACAGATGCGACAGCGTGCCCGAGCCGATGTGGCCCTGCGAGACCTTGCCCTGATTGTCTTTGAGCCACGCGACCAGCTCCTTGAGATCCTTGGCCGGCATCGTATTCCTGGCCAGCACCAGCAGCGGGCTCGTGGCCAGCAAGGCGATCGGCTCGAAGTCGGCCATGAGATCGTAAGGCAACGTGTAGACGGCACCGTTGAGCACAAAGGCGCCGATGTCACCGACCCCGAGGGTGTAGCCGTTGGCTGCCGAGCGAGCGAGGCGGCCAACGCCAAGGCTGCCGCCGGCGCCACCGACATTCTCGACCACGAACGGCTGCCCGAGCGTTCCCCGCATGTGCTCGGCCACGATGCGCGTCACGGTGTCGACCGGACCGCCCGGCGGATAGGTCACGATCACCGACACGGGCCGCGACGGAAAGCTCTGCGCCTGCGCGTCCGCAGCCAAGCCCATTGCGATGCCCATCGCTGCGATGGCGGCCACGATCATGCGCATGACGTTCTCCCTAAAACACGCCGAGATGCTGGCTCAGGCTGGCGCTGTCGCGCCTGAGCTCCGCGGTGGTCGAGACCACGACCACGCGGCCGCTGTTGAGCACCACCACATCATCCGCGACATCAAACACCAAAGTCGGGTTCTGCTCCACCAGCACGATCGACAGGCCGCTCTCCTTGAGCCTGCGGATCGTCGCCATCACATCGCTCACGATCTGCGGCGCCAAGCCTTCCGACGGCTCGTCCATCAGCAGCACGCGCGGATTGGCCATCAGGGCGCGGCCGATGGCGAGCATCTGCTGCTCGCCGCCGGAGAGATGCGCCGCGATCTGCTTGCGCCGCTCGGCGAGCCGCGGAAACATCTCGAACACCGTGTCGATCGTCCAGGGCGCATGCCGGCTGCCGGGATCGGGCCGGCGCGCGGCGACCACCAGGTTCTCGCGCACGGTGAGGCTCTTGAAGATGCGGCGCCCCTGCGGAACCAGCGCAAGCCCATGCGCCGCGATGATCTCCGGCTGCAGCCGGCTCACGTCGATGCCGAACAGCTCGACCGTGCCGCGGCGCGGCGGCAACAGGCCGACCGCAACATTCATGCAGGTCGATTTGCCGGCGCCGTTGCGGCCCAGCAGGCCGAGCAGCCGTCCTTCGCCGAGCGAGAACGAGACCTGCTCGAGGACATGGCTGTCCCCGTAGAAGGCGTCGATCCCGCTCAGGGCGAAAGCATTAGTGCCCAAGATAGACCTCCCGGGTACGCGGGTTGGCGACCACCTCGGCGCGCGTGCCTTCGACGATGACCTCGCCGAAGTGCAACAGCGTAATGCGCTCGGCCCAATCGAGCGCGACATCCATGTTGTGCTCGATCATCACGACCGAGACCTCGCGCGGAATCGCGTTGAGCAGCTGCCGCACATCCCGCCGCTCGTCGATCGAGAGGCCGGCGAACGGCTCGTCGAGCAGGAGCACCTTGGGATCCTGCGCCAGCGCCATCGCGATCTCGACACGGCGGCGCTCGCCATAGGAGGTCTGCGCCAGCGGGCGATCCGCGATCTCGGCCAGCCCGACGCGTGCGAGCGCAGCGCGGGCGCGCTCCACGAGCTCATGCTGCTGATCGAGATCCCGCAGCAGACTCCAGCGCAGCGGCGACAGCCCCAGCAACGCAAGCGTCACGTTGCGCACGATGGTGTCGCTCGCGAACAGGGTGATGATCTGATAGGTCCGCGCCATGCCGAGATGAGGACGGCGGTGAACCGGGACCCGGGTGATGTCCTGCTCGAACAGCCGGATCGAGCCCGAGTCGGGCGCAATCTCGCCGGTGATCAAGTTGAACAGCGTGGTCTTGCCGGCGCCGTTGGGGCCGATGATCAGGCGGCGCTCTCCGGGCGCGACCGCAAGATTGACATTGGCAGTCACGCGCAGGCCGCCGAATTGCTTGCAGAGATTGCTGATGCTGAGCGCGGTCATGGAACGCGCTCCTCGCTCGGCAGCTTAGCAGCCGCGCCCGGCTTTGCCTGCAACTTGCCCCAGGCCCAGCGCACGAGCCGCACCGTGCCCGGCACCAAGCCTTCAGGCATGAAGCTGATGATCACGACGAAGATCACGCCCAGCACCAGGTTCCAGCGCTCGATATAGGCGCTCGCCACGTTCTTCATGATGACCACGATGGCGGCGCCCGCGACCGGGCCGAACAGAGTGGCGGTGCCGCCCGAGATCACCATCAGCAGCACTTCTGCGGAGGACGTGAGCGCGGAGACCTGCGGGCTGATGAACTGATTGTAGTAGACGAACAGCAGTCCCGAGACGCCGGTCCAGAACCCGGAGAAGACAATCGCAAGAAACCGGATCAGCCAGACATTGTAGCCAAGCGCGTTCATCCGGCGAGCCTGGTCGCGGGTGCCGCGTAAGCTCGCCCCGAAAGGCGAGCGCACGAACACAGCCATGCTGGCGATCGCGAGCAGGAAGACGACGAGCGTAGCAAAGTAGAACGAAGGCGCGCTCGCCAAGCTGAGCCCGAACGGCGCTGGCCGCGTGCTGACATTAACGCCATTGTCGCCGTTGGTGAGGCTTGCCCAGCGATAGGCGACACCCCAGACGATCTGACCCAGCGCCAGCGTGATCATCAGGAAGCCGATCCCGGTCGCGCGCAAGGCCAGCGCAGCGAACACGGCCGAGGCCACGAGCGTCATGACGATGGCCGTGCTGTCGGCGACCAGATGACCGTAGCCGGCTTGCAGCATCAGGGCGCCGCTGTAGCCCGCGATCGCGAACAGCCCGGCATGGCCGAGCGATACCAGGCCGGCGTAGCCGACCAGGACATTGAGCGCGAGCGCGAACACGGCGAACAGGAGAAACTGGCTGGCGATATTGATGTAATAGGAATTACCCACCCACATCGGCAGGGTAGCGAGCAATGCGAGTGCGACCGCGATCGCGGCGTATCGCAGCTTGACGGTCATGCCACGTTCCGGCCGAACAGGCCCTGCGGCCGCAGCACCAGGACCAGCAGCATGGGCAGGAACAGGATGACGTAGGCGAGATCTGGGAACCTCGCCTGCCCAAAGTTATAGAGAAAGCCGATGATGAAGCTGCCGACCAGCGTCCCGAGCAGGCTGCCAGCTCCACCAAGGATCACCACGATCAGCGCCAGCGGCAGCATCTCGAAGTCGAGCCCCGGATAGACCGAGAGATAAGGTGCGCCCATCACGCCCGCGAAGGCGGCAAGCGCCGCGCCCAGGCAGAAGATCAGCGTGAACAGCTGCGAGACCTTGATGCCGACCACTCGCGCGATCGGTGGATCGTCGACGCCGGCGCGGATCATCGCGCCAAGTCTCGTCCAATCGACCATGATCCAGAGCGCGATCGCGATCACGACCGCAACCCCGAGGATCGCCAGTCGATAGATCGGAAAGAACATGCCGAAAGCCTGCACGGCGCCACGCAGCTCAGCGGGGGCCGACGGCTGCCAGGGATCGCCGGTCCAGACCATCAGGCAGACGTCGGCGATGATGAAGGCGAAGCCGAGCGTCAGCAAAACCTGCGGCAGGATCTGGCCTTCAAGCCGGCGCAACAGAAAACGTTCGATCACGCCGCCGATCGCCGCCACCGCAAGCCCGCTCAGCACCGCGGCCAGCCAGAAGTTCGTGCCCCAGCCGAGCAACGTGACGCCGAAATAAGCGCCCAGCATGAAGAAGGAGCCGTGCATCAGGTTGGGGATGCGCATCAGGCCAAAGATCAAGGAGAAGCCGGACGACAGCAGGAACAGCAGCCCGCCAAGCGCCAGACTATTGATCGCGAGGATCGCGGCCTGCGCCGCCGTGATCTGCGTCATCATTGGAAACAGCTTCTCCACTCACAGCGATACGCAATCGCACGACTAGCGTTGCGACTGCGCGTGCCACAACGTTCCCTCCCCCCTTGCGGGGGAGGGACAGGGAGGGGGGTCGCGACAGATTCAGAGTTTGCAACCACCCCCCTCCCCATCCCTCCCCCGCAAGGGGGGAGGGAGGAGCCCGCTGCATTTCTCTGCCTCGCCTAGACGACGTGCGCGCTGCGAGTCTTTCAAGGAGTGACTCGCTCCGCACGCCTATTCGAGATACTTCGCCGGCGGATAGTCGCGCGCGTAGACCGGCTCCGACAGGAACTTCTTCTCGTCGTAGGTCCAGAACTGACTGACATTCGAATAGGTCTTGATGACGGTATTGACGAGCTGTCCACCCTTGCGCTCGCACTTGCGGATGAACACGTCGCCGACCGCATTGCCGTAGCTGTCGAAGCGGAGCGGACCGCGCGGCGTGTCGGTCAGCGAGACGTCGTGCAGCGTTTCCGCCAGCGCTTTGCGATCATCAGCCTTGCCGCCGCTCTTCTGAATGGCGGCCTCGATGCACTGGCCCGCGATGTAGGTGCCGGCCGCATAGCCGCCGGGCAGCACGTTGTAGTCCTTCTGCATGGCCTCGATGAAGCGCTTGTTGCTCGGCGTATTGTGATCGGCCGAATACCAGGCGGCAGACAGCGCACCGACCGCCTCGTCGCCAAGGCTGCGCAACAGCGCGTCATCCATGCCGGTCCAGCCGGCGAGCAGCGGGATGCGGCCCTTCAAGCCGAGATCGGCGTAGGAGCGCATGAACTTCACCGGATTAGAGCCGGCAAAGCCGTGGAACACGCAGTCGACGTTGCCGATCTGCGCGATGTAGGGCGTGTAGTCGGGCGTCACCAGCGGTGGCCACAGCTTCTTCACCACGCGACCGCCATAGTCCTCGAACACACGCTGGAAGCCCGCCATCTGCTCATAGCCGAACGCGAAGTCCTCCGAGATAGTCGCGGCGCGCTTGAACTTGAGCTCCTTGGCGGCGTATTCGCCCATCACGTGACAGCACTGCGCCGACGTGGCCGACGGCCGGATGATGAATGGATTGGCCTTGCGCTGGGTCACATCCTCCGCGGCCGCGAGGCTGATCAGCGGCGTCTGGTTGTCGCGCACATAGTCCAGAATCGCGAGCAGCTCGAAGGCCGCGAGCGGCCCGATGATCACATTGACCTTGTCGCGCTCGATCAGCTCCTGCGCCTTGGTCTTGGCGCCGGCCGGATTGCCGCCCGTGTCCGCCGAGATGAAATCGATCTTGCGCCCCGCGAAAGTGTTGCCCTTCTCCTTGAGCAGCGCCACGATGCCCTGCTCCATCTGGATTCCGCCCTGAGCGAGCGGCCCGGTCTTGACCGTGAGCAACCCGATCTTGAACGGCGCCTGAGCATGCACGTAGGGCGCCCGCAGCGCCGCTACGCTCACGCCAGTGGCGGCGAGGCCTTTCAACACCTTTCGTCGATGGACTCTCATAGGCTCCTCCTCCTTCTGGTCGCCCTGTAAGGGGTCATGATTGGGGCTCAGCATGACGCGGTTTCGCGCCGCGCGCTACCCTCTCCTGAATGATCAACCAACACGCCCCGGCGGTCCTTGCCGGCGCCCCTCAAAAAATTTCGGATAAGCGGGGCTTGCAGGATCGTGCTTCCTGACGGAAAAACCGCTGCCCCACTTTTTCCTGACAACTCCAGACTAGATCTTGGCAAGGCCGCACCATTGTTAATGCGTCATCATGACCCACGACATGACCCACTTGGGGAGGACATCCGATCATGAAGCTTTATTCTTTCTGGCGTTCGCTGGCGACGTTCCGCGTCCGCATCGCGCTGAACCTCAAGGGTCTTGCCCCCGAGGTCGTCAACGTCGACCTTTTGAAGGGGCAGCAGAACGAGGCGGACTTCCGCGCCGTCAATCCGCAGATGCTGATCCCGGCTCTGATCGATGACGGCGGGCGCACGCTGTTCCAATCGATCTCTATCCTGGAATACCTCGATGAGATCCGGCCCAATCCGCCGCTGCTGCCGCGTGAGCCGGCGGATCGGGCGCGCGTGCGCGCGCTCGCCATGATCGTCGCCTGCGATGCCCATCCCTTGATCGTGCCGCGCGTGCGTAACTATCTCGAACGCGAGCTCAGGCTCGACGAGCCGACGCGCCTCAAATGGATTCACCATTGGTCCGGCGAGGCGCTCTCGGCGCTCGAGACTCACCTCAGCCGCGATCCGCAGACTGGCCGCTTCTGCCATGGCGACAGTGTCACCATGGCGGACATCTGCCTGGTCAGCCACGCGGTCGGCGCCAAGCTGTTCAACATCGATCTCGCGCCCTACCCGACCGTCGCACGCATCGTCGATACCTGCCTCAAGGAAGACGCCTTCGCACGCGCCCATCCGCTCAAGCAGCCAGGCGCGCCTCAATCCGGCGCCCACTGAGCCGCGCGGATGGCGCTCCGGAATCACCGACACGTGACCGCGCCATCGGCAACGGAACCGCTACCATTGCGTATCTGTTATGGCCGTATGCCAGTGGAGGATTTCATGAAATGGCTCATTGCGAGCGCCGTTGTTGCGAGCACCTTTGCGGCGGCCGACGACCGCCGCATCCGCGGCGCCGCTGACCTATCCCTCCTCGGCCGGCAATCTCATGGTCGAGACCGTTGCGACCGCGCTTGCCAATCCATGGGCGCTGGCTTTCCTTCCCGATGGCCGCCTTGTGGTCACCGAAAGGGCTGGCCGCATGCGCATCGTCAGCAAGGACGGCAAGCTCTCGCCGCCACTGGCCGGCGTGCCGCAGGTCGCCGCGCGCGGTCAGGGCGGCCTGCACGACGTCGTGCTCGACCGCGACTATGCGCGGAACAGCACGATCTACTTCTGCTTTGCAGAACCGGCGAGCGGTGGCGGGCGCACCGCGCTCGCGCGCGCGAAGCTCATCGATGGCGCCACAACGACGAGACGCGCGGCTCGATGACGTCAAGGTGATCTTCCACCAGGAGGGGCCGCTCTCGAGCGGCAATCACTTCGGCTGCCGCATCGTGCAAGCCGCCGACGGCAACCTGTTCCTCACCATGGGCGACCACTTCAGCTACCGCAACGAGGCGCAAAATCTTGCCAATCATCTCGGCAAGATCGTGCGCATCCGGCCCGACGGCTCGGTGCCGTCCGACAATCCGTTCGTGAACCGCACGGGCGCCAAGCCCGAGATCTGGAGCTATGGCCACCGCAACGCGCAGGGCGCCGCGATCAATCCGCAGACCGGCAAGCTCTGGGAGCACGAGCATGGCCCGCGCGGCGGCGACGAGATCAACATTCCGGAGGCCGGCAAGAACTACGGCTGGCCCGTGATCGGCTATGGCATCGACTACGACGGCACCAAGATTCACGCGAGCACGCAAAAAGCCGGCATGGAGCAGCCGATCAAGTACTGGGTGCCCTCGATCGCGCCGTCCGGCATGACGTTCTATACGGGCGATCTGTTCCCTGCCTGGCGCGGCAGCCTGTTCGTCGGCGCGCTCGCGGGGCAGATTCTGGTGCGGCTCGAGCTGAAGGGCGACACGGTCGGGAGCGAGGAGCGGCTGCTGCGCCCGCTCAACGAGCGCATCCGCGATGTGCGCATGGGTCCCGACGGGGCGCTCTGGCTTGCGACCGACAATGCGCCCAGGTTGCCGTAGGCCAACGCATCAGTTGGGCTTAGCACCACAACGCGCTCGAGGTCGGCGATGGCGCGCGCAAATTCGCGCTTGCGCGTCAATGCCACACCGCGGGAGCGGAGCGCGATCTGATTGTCTGGCTCGAGCTGCAGCGCGCTGTCCAGCGCTCGGATTGCGACATCGTATTGGTTTGTCTTGATTGCGTTATCCCCCTCGCTGATGAAGCGCAGCACTTCCGCGCCCGGCGAGGTTGGTAGCTGAGGGACCGTATTCGATCCGGGCGCGAGCGATGGCATGGTCTCCAGCGTCTGGCTTGGTGGCCGTGCACCCTGGGTCTTGCCGGCGAGCGCTTGCAGCTTTGCGGTTTGCGCCGTGGTGTCGCTCGGACGCAGCGGTATGGCTCGGTCGTAGTCCGCGATCGCCCGGTCGTAGACGCCCTTCTGGTTGAAGGCATCTCCGCGGGCCGCGAAATATTGCGGCTTCTTTGAATCAAGCGAGATCGCCTTGCTGTAGTCGGCGATCGCGGCATCGAGCTTTGACTTGCGGCGGTGAATGTTGCCGCGAAGGTAATATGTCTCTGCCACCGAGGGCATCAGCGTAATGACACGTTCGCAATCCGCCATCGCCCGGTCGAGATCGCCGACCTCGATATAGGCCATGCAGCGCAGGGCATGTGTCGCCGCCACATTGGGGGCAAGCTCAATCGATGTGGTGTAATCGGCGATCGCCTTGGGCCAATCGCGCTTCTGGCTATAGACTTGGCCGCGACCCGCATAGGCGACGCCGCGCTTCGGATCGAGCTCGATTGCACGGTTGATATCTACAAGCGCCTGTTCAAGCCGCCCGCTCCGACGCAGCGACAACCCGCGCCCGATCAGCGCAGTGGTCTGATTGGGCTCGAGCTTGAGGGCCTGGTCATAATCTGCAACTGCCAGGTCATGCCGTTTCTGCTGGGCCTGGGAGGTGGCCCGGAGACGATAGGCTTGCGCCATCTCCCGATCGCTCCGCCCACCCTTCTTGATGAAGGCCGTGCATCCCGTGACGGCTTGGGCGGGTGTCTTGGACTGGCAATCCGCCCAATCGTCAGCATGCGCCGCCGACAGACTCATCATGTATCCACATGCAATGACTATAAAAATCGGCTGGCGACGGAAGACAGCCCTTAGGATTTGAATCACCTGAGGCCCCCAAAACCTGTACGCACCTCAACCGCCGGTTTGTACCTCATCGACAAAAGGAGGACAATTTGGCGAATACAAATTGACGCCCGGTGCCCCTACCCCATAACCAAGCGACGCCGACCCACAGGACGAATTGGAATTCATGTTCAAGCCCTTCGAGCGCTATCTGCAGCCGACCGCGGTTCCCGAGCACCCGGAGCCGCCGGCGCGACCTGCTCGCCTTCTTGTGGCATTTCGCGCGCCAGGCCAAAGGCTGTTCGTCGCGCTGTTCGTCGGTCGAATTCTTCGTCGCGCTCACCGACAGCGCGGTGCCCTGGTTCATGGGCCGCATCGTCACGCTGGTGACCACGATCGCGCCGGAACGCTTCCTCGCCGAGACCTGGCCGTGGCTCGTCGGCATGGCGCTGGTGGTGCTGGTCGCGCGTCCCGGCATCGTGCTGCTGCGCTATCTCATCACCAACCAGGCGATCGCAGCACCGTTCACCGGCCTGATCCGCTGGCAGGCGCACTGGCACGTCGTGCGCCAGAGCTGGGCGTTCTTCCAGAACGATTTCGCCGGCCGCATCTCCAACCGCGTGATGCAGACCGGCCCGGCGGTGCGCCAGACGCTGGTCGCCTCGGTCACCGCGCTCTGGTACATGCTGGTCTACGGCGTCACCGCGATCGTGATGACGGCCGCCGCCGACGCCTGGCTCACGATGCCGATCCTGCGGTTGGTTCGCGGGCTATGTCGCGCTGCTGTGGTATTTCGTGCCGCGCATGCGCGACCGCTCCAAGATCAGCTCGGAGGCGCGCTCGGCGCTGATGGGCCGCATCGTCGACAGCTACACCAACATCCTCACCGTCAAGCTGTTCGCGCGGCCGCGCGACGAGGACAACTACGTGCGCGACGCGGTCGAGCGCCACACCGACCTGTTCCTGCGCGCGCAGCGGCTGCTCACCGTGTTCGGCACGCTCCTGCAACGTGCTCAACGCGCTGCTGATCGCCGGCGCCGGCGCGATCGCGATCTGCCTTGTGGCAGCACGGCGCGGTCGAGGTCGGCACCATCGCGATGGTGCTGCCGCTGACGCTGCAGCTCACCAACATGTCGCGCCAGATCGCGATGCAGATCACCGACCTGTTCGAGGAGATCGGCATCGTGCAGGAGGGCATGATCACGATCGCGCAGCCGCTGCAGCTCGTCGATTCCGGCCGAGCGCGAAGCCGCTCGATCGTGCGCGAGGGCAAGATCGCGTTCGAGGACGTGCGCTTCGGCTACGGCCGCGAAACGGGCGTGCTGGAAGGCTTCTCGCTCGACGGTGCGCCCCGGCGAGAAGATCGGCCTGGTCGGCCGCTCCGGCGCCGGCAAGTCGACCGTGGTCAATCTGCTGCTGCGCTTCTTCGATCTCGAAGGCGGCCGCATCCTGATCGACGGCCAGGACATCTCGCAGGCCACGCAGGAAAGCCTGCGCGCGCAGATCTCCGTGGTGACGCAGGACACCTCGCTGCTGCATCGCTCGATCCGCGAGAACATCCGCTACGGCCGGCCCGGACGCGAGCGAGGCCGAGATCGTCACGGCGGCGCAACTCGCCCACGCCGACGAGTTCATCCATCAGCTGGAAGACTGGCGCGGGCGGCACGGCTACGACGCCCAGGTGGGCGAGCGCGGCGTCAAGCTCTCCGGCGGCCAGCGCCAGCGCATCGCGATCGCGCGCGTGATCCTCAAGAACGCGCCGATCCTGGTGCTCGACGAGGCCACCTCCGCGCTCGACAGCGAGATCGAGGCCGCGATCCAGCAGAGCCTCGACACCCTGATGGCGGGCAAGACCGTGATCGCGATCGCGCACCGGCTCTCCACCATCGCGCGCATGGACCGCCTGGTCGTGCTCGACCACGGCCGCATCGCCGAGCAGGGCACGCACGAGCAGCTGCTGCGCGCTCAACGGCCACTATGCCGCGCTCTGGCGTCGGCAGTCCGGCGGCTTCATCGACGCCGGCGACATGCAGGCGGCGGAGTGATGCGCTGCAAAGTGATGCGCCGTGGAGTGATGCGCCATGGATTGGCTGCTCAGCGCGGAAGGTCTCGCCGTCGTCCGCCGGGCCTATGCGCGCCAGATGCTCGGCATCGCCAACATTCGTAACGATCGGCTGGAGCTCGCCTTTGCGACCATCCGGCGCGAGCATTTTCTCGGGCCCGAGCCATGGCAGATCGTGCAATGGCCGCCCGGTCCGCTGCTGCCCGCCAACGATCCGGTCTATGTCTATCAGGACGTCGTGCTGGCGCTGGCGCCCGAGCGCGGCGTCAACAACGGCAGCCCGTCGCTGCACGCCAAGATGCTCAACGACCTCGCGGTCGAGCCAGGCCAGCACATCGCTCACATCGGCGCCGGCGCCGGCTACTACACCGCGCTGCTGGCCGAGCTGACCGGGCCATCCGGTCGTGTCACCGCCATCGAGTACGACGCGCCGCTTGCCGACCGCTGTCGCGCCAATCTGGCCGAGTGGGACAACATAACGGTCATCAGCGGCGACGGCGGCAATGCGCTCGCGGAGAGCGTCGACCGCATCTATGTGAATTTCGGCGTCGTAGCGCCGGCGCCGGCGTGGATCGAGCGGCTCGAGCCGCATGGAAAGCTTCTGTTCGCCCTTGGCGCACCGCACCCCAATGCGCGCGAGAAATTCCCTCGCCATACCGCACGCGGCGGCGTGTTCCTGGTCGAGCGGATGGGAAACAGGTTCGCGGCGCGCTGGCTCTATCCGGCCTACTTCGTCTGCGCCGAGGGCATGCTGGCCGGCAACGCCGACGCGGAGCTGGCACTGTTCGAAGCGTTCGAGCGCGGCGGATTCGAGTTCGTGCAGTCGCTGCGCTGGAACGAGCGCACCGACCCGGCGCGCCGCTGGTATGGCACGCCGAGCTGGAGCCTCGCCTACGACGGCGTCGACGGGCCGGCATAGGGCCGTGGCCGGCAGTTAACGCGTTCTTTACAGAGACATCAGACCCCAATCCGCGGCGAAACATATTTGTCGGAATCCGGGAATAAGACTGCGGGCCTCCTACTTTCTTACAGATGCCGTTTTGGCGCGGCGCGCAGAACGACGCGAGGTGTGTCATCAGCGACAAGGATCGCTTCAGGACCGTGGTGCTGCCGCATCTTGACGACTGCTATCGGCTCGCCCGCTGGTTGACGGGCAACCGGGCCGACGCCGAGGATGTGGTGCAGGAGGCGTGCTTGGACGCATTCCGCGGGATCACGGGCTTCAACGGCAGCCATGCACGGGCATGGGTGCTGACGATCGTGCGCCACGCCGCCTACCGCTGGCTGCGCAAGAACCGGCCGGCCGCGCTGGTGGTGGTCGACGATCTCGAGGCGCTGAGCGTACCGGGCGCCCAGATCGCCGAAACGCCGGAAGCCGCGCTCATCGCCCAGGCGGACACGGCCCGGCTCGAAGGGGCCATTGCCGCGCTGCCGGTGCCGTTCCGCGAGACCCTGGTGCTGCGCGACGTGAACGGCCTCGACTATCGCGATATTGCCGACGTCACCGGTGTGCCGATCGGCACCGTCATGTCTCGGCTCGCCCGCGCCCGCCGCCGCCTGATCACAACGCTGAGAACGGACGACCCATGATTGCGCCCGCGCCCAACTCCGACAACAGCTTGCTCGTGCACGGCTATCTCGATGGAGAGCTCGATCCGGCGCATGCGCTCGAGCTCGAGCGCGCGCTCGCGGCCGATCCTGCGCTGGCGGCCGAGCGTGACAGCACGCAGGCATTGAGCGACCTGATCCGAGATCGGCTGGCGCACGAGCGAGCATCTTCGAAGCTCAGGAGCCGGATCGAATCCGCGGTCGGGCTGCGGCGAGCGCGTGCGCGGCCAACCTGGGGCATGCTGGCAGCCGCGAGCGTACTCGTTGCCGCAATGGCGAGCAGCACGACCTGGCTGACAATGCGCCCCCTGCAGACAGAAACCGCCGAGATGGTCGTTGCTGATCACTTGCGCGCCCTGATGGCGCCGCAGCCGACTGACGTCAGCTCGACCGACCGCCACACCGTCAAGCCGTGGTTCAACGGACGCGTTCCCCAGGCACCGAAGGTCGTTGATCTCACCCGCGAGGGATTTCCCCTGATCGGAGGACGCGTCGATGTGATCGGCCGCGTGCCGGTGCCGACATTGGTCTATCGCCATAACCAGCATCTGATCAGCCTGACGGCCATTCCAGCCACGAGCGTCAATGCGCCGGCCCGACGACGATCGCCGGCTTCAATGTGCTCGATTGGTCCGACAACGGTGTGCGCTATTGGGCCGTCTCCGATATCGCGGCGACCGATCTTGATAATTTTGCGAAGGCGTTTCGCGCGGCGGACCCGGAATGACGAATGGAGTGCACAACGCACTCCCGCGCCATACTCCGGTCAAGAATACCCTCTAACCGCTCCGCCCGTTTCGATACAATGCATCGGATGGACCGCCCGACGTCGGAAGGCGCCGGTTGCGGCCATTTCCGTCTTAAATTTGCGAGCGAGATCATGTTTGCGCTGTTCGAGCGGCTGCTGCCGCCCACCGCCGTGCCTGAGCAACCCGAGCCGCCGCCTGGCCTGGTCGGGTTCTATTGGCATTATGCGCGGCAGGCCAAGGGCTTGTTCATCGGGCTGTTCGCCGCCGGCTTCGCGGTGGCGCTGCTCGATTCGCTCATCCCCGTGTTCATGGGCCGCGTGGTCACCCTGATCACATCGACAAAGCCCGAGACGCTGTTCGCCGATTTCTGGCCGATCCTCGCCGGCATGGCGCTGGTGTTGCTGGTGTTGCGCCCGCTCGCGCTCACCTCCCAGAATATCATGGCCAACCAGGCGATCGCCGCCAACGTCGGCAACATGATCCGCTGGCAGAACCACTGGCACGTGGTGCGGCAGAGCTGGGCGTTCTTCCAGAACGATTTCGCCGGCCGTATCGCCAACCGGGTGATGCAGACCGGGCCGTCGATCCGCGAGACCTTGACCGCCCTGATCACCGCGGTCTGGTACATCCTGGTCTACGGCACCAGCGCGCTCATCCTGCTCGCGTCCGCGGATCGCTGGCTCGCTCTGCCGATCGTGATCTGGTTCGGCGCGTATCTCGTGATGCTGCGAGTGTTCGTGCCGCGCATGCGCGACCGCTCCAAGGAAGTGTCGGAGGCGCGCTCGATGCTCACCGGCCGCGTCGTCGACAGCTACACCAACATCCTCACGGTCAAGCTGTTCGCACGCGCCCAGGAGGAGGACGCCTATGTGCGCGACGCGGTCGACGAGCACACCGGCATGTTCCATGCCTCGCTGCGACTCAACACGCTGTTCGGGCTCACGCTCTCGACGCTCAACGCCATGATGGTGACAGGCACGGCCGCGCTCGCGCTCTTCCTGTGGACGCGTGGCCAGGTCGATGTCGGCGTCGTCGCCATGACGCTGCCGCTCACCTGGCAGATCGTCAACATATCGGGTTGGGTGGCCTGGCAGGTGACCAACATCTTCGAGAACGTCGGCGTCGTGCAGGAAGGCATGATGACGATCGCCAAGCCGATCGGGCTCGCCGACCGCAAGGACGCGACCGCGCTCACGGTGCCGCACGGGGAGATCCGGTTCGAGGGCGTGCGCTTCGGCTACGGCCGGGAAACCGGCGTACTTAATGGCTTCACGCTGACCGTGAGCCCGGGCGAGAAGATCGGCTTCGTCGGTCGCTCAGGCGCCGGCAAGTCGACCGCGGTCAATCTGCTGCTGCGCTTCTTCGACGTCGAGGAAGGCCGCATCGTGATCGACGGCCAGGACATCGCGACGGTGACGCAGGAGAGCCTGCGGGCGCAGATCTCGGTGGTGACGCAGGACACGTCTTTGCTGCACCGCTCGATCGGCGACAACATCCGCTACGGCCGCTCGGCCGCGAGCGACGCCGAGGTCGAGCGGGCGGCCAAGCTTGCGCATGCGGAGGAGTTCATCAGCACGCTCGAGGACTGGAAAGGCCGACACGGCTACGAGGCGCAGGTCGGCGAGCGTGGCGTGAAGCTCTCCGGCGGCCAGCGCCAGCGCATCGCGATCGCGCGCGTGATCCTGAAGGACGCGCCGATCCTGGTGCTGGATGAGGCCACCTCCGCGCTCGACAGCGAGGTCGAGGCCGCGATCCAGCAGAGCCTCGGCACGCTGATGGCCGGCAAGACGGTGATCGCGATCGCGCACCGGCTCTCGACCATCGCGCGCATGGACCGGCTGATCGTGCTCGACCATGGCCGCATCGTCGAGCAGGGCTCGCACGAGGCGCTGCTCAAGCACAACGGCCACTATGCGGCGCTCTGGCGCCGGCAGTCCGGCGGCTTCATCGACGTCGAGACAACGTCGCAGGCGGCGGAGTAGCCGCCAGCTGTGCACGCGACGTGAAGGCGTGCATTGCTGCGCCCTCTCCCCGCCTGCGGGGAGAGGGCGAGTGCTCGAGTGTTCAGCACGACACGGTTGGGTGAGGGGGCTAGCTGCACAGCCCCTCACCCGACAGAGATTGTTGAAACTACAGTGCTGCCCTCTCCCCGCTTGCGGTGAGAGGGCACAATAATGACGCCGTAATCCGAGTTACGTCGTCTGCACGTCGCAGCAACGATTGCTACTTCGCCAGCGGCTCCATCGCGGCCTTGCGCAGCAGTGGCGCGTTCGCCGGATCGGCCATGAACTTGATGAAGGCGGCCGCCACCTCGGGCTGCTTCGATGCCGTCAGCACGCCGGCGCCGACGCGGCCATATTCCATCAGCTCGGCCGGCAGCGGGCCGAGATAGTCGGTCCCGGCATAGGGCTGGATCACGTTGGTCTGCTGGATGCCGACCTCGATGTCGCCAGCCGCCACCGCCGCGGCGACCAGTCGGCCTTCGACGATCGTGATCTTGCTCTTGATCTGGTCGTAGATGCCGAGCTTTTGGAACAGCCTGGTGTTGAACGGGCCGGTGCCCGCATTGGTGTGGCCGATCGACTTGGCATTCAGCATCGCCTGCTTGAAGGCTTCCGGCGTGCTGATGTCGGGCTTGGGCGTTCCGGTCTTGATAGCGACGCCGTTGCCGACGCGCGCGTATTCAACCACGCTGCCGGCAACGACCTTGCCGTTCTTCACGAAGTCGTCGAACTGCTGGAGTGTGAGCGACGTCACGTCGCCAGTCGTGCCTTCATTGATCTTCTGATTGAGGTTGGGCCCGCCCTGGAAGCTGACATTGACTTTGTGCCCGCTGGCCTTCTCGAACCCGGCAGCAAGCTCCTTCACGCCGGATTCAGTCGCCTGGTTGAGATAGACCACGATCTCGGCCGCCTGCGTTGTGCTGACCGGTGCACCGAGCAGCGCCAGCGCGGCGACCGCTGCCATCATCCATGTTCTCATATGTTCCTCCCGATGTTTGCCTGTTCGGCTCGGTTTATGTTGCTTGGTTCATACTGCTCGATTGATAGCGTCAGCGCGCCGGCGGCTCCAGCCCGCTCTTGCGCACCAGCGCCTCGTTCTCCGGCGCGCCCATGAAATTCACCAGCGCGGTCGCGGCCTCGCGCTCCTTGGAGACCGCGAGCACGCCGACCGCGAAGTGGTTGTATTGCTGCAGCTCCGCCGGCAACGGGCCGGCGAGCTCCGCACCCTTGACCGGCAGGATCACGTTTATCTGCTGCAGCGCGATCTCGACCTCGCCGCGCGCCACCGCTTCCGCCGCCGGAAAGCCGTCGAGAAATTTGGTGCGCGCTTTCAGCTCCTCGGTGAGACCGAGGTTCTTGATGATGTTGGCGGCCATCAGCCCCGAGCCGACCGTCGAATAGCCGATCGACTTGGCGTTGCGCAGCATGCGCACGAAATCTTCGGTGGTGCGCAGCGGGGGCTTGGGCGCGCCCTCCTTGACCGCAACGCCGATGCCGGCGCGTGCGAAGTCGACGCGGCGGCCCACCACCTTGCCCTGCTTGATCAGGTCGTCGATCACGCGGCGGATTGCCGCTGACGACGTCGGCCGGCGCATTGGTATTGACCTTGTCCATCACGTTGCGCTCCTGGCTCGCGATCACCTTATGACCGCTTGAGCGCTCAAAGCCAGCCGCGAGGTCGCGGATGCCCGAGATATTGCCCTGCGAGCCCAGCACAAGAATCTCGGCCGCCTGCGCGGATGGAGTCACAAGCGCAAGACCAACCGCAATGGCCGCAACGGTGCTCAGCATATTCAACATGACTTCCTCCCGATTGCTTGTTTCTCTCGATTCTTGATGCCGCCCTCAGCGCGGATAGGGCTCCACATGAGTCTTGCGCAGGAGCGGTGCTGCCGCCGGCGAAGCCATGAAGGTGATCATCGCCCGCGCAGCCTCCGGCTCCTTCGAGCCCGTCAACAGCGCCACGTTGGATTGGCACGGCTTGTTGATCTCGCCCGGCACCGGGCCGACATAGTCAGTCCCTGGCATGCCCACCATGATGTTGGTCTGCTGGATGCCGATCTCGAAGTCGCCGCGCGCGAGATAGTCCGTCACCGGTCCGCCGTTGGCGGCGCCGCCGGTGCGCACCGTCTTGGCCTTCAGCTGCTCGGTCAGCCCGAGCTTCTCGATTCCGTCCGCCACGTGAGTGCCGCTGCAGCCATAGGAATAGCCGATCGATTTCGCCGCGATGAGCGCGGCCTTGTAGGCATCGACCGTACTGATGTCGGGCTTTGGCGCGCCGGCGCGCACCGAGACGCCGAGCCCGGCCAGCACGAACGGCGTCACTGTGCCGGGCACCACCTTGCCCTTTTTGATGAGATCATCGAACGGCTCGGGATTGGCGGTGAGCAGGTCGCCGGGCGCCGGTGAATTGAGCCTGCGCTCGAGCGCGGCGCCCGCTTCCTGGATCACCGTCACCTTGTGCCCGCTCGCCTGCGAGAACGCTGTCGCAAGCTCGCGCACGCCCGGCGTCGCACCCTGGTTGGTCAGGATGACGAGCTCGGCTGCATCCACGCTCAGCGGCAGCGACCCGAGCAGCATGCCGGCCGCCGCAATGCTGGCGCGCAATCCCATGGCGTCCTCCCGTTTGTTTTGCTGCAGCGGCTGAGACGAAGCCGCTCAGCTTCGCTTGGCCGGCTCCATATGGCCCTTCTGCAGCAGCGAGATCGCGTCCGGCGAGGTCATGAACTTGATCAGCTCGCGCGCCAGATCCGGCTGCTTGGAGGCCGCCATCAGGCCGACATTGAACGGGCACGGCTTGTTGGTGAAGCCCGGCAGCGGGCCGACATAGTCGGTGCCCGGAATGCCGACCAGCACGTTGGTCTGCTGGATGCCAAGCTCGAAGTCGCCCTTGGCCAGATATTCGGCGACCGGACCGCCGCCGGTGAGCTTGATCTTGGACTTCATCTGCTCGCCGATACCGAGCTTGTCGATGCCTTCCTGGGTATGCGTGCCGCTGCAGCCGCGCGAGAACCCGACCGACTTGGATGCCAGCAGCACCGCCTTGTAGGCGTCGATCGTGCTGATGTCGGGCCGTGGGGCGCCGGCCTTCACCGATACGCCAAGGCCGGCGAGGCCGAACGGCATGTTGGTGCCGGCCACGACCTTGCCCTTCTTGATCAGGTCTTCGAGCTGCTCGGGGCCGCCCGCAATGATATCGGCCGGGGCATCTGACTGCAGCTTCTGATCGAGCGAAGGCCCGGTCTCGAAGGTCACCGTGACCTTATTCTTGGTCGCCTTCTCGAAACCGGCGGCAACCTCATAGACTCCGGTCGACGGGCCCATGCCGGTCATGATCCACAGCTCGGCGGCCTGGCTCGTTCCGCTCGCACCGGCGAGGGCCGAGAGACCCACCGCGACACCCAAGGCAACAGCGCTTGTACACGCTTTCATGGCTTCCTCCCTCTGTCCGCGGCCCAAAGCCAACCGTAATCGCCGCGATCGTTGGGACGCAGCCTATTCGGTCTTTTAGGCGCGAGCCAGTGGTCTCGACGTCGCGCCAAGAACCGGTCATTTTTTGAGCGCCTATGGTGCTTTAGGCGCTTATGGTACGCGACCCTGGCGGCTGGGAAGGCGCCCCGTTTTGCAGTCCGGTCGGTGGCCTCGGCAGCTCACAGCGCGGCCGCAAAAAATCCTTCAAATTTGTCTTTGTGGACATTGGCTTCATCGAATTCACGCTCACCCAGCAAAAGCAGCGAACCCATGACAACGCGGCCGCTCTATGTCGGCATTGATCTCGGCACGACCAATTCGACCGTCGCGGTATTCGACGGCGAAGAGATCACGCTCATCCGCAACAACCAGGGCAGCGTCCTGACCCCGAGCGTGGTCCGCATCGATGCGCGCCGCAACGTCACGGTCGGTGCCCGCGCTCGACGTTTCCTGGAGACGGACCCGGCCAACACCCGCAGCGAATTCAAGCGCCTGATGGGCACCACGCATCAGCTCGAGTTTCCGGCAAGCAGCACGCTCCGGCGACCGGAAGAGCTGTCCGCCGAGGTGCTCAAGTCGCTGCGGCAGGACGTGGCCGATCAGCTCGGCGTCGCGCCGGAGCGCGCCGTCATCTCGGTTCCGGCGCTGTTCGAGCTGCAGCAGAGCGCGGCCACGTCCGACGCCGCGCGGCGCGCCGGCTTCGAGCGCGTCGAGCTCATCCAGGAGCCGGTGGCCTCGGCGATTGCCGCCGGCTGGACCCAGGGCGGCAGCAACGGGCCGTGGCTGGTCTACGACCTCGGCGGCGGCACCTTCGACGTCTCGCTGCTCGAGACGCGCGAAGGCCTGCTGCGCGTCGTCGGGCACGACGGCGACAACTTCCTCGGCGGGCGCGACCTCGACCGGGCGCTCATCGACCTGGCGCTCGCCAAGCTTGCGGCTGACGGCGTCGTGATCGATCGGGCAAATCCGCAGCATGCCCGGGCGTTGCGCCAGCTCCGGCTCGCCGCCGAGGAGGCCAAGATCGAGCTGACCCGCGCCAGCGAAGCGCCGATCTTTATCGCCGGCCTCGATGTCGACGGACAGGTCGTGGACGTCGACCTGATCGTCACGCGCCCAGACTACGAGGCTGCGATCGGACCGCTGATCGATCGCTCGCTTGCCATCTGCACGCGCCTGCTGGCCGCGAACGGACTGGGAGACGGCGCGCTCGAACGTGTCGTCCTGGTCGGCGGCCCGACGGTGATGCCGCTGCTGCGGGACCGCGTGCGCGCCGTGCTCGGCGCCGACTTCGGCGAAGGCCTCGATCCGATGACGCTGGTGGCGCAGGGCGCGGCCCTGTTCGCCGGCACCGTTGCGCTCGACGGCCGCCCCGCCGCCAAGGCGCCGCCGTCGACGGGACCGAAGGTCTGGCTGCAGTTCCCGGCCATGACATCGGACCTCACACCCTTCGTGGTCGGCAAGCTGCTCGAGCAGGCCAATACGATCAAGCAGATCAAGATCATTCGTTCCGACGGCGAGTGGCAGAGCGAACCGACACCCTGTGAGGCGGACGGCACGTTCGCCGTGATGGTGCGTCTGCAGCCCGCGTCAGAACACCTCTTTCGAGGTGCAGGGCGTCGATGGCAGCGGTCAGGCAGTCACGCTGCAGCCCGCAAGCTTCTCGATCACCCATGGCATCACGCTCGGCGATCCGCCGCTGTCACGGTCGGTCGGCGTGGCACTCGCGGACAATCGCGTGCAGATCTATTTCAACCGCGGCTCGCCGCTGCCGATCCGCCGAACGTTCGTGCTGCACACGGTCGAGACCGTGCATCCCGGGACCGACGGCCACGTGCTCAAGGTTCCGATCGTGCAGGGCGAATTCGCCTGGGCGCATCTGTGCCGCCTGGTCGGCACGCTTGAAATCCCCAGCACGGAGCTCAGCGCGCCCTTGCCGGTGGGCTCCGAGGTCGAGCTGATGCTCGAGCTCGATCGCGGCGGGCAGCTGCGGGCCCAGGCGCGCATCGCGAATATCGATCGGATCTTCGATCAGGTGGCGCTGCTGATGACGCCACAGGTCTCGCTCGAGACGCTCGCCGACGCATTGATCAAGCTGCGCACGCGCGCGGCCGATCTCTCGCGCGCGGCATTTCTCGACCATTCCGGCAAGACGGCGGCGCGCCTCTCGGCCGCGATGCCTCGCCTGGACGAGGCCGAGCAGAACATCAAGGCTGCCCGCGGCGGCGATCTCGACGCCGGCGAGCAGGCGCGCCGCATACTCTCGGACTTCGACGCGCTGCTCGCCGAGATCGAGGCCGAGCAGGCGTGGCCGGAGCTTGGGCGAAAGATCGAGGAAAGCTTCGCGATGTCGCTGAGCTGGGTCGCGGGCTACGGCAGCGACGCCGAGCGATTGACGCTGAACGAGACCTACCAGGCCTGCAAGCGCGCGTTCGTGGCGAGGGATGCCGACGAGGTCGAGAGACAGCGCGCCGTCATCGAGCGGCTGGGGGTGGCAGCGTATTTCCGCCACCCGGGCTCATGGGAGTGGGAATTCGAGCGTTGCGCCGCGCGCGTTGGAGAAAGCACGGATGTCCGGCGCGCCTCCGAGCTCGTCGCCAAGGGCCGCGAGGCGGTGCGGCAGCGCGACCGCGAGACCATCGAGCAGACCGTACGCGAGCTATGGCGTCTTGCTCCGGTGGATCATGACGAGCAGAAGCTTGGTCACGGCTCCGGGCTGAGAAAGCGATGACGACGCGTGATCCGCTGCGCGCCTCTGGCGCAGCAATCCGTTCTTCGTGCTCGAAGTCGCGACGGACGCCACGCCGACCGACGTGGAACGCGCCGGCCAGCGGCTGCTGGCCTTGCTCGACAGTCGGCAGCGCGAACGTGCAAACCTACCCACGCCGCTCGGGCCGGCGACGCGCGACGCCGAGAAGGTCCGCCAGGCGGTGGCGGCGTTGCGTGACCCGGAGCAACGCGTGCTCCACGAGCTCTGGGCGAATGTCGTACCGGCGGGCGATCAAGCATCGCGGCCAGAGCAACGCTGGTCCGTGGGAGGAAGCCGAGCATGCGCTCGGCTGGTCCGCTCTATGGGCGCGGTAGCAGGCGTCATCATCGTCATCTTTATCGTCCGGATGCTATCCGGCTCGATCAAAGTGCCGGCGATCGCCCTGGCGTTCGGCGCGAAGGTGGGCTTGTTCACCTTCACGATTGCAGTCGTGCAGGGGACCGCTCCCGAAGTTGCCAGCGCTGTGCTGCACGTGGTCGCGTTTGTCCTGATCTGGGCGCCGACGCCCCTCCTGCGATGGATCGTCGTGCCACTGCGAATGCCGCGCACCGCCTATTGGACGGTCAGAATTTGCTTTCCGCTCAGGCTTATCAAGGAAATCGAGGCTGCCGCTGTCGTCTACGGTGCGTTGGCGCTGGCGCGGAGGAGCCCGTCCGACGAGGCCATCAGCTGGCTTGAGCGAAAGCTCCGTAACGCGGAAACGATCGCAGGGGTGCCGGCGTGGTCGCGGCGGGACTGCTGGCCGCACTGCGCAAGGACATCGACCGGGCGCGCGGCCTGCTCGCCACGGCCGACAGGATGCATGCGCAACTCATGCCACGGTCGATGCGAGCCGTCGCGCGCGACTGGCTGGTCGTCGACGCGGCCCGGGTCGGCAACTGGCACAGGGTCATCCGCTTGGGCCTGTCCAGCACGAACAGGCTGCGCTGGTCGTACAACATGGCTCGCATCGCCGAGCGGCTGACCGGAGACCCCCAAGCGTCGGCCGCAACTGGCAGCTCTGGCAGTGCTTTCTATCGGCGCCGCGGCGGCGTGTGACCTATCCGCTCTTTCGCCGGGCGCTCGCCGTGCCGGTGCGTCGATCGGTGCAGCCGGACGCGCCTGCCAGCGTCACAGGACTGCCGCTTGCGCTCGGCGGTCTTGCCCGCGCGCTCGAAGGCGCAAACGCGCACGACGGCGAGCTGCTCGACCGATCCATCGACGCCGTCGACCGCGAGCTTGATTCCGTGCATCCGATGATCGAGCAGCGTCTCGGCATGCTTGGCGGCCGCGGCGATGCCGGCTCCGTCCGGTCTCTATTCCGCCATCGCCTGATCGATCTCGCAATACCGTTGATCGAGGATGATCCCTACCTCGCGCGCGCAGCACAACAAGACTCGATCATGGAGCAGGCCGTATGGCAGGTTCGCCGGCGCCTCATGGGCGACATCGAGTCCCAATGCAGGGACTATCGCGAGCGAACCGCGGGAGAAGACTCGCTCGATCTGGTTGCCGAATGGGAGACATGGGCACGCCTGAACAGCTCCGCCGACCGATTGTTGGAGCTGGACCCGGCCGCCGAGAATGTTCTGTTTCAAATGGTCTATGCGCCGGTGTGCAATTTCGCAGTGTACCAGCACAATGGACGCAAGCGCATCGCGCTGGCGCATGACATGTTTGTTTGGCTCCTCCGATACGCCCATGACACGCCCGAGGCGCGGCAGCTCCTTGCCAAGAACGTGCAGGCTGGAATCGCCGGAATTTGATGTTGCCTGCAGCGTGGGTCTCGGCCACTTACGCCGCAAGCTCCCGCATGATGCGGTAGAGCCTGGCCTGTCCCTCGAAGCCGATGCCCGGACGCTCCGACAGTGGCAGATAGCCGTCCTCGACTCTGGCGTCGTCGGCAAAGCCGCCGAAATCCCCGAACACGCCCGGATAGGACTCCGCGCCGCCCAGCCCGAAGCCGCCCGCGATCGCCAGCGACATCTGGTTGCCGCCATGCGGAAACAGCGCGGTGCGCGGCCAGCCATGACGCTCCAGCATCGCCACCGTCTGCGCATATTGCACGATGCCGTAGGCCTGCGGCGGATCGACCTGGATCACGTCGCGGCGCTCGGGCTTGAGGCCGCCGAAGCGCACCAGGTTCTCCACGTCCTGCGTCGAATAGAGGTTCTCGCCGGTCGCCAGCGGCGGCGCGTAGACGCTCGCGATCTCGGCGAGCAGCGCAAAGTCGAGCGGATCGCAGGGCTCCTCGAACCAGCGCAGCCCGAACGTCGCTGAGCGCGCGCGCATAGGCGAGCGCCTCCTCGCGCTCGAACTTCGCATTGGCATCGACCGCCAGCGCGGCGCGATTGCCGAGCGTTTCCTTCACCGCCGCGACCCGGCGCACGTCATCGGCGAGCGGCAGGCCGCCGACCTTCATCTTCACCATGGTGTAGCCGGCATCGAGATGGCGCAGCATCTCGTCCTGCAGATCGCGAATGGTCTGGCCGGGCAGATACCAGCCGCCGCCGACATAGCAGAACACGCGCTCTGAAACCTTGCCGCCGTTGTAGCGCTCGGCGAGCAACTCGATGCAGTGACTTCTCGGCGATCTTGGCAACCGCGTCCCAGAGCGCCACTTCAATCGTGCCGATCGCGATCGAGCGCTCGCTGTGGCCGCCGGATTTCTCCCGCTGCAGCATCACGGCGAGCACCTTGGCGGGATCGATGTTCTCGCCCGTGGCATCGAGCAGCGTTTCGGGCTTCGCCGCCAGAATGCGCGGAATGAAGCGCGCGCGCATCTGCGCCCCGCAGGCGTAGCGGCCGGTGGAATTGAAGGCGAAGCCCGTCACCGGCCGGCCGTCGCGAACGACGTCGGTGATGACGGCGACCACCGAGGTGGTCATCTCGGTGAAGTCGAAGCTCGAGTTCTTCAGCTCTGACTTGAGCGGAATCGCGGTTTCGCGGATGTCGAGGATGCGCATGAATGACTGTCAGTCCACCTTTGGAATGCGGGCCTCGGCGATCACCTTCGCCCATTTCGGCAATTCGGTGCGCAGAATCTGTGCAGGCTTGCTTTGTGCAGACTGGTGTTGACCTTGCTCGCAAGCATTAACGTTTGGTCATGATACACGATTTGCCGTGGTGTGGCCCCACTGCCGTCATCTTGCAACGTAGCATGCGCCGCGGGTGGCGATGCGGGAGGGAATCAGCATGCAAGGCTGGTTGCCGCGCGACATCTGGTCGGATGCGCGCCACTATCAGATCGCGGCGCTCTCGACATTGCTGATTTACAATTTCGGCTGGCTCGACTTCGGCGCACGGCCGCTCAACAGCGCGCTCGCACTCACCAGCACGATCCTGACTCAGATCCTCTGCTCGCGCCTCTACGGCCTGCCGAGCATCGACCTGCGCTCGCCGCTGATCACCGGGCTGTCGCTGAGCCTGCTGCTGCGCGCCGATGAGCCCTGGCTGCATGCGGTCGCCGGCGTGATCGCGATCGGCTCCAAGTTCGTGCTGCGCATCGACGGCAAGCACATCTGGAATCCGGCCGGACTTGCGATCGTGGTGCTGCTGTTCACCTCCAACGACGTCTGGATCTCGCCCGGGCAATGGGGCTCGGCGGTCTGGTTCGTCGCGCTCCTGAGCTTCTTCGCGATCCTGGTGCTGCACGCCGCGCGCCGCTCCGACATGGCGCTGTTCTTCCTCGGCAGCCATGCGGCGCTGCTGTTCGCGCGCGCCTGGTGGCTCGGCGACCCGCTCGCGATCCCGATCCATCAGCTGCAGAGCGGCTCGCTCCTGATCTTCGCGTTCTTCATGATCTCCGATCCGCGCACCTCGCCCGATGCACGGCTCGGCCGTTTCCTGTTCGCGGCGTCGGTTGCGATCCTGGGCCACTACCTCGCGTTCTTCATGCAGATGCGGCCGGCGCTCTACATCGCGCTGATCGCAATCTCCCCACTCACCCTTCTCATCGATCGCATCATGCCGGCAGAACGATTTGCCTGGAGCCGGCCGGCCAGCCAGGGAGCATCCCGATGAAAGCCTCGTCGCGCCTGAAGACCACCGTCGCAGTCCTTGCCGTGCTGGCCGCGATCGCGGGACCCGCCGCCGCCTTCTGCGGCTTCTATGTCGCCAAGGCCGATTCCAAATTGTTCAACAAGTCATCGAAGGTCGTGCTGACGCGTGACGGCAACACCACCGCGATCACCATGGCGAGCGACTATGAAGGCCAGCCGAAGGAATTCGCGGTCGTCATTCCGGTGCCGACCTTCATCGAGCGCAAGCAGATCGGCGTGGTCGACATGAAGACCATCGACCATCTCGACGGCTACACGGCGCCGCGGCTGGTCGAATATCACGACGGCGATCCGTGCACGCCTCTGCTCATGCCGATGGCGCAGCTTTCCCCGACGAGGGGCGCGGCACCCGCCACAACAACCGTGCAGCTCGCGAGCCGCTATCGCGGCGTGACCATCGAGGCCAACTACGACGTCGGTGAATACGACGTGTCGATCCTCTCCGCGCAGGAGAGCGACGGCCTTGTCAACTTCCTCAACGACAACGGTTATCGTATTCCCGCGGGCGCCGACGTCGTGCTCGGCAGCTACATCAAGCAGAAGATGCGCTTCTTCATCGCCAAGATAAATCTCGACCGCATGGCGAAGCTTGGCAACAGCTATCTGCGGCCGCTGCAGGTGCGCTACGAGACGCCGAAATTCATGCTGCCGATCCGGCTCGGCACCGTGAACGCAAATGGCCCGCAGGACCTGATCATCTTGGCATTGACCCGCAACGGCCGGGTCGAGACCGCGAACTATCGCACCGTCAAGCTGCCCTCGGACATCAACGTGCCGCTGTTCGTGAAGGACGACTTCCCGACCTTCTACAAGTCGATGTTCGACCGCGCCGTCGCGCGCGAGAACATGCGGGCAGTCTTCGTCGAATATGCCTGGGACATGGCCTGGTGCGACCCCTGCGCGGCCGATCCCATGAGCAGCAAGGAGCTGGTCGAGCTTGGCGCGCGCTGGATCGCCAGCGACGACGACAAGCCGTTCCGCTCGGTGCAGGGCGCCAACGCCTATGTGACGCGGCTGCACGTGCGCTACGATGCGCAGAGCTTCCCGGAGGACCTGGTGCTGACGGAAACGCGCGACCGCTCGAACTTCCAGGGCCGCTATGTGCTCAACCATCCCTGGAAAGGCGCCAACGAGCTGTGAGGCCGGCGCGAAGTATCGCGCGGAGCTGCCGAAGCGCTTCGAGCAGGAGGCGCAGAACCTCGTCAATCTCACCGGCTGGCCGCTCGCTGATGTGCTCGCCGAGATGGAAGCGACCGGGCAGCCGACGCGGGCGCGGTAATCGTCTCGCCTAGCGGCACACTCCCTCCTCTCCGCAGGGGGTGGCGGCGCACTTTAGGTCCCATCGAAAGAACAATCGGACACGCCCAATTCATTGGCGATAAAGCGGCGCGCCAGAGCCTGGAGAATGTCGGCGGCAACATGAAGCCGCCTTAGTTCGTGAAGGTCGTCGGGGTCCGTAGAAAATGGCTTGTTGGCATGGGCGACCGCTGTGCGGCAGGCGCGGTAGAGATAATCATGAGGCTTCTCTGTGCCACAAGCCTTCTCGAAGCTTCCAATTTCACGGGAGAGGTTCGTGCCCTGCTTGAGCGCTTCATAGTTCTTGCCGAACCAGGTTCTCGCTTCCGACTTCCCTTTATGCCGTAGTTCAACGATCTTGCAGTAGGAAAGCACGGCGTAGCTGATGAGGTAGTTCTGTTGGGCATTGCGCGCCTCCCGATAAATCGCCAGCGCCTTCCGTGCTTCCGGCGACCTCGGAATTTTGCGATCGAAAGTCCAATGGGTGGCCGTCGTGAAGGCGAGGTCGCGCTTCCGTACGGCGACCGGAATCGGATTTCCAGACCAACCATATTGGCAAATCGCAAACTGGTCGTCACACCACGTCATCAGGCTCAGAAAGCGGTTCATGAGTGTCAGCGCGTCCTCTGAACTGATACGCTGCCCGTGAAGGTCAATGTGGACGGACGTTGTATTCTCCCGTGTCTTGGGAAGCAGGATCAATTTGTAGCCTTCGAAGATGACAACCGTTTCTTCCCGAGGCCACGTCACCTGGCTATCGACGCCCGCATTCAAGAAGCTTGAATTTGGCTTGAGCCCTAAGCGCTCCGCGCGTTCCTCTTTTCTGGCTTCCTCGTCCTCATCCCGCGGATCAATGGGAATGACTACCGGCGGCAATGACGCTTCTCTCTTTAGCTGATTGGCGAGCCGACGGAAGAAAGGTGGATAGAAGACCATTTCCGTTACGACCGAGGATATGAAGTCGCGGGAATTGAAGGTCTTCTCGGCACCGGGCTCAAGCGCGGAGCGCGCCAAATGACTCCCGTAGTGAGCGGTAAAGATGTTGTCGCCGGAGCGATAGACAATTGTCGCTCGGCCATGGGAGTTTGTGTAGATTTCGCTGTCCGAGACGCGAACCTCAAGAAGCGAATTTGATGTAGCAGGGTCTTCAAGTAGGCGTTCAATAGCTTTGCCAAACGTGCCGCTACCTTTAAAGGACGCATCAGTCCCACCAACCGGAGAGAGGGACCCTAGAACTTCGGCCGCAAACCCAGCGAAGCCTGGCTTGACTGTCGCCAGAGAGAGAATTCCAGCGACGATTTCCGGGAAAGACAGATGTTTGACGTTCTTCTCACGGCCCCTTGGGAGTAACGCGTAACCGCGTAAACTCTCGAAACGCTGCGGCAAGTCGTCAGGTGAACGTTGAGCTAGACCGGTCTTCCTTGCCTCATCAGCGAGGAGCGCTTCGAGTCCTCTGGCAAACATAACGGCTCATCCCAGCAATCTTAGCTCGCGCCCAAAGCCCGTCGAAGACGACGTAAACGCCTTATGTTCCAACCACAAGGCTGCTCAAGACCATCTCTCAAGATCAAGATGCAGGAACTGATTGAAAGAGGTCGCGTCGTAGCCGCCAAACGCCTCGCCATTGACGAAGCCGTTCTTGCGGTAGAGCGCGAGCGCAGGCTCGAATGCCTCGCCTGAGCCGGTTTCGAGGCTCAGGCGCCGATAGCCGCGCGCTCTGGCGACGTTGAGGATATGATCGAGCAGCGCTTTGGCGACACCTTCGCGCAAATGCGCCGGATCGGTGCGCATTGATTTGATCTCGCCCGTGGCGCCATCGAGCTCCTTGAGGGCCGCCATGCCAAGCAGCTTGTCGTCACGCCACGCGGTGTAGACGCTGATATCGGGGGCCTTGAGACCCGACAGGTCGAACGCGTTGACGCTTCCCGGCGGCGAGGTCGCGTGCATGCCCGCGAGGTGCAGGCGCAACAGTGCCAGCAACTGCGAATTCTCGAAGTCGCCCGGCACGATGATCATGCAGGCCTCGGGCTGACTGCTCGCCTACGCCAGCAGGCCCGTGACCGGCTTCACCGCGCTGCTCTCGGGGAACACCTTGCTGGCGAGCGCGGCTTCCTCGACGCGCAAGTGATCGCGCAGCAGGCCCTTGAGCACGGCGCGCAGATCGGTGGTCGCCTTGAGGTCGCGCTTTTCGTGCAGGTTCGCTTCCTTGAGGCCGGGCCAGTCGGCGACGACGCGGCCGCCCTTGAGCGCGCCGCCGGCCAGCAGCGCGACCGTGCCGGTGCCGTGATCGGTGCCGTCGGTGCCGTTGATGCGCGCGGTGCGGCCGAACTCGGTGATGACCGCGACGACGCGTCTCGCGCCACGCATCGCCCATGTTGGTCTCGATCGCCGCGATGGCGCCGTCGAGCGCACCAAGCAGCGCCGCAAGCCGGCCGTCGAGCGCGCCTTCATTGGCGTGCGTATCCCAGCCATCGAGGGCGAGCGCGCCGATGCGCGGGCCATCCGGCCGCGCCATGAACTTCGCCGCGGTGCCGGCCGCTTCCGTAAAGAAGGCACGCACCTGCGCGGCGGCGGCGGGCCGCGACTTGTCGTCCACAGCCGCGCGCGATCTCGGCGAGACCCATGCGCTCCTCCAGCACGCGCGCGAGCGCCGGATCCGCGTGGCGATAGAGATCAAGCAGCCGCATCGCGGTGTCGTCGCTCGCCGGCGGCAGCCGCGGCGGCGTCCATGACAGAACCGGCGCCGGCCCGCGCACGACCAGCGGCGCGATCGGGCCGACCGCGAACGCATTGCGCGCGTTGGAGCGCGCCGGATTGGCACTGCCCGCGGGCTCGAGCGCCGCGAGCGCGCGATTGAGCCAGCCGGTCGAGACCGCGCCGGGACGCGCAAGCCCGCTTTCGAGCACATCCTGGCCGTCGAAATGCGAGCGCTCGCGATAGGGCGTCGCCGCCGCATGCACGATGGTGGCGGCGCCGGCCTGGTAGAGCCGATGCAGATTCGGCATCGCCGGATTGAGCGCAAACATGGCGTCGAGCGCGAGCCCCGGCGTCTTGCCCGCAAGCGTGAGCGCCTTGTCGCCGCGCAGCGCCATCCAATCCGGGTCGCCGACCGGCGCCACCGCCGCAAGCCCGTCGAGCGCACCGCGCAGCACGATCACGAGGAGGCGCGGATCGCGGCCTTCGGCGAGTGCAACCTTCGGCAGATGCGCCCAGGCGAACAGCGTGCCGGAGACGAGCAGCAAATGCCGTCGGGTTGGAGCATGCAGGTTGGTGGTCATGACCTGTCTCTCTGCTATCTCATCGGGCCGATCCGGCTCGCGCATTGCGGCCGGCCGCCACGTCATCTCCGTTGGAATTCGGGCGCCATCAGCAACAGCGCCAGCGCCTGCGTGCGGCTTTCAGCGCGTGCCACCGTCCGCTTGGTCTCGGCTGATGCGATCGGGGCGAGCGCCTCTTCGAACACGGCATTCGGATCGGCGGCGGCAGCGATGCGCGTCGCCATCTGGTTGGCGACATCGAGCCGCTGCGAGAGCCCGTCGAGCCAGGTCGCGTCATCGTCCGCAAAGCCATTGGGCGCCGGCGGCCGCCACAGCGGCTCGCCAAGAAGGTTCTGCGCCTGCATGACCGGACGAACATCCGTCACGTTCACGCCTGTGGCGCGCAGCGAAGCCACGATCCATTCGGTCGGCCGGCGCAGCTTGCCACGCGGCGTCGCCCAGGCTTCGGGCGAGGCGACCAGCGCCTTGGCGACTTCCTTGAGATCGCCTTCGGTGTCGCGGAAGCGCTTGGCCAGCCGCTCGACCAGCGCAAGCGCGGGATCGTCGGCAACGAAATGCTTCGCGAGCTTGTGCGCCACGTGCTGGGCGGTGGCGGGATGGCGAGCCAGATCGGCGAGCACGCGGCGGCCCTGATCGAAGCCCGCGTCGGCATAGGCCTCGCCAATGATCGTCTGCGTTCCCGGCTCGTGCATGCGCGGATTGAACGTGAACTCGCCGCCGCGCTCCGGATCCTGCGCCAGCGGAACAATGCTCCAGCCGGTGATGACCTTGGCGAAGGCCGTGACATCGTCCTGGGTGTAGACCGTGCGCACGCCGAGCGTATGCAGCTCGAGAATCTCGCGCGCGAGATTCTCGTTCAGACCGCGACCGCGATTCTTGCCGGCCTGCGAGGTCGGGCCAATCGAGCGCGCGTTGTCGAGATAGAGCAGCATCGCGGGATGTGTCTCGACCGCGCGCAGCATGTCGACGAAGCGGCCGAGCACATTGGCGCGGATCGCCTCGCGCTCGAACGCGCCCGCGATCGGGCGCACGCCGAACTTGTCGGCCGACACGCAGAAATGGTTCGACCAGAACCAGGCGAGCCGCTCCACAAAACCAATCTCGGCATCGAGCGCCGTCGTCAGCCGCGCCTTGGCCTCGTCGAGATAGATCTGCTGCGGCGCGATGCCGGCATTGGGCTTGGGATCAGGCTTGGGTTCAGGTGCCTTGGCCGCGCCGGCGTTGGACCCGCGGGTGCAGGCGCCGCTGCATCCTTTGCGACGTCCTTGGCGGCGTCTTTGGTTTCTTGGCTTTCCTTCGGCGCCGACTTGGCGTTGCGACGCAGCTCGCGCTGGGCCTGCTGGAATGCGAATGCGGCGCGCGTCGCCACGCCGCTGCTCATCAGCTCGGGATTTTGGATACGACCAGCGCTTTGCCGATCAAGCTCGGCGATCAGCGCACCGCGCGGATCGGACGCAATGGCCGCAATCGAGCCGGTGCGCGGCCCGAGACCAAAACGATTCAGTGCGAGAGTTGCTTCTGCTTTGGAATCAAGAGCCATGCGCGTGATTGCCCGCTCGACTCGCCCCACCCTTCTACACCATTCAAAGCGCTCATGTCGAAAGCGAGGCACCGCGGCTTCATTAAATTATTGCAACGTATGAACAAATTGACAGCTTTTCCGGCGCCAGCGTCGTGGTGCTGCTTCAGGGCCGCAATTGGCTTGTCTGCGCAGATGCCGGCGCGTCACCGCAAGCGCCGGCCGGGACGAGCCACCCCAGAGCGCAGCGCCAACACCGCGATCCCAGCCAGCACCAGGAACGCAGCCGCGTAACCCAGATGCTCGGCGGCCAGCCCGCCCGACCGTTGCGCTCAAGGATGCGCCAATGCCTTGCATCGTCATGGCGGCGCCAAGACCGGCATTCACATGACCGGTACCGGCGAGGATGCGCGCGACCAATCCCGGTACCGCAACGCCGAGCATGCCGGCACCGATACCGTCCAGCACCTGGACGGGCGCGAGCCCGATAGGATCGGTGATCAGCGATGCAATGAGCCCGCGCACCGGCAACGTTGAGGCCAAGCGTTATGGCCGCGACCGCGGGCGGCATCATCGCAGCCGCAATGGCGTTGACGGACTGTGCCGCCGATGTCGCCACGAATGAAGGAAGAAAGAGAACGACCAGCAACGCCGCGATGGTTCCGCATTCAGACGACGCAGCCAGCGTTAGCAGCGGAGCTTGACCGGGCAACCGCCGGCGCAGCTCCCACCATGTCATTACAAATCATCTCCACCTATCTGCTCTAAGATTAATCTAAATTTGGCACGCGAGAGTAACTGCCAGCCTAGCGAGTTCCGGGCAACCGCAGCTTCACAGCGGTCCGCGAAAAATGAAGAAAGCGCCGGCCGCCACCAGCACAAAGCCGATGGCGTAATTCCAGGTGATAGGCTCCTTGAGATAGAGAACGGAGAAAGCCGCAAACACCAGCAGGGTGATGACTTCCTGGATGGTTTTGAGCTGGGCGGTCGTATAGACCGCGCTGCCTAATCTATTGGCAGGCACCGCCATGCAGTATTCCACAAACGCGATCAGCCAGCTCACCAAGATCACGCCCATGAGCGGCGTCTCCTTGAAGCGCAGGTGCCCGTACCAGGCCATCGTCATGAACACGTTGGAACCGATCAGCAGCAGGATGGGCAGCAGAAACGGCGAGAGCAGCATCGATGGCATATAAGACACCGTAATTGTTGAGACTTCGGCGGGGTGTTCCAACCATATCCCACACCCAGGCTAGTGCCGCCGATCTGAAGTTCCTACACCACTCGCAGCAAACTCTGTTAGGAACTTCAAATCGAAAAGCGGTACTAGAATCATAGAGTTGCTAGTGCCCCTTTGTTTCCAAAGCTCGTGCCCGACAATGCGCTGAGATGTATCGCGAGCTTCGTAAACGGGGCACCAGTGCGTCTGCGCTGGCAGGCGGTCAACGCACTTTTCACGACCGGCCGGATGTGCCACACCCTGCGCCGGCTTTGGCAGCGACGCTTGGCAGGCGACCGCCCTCGGTCGCGTAAAAATCGCGTTGACTCGCTTCAGTTCCGCTGGTGTTGAAGGCCCCTAAAATTCCCTCTGAACCTTCCGCGCCGCATGGTCGTCTCAATTGTGTCGCAACATGGAAATGAATCCTGTGAGCTTGAATCCGGAGAACCGATGATGCGTATCCTCTCCTCGACCGTCACGGCATTGGCCGTCCTGTTTCTCGCGCTGGCTCCGCCTGCGGCAATTGCCCAGCAGCCACAACAGCCGCAGCAACCGCAGCTCGCTCCACCCAAGGCCTATAAGCCGGTTCCGGTGAAGCTGCCGCAGCCGGTGGGCGACGCCACCTTTGCGACGTTCCGTCAGCAGCTTGCCGGGATCGCGGAGAAGAAGGACCGGGCCGCGCTCGCGCGCATCATTGCGCAGAAATTCTTCTGGATTCCAGAAGGCAAGGACATCGCCGAGAAGAACAAGCAGCCGATCGATAACCTGTCGAAGGCTATCGGCCTCGAAGGCCAGGATCCGCCCGGCTGGGATCTGCTTGCCGGCTTTGCCGGCGAGCCAACCGCTGAGCCGATCAATGATCCCGATCATGCCGGAGTGATCTGCGCGCCCGCCGAGCCCACCCTCGACGACAAGGCGTTCGAGGAGCTGGTGACGTCGACACAAACCGATCCGGCGGAATGGGGATACCCGACCAAAGAAGGGATCGAGGCGCGGGCACAGGCACAGGATAGCTCGCCGGTGGTCGAGAAACTCGGCCTGCACCTCATACGCGCCTATCCGGATGAATCTCCAGCCGGCGCGGTGAATTCCGATATGATCCGCATCGTCACGCCGTCGGGCAAGACGGCCTTCATTCCGACCGACGCCCTGCTGCCTTTGGCGAGCGACCAGGTGTGCTACATCAAGGAAGGAGCCGCCTGGAAGATCGCGGGTGTCATCGGCGGCGTGCCACCGGCCCGATAGCGCGGATTAGCCTATTGCTTTCATGATCGAGGCGGGAGACGGTTGTCTCCCGCCTTTGCTTTGGGGGGGCACCACCGCGCTTGCCCGTGGTGTAGCGGGTAACGCAGTAACAAAAAGTAAGGGAGGGTACGAAGGCAAGCGCTGGGAGCTGGCCGAGAAACAGCTCGAGAAATCTACGAGCTGGCCGAGCCGCCGCTATTGCGGCTTTGGGGATACCTGATCGGTTCTCGTCGGAATGCTGTCCAGCATCCAGAAGGAATAATGCGCGTCATGTGGGGTTCACGTCGGCGACGCAAGTTGGCGGGCGACGCAAGTTGACCCGCGCCGCACTGGGCCGTCCGGTCGCACATCCCTCCAGCATGACGGTGCCTTTCCGATCTTCACAGCTCTTAAAAATCACAACCCAAGGAGAAGCAACGATGCCTAAGCTAACAATCGCCGGGCTTGCCGCTACTGCCCTGGCGGCGCTGCTCGCCACCACCGCGCAGGCGCAGCAGCCACCACAGCCGCCCTTCGCCACCACCAAGGTCGAGGGCACCGAGAACGTCTACATCTTCCGCTTCGGCGGCCACCAGTCGATGTTCATCGTCACGCCCGCCGGCGTGATCGCGACCGATCCGATCGGGCTGCGCCGGCCGGCGGCGAAAGCCTATATCGAGGAGATCGAGAAGATCACCAAGGCGCCGATCCGCTATGTGATCTACAGCCACAGCCACTTCGACCATATCGCCGGCGGCAAGCCATTCAAGGACAAGGGCGCGACCTTCGTCGCACACGCCAATGCCAAGGCCCGCATCCAACAGGTCAAGGATCCCGACGTTGTGGTCCCCGACCAGGTGGTGACCGGCAGCAAGCGCAACATCACGCTCGGCGGCACCACGCTCGAGCTCAATTACGTCGGCAAGAACCATTCCGACTCGACGCTGGTGATGCGGCTGCCGAAGGAGAAGATCATCTTCACGGTCGACTGGATCCCGCTCAACGGCGTGCAGTTCCGCGGCATGGCCGACAACTATCTGCCCGACATCGAGGATGGGCTGAAGAAGGTGATCGCGATGGACTGGGAGCGGATGATCCCCGGCCATCCCGGCCCCGGCGGCCGGCTCGGCAACAAGGACGATGCCCGCACCGCGCTCTCCTATCTGCAGGATCTCTCGGCGGCGGTGAAGGAAGCAGCGAGCCAGGGCAAGTGCTACGCCGACGCGATGCGCGACATCAAGCTGCCCAAGTACGAGAGCTTCGGCAACTACGCGGCCAATCTGCCGATGAACGTCGAGCGCTATTGCGACTACTATAACCGCGGGATTTGATCCTGCGAAATGGCGCGGAAGTCACTTGGTTCAGTCACTTGGCTTCCGCGCCATCAAGCCAATCGGCTTCGGCATCTCAATCAAATCGTAATAAACCATCATCAAGGGAGGTTCCTATCATGAAACGGATCAATATCGCCTTGCTGACCGGCGCAGCTTTGTTGGTGGCGGCCGCGGCACATGGTCAAGGTGTTGATTACTCCAAGGTCGAGATCAAAACGACCGACCTCGGCAACAAGACCTATATGCTGGAGGGCCAGGGCGGCAACATCACCGTCGCGGTGGGCACCGACGGCATCATCATGGTCGACAGTCAGTTCGCGCCGCTCCACGACAAGATCAAGGCGGCCATCACAAAGATCTCACCGCTGCCGATCAAATATCTGATCAACACGCACTACCACGGCGATCACGTCGACGGAAACGAGCTGTTCCAAAAGGAAGGCGCGACGATCGTCGGACACGACAATCTCCGCATCCGGCTCGCCGCCGGCACCACCAACCTCTTCAACGGAAACAAGACGCCGCCCGCGCCGGCCGGGAGGATCCCGACCGTGACCTATCAGGTCGGCGACATGAAAGTCGAAGTTGGCGGTCGCGTCGCTGAGCTCAGGCACGTGATCAATGCCCACACCGACGGCGACACCTGGGTCTATTTCCCCGATGCCAACGTGCTCGCGCTCGGCGACACGTTCAGTCGGGGACGATATCCCAATATCGACTGGAGCAATGGCGGCGGCATCGAAGGGATGGTCCTCGCCAGCGATCGGTATCTCAAGGCGGCCAACGACAACACCAAGATCGTGCCCGGCCATGGTTCGCTCGCCACCAAGGCCGACCTGCAGGATTTCCGCAACATGCTGGCGACCGCGCGCGACCGGGTGAAGAAGCTTTACGACGAAGGGAAGACCGAGCAGCAGGTGCTCGCGATGGATCCATTGGCGGATCTCAACGTGAAGTGGGCGCAGCCGACAGGCCTTGGGAGCGCACCCAGCTTCCTGCGCAACGTCTACAATTCGTTCCGCAATCACAATTGATCGGGAATGCCGAAAGATCGCCGGAGGCGAGCGTCTCGCCCCGGCGCTATCCGTGGCGCTCGGACTGACGCCCTTGCTACTTGGCAGCGCCGGTCACGTCGCCCTGTGAGAAATATCTCAGGTCTGGCGGCTGCTGTCCCTTCTTGGCCGGCATCAGCAGGCCGTCGGCACCGATCATGTAGTTCTCATTGCCGATGTGTACATGCTGGTTGTTCTCGGTGCAGACGACCTCGCGCCACCAGGGAAACGGATCCGGATCGCGCTGATATTTCCGCGTCACCTTCCACGGACGCGTCAATGCGCTGTCGATGGTCGTGATCTCGTCGTAGAGGATGTTCGGATCAGCCTTGTCCTGGTAAATCCGCTCCTTCACGACGGTCTTGTTGTCGTGGTGCAACGGCAGCCCGCTGGTGTCGTAAGCGCGCGGCCCCTTGAAGCCGCGGGTCTCGACCTCGAGCACGTTGAAGCGGCCGGCGTTGCCTTCATCGATCCACTTGCCGATGGAGTACCCTCTGAAGGACGGCTCGATGTCGTCTGGCCAGGGGCGGCCATCGGTATGAATGCGGCGATGGTCGTGGATGTGGTCGATCAGGATGTAGGTGGTCTCGGGCGTGACGACGACCTCCATCAACTCGTAAGCGATCATCGCACGCGGCATGCCGGGCGGCAGGCACATGTAGGATGGCTCGGTGCCGTGGCCGCCGGCGAGTTGATCCTTCACATTGGCCTCGTAGACGGCTTTGTATTCCTCCGTCAGTGGCGCCAGCGTCCCGCGGCCCGGGGGCTTTTCGGGATCGAACGAACCGCGCGGGCTCAGCGTGTTCCACTGTCCCTTCAGGTTGGGATACTTGGAGTCATCAGCCGTGTGAGCGGCGGTGACCATGGCAACAAGCGCACCCGCCAGCGCGGTTGCGGCAATCGAGCGTCGATAAAGCATCACGTCCTCCCTGGATCAGGAGCGCAGGTCGCAGCGAGCAGCCATCTTTTTCTTGTGCGCTCCTCCGTAGCCTTCACCTCTGTGGCTGTTCGAAATATTTCAGATCGGGCGGCGACTGATCCTTGCGAGCTGGCATCAGGAAGCCGTCGGCGCTGAGGAAATAGTTCTGGCCGGCGATCTCGACGTGCACGTTGCCTTCGGCGCAGGCCGACTCTGGCCAGACCGGTTGCTCCGAATTCACGCGCCGATATCTCTTCGTCGCAGTCCACGGCCGGGTGAGCGCATTGTCGATCGTCGTGATCTCGTTGATGATGATGTTGGGATCGGCCTTATCGGGGGAGATGCGCTCCTTGATGATGGTCTGGTTGTCGCGATGCAGCGGCAGGCCGAGCCCGTCAAAGGAGCGCGGACCGCGCAGGTTGCGCGTCTCGACCTCGAGCGTGTCGTAGCGACCGTCGCCATCGCTATCGATCCACTTGCCGACCGAATAGCCCGCGAACAGCGGCTCGACGTTCTCGGGAAAATCGCGGCCGTCGGTGAAGATGCGACGGGAATCGTGGATATGCTGGATGAGGAAGTATGTCGTCTCCGGTGTGATCACGATCTCCAGCGGATCGTACACGCTCATGATCCGCGGCATGCCGGGTGCAAGACACGTGTAGGTCGGATCATTGCCCTGCCCGCCCGCCAGCTGATCGGCGATGCTCGCCGTGTAGATCGCCCGATACTCATCCGTCAGCGGGGCCTGCTGCTCGCGCAGCGATTTGCTGGGATCGTAGCGCGGCGGGCCGGCATCGGCCCGACGCCACTGTCCCTTCCAGTCCGGATACTTCGATTCATCGAATGCCTGCGCGCCATCGCTGCGCCCCAGAAGCGCCGCCACCAACGCGATCATCATGATCAAGCTTCGCATGCTGTCCTCCAGCGTTCGGCCTGCGCTCACTTCGGCGACTGCTTGAAATAGCGAAGATCGGGCGGTGCCTGGCCTTTTTTGACCGGCATAAGATTGCCGTCGCCGGCGACCCAATAGGTTTCCTTGCCGACATGGATCATGGCCTGCCCCTCGGCACAGATGTCCTCGGGCCAATACGGCCGCGCCTCTTTTACGCGGCGGAATTTCTTGTCGACGCTCCACGGCTTCGTCAATGCGCTGTCGATCACCGTCATCTCGTCGTGCAGGAGATTGGGATCGGCCTTGTTCAGATAAATGCGCTCCATGATGACGGTCTGGTTGTCATCGTGCAGCGGCATGCCGCTCGGCTCGAACGTGCGCGGGCCCTTGAAGTGGCGGGTCTCCACCTCGAGCGTATCGAAGCGCCCGTCACCGTCGGTATCGATCCATCGGCCGATCGAATAGCCGTCGAAAGTGGGCTCGACCCATTCGGGCCAGCGCCGTCCGTCGGTGAAGATCCGCCGATGCGTTTCATGGATGTGGTCGATCAGGATCCAGGTCGTCTCGGGTTTGACGATGATCTCCATCGGCCGGAAGTTCGTCATCATCGCCGGCATGCCGGGCGGCAGGCAGCGCGCGCCGGGCCAAAAACCCGGACCGCCCGCCGCCTGATCGGCGAGGCTTTCTTCGAATTTTGCCCGATATTCCGGCGTCAGCGGCGCTTGTTGCGCGTGGCCCCATGATTTGGTCGGATCGAATGGGCCCTGCCCAGTGACACCGGCGGGAGTCCGCTCCCTGATCCATTGTCCCTTGAGGTTTGGATATTGCGAGTCATCGAATGCCGCCGCGACGCCGACCGACATCAGCAGCGCCGCAGCCAAAGTCATCGCGCTGATCAAGATCCGATTGAGCATTGCTTCCTCCCGCGAAACATTGCGGCTGTATCGCTCTTATCCCGCTGTTCACCGCTTGACCGCGCCGGTGGCTTCCGCATTGAAATATCTCAGGTCCGGCGGCCGCTGGTCCTTCCTGGTGGGCATCAGGAGTCCATCCGCGCTCATCATGTAGTTCTCCTTGCCGATCTCGACGTGATTGTTGTTTTCGGCGCAGTTCACCTCGCGCCAGAACGGCTGGCGATCGGGCTCGCGACGGTAGCGCTTGGAAACCGTCCACGGCCGCGTCAGCGCGTTGTCGTTCACGGTCACCTGGTTGTGCAGGAGGTCGCGATCGGACCTGTCGAGGAAGATGCGCTCCTTGACGACGGTCTGATTGTCGTTGTGCAGGGGAATGCCGCTGCTATCGAACGCACGCGGCCCTTTGAAATGGCGGGTCTCGACCTCGAGCTGGTCGTAGCGGCCGTCGCCGTCGGCATCGACCCATTTGCCGATGGAGTAGCCGAGAAAGGACGGCTCGACGTCGGCCGGCCAGTTGCGGCCGTCAGTGAAGATGCGGCGATTGTCATGGATGTGCTGGACCAGGACATGCGTTGTGTCCGGCGTCACCACAAATTCGATCTGGCCATAGCCATTGGTCACGCGCGGCATGCCGGGCGACAGGCAGGTATAGGTCGGCGTCGTGCCTTGCCCGCCGACGGCCTGCGCCTTGAGATTGGCCTCGAAGATCGCCTGATATTCCGGCGTCAGCGGCGCTTCCTGGCCCGGTCCCCAGGGCTTATTCGGATCAAACCGCATCGGGCCGCCGACCACCCGCCACTGGCCCTTGAGGTCAGGAAAGAGCGCGTCATCCCACGCTCTCGCATCCGATGTCCAAGCCGTCGCGCCGAGCGTCAGCACCACCGCCAAGAAGGCAATCGAATTCCGATCGAGCATGGCGTTCTCCTCCATCCGCCGTTCGGTCAATTCCCGTCGATCGTCATCTCCGTTCTTCAATAGTCTTCTTGTTCTGCCTTCAGCGCTGGATCGGCTGGAAATATCTCAGATCCGGCGGCGCCTGATTCTTGCGGGCTGGCATCAGCAAGCCGTCCGCGCTCAGCATGTAGTTCTCCTTGCCGATGGCGACGTGCGCATTGCCTTCGGCGCAGACGTTCTCGAACCAGATGAAGTTGCGCTCGCGGCGATACTTCTTGGTCACCGTCCAGGGGCGGGTGAGCGCATTGTCGATGGTGGTGATCTCGTTGACCAGGATGTCGGGATTGCTCTTGTCGAGCGCGATGCGCTCCTTGACGATCGTCTGATTGTCCTTGTGCATCGGAAGCCCGGTCGTCTCGAAGGTGCGCGGGCCCTTGAAGTTGCGGGTCTCGACCTCGAGCGTGTCGTAGCGGCCATCGCCATCGGTGTCGCGCCATTGGCCGATCGAGTAGCCCGCGAACGACGGCTCCTCATTGGTCGGGAAGCTGCGCCCGTCGGTATAGATGCGGCGCGGCATGTGATTTTCGAAATTGACGTAGGTGATCTTGGGCAGGATCACGAACTCGCCTGGCCAGATGATCGTCATGATGCGCGGCATGCCGGGCGGAATGCAGGTGAAGCGCGCGTCCTCGCCCTGCCCGCCTTTGGCTTGGTCGGCGAGGCTCGCCTCGAACAACGCCTGGTATTCCGCCGTCAGTGGCGCCTGCTGGCCGCGCCCCAGAGGCTTGGTCTGATCCCATTGAATGCCGACGCCGCGCGGCCGGTGCCACTGGCCCGACCAGTCGGGATACTGGGCTTCATCGAAGGCCAGCGCGCTGGTTGCGGCAAACGCCAGCGCCATCATGCCAACCATCACGGTTGGAAGATTGAAGGTGCGGATAATCGCGCCGATCGTACTCGGGCGAAGCATCGCAAGCCTCCCTTGGGACGATCGAGTTGTCGGCCAGCATCGCGCGCTATTGCGCGCTGATCGACCAAGTTTCCGTCCCGCGTCGCCAGAGCCTTTGGCCGCCCCGGCATTTTTCGTTTTATCAGTAACCGTTTATCAGTAACTGTTCTACAGTTCGCGATGGCGGCCGAAACCAATCGGCCTCACATGACCTCGGACACCGAACGACATTTTCTATCACATTGCCGTCGCCGCGTCACGATCCGAAATCGCCGATCCCCCATTGATGACGCGTTATTCCTCATGATCAACATTTGTGGGGCTACCCGCCTCCGTAAAATGGCGCTACGATTTGGAAAGTTTCTGGAGGAAACCCCATTGCGGCCGCCACGCGCTGCCAAGCTAGGCGCAAGACTGCAACGCAAGCAAAGCTGCAAGACAAGAAGGAGAGCATCATGCGCGATCGTTTCTTGAACTCGGTGGCAACGGTCGCCATCACGGCAGCGGCCATCGGCGCGGTTGTTGCGGTGCTGGGCACACAGACATCGGCGCAAGGTCCCGCCGCCCTGAAGACGGCCTGGGGCGAGCCCGACCTGCAGGGCATCTGGACGGTCGAGTATGACACTCCGCTGCAGCGCTCCCCGCGCTTTGCGAACCAGGAATTCTTCACCGAGGAGCAACGGGCTGAATTCGACCGCCTGCGCTCGCAGAACCGCGGTCGCGATGAGCGCGCCGCGCGTGGCAGCGAGACCGATGTCGCCGGCGCCTACAATGACGAGTTCGGCGCCATGAAGCGCACCGGCAAGCGCACGTCGGCGATCATCGATCCGCCCAATGGCCGCATCCCGCCGATCACGCCGGAGGCGCAAAAGATCGCCGCCACCGACCGCGAGCTCCGGCTGGCTCTCATGCAGGCGACACAGACCTGCAAACAGGGGCTGCCCGGATGCGCCGGCGGCAAATACGATCCGACCCCCACCTCACGACGCTCGGAGCAGCCCGCCCGCTACAATACGGCGCGCATGAACCGGCACGATGGCCCCGAGGACGGCGCGCTCGCGGACCGTTGTCTGACCATCGGGGTGCCCGAGTTCGGCGCTGGCAACGGCGGCGGAAGCTTTAGACGCATCGTGCAGACGCCGGGCGGCATCGCGATGTACTACGACGTCGGGCAGGGCCAGGGCTGGCAGCGCAACATCGTGATGGACGGCAGTCCGCATTTGCCGTCGCACATCCGCCAATGGTTCGGCGACTCGCGTGGCCGCTGGGAAGGCAACACGCTGGTGATCGACGTCACCAATTTCAGCCCGAAGGCGGACTATCGCGGCTCGCGCGAGAGCCTGCATGTCGTCGAGCGCTGGACGCGCACCAGCCCCACCACGCTTGATTACGTCGCAACGATCGAGGATCCGAGCGTGTGGACGCGCCCCTGGACGGTCACACAGGAGTTCAGCAGCCAGAACGAGCAGGAGAACCGGATCTATTACGAGCCGCGCTGCTGGGAAGGCAACTTCGGCCATCCCGCTGTGCTGCGCGCCTCGCGCCTGGAGGACCAGGCGTTTGCCGAAGGCCGTGGGCCCGATCCGTTGACCAAGGACAACGCCTCGGGCGGCGGCGCGTTCGATCCGCTCCAACAGTAACAGGCAGCGAGGGAATGGCGGCCGAGATGCAACGCGACGCAGAACACGCTGGAGTGCCTGCGCCTCGCCGCCTCACCTGCGCCCAATGTGGCACCGCGTTCGAATGCACTCTCGGCGGCAAGTGCTGGTGCTCGGCCGAGCCCTACCGTCTGCCGGTGCCGGATGTGGGCGCAGAGGATTGCCTGTGCCCGGCCTGCCTGCGTGCAGCGCGGCGCGCCAAGGCGTCACCAAGCCTGGCTCGCCATAGACCACGGGCCGCGATAACCCCGGGTCGCGATAATCTCTGGTTCTGCTATAGAAGCGGCCAAATCGATATCCGGCCGACGGTCCCTACCGCCGTGGCGGATGACATCGGCATGTCCTGCGGAGCCCTGCATGATCATCGAGACTGAAAAAGACGTCACCAAAGCGGTGCTGGCGGAGATCGCCAAGGCGCCCAACCCGCGGTTCCGCGAGATCATGAGCGCGTTCGTGCGGCATCTGCATGACTTTGCCCGCGAGGTGAAGCTGACCGAGGAGGAGTTCCGCGAGGCGATGGCGTATGTCGTCAAGGTCGGCAAGGCATCGAACGAGACCCACAACGAGGCGGTGCTGATCTCGGGCTCGCTCGGCTTCTCGCAGCTCATCGTCATGCTCAACAACGGCGACAACGGCGGCGACACCGACGCGAGCCTGCTCGGCCCGTTCTGGCGCATGCATTCGCCGGTGACGCCGAACGGCGGCTCGATCGTGCGCTCGCCGACGCCGGGCGAAGCTCTGTTCGTGAATGCCTGGTTCAAGGACCGCGCCGGCAAGCCGATCGCCGGCGCCGAGGTCGACGTGTGGCATTCCTCGACCGAGGGCTTCTATGAGAACCAGGACCCGGTGCAGGCCGACATGAACCTGCGCGGCAAGTTCACGACCGATGCCAACGGTCACATCAGCTTCCGCAGCATCAAGCCCGCCGGCTATCCGATCCCGATCGATGGGCCGACCGGCGACCTGTTGCGCGCGCAGGGCCGCCACAACATGCGCCCGGCGCATCTGCATTTCCTCGCATCCAAGGACGGCTTCAAGACGCTGATCTCGCAGATCTACGTGCAGGACGACAAATTCCTGGAGACGGACGTGCAGTTTGGCGTCACCCGCCGACTGATCGGCAACTATGTGCGGCATGAGAATGAGACGCCGCCCGCGCCCGATGTGAACGGGCCGTGGTACTCGCTCGACTACAATTTTGTGATGGAGCAGGGCGCGACCAAGCTGCCGCGGCCGCCGATCACCGGCAAGGCGAAGGGCGAGCGGCCGCAGATCCCACATCTGGCGTAGAGCTGCATCCCGCTCGCACCCGCCGCGCCTCAATTCATCGGCCGGCCCGCGCGTACGCTCGAGGGCGTATCGCCGAAGTGTTGGCGGAAGGCGCGGTTGAAGTAGGACACGTCAGCAAAGCCCGCATCGAAGGCGATGGAGCTGATCTTGTCGCCGGAGCGGCGCGGGTCGGTCAGCATGCGATGCGCACGCGCGAGCCGTAGTGACAGCACGTAGTCCGTAAATGTCGTCTGCTCTGCCTCGAACATCCGCTGGATGAGGCGTGGCGTGCAGGAGTGCCTGGCGGCGATCATGGCCAGCGACAGGTCGGCCCGATCGATGCTGCGGGCAATGTCCTGCTTGATCGCCTGCAGCCGCGCCGCGCGCAAACCGCCGCCTTCCGCTCTTTCAGCGGCGTCCCGCGTCGCACCGACCATCACGGCCATCAGTTCCTGCACGTGCCCCGCAACGAGATGTTGCAACTCGGAGCCGACAATCTTCTGATCGGCCTGAACGAGCCTGATGTAGCCGGTCAGCAGTTTGAGTGCCGGCGTCGTGCTCGGGATGAGGCGCATGTAGCAGTCGTCCACACCGCTCACCAAGGGCGCGAACTGATTGCGCGGAACGCGCAAGGCCAAAATGTCGCCCGGTGGATGGTGTGTGAAGCTGCAGACCTCGCTCAGCGAAACCAGTGCGGCTTCGCCGTCGCCCAGCACGAGCTCCTGCCGGCCGTGCGTGACACGATGCGAGCCCCTGATGTTCACGATCATGCCGATATCATCGGTGGGGTCGGCGGCGAGCGTTTCGAGCGTCCGGCGATTGCGCGATCCGTGCGCCCGGCCCGACATCATCATCAGCCCGGGCAGGGCCTGAAACTTCAGATCGACGTCGAAAGGAACATCGGGCAACGGCTCGAGATCGTACTTCAAGACGGTGCGCCCGAAGACCTCGCGAAATACCGGGAGCCGCTCGTGCTCGGGAATGTTTTCGAGTGCGAATCGGATCGATCCTCCAGCCAGGAGCTGCATGCCGAGAGGTATTTCAGGCACAGGCGACGGTGGCTGGAATGAATCAGAGATGTCCGACATCTCCGCTCTCCTTGGACATTGCTGGCGTTTCTGAAATGCGGCGCCACGCTAAGTCGCGAGTGTTTCCGCCTGATGTCGTCGCATGATCGATTGTTGCGTCCCGCGCTCAACATTGTTTCGTCGGGCCAGGAGCCAAGAAACATTCCAGCCCCGGACGTGCCACCACCCGCGGAGCGTCGCGGCAGTCCTGTTCTTTGTCGCTCCAATCCAAGACTGGAGACGGCACGCTCGTTAGTGACGTCGGCCCGCGGCGCACTCGCCTCTCACATCCAAGTGCGGCAGCACGACCCTTTCGAAGCGGACCGAGGACTGAGCGATGACACCGGCCGACATCACGCTTGCCATGTTTACGATTTGCAACAGCCTGCGCGTGCTGGCCTACGGGCCGCAGATTGTCAAAGCGGCCGCGGATCGTGGTGGTGTGGAAGCGATCTCGTTCATGACCTGGGGCCTGTTCCTGCTGTCGAACATCTCTGCTGTCGCCTATGCGCTGGTCAACATGGCGCGACTGGACCATGGCCGCGATGTTCCTGGGCAACGCCGCCGGCTGCTCGATCATCCTGGTGATCGGCGCGTGGAAGCGCTTGCAGCATCGCAATCAATTTTCAGACGGCCTGACGGATCGGATGCGAGACCAGACGGGAAAGACTCTGGCGCCGCAAACCTACCCGCGCGTCCCTCCCCGTCTTCTACCGCCCTTGCCGGTACGTGCGAGGACGCCGAGGCTCGCCAGGCAGCTTTCGCGCAAGATGCTGCGGAAGTGCGTGACAGCGGCCGATGCAGACGATCCATCACCGGTGATCAGGCACAGGCCGACGTCTCCGACCTTTGGCAAGCCGGCGAGCTTGCGGTCGAGCGGCACGGCATGGCTGGGTAGCCCTTGCGGCGTGCGCAATGTCACGCCGAGACCGGCAGCAACCGCCGCCCAGAGGCCGGACAGGCTTTGGCTTGTGAACACGATGCGCCAAGAGATGCCGGCAGCGTCGAGCGCCGCGAGCCCCTGCCGGCGGAACAAGCACAACTGATCGAGCATCACCAGCGGCAGCGGCTCATCGCGGCGGCGGGCGAAATCGCGCGGCCCGATCCACGTCATCGGCAGCCATGCGAGATGCTCGGCGCGCGCAGGAGTCTCCCGCCCCTCCTGCCACGCCAGCGCCAGATCGAGCTCGCCTCGGCCGATCGCCTCAACGAGCGTCACGCTGCGATCGACGCGCACCTCGACCTGGATGCCCGGATGCGTGCGCCCGAAATGGCCGAGCACCTCTGGCAGCCAGGTCTCGGCAAAGTCCCGCAGCACGCCAAGCCGCACCTGGCCCGCGAGCGAGGGCTGCTTGAGCGCCGCCACCGCCTCGTCGTTGAGCTCGAGCAGCCGGCGCGCATAGCCGAGCATGATCTCGCCTTCGGGCGTGAGCGCGAGGCCGCGACCCTGCTTCCGCAGCAGCGTCTGGCCGGTTGTCTCCTCGAGCTTGCGGAGCTGCAGGCTGATCGCCGATTGCGAGCGGCCCAGCCGCCCGGCGGCCTTGGCGTAGCTGCCGAGGTCGAGGCCGGTGACGAAGGTGCGCAGCACGTCGAGATCAAGATTGAGGGGCAGCGCCATAGTGCAGTTTTTCAGAAGTGATTGTTAACAATTACTCGTTTTTCAAAAGTATCATGCGCTGGCATGGTGCCGTCGTCAACCGCACCCGAGGAGCACACCATGCCATTCGTCAACATCAAGGTTGCCGGCGCATCGCTGGCGCCCGAGCAGGTCCTCAGGCTTCAGACCGACGCCACCCGCCTGATGGCCGAGGTGATGCACAAGAAGCCTGAGCTTACAGCCGTGCTGGTCGAACACGTCGACGCCGCAAGATGGACGGTCGGCGCCGCTCCGGTGCGCGCTGCAGCCCATCTCGATGTAAAGGTCACCGCCGGCACCAACACGCCGGAGGAAAAGCGGCGCTTCGTCTCAGAAGCCGTACGGCTCTTGCGCAGCGTCATCGGGCCCACCCTCAACCCGGTTTGCTATGTCGTGGTGCACGAAGTCGCTGCCGATGCCTGGGGCTATGACGGCCGCACCCAGGCCGACCGTGCCGCCGATGCAATTGCGGCGTGACGAACTTCAACTCGCATATTGGAGGAACAGATGCCTTTCGCTCGAATCGATATCGTCCGTGGCAAATCCGCGGACTATAGGCGCACGATCGCTGACGTCGTCTATGAAGCGATGCTCGACACCCTCAAGGCCCCGGCGAACGACCGCTTCCAGGTCATCACGGAGCACGCACCCGAGAGCCATATCGCCGACGAAAGCTATCTCGGGATCAAGCGCACTCAGGATTGCGTGTTCATCCAGCTCACCCTCAATGCGGGGCGCAGCCTGGAGCAGAAGAAAGGATTCTACAAAGCCGTGGCGGATGGTCTGCACCAACGGCTCGGCCTGCGCCGCGAGGACGTGCTCATCAACCTGGTCGAAGTGGCCAAGGAGAACTGGTCCTTCGGCAACGGCGTGGCGCAATACGCGAGCTGAGCAGGGCTCGCGCACTAGCCAGACGATGCCTTGCTGGCGAGTGAGACGACGGTCGTCACCTCGTCGCCAGTATCCTCGCCGCTGGTGAGGCGGCGGAAAGTCTCGATGTCGGCCGGCCGTCCGAGCAGGAAGCCCTGCGCCTCATTGCACAATTCGTTCTTGAGAAAATCGAGCTCGGCGCTGGTCTCAACGCCCTCGGCCAGCACATGGAGATTGAGCGCACGGCCGAGCCCGAGCACCGATCGCACGATCGCAGCACCCTGGTCGTTGACATTGACCGATTTGATGAACGAGCCGTCGATCTTGATCTTGTCGAATGGGAAGGCGCGCAGGTTCGACAGCGACGAATAGCCGGTGCCGAAGTCGTCCATCGCAATGCGCACGCCCAGGATCTTGATGCGCCGCAGCGTGGCGAGCGCGCGGTTTAGGTCGCGGATAAGCGCTGTTTCGGTGATCTCCAATTCCAGGCGCGCAGCCGCGAGGCCGGTTTCGAACAGGATCTCATGGACCGCGTGGGCGAAGTTTGCATTGTGGATCTGCACCGCCGAGACGTTCACCGCAACGGTCAGCGGCTCCTTCCAGGTCGCGGCCTCGCGGCAGGCCGTGCGCAGAACCCACTCGCCGATCTGGAGAATGATGCCGGTGTCTTCAGCAAGCGGAATGAACTCCGCCGGCGAAATCTCGCCGCGCGTCGGATGCTTCCAGCGTAGCAGCGCCTCGAAGCCCACGACCTTGCCGGTGCGGATGCATTTCTGCGGTTGGTACACGAGCCTCAGCTCGCCACGCGGAATGGCATTGCGCAGATCGTGCTCGAGCAGGCGGCGCTCGCGCACGGCGGCTCCCATGGCGGCCTCGAAGTATCGGTAGGTGCCCCGGCCCTCATTCTTGGCGCGGTAGAGCGCGGTATCGGCATGCGAGAGCAACGCATGCCGATCGGTAGCGTCGTCGGGACAGATGGCGATTCCAATGCTGGTTCCGATCGGCTGACCCAAGTCGCCTTCGATCGAGGACTGCAGCGCATCCAGCAAAGTTTCGGCAATGCGGCCGGCGGTCGCCGGATTGGTCAGGCCGGGCACGATGATGGCGAACTCGTCGCCACTCAGGCGCGCCATCATCTGGTTGTCGTCCAGCAGGCTCGTGATGCGCTTCGCGACCGCCTGCAACGCGCGGTCGCCGGCCGCGTGTCCGAACAGATCGTTGACCTCCTTGAACCGGTCGAGGTCGAGGCAGAGAACCGCGAGCCTCTTGCCCGACTGTAGCACTGCTTCGATCTCTTGATCGAGCTTCTTGTTGAAGGTGCTGCGATTGGGCAAACCGGTGAGCGCGTCATGATGAGCGAGGAACAGAATGTTTCTCTCGGCTTCCTTGCGGGCACGTAGATCGCGGATGGCGATCGCACGATGAGGCTTGCCGGCTAGATCGACAACCCGTTGGATCGCTTCGACCGCTATTTCCGATCCGTCGGAATGGAGCAGGATCGATCTCAACGAGCTGGTTTTCACGCTCGAACAGCTTGAGGCGTACGTCCGCGTCGGGAAGAAACTGTTCGAGTTTTGCACCTGCGAGGCTGTCGGCGGAGGCGGCACCAATGAGAGCCGCAAAATTGTCGTTGACTGTTACGATCGTTTCGTCTTGGCAAAGCAGGAGACCTTCGACTGCCGCATTGGCAAGGCCGCGCATCCGGTCGGCCTCAAGCTCCTGCCGCCGTTGCTCGCGCATTTCGAGTGCAACGCCGCCGAGCGCCAAGACCACGATGACAAGGCTCGCGAGGGCAACCGCGATAGCAAGCAGCCCAGAGGGCAGCGCCGTTTCGGACAGCTGCATGGTCGGATCGGGGACAACCGCCGCAGCACCCATCGCGGTGAAGTGGTGGCTGCAGATCGCCAGCGTCAACAGCAACGCGCCCAGTGACTTCCACTTCAGCGAGTCGGCGCGCAGTCCGACGGGCAGCGCGACGGCGCCGATCAACACGCCGAGCGCGATCGACACCGTCACGAGGGCCGGATCCCAGCTGACATGCCCCATGGTCTCGAAGGCCGCCATGCCGGTGTAGTGCATCGCCGCGATGCCGCCTCCCACCATGGCGCCGCCGAGCCAGGCGCTCCAGCGCAAACCAGCCATTGACGTGACAGCAACGGCGAGTCCCAAACCGGTCAGGAAGATTGCCGCAACAAGCGAAAACGCGGTGAGCGCGATGTTGTAGGCGGTCGAGACGCCGGGCGAAAATGCCAGCATGGCAATGAAGTGCGTGGCCCAGATTCCGAAACCAGTCGACATCGCGGACACGGCGAGCCACACGCGCCGCATGCCGGCGGCGGACTTGCGCACATGATGCAACAGGCTGATGGCCGTGAAGGACGCCAACGCGCAAATAACGGCCGCCAAACCCACGAGACGCAGATCGTGGTCCGTTACAAGGCAATCGTACACGGTCAGCATTGGACCCCACTGGCCAAAGAAAGACTTCCAGTGGTCCCGTTTACAAAACCACACGTAATGAGAGGTAAAAATCGCTAATGCGACACAGTGGCGGCTGGCCCAGCCGCCACTCACGGTTAAGGAACACTTTCCCTGCAGCCAAAAATGGGATTGGCGGAGGCGCAGATTGGTTCCGAGGCTCTATCGCTATCTCGGATGCAGCCAAGTCTATCTTGGATGAAGCCACTTGGGCAGGAACGAATAGGCGTTCACGTTGTCTGCCTGTTTGAAGCTCACGCCGTTGTCGCGCATGAGCTGCTGCAGCCGCCCGTCATTGAACGCATCGAACGTCTCGGTGCATCCGCCGATATGCTGGTTGCCGACGAAGATCTGCGGGATGGTCGGCGACTTGGTGCGCACCTTGAGCACGTTGCGGATCTGGCCGCCCCAATTGTCCTTCTGGTAGTCGGCCGAATCGAGATCGACCGATCGGTAAGGAATTCCGAACTCCTTGAACAGCTTGCGCACCGACCAGCAGAACTCGCACCATTCCAGCGCAAACATCACGACCGGCTGGCTCTGATCGGACGTGACCTTGGTCACGAAAGCCTCCGCTTCCGGCGAGGTTGGCGACGCCTCCTCCGCAGAACTCGCGGGGGCGGACGGCGCAGGCTTGACGTCAAATCGATAGCGCGGCGTCGACTGCGCGATGTCGATCTCTTCGCTCGTCATCTCGGCGGGAATATCCTCGAACAGTGGCGTGCTCAGATAACGCTCGCCGGTGTCCGGCAACATGCACAGGACTTTCGCACCCTTCTCGGCGCGCGCGCAAATCTGCAGGGCGCCAGCGAACGTGGCCCCGCCAGTAATGCCGGTGAAGATACCGGCTTTTTGCGCAAGCTCGCGCGAGCAGCGCAGCGCATCGCCGCCCTTGATGGGCAAGACCTCGTCGATCAAGCCGGCCTTGACCGCATCCTCGGCGAGCTTTGGAATGAAGTCCGGCGTCCAGCCCTGCATCAGGTGCGGGCGGAAGAACGGATGGCTTTCCGACGGCGCGCCGTCGGAGCTGCGTGCCTGTACAACGCCGCTGCCCAGGAGCGGAGAATTGTCAGGCTCGCAAACGATGATCTTCGTTTGCGGCCGTTCCTTCTTCAGGACGCGCGCGACGCCCTTGAGCGTGCCGCCGGTCCCCATCCCGGTGACCCAGTAGTCGAGCCGCTCGCCCTCGAAGTCCTCAAGGATCTCGACCGCTGTGGTCTTGGAATGGAAATCCGGGTTCGCTTCGTTCTCGAACTGGCGGCAGAAGAACCAGTTATGGGTCTTGGCGAGCTCGACCGCCTTGGCCACCATGCCGCTGCCTTTCTCGGAGGCCGGCGTCAGGACCACTTTCGCGCCCAGAAAGCGCATGAGCTTGCGCCGCTCGACGCTGAAATTCTCCGCCATGGTGACGACCAGCGGATAGCCCTTCTCCGCGCACACCATGGCAAGCCCGATGCCGGTGTTGCCGCTGGTGGCTTCGATCACGGTCTGCCCCGGCTTCAGCTCGCCGCTGCGCTCCGCCGCTTCGATCACACCCAGCGCCAGCCTGTCTTTCACAGAACCAAGCGGATTGAAGGCCTCCAGCTTGACGAACAACTCGACTCCCGGAGGAGCGAGCTTGGCAACCTTGACGACGGGCGTGTGCCCCACCGTTTCGAGGATGTTTTCGTAGCGTCTGGCCATGATGACCTCTGCAAAAAATCCAATCGACGCCTCAGCGTCCCCCGATCGCCGCGAATGCTGGCAACGCACGCTCCACCATGGCGTCGGACGCGGTGAGGCTGATGCGCAGATACGTGGGCGAATTCATGATCGAGCCGGGGAGCACGAACACTTTGCGATCGGCAAGCATTGTCCAATGCCGCTCTGGATCGCCGGACGGCCATTTGCTCCAGAGATAGAATGTCCCCTCCGGCGGCAGCACGTCGAAGCCCGAGCCGGTCAGCACAGGTATCAACTGATCGCGCCGGCGGGCCAACGCGGCCTGGTCGATGGAGAGCGTCTTCGAGGTCGGCGACCGCGTATTGCATCACAGCGTTGGGAAAGCACCAGCCGAGCGCCATCTGGGCGGAGAACATCACGTCGCGCAGCGCCTGCCGCTCGCTTGCCGGCATCAACGGCGAGAACGCCAGATAGCCGAGCCGCTGGCCGGGCGCGAGCAGCACTTTGCCGTAGCTGTAGGAGATCAGCGTCCATGGATAAATCGCGGCCGGGCTCACGAACGCACGCCCGTCGAAGCGCAGGCGGCGATAGGGCTCGTCGGAGAGAAGAAAGATGCGCCGGCCGAAGCGCGCCGACGCACGCTCCAGCATGTCGGCCAGCGCCTGCAGCATGGCGCGGTCATAGATGCGCCCGGTCGGATTGTGCGGCGAGTTGACGATGACGAGCCGCGTCCTCGGCCCGATCGCAGCCTCGATCGCCGCAAGGTCGAGATCGAATGAGGGCGCCTTCAGGGCGACCTTGCGCGGCACCGCATCTGCCGCAAGCAGCATCGGCTCGTAGCAGAACCAGGCCGGCTCGGAGAACACGGCCTCGTCGCCGGCATCGAGCAGCAGACGGAACGCCACCATGATGGCCGCAAACGCGCCCGCCGTCAGCGCAATGTCGGCAGGCTCGAAGGCAAGCCCGAGCTCGCGGCTGACATGCCCGGCGAGAAAAGCCTGCGGCTTTTCCTCGCTGGTCTTGTAGGCGAACCAGTCCTTGTCGTGCGGGATGGCGCGCTGGCGGATCGCGGCAACGAGGCCCGGCAGCGGCATCTCGTGCGGGTTGCCGAAAGTGAAGTCGCAGACCTCGGGATCGCCGCGCTCGTCCGCATAGCGCGACGACATATAGAAGTCCCTCACAGGGGCAAACGCGGCATCGGCCGCATGCACGCGCTTCGACACGATGGACTTCGACACAATAGACATGGCGGCCCTGATGCTTCGGCGGCTGGTGCGGTCGCAGTTGTCGCAGAGGGGTTTATCAGACCAAAACGCGCGGGACTATGGCCCGCGATTAGGCCAAGATGGAGGGAAAGGGCGCCATTGCCGTCGCCCAAACGGTTGATGCCAGGCTGCGACCCAGGACCAGGGAGGAACATATGCGCACGTTGACGTGGATTGCCGCCGCATTTGCCGGCCTTGTCGCGCTCGCATTGGCGGCGAAGGCTGCGGACGACTATCCGGCGCGACCGGTGCGGATCGTGGTCGGCTTCGGCCCCGGCGCCACCATCGACGTGACCGCCCGCATCCTGGCGCCGAAGCTCGGTCAGGCTTTCAACCAGCAATTCGTGGTCGAGAACAAGACCGGCGCCGGCAGCAATCTGGCGGCCGACTTCGTGGCGCACGCGCCAAAGGACGGCTACACGCTGCTCGTCGGCACCATCGCCAACACCATCAATGCGGCGATGGCGCAGAAGATGAACCACGACTTCGAGAAGGACTTCGCCCCGATCGCGCTGGTCGCGACCGTGCCGAACATCCTGGTCGTGCATCCGTCGATCGGCGTGAAGAGCGTCGATGATCTGATCAAGCTCGCACGCGCGAAGCCCGAGGGTCTCTCCTATGGCTCATCGGGCGCCGGCAGCGCGCTGCATCTCTCCGCCGAGCTGTTCAAGTTCATGACCGGCACCAAGATGGTGCACGTGCCCTATGCGGGCTCGAACCAGGCGGTGGCCGATCTGCTCACCGGTCGCGTGCAGGTGATGTTCTCGCCCGCCTCCACGGTGTTGCCGCATGTGCAAGAGGGCAAGCTGATCGCGCTCGCCTCAACCCAGCTCAAGCGCGCCAGCGTCGCGCCCGACCTGCCCACCATGGAGGAGGCGGGCCTCAAAGGCTTCGACACCAGCGTGTGGAGCGGCCTGATGGCGCCCACCGGCACGCCGCCCGACATCGTCGACAAGCTCGCGCGCGCCATCAACGATGCGCTCAAGTCGCGCGACGTGATCGAGCCGCTGCAGAAGCAGGGCATCGACGTGCTGGGCGGCACGCCGAAGGAATTTGCCGAGTACGTCCACAGCGAGACGGCGAAATGGAGCCGCGTGGTCGCGGCGGCCGGGATGAAGCAGTAAGCGATTGTCTCATGCCGTTGGTGCTGCCTCGCCCGGCCTCATGGTGAGGAGCGGCGCGCGAGCGCCGCGTCTCGAACCATCGCAAGTCGGCTATAGCCGACTTGCGCTCGAAAACATGCCGACCTCGGGTAGACCCGAGATCGGTGGCCGCCCCATCCTTCGAGACGCGCTCCTTCGGAGCGCTCCTCTGGATGAGGCGGAGAGAGGCTCACCGCACCGCGGCCTTCACCGACGCCGCGGTCTGTCCGAACAGGATGGCGCGCTCCTCCGCGGTACGGATGCCGCCCGCGTTGGGGTTGACCTCCTTGGCCTTGGCATAGGCGCGCTCGACCGCGGGGCGCGCCTCGATGGCGGCGAGCCAGCGCTTCACGTGCGGGAAGTCGTCGATCTTTTGGTGCTGGCGCTCGTGCAGCCTCACCCAGGGGAAGCTCGCCATGTCGGCGATCGAGTATTCGCCCGCGACGTAAGGGCGATCAGCAAGCCGCGCATTGAGCACGCCGTAAAGCCTGTTCACCTCGTTGCGATAACGATCCATTGCGTACTGGATCTTGTCGAGCGCGTAGTTGCTGAAGTGGTTGTTCTGTCCCGACATCGGTCCGAGATTGCCCATCTGCCAGAACAGCCACTGGATGGTGTCGGTGCGGCCGCGCAGGTCCTGTGCGATGAAGCGCTTGGTCTTGTCGGCAAGATAAAGCAGCATCGCGCCCGACTCGAACACCGCGATCGGGGCGCCGCCGCCGGACGGATCGTGATCGACCATCGCCGGAATGCGGTTGTTTGGTGAGACCGCCAGAAACTCGCGTTTGAACTGTTCTCCCTTGCCGATGTTCACGGGGAAAATCTTGTATGGCAGGCCGGCCTCCTCGAGAAAGATCGTGATCTTGTGGCCGTTCGGCGTAGTCCAGTAATGCAGGTCGATCATGGTGCTGGTCCCATCGGTGACGCGGCAGACATCAGGTTAGGATTGCGCATGTTCCGAAGGCCTTGTCCACTGCCGTAGCGCACAGGTGAGCATGCGAAGCGCCTTTGACAAATACTCACCGGGCCCATGTAATAGCTGCCATGCGTATCCAGTTCGCACTATTGGCGGCCGCCGCAATCGCGCTGATGGCCGCCGACGGGCATGCCCAGTACGGCACCCCGCTCAACCTCCGGGTCATGACGCCAACCATTCGTGATGTCGATCCCGGCGTCGCGCCGGCGCCCGGCGCGGAGTCCAAGCTCGACCCGGCCTATCGCCATCAGATGGTGCTTTACAACACCAGCGAGGCGCCGGGCACGATCATCATCGATACCTCCGAGCGCTTCCTCTATCTGATCCAGCCGAACAACCGCGCCTGGCGCTACGGCATCGGCGTCGGGCGCGACGGCTTCCAGTGGCAGGGGCTGTTGAAAATCTCGCGCAAGGCGGAATGGCCGGACTGGACACCACCGGCCGAGATGATTGAGCGGCAGCCCTATCTGCCGCGCTTCATGGCAGGCGGGCCCGGCAACCCGATGGGCGCACGCGCGCTCTATCTCGGCAACACCGTTTATCGCATCCACGGCACCAACGCGCCGGAAACGATCGGGCACGCGCTGTCGTCAGGCTGCTTCCGGCTGGCGAATGACGAAATTGTCGATCTCTATCTGCGCGTGCCGGTCGGAACGAAGGTGATCGTGCAGCAGTAGCGCTGCCGTTCAACGCTTGGGCGGGACAAAATCGGCCACGCCCAGGACTCTTCTGTTCTCGCGCCGCGCCTTGGCGACGTTGCAGCAGATGGCGTGGAGATAAGACTTCGTCAAAGTAGGGACTGTTGACGTCGAGCGTGCGCACTATCGTCCAACCGCCGTCTGCGGTCGCGACGCGCCTCTTGCGAATGGCCCGCGCTGCCGCCTTGCTGAGCCGGCCAGCCTTGAGACTCTTGACGATAACTTTCGCCACGTTCGTGCTCCTTCGCATATCCATATACATATAGCACGCCGGTTCCCCTGTTTCGAAATGACCGCTGCACAGGCACTCGGCTGCCCTTCCCTCGCCAAGGTCGCCGGCCCATATTGCGTTGATGGCGAAGACTCCCAAGCGCGATCCGGCGAAGCATTCGAAGAAGGACCCGGCGAAGCCGACGCGCGCCAAGGCGGCGCGCCCGGACCAGGCGCCGACCGAGCCGGCGCTGGCGAAGCTTCTCAATCCGGCCATCGAGCGCGGCGAAGCAGGCCCGGGCTCGCAAACTGGGCTCAAGCCGCCGCCCGACAACTCGTTCGACCGGCGCGCAGACTTTTCAGCCGCCCACCGGGCGCGCAAGTCCACGCAGGAAGGCTTCGGCGAGGCCCCCCAAAGTGGCTACGAGCGCGGTTATGTCGGCAAGGCACCATCGGGCGAAAAAGCACTGCCGGGCGAAAAGGCGCCGCCGGGCGAACTCGACCCCGATCTGGCGCGGGTCTGGGGCATCGACACCGACGACGACGCGACGTCGGAGTCCACGGTTCCGACCGAAACGACTAACAAGCCCACGCTGCCTGCCGTGCGCAATCAGAAGCTCGCGAACGAGATGATGGGCTCGCAGGCCAGCCAGCACGCACTTGACGCGCTGCTGCGCGAGGGCCGCGCGGAGTTCGCCGAGCAGCCGTGGGTGCCGCACCGGCCGCCGCGGCCGGAGAAGTCAGAGGGCGGGTTCCGCCTCGTCATCAAGTCGGAGTTCGAGCCGAAGGGCGACCAGCCGCAGGCGATCGAAGAGCTGGTCGAGGGCGTCAAGCGCCACGACCGCACCCAGGTGCTGCTCGGCGTCACCGGCTCGGGCAAGACCTTCACCATGGCGAAGGTGATCGAGCGCACGCAGCGCCCGGCGCTCATTCTCGCCCCCAACAAGACGCTCGCGGCCCAGCTCTATGGCGAGTTCAGGAGCTTCTTTCCCGACAACGCGGTCGAATATTTCGTCTCCTACTACGACTACTACCAGCCCGAGGCCTACGTGCCGCGCACCGACACCTATATCGAGAAGGAATCCTCGATCAACGAGCAGATCGACCGCATGCGCCACTCGGCGACGCGCGCGCTGCTCGAGCGCGACGACGTGATCATCGTGGCGTCGGTGTCGTGCATCTACGGTATCGGTTCGGTCGAGACCTATTCGGCGATGACATTCGCGTTGAAGCGGGGCGAGCGCATCGACCAGCGCCGGCTGATCGCCGACCTGGTGGCGCTGCAGTACAAACGCACGGCTGGCGATTTCTTCCGCGGCTCGTTCCGGGTGCGTGGCGACACCGTCGATGTGTTTCCGGCGCACTACGAGGACCGCGCCTGGCGGGTGAACCTGTTCGGCGACGAGGTCGAGGCGATCGAGGAGTTCGATCCGCTCACCGGGCAGAAGACCGACGAGCTCGACTTCGTCAAGATCTACGCCAATTCGCACTATGTCACGCCGCGCCCGACGCTCATCCAGGCGATCGCCGGCATCAAGCAGGAGCTGCGCTGGCGGCTCGACCAGCTCAACGCCTCGGGGCGCCTGCTCGAGGCGCAGCGGCTCGAGCAGCGCACCATCTACGACCTCGAGATGATGGAAGCGACCGGCAGCTGCGCCGGCATCGAGAACTATTCGCGCTATCTCACCGGCCGCAAGCCGGGCGAGCCGCCGCCGACGCTGTTCGAATACGTGCCCGACAACGCGCTCGTGTTCTTGGACGAAAGCCACGTCACCGTGCCGCAGCTCGGCGGCATGTATCCGCGGCGACTTCCGCCGGAAGGCGACGCTCGCCGAATACGGCTTCCGCCTGCCCTCCTGCATGGACAACCGGCCGCTGCGTTTCGAGGAATGGGACGCGATGCGGCCGCAGACCACCTGCGTGTCGGCGACGCCCGGCTCCTGGGACCTCGACCAGGCCAACGGCGTGTTCGTCGAGCAGGTGATCCGCCCCACGGGCCTGATCGATCCGCCGGTCGACGTGCGGCCGGCGCGCACGCAGGTCGACGATCTCGTCGGCGAGGTGCGGCAGGTGGCGCAGAAGGGCTATCGCGCGCTCGTCACCGTGCTGACCAAGCGCATGGCCGAGGACCTGACCGAATATCTGCACGAGCAGGGCATCCGCGTGCGCTACATGCACTCGGACATCGACACCATCGAGCGCATCGAGATCATCCGCGACCTGCGGCTGGGCGCCTTCGACGCGCTGGTCGGCATCAACCTGTTGCGCGAGGGCCTCGACATCCCGGAATGCGCGCTGGTCGCGATCCTCGACGCCGACAAGGAAGGATTTCTGCGCAGCGAGACGAGCCTGATCCAGACCATCGGGCGCGCGGCGCGCAATGTCGACGGCAAGGTGATCCTCTATGCCGACAGCGTCACCGGCTCGATGGAGCGCGCGATGGCCGAGACCGCACGTCGGCGCGAGAAGCAGGACGCGTACAACACCGAGAACGGCATCACGCCCGAGAGCGTGCGCAAGGGCATCGGCGACATTCTCGACTCGGTGTACGAGCGCGACCACGTGCTGGTCGGGACCGGCGGCGGCGAGCGCGGGCGGCTTCGAGGAGGCCGCCACCATCGGGCACAATTTCGAGGCCGTGATCGCCGACCTCGAGACCCGGATGCGGGAGGCCGCCGCCGATCTCGACTTCGAGGAGGCCGCGCGGCTGCGCGACGAGCTCAAGCGCCTGCGGGCGACCGAGCTGGCGGTGACCGACGATCCGACCGCGAAGCGGCCGGGCGCGGGTGGAACGACAACCTCGCCGCGGGCTCGGCGGGCTCCCTCTCCCCGCTCGCGGGGAGAGGGTGGGGGTGAGGGGCAGGCCGGCACGCGTGGACCATCAGGCACAAGCCGCATCCACAAACCCTCCCTCGACGAAATGGGCATCGCGCTCTATCACGAGGTCGCGCCGCATCGCCCCGACGACAAGCGCCCGCGCAAACCCACCCTCGACGAGATGGGCCCGGGACCGGAGTCAAAGCCCTACCGCCCAGGCGCCGGCCCGCGTTCGACCGGCGGAAAGCCAGGCCAGCGCGGCGGCTGGAAGCCGCGGGGGCGGTAGGCTGCCCGACCGCCCGCCACGATGCGGCCGGCCCCAAACCCGGCGGTGCTGCGCCGCCCTTGCAAGGAGAATGCATGGCCAACTACTTCCTGTTCGGCGCCATCGGCCAATGCCCACAATGCGGCGATCACCGCTTCTCGGGCCCGGCGCTGCTGGCGCCCGATGCAAGCGTGACCTGTCACAAGTGCGCCCACGTCTGCACCGTTGACATCGCTATCCACACCGCCCTGCAGTCAGGCGTGGTAAAAAAGCTCAGCGACCATCGCGTGGTCCAGGATCGTTGAGATAGGATGGCGGCGTCGTGAATCATATGGACGCTGCAACCAGCCGGAGGATGCCATGGCGAAGGGTCAGATGAGAAGCAACAAGGAAAAGAAAAAGCCGAAGGCCGACAAGGACAAGAAGAAGGGCGGCCCCGCCCCTTCGCCGTTCGCAGCGGGCAAGCAAAGCCAGCCCGGCCAAAACCCGTTTGGCAAGAAGGGCTAGGCATCGGGAGGCCGGGCAAGCCGCAAGGCGCGATCGCCCGGCCGCCGAGCAAGCCCAGGTTCGACGAGATTGACGTGGAAACGGGGGCGAAATCTGCGCGCCGGCCCGCGCTCGACATCAAGCAAGCCGGATGCTGGGCGGGTGGATGCTAAGGGGTAGGTAACGCGACCGCCCGGTAGGATCGACTGATTTACATGGACAAGGGGCCATCCCAGATCTTTGCGGCCCTGATTGCAAAGGGCTATCAGATCGAGTTTCATTCTCATTCCAAAGCGATACTCTCGGTGGACTTCCCCGAAGCGCTCGTAGAATTGGAGAGCGCGTTGAGTGGTCTCACAATTCCGATTGAAGAGATCATCGCCGGTGGCGGGGGTGAAGCAAAAGGCACCCAGCGCTTGCGCCGTGCATTAACCGCACTGAAATGGGTGAAAACCAAATTCGAAATAAGAAAAACAATCAATGGTCGCGAGCGCGAAGCAATCTCGCATGAGATCGACCATGTGCGAGATCTCGCCTCCGGCGCCATTGCGCTCGAAATTGAATGGAATAACAAAGATCCATTCTTCGATCGTGACCTCGAAAATTTCAAGCGCCTGCACAGCGATGGCGCGATTTCAGCGGGCATCATCGTGACACGAGGAAAGTCCCTCCACGACAGCATGAGAGCGTTAGTGGGTCGCTTCTATGACGAAAGGCAAATTCAATCCTTTGAAAGCCTGAGGCAATGGGGGTACGAACCTACATCAAAGCAACGTCGCGCGATTGAGTCGCGCGTGAACCGAAAGAGAAACCCACTCACGTTTCGCGAAGCCTTCGTCGATAAATTTGTCGCTGATAAATTCGGCGAGGCGACAACCCACTGGAAGAAACTGAACGATCGCGTTCACCGTGGAGTTGGGAACCCCTGCCCTTTGGTGCTCATTGGATTGCCAGACAGCATAGTAACCTTCCACGAGGGCAAGAAGGCGCTCGATGAAATCCTCAGAGAAGAGGACGAAGGAGGCAACGAATAGCTACTCGGCAGGTATCAATCCCGCCTGCGAATGGTGCGCGTACGTCTTCCACGTTGGCCGATACGCCTCATCCGCCTGATTGCCCCAAGTCGCCCAGCCCTTGCGCGTGCCACGCGCGAACAATTCAAGAAACAGCCCCGGGCTGCACGCTTCGATAATATCGTACTGCTCATCCGGCTTGCGCGAATGCTCGCGCTTTCGTGTCGCCAGCAGGTTCACCTGCCGCCGTCCGGGCGCAAGCGTGCGCGCGTTCTTCCCGCGCACGCCGAACAAAATCAACTCAGTGACATTGCGGAAATAGAAACCAACTCCGCGTCCATCCGAGCCGCCGTCCTTGCGCACCTTGTGCCAGACGATGTTGGACTTGTAGGTGAAGCCCCATGCCTTCATCACCGCAAGGCCTTCGGGCAACATTGCGTTCGGGCACCAGAGATACAGATGCGCAGTCGGCGCAGTTAGCTCACCAATCGGGAGCGCCATGATCTCATCGAGTTTCATCGTGCCGTACCGCGACAAGCGCTTGTGCTCAGGCGCAACTTTCCCAGTCTTGTTGGTGAATTGCCACGGCGGGTCAGCGAGAATGGTGGCGAAGCGCTGGCCTTGCACGAAGCCTAGGAGGTCAGCGGCGGCATCCCGCCCAGGCTGCACGACTGGTGCAACGCTCTTAGGGCTTGGAGAAATATCGAACAACTTTGCTTGAGAGAGTTCGCTTCCGCTCCTTACGCAAGCGGCCCACGCCGCGACCGTTACGCCCCTTAGTCTTCGACATGGCAGGCTTCACCGATTTCAACGTCGACGACGGGACATCCGCGCCGCTTCCGCCATTAAGCCGCTTTCCCTCGCGGAGCCTTCGTCCATGTCCCGCGTCGTCGGCATCGATCACCTGGTCCTGAGCGTCGGCGACCAGGAAAGGTGCTGGGCTTCCTCGGCTTCAAGCTCAAATACGACCATGCCGACATGGTCGGCTGGAGCAACCGCAAGACGCTGTTCTGGATCGCGCAGGCCGATGCGCAGGGAAGAAGCGCAAGCACCGCAAGGGCGACATCGGCTTCCACCACTCTTTGCGTGGTCGCATTTTCGGACGGAAAACCGGCTTCCACTTTTCCTGAAAATGCTCGATGCGTTCGAGCTCTCGAGCCGCAAGGACGTGGACGCGCTCGGCGCGTTTCTCGTCGAGCACAGCATGACGGTGGTCGATCCGCCCGGTGAGTACTACGACAGCTCCTACTATGCGGTCTACTTCGCCGACCCCGACGGGATGAAGCTCGAAGGCATGGTGTACAAGCCGCGGCCGAAGCCGAGACGCAAGCGGCGAAAGGCGCCCTGACGCTGTCGAGGCAGTCTCCGCCGCCGTCTCAGCCATGCCGGGTGCGGCAACGGTGAGCCTAAACTTGACCTCGATTTCCGCGATAAAGTCCGGACATCCGACCATGACGCCGCGGATCGACCATTGAACGACCAATCGGGCGCTCGTCCTCCCGCAACGGCACACACCACCATCTACGCCGGCCTCGAGGACCTGATCATCCTGCCGCTCGCAGCCGCCGCGGTGGCGGCGCGCCGGCTCGGTCGCGATATGCTCTTGGCGCTCGTCCAGCTCCTCGACTGGGCGTTTCCGATCGTCTTGCAAATCGTGCGCTTTCCTCTGTTCACCATCCGTATCATCGGCGACGGTGTCGCGGCGGCGCTCAAGGGCGTTGTCCGGCTGCTGCCGGTCTCCGGGGAGGCGCGCGAGGCGTGGCGCCAGCGGGTGAGCGAAGGCTGGGCGCGGCTGCGCCAGACATTCAGCTACAAGGCATTCGAGCAGGGCCTGCACCACGCTTTCGAGAAGGGCATGGCGTGGGTGTTCAGGACCTGCAGGACGTTGACGCCGGGCGGCGCGCTCCTGGTCATTGCTGGCGCGGCGCTCTGGCTTCCGGTGTCGTTCACGATCGCAACTGTCCTGCATGGCGTGCTCATCGCCAAGGCAACCGTGTGGCCGGCCTGGACGCAGTTGCTGCATCCGGTCGCGACCATCATCGCCAAGAGCAAGCTTCTGGTGCTGCCCGCCTACCCGGCGGCCTGGCCGCAAGCGAAGCAGCATGCGCTCGTGCAGGGGGCGTTCCGGCTCTACGAGTATCTCGCCGCGCGCTACCTGATGCGCAAGACGGGTCTTCGTTACCGGCAAACCGAGCGTGCCGCGACCGAGGGCGCGCGCGTTCTGCGCCGCTCTGCCATCCGGATCGGCCTGCGCCAATTGTCCGAGCGGCTGCTCTATGGACTGAACGATCTGGCGGCGCAGATCGGCAAGGCCATGCGCGCCATCGCGACAGGCACGATGCAGGGATTGGCCGGCCTCCCGCTCATCGGCCCGATCATCCGGCGCTACGAGAAGCACTATGACGAAGCCGCCGAGCAAGAGAGCCCGCAGAAGCTGAGCGAGAAAATCAAGGGCTTCTACGAACGATGGTCGATCAAGCTCTCGGTCGAGTATTACGAGGCGAAGAACGCCGAAGCCGCCTCGGGCCATGCCGCCCAGAGCCAAGCCGCCCAGAGCCAAGTCGCTCAAAGCCCTGGCGCAGTCGCCTCGCCGCCGGCCGCCCGCATCTCAAGCACCGATGTCCGGTAAAACCTCCGGCCCGGCGCACACACGAGCATGCTATACACGAGCATGGCTTATCCATTGACACATCTGGCCCTGAGGGCGCTCGGCCTGCTCGCGTTTCTCCAGACCTCCCACGCGCAGGACCTTCTTGATCGCATTCCGGCCGACGGGCAGCCCTGGCGCATCGAGCGCTTTTCCGACGTGCCGCCGGCGCTCGCCGCCGCGCTCAAGCAGGCGGACTGCCAGCAGAGCGAAGCCATGATGGTGACGTTCCCGATCGAGCTCTTTCGCCCGGCAGGTGCGCGGCCGATGGCGATCGTGCCCTGCAGCGGATGGAGGCTCTTTGGCCGCGCCTATGTGTTCGAGCGCGACGGCAGCTTGCGGGCGCTCGCGTTCCCGGTGATGCCGTTTCCGGGGCGGGTGAACGCCTCCGAGATGGCGGGCGTGCTGGCGTGGAGCCCCTACGCAAAGACGCTCACCGCGCTCGAAAGCAACGACGTGTGCGAGGGCACGGTGACGCGCCACACCTATCGGTACGACGAGCGCCACGGCGGCGACGATCTCAACGGCTTCGCCTTGGTGAAGGTCGAGCGCGGCAAGCTCGGCTGCAACGGCGCCAGCGAGAACTGGCAGGTGATGTGGGAGAATTGAGCGGGGCGTGTGCGAGGGCTGCGCCACATATCTCGGCGTCATGCCCGCGTTGGCGCGGGCACCCAGGGCGCTGCAGCCCATCGAATGACGTCGATGCTGGAGACAGCTCGGTCCCCGCTTTCGCGGGGCACGAACGGAGAGACCGAGTTTAGTCGCAGCAGAAACGGCCTACTTCTTCCCCTCCACGTCGCGCACCGGCGTCTCCGGCGTGCACGCCGCCGCGGCGGCGCGCGAAGGTCTCGGCGCCGTTCGCCTCCCACTCGCCCTTGACGGCGCGGCGCGCGAAGGTCTCCCAGTCGTCGGCCCAGTCGCCGAGCGAATAGCCGTGCCAGGGCGGCTGCGGCGTGATCGCCGGCAGCTTCGAGCTCCTCCCAGATGCCGCGCGCGCGCTCCATGAACTCGCGCGCCGGCAGCGCGAGCGGCGGCGCCGAGTGCTTGAGCGTGGCGTCGATCAGGAGCGTCGACTCCTCGCCGTGCGCGCCGGACTTCGGCCCATGGCCGGCCGAGCGATAAGGCGCGATGTGCACGTCGTCGATCGGGTTGGAGCGATAGGCGAGCGACCAGAACACCGCATCGGCGTTCTCGGGATCGATGTCCTCGCTGACCGCGATGCAGATCTTGCCGCAGTCGGCGAGCAGCGTCGACGCGCCATGCAGCGCGCGCCACACCTCCGATGCGCGGCATGCCTTGCGCACATTGCACGAAGATGACCTTGCGCAGATTGGTGAGCGGCTCGTGCATCACCACGCGGCGCACGCCCTTGATCGAGAGCTGGTCGCGCAGATGCGACGAGGAACATCGGCTCGTAGGCGACCTTCTTGACCACGCTCGATTCGCTCGGCGTCACCTCGCTGAGGATCGAGACGAACACCGGCTTGCGCTTGCGGGTGATCGCGGTCACCTGCATCGACATGTTGAAGTCTTCGAGCGCGATGTGGCCGTGGCTCTCGCCGAACGGGCCTTCGGGCTCGAGCAGCTCCGGATCGATCAGGCCTTCGATCACGATCTCGGCGTCGGCCGGCACGTCGAGATCGACGGTGACGCATTTGGTGACCCGGATCGGCGCGCCCGCGAGCCCGCCCGCGACCGCCATCTCGTCGAGATCGATCGGCGAGCTTCATCGGCCCGGTGAACATCACGACCGGCGCCGCGCCGATCACGAACGCGCACGGCATCGGCGTCTTGCGCTTGTTGTGCTTGCGCCAATGCTGATAGCCGCCGGCGCCGCCGATGCGCGCCGCCATGCGCACGCCGAGCCGGTCGGTGGCTTTGAGGCCGGCGCGATAGGTGCCCATGTTCTGGATGCCGGTCTCGGGATCGCGCGTGACCGCGAGCGTCGCGGTGAGATAGGGCGCGGCGTCGAAGCCCGGCGTCGAGATCGGCACCGGCAGCGCGGCAAGCCCTTGGCCAGGCGCACGCAGCGCATCGCCGGTGATGACGACCTCCTGGCACGGCGGCGTCGTCGACGCGCACCGGCGGGATCGGATTGGCGATGGCGTTCGATCCAGGCCGCCTCGATCTCCGCGACCGGCCGCCCCATGCCGACCGAATAGATGCGCGGCGAGGCGCGCGAGCGCGCCGACCACGACCGGCATGTCGTATGTGCGGCCGGCGCCATCGATCACGTTGGTGAACAGGAAGGCGCGGCGCTGCGTCCTCCGTCAGCCCGCCCTGGAACTGCCAGCGCACCAGCGGATGCAGCTCGGTGTCCTTGTCGATCGGGCGATCGATGCGCACGATCAGGCCCTGCGCCTCAAGCAGTCGCGAGATGCTCCTGGAAATCCTTGGGCGGCGCGTGCGTTGCGGTCTTGTCGGTGACGTCGAGCATGGCTGATCCTCAAGCGGAATTGGCCGCAAAGTACGACTTGTTCCGATCTCCATGCAATGCTTAAGGTGCCGCCGGTAATTGCAAGCGGGGGCACCTTATGACCGAGACAATCCGCATGGCGCGCGATGGCGCAGTCGCGGCGATCACCATCGACCGGGCGGCCGAAGGTAACGTGCTCACGACCGAGATGCTGCGCACGCTCACTGCGACCATCCGGGCCGCTGCAGCCACCGACGCCAAGGTGATCACGCTGCGCACGACGGGTGCGGACTTCTGCCGCGGCCGCGACCCGAAGGGCGGCCCGGCCAATCCGACCGCGCTTGTCATGCGCGACCAGGTGCTGCAGCCGATCCTCGACGTCTACGCGGCGCTCAACGAGGCGCCGCAGCCGGTGGTGTGCGCGGTGCAGGGCGCGGCGCTCGGCTTTGGCTGCGCGATGGCGACCGCCTGCGACGTAACGATCGCGGCCGACAACGCAACCTTCAAGCTGCCGGAGATGACCCACAACCTGCCGCCAACGCTCGCGATCTCGGCGCTGATGCCGAAGGTGCCGCGCAAGGCGATCGCCTACATGGTCTACGCGATGCCGCAGATCGACGCCGCGACCGCGCTGCAGATCGGCATCGTCAGCGCCGTCGTTCCGCTGGCGCGGCTCGACGCCGCAATGGCGGAGACGCTCGCCACCATGACGTCGCGCTCGCAGGCGGCGCTCGTCGCCGTGAAGGACTATCTGCGTTCGGCGCCCGCGATGGAGCCGCGTGGCGCGGCCGCCTATGGGGCGGCGCTGCTCTCAGGCGTGCTCACGTCAGCGGGGCATTGATACGACGTCTTGCGATCGGATTTCCGCCTCTCCCCGTCATGGCCGGGCCTGTCCCGGCCTGTCCCGGCCATCCACGTCTTGCGGCAATCAAGGAAAGCAAGACGTGGATGCCCGCGACTTAAGCGCGTTCACGCGCGTCTTCGACGCGCTATGCGCGGGCATGACGAGCCAAACAACGAGTGCATTCGTATGTTGCTCAGCGCTGCTTGGCCTTCGCGTCCTGGATCGTCTTCCAGACGTTGTACGGCGTCGCCGGCATGCTGATGTTGCGGATGCCGTAGACCGAGAGCGCGTCCACGATCGCGCTCACCATCACGGCCGGCGCCGCGGTGGTGCCGCCCTCACCGCCGGCCTTGATGCCGAGCGGATTGGTGGGCGAAAGCACCTCCGCAATCTCTGTCACGAACGATGGCACCCCATCGGCGCGCGGCATGCCGTAGTCCATCAGCGAGCCGCACAGCGGCTGGCCGGAATCCGGATCGGTGTAGCACTGCTCCCACATCGCCTGGCCCGACGCCCTGCACGATCGCGCCGTGGGTCTGGCCGTCCACGATCAGCGGATTGATGCAGCGGCCGACGTCGTCGACCGAGGCGTAGCGTATGATTGTGACGGTGCCGGTGTCGGGATCGACCTCGACCTCGCAGATCGCGGTGCCGTTCGGAAACACCGGATCGTGCATCTCGTTGTCGGTGACGATCGAGAGGCCGCTCCTTGACGTCGTCCGGCAACGCGAGTTGCGCAGCCTCCTTGGCGAGCTCGAGGAAATCGAAGCTGCGGTTGGTGCCGCGCGCCGAGAAACGGCCGTCGTCGAAGTTGACATCGTCCAGGCGCAACGTCGAGCACGGCGGCTGCGACTTTCTTGCTCTTCTCGATCAGGTCGGGCATCGGCCTTCGAGAACACCGTTGCGGCATGCCGCATCGAGCGGCCCGAATGCGAGCCGCCGCCGACCTTCACCACGTCGGTGTCGCCGAGGATGATCTGCACGCGCTCGACCGGCACGCACATGAGATCGGAGACGACCTGCGCGAAGCTCGTCTCGTGGCCCTGCCCGCTCGGCTGCGTGCCGATCACCACGTCGACGCGGCCTTCGGGCCGCACCGTGATGCGCGTCTGCTCGTTGGGCGCGCCGATCGAGGACTCGACATAATTGGCGAGACCGAGACCGAGCAGCTTGCCGCGCTTCTTCGCCTCGCGGCGACGCTGCGCAAAGCCTTTCCAGTCGGCAAGCTCCATGGCGCGCTTCATGTTCTCTTCGTAGCGGCCGCTGTCGTAGAGCATGCCGACGGCGTTGCGGTAAGGCATCGCCTTCGGCTTGATCAGGTTCTTGCGGCGCAGCGCAATGCGGTCGAAGCCGAGTTCGGCAGCCGCGTTCTCGATCAGCCGCTCGATCGCGAACGTCACCTCCGGCCGGCCGGAGCTGCGATAGGCCTGCGTCGGCATGGTGTTGGTGTAGACCGCGATGGCGCGCAGCGTCACGGCCGGGATGTCATAGGAGCCCGGGATCAGGCCCGAGCCCTTGGAGAGCGGCGAGAACGACACAGCGCGCGCGCCGACATTGCTGATGTTGGTCGCCCGCATCGCCAGGAAGCGGCCGTCCTTGCGCAGCGCGAGCTCGACTTTCGTCACCAGGTCGCGGCCCTGATAGTCGCTGAGAAAGGCTTCTGAGCGCGTCGCCGTGTACTTGACCGGCCGGCCGACTTTCTTCGCCGCCCACAGCACCAGGCCGAACTCGACGAACACGCGGTTGCGGGTGCCGAAATTGCCGCCGACATCGTAGCAGAGAACGCGCAGCTTGTCGGGCGCGATGCCGAGCACCTTCACCAGCTCGTTCTTCTGCCGCACCGCGCCGCCCGAGCCGGCATAGAGCGTGTACTTGTCGGCTGCGGAGTCGTAGTGCGCGACCGCGGCGCGCAACTCGATCGGCACGCCGGTGACGCGGCCGATGTGGAGGTCGAGCTTCACCACGTGGTCGGCGGCGGCGAAGGCCTTGTCGGTCGCATCGCGGTCGCCGAACCAGGTCTCGACCGACATGTTGCTCGTCATCTCGTCCCACACCCGCGGCGCATCGGGCCGCATGGCGTCTTCGGCATGGATGACGAACGGCAATTCCTCGTAGTCGACCTCGACGGCCTCGGCGGCATCGAGCGCCTGCGTCTTGGTCTCGGCGACCACCATCGCGACTGCCTCGCCGACATGGCGCGCCTTGTCGGCCGGCAGCAGCATATGCGGCCCGATGAACACGGTGCTGCCACCAGGCCCATGCAGCTTCATGTCGTATTTGGTCTTCGGCAGCGGATCGTGCGGGATCGGCTGCAGCCCGTCGGCAAGACAGTCAGCGCCTGTAAAAACGCCGAGCACGCCCGGCATCTTGCGCGCCTGCGTGGTGTCGATATTGCGGATACGCGCATGCGCATACGGCGAGCGCACCATCGCGGCGTAGGTCTGCCCGTCGAGCAGAAAGTCGTCGCTGAAGCGGCCCTTGCCGGTGATGAGGCGCTCGTCCTCCGCGCGGCGCACCGGCTGGCCGATGAAGCGGAAGTCAGGCTTGTTGTTCATTGTCATTCCATGCGGCGTGGCCGGCCGGAGCCGGTCGTTATGGTGCCACCTGTAACGACTTCAACGAACAATTCAATGCCCGGTCACCAGCGCGGCAAGCGCCCGCGGATCGTCCGGCGGCCGGTTGCCGCGCCAGGCGACGTGCAGGTCGGGCCGGATCAGCAGGAGGTCGCGGTCATAGATCGCGCGCGGCTCCTCGTCCGGGATGTCGAGCACGCGCAGCGGCGCGCCGAGCGCCGCGAATGCCTGCACGAGCCCCGAGACGTCAACCTGCGAATGGCCGAGGCGCAGCAGCGTATAGATCAAATCGTTGCCGATGCGATCCTGCATGGCGGTGCCGTCGTGCAAGCCAGGCATGCGGCAGGCGCGCGCCCGGCCACGTGGTCGGACGGTACTCGATGAAGTCGATCGGCGGCGGCTCGCCCGGCTCCGACGCAATGAGCGGCGAGCCGTCGTAGCGATAGCCCAGCTCGGCGCCGAGCATCTCGTTCGACTTGCGCTGCTCGACGTCCGCGACGCGTGCAAGGTTGGCGCGCGTCTCCGCGCCCTCGGGCGTGTTGTCGCGGATGTTCGGCTTCCACATCGAGCGCCACTTGCGCCGCCCGAGGGTGGCAAAGCGCGACGCAGCGACCACGTGGGCGCCGACCTTGCGGCGCTCGGTCTCATAGGAGGCAAGGAGCTTCGGCCCGCCCCAGCCTTGCAGCGTTGCGGCAAGCTTCCACGAGAGATCGATCGCGTCGCCGACGCCGCTGTTCATGCCAAGTCCGCCGGTCGGGATCACGAGCTTGATCGCATCGCCGGCCATGAACACGCGGCCCTCGCCATAGCAGTCGGCAAGCAGCAGGTTCTGCTTCCACGTTCCGACATAGAGCGTATCGAACTTGAGCGGCATCGCGATCGTCTCTTGAAACTTCGTCACCATGTCGGCGTCGCTGTCGACGATCGAATGCAGCGTGAAATGCCTGGTCGAGTCCTGCACGATGAACTGGGTCGCGTGGTTGTCGGCCACGTGATAGTGGCGCCCCTTGCCGATCGGGATGCGCTCGAACAAATCTTCGCAGTAGTGCAGCGACTGGCGCAGCTCCAGCATGCGGTCTTCGTTGCCGGTGAGCTTGATGCCGAGCTGCCGGCGCACCATGCTGTTGCCGCCATCGCAGCCGGCGAGATAGAGCGCCTTGATCTGCGAGGTCCTGCCGCCCAGGTCACGGACCGTCGCGGTGACCGAGTCTGCGTCCTGCGTGAAGGACAGAAGCTCGCAGCCGTAGCGCACGCTCACGCTCGGCAGCGTTTCGGCCACCGACTTGAGCAGCGGCTCGATCGTGTATTGCGAAATGAGCTGATAGGGCTCGAGCGGCAGGCTGCCGTCGTGGGTCGCGGCGATCTGCCTTTCGGCCTGCGCGACCGACGGATAGGGAAGATGCAGGAGCGGCGGCTCGATCAGCGACAGCACGATGAACACGTCCATCGGCACGTCGCGCGGCAGCCCGGCGGCGCGGATCTTTCCGGCGAGCCCCATGCGCCGGATAGATCTCCATGCTGCGCGCATTCACGCGTTCCATCTTGGGCAGGAACTGCGGCGCCTCCTTCTGCTCGATGAGCGTGCAGCGCACGCCGCGCAGGCCGAGATCGACCGCGAGCGTGAGCCCGACCGGGCCGGCACCGACGATGAGGACTTGGGTGTCCATTTGGAATTTAGCTCCACATCCTCTCCGTTCGTCCCCGCGCAAGCGGGAACCCAGGGCCAAACACCTAGGCTCGAAGGATTCTGGGTCCCCGCTTTCGCGGGGACGAACGGAGGAGAGTTAGCGACAATTGACGCGCAACTCAATGCATCGCTTTGCCGCCGTCGACCAGCAGCGTCTGCCCGGTCATGAAGTCGCTCGCCGCCGAGGACAGGAACATCACGGCGCCGACGAGGTCCTCGGGATATTGCGGGCGATCGATCGTGCGACCGGAGAGACGCGTGCCCAGATAGTTCCCGGACGAGGACGCCACCTGGGTCTCGCTGAGCGTGACGCCAGGCGCGACCGCGTTCACCGTGATCCCAAACTCGCCGACCTCGCGCGCCAGCGCCCGGGTGAAGCCGATCACGCCCGCCTTCGAGGTCGTGTAGTGCAGCCGGTTGGGCGTACCCTCGAAGAAGCGCGAGGAGGAGATATTGACGATCTTGCCGCGCTTCTGCGCCTGCATGGCCGGGAACACGGCGCGACTGGCGAGGAACATGCCGCGCAGGTTCACTGCCATCACGCGATCCCATTCCTCCACCGGAATCTCGAGCCAGGAACGGCGCGGCAGCACGCTCATCAGCGAGGCGTTGTTGATGAGCACGTCGATCGAGCCGAAGCGATCGAGCGCGGCACCCGCCATGGCTTTGGTCGACTCTTCGCTCGCAATGTCGACGCCAAGCCCGAGCGCTGCAAAGCCTTCCGCGGCAAGCGCCTCGCCCACCGCCTTGGCGGCCGGCTCGTCGATGTCGGCCGCCACCACGCGCGCGCCGACGCGGGCGAATTCCTGAGCGTAGACCTTGCCGATGCCCTTGCCGCCACCGGTGATGATGACGGTGCGGTTGGTGAGATCGAAGCGGGGATTTGTTGCCATTAACGAAACCTAAGAAGCTTCTCGCGCAAGCCTCTCGATTGTCGTCCCCGCGAACGCGGACCCATAATCATCGCCCTGGGATATGGGTCCCCGCCTTCGCGGGGACGACAGCGGAGGGGTTGGAGAGAACAGCAGCGTCGCGTTGGGACTTCTCAATCCCTCGCCTGAATGTCGCCGAGCATCACGTGGATCGTCTTCACCTCGGTGTAGCTCAACAGCTCGTCGATCCCCTCCTCGCGGCCGAGGCCGGAGTTCTTGAAGCCGCCGAACGGCGTGCCGTAGAAGTGGCCGGAAGCGCCGTTGATCCAGATATAGCCGGACTTCACCGCGCTGCGCGGTGCGGAATGCGGTCTTGAGATCGTTGGTGAAGATCGAAGCCGTCAGGCCGTATTCGGTCGAGTTGGCGAGCGTGCAGCGCCTCCTTCTCGTCCTTCCAGCGGAACACCGAGAGCACCGGCCCGAAGATCTCCTCCTTGGCGATGCGCATGTTCGGCATTGACGTCGGCGAACACCGTGGGCTCGAGCCAGTAGCCGCGCGCGAAGTCGCTGCCACCGCGGACGCTTGCCGCCGGTCATCAGCTTGGCGCCGTCGGAAACGCCCGACTGCACCATGGAGCACGACGCGCTCGTAGTGGCGCTTGGAGTTGATCGGACCCATCTGCGACTTGTCGTCGAGCGGATCGCCGAGCCGCAAGCGACTTCACGCGCTCGACCACGCGCTCCAGCACCGGCTTATAGAGGATCCTCGTGCAGCAGAAGCCGGCTGGTCGAGCCGCAGCTCTGGCCCTGCCACGCGAAATTCATGCCGGCGACCGCGATCTTGCGCGACCGTGTCCGGGATCCATGTCGGGGAACGCGATCAGCGGGTTCTTGCCGCCGAGCTCGAGCGTGACGTGCTTGATGCCGCCTTCGGCAGCGGCGCGCTGGATGGCGCGGCCGGTCGGCACCGAGCCGGTGAAGGCGATGCGCTTGACGTTGGGATGGCGCGCGATCGCGTCGCCCGCCGGCAGGCCAAGACCGGTGACGATGTTGACAACGCCCGCCGGCAGCACCTCGCGGCAGATCTCGCCCAGCATGGTGGCCGACAGCGGGCTCGTTTCCGGCGGCTTGAGCACCACGCAGTTGCCGGCCATCAGTGGCGCGGCGAGCGCGTTGGCGGCGAACTTGATCGGATGATTGAACGGAATGATGCGGCCGACCACGCCATAAGGCTCGCGGATGGTGAAATGCAGGTTCTTGGCGCTGGCCGGAATGGTCTCGCCTTTGATCTCGGTGTGGAAGCCCGCGTAGAAATCGAGCGTGTCGCCGGCGGAGGCCACATCGGCGCGCATCTTGGTGATGGTGTTGCCGGTATCGACCACCTCGACGCGCAGGATCTCATCGGTCTTCTCGCGCAGCTTGGCGGCGAGCTTCTTTACGAGCTTGGCGCGCTCCTTCGGCTCGAGCGCGGCCCAGGCCGGGTGCGCGGCTTCGGCGGCCGCGACCGCGCGATTGACGTCGGCGGCGGTGCCATGCGGCACATGGCCGAGCGTCTCCTCGGTGGCCGGATTGACCGACTCGAGCCATTCGCCGCCCTCGCTCGGGACCAGCTCGCCGCCGATCAGCATCATGCCGCGCATGAGATTGGATTGGTGGACGTTCATTGGCTTCCTCTGTTGCTTTCCGTATCGACTAGCGTCGCGGCGTGCGCTCACTCAAGACGATCTTCGCCTCTTTGGCAACCTTGTCCCACTTTGCTCCTTCGGTCCTGATCCGCTCGGCGAACTCCGCCGGCGAATTGGCGACCGGATCGAAGCCGAGGGTGCGCAGCCGCTCATTGACGTCGGGCAGCGCCACGATGCGGACGATCTCGCGATGCCAGCGCTCGACAATCTCCGGGCGGTGTCCCCGCCAGCGTCACGATGCCGGTCACCGTGTCGGATTCCTGATCCGGCACGCCCGCCTCGGCCATGGTGGGTACATTCGGCACGCTGGCGTTGCGTTTCGCTGCCAGCACCGCAAGCCCGCGCAGCTTGCCATCCTGGATGTTGCTGATCGCAGGCGGCAGCGCCGTGAACGCGATCGGGGTGTGGCCTCCGATTGTCGAGGTGATGGCCGGCGCGGCACTGCCGAACGGCACCATCGTGAGATCGAGCCCGAACTTGAGCTTGAACAATTCGCCGGCGAGATGCGGAGTCGAGCCGGTGCCGGGTTGCGCGTAGCTGTACTTGCCGGGATTGGCCTTCGCGAGCGCGATCAGTTCCTGCACCGACTTGGCCGGAACCGACGGATGGACCGAGATGCACATTGGGCGAGGCCGCCACCAGGCTGATCGGGGCGAAGTCCTTGATCGCGTACGGCACCTTGGCATAGAGGCTCGGATTGACGATGAAGCCGGTGCTCACCGCCACGATCGTATAGCCATCGGCGGGCGCGCGCAGCGCGTTGGCCAGCCCGATATTGCCGCCGGCGCCGGGGACATTCTCGACGACGACCTGCTGGCCCAAGGTCTCGCTCGCCTTCTGCGCAATGATGCGGGCGATCACGTCGGTCGGGCCGCCGGCCGCAAAGGTCACGATCATGCGGATCGGTTTGGTCGGATAGGTCTGGGCGGCGGCGGAACCGGCGCAGACGAGCGCGGCGAGGCAGACGAGACTGCGGATCATGCTCCTCACGGCATCCTCCCTTGCTGGCGATGCGCTTATCATCGCCCCTGCACTCGGGTGAGTAAATGGGCTATGGCTCTGCCCCGGTCTTAGGCGTGCTCCAAACAGGGTAGTGGCAAATGGCGACCAGAAAGCTCACGCGGCAGGACCTTCGCGACGCGGCGGAAAAGTACAAGAACTGGGGCAAATGGGGCCCGAACGACGAGATCGGTACCCTCAATTACACGAGCCCGGAGGACATCATCGCGGCCGCCCAGCTGGTGCGCAAAGGCAAGGTGATCTCGCTCGCGCTCAACTTCGATCACACCGGGCCGCAGGGCGCCAAGAGCAAGTATCCCGCCATGGGCCGCACCAATCCGATCCACACCATGCTGCGTACCGGTACCGACGCCTATTCGGGCGTGCTCGACAAGCGCGGCATCCGCGCCGCCGACGACATGGTGACGATGCCGCTGCAATGCGGCACGCAATGGGATGGGCTCGGCCACGTCTTCTACGAAGACTATATGTGGAACGGCTACGACTGCCGCGAGGTGACGTCGAACGGCGCGCAGAAGTGCGGCATCGAGAAAACCAAGAACAAGATGGTCGGGCGCGGCGTGTTCCTCGACGTGCGCGCGCTTCAAGGGCGTCGAGTTGCTCGACGACGGCTACGGCATCACCTGCGAGGACCTCAACAACACCGCCGAGGAGCAGGGCATCACCGTCAAGCGCGGCGACTACGTGATCGTGCGCACCGGTCAGATGGAGCGCTGCCTCAAGGCCGGCAGCTGGGACGGCTATCCGGGCGGCGATGCGCCCGGCTTTGCGTTCGAGACGCTCGAATGGGTGGCGCGCACCGAGCTTGCCGCGCTCGCCAGCGACACCTGGGGCTGCGAGGTGCGGCCGAACGAGACCGAGCCCGGCATCAACCAGCCCTGGCACTGGATCACCATCCCGATCATGGGCATGACCATGGGCGAGATCTTCAACGTGAAGGAGCTCGCGGACGATTGCGCGGCCGACAAGGTCTACGAGTTCATGTTCGTCGCGCCCGCGATTCCGATCACCGGCGCGGTCGGCTCGCCGACCAATCCGCTGGCGATCAAGTAGGACGAAGTGTCAGGCGTCGGGTTGCGTTGCTCGACGTGCCGCCGCACGTGAGCAATGGAGGCCTGTCGGATGCACACCTTCAACCTCGCCATCAATCCGCTGATCGCGCTCGCCGTGTTCGCATCAACCGCCGTTACGGATGCCGCCTATGTGTTCTTCAACGCGGCGGTCGGCGCCCGACGGCGCGTCCGCGCCGCCAACTGGAGCGCAGTGTGGTATCTGCTGTCTGCCTTCGCGGTGATCAGCTACACGGAGAATCCCGTCTATGTAGCGTTTGCCGCCATTGGCTCCTGGTGCGGCGCCTACGCCTCGGTGACCTGGCTCATCCGCGGCGAGCCGAACCCCGCCGTGCCGCGTCACGACCCGCCGTGAGTTCTTTGGAGAGACCTCGTTAGGAATGCGTGGCAGCCGGCGCCTTAAGTGCCCCTTCGCTGCGGATCGAGTGACGTCCCGCGATAGATCTCGACGACGCAACAGCGCAGGCCGAACTCGGGCATCCCGACGAGATCGTCGGGCCGCTTGAGAACCTTTGGCTGCCAGCCCTCACGCCTGGCATGAATCTCCACCAGGAATTCACTCGGCTCAATCACGACGGCGTAGAGATTGTCCGGCCCCTCGCGGTACCGGCGGAGCTTCAGGTCAATCTCACGGCGGGTATTCGTAGGTGACATGATCTCACCCGCGAGCTGAAATTTTTCAGAGTAGAGATCGTTGCCTGCCACTCCAGGCACGACCACCACGTCCGGCTCGGGTTGGAAATTTCGAAGCCCAGGATTGCGGACGCCTGCAGAAAAATAAGCGAACAAATCGAGGCGCTGCTCGGAAAACGCACTATTGAGAAGCTCGCAGAAATTGCGCGTAATGCGCTGATGCGCATAGCTTGGCGGCGCCATCATCACGGCAACACCCTCGATCAGGTCCCAGCGCTCGTTGTCAGGCCGCGTTTCCAGGAAGGCCATGAACTCGTCTACGTCCATGGTCCCTGACGAGGGCTGCGCGGGGGTGTTGACGTTCATTCCACACGTCTCCTGAGCCAAATATTAGCTTAACATCGGCGATCACAATATGCGATAGGCGAGAGTTCCCGCCCCGCGCTCTCCTGCCACTCCAGAAGGGATGAACATGCTCGGTCACAATCGTAAAATGTCCGGCGCCGAATGCCTCGCCGACATGCTTAAGGATTATGGCGTCACGCACGTGTTTCATGTGCCCGCCGTGCTGCGCAAGACCTTCGCCGTAATGGAGAGCCGCACCTCGATCAAGCGGCTGCATGTGCATGGCGAGAAGGCCGCGGCCTATATGGCGGACGGCTATGCGCGCGCGTCGGGCAAGCCCGGCATCTGCATGGCGCAGGTCATCGGCGCGCTCAATCTCGCGGCCGGGCTGCGCGACGCCTGGCTCGCGCACTCGCCAGTGATCGCGATGACCGGCGGGCGCGAGCCCAAGACCAAGTTCCGCAAGGTCTATCAGGAGATCGACGACATGCCGGCGTTCGAGCCGGTGACCAAGTTCAACGCCACCGTCGACGACGTCGCGCGCTTTCCCGACATGGTGCGGCAGGCGTTTCGGGTGGCCACGTCCGGCACGCCCGGGCCGGTGCATCTGCAGTTCCGCGGCAACGAGGGCCAGGTCGACCTCGAAGAGGCCGAGATGGAGCCGCTCACCGAGGAGCGCTTCGCGCGCGTGCCGCCGTTCCGGCCAGCGCCCGATAGCGCCAGCATGCTGGCCGCGCTCAAGCTGCTGCAGGACGCCGATCGGCCGGTGATCGTCGCGGGCGGCGGCGTGCGCTGCTCCGGTGCCGCGGCCGAGCTGGTGGCGCTCGCCGAAGCGCTGCAAATTCCGGTCGCGACCTCGCTCAACGGCAAGGACTCGATTCCCGGGCAATCATCCGCTCTCGGTCGGCGTCGTCGGCACCTATTCGCGCGAAAGCGCCAACCGCGTGGTCAACCGCGCCGATCTCGTCTGCTTCATCGGCAGCGAGACCGGCGGCATGACCACGCATTTCTGGGCGGTGCCGAAGATCGGCACGCCGACAATCCAGATCGACATCGACGCCGAGGCGATTGGACGGAATTATCCGTTCGAAGCTGCCATCAATGCGGACGCCAAGGTCGCGCTCGCCGAAATGCTCAAGCATGCGGACCGCGGATCGGCCGCGCGGCGCAAAGCATGGATCGCGGAGGCGCAGGCGATCTGCAAGGAATGGGGTGCGAAGTATCAAGGCGCGTTCACGTCCGAGGCGGTTCCGATCCGGCCCGAGCGCCTGTGCGGCGACTTGTCGAAGCACATGCCCGACGACGCCATCGTGGTGGTCGACACCGGGCATGCCGGCATGTGGATGGGCGGCATGTACGATCTCATCAGCCCGCGCCAGAGCTACATGCGCAGCGCCGGTCATCTCGGCTGGGCATTCCCGGCCGGGCTCGGCGCCAAATGCGCGATGCCGGAACGGCCGGTCGTCACGTTCACGGGCGACGCCGGCTTCTGGTATCACATCGCCGAGGTCGAGACCGCGGTGCGCTGGAAGATCAACGCGATCACGGTCGTGAACAACAACGGCGGCGGCAACCAGTCGAAGCGCGGCTTCGATCGTGTCTATGGCGGCCAGCAGACCGAAGGCGGCCGCTCGCTGTGGACCTTCAACAAGATGAACTTCGCGCGGCTCGCCGAGGACATGGGCGCGGTGGGCATCCGGGTCGAGAAGCCGGGCGAGATCGCGGGCGCGCTCGCGCAGGCGCTCAAGGCCGACCGGCCGGTGGTGATCGACGTCGTCACCGATATCGATGCGCTCGCGCCGCTGGCGGTGAGCTGAACGGCAATCGGATCGACACGGAATTCATTGCAGCGATCACTCCGCTCGAATGCTGCGTTCCTTGATGACCGCTGAGAGGCGCTCGCTTTCAGCCTTCAGGAAGGCTGCGAACTCCTCCGGCGAGGATCCGACAATTTGAGCCCCTTGGCTTGCAAAGATCTTCTGAGATTCGGGACTGTCGAGAGAGCCCGTAATGGCCTTGTTGAGCGTCGCGATAATCGGCGCCGGGGTCTGGGCTGGCGCGAGCAGACCGAACCACGTTCCCATGGTGAAATTGACGCCGCTCTCCTTGAACGTCGGCACATCTGGCAATTGGAGCAAGCGACGATCGTCTCCAAACGCAATCGACTTGAGACTGCCGTTCAGAACGAAAGGCAATACGGCCACCGGAGTGCAGAAGATGACTTGTGTTGTACCCGAAATGGTCGCCACCGTCGCCGGACCGTTGCCGTTGAACGGCACGTGGGTCATCTTGGTACCGGTCTCGCTCTGGAAAAGCTCGGCGGCCAGATGCGGACTGCTGCCCAAGCCATAGGATGCATAGTTCAGCTTGCCAGGATTCTCCTTGAGATAGACGATGAGCTCTCTCAAGTTGGAGATGGGCAAGGACTTGTTCACGAACAAACCAAGCGGCGCGTTGGACACGAGGGAAACCGGCGCCAAGCCCACAAGCGGATCGTAGGGCAGATCCTTGTAGAGCGCTTTGTTGGCCGCAAGACCAATGCTGCTGACGAGCAGCGTGTAACCATCCGGTTTGGCGCGCGCCACAAAGAGATTGCCGATATTGGAGTTCGCACCGGGCCGGTTGATGACAACAAAGCTGCGGCCGAGTGCCTTGGTGAGAGCCTGGGCTACAACTCTGCCCGTCACGTCCACGGCGCCGCCTGCCGTAAACGGTACGATGACCTCGACCGTCGAAGACGGGTATTGCTCCTGGGCGCTTGGCGCCGTCCCAGCCATCGCCAGCATGGCAACAGCCGTGATTGCAGCGCAAGCTCGTCGGCGGGATGCAACGAACGACATCGGGTTCCTTCTTAACCGTACGGGTGCTTTAACTGTATGGGTGCTTCAACTGTAGGGGCGCCGGTCCCATCCAGAATCTGGCTTGGCCCTAATAACCGCCTCATATATGTTTGTGGGGCCGGAGCGAGCGCGGACTTGGCGATGCGCAGACTTGGCAATGTGCAGACTTGGCGATGTAGGATAGCGCCTTCCGGCAGACAATCGAATTTCGTTCCTGCCCTGTGAGTTTTCAGCCGAAAATGGATCGACGACATCTGCCATTGACCGCCCTTCGGAGCTTCGAAGCGGTGGGGCGTCATCTGTCGTTCACGCGCGCCGCCGCCGCGCTGGGCGTGACGCATGGAGCGGTAAGCCGTCAGATTACATCGCTTGAGAAGACGCTTGGCGTCAAACTGTTCGATCGGGGCGCCACCCTTACGCTCACCGAGGCCGGCCAGCGTCTGTTCGCCGGCGTCGCGCCGGCTTTCGACCGCCTTGCTGCCGCGATAGACGGAATGAGCCGCGGCGATGCGCCGCGCACCCTCAACGTCAATGCGCCGCCCACGTTCACCATGAAATGGCTGATCCCGCGCCTTTCGCGCTTTCAGCAGCGTTTCCGCGACATCGATGTGCGGCTGTCGACAGGCATTGGACCGCTTCACGAGCTGAAGATGAACGAGGTCGACATTGCCATCCGCCGGTTGGCCCAGCCCCATGCCGATTGGCCATCGGTGCCATTCTTGTCGACGGCCCTGCTGGCAGTCTGTGCACCTGAATTGGTCGAAGCGAATCCGATCGAGACCCCCGATCAACTTGCGCGACATCAGCTGATCGAAGCCGAAACCGCAGCGCTCGGCTGGACGGACTGGTTTGCAAAGGCTGGAACCGCACTCCCGGCCAAAGCGCGATTTGCGCGGTTCGAGCACATGTTCTTCGCTCTGGAGGCCGCTCTCGACGGACTGGGCATCGCCTTGATGCCATCCGCATTGGTGGTCGACGACATCGCCGCAGGCCGGCTGGTCATCGCGTGGAAAGTCCCCGGGGTCTATGAGCGCGCCTATTACCATCTGCTGTCGCCGGTGACGCGCCAGCCACGCATCAGCAAATCCTTTATGGCGTGGCTATCGATGGAAGGGGCGAATTCAGACCAATTTGGCGACGCCGTGATCAGGGAACGAAGGCCGCCGGGCTCTAACGCCGACCGTAGTCCTGTGAGTTTTAGACACGGCCTCCGATAACAAATCGATTGTCCCGGTTCGCTCGACACAGCATTGCTTGCCCGCAAGCTCGACCACGAAAGCGACCGGGAAAAGATGCTCGCTGATTTCCGTATCCTCGATCTGACCTGGGTACTCGGAGGCCCGTTCGCCGGCCAGTTGCTGGCGCAACTCGGAGCCGAGGTCATCAAGATCGAGCCGCTTGAAGGCGATCTGTCACGCCGGGTCTCGAGCCACACGACCGAATTCGACGGCGATTCCGGATTCTTCCTGTCGGTCAATCGCGGCAAATCAAGTCTGGCACTGGATCTGAAGAAGCCTGAAGGTCGGGCGGTCATGTATGACCTCGTCCGCAAGGCGGACGCCGTGATCTACGGTTTTGCGCCTGCGGTACCGGCGCGCCTCGGCCTCGATCGCGAGTCCCTGCACAAGGTCAATCCGAAGCTCACCATCGCGCAACTGATCGGCCTGCACGACGAGCCTCCTTTCGCCGACGCGCCGGCATTCGACCTGGTGGTGCAGGCAATGGCAGGCGTGATGAGCATCACCGGCGAGCGCGATGGCGCTCCGGTCCGCGTCGGCTATCAGGTCGCTGATCTTGTGGGCGGGCTCTATCTCGCGCTCGGGTGCGTCGGCGGCATGTTGAAGTCGCTGAAGCAAGGCAAGGGCGAGCTGGTCCAGGTTTCGCTCCTCGACTGCCAACTGGCGATGCTGACATGGCAGGCGCAAAATTATTTCATCTCGGGAATGCAGCCGTTCGCCAATGGGGCTCGGCATCCGGTGATCGCGCCGAGCGACATATACCCCTGTGCAGACGGAAAATTCATTGCCGTTTCCCCCACCGGTCAGCAGTTCTGGGAAGAGTTCTGCGTCGCCATCGGCCGCCCGGACATCGCCAAGGACCCCCGCTTTGATCATCCGGTGAAGCGCATCAACAACGTCCTGGCGCTGACGGAGGTGTTGAGCGACGTGTTCCGCTCCCGCCCGTCATCGGAATGGGGCGCGCACTTGTTCGCCGAACGGATTCCGGCGGCCCCCGTCAACAGCGTCGCGGAAGCGGTCGCCCAGCCGCTCGCATTGCTGCGGAAAATGGTGGAGACGCTCGAAAGCCCGCGCGGAGCCGGAATCCTCAAATTCCTTGGCAATCCGATCAAATACGAGATCCGGAAAGCCACTGTCCTATCCGCCTCCGCATGGAGCCCATACCCGAGAAATTCTCGAACGCGTATGCGGCTACGACGCTGCGGCCATCGACCGGCTGGTTGCGGAAAAGATCGTCTATCAAGGAGCAGAGAAATGACACGTCCCAGCGATATCAAACCGCGCGAGGGTGAACAGCCTGCCGCGCTTTACAACGATTGGACGGTCGGCGCGGAATTTCCGGCACTGCCTTTCACCATCACGCCCGACATCGTGAGCGAATACAACGCCGCGATCGATGCCGACTTGGCCGACTACGTGATCGACGGCCGGCAGGCTGCGCCGACCAACGTCATCTTCGTTTACATGATGGCGGTGATGTATCGGCTCTATCCGCCGCAGCAAGGCGGCATCATGCTCGGCAACACGGTGCAGTTCCACAACCCGGTCTGGGCCGACGAGGATACCGATGTGATCGGAACCGGACGGGTGACAGACAAGCTCGAGAAGAAGGGCCGCAAGCTGATCCGCTACGATGTCGAGTTCAAGCGGCCCGATGGCACGCTTCTCTTGTCGGTCAATCACACATCGGCCTTTCCGGAATAGTCGGCGGAAAACAGAAAGAACAATCCATGATCAAGACCAGGCTCGAAAAGACAATTCCGCAAACCCAGGCGATGTTCGACCGGTACGGCAAGATCAATGGCGACAATGACATCATCCACTATGACGACGCCTTTGCGAAGGCGCGTGGGTTCCGGGGCACGCTCGGTCACGGTTTGATGTATACCGGGTATGTCTGCAATCTTGCTGCCAAGAAGTACGGGCGCGACTGGCATTATCGCGGGCGGCTCACCGTGAAGTACGTCAGGGGAGTCTGCCCGGGGGACCAACTCGTGGTGTCGATTGAGCCTGACGGCACGGTGGAGTGCCGATCGCAGTTCGATACCACGCTCGTGGGGAAAGCGACGCTGGGATGAGCTTGCCCCCAAAGCCGCCGCTCGTCACGCGCACCGGCACCTCGACGGCGACAACGGTGCGCGTTCGCGGCCGCGATCTGGTGAATGATCTGATTGGAAAGCACAGCTTCACCGAGATGCTGTACTTTCTCACCTGCGACCGCATGCCCGACACTATCGAGACCCGGCTGCTTGATGCGTGTCTCGTCACGCTCATGGAACACGGATTGACCCCAAGCGCCGTGGTCGCGCGGCTGATGGCCGATAGCGTGCCGGAAGAGCCCCAGGTGGCCATCGCAGCGGGCTTGCTCGCCATTGGAAGCGTCTTTGCGGGCACGACGGAAACGTGCGCCGCACTGCTGCTCGATTTGGATGCCCGCATCCAGCGCGGGGAGCAGGACGCCGCTGCGGCGACTGCGCGCGAGTACGCGCAAGCCAGACGTCCAGTGCCGGGCTTCGGGCATGGAACCCACAAGCCTGACGATCCGCGAACGGCGCGGCTGTTCCAACTCGCCGACGAATCGCGCGGCGCAAGCCGGCCCGTCGCGCTGCTAAGGTCGCTCGGACAAGAGGTCGATGCCGCCTTCGGGCGCCACATCACCATCAACGCCACGGGCGCGATCGCTGCGCTTCTGTTGGAAATCGGCGTTCCTGTCGCCGCGATGCGCGCCTACTCCGTCGTCTCGCGCTCCGGAGGATTGGTCGGACACCTTCTGGAGGAGCAAACCTCCCACTCCGGGCGCGCCATCTGGGCCGCAGCCAAATCGACCGTGCCTTATACCGAATAGCGAGCCCCACGCTCCTCTGGATGAAATCGAAGCGGGCGAGCAATGCTACATCCGAAACACGCCGAACCGTGTCGGCTCGGGCGGCGGCGCGTTCAGCCCAGCGGCGAGCGCCTGGCCGAGCACCGCGCGGGTATCGGCGGGATCGATCACGCCGTCGTCCCACAGCCGCGCAGTTGCGTAGAATGCATTGCCCTGCTTTTCGTACTGCGCGCGGATCGGTGCCTTGAAGGCGGCATCCTCCTCCGCGCTCCACTTGCCGCCTTTCGCCTCCACCGCCTCGCGGCGAATGAGCGACAGCACGGTCGCGGCCTGCTCGCCGCCCATCACCGAAATGCGCGAATTCGGCCACATCCACAGAAAGCGCGGCGAATAGGCGCGCCCGCACATGCCGTAGTTGCCGGCACCATGGCTGCCGCCGATCACCACGGTGTATTTCGGCACCCAGGTCGAGGCGACCGCGGTCACCAGCTTGGCGCCGTCCTTGGCGATGCCGGCGGCCTCGTATTTCTTGCCCACCATGAAGCCGGTGATGTTCTGCAGAAACAGCAGCGGAATGTTGCGCTGGCTCGCAAGCTCGATGAAGTGCGCGCCCTTCTGCGCGCTCTCGCCGAACAGGATGCCGTTGTTGGCGAGGATGCCGATCGGGAAGCCGCAGATATGCGCGAAGCCGCACACGAGTGTCTGCCCGTAGAGCGCCTTGAACTCATCAAGCTCGGACGCATCGACGAGGCGCGCGATGATGTCGCGCACGTCGTAGAGCATGCGCGGCTCGGACGGCACGACGCCATACATTTCCTCGGCCGCATAGAGCGGGTCGCGCGGCGCCCGCAGCTCGAGCCACGGCCGGCTGACGCGATTGAGCCCGGCCACGATCCGGCGCACGATCTCGAGCGCGTGCGCATCGTTGTCCGCGAGATAGTCGGTCACGCCGGACTGGCGGCTGTGCACGTCGGCGCCGCCAAGCTCCTCCGCACTCACCACCTCGCCGGTCGCGGCCTTCACCAGGGGCGGCCCGCCGATGAAGATGGTGCCCTGGTTGCGCACGATGACGCTCTGGTCCGACATCGCCGGCACATAGGCGCCGCCTGCGGTGCACGAGCCCATCACGGCGGCGATCTGCGGAATGCCGGCAGCAGACATACGCGCCTGGTTGTAGAAGATGCGGCCGAAGTGATCGCGGTCGGGGAAGATCTCATCCTGCAGGGGCAGGAAGGCGCCGCCGGAATCGACGAGATAGATGCAGGGCAGATGATTGTCGCGCGCGATCTCCTGCGCGCGCAGATGCTTCTTCACCGTGATCGGATAGTAGGTGCCGCCCTTGACGGTGGCGTCGTTGGCGACGATCACGCAATCGCGCCCGCAGACGCGGCCGACGCCGGTGACGATGCCGCCAGACGGCACCTCGCCTTCGTACATGTCGTGCCCGGCGAGCGGCGAGAGCTCGAGAAGCCGCGTGTCGGGATCGATCAGCCGCTGCACGCGCTCGCGCACGAGCAGCTTGCCGCGGCCGGCGTGGCGCGTGCGCGCTTCCTCGCTGCCGCCCCGCCGCGCAATCTCGAGCCGGCCGCGCAGGTCCGCGAGCAGGCGCTTCATCGCCTCGGTGTTGCGGCTGAAGGCCGGCGCCTTGGTGTCGACCGTCGAAGGAATGACCGGCATCGTCAGCGCGCCTTGCCGAACAGCTCGCGCCCGATCAGCATGCGCCGAATCTCGCTGGTTCCGGCGCCGATCTCGTACAGTTTGGCATCGCGCAGCAGCCGGCCGGCTGCATAGTCGTTGGTGTAGCCATTGCCGCCGAGTAGCTGGATCGCGTCGAGCGCCATGCGGGTTGCCTGTTCGGATGACATCAGAATCGCGCCGGCGGCATCCTGGCGGGTCGTCTCGCCGCGATCGCATGCCCTCGCCACCGTGTAGACGTAGGCCTTGGCAGCATTCATCGCGACATACATGTCGGCGATCTTGCCCTGCACGAGCTGAAATTCCCCGATCGGTTTGCCGAACTGCTTGCGCTCGTGGACATACGGCATCACAACGTCCATGCAGGCCTGCATGATGCCGAGCGGGCCGGCAGCCAGCACGACGCGTTCATAGTCGAGGCCGGACATCACCACCTTCCAGCCGTCGTTGACACCACCGAGGACGTTCTCGGCCGGCACCTCGCAATCCTCAAACACCAGCTCGCAGGTGTCGGAGCCGCGCATGCCGAGCTTGTCGAGCTTCTGGGCGCGCGAGAAGCCCTTGAAGCCCGCTTCAACAATGAACGTCGAAAGCCCGCGCGCCTCAACGTTCGGATCGGTGCGCGCATAGACCACGACAGTGTCGGCGTGCGGACCGTTGGTGATCCACATCTTGCTGCCGTTGAGGATGTAGCGGTCGCCCTTCTTCTCGGCGCGCGTGCGCATCGAGGCAACGTCGGAGCCGGCATTGGGCTCGGAGATCGCAAGCGCGCCAACGTGCTCGCCGGAGATGAGCTTCGGCAGGTAGCGTCGCTTCTGCTCGGCGCTGCCGTGCAGGCGGAGCTGGTTCATGCACAGATTGGAGTGGGCGCCGTAGGACAGCCCGATCGCGCCGGACGCGCGGGAGATTTCCTCCATGACGACGCAATGCTCGAGATAGCCGAGCCCGAGCCCGCCGAACGCCTCCGGCACCGTGATGCCATGCACGCCGAGCTTGCCAAGCTCGGGCCACAGGTCGCGCGGGAAGCTGTTGCTACGATCGATCTCGGCGGCGCGCGGCGTGATCCGCGCGGCCGCGAAACCGCGCACGCTCTCGCGCAGCATGTCCGCCGTTTCGCCGAGCCCGAAATTGAAGCCCCCGAGACCGCCTGCCAGCATGGGATAGCCTTCTTGCGAATCAGGTTCCCTGGAATGTGGGGCTACGCCGAACCGGTTGCAACCGGCGTAATCACGGTCGGCAAGCTTGATTGGCGACGCCCGGCTAGGTCTCTGCGCTAGGTTGCAAGTAATAAGGGGGCACGAGTGCCCCCTTATGTCGAGTTCTGGCGTTGAAGGCGGGTGAAGCGCTCGCACGCAGATCAGAACGTGACCTTGTCCTTGATGGCCGCCTCGGCGTTCGACGGCACGACCTTCCGCGCCACGAAATCATCCCAGTTCTTGAACGGGCCCTTGGCGCGCGCATCGACGATGGCCTTGGCGCGGGCCGCGCCGATCTGCGGCAGCGTATCCAGCTCGGTGGCCGTAGCCGTGTTCAGGTTGATCTTCTTGACGATCGGCGCTGTCGCCGCCGGGGTTGCGGTGGTCTTGGCGGGAGCGGCAACGGCCGGCGCGGCAGGCTGTGCCGGCGCTGCGACTTGCGCAAGAGCCGGGGCGGCACTCAGTGCAAGGAACGCCGCTACGGAAAGCAGGCGACGGAGGTTCATTTGAGTTGTCCTGGGGGGATCCGGCAAGAATTTCCAGCGATGTGCGGTTGCCGGGTTGGGGCACATCGACGACACCGCATTCGATCTGCAGGCGTCGAACTACCAATAGTCGGACAGAGCTGAATGCGACCTGAATACCAAGCACAACAATTCGACAGGATTGGTGTGCGTCGCCGCTGTGGCGCCGCATTTGCCGTCAGCCAGTGCGCGGCGCTACGCCGCCTGCCGTCGCGCCGCCCGTAGCGCCTCGCTGGCCGCGCGATCGACCGCGAGCGTCTCCGGGTCGATCACGACGCCATAGTGCTCGGCCGCCGCCTTGATCGACACATAGCCCTGGCGCACGTCCTCGGCGACTTCTTCGATCGCGCGCTCCAGCGGGTTGCCATAGCCACCACCGCCGCCGCCGCGAATGAGGAATGCGTCATCCTTTTTCAGCGACGCGACCAGCACCTTGGCGTTCGGGAAATCGGTCTTCCATTGGCCGCCCTGCCGAAGCGCCACCTGGTTGCCGGTGCCTTCGAGGCCGCTGTCGAGCCCCCAGGGCTTGCAATGGGCGCGCTCGACCTGGGTGTTCATCGTCATCGGGATGCGCGCCCGCACCACTCTTTCCACGCCAAGGCCGCCGCGACGGCGGCCGGCGCCGCCGGAGTCGGGCACGAGCGCGTAGCGCTCGACCACCAGCGGAAACTTCGCCTCCGCCTGCTCATTGGGAGAATTGTGGGTGTCACCGTCGTTGATGCACACGGTCGCGCTGATGCCGTCCTCGCTGCGCTTGGCGCCCCAGCCGCCGCCGAGCGGACCGAAATTCGCAATGAAGAACTCCGACGTCTTCGGATTGATGCCGTGCAGCGATGCGACCAGCAGATCGGCGTGATGGCCCGCGATGACGCGATCGGGGATCACCGGCGCGAGCGCCTTGAACAGCGTGTCGACGATCGTCATCGGATAGGTCATCCACCAGCGCATCGGCGCCGGCCGCGTGGCGCTGACGATGCGGCCGGGCGGCACGATCACCTTGAGGCTGCGGAACGAGCCGTCGTTGATCGGATAGTCGGTCGGCGAGGTCAGGCACTTGTAGGCGACCTGCGCGCAGGCGTAGCCGGTGGTGATGCCGGAGTTGTAAAAGCCGCGCACCTGCTTCGACACATTGGTGAGGTCGACCGTCATCTCGTCGCCCTTCACCACCACGCGCACCCGGATCGGCACCGGCTTGCCGACCTCGATGCCGTCGTCGTCCATGTAGGACTCCGCCTCATAGACGCCATCCGGAATGGTGACGGTGCGCGATCGCGCCATCGCCTCGGCGTGATCCATGATGGCCGCAATCGCGCCGAGCACGGCGTCGCGTCCATAGCGCTCGATCAGCTGCAGGAAGCGCCGCTCGCCGGTCTTCACCGCAGTGACCTGCGCGCGCAGGTCGCCCATGGCGCGGCTCGGCAGCCGTACGTTCTGACGGATGATGTCGACCAGCGTTTCATTCACCACGCCGCGGTCGTGCAGCTTCATGATCGGGATCTGCAGCCCTTCCGAAAAAATGTCGGTGCTCATGCCGCCGAGCATGCCGCCGATGTCGAGCCAGTGCGCCATGCAGCAGGAGAAGCCGACCAGCGTGCCCTGGTGGAAGATCGGCAGCGTCAGCGTGACGTGATTGAGATGGCTGCCGGTGAGATATGAATCGTTGGTGACGTAGATGTCGCCCGGCTTGATGTTGTCGCGGCCGAAATGCCTGATCTTGGCCTTGACGGTCTCGGACATGCCGCGGATGAACATCGGCAGCCCGATGCCGATCGAGATCGTGTCGCCCTCCGGCGTGAACAGGCCGGTGGTGAAGTCGAGCGCCTCGTAGATGATGATGTTGTAGGCGGTGCGCATGAGGTTCGTTTTCATTTCCTCGGTCACCGCGATGACGCCGTTGCGCACGATCTCGGTCACGACCGGATCGGTCATGCGATTGTTAGCGCGGCCGTTGCGTGCAGAATGATTGGGCTTGGATTTTTTGCTCATTGCTCTCGGCTCTGTCGTCCCCGCGAAGGCGGGGACCCATAACCACCGACATTCAGGTTTGTCACTTCCAATGCCACACCGTTGCGCTGCGGCGTATGGGTCCCCGCCTTCGCGGGGACGACAACAACAAATGCCGGCGTCTGAAACAGGGAATTGTTCAAGCTAATGCGGCCTCGACCGGAGCTCTGTCGGGATCAAGCGCCGCGAGCCGTGGCGCGACCTCGGCCATGAAGCGCTCCATCGAGCGCGTGCGCTGCTCGAGCGTCGCCCAGTCCTTGCCGACGATGATGAGGAGCGTGCCGAAGCCGCCGACATCGTCATAGAACCGCTTGATGCCCTGATAGACCGTGTCAGGATCGCCGCAGATGAAGAAGCCGTTGTCGATGAAGCGATCGAACGTCAGGTCGGCGTTGCTGCCGCCCGGCGGAACGAGGTGCTGCATGCGGCCATAGGCGTGCTTGAGATCGGCGTCGCGCAGGTCGCGCTTCGCCTGCGCCACCGAGTCCGCGACATAGACGACGCGTCCGACCCGCACCCGGCTGCGCGCGGGCTTCGGCGCCGCGCTGGTGCGGCGAGTGCATATAGGTGTCGATCATGCCGCGCACCTGCTCCATGGTGGGTGTCCAGCTCATCAAGCGGCAGGAAGCCCTTCTCGGCGGTGAGCTCGATGGTCGAGTCGGTGCGGCTGCAGGCGATGCCCGACTTCGATATCGGTCAGCGGCTTCGGGATGATGTGCCACTTCTCGCCCTGCCAGACCTGCCCATCCCAGTCGAACGGCTCCGGCGCCGACCAGGCTTTCAAGATCAGGTCGATCGCCTCGCGCATCATCAGGCGCGGATCGGCCGGCAGCGGCCCGCGCTGCTTGTTGTTGGCGACGTTGATGCCGACGCCGAAGCCGGCGATGTAGCGGCCATCGGTGAGGTGATCGCAGACCGCCGCGTCAGTCGCGAGCTGCAGCGGATGGAAGAACGGCACCGGCCGGATGCCCGGTCCCATCCGGATCTGCTTGGTGAGCGCCGCCGCCTTGCAGATCATGAGATCGGCGCAAGGCAGCTGATCGGGCGCCTGCCAGGCCAGGAACGTGCCATGCTCGCTGATCCAGGCTTCCGTCATGCCGAGCCGGTCAGCCACGATGATCTCCTTGAGATCCTCGTCGTAGCTGAGCTTGGCGACCTTGTTGTTGCGGTTGCCGTTGGAGAAAATACCGATCTGCATCCCTTCCACCTCTCGCCAGCAATCGTCGGCTGGGCGGGCGCAGCCTGTCAAGCGAGCCCCACCATTGCCATTTCGGCCGGGGGCTGTACAAATCCGTGCCGATGGGCGTGCAGAAAGACAGACTGGCTGAAGCAGTTCGCTACCTCGGCAACGAGGGCCTCGACGGGCTCGTCGCCGTCAACTACGGGCACAACTCGTTCCTGGAATCGCACGCGGTGTTCGTGCTCTCGGGCGTGCGGCCGATCGGCGAAAGCGCGGTGGTGGTCGATCGCGCCGGCGCCTCGACCCTGATCGTGACGCCGGCCTGGGATGCCGAGCGCGCCGCCAAGCTCTCCCACACCAGCAAGACCGTCGGCACCGACGATCTCGCCGCAACGCTCGCGAGCGTGCTCGCAGAGCATCGCCTCGACGGCCGCGCCATCGTCAGCGTCGGGCTCTCCACGCTGGCGCAGGGCCTGGCCAAGCGGATCGAGGCCGCGCTCGGCGGCAACAGCCGCGCCAACGAGCTGTTCATCCGGCAGCTTGCCCGCATCCGCAGTCCGGAGGAGCTTGCGGCCTCCGAGAAGGCGACCGCGATCGCCGAGCAGGGCTACGCCCACATGCTCACTTGCGTGCGGCCCGGCATGCACGAGTTCGAGCTCGCGGCCGAGCTCTACTGCGAGATGAAGCGGCTCGGCGCCGAGGACAATTTCCTGCTGCTGAGCGCCTCGCAGCACAATCTCGCGGTGCGCGCCGCCGGCGGCCGCGTGCTCGATGTCGGCGACATCATCCTGTCGGAGATCACGCCCTGCTATCAGGGCCAGTTTGCGCAGATCTGCCGCACCACCGTGATCGGCAAGCCCACAGCGCTCATGCAGGAGAAATACGCCATCCTGCAGGCCGCGATGCGCGCCGGCCAGAAGGCCGCCGTGCCGGGCGCGAGCGTGCGCGACGTGACCGCCGCGCATGGACGACTGCTTTCGCGCTTCGGGCTACGGCGACTATTGCCGGCCGCCCTACATGCGGGTGCGCGGGCACGGGCTCGGTATCACGTCCGACCTGCCCGGCGATCTCACGGTCGAGAGCGACGACCAGGCTCGAGCAGGGCATGGTGTTCGTGATGCATCCCAACCAGTACATCCCGGAGACCGGCTACCTGATGTGCGGCGAGCCGGTCGTCATCACGCCGGATGGCGCCAAGGCGTTGTCCGCCAAGGTGGCCGAGCTCGACTGCGTGGCGGCTTAGCGATGCGCACCGTTCAGCCCTGCATCATCATCGGGTCCTATGTGTGGGACCAGGATCGCGTTCCGCGCGATGAGTTCCAGATCCGCATCGGCGCGCTCAACCAGCTCATGGATGCCAACGGCTGGAAGGCCGTGCTGGTCTACGGCGACGCCGCCGAGCACTCCGCGCTTGCCTGGTTCTCAGGCTACACAACCAGGCTGCGCTGGGGCATGGCGCTCATTCCGCGCGAGGGCGAGCCGCGGCTCCTGATCTCGATGAGCTCGCGCGACGTGCCGGCGATGAAGCTGATGACGTGGATCCCTGACGTCCACTCCGGCTGGAACTGGGAGAGCGCGTTCGATCCCTGGCTCGCCAAGATCGCTGGCGAGGGCGCGATCGGCAGCGTCGGCTTCGAGCTGATGCGGCCGCCGCTGTTTGCCTCGCTGCAGAAGAGCCTGGGCAACCGCTTCAGCCTGCAGGCAGCCGACGAGGCGGTCGCGGGCGTCCGAACGACACGGCCGCGCGAGCTGTCGCAGATCCGCGCCGCCTCGCGGCTGGTGCAGGCGGCGGGCGCAGCCTTCGTCGAGCCATGGCGGCTCGGCAAGGGCATCGAGACCGCCGCGCTCGCGGCCGAGCGCACCGCCCGCATGATGGCGGCGCAGGACGTGCGCACGCTGGTGAGCTTCGACGGCGGCCGCACGCTCGCGCCGTTCCGCGGCGCGTTCGAGCCGCAGGCCGACAAGCTGTCCGGCATGGCGGGCTATATCGCGGTCAAGCACGGGGGCTATTGGGCCGACCTGTTCGTGACCGGTGCGCGGCGCGCAAGCGAGATCGAGGGTCGCGCGCAGGCGGCTCTGCGCATGCTGCTGGAGCTCGCCAAGCCCGGCGCCAGCGCGGCCGAGCTTCATGCCACGGCGACTGCGGCGCTCGCTCCCTATGCACTGCACCCGGTGCTGAGCGGCAGCGTCGGCCGCCGCATCGGGTTTTCGCTCAACGAAGGCGGCGAGATTCGGAGCGATAGCAGCCACACGCTCAAGCCCGGCGACGTCTATTCGCTCGCGGTCGGTGGCTACGATCCGCAGGCCGGCGGCGCCCTCACGTCCGCCATGGTGGCGATCACGCCAACGGGATCGGAGCTGCTGCACGTGTCGCCCGCATCCAAGCTGCAATGAGCTGTGTTCGTGAGTGTCGTTCCATGAGCGTGCTGCGCGATCTTGCCGCCTTCGTGTGCGGCGCTTCCGTCACGTCGCTGCCCGAGGCGCGAACGCGCGATCCAGCGCCGGCACGCCGCCGACACGCTGCTCGCAGCCGCGGTCGGGGCCTGGACCGGGGAAGGCCGCGAGCTGCGCTACGTGATGTCGGCGAGCTCGCTCGCCGACGCGATCGGCATGCAGGCCGCGGTGGTGCGGCACACCGAGATCGACGACATCCACACGCCCTCCTGCACGACGCCAAGCTCGGTGACGGTGCCGACCGCGTTCGCGCTCGCGCACGCCGGCGGGATCAGCGATCCCGTGCAGGTCGCAAGCGCGCTCTGGGTTGGCACCGAGCTGTTGGTGCGGCTCGGCGTCGCGATCGACGGCGCGCGCGTGCTCTATCGCGGGGTGTGGCCGACCTATTTCTGTGCCCCGCTCGCCGCCGCCGCGATCGCGGCACGCATCGGCAAGCTGAGCGAGGACGCGACCGCACACGCGCTCTCGCTCGCCCTGATGCGCACGGCCGGGCGATCGGGGCGCTTCCAGGGTCGTGTTCCCGGCCGATCGGTCATTCTCGGCATGGCGGTCGCCGACGGCGTGCGGGCCGCGCAGGCCGCGCGCGAAGGCGTTGGCGGCGATCCCGACCTGCTCGACGGTCCATGGCTGCGCGACGCGCACGGCCTCGAACGCCGATCCCAAAGCGCTCACCGCCGATCTCGGGCGCGGCAGCATCTATGCGCAGCTCAGCCTCAAGCCGTTCTGCTCGGCCAAGCAGGCGGTCGCCGCAACCGAAGCGCTGATGGCGGTCGATCGACGGCGGCGTTGCACCGGACACGATCGACAAGGTGACGGTGCGCGTGCCGCCGCCCTATGCGCGCATGATCGCGACCAAGCCGGAAGCAGGCGCGCGCTCCTCCACCATCGTGAGCGCCGCCTATCAGCTCGGGCTCGCCGCGTTCAGGCGCGAGCGCCTCTACGACATCGAGCGCGCGAGCGCGATGCAGGAAGCAGCTGTGCTCGCGCTCGCCGGCAAGGTCGAGGTCGTGCCCGACGAAAGCCTGCTGCCGGACTTTCCGGCGCATTTCCCGGCCGAGATCGAGGTCAACGCCAAGGGCACGACCATTCGCAAGCGCGTCACCGCTGCATATGGCGATCCGTCGCGGCCGCTCGATGATGCCGCGCTCAAGGACAAAGCCAATCAAATCTTCACGCAGGCCGGCGGCACGCGGGCGGGCTCGGACCTGATCGCGCTCGGGCTTGCCGGGCTCAAGGACCGCGAAGTCCTGCAAGGCGGTCGCCAAGGCTTTCGCAAGCACGCCCGCGGCGGTCGAGATGCTGTTCGCCCAATAGGGAAGGAAACCATGGCCAAGAAGGTAAAACGCGCCGCCGGCACCAGCCGCAAGGGCGGAGCAAGCGCCGAGTACAAGGCGGTGATCGACGATCTCGTGATGGGCAACCGGATTCTCTACGACCAGGGCGTGGTCGACGGCTATGGCCATGTCAGCGGACGCGATCCGCGCAATCCCGAGCGCTTCCTGATGTCGCGGGCGCGGGCGCCGGGCCTGGTCGAGCCGTCGGACATCATGGAGTTCGGCATGGACGGCGAGCCGATCCGCGACGACGGACGGCCGATCTATTCCGAGCGCTTCATCCATTCCGAGATCTACCTGGCACGGCCAGATGTGAACGGCGTCGTGCACAGCCATTCGCCCACGGTGGTGCCGTTCACGGTCACCAACGTGCCGCTGAAGCCGATCCGCGCCGCGTTCTTCTATCCCGAGGTGCCGCTGTTCGACACCCGCGACGCGGCCGGCTGGACCAACCTTCTCATCTCCGACCGCAAGCTTGGCAGAGCGCTCGCCGAGAAGCTCGGCAAGAACTCGGTGGTGCTGTTGCGCGGCCATGGCAATGCGGTGGTCGGCGCGAGCGTGCGCATGGCGGTCTATCGCGCGGTCTACACCGAGGCCAATGCCAAGCTGCTGCTGCAGGCCAAGATGCTGGGCGGCCCGATCAACTACCTCGCGCCCGAGGAAGCCGCCATCATGGAGTCGAGCCAGACGACGCATCGGCCGGGACACGGGACCGACCGCATCTGGGAACTGCTCAAGTCGGAAGCGATCGCGCGGACCGGCCGGCCGAGACGTTGATCATCAATTGCTGCGCAACGGTGCGGCGCTTGTTATTGTGCGCTCTCCTCTTGGGGCGCGATACCAGGCGCCGTGACTCTTGCTGCGGTAAGACCAATGCCGTCCGACTCCTCGCTGAGCCAGCATCCCCCGAAGCCGCGCCTGACGCTGCGCGTCGGTGTCACTGGGCATCGCCCCAACAAGCTCGCCGGCGCGGTCGCGACGCGCATCCGCACGCAATTGCCGGAAGTGTTCGACGCGATCGAACGGGCGGCGTCCACCATCCTGGCGAAAGGCGCGCCGCTCTATGCGGATGAGCCGGCCGCCTTCCGTCTGATCTGCGGATTTGCCGAGGGTGCCGACCAGATCGCGGTCGCCACCTGCCCGGCCGGCTGGCGGATCGAGGCGATCCTGCCGTTCCCGCGTGACGACTATCTGCGGGACTTTGCGGCCTCGGCCTCCGGCGACGGCAGGGATGTGCGCGACGAATTTCGCCAAAGCCTCGCAAAAGCTGCTGCGGTCACTGAGCTTCCGACTCCGTCCGGCTCACGCGAGCAGGGCTACGCCGAAGCCGGCGGCTTCATGCTGCGCCAGATCGACATCCTGGTCGCGGTCTGGGACGGCAAGCCACCCAAGGCCGGCGGCACCGGCGCGGTCGTGCGCGAGGCGGCGGCCGGTGGCATTCCGGTGGTCTGGCTCTCGACGGAGAATGACGAGCCTCCCAGGCTCATCACCCGCACGCCGACCGTGGGCGATCCGCAGGCGGCAGCCTTCGAATGGAACGACACGGCGCTGACGGCCGTGCTTGCGCCAGATCTCGCAGCACCTGAGCGCTCGCCCGCGCCCAATTCGGCCCGTGCCGGCCTCGAGCGCTATCTCGGCGAGCACTGGAAGCGGCGCAGCTGGTTCACCGCCTATGACGCATTGCGACGCGTCGCGCGCGGCCTGATGCCGCGCGTTACGCTTTCGTTGCCGTCGCTCGAGCAGCGCTGCCGCGATTGGGATTCGTTCCTGGCGTCGGCGCCGGCCGCCGCCAACCTGCGCGAGCGCATCGGCGCGGTGCTGGCGCCGCGCCACGCCTGGGCGGACATGCTCGCGGTCCACTATTCGCACCTTTATCGCAGCGCCTATGTGCTTTGCTATTTCCTGTCCGCGGTCGCGGTGTTCATCGCGCTCGGCACCGTGTTCATCCATGACGATCCGCAGACGCCTGCGCGTCAGGTGCTTGGCACCAAGGCCATCTTCGTCACCTGCGAGCTGATTGTCATCGGCATCATCATCCTGATCGTGTGGCGCGGGCTCAATCGGCGCTGGCACGAGCGCTGGCTCAACTACCGTGCGCTCGCCGAAATGTTGCGCCACGGCCGCTTTCTTGCCTATGTGGGCGAGTTCGGCCGCACGCAGACCAACGCGCCAGACGGCCGCGATGCCCCCTGGATGCTCTGGTACGCGCGCGCGACCATGCGTGAGATCGGCCTGCCGGCCGCACTCCTCGACGGCCGCTATCGGCGGGCCCTGCTGGCCGCGACCTTCAAGGAAGAGATCGACGGGCCGCACGGACAGCTCGCCTATAACCGGCACAATATCGAGCGCGCCCACGAGGTCGACCATTTCCTGCACCGGCTCGGCATCGGCTGCTTCGTGCTCACGTCCGTGATCCTCACCATTTTTCTCGCGCTGTTCGGGCTCGATCGCATGGTGGCAACCTCGCCGATCGAGACGTTTCTGTTTGCGGCCAAGCCATTCCTGACATTCCTGAGCGCAGGCCTGCCGGCGCTCGGCGCGGCGGTCGCCGGCATCCGGGTGCATGGCGATTTCGAGGAGTCCGCGAACCGCTCGGCGCGCACGCTCGACCAGCTCGCCGGGCTGAGCGACGACTACGCCCGAACCGAACAAGGGCGATGCGAGCCTCGACGACACCGCGGAGCTGCTGATCGCGACGGCGCGCGTGCTGTCGGAGGACATTGCAGCCTGGCAGGACCTCTACGGCCGCAAGCGCCTGACCTTGCCGGCGTAAGACACAACAGGGAGGAAGCAATGCATCGTGGCGTGCAGTGGCCGCAGCCGACATTGCAATGGCCGGACGGCCAGCTGGTCTGCTGCACCTTCCGGGTCGCCTATGAGGCGTTTCGCAAGAGCGGCCGCTTCAAGAAGAAGCTCCAAGATCCCGGTCAACGTCGCCTCGCTGTCGCATGCCAATTACGGCGGCGCGGTCGGCATCTGGCGGCTGATGGACCTGTTCGACCGCACCGGCATCACGGCGACCATCGGCGCCAACGGGCTCGCGGTCGAGAAATGGCCGGAGACGATCAAGGCCTTGCACCAGGCCGGCCACGAGATCGCAAGCCACGGCATGACCAACGACCATCACATGACCGATCTCTCGCCCGAGCAGCAGCGCGAGGAGGTGCGCGGCTGCACGCGCGTGATCGAGGAATGCGTCGGCGTGCGCCCGGTCGGCTGGGCCGGGCCAGGCAACCTGCACACGCCGGACACGCTCGGCATCCTGGCGGAGGAAGGCTATCGCTGGTTCGGCGACGCCTTCGACGACGACGTGCCCTATGTGGCGGACGTCGAACGGCAAGCGCATCGCGGTGATCCCCAAGCTCAACTATGCCAACGACTGGCGCGCCTGGTCGGGCGGGCTCGGCAATGCCATCGACCTATCTTCGAGGGCTTCAAGACCTCGTTCGACTTCATCTACCAGGAGGCGCTGCGCGGCCGCGCCGGCGCCATGGACGTGATCGTGCACGCCGAGCTGGGCGGGCGGCCCAACATCGCGGTCGCGCTTCGAGCAGATGATCCGCTACGTGAAGCAGTATCAGGACGAGGTCTGGATCCCGACTGCGGCGCGAGGTCGCCGACTATCTGCTGTCGTCCTCGAACCTGCCGGCGGAGCCGTATCGGCCGCTGGATTGAGGAAAAATTGCGCGGCCGGGATCGCCGACCGGGCTACAGTCTCCGTTCATTCCCGCGCAAGCGGGAATCCAGCCTATTTGGGTCCCCGCTTTCGCGGGGACGAACGGAAGGCGAGTTGATCAGATCGTGTGACTGGATGCCCGCTTTCGCGGGCCAGACATCCATTGTAGATTTTCACGAACGATCGATGCGGCGCACGAACGCGGTAGGTGGGCGATATGAGGAGACTGGCGATTGCCGCGCTTGCGGCTGGCGCAGCCTTGTGGCTACCCACGAGCGTCGACGCCCAGACCTCGCCCGACCAGATCTATGCCGAGCTGGCGAAGCTTCCCGCCGCCGAGCGGCAGAAGCGCATCGAGGACGGCGCCCGGCGCGAGGGCAAGCTCGTTCTCATCCACACCATGCGCGGCAATCTGAGCGTCGATCACGTCGCGCTGTTCAAGAAGCGCTTTCCGTTTCTCAACGTCGAGCTCGAAGGCGACATCGGCTCGCAGGACGCCGCCGAGCGGCTCTATGCGGAGGAGACCGCCGGGCGCCATCTCACCGACGTGATCAACATCGCGCTGCCCGACATCACGACGCTCATCGCCAAGAACATGGTGGCGCGCTATCCCACGCCCGCAGTCGCGGCGCTGCTGCCGCCCTATCGCGGCTTCATCGATCCGGAGAGCCGCTGGACGCCGTGGTACTGGAGCGAGCACGGCATCTCCTACAATTCGCGCCTCGTGCCGAAGGACAAGGTTCCGACGCAGTGGACCGACCTGTGCAATCCGTTCTTCAAGGGCAGCGTCTCGTTCGATCCGGCCGAGGACCGCTATCTCTCCGGCCTCTATGCCATGCTGGGCGAGGAGGCGACCGAGAAGCTCCTCAAATGCATCGGCGACAACGATCCGATCATCCAGCGCGGCCACACCCAGCGCATCGAGCTGATGCTGGCCGGCGACCACATGGTGCAGGGCGACAACTATCTCTATCACGGCATCAGCGTGCAGCGGAAAAACCGGTCGGCGCCCTATGCGATCGTCTATTCGGCGCCGGTCATGGGCTTCGCCGGCGTTGCGGTCATCAATCGCAACACCACCGCGCCCCTACGCGGCCGCGCTGTGGACCGACTGGACGCTGACCCAGGAAAGCCAGAGCTTACGTCGCGACGCTGCTGCGCGGGCCGGTCGCGCTCAAGCATCCCTACCTGCCCGACGAGCATCAAGATCGTCACCTACAACGATGCGCCGCCGGACGTGGCGAAGCGCCTGCTGGGCCACTGGAACCGCTACGTGGCCAAGCGATGAGCTGCCGCCATCGGCTCATGTGAAGACGTCTCGCCAGTGGCAGGGCGTGCGTCTCGAAGCATGCGGCGCCCCATCCTTCAGACGCGCGGATGTTAATGAGCAGCCCCCAGCATGCCGCGCGCTCCTCAGGATGGCGTGAGCGCCCGGAGTGGCTGAGAAATTTGACGGAGCTCGCGTCTACAGCGTCGTCAACGCGTCGCAACGATCGCGCTCCACCTTCGGCTGGCGCGACATTGCGCTCGCGCTACTGATCGTCTTCCTCGCCTATCAGGTGGTCATCCCGTTCCTGATGATCATCTGGACGAGCCTCAAGACGGCGCGTCCGGGCGAAGCCGAGTTTCTCGAGCTCACCTTCACGCTCGCGAATTACATTCGCGCCTTCGACAGCCCGTCGTTCTGGCGCACGACCACGAACACGCTCGCCTTCGCGCTCGCCTCGACACTGCTTGCGTTCGTCATGGGCGCCTTCATCGCCTGGGTGGTCGAGCGCACCAATACGCCGCTCGCGCGCCTGATCGGCTTCCTGCTGATCGGGCGCATCATCATCCCGGGCATCCTGATCGTCATTTCCTGGATCCTGATCGCAAGCCCGAACATCGGCTTGTTCAACCAGCTGATGCTGCAGGCAACCGGCGTGCGCAATATCGTCAACATCTACAGCTTCTGGGGCATGGTGTGGGTGCAGGCTCTGGAAATGGTGCCGCTCATCTACCTCCTGCTCTCGGCGGCCTTCCAGGCCATGGACCCGCGGCTCGAAGAGGCCTCGACCATGACCGGCGCCGGCAACTGGCGCACGCTGCGGCGCATCTCGCTGCCGCTTGCGCTACCCGCAGTCGGCGCCGCGCTCCTGCTCCTGTTCGTGACCGCGATCGAGACCTTCGAGGTGCCGCTCCTGATGGGCACGCGCGCGGGAGTGCGCGTCTATACGACCGAGATCTTCTACGACACCTCGCGCACGCCGATCGACTGGGGGCTCGCCGCCACCTATTCGATGGCGCTGCTGACCGTCGCGATCGTGCTCCTGTTCTTCTATTTCCGCCTGATCCGCCACGGCGAGCGCTACCAGACCATCACCGGCAAGGATTATCGGCCGCGCCGCATCGACCTCGGCGGCTGGCGCTATCTCACCTGCGCGCATTTCTCTGCTGCTGGTCTTTCTCATCACCGGCGTGCCGTTCCTGATGATGCTCTATGCTTCGCTGCTGCCGTTCTATCAGGCACCGAGCGTGGCGGCATTCGAGAGCATGTCGCTTGCGAACTACTGGTCGCTGTTCCAGAGCAGCAAGACCATCATGCCGATGATCAACAGCGCGATCCTCGGGCCAGCGGTCGCAACCGCCGTCATCCTGATCGTCGCCCTGATCGCCTATTTCGTGCACAAGACCCGGATTCGCGGGCGTCGGCTCCTCGACTTTCTCGCCTTCGCGCCGATCGCGATCCCGAGCGTGGTGCTGGGCGCGACCTTCTTCTGGTTCTATCTCCTGGTGCCGGTGCCGATCATCGGCACGCTGACCATCATCGGGCTTGCCTATCTCACCAAGTACATGCCGGTCGCGCTGCGCTTCGTATCGGCCTCGATGATGCAAATCCACAACGAGCTCGACGAGGCCGCGCAGGTCGCCGGCGTCTCCTGGGCGCGCAATTTCGTCAAGGTGACGCTGCCACTGCTGCGCCCCGGCCTGCTCGCGGCCTGGTTCTGGGTGATGGTGCACGCCTATCGCGAGCTCACCATCGCGCTGATGCTGGCGCGCTCGCAGAACCGCACCGCCGCAGTCGTCATCTTCGATCTCTGGGAGGAAGGCTCGTTCCTGCTGCTCAGCGCCTTCGGGGTGCTGATGTTCCTCCTGCTGACGGCCCTCAGCATCGTCGCCTATATGGTCGGCCGGCGCTTCGGCGTGCAGGAGCAATATTGATGTATGGTGGCGTGCGAAGTCTGGTGAACTCATGATCCGCGTCGAGGGGCTGAAAAAGACCTTCAAGGCCAGCAAGGAGACGGTCGCGGCCGTCGCCGGCATCGACTTCGAGGTCGCGGCCGGCGAGATGGTGACGCTGCTCGGGCCCTCGGGCTGCGGCAAGACCACGACGCTGCGCTGCGTCGCCGGCCTCGAGCGGGCGGACGGCGGGCGCATCAGCATCGGCGACCGCGCCGTGGTCGATGTCGAGGCCGGCGTGTTCGTGCCGCCGCATCAGCGCAATATCGGCATGGTGTTCCAGTCCTACGCGATCTGGCCGCACATGACCGTGCTCGAGAACGTCGCCTATGCGCTCGAGGGCAAGCGCATCTCCAAAGCCGATCGGCGGCGGCTCGCCATGGAGGCGCTCGCGACCGTGAAGCTCGCGCGACCTGGCCGACCGGCCGGCGCCGCGGCTCTCGGGCGGCCAGCAGCAGCGCGTCGCCATCGCGCGCGCAATGGTGGGACAGCCGCAGGTGCTGCTGTTCGACGAGCCGCTGTCGAATCTCGACGCACGGCTGCGGCTCGAGATGCGCAACGAGCTGCGCCGCATCCAGCGCCAGATCGGGATCAGCTCGATCTACGTCACCCATGACCAGGCCGAGGCGCTCGCGGTCTCCGACTGGATCATGGTGATGAAGGACGGCCGCATCGTCGAGCGTGGCCGGCCGCTCGACATCTATCGCTATCCGCGCCACGTCTTCACCGCGCAGTTCCTCGGCACCACCAACCTGATCCCCGGCACCGTCGAGTCGATCGACGAGGTGGCCGGACGGCTCAAGGTCGTCACCGCGCTCGGCCCGATCATCGGCATCGACCCGACCCGCAAGATTGCGGCCGGCGCCAAGGTGCGGGTCAGCATCCGGCCGGAGGACCTCTACGAGACCGCAGGCGGCGATGCCTCGTTGCGGGTCAACGTGTTCGAGGGCACGCTGACGTTCGCGATTTTCGCGGGCGTGGCGGTGGAAGCCGAAGTGCGCTGCGGCGAGATGCGCCTGTCATGCCTGCTCGACCGCGAGGCCGATCTGACGCCAGGGCGCCCGGCCACGCTGCGCGCACGGGCCCATGCGTGTCTGGTGCTGCCGGAGGAGTGAGGTGACGACCTTGCCCACCCACGGCCGTCGTCCCCGCGCAAGCGGGGACCCATACGCCGCAGCGCAGCGTTGGGGCACTGACAGTGACAAACTGATGAGTCAGGGATTATGGGTCCCCGCCTGCGCGGGGACGACAGCGATATAGGCTGTACCAACAAAGAAACACCTGAAAGAACAGCTGAGGAAACGCCCCAAGGAACCCATCAATGACCATCGCTCCCAAGCTTGGCGCCTGGCAGCCGCCGGACAGCATCTCACGCGACGAGACGCTCGCGCGCTCCGCCGCCGTGCTGGCGAAGCCGAGCCTGCCGCTGCGCCAGACCGAGGACATCTTCCGCATCCACGCGCTCGGGCTCGACTGGGACATGGGCGTGACGGTGTATGAGCCTAGCGACCCCAAGCAGATCATCCGCGGGGCTGACGGCAACAAGATCGGCGTATTCCTGCTGCACGGCGGCTCCGGCGACTACAAGTCGATGGAGCCGATCGCCAAGGTGTTTGCCGAGAAGTTCGGCTGCAAGGCGGTGGCGATGACGTTTCCGGGACGGCTCTATCTCGACGACCCGAGCCGCGACTGGCCGGACGACACCATTCACGCCGACGGCACCGTGCGCACCCCGATCTGGAAGAAGGGCGAGCACATCACGCCCGATCAGTACGAGGTGGTGCGCGACACCTCGATGCGCCTGCGCTACGGCACCCGCACGGTGGCGCGCGCCAAGCCCGGAACGACCTTCTATCGACCGCATGGCCGCTTGGCCGGTTGCCTTCGAGGAAGGCATGAAGGACGCCATGCGCCGGCACTTCCCGGTCGAGAAATATTCGATCTATCTCACCGGCCACTCGACCGGCGGCCCGATGGTGTTCTTCATGTCGCAGCGCGTGCCGAATGTCGCCGGCATGATCGCGGTCGAGAACTCGCCGTTCGGATTCATCCAGGAGGAGCAGCACAACTGGTCGGGCGCGCTCGGCAAGGTCGAAGGCTTCGAGCGCGTGACCAAGAAGAAGGCGCCGCGCACTGACCCGTTCAACGAGCTCTATATCCGCACCTGGCGCGACCGCGCGCGCTATGCCGGGCCGGAGGCGCTCGGCCAGGAAGGACCGCAGGCGCTGATGCGGCTGCCCTGGCTGATGGAAGAGATTCTCGACTGGTGGGACAAGACGAAAGCGCGCCCGCAGTTCAAGGCCGAGTACGTCATCACCCACAACATCCGAAGTTCGCTCGAAGCCGCCGCCCGCGCGGCCGCGGCGCGGCTGAACATGTCGGGTGCCGACACCGAGGCTTTGGTGAAGCACTATCTCGGCTATCCGTATCCGCAGACCGGGCCGGGCGCGAAGCCGGTGCCGCCGGTGCTGTTCTGCATCTCCAAGGACAGCCGCGACCACAGCCCGGAGGTCTATCGCGAGGTGGTGCTGCCGATGTTCGCCAAGCTCGATCCGGCGCCGAAAGTGCGCGTCACGCGCTGGGGCGCGGGCGTGCACACCTACCACAAGGCAGAGGCGGGCCTGCCGCTCGGCATCGCGCCGCCGGTGGTGGAGTTCTATGTGCGGGCGATCCAGGAGGGATATTTTGTGGTGTGAGCTGCCGCAGTCGTTATCGCAGAGGTCGCCGCGAGTCGGCCTGCTCCCTCTCCCGCTCGCGGGGAGAGGGGTGGGGTGAGGGACTTCGATGCTCAGTCGCAAGTCCGCTCACCGGCGCCTGCGGCGCCGACCTCTCGCAGCGAGAGTCGAGTCCGTGCACGCGAGTATCGCGGACGAGATACGATGTCTGTCCTGACGCAAGAAACCAAACAATCTGGCAGCCGCCCGCGACCTGGTCGCGCGAGCAGGTCGTTGCCACCTCCGACGCCGTGCTGGCGAAGCCCGCGGGCGAGGTGCGCGAGACCGAGGACATCTTCCGCCTCTCCGCGCTCGGGCTCGACTGGGACATCGGCGTGCGGGTCTACGAGCCGCAGCCGGCGCACACGATCGCGCGCGGCGCCGACGGCAAGAAGGATCGGCATCTTTCTCCTGCATGGCGGTGCCGGCGACTTCAAGTCGATGGAGAAGTTCGCGCTGCTGTTCGCGGAGAAGTTCGCCTTCAAGGTCGTCACCATGACCTTTCCTGGTCGGCTCTATCTCGACGATCCGAGCCGCGACTGGCCGGGCGACACCATCCGCCCCGACGGCACCGTGCGCACGCCGATCTGGCTCAAGGGCGAATACGTCACGCCCGATCAGTACGAGCTCGTGCGCGACACCGGCAAGCGCATGAAATACGGCACGCGCACCTCCGCGCGCGCCAAGCCCGGCACGCGCTTCTACGATCGCATGGCGTCGTGGCCGGTGGCGTTCGAGGAGGGCATGAAGGAAGCCTGCCGTCGGCATTTCCCGGTCGGCGAATTCTCCATCTATGTGCACGGCCATTCGACCGGCGGGCCTTATGTGTCGATGCTGTCGCAGCGCGTCGCCGAACATCGCCGGCGTGATCGCGATCGAGAACTCGACCTTCGGCTTCATCAACGAGAAGAAGCATCAGTGGGGCGGCCACGTCGGCAAGATCGAGGGCTTCGCGGCGGTCGCCGCCAAGAGCGCCGAATCCTGGAAGGACCCGTTCAACGATCTCTACATCCGCACCTGGCGCGATCTCGCGCGCTATCGCGGCTCCGAAGCGCTCGGCCAGGAAGGTCCGCAGGCGCTGATGCGGCTGCCCTGGCTGATGGAGGAGATCCTCGACGCCTGGGACGTCGCGAAGAAGCGGCCGCAGTTCAAGGCCGAATACATGATCACGCACAACATCGTCGGCGCGCTGGAGCAGGCGGCGCGCGCCGCCGCCGCACGGCTGAAGATGAGCGGCGCCGAGACCGAGAAGCTCGTCGCACACTATCTCGGCTACACGCGCCCGCTGCGAGGGCGCAGGCGTCAAGCCGGTGCCGCCGTTCCTGTTCGTGATCTCGAAGGACAGCCGCGACCACAGCCCGGAGGTCTATCGCGAGGTCATCATCCCGATGTTCGAGGCGATGAAGCCCGCGCCGCGCGTGGCAGTGACGCGCTTCATGGCGCGGCGTGCACACCTACACCAAGCCCGAGCCGGGCCTGCCGGTCGGCATCGCGCCGGCCGCGGCGCAGTTCTATCACGACGCCATCACCGGCGGCTTATTTCGTCGTGTAGCAAGAGGATTTGACCATGCGTCCGAAAATCGAATGGCCCGACGGCAAGAAAATCTGCGCGACGCTCACGGTCGCGTTCGAGGCGTTCACGCGCGGCGGGCATTTCAAGAAGGCCAAGGGCCTCGAGGTCAATCTCGTCTCGCTCTCGCACGCCAATTACGGCGGCAATGCCGGCATCTGGCGCATCCTCGAGGTGCTCGAGCGCAACAAGGTGCGCGCGACCGTCGACGTCAACGGGCTCGCGGTGCAGAAATGGCCGGACGCCGTCAAGGCGCTGCACGACGCCGGCAACGAGATCGCCGGCCACGGCACCACCAACGACATCCACATGACCGACCTCTCGCCGGACGAGCAGCGCGCCGAGATCCGCGAGGTCAACCGCATCGTCAAGGACGTGATCGGCGAGCAGCCGGTCGGCTGGGTGAGCCCGGGCGGCCACCACACCCGCGAGACGCTCGGCATCCTGGCCGACGAGGGCTACACCTGGTGCGGCGACCAGTGCGACGACGACCTGCCCTACGTGGTCGAGGTCGACGGCAAGCGCATGGTGATCGTGCCCAAGCACTGGTTCTTCAACGACTGGCGCGCCTGGAACGGCGGCGCCTCATCGAGCGAGATGGCGTTCCAGCAGTTCAAGGACGGCTTCGATTTCGTGCTCGAGGAGGCGCTGCGCGGCAAGCCCGGTCGCATCGACGCGCTGGTGCATGCCGAGCTCGGCGGGCGGCCCTACATGGCGCAACGCCTTCGAGAAGATGATCCGCTACGTGCGCCAGCACGACGATATCGTCTGGTTCCCGACCCGCGACGAGATCGCCGACTACGTGCTGGCGAACACCAACTACGTCGAGCCCTATTCGCCGACGGGGTGATGCTTGCTGTCGTCCCCGCGAAGGCGGGGACCCATAGCCACCGAAGTATCGAAATCATGTGGGCCGTGCCACATCGCGACGACACGGCGTATGGGTCCCCGCCTTCGCGGGGACGACAGGGGAGAGACAGCGCCCATGCCCCTTGCACTTCTCAGTGGAGCTATTGCTCGGCGCCGACGGAATCCCTCAGCACCTGCTTCACCACGGGACTGACGTTGCGGATGCGCGCGAAGATCCGCTCAACCTCCTCGGCCGGGACCAGCTCGGGGTCATCGCCGGTGATCTTCTTGAAGTCCTCGACAAAATCCTTGTCCTTCTCGAGCGCATGGAACGCCTGACGCAACTCGCGCGCCGCCTCCATGGGCGAGCCCTTGGGCAGGAACACGCCGCGCTGCATCTTGGTCGAGATGTCGTTCATCAGGAACAGCGCCTCGTGCTTGGGGCCCGACGGCGGCTTGCCGAACGCCTGCTGGTAGAAATCGATAGAACGTGACCATGCCCTGCTTTCGAGCAGCGCCGGATTGCCGACCGGCCGCCGTCCGGCCCCATCACGGGATGATGGAACAGCACCACGCCCACACCGGGATTGATGATCTGCGGGATCGCCTGGGTCGTGAAACCCGGCAGCGAGCTGCCCGTGAAATTGACCTCGTTCTGCAGCATCGCCTTGTTGAGCTGCGCCGTGCCCGGAAAGCCGGTGACCATCGTGTAGGGCTTGTCCATGATCTCGAGCGCCAGCCGCAGCCGCGTGTCGTGCGAGGTCGCCCGGCTGTAGCCGCCCGCGAAGATGTTGGTGGCGCGCGCGAAGTCGGCCGGCTTGGTGTAGCCGCCCGGCACGATGTCCTTGCGCGCATAGACGATGTTCCAGCCGCGCGCCGCCGACGATCGGGATGAAGTCGTCGACCTTGATCTTGAGCACCGGATCGTCGATGATGGTCGAGGTCGCGCTCATGGTGAAGTAGCCGACCGTGAGCCCGTCCGGCTGCGAGCCGATATTCAGCCCGAGCTGATTCATCGCGTTGGCGCCGCCGGCGCCGGCCACGTTGCGGATGATGACCGTCGGCTGGCCCGGAATGTATTTGGCGCAGATGGCGCTGCATAGACGCGCGCCTCGGTGTCGGCATTGCCGCCGGCCGCGTAGTTGACCAGCAGCGTGAGCGTCTTGTCCTTGTAGAACTGGGCGGAGGCGGGGGAAGCCGCAAGCATCACGGCTACGCCGAGTGAGACACGTGTCAGCATGGCAAATCCTCCTCCCTCTCCGTTGTCGTCCCCGCGAAAGCGGGGACCCATAACCACCGGCCTCTCGAGAGACTGCGGAGTATGGGTCCCCGCTTTCGCGGGGACGACAGCTCATGAGCTTCAATCCTACTCCACAAAGCTCTCCAGCAGTTCGACCGGATCGCCGTATTTGCTCGCCTCCTCGACCACCTGCGGATCGCGCAGCGCCATCAGGAAGCCGTTGTCGATCATCGTCGTGTTGCCGACCTTCACGGTCATGTCGAACACCACGCAGTCCTGGTGCGTGTGCGGCTCCTCCCAGCGCGGCACCTGCCGGTGCATGAACTCGCTCGGCCGCTCGGCGTCGGTGCCGAAGTGCAGCGCGCCGGGCGCGTTGGAGCCGGCCGGATAGGCCTTGAAGCGCGGATATTTCGGATTGAAGCCGCAGCCGAGCTCGTGCAGCGTCGCGTTCACGCCGACCAGCATGTCGCGCACGATCTCGGCATCCATCGAGTTGCCGTGCACCTTCACCACCACGCCGTCCTTGTATTCGATGCCGACCTTGTCGCGGAACGGCTTCTCGAAGCCGATCGCCCATTGCGGATAGACGATGCCGCCCATGTCGGGCTGCTGGTTGGGGTCGCGATCGAAGCAGGTGCGGCCGTAGATGTTGGGCCCGTGGGTCGGCAGGTGATGCACGTAGCAGCCGTCCTCGTCGGCCTTGTCCTGGCCGCGCCAGCGGTTCTCCTTGTGCAGGTTCTTCACCATCTCGGGCGTGAACTTGATGACGAGGTCGGTGCCGCGCGGGTCCGAGAAGGTCATGTCGAAGTCGCGGTCCTTCGGATACATGCGCGCGGTGGCGCGGATGATCTCGCCCACGAGATCGACCGGGAAGCGCGCCTGCGGCGTGTGCAGCAGGTCGAGGTTGCGGAAGTAGGTGATCTTGACCCAGCGCTGGCCCTTCTCCTTGCGCAGCTTGATGAACAGCGGCGCATTGACCGAGCAGAACCAGGTCGAGACCACGAAGGTCGCCTGCTCGACCAGCGGCACGGCCTCGGGCGGGCAGTCGTGCAGCTGCGTCGTCGGCGCCATGAACTCGCGCGGGAACACGCCGCGCGAATTGGCGATGCCGGAGATCGCGTCGACCACGCGCCGGTCGAGCAGCGGATCGGTCAGGAACAGCACGTTGTCGCCCGGCCGGATGGCGTAGACCTTGATCAGGTTGTCGATCGCCTGGAAGTAGTTGCGCGTCTCGGTCTGCGGCAGGACGGTTGCGGCCGGCATCGCGGTCGCGTATTTCGAATTGACGATGTCGTCATAGGTGGGCGCGCGGAACGCCATTGTGTTTCCTCCTGAACCTTTGCCGATATTGTTGCAGGCAATTCGCCCGCGTCAAAGGGGCTTGAATCGCCCGCTTGCCACCGCCCGATCGTAAATGACCGAGGCGACCGCGACATCCTCGAGCCCGACGCCGAGCGACTTGAACAGCGTGAGCGCGTCCGGATCGCGGGCGACGCCGCCCGTCATGATCTCGTGGAGCGGCCTGACGCGGCTCCAGTCGAGCTTCCCGGCGTTGACGAGATCGATGAACTCAGCCGGCTTCGGTCTTGGCCTGCGGGATGTCGTCAGTGACAACGAGGGAGGCCCGAGCACGATCTCGGGATCGATCTCGCGGCGATTGGCCGCATTCGCCCCGATGCCGTTCACATGCGCGCCGGGCTTGAGCCAGGACGCCATCACGACCGGCGTTGCCGAGTTGGTGGCCGCGATGACGATGTCGGCGTCCGCCACCGCCTCCTCGGCGGAGCGCAGCGGCGATGCGCCGGCGCGTTAAGCTCCGGACCAAGCTTGGCGCAGAAGGCTTCGAGCTTGTCGCGCTTGCGCGCCATAGACGGCGATCTCCTTCAACAGTCCGGCCGAGCTGAGCGCCAGCGCCTGCGTGCGCGCCTGCCGGCCGGTACCGATCAGGGCGACCTTGCTGGCGCCCGGCCGCGCCATCTTCTCGCTCGCCACCGCGCTCGCGGCGCCGGTGCGGATCTGGCCGAGCACATTGGCCTCGATGATGGCGAGGAGGCCGTCCTGCTCCGAATAGAGCAGCACGTGAAAGGCCGAGGAGCCGTAGGACTTCACCGCGATAGCGGCGCTGGGTGGCGAGCCCGCCGCCCATGACGTTGAGCCGCCGATCGCCGAACTCCCAGCGCGTGCGTGGGATGACGTTGCCCTCGTTGCGCGCCTCGCGCCGCGAAGGCGTCGCGCAGCGCCTGGATGGCGGTCGGCATGTCGAGGAATTCGGCGACGTCTTTTTCGTTGAGATAGATGGGCACTGGCACATTCCTTTCAGCGAACTCTATCACGATACATGCACGGCCTCTCCGCTTCCCCTCCCCCCGCGAAGCGGCGGGGAGGGGTGAGGGGTGGGGGGTCTATGAGGCGATCGGGCGCTGCCATCAGCTGCAAACTACGAAGCCCCCCACCCCGACCCTCCCCACCGCTCGCAAGGGCTCGCGGGGGGAGGGAGCGCGCCGAGTTCGTGGCACCACCAAGGGCAATCAACTAGATAAACTCCGGCAGCTCCTTGAGATAATGCTTCGCCATCGCGGGCCGGAATTTCTCCATGATGGCGCGGTTGAGCTCGACCGGCGGCTTCTGGTCGGCCGGCAGCATCGGCTTGTATTCGACGCCGCCAAGCTCCTCCTTGAAGGTGCGCTTGGCCTCCGCGACCAGCTCCGGCTTGGCAAAGCAGTCCGTGACAGCCGCCGCGAACGCCTTGGCGCCCGCGACCGCGCCCTTGTGGGCGATCGAATGCGCCAGCACCACACCCGCGCCCCAGTGATGCGAATTGATGTTGGGAACGTTGGAGGGAAAATAGAACTTCGCCATCGGCACCTTCCAGGAGATGTCGCCGGCGTCGTTCGCCGAGGTGCGCTGCGCGGCCTCTCCCTTCATGCGCCTTGATCTCGCGCCTGAGCCCTTCGACCTTGACCTTGGCGTTCTGCCTGCAAGGTGCGCGCGAGCGTCTCCTCCTCCTCGCTCCAGACCGGCATGCCGACGGCCTCGATCTGCCGCTGCACCAGCTCGGCAAGCGTGCGATTGCAGCGCAACGGCCAGACCGCGCTGAGCACGTCGACGTCGTAAGTCGTATTGCTCATCAGGGCCGCGCCCTGCGCGATCTTTTTGGCCTGCTCGAACAGCCTAGTTGCGCCCTCTGCGCTGAGATCGCGAAAGAACCACCAGATCGCTGCCGTGCGCGGGATCACGTTGGGCTGGTCGCCGCCGTTGGTGACGACGCGATGCGCCCGCATCGAGGGCTGCATGTGCTCGCGATACTGCGCCATGCCGGCGTCCATCAGCATGACGCCATCGAGCGCGTCGCGGCCGTTCCAGGGCGAGGTGCCGGCATGCGCGGTCTCGCCATGGAAGGTGAACTCGGCCGAGATCAGCGCCGATTGCAGGAGCCCGTAGCTCGACGAGAACTCGGCGCCGATGTGATTGTGGAACGCCACATCGACGTCGTCGAACCAGCCGTCGCGCACGAAATAGGGCCGGCTGACGAGCTGCTCTTCCGCAGGCCCGCCGAACACCTTGAGCGTGCCCTTGAGGCCGAAGCGCTCCATCGCCTGCTTGGTGGCGATCGCGGTTGCGACCAGCACGGCAGCATTGACGTTGTGGCCTTCGCAGTGTCCGGGCGCGCCTTCCACGATGAAGCGCTGCTCGGGCACTCCGACGGCTTGCGAATTGTCGGGGCAGCTGTCGTACTCGGTATGGATCGCCACCACGGGATGACCCGAGCCATAGCTTGCGCAGAAGCCAGTCGGAAAGCCCGCGATGCCACGCTCGACTTTGAAGCCTGCCTTCTCCAATAGGCCGGTCATCAGCTTGGCGGTCTCGAACTCCTGCATGCCGAGCTCGCCGAAATAGAAGATGTTGTCGCCGAGAAGCGCAATCGCGCGCGCATTGCGATCGATGGTGTCGAACAGGAATTGTTGTTCGGGAGTGAGATTGCCGGGGGCTGTCATGAGAAACTGCCGTTCTTTGTGAAACCTCGCTCTCCTTTCGTCATGCCCGGCCTTGTGCCGGGCATCCACGTCTTTCTCTTTCGTGTTTCAGAGAGCAAGACGTGGATGGCCGGGACAAGCCCGGCCATGACGGCGGATAGGCACTAGCCCAAATTCTTCTTCAAAAATGCAAAGACCTTGTTCCAGCCGTCGAGCGCCTGCTCGGGCCGGTGCGACACCCGCATGGTATTGAAGAACGCGTGCCCGCAACCGTCGTAGCGGTGGAACTCATAGCTCTTGCCGAGCTTCTTGAGCACCTCCTCGGTCTTGTTGACGTGCTCGCGGTTCGGGTTCTGGTCGTCATTGCCGAAGATGCCGATCATCGGACAGGTCATCTTCTCGGTGAGATCGATGGGCGCGACCGGCCGCTTGGCATCGAGAAGCTTTGGATCGTTGACCACGACATTGCCGCCCCAACAGTCCACCAATGCGTCGATGCCTGGAAGGCTGCAGGCCGAGAGATAGGCGTGCCGCCCGCCTGAGCAAAACCCGATCACGCCAACCTTGCCGCTGGCATTGGGCTGTGCCCGCAGATAGGCGATCGAGCCCGCCACGTCGCCCATCACCTGCGCGTCCGGGACGCCGCCCGCGCCGCGCACCCGCGCCCCGATGTCGTCGGGGCTGCCGGGACCGTCGCGGAAATAGAGATGTGGCGCGATCGCCGCATAGCCATGGTGGGCGAACTTGCGCGCCACCTCGATGATCCACTCGTCCCAGCCGGGCAGATGCATGATCACCACGATGCCGGGCACCTTGCCGGCGCGCGTCGGCCGCGCGTAATAGGCCTCACCGCTGTCTCCATTGTGGGCCTTGAAAGACACGACCTCCGCCTGCAGACCTTCGTACGACATTGCTGTTCCACGCCCCTCTTTATTTGTCGGGATAGGGGCGACAATACCATGCGCCACGCGCTCGTAAATGAGGCGGCAGGACCGATCGGATACGCCCAAACGCAAGCAGCGCGGCAGCGAGCCTCAGCGGGCGCAAGCGCGGTTCTCCTGTTTGCAACATGAGCACCCAAGGCTACGGCGCAAATCCACTGCGCGGTGTCGTCGCTCGCAATAGCGAGACACCTTCGACTGGGAACTTCAACAACACGCACGCTCGATCCGGTGGATCGTCGCCAACGCTGCTTCAGCAGCAGCGCTTGGTACGCTTCTTGCCTGTGAATTATCGATCGGCCGAACAGTAGCTGTACTCGGAGAGTGCGTATGTCGGGCCATTCAAGCGGCGAGCCCCCAGTCTTGGTCATCACTGGCGCGCATCCCAAGCTCTACAACCGCGACCTCGCACCGACCGCTCCAGAAGGACGAAGCTGGGGTGCCTTCAGCATATTCGCGATGTGGATGTCCGATGTGCACTCCGTCGGCGGATACACGTTTGCGGCCAGCCTGTTCTTCCTTGGACTGAACGGATGGCAGGTGCTGTTCTCGATGACGGTCGGAATCCTGGCAGTCTACGTCCTGATGAACCTGATCGGCCGGCCGTCGCAGCAATACGGCATTCCCTATCCGGTCGTTGCACGTATCAGCTTCGGCGTCATGGGCGCCAACCTTGCAGCGGTCGTGCGCGGCATCGTCGGTATCGTCTGGTATGGCGTTCAGACCTATTTCGCCTCCAAGGCCGTGCAGGTCCTTGCGGTGACCTTGCTGCCGTCGGCCGCCGACTGGACGCACAATTCCATTTTGGGGCTGTCCTCGCTGGCGTGGTTCAGCTTCCTGTTCATGTGGTTCTTTCAGCTGGTGATCTTCCTCAGCGGCATGGAGACGATCCGCAAGTTCATCGATTTCTGCGGACCCGTGGTCTATGTCGTGATGTTCGCATTGGCGATCTGGATGCTGGCGCAGACCGGCTTTTCCAGCCTCAACCTGCAGCTCAGCAAAGCCCCGGAGAGCAACGTCGCGACGGTTGGCCTGATGGCCAATGCGGCGATGCTGATCATCGCCTATTTCGGCGCCCTGCTGCTCAATTTTGGTGACTTTGCGCGCTTCGCCGAGAGCGAGCAGGCGATGAAGACCGGGAACCTCCTCGGCCTGCCGATCAATTTCCTCGTGTTCTCGATCATCACCGTCATCGTCACCGCCGGGACGCTGCAGGTGTTCGGCGAGGCGATCATGGACCCGGTCCTGATTGTCGAAAAGATCGGCAATCCGGTCGTCGTCATCGTCGGCTCGGTGACCTTCATCGTTGCCACGATGGGCATCAACATCGTCGCCAATTTTGTCTCGCCAGCCTATGACATCGCCAACCTCTATCCCGAGAAGGTGAACTTCCGGCTGGGCGGGCTGATCACCTCCATTCTCTCTGTGCTGGTCTGCCCGTGGCTGTTTGTTGCGAGCCCGCAGGCGATCACGCTGTTTGTCAGCATCTTCGGCTCCGCCATGGGTCCGCTGTTCGGGATCATCATCGCGGACTATTACCTGGTGAAGCGGCAGCGCATCGCGGTCAACGACCTCTACACCCTCTCGCCGGCAGGCTCGTACTTCTATGACGGCGGCTGGAATCGCAACGCCGTTGTTGCGCTCGCGCTGTCGGCATTGTTGTCCATCGGGCTCGCCCTGGCCGGCGCCTACGATCTCATCCTCAACGTCGGCGACTGGGGCTGGCTGATCGGCGCAGGTGCAGCTGCGCTGCTCTATCGCGCGCTCTCCGGCCGCTCGCTGCGAGCCGCCGAGATCACGCTCGCCAGCTCTAGCTGACCACAAGGAAAGGACCGAACATGTCGAAGATCGATCGCAGACGCCTGCTTGGTGCAGCGCCCTCGCTGCTCGCGTTCGCGGCGCTGATGCGGCCGGCGAACGCCGCCGGTTCGCCCGGATTGACGACCCACATGCTCGACACCGCAAGCGGCATTCCGGCCGCCGGCGTCAAGATCGAGTTCTCCGTGCTCGACGGCGACGCCTATCGCTTGATCCACACCGCCGTGACGAACGCCGACGGCCGCACCGACGAGCCGCTGTTGACCGCCCAGACCATGAAGGTTGGGCAGTATCAGATCGTTTTCTATATCGCGGAGTATTTCACCAAGCGCGGGACCGCGCTTCCCAAGCCGCCGTTCCTCGAGAAGGCCGTCATCCAGTTCGGTATTTCCGATGACACCTTGCACTATCACGTTCCCGTGCTGGCATCGCCCTGGAGCTTCACGACCTATCGCGGCAGCTAGGCATCGAACTTTGTGAGTGAGACCGGGAGGTTGACCATGCCAATTCGCTTCAAGACCGTGGCGTTCGCACTCGTCGCTGGCGGAATGATTTGTGCCACGGGCCCCGCCGTCGCCGAGCCCGACATGGCGGCCATCAGCAAGATGGAACGCGAAGCCTTCGTACAGAAATTCGGCGGCATCTTCGAGAACTCGCCCTGGGTCGCCGAGAAAGCCTGGGACAAGCGGCCGTTCACCAGCGTCGACGAGATGCATGCCGCGATGGTGATCGTCGCCCGATATGCGCCCGCCCCAAAACAGATCGCGCTGCTGCAGGCGCATCCCGACCTCGCCGGCAAGGAAGCGCAGGCCGGCACCATGACCACGTCGTCGGTGAGCGAGCAGGCCAGCGCAGGCCTCAATGCGCTGAGCAAGGAGGAATTCAAGAAGATCACCGACCTCAACGCCGCCTACAAAGAGAAATTCGGCTTTCCCTTCATCATCGCGGTGCGGATGCACACCAAGGAAGGCATCTTCTTCGAGTTCGAGCGCCGGCTGAAGAACGACACTCCGACAGAGTTCGCCAACGACCTGCAGAATGTCTATGCGATCACCAGGCTGAGACTGGACAAGCTGCTGGGCGAGTAGCCGCCACCTGAGCGAGCCCCTGCATCGCCGGCCGAAGCCGGATTAGAAAAAGCACTCGGTTAACGCCGCTCCGGACGCCTCGGTGCCTAAAACCGCGCGCGATGAGCGCGACCGGCACAACCTCCACCCGCAGACCTTGCTACGAGACCGCTCCGCCCCCGTCGTTGCTGGAACGATGGGGCGGGAATATCATGGGCTTGGCAGCCTTTGACGAGGCTGCGGAGACGGTCGAATGAGCGAATTCAAGAGCCCGGCGCTCAAGGGCGCCACCAGCGTGCGCTATGCCGCCCCGCGGCCGGTCAAGCCCAGCGGTATCCTGCATTTCACACTGAGCGTGACCGACCTCGACCGCGCGCGGCGCTTCTACGAGGAGGTCGTGGGCGCAACCTTCTGGCGGCAGAACGACAGCACCGTGTTCATGCGCTGCGGCGAGCAATATTTCGTGCTCTCGCGCACCGGCTATCACACGCCGCCGAACCGCGGACGGGATTCGCTGATCCACCACGCCTTCATGTTCAACGGCGAGGATTTCGACGCCGCGCTTGCCAACGCCGAAGCCAAGGGCGTCGAGGTGCTGCTCTATGAGGATAAAGGCCACCGCAGCTTCTCAGGCCGCCACGCCTATTTCCACGATCCCGACGGCAACGCGATCGAGTTTATCGACTTCCAGGGCACTGGCGATACGACGGCGCCCGACTATCAGGGCCGCGAGCGCCGGCGCGCCCAATCGCATCTCGCCGAGACCAAATCGCAAGGGTGACGCCATGCTGAGACAAGAACAGAACGATCTCCTCACCCAGACCGGTCCCGGCACCCCTATGGGCCGGCTGTTCCGCAGCTACTGGCTGCCGGCGCTGCTGGCGAGCGAGCTGCCTGAGAAGGAATGCCCGCCGGTGCGGGTGAAGCTCCTGTCCGAGCGGCTGCTCGCTTGGCGCGACACGCAGGGGCGCTATTCGCTGATCGATGAATTCTGCGCCCATCGCGGCACCTCGCTCTGGGTCGGCCGCAACGAGGAAGACGGCCTGCGTTGTCCCTATCACGGCTGGAAATACGACTGGACCGGCCAGTGCATCGACGTGCCGTCGGAGCCGCCGGAAAGCGGGCTTCTGCCAGAAGATCAAGCTCAAGTCCTATCCGCTGGTGAAGTGCGGCGACGTGCTGTGGACCTATATGGGTCCGCCGGAACAGCAGCCGCCGCTGCCCGAGTTCGAATTTGCCACCGTGCCGCCGGAGCAAACCTACATCTCCAAGCGGCTGCAGGAATGCAACTGGCTGCAGGCGCTCGAAGGCGGCATCGATTCCAGCCACACCTCGTGGCTGCATCGCGGCGAGCTCGAGATCGATCCGCTGCACCGCGGCTCGAAAGGCAACCAGTACAATCTCGACGATGCACGGCCTCACTTCGAAGTGGTCGAAAGCCCGGGCGGGCTCCTGATCGGCGCGCGCCGCAACGCCGAGGGCGGCAAGTACTACTGGCGCATCACGCAATGGATCATGCCCTGCATCACCATGATCGCGCCGCGTGCCGACCATCCGGCCGGAGGGCATTTCTGGATCCCGATCGACGACGAGAACTGCTGGGTCTGGAACTGGGACTACCATGCGGTGCGCCCGCTCAGCCACGAGGAGATCGCGGCCATGAAGAACGGCGCCGGCCGCCATGTGATCTATGAGCAAGGCGGTCTGGCGCGCGCATGCCAATAAGGACAACGACTATCTGATCGACCGCGCGGCCCAGAAGGCCGGCATCACCTACAGCGGTATCGCCGGGTTTCGCGATGCAGGACTTCGGCATCCAGGAGCTGATGGGTCCGATCGTCGATCGCACCAAGGAGAACCTGGTCTCGACCGACAACGGCATCATCATGGCGCGCCATCGCCTGATGCGTGCCGCCAAGGCGCTGGTCGAGAAGGGCGAGACGCCGCCCGGCGTCGAGCCCGTCGCATCAGCGCGTGCGCGCCGCCTCGATCGTGCTGCCGGCCGACGCCGTTACAAGGATGCGGCCCGCGAGGAGCTCAAGGTGCGCCCGGGCCTCTCTCATGCGCGCGTGTAGGACGAGAGCACGATGACACAAGCCATGAACCGTTGGAGTCTCGGCGCGGCCGCGGCCATCCTGCTCCTTGGCCTTAACGGCGAAGCGCAGGCGCAGACCTTCCCGGACAAGCCGATCAAGATCATCGTGCCGGCGGCGGCAGGCGGCCCGACCGACGTGCCGGCGCGGCTTGCCTCGCAGATCCTGCCGCCGCGGCTCAACCAGCCGATCGTGATCGAAAACCGCCCGGGCGCGGGCGGCGCGATCGGGGCCAAGGCGGTCGCGAGCGCGGCACCCGACGGCTATACGCTCATGGCCGGCAACACCAGCGTGTTCGCGGTGATCCCGGCGGTCTCAGCCAGCGCCGGCTATGACCCGATCAAGGATTTCGCCCCGGTCGCCAAGGTGTCGGAGAGCTTCCAGATCCTGGTGGTGCGCCCGTCGTTCCCGGCCAACACGCTGAAGGAGTTCATCGACTACGCCAAGGCCAATCCGGGCAAGCTCAACTATGCTCATACCGGGCTCGGTGGGCTCCCGCATCTCACCGCCGAGCTGTTCAAGTCGCGCACCGGCGTCGACGTCGTCGGGGTGTCTTATCGCAGCGGCGGTGAGTCGGTGACGGCGGTGCTGAGCGATGCGGTGCATTTCACCTTCGAGAGTATCACCATCCTTCTGCCGCTCATTCGCGAGGGCAAGCTGCGTGCGCTCGGCGTGACCAGCCGCACGCGCTCGCCGCTCGCGCCTGATCTTCCGACCATCGCGGAATCGGGCGTGCCCGACTACGAAGTGCTGACCTTCAACGGCATCGTGGCGCCCGCGCGCACGCCCGCAGCGATCGTCAACCGGCTCAATGCGGCGATCAACGAGGGGCTGAAGACCGAAGAGATGCAGAGCACCATCACGCGCCTTGGTGCAGTGACCAATCCGGGCACATCGGCCGAGTTCGGCGCCTTCATCGCGTCGCAGTTCGAGAAATGGCAGGCGGTCGGCAAAGCCGCCAATGTGAAGATCGATTGAGCTATTCCGGCAGGCCTGCCTTGCGCATGCCGTCTGCGAACCGCTCGGCATCCTCTGGCTTGACCAAATTCATGAACTTGAGATGCTCGGTAATTGTCAGGTCAGGATTGAGCCGTAGCGCGCCAGCGATTGCGGTCTTTGCTTCGTCCATGCGACCGAGCTTCGCCGCAACGGCACCGAGCATGACCTGCGGCGGCAGGCTGCTCGGCAATCGAGCGGCCGCCGCCCGTACCAGATCGATCGATTCCTGGTAGTTGCCGACAAAGAAGTAACCCTTGCCAAGCCAATACATGTAGACGGGTGGATAGAGCGGATCGAGCTTCATGATCCGCTTCATGTATTCGATCGCTTCCGGCGCGCGCCCCCAGTGCGACAACATCAGACCATAGCGTCCGTCGACGAAATTCGGATTGATCTCGATTGCCCGCGCAAATTCTGTGGCCGCTTCTCCGTCGCGACCGTGCCATCGCAGGATCCACGCGAGCGTGGCATGAGCTTCCGATAGCGTGCCATCGAGCTCGACCGCCTCTTGTGCCAGCGAAAGGGCGCGATCGAGGACCGCCTGTTGTCGGTACTCGCAACCATCCGCTTGGCCGGGACACGGCGTAGTCCACAAGATGAACTCGGTATTGGCGAGGCCCTGAATCGCAGGCGCATACCGCGGGTCGGAGCGCAGTGCCTGCTGATAGAATGCCCGCGCCTGGGCAACCGCGGCACGATCGCGATCGAGATTGCGGATCAACGCATTGGCGCGCAAATGAGCCTCGTATGCCGCCAATGACTGCGGCGATTTCTGCAACGTGCGCTCCAGCTCGGTCTTGCTGATCCGCGAGACCAGCGTCAGCACGATCTTCTGTGTCACCTCATCCTGCACGGCGAACAGGCCCGACAGATCGCGGTCATAGTTCTCGCCCCAGAGCTGTTTGCCGCTGTCGGTGTCGACGAGCTGCGCGGTGATCCGCAATCGTTCGCTGTCAGTACGAATGCTGCCTTGCAGCAGATAGCGAACGCCCAGATCCTTCCCGACCTGTTTGGCGTCAAAGTGCTGGCCCTTGTACTTGAACGCGGAATCGCGCGTGATGACGAAGAGGCTGGCGAAACGGGACAAGCCGGTTGTCAGGTTCTCCGAAATCCCGTCGCTGAAATAGTCCTGTCGCGAATCGCCGCTTGCGTTGGCAAATGGCATGACCGCGACTGACGGTCGATCCGCGATGGCCGGAGAATTTGGCGGCCGCGAGAAAAAGACGCCCGCCCCGATCGCAACGGCAAGGACCAGGCAGCCAAGCACTAGCCATCTCGCCCCGCCGCCGGCCACCGCTCGCATAGCGGCTAGGTAAGTCGGCTGCCGGTCTGCCACATTCGCGGAAGGCTCAGTCGGCACCGAGCCAGTAGGCATCTCTACATCCGAATCCCCGGGCCCGCGAGAGACCGGCGCCGCGAACAGGTAGCCCCGTCTTGGAATGGTCTTGATGATCTTCTGGTCGCTGTCGCCGAGCACCGACCGGACGTCGCTGATGCAGCGGGTCAGCGATTCATCAGTCACCGTGACGTCCGGCCATACCGCCTCGATGATCTCGTCCTTGGTGACGACCCTTGCGGGACTTTCGATCAAGCAGCACGAGGACGTCGAAGCTCTTTGGGCGCAGGTCCAGTGTTCGACCGTCCTGCCGCAGGCACCGGCGCAACACATCGACGGTAAACCCTTCAAACCAATAGACCCTCTGGGCGATCTGATCCATGGACGGCTCCTTGGCGGTCGGCCCTGGCCGGTTTCAGGAAGTTTCACACTTTTTCAGCCGCTTTGCACCCGCCCTTTCACGACATCGTCTGCGCCAGCGCTCACACGCCAGCGATACGGCCCGTTGGATCGCAAGCGGCCGCACGCTAGTGGAGATCGCCATGTCCCAGACTCGTCGACAAATCCTCAGTCTCGCAACGTCAGCGGCAGCGGCCGCATTGCTATCGAGCCGCCCCGGCAATGCCGAAGGCGCGAGCGTATATCCCAGCAAGCCGATCAAGATCATCGTGCCATCGGCAGCCGGGGGCCCAACCGACGTCCCGGCGCGTCTGGCATCACAAATCCTGCCCAAGCTCGGCCAGCCGGTCGTGGTCGAGAACCGGCCGGGCGCCGCCGGCGCGCTCGGCACGCGCGAGGTGATCGCAAGGCCGCCCCCGACGGCTACACGCTGTTGTCTGGCGGCTCCGCCATGCTCGGCGTGCTGCCGGCCTTGTCCTCCAACGTCGGCTACGACCCCACGAGGGACATCGCTCCGGTCGCGTTGTTCATCGGAGGGATTTCAGATTCTGGTCGTGCATCCCTCGTCACCGTGGACATCGGTCAGCGACGTGATCGCCGCCGCCAAGGCCAATCCGGGCAGGTTCAACTATGCCCAGGTGGGCACTGGTCGTCTCACGCATCTGGCGGGTGAGTTGTTCAGTGCTGGGCACCGGCACCAAACTTGTTGGTGTCCCGTATCGCAGCGGCGGCGAGTCGGTGACTGCGGTCCTCAGCCAAGCCGTGCACATGACGTTCGAGAACGTTGCAATCCTGCTTCCGCTGATTCGCGAGGGAAAGCTGCGCGCGTTGGCGTGACGAGCCGCGCGCGCTCGCCGCTTGCGCCCAATATCCCGACCATGATCGAAGCCGGGCGTCCCGGACTACGAGGTGCTACCGGTTTATCGGCATCGAAGCGCCGGCCACGACACCGACGCCTATCGTCAATCTGCTGAATGCGGCAATCAACGAGGCGCTGCGAACACCCGAGATGCCCGCCACCATGGCCAAACTCGGCGTGGTCACCGCGGCCGGGCTCGCCCGAGGAGTTCGCCGCCATTATCGCGCCTCATCCAGAAATGGCGGGCGGTCGGCAAAGCCGCGAACATCAAGCTCGATTGAATAAACGCAGTCTGATGTTGTTGTCACCACGGCTCCCCCGCCTGACCCGCGAAGATACGGATACTGCGAGGGAGCAGCAGAGAACATGTAGAACCACGCAGGACCAAACGATGGCCAAGATCGTGCTCGGGCTCGGAACATCGCACACGCCCATGCTGCTCGCCTCCGACGAGACGCTGCAGCGCTTCATCGAGACCGACCAGAAGATCAAGCATCGCGACAAGGAAGGCCGCCCGGTCACCTACGGCGATCTGCTGGAGAAGGCCGATCCGAAGCTCGCCCACATGGTGGCGCCCGAGCACCTGGTCGAGCGCCAGAACGTCGCGCGCGCCGGCATCAAGCATGTGGCACAGACGCTCGCCAGCGCCAAGCTCGATGCGCTGATCGTGATCGGCGACGACCAGAACGAGAGCTACAAGGAGGATTGCCGGCCGGCGTTCGCGATCTATTACGGCGACACCATCCGCAACAGCAACGAGCAGCACGAGGAATACCGCAAGCGCTTTCCCGAATGGTACGTGCAGAACCGGCAGGGCTTTCTTCGAGGACGAAGGCCCGCGCGACTATCCGGTGCATGCGGGCCTCGCGATGCACCTGATCGACGAGCTGATGGAGGCAGGCTTCGACATCGGCGCCTCGAAGTGCCTGCCGGAGGGCGAAGGCGAAGGCCACGCCATTGCCTATGTGCACCGCCGCGTGATGGATCCGACGAAGCCGGTCGCGGCCGTGCCGATCTTCCTCAACACCTACTTCCCGCCGAACCAGCCGCGGCCGCGCCGCTGCTACGAGTTCGGCCAGGCCATCCGCAAGGTGGTGGAAAGCTTTCCCGGCGAAGCGCGCGTCGGCGTGCTCGCCTCCGGCGGCCTGAGCCACTTCCTGGTCGACGAGGATTTCGACCGCGCGATCCTCAAGGCCTGCGCCGACAAGGACGCACAATTCCTCAAGACGCCTGCCGCGCAACAAGCTGCATGCCGGCATCGTCGGAAATCCTCAACTGGGTGGCGGTCGCAGGCGCGGTCGAGCACCTCGACCTCAACTGGTTCGAATATGTGCCCGGCTATCGAACGCCCGCCGGAACCGGCACCGGATTGAGCTTCGCGACCTGGGCGTAGGCCAGGCTTCATAGGATGGGTTGAGCTCTTGCGAAACCCGTCGTCGGGATCGATTGAGCCCATGATGGGTTTCGCCATCGCGCGTCGAAAGACGCGCGTAAACGCGCTAATGGCTCAACCCATCCTACGACGCTGAGCTTGGCGTAAACGGGGTGTAAAGTCGCGACAGGTTCCCGCTTTCGCGGCGACGACAGCCAGCTTATAAGCAGTCTCTGAGATCACAGCGCCCGACAATGAGGAGGATCCCCATGGCTCGTATCGTCCACATCGCGCTCAAGGTCGAGGACCTGGAAAAGTCCACCAAGTTCTACGAGGACGTCTTCGGCATCTACCAGCTCAAGACCGGCCATGCGCGCGGCCACACCTCGCGCCACATGACCGAAGGCACCATCGATCTCGCGCTGATGACCTACGACAGCGAGGACGAGCCGGAGGCGAAGCTCTCGGGGCCCGGGCCCTGCATTCATCACTTCGGCATCGAGGTCGAGGATCGCGATGCGATGAGCGGCACGATCGAGCAGAGCGGCGGCTCGATCTTCTCCGACAAGGAGGAAGGCGCGCTCAAGTTCCGCGCGCCCGACGGCTGCATGGCGGAGCTTGTCAACGTTGGCCGCTACAAGCTGCGTGAGCGGAGCCCCAAGGCGCGCATCGTGCATCTGGCGCTGAAGGTGAACGACATCGAGCAGGCCACGAAGTTCTACACGGACGTGTTCGGCTTCAAGGTGCGCGGCACCTCGCAGCATGGCGATCACGTCTCCCGCCATCTGACCGACGGCAATCTCGACATCGCGCTGATGAAGTGGGACCGCGACGACCGCGAGGGCGCGATGCTTGCCGGCGCCGGCCCGTGCATCCATCATTGGGGCCTCGAGGTCGCCGACCGCGAGGCGTTCGCCGAGGTCATCAAGAAACACGGCGGAGAGATCCTGTCGAAGCCCGGCGCCCCGACCCTGCGCTTCCGTGCGCCCGACCGCACCATCGTCGAGTGCATCGAGCCCGGCCGTTACCAGACTGTCGGTAGTGCACCCGCGGCAGCGCACGCCTAAAGCGCCGCACGCTCAGTTTGAGGGGCTTGACCGGGCGAACGGGCGCGCCGAAAGTTCGGCCACATCAAGCGCGCGGGCGATCCTGCGCGCCCTCCCTTCAAGCCCGTAAAGGCCCGCATGAAGCTTCAGCTCAGTCTCGCCATCGCGTCCAATCCGCGGTCGTGGCCGATCCTCGACGGCACCGTGAAGCCCGACGGCATCGACCTCGTCCCCACCATCCTGCACCCATCGGAGATGTTCTGGCGGCAGCTGCGCTTCGCCGACTTCGACGTGTCGGAGATGTCGGTCTCATCGCTGATGATGGCGCGCGCCGGCGGCGACGAGCGCTGGGTCGGCATGCCGATCTTCACGACGCGGAAATTCTTCCACACCGAGATCCTGGTGCGCCGCGACTCCGAGATCGAGAAGCCGGCCGACCTCAAAGGCCGCCGTGTCGGCGTGCCCGAATATCAGCAGACCGCGGCGCTCTGGACGCGCGGCGTGCTGCAGCACGAGTTCGGCGTCAACGCAGACCGAGATGGAATTCTGGATGGAGCGGGTGCCGACCCACAGCCACGCCGGCGGCACGTCGGCTTCAAGCCGCCGCCCGGCGTCACCATCCACCAGATCCCGATCGAGAAGAGCATCGGCTCGATGATGGTGTCGGGCGAGCTCGAAGCGCGTCATTCACTACATCCGGCACGACAACCTGGTCGACCGCAGCAAGATCGATCTGAACAACCATCCGGACGTCAAGACGCTGTTCCCCGATCCGATCGCGGAGGGCGTGCGCTTCTACCGCAAGACCTCCATCTATCCGATCAACCACGGCATGGTGGTGCGGCGCGAAATCGCCGAGAAGCATCCGTGGGTGGTGCTCAACCTGCTCAAGGCGTTCGACAAGGCCAACGCGATCGCCGACGCGCAGCGCATGGAGCATGTCGACTACCATGTCGCCTCCGGCGCGATCTCGCAGGAGGCCGCCAAGGCGCTGCGCGAGCCGGTGCTGCGTCACGGCATCAAGGCCAACCGGCTGATCCTGGAGACCGCTGCGCAATATTCGCTCGAGCAGGGGCTCACGCCGCGGCTGATGAGGCTCGACGAGATTTTCGCCAAGAGCGCGATGGATCAGTAGCGCGGCCATCCATGCGTGCAAGGGAGTAGCGCTGTGTACGGATCGTTCCGTGTTCTGATTCTGACGGCCGTGGCGATGGCAGCTGCGGCCGCATCTGCATCCGCCCAGGACTACAGCCACGGCCGCCGCCTGTTCCTGGAGAAGGCTGACTGCCAGTACTGCCACGGCTGGGCCGGCGATGGCGCCGGTGGCGGCCAGTCGCCGGGCGGTGCCGCCAATCTGCGCAAGAGCCAGCTCGACCGCGCCACACTGATCACCGTCATTCGCTGCGGCATCCCCGGCACCGCCATGCCCCACTTCGAGGAGGAAGCCTACAGCGACCAGCGCTGCTACGGCATGACCGAGGCCGAGCTCGGCAGCCGCACGCCGCCGCTGCCGCCTTCGACGACGCTGCCGCGGCGCGACATCGAGGTCATTGCCGACTATCTGCTCGCCAAGGTCATCGGGCGCGGGCCGGTTACGCGCGAGGAGTGCTTCGAGACGCTGGGCGAGCGCGTGCGTTCGTGCAGCGAGCTTCCCGGCGCGCAGTGATCAATGCCTGATCCCATCCGCCTCGACGGCAAGGTCGCGATCGTCACCGGCGCGGCGCGCGGGCTCGGCCGCGCCATGGCCGAAGGCCTCGCTCGCGCCGGCGCGAGCGTCGATGTTCACCGATGTCGATGCGGATGCGCTCGCCCGCACCGGCGCTGCCGCAACGATCGCCGGCGACATCACGATCCAGGCCGATTGCGAGCGCATCGTCGCCGAGACAGTGAAACGCTTCGGCGCCTTGCACATGCTCGTCAACAACGCCGGCAAAGGCCCGGCACTGCTCGAAGCCTCGCCGCGCACAACGTCGCTGAAATTCTGGGAGGCCGATCCCGACATCTGGCGCGCGATCATCGACACCAACGTCAACGGCACCTTCCTGATGGCGCGCACCGCCGCGCCCGTGCTGGTCAAGGCGGGCTGGGGCCGCATCGTCAACGTCACCACCAGCCTGCCCACCATGCAGCGGCGCCAGAACTCGCCCTATGGGGTCAGCAAGGCCGCGATCGAGGCCGAGACGCTGATCTGGGCGAAGGATCTCGAGGACACCGGCGTCACCGTCAACTCGCTCATTCCTGGCGGGGCCGCCGATACCGAGTTCGTGCACATGGCCTCGCGCAAGGAGCTCGCCGCCATCGGCCGCGCGCTCCTCCCACCCTCCGTGATGGTCGCGCCCATCGTGTGGCTCGCCTCGCCACTCTCCAACGGCATCACCGGCGCACGCTTCGTCGGCAAGCTCTGGGACGAAAGCCTGCCGCCGAATGACGCAGCCGCCAAGGCGCGCGAAGCGTCGGTATTGCTGCCGGTGCCGCCGGAGATGCGTTAGGCTCCAGCAGCACTGAACGGACGGGAGAACGACGATGGCATTTCATCACGCAGCCGCCGCGCTGCTCTGCAGCCTTGCCATCATCCAAGCGGCCAGCGCGCAACCGGTGGAGCAGTTCTATCAGGGACGCACCGTCACGCTCGTCATCCCGACCGCGACCGGCGGCATCAACGATCTCTCCGGTCGCTTGGTGGCGCGGCACATCGGCCGCTTCATTCCGGGCCAGCCGGCGGTCACGTCACAGAACCGGCCCGCCAATGGCGGCCTTGGCCTGCTCAACGATTTTGCCACAAGCGCGCCACGCGACGGCTCGGTGATCGCGGTCATCCAGCGCGCGGTCCCGCTCCTCTCGATCCAGGGCGATCCACAAGCGAAATTTGACCCGCAGGCCCTTACTTGGCTCGGCAGCCTGTCGTCGTTCGCCGACGACGCCTACATGCTGATCGTAAACGCCACCCATCCGGCGAAGACGCGTGGACGATCTGAAAAAGCCCGGCATCACAGCGCGGATCGGAGCGGACATTCCTGGCAACACCAATCTGACGTTTGCGCTGATCCCCAAGATCGCATTCGGTCTCAACCTCACGGTCGTCGACGGCTATGTCGGGGCAGCCGCCCTCTCGGAAGCGCAGCGCAAGAACGAGGTCGACGGCCAGGTGATCGGACTCGTCTCGATCAGCGCCAACCAATCGGCGATGTGGACCAGCAAGTCAGTGCGTCCGCTCATCCAGTTCGGCCGCACGACGCGGCATCCGCAACTGCCCGATGTGCCCACCGGGCGCGAGCTGACCCGCGATCCCAAGGTGCTGGCACTTTTGGAATTTGCCGAGCTGCCGTTCTTCATGGCGCTGCCGTTCGTCGCGCCGGCGGGCCTGCCGCCAGATCGCGCGGCAGCGCTGCAGAAAGCCTTCATGGCGATGTGCCAGGACCCTGCGTTCCTTGAGGATGCCAGAAAGGCGAAGCTCGACATCAGCCCGATCGATGGCGAAGCAGTGCGTGCGCTGCTGGCAAAGGCTGCTGCGACGCCAAAAGATGTCGTGACGCACTACAACGAGATCAGCGCATTGAAGAAGTGAGACCTTGCACCTTGCTCGGATGTCGTCCCCGCGCAAACGGGGACCCAGCATTCGAGAGCGATTGTTGTAGTACTTAGGCAAATCTTTCGGTTCAGTGTTTACTGGGTCCCCGCTTGCGCAGGCACGACGATCCACTTGCAGGTTCAGTGCCGTCCGTGCTCACCCGCCGCATCGGCCCGGCGTGGGTTCGGCTCTACGACCACCGCCGGCGACGACACCTCGGAGCCAGTAACGATCACTTGCCCGATCATGAACGGATGCGGCGTACAGATGAACGAATAGGTGCCGGGCTTGTTGAATGTCACGCTGGCAACCTCGCCTTGCTTGAGCATGCCAGTGTCCCAGCCACCCGCATCAGCGCCGGCCGCGTTGTGTGGCTGCGCTCCGGAGTTGGTGAAGCTCACTTTCGTGCCGGTACTTACGGTGATCCGCGACGGACTGAACGCATAGTCGACCATCTTGACCGCGTTGGTGCTTTCGATCGGCACCTCGCCTTTGCGCAAGCCCGCAAAATTGAATGAGGGTCCGGTCGGAGGTGGCGGCGGGACGGCGAGTTGCGCGATAGCGTGATTGGGATTGCCGCCGAGTGAGTACACCCAGAGCATGTCGCCGTTGCTGGACGCCGTCTGCGTCGACAAGCCGCCGACCGCGATCGCCACATATTGCTGGCCGTCGATCTCGTAAGTGATAGCGGGCGCATCCGCGCCAGCGCCGGTCTGCCACTGCCACAGCACCTCGCCATTGGCCGCATCGAGCGCCTGGAACTGGCCGTCGGGCTCGCCGTGAAACAGAAGACCGCTCGCAGTCGCGAGCGTGCCGCTGCCTTGCCCGATCGAATAGGGCGTCTGCTTCTGCCAGACGATCTTGTTGGTGCGTGAATTGATTGCGGTTAGCGTGCCGGAATATTTCGCACCGAATGCGGGCGGCGCGACCCTGCCGCTGCCGGGCGCGATCCAGCTCGTCGGCCGCACCGCCGCCGTCACGTAGAAGTGGCCGGTCCGCGGGCTGTAGGACATCGGCGCCCAGTTCACGCCACCGTTCGGGCCCGGCACCAGCAACACCGGCACGTCCCAGGTCTGCTCGAAGATGCACTTGCTCACCCAGCCTTCAAGCGGCGGCGCGCACTGTGGAATGACCGCGTCGCCGACCGGGAACGGCTGCGTCGCCGCCGAATTGGTGCGCGGCTCCTGGTCCACTGGCTTGTCCACGATCCCAATCAACGGCTTGCCGTTGGTGCGATCGAGCATGTAGACCCAGCCGGTCTTACAGGCCTCCGCGATACCCTTGCGTACAATGCCGTCATAGACCTGATCGAACAGCACCACGGGACTCGGACAGTCGAAGTCCCAGACGTCGTGCCGCACCTGCTGGAAATGCCACGCATAGGTGCCGTCAAGCCGCAGCGCCACGATTGAGGAGCTGAACAGATTGTCGCCCGGCCGGTTGGCGCCATTGCCGATCGCATTCGGGCCAGGCTGGCCGGTGCTGAAATAGATGAGGCCGAGATCGGGATCAATCGCCGGCGTCTGCCAGACGGTGGCGCCGCCCTGCAGATAGGCTTTCGTGCGCGTGGGATCGGGATCGTTCGGCGACGGCCAGGTGTCGCCGCCAAATTCGCCCGGTCCCGGCACGGTCCAGAAGCGCCACAGCTCCTTGCCGGTTGCCGCATCGAGCGCGGTGAGCTTGCCGCGCACACCACGGTCGCCGCCCGAGATGCCGGTGTAGATCACGCCATTGTGGTAGAGCGGCGCGCTCACGATAGTGTGGCCGTCCTGCCAGCGGCCGACCGTGGTCTGCCACACGAGATTGCCGGTCTTCGCGTCGAGCGCCACGAAAGTGCCGTCGAGATAGCCGAGAAACACCTTGCCGTCCGCGACCGCAACACCGCGATTGGCCCAGCCGCAGCAGACCGTGGTGATGTTCTGGTCGATGCCGGAGCGATGCTCCCAGATGAGTGCGCCGGTCCTGGCGTCGAGCGCAAAGACGTCGTCGTTGCCGGTCGCGAAATACATGACGCCGTCCTTCACGATCGGCGTGCCTTCCATGGAATATTTGGTGCCAATCCCCGAGCCGAGGTTAACCATCCAGGCGGCTTTGAGGCTTTTCACGTTCTCGCGGTTGATCTGCGTGAGCGTAGAGTAGCGGGAGTTGCTCCAGTCACCCCCGATGGTGAGCCATTCCTTGCCGGAGGGTTGGCGCAGATCGGCCTGCGCAAGCGCCAACGAGGGTAGCGCAAATGCCAGCGTGACGATGAAACGAAGCATCTGGTGCATGAACTCCCTCCCTGGAGCAGCCGGCACATGGATCGAGCCATATGGATCGAGCCACGGCGGTTTCTTTTTTTGCTTGCATGAGCTTAACGGCGGTCGAGGGGGTGTCAATGCGAGCGCCAGGATGCTGCAGTGCGGACACGACCGCGCGTTGCGGTCGCATGCATGGTGCAGGGTCGCCAGCGCCCTGCTAAAGTCCACTCCGGCATCACCTTTCATTGGAGTACTGCGATGGCGCTGCGCCGAGATTGTTCGCCCGTGTCAAGGCGCGCGTTCATCGCTGCGCTCGCCGGTGCGGCGGCCTGGCCGTCCACGGGTCGCGCGGAAGCACGCTTCCCGAGCAAGACGATGCGCGTGATCGTGCCGTTCACGCCGGGCGGCTCGAACGACGTGGTGGCGCGCGAGATCGCAAGCGGACTGCAGGCGAACCTCAATCAGCCCGCAGTGGTCGAGAACAAGCCCGGTGGCGGCGGCAACATTGCCTATTCGTATGTGGCGAAATCGCCGCCCGACGGGCACACGATGCTGATCGTGCCGGCCTCGTTCACCATCGGCCCGCACCTGTCGCGCAATCCGGGCTATCACCCGGTGAACGATTTTGCGCCGATCAGCCAGGTCGCCGACGTGCCGTTCGTGCTGGTCGTACCCGCCGCTCTGCCAGCCGGCACGGTGCAGCAGTTCATCGCGCTTGCGAAATCCGCGCCGACCAAGCTGACGTTCGGATCGGTGGGTGTGGGCACCCCACAGCATCTCGGCGGCGAGCTGTTCAAGATGCATGCCGGTGTCGATCTCATTCATGTCCCGTTTCGCGGCGCGACCGTGGTGATTCCGGATCTCCTTGCCGGCCGCATCGACATGTTCATCGGCGCCATCAATTCGCTGTTGCCGCTGATCCGCGAGGGCGGCCTGCGTGCGATCGCGGCCACGAGTCTCAAACGCATCTCGTCCTTGCCGGACGTGCCGACCATGTCGGAATCAGGTTTTCCGGGCTTCGAGGTCGGCTCCGGCGTGGGTCTCGTCGGGCCCGCACACACGCCGCCGGAGATCATCGATACGCTCCACCGCGAGATCATGAAGACCATAAGGACGACCGGCTTCCACGAGCGCATGGCGGCGATCGGGGTCGACGTGGTCGGTACCACGCCTGGGGAGTTCGGCAAGATCATCAGCGATGACTACGAGAAGTGGGGCAAGGTCGTCGCGGCCGCCGGCATCAAGCCGGAGTGAGGTGCGCGCGCCGCGCTGTCATCAATCGGCAATTTTCGCCCCATACCACTGCGCACGTGAACATGGTTGCGCGACGCAAAGGGGCGAGCCCATGACCGAGACTTCGCATAGCAAAGTTCTGCCTCGCACAGCGGCAGGCGTGGCCGCGACGCTTTTCGCGGCCGGGCTTTGGCTGACTCCGGCGCTGGCGGGCAACGCCACGCTCAACATGGTGCTGGTGCTCGATGGCCTGCGGCCGGACTTCGATCTCCGCGGAGGAAACTCCGAACCTGTGGCGGCTGCGCCAGGAGGGCGTGAACTTCCTCAACGGGCATTCCGTCTTCCCGACCGTCACCCGCGCCAATGCGACCGCGATCGCGACCGGCACCTATCCGAGCCGCAACGGCATCTTCGGCAACACGCTCTATGTCCGCGAGGTCAATCCCAACCGCGCCTTCCCCAATGACGAGCACCAGAACCTGCTGAAGCTCGATGCCGTCACCAACGGCGGCATGGTGCTCACCGAAAGCCTCGGCGAAATCTTGGCCAAGCGCGGCAAGACACTTGCCGTCGTGAGCTCAGGCTCGACCGGCTCGGCGCTGCTCGCCAATCACCGCGCTCCCAAGGGGGTCGGCATCCTGGTGAACGGCTATTGGGAAGCAGGCGTGCGCGTCGCTTTTCCGGATGCCGCCAACGAGGCGATCCTGCGACGCTTTCCGGCCGCGCCGACGCGCGGCGGCGCGAAGGATTCCTACGTCGCGCAGGTCAACTGGACGCAGCAGGTGCTGCGCGACTATGTGCTTCCCGACCTCAAACCTGATGTGGTGATCAACTGGCTGTCCGAGCCCGATCACCTGCAGCACGCGATTGGCGCCGGTGCGCCGGAGTCGCGCACGGCCATCCGCAACAATGACCGCGAGGTTGGTCTCCTGCTCGACCGCCTGAAGGAACTCGGGGTTGCCGACAAGACCAACATTATCGTGGTGTCGGACCATGGCTTCGGCCATTCCGCCTATGGGGTCGACGTGACCGGCGAGCTGATCAAGGCCGGCCTGAAGGCGGGCCCTGACTCCGACGATGTGGTGATCGCATCCAGTGGCCAGACCATGGCGCTGCATGTGCGCGACCATGATCTGCAGCGCATCGGCGCAATCGTTCGCTTCCTGCAGCAGCAGCCATGGGCCGGCGTGCTGTTCACGGCCGGCAAGGCGGCCGGCAACGGCGTGCCCACCGAGGGGCGCGAGCCGGGCACCTTCGCGCTCGAGCTCGTCCACCTCGCGCATGCCGGGCGCGGTCCCGACATCGTGCTGACGTTTCCCTGGAGCTCAGCCAGAAGCCCCTTCGGCGTACCGGGCACTGACTACACCGCGGCGGCGAAAACCGGTCCGCTCGAAGGCACAGCCGGCAACCACGGCAGCATGAGCCCATGGACGGTGCGCAACACGTTCCTGGCCTGGGGCGCCGATTTCAAGAAGGGCGCCACGGTGCGAACGCCCGCGAGCAATGTCGACCTGACGCCGACCCTGCTTTCGCTGATGAATCTCGACAAAGACATGGGCGGCGACCGGTTCGATGGCCGCGCACTGAATGAGGCTTTCGTCGACGGCCCCGACGAGGAGCAGGTGCCGATTCAGGTGCGCACGCTGTTCGCCGAAACGGCTGATGGCAGCTATCGCACCGCCCTGCAGATCACCGAGCTCGGGCGCCAGCGCTATATCGACAAAAGCTGGCGCATGCGCTGAGGGCACCCAAGTCGCGTTACTGCGTGATGCGGCGGATGAGCGTGCTGGCCTTGTCGATCACTTCTCGCGGGAGAGTGTGCAGCGATTGGACCAGCGCGGTCACCTCCGCGCCAGGCGCGACCTTGATGATGAGCTGCGCCTGCTCCGCATCACGCAGGAACTCCCCGTCGGTCACGAGCTTGGCGAAGGCGTCACGATAGACATCGGCGACCACATCCGGCGTGCCCGGCGGCGCCAGGAACGGCCGCCCATATTTCTGCCGCGCCACGAACAGCGCCAGCACTCGGCGGTTGTCCTCATCCTTGGCGAACTCCGAAGCGAGCGGCACGTCGGAGAGATCGGCGTGACGATCGGCGGTCATCTGCATCAGGATGCGCACCTTCTTCTCGCGCAGCCAGCTCGCCTTGTTGGCCTTGATGCTCGCCCAGTCGTCACCGATCATGCCTTGCACCTCACCGCGCTCCATCGCGAGCGCGATGCCGGCCGTGCCGGGATAGCCGCGCACCAGCTTGGTCTTGGTACCGATCAGCGCGTTGAGCAGCAGCGGCCACACCGTGGTGTCGGAGGCGGGCGCGTTGCTGCCGACCAGGAATTCCTTGCTCAGCAAGTCATCCGCGGTCATCAACGGCGTGTCGTGCCAGGCCACCGCGACCGCGGTGTAGTCGTTGAGGCTCACGAGCCAGCGCAACGCGCGCGCGTCGAAGCGCGCCTGTGCGTTGCCGAGGAGGTTTTCGAACAACGTCGCACTGGGGATGATCGCGATCGCGGTGCCGTCCTTGGGCGCGACGTTGGCAAGCCAATTGGCTGCGATCAGCGAGCCCGCGCCTGGCATGTTCTGCGGCACCACGGTCGGATTGCCCGGCAGGTAGCGGCCGATGTGGCGCGCGACCATGCGGCCATAGAGATCGTATCCGCCGCCCGAGGGTGTCGCGATCGCGAGCGTAACGGACTTGCCGGAGAGATCGAGGGACTGGGCGTGCACTGGTGTCGCAAGCGCGCAAGCGAATGCGAAAGCTGCCACGCATCTCGCAAGTGTCGACGCGAATGAACCGTTGGAAGCGGGCCGAGCAATGCCACGGCGTTCCCTTCCCACTTGTGAGGGAGGGACAGGGAGAGGGGTACAAGATGCCCCTAATCTGTTTTCAATCTGAGCCAACAAAAGCAGCCAACCATCGATCCTGCGCAGGGGACTAGCGTCCCGCTTGGTGCGACCCCTCTCCTTGTCCTCCCCCAACCGAGATGGAATAGTTGTCGGAGGTCACGCCTTTGATCAGCGGCGTTAGCACGTTGTCGGGAACGTAGGTGACGAACCGTACTTCGTTGTTCTTCAGCGCTTCAACGAAAGTGTCGGACCAGCCCATCGTGACTCCTGACGATCTGTCGCCTTCCCTTATCATGGCGGATGCGCAACAGTAACCCTCGGAAACGCCAATCTTAGGAGGACCGATGCTCCGCCTGCTCCTCATCATCTGGGCACTGGCCCTCGCCGCCGTGCCCGCGTCAGCACAGACCTTTCCCAATCGCCCGATCACGCTGGTGGTATCGTTCGCGCCCGGCGGGAGCACCTCGATCGTGGCGCGTGCGGTCGCCGACAAGATGGGGGAAGCGCTCGGCCAGACAGTCGTAGTCGAGAACCGGGCCGGCGGCGGCGGCACGGTCGGAACCCGCCAGGTCGCCAAGAGCCCGCCCGACGGCTATACGCTCCTCCTCGGCTACACCGGCACGCTGGCGATCGCTCCCACGCTCTATCAGAACGCTGGCTATGACCCGCGCAAGGACTTCGCCCCCATCGGCATGATCGGGAATGCTCCCAACTCGCTGGTGGTGCATCCTTCGTTTGCAGCCAAAACGGTGCCGGAGTTGATTGCGTATGCCAAGGCCAACCCGGGCAAGGTCAGCTACGGCTCGGCCGGCGTCGGCACCATGAGCCATGTGGCCGCCGAATATTTTGCCACCTCGGCCGGCATCAAGCTCACCCATGTGCCCTATCGCGGAACCGGCCCCGCGCTGGCCGACCTCATCGGCGGCCACATCCCGATGGCGCTCGCCCCGATCCCGGCGGCGCACGGGCCGGTCTCGCAAGGCCAGTTGCGCATGCTTGCGGTGACCAGCGCCAAGCGCTCGGGCCTCGAGCCCGACCAACCCACCGTCGCGGAGGCCGCCGGGCTGCCCGGTTTCGAGGCCTCGCTCTACTACGGCATCGTAGCGCCCGCCGGCACGCCGCGCCCGATCGTCGAGCGGCTCAATCAGGCGCTGCGCGAGGCAATCACAAGCGATGAGGTCAAACGCCGGCTCGTCACCGACGGCGCCGAGATCACGGTCGGCTCGCCCGAGGACTATGCGGCCCACATCGATCTCGACGAGAAGCGCTGGTCGGTGGTGGTGAAGGCCTCCGGCGCTAAGGCGGAGTGAGAATGTGATGTCACACCTATCGACATTCTCTTGTGTCGTCCCCGCGCAGGCGGGGACCCATAACCACCAGACTTCCCGCATTCCAGAGGCTGTGCCACATCGCCTCGCTGCGGCGTATGGGTCCCCGCCTGCGCGGGGACGACGGCTGCGAATTGTTTCAGCGTTGTTGGCTATCTCGGCTGTCGCACTGCTTGCCATAATGGTTGCTGAGCCTGCGTATGCCCAGGACTACCCCAACCGCCCGATCACGCTGGTCGTGCCTTACGCCGCGGGCGGCGGCAACGATCTGTTCGCGCGCATCGCCAGCGAGAAGATGTCGAGGACGCTCGGCCAGCAGATCGTGATCGAGAACCGTCCCGGCGCCGGCGGCTCGACTGCGACACGCGCGGTCGCCAAGGCCGCCCCCGACGGCTACACGCTGGTCATCGGTGGCACCGGCACGCTGGCGGTCAATCCGACGCTCTATCAGAACGTCGGCTACGATCCGCGCAAGGACTTCGCGCCGGTTGGCCTCATTGGTACCAGCGCGCTGGTCGTGCTGGTCAACCCGAACCTGCCGGCCCGCAGCATCCCGCGAGCTGATCGCGCTGGCGAAGAAAGAGCCCGGCAAGCTCAACTACGCCTCGGCAGGCGTCGGCAGCGGCATTCATCTCGGCACCGTGCTGTTCGAGATGATGGCCGGCGTCAAGCTCACGCACGTGCCTTATCGCGGCAGCGCGCCAGCGCTCACCGATCTCATTGGAGGGCATGTCTCGATCTATTTCTCGTCGCTGCCGCCCGCGGTCGGGCTCGTCGGCGAAGGCAAGGTGCGCGCACTCGCGGTCACCGGCCTCAAGCGCTCCGAGATCTTCCCCAACCTGCCGACGGTCGCGGAAGGCGGCTTGGCGGGCTTCGAGGCCGTGCTGCACTATGGGATCGTCGCGCCCGCCGGCACGCCGCGTCCGATCATCGACAAGCTTTCGGCCGCGCTGCGCGAGGCGGTCAACGCGCCCGACACCAAGGAGCGCATGGCGAAGGACGGCACCGAGCCGCTCCTTTCGACGCCTGAGGAATACGCCGCCGATATCGACCGCGAGGAGATCAAGTGGTCGGCGGTGGTGAGGCAATCCGGCGCGAAGGGGGAGTGACCCTCAGGATGAACTTCGACTTCACCGACGAGCAGACACTGTTCGCCGAATCCGTGCGCAAGTTCGCGCGCGCGGAGCTGGCGCCGGGCGCGCTCAAGCGCGCGCACGATCCGCACTTTCCCTTCGACATTGCCAAGCGCATGCATGCGCAGGGGCTGATGGGCATCACGCTGCCGGAAGCCGATGGTGGCGCCGGCGGCACGCTGATGGATGCGGTCATCGCCATCGAGGAAGTCGCCGCTGCCTGCCCGCGTTCGGCCGACGTGGTGCAGTTCGGCAATTTCGGCCCGATCCGCGCCTTCGCGGAATATGCAACGCCCGCGCAGAAGGAGCGCTGGCTCAAGCGCCTCCTTGCCGGCGACATGGTGATCAGCCTCGGCATGAGCGAGCCCGATGCAGGCTCTGCCGTCACCGATCTCGTCACCAGCGCCAGGCAGGACGGCACACACTACGTGATCAATGGCTCCAAGGTGTTCTCGACCTTCAGCCCGGATGCCGAGATCTTTCTCGTCTATCTGCGCTACGGGCCCGGCCTGGGCGGCATCGGCTCGGTGATCGTCGAGCGCGGCACGCCGGGCTTCAGCATCGGAAAGCCATCGAGCTTCATGAGCGGCGAGGAATGGTCGGAGCTGCACTTCGACAATTGCCGCATCCCGGCCGAGAACGTGCTGCTCGGCCCCGGCGGCTTCAAGAAGCAGATCGCGGCGTTCAACGTCGAGCGGCTCGGCAACTCGTCGCGCTCGCTCGCGCTCGGCCGCTACGCCTATGAACGCGCGCGTGAGCACGCCTTGACGCGCGAGCAGTTCGGCCGTCCGCTCTGCGAGTTCCAGGGCCTGCAGTGGAAGTTCGCCGAAATGGCGATCAAGCTCGATGGCGCGCAGCTTCTGCTCTACCGCGCCGCCAGCAATGCCGACCGCGGGCTGCCCTCCGCCTACGAGACCGCGGTCGCAAAAGCGGCCTGCAACCAGGCGGGCTTCGAGGTCGCCAACGACGCAGTTCAGGCGATGGGCGCGCTCGGCTATTCGAGCGAGACGCTGGTTGAATATTGCATGCGGCGCTGCCGCGGCTGGATGATCGCGGGCGGCTCGATCGAGATGCTCAAGAACCGCATCGCCGAGCACGTGTTCGACCGCCGCTTCGACCAGCGCCCGCCGCGCGCCAAGCCGCAGGCGGCGGAGTGACCCTCTGAAGTAGCCAGCATGAATTGATCCGCCTCCCCTGCCGAGCTGGCGCAATTCCTGCTCGCGCCGCGCTCGCTCGCGATCGTCGGGCAGTCGAACGACGCCGGCAAAACCGCCGGCCGGCCGCTGAAATATCTGCGCCAGGCCGGCTATGCGGGCCGCCTCTATCCGATCAATCCGGGCCGCGACACAGTGCTCGGCGAGCGCGCCTGGCCGTCGCTCGCCGCGCTGCCGGAAGTGCCCGAGCACGTCTACGTGGTGGCGCCGACCGACCCTTCGGTGGAAGCGGTCGCGGAGGCGGGCCGGCTTGGCGTCAAAGTCGCCACGTTGTTGGCTGATGGCTTCGCCGAGGCTGGCCCGCAGGGCGACGCGCGCGTCGCCAAGCTGCGCGCGATCTGCGCCGAGACCGGCATTCGCATTGTCGGCCCCTCGAGCCTCGGCGTCGTCGACCTGCGCACGAAGGCGCTGATCACCGCCAACGCGGCCTTCGACGAGGCGGAGCTTCCAGCCGGCCGCATCTTCGCGGCCTCGCATTCGGGCAGCATGATTGGCGCGCTGCTCTCGCGCGGCAAGGCGCGCGGCATCGGCTTTGCGGGCCTCGTCTCGGTCGGCAACGAGGTCGATCTCTCGCTCGGCGAGATATGCGCGCTGACGCTCGATGATCCCGACATCGACGGCTACATGCTGTTCCTCGAAACGATGCGCAACACCCCGGCGCTGCGCCGCTTTGCGGTCGCAGCGGCGGAGCGCGGCAAGCCCGTCCTCGCCTACAAGCTCGGCCGCTCGGCGGCGGCGCGCGAGCTTGCGGTGACGCACACGGGCGCGCTCGCGGGCGAGGATGATATCGCTGACGCCTTCCTCGCCGCCTGCGGCATCGCGCGTGTCGACACGCTCGACGGACTGATCGAAGGCCTGCCGCTGCTTGCAGCGCGTGCCGGCCGCGAGCGCCGGCGCGCCGCATGGCGCCGTCGGCGTGGTCACCACCACCGGCGGTGGCGCCACCACGGCCATCGATCCGCTGGCGACGCGCGGCATCACGATCGAGCCGCCATCCGCCGAAACGCTGGCGCGCCTCAAGGCCGCCGGCATCGACATCAAGCCGGCGCGCCTCGTCGATCTCACGCTCACCGGCACGCGCTACGACGTGATGAAGGCCGCGCTCGACGTTCTCACCACCGCGCCGGAGTTCGATCTCATTCTGTGCGTGGTCGGCTCCTCGGCGCGCTTCTATCCGGAGCTTGCGGTACGGCCGATCGTCGACAGCGCCGGCGCCGGCAAGCCGATCGCGGCCTATCTGGTGCCCGAGGCGCCGCAGGCGCTGGCGGCGCTCAGCCGCAGCCGGCGTGCCGAACTTCCGCACGCCGGAAGCCTGCGCGGACGCAATCGCCGCGGCGCTGCGAAGCGGGCGCGGATGCCGCCTCACAATCATGACCGATCGTGACTTGCCGGACAGCGCCACATCGTCCTCCTGCGCGGAACATGCAGCAAACGTCGGACGCCCGTCATGCAAGGGCGGGCATTGACGACGTGAGCAGAAGGGCGCCTCCTCGACGAGCTCGAAGCCTACGAGTTGCTCGAGCAACACGGCCTCACTTGCGCACCCTCGCTCGCGCTCGACGCCGACCTCACCACGGCTCCCGCCCTGCCCTTCGCTTATCCGGTCGCCGTCAAGGCCCTGTCGGCGGACCTCGCGCACAAGAGCGATGCCGGCGGCGTCGTGCTCGGCGTCGCGGATGGCGCCGCGCTTGCTGGCGGCCTGTCGCGCATTCGCGCAAATGTCGCCGCGCATGGCCACAGCATCGATCGCGCGTGCTGGTGCAGCCGATGATCACCGGCCTCGGCGAGGTGCTGATCGGCTATCGGGTCGATCCCGATGTCGGCCCGCTCATCATGGTGGCGATGGGCGGCATCTTCACCGAAATCTATCGCGACCGCAGCCTGCGGCTTGCGCCGGTCGATCTCGCGACCGCGCACGAGATGATCGCAGAGGTGCGCGGCCTGATGCGACGCTCAAGGGCTTCCGCGGCAAGCCGAAGGGCGATCTCGATGCGCTCGCGCACGCGATCGTGGCGCTGTCTCGGCTGGCCGATGACCCGCGCGGTCGCTCGAGGCCGAGATCAATCCGCTGATCGTGCGCGCGGCCGGCGAAGGCGTGGTGGCGGTCGATGCGGTGGTGAGGCTGGGTCGCTAACCGCCTTGGTCGCACCCTGACGACAGCGCGATCGTAGTGCGCTAGGTTCAAGCCACTTCTTGCAAGAGGTGCCCGATGTCCCACGCCGAAGCGCTCCATGTCCGTCATCCCGCCGCCGGTGCGACCGACGCCATCGTCGGCTTCGTCAGCGCGCTGCGCTACGACGCGCTGAACGACGAGGTGCGCCACTATGCGCGCCGGCATCTGCTCGACACGGTCGGCGTGATGATCGCGGGCGCCGGCGGCGAGGTCGCAACCCGCGCCGAGGCCGTGCTCGCAGGCGGTGCGCCCGGCCGGCAGCGTGCCGGTGCCGGGCCGCGCGCGGCGCGCCGACCTCCTCGACGCCGCCTTCCTGGGCGGCACCGCCGCGCATGGCATCGAGCTCGATGACGGCTACACCAAGGGCTCGGTGCATCCCGGGCTGCACCGTCATCCCGTCGGCGCTCGCGGTCGGCTACAGCCAAGGGCGCGAGCGGCAAGGCCCTGATCGAGGCGGTGGTCGCCGGCTACGAGACCGTCACCGCGATCGGCCGCGCCTGTCATCCGGCGCTGCGCCATCGCGGCTTTCATCCGACCGGCGCGGTCGCGGTGTTCGGCGCCGCGATGGCGACCGGCAAGCTGCGCGGACTGTCCGGGCGCACGCTGGCCAACGCGCTGGGCATCGCGGCTTCGAGCGCGGCCGGCCTGTTCGCCTTCGTCAACGGCGGCGCCGACATCAAGCGCCTGCATGCCGGCCACGCCGCGCGCGAGGGCATGCAGGCGGCGCTGCTCGCCGAACAGGGCGTCGAAGGCCCGCCCGGCGTGATCGAGGCGCGCGACGGCTTCATGCAGGCGTTTGCCTATGAGCGGCCCGACGACGGCGCGGCCGATCACGCTGCCGCCCGAGGCGCCGTTCGGCATCACCGACTGCTACATCAAGCCCAACCCGTGCTGCCGCCACATCCAGCCGGCGACCGAGGCGCTGATCGCACTCCTCAACGACGAGAAGATCGCGACTGACGAGGTGAAGCATGTCGCGGTCGAGACCTATCGCATCGCTGCCGAGCATGCCGCGACCGGCTGGGACGATTTCGCGAGCTCGCAGCTGAGCTTCCCGCTATCTGATGGCGCTCGCGCTGAAATTCCGCGCCATCAAGTTCGAGTATTTCGACGAGGCCGTGCGCTGCGATCCGTCGATCGCGGCGCTTGCGCAGCCTCATTCGAGATCACGGCGCCCGCCGAGATCGACCGGCTTTATCCGCAGCTGCGCCCGGCGCGCGTGACCGTGACGACCGCGCGCGGCAAGTTCACCCGGCAGGCCGACGAGGCGCTCGGCTCGCGGCTGGTGCCGCTCGACGACGACGGGCTGAAGGGCAAATTCCTGCGACCTGGTCGCGCCGGTGCACGGCGAGAGCAGGCGAAGCAACTGATGGCGCAGGTCTGGGACATCGAGGAGTGCGCGATGTGCGCCCGCTGGTCGAGGCGCTGGCGAAGGCATCAACGTCTCGTTCATGACCAAGCGCATCTTTCTCGTTCACCCGACCCCGCTCGCGATGGCGCCGATCGACGAGGCGTTCAAGACGCTGTGGCCGGAAGCGGAGACGATCAACGTGCTCGATGAATCGATGTACACCGACATCCCGCAGGACGGCACGCTGTCGCCCGCGATCTACGAACGCGTCGCGTCGCTTCTGCGCCACTGCGCGCTGAGCGGCGCCGACGGCATCCTGTTCTCCGGCTCGACGTTCGGGCCCGCGGTCGACGTCGCACGCATCACCATCGCGGTGCCGGTGCTGCGCCCCGAAGAAGCGATGATGGAACAGGCGGTGACGATGGGCGAGCGCATCCTGCTCGTCTGCACCGCCAAGCGCGCCATGCCGGTCGTTCGCAGCACGCTCGACGCCGCGATCGCAGCGCTCGGCGTCACGCGTTCCGATCACCGAGCTCTGGGTGAAGGGTGCGCGCGACGCTATCACCAGCGGCGACGGCGACGCACGACCGGCTGATCGCCGAGCAGGTGATGGCGGCCGGGACGTCGACGTGATCGTATTCGGGCAGCTCTCCATGGTGCCGTCGCGGGTTCCGCTGCCGCCCGAGATCCCGCGGCGAATCGTCACCGGCCCGGAGGCGTCAGTTGCACGCATGCGCGCGCTGGTCGATCGGTGAGGATATCCGCCGGAATACGCTGGAGACCGCCGTGGATACATGCGCATATTCTTTTCGCCCTGATCCTGGCCGGTGGCGCACTCGCGCCGACGCATGCGGCCCAGCGAGTTCTATCGCGGCAAGCAGATCCAGATTCTCGTCGCCGGCACCGCCGGCGGCGGCATCGACATCGGCGCCCGCATCGTCGCGCGCCATCTCGGCAAGCATATCGCCGGGCAATCCGACGGTCGTGCGTGCAGCTCATGCCGGGCGCCGGCGGCATCCGGATGATCGATTTCATGAACTCGGTCGCGCCGAAGGATGGCACCGTGATCGGCATCACGCCGCCGGGGCCGATCATCGAGCCGCTGATCGGCAAGCGGCAGGCGATCTACCGGATGTCGGATTTCGTCGCGCTCGGCGCGATGACCAAGGAGGTGAGCCTCTGCATCTCGTGGGGCGGCTCGAAGTTCAAGACCATCGACGACGCCATGAAGAACCAGATGGTCGTCGCCGGCACCGGCGCGGGCGCCTCGCCCGACATCTATCCGGTCGTGCTCAACGAGGTGCTGCATACCAAGTTCAAGGTGATCACCGGCTATCAGGGCACGCAGGAGACCATCATCGCGATCGAGCGCGGCGAGGTCGACGGCCGCTGCGGCTGGGGCTGGTCGAGCCTCAAGAGCACGCGGCCGGACTGGGTGCGCGACAAGAAGATCAACTTCCTGCTCCAGCTCGCGCTGGCCAAGAGCCCCAACATTCCCGACTCGCCGCTGGTGATGGACCTGGTCAAGGACACGGCCGACCGGCAGATGCTGACGCTGCTGTTCGGGCCGCTCGCGATCAACAAGCCGTTCTTCGGCCCGCCCGGCCTGGCGCCCGAGCGCACCGCCGAACTGCGCAAGGCGTTCGCGGACGCGATGAACGATCCCGAGCTGCGCGCCGAGGTCATCAAGCTGACCGGCGAAGACCTTGAGCCGACGTCAGGCGAGGACGCGCAGAAGCTGCATCGCCGACATGTACGCCACGCCGGAAGCCGTGGCGCACCGGCTGCGCGACATCTTGTCGAAGTAGCGCTCCGGGCGTCGCACGCCTCACCGCGACCTGCCCGGGTGTCCCTGCCTCCCGCCGCTTGCCGGGGAGGCGTGGGTCCCCGCCTGCGGGCGGACACGATGCAGGCCGGAATCAAAGAACGAGTGCTGGCTGCCCTTCCGCAAACAGCCATGCGCCCTCCGAGCTCTTCCGGGAACGGCGCGACGAGAATCGTCCGCGCGGCGTGTGTGAATGCCGGCCTGTGCAGCATCGTTTCGAGCGCAGCGAGCGACGCGACGGCGATGCCATACGCGCCGATAAAGGGCAGGGACGGGACGAAATTTCCGGCAGTGCGTTCTCGAATGCGCGCGCGTGACAAGCTCGACGCGGCCGCGATCGAGCTGCATCGTCTGCCCGACGCGGTCGCGTCGCAGGCCTTGCCGGTGAAGCGCGCAAAGCGCTCCGCCGCTTCGATCGACATCCGCGACCGCGATCACGCACGCTGCGAGCGCGCGCGCGCCGTTGGGATGCTCGAGCCAGCGCGGCTGCCACACCGCATCTTCCGTGCGGTGGGTGAGAATCTGGATGCGGCCTTCCGCCATCGCGCCGCGCTCGACGCGCGCCACCGTGAAGGCCGCGGTCGCGGGCCCCGCCGCGGTGTCGACCGGACGCTGGAATTGACGAGCGGCCGCAGCGGGAATCCCGCCTCGCCGAGTCGCCGCGTGCGCCTTTCCGGCATCGGCGACGGCAAACGCCGCGAGATGAATGCCGGCGTAGCGCGCCATCGAGGCATCGAGTTCGGCGCCGAGCGGCGTGTCGGCGGTCTTGAACAGCACTCGACATAGCCGCGCGACAGCATCGCGCAGACATTGCCGGTGCCGGTCGGCGTGCCGTCCGGATTGACCTGCACCGACACCGGCGTCGGCGCGAAGCCCGCGCGCGCGAGCGCCCGGCTCGCGGCGTCGCGGATCGCGCACGAAATGCCCGACGTGATCGAGAAAGATCTCCTCGCCCAGCGGCAGCTGGCGGTCGGCTCTCGGCTCGTTCGGCGTTTAGCCATCAGTTATCGTTCGCCATTCGGTGGCAAGCCGCACGATCCTCGCACGCCGCTTGCAGCCTTGCTGTTCGGACGTCGTGCCAGGGCTGGCAACGACGGCGATGGACTGGTATCGTGCGGCCCGGTTACCTTATCTTGAGTGCCAATCGTGCCGCACGAATCAGCACGAGGAATAGCATGAACCGACGAGAGATTTTGGCTCTGGCGTCGCTGGCGTCGCGCGCTCGACCGCACTGGCGCGCTCTCCGGCCCTGGCGCAGGCGCGCTATCCGGACCGGCCGATCCGTCTGATGGTGCCGTTCTCGGCCGGCGGCGTGGTCGACGTGGTCGGCCGCCAATGGGCCGAGCGCATCAAGCCGCATCTCGGCACGCATCGTGATCGAGAACCAGGGCGGCGGCGGCGGCACGATCGCGACCGGCGAAGTCGCGCGCGCGCAGCCCGACGGCTATACGGCGCTGCTCGGCCAACACCAGCGTCATGGTGCTCAATCCGGCCATCATGGCCGAAGGTGCCGTACGATCCGGTCAAGGATTTCGCGCCGATCTCGATCCTCGCCATCTCGGCGAACGGAATCATGATCCATCCGTCCGTGCCGGCGAAGACGCTCCAGGAGTTCATCGCCTACGCCAAGGCCAATGCCAACAAGCTGTCCTACGGCTCGGCCGGCGCCGGCACCATGACGCAGCTCGCCGGCGAACTGTTCAAGCAGATCATCGGCGCTCCCGATATCACCCACGTGCCCTACCGCGGCGCCGGCCCGAGCATCACCGATCTTGTCGCCGGCCAGATCCCGATGGCGACCATCAACGTCGACCGGCCAGCTGCTCGAACTCCACCGCAGCGGCAAGATTCGCATCCTCGCCGTCACCTCGCCGGAACGGCTCAAGGGCGCGCCCGATATCCCGACCGCGGTCGAAGCCGGCATGCCCGGCATGGTCGGCCGCAGCTGTTCACCGGCCTGTTCGCTGCCGGCCCGGCACGCCGCGCCCGATCGTCGATCAGATCTTTCAGGCCGACGCAGAAGGCTGATGAACGACCCGCGATGGCAGAAGGCCCTGATCGAGCAGGGACTCGAGCCGATCACCGATTCGAGTCCCGACAAGTACCGTGCCTTCATGCAAGGAAGAGGTCGCGCGCTGGGCGCCGGTCGTGAAGGCGGCGGGCTTGAAGGCAGGAGTAAGTTACGTTGTCCCTGCAAGGCACCTGATCGCGCGTCTCGGCGTCGCATCCGATGCAGCGCGTCGCGATCGACCTTGTTGGTCGAGGCGAGCGGCAGTTCGTCCACGAACCAGACGAAGCGCGGGTGCTGGTAGGCCGGCGCATTGGCGAGCGCGAACTGCTTGATGTCGTCCTCGCTCGGCGTCGTGCCCGGCTTGCGGATCACGAAGGCGACCGGCTTCTGGCCCTTGATCTCGTCGTCGATCGGCACCACCGCGGCCTGCGCGACGTCGGGATGGCGCTCCAGCATGCGCTCGACATCGGCCGGATAGATGTTCTCGCCGCCGGACACGAACATGTCGTCGGTGCGGCCGACGAAATAATGGAAGCCGTTCTCGTCGCGCCGGAACACGTCGCCGGTGATGTAGAAGCCGTCCGGCGTGAACGGCGGCTTCACGTCCGGGCGGTTGTGATAGCCGTTCATCACGCGCCGGGCATTTCATCTCGAGCACGCCCTGATCGGCGTCGCGGTTGTCGCCGTCGACGAGCCGCAGCTGCACCTTGCGGATGCGGATAGCCGACCGACATCTCGGGCTGCGGCAAGCCCTTGCGGATGCGGACCGAACACGACCGGCCCGGCTTCGGTCGTGCCGTAGGCGTTGGTCACCGCGGCCTGCGGCAGCGCGCGGTGGATCGCCTGCCATCAGGCTCGCGCTCACCGGCGCCGAGCCCATGCGGATGAACTCGACGCTGGAGAGATCGGTGCGCGCGAGCAGGTCCGTCTCGCGCAGCATCATCGCGATCATCGGCGGCACGGCGGTGAGCCAGGTCGCGCGATAGCGCTCGATCGCCTCGATGTAGGCGCGCGCGGTGAACTGCGGCAGCAGCACGATGGTGGCATGCGCCGCGCAGGCGAGCTTCTGACAGCGCCAGCGCGTTCATGTGATAGAGCGGCGCCGCGATGAGATAGCGGTGGCGGTCGAGGCCTGGCGCGCAAGCCGCGTCTCCACCACCCAGATGTGGCTCTGGTGCGAGAGCACGACGCCCTTGGGCGTGCCGGTCGAGCCCGACGTGTAGAGAAACATCGCCGGCTCGTCCGGCGCGCGGCACGATCGCGTCGAACGGACCGGGATCGAGGAAAGCGTCGAAGCTCTCCGGCCCTCGCGCCGAAGCAGATCACCGGCAGCTCCGGCGGACAATCCGCGCGCCGCGCGGCGATCGCAGAACACGAGCTTCGCGCCGGCATCGCGCATGATGAAATGGATGGTCTTGCGCGGGAACTTGAAGTTGACCGGCACCGCGACGAGGCCGGCGCGCATGATGCCGTAATAGGCGGCGAGATATTCGGCGCGGTTGGCGGACAGGATCGCGACGCGATCGCCGCGCGCGAGCCCGCGCGCTGCAGCAGCGCGCGGGCCACGCCGTTCGCCATCGCGTCGAGCTGCGCATAGCTGAACTCGCGCGGCGCCTGTCTCGCCGCCGAGATCGATGACTGCGACCTTGGCGAGATCGCGATCGCGGACGATCAGATCGCCGAGGTTGGTGAAGACGCGTCATGCGCGCGTGCGACTCAGCTCTTCGGCGGCGGCGGCGGCGCGGTGAAATAGGTGCCGCGGCCGCTGGCGAGCAGCTTGCCGTCCTTGTCGAACACCTGCGCCTCGGCGCAGGAGAACTGCCCGCCGGCGCGGACGATCTTGCCCTTGCGCGGTGAGATCGCCCGGCATGGCGGCGGCGTGGTAGTCGACGCGCAGGTCGATGGTCGGCACCGGGCGGCCGAGCTTCTTGATCATCGCCCAGTCGGCCGCGAGATCGACCAGCGCCGCCAGGATGCCGCCGTGGGTGTAGCGGCGCTCCGGATTGACCACCCATTCCTCGCGCCACGTCGCCTTCAGCTCGATGCCGTCGTCGTGCACGGCGATGACCTTGAGGCCGAGCCACTGGTGATACGGCCCGCGCGTGATGAGCGCTTGGACTTTTTCGACGGTCATTTCGTCGGACATTGAATCTTGCTCCCAATCCGTTGTTCTGGCCGTCGTGCGCCGAGCGTGCGGAACGCCCTTATGTCGCGGTCATCGCGCGTGCTATGCGAGAAGACGGCTCGCCAGCATTTCGCAGCGCACAGCGGCTCGACCGGCATGACGGTTCCTATGGCGTCACCACCACCTTGCCGATCACCTCGCGGTCCTGGATCAGGCGCAAGCCCTTCGCGCGCCTGTTCGAGCGGCAGCACCTTGTCGATCACCGGCTTGATCTTGCCCGCGCTGATCAGGTCCATCAGGCCCTTGAGATCCTCGTCGTAGAAGCTGTTCGAGCCGATGATCTTGAGCTCGAAGCTCCAGACGTAGCGCAGGTCTTCCTTCGGGTCGTAGCCGGCGGTCGCGCCGCAGACGAGCAGCTTGCCGCCGCGCTTGAGGCAGCGCAGCGACGGATGCCAGGTGTCGCCGCCGGTGAAGTTGACCACCACGTCGACGCCGCCGTCGTAGCTGCGGCGCTGCGGCTTGCCGTATTTCTCGACCGCCCATTTCGACCAGTCGGTCTTGGTGTAGTCGATCACCTGGTCGGCGCCCATTTCCTTCAGCCGCGCGAGCTTCTCGTCGCTCGACGCGCAGGCGATGACCTCCGCGCCCAGCATCTTGGCGAGCAGCACGCAGCCGGTGCCGACGCCGCCCGACGCGCCGAGCACCAGCACGCGCTCGCCCTTCTTGATGGTGTCGTGGGTGATCAGCATGCGGTGCGCGGTGCCATAGGCGACCGGCAGCGACGCGGCCTGCTCGAAGCTCACGCCCGCCGGCATGGCGACGAGCTGATCGGCCGCGACGAGGCAGTATTCCGCCATGCCGCCGTCGAGCATCTCGCCCATCAGGCCTTTCTTCTTGTTGACCGGATTGACCAGCACGCGGTCGCCGGCCTTCCAGCCGGTCACGCCCGGACCCGACCTCGGTAATCTCGCCCGCCATGTCGAGGCCGATGACGACCGGCAGCGGCACCTTGATGCCCGGCATGCCGCGCATGGTGAACACGTCGTGGTAGTTGAACGACGACGCGCGGACGCGGATGACGACGTGACCTTCGACCGCCTGCGGGCATCGGCTTGTCGGTCGACGACGTCGAGATCGTCGAGCCCTCCGTGCTGTGCGCAGCACCAGCGCCTTCATCGTCCTGCCACTCACGAGCCCAGATCACCTCGCGCGTTCGGCCACGTCCATCAGCCGGTTGACATGCGTTCCGACGCGCCAGCTTTCGACGCCATAGGCGTGCAGCGAGATCGCGGGCAACCGCCCCGGCATTGCCGAGCCGGTGGATTTGTTCAAGCCCGGCCGGCGCGAAGCAAGCAGTAGCCCGGCACGCGCTCGACGGTACGCCCGAGGGCAATGGCCTTGCCGCGGGCGCGCGTCGAACACGAATTCGCGTCTCGGTCAGCGTGTTCTCGGCAACCGCGTAGGCGCACCAGGTGTCGTGGGCGTGCGGCGGGCTGAACTGGCCCGGCATCCAGACCATCGACAGCAGCGTGAAACGGCCGGCCGGATCGCTGGCGATGGTGTGGCGCGCATAGCAGCCGGCGCGGCAGGCCTATGCGCTGGGCCGGTGTCAGGAACTCCGGATCTGCCGCGGCCCGCAGCGCCTCGGCGATGCGCCGGCCCATCAGCATCGCCGGTGCCTTCGCAGGCCTCGCCGATCTCGGCCGCCATCGAGCAGCGCGAGCGGTAGGTGAGCGGCGCGTCAGCGGCGATCAGTCGTGAGGTGATTGTGACGGGCTGCAAGCATGGCCATGGTTCCGAGTCTCCGCGAAGAATGCGGCAGTAAATTCATCCTATATCGGTGACAGAAAATTAGTAAGTACTTACTGCTATAGTATCTCGTAAGTAGCATATACTTATGTTGCATGAGAGCTAGAAATTAGAATGATATTTCTTCCCCGCCACTGCCTGGAAAACGGTCACAAAGCCAGCATCTCTGCGCCGGCTGCGACCGGCCCGTGGCCGCCACCTCTCGACGTGCGGCCGCCGGCTCATGAACATCTCGACGGCGATTTGGGCGCCGTCCATGTTCGCAGCCCGCCGGAGCTCCCCATGCAAGAAAATTTCCGCCAGTTCCTCGACCGGCTGCGGCAGACCGGCGAGCTCGTCGACCTGCACCAGCCGGTCGACATCCGGCACATCGCCACGCTGGTCGACCAGGCCAAGACCGCGCTCTATTTCCACAAGGTGATCGGCTACGACATGCCGGTGGTCTCCGGCATCATCCGCTCGCGCGAGCGCGCCATCATGTCGCTCGGCTGCGAGACCTATCGCGAGATCGAGGACAAGCTCACGCAGGCGATCGCCAAGCCGATCCCGCCGAAATACGTGCAGGGTCTCGCCGACGCGCGAGGTGGTGCTGACCGGCGACGACGTCGATCTCTACAAGCTGCCGATCCCGATGTCGTCGATCTACGACGGCGGGCCGATGATCACGGCCGGCGTCGTGATCGCGCGCGATCCGGAGCTTGGCATCAACTCGCGGCATCTACCGCTTCATCGTCAAGGAGAAGAGCCTCACCGGCATCGACATCGTCACGCCCAACAACATGCGGCTGTTTGCGCAGCGTGCGCTTCGAGCGCAAGGAGCCGCTGCCGATCTCGATCTCCATCGGCACGCATCCGATCGAGATCACCGGCTCCGGCTATCGCGCGCCGCTCGGCGTCGACGAGATGGCGATCGCGGGCGGCATCCGCGGCGCACCGGTCGAGCTCGCGCCGTGCTCAGACCATCGACCTGCCCTACATCGCGGACGCCGAGATCGTGCTGGAGGCCGAAATCCTGCCGACCGGCTGGACCTTTCCGGAAGGCCGCTTCGGCGAATTCACGCGGCTGATGGGCGGGCTGCACTGGAATCCGCTGGTGCGCATCAAGGCGATCTCGATGCGCAAGGACGCGATCTACTACAACCTGCACATGCCGTGGGAGAACACCTGGCTCGCCGCGCCGACGCGCTATTCGGCGATCCGCACCGCGCTGCGCACCGCCGGCGTGCAGGTGAAGGACATCAACGTCACGCTCGGCGGCTGCGCGTTCTGGCACGCCGTCATCTCGATCAAGAAGCAGCCGGGCGAAGCCAAGAACGCGCTGCTCGCCGCGCTCTCGGTGATGGACCTCAAGCACGTCGTCGTGGTCGACGACGACATCGACGTGTTCGATCCGATCGAAGTGGAATGGGCGATCGCGACCCGCGTGCAGGGCGACAAGGACGTGATGATCGTCGCCAACGCGCGCGCCAAGCCGCTCGACCCGAGCCTGCCGCAGGGCTTCGGCGTGGTGCCGACCGGCGCCAAGGTCGGCATCGACGCGACGATTCCGGAAGGCATTCCGAAGGAGCACTACGAGCGCATCACCTATGCGTATGCCGACAAGGCCAAGATCGACGACTACGTGCAACGGCAAGAAGGACGACGCCGGCCGCGCCGGCGACGATGCCGAGGTGGCGGCGCTGGCGAAGGAGATCCTGGCGGCGATCGAGAAGGCGCCGCTCTATTACACCGACATCGCCGAACGCTTCGCGACCTACAATTTCAACACCGTGGCGCGCGCCATCGGCCACCTGCACGCGACCGAGAAGCTGTGGCAGGACTCGCGCGGGCGCATGTGCCTGCGCGGCTCGCAATTCGCCGCCAAGCCGCCGGTGAAGTGAAGCGACTGCCAGCGATGTTACTGCACGATGGCAGTCGTTGGCCACTCCCTCGCCGCTGCGCGGCTCACCTTGCGTGGGCGAGGGAGCAGATTGCCGTCTTGCTGCGGCTTCGCCCGCTTTCGGCGGAAACCTCTGCAAGCGGAGAGCGCTCGGCATGCTCGCCTGCGAAGTCGTGTCATCCATCGTCTCTGACGTTGCACTGTTGCGCAATCGCTCTGCATCACCGCCCTCGCCCAGCAGCCGGGCCGCCCGATCACCATCATCGTCCCCTACTCGCCCGGCACCGGCATCGACATCCTGGCGCGCGCGCTCGGCAACGAGCTGTCGCAGAAATGGGGCCAGCCGGTCGTCGTCGACAACAAGACCGGCGCGAGCGGCAATATCGGGACTGGCTTCGCGGCGCGCGCGGCGCCCGACGGCAACACGCTGCTGATGATCGCCAAGGTGTTCGTGGTCAATCCGAGCGTGTTCAAGAGCGTGCCGTATGATCCGATCAAGAGCTTCGCGCCGATCATCAAGCTCGCCACCGGCTCGATCGTGCTCGCCGTGCATCCGTCGGTGCCGGCGCGATACGGCGCAAGGAGTTCATCGAATACGCCAAGGCGCGGCCCGGACAGATCAACTACGGCTCGCCCGGCTTCGCGACGCCGCATCATCTCGCCATGGAGCTGTTCAAGCAGGCGACCGGAACCGACATGGTGCACGTGCCGTACAAGGGCACGTCCAACGTCATGTCCGATCTGGTCGGCAACCATGTCAGCGCCATGTTCATCCCGACCCACGTCGCGCTGCCGCACGCGGTCGACAAGCAGATCAAGCTGCTCGGCGTTGCGAGCCTCGAACGCGTCGCCGGCGCGCCAAGCGTGCCGACGCTCGACGAGCAGGGCGTGACGGGGTTCGAGGTCGATCTCTGGTTCGGCCTGCTCGCGCCTGCCGGCACGCCGGCCGACATCGTCAAGCGCTACAACGCGACGCTCAACGAGTTCCTGCGCTCGCCCAAGATGGTGGCGGAGCTCGCCAAGCAGGGCCTGATCGCATCCGGCGGCACGCCCGACGTCCTGCGCGAGCTGATCGCGCACGACCTCGCCAAATGGGCCAAGATCATCAAGGACGCGGGGATCACCGCGGAGTAACTCAACAGACGCTGGGGGAGTCATGAGCGCTAAGCCGCGCAGCGAAACTCGCGACGGGATGCGGATCGACTGGGATGTCGAAATCACCATGGACGACGGCCTCGTGCTCAAGGCCGACGTGTTCCGGCCGGTCAAGGACGGGCGCTATCCGGTGATCCTCAGCTACGGCCCGTACGCCAAGGGACTCGCCTTTCAGGACGGCTATCCGAGCGCCTGGGAGCGCATGGCGACCCAGCATCCCGACGTCACCGCCGGATCGAGCAACCTCTATCAGAGCTGGGAAGTGGTCGATCCGGAGAAATGGGTGCCGCACAACTATGCCTGCGTGCGCGTCGACTCCCGCGGCTGCGGCTGCTCGCCCGGCTTCATCGATCATTTCTCGCCGCGCGAAACGAAAGATTTCTACGACTGCATCGAATGGTCGGGCGTGCAGCCCTGGTCGAACGGCAAGGTCGGCCTCAACGGCATTTCCTACTACGGCATCAACCAGTGGCACGTGGCGACGCTGCAGCCGCCGCACCTCGCCGCCATGTGCATCTGGGAAGGCGCCGCCGACTGGTATCGCGACATGACGCATCACGGCGGCATTCTCTGCACGTTCTGGGAAAACTGGTACGACATGCAGGTGAAGACCGTGCAGTATGGCGCGGGCGAGCGCGGCCGGCGCGAGCCGCGTGCACGGCGAGCTGGTGTGCGGGCCGGAAACGCTGAGCGAGAAGCAGCTCGCCAAGAACCGCAGCGATTTCGGCACCGATATCTGCAGTCACCCGCTCGACGACGACTATCACAAGGCGCGCTCGCCGATCTGGGAGAAGGTGACCACGCCCATGCTGTCGGCCGCCAACTGGGGCGGCCAGCCGCTGCATCCGCGCGGCAATTTCGAGGGCTTCGTGCGCGCGGCCTCCAAGCAGAAATGGCTCGAAGCACACGGCATCGAGCACTGGACCCATTTCTACACCGACTATGGCCGCAAGCTGCAGCTCAAGTTCTTCGACCATTTTCTGCATGGGAAGAAAAATGGCTGGGACAAGGAGCCGCGCGTGCGGCTGCAGGTGCGTCATATCGACAAATTCGTGGAGCGCACCGAGGCGGAATGGCCGCTCAAGCGCACCAAGTGGACCAAGCTCAATCTCGATCCGGTCGAGCTCGGGCTCGGCAGCAAGCGCGCGCGCAAGACGGTGGCGCTGAGCTTTGACGCCATGGGCGACGGACTGACCTTCCTGCACCGCCCGTGACCGAGGATACCGAGATCACCGGGCCGTCCGCGCTCAAACTCTTCGTCTCGTCCTCGACCAGCGACGCCGACTTGTTCGCGGTGCTGCGCGTGTTCGGGCCTGATCTGAAGGAAGTCGTGTTCCAGGGGGCGATCGATCCGCACACGCCGATCGGGCAAGGCTGGCTGCGCGCCTCGCATCGCAAGCTCGACAAGAAGCTGTCCAAGCCATACCGGCCCTACCACACCCATGACCAGAAGCAGCCGCTCAAGAAAGGCCAGGTCGTCGAGCTCGATATCGAAATCTGGCCGACCTCGATCGTGGTGCCGAAGGGCCATCGCATCGGTCTGTCGATCCGCGGCAAGGACTACGTCTATGCGGGCCCGAGCGGCGGCAAGCTGTCGAACTTCAAGAACGAGCTCACCGGCTGCGGGCCATTCCTGCATGACGATCCGCGCGACCGGCCGCCGGCGATCTTCGGCGGCACCACCAGCCTGCATTTCGGCGGATCGCGGCAGGCCTATCTGCTCTTGCCGGTGATCCCGTCGACACGCAAACCCAAGAGGCGCTCGAGCCGATGACGCAATGGAACAAATACGAGCCCACGGCCGCACGCCGGCATGGCAAGCCGGGCCGCGAGGCGCGGCCGCAGAGCATCACCGTCGACATCCACTCGCATGTCGCGGTGCCGGCGGCGGCGGCGTTCGTGAAGCCGCATCTCGATCCGATGACCAATCCGCTGGTGCTGCATGCGACGCCGGAGACGCGCGCGCTCAACCAGAAGCAGGAATCGGACATCCGCGAGCGCATCACCTCGCATGACACGCAGGCTCACCGAGCTTGACGCCATGGGGATCGATTTCCAGCTCGTGATGCCGCCGCCGCCGCAATGCTACTACACCGTGCCGGTCGAGATCGCGGTCGAGGCGGCGCGCATGGTCAATGACGGCATCGCCGAGTTCGTCCGCAAGAAGCCGGATCGCTTTGCCGGCCTCGGCAGCGTGCCGATGCCGGACGGCAACGAAGCCGCCAAGGAGCTGGAGCGCTGCGTCGGCAAGCTTGGGCTCAAGGGCGTCCAAATCCTCACCAACGTGGCCGGACGCGAGCTGTCCGACCCTGCGTTCGAGCCGTTCTGGAAGAAGGCCGAGGAGCTCGGCGCGCTCATACTGCTGCATCCGTTCCGGCTTTACCGAAGGCAAGCGGTTCGCGCGCTTCTCGTTCAGCAACACGATCGGCAATCCGCTCGAGACCACGATCGCACTGCATTACCTGATCTTCGACGGCGTGCTCGAGCGCCATCCGAACTTGAAAATTCTCGCCGTGCACGGCGGCGGTTATCTCGGCGCCTATCCGGGCCGCATTGATCACGCCTGGGGCGCGCGCTCGGACGCACATGGCACGCTGCCGCATCCGCCGACCAGCTATCTCAAGAAGATCTATTTCGATTCCGTCGTGTTCACGCCAGAGCAGCTTGCGGAGCTGGTGCGGCTCTATGGCGCCGACCATGTGATCATGGGAACCGACTATCCGTTCGACATGGCGGACTACGATCCGATCGGCCACGTGGCGTCGGCGGGACTGGATGCGGCAGCTGTGGCGGCTGTTGCCGGCGGGAATGCGAAACGGCTGTTGGGGTTGTAGCGGTCGATGTTGGGCAATGACTCTCGGTGTCATCGTCCGCGAAAGCGGACGATCCAGTAAACACCGTCCACTCTGGATGACATCAACGTTAGCGATTACTGGATGCCCGCTTTCGCGGGCATGACCGATCGAGAGACCATGCCAATCACTCCGGCTTCACGCCCGCCTTCAGCGCGATCGCGCGCCACTTCTCGATGTCGACGCGGATCAGCTCGCGCAACGCCTCGGGTGTCCTCAGCTCGACCGTGATAGCTTGCGCAGAGAGCACGCGCTTCACCTCGGGCTCGGTGAGAATGGCGTTGATCTCGCGGTTAAGCCGTGTGAGCAACGCGGGCGGCAGCGCTGCCGGCGCCACCACCGCAAACCAGAGCGACGCTTCAAAACCCGGCAACCCGGCTTCCGCCATGGTCGGCACATCGGGAATGTCTTCAGTGCGCTTCTCGGTGGTCACCGCTAGCGCGCGGATGCGACCCTCCTTGAGCAGCGGCAGCATCGTGGCAAGAAGGCCGAACGTGATGTCGATGCGACCCTCGGCAAGGTCGAGGATGGCCTGGCTCGATGTGCGATAGGGCACATGGTTGAGCTCAACGCCCGCCATCGTGCTCATCAGCTCGGTCGCGAGATACGCCTGGCTGGCGTTGCCGACCGAGGAATAGTTCAACATCTTCGGCTTGGCCTTCGCGAGCGCCAGCAGCTCCTTGAGATTGTTGGCCGGAAGCTTTGGCGCGACCGCGAGCGTATAGGGCACCAAACCGATCAGCGCGACCGGTGCAAAATCCTTCACCGGATCATATGGCAGCTTGGCGTTTAGAATGGCGGTGGTGACATGCGTGGTCGAGGTCGCCATCCCGAGCGTGTAGCCGTCCGGTGCCGCCTTGGCGATCGCCTCCGAGGCGAGCGCTCCCGAGGCTCCGGCCCGGTTCTCGAGCACCATGATCTGCCCGAGCCGCTCGCCGAGCTTGGTCATGATCAGCCGGCCGACCACGTCGACGGCTGATCCGGCCGGCAATGGCACGATCACACGGATCGGCTTGTCGGGCCAGCCCTGCTGCGCCCAGCCTTGCTGCGACGCGAACGGGAGCGTCACGAGGCAGAGCGCCAACGCCAATATAAACCGGATCATGTTCCGCCTTCCCAAATACCCGCGCATGTTGCTCCCGCTTCCTGATAATGGCATGACGAGGCAAGGCTCACCATTGCACCGGGGCGGATTTTTGTCGCGCTCGATCATCCAGGGTGAGACCGCTGGCCTGGAGACCGACATGCCGTACCACGACTTCCGCCAGTTCCTCGACACGCTGCGCCAGCACGGCGAACTCATCGACGTCAACCGGCCGATCGCGCTCACCGATGTCGGCAAGGCGATGAAGCAGAGCTACCGGCGGCAGGGCCCGGGCATTGTATTCAACCAGAACGGAACCGATTTCCCGCTGGTCTGCGGCGTCTACTCGACCCGCAGCAAGGCGCTGCTCGCATTCGAGGCCGACGAGAAGACGATCCTGCAGAAGGTGCTCGACGGCCTCGACAACCCGATCGCGCCGGTCATGCGCAACGGCGGCGCGCCCTGCCACGAGGTCGTCATCGAGCGCGATATCGACATCACGCGCTTCCCGATCCCGACCTACAGCCCGAAGGACGGCGGCCCCTACATCACGCCCGGCATCGTGGTGTCGAAGGACCCGGAGACCGGCGTTCCCGACATCGGCCACTATCGTTTCCTGATCCTCGGCAAGGACACCTTCTCGTTTTCGGCGCAGCCGAACCATCGCTTCGGCAAACATCTCGCCAAGTGCCAGAAGCTCGGCGTCACGCCCAAGGCCGCGCTGATCATCGGCGTCGATCCGATCCTTGCCTATACCTGCCAGGTGCAGGTTTCCGACACCACCAACGACTGGGAGGTCGCCGGGCGGCTTGCGCGGCGCGCCGGTCGAGCTCACGCGCTGCAAGACCTGCGACATCGAAGTTCCGGCCACCTCCGAGGTGGTGATCGAGTTCGAGGTCGACATGAACAAGACCGTGATGGAAGGGCCGCTCGGCGAATATACCGGCTACTACACGCCGCCGTCGCTCAAGCCGGTCGGGCGCGTCACCGCCATCACGCATCGCCACAAGCGCGATCTTCCAGGGTCTGCTCACCGGCAAGCCGGTCACCGAGAACCACATCCTCAAGCAGATCCCGTTCGAGGCCTCGTTCCTTAGGGCGCTCAGGCGCCAGTTCCCGACCATCGTGGACGTGTCGGTGCGTGCGTCAGCCGGCGTATCGTTCTACGTCGTGATCTCGATGCAGCAGCGCTTTGCGGGCGAGGCCCGCCAGGTGATCCTGGCCGCGATGGCGAGCAACATCCGGCCGAAATGGACCATCGTGGTCGATCCCGATATCGACGTGCACAGCTCCTCCGATGTCGAATGGGCGATGGCGTTCCGCACCCAGCCGCAGCAGGACGCGATCATGGTCGAGCAGCATCCCGTCGGGCCCGTCCGATCCCTCGATCGACGATCCCACCAAGGCGCGGCCGATGCGCACCGCCTCCGGCATCGGCGTCGACGCGACGCGGCCATTCGGCAAGCCGTTCTCGGAGGTCGCCGACGTGCCGGGCTGGGAGGACTTCGCGATGCCCGAGCTTGACGAATGGCGGCGATAGCCAAGGCCAACGGACGAAAGAAACAAGCGAATAGAGTGTAACGCATGGCTGACGAAGTGCTGGTGTGCCGGGAAGGCGAAATCGCCGACGGCGACGTGCGGCTGATCAAGGTCGGGCCGGTCGAGATCGGCGTGATCCGCCACAAGGGCAGCTACTACGCCTACCGCAACCTCTGCCCGCATCAGGGCGGTCCGGTCTGCGAGGGCCTCAAGCTGCCGCAGGTGGTCGACCTGATCGGCGAAGGCGGCGTCTATCTCGGCCAGCGCTTCGACGAGGACGACATGCACATCGTCTGCCCCTGGCACGGCTACGAGTTTCATCTGTCGGACGGATGCCACGTGGTCGACCGGCGCGTCCGCCTGAAGAAATACGAAGTGGTGCAACGCAACGGCGAGATCTACGTCGCAGTTTGACACGGACCTAAGACGCCATGAACGAGCAGATCAAGATCGGTTCGCGATCTCGCCAGCGAGGAATTCGACACCCGGACGCTGCTGCGCAATGCCGTCGATCAGGCGATCGAGCGCCACTACGAAGATCTCTTCATCGTCGACGTCGATTCGCATCACTACGAGACCGAGTCGTTCAAGGAGATCACGCAATACATCGGACAACCCGGTGATGCGCGCAGGAGGCGCTGTATCCAGGGCATGTCGCGCGGCGGCATCACCTCGCCGAGACGGCTCCTACCAGGAGATCGCCGGGCCGCATCACCCGCTATCCGCTGCGCAAGACCGAGACGCGTGCCGCCATCGCCGCACCGCGACATCACGCTGACCGAGCGCTGGATGGATGCGATGGGCATCGACGTCGCGGTGCTGTTCCCGACGCCGATGCTCAATCTGTCCAACTGTCCCGCGCGTCGAAGTCGAAATCGAGCTTGCGCGCGCCTACAATCGCTGGCTCTGCGAGCGCGTGCTGGCGCACGCGCCGCGCATCAAGTCGATGCTCTATCTGCCGTTCAACGATCCGGACGCCTGCTACCAGATGGTGCAGGAATTCGGCGACCGCAAAGGCGTGGTCGGCTTCATGGTCACGTCGACGCACTACCGCAAGAACTACGAAAATCCCTACATGAAGACCTATGCGGCGCTGCAGGAGCGCGGCCTGCCGATCGGTTTTCACGCCGGCTTCAACTGGGCAGACCAGAGCCTGGCGCTGACCAACCGGTTCATCGCGGTGCACGGGCTCGGCTTCACCTGGTCCAACATGGTGCACATGGCCAACTGGCTGGTGAACGGGATGCCGGAGCGCTTCCCGAAGCTCAAGACGCATCTGGATCGAGAGCGGGCTCGCCTGGATTCCATTCATGATGCAGCGCTTCGACAACGAGTTCATGATGCGCACCTCGGACGCGCCACTGCTCAAACGGAAGCCGAGCGAATACATGCGCGAGATGTATTACAGCTCGCAGCCGATGGAGATGGTCGACAACCGCAAGGCGCTCGAGCTGACATTCGAGATGATCAATGCGCCGACGCAGCTGCTCTATTCGTCCGACTATCCGCACTGGGACATGGACCTGCCGTCGACGATCTACGATCTGCCGTTCCTCGATATGAGCGCCAAGCGCGCGATCCTCGGCGGCAATGCGCAGAAGCTGTTCAAGCTCGATCCGGTGATGTCACCGGTGAAGCTCGCCCGCAAGGCGGCGCGGGTGGCGGCGGAATGAGCGGGCTTGTCCAGTTACGGTCGCGCTAAGTCTTGAGCCGATCACGCCAGTAGTCCGGCTGTCTGTGCAGGTGGGCAACCGCGAGCACCAGAATGTCGTTCTTGTCGACCGTATAGATCAGTCCGTACGGGAACCGGGTGAGTCGACAACGCCGAACGCCATCACCCAGCAGATGCCAAGCCACTGGATAGAGCGTGATGCGATGAACGGCGGCTAGTACTTCAACAAGGAAGGCATCGCCGAGCCCGAGAGCCTGCGCATCATACCAGCGAATGGCCTCATCGAGCTCGATCTCCGCAATGTCCAGGAATCGAGCGGTCACGGCCTATATTTGGCGATGATGTCGTTGAGATCTTTCGCCGTAAGCTCGCCGCGCCGGTAGGCGGCCAACCGATCCTTGGCTTCAGTCGTCCAGAGGTCATCGAGCCGCGAATCACTCCTGTCCAGGCTGTCGAGAACATCCTCGACCAGCGCGATACGGTCCGATGGGCTCAGCTCTCGTGCCTGCGCGCCCAGTGCCTTTGTTAAGTCGCTCATCGATGTCGCTCGTTGCACTATGGCCCAAAATAGCCGTAGGGGTACAAGGGTTCAAGACGCCATCGGAGACGAATATGCCACCGCTGACTACTCCTCGAACTGCTTCTTGCGCCAGGCGAGCGCGGCCTTGAGGCCGTCGCGCGCCTTGATCGCGTCGAATTCGCGCCCGACCTCGGTCGTCGCCGCGTAGAGCGGCGCCAGCACATCGAGGCCGGCATTGAGCGCGTTGCGGAAGCCCGCCGCATCGAGCCCGCGGTTGACCGCAAGCTTGGCCGCGGCGAGCGCCTCGGGCGCGATCAGCGGCAAGACGGCGGGCATATTTCATGGTGGCAGCCGCAAGCTCCTGCGGCGGCACGATGCGGTTGATCATGCCGATCTCGAGCGCGCGCTTGGCGTCGATGCGGTCGCCGAAATAGATCAGCTCGCGAGCACGCTTGTGGCCGATGATGAACGGCATCAGCACGGCCGGCCCGACCTGCGAGAACAGCACCTCCGGCTCGCCAAACTGCGCGTCCTCGGCCGCGATGGTGAGATCGCAGAACATCGCGAGCTCGCAGCCGCCGCCGAGCGCATGTCCCTGCACCGAGGCGATCACCGGCTTGCGCAGCGTCCAGGGCGTCATCAGGCAATGGAAGCTCGTCGACAGCCGCTCGTGATACTTGAGCGCATCGTGCCGCCACGGCTGCGGATGGCCGCCGCTGCCGCCGACATCGAAGCCGACGCAGAAGCTGCGCCCTTCCGCCCGCAGCACGATCACGCTGGTGGCGGCATCCTCGTCGGCACGCTTGAGCTCGCGCGCGAGCGCAAGCCGCATGTCCATGCTGAGCGCGTTGAGCTTGTCGGGCCGATTGAGCGTGACGATGCCGACCTTGCCGTCGGCGGCGTAGAGAACCGTATCAGCCATGGCGTCAGGCAGCCGCCACGACATCGAGCGGCGCGATCCGGGCGACACCCTTGATCTCGACGCCGCGGCCGAAGCGGCCCGCACGCTGCTCCGCCGGAATGATGCGGCCTTCGGGATCGTAGAGCCACAGCCGCAGCAGATGGCGCTTGCGGTGCTCGCTCCGGCCAGTCCTCGTATTCGCGGCGCGTGTGCAGCATGACGAAATTGTTGAGGAACTGGATGTCGCCGCGCTGGAAATCGATATCGAGCGCGCACTCCTCGACTGTCTGCCGATAGACCTCGACCGCCTCCTTCTGGGCCGGCGTGAACTTCGGCACGCCGGGCAGCTGCTGCGCCTTGTCGATGACGGCGCCGACGCCGGTCGCGCTGAAATAGCCGTCCGTGAACGAGAAGATCGGCTGCTTGAAATATGGCAGCTCGCCCGGCGATAACCTCGCCGCTGCGCGAGCGGTAGAAATCCTCGGTGAGCAGCTTTCACGAGATCGGGTCTTCGCTCCAGCATGCGGTTATAGACCGTCACCGAGCTGGCGATCCGGCTCTCGCCGCCGCGCTTCGACGGCTGCAGGCAGAGCAGGCCCACATAGTCGCAGGCATCGGTATGGAAGCGCATCTCGGCGTTGGTCATGTAGCCGCGCGTATGCGGATCGTTGTAATCGCCGCCGAGATCCTTCACGTGGCCGAGGATATGGCCGAGCTTGTTCTGCGACATGGTCTCGCCGAGCCAGGCGCCAAGCCCGACATAGGCGATCGCCGCTTCCTCGCGGTCGAACCGATCGAGCGGGAAGTTCTGCATCATGACGATGCCACGGCCATCCAAAAGCTCACGCCGCACATCGGTAAGCACATCGCCGAACGCTTGGAGTGGAAAGCTTTCGCGCTTGATGTCGACGATGGGCACGCCGGCACGCCGGACCGCCGCCACCCCAGCCGCGAGCTCATCGGCATCGCGATCGCTGATGCGATAGCTCCAGTTCGCCACATCCTTCAGGCTTTCGGGCGACCAGTCGGCCGGATCGACGACCGGCTGCATCGGCTCGGCGGGCCGACGCGCGGCGGTCTTGAAGCTGCGGAAATCACCCATATCGGCACCTCGAGGCTATTCGAGCACGTCCTTGACCCGTCGCGTCAGCTCGGGGGACGCGGCATAGATGGTCGCGATGATCTTTTCTGCTTCCTCTCCGGTCACCGGATCGAGCAGCAGGTTCTGCTTCTGCGCCTCGCTGAGAAAGCTCTCGTCCTTCACCATGGCCTCGAATGCGGCGCGCAGCACCGCGACCCGCTCGGCGGGAACCAGCTTGGCCACAATGAAGGGCCGGCCGAGCTCTCCCGAGCCATTGAGCACGTCGAGCAGGTCCTTCTGCTCCTGCGTCGAGGCGAGATCGTTGACGAAGGGCACGCTCGCCGGCATGTCGGCGGGCCGCTTGGGCGAGAAGCGCACCAGCGCGTTGATCTTGTGATTGACGATCCAGTCCTGCGGGATCGCGGTCCAGGAGCCGCAATTGCCTTCAAGCTCGCCGCGCTCGAGCGCAAGCCGCTGCTCGTTGCTGCCCGGATAGCCAGAGATCTGCCGCACCGGCGCCCGGAACACCTTGCGCAGGATCGCGCCGTTCACATAGGCGTTGGAGCCGCGCGCCGTATTGCCGATCAGGAACTCCTTGCGCTTCATCATCTCCTGCCAGGTCTTGATGCCGCTGACGGTCGAGGCGTAGCAGATGCGGATGTCGCGCAGCAGCGTGCCGACCCATCGGAAGTCGGAGAACCTGACCTTGTATGTCTCAGGGGCCGCAATGGTCTCGAGCACCAGACCGGGATCGAAGGTGGTGATGACGGTGCCGTCCTTGGCCGCGTTGGCGTCGAGATGGCGCACCGACGTCATGCTGGCGGCACCCGGCATGTTCTGGACGATGACGTTCGGCTGGCCGGGAATGTGACGCCCGAGATGGCGGGCAACGAGCCGCGCATACTGGTCGTAGCCGCCGCCGGCCGAATAGCCGACCACGATCGTCACGGTCTTGCCGCGGTAGAAAGCGTCCTGCGCCAGCGCCGGGCGCAAATGCCCCGCCGCCCAGATGCTTGCGAGGAGGGCCGCGATCAACGCGCCCTTAACCGACATGAGCCGTTTGTTCCTCATACCCACTATTTATAGGGTCGGCTCCATCAGCCGGTCAAACGCCCCTCAGCCGGTGAACTCGATCACGTCCATGCCGCGCCACTTGTCCGTCACGATCAAGAGCCCGCGGTCGTCCTGGTAGACGTCATTGCTCAGCGGCGCCTTCACGTCATCCGCCGGCTTCGGAATAAAATAGCCGAGCTCCTTGGGATTGGCGGGATCATGGATATCGAAGATGCGCAGGCCCGCGCCGAACCAGGTGACATAGAGGCGGCAATCCTTGTCCACCTTCTCCCGCAGCTGGTGCGTGCCGAAGCGGACCGTGTTGCCGTCATAGGGCGAGGCCGAATGCGGCACATGATAGGTGCACAGGAGCTTGGGCTTGGTCGGATCGGTGACGTCCCAGGTGCGTAACGGCGCATGCGGCTTGCCGGCATCGGGGCCGCGGTGGCCGCGCTCTTCTTCCGTGGAAACCGCGATGCTGCGGCCATTGATCGGAAACGGCACCTTGAGGAAGGTGTGGGTCGGCTCCGGGCAAGACGGATCGTACTCGTAGCGCGACAGCGTACGCGGCTTGGTGATGTCGCTGACATCGATGATGGAAACGCCCGACATCCAGCAGCCTGCATACATCTCGTTGCCGCAGCGCATGGCGTGATGCAGGCGATGCTCGGTACCCTTCGGGTGCCGCGCATCCCCTGCCGCCGCGTTCTGGTTCTCCATCCACCAGCGTCCAACCTCGATCGGCTTCGACGGATTGCGGATGTCGTAGATCACCAGGATGTTGCCGACAAAGCCCTCCATCTCGGTCGACATATAGGCGTAGTTCTCGTCAACATCGAAGCGATGCACGCCCTTCCCATGCGTCTTCACGAAAGTGATGAGCTTCGGATTGGTCTTGTCCTTGACGTCATAGATGTGAAAGCCGCCCGCCGGATAGTCGCGCAGCGAGCCGGCGCCCGGCTCGATTTCGGAATTGACCAGCATGATGTCGCCCACGACGCGCACCTTGTGCGAATGCGACATGGGATGCGATGTCATCAGCTTGCTGACGATCACCGGTTTGCGCGGGTCGGAGATGTCGAGGATCGTGGTCCCGTCCGGGCGATGCTGGTGTCCCACGAAAGCATACTTGCCCTGCACCACGATTTGACCGCCACCGGGCAGCTCCATACGGCTCAAGTGACGGACATTGGCGGAGGCGCGCGGCACATTGCCGCTGTTGGCCTCCGCGGTCTGCAAGGTCTCGGTCATAACTGGTCTTCCTCCCGGACAAACGTGGGTTATGCAGGCCGCCACCGTAGCCTGTCGAATAGGGCATCAGCAACGTGCTGAATTCGCATGTCCGTTGTTGCACATGCGGCGCAGCGAGGCCGACCGATGCCGTACCGCCGAGGTAAGAACTCAGTCCAATCAGCATGCGCGATAGACCGCAGTCTGACTTCAACGCTGAACATCTGTTCATGAGTTACGACGGAGGCTGCTCCGCCGCATCGATAGCCCGACAGACTTGGTGGAACTGTCGTTTGGGCGAGTATTTCTGACGGTTTGATGAAACTGAGCTCGTCCTCCGCTTCGCTATACTTTCTTTGGTTGCCGACCCAGCCCATTGCCGCTACGATTCATTCCGGAGGCACGGGATTGCTTCAGGAATGATCGATTTGCGGCTGACGCGGAGCAGCACGATGCGCGTCGGTGCGTTGTTTGCATGGCGGATGACTAAGCGGTGAACGAAACGCGTTTCAGTACGGGAGAGTTCCATTAGCCGCCTAGAGGAAAATCTTGTTGGGGGGCGGGGGGTTTTCCTGGCGTTGATCGAGTCGTTGCGGCTCCATCAATGGGCAAAGAACCTCCTGATCTTCGTGCCGCTGATCTTGGCCGGCAAGAGCGACAACCTGAATGCGTGGACCGCCTGCCTGCTCGGATTCGTTGCGCTCGGCGTGCTGGCATCATCGACCTACATCGCCAACGATCTCTGGGACAGAGAGCACGATCGCCTGCATTGGTCGAAGCGCGAACGCCCGCTCGCGCGCGGCGATCTACCCGTTCCATTGGCGAGCCTGGTCGTGCCGCTCGGCGTTCTCCTGAGCTTAGCGATCGCCATCGTCATCGACAGCGGCGCGATCTGGACGCTCTTGATCTACGTCGCCCTGACCTTGACCTATTCGCTGTACCTCAAGCGCGTGCCGATTTTCGACGTCTTCGTGCTGGCGGTCCTGTTCACGCTCCGGCTGGTCTATGGGATCCAGCTTGCGGCCGTCCCGGCATCGCCGTGGCTGCTGGTGTTCTCAATGTTCATCTTCACCTCGCTGTCGCTTGCGAAACGTCAGACCGAGGTCGGCCGCAATGGCGCGCTCGGTCGTAACGAGGTCAATGGCCGTGGCTATGTGGCCAAGGATGCGCCACTCCTGTTCGGGCTGGGGCTTGCGACCGCCGCGGGCGCCGTCCTCATCATGGTGCTTTATCTCATTCACGAGGCCTTCAGCGCCACGTTCTACCGCACCCCGATCGTGCTGTGGTGCCTGCCGGCAATCGTGTTCCTATGGCTTGGTCGCATTTGGCTGCTGGTCGGCCGCGACGAGGTTGACGACGACCCGCTTTGGTTTGCATTGCGAGACAATGTCAGCCTGGGCATGGGCGCCGCCATGGTGGTCGCCTTTCTGGTGGCCTGGCAGGTGAGCTTCAGCCCGTAATCTCGGCACGGGTGGTTTTGAGCAGACTGAAATTTTCGCAGGAAACTTATGATCTGATTGCGGATGGAACCAAAACGATCCAGGCCGGTTGACGTCATTGGGGTCCAGTCACATGCTGACGCGCCAACTGCTGACACCCCAATTGCTGATACGCTAACTCAGGAGCTGCAGGTGGGAATGGGGAGAGGGTTCTTGCGCTCGGCCGGTGTAGCAGCCGCTATGACACTTGTCCTTTCGACCGTATCGATCACTCAAAGCACAGCGCAAAACGCGCAATTCAAGGGCTGGGCCGCCGTGTCGCGGGAGTTGTCGACGCGTCTCGCCGCGCCCGGCGCATCGCTCGATCTGCAAAAGTTCGTGCCAGCCGACGACCTCGACGAATTGCTCGGCACCTGGAATCGGTTTGGCGACGAGCACACGCTCCAGAATGGCTCGCCCAATTCGGTGAGCATGGTGATCTGGCGCGTCGCGCTATCGGGCTTTGCCAAGAGCGTGGCAGGCTCCTGCGGACAGCCCCGCCTGACTTTTCACGAACGTTTCCTCACGACATTGCGGAAGCTGTGCCGGTGGCCAGCCGCAGAGGCCAAATCGGATGCCGTGCTGCAGGAATTCTGGTTCAGCGTGATGGGCTACAATGCCCCACAAAGCGAATTCGCGGCATGGCGGGAGTTCTTCCTGACGAGCTACGCGAGCCGCCCAGCTGCCGAGACGATCGATGCCATGACGCTTGCGATCACGATGAATCCTTATTTTCTGCTGCACCGGTAATTGACCGATGACTCCCACCCGTCGCGATATGCTGAAGATCAGCCTTGCCGGCGCCGGCACGCTGATCCTGCCGGGCAGCGGTTTGCTTCCGGCGGCCGCGCAGTCCCCGGATGAGCCGCACTTCTTCCTGATGATCGTGCTCAACGGCGGCGCCGACTGCTCCTACATGTTCGATGCGCGCCCGCTGTCGATGACCAAGGCCGGCAAGATTCAGAACTATCTGGGGCAGGAGCCCGCCCCCTTCAGCGGCCGCAACGGCACAGCCACGCGGGCCACGTCTTTGGTCAAACCGATCCTGCCGTTCCGGGATCGCTTCAGCATCCTCAACGGCGTCTATATGACGCCGAGCTTCGACGGCCACCTGCAGAACATGAACTTCCTGTTCACCGGCAATGCATTCGGGGGCGATTCATTCATTCCGCACCTGAACCTGCCGGACACCGGCCACGAGCCGCAATCGCTCGACGGAATCCTGTCGAGCGATCCGGTGGTGGTGACCGTCAACAATCACTCGGGCGTGGTGCCGCTGATGCCTCGAGCGGTAGCCGGATTGGCCAACGCGCTCAAACAGACCCCGCCGCTCGCGGGCGGAGAGCTGACCGAGTTCGTTCGGGGCCGCATGACGGCGAATGCGGCCGGGCCTGGCCGTCTGTCCGCTGCCGCTGCGCTCATGCAGGCCGGGCTCGACAAATCGCCGCGCGTCCACCAACAGCTTGCGAAGCTTACGCCGCCTTCCGGTCGCGATTCGCCCGAGCAGCAGACACTGGCGCTGATTACGCAATGCTTCCGCCTGTCGATCTCGCGCTCGGCGATCTATTCGCCATCCGAGTTTTTTGACGTGCACGCCACCGAGCAGGCCAAGACCCAGCCCAAGATGTTCGGGTCCGCGATCGGCAAGATCGTGACGCTGCTGAAAGGTTTGGTCGACACGCCGTTCGACGAACGCCGGTCCATGATGGACGTGACCACCGTCATGGTGGCGAGCGAATTCGGCCGCACCATGCGCTCGCCCGACGGCACGGTCGACGACACCGGCACCAACCACAATCAGTTCTCCAACTCGATCCTGCTTGGCGGCAAGGGCATTCGCGCCGGTCTCGTGATCGGGGCTTCCGACCTGCGCGACGAGGTCGAGGAGCCGTCGGCCGCACACCTGCAGCTCGATCCGATGCAGGAAAAGACGATGGGGCTGCCGTTCGATTTCGCGACGCTGACCACCCGTCCCGATATGCCGGCCAACTTCGACATCAAGGACTATCTGACCATCGGGTCGGTGGTGAACACCATCTACGCCCTGTTCGGCGTGCCCAAGGAGCACTATCGCGTGCTCAGACGCGAGCTGCCGACCGCGCAAGTGCTCAACGGCTTGCTCTCATAGGCTTTCTGGCTGCTGTAAGCGACGTGGCGAGGAGCCCATCGAGGCGCCGCCGGACCGGAGCGCGTCTGGCGCGCCATGCAGCCCCCCTGCTAACAAGGCAACCAAACCAGGCAAGATTTCACCAAACAGGGGGACCGTCATGAGCGATTTTCTGGTCGAACAGCAGGGAGCCGTGCTGCGGGTCACGATCAACCATCCCGAGCGCGGCAACGGCATGAGCGACGCCATGGCGGCCGAGCTCGCCCGCATCATCGACGGGGCCGCCGCACGAGCCAGCGTGCTGGTGCTGACCGGAGCCGGCGAGGACTTCTGCATTGGTCGCCATCGCGATCCAGGCGCCCCGCCGCCCGCCCACACCGACGCGCTCGGCCGCCGCGACGTCAGCGACACCATTTTCAATTGCTACGGAGCCTTCCGCCGTTGCGCGATCCCGATCATCGGTGTGGTGCGCGGGCGCGCGCTCGGCTTCGGCTGCGCGATCGCGGCGCTCTGCGACATGACCATCGCGGGCGAGCGCGCGCAGTTCCAGGTGCCAGAATATGCCCACAACATCATGCCCACGATGGTGATGTCGGCGCTGATCGACCGGGTGCATCGCAAGGCGCTCACTTATCTCGTCTATTCGACCAAGACCGTCAGCTGCCGAGCGCGCGTTGAGCTACGGCCTTGCAAGCGAGGTCGTGCCGGAAGCCGAGCTTGACGCCACAGTCGAGGCGATCTGCCAGATGATCCTGAAGGCGCCGCGCATCGCGACCGAGGCGGTGAAGGACTACATGCGCTCGGCACCCGATATGGCAATCGCGGGCGCGGTCGACTACGGGCGCAATCTGCATGCGACGATCAATGCCTCGATCGAGGCAAGGATGAAGAAGCAGCGAGTAGGGATCGCTGCGTATCGTCTCGGTGTCGTCCCCGCGAAAGCGGGGACCCAGACTCCGTGGAGAAGCTGGATTCCCGCTTGCGCGGGAATGAACTGAGAATGTGGCTACGACTTGCCCATCTCACGCCTTCAACAACCGTCGCGGATCGGCTCGAGCTTGTGCTCGATCACCCAGCGCGCGATCTCGCCATAGGACGCGAACCACACCTCGGGAAACTGCGCCATGTATTTGAACAGCTTCTCGAAGATCGCCGAGATCATCGGCCGGCCGCCGAAATGGCAGTGCATCGACAGCGCCAGGAAGCCCGGTGACTTCGTGCTGATAGAGGAAGTCGAACGTCTCCTTGTGCACTTCCCACAGGTCGAGCGAGCTTGAGCGCAGCACGCGGTTGTCGGTGAAGTCGCTGATCGGAATCTGCGCGATCGGCCCGCTCTTGGTCGTCGCCATGCGCGGCAGGTCGGTGTCGCGCGCATCGCCGTTCCAGATCAGCCCCTCGGCGGCGAGGAAGTCGCGCGTGTGCGCGGTGTAGGCCATGACCGGGCTGACCCAGCCCTGCGGCCGCATGCCGGTGGCCTTCTCCAGGAGATCGAGGCATTGCCGGATGGTGCGCTGCTCCTCCTCGGGCGTCATGTAGGCCAGCAGCTGGTCCTGCAGATAGGCATGGCCGGCGACGTCGTGGCCCGACTTGACGATCTGCGCGACCGCCTCGGGAAAAATCTCGGCGCAGCGGCCATTGACACAGAACGTGCCGCGGATGCCGTTCGTTTGAGCAGATTGATGATCCGCCACACGCCGACCTTGCCGCCATAGCTGCCCCAGGCGATGCCGCCGAGGTCGATCGCGCCTGCCTTGATCGGGCTTGCCTGCACGCCATAGGGCGGCGCCTTGCCTTCGGACCAGGTCTCCAGCATCACCGTCACCCCGACAGCGATGCGCTTGCCGTTCGGCCAACTGTACGTCGTGCTCGTCATGGGAATTGCCGCTTGAGGAAGGGACTGCGTATTATCGCACGGACTACCGGCTTTGACAGCGACCTGCTACGGTTTTGGCGAGAGCCCATAAGCCGTCGCGGAGCGAAGCCATGCCGATGAACAAGCCCCACTTGGAGTTCCTGCGCGTCGACATGACCGAGGGCTGGGCCACGCCACCCGGCTACCCGGCCGGAATCAAGCAGAAGATATTGGCGAGCGATCTCGACGAGACGCGCAAGATGGGCAGCCGCACGCGGCTGCTGCGCTTCGATCCCGGCATCTACACCACCGCGCCGTTCGTGCATGATCACTGGGAGGAGGTGTATCTCATGTCCGGCGACCTCATCGTCGGCAACGATACGTCCGGCAACGGCGGCGAGCCGTTCGAGGCTCCAACTTATGCGTGCCGGCCGCCGGGCGTCTACCATGGACCGTTCAAGTCGGACCGCGGCTGCACTGCTGTTCGAGATCCACTACTACGACGAAAGCAAGAAGTAGAAAGCCGTAGCCCGGATGGAGCGAAGCGCAATCCGGGTCGACCTCCCCCGCATTCCGCTTCGCGCCATGCGGGCTACGAAGTTTAAGGGTTCATGGCTTCCAGTGACGAAGGCATTCTGATCTCGGGCGGCGGCCCGGTCGGGCTTCTGTGTGCGTGGCTGCTCGGGCGGCGCGGCCTGCCGGTCGTGGTGTTCGACGACAACAGCGAACTGCAGGACGACCCGCGCGCCGCCACCACCCATCCGGCAACGCTCGATCTGCTCGAGGAGGACGGACTCGCGGACGACATGGCGCGCGTCGGCCTGGTCGCGCCGATCTTCCAGTTCTGGGACCGGCCGAGCGGTCAGCTCGTCGCCGAGTTCGACCACGCCATTCTCAAGGACGATACGCGCCATCCCTTCGTGGTGCAGTGCGAGCAGTTCAAGACCGCGAAGCTTCTGCTGGAGCGGCTGCGCGCGTCTCTCCAATGTCGAGGTGCAGTTCAGCCACGCGGTCATCGACGTCGCGCAGACTGCTGATTCCGTCAGCGTCGATGTGCGTGGTCCCGGCGGCGTCAAGCGCCACACCGGCGCCTATCTGATCGGCGCCGACGGCGGCCGCAGCACCGTGCGCAAGCAATGCGGCATCGCGTTCGAGGGCTTCACCTGGCCGGAGCGCTTCATCGTCTTCACCACGCCGTACGACTTCGAGAAGAACCGCGGCTATTGCCCGCGCAGCTATTTCGCCGACCCCGGCTCCTGGTGCAATTGCTTCAAGGTGTCGGCCGACGGACCGCCCGGCCTGTGGCGCACCGTGTTCCCGACCGATCCGTCGCAGCCGGAGGCCGACCTCACCAGCGACGACGGCCGTACAGGCGCTGATGCAGAAATTCTTCCCCTCCGCCGAGCCCTACGAGGTCGTGCATCGCAATCTCTATGTCACGCATCAGCGCGTTGCGGCGACCTTCCGCAAGGGCCGCGTGCTGCTTGCCGGCGACGCCGCCCACGTCAACAATCCGATCGGCGGCATGGGCCTCAACGGCGGCATCCAGGATGCGGTCAATCTGTGCGAGAAGCTCGCCAGCGGTCATGCTCGACGGCGCGCCGGAGCGGCTGCTCGATCTCTACGATCTGCAGCGGCGCACGGTCGCGATCGAGTTCGTGCAGGAGCAGTCGATCGCCAACAAGAAGCGGCTCGAGGCAAGCGATCCGGAGGTGCGCAAGCGCAATCTTGACGAATTGCGCGCAGATGGCGGCGGACCGGGAACGCGCGCGGGCGTTCCTGCTGCGCACCGCAATGATTGCCAGCCAACGTCGCGCGGCGGGGTTAGAATTGATGGAGGCCTGAGTGAACGCACCTGTGGTCGGCAATCCTCGCATGCGGCTCCTATCTGGCGCATGCCTCGCAATTCGCCTCGGGCGCCGAAACGCCCGCGTGATTTCCTGGAAGCCTGTCTCGCCGATCTCAACACCTGGGAGCCAAAGGTCGGCGCCTTCGTCAATCTCAGAATCGAGGGCGCGCGGCAAGACGCCGATCGCGCGACCGTGCGCTGGCGCGCCGGCGCTCCACTGTCCCCGATCGACGGCATGCCGATCGGCATCAAGGACATCATCGAGACGGCCGACATGCCGACCGAGATGGGCTCGCCGCTGTTCGCCGGCTGGCGCTCACAGAAGGACGCGGCGAGCGTCGCCGCGCTGCGGCAGGCTGGCGCCGTGATCCTGGGCAAGACCGTCACGACCGAATTCGCGGCCTCGGAGCCGCGCGGCACCCGCAATCCCTGGAACCTTGAGCACACGCCGGGCGGCTCGAGCAGCGGCTCGGCCGCCGCGGTCGCTGCCGGCATCATCAGCGCCGGTCTCGGCACGCAGGTGATCGGCTCGACCATCCGGCCCGCGAGCTTCTGCGGCTGCATCGGATTCAAGCCGACGATCGGCGCGCTCAACCGCGAAGGCAGCCACGACTATCAGAGCCAGAGTTGCACCGGCATTCTCGCGGCAACGCTGCCGATGCTTGGCAGGTCGCTTACGAGATCGCACAGCGCGTCGGCGGCGATGCTGGCACGCCCGGCCTGATAGGCCCCGAGCGGGCGCCCGAGTCGGTCAAGCCGCGCCGGCTTGCGTTTCTGGAGACGTCCGGCTGGGCAGTTGCGAGCGAAGCCGCGAAGGCCAGCATGCAAGACGCGCTGCGGCGCCTATCGGCGGCGGGTGTCGAGATCCGCACAAGCGCGGACGACGCCGACGTGTCGGCGATCGAGACCGAGCTCGCTGAAGCCTTTACGCTGTCGAACCGCATCAATTCCTTCGAGACGCGCTGGTTCATCGACGGCTGCGCCGAGCGCGACGCGAGCCTGCTCAGCCAGTCGATGCGCGACCGGCTCGAGCAGGCGAGAGGCATGACGCTGGCGGATTATCGCGGCTGGCTCAAGGAGCGCACCAGTGTGCGCGCGCTCTATGCCGAGCTTGCCGACACCTGCGACGCCTGCGTGACGCTGTCGGCGCCCGGCGCCGCGCCGCAGGGCCTGCAGGCGACCGGCAATCCGCAATTTGCGGTGCCGTCCTCGCTGCTCGGGATTCCGGCTTTGTCGCTGCCGCTATTCATGCTCGACGGCATGCCGCTGGGGCTGCAGGTGCTGGGCTATGCCAATGGGGACGCCAGTGCCTTCGCGATCGGGGCTTGGCTCATGGCTCAGCTTGGCGGCGAGACTGAATGAGAGCTTGATCCCATGGCCGGCGCCGACAGAACGCGATTGAAACGCCTTCGGGTCGCGCGCGCTGGCACCATCACGATGCTGGGCGTACTCGCGAGCATCCAGAAACTAATCCCGCGTTAACGAAGTCACGGTGAACAGTGGCTAACCATTCCGGGCAATTTGTGCTGCCCGGACATGCCTATCGTGGTACCGATTGTATTCGGCCCGGTGGCGGAATGGCGACGCAGGGATGACGCATCATCTCGTATCCTGGTTCAAGTCCAGGCTGGGCCTCCATCCATCCCATACCCATTGCTGAAAGGGTCTGAGCATTGCTCAGGTGCCCTGCTCGCTCTGCGAGTCGCGCGGGATCATGCGAATTAATGTTAATTTGTCAGTTCAATTTTGTTCCGCCGCGGAATTGCGTATGAACCAGAGGTTGCGCAAGGCGGGAATGGCCAGGCACCGCAAGGACACGTTGCGGCGCTGGGAGCTGTTCGGCAAGCCTGTGCCGCGAGCGTACACGATTGGGAATCGCATGAGCGTTGGGGAACGATGGACTGACGTCACCAGGGTCCGTGTGCACACGGGCCCCGTCGGACATGCATTGACGGACGCCTCCTGATGAGCTCGATCAGTCTGGTAACGCCGGTGTCCCCGCGCGACGTGGAGCTTTGCGCACTTCAGTGCGAGAGCGTAGATCGCTATCTCAGCTGCTACGTCAAACACCACCTGATCGTACCGGACGACGAGCTCGCGCTGTTCGACCGGTTCAATGCCGCCCGCCGTGTGGTCGTGCCGGCGTCCCAGCTCCTGCCGGCATGGCTGCGCCCCATGCCGCGCATGCTGCAGCACAAGGGCCAGCGCTATTGGTGGTCGCTGCGCACAAGGCCGGTCAGCAACTCTCATCTGCAACGCATTCTCAAGATTGCAGCGGCTGACGCATTTCCGGAAAGCCGTCACTGCATCCTCAATTCCGACGTGGTTTTTTTCAAGCGATTTGACCTCTCCATGCTGATGCGCCCGCGGCATGCGCCCTTGTTCGAGCAGATGGGCGACGCTGACTCTCCGGACCTCGTGCGGCGAACGCGGACGAGCCGCCATCTGCTGGGACTCAAGACATCGTCGTTTCCGGCGACCGATTTCAGCGCCCACATCGCCGTCTGGGATCGGCGCGCCACCCGCGCCATGATCGAGCGGATCGAAAACGTCACCGGCGTTGAATGGGTTGAAGCGCTCTGTCATACCCGCAATATCTGCGAATACATGCTCTATGGCTGCTTCGTCCAGGACAGCCCCCGACACCGTTTGGAGCATGTCCCGAGCTCGCACGCGCGCTGTCTGAGCTTTGGCCTGGCTGCACCCGACCGCGCGACCATCGAAGCAATGCTGCGGAACGCGGACGACAGCGAGGTGGCATGCTCAGCTGCGGGTCTGACTGCAACCTCCGTCGACCATCTCGATGCCGTGCTCACCGCGCAGGCACGTGGCGAGATGCAGGTCGCATAGCAACCACAGTCAAGGCATCACCGCGCCTGCGCCTTCTCAGGCCAAGCCGCGCGCCTTGAGCCGCGCCTTCTTCTCCTCCGACACGAAGGTGTCGAGCTTGAACAGCTTGCGCGCGTTCTCGCCCAGGATGTTGCGCTTGGCCTGCATGGAGAGGAACGGCAGATCGTAGATCACCGATGGCAAATCCATGTCCCAGTGCGGATAGTCGGAGGCGTAGACGAGTTGTGTCTCGGCGTTCATCATCTTGAACGTCTCCTGCAGCATAGTATGGTTACCGATCATCTCCATCGGCTGCGTCGTATAGAACATCTCGCGCATGTAGTCGCTCGGCTTGCGCTTGAGCGCGGGCGCCTCTGAGCTTCGCATCATGTATTCGTTGTCGAGCCGCTGCATCAGGAACGGGACCCAGGCCAGCCCGCTTTCGATCCAGATGGTCTTGAGGCCCGGGAAGCGCTCCGGAATGCCGTTCACCACCCAGTTGGTCAGGTGGACGATGTTGAACCAGGTGAAGCCGAGCGCATGCGTCGCGATGAAGCGATTGGTGATGTGCATGCTCTGGTCGCCCCAGTTGGTGGCGGCATGGAATGCGAGCGGCAACGAGCGCTCCTGCAGCGCGGCGTAGAGCTTCATGTAGGCGTTGTCGTAGAGCGGCTTGTAGCGCACGGTCGTGACCAGGAAGCCGACCACGCCTTTACAGTCCCCAAAATCCTCCACCATCTTCAGCGCCGCAACCGGATCGTTCATCGGCAGATACAGCATGGACACCATTCGCGGCTCTTGCGACAGGATGTTCTCTGTCAGCCAACGGTTATAGGCGCGCGCGTACTGCACCTCGACCTCGACCACCGGATTGAGGCCCAGGCCCAGCATCGGGGTCGGGAAGATGCAGGCGACATCGACGCCAATGGAATCCATCCATTTACGCGTGAGCCCGATGTCGCGATGCGGCTTGTCCGGCGCCTGCTCGGAGGCGCGATGCTGGTAGCGCGTGATGCGGCCAGCCATCTCCTGGTAGCCGCCGGTCGAGCGCGGCTGCAGCGTGTTGCCCTTGCTGTAGATGAACTGGTCGCGCATCACCGGATCTTCGATATAGCCAAAGATCTCCTTGTAGGACGACGTCTCGTAGTGATGCGCATCGACGTCGATGATCATGAAGTCTTCGTACTTGCGATCCTCAGCCTGCTGCTGCGCATGCGCGAGCAGACGGCGGGTGTCGAACTGCTCCCGGTTGGGATCACGGACGATGGGCGTCACGATGTTCATGGAGGTTCCCTGGAATTTTGCAGCTCTGGCGGGCCAAAATTCGGTGAAGCTTTCAGGATTGCGGGGTGTCGACACGTTGATGCGGCGCGATGCAGTTGCCGGTCATCGCCTGCCACATGCTGAGCTCGAACAGCTGCACGTTTAGCGCATGCAGGAGATCGGTGACCGTGAGCATCGCATCCGTGATAGTCACGCCGCCGCCATCGGCCGGGAGCGGCGCCCGCATGCCGGCCTCCGCCTTGACGGCGTAGAGCCGCACCGCGTTGGCGATGAGTGCGCGCAGCGCGGCGTCGGGGATGCGCTCCGGATCGGCAAGTGCGGCGGCCAATGCATCGCTTGCATGCTTGAGTGCTTCGGCCGGGCGATCGAGAATGTCAGACGACGACATAGATGCCTCCCTCGCGCTGGACCACCTCGTAGCGCTTCAGCCGCAGGCTCGGGTCAGGCGCACATTCACCGGTGAGCAGCTTGTATTCCCAGCCGTGCCAGGGGCACACGATGTGAGGATCATCGTGGTCATAGGTCTGGCCGATATACGTCTTGTCCGGGGCGAGCAGCTCGACGACCTTGCCCTTCACCACGCCCTCGCAGGCGGGACCGCCCTGATGCAGGCAATGGTTGCGGTAGGCGTAGTACGCGCCGGCGTGCCGGTAGACGCCGATCTCGAGCCGGTCCTGACGCACGATGCGGACGTCGCCGTCGCGCATCTCGACATCCTTGCAAACGAAAATCTGCGGCATTCCTCCCCGGCTCCTGGCTGGCGTTTCCATTGGAGGCGCACTCTAGCCCACAATGTCGCGGAGGACCAAGCGCCGGCGTGAGACGTGCTTGACCCTCCCCCGGTAGCCGTGCCAGCTTTTTGCAGGCAGCGATGGATGGCAGCCGGAGAGGCCCCTGATGACTCGCGTGCTGTCCGTGCTCGCTGCGATGATGCTTACTCTTGTGGCACCCGTCGCAGCACAAACTTATCCCGACAAACCGATCCGCGTGATCGTGCCGTTCCCGGCGGGCGGCGGCGGCGACACGCTCGCGCGCCTTGTCATGAACAAGGTCGGCGAGGTGCTCGGCGTCACGATCGTGATCGACAACCGGGCAGGCGCCGGCGGCAATATCGGTACGGAAGCAGCAGCACGCGCGGAGCCGGACGGCTATACGCTCGCCTATGGCACCAACGGAACGCATGCCATCAATCACACGCTCTACAAGCGAACGGGCTTCGATCCGATCAACGACTTTGCGCCGATCTCCCGGCTCACACAAATCGCCCTGATCCTGGTCGTCAGTCCGGGTGTTCCGGCCGCGAGCGTCTCGGAGCTGCTCGCCTATCTCAAGGCCAATGCTGGCAAGGTGAACTTTGCCTCCGCTGGCAATGGCACCTCCTCGCATCTCGCCGGCGAGCTGTTCAAGTCGGTCACCGGCGTCAATATCGTGCACGTGCCCTATCGCGGCGGCGCTCTGGCCATGACCGACCTGATCGGCGGCCAGGTGCAGATGATGATCGAGGTGATGCCGAACGCCTACCCGCAGGCTGAGGGCGGCAAGCTGCGCGGCCTCGCGGTGACCACGGCGAAGCGGTGGCCGACCGCGCCAACCATTCCAACCTTTGCGGAAGCGGGTGTGACAGGCTTCGAGGTCACCGCCTGGGACGCCCTGTTCGCACCACGGAGCACGCCGAAGCCCGTCATCGACAAGCTGAACGCTGCCGTGCGCAAGGCGCTCGATGATGCGCAGCTCAAAGCCGTCTTGCTGGCGCGCGGCGCCGAGCCCGTCGCGTCATCGCCCGAGGAGCTCTCACGACATGTCGCGAGCGAGGTCGAGCGTTGGGGCAAAGTCGTACGCGCGTCCGGCGCCACGATCGATTGAGCGGCCATAGCCAAGTCCGTCGTCATGGCGCTTCCGTGGTCAAGGCGATGCAGGCCCGGTGATGCCACCGGGCCTGCCACCACCCGACCGTACAGCGGAGCTGCTTCCTGAAATCGTGGACGCTACTTACAGTTCACATCTCACGCCTATTAAACAGGCCAGCCGCCGTTTTGTTCCACATCAACATTCACTGCAGCGTCGGGTATTTGCATAAGCCGCGCCCGGAATGGGTCGTTTCTTGCCGATTTGATCTGCGTCAACCTCCGGCCGCCCGATCGCTGAAAACATTCCTCTCATGCAGGCGAAGCTCATCCGGCACCGCCACGCCGCGCATAGATTTCTGGAGGTCGCCGTCGACGCGAGAGGTGCGGCCACAATTTGCAAGAGGAGCCACCATGATCCGCAAGCTTTCCTCGGGCAAGTACCGCCTCTATTCGCGCAAGAAGAACCCGAAGACCGGCAAGCGCCGCAATCTCGGCACGTTTTCGACGCGCGCAGCCGCGCTCGAGCACGAGCGCGCCGTCCAGTACTTCAAGCGGCACTGATACTTCAAGCGACATTGAGAGGAGCCGAGCATGATCAAGGATCTCGTCGTCAATCTAACGCCTGCGGCCGAACGCGACCCGGCTGCCGAATTCGCGCTCTCGGTTGCGAGCGCATTCACGGCGCATGCCGCCGGCATCGCCTTTCAATACGATCCGATCATGCCGACCGCGTTGATGGATGACGTCCCGCCCGACGTGATCGACACGCAGCGGGCCGAGAACCAGCATGCCGCCAACGCGGCTACCAGCAGGTTCGACGCTGCCGCTCGCCTCGCTTCCATTCTCTCGGAGAGCCGCATTGTGGAGTTGAGCATGGCGGGCGTCGCCACGCGCTTCGCCCATATCGCGCGCCGGTTCGACCTGTCCATCGTGGCGCAGGCGAAGCCGGAAGCAGATGGCCCGGAAGCGTTGGTCATCGAGCAGGCGCTGTTCGATTCCGGGCGGCCGATCCTGGTAGTGCCCTATATCCAGTCCGCGCCCTTCAAGGCCGATCGCGTGATGCTGTGCTGGGACGGCAGCCGGCCCGCCGCTCGCGCGGCGGCTGACGCCATGCCTTTCCTCTCGCGAGCTAAGCTGGTCGAAGTCTTTATTGTCGAGAGCGGAAAGCTCAAGAGCGACGAGGTTCCGGGTGCGGACATCGCGGAGCACCTCGCACGCCACAACCGCAATGTCAGCGTCACGCGGACCGCGTCAGGCAACATCGACGTGGCGAGCGTGATCCTGTCACACGCGGCCGACACTGGCGCCGACATGCTGGTGATGGGTGGCTACGGGCATTCGCGGCTGCGCGAGTTCATCCTGGGCGGCGCAACGCGCGCCATTCTCGCCAGCATGACGGTGCCGACCTTGATGTCCCATTGAGGCCGCAACCGTGACGGAAAACGATCAGCAGAAGCACTCCTCCAGCTTCCTTCTTGCCGAGTTCGACAGCGAGTTTCTTCTCGGCGACTCGATGCGCGGCGAACGGCTCCACCTGGAGTTCGCCAAGGCTGACGAGCGCCTGCGGAAATGGGGGATCCGCTCGACCGTCGTGATTTTCGGCAGCTCACGGGTGACGGCCGGCCATGCTGGTGGCGGTGGGCGCACGGACGAGCCCGCGGCCCGCCGCGAGCGGTGGTACGAACAGGCGCGACGGCTCGGTCGCATCGTCTCGCAACGTGGGGGAGCGCTTTCTCCCCACGACGGCATGAGAGACAACGTGATCGCCACCGGTGGCGGCCCGGGCCTAATGGAGGCGGCCAATCGAGGAGCGTTCGAGATCGGCGCGCCGTCGATCGGGTTCAATATTGCGTTGCCGACTGGGCAGGAGCCGAACCCCTACACCACCCCCGACCTGACGTTCCAGTTTCGCTCGTTCGCAATCCGCAAGATGCATCTCGCCATGCGCGCCGCGGCGCTGGTGATTTTTCCGGGTGGCTTCGGCACGTTCGATGAGCTGTTCGAGATCCTGACCCTGATCCAGACCCGCAAGGCGCCGGCTATTCCAGTCATCTGCATCGACCGCGAATTCTGGCGACGCGCCGTCAATTTCGACTTTCTGATCAGCGAAGGGATGATCGATGCATCCGAGATGGGCATGCTGAGATTTGCCGAGGATGCCGAGGAAGCGTGGCAATTGATACAGGCCCCGCGTGCCTAGTGTCCCGTTTCCACCGCTGACTCGCAACTCAGCGAAGCGCATGAGCACGTGGCGCCGTCATGGCGGCCACACCAATGACGACGCCTGCGAGGCCGAGCAAGGCCACGACCGTGAGCTGCTCGCCGAGAAAGACCACGCCGATGGCGACACCGATCGGCACACGCAGATAGGCTTGTGAGGTCACGCCGACCGATCCGAGCGTGTGCACAAGCCTGAAATAGATCACCAGCGCCAGCGCGGTGGAAAAGACTGACAAGCCGATCAAGGCAAGCAGCGAATCTCGCGACGGCATCAAGGTCCATGGCTGGTCGATCAGCAGACTTGCCGGAAGGAGAATGGCGCCGCCGCAGATCAGCGAGCCCGCGGCCGGCAAGATTGGATCGAGGTCCTTGAACGTCTTGCCAAAGATCGCCGCGCCCGCGTAGCAGATGGTGGCCGCCACGATCGCGAGTGGCGCCAACACCTGCTCGCCAAAACCGGACAGCGCGTGAGCCCCGACAATGAGGCATACGCCGGCCAGGCCGGATGCGACGCCGAAAAGCTTTCGCATCGTGACCGGCTCGTGCCGCGTGATCGCGGCGGTCAGCAGAAAGACGAAGATCGGCGACGTCGAATTGAGCACGGTAGCGGGCCCGGCATCGACCCATCGCTCCCCCCACGCGATCAGCGTGAACGGAATGGCGCTGTTAAGACAGGCCTGGATGAGAAACCGCCGCCATGTCACCTCATCACGCGGAAGCCTGAGACCGCGCCAGCGCACAATGGCAAGCAGCAACGCAGCCGCGATCAAGGTACGCGCTGCAATCAGCGTAACGGGAGGGATAGTTTCGACGCCAACCTTGATCAAGGAGTAGGACGCACCCCAAAGCGTGGCGAGCACCAGGAGAAGCACGTATTCAAATGTCATCAGCCACGGTCCATTGCGCCCAAGCCGCCTCTTAGCCGCATGAGCCGGGAGATGCTTCGGTGTCGGCCGAAATGATTGGGCCGCTGCGCTCAAATGTCCCGCCGACTGGCCCCAAAACACACGCTCATTGCTCGAGCTTGAGATTGGCGTGCTCGATCACGCCGCGCCAGCGCTCGACGTCGGCATCGTAGATCGCCTGCATCTCCTGCGGCGAGCTTGGCTTGGTCACGAGGCCGAGCTCAGCGAAGCGCTTGGCGATGTCGGGCTGAGCCAGCACCTTGGCGATCTCGGTATTGAGCCGCATGACGATTTCCTCCGGCGTGAGTGCCGGAACCACGAACCCGTTCCAGGAGGTGACCTCGTAGCCGGCGATGCCGCTTTCAGTGACGGTCGGCACATCCGGCAACAGCGGGCGGCGCTTGTCGGACGACAATGCAAGCGCACGCAGCTGCCCGGACTGCACCTGAGCAACGACGCCGGGCACGGTCTCGACGACGGCCTGCACCTGACCCGCAAGCAGCGCCGCGATCGTCTCGCCCGTCGTTCGGAACGGCACGGTCGGAACCGTCAGGCCCGCGCGCGCCACGAACAGATGCGACATCAGGTTCTGCAGGCTGCCCGAGCTGATAGTGCCGAAATTAAACCGGCCGGGAGCAGATTTCGCTGCCGTCACTAGATCTGCAATGGAGCGTAATGGGCTTGCCCGGTCGACCACGATGATGAAGTCGAAGTTCGAGAGCGTGGAAACCATGCGAAAGTCGGTGCTGGGATTGAACGGCAGCGCCTTGAACACCAGCGGTGCGGTTGCGTTCTGCCCGCTGATCAGCAGCAGCGTATGCCCGTCGGGCTGCGACCGCGCAGCGGTCGCCGCGGCCGTGATGCCGCCCGCGCCTGGCATGTTTTCGATGACGAACGGCTGGTTCATCTGGGCGGAGAGCCTTTGCGCGACCGAACGCGTGACGATGTCGCCAAGGCCGCCGGGACCGAAGCCGACCAGGATCTTGACCGGCCGCGATGGATAGTCCTGCGCAACGGCAATGGACGCAGCAAGCCCCGACACGAAGGCCAGGGCCAGCAGGCAACGAAATATCACGATCGTCACGGCATCCTCCCAATCGCTGGCACGGTGAGCCCGCGCTCTCACGGCAAACTGGCGCGATAACAACGATCGCTATCCGCCCGGCTTCATGCTTGCTTTGATCTTAGGCTGCGCGTTCAGCATGCGATACGCTTCATATTGTCCCGAGACCCAGATGGGCCCGGAACCTGTTCTTGATATGAACGGCATCGCGTGGCGGCAGCGAACGCGGCGGGTTTTCCGCCTTCACTTTGATCGAAAAGAAGCGGGCCCCTGAGGCCGGCGAGTGCAGCGCGCGCGCCACCTCCTCGACTCCCGCCATGTCGCGTACCGTACGCGCTTCGGCAAACCCGCACGACTGCGCCACGGTCGCCAAGTCGAGGCCATGGCCAGTATGACTCATCTGCATGCCGGTCTCGCCGAAGTGATCGTTGTCGATCACAACGATGATGAGATTGCTCGGATTGCTGACCGCGGTGGTGGCCAGCCCGCCGAGCCCCATCAGTTGTTCGCCGTCGCCGGTGATCACGACCACGGTGCGATCGGGCCGAGCCTGCGCAAGGCCAAGGCCGATCAGCGCGGCCGAGCCCATCGCGCCCCAGAGATAAAAGTTGCCGTCATGGTCGCCGGCCGCGTGCACGTCGTAGGTGGGCGATCCAAGGCCGGTGACAACCAGGAGGCCCTCCCGCCGCGCCAGCAGATGGGCCACGACCTCGCGGCGATCGAGCGAGCTTGCGGACTTCGGCATGTGCTCACCATTTCTTCCGGCCGAGCAGGCGCTGTGACATGAGCACCGCGACCTGCTGCTCCGCCTCGAACGCCAGCGCCGCGGCGGACTCGACCGTCTCGATCAGGTCGCTCGGGGTGTCGGCACGCATGACGCGGATGCCCATCGCGGTGAGCACCGGCGCCGTCGCAAGCCCCATCGGCACCTGCCAGGGATTGAACTCGGCCCATTCGCCGCGCATCGTCACCAGCATCAGGAGCGGCGTGCGTGTCATGGTGACGAGCGAGAGCATGTTGACGCAATTGCCGACGCCGCTCGACTGCAAGAGGAGCACGCTCCGGCTGCCGCCAAGCCACGCGCCGGTCGGCAATCGCAATGCCCTCCTCCTCGGTGGTGAGAACATTCGACACGACCTCGCGGTCGGCCGCGAACAGGCGAATGAGCGCAGAATGCCCGGCATCCGGCACGTAGGACATCTGGCGGACCTGGGCGGCCTTCAGCACGCGATACAATTGCTCCGGCCACTCAGCATCGAGCGTTTTCCGATCGAAGCTCTCGGCCGCATCCGTCGCGGCGGGCCGCGCCGCAATCTTTCGTGCCACGATGGTCTCCCCTGGCGTTGCCTTTGCTCGCCCAGCTTAGAGCACTTGCAGCGAGCGGACACGGCGAAATTGACGGGCGCGTTCGCTCGAGTTTGACGGCTGGGCAAGGCCGGAGCCGCATCCTAAAGTGGCCGCAACAGAACAACGCATTGCTCAGGGAGGATCAGGCCATGCCGCAGCGATCGACCATGCGCTCCATGCTTGGATTAAGCATCCTGTCCACCGCGGCGCTGACCGCCACCGTCGCGATGGCGCAGATGGACAACGGGCCGAAGACCGAAAAGACCTACGGCATCGGTCTGCCACGCAGCCACGCCTCGCAGCTGTTCTCCGATGCGGACTATCCGGTGTTCCCGCTCAAGCCCGGCCAGGAAGCCTACAAGGATATCGACGGCGCCCGTATGAAGCGGGACGTCATCGCGCTCTCCAACATCGCGCTGAGCTATCGCGACACTGTAAACAAACAATGGTGGGGGCGCTTCCCCGGCACCGACGCCGACAGCGCCGGCATGAAGTACATGACCGACGAGTTCACCCGCCTCGGCCTCAAGGTCGAGACCTTCCCCTACAAGCTGCCGAGGGATTGGCGTCCGACCAGCTGGGAGCTGAGCTACACCTCATCCAAAGGCAGCAAGGTCAACCTCGCGACCGCGTTCCCGGTCTCCGGCACCAAGAGCACCGAAGGCATCACCGCCGAGGCGGTGTGGGTCGGCATCGGAGCGGCGCCGGATTTCCTCGGCCGTGACGTCAAGGGCAAGGCGGTCATCATCTACAGCACCTTCGTGCCCGGCGGCCGCAGCCATTCGGCCTCCGACCGCGCCGGCCTGTTCAACGCCAACGCGCGCGCGCAGCAGCTTGGCGCCGCCATGGTGATCAATGTCATGGCCGTGCCGGGCAACGGCCAGTTCCAGCCCGAGGGCGGACTGCGCAACATTCCGCAGATGACGATCAGCCAGGACGAAGGCTTCGCGCTACGCGACCGGCTCGGCGCCGGCGAAAAGATCACGGTCTCGCTGCGGCTCAACGTGCCGGAGCTCACCAACGTCGAGACCGCCTGGACCAAGGCGACGCTGCCCGGCGCCTCCGACGAGGAGATCGTCGTCATGACCCACACCGACGGCTACTTTCAGGCCGCGACCGACAACAACTCGGGCATGGCGGGAACGCTCGAACTCGCGCGCCACTACGCGGCGCTGCCGCAGGCGCAGCGCCCGCGCACGCTGGTGTTCATCCAGTTCCCGGATCATCACCACGGCGAGGTGGCGCGCGGCCGCAAGGATGTCGGCATCGACGCGACCTACAATTGGAAGAATGTCGCCCTCAAGCTGACCATGGAGCATCCATCCGAGACGCTGCTCTATATGTACAACAGCGACCTCACGGCGACCAACGCAATGAGCGCCGCGCGCTGGAGCGCCTATGGCAGTCCCGAGTTCGAGCGCATGACGTTAAATCAGCTGCGCGACTTCGGCGTGTCGGTCTACGGCGTCGAGGACGGGCCGAAGAACGGCAACTACGCGCCGTCCTTCCACATCATCAATCACGTCGTCTATCACACCAGCCTCGACACCCACGAGCTGGTTCCGGCCGAAGGCATGAGCCGCTCGATCCGAGCGTTTGCGGCGATCATCGACAACGTCAACAAGATGACGCTCGAGCAGCTGCGCGGGCCGAACTTTCCGCCCAAGGACGAGCGCGGCACGGTGCGCGGTCCGATCGGGGAGTGACGGAAGGCGAGCTGCTGCCGACCATTGGGGCAACAAAACGAGATTGAGCGCGCGCCGTGTCAGTACTGCCCTGCGACGGCACGTATGAGACTCAGCACAGTTTATGCGGCCAAAATGATCACATGGCGACAACCATGCGATCCCTTATTGAAACGCGGCGAGATCAGATGTTTCCAGTGCTGGAAGCATTCGAGATCGAGCGTGTGCGGCGCTTCGGCGAGCCTCGAACGTATCGCGAAAGCGAAACAATCGCGAAGGCCGGGGCAGCCACTCACGGCCTGCACCTCATTCTGTCCGGCACCGTCGACGTCACGCAACATGCGCTCTCGGATCCGGGCGAGGTCATTGTCACGCTCGGTCCCGGCAGCTTCACCGGAGAGCTCGCACATCTGAGCGGACGGCCGGGACTTGTCGATGTGCGGGCACGCAGTCAGGTGGAAACACTGGTCATCCTGCCCGATCGCTTGCGTGCATTGCTGATTGCGGAGGCCGAGCTTGGCGAGCGCGTCATGCGTGCGCTGATCCTGCGCCGGGTGAGCCTGATCGAGGCGGGCACAGTCGGACCGGTGATCGTCGGCAGGGCCGGCAGCGGGGATGTGCTGCGGCTCGACAATTTCTTGTCGCGCAATGGCCATCCGCACCAGAGGCTCGATCCGGAGACTGATGCGGAGGCGCGCGCACTGGTCGAGCGCTTCCATATCGATCCAAGTCAGCTGCCGATGGTCCTCTGCCCAGACGGTGAGCTTCTTTACAACCCGGGAGAGATCGAGCTTGCACGCTGCTTGGGGCTCGTGAGCCCGGTCGATCCGGAGCGCGTATTCGACGTAGCGATCGTCGGAGCCGGGCCCGCCGGTCTTGGCGCGGCGGTGTACGCCGCGTCGGAAGGCTTGTCGGTCGTGGTCTTCGACTGCCGCTCGTTCGGCGGCCAGGCCGGTGCCTCGGCCCGGATCGAGAACTATCTCGGATTCCCGACCGGCATCAGCGGCATGGCCTTGATGGGCCGCGCCTACAATCAGGCGCAGAAGTTCGGCGCCCAGATGGTCATTCCGGCGGAGGTCGACGCGCTCGAGACATTGCAAGATGGGACGTTCCAGTTGACGTTGTCGGATGGCGAGCACGTTCGCACCCGGTCTCTTGTCATCGCCGGCGGCGCGCGCTACCGCAGGCTCGCGATCGAGAACTTTAACTCGTTCGAGGCCACAAGCGCGCACTATTGGGTGTCGCCGCTCGAAGGCAATCTCTGCGCCGAGCAGGAGGTGGTGCTCATCGGGGCGGGCAATTCAGCGGGCCAGGCCACGGTCTATCTGGCCAGCAAGGCCGCGAAGGTGTGGCTCCTCGTGCGCGGACCCGATCTTGGCGCCCGCATGTCCCGCTATCTGGTCGATCGGATCACGGGCCTTGGTAATGTCGAGGTCCTCACGCGCACGTCGCTGACCGGGCTCGAAGGAAGCAATGGTGCTCTTGCGGCGGTTCGTTGGCGTCAGGCCGGCGGTGACGAGATCCAGCGGCCGATCCGTCATCTGTTCCTGTTCATCGGCGCCGATCCGAACACGGATTGGCTGGCTGGCTCCGGCGTCGCGCTCGACGCCAAGGGGTTCGTGCTGACCGGGAAGGATACGGACCGCTCCAGTGGGCCGTTGGAATCGAGCGTGCGAGGCATCTTCGCGATCGGTGACGTGCGTTCAGGGTCGATCAAGCGCGTCGCGGCATCGGTCGGTGAGGGCGCGCAGGTCGTAGCGGCCATCCATGCGTTCCTGGCTGAGTCACCCACGGTCCGGCAGTGAGCGCGGCGCCTTAACAAGTGCCCCGGCAGCCGTGCACGGCAACCGGGGCAGGCGCGAGGCTAAGAAAAATAGAGAGATTTAGGTTCGAGATGCTTCATGCCTCGGTCTTTGGCTGAGCGGCCTCTTTGACGTCACCACGACCACCCGGCACGCCATGGACGCGCCCATGGCCGAACCGCTCCAAATCCAACTCCAAACGCCGGCGCAAATCCGTACGATCCGTATCCATAACCGCAGTTGCCATAGTAGTCATAGTACGGGTCACAGTAATTGTTGGCGGCAGCAAAGGCCAAGCCCGTTCCTAGCGCGGCCGCGCCCCAACCCCAGCCCCAGTTATCCCCAGCCCAGCCTCCTCCCCAGCCCCAGCGATTACCGGCCCAACGTCCGCCCCAGCGACCGCCATTCCAACCCCAGCCAGGCCTGTTGCCGGCCCAACCAACTCGGCGGATAGGATCGAAACACGCGCAAAAGAACCAGCATTCGCGAAGCGAGTTCCTACAAACCCCCTGTTTCCTACAAACCCCCTGTTAAAGCCAGCTGTACGGAAGCTACCGCCAGCAAAGCCGCCTGTTCGAATCCCGGCTGCGCGGAAACCACCGCCACCAAAGCCGCCTGCGCGGAAGCCACCGCCCGCCAAAGCCGCCAGCTCGCATGCCGCCGCCTCCGAATCCGCCACCGCCACGGCCACCACGAGCGTCGGCAGTGTCCACCACGATCGCGCTCGCCAGCGCGGCTGCTATGACAGCAGCGCTAATGTGCTTGAGTGTGAGCATCGAAACCTCCTTTTTGTCGTGCTGAAAAGACAGCGCATCTCGACAACGATCGGGAGGGTTGAACAGTTGCTTCACGATCCACACGCGCCGTTGTTATGCGCAGCCCGTCTGAGTCGCTAACATGATCGATCGCTCGGTGGGATTAGATTTAGGTTTACGTCTCAAGCGACTTGGATCGACAGGAGACAACCGCAGTCTCTGAATGTCGCACGCTCGCAACGACCAATCATCGCAACGAAACACCGCGCCGACAAACCTTTCGGCCTATCGGTGGCATGCGCGAGCGAACGGACCGTGCAGTGAACACGATCCGAAACTCGCTACCAGCTCTCGCAAAGCGTCTCTACGCAAAACGTCTCTTGGCAGACGTCTCACTTGGCAACACATCTCACTGCCGTGCCGGCCCTTGGCCGGTGGTGCCAGTCCCTGTAGTCCCTGGTCCGGCGGGGCCGGTTCCTTTAGGGCTTGTGCTGCCCGGGTGCCGTGCCATACGTCGCCTCTTGCGCCCTTCTTGTTGCTGCGCGAGAGCTTTGTGCCGCGCCGCTCGCCGTTTCGCGTGCCGCTGACGCCGTCCCGTGACATCGTCGGGCCGGCCCTGGCGCTGGTCCACGCCAGGCGCTTGAGCCGCAGGCGGTTGAGCTCCAGGCGGCTGAGCGCCAGGCGTTTGAGCTTCAGCCTCCGATGCTGTTAGCAGCGCGGCTGGCGCTCCCATGCCGAACGCCACGCCTGCTCCCAGGATTCCAAGCATCTTCCGGCGCGAGATCATTTCCACTGCAGTTTTCTGAATCATATTGAACCTCCTTGGTTGCCAAATCCTAGCAAATCGCTTGCTTGGAGGAGGCCTGTCCTTAGGGAAGGGGGCATTGTCCCTAAGGATAATTCTGTCGCCGCTGCGCTCCCGCTATTTGTTGAATTAACGGGTCACCGTAAGGCGAATCGGGGCGGTGCCACCCGCAGACACAAACTTTTTTGGGCGGATACACGGAACCTGCCGGCGGCGAGCGCTTTCGCGTCGCAAGCGTTCCGAGAGCAGAAGAGCCACATTCACGATGTGGGCGGCAAACGAGTGCGAGCTTCACGCATGATACGCAAAACTTTCCTCATCCTGCTCACGACAGCGACAAGCGCAGCCCTGACGCTGATCGCGACCCAGCCTCGAACCGCGTTCAATGGCTCAAGCGCGACAGCGGCAGCCACAGACACCTACCGGCAGCTCAGCCTGTTCGGCGATGTGTTCGAGCGTGTTCGCACCGGTTACGTCGAGAAGCCGGACGACAACAAGCTGCTCGAATCGGCGATCAACGGCATGCTGGCCGGGCTTGATCCTCACTCAAGCTACATGGATCCGAAAAGCCTCCGGGATATGCAGATCCAGACCACCGGCAAATTCGGAGGGCTTGAAATCGAGGTCACCCTGGAGGAAGGCTTCATCAAGGTGGTGGCCGCTATCGACGACACACCGGCGCACAAAGCCGGCATCATGACCAATGACATCATCACGCATATTGACGAAGAGCCGGTGCAGGGACTTACGCTGAGTCAGGCGGTCGAGAAGATGCGTGGGCCGGCAAACACCAAGATCAAGCTCAAGATCACACGCCAGGGCCAGGACAAGCCGATCGAACTGACAATCGTCCGCCAAATTGTCACGGTGCATTCAGTGCGGGTGCGAGTCGAGGGCAATGACGTCGCCTATATCCGGATCTCGGCATTCAATGAGAAGGCAACCGACGAGATCAAGAAGGGCCTGAACCAGCTCTCGACGCAAATCAGCATCAAGAACCTGAAGGGCTATATTGTCGACCTGCGCAACAATCCAGGCGGCTTGCTCGACCAGGCGATCTCAATGTCGGACGCGTTCCTGGAGGCGGGTGAGATCGTCTCGACGCGCGGCCGCAAGGCGGAGGAGACGCAGCGCTTCATTGCGCGGCCCGGCGATCTCGCCAAGGGCAAGCCGATCATCGTGCTGATCAACGGAGGCTCGGCCTCGGCATCTGAGATCGTTGCCGGCGCACTGCAGGACAATAAACGCGCGACCGTCATCGGCACTCGCTCGTTCGGCAAGGGCTCGGTGCAAACCATCATCCCGCTCGGTCCGGGCAATGGGGCGCTGCGGCTGACGACGGCCCGCTACTACACGCCATCCGGACGCTCGATCCAGGCGAAGGGCATCACACCTGACATCGAGGTGCTGCAGGACGTTCCCGAGGAAATCAATGCGCGCATCGATTTGCGCGGCGAGTCCTCGCTGCGCGGACACCTCAAAGCCGACGGGCAAGAGGAAACGGGCTCGCAGTCTTACGTCCCACCGGATCCCAAGAACGACAAAGCGCTCAACATGGCGCTTGACCTCATGCGAGGCGAGCAGAGGAACTCGACGTTTCCGCCACGGCCGCTGGCTCGCTTGGCGGAGGGAGTGCGATTGCATTCCAACGCTTGCATGGAAATCAACAAGAACTTACGGCGATCTAATCCCGCGTCGCGGCTCACACCTCGATGCGAACCGCGATTGCCGCGCTGGCAATGACTGCGGGATCGTTGTTCTCGGGGTCGGCAACGTCAAGACCACCCTTGACGGCCCTCACCGTAACTTTGCCGACGGGCAAGGAGTTCTTCACCGCTTCAAGATCCACCTGCTCCGGCCGCTGAACGCCAACCGTGACCTCCACCTCCAGCTTGCTCTTGTCGATCTTCAACGATCGAATGAAGGTGAGCGAGCTGTGATGCAACGCGTCTTGCACGGCGCGCAGCGCGGCCTTGGTATAATCGGAACCGTGCAGATCGTTTCCGGAGCCCAACTCCAGAATGACACGCGTTTTTGGCACTCACGGCTCCTCAAGCAATGTCGAGGCTGACGACGACGCAAGCGTTGGCAATCAGCGTACTGTTGGTGCCCTCGTCATTGTGGATCTCAAGGCCGCCTTCGACCACGGTGACGGATCCCGACCCATGAGGCAAAACGGCCATGACTTGCGACTTGTCGACCAATTCGGGGCGGGGCACACCGATATGGACGTCAACAATCATTGCATCCAACGACTGACCAAGCGCCGGCGCGATCGACAGCGAGTTATGCCAAAGCGCATCGCGGAGGGCCCGGCAAGCTGCCTTCGTCGGGTCAGCGCCGCGGATGTCGGTGCCCATGCCGATCTCGAGCACCATACGCTTCTTCGTCATGTTCGTGCCGCCAGGTGATTATTGGGTTGGGCTATGGTCCCTTGTATCACGGGTCGGCCTGGCGCTGAAGCGGCAAGTGACGCGTGGCGGGTGACGAGCCCAATGCCAA
>CAWFMV010000013.1:0-32132 GCA_963817015.1 uncultured Alphaproteobacteria bacterium | reverse complement strand
TGGCGAAGTTTAATCGGTCAAGGGCGGCGCGCATTGTCGGACCTAAAGCGGATTTCGATCAATTTGACGCACACGCGGTTCCTCTCGGCCCTCATGGTGAGGAGCCGCAATCTAAATCTACCCCCAATTCCGCAGCGTCGTGCGCGGCGTCTCGAACCATGGGGGGCCGCCCCATCCTTCGAGACGGGCGCTGCACGATGATTGCGTCTCCCGAAAGCGCATGTGCTTGCACCCTCCTCAGGATGAGGCGGATAAACGCCATCGTCTATCCTCCCGATTCATCTCCAGGGAGATATGGCTTTAGTGCCGCGATCTGACGTGGCTTTTCTGACATGGCACTATCGGATGCAAACCCAAATGTCGACCGAAGAGGCGATATCAAAGAGAGCACCGGCAACGCTCAATTCCATATATGCGGCTGCATACCTTCCCGACCGGCGCCGCGACCGACGGGCAAATGCGCGCGAGCCTTGCTCGCGCGCTTCTTGAGGCCATGGCCTTGACGACAGGAGTGCCGTCGATGTCACTGCAGCTTGATCTCGACTTCCTGTCCCTCTTTGAGCTCGAACGGAACGCGCAGCTCACGCACCTCGAGGAGATAGTCGCCGGCTGGAAGAGCCATCCTGCCGACGGCGGTGTTGACGATCCCGGCGTTGCGGCCGTCGCGTAGTGTGATCTTGTAGTCAGCGACGCGAGGAGCGGTGACCTTGAGCACTCCGGGATGGAGTGTCGTGGTCTGCCCCGGCTTGAGCTCAACGTCCGGCCATACCAGGTCACCGAAGGTTACCGAAAAGCGTGATGGGATGAGCGAGGCGCGATTCTTGGAGGAGCGAAGCTCCGCCATCACCTCTTCGGTTTCCGGATCGATCACTTTGTTGGCTCCGAGGCCAGCGGCGCCTTCGATCACGAGCACGCCTGGCTCGATCACGGTGGTCTCGCCCGCGCGCACTTCGACGCTCTTCCAGAGCTGCGGGCCGAATGCCACATTGTAGATACCGGGCGCGAGTTCGACGGTCGGCCAGAGCGTGTTCACAGATTCGACCTGCTGGTTGAAACCCGAACGGATCAGCTTGGCTTGTTGGCCGGTCGATGCGTCGAAGACCTTGTGGCCGTCCCGGTCAGGACCTTTGATCTCAAGCTTGCCAATCGGAGAGCGCGGCAGTGCTACGATGATTTCGGTCTTCTTCGGCGGCACTGGCTTGCTGGCCGCCTCGCCCAGCGCGGCTGCAAGCTCGCGCGAGGTGCCGGCATCCGAGTAGGTGCCGCGCGCCATCGCGGCGATGCACTGAAGCTGCCGACGCGCCGCCGCATCGACACCAAAACCGATCGTGTGCACGACGAGCTTGGCGTCGGCGGCGGCGAGTGCGCGGGCGGTAACGCAGGGATCGCCTTCGCAGGTCTCCTTGCCGTCACTGACCAGGACGACGATGCGCTCGGCTGACTCCTCCTGTCCAAGATCGCCGGCGGCGAGCGTCAGCGAATGATTGATCGGAGTGTAGCCCTGGGCGCGAATGCTGCGCGTCGCATCGACAATGGCTGTGCGGTTTTGCCCAGCGTCATTGAAGCCGACGACGAGCGCCGTGTCCTTGCAGTCCTTGCGCTGCGTCGGAGACTGATGACCGTAGACCCGCAAGGCGAGGCGGGTGCCCGGCGCAACCTTGCCGACGACGTCAGCAACCGCGGCCTTGGCTGCGTCGATCCTGGTGGCGCTATCGGGCAGGCGCGCATTCATGCTGCCCGATGCATCAAGGACCAGGATGACACTGCGTCCGCCCTCGGCGGCTAGCGAAGGTGCGATGGCGCTGCTCAAAAGCACGGTGGCAAGGATGGACGGACGCAACATGGTAGCCTCCTGTGTTGTTGTGGTTGCCGATCCGAAATTCGCAGACATCCGGGCCAGCGATCCCGGAGCTGCGGAACGTGCGGAAGGGTGGGGCGGCTCGTCTCTTCAGTTTGGTTCTGAATCTTGGTTCCGATCTTGCCGTCGCTGTTCCGTGGTCGCGCAAGCCGCGCTTCGCCTGCCGGCGCGACGGTGCCTGCGAGGTGACGCCTTCGTTTGTCTCGATGCTGCGCGACCCGGTTCAATTGGCGTTGCACAAGGAAACCTCTGTCATTGCAGCGGTACCGCGCGACCGGGCGAACGAACGCAACGATATTCTGGAAAAAATTGTCGTTGGAGAGTTGAACATTTGCAAATACAGCATATTTCACATATTGTGAAATATGCTGGCTACGATGTGCGATAACGGCAGTAAAATCGGGATGCGATCGGGATAATAATTACTGATGGTGTATTAGGAGAGTCAGGCCATGAGTAGCGTAACGACCGGCGTGACCAATGCGCTGGCGATGTCATCCGACACAAGTGTCCTCGGGCCCGCGATCCTGATCGCGGGCGAGAGCAGCGAGGCATACGATAATCTGCTCGCGCGCATTCGGGCCGTGGTTGAGCCCGCCGACATGCTGGAGGAGATCTGGGTTCGCGACGTGACTGACCTCGCCTGGGAGGTGAGCAGGTTGCGCCGGATCAAGGCTCATCTGATGCAGGCCTGCGCCCATGAGGGCCTTGCCAAGGCGCTCTCGCATCTGCGGGTCGGCAACAATCACTACATCATCGCCAGGCGCTGGTTCGCGGGCGATGCGGAAGCAGCGCAGATCGTCAACAGCGCCTTTGCGGCGGCCGGGCTGACGGCCGACACCGTGACTGCGCTTACGGTGTCCGAGCGCATCGACGAAATCGAGCGGATCGAGCTGATGACGATGGCCGCGGAAAGACGACGGGACGGGATGCTGCGCGAGCTTGAGCGGCGGCGTGAGAGCCTCGCGGCCAAGCTCCAGCGCGTGCTTCACGCGGTCGAGGCGCCATCAGATCCGCACGCATGACCAGCGAAAAAAAGCGGCGCGCCAACAGGCTCAATGCGCGCAAGTGCACGGGCCCGCGCACGGCAGCGGGCAAGGCGCGCTCAGCCCGCAATGCGCTCCGTCACGGGCTGACGCGCCCGGCGAGGCTCGACCCGCAGCTTGTGCAGGCGATTGGAGCGCTCGCGCGTGTGATCGCGGGTGAAAGGGCCAGCCCCGATCGCCGCGAGCGAGCAGGGCGGATCGCAGCGGCGCATGTCGAAATCATGCGGGTGAGGCAAGTCAAGCGCGACCTGTATTCTCGGAATCTCGATTGCGACGAGCTCGCCAGCCGGCTCGAGAAACTCGATCGCTACGAGCGGCGCGCGCTTTCGCGTCGCAAGATCGCGATGCGCGAGCTCGACGCAGCGCCGCTAGTGGAGCGGATTTGACATTCGCTACCCACCCAGCCGCGGGCTCGCGAAGCGAAGGTCAAATCCAAGCTCCACTAGATCCTATACTTGCTGGTGGTCCTTTGATTCTAACATTCGCAGGAGAGCCCGCCGAGAAGGGATGCGAATGTTAGAATCGGACCGCTGGCGTCAGGCGAGGCGTGGCTCTTTGGCTCAGCGGTTTTGGCAGAACGAAACCAATGTCCATAGGTAATCAAAAAGAGGCGCCGCGACCTTTCGATCGTTCAGGATATCCGTTCGAGCAGCAAACCCGATGCGCGCAGCAACGGTCGGGACAGGAGAACGGCGGCGAAAATGGCGACGAGCCCGCTGATCAATAGCAAGAGCGAGATGGCAATGGCGATCGTCTCGACGCGGTCATCGTGTCGCTCTTTCTCCTCGTGTTGGGCACTGCGCAGTGAGGCAAGCGAAGCTGGTGTTCGCGGCTCCGGATCTGGCAACTCGGGATCTGGTCTTGGGGACCCTTCCGTTGGCAAAATGCAGTCTCCAGTTCAAAATCTTGCGCGGCTCCATGCTCAAGAGGGGGGAGAGCGCTCATGGGAGCGGTCTGCCAAAACGCTCGAAGCGAGCGCCGCACGTGCTGCTAAAGGTTGCAAATAAGATCAATCTTGCTGTCTATGGTTGCGCAACCTGTGTGCGCCAGCGCTTGGAAATGCAATTGTTTTCTGTGGCCAAGATGCACTTTATGCGTGCTCTGTGGCGATAGTACTACAAAGAGAGGTGCTCAAATATAGGGAATGGTATTTTCAGTAGCGTTGTTGGCGGGCAGCCATAAATTTGGTTGGTGATTGGATCGTTGAATTGGGCCAGGCGACCACAAGAAAAACCTCCGGCAGCCGGGCGCTGCCGGAGGTGGCGCGGATGGTGAAACGCGCCAAAGTGAAGCCGTCATTCGCCCGTTGCGAAGGACCGATACGCACGGAAAGCCACCGACAGGATGCCCTGGTCCTTTGCCAGATAGCTGCCGGTCGGACGCAAGCCCGCCGCCTTGCTGAGCGTGACCGTCTGCCCGTCGAACGCCGTCTCGACTCGCGAGTAAGCCACGTCAATCGCAAGACGGAAGCCAGGCGCCGGGAACCAGTTATTGACCATACCGACGGTCCAGTAGTTGAAGCCTGGATCGCAGGTCACGCCGGCGGCAACGACAATGTTCTGGGGCGTTGCGCCAGGGCCGTTACAGAACATGCGGCTGTTGATGACGTTGTCGTTGTACCGGACCTGCGAATAGGTCCCGTACCACGCGGTCGAGACGTTGGGCAGCCAGAAGTGCTCGTAGCCGACACCGGTCGACCAGGCGGTCGTCAGCTCGAACTGGCCGCCGTTGATGAATACGCCATCCGTGATCACGCCGAACGCCACCGTGTTGCCGCCGCCGAACAGGCTGGGACTCGTCAGGTTGCTGCCGCCAGAATATGCGGCCGCACCGACTTCGTAGCTGAAGAAGCCGCCGAAGTGGTCGCCGGGACCAGCCCAGGGAGCCTTGATGTCGATACCCGACACTACCGCCCAGCCCCACTTGTCGTCTGGGTAGCCGCACTGGCTCGTGCCGGTCTGCGCTCCAGCCGGACATCCCGAGCCAGCAACGCCGGCAGTCCCGTTGTAGTAAGTCGCGTTGACCTTGTTGAAGACCGCCGACACGCCAAGCCGTCCCCAGGCTTGGTTGACCGAAAAGTTCACCCATGGGGTCGGATGCTGATAGGGCCCGTACGCTGTGGCCGGGTTGGCGCCGACCGTGACAATGGTGGTCGACAGGTTGGCAATGCCCTTGGTGCGGCGCTCGTCGGCACCGACGTTGAGCGTCATGCCATTGCCGAGCTCCCAGGTATAGGCGATCTGGTTGGTACCGTTCGCGCCAGTATCGCTGATGGCCTGTTGCTGAAACAGCGACCTGAACGTGTCCGCACCAGGCGTGCCGGGTACGTCCGTGAACGACTTGGTGTGACCGAAAGTAAAGCCTGCCCACTGGATGAAGGCGCGCGTCGGGTTGACCGTTACCGTGCCCTGGTTGGCATTCTCGATATGCACGGCAACATAGGTGCGCAGTGTGCCGTAGGCGGTCTGCGTGCGACTGTCGAAGTTGAAGTGCGCACGATGTCGCGACGAATATGGGCTCGTCGAGCGATCCTGTGCGCCGTTGTTGCCGGCGTTGTAGTGCGGCTGCCCATTGCCAGCGGAGTTCCAGCCGTAGTCGGCCTGCACGTAGCCGCCAACCTTGAGACAGATGTCACTTCCAGGGATGTAGTAGAAGCCCTCGCCGTAGAGAGAGCAGACTTTCACATATTCGACCGGCTTGGCCTTCACCGGCAGATCGGCTGCTTGCGCGCTGGCAATTGCGGTCAGCGTTGCAGCAGAGCCAAGAAGCATACGCTTCGTGATTGTCATGTAACGTCCCCCCAGATGTATTCGACCGGCGGCCGGGATGGCCACCGCACGTCCTCCTGCTTTTCTGATTCCGAATTTCGGTGGAGCGCGCCGACACGTCGGCCACTGCGCATTTTCCACTGCGACACTGTGTCAATCCGGGCCCGGATGGACAAATGAATTCAACTCATATACGCGCACTTTATGCGCGTATGTTGCAGTGTTGCAACAGTAAAGTGGTAAGTTAATAAGGTGAAGGTATTATGAGATGGGGTGATTGCTTGCGCGAGGAGAAAGGCAGCCTCTCAAGCGGGCAAGGCTTGGTACAAATTCATGCAGCTCCGGCGCGTTTTGATGCGATTTATGTCCGACCCGGATGTCTTGAGCAGCACTCCGCAGCCGGTAGGAGCCTCTGTTGGGCTAGGTGGCTCGATACAAATTGTCGCATTTTCGGCGTGTTCTGGGTCGTCGCAATAGCGGCTCAACGCTGTTGGGCGAAGGCACCGGATCCACCACGCCGATGCGCGCAGCAATGGGCGAGCCAATAGAACGGTGTCGACAATTGCCGCGAGCCCGCTGAAGGAACGAGATGGCAATGGCGATCATTTCGACGCAACCGCCGCGTCGCTTATTTTCATCACCTTCGGTGCGGCTCGACGAAGCATGCAGATTGAGGTTGCGGCACGCGCGCGTCGACAAGGCAAGAAGAGCCTCCGGCAGCCGGGCAGCTGCCGGAGGTGGCGCGGATGGTGAATACGCGCCAGGTGAAGTCGTCATTCGCCCGTTGCGAACGAACGCTGAGCGCGGAACGACACAGCCAGGATGCCCTGGTCCTTGGCCGTGTAGAGGCCGGTCGGACGCAAGCCTTGCGTCTTCCCGAGCGAGACCGTCTGCCCGTCGAACGCGGACTCAATGCGTGTGTAGATCACGTCAACCGCGAGACGGAAGCCCGCCACCGGATACCAGTTGGTCACCGAGCCCACGGACCAGTAGTTGTAGCCAGGGTCGCAGGCAGCGTTGCCAACCCGGATGATGTTCTGGGCCACAGCACCACCGCCAGCGCAGAACAGGTTGCTGTTGATGACCGTGTCGTTGTAGCGGATTTGACTGTAGGTCCCGTACCACGCGGTTGAGAAGTTGGGCAGCCAGAAGTGCTCCCAGCCCGCGCCCGTCGACCAGACAGAGGTCAGCTGGAACTGGCCGCCGTTGAGGAAGACGCCATCGGAGATCACGCCCAGCGCAACCGTGTTGCCGGCGCCGAACAGGCCGCCGCTGCCCAGGTTGCTGCCGCCGGAGTACGCGGCCGCGCCGATGCCGAAGTTGAAGTAGCCGCCGAAGTGATCGCCGGGGCCAGCCCAGGGTGCCTTGATGTCGATACCCGACAGCACCGCCCAGCCCCACTTGTCATCCGGATGGAAGCACTGGCTTGTGCCAGTCTGCGCACCGGGCGGGCAGCCGATGTCCCCGGTCACGAGATTATTGCCATTATAGTAAGTCGTATTGACCTTGTTGAAGATCACCGACGCGCCAAACCGGCCCCAGGCCTGGTTGACCGAGAAGTTCAGCCACGGGGTCGGATGCTGGTAGGGGCCGAATGCCGTGTTCGGTTGGGCTCCAACCGTGACCACGGTGTTCGACAGGTCACCGATGCCCTTGGTGCGCCGCTCGTCGGCACCGACGTTGAGCGTCATGCCATTGCCGAGCTCCCAGGTATAGGCGATCTGGTTGGTGCCGTTGGCACCGGTGTCACTGATGTTCTGGTTCTGGTACAGCGACTTCCAGCCGTCATCACCAGGCGTGCCAGGCACGTCCGTGAACGACTTGGTGTGACCGAAAGTAAAGCCCGCCCACTGGATGAAGGCGCGCGTCGGGTTGACCGTGACCGTGCCCTGGTCCACGTTGTCGACGTGCACCGCCACATAGGTGCGCAGCGTGCCGTAGGCGGTCTGCGAGCGGCTGTCGAAGTTGAAATGCGCGCGATGCCGCATCGAGTACGGGCTCACCGAGCGATCCTGCGCGCCGCCAAGCGCGGTATAATGTGGCTGCCCGCCGCCAGTGGCGTTCCAGCGGTAGTCGGCCCGGACGTAGCCGCCGATCTTGAGACAGATGTCACTTCCAGGGATGTAGAAGAAGCCCTCGCCGTAGAGATTACAGATTTTCACATATTCGACCGGCTTGGCCTTCACCGGCAGATCGGCTGCTTGCGCGCTGGCAATTGCGGTCAGCGTTGCAGCAGAGCCAAGAAGCATACGCTTCGTGATTGTCATGTAACGTGCCCCCTCAAAGTCTTTCGATCGGCGGCCAGGATGGCCACCGCAATCTCTCCAGCTTTCCTGATTCCGAATTTTCCGGTGGAGCGCGCCGATGTGTCGGCCCTGCGCATTTCCCACTGTGACACTGTGTCAATTCGTGCCCAGCTGGACAAATGAATTCGAGTCTATGCGCGCTTTACGCGAGTAACGTTGTAGGTTTGCAACAGTAAAGTAGTAATATAATAAAGATTAGATATTTTAATTGTTGTGCGGGTGAGCGAGACAGCCTCTCAACTGTGGAAAACTTGGTACGAATTCCTGCAGCTCCGGCGCGTTTTGACGCGAATCGTTTGCGCATCCGGATGCTATGAGCAGGATTCCAGCCGGTAAAGCGTGTTGGCTCGATTTGATACTCATTGAATTGACGTACGACTGGGCGTGGCGGATCCATCGCATTACGCGGCGCCATCAACCCGTCATTACGCTGGCGTTACTGCATATCAATGCACTCCACTCGATGAAATGCAGTTGATCCTGGGCACGAGCACATTCTCCAAATAAAAAACGCGGCGCCGGTAGGCGCCGCGTCGAGGAGCAAAGACCGTAATCCCTACAGGGACGTGATCCTTAGAGAACCTGATATTTCTTGAACCAGTTGATCATCTCGTTCCAGGCGGCATCGGCAGCTTCCTTGCGATAGCTCGGCCGATAATCGGCGTGGAAGCCGTGCGGCGCGCCCGGATAGATCTTGAAATCGGCGGTTTTGCCGGCGGCCGTGAGCGCGGCCTTCATGGCTTCGACCTGCGCAACCGGAATGCCCTGATCGGCTTCGCCATAGAGGCCGAGCACCGGCGCCTTCATCTCGGCAGCGCGCTGCGTCGGGCTTTTCGGCCAAATCTCGGCCTGCGCGGGCGGATCGATCAGCGAGCCATAGAACGCCACGCCAGCTTTGACGTTGGGGTTCTGGGCCACGTATTCCCACACGGTGCGGCCGCCGCGGCAGAAGCCCATGATGCCGAGCCGGTCGGCGTTGCCACCCTGCGACTTCGCCCACGCGACCGTGGCGTCGAGATCGGCGAACAACTCGGCATCCGGCTTGCCGTTGACGAGGGGCATCAATTCGGGTTGGGCGGTGACCTTGGTGAGGTCGCCCTTGCGGAAATAATAATCCGGCGCGATCGCGAGCGCGCCAAGCTTGCCAAGCCGCCGGGTGACATCACGGATGTACTCGTGCAGCCCAAAGATCTCCATCGCGACCAGGATCACGGGCGGGTTGGTGGCGTTCGCGGGCTTGGCGAAATAGACCGGCATGTCGCCGCCGGCCACCTTGACCTTCGCTTCGCCGGCATTGAGGCCTGTTGTGTCGGTGGTGATCGTTTGCGCACGCACCGGGCCTGCGGCGAGCGTGTAGCCGGCGGTGGCAGCGGCCGATGCCGACATGAAGAAGCCGCGCCGCGATAGCGGGCCGACCTGATGCGCCAGCCCGACGATGTCGGACGGCAGTTTCTGATGAATGGTCATCGGGGCTTACTCCCTTTGGAAACGCGCGGCCACCCGGGCCGCCTCTCTGATTGGACGGCCGCAAATAGGCCGCCCGCGCGGCCGCTTGTCAACGCACCGGATCGTGATTTGTCAGGTGCGGGCGAGTTCCTTGGCGACCGCCTGGATCAGACGAGCGTCCATCGGCTCGATCGCGGTCGGGAATACGGCGGCGATACGGCCGTCGCGCCCAACCAGATATTTATGGAAGTTCCAGCGCGGTATCTCGAGCGGCCGCTCAGTGGCGGCCCATTTATAGAATGGATGCGGGTTGGTGCCGCGCACCTCGGTCTTGGACGCGAGTGGAAAGCGCACGCCATATTCATCGTGCGCAGTGTGCATGATGTCGACTGGCGTGCCCGGTTCCTGGCCACCAAAATCGTTTGAAGGCACGCCGATGATCTCGAGTCCCTGCCCGTGATAGCGTGCGTAGAGCTGCTGCAGGCCGGTGAATTGCGGCGTGTATCCGCATTGTGAGGCGGTGTTGACGATGAGGATCGGCTTGCCGGTGTAGTCGACAAGCCGGATGTCGCCGCCGCCCAGAGCAGCGAACGAGAACACATAGGCGGTGATCCGGCTCATGGCTGGCGATTGTGCGAGGGCGGCGGTCGGTGCCGCGAGTGCGGTGGTGAGGGCACAGAGAAATTGCCGGCGATCACTGGTCATGGCGAGCCTCCGTGGTGTTCAGCAATCATAGCTGATTTCTGCCCTCGAAAATACGGTCATTGAGCGTCGATCGGATGCAGCTCGTTCGGCCGCATCGGGACCCAATTCATGGCACGTAGCCAATCGCCTCGACCTCGAGGCCGCAGTCCATCGGGGTGCGGCCAGCCTGCATGCGTGTGCGCGCCGGCAGCGCGTCGGTGCTGCTGAAATAGCTGCGATAGATGCGATCGAACTCCTCCTGCTGGCGCTGGTCCTTGAGCCAGACGATCACCTTGAGCAGGCAATCCATGTTGGATCCCGCCGCCTCGACGAGCTTCTTCAGGTGATCCATGACGATGCGGACTTGTCGCTCGAACGGAATATCGGGGAATGGCGGCAGCGGCGCGCCGCTGGCGCGCGCTTCGCGCAGCTTCGCTGCAAAGTCTGCATCGAAGGGAGGCAGCCCCGAGATATAGATCTGGTTGCCGTAGCGAACGCACAGATTGAACGGACCGCCCGTTTCCGGAACGTCCGCCTTGATCACTTGCTTGTTCATGGATGACCCGCGCGGAATTGATGCGCGCCATCCGAGCACACCCGATTGCGACTTGTCGACCCGCGTTTGCGCGATATGCCTGAGCTTCAGGATCCCGGGAAAATCACCAGCGTCTCGAACCGGTATCCGCAGGCTTCACATTCCCACAGGTGCCGCACGCGCCTTGGGCTCAGATATTCCGACCACTCCGGCATGAAGATTGGCTCGCCGCATTGAGCGCACGAATTGCAAAGCCGCGGCTCGACGGATTTCCGGGTGCTGGTTCGCAGCTCCATGCTGTTCTCCTCCGTCGTTGCATCCCCACCCGACGGAGCCAGCGTATTGGGAATTTGTTGGGATTAAAGCAGTACCATTGACCTAAATGAAAATGCCCTGGCGCTTCGCGCGGCACGCCAAGCCGCTATGACACAACGCATTTTCCTGTGCGTGTGAGCGTGCGCCAATTCTCGCCGACTTCAATTTTTCGGGAACTGCTGTGGGCTAAGGCGAGGGCGGCGAGGGCATGGTGAGCCACTGCGAGAACGAGCCCGCGAAGATCAGGGCGGCAATCAGCAGTGTGACAATCGGCGGCACCTGCCAGCGCAGCGGACGCCGGTAGAGCCAGCCAATGACATAGAGCGATCCGACGAACAGCCAGACCATCGCCATCAGCGCGATGGCTTCCGCGATCAGCGCCGACATGCTGTCGGCGCGCGCCGGATCAGAGGAAATCATACGCCCTGGCATCAGATGCAGGCCAGGAAACAGCGCGCGTTCGAGCACACGCTCGCCGAGGCAGACAATGAAGCTTGATCCGAGCTCGCCGAGGATGCGCTTGAGCATGGGGCTTAAGTAACGCGGAGCAAAATGGTGCTTTTGCTCCTGCAAAGGTGCCGCACCACGCCAGCGCACTCGGTGAAAGTCAAGCTCGGGTCAGGCTGGTTCGCCTGCTGCTGACCGGGACATGCGGTCGCAACAGCACCGATCAATGAAGCGATCCCGCTCATCGACGATCAGGGCGACATGGCGAAGCTGGGCGGCAATTACTTCTGCAGGCCGTCCCAGCCGAACCGATAGTTCAGCCGGCCACGCAGGATCTGCGAGTGATCCTCGGTGGGCGAGCCACCGGTCGTGAAGCTCGACCGGCTCTGCGGCGATTTGCCAAAATCGGCATAGAGGTATTCGAGCCCGAGCGACCACTGCTTGCCCGGGGCGTATTCGACGCCGCCGCCGACGGTCCAGCCGGTCCGAGGGGTGGTAGCGGTGAAGCCTGCACGGGCCTCGTCACCGGAGCTGTAGGCGATGCCACCGGTGCCAAAGAACAGCCATTTGTCAGCCGCGACGCCTGCGCGCGGGCGCAGCGTCCCGATCCAGCCCTGCTCGTTGCGGAAATTGGAAAGGTCGAGCCCGCTCGCGCCGATGAAATCAGTGCTCTTGCGACGGACATCGGCCTCGACGCCAAGCACGAACGGGCCGTTCTGGGAGTTGACGCCAAACTGGGTGCTGCCCAAGAAGCCGTCAGCGGCGCCAGCAGTCGGGGCGCCGGGCGCAAACTGATTGGTACGGCCGTAGGCCCCCGTCCAATTGTACGGAGCTGCCTCAGCCGGCGGAGGCGGAGCTTCAACGCTCGGTGTCATCTCGACCGCACCCACGGCCGTTGAAAGCGCCACCGCGGCAACGCCTCCCAAGCAACAGTCTCTTCATCGCCTCATCCTCTGCAGGTCTGGCGCTGCTGAGCCCCCACTCGTCGGCCCCCGACCTATCGCAGGAATTGTATATATTATGCGCATGGGGGTCCTCGCCCGCAAGTCTAGGCCAGGACCTGTTAATGACGGTTTGTGTCCGTTTATGCGGTAAAAAAGGCCCGATACGACTACTTTTCAGGGGAAAAGTCCGGAAAAAGGATCAAAAAGGTGCCAAAAACCGCCAAAAGCCGCAATTCTTCGCATGTCTCTATTTCGCAACACTACAGCTTTTTTCCATCCACCGGGGTAGGGGTGAGGGCCGACAGGTCGACTCCGTCCAGGCAGCGGACATTAAGGGCCACCATTTCCTTACCGCTCGGAGCGATTGCCCGCGCGAGAACGAGCCAACACCACATTGGCCGCAAAACAGGTGGTGAATTACCTTCTTATTGAACTGGTAGTCGGCCAGAGCCTCGCCTCCCGCCCGCAGCGCAAAGCTCTCGGGCGGTACGAATGCCCAAAGCGCGCCGCGCTTGCTGCAGATTGAGCAGTTGCAAGAGTACACCTTGCTGAGGTCCGCCGTCACGTCGAAACGCACTTGCCCGCAATGGCAGCCGCCCGAATAGTTCTTCGCGTCCGACATGTTGGTCTCCGGTTGGCGGCGGCTATAATGCTCGCCTTCGATTGCAGCACAAGGGAGAGGGCACTATGCCGGAAGTGTACGTTCACGCCGTCAAGGGGCGCACGCAGGAACAGAAGCGCGCGCTGGTAAAGGATATCACCGACGCGGTCGTGAAGAATTTCAACGCGCCGGCCGACGCCGTCGTGGTGTCCATCATCGAGACCGAGGCATCCTCCAAAGCCAAGGGTGGCGTGCTGTTCAGCGAGATGAAGCGGTAGCCTTTTCGTTCGCCTCCGCAAAAGCGGGGGTAAGCGCCTACTTCTGCTGAAATTCAATCCGCTTGTCGGGGTGCTCGAGATCGACATGGAGCGCCTCGCACAGGCGGTTTGAATAATTCCACATGCCGCAGAACACGGTGAGCTCGACGATCTGCTGCTCGGTGAAATGCTCTTTCATCTCGGCGAAGGCGGCTTCATCGTCGCGCGCTGTCATGCGGGTGACGGCGTCCGCCCAGCGCACGGCCGCCTTCTGGCGGGCGTCGAGCGCCGGCGAATTCATGTAATCGTCGCCTTGCGCCGCCGCGATCTGCTCGGCGGTGAGCCCGATCTTCTTTCCCAACGGCACGTTGTGCGACATGCAGTAGGCGCTTTGATTGAGCGCCGAGGTCTTGATGATCACGAGCTGCTGAATCTTCACATAGTCGGGATCCGACTTGATGTTGGCGAGACGGATCATCTCGTTCGGCAGCATCCAGCCCTCGAGCGCGGCCGGCTGATGGGCGAGCACCTTCGAGAAATTGCTGATGCGCCCCCACTGCTTGAGCACGCCGTCATAGACGCGACGGGCCTCGGGGTTGGCTTCGTTGGGCTCGATCATTCGCACGCGCGCCACGTCATTCTCTCCTGTATGATATTTGCAGCAGCGTAGCAGAAGCGGACAGGCGAGGGGATCGTCGGAATTGATGAGGATCGTTTCGATGACTCGCGCCTTGGCGGTGCTGCTCGCGATGGCTTTTCCAGCGCGGGCCGATCCGGTTGCGGATTTCTACCGCGGCAAGACGCTGCGCGTTCTGGTCGGAGTGGGCGCGGGTGGCGACTATGACGTGCATGCACGCCTGCTCGCGCGCCACCTCGGCAAGCACATCCCGGGCAATCCAGCCGTGATCCCTGAGAACATGACCGGTGCCGGCGGGCTCAAGATGGCGAACTTCCTCTACGAGCTGGCGCCGCGCGACGGCACGCAGATTGGCGTCATCGGCAACTACTTTCCTGCGCTGCAGGCCGCCGGCGGCCGCGGCGTCTCGTTCGATACCGGCCGCTTCGGCTGGCTCGGCTCGCTCACGCGCGAGAGCCAGACCATGGCGGTGTGGCACACGACCGCGGTGAAGACCATCGACGATGCGCGCCGGCGCGAGATCGTGGCGGGCGCGAGCGCGCGCGGCGCCATCACCTATTCGTTCCCGGCGATGATGAACGCATTCCTCGGCACGCGCTTCCGCATCGTCACCGGCTATAGCGGCGGCAACGACATCAATCTCGCGATGGAGCGAGGCGAGGTCGAAGCGCGCACCAACTCCTGGCAGAGCTGGAAAGTGAACCGCGCGGCCTGGCTGCGCGAGGGCAAGATCGCGATCATCGCCTATGGCGGGCATCGCTCCAATGAGCTGCGCGACGTTCCGATGATCGAGGATATTGCGGTGAGCGACGAAGATCGCCAGGTCCTGCGGCTGCTCACGCTTGGACCGACGCTCGGCCGCCCATTCGCGGCGCCGCCCGGCGTGCCAACGGAGCGTGTCGCTGCGCTGCGGGTGGCTTTTGCGGCGACCGCGCGCGATCCGGAATTGCTGGCCGAGGCTGCCAATGCCGGCATGGAGCTCGAGCCGCTCGGCGGCGAGGCCATTCAGGCGCTGGTCGCGAATGTGCTAAGGACGCCAAGGACGATCGCCGAGCGGGCGAAGGATTATCTGCAATAGCGACTACGGGAGGATGACATGGCCAGCGACACCACCCTTATGCCGGCAGCCGAGACGGCAGCGCCCGAGCCGGAGATCCTGACCTTGCGCACCCAGCTCGTGAGCGCAGGTCACACCAAGGACCTCCTGGCCGGCACCGACCACATGACTTTCCATATCCATTGCTATGGGCCGAAGGGCGGCGAAAACGGCCTGCACGCCCACGTCGACGAGGACCACGTATTCGTGGTGCTGCAGGGCGAGGCGCAGTTTTATGGCCGCAACGGAGCGTTGCCGGCGCTCAAGAAGAACCAGGCGCTGATGTTGCCGCGCGGCGCGTTCTATTCATTCGCCAACGAGACCGACGAGCCCTTGGTGATGATCCGCTTCGGCGCCATGGACAAGACCGCGCCTGGTGGACGGCTCGATCCGCAGGGCATGCCGATCCCGGGCCGCGGCAAGCAGAAAGGCGCGAAGCCGGCGGTGTTCATCGAGGGGAAGTTTTTCGAGTAGCCCCTGATTGATCCTGCGGTTGCGCTTTCACGAAGTCGATGAAGGCGCGCAGCGGCGCAGGCAGGTGTCGCCGCCCGGCGTAATAGAGGAACGGGCCCGAGAAGTTCTGCCACCAGTCTTCGAGCACTGGCTCGAGCTCGCCGTGCGCAATCGACGCCGCGAGATGTTCCTCGAAGCTGTGTACGATCCCGAGCCCCGCGATGGCGGCGCTCAGCTTCAGCTCCAGTGTGTTCGCAATCAGCGGCCCCGATGGAGTGACACGCACGATTTTGCCCTTGCGCTCGAACTCCCAGGGCGGCGTCGCTCCGCTTGGAAAGCGGTGACGGATGCAGGCGTGGGCAAGCAGGTCTTTGGGATGCTTCGGCCGACCATGCGCTGCAAGATAGGCTGGCGCGGCCGCCACAGCGAAACGCTGCACACGCGGACCGATCGGCACCGCGATCATGTCCTGCTCCAGCCGTTCGTCGTAGCGCACGCCGGCATCGAAACCCGCCGCCAGCACATCGATAAAGCTGTCGTCGGCCGTGACTTCGACCACAATGCCGGGATGCGCGCTGAGGAAACGCTCGACGATCGGCGGCAAGAAAAGCTGTGCGACGATGCCCGGCACATTCAACCGCAGCGTGCCGGTCGGGCTGTTGCGAAACTTGTTCACCGCGTCGATCGCGGCCGACACTTCGCTGAGCGCGGGGGCGAGGCGCTCGAGCAGCTGCATGCCGGCTTCCGTCGGCGTCACGCTGCGCGTGGTGCGGTTGAGGAGCCGCAGTCCAAGCCGCGCTTCCAGCCGGCGCACCGCCTCGCTCAGGGCCGAGGCTGAGACGCCGCGCACCGTCGCGGCGCCACGAAAACTGCGGGCGCGAGCCACCGCGGCAAAAGCATCGAGGTCGGCAAGGTCAGGGTTCATTGTGCGTAATTTCGTACAGGCTATTCAAATAATGCCAGATTATCGAACGATCTGCCAGCCCCCATAACCAGCCCAACCTCATCGGGCCTAGCGCCTGACGGTCAACGGAGGACTGGACATGCTATATCGCGAGCTCGGGACCGGAGGTCCCACCGTTTCCGCCCTCGGCCTTGGCTGTATGGGCATGTCGGGAATGTATGGCCCGGCGGATCGCACCGAAGGCATCGCCACCATCCACGCTGCGCACGACGCCGGCATCACGCTTCTCGATACGGGCGATTTCTACGGCATGGGCCACAACGAACTCTTGATCGGCGAGGCGCTCAAGGGCGTGCCGCGCGACCGGGTCTTCGTCAGCGTGAAATTCGGCGCGCTGCGCGATCCCGCCGGCGGCTGGTCGGGCTACGACGGGCGGCCGCAGGCGGTGAAGAACTATCTCGCCTATTCGCTGCAGCGGCTCGGTCTCGACCACATCGACATCTATCGGCCATCGCGCATCGATCCGAACGTTCCGATCGAAGAGACAATCGGTGCGATCGCCGACATGGTGAAGGCCGGCTATGTGCGGCACATCGGCCTGTCCGAAGTTGGCGCGCAGACGGTGCGGCGCGCTGCGGCCGTGCATCCGATCAGCGATCTGCAGATCGAATATTCGCTCATCTCGCGCGGCATCGAGGACGAGATCCTTCCAACCTGCCGTGAGCTTGGCATCGGGGTCACGGCCTACGGCGTGCTCTCGCGCGGGCTCATCAGCGGCCATTGGCACAAGGGCTCGACCGGCCCGAATGATTTTCGTACCCACAGCCCGCGTTTCCAGGGCGCGAATGTTGACGCCAACCTCGCGCTGGTCGACGCCTTGCGCAAAGTTGCGGCCGAAAAGGGGATCAGCGTTGCACAGGCCGCGATCGCCTGGGTGGCGGCGCAGGGTAATGACATCGTTCCGCTCGTGGGCGCGCGCAGCCGTGAGCGGCTTGGAGAGGCGCTCGGTGCGCTGAGCGTCGCGCTGAGCCAGAGCGATCTTGCCGCCATCGAACAGGCGGTGCCGAAAGACGCCGCCGCAGGCGCGCGTTATCCCGCTGCCCAGATGGGCAACCTCGACAGCGAGCGGCAGGCCGTCCCAGCGTGAGCCAGCAATTTCCCAAGCAAACGAAAAGCGCGGGCGACAAGCCCGCGCTTCATGCCATGGTCGAGACAATCTGACGCGTGCGTCAGCCGCCGCAGCCTCACTTCGGCGCTTCGGAGAAATAGCGCAGGTCCGGCGGCTCCTGCCCCTTGCGGCTCGGCATCAGGTCGCCTTCCGCGCTCAGGAAGTAGCCCTGGCCGCGGATCTCGACGTGGCCGTTGCCCTCCGCGCAGTTCTCCTCCGTCCAGATCAACTCCTCTTTCGGGTCGCGGCCGTAGCGCTTGGTGACGGTCCAGGGCCGTGTCAACGAGGAGTTGATCGTCGTGATCTCGTTGAGCATCACGTTTGGATTGGCCGGGTCGAGACGGATGCGTTCCTTCACGATGGTCTTGTTGTCGGCGTGCAGTGGCATGCCGCTGGCGTCGAAGGCGCGCGGGCCGCGCATGTTGCGGGTCTCGACCTCGAGCGTGTCGTAGCGGCCGTCGCCGTCCGTATCGAGCCACTTGCCAATTGAATAGCCCTGCAAGGTCGGCGTGACGTTGGTCGGCCAGTCGCGCCCGTCGGTGTAGATGCGGCGCGCGTCATGCACGTGCTCGATCAGGACATGGATGGTGTCGGGCGTGATGAGCATTTCCATCATGCCGTACGGCGTCATGATGCGCGGCATGCCGGGTGACAGGCACGTATAGGTCGGATAGTTGCCCTGTCCACCCTTGGCTTGATCCGCGATGCTGGCCTCCATGATGGCGGTGGCCTCCGGCGTCAGTGGTGCCTGCTGCGCCCTGCCCAGACGCTTGGTCTGGTCATAAGCCGGGCTGTCCGGTGACGCCGGGAACCGCTAGGCGGCGCCAGGCGCCACTCCAGTCGGGATATTTGCTTTCGTCGAACGCCTGCGCGCCGGCAAGCGGCAGCGTGAGCGCCGCTGCCAGCGCGGCCGTAGCGATCAATGTCCGGTAAGACATGGGAGTCTCCTCCATATTTGTAATTTGTATTTGTGTGTCGTTATCGGTGCGTCGTCATCTCTGCTGTCGTCATCGCTCCGCGACTGGGAAATACTGCACGCTTGGCGGCTTCTGGCCCTTCTTGGAGGGCATCACATAGCCTTCCTTGTTCACCAGATAAGTCTCGTTGCCGATGCGCATCGTCTCGGAGCGCTCGACGCACAGATATTCCGGCCACTCGGGCCGCGCCTGCGCCGACCGCCGATAGCTCTTCTTCACTGTCCAGGGCCGCGTCAGCGCATTGTCGGTGACGGTGATCTCGTCGTGCAGGAGATTCTTGTCCGCCTTGTCGAGGTAGATGCGCTCCTTGATGACAGTCTCGTTGTCCTCATGCAGAGGAATGCCGCTGAGATCGAATGCGCGCGGACCGCTGAAGTAGCGGGTCTCGGCTTCGAGCACATCGAATTTGCCGTCGCCATCCTCATCGACCCATTTGCCGATGGAATAGCCGTCGAAGCCTGGCTCGATCTCCTTGGGCCACGCGCGGCCATCGGTGAAGATGCGTCGACGACTCTCGCGGATATAGTCGATCCGGATATAGGTCGTGCCCGGCATCACGATGATTTCCATCGGCTGATAGGCCGTCATCGTTGCTGGCATTCCGGGCGGCAGGCATGTTCGTCCCGGCCAGGTCGGCGGGACGCCGGCCTCGCGTTCGCGCAGGTTCGCCTCGAAGATCGCCTGATACTCCGGCGTCAGCGGCGCCTGCTGCCCGCGGCCTGGAGGCCTGCTGGGATCGAATGAAATCTTGCGGAGTGGCGCGCGTCCATTGCCCCTTCAGGTCGGGGTAGACCGAGCCGTCGAACGCATGAGCGCTCCCGATCATGATTGTGAGCGCGATCACCTGTGCCGTGATCGAAATGCAGCGATGCATCGCTGTCCTCCCGGGCGACATTATTGTTTTAGCGGTGCGAAGCAGATGTTGCCTGCCGACGGCATGCTGGCTGCCAAGAGGTGGGACTTCGGCACATCCCTGAGCGGGCAGCTCGTTCGGATAGGCTACTCCGCTGACGTGACGGTGGGGAAGGGGGTTCTGCTGCCTAACGCCAGTCCGCCACCGTATGAATCACAAATCTTTCCACTGCCGCGACCTGGCCGGGTAACAGCGTGCGGGCAGGGAACAAATCGTCCGGATCGGCGGCGGCGCACCGGCACTCAAGCGCGCGGTGAATGAGGCTGGCATCGAGGTCAGGCGGACAGAACTCCCTCAGCCGGACGACCGCGTCGTCGTTCGACATCATCTTGCCGGTCATGAAGCTCGCCACGAAGCGGGCGGGATAGAGCAATGCCCGCAGGTACGATTTTCGGTCTTGTGGGGCGAGTGTCTCGCTCGCCGCAAAAGCGTCGGCGCTGTGGATCCAATTGGTGAATGGCGCGCCGGCGAGATAGCCGCGGACCTCGTCGAGCGATGGACGCGATGGCGTAACGCGCTCGCGCTCGATCACCGGCACCGCATAATCGAGATAGTCGGCCCGGTCGAGCGGCGGGAAGCGGCCGCCCTTAAAGCCGCGGTCGGTAAAGAACACCGACACTTTGGGGCCGAGCTCGCTCGAAAGGGCTAGCGCCTGGGCGCACAATCCCTGCAACACCGCCTGATCAAGCCCGCGTTCGGTGATGAGCGCGACGTCAATGTCGCTGTAGCGGCGGCTGAAACCGCCGTGGGCGAGGCTGCCGATGAGGTAGACGCCGAGGACTTCATCCGCTAGTTGTGACTCCCACTGTGCGCATAGAGTTCGCGCAAAATCGCGCGCGGCGGCGGCAGCGAGGTCGTCAGCAGGCGCAGTAGCAGACGCGGTCATGGGATCAATCGCGGGGGGAAGGTGGCCGTGCAGCGGAAAACAACGCGGCGAGAAGAATTAAGTTTATCACGCCGCGATTTCTGGTAGCAGTGTTGCCAAAAGGTCGCAATTGGGCAGGCGCGGCAAATCGCGGCTAGGCAGGGCTCGGCGTTAGCCTTAAAAGACCGGCCAAGCGCGCTTGCGCATGGTGCGGCGCACCAATATAATTGTGCGTCGCAGTATGGATTCGGCCCTGATGCCGCCCTTGGGAGGAGAGCCATGAGCAAGGTCTGGAAAACCAAGTATGGATCTCGCAAAGTGCGCGTTGAGCCTCCCACGCTTGATGAGGCGGTCTTTGCGGCACGCGGGCTGACCGATGATCCCAATGAGCAGGCCGAGATCGCGGCGAGCCTGATGGGCCTGCCGGTCGACAAGGTCAAGGTGGCCGTGCTCAAGGCGTCTCAGCGCAAGGACGTCAACCGCGTGACCTTCACCAAGCGCGGCAATACCGAGCGCGCGGTCGTCGTCGAGCGCAAGGTGACGCGCCGGTTCGGTGTGCGGCCTGGCAGCTACCGCCCGCTCGGCTGAAGGCCAGCACTTCGCTATTTCAGTTCAAGCACGACGCGACCTGATTGGTCTAAGCCCGAAAATGGACCGCTGAAGTCTTGCCGGACCGCAACGAGCTTGGGATTGTCCGGCTTTGCGACAAGTCAAAAGGCCAAGGCCGTCTAATTTTGCGCCGGGAAGTAGCTAGTGGAGCGGATTTGACATTCGCTACCCGCCCAGCCGCGGGCTCGCAAAGCGAATGTCAAATCCAAAGCTCCACTAGAAACCTATACTTGCTAGTGGTCCTTTGATTCTAACATTCGCAAGAGAGCCCGCCGAGAAGGGATTCGAATGTTAGAATCGGACCACTAGGAGCCCGGCGAGAATGATATCGGCTTTGAGCTGAATATGCTTGTCGATTTGGCTCTTCTCTTTCCTCTTGTGCGATACAGGCTCCACGGGAGGAAAGAGCGCGTTTGGCGCTGCCTCGGCTCACAACAAATTACCAACGCGGCCGTCGCTCTGAGCAGGGACAAGACGCATCCCTGATCCCACAGTCTACTGGCCGATTGCCGCCTGGAGTATCTTGGCGACCTCGGGGGAGGGTCGATTGTCGGCGCTGCCGGCCCGCCCCAAAGCCGCGTCGAGCGGCGACACGCGGCGGTCGTCCACGATGGCCACTTTCGCGTCGTGATCGATCAGATACTGGACCACACGGGGCCAGGCCCATTGCACCGCGCCGTATAACGCGCTCTGCCCGCCCCGCTCCGACAGAAGGCTGCCACGCCCCCAGCGCGCGGTCCTGCTCTTGACGTCGGTGATCCGCGCATTCACGTCGGCGCCGGCCGCCCGCAGTATTTCAAGCGTCGCGATTGACCGATCCTGCGCATCACTGGCGCTGGGATTGAAGCGCGGGCTGGGCTCCATGCCGAACCCCGCGGCGGCCATCAGCGGCGTCACGCCCATCACGTTGGGCACGTCGACACGCCCTCCGTATTCCAGCAACAGCCGCACGGCCTCGCTATCTTGTGACCCGGCGGCGCGCAACATGGGCGTGGCGCCGGTGGTTATGATCTCGTCGGCGAAGCGACCGGAGTTACCGCCGCGCCCGGGCCGGTGCATGTTCAACTGAGTATTGGGGTTGACGCCGGCGCCGAGAAACAGTCGTGCGAGCTCGAGCGCGGTGGTCTTCGTCGTCACGATGGGCGGCCCGGTGCGTTCTGTGTAAGCATCCAGACTGTACGTATTCATGTCGATCGCCGTGTACAGCGCAGTGCGGCCCCACCAATCCCACAGATGCGGATTGGCGCCGCGCTCAAACAGTAGCTTTGCCGTGTCGAATGCGAAATTGTCGATGGCTACCATCAGCGGCGTCACACCGTCGGGGTTCGGCCGGTTGGGATCCGCGTCGGCGTCCAGCAGCGCTTGCACGCAATCCGTACATCCCGAGCGCGCCGCATAGTGTAGCGGTGTCAGGCCGCCGGTCGGGCGATACTGGTTGCGCGGCTCGCCGGTCAACTGGCTCGGCCAGTCGTTGGCCAGCGCCCGGCCATTGACGTCCGCCTTATTGTCGATGAGAAACCGCGTCAGCTCGGCCGAGCGTGCGTCCACCGCCCACATCAGTGCCGTCTGGCCGCGCCATTTTTCTTTTGCATTGACATTGGCGCCGCGGCGCACCAGCAGCTTGGCAACGTCCAATGATCCCGCGCGCGCGGCCAGCATCAAGGCCGTCTGGCCCTCTTGGTTCGGCGCCTCCACGTTGCTGCCTGCGTCGAGCAGCATTTCGACCAGGCGAGCATTGGCAACCTTTACCGCCTCCGCCAAAGGGCTCGAGCCGTAATTGTTCATGACATCGGGCTTCGCCCCGCGCTGGAGTAGCGCGCGGGCAAGATCCGCGTCGACCTTGTAGACTGCCCAGTGCAGTGGCGTTGTGCCGTCTCCCTGGGCTGCGTTCACATCGGCGCCCGCGGCAATCATCTTGAGCGCAGCGTCCCGATTACCGGCCTGGATCAGACCGGCGAGGGTGCCATCGGCAGCGGCAGCCGTGCTGGCCGCCGCGAGGCAAAAAACGGCTGCGAAAATGGCACGCTTCATAACGCTGTCCATCAGAGCACTTCCCCTCCGAGAGTATTGTGATGCGCCCAATAGCCCTTATGGGCGTCGTAGGCGAACCTGTACGGGTCGCGGAAGGTCCGGGACAGACCCTTCATAACTCCCGCATCGAGCATGTCTTGTGCACTCATGCCCTTCTTGACGAGCGCAAGCATGCGATCGAAGAGTTCGCGCGTCATGTCGAACTCAGCCTGTAGCTCGGCGCGGCCCACCACCGGACCGTAGCTCGGTACGATCCGCGTCTTCTCATCGCTGAGTTTCAAGAGTTTTTCCTGCGCTTCGACGCGCCCGCCCAGCCAGCCGCCGCCAAACCAGTCGAGCACGGGATCCTTCAGCGGCGAGATGGCATCACCCGCGGCCAGCACGTTCGCGTCGCGGAAGAATACGTAGATATCGCCGTCGGTGTGGGCCTCAAGCAGGTGGCCGTATTCGATCCGCTCCTTGCCGGCGAGGATCTTGTCACCGGAAAAAAAGGTAACGGTCGGGTGAGCCGCTGCGGGCAGCGCTTTTTCGTACCGGTCCTCGGTCCCCAGGTAATAATCAGTCGCCAGACGCGCCCGGGTCTTTTCGTGAGCAATGATCGTCGCCTCCGACCGCCCGAAGGCGAGGTTTCCGCCCACTTGGTCCCGGTGCCAGTGCGTGTTGAACAGCGTTGTGACATGGCCTCCACCCGGCAGCTTGCGCAGGTGCGCAAGCACCGCATCGGTGGACGCGGCAGCGCCGCTGTCCACCAGCACCTGGCCGGTACTTGCCGTTCGCACCAGGACATTACCCCCGACGCCGGTGAGCATCACAAAACCCTCGCTCACCGGAACGACAGCGGGACTTTCTTGGGAGAAAGCGAAGCGCGCAAAGGGCGGCAGGGGCAGACCCAGGACGCTGCCCAGGACGCCGCCTAACGCACCTTTCACCATTGCCCTGCGATTCATGATTGCCCTGCGATTCATGGCTGGATGTCCCGAGCGCTCAGACACCGGAGATCTCGCCGGTGCTGTCCGCGAAACTCTTCAATTCCAACCCCGCCTTGTTCAGCAGCGTGAGGTGCAGATTGCAAATCGTCGTGCGCACGGGCAGATCGATATGGCGTCCCCCCTTGAGCGCGCCGTTGCCGCCGCCGACCAGGATGTTCGGCAACGGATAATTGCCGTGCACGTTGCTGTTGCCCATGTTGGAGCCGTAGAGCAACATGGAGTGATCCAGCAGCGTGCCTTCGCCATCGGGGGTGGCGGCGAGTTTCGTGACGAACTCCGCGAATCGCTCCACGTGATAGCGCTGAATCTTGACCAGCTTTTCAAGCCGATCGACATAATCGGCATGATGTGACAGCGGATGGAAGGAATCCGGCACGCCGATGTGATTATAGGTCCGGTTCGTGCCTTCGCCGGTCATGATGTAGGAGGCGACGCGTGTGAGATCGGCCTGATAGGCAATCGCGATCAGATCGAACAACAACTTCACCTGATTGTCGAACGTGCTGTCCTGCTCGCTCAGAGGTATTTCGGGCGCCTTCACGCCCGAGAGATCGCGGCTCGCTGCAAGCTGAACGCGCCGTTCGATCTCGCGCACCGTGTCCAGGTAGCCGTCGAGGCGCACTTTATCGCCCGCACCCAGATCCTGTTGCAGCGCCCGGGTATTATCGGCGATGTAATCAAGGATGCTGCGTTTCTGCTTGACGATGGCCCCGCGCTCTTCCGCCGTGGCGCCTTCACCGAATAGCTGGGCGAAAATTTTCCGCGGGTTGGACTCCATCGGCAAAGGCGAGTTTGCATTCCGGTACGACAACGTGGCGCTGTAGAGACAGCCGAATCCGGCCTCACAGGAGACCGCCTGGGTTTCACTCTCCGAGCGGACTTCCAGCGACGGCAACGCTGTCTCCTGACCGATTCGCCCGGCAATGATCTGGTCGATCGTCGGGGACATGCTGGGACCGGGCGCTTTGAGATCGGGCTTGGTCCCGCTGAGCCAGGTCGCCGGGTTGTATTTGTGCACGGAGGCGACGCTGGCCTTGTTCTCGAGATGGCCGAACGAGGTCATGCGGCGCTTGTGCTTCTCAAGCGGCTCGAGAATGTGGTTGAGCTTGAAATCCGCGCCGGCACCGCTCGGGGTCCAGCGATCCATGTCCGGGCCATGCTTCGTATTCCACATGACCGCGCCATGGGGCATATAGAAGAAGCCTGCCCGCAGCTTCGGCGCGGCGGCGGTCTGAGCGAGCGCGGTGGCGGCCGGTATCATGGCGTCGAGCAACGGCAGTCCGACGGCCACACCCGCGCCCCTGAGCACGGTCCTGCGAGAAAGATGCTTTTTGGTCAGAATCATGGACTTCACTCCTCCAGTGCCTGCATGCGGAATGCATCACTCGATACAATCCCTGATACGATCGACGAGAACCGGTAGTCATTCTTGGCCGCATCGCGCACAATCGCCCGGACCTGCGGCATGTCATGAGGCGCGATCTCCCGGCCCAGCGCGTACATCATGAGCTTCACTGTCAGCGCCTGGACGAACTGGCCGGGGCGGCTCAACAGGGCGCGGCGCAGGTCTGCCGGACCTTCGATGTCCGTGCCGTCTGGCATTGCCACCTTCGAATCGATGGGCTCATTGGCCTGCCAATCGACGTCGCGCCACTGCCCGGTGACGGTGAAGCGCTCCAGCGGCAGTCCGTGGGGCTCGATCACACCGTGGCACATGTTGCAGGTCGGATTTTTGCGATGCTCCTCGAGCATCGCGCGCATGGTCTTCGGCTTCGCGCCCGGCGGCGTGCTCAGATCCGTCTCCACATTCGGCGGCGGCGGCGCTGGCGGCGTGCCGCGGAGCTTGTCGAGAACCCAGGCGCCGCGCACTATCGGCGAAGTCCTATTGCCATAGGACGTGTGCAACAGCACGGCGCCCTTGCCGAGAAGGCCATAGCGATTCCCGTCCTCAAGATGGACGCGGCGGAACTGCGTGCCGTGCACCGTTTTGATGCCGTAGTGTCGCGCCAGCGTTTCATTGAGGAACGTATAGTCGGCCGCTAACAGCTCCTGCACGTTCTTGTCTTCAAGCAGGATGCTCCGCAGGAAGAGGTCGATTTCGGTCGCGAAATCCTGGCGCAGCTCGGCGTTGAACTCGGGGAAGATTTGCTTATCCCACTCGAATTTATCGACCTCGAGGAGGTCGAGCCAGCGGAGCGCGAAATCCGTCACCAGGCTCTCGGCCTGCGGAGCGGCCAGCATACGACGCACCTGGGCGTCCAGCACGCCGGGACGTCGCAGCTCACCCGCATTCACGACCTTGAGCAACTCATCGTCGGGGCCCCGCCTCCACAAGAAGAAAGACAGCCGCGAGGCCAGCTCCCGATCGCTCAGCGCATGGAATTTCGCGTCTTTCCCGTCCTTCGGCCGGGCGACTCCGCGATAGAGAAACTCCGGGCTCACCAGAACCGCCGTCACCACCTGTTCGATCCCGGCGTTGAAACCGCCGAATTTATGGCCGGCGTCGTAGAAGGCCATCAGGCCATCCATATCTTTCTTGGTGATGGGCCGGCGGAAGGCACGCCCGGCGAGATCTCGCGTGATGCGCTCGGCGCAGGCGAACTCTTGCGCGGGCACTTCGGGCTTGCAGATGAGCAGCTTCTCCCGGCTGGGTGTGCGCGTGGGGCCCGCTCCGTGCGGCCCCGCGATCTCGACGGGCCCAATCAGGCGCGGCAGACGCAGATAGCCCTTGAAACCAAACCCATTATACTGGGTGCCGCCTGCGATCAGGTCGTCGGTTGCCACGCGGGAACGCTCGATGAACGTCACGACGACCTCGTGCACACCGGCCGTCACCTGCAGGGGGAAATCGGTGAACCGCTGCTGCATGAGCTTGGCCCCAGCCGGTGCACCGCCGCCATGATCCACGAACGCGCGATCCGCTTCGCCGCCGATCTTTTTCCGGAAGACTTCCTTACGGTCAATCAGCACGACCACCGTTGTCTCGTTCTCGATCCCACGCGGGTAGAGTCCGAAGTCGAGGTCCTTGATCGTGAAGCGGTACTCCCCGTCCGCCGGGAACGTGTACTCGAACCTCGTGCCGCCGCGCGTACCGAGCGGCATGCCGTCCACATAGCCATCCTGGTCGCCAGTGGCGGGGGGCGGGAAGGAGGCCTTAAAGACCTCTGGCATAGGCCTGCCTAATGCAATACGCGAGATGCCCCGCGCGGCATTGATGTACTGCTCCAGGAAGGCGGGTGACACGGTCAAAGCAGCAGCGATGTTGCTGAAGCCTTCGACCGCGATATCGGCCGGCAGGTACTGGTTGGGATCGATCTCCACAGCCAGGAGGTCCTTCACGGCATTGGCATATTCGGTACGGTTCAAGCGCTGGACGGCAACGTGGCCTGCAAGTTGCCCCTTGCCACTTTCGTCGAGCGTGCTCTCGAGCCAGCCAACCAGCGCGTCGATTTCCCGCTGCGAGGGCTGGGGCATGCCGGGCGGCGGCATCTGGCGCCCGTGCAATTTGCGCACAACTTTCTCGAAGATCTCGGGGTGGTCGGGGACGGACTCGGCGCCAAGCTCGTCCAAAATGAGGTTACCGGCGCGAACGTACTTGTTGTGGCAACCGAAGCAGTAGGTCTGAATGGTGGACCACTGCGATTCGGGATGCTGCGCGACCTGGTTCGCGGGTTGGGAGAAGACCTTGGAGTCGGCCGAAACGATACCGACGGCACAAGAAATGCCGATAAGCCAGCTAGCGAGTTTCATATTAGCCCCTTCCATGCGGACCATAGCGAATGGTGGTCAAAAGCATGAGCGACGACACCCGCATGGTTCGAATCGTTATCTTTCGCGGGGGCAGCCATGGTGCGCGCAAAAAAAGCGGCAGCAAATATCGTGCAGGCCGCAGCGCCAAGAAGGGTTACTGATCGAAGTCGATCCAACTCTCCCTCCCATGTACACGCACTTATTTCGCGTACTTATTGCTTATTGAGCGCACTTATTGAATGCGTCATCATTATAAGGATAGAGCGATCCTCGCCTCGTGGCAACGCGAGTTGTGAATATTTTCGGGGCGGGGAGGTCGAGGAAGATTTCGTCCCTCCACCGTTGTCGACCAGCCAATCGCTGCCCCGCGGTACCCACAGCATGCCAGAGGGCGGCTCTGGGTCACAGGCGACTTTGAGGCTCTCGAGGATGCGGCGCAGATTCTGACCGACGGCGGGGAGGATGACGTTTGCGTGTGGATCGCTTCTCACAAGAGTGGCGAAGACCCGGGATAGTGCTCGATTCCGATGGCTTGACCAGGGAAAAGTGCCCCCAGATTGACCGGTGGTGACGCGCGCTGCTAGACGCGCTTGATGCCCGACATCGTCCGCCGAACTCCTCGGCAGCAATTGCATCACCGCCTGCGACATTACCTGCAAAGGCCGCACGCCGATCTTGAGACTGTGCCGCGCTCTGGTCAAAGCCGGTCACGACCCAGCGTCACCGCTGCATTGCTATCGAGGCATGGTGCTCGCGCTCACCATCACGTCGATTGGCGAAGGCGCGCGGGCTGACGGTGCGCGAGACCGAGAAGGAGCCTCCGATCTTCCGATTGCTCGATACGAATGCCCTGAGCTCGGATGCGGGAGGCGCCGGGATTGTCACCACCTCAGGGCGCTGATTAGAATTCCAGAGGAGGTGACCTAGGAAGCAAAGGGGGGAGGCTCATTGCGGCAATTGATCGGACCCATTGGGAAATGGGTCCGTCTGGCGAGTTTTCCGGTTCCGCTTTCACACCGCCCGGCTTACTGAGCGCGCCCCCCGGGTCGGTGGATCGGTGCCATTAAGCCATCTAGCGAGTTTCATATCAGCCCCCACCTAGCGAGTTTCATACCGGGCCACGGATTTATAGTTGATTTACGCCTTCCGGGGCCAAAGCACGCCCTGGTAGCCGCGCGGCACCGTGCCGATGCCCTTGTAGATGAACTTCTGCACGCGCTTACCCTCGTAGGTCTCGGTCGTGTAGACGTTGCCCTTAGAGTCCGACGCGAGGCTGTGCACGCCGTAGAACTGGCCGGGCTGACGGCCGCCGGCGCCGAAGGCGGTGATCTCTTCCAGCGTCTCACGCACGATGATGCGCACCCGCGAATTCTGGCCATCTGCCAACAGGATGAAGCGCTGGTCCGGGTCCTTGGTGAACACGATGTCCCAAGCCGATCCCGACCCGAGCGTGTTGCGGGCGAAGAACGCTTCCTTCACGAACTTGCCTTCCGGGGTGAAGACCTGCAGCCGGTCGTGCTGGCGGTCACAGACGTAGACGAGGCCATCGTTCGCGCGCTCGATGCAGTGCACCGGATTGCGGAACTGCTGCTGGGGCGGCGCCTTTGGATCGTAGGGGCCCTGCGCAGCGTCGTCCGGCTTGTTGCCGTAGGCGCCCCAGTAGCGCTTCATCTTGCCGGTGTCGGCATCGAGAACCGCGACGCGCTTGTTGCCGTAGCCGTCCGCGATGTAGGCCTCGTTGGTCTTGGGATCGACCCAGATCTTGGCGACGCGCCCGAAGTTCTCCGGATCGTTGCTGCCCTTGCCCTGGCCGAACTTGCCGACCTGCATCAGGAACTTGCCGTCCTTGGTGAACTTGAGGATATGGGCGTCCTTCTCGCCGTTGCCGCCGATCCAGACATTGCCCTTGTAGTCGACGTGGATGCCGTGGTTCGACTGCGGCCATTCATAGCCCTCGCCCGGTCCGCCCCAGGAGCGCACCAAGCCACCATCCTGATCGTAGACCAGGACCGGCGGGGCTGTGCGGCAGCATTCGGCGATCGGCGGATTGAGCTCGGCGCCGCGCTCGTTGTTATGCAGGCCGCCGGCACCGCGATGGATCACCCAGACGTGATCCTGCTCGTCGACCCATGTGCCGATGGTCCAGCCAAGGAGCCAATTGTTGGGAAGGGGCTTGGGCCAGAGCGGATCAACCTCATACACCGGAGCCGTTACGCTCGATCCTTGCGCATCGGCGTGCTGCTGCAGCACCGCCTGCCCGACGCCCAAAGTAACGATGCCGGCGGCGAGCGCGACGCCGGACATAACCTTCCGCTTCTGGCTGAAGTTCATCACGTCCTCCCCTGATATGGGCGGCAGCGCCGCCCGGAAGCTTGCCGCCGGCGCAATGGCCGGTCGCGCATGCCTCCTCTTTACGTGCATTATACGCCAATCCAGAGGACTTGTAACGGCACTTGAAAGCCCCCTAAGCTTGCGCCCCTCAGGGGAGACTAACAGTGCGCGTCCAGGGGCTTAGTGCGCTCTGGCGGGTAATGGCCGCCATTTTGGTCATGGCTGCGGTCGGGTCTGGTGCGCTTGCGCATGCAATGCCCAGCGATGTGAAGCTCAACGTCTTCTTCAAGCCCGCCGGCAACCGCCTCCTGCTGCTCGTGCGCGCGCCGCTCGCCGCCATGAATGAGGCGGAGGTGCCGACACGCGGCCCCGGCTATATCGATCTCGCCCGTGCCGACGAGGCGCTTCGTGGCGCCGCCAAGGTCTATCTCACCGACAACCTCACGGTGACCGAGAACGATACGCCGCTCCCGGCGCCGCGTGTGGTGCACGCGCGCGTCTCGTTGCCGTCCGACAAATCGTTTGCCTCCTACGAGGAGGCGCTGGCGCACCTCGAAGGTCCGCCGCTCGATCCAAGCCTCGAGCTCCTACTGGACCCAGCAGCTTCTTGACGTGCTGCTCGAGTATCCGATCCAGTCCGATCGCTCCAGAGTTCGCGATTGAATTGCGCGTTGATCGGCTCGGCCGCAAGGTGACGACCGCGCTCCGTTTCATGCCGCCCGACGGCACCACCCGGGCCTTCGAGTTTCATGGCGATGTCGGGCGCGTCTATCTCGACCCGCGCTGGCATCAGGCCGCGTTGAGCTTCGTCGTGTCGGGCTTCTGGCGCATCCTCGAGGGCACCGACCATCTCCTGTTCCTGGCGTGCCTGGTCATTCCATTCCGAAGACTGCGTCCGCTGGTCGTGATCGTGACCTCGTTCACCGTCGCCCATTCGATCACGCTGATCGCCTCGGCCTTCGGGTTCGCTCCCGACGGGCTGTGGTTCCCTCCCCTGATCGAGACACTGATCGCCATCACCATCGTCGCCATGGCGCTTGAGAACATCGTCTACGCGGCGCTCGGCAAGAGTGCAGCGCTTTCAAGTCGCTGGATCGTCGCCTTCGCGTTCGGCCTGGTCCACGGCTTCGGCTTCTCGTTCGCACTACGTGAGACGCTGCAATTCGCCGGCGACCACCTCCTGACCTCGCTCCTCGCATTCAATGTCGGGGTCGAGATCGGCCAGCTGGTGGTGCTCCTGGTGTTCATTCCGGCTCTCGGGCTATTGTTTCGCCGCGTTGTGCCGGAACGGCTCGGCGTCATCATTCTGTCGGTGCTCATTGCGCACACGGCCTGGCACTGGATGATCGAGCGCGGCGGCGAGCTCGCCAAGTTCCCATTGCCCAGCCTTGATGCCGCGTTCATCGCGAGCGCGATGCGCGGATTGATGGCCGTGTTGATCCTCATTGCCGGCGTATGGCTGGTGAGCGGCTTGCTGCGGCGCTGGCTGGGAACAGACCTCAGCGTGCCGGCTACGGACGCGGAGCGGAGAAGTCGATGAAGGCAGCATGGTACGACGAGCAGGGCGAGCCGGCCAAGGTGTTCAAAGTCGGCGAGTTGCCGGACCAGGAGCCTGGGCCAGGCGACGTGAAGGTTGCGATCCGTGCCTCCGGCGCCAATCCGACCGACACCTACACGCGCAGCGGCGTTCGACGGCGCGGCATGCCGTTTCCGCGCATCGTGCCCCATCAGGACGGCGCGGGCGTGATCGTTGCGGTGGGCGATGGCGTGCCCAAGCAGCGCATCGGCGAGCGCGTCTGGCTGTTCATGGCACAGTGGCAGCGCCCGCTCGGCGACCGCGGCCGAATTCTGCGTGCTGCCATCTGGGCGCGCGGCCAAGCTTCCGGATAACTGCGGCTTCAACGAAGGCGCTTGTCTGGGCGTGCCGTGGCTCACGGCTCACTATGCCGTTTTGTGCGACGGGCCAGTCACCGACCGCACCGTGCTGGTGGCGGGCGGCACGGGCGCGGTCGGCTACTACGCGGTGCAGATCGCCAAGCACGACGGCGCGCGCGTCATCGCGACCGTGGGAAGCGCCGAGAAGGGCCGCATCGCGCATGAGGCGGGCGCGGACGAGGTGATCAACTTTCGCGCCGAGGACGTCGGCGCGCGCATTGCAGAGGTCACGAACGGCAAAGGCGCTGACCGCCTGCTCGAGCCGCA
>CAWFMV010000012.1:0-223576 GCA_963817015.1 uncultured Alphaproteobacteria bacterium | reverse complement strand
TACAGCCCGCCTGGAGCGACGAAAACCTCCTGATCCTCGCCTCGACAGATCAAATCGCCGATGTTCATGGCACATGTGCGCTCGACGACTGGAACGGCGATCCAGCGTACCAATTGTCATCCTTTCCGTCATGGACGCTGGCTGTTTCAGCACAATGGCGCAATCTCCGACTTTCCTGAGGTCAAGCGCGACCTTGTGCTCGCTATTTCACCGAATTCTTTCCCGAAATATCCGGGAGCACGGACTGGAGATCATGTTCTTTCTCGCGCTGACATTTGGATTGGAGGGCGACCCTGTCGCCGGGGTCGAAAGGATGATTGGTGTCATCGAGGATGTGGGTCGCAGGCACGGTGTGAGCCGCCCGCTCCAGATGAACTTCGGCGATCCTGGATGGAGAGATACTTTATGCTTTCCGATACTCCAGCGAAGGCAGGTCACGAACTCTCTTTTACAGCGCGAGCATCGCTGCCATGCGGCAGCAATTTCCGGACGTGCCTGCATTTTCCGACGACGCGCGTGCCGTGGTCTCAGAACCGCTTGGAGGAATTGAAAACGTCAATCGGTTCTGGATAGAAGTTCCCGTATTGAGTGCCGTGACGATCGCAGCAGGAAGCGTCAATGTTGCGCCGCTAAAGCCGCGCGCACCGAGCTGACGGCCCGGTCACTGGCACTCGAAGCTCTCATGCTAGTGCTGGCCAACACCCGCCAACGCATACGTATCGATAGGCAACTGAACCTTTGTATCCTTGAACCACAGCTATCGTAAGCTGCAGTTCGAGATTGTCGCCGTCTTGGGTCTCATTTCTCTGTTCACACATATGCATATTGTTTGGATCGTGGGTCTGCTGCTGGCGATGATCGATCTGCCTGATTTTGGCACGCCACTGTCCCGGATCGCGACATCCGCGGAGAAGATCGCTGGCATAGAGCCGAGCCAAGACACTCTCGAGGAAGTGCCCGAAACTGCTGCTCCCACCAGTCCGGTTCACGAAAAAGGTGAAGCGTCGCTCGAGGCCGATGCGGCCTCCAGGAAAGGCGAGGGCGCGTCTGAGCCGCCCACGAAACCAGAGCTCGCAAAGGCACGCCAGAAGGAGCCGCTCCATGCTTGAGCTGATGCTCTACCCTTTACTGACAATTGCTCCGGATTACCCCGCGCTGTTGAATGATCACCCGGCTCTAATCAAATGATGTGGCGACGGACATGATGCTTCAGGTCAGTGATCCAAATTTTCGTTCCAGCCTTCCCCGCCCATGTCGCCTTGGGTCATGAGCTGGAAGGCGGTAGGGGCTGGTCTCAACAATATACCGACGACTCTCTATTCAGCGGCCCCGCCTGAGACGACTCATCGTCTGAACCAAAATATAGTCTCCTAAAACCTTCGACGTACACAAGTTCCCTTCTGCGTAATAGAGAGCGTGTGGCCGCTAACGCTAGGATCGCATCGCACTGGATCTTCCTCTAACAGGAGAGCGTCATGCGCCTCATCCTTGCTGCCACGGCAACCGCGGTTGCTGTCGGCGTGATCTCTTCAACCGTGGTATCAGCGCAAACAACGAACAATGCCGCGGCGAGAGCGTCGGTCAGTGACAGTTACAACAGGTGCGTCTCCCTCGCACGATCGCGAGGTTATACGCAGAGTGACCTTGACGGCAATCGTGCCGCCGCGAGGAATTTCGTTATACGTTGTATGCAAGGGAAGCAGCGCTGATCTCTTTGCAGGCTGCCGGCGACTGCGCAAGTGCGGGGCTGCGCTGAAGGAAGGTGCCTTCAAAGATGATTGGTAACCACGAGCGATGGGAACGAGCAACAGCTCGCCAGCAGCGGCTAAAATGCAAAGAGTTGGCGGCGTGGGCACCACGCCGCACTTGTCGCTCGTGGACATCACGCAACCCGAATTGATCGCATGATATGGCCGAGAGGCGCGACGCCTAACGATGCCTAACGGCGACCGACGCGGTCAACGGGACCGCCGCGATTGGTGGGTGTGCCCGGACGTGCGGCCACACGCGCAACCGGACGTGCGACGAGCCGGACTCCCGGCCTTACGACGCAATTCGCAGGATAGCTGATGTATTGACAGTACACTACAGCATGCGCTGGCCCACTGGTGGTCACCGTCATCCCTGCGATTGCGCCCATCAGGACGACAAATGGCGTGAGAGCGTACTTCATAGCTAATCCTCCCGCTGGTCTTATTGGGATTTTTCAACTTGCATCACGATAAGTGTCTAGATTGCGCCACGGATATCGCAATTATCTAAACGTATTCGGTGATATGATTTGGTTTAGCGCCCGAATCGAGCGACCTCTGCCCCCCGGATGCTCATTGCCAACCATACCTTTATTGCACCGGCCGGAGCGCGCCCGGCTGTAGGGGAGCCTATGCCGAGCTTCGGGGTCGAACCGTTCTACCGAGCTGTGCTTGATGTCCGCCCTCCTGGTAAACAGCGGACAACATTTGCCGCAGTCTATATTGTATCCGGCATCGCTACCGGACGCAGGACCCCGCTAGATGGCATCTTCCGCGAACGCTGCACTTTGCGCTGTGGTCGCGGCGGTTTTCTGGACAGGTCTGGGGTTTGCTATTGCCCGACTTCTGCTACCGCGCGCTCTTGCGATCGGTGCTGCGCCTGTCGTTGGATGGGCCATACACAGCGCCCTCGCGCTGCCGATCCTGACGCTGACGGGATTCTCTGCAATTTCGGTGGTGAGTCTCGCCATCTTCGCCGCAATTGGTGGCGGTTTTCTTTTGCTTGTGGGTAGCAGCAAAGACGAGGGCAAGGAGTCGATCCCGGTCTGGGCATTCGTTGGAGCCGCTGTGCTGGCGCTTGCCCCGGCGGCCGCGATCGCGCCGAAGATTTCAGGCGACGCCGTACTGCTTTCGTCTCCTATTTTCGATCACTCCAAGATCGCGCTCATCGACTCGATTGCGCGGCTGGGCCTCCCGCCCGTGAACCCGTTCTTCGGTGAGTTTGGTGAGGCTGGCCGGCCCGGCTACTACCTTCTTTGGCACTTCAGTGCCGCCGAGCTGCGCCTGGCGCTCGGCGTCAGCGGATGGGAGGCCGACATTGGACTTACCTGGTTCTCCGCATTTTCCTCGCTGACGTTGATGATGGGGCTCTCAGTCTGGCTAGCTGCGCGTTCTTCGGCGGCAGTCTGGATCGTGATCCTGTCGACGGCCGGCTCGCTGCGCACCGCGCTTGGCTCGCTGTTCGGCGAGGAGTACCTCTACGCATGGCTGACGCCGCCGATCGGACTCTCGGGATGGCTGTTCCAATCGGCCTGGATTCCGCAGCATATGATGTCGGCATCGTGTGTTGTGCTGGCGACACTCCTCATCGCACGCTACGCAGTCCGGCGCTCGCTGCCGCTTCTTATGATGCTCGCAGTGACCGTGGCGGCAGGCTTTGAAAGCTCCGCGTATGTTGGCGGGATCACGTTTGCGATTGTGGCATCGGTCGCTGGCTTCCTCCTGCTTGCAAAAATCGGCCCGCCGCAACGGCTGCGCTTCGCGCTGGGGCTTGCGGCGGCGGCAATACTCGCGGTGTGCCTCTCTCTTCCGGTCCTGCACGACCAGCTTGCCGGCGTCGCCGCACGTGACGGCGGCGCGCCCATTGTCGCGCGAAATCTTCCGATATTTAATGACATTGCACCCGAGAGCATCCGGCGCATACTCGACCTGCTGGGCTATTGGCTCGTTCTGCTGCCCATTGAATTTCCGGCAAGCTATGTCGCCGGCCTGATCACACTGGCGGCGTGGCTGCGGCAGTCAGCACCTGATTCCCACGAACGCTTTGCTAAGATCGCCATCGCGGCACTCATTGGAGCTAGTCTCGCGACAGCGTGGCTGTTGGAAAGCACGCTCGGGGATATCAACGATCTTGCCCTGCGGGCGACCTTGCCCGGCATGATGTGTCTGATCGTGTGCGCGGCTGCGGGCATCGCTGCTGGGCTTGCCCGTCGGGCCTACGTGGTTGCCGCCTTCGCGATCGGCGGGCTCGTGCTGAGCCTGCCTGAAACCGGGCGCATGATTTACTACTATGCCGCCGGCAATCCCGTGACGGAGGCGCAGGCATTCGCCAAAACACCGGAATTGTGGACTGCGGTGCGACGGCACACGAAACCCGACGAACGAGTTGCCAACAATCCGCTGTTCCTGCAACACATGACACCTTGGCCCGTCAATATCTCCTGGGCACTTCTGGCGGATCGTAGCTCGTGCTTTGCCGGCCGCGAGCTCGCGCTTGCCTTTGCGCCGCTTCCACGCCAGCGGCGCGAAGCGATCAATGCCCAGTTCGTTCGCATTTTCGAAGGAAAGGCCACTGCGGAAGAGGTGGCGGAGATGCCCAACCGATACGCCTGTCAGGTTGTTGTGCTCACGGCCGAGGACAAGGCGTGGGACAACGACCCGTTTTCGGCGAGCGCCCTCTTCACGCTGATTGAAAGCCGCGAAGGCCGCTGGCGGATCTACCGGGCGCAAGCAGCGGCCACACCCTGACGGCAAGCGCTATATCCCCGCAAACCAATTGAAGCCTTGCTTGTGCCAGAAGGTGTCGGGGAATTCGTTGGTCACCTCGATTGCCGTGATCCACTTGGCGTTCTTGAAGCCAAGCTTGGTGGCTGTGCGCAAGCGCAGGGGAAATCCAAACGGATCGGTGATGGGCTCGCGCGCGTATTTGGTGGCGAGGATCGTCTGCGGATGAAGCGCGGTCGCCATGTCAATGCTTTCAGTGTAATCGTCGGCGCACTTGAACGCGACATATTTGGCGGTCAGGTCGGCACCGACCCGCTCCAGGAAGTGCCTGAGATTTACGCCCGACCACTGGCCGATATAGTCCCAGCCTTCGACGCAGATGTGACGGATGATCAATTCCTGCTCGGGTAGGCCGGCGATCTGCTGCACCGTCCACGGCCGCTTGTCCTGGATCAGGCCTGCAAGCTCGAGCTTCCATCCGGCGGGATCGAGCGGCTTCACGTCCTCCACTTCGTAATAGGCGTTGAAGCGCGGCGGCTTCACGACCTGCGATTCGGAGAACGTCGGTGCCAGATGATGGGGCCGGAAGATCAGTGACTGAGCGCGGTCGTTCCAGGAGGAAACCGTGCGCATGAATGACTGCAGCGTTTGGTTTTCAGATGGGTCGCAGCCGGTGAGCATGGTCAACGCCCCGAGGCTCACGGCGCCTCGCAGCACATTGCGCCGGTTGATCTCGTCGACGAGCGCGCGATTTTCCTTCATCACGGTCTGATCGATCGGCTTGCGCGGCCGAAAGATCGAGGGCGAGCGGGTTTTGATCGACATCTGCCACCTATTCGCTGGCTGGAACGGGCATTGGTTCACGCGCTGCTTGCGGCGGCTCCTGCTCGATCATCGGGCCGCCCGTGAGCATGGCCAGCAGCGACTTCGGCACCAGCATGGCCAGCATCACATGCACAATCAGGAACGCGACAATTGCCGACATGCACAGGAAATGGATAAGCCGCGCCGTCTGGAAGTCATAGAATAGCAAGCCCAGCTCGGAAAACTGGATCGGCTTCCAGATCACCAAGCCCGAGATCACGGTCACGATACCCACCAGAATGATGCCCACATAGAGCACCTTCTGGACCGCGTTGTAGTGCGTGAGGTCATCGTGCCTGAGACGAAACCGCAGCGCATCGCCGACCGTCGCGATCACCTCGCCTGGCCTGATCGGAAGGAGCTTTTTGCGAAAGCGTCCGGTCACAAGTCCATAGATCAGATAGATCATTCCGTTGATTGCGAGAATCCACATGCCGAAGAAATGCCACTGCAAGCCATGCTGAGCGTATTTGCCAAGCGTGATTGCCTCAGGGAAATGCAACCAGCCGAAGATCACTTCGTCGTTGTAGATCTTCCAACCACTCGTGATCATGATCAGCATCGCGGCCGCATTGGTCCAGTGCATGATCCTCAAAGGCAAAGGATGCAGGCGCCTCGTGCCGCGATCATGTGATTTGATGCAATCGGCAGTCATCGAAATGCTCCTCCTGCAACGGCGACACCAGCAGGCTCGTGAAATTCGCGGGTGACGACAGTAGGTTCGGGCATTGCCGCCCGTAAGTTACACGGATGGCACAAAAATTTGTGTGACGGCGGGCGTAACGTCTGGCGCCACCGGCACGAAGAGCAGGTTATGCGCAGGATTCACATTGCCCTTGGTCTCACACTGGCCGCCACGCTCGCGGCGGCGGACGGTGCCTTATCTCCAATGCTGGCCCAGCACATGGAACCCCAGACCGAGAACCCACGGAAGGACGCGATGACGCCCGAGGAAAGAATGAACCGGCGCTTCCCGCAACCGGTCCGTGTAGGTGACCTCATCAGCCTTCGCGTGCTCGACGACCAGGACGTCACGATTGGCTTTGTCCGGAAGGTGGTGCGCACACCGCAAGGCAAGATCCTGCTGCTCGTCTCTCAGGGTGGTTGGTTGGGGTGGGGTGAAAGGCTGGTGGCTGCGCCGATCGAGGTGATGGCAATCTTCGGCCGTCAGCTCGCGTCGCTCGACATGGAACCAAAAGAGTACGCATCGGCTTCCACGTGGGTCGAGAGTGGCGGTATTCCGATTCCCGGCGACGAAGTCATCCGTATCGGCCTGACCAGGCGGTAACTGCTAATGCCAGCGGAAGAAATCGGCCAGCAACCTTCTGCAAAGGGTCGAGGGGAGGACCACGTGGCTGGTCGGAACTTTGCAACCGGGCGCGCCTCGGGGTGCGGTATCGCCGTGATGGCGAAAGCGTCGACGCCCGGCCTTACCAAGACCCGGCTGGTTCCGCCGCTGCGGTTTGAGGAGGCGGCCGCTTTTAACACGGCGTTCCTGCAGGACGTGGCGGCGAACTTAATGGCCGCGGGGCGGCAAGCCGAAATCACCAGATACATGGCATTCGGGCCGCCTGGTTCGGAAGGTTTCTTCGAAGGCGCGCTCGGCCCGGATATCGGCCTGATCAGCGCGTGGCAGCCGAATTTCGGCGATTGTCTCCTGCTCGCGATCGAGGCGATGTTGGCACGCGGCCACGGTTCCGCTGTGGTGCTGAATTCCGACAGCCCGACGCTGCCGACGTCCCTGCTGATCGAGACGGCCGTAGTTCTGGCACGCCCCGGCGATTGCGCCGTCCTGGGGCCATCAACGGACGGGGGCTACTACCTGCTTGGGCTCAAGCAGGCTCACCGGCGCATGTTCGAAGACATTACTTGGAGCACCGAGCAGGTCGCGGAGCAGACGCTTGAGCGGGCGCGCGAGATTGGGCTCGATGTGCACATTCTGCCGGCGTGGTACGACGTCGACGACCTGCAATCCCTACGCATGCTGCACGAGGAAATTCGTGGCCGCCGGGCGATACCCAGCGCGCATGCGCCGACGCTTGCACTGCACACTAAGGCGCTGATCGATCGCCTTTGCCGGGAGTCTGATTTTGCGAAACGTATGGGACAAGGACAGCTTGAAGCGGCACCAGCCTGATAATGCTGGCGACCATCGGCTCCCCCACTAGTCGGATGCAGCAGTAATGGAACAGCTCCCTTCCAGTAGCGAATTTGATCCGCGCCGCTATTTCGAAAGCGTAGATGCACGCAGCCACGTCCCGGGTCACATGCCCGTCTGTCTCTACCTGGAGACGACGAACCGTTGCAATCTTCTGTGCACGACGTGTCCGCGCACTTATGCGGAGCTAGAACCGCCGGCGGACATGAGCTGGGAACTGTTCACCTCGATCGTCGATCAACTCCCGGGATTGCAACGCGCGGTGTTGCACGGCGTCGGCGAGCCGATGCTGGTCAAACATCTGCCGCGCATGGTGTCTTATCTCAAGGAACGTGGTGTCTACGTCCTCTTCAACACCAATGGCACCGTTCTGAACGAGCGCAATGGACGGGCCCTGATCGGAGCAGGACTGGACGAGTTGCGCGTGTCGCTGGATGCCGCCAATGCCAAGACCTATCGGGAAGTCCGTGGCAAGAATTACTTCAACCGGATCCTGAAAAATGTACGGGCTTTCCGCGAGCTCCAGGAACGGGAGGGCCACGACAAGCCACGCGTGTCGGCTTGGCTGACCGGCCTGCGAGAGACGATTGTGGAATTGCCAGATTTCGTCCGTGTGGCCGCTGAAACCGGTGTCAAGGAAGTCTATCTGCAGCGGCTGGTGTTCTTCGATGAGAATGCGATCGGCAAGGCCAGACCGGACCAGGCGCTCTATGAGCGGCTTTCGGGCGAGGAGGCCGTGTACCTTGACCGCGCGGCCGCGCTTGCAAAATCCCTGGGGATCACCTTCAGCGCATCGGGAGCGGCATCCGAACCGGCAATGAGTCTTGAGCGCGGCACGGAGGGTTCGCCGTGGTCGTTGTGTCGCCGACCCTGGACGGTCATGTACATCACCGCCAACGGACGCGCCTTGCCCTGCTGTATCGCGCCCTTCTCTCAGCACGGTTACGAGAATTATACGCTCGGCGATGCCACGCAGCGGACGCTGCGTGAGATCTGGAGCGGCGAGGCCTATCGCGATTTCCGCGAAGCCCTGCTATCCGACAAACCGCCGACCGCCTGCCAGAATTGCGGCTTACGCTGGAGCCTGTGACGTGAGCTCTGTTCCAGGCCAGGAGGCATCGTCGACGGGCAGAGTTGCAGTCGTCATACCGACGCTCAACGAGGAGGCCTCCATCGGCGCGGTCGTGTCTGCGCTTCCCCGCAATGTCGTGGATAGGGTGATCGTCGCCGACGGCGGTAGCAAGGACCAGACCGCCGAGCGCGCACGCTGGGCAGGCGCTACGGTCATTTCGGCCGGCCGGGGATTTGGCCGAGCATGCCTGCTGGGAGCGCAGGCAGCCGGTAGCTCAGACATTGTCGTCTTCATGGATGGGGACGGCGCCGATGATCCAGAGTTCATCGCAGCTCTGGTGACGCCCATTCGTTCCGGGAAATATGATTTCGTCATTGGATCACGCGCACGCGGTCAGCATCAGCCCGGGAGCATCTCCTTCCATCAGCTGGCTGCGGGGTTTATTGCCGGTTGGCTGATCTGGCTCTTATACGGACTGCGCTACACCGACATGTGCACATTCCGAGCGATCCGGCGAGATACTCTGCTGAAGCTCGGGATGCGCGAATTGAGCTACGGCTGGAACCTCGAAATGCAGATGCGAATCGCGCGCACCGGACTGCGCGTGCTTGAACTCCCGGTCCCATATCGGCGTCGCGTCGGCGGCAAGTCGAAGGTCGCCGGCAGTCTCAGAGGAACGCTCGTGGCCGGATACCAAATTATCGCGACCTTCGCACGGGTCCTTTTGCAATCAACGTCAGGGGCGAATCCGCGGAGTGCAATTCAATAGGCATAGCCCGCTGTCGTTGCGGCGTTCGCGCAGGTCGAAATCAAGACATTCTGGAGAGGGGTCTGTAACGTGAAGGCACAGCTGTCATGAAGCGAGCCTTGATAAATGGGTCGGATCGGCTTGCTCTGGTTCGCGACGACAGCAATGTCGCGTCGCCACTTTTGGCGCGCCGGGATCATGCGGCGCCTTCCATCTTTCGTCCGGAGAACATGTTGCGCGAAGCGCGCCGGCAGAAGGGGCTTTCGTTGGCGCCTGTTGCACCGGTGTGCGTTCTCGACCCGGACGGTGACATCGTCGATCATGTTCGCCAGCGCTACGCGGCCACACCCAGCGCTCATTGGGCCTGTTACCATACCCGCATGTGGGAGTGGACGTCGGACGGCATACACTACGGCATCATCGGTCGCGCGGTCGGTGGCTCATTTTCGGTGATGGTTGCCGAGCAACTTTTCGCGTCGGGCTGCCAGCTTCTCATCAGCGTTGCTTCGGCGGGGCAAATCACCGATGTTGGGCCGCCGCCATATTGGATCCTCATAGAACGTGCGTTGCGGGATGAAGGCACGAGCTATCATTATCAACCCGCTTCACCTTACGCTGATGCGAACAGCGCACTGCTCGATTGTGCGGCCAACTCGCTTGCGCGTGTCGGTCGTCATGTTCATCGAGGCACGACGTGGACTACGGATGCGCCGTTTCGTGAGACGGCCGAAAGCGTAGCGTTGCGCCGCAATGAAGGGATTCTTGCAGTCGAGATGGAAGCGGCTGCGCTCTATGCATTCGCGGCAGCGCGCGGCGCTCCTGTCATCTGTCTTGCCCATGTCACTAATCAGCTCGGTTGTGTCGAAGGCGACTTCGACAAGGGCGATGGAAACGGTGCGTTTGGCTCGATCGAGCTGATCACCGTGCTTGCGCAAGCCGTTCAGCTGCGTGACGACAACGGCAACGGTTCCAGACCGCGCGTGCATTCGCTGTGAGAGCTTCTTGTCCTATTCTCGGGTCAGTGCGAGCGACGCGGTTCGTATGAATGGAGCGGCCAGCACGACGACCGGCAGCATGATTGCCCAGGCAATAAGCCATGAACCCAGCCAATGACCAAAGAACTGCACGATTGTTGGCGACGGAAAACTGGCAATGCCTGCCGCGATCAAGCTCGTCAACCCGGCCTGAAGGACACCGAAAACAAAATGACTGTGCTTGCGCTCTATCCTGATCATGATGCAATCCCGACCATGAGGAGGTCCACGCCAGGGCCAAGCAAAGGACGTGCCAGGGTCGGCTTCGTCGGACGTGCTTCGTAGGAGTGCTGCTCCGTATGTGGCCGCGCTCCGCTATCCCGAAGTTGCAGCCACTTCGTGCAGGATCACGCCCTCCAGTGGATCGCAGTCGTCTTCCCATGCCTTGCGTTCGAGCGCGCGCAGTGTGTCGGCATAACCCGCCTCCCAGCGGTTGCTGATACCTGCCGGGCTGAAGTCGATGTCCTTGGTGTGGTTCTCGTTGTCGAGCCGAGGTGCAAGCAGGCGAACCACGTGCATGCGCGTCAGGCAGCCATATTGGCGCAGCTCCCGGACACGCGCGTGCTTGCGCTTCTCCTCGGGAATGAGCTTGACCAGCTCCGACACGACGTGGCGCAGCTTGTGGACCTGGCGCTGGCGCGCGATGTGGCTTGCCACCCGGCTCGAATATTGAATGTCCTTGTGGCGATCCAGGACCTGCCAGATCGTCTCCGGCTCAGCCCCGGTGGGGTTCCACATGTGAACCGCGAAGATCAGCGAGTTTCGCCGCGGATCGTCCTCGAAGATCGCCTCCGTCGGCGTATTCGACAGAATGCCACCATCCCAGTAGAGCTCGCCATCAATACGAACGGGCGGAAAGGCCGGCGGCAGCGCTCCCGATGCCATGATGTGTCGTGCGGTGATCTCGCTCGTGCGGCTGTCGAAGTAGCGCATCTCGCTCGTGCGCACATGCGCGGCTCCGACCGTCAGGCGGGGCTTGCAGCGCGTAATCAGCGAGAAGTCGACCAGCTCGTTGAGGGTCTTTTCAAGCGGTGCGGTCGAATAGAAGCCGGCGGCATCCGCGCCAAGGCGGATATGCGAGCCAAAGAACGCCAGCGGATTGGGCTCGAAGAAGCCGGGAATGCCGCCGAGCAATGTCGTCCAGTAGTTAGCCGTGTCGGCGACACCAGGCCAGCGCGACCGGCTCCACAACTCCTTGCGGCGCATGCGCCGCCAAAACTCTTGCAGCCGTTCGAGACGGTTTTCGGGCTCATTGCCGGCAATGAGGCTCGCGTTGATGGCGCCGATCGAGGTGCCGATGATCCAGTCCGGCTCGATCTCCGCCTCATGCAGTGCCTGATAGACGCCAGCCTGGTAAGCGCCCAATGCACCGCCGCCCTGAAAGACCAGTATCGTTTGACGCTCGTCAGACGAAGGCTGCGACGCGGTTGCGGGCGCATCCGCCTCGAGCGGCTCAGCGTTCTTGATGTTGACCATCTCGTTCATTGGCGTCATTCCGCTGCTTGCATGTTCAGTGCGCTGATGATGTCTGTCGCTGATCTTAAGAATGATCCGACCGCGGCCCCCTGGTCGCTCTCGTCCAGAATGCGGCCGGCCGTGGCGATTGCCGCCGTGAAGTCATGGGAGTGCCAGTGGCCGACCGGAAGTGCCGGCAGGGTGGCGACAAGGGGCGCGGGGTAGATGCTCACGTAGAAATAGGGCTCGTCATAATACTCGTCGCCCGGCGAGAACCCGACGCCCATCGTGCGCGTGTTGTCCGAGTTTCGTGTGCTGAAATAGACGAGCGTGTCGAGATCAAAATGGTGCGGCCAGCAGCGCACCGGCGGCGCGCGGAGGCCGCGCGCCACGAGCTGCTGTCGTACGTCGCCGAGCGCACGGCTGGCGTTGTCGCACCATCCGGAGAGCTCCCCGAGTGCCGACTCGAGGTCGTCGGGCAGGTAACGTCCGCCGCCGGCGATTGGCGAAGCGGGCATGTCGTACGGGAGCTGCTTGTCGAGCGCGAACGGGTCGAGGCCCTTTGTACTCAAGCGCGGCCCGAGCCATGCGCGGATGTCGGCATCGCTTCAATTCTTCAAGGAGAGCTCACTGGCGTGCGGCCCTGACAATAGCAACGTCAGGTCGGAGATGCGCAGCGCGAGCCGAGACCCATCTGGCAGCGGATGCGTGACCACTCCGCCGAGCATCCGGTCCCAACCGAGATTGGTGTGGCTGTCGTCCGCCTTCGGCTCGATATAGGCGCGCGCAGCACGGGCTAGCCATTGCACGGCATAGTGGGCCGCGAGCCGCGCCTGCGTGAGCTGATGGCGCTCGATAGTCCGTAACGGTTTCCAGAGCGACTTGCCCATCGGCGATCCCTCTCACCAACGCACCGCAGCTTCATCCTTGTTCGGTGCCGCCCGCCGAAATGTTACGAAACACCAGAGCCATGGGCCCGTGCTTCAGGCGGCATTATTGCTTCAATGCGCGGTCCAGCCGCCGTCGACCGGCAATGCGACGCCGGTGATCGAGGCTGCGGCTTCACTCGCCAGGAACACCGTCAGGGCGCCGATCTCTTCAACCGTGGCGAAGCGCTTGTTGGGTTGCTGAGCGAGCAGCACGTCGCGTATGACCTGTTCGCGTGGAATGCCGTGCGACTTTGCCTGGCCTTCGATCTGCGCCTCGACCAGCGGAGTATAAACATAGCCGGGGCAGATGGCATTGCAGGTGATCCCTTGCTCGGCGGTTTCAAGCGCAACCACTTTGGTGAGGCCGACGATGCCGTGTTTGGCGGCGACGTAAGCCGACTTGAACGGCGAGCCGACCAGGCCGTGAGCGGACGCGATATTGATGATGCGTCCCCACTTGTTCAGGAGCATCGAAGGCAGCGCGAGCCGCGTCGTATGGAAAGCGGACGACAGATTGATGGCGAGGATCGCGTCCCACTTCTCGGGTGGGAAATCCTGCAGCGGAGCGACATGCTGGATACCGGCATTGTTAACCAGGATGTCCAGCCGGCCAGTGGTATCCAGCGTCTGTTCGATCATCTCCTGGATCGAGGCAGGCTTGGACATGTCGGCTCCCGAATACGACACGTCCACGTTGAATTCGGCGGCAAGCTCGGCTTTCACTCGTGCGACCTCGTCTGGCTTGCCGAAGCCATTGAGCACGATCCGCGATCCGGCTGCCGCAAGCGCCCGAGCGATGCCAAGGCCGATCCCGCTGGTCGAGCCCGTAACTAGAGAGACTTTTCCGATAAGTGCTTGTCCGTTAGAAGTAATTGGTTGCTTAATGGCGATGTTCATGGCCTGCGGATTCCCTTCTGGTGGTGGCGTTGCCGGGTAGCGAGGGGTTGTTACCCCGCGATACTGCCGGTGGCAGAGGGAGTCTTGGAAATGCCGATTGGCTAAGGGGTTGATAGGTCGCTGCTATGGAAATGCACCAGGTCCGATATTTCCTGGCCGCCGTCAGTGAGCTGAATTTCACCAAGGCGGCGGAGAAGTGCAATGTGGCCCAGCCTTCGCTGACGCGTGCGATCAAGCAACTCGAAGCGGAGCTGGGCGGCGATCTGTTTCGGCGTGAGCGGCCGCAGGCGCAGTTGACCGACCTGGGCCAGCGGATGCTGCCGCTGCTCAAGCAGTGCTATGACAGCGCGCTGGGGGCTCGTTCGCTGGCGTCGGCAATCAAGGGCGGCGAGGTCGGCTCGCTGCGGCTCGCACTGTCGCGGACGGTCGGTCTCGACCTGCTCACGCGGTATTTCTCCGAGCTGAGCAGACTATTCGCCGGCCTCGAGATGAAGCTCCTGCGTGGGACGGCAGAAGATGTGGTCGAGTTATTGAAGAAGGGCGACGCCGAGCTCGCCATCGCGGGCACGATCGAAGAAACGTGGGAGCGGCTCGACAAGTGGCCGCTTTTCACAGAGCGGTTTCAGTTGCTGGTGAACCGCCAACACCCGCTCGCTCAGCGCCCTCAGATCAGCATCGATGAGCTTGGTGGGCAGAAGTTCCTGCAGCGCAACTACTGCGAGGACGCCGCGCAGACAAGCGCACTGCTCCGCGGCCACAGCATCGACTTGGAATGCGGCTACGACGTCTCGACGGACGAGGATTTGCGTGTCCTCATCGAGGCTGATTTCGGCGTTGCCTTTGCGCCGCGCAGCATGCAGACGCCGGCCGATCTGGCGAAAATCGCGGTCAGCGAAATCGAGCTGTCGCGGACCGTCTACGTTTACGGTGTGGCGGGGCGGCAGCGCACCGCAGTGGCCACGGCGATGCTGAGGATGCTCCGTGCCGCCGATTGGTCGCGCTACAGCAATTGAGCTCTTTTGCGGATCATGCTCTGAGCGCCGCCAGTAGATCGTCGATGGCCATGCGCTTGCGATAATCGGGATCGACGAAGCGCGCCTTGATGAGGCCGTCTTGACCGACCACGAAGGTCGCCGGAATCGGCAGCATCCAGGAATTATTGCCCTGATATTCCGGAAGATCCTGACGCCCGGTCATCATCTTCTGAATCTCATCGCCGACCCAGATCGCAAGATTGAGCGAGAGCGCGTAGCCGTTGTCCATATCGGTCAAGATCGGGAACGGCAGCTCGCCCTTGATCTTGAGTTCGGAGGAAAACTGCTGCCGATCCGGCATGATCGCGACGATCTGCCCGCCCTCTTCGGAGACTTTCTGGTGGGCCTGCGCCAGTGCGTTGATATTGATCCGGCAATACGGGCACCAGTGACCGCGATGGAAGGTGACCGCCACGGAGCCCTCTGCGACCAGGTCTTCGAGGCTCACCAGGTGTCCGGTTTCATCAGGGAGGATGAAGGGCGGCATCGGCTCGCCCGGCTGCGGCGCCGAATCGCCGGCGCCACTCTGCCGAAGCCGCTTGACCAGCCGGTCGATTGCATCGGCGAACTCAGGTCTGCGCTGGCGGACCGATTCCGAAAACGTCTGCAGCTGTTTGTCGAGGGATGCATCCATGCTGCGGATGCGCTTGAAGGCGTCCTCGATGCTTTCGCGCTGTTGATTGTTGTTCATCGTGGGAAACATTAGCGCGGCAGCCGTCTGGGGGCTAGGGGCGTGGTGGGCGTCCTCGGATGTCCGATCCCCACATCGGCCGCGTGCCGATGGAAGGAGACGACGACATTGGCCTTGGCCAGCATGGTTAAGCTCGCGTCGAGGTCGAACTCCGGATCATCGTCTCTGGCCGACGCGGCTGCTGTCGCGATCGACGATCCGGTGGACAATGCTGTCATGAAGGCATGCCCGCCGGCCGGCAAGAGCAGCACGTCCACGTCCAGGAACGGTCGCGCGATCAGCGCCGCCTCCGGGCGCCACCGATCAAGAATGCCACGACCCGCATCCGTCTGGTTGGCCCGCCAGATCGTCACAATGGGAAAGCGTGACGCGACCAGCGCGACCGAGGGATGCAGGATGACGCTCCATTCGTCGAATCGGCCTGTCGAAAGGGAAGAGAGCGTCTGCGCATCAAGCGGAGTCGCATCGGCTGAGTGATAGGCACGGGCCCGAGCTGCTTCGAGTGCGGCGATGTCGGCGACATATTCGAACGACGCGGCCGCTCCGAGACTGCGCAGATAGTGCGGGAACGTTTCGCCGAAGTGCTGGACAATCGGCAATCGTGGCGGCTGCTTCGCAACAAAACGCCGGGCGACATCGAGGAACGAGTCGTCGCCGATCAGGCGCCGCACCACGGGATAGCGCGCCGCCAGCGCCCGCACCAGAAACGCACCGATGCCGGCGTGGCGGAAGTCGACGCCCTCGCGAAGATCGACATTGGCGGTGGCCGCGGGCACGCCTGCAAGCGGGTCGAACAGCGTGACCGCGAGATTATCCTGGATGGTTGCGAGGCTGTTCATTTGCTCGATCTGCTTCGTTCGGCCGGCGCTACTTCGCCCGCAAGAATGTGAAATGGCGGAACGTCGTTGTCCCACTCGGTTGCTTGCGAGACTTGCCTGACAATTGGTGGAGAGAAGAGGCGAGCAATCCAGGATCTCGTGCGATCCTGGCGGCGTGGCGCGGGGTGCCGTGCAAGCGCCGTCTGTTGTGAGTTGGTCATGATCGTGGTCCGTCGATATGGCTGCGGTTCGGTCCCATTAATGCGCAACACGACACTGAATTGAAAATGCCGATACGCGATGGACGCGATAGCCGTGGTGCATTCCTGGCCGCCTATTGCCGCGGAGCGGCGTACGTTGGCGTGTAACCATTTGCATCAACGGCACGAAACCCACACGTCGCCAACACGTAGCCAGCAAGGAACTCCAGAGATGTCGAACAAGGTTACAATCGCCGTCAGTGCTGCGCTCCTGTTCGCCGCAGCCGCCACCGCCGCGAGTGCCGCCGGCTCTCGTGCATCGACCACGGACGCCGCGATCGCGACCGTCTGCGATGAGCTGCAGCCACTGCCGCAAGCTGGACACTGTGGCGCCGGTCCGCACTGCCAGCATTTCAAAATCAGCGACCGTACGCTCGGGCCGACGTTCCCGACCGCGTGCCGCCAGACCACGTGAGTGATCTTGTTGGCGTGATATCGGCCTAGCGTGTCGCTGCAATGACAGCCTCCGCTGCCTTCGACCCAAGCGCCTCCGACCCAAGCGGCCCAATCCTCGCCAAACCCTACGCGATGGGCTGATACGGGCGGGCAACGGAGGCTTTTTCTTTCTTCCAACTGACAACGTTGACGGTTCGCTGGCGCTAAAATAGTGGAGCGGATTTGACATTCGCTACCCACCCTGCCGCGGGCTCGCCAAGCGAATGTCAAATCCAAGCTCCACCAGAATCCTATACTTGCTAGTGGTCCCTTGATTCTAACATTCGCAAGAGAGCCCGCGGAGAAGGGATGCGAATGTTAGAGTCGAACCAATAGCCGGCGGACCGCCATGACATTGCCAGCAGTACGTCTAGCTCTTAAGCGACACGCGCAGAGTCTTGATGGCGCGGTGGACAGAAACCTTAAGAGCGCTGATGCTCATGCCGGTTGCCTGCGAAGCTTCCTTGAGGGACATCTCGCGTAGTTTCAAGAGCTCGAGAGCTGAGCGTTGCCCCTTGGGGAGCACCTTGATGGCCCGCCGCAGCTGCTCCGGATCACCATAGCGGTCAGCGGCTGCCCCGGCGTCAGCGTCTGCAACATCCGCGGGATATTCGTCGACCGACATCTCGTTGGCGTTGCGCCGCGAGTTGCGTCGTGCCTGATCCACCATACGATTGTGGGCGATGGTCATGAGCCAGGGTTTGAATGGCCGCGTTGGGTCATAGGTTGCCCGGGCCGCGTGCACCGACATCAGGATGTCCTGCACCAGGTCCTCGCGGTCCATGACCGGCAGGAATCCAAGCCTGGCCTGAACCACCCGCTTGAGGATAGGCAGCACCTCGCGAAGGAGCGATGCATAGGCGGCCTGATCGCCGTCCTGTGCTTTTCGCATCAAGGACGAGAGCTGCCGGTCGTGCTGCTCGTTGGGTCCGGCGGCGCTCCGGGTTGCCGGTGCATAGCCAGTGCTGATGCGGTCTTTGGTTGCGATCGACGTATTCACCGGTTGCTCCCGCTGTTGCGACTTTCGCTCACGCGAACGTCATGAAGGCACCGCGAGCTTGCTGCGAAGCCGCTCTGATCGGAAGGATCGGTTGTCTATGGAGCCGATAGCGTGTCGCTATCCTGCCTGCGCCTGGATGATCGGGAGGCGGCCGTTGCCCGCAAGCCTGCGATAGCGCGCGACTATGGACACGGAAGATGCTTGGCATTGGAGGTCCAACGCCGAATTTCTCATTCTTGGGCTCCCAGCGCCCGTTTCCACGCGCGTCATAGAAGGAGCCCTCCGATGATTCGTCGTATCATCCTCGTCCCCGCGGGCCTGATCGCCCTGGTTGTCGCGATTGTTGTGTCGTTCTCGGCCCTGACCGGCGCCGGCAACGACGGCATTATCAGGGTTAAGAGCGCCTACCCGATCACCGAGACGGTCGCGCGGATCAAACAGGACGTGGCCGCCAAGGGCATCATGTTCTTCGGCGAAGTCGACCAGTCGAAGCTCGCGGCTGGCGCGGGCGTCACGTTGCGGCCTTCGACGCTCCTGACATTCGGCAATCCGCCGCTCGGAACGCAGTTCATCACTTCGAATCCGAATGCGGGACTGGACTGGCCGGTCCGGCTGCTCGTGTTCGAAAACGAGAAGGGCGAAGTCTGGACGGCACACACTGATTTCACCTGGATCGCGCATCGCCACGGCATCAAGGACCGCGATGCGCAGTTCAAGATGGCATCTTCCGTGGTCACGTCGATCCTATCGAGCGTGACCAAATAGGACTGCCCTTCCAACATAGCACCCGGCTATCAACTCAAGAGCGACCTGGCATTTCCATTGCGACGCTCTCCGACCGATCTTCAGCACGGGTGCGGCCGACAATCCGGCCGAGCCGTCAAACAGAGGAGAGACAATCATGTTCGAACGCATCATGAGCCGACACGCCTTTGGCCGGACCGCCGTTCTGGCTGGTGTGGTGATGGGCTCGCTGGCCGCCGGCCTGTCGTCGGCAGCTGCCGGCCAGTGCCCGGCCGACCAGGTGAAGACCAATGCCCGCGAGGCGGTGTCGCATGCCGCCAAAGGCGTCACCGACACGGTGCTTGGCGCCATTGATCTCGAGAAGGAGCCGGCGATGATCAAGGAGCGCCAGCTGCGGTTCCGTAAGCTCACCATCGAGCCGGGCGGGATCGTGCCCTGGCACAGCCACGGCGATCGTCCCGCCATCATCTACATCGCGGAAGGCGAGATCATCGAATACGCCAGCACCTGTGCGGTGCCGATCGTCCACAAGGCCGGCGAGATCCGGCCGGAGACGAACCCCACGGCGCATTGGTGGCAGAACACGGGCAACAAGACCGTCGTGCTGTTCGTGGGGGACGTGCTCCACGACAAGAACGACAAGAACATGTGACTTGAACATGTGACTTGCCGCAGCGACACCCCGCCATGACGGACGGGGTGTCGCACGTTCGCCGCTTAACCGTGAGGCCGACCATGCAACACACCGCTCACGCGCTCGAATCATCAGCAATTGGAGATGCTCGAACATCGTTCGGGCGTGCTGCTGCGCACGATCGTCATTGGCCTTACCGCCTTCCTCACAGTCGTCGACCTGTTCGCCACGCAGGCGATACTGCCATCCTTGGCGCGCGCTTACGGCGTAGCGCCGGCCGCGATGGGTGTCGCGGTCAATGCCAGCACGATGGGCATGGCGGTGGCAGGTCTCCTGGTTGCGCTGTTCAGCCGACGGATCAACCGGCGGCTCGGCATCCTCATCAGCCTTGCGCTGTTGGCGATCCCGACGACCCTGCTTGCGCACGCCTCCGACCTCACGGCGTTCACCTTATTGCGCGTGGCACAAGGCCTGTGCATGGCATCGGCCTTCACGCTCACGCTCGCCTATCTGGGCGAAGAGTGCAGCGCCGCCGATGCCGGCGGCGCTTTCGCGGCCTATATCACCGGCAATGTCGCGAGCAACCTGATCGGACGCCTGATCTCGGCGGCGGTTGCCGATCACTTTGGGCTCGCCTGGAACTTCTATTTCTTTGCAGCGCTCAATCTTGCCGGCGCTGTGCTGGTCTTCTTCACGCTCGGGCGCAGCACTCCGATGGAGCGGCGCGCCCCGATATCCCGTTCGCCATTCGCGTCCTGGCTCGAGCACCTGTCCGACCGGCGGCTGCGTGCAGCGTTTGGGATCGGGTTCTGCATCCTGTTCGCGTTCATCGGCACCTTTACCTATGTGAACTTCGTGCTGGTGCGGCCGCCGCTGTCGCTTTCCGCGATGACGCTCGGGCTCGTCTACTTCGTGTTCGCCCCGTCGATCGTGACGACATTGCTGGCGGGCCGTGCGGTGCAGGCCATCGGAACCACGCGAACGATCTGGTTGTCGTTTGCGCTCGCCGGCGCCGGACTGCCGTTGCTCTTGCTGCCGAGCCTCGTTGCGGTCCTCGCCGGCATGGTGCTGATCGGGGTCGGCACCTTCTTCGCACAGGCGGCGGCGACCGGCTTCGTCAGCAGGACCGCGACGTCCGAGCGCGGCTCGGCAAGCGGAATCTATCTCGCCTGCTATTTCGCCGGCGGGATGGCGGGCACCGCGATTCTCGGCTGGATCTTCGACCGCTTCGGATGGGAGACCTGTGTCGCGGGCATTGGCCTTGCGCTCCTGGCGGGTGGCCTGCTGGCATCGCGGCTCAAAGGTTCCTCAGCCTGAGTTATCGTTACTTGCGGCGAGCGGGCGGTCGTCAGCACGACTACCCGCTACGTATTCTCATCTCCGTCGTTTGCAACAAAGAGAAGGCGGCCGATCAACGATCGGCCGCCAAGTCTGGGAGGAGTTCGAGAGGATTGATCTAGTCGCGGCCCTGGCTCGGGTCGTGGGCGAGCTGCGCTCGGACCGTCGGATCGGGATCGGCGCCGATGTACTTGCCGTTGACATAGACTTTGCTTGAAGTGGATGCCGCCATCGCGCTCGACAGGGAGGCAATGACGATAGCAGTGGCAACCGCGAGCTTGCTGAACATTGGAAGGTCTCCGTTTGCTGGCGAGCCGTTATGGCTCTCTCACACGCCAATGATTTCGCCGCGACGGCGCAAAGGTTACGTGTCGGGTTGCTTTCGAGTTGCTTGTCGAATTACTTGGCGCAGCGGTTGGATTGATGCCTGCGTGAGGGATGGAGCAGCTGCTCCCTGGTGCCGAGAGCAGGGGTGTAACCTTCTCGGAAGGCATGGCGAAGATAGCCTACGAGCATGACCATCGGGGCATGGCAACTGCCGTAGAGCCCCAAAGGACACACATGGACATCGATCATCTCATTCAGCAGCTGGCGGAACGCGCCCAACCAGTAGCCCGCCTGCTTGCGCCTTGGCGTCGGACCACGCTCTGGCTTGGGGCGTCGCTGCTTTATGTCGGCATCGTAGTGGCCGCATATCTGTTGACGGACGGCGGCTTGCCGGGCTCCCTTGATCCGCGTTTCGTTCTGGAGCTGGCTGCGATCCTGGCCACCGCCATCACTGCCGCGATTGCGGCCTTCTCGAGCGTGGTTCCAGGCCGCGATCGGCGATTTCTTCTGCTGCCCCTGATCCCGCTCAGCGTATGGCTGGCAACGCTTGGGCACAGCTGCCTGCAAGACTGGCGCGCATTTGGTACAGCCGGCTTGCAGGTGCGCCCCGATTGGGAGTGCGCGTTTCCAGCTCTCGTTATCAGCACCTTGCCTGCGGGCGCGATGCTATTGATGCTACGTCGTGGCGCGCCGCTGATACCTGCCGTCTCATTGGCGCTGGGCATGCTCGCCGCTGGAGCGATGGCAAACTTCGGCTTGCGTATTTTTCACGCCGGCGACTTGAGCATTCAGATCTTGATCTGGCATGGCGGCGGAGCCGTCGTGGTGGCAATGATCGCCAGCTTGGTCGGACCTCGAGTGCTCAATTGGAACGACTGGGTCAAGCGAGCCTGCACTGCCTAGCCGAGCATGGCCGGTTCTTGCCGTATTCGCTGCTAGTGAATGCCCAAGGAAATTGCTAGCCTGAGCCGGATTGTACTCGGAGGCTGTGTTATGGCCCATCGCTAACTTGCCTCAAGATTTATGTGCTGTGGCGCCGCGCCGTTGCGCGCGCCTTCACGCCGCTGTTTCATGGTTTGCTTGAGTGCGGACAAAGCGCCCGATGGAACTGGCGCCATTCGTCGTCCGTTGGATACCCGACGCGCATCGTCCGACAAGCTCCGGGGGTGCGCGGCGTGCACCAAGTGCGGTCGTCAGCGGCTCCGCAGGCGACGGCTTAAACTAAAGCACGGAGTTCCTGAACCAAAGCACAGGATGTCTCGCGCGTGCCGGTCATAATGCGGATAGCTTTGGCTGGCGCACTGGCCTATTTCCAGACGCAGAACAACGGGCGGAGAAGCTCAGGAATCCACCATGCGGCAGCCAACGACTTCGCATTCAACAAGGAGATGACGTCATGAAAGTGACCGCAGCTCTTGTCATCGCCGGCTTGCTCCTCAGCACCGCGTCAGTCCGTGCCGGCCCATGCAGCATCGCAATCGCGCAATTCGAGCAGGCGGTGCGCGAATCCGCAAAGAATCGTATCGCGGGGCCAACCGCGCCCCAAACAGTCGGCGCACAAACTGGCCGCCAGCCGACGCCCGATACAGTGAAGCGAGCCGAGGAGAGCGCACAGGCGACATTCGAGACGGCGCTGGCGCGGGCCAGGAGCCTCGATGAGCAAGGCGATCATGCCGGTTGCTCGCAAGCCCTGGCGGATGCCAAGCGGATATACAGTTTCCGATAATCCGCTTGTGCTGACCCTGAACGCGTGAATGCCGCGCTTGGCCATGGAATAGTCGAGCAAGTGCTTGCTGCCCCGATCCCGCTTGCCACAATCACAGGAGACGACGATGGAAGAGCGGATGAGCCTATCGACCCTCGGACGGATCCGAGGCGGGCGCGATGACGGTCGTCCTTCGGAGGACGACCTGACCAAGGCGCGACTGGGGGAGCAGGGTGTGCCCGGCAAGCCCCCAAAGCCCCAGATCATTGACGATGACAAGCTCCAGAACCCGAAGCCAATCGACCAGGGCGGGCACACGGCGTAGGGCGGTAACGTCCAATCGGCCGGGACGGGCGGCAGCACGCGTGATTGAAGGGGACGCTACGACAGCTGGGTTGTAGGCGGGCAGCTGCAAAGCGGCCGGGGTCCTTAGGAGGCCTTTTTCTGCCGAGCCGCTGGTCGTTTCGCGGCCCGACGATGCGCCTTGCCACGAGACGCCGGCTTTCTGTGCCGGCCGGCACCAACGCTTTGGCGCAGGGCCTCCATGAGATCTATAACGTTCGACGGTGTGGCCTCCTTGGGAGGCTCGATTTTCTCGCCCTTCTTCTTTTTGCTCAGAAGATCTTTCAAGGCATCCTCATAGTGATCCTCAAATTTCTTAGGGTCGAACTTCCCACGTTTGGTTTCAACGATATGGGACGCGAGCTCCAGCATATCCTTTGGGATACGTTCGTCTGGGATGTCGTCGAAATACGCTTTCTCGCTGCGCACTTCGTAGGGATAGCGAAGCGTCATGCCGAGGAGTCCATCGCCACGAGGCTTCAGCGCCATGATATGCTCGCGGGATGTGAAGACGACTTTTCCGAGCGCAACCATCCCCTCCTTGCGGATAGCCTCGCGAATGACTGCAAAAGCCTGCGCTCCAACCTCGCCCTCCGGCACGATGTAGTACGGTTGGTTCAGGTAGAGCTCGTCGATCTCGGAAGCCGGTACAAATTGATCGATCTCGATCACGCGCGTGCTTTCCAGCGCGATCGCATCGAGCTCATCCGGCTCCAGCTCTAGGTATTCGTTCTTTCTGAACTCGTAGCCTTTGACAATATCGTCGGGATCGACCTCGCGATCGGTCTCTGCATCTACTTTCTTGTACTTTATGCGGTGTCCGGTTTTCTTGTTGATCTGGTGAAAACTGATCTTATCGCGTTCCGAAGTTGCCGGAAACAAAGAGATCGGACAGGAAACCAACGAGAGCTTGAGGAAGCCTTTCCAGTACGCACGCGCCGCCACGGGACACACTCCGGAGATGTTAGAACCTCAGTTCAAAGCCGTCGGTTGGGTATTCGAAAACCGACGCAATTGATGGACACGATTGTTTATGGACGCCAGTCGCCCGCGCGCGGAAAGGTAGGCGGCGAGTGTGGCGGCTACTTCGAATGGATCAGGCCCTCGGCGACCTGAAGGCGGCGATCATCTCGGGCGGCCCGGGTATGACAGGCATATCCATCGAGCCGCCCGCGTCGGCGCAAAACTCGTTGCAATAGATCTGGCCGTCATCGCCCTTCCACTCTGCCCAGGGTCGCAAGGGGTTCTTGCAGAAAAGGCAGTTGTGCATGTTGGTTTTGTGCATGATTATTTTCTCCACGCACACAAACGCGTCTGTCTGCTCGAAGTTCCGCTATTTGCGTTAACGGACTAGGCCTTGGCGGCTCTGGAACAGGCACGGCGCAACCCGGTTGTATTGAGCAATGGCAGCCCGCAAGCTCTCTCTGTATCAAGCGAAACGCGACTTCACGATCACCGCGGAGCCGAGCGGGAAAGCGCGGGTCAAGGCAGCCCAGTACCCCCGCTTTGTCATTCAGAAGCACGCGGCCTCACGGCTGCACTACGATCTGCGGCTGGAGGTGGACGGCGTCTTCAAGTCCTGGGCCGTCACTAAGGGGCCGTCTCTCAACCCGCGCGATCGCCGCCTCGCCGTCGAGGTCGAGGATCATCCACTCGACTACGGAGACTTTGAAGGCACGATCCCGAAAGGCGAATATGGCGGCGGCACCGTCATGCTGTGGGACCGGGGCTTCTGGGAGCCGGAGGAGGGCGGCAATCCGGGACAGTCGCTACGCAAGGGCGAGCTGAAATTCACCCTTGCGGGCGAGAAACTGAAGGGCAGCTGGGTGTTGGTGCGCATGCGTCAGGATCGCGAGCGCGGTCGCAGCAGCCGCAATAACTGGCTTCTGATCAAGCACCGCGACCCATATGCGCGTGAAAACGGTGATGCGGTCACGGATGAAGACTTGTCAGTCGCCTCCGGGCGCACTCTGGAGAAAATTGAGGCCGGTGAAGGCCCACGGCCGAAGCCGTTTATGCTCTCCGGCAAAGCTGCTGCATCCGACGCGGTCTGGCATTCGAATTCAGACGACAAAGCAAGCCAAGCTTCGCAGATCCCCGCTGCTGATCGGCCGCCCAGAAGTGCCAAGAGGAGTGCCAAATCGAAGAAGCGCACCGCATCAGAGATGCCGCAGTTCATTGCTCCTCAATTGTGTAAACCGGTGAGCCGCCCGCCGGTTGGTCGTGAATGGGTTCACGAGATCAAGCTCGACGGATACCGCATGCAATTGCGCGTGGAGGATGGCCAAGCAGCAATGCGCACCCGCAAGGGGCTCGACTGGACGTCCAGATTTTCCGCGGTCGCCCAGGCCGCGAAGGGGCTTACGGACTGCATCATCGACGGCGAGGTTGTGGCGCTGGACCACAATGGCGCGCCTGATTTTGCTGCGTTGCAGGCGGCCCTGTCCGAGGGCGATTCCAAATCGTTGACCTATTTCGTGTTCGATCTGCTCTATGCGGATGGCGAGGATCTTCGGCCACTACCGCTGACCGATCGCAAGGAGCGATTGCAGCGGCTTCTGACCGGCAACAGCCGGGCGGCAAAGCAGATCAAGTACGTCGAGCATTTGGCCGAGCCGGGCGACGCCGTGCTGCAGTCCGCCTGCAGGATGAACCTCGAAGGCATCATCTCGAAATCCGCCAGCGCTCCATATCAATCCGGACGCATGGACACCTGGCAGAAGGCGAAGTGCCGTGGCGGTCAGGAAGTGGTCATCGGAGGATGGAGCGGGAGCTCGAGAAAGCTGCGCTCGCTGCTCGTCGGTGTTTATCGCGGAGACCATCTGGTCCACACCGGACGCGTCGGAACCGGCTTCAACAAGCGCAATTCGAGTGAACTCCTCAAGAAGCTTGTTGCACTTGCGACGGAGCAGAGCCCGTTCGGAGGCAATGGCGCCCCGCGCAGAGATAAAGACGTCACCTGGGTCAAGCCCAAGCTCATTGCCGAGATCGAATTTGCCGGCTGGACCGGCGACGGGATGGTACGTCAGGCCGCATTCAAGGGCCTGCGAGAAGACAAGCCCGCCTCCGAGGTGCGCGCCGAGCAGGCAGTGCCGCCTGAGGAGGTGGCAGACACCGCAACTGCTAAGCTGAAGTCTCGCACCGCCAAGCGCGCAAAGTCGCAAGGTCGCGCAAGCCGCAGGGCAATGTGGTGCGTGGGATCGTTATCTCCAATCCCGACAAACTGCTGTGGCCGGCAGAGGGAAAATCTGCTGGGCTCCTCAAAAATCGACCTGGCGCATTATCTCGAAGAGGTCGGCCCCTGGATGATCGTGCATCTCAAAGGCCGGCCTTGCTCTCTCATCCGCACCCCCGACGGCATCAATGCGGAGCGATTTTTCCAGCGGCATGAGATGCGGGGCATGTCGAACCTGATCAGCCTCGTGACCGTCGAAGGAGACACGCAAGCCCTATACCCAGATCGACAGCGTCGAGGGCTTGATTGCGGCGGCCCAGATCGCAGCCGTTGAGTATCACCCCTGGAACAACCAGCCCGGGGATCCGGACACTCCCGGTCGCCTCGTGTTCGATCTCGATCCGGCGCCGGACGTCAAGTTTGAAGCCGTCATCGAAGCCGCGAAAGAATTGAAGGCGCGCCTGGAAAAGCTCGGGCTCGAGCCGTTCTGCAAGACAACCGGCGGCAAGGGCCTGCATGTGGTCACACCGCTATCGGTTCGTAACAATGGCTTGAGTTGGAAAGAGGCGAAGGCCTTCGCGCAAGCTGTATGTTCGCAAATGGCAAGCGACAATCCCGACCGTTATTTGATCGTCATGACCAAGAAGCTGCGCACGGGGCGGATCTTTCTGGACTACCTGCGCAACGACCGCACCGCCACTGCCGTGGCGCCTCTATCTCCTCGCGCCAGCCCAGGAGCGCCGGTGTCGATGCCGCTCAACTGGAATCAGGTGAAGGCGGGGTTGGACCCGCAGCGCTTCACGATACGGACCGCGCCGGCGCTGCTGAAGAGAAGTAGGCCGTGGAAAGAGTATTTCGACGGGGAGCGCGATCTGAAGGGCGCCATCGAGAAGCTTGGGAGGTCAAAGTAGGGAGGTCGTCGCATTGATAGTTCGCGACAAGTCGGTCGCGCGCCGGATCGAAGTTCCGCTTGCGACCCTGGCGCGACCGGGCCGTGGCGCACGTTCATACCTTCAAGGCGTGTATTTTTATCGTTTTCACGGCCGAGCCGGGGAACGATTGCAGTGCATCAGACTTTGCCAGTGGGGATTAGCAGTAGCACTCGGTGAGCGCTGATGGCGGGGTCGGCAGACACATATCGTCTTAAAGCTGCTGATATGCTCGCCAAGGCGGAGCAGCACGAGCTTTTCCGCGAGGAATTCGAGAGCTTGGCCAAAGCCTTCCTGCGCCTTGCCGATCAGGCGGATCGCAACGCTCAATCGGGGTGGCCGATGGAGCCGGATGATCCTGCCGCCCAGCAGAAAGAGCAGCCTTCGGAAGCGCAACCGCAACAGCAGCAACAACTGCAACCCAAGGACGAAAGCAAGAGTGACTGAGTTGGCGGGGAGGGACATCGGTCGGGGCCACCTGACGGTTTACCCTGCCATCGTCCGCCGCTATCAAGGAGGCGACCGACAGCACAGTTGATCGATGCCACACTTCGTCCACCACAAGCACCTGCGGATCGAATGGGGCCATTGCGATCCGGCCGGCATCGTCTTCAACAGCCGCTTCTTCGAATATTTCGACTGGTCCACCTGGGAGATGTTCGAGAGCGTGCTCGGCGTGCCGCGGCAGGACCTGTTCACCACCTATGACATCATCGGGGTGCCGCTGGTCGACGCGCAGGCGCGCTTCCATGTGCCGGTCAAGTTTGGCGACCATGTCGAGGTCGCGTCCGAGATCGGCGAGTTTCGGCGCTCGAGCTTTGATGTCACCCATCGCATCACGCTCAATGGCGAGCTCGCGGTCGAGGGCCGTGAGACCCGGGTCTGGGCCGGCCGGGACGCCGACGGCCGCATCCGGGGCAAGCCCATCCCGGACGAGGTCATCGGGCGTTTTCGCGCGGGTTGACAAGCGTTTGCGGCTGCCCAAATTGAATGCAAGGTCTATAGTTGCTATGGGAATAGCCCATGGCGCGCCTTCTCGAGCTCACCCTGAACGGCCGACCCCGCGTGGACGCGGTTCCAGACAATCTGCTGCTGCTCGACTACCTGCGCGAGGTCGTCGGCCTGACCGGCACCAAGACCGGCTGCGACGGCGGCGAGTGCGGCGCCTGCACGGTGCTGGTCGACGACGAGCCGCGGCTGTCCTGCCTCACGCTCGCGGCTGCGGTCGCGGGCCGCCGCGTCGAGACCGTGGAGTCGCTGGCGCAGGACGGCAGGCTTTCCGCGGTGCAGCGCGGCTTCCACGAGAAGCTCGGCGCCCAGTGCGGCTATTGCACGCCGGGCTTTCTCATGGCGTCGGCCGGGCTGTTGCGCCGCAACCCGCATCCGACCGAGGATGAGATCCGCGAGGCGCTCGGCAGCAACATCTGCCGCTGCACCGGCTATGTGAAGATCATCGAGGCGGTGCAGCACGCCGCCGCGCTGGCCGCCGATGGTTTACGGCCATGAACGAGATCGTACCGACACACAACATCGGCGACTACGTGCCGATGGTGGACGGGCCGGAGAAAGTCTCCGGCCGCGCCAAATACACCGCCGATCTGGTTACGCCCGGCATGCTCGCCGGGCGCATCTATCGCAGCCCCTATGCGCATGGCGAGATCGTCGAGGTCGACGTGTCGGAGGCGCGAAAGGCTTCCCGGCGTGAAGGCGATCGTCACCGGCGCCGATTGCGACCAGACCTTCGGCGTGCTGCCGATCGCGCGCAGCGAGCATCCGCTGGCGCGCGACAAGGTGCGCTATCGCGGCGAGCCGGTCGCGGCGGTCGCTGCGGTCGACGACGCGACCGCCCGCAAGGCGATCTCGCTGATCAAGCTTAAGGTGCGCGAGCTGCCGGCCTATTTCACCGCGCAGGCTGCGCTCGCGCCCGACGCGGTGACGCTGCACGCGCGCAAGCCGCGGCAATATCGAGCGCGATGTGCTGTTCGAGCTGGGCAGCGTCGAGCAGGGCTTCGCCGAGGCCGACCTCGTGCGCGAGGGCACCTACAACTGCGCCGAAGTGTGCCAGAACCAGATGGAGATGCACGCCGCGGTCGCCGACTACGATCCCGGCCGCGACCGCATGACGGTGCATGCCTCGACGCAGGTGCCGTACTACGTGCACCTGATGCTGAGCCAGATCCTCGGCATGGACATGTCGCGCATCCGCGTGGTCAAGCCGCATGTCGGCGGCGGCTTCGGCTGCCGCACCGAGACGCTCAACGTCGAGCTGATCGCCGCGCTGCTCGCGCGCAAGGTGGGCGGCGCGGTGCGCATCGTGGTCAACCGCGAGGAGACCTTCATCACCCATCGCGGCCGGCCGGAGACCGACATCCGCCTCAAGATCGGCATGCGCCAAGGACGGCCGCATCACCGCGGTCGAATGCGAATGCGACCAGCGCGGCGGCGCGCATTCGGGCTATGGCGTGGTGACGATCCTCTATTCGGGCTCGATGCTCTACGCCATCTACGACCTGCACAACGTCAAATATGTCGGCCAGCGCGTGCTCACCAACACGCCGCCGTGCGGCGCCTTCCGCGGCCACGGCACGGTCGATGTGCGCTTCGCGTTCGAGAGCCTGCTTGACCAGATGGCGGACGAGCTCGGGCTCGATCCGTTCGCGGTGCGGCGCGCAAATCTGCTTTCAGGCGCCGACCTTCACCGACAACGACCTGATGGTGAACAGCTACGGCCTGCCCGAGTGCCTCGACTGGGTCGAGCGCGAGAGCGGCTGGCACGACGCGCAAGGGCAAGCTGCCGAACGGCAACGGCGTGCGCAAAGGGTTGGGCATGGCCTGCTCGCACTATATCAGCGGCGCGTCGAAGCCGGTGAACTGGACCGGCGAGCCGCACGCGACCGTCAAGATCAAGCTCGATTTCGACGGCTCGGTGGTGGTGCTCTCGGGCGCGGCCGAGATCGGGCAGGGCTCCTCGACCATCCTGGTGCAGACCGTCGCCGAGGTGCTCGGCCTCGATCTGTCGCGCGTGCGCGTCGTCACCGGCGACAGCGACGTGGTGCCGAAGGACAACGGCTCGTATTCCTCGCGCGTGACCTTCATGGTCGGCAACGCCGCGATCGACGCCGCGCAGAAGCTCAAGAGCGTGCTGGTCGCTGCCGCCGCGCGCAAGCTCGAAGCGAGGCCCGAAGAGATCGAATGCCTGGGCGAGCTCTATCGCGCCGGCGCGCAGGACAAGGGCCTCACCTTCAACGAGGTCGTGACGGAGGCGCTGAAGGACACCGGCACCATCACGGTGACCGGCAACTATTCGACCATCCCGGACTCGCACGGCGGCAAGAAGTATCGCGGCGCCGCGATCGGCGGCACCATGGGCTACAGCTATTCGGCGCAGGTGGTCGAGGTCACCGTCGACGAGGAGACCGGCGTCGTCACCGTCGACAAGGTCTGGGTCGCGCACGACTGCGGCAAGGCGCTCAACCGGCTCACGGTCGAGGGCCAGGTGCAGGGCTCGGTCTGGATGGGCATGGGCCAGGCGATGAGCGAGGAGACCGCCTATCACGAGGGCCTGATGCTCACCGCCAACATGCTCGACTATCGCGTGCCGACGATCCAGGATTCGCCGCCGATCGAGGTCGGCATCGTCGAGAGCAACGATCCGCACGGGCCGTTCGGCGCCAAGGAGGCCGGCGAGGGCTCGCTCGCCGCGTTCCTGCCGGCGCTCACCAACGCAATCGCGGACGCGATCGGCGTTCGCTTCAACGATCTGCCGGTGACGCCCGACCGCGTGTTCGCGGCGATCGAGAAGCGGCGCCGCGCAGGGCGGCAAGGAGACGGAGCACGGCATGATGTCGTCCGCGAAGGCCTAAACCCTCTCTCCGCTTCGATGTCTCGCGTCAAGCGGGATCCCGGCACGGCATCTGGATCGCCCGTCCGTCGCGGGGCATGAGCGGATTGCGGCTGTGGGAGACGGACGCTTGATGGACGCGCTTCCGGAATTTGAGCTGCTGCGTCCGACGAGCTTGAGCGAGGCGCTCGCGGCGCGCGCCGCGCATCCCGACAGCCGGCTGCTCGGCGGCGGCACCGATCTCATGGTCAACATCCGCCGCGGCATCGTGGCGCCGCCGGTGCTGATCGACATGACCGGCGTCGCCGAGCTGCGCGCGATCAAGGCCGACGCGCGCGCGCTCGAGATCGGCGCGTCGGTGACGCTCGCCGAGCTTGCGGCGCATCCGGACGTGATCGAGCACTATCCGGTCGTGGCGCAGGCCGCGCATGCGATCGCGGGCCCGACGCATCGCAACATGGGCACGGTCGGCGGCAATCTCTGCCTCGACACGCGCTGCATCTTCTACAATCAGAGCGAATGGTGGCGCACCGCCAATCAGCATTGCCTCAAGACCACCGGCACGATGTGCCACGTCGCGCCCAAGAGCCGCGGCGTGTGCTTTGCGACCTTCAGCGGCGATCTCGCGCCCGCGCTGCTGACGCTCGGCGCCGAGGTCGATATCGCAGGGCCGGCGGGGCGGCGCACGGTGCCGCTCGCGAGCCTCTACATCGGCTATGCGCGGCAGGACGAGCCGGTCACGCGAGACGCGCGGCGACGGCAAGTATTTTCTGTCGCTGCGGCCGGGCGAGATCGTCACCGCGGTGCGCGCGACCAATACGCCGGGCCTGCGCTCGGCCTACGACAAGATCCGCATCCGCCGCTCGATCGAATATCCGGTCTGCGGAGTCGCGGTGGCGCTGCGCCGCGACGGCGATGCGCTCGCCGACCTGCGCGTCGCCTTCACCGGCACCAATCCGCGCCCGGTGCTGCTCGAGGGCACGGACAGCTCTGCGGCGGCGCGCTCGACGAGCGCGTGTTCGACGGCCTCGACGACCTCGTGCGCGACCAGATCATGTCGATGAAGACGACATTCACGCCCGGCCATTACCGCCGCCGCGTGGCCGGCGTGCTGGCGCGGCGGCTGGTGCAGCGGTTGTTCGAGGTTGGCCGATGATGCATCGGCCAACCGGTTCGTCAAATTGCGTCTTGACGTGTAAGCCTACTTGTTCAACGCCGCCATCTCCGGCGGCGGCAGGCGCAAGAGCTTCGCGGGATTGACCTTGTACATGAGATCGAGCTCGCGCTGCGTGATGCCCTCGGCGCGCAGCCCGCGGGCGGCGAGCACCAGGCAGTCGGTCGGGTAGACGTTGTTGGTCTGGCCGCAGTCGGTGCCGACGACGATGTGCTCGGCGCCGACCTTGCGGATCAGCGCAGCGGCCTCCTTGCGTCCAGCCTCGTTCTTGTAGACGTGCGAAGCGGTCACCTCGATGAAGGCACCAAGCCGCGCAGCCTCCGGCAATTGCGGATGTCGCCCGGATGCGTGAGCAGCACGTTGAGGCCTGCGTTGCGACCCTCGCGCGCGAGCAGCAAATGCTCTTCCGGCGTCGCGTGACCGGTCGCCAGCACCATGCGGCCGTTGCTGTCGACCGTCCTGATCTTGGCGAGCACGCTGATCAGGTGCTTGACCTCGGGCAGAAGCTCGCCGTTGCGCGAGACCGCGACGAACGGCGGCGTCTCCGGCGGCATCATCAGCATCCAGGGCCTCGCCCGCGCAAGCTCTGCCCGCTCCATGCTGCCGGGCCGCGTCGTGGCCGTGATCGAGTTGCGCGTCGGCATCTCGAGAATGCGCGCCCAGCCGCCCTTGATCTGCGTGAAGTGCTCGAGCGCCGCGACATTGATGCCGCCGGTCGCGTAGTTCGACGCCATGCGCCCGAAGATCTCGAACGTCGGCGACACATGCTTGCGCACCATGTAGGCGGCGCTTGCCGATCCCGTGTCCTGGTGGGTCTTGAACACGAAGCCGCGCATGCCGCGCGCCATCGCGATCCTGGTGGCGTCGAACACATCCACCGCTCGGATCACGCCGCCGGTTCCGGGCGCATCCGGATCGACATGCAGATGTACGTCGATGGCGCCGACCAGCGACGGATCGGTCAGGCCGAGATCGACCGGCCCGCGCACCGGGTCGACATTCCAGTCGTCGAGGCGGGCGTCCTGGCCGCGGCTCGGGCCAACTGCGAGCCCGATGGTGGTGCACAGGAGCGCGGCGAGCACCGTCAACGGTCCCCGACGTTCGGGATTTTCTCTTCGCATTCATCATCACAACCTCCCTTTCTGCGTTTTTTGACCAACTACGATTCCAGCTCCCGCAGCTTGATAGCGCTGGATCTTTCCTGTCGCGGTGCGCGGCAGGTCGAGCCGCACGTCGATCCAGCGCGGATACTTCCACAGGCCGGCACGTTCCTTCACGTGCGCCTTGAGCGTCTCGAGCAGGCCCTCGTTCGCGGTGTAGCCGTTGCGCAGCACGATGAAGGCCTTCGGCTTGACCAGCCCGTCGGCGTCCTGCTTGCCGATGACGGCGGCTTCGAGCACCGCCTCGTGCGAGGCGAGCGCGGCCTCGACCTCGAACGGCGACACCCACATGCCGCTCACCTTGAACATGTCGTCGGTGCGCCCGCAGTAGTGATAGTAGCCGTCGCTGTCGCGCAGATACTTGTCGCCGGTGTGGGTCCATTCGCCCGCGAAGGTGCGGCGGCTCTTGTGCGCGCTGGTTCCAGTAGCCTTCGCCGGCCGAGGGCCCGCGCACGAGCAGCTCGCCGATCTCGCCATCGGGCAGCAGCGCGGCCGTCCTCGTCGACGATCTTGACCTCGTAGCCGGGGACCGGCTTGCCGGTCGAGCCGTAGCGGACATCATCAGGCCGGTTGCTCAGGAAGGTCTGGAACATCTCGGTCGAGCCGATGCCGTCGAGCACGTCGCAGCCGGCGGTCGCGCGCCAGCGCTCGCCGAGATGGGCGGGCAGCGCCTCGCCGGCCGAGACGCACAGCCGCAGCCGGTCGGAGCCGGCGCCGCGGCTCATGTCCTTGTGCGCGAGCATCGCGGCGTAGAGCGTCGGCACGCCATAGAAGATGGTCGGGCGATGCCGCCGCATGAGCTCGAACACACCGTCGGGCGTCGGGCGCTGCGGCAGCAGCACGCTGGTGGCGCCGACCGACATCGGAAACGCCATGGCGTTGCCCATGCCGTAGGAGAAGAACAGCTTCGCGGCCGAGAACACCACATCGTCGGAGCGGATGCCGATCACGCGTTGGCCCATCAGCCGCGCGGCAGCACATCGGCGTGGTGTGCACGTGCTTGACGCCCTTGGGGTCGCCGGTCGAGCCCGAGGTGTACATCCAGAACGCGACCTCGTCGGAGAGGGTTGGCGCGGTGAACGGCTCCGCCGGCTGGCGCGCGAGGAGGTCGTCGAAATGATGCACATCGAGACGCGAGAAGGCGCTGACATCGTCCGGGCTCGCGCCGACGAGCACGATGGTGCGCAGCCGCGGCACGCGATCGAGGATCGGCAGGATGTTTCTGGCGAGCGGCGCGGCCGCCACCAGCGCGGTCGCACGGCTGTCGGCCATGATGTAGGCATAGACGCTCGGGCGACAGCAGCGTGTTGAGCGGGATGGCGACGATGCCGGCGCGGAGCGCGCCCCAGAACGCGACCGGATAATCCACCGTGTCGGGCAGCAGCAGGAGGAGGCGGTCTTCCTGCCGCAGGCCGAGCGCCTTCAGCGCGGCGGCGAACTGGTACGTACGGGCCTGCAGCTCGCCATAGGTCAGGCTGTGTGCTCGGATCGATGAACGCGACCTTCTGGCCGAGCCCGCGCGCCACGTTGGCATCGACGAAGTCGACCGCGGCGTTGTAGGGCCTGCGTTGCAGGAGGTCATCGAGCATCGCTTGAGTTTAAAGCGGCGACCGCCGGGTAGGCAATCTGTCGTAGGATGGGTTGAGCGCAGCGAAACCCATGTCCGCCATGTAGCCCAAGTTCAGCACGCGATGGGTTTCGCAGGAGCTCAACCCATCCTACGGCTCTGGTGATCGACCTATTTGAACGGCTGCGCCACATCGGGCCGGTCGACCTGGCGCAGCGTCGGGAACAGCCACACCCACAATGCGACAGTGGCGAACACCGCACAACCGCCCACCACGACCGCGCCCACCGCGCCGATCATCGCCGCCATGATGCCGGCGCGAAACGAGCCGAGCTGGCCGGAGCAGCCGATGAAGAACGAGTTGACGCCGACGACGCGGCCGCGCATCGCGTCGGGCGTCGTGATCTGGATGATGGTCTGGCGCACGACCGAGCTGACCATGTCGCCGGCGCCGAGCAGCAGCAGCGACGCGATCGACAGCGCGACATTGGTGCGAAAGCCCGAACACCGTCACGCCGAGGCCGATAGAGCGCGAACCCGACATAGATGAAAACGCCGCCGTTGCGCTGCACCGGAAAGCGCGTCAGGACGGCAGCGGTCATGAGCGCCCCGATGGCGGGCGAGCTGCGCAGGATGCCGGCGCCCCACGGGCCGATGTCGAGAATGTCGCGCGCGAAGATCGGCATGCAGCGCGGTCACGCCGCCGAACAGCGTCGCCATCAGGTCGAACGACATGGCGCCGAGCACGGCCTGGCAACGCCAGATGAAGCGGAAGCCCGCGAACAGCGAGTCCCAGCTCACCTTCGGCCGTTCCGCCGCGACCGGCGGGCTCGGCAACAGGAAGCTCGCAACGGCTGCGCCGCCAATCAGCAGCGCGCAGGCGGCGTAGGCGAAGGCGGGACCGAAGACGTAAAGCACGCCGCCGAGCGAGGGGCCGAGCAGGATGGACAGCCGGCCGGCCGAGACATGCGCCGCGACCGCGCGGCTGAGCAGGACGCGCGGCGCCATCACCGGCACCAGCGACTGCATCGTCGGCTGCTCGAAGGTGCGCGCAATCGCGTTGATGAGCAGCAGCCCATAGATCGCGGCGAGACTCGGCTGCGGAAACAGCGCCGCGATCATGATGCCGGTGGTGGCGCAGAACTCGATCGCAAAGCAGCAGCGCAGCACGAGGCGGCGATTGTAGCGGTCGGCGACCTGGCCGGCGATCAGCATCAGCAGCAGCGGCGGCAGGAACTGGACGAGACCGATCAGTCCGAGATGGAGCGCGCTGTCGGTCAGCTCATAGACCTGATAGCCGACCGCGACCGCCAGCATCTGGTTGGACGATGTTGGACGTCACCCGCGTGATGAACAGCAGCGCGAACGAGCGGACGCGGAACAGCGGCGTCGATGGGTCGATCGGCAGATCCGCAATCGGTATCGCGATTGGCGTATCTCGGGCCGGCCGTGGCGCTGTATCATCCACGGCGGTGTCGTCCCGCCCGGCTCGAACGGCTGCACCTCATCCGGACGATCGACGCGGCGCAGCGCCGGGAACAGCCATGTCCACAAGCCACGGTCGCGACAATCGCGCAGCCGCCGATCAACACCGAGCCGACCGCGCCGATCAGCTCCGCCATGACGCCGGCGCGGAACGAGCCGAGATGCGTCGCGGTGCCGTAGAACAGCGAATTGACCGCGAAGACGCGGCCGCGCATGTCGTCGGGCGTCGTCATCTGGATCAGGGTCTGCCGGACGACCGTGCTGACCATGTCGCCGACGCCCGACCAGCATCAGGGCAGCGACCGACAGGACGAGGTTCGTCGACAGCCGAACACGATCGCGGCGAGCCGGTGAGCGCGAAGCCGGCGTAAAGCCAGAACCCGCCGGTGCGCCGGATCGGAAAGCGACTGAGCACCGCGGCGCCGATCAGGCGCGCCGAGCGCGGGCGCGCTGCGCAGCACGCCGGCGCCCCAGGCGCCGGTCTGCAGGATGTCGCGCGCATAGATCGGAAACAGCGCGCTCACGCTGCCGAACAGCGCCGCCGCGAACTCGAACAGCATCGCGCCCAGGATCGTCTCGCAGCGCCAGATGAAGCGGAAGCCGGCGAGCAGCGTGTCCAGCGCTGACGTCGGGCTGCTGCGCCGGCCGGCCTGGATCCGGCAGCAGCAGCGTCGCGACCAACGCGGCCAGCACCAGCGCGGTGCAGACGCCATAGTCGAACACCGGACCGAACACGTACAGCACGCCGCCGAGCGACGGGCCGATCAGCACCGACAGGTGCCGCGCCGAGACATGCGCCGCGATGGCGCGGTTGAGGATCGGCCGCGGCACCATCGCCGGCAGCAGCGCCTGCATCAGCGGCTGCTCGAAGGTGCGTGCCGCCATGTTGACGAACACCAGCACGTAGATCGCGGTGAGGCTTGGCGGCGGCATGGCGGCGACCAGCATCAGGCCGGCCGACGAGGCGAAGGCGACCGCATAGGCGCAGCGCAGCACCAGGCGGCGATTGTAGCGGTCGACGATCTGGCCGGCCGGCATCATCAGAAGGAACGGGCGCCATGAACTGGGCGAGCCCGATCAGGCCGAGATGCAGCGCGCTGTCGGTCAGTTCGTAGACATGCCAGCCGACCACGACCGAGAGCATCTGGAACGCGGTGGTCGAGGCGACGCGGGTGATGAACAGCAGGCTGAAGGAGCGGACCCGGAACAGCGGCGTCGCGGGATCGATCGGCAGGTTCTCGATCGACGTGGGCCTTGCGCGCCTCGTTCACTTGGGTCGTTCGCGCCTGGTGAGGCCGCTATCGTTCAAGCGTCTGCCTCCGCCTGCCGGGCTCCCGGCGTGACATTCCCGCATGTGCGACGTCCTGTCGCACCGGACTTGTGCCGCCACATCTCGTTTCGTACCGTCTGCGGTGCTTGTCAATGTCGGCGGTAGACGGAGACCTCGAATGCTGACGGTCTTTGATTGCGTTGCTGGCACTGCGATGACACTTGCGGCCGTGGCTGGGCCCGCCGGCGGCGAGGATTTCTACCGCGGCAAGACGCATTCGGCTGATCGTGCCCTCCGACGTCGGCGGCGGCTACGACCTCTACGCCCGGACCTTCGCCACGCTATTTCCGGAGGCACGTTCCGGGCGAGCCGACGATCGTGGTGCAGAACATGCCGGGCGGCGGCGGGCTGCAGTCGGCCAACTGGCTGTTCAACGTCGCGCCCAAGGACGGGCTGGTGATCGGCCTGATCCAGCGCGGCGTGCCGTTCTATCCGTATCTTCGGCGACAAGAACGCGAAGTTCGTGCCCGACCGAAGTTCAACTGGCTCGGCAGCTTCGCGGCGGAAACCGGCTCGACCACGATCTGGCACACCGCCAAGGCGCAGACGATGGCGGACGCGTTCAAGGACACCGTCGTGCTGGGCGGCAGCGGTCCCAACGACAGCGAGACCTATCCGCATCTGATGAACAACACGATCGGAACCAAATTCCGCGTCGTGTCGCGGCTATCGCGCCAACTCGGCGGTGTTTCTGGCGATGGAGCGCGGCGAGGTCGAAGGCGTCACCGGCTCCTGGTCGTCGGTGAAGTCGGAGCGGCCGAACTGGATGCGCGACAAGCTGGTGCGGGTGCTGGTGCAGGTCGCGCGGACCCGTGCGCCCGATCTGCCCGACGTTCCGCTGATCATGGACTTACGTGAAGACCGACGAGCACAAGACGATGTGGAACGTGATCCTGGCGATGGCGACAGGTCGGCCGTCCGGTCGACGGCGCCGCCGGGCATTCCGGCCGGAGCTCGACCAAGGTGCTGCGCGACGGCCTTCACGGAGACGGTGCGCGGATCCCGCCTTCGTCGCCGAGATGGAGCGCGGTCGGCGCGAGCTCTCGCCCGAGAACGGCGAGACGATGCAGAAGCTGCTCGAGCGACGTCGCGGCGACGCCGCCGGAGACGTTGACGAAGCTCATCGACTACACGCGCCGCAGCGAGCCGGGCGGACGGTGAGCGATCGCGCGCCCTATTCGATCCCCGCCGCCTTCAGATACTGCAGGTCGACGAAGCGTTCCGCCGCCGGTGCAGGCTTCGGAATCGCGCCGACCTCGGCCATCAGCGCCAGCACGCGGTTGAAGGCCGGCAAGCTCGATCTCGCCGCGCCGCGGCAGCACGTTCTTGTCCGGCTCGAGATAGGGCGCGAAAATCTGCCGGGCGACCTCGTCGGAAATCTTTCCGGTCTCCCTGACGATTGCGACCACCTCGTCGCGGTTCTTCGGATCGTTCATGAACGCATAGGTCGACGCCATCGCGCGCACGAAGCGCACGAGCGTGTCCTTGTTCTTCTCGCCCCAGCGCGCGCCGCACCATGTCGACGTTGAAGATGAGGTCGGCGCCCGCCTCGTTGGTGAAGCCGAGGCGCGGAAAGCCTTGCTTGATTGCGTCGAGATCCTCCGGCTGTCCCATCGGCACCGCGGCGCATTCGCCCGACTTGAGGCAGTCGAAGCGCGCCGGCGTGCCGACCACCGCCTTGGCCGTGTAGTCGGACGTCTTGATGCCCTTGGCGGTGAGCAGCCGCACCGTCGACAGCGTGATGGTGTCGCCCGGCGTCGACAGGCCGATCGTCTTGCCCTTGAGGTCGGCGAAGCGTCTTGATCTCCGGCCGCACGATCAGGCTGTAGACCGGGTTCGTGGTCTGGCTGATGAAGGCGACCGCGTCGGAGCCCTTGAGCACGGCCTGGATCATGATAGGGCGTGGCGTTCTTGCCGGCGTCGATCTCGCCCTTGTCGAGCGCCGCGACGATCCGGTCGGTGCCGCCCGGGATCGGAACCATGACGAGATTGATGCCCTCGCGGCGGAAGTAGTCCTTGCGCAGCGCGACATTGAGCGGCAGCGACGAGAGCCCGCCGGTGCCGGCCGCGTTCTGGCCGTAGCGCAGCGTGATGAGATCTTGCGCCTGCGCGGCGTGGGCGAGGCACGCGAGCGCGGCGACCAGCGCCGACAGTTCGGCCGATCATCGATTGTCTCCCTGGGCAGCGTCCGTGTGAGGATACGACGAAGCAACGCGCCGGCGTCACCGCTTGTTGCGTGAGCGCGCGACCTTGCTCGACGTGGCGGGCGATGTCGGCGGGGTGATGCTGCGAGATAGTGGCGCAGCCAATAGGTGAAGGACTGGGGCTTTTGCCGGATGCGGCGGTTGATCTCGTCGACGCTCAGAGCAATTCGCACCGCGGCAACCTCCGCCGGATCGGGATTTGGCTCGCCGGAAAGCCGCCCGAAGATACACATAGACGAATTCGTTCTCCTGCATGCCGTGATCGAGGTCGGCGTGGTAGCGGGCGAAGAATCCGAACGACAGCGTGCTGGTGATGCCGAGCTCCTCGTGGAGCCGGCGGTGCGCGGCCGTGACGGTGCGCTCGCCCGGGCCGCGGATGGCCGCAGCAGGAATTCGCCCACAGTCCGCCCGAATGATATTTCCGCAGGCTGCGCTGCTGCAGCAGCGATCCGTCCGCGCTCGTCGACGATGAAGATCGAGAAGGCGCGATGCAGGAGACCCTGTGCGATGCACGGCGTCCTTGCCGGCGGTGCCGACGGCGCGGTTGCGTTCGTCGACCAGGATCAGCTGTTCGTCAGCCATTGGCTCATGTCGCACTGCGGCAGGCTCGATTGGCGCGCCGCTGCTCATGCTTTCAGAGCGGCGAGCTTTGCCGGCCTTGGCTCTGAGGCGCTCGATCCGCTTGTCGAGCGTCGACGACGAAGCGCGTATGGGTGCCGGCGCTGATCTGCTCGATCTCGTCCTTGGCGGCGACCTCGAACACGACCTTGCGGCCGTCGACCGCCGTGACGTTGACCGTGATCTCGACCGTGCATGCCCTCGAGCGTCGGCGGCGAGATGCTTGAGCGCAACCTCGACGCCGACCGAGTCCTCGCCTGCATCGCAGTGCTCGAGCAGAAGATTGCGGCAGGTCATCTCGATGTCGCTGACCAGCCGTGGCGTGGCGTAGACGCGCGCCTCTTCGCCCATGAAGCCGATGGTGCGGTCGCGGTCGACGGTGATGCGGTTCGTCCGCGACACGCCGGGGCGGAGAGTGTCCTTCATGCTCAGGCTCCATCGGTGGTGCGGGCGCGATCCTTGCCGCCTGAGGGCCGGAAGCGCAAGCCTCGCGCGCAGGGGCGGCCGGGGTGCTGCACAATGCGCTGCCCGGTGCGCTGCCTGTGCGCTTCTTGGCGGGCCTGCAAAACTGCTCTAGGCTTTTGGTCAAATCCGGAGGAAACGATGCAGAATCGGTTGCGGGCCGCGGTGCTTGGACATGGCTCGCTTGGACTTGGCTTGCTTGGCGCTTGCCGCAGCTGGGCCTCGTGCCTTTCGCGGCGCAGGGGCAGACGCCCGGTTCCGGACCTTCGATCAAGCTGATCGTCCCCTATGCGGCGGGCGGCCTGCCCGACACGGTCGCGCGCGTGGTCGGCCGGCGGCTGCAGGAGCGCATGGGTCAGACCGTGGTGATCGAGAACAGGGGCGGCGCCAACGGCGGCATCGGCATGGCGGCGCTGGTCGGTGCGCCTGCCGATGGCCAGACCTTCGTGGTGAGCGACGGCAGCATGCTGTCGACCAACCCGCTGCTCTACGCCAAGCTTCCCTACGATCCGAAGGACATTGCGCCGGTCGCCTTCCTGGCGCAGGCGCCGCTGTTTCTGGCGGTGCATCCGAAGCTGCCGGTCGCGACGCTCAAGGAATTCGTCGACTACGTGAAAGCGCGGCCCGGGCAGATCAACTACGGCTCCTCCGGCGTCGGCAGCATCCATCATATTTCCATGGAAGGCGTGAAGGTCTCGCTCAACCTCGCCATGACGCACATTCCCTTCAAAGGCACGGGCGAGTCGGTGCCGGCGCTGCTGGGCGGCCATGTCGAGGCACTGTTCTCGGCCTATCCATCGCTGAGCGGCGCCGCCGGCACCAACAAGATCACACTGATCGCGACCAACGGAGCCGAGCGCTCGCCGCTCGCGCCCAACGTGCCGGCGATTGCCGAGATCGTCCCGGGATTCGATCTTGCAACGATCGTGGGCATCTACGCGCGCGCCGGCGTTCCCTCTGCCATCATGCAGAAGATTGCGGCCGAGGCGAACGAGATCGTGAAAGAGCCCGAGGTCATCAAGCAGCTCGCCGCCGTCGGCATCGAGGCCAAGGGCGGCGGGCCGGCGGAGTTCGATCGCGCGCTCAAGGGCGAAGGCGAGCGCGCCGGGAAGGTCATCAAGGCGGCCGGCATCAAGGCCGAGTGAGCACAGGGGAGAAACGTCCATGCGAAACCAGAGCACGATGTATGCGGTTGCACTGGCCACCGCGTTGCTCAGCAACGCCATCGGTTGCCCAGGTCGTGGATTTTGGGAAGTATCCGGACCTCAAGGGCCAATGGTCTCGACCTTTTGAGGGCAGCCCGAACAACTGGATCAGACTCGGTGGGCAGCCCCCGCTCACGCCCGAATATCAGAAGATCTGGGACGGGATCAAAGCCGACCTGGAGGCAGGCGGTCCCGGCAACTGGCCGTCGACCTTCTGCGTCCACCAGGGCATGCCGGCGATGATGAGCATCTACTCTCCGGCGGAGTTCATCGTCATGCCGGACATCACCTGGGTCCTCATCAATCACAACGACGATATGTACCGGCGGATCTTTACCGATGGCCGGCCGTGGCCGGAGGACGCCGAGCCGACCTTTGCGGGCTATTCGATCGGCAAGTGGGTCGATGAGAACGGCGACGGCAAGTACGACGTGCTCGAGGTCGAGACGCGCTTTCTCAAGAACCCGCGCGGCTACGACACGACCGGCATCCCGTTCCACAGCGACGGCAAGACGGTGATCAAGGAGAAGATCTATCTCGACAAGGCCGACCGAAATATCCTTTGGAACGAGATCACCGTGATCGACAATGCGTTGACGCGGCCTTATTCCAAGAAACAGCGGGCCAACCGCGATCCCGATCCGCGTCCGGCCTGGAAATACGACGTGTGCGCGGAGCACAACACCCATGTCCGCATCGGCGCGGAAAATTACTATCTCAGTGCCGACGGCAAGCTGATGCCGGCGCGCAAGGACCAGCCGCCGCCGGACTTGTCATATTTCAAGCAGGCAGAGCGGTAACAGCCGGCGCGCGCGGCGTGCCACCGCCTGCTAGCGGCGTGCCGCTCAAGTGTCGTGCCACAATCGGGCTACATCCGCTGTGTAAAGAGCGCTCGGATGCGAACGGCGGACCAACGGTGGAGGCCCGATGCTCCGTGCTGCTCTTGTGATTTTCGGTGCCGCGGCCGTCGCCTGCCATGCGATGGCCCAACCTATCGGCGTTCCCACCTGCGATGCTTTGCTCGTCAGGCTGGAAGCCTGCGCCGACAAACTGCCCGAAGGCCTGCAGGACGACCTGAGGGCGCTCAGCGAGAACGAGCGACAGCTTCTCCGCGGTCTGAGCAAACGAGACGCGGAATCCATCTGCAAGCAGAACCAGAACGGCTACAGGCGAGTAAAACTACACGAAGAGTACGGCTGCAGATTCTGAGCCCGCAAGTTCAGCTCAGTGCGATGCCAAAGCTGCTGCCCGACTTGTCGTATTTCAAGCAGGCGGAGCGGTGACGCCTATTGGCCCAGGCGAACGTGCAGCCCAATGGTGGAGGTGAATCCGCTCCGCTGAATTTCAGTCGGAACGCCAGCTACGCTGAAGCGGTCGGTTCCGAGATCGACGTAAGAGGTTTCGCTCTTGATCGATATGGTCCGGGTCAGGCCGAACTCGGTGCCCCAGCCAACCGTCCAGCCAGTCTTGGTGTTGGTGTCGGATTGCGAGGGGCACCCGACAAGCATCACGCTCGGGACCGTCGGCCGCGAGCCCGTGTAGCACGAATACCGGTCGCGCTCGCGTGCGATGGCGAGGCCGCCCTTGGCGTACACCAGGAGCCTGTCCCAATAGGCGTAGCCGATCCGGGCGGTCGTGGTTGCGAGAAAGTCGAGCTCGCTCTCGCAGCTGTAGAAGAAGCCGTTGGGACAGGCGCGGGCGCCCTGGGCGTTGCTCCAGCTCAGGTCGCCCTGAATTCCAAAGACCCAGCGCCCGACTTGATGGTTGAATCCGATCTCGCCGCCGCCGAGCAAGCCGGCAACACGCGGCTTGATCTCTTCGCCATCGAGCGCCCAACGCGCGGATCCCCAGGTCGCTCCGAGCTGTGCTCCTGCGTAGAAGCCGGCCCAGCTGTAATCGGTCTCTCTGACGGGGCTCTTGTAGACGGGCGCCTTGGTGATCATGGGTCCGGTGCGCTCGGGGACGAACTGATAGCGAAGGCCGCCGTTGACACTCCAGCCCTCGATGTTCTCTCCCGTCCGATAGTCGCCACGCAGATAGCTGACCCAGCCGCTGTTCAAGACTTGTGCGGCGACGCCGAGGCCAAACTGGCCATAGGTGCCTGGGCTGTTGACGGAGACCGTCGAGCTCAGCGTTGGCGCGTTCATGCCGATCGCTGCAAAATCGCTGGTCAGGCTCGAGGTGACGCGGCCTTGGAATTCATGGAACACACTGGCCGAGGCGAATGGCTGCAGCACGACATTGTCGTACGCAACAGTCGTGCCGACTCGTATACTGAGGCGACCGAGCGTGCTGTCGATGTCCTTGACCGCGAGCGTCCAGGGAGGAACGCCGCCGAATCCGTAGACCAGTGTTCCCGGGACATTCATCGTGTCGACTTGCGTTCTCGACCAGATAAATCCAGCCGACGGCTCGACGAACCACTGATTGCCGAGGTTGTAGTTGTAGCCGACGTTTCCGGTCACGCTGACGCTGCGCGCGTCAAAGCGCTGACCAGACATTCCGTGGTTGCTGTCGGACACGTCGTTCTGGAAAAAAGTCCAACGAACCTGACCGTCGATCAGGAAGCCCCCTTTGCTCGCGGCAAAATAGAGCCCGGCAAATGGAATCTGCAGACTGTCGCTGAAGCTTGCAGGCGGATTGAGCCCGGACGGCGTGCCATCCTTGGCCTTCAATCCCAGATAGCCGATCGTGGAGCCGGTGTGCAGGTTCCACCCACCGACGTTCAGTCGCGCGATATCGGCGCCAACCTGCAGGCCGGCAAAATCTGCGATCGTGCGCGTGTTGCAAACGACGTTTCCGGCGACCGGGGTGCCGAAGCTGATGTTGCCGGCCGTTGCGGTGGTGTCGAACGTGGAATGGCCGCCAACGCCGCGCGCCCAGATGCCGCCGCCTGGCTGGTCAGGTGCAGGATTGGGCGGTGCGCCGACGAATGCGGTGGACTGCGCCAGGAAGGCCGTGTTTGCAGAATGGATAGCGGCCGCAACGGTACCCACGTAAGCTGAGGCGCCTGCGACGGCCGTGACCGCAGTTTGTGTGGGAAATGACGACGGCGGATTCATTCCGACAGCCGTGCACTGCGCATACGCGGCGGGCGTGGAGAGCGTCGCAAGTAATAAGATACCGGTGCGGGCCAATGTCTTTGGCCCAACTCCTCCGCGATACACCACACTTCTTCCGCTGATCATCACCAAGGCCCGCCAATACACGACGGTATTGCATCGAGTGGACGGTATATCATCACTTCATCGTGTGGAATACGAGCGCTGTTGCCGCGCTCAATCAGCGGCCGAATTGTGCAGTGATGTGTTACGTGGGCAACAGAATGCGAAGCTTTCGCGACAGATTTTTGCGCTCCAGACAATCATAAGTTTTTGTTTTGATGATTGCTCTCTTTCGCGTTGGTCACGATCGAAGCGTGTTGACGCACGCGCCATCCGCAACGAACTCTCTCGAAACAATCAATCAGTCGGATACTCTCGTGCTGCGCGCAACTCAGACTTTAAAATCCAACTCCGAAAAGATTGGATACGGAGCTCGCGCACGGTCGCGATCCAGAACAGGCTGGCGTGCTTTTGCTTTCGGGTGCAGCTTGAGCGAGAGGAGTGGAGCCTGTTGCGCGCAGTCTTGCTGGCGCGTTCCGCGATATCTTGGCTGGTCTCGCAGGAACAGGCTCCTCGCCAGCAGTCTCCTTGTTTGTCTCATAGGGCTGCAACGGGGGCTCTTCGCGCTTGGCTTCTTGAATTGCCTTGCGCTCGGGCGCCTGCAAGCCAGGCTCTACGCGCTTGGCCTCTCTGATGGTCCTGTCCTCGCTCGCCTGCGCCAAAGCCTCTTCGGGTTTGACCTCCCTGATCGCCGCGCCCTCTGAAGCAGGTGCCGCGGATACAACGCTATCCGGCTTGGCGAAATCCCACCCTTCCAGATGGAGAAGGCGTTCGCGTGCTCGTTCCGCGATCGCGTCTGCGGCAACGAGGCGCAGCACCTGCAGTGTCGGCACATCGACCGCGGCGTCGATCAGCTCGACAAGCCTCGATTGCGCCAACTGAGATTCGGGAGTGCCCGAGTTCCGCACTGCAAATGCCCAGATGGCTTTGGGATCACTACTCGCCCCGATTTTCTTCCACTCGGTTGCCAGCGGCTCTCGCTGTACACGCAGACTTGATACAATCTCAGTATGTGAAACCGACAACCACACGGCGACTGCCGCAGCGCCAGCGCTGGCAAGACCGGCGAGAGTGGGCACGGCGAAACGTCTGACTTTCTTTCGTCGAATCGCCCTTAGATGCAGGTCAAAGGCTGCGCGTTCGTCCGGGTTCTTGAGGAAATGATAGGCGGCCACAGCCTGTCGCAGCCGCTGCTCCGCAGTGGGATCGGCAGCATGAAGGTCCGGGTGGCATGCCTTTGCAGTCCGATAAAACGCAGCCTTGATTGTCTCGTCACTGGCAGTCTGCGGCACGCCCAGAACATCGTAAGGCGATATCATCATATGAGCTCTCAATATGTACTCTCACTTGTCAGCCTGTCTCCCTCCTCAGGCTGAGGTATTTCTGGTGGTATTTTTTGCGGTGAACCCGCACGTGCGGAGCTAATCTTTTATTTGACCCAATCTGACACTCATTAATGTGACGACTTCGCGACCAAATCGCGCTTCCTGATTGCATGCTGTAGTGGAAGCTTTCCGATATACACGTCGACTGTGTGCGGCGTCGGACGCGACGTTCCAAACTATCTCGAATTGTGCGAGCAAAAAATCACCCGCTATCGCATGACGCGATCGAGGTTCTCGGTCATGTGCGCGATGGCGCGGCGAAAGATGTCAAACTCCTCGCGGCTCAGACCATGACACGCATCCTCGTTGATGCCGCGTGCGAGCAGTAGCATCTGCTCGCGTATGCGCTTGGCCTTGGCGGTCAGCCAAACATTGGCGACGCGCTTGTCCTCGCTTGAGCGCACGCGGCGAATGAGGCCAGCCTTCTCCATGCTGCGCAGCGCGATCACGGTGGTCGGCTCCATCATGCCGACGCGCGCGGAGAGCTCGCGCTGCGAGAGACCATCCTCGATCCAGAGCACGCGCAGGAAGTACCATTGCCCGCGGCGTGATGCCGTGGGCGGCGATGCGCTTCTCCAGAAGCCTCTGGAAGGCGCGATGGGCATCGCGCACCAGATAGCCGGCGCTTTCGATCGGCGGATAGCCGCCATCGCTGGAGCGCCGACGGTCGGAATTCGCGAGCTTCGCCATGAATGTACACTCGCCTCCATCCGCAGCGCTGGCAAGCGGGGCGGGCGTTGACTTTGGCCGATGAAGCCTTGATACTAATACTTAGATATCTATGCAATTGGCTTTCCGGGCGGCTGCCGCCGAGCCGGGGCCGTTGGCGATTGTCCCCGGGCGCGCTCGCGCCACTCATGGAGCTCAGGGCACGATGCAGGAACACGTCAAGAAAGAGCAGCGTCAAGACAGCGACACCCATCACGCGCGCGACCTGCGCACCGCGCTCGCCTGGCTCAAGTCGCAGGGCGACCTGATCGAGACCGACAAGACGGTCGACCCCGACCTGCGAAGTGACCGGCCTGCAGAAGCACATGGATGGCGGCTGCCCGGTGATGTTCAACAACGTCAAGGGCAAGCCCAACCACCGCGTCATCACCAATCTGTTCGGTGACATGAACGTCATCAACAAGATGTTCGGCTGGAAGAGCGACGCCGAGCGCGTGCGCAAGCTCGCCGCGGCGCTGCGCAAGCCGCTCAAGCCGGAGATCATCGAGCAGAATGAAGCGCCGGTGCAGGAGCACGTCATCACCAATCCGAAGGACGTGAACGAGTGGGTGGTGCCGATCCGGCATACGACCTATGAGCCGGAGCTCACCGTCGGCTCCGGCATCCGCTGCGTCAGCTTCGACCAGTTCGATGGCGGCACCGACCTCGGCTACAACCGCATGAACTTCCGCTGGGGCAATGTCGGCACGTTCCAGATCTCGCCCGGCTCGCACATGTGGCAGGTGGCGAACAAGTACTACAAGGACGACAAGCCGATCCCGCTGACCATGTGCTTCGGCGTGCCGCCGGCCTGCACGCTGATGGCCGGCGCGGGCTTCGACTACGCGGTGCTGCCGATGGGCTGCGACGAGATCGGCATCGCGGGCGCGGTGCAGGGCACGCCGATCCGCATGGTGAAGTGCCGCACCGTCGACGCCTATACGCTCGCCGATGCCGAGCTGGTGCTCGAAGGCTATGTGCATCCGCGCGACCGCCGCTACGAGACCAAGGAGTCGGAGGACGCCGGCGTCCAGGGCCGCTTCCATTTCCATCCGGAATGGGCGGGCTACATGGGCAAGGCCTACAAGGCGCCGACCTTCCACGTCACCGCCATCACGATGCGCAAGCCGAAGACCAAGCCGATCATCTTCGCGCTCGGCGTCCACACGCTCGACGACCACAACATCGACACCACCGTGCGCGAGGCGGCGCTCTACGAACTGTGCGAGCGGCTGCAGCCCGGCATCGTGCAGAACGTGGTGATCCCGTACTGCATGACCGACTGGGGCGGCTGCATCATCCAGGTGAAGAAGCGCCACCAGATCGACGAGGGCTGGCAGCGCAACTTCCTCGCCGCCGCGCTCTCGTGCTCGCAGGGCATGCGGCTCGCGATCGCGGTCTCGGAGGATGTCGATCCGTATTCGATGGACGACATCATGTGGTGCCTGACCACGCGCGTGAACCCGCGCACCGACATTCTCAACCCGATCCCGGGCGGGCGCGGCCAGACCTTCATGCCGGCCGAGCGCATGACCGCAGGCGACAAGCAGTGGACCGCGTCGAACACGCAATTCGAAGGCGGCATGGGCATCGATGCGACGGTGCCGTTCGGCTACGAGAGCGACTTCCTGCGGCCGGTCTATCCGGTCGACAAGGTGAAGCCTGAGGACTTCTTCTACGAAGAAGGACATCGAGAACGCCAAGTCGCGCATGCACGGCTGGGTGCATTCGCTGGCGCGCACGGGTCGGTGATTCTTCTTTGTAGCCCGCATTGAGCGTGAGCGAAATGCGGGAACGACTGAGCAATTTGCACCGTAGGACCCGGATTTCGCTGACGCTCAATCCGGGCTACGGGCTCCGTTCATCGCCTTCCATCGCTCCGCCAGCGCGCGGCGGTCGAGCTTGCCGCGTTCGGTCTTGGGCAGCGACGTGCTCACCACGATCTCGCTTCGGCGCCTTGAAGGCCGGCAGCGCCGTGCCGCAATAGTGCAGCAGCTCGGCGACATCGATGGCCGTGCCCGGCCGCGCCACCACATAGCTCACGACCTCCTCGCCATAGATCGCGTCCGGCACGCCGACAGTCGCCACCTCGATCAGCTCCGGGCGCTGCATCAGGATGCTGTCGATCTCGAGCGGCGAGATGTTGACGCCGCCACGGATGATCAGGTCCTTCTCGCGGCCGGTGAGCCGCAGGAAGCCGTCGGCGTCGAGCATGCCGAGGTCGCCGGTGCGGATGACGGCCATGGCCGTTGATATGAACGCTGCCGTCGTCGCCGAGATAGCGGTAGTCGTGGTCGGCAAAGCCGCCGATCTCCACCTCGCCGACCTCGCCTGCTGGCAATCGCTGTCCGGCCGCGTCGACGATCGCGAGATCGTGATAGGCGAACGGCCGCCCGACCGTGCCGAGCCGCCGCTGCTTCGCCCGGAATGGCGGCGATCCAGCCGGACTCGCTCGAGCCATAGCCCTGCGCGATCGGGATGCCGAAGCGCTCCTCGAACCGCCGCCACTCCTCGATCGTCAGCGGCGCCGAGCTCGACGTGATGAAGCGCAGGCTCGGCAGGTTGTCGCGGTGCGCGTTCCCTTCGGTGTTGAGCAGGATGTTGATAGTGGTCGGATTGCCGGCCGCGATCGTGACGCGGTGGTCGCGCACATGCTGGAAGAAGCGGCTCGCCGAGAACTTCTCCGCCATGACCAGCGTCGCGCCGCGATTGACCGGCACCAGCGCGCCCAGGAGTTGCGCCGAGGCCCAGTTGAACGAGCGGAAGTCGTAGACGCGATCGTCGGCCGTGATGCCGAAGCCGTCGGCGGTCGGATCGATGTTCGACGAGATGCTCGCGATAGTTCAGCACCACGCCCTTGGGCTGCGCGCTGGTGCCGGAGGTGAACAGGATCACGGCGTCGTCGTCTGGCCCGGCGGCGGTGACGGCGTCGCTCGGCGCAAGCTGCGCGAGCTGCGCCGAAGAACGTGTCCTGGCTCGCGGCGTCGTCCCAGTGCCCGAGCCGCAAGCGTGGCGCGGCGACGTCGTCGAGGAGGTCATCGAGTCCGAGCCCGTCCTGGTGCAGCACGAGCGTCGGGCTTGAGCCGCGCGAAGATGTTGTCGAGCTGGTTGCGGTTCATCTCGACATGGACGGTGCAGATGGTCGCGCCGTAGGCCATCACGCCGAAATAGCAGACGAGGTGCTCGATCGAGTTGTCGGCGAGCAGCGCCACCCGGTCGTTGGCGCCGAGGCCGCGTTCGCGCAGAAAGGTGGCGATGCGGCCGATCGCCTGCCGCAGCTCGCCGTAGGTCACGGTTCGCCCGTCGTCGGCGCAGCACGATCCAGGGCTTGCCCGGGTCGCGGCGGGCGGCCCGGTCGATCCAGTCTCGCAGCAGCGTCGGGTCGGCCTGCATTGGAAGCCTTCTGGACAATTGCTTAGCATTATAAGTATTTTGGCGGCAGCACAAGCGCGCGAAGGGCGGGGCACCAATTTCCGATTGCGGGAACGCGCGAAGCGGAGCGAACTTTCGCTTGTGCGGTCATGACCCGCAGTGTAATGTCGGGCCACAACAGTAACGATGTCGAAACGCTTCTGGATCGAACGCATATGGCAGAGCAAAATGGCCAAGCAAGACGCACAACCTGATGGGATGTCGACGCCGCTCGGCGGTGGTGGCGCGCGGCGCCGGCATCGGCTCCAACACGGCCCCGCATCTTGCCTATCACGATCTGCGCAAGTGGCTCGAGGAAGCGCAGAAGCTCGGCGAGGTGAAGATCGTCAAGGGGCTGTCGTGGCAGCGGACATCGGCATGGTGTCCGAGATGGCGGCGCACACCGACAACGCGCCGTGCTTCGTGTTCGAGGACGTGCCCGGCACGCTGTCCGGGCAGCCGCGCTGCTGATCAATTTCTTCGACGGCAAGCGCAAGAACATGACGCTCGGCTTTCCGACCGACATGTCGCAAGGTCGAGCTGAGCGAGGGCTTCCGCATCCACTACGCTGCCGATCTCAAGCGCATCCCGCCGAAATATGTCGAGACCGGCCCGGTGATGCAGAACGTCATGACCGGCGACGAGATCGACATCACGAAGTTTCCGGCGCCGCAATGGCACGGCAAGGACGGCGGCCGCTATCATCGGCACCGGCTGCTACAACATCATCCGCGATCCCGACGAAGGCTGGATCAACTGCGGCACCTATCGCGTGATGGTCCACGACGCGAAGCCTCGTGCGGCTTCTACATCTCGCCCGGCAAGCACGGCCGGCAGATGCGCGACAAATACAAGGCGCGCGGCGAGCCGATGCCGATCGCGGTCGTGCTCGGCGGCGATCCGATGAGCTTCCTGATGGGCTGCAGCGAAGTGCCGTACGGCGTGAGCGAGCTCGAGGTGATCGGCGGCATGCGCGGCTGCGCCGGTCGAGGTGATCAAGGGGCCGGTGACGGGGCTGCCGCTGCCGGCCAATGCCGAGATCGTCATCGAAGGCTTCATCGAGCCCGACAACGATGCGCATCGAAGGCCCGTTCGGCGAGTGGACCGGCTATTACGCCACCGGCGCCGCGCAGGAGCCGGTGCATCGACATCAAGGCGATCTACTATCGCAACGAGCCGATCCTGCTCGGCTGCGTGCCGGAGCGGCCGCCGGACGAGATCTGCCGCTATCGCGCGATCGTGCGCTCGGCGCTGCTGCGCGAGAACATCGAGAAGGCCGGCGTGCCTGCCGTCACCGCGGCCTGGGCGCATGAGGTCGGCAATGCGCGGCTGCTGCTCGCGGTCGCCGTCAACCAGCGCTATCCGGGCCACGCCAAGCAGGCCGGCCACATCGCGGCGATGTGCCATGTCGGCGCCTATTGCGGGCGCTACGTCATCGTGGTCGACGACGACATCGACGTGTCCGACCTCAACGAGGTGATGTGGGCGCTGCTCACGCGCTCGGATCCGGCGACCTCGATCGATATCATCCGCAATGCCTGGTCGACGCCGCTCGATCCGCGCATCGAGCCGGAGAAGCGGGCGGTCGGCGACTACACCAACAGCCGCGCCGTGATCGACGCCTGCCGGCCGTTCCACTGGCGCGACAAGTTCCCGGAAGTGAACATGCCGACGCCCGAGGACAAGGCGCTGGCGCTGCGCAAATTCGGGCATCTGTTCACGAGCTGACGGGCAGGACCAATCGTTAACGACAGCCGTGGCAATATCCCCAGCCCAATCTGATTATGCTAGAAAAGGCTCACCAAACGAGGGCTTGCAATGCGACGTCTGATCGTCGGCATGACCGGATCGACCGGCGCCATCTTCGGCGTTCGGTTTCCTGGAGGCGCTGAAGCACGCCGACATTGAGTCCCATCTCATCATCAGCAAGTGGGCGCAGCGCACCATCGAGCACGAGACCAACTATACGGTCGAGCAGGTGAGGGCGCTGGCGAGCGTCGTGCACAGCCCGGGCGACATGGGCGCGACGATCTCGTCGGGCTCGTTCCTCACCGATGGCATGGTGGTGATCCCGTGCTCGGTGCGCACGCTCGGCGGCATCGCCCAGGGCGTACGGCGATCATCTGGTGCATCGCGCCGCCGACGTGATCCTCAAGGAGCGCCGCAAGCTGGTGCTGGTGGTGCGCGAGACGCCGCTCTCCGAGGTTCATCTCGAGAACATGCTCAAGCTCTCGCGCATGGGCGTCACCATGCTGCCGCCGATGCCGGCCTTCTACAATCATCCGCAGATCGGTCGACGACGTGGTCAATCACATCGTCGGGCGCGTGCTCGACCAGTTCGGCATTCCGGCGCCGTTCGAGAAGCGCTGGGACGGCCACATGCACACGGCCGCCAAGATCGCGGCGCTCAGCGGTACGACCGCCAAGAGCGGGACGTAATCGAACGCCTGTCCGCTGTGGTCCCCGCGCAGGCGGAGACCCATCGCCGTGCCCTCACGATGCGGCGAATTCGGTTACGAGCGCTTGGCAGAGGCCGGCGATGGCGTCTGACCATCCGGCTGCGCAGCTGCCGTCGAAGGTGCGTCGAATTTCACTTTCAAAGGCATGACGTATCCGCCGATCAGTATGCCCACTCTATATTCTGCCACGTCAGCTTCAATGATTACGGGCGGCGGCGGCGCAGGGGAGAGGAGCCGATCAAGCCAACCGTTTCCCGACAATACCCCGGCTGTCAGCGTCATTTCGATCTTGGAATTGGAGTCAACCACTTTCTTTTCCGGATCGTCCGCCGGATAGAACAGGAGCGTTCCGGTAAAGGCGCCACGTCCGGCCACGGAGACCGGTGCGAATGGGATCTTCGGACGCCTCAGGTTTGCGCTCACGTCGTCGCGGCCGCCAAACCATTTCGCGTCGGCAGTGTAGGTGCTCTTGAATCTCTTGCTCTGATTGGTCGTAAGGTTCTTCACGTCAAGCGACAGCGTGAGGACTGTGCCGTCTCGGGCGCCGCGATTGGCAAGGGTGACAGGTATTATAAGCACCTCGTAGCTGCCCCAAGGGTCGCGCGTGAAGTAGATGTTATCCGACACATGGAGCCTGACTTCCGCCTGCTTGATCGTGGTCTCCCACATGGACACGACTGAGCCGATGAGTGCCAAGCCCGAGAACATTGGCGCCAGCCACAGGCGGAGTGTGCGCGGAGTCGTGTCCTCTGAAGTCATAGAGTAATCCCTGCAATACGAGTTGCGTTACCAAGCTCTCGTCAGAACTAGCTTGCGCGATGCGGTTATGAAACTGCGGTGATGATTTATTCGCGCGCCGTACAATGCTGCCTTTGATTGCAAGACGGGCAGGGTGTGCGCAATCGTCCATCATCCAAATGGGTGATGGCGTCACATCTATCCAATTTTTCAGATGCCGTTGGGAGTGTGAACGAGCGCTGCGTGCGCAGCGCTCGTCCGCCTTACTTCTCCCCGTACGTCGCCTTTGAAATATCCGGCACCGGAATGCCGCCGTCGATCGCCTTGCAACGGACGTCTTCCGCCTTGGCTTTCTCCTCGGCCGCTTCCAGCACCTCCATGATGCGATCGCGCGGGATGAAGCACACACCGGTGTCGTCGGCGACCACGAGATCGCCGGGCGAGACTTTCACGTGGCCGATCTGGATCGCGCCGTTGATCTCGGCGGCTTCGAGCCGCCACTTGCCGGTGACCGGCGTGATGTCGCTCGCCCACAGCGGATAGCCGACCGAACGCGAATGCGCGATGTCGCGGATGCCGCCTTGCACGATCGCGCCGACCTCGCCCTGGCGCTTGCCGGTCTGCGCCGAGATGCCACCCATGTTGGACACGTCAGGCACGCCCTGGATCACCAGCACGTCGCCGGGCGTGCGCCAGGTTGTGGCACTCGAACTCGGCCATCTTGTTCACCTTGTCGTGCGCGCCTTTGAGCGGGTCGATGCGCTGCAGGATGTTGCGCAGCGTCAGCGCCGGGCCCACCATGGTGGTGCCCGGCATGGTAGGGCGCAGCACCGAGGCGCCGATCACGCCCGCAGGGATGCCGAGCTCATCCATCGTGTCGGAGATGATGCCGGTCGGGTCGCCGAGCGCCTTGAAGCGCTCGACCGCGCCCTGCGGCGGACGCGGCGTTTCCATGAGCTTGATGTGCTCGGCCGCGATGCGGCCGGTCAGTCGCTTCTCTGCCACGGACATTTCCCTCTGCTGCGCGAAGACCTGCTCTCTGCGCCGAAGTCTATAGCGTTCCTGCGCGGCGAATACAGCAGCGTCGTATATGGCAATGCCTGCGGCGGGCGGCCGCTTGCTCCATGCGGCCGCGGTCGATACCGTGAGCCCTTCCGAGCGAGGAAGAGGCCGCCATGATCGACTTCTATGCGTTGACCAGCCCGAACGTGCAGAAAATCTACATCATGCTCGAAGAGACCGGGCTGCCCTACAAGGAGATCTTCGTCGACGTCTGGAAGGGCGACAACCACAAGCCGGAATTTCTGCAAGGTCAATCCGAACGGCAAGATCCCGGCGATCGTCGACCACGATGGGCCGGGCGGCAAGCCCTATACGGTGATCGAGTCCGGCGCGATCCTGATGTATCTCGCCGAGAAGAGCGGCCGCTTCCTGCCCAAGGACATGGCGAAGAAATACGACGTGATGCAGTGGCTGATCCTGCAGGTCACCGGCATCGGGCCGGCGTTCGGCAACTTCACCCATTTCAACATGTTCGCGCCCAAGGCCGGCAACGACTATTCGTTCAGCCGCTACCGCACCGAGATGAAGCGGCTCTACGAGCTGCTGGAGAAGCGGCTTGGCCAGGTGCCCTATCTCGGCGGCGACGAGTATTCCATCGCCGACATCGCGACGTTCCCCTGGACGCGCAACCACGACGCCCAGGGCGTGCGTTGGGAGGACAACCCGAATCTCGCACGCTGGTTCAATGCCATCGCGGAGCGGCCGGCGGTGAAGGCTGCGCTCGCCAAGATCGCCGTGATCAAGTCAAACCGCGAGACCGCGTCCGACGAGCAGAAGGACCGCTTCTTCGGCCGCGGCCGCTACGCGCGCGCATAAGGACGAACCAGAGCGCACGCAAGGGAGGATGTCATGAGGACGCATCGCACTTGCGTCGCGCGCTCGCGCTATCGGCTTCGCCAGTCTGCGCGCGCAGTCGGTTGCGGATTTCTACCGCGGCAAGCAGATCCGCGTCATCGTCGGCTCGTCGCCGGGCGACTACGACACCTGGGCGCGGGTCATCGCGCGCCACATGCGGCAATACGTTCCGGGCAATCCGAATTTCGTGGTCGAGAACATGCCGGGCGCCGGCTCGCTGATCGCCGCCAATTACCTCTACAACAAGGCGGCGCAGGACGGCACCGTGCTCGGCTCGGTCAGCCGCAACATCCCGAACTTCGCCTTCATGAAGAACGCCGAACGTGAATTTCGATCCGCTGAAGTTCAACTGGATCGGCAGCCCGGAAATGACGCATCGCGGCTGCTTCGCGCGCACCGACAGCGGCGTCACCGCGCCCGAGGATCTGTTCGAGCGCGAGGTGCTGATGGGCGGCGACGGCGCCGGCACGTCGCTGTCGGAAATGCCGATCCTGCTGAAGAATCTGCTCGGCATGAAATTCAAGGTGGTCGACGGCTACAAGGGCTCGACCGATATCGTGCTGGCGATGCAGCGCAACGAGGTGCAGGCATCTGCCAGACCGTGATGGCCTTTGCGCAGTCCGGCGCAGCACCTGCTCGACGACGGCACGGTGCGCATGCTGTTCACGACCGAGAAGGATCGCGTGCCGATCGACAACAAGGTCCCGACCATTTTCGAATTTGCCAAGACCGAGAGCAGCGCAAGATCCTGGCGTTCCATGCCTCGAGCCTCGAGACCGGCCGGCCCTGGCTGGCGCCGCCCGAACGTGCCGGCGGATCGCGTGCGAGGCCCTGCGCCGCGCCTTCGACGCGACCATGAAAGACCCGGCTTTCCTCGAAGAGGCCAAGCAGCGCAAGCTCGAGGTCGACCCGCGCACCGGCGAACAGGTCGAGGGCGTGATCCGCGCGATCGCGGGCCTGCCGCCGGAGCTGATCGCCAAGGCGGCGCAAATGATGCGGAAGTAGAAGACGCTACAGAACAGGACTGTTGAGCAACAGGAGGTGTGTTGGAAATCAAGGGAAAGGCCGCCATCGTCACGGGGGCAAGCTCGGACGACGGCATCGGCTCGGAATGCGCGAAGATCCTTGCCTCGCGCGGCTGCAACGTGGTCGTGAACTACGCGACCAACAAGGCCGGCGGCGAGGCGGTCGCGGCGGCCTGCCGGGCGGCCGGCGCGCGACGCGATCGCGGTGCAGGGCGACGTGTCGAAGGACGAGGACTGCAAGCGGCTGGTGCAGGCCTGCCTCGACAAATGGGGCCGGCTCGACGTGCTGGTCAACAACGCGGCCACCACCAAGCCGATCCCGCACCGGCGCATGGACCTGCTCGACGCCGCCGAGTTCGAGCGCATCTTCGCCGTCAACGTCATCGGCAACTATCAGATGACGCGGGCCGCCGCGCCGCATCTGAAGGCGATCGGGCGACGCCGCGATCGTCAACATCTCGTCGGTCGGCGCGATGCGCGCGGGCGGCTCGTCGATGGCCTACACGGCCTCGAAGGCCGCGATCAACAATCTGACGCTGTCGATGGCGCGCGCGCTCGCGCCGGAGGTGCGGGTCAATGCGCTCTGCCCGGGCGGCATGCTCGGCGCCTGGACGCGCAAGATCCTCACCGAGAAGCAGTATCAGGAGCGTCTGGACGCGGCGAAGACCGAATATCCGCTGCACGCGCGGCATCTGGCCGCGCGACGTCGCGGTCGCGGCGCTGTTCCTGGTCGAAGGCGCCACCACCATGACCGGCGAATGCATCCGCATGGATTGCGGCCAGCATCTCGGCGAGACGAGCAACAAGACGTGATGGTCTCTCGTAGCCCGGCGTTGAGCCATTAGCGCGTTCACGCGCGTCTTTCGACGCGCTATGGCGAAACCCGGGAACCTCGCGGCGCGATGATGCTTCATGCGGCTTCGGCGACTATGCCCTATCTGGCTGCAGCCTTGCGCGGTCGGCCACCTCGCTTGCCGTTGGCGCGCGCTGCTGCTGCCTTGGCGACGCTGCGCGCAGAACCTCCCGCCGCGCCAAGTTGCGATGCCATCCAGGACTTCGAGCCGAATACTCCTCGCAACAGGGCGGGCAGGTAGAGATGCGCATCGAGCTTCGGAAAATGACATGCCGACAACCGGAGGGGCTGATCTCGATGTCCATGAGGTCGTTTGCTTTGGCTTTCTCCAAGCCTTCTGCGATGGCGGGCGGGAACGTCAGCCTCCAGGCCATTGCGTCAGGCTCACGACGATGCGGCCACGGCGCTTGTCGTAATGAGCCTCCGTCGCGTTCGGCTCTGTGGCCCGGCGCTCGTTGGCCGCGATCGCGTTGCTGCAGCTAAATTCGTCGAAGCTTGGCCATGGATTCGTCTGCCATTCCTCGCAGAGCATCGGCACGGCATCATTCAGCGAGTCGCGAATTCGCGCGAATTCCCGGCGCGAGAACCCGTAGTTTTCCCGGAGCTGGACCGGTCCGCCGGGACAATTCAGGTTGAAGACCGCTTCATTGCCTCCACCAAAGACGTGCACATGCGCCGGAATATGATCGGCCGGATAGATCACGACGCTGAACCCGTCGGACAGTCTCAGGCTGACCTACGCCGCCGCGTCTCGCCGCCACCGGCTGCTTGTACTCCTTGAGCCGCGGCATGATTTCCTTCGCCAGCAGCGTGAGGCTGTCGACCGTGTCGGCGTGGTCGAGGAGGCCGGCCTGCGCCATGATCAGCAGATTGCCGAGCCCGCCGGTGTAGTCGATGAAATCGGTGATCTGCTGGTAGCACCTGGTCGGGCGTGCCGCAGAACATCAGCACGGAATCGATCAGGTCCTGCACGCTCGCCGGTGCGCATGTCGATGACGCGGCCGTCCTTGGTGAAGCTGCGCTCCGGCGTCGAAGCCGCGCATCAGCCGCGCGGTGTCGTCGACCGAGAGATAGCCGGGCGGGTTCTTGAACGGCGGATAGACATTGGCGCCGGTGCGCAGATAGCCGGCGACCAGCTCGCCGCGCCGGCGCGCCTCGGCCTCGTTGTGCGCGATCGCGAACAGCGCGAGATAGGCGAAGCGGTCGGGGCCGGGCAGCGCGCCGTTGTGGGTCGAGGCATAGCCTTCGCGATAGGCGTCGTAGAGCGTGCGCGTGTTGTAGCCCGAGCCGAGCACCGCGATCACGTAGCCGCGCTCGCCGAGCACGCGCGCATTCGATCTTGCTGGCGGTCGTGCTCCACACCGGCGGATGCGGCTGCTGCCAGGGCCGCGGCCAGATGTTGACCTGCCGATAGTGGAAGTGCTCGCTCTCCCAGTTGAACGGCCCGTCGTGCGTGGTCATCGCCTTGATGATGAAATCGTGCGCCTCCCAGAACCGGTCCATCACGCCGACCGGATTGGCGTTCGACGGCGCGAACTCGTAGGGCACGCCCTTGACGAAACCCATGTCGAGCCGGCCGCGCGAGATCACGTCGATGGTGGAAAGCTCCTCGGCGACGCGCAGCGGATCGGGCCGATGGCCGATCGGATAGCCGAGCATCAGGATGCGCGCGCGCTTGGTCTGGCGCGCCAGCACCGACAGGCTGACGATCGAGGTCGGCGTTCATGCAGGTCGCGGTCTGGTGATGCTCGTTGAGCATCAGGTCGAGGCCGAGCTCGTCGGCGAGCAGATATTCGTCGTAATAGCGATGGAACAGATCGGCCGCGATCTTCGGATCGAGCGCCCGGTTCGGCAGGTTGACGCGCAGATAGCCGTGCGGATCGTCCCAGGCGTCGCGGATAGGGATGCTCGGTGAAATGATAAACTCTCATGTCGCGTTGTCCTTCGATGAAGGCGAGGACCCGGCGGGCGAATTCGTCGGGCTGCTCGAGATGCGGAAAATGGCCGGCGCGCTCGATCGTCTCGAAGCGCGCGCCCGGGATGGCCGCGCAATAGGCGCGCCCATAGGCCTCCGACAGGATGCGGTCGGCGGCGCCCCACAGGAACAGCGTCGGGATGCGGATGCGATGCAGCCGGCCCTTGAGCTTGGGATCGTGCATGTAGGGCGACCAGCCGTAGCGCGCGGTCGCTTCGCGGTTGCGCGCCACGATGCGCACGTCGGCCTCCGCCATCGCCTTGTAGTCGCGCGCGGCGAGCGTTCGGATCGAAATAGGCGAGCTCGTTGAGCTCCGGCTCGGTGATCGCAAAGATGTCGACGATGTCGCGCGTCTCGCGGTCGCCGACCTTGATGCCGACCGCATTGGCGAGCACGAGATGCGAGAGCCGCGCGGTCGATTTCACCGCGATCTCGGCCGCGATCCAGGCGCCGAGCGACACGCCGACGACGATCGACGTCCTGTGAGGTCGAGCTCGTCGAGCAGATCGAGATAGAAATAGGCGAGGTCGTCGACGGTGGTGAACGACTTGCGGCTGCTCGGAGTTGCCGAAGCCCGGATGGCTCGGCGCGATCACGCGCGCATGCTCGGCAAGCCGGTCGAGCACGGGCGGCGTTGCGATCGAGCCCGATGCCGGGATGCAGGAACAGAAGCGGCCGCCCGCGCCCCTTTTCGATGGCCTCGATGCTGGATGCCGTTGACCGTGAGCGGCGGCCGCCGAATCCTGAACCGTCACTCGCGCCCTGCACCTCGCGACTTTCCATCCCATCCCATTGCTATATTATGGGAAATCCGCAGCGCCAATGGAAATCCATGGGGCGCGTAGGATGGGTTGAGCCACAGCGCGTTACGCGCGCTTCAACGCGCAGGCGAACCCATCGCTTTAGGTTGCGGAGATGATCGGTTCGCTGCCGTCAACCGATCCACGAGTGCCGAGAAATTCGAACTCCGCAAAGAACCTCGACCTACGCCACCCATGACGGCGTCGAACTGCAAGGCGACCTCTATCTGCCGGCCGGGCCGGGGCCGTTTCCGGTCATCGTCAATGTGCATGGCGGCTATTGGCGGCGCGGCTCGCGCGACACGTTCCAGTATTGGGGGCCCTATCTCGCGGAGCGCGGCTATGCGGGCTTCACGATCAGCTACCGGCTGACCAAGCCCGGCAAGAAGACCTATCCGGGCGTCGTGCACGACATCCGCGCCGCGGTGCAGTTCATGCGCGGCCGCGCCAAGGACTTCCGGCTCGATCCCGACCGGATCGCGCTCTGGGGCAATTCCGCCGGCGCGCATCTGGCCGTCGCTGGTGGCGCTCGCCGGCGACAGCCCGCTGTTCGAGGGCGGCTATCCGCAGGACCCGCATGCCGCGCTCAGCACGCAAGGTGAAGGTGCTGATCGGCACCTACGGCATCTATGACCTGCTGGCGCAGTGGCGGCACTCGCAGATCGGCAATCCGGGCGACAACCTGGTCGAATGCATGCTCGGCGTTTCGCCGACGCAGGACCGCCGCATCTATTTCGATGCCTCGCCGATCAGCCACGCGATCACCGCCAACAACAAGACCGCCGTGTTCCTGATCTGGGGCACCGAGGACGACGTGGTCGACTACCGCACGCAGTCGCTGCCGAATTCCTGCAGGCGCTCAAGCAGGCGGAATTCCAGGTGCGCCCCTGCGTCGTGCACGGCGCGCCGCATTACTGGCTGAGCGATCCGATCGACGAGCCCGGCAGCCATTCGGGCTTCGTGGCGCCGCGCCTGCTGCGGTTCCTGGACGAGCGGCTGTAGCGGGCAGACACTGCCCGGCAATCTGGTGTATGCTGCCTCCCAACGAATAACTACGCCAGGGAGGCGCCGATGGCTGCATTCACCGTGCGAAAGGGCATGTCCGTCACGCGACGCGACGTCCTCAAGCAGACGGCCGCCGGCCTCACCTTCGCGCTGACGCTTCAGGCCGATCCGCGCGCCCTTGTCGGCGGGGCCGCCGCGGCCGACGGGCCGCTGTCGCCGAACATCTGGGTCACGATCGCGACCGACGGCACCATCACGATCGTGTCGCCCGCCGCCGAGATGGGGCAGGGCACCTTCACCACGCTGCCGGCCGTGCTCGCCGACGAGCTCGACGCCGACTGGGCCAAGGTGAAGCCGGTCTATCCGCCCGAGTGGAACGAGAAGAAATACGGCAACCCGGGCTGGGACGGGAATTTCAACACGACGGCGAGCGCTGGCGACGCGCGGCTATTTCAAGCCGATGCGCATCGCCGGCGCGCAGGCGCGGCGCGTGCTGCTCGATGCGGTCGCGGCGAAATGGAGCGTGCCGGTCGGCGAGCTTTCGACCGAGCCGAGCGTCGTCGTGCACAAGGCGTCGGACCGGCGCATCAGCTACGGCGAGATCGCGGCGTTCGCCAAGGTGCCGGCCGAGCTGCCCAAGATCGAGGAGAAGGACCTCAAGCCGCGCGGCGAGCTTCCGCTACATCGGCAAGGATCTGCCGCGCGTCGACGTGCCGTCCAAGGTCACCGGCGCGGCGATATACGGCATCGATGTGCAGGTGCCCGGCATGGTCTATGCCGCGGTGCTGCAATCGCCCTATGAGGGCGGCACGCCGGCGACGGTCGACGACGCCGCGGCGCGCGCGGTGCGCGGGCGTCACCGACGTGATCCGACTGCCGGCCGGCGTCGCGCGTGGTCGGCAATTCGGTCGAGGCGACGCAGGCCGCCAAGAACCGCCTCAAGGTCACCTGGAGCGATGCGCCGGCCGCGACGTCGCGATTCGGAGCGCGCGCTCGAGGACTTCGCCGCCGTCGCGCGCGACAAGAGTCGCGGCCCGGCGATGCGTTCACCGAGGTCGGCGACGCCAAGGCGGCGATGGGCGCGGCCGCGCGCGTGTTCCGCGGCGAATATCGCACGCGCTACACCTATCACGCCCAGATGGAGCCGATGAACGCGACCGCCACGGTCGCTCCGGACGGCAAGTCCGCGGAGATCTGGGTCGGCACGCAGAACCCGACCGGGCTGCACAACGACGTTGCGCGCCTCCTGCGGCACCGACCGCAGCAAGATCACGTTCCACCAGCATGTCGTCGGCGGCGGCTATGGCCGGCGCGGCGGGCCGCAGGACGTGGTGCTCGACGCGGTGCGCCTCGTCAAGGCGGTCGGCAAGCCGGTCAAGGTGATCTGGAGCCGCGAGGACGACCTCGCGACCGGCAAGTTCCGCCCGATGACCGCGCATCACATCGAGGCCGGCTTCGATGCCGGCGGCAAGCTCGATCGCGTGGCATCACCGCGTGGTCGGCCGAGTCGGTGCTGGGCTATCGCGCGAGCCTCGCCGGCACGCCGCCGCCGGCGCAGGATCGCGGTCGTCATGAAGGGATCGCCGCTGCCGCAATACCCGATCGCCGAACAAGCTCGTCCGAGCACGTCGTCGCAGCCGGGCGGTGCGCGGCTCTCGCTCGGTGCGCGGCGTCGGCGTCGTGCTCCAACTGCCTTCGCGATCGAGAGCTTCCTCGACGAGATCGCCAAGGAGCTGGGCAAGGACCCGATCGCGTTCCGCCTCGGCGTTGCCGAGCGCGAGCCGCGCGTGCAGGATCTGCTGCGCACGGTCGCGCGAAATGTCCGACTGGACAGCGCAAGCGCGACGGCACGCGGCGCTCGGCGTCGCCGTCATGGAGAAGGACGAGACGCTTGCGGCCGGCGTCGCCGAGGTCTCGGTCGATCGCGCGAGCGGCCAGATCAAGGTGCACAACATCTGGGCCGCCATCGATGCCGGCATCGCGGTGCAGCCGACGCAATCTCGCGGCGCAGACCGAAGGCGGCATCGTGTGGGGCGTCGGCCACGTCCTGCGCGAGAAGATCACCATCAAGGACGGCCGCGTGCAGGAGATCGAACTTCACGCGACTATCAGGTGCCGCGCATGTCGGACATGCCCAACATCGAGGTCAAGGTGATCTCGACCGACAATCCGCCGACCGGCGCCGGCGAGGACGGCGCTGCCGCTGGTCGGCGGGCGCCGTCGGCAACGCGATCGCGGCGCTGACCGGCGTGCGGCTGCGCGAACTGCCGTTCGCGCCGGATCGCGTGCGCGGCGCGCTTGGAGCATAGAGTTCAGAGAGTTTGGAGCATTCAACGAGTCATCGGACGAAGGGAGACGTCATGGTTGCATTCACGGTCAATGGCCAGCGCAAGGAAGTGGCGTCGACGGCAACACGCCGCTGCTGTGGGTGCTGCGCGAGCATCTCAAGCTGACCGGCACCAAGTTCGGCTGCGGCATCGCGTCCTGCGGCGCCTGCACGGTGCACATCGACGGCAAGGCGATGCGCTCCTGCGCCATGCCGGTGTCGCTGGTCGAGGGCAAGTCGGTCACCACCATCGAAGGCCTGTCGCCCGACGGCAGCCATCCGCTGCAGAAGGCCTGGATCGCCGAGCAGGTGCCGCAATGCGGCTACTGCCAGTCCGGCCAGATCATGCAGGCGGCGGAGCTGCTGGCGACGCAACAAGAACCCGACGCGCGACGCAGATCGTCGAGCACATGGACGGCAACATCTGCCGCTGCGGCACCTATCTGCAGATCATCAGCGCGATCCAGCGCGCGGCGCGGGAGGGCTGAGCCATGAACAACCACGATCAATCGACGCGATTTCCTCAAGGCACTCGCCGCCGGCCTGACGCTTTGCGCTCACGCTCGCCGCCGATCCGCGCGCGCTCATCGGCGAGGCAGCTGCGGCCGATGCGCCGCTGTCGCGCCGAGCGTCTGGATCACCGATCGCGACCGACGGCACCATCACCATCGTGTCGCCGGCCGCCGAGATGGGGCAGGGCTCGTTCACGACGCTGCCGCTCGATCATCGCCGAAGAGCTCGACGCCGACTGGTCGAAGGTCAAGCCGGTCCTGCCGCCCGCCTGGGACGACAAGACGTACGGCAATCCGGCCTATGGCGGCACGTTCCAGACGTCGGCGAGCGCCTCCGTGCACGGCTACTTCAAGCCGCTGCGCATCGCGGGCGCGCAGGCGCGCCGCGTGCTGCTCGATGCGGTGGCGGCGAAATGGAACGTGCCGGTCGGCGAGCTTTCGACCGAGCCGAGCGTGGTCGTGCACAAGGCCTCGAACCGGCGCATGAGCTATGGCGAGATCGCGGCCTTCGCGAAGGCGCCGGCCGAGCTGCCGAAGATCGAGGAGAAGGACCTCAAGCCGCGGCGAGCTTCCGCCTCATCGGCAAGGACGTGCCGCGCGTCGAGGTGCCGCCCAAGGTCACCGGCGCCGCCAAGTACGCGCATGGACGTGCAGGTCCCCGGCATGGTCTACGCCGCGGTGCTGCAGTCGCCCTATCTCGGCGGCGCGCCGCGAGACGGTCGACGATGCCGCGGCGCGCAAGGTCGCGGGCATCACCGACGTGGTGAAGCTGCCCGACGGCGTCGGCGTCATCGGCACGACGCGTCGAGGCCACGCAGGCCGCCAAGAACCTGCTCAAGGTCACCTGGGGCGATGCGCCGGGCGCGAACCACGACAGCGAGCGCGCGCTCGAGGAGTTCGCCGCGGTCGGCCGCGACAAGAGCCGCGAGGGCGTGCCCTACGAGACAAGTCGGCGACGCCAAGGCCGCCATGGCGAGCGCCGCGCGCGTGTTCCGCGGCGAATACCGCACGCGCTACGTCTATCACGCGCAGATGGAGCCGCTGAACGCGACCGCCTCGGTCAGCCCCGACGGCAAGTCGGCCGAGATCTGGGCCGGCACGCAGGGCGCGACCGGGCTGCTCAACCAGGCGGCCGCGCTGCTGCAGACCGACCGCTCCAAGATCACGCTGCATCAGCATGTGCTCGGCGGCGGCTTCGGCCGGCGCGGGCAGCAGGAGGTGATCATGGATGCGGTCCGCCTCTCCAAGGCGGTCGGCAAGCCGGTGAAGCTGATCTGGAGCCGCGAGGACGACCTCACGTTCGGCAAATTCCGTCCGATGACCGCGCATCACATCGAGGCGGGCTTCGACGCCAACGGCAAGCTCGTCGCCTGGCATCATCGCGTGGTCGCGGAATTGGTGCGTCGCCTATACGGCCGGCGATGGCCGGCACCCGCCCGGCGCCGATCGACCGCATCGTGATGAAGGGCTCGCCGATCCCGCAATATCCGATTCGCGAACAAGCTCGCCGAGCACGTGATCATGCCCGGCCGCGCGCGGCTCGTCGCCCTGGCGCGGCGTCGGCAACGGCCACAACGCGTTCGCGGCCGAGAGCTTCCTCGACGAGATCGCGAAGGATCTCGGCAAGGACCCGATCGCGTTCCGGCTCGAGATTGTCGGAAGGCGTGCCGCGCATGCAGCATCTGCTGCGCACCGTCGCCGAGATGTCGGACTGGAAGCGCAAGCGCGACGGCACCGCGCTCGGCGTCGCCACCATGGTGAAGGACGACACGCTGGCGGCGGGCGTCGCCGAGGTGTCGGTCGATCGCGCCACCGGCAAGATCAAGGTGCACAATGTCTGGTGCGCGATCGATGCCGGCATCGCGGTGCAGCCGCGCAATATCGCGGCGCAGACCGAAGGCAGCATCGTCTACGGCCTCGGCCACGTGCTGCGCGAGAAGATCGTCATCAAGGACGGCCGCGTGCTGCAGTCGAACTACACCGACTACGAGGTCGCGCGCATGTCGGACGTGCCCAACATCGAGGTCAAGGTGGTCTCGACCGACAACCCGCCGACCGGCGCCGGCGAGGACGGCCTGCCGGTGCTCGCCTGCGCGGTCGGCAACGCGATCGCGACGCTCACCGGCGTGCGGCTGCGCGAGCTGCCGTTCGCGCCCGAGCGCGTGCGCGGCGCGCTGGGGGCGTAGGCGTTGCGGTCTGGAGGTTGAGGCACGGCCGAGCCCGGGATTCGGCCTGCTCCCTCTCCCCGCAGGGGAGAGGGGTGGGGTGAGGGGGTTACGATGAGAGGTTGGTTCCCCCTCACCCCGCCCTCTCCCCTTGGGAGAGGGGTCCGCCGTGCTTTGTTTGGAAGCCGTGCCCTCTACGAAGGTGCGCGAGACGACGAGCGAATCAATATTCTTGGGGAGGTCTTCATGTTGCAGACGAGACGATCGATACTGCTGCTTGCCGCCGCTCTGGTTCTGGCCGGCGGCCCCGCCGCCGCGCAAACACCCGTGACCGTGTTCGAAGGCGCGCGCGTCATCACCGGCGACGGCAACGTCATCGAGAACGGCTCGATCGTGGTCGAGGGCAACCGCTTCGTCGCGGTCGGCCGCCGCGCCGACGTGTTCGTGCCCGCCGGCGCCGAGGCGCGTCGACATCGCCGGCAAGACCGTGATGCCGACCATGACCGATCTGCACGGCCATCTCGGCTTCCAGAACGTCGCGGCCGGCACGATGTCGAAGGAGACCTTCACGCGCGAGAACCTGATCGATCATCTTGCAGCGGCTCGCCTATCACGGCGTCGGCGCGGTCGTCGGCATCGGCGATCTCGTCGATCGGATGAAGCCCGGCGGCGGCCGCACCGGTTGGGGCGACGTGCCGCTGCGCGTGCGCGACGAGGTGATCCCGGGTGCGGCGCTGTTCAAGACCGCGGGCGACGGCATGGCGTATCCGGGCGCGGGCGCGCAGGGCCACGCGTCGCGCGCCGACGTGATGTACGAGGTCACGACACCGGAGGAGGTGCGGGCGGCGGTCGAGGATTACGTCCGCATGAAGCCCGAGTTCATCAAGATCTGGGTCGACGACCGCGAAGGCCGCAAGCCAACGCTGCCGCCCGCGCTCTATCGCGTCGATCGCCGAGGAGGCGCACCGCCGCGGCATTCCGGTCGGCGTCCACAACGTCAAGCTTTCCGACGCCAAGGAGCTGATGCGCGCCGGCGTCGAGGGCTGGCTGCACGTGCCGGTGCGCGGCCACGATGCGGTCGACGAGGAGATCATCACCATCGTCAAGAACCGCATCGCCCGCAACGATCATCCGACCATGTGGATCACGCCCGGCCTGCACACCGCCTGGATGAACATGACGCTGGTCAACTCGCCCGCCGGCCAGAAGCCGGCCTGGCTCGAGCGATCCGCTGCTCACCGAGACCTATTCGCCGCTGGCGATCGAGGAGCACTGGGGCGAGAAGTTCCGCGCGAGCGTGCGCTTCAACGCCCACGAGTTCGAGCTGCAGAGCAAGAACACGATGGCGCTGCGCGCGGCCGGCATGAAGGTCGTGATGGGCACCGACACCGGGCAGACCCGCCACCTGATCGGCTATTTCAACCACACGGCGCTCGAGAGCTACGTCGCGATGGGGATGACGCCGGCGCGAGACGATCGTGGCGGCGACGCGCGATTCAGCGGAGATCGCCAAGGTCAATACCGGGCTGGTCGCGCCCGGCCGCAACGCCGACTTCATCGTGCTCGACGCCAATCCGCTCGAGCAGATCTCCAACACCCGCCGGATCAACAAGGTCTATCTGCGCGGCGAGGAAGTGCCGCGCGCCGCCATGGCGGCGAAGTGGCAGCTCGCAGTTCCGCACCGCGGCAGCGCGGTAGGAGAGGCGTAAGGCCGGAAACGCTCGAGCTCTTGGGCCTGCAAGGCCCGCGTATGGGGCGATCAGATTAACGCCCTCGAAAGCATCGCCGCCCACAATGGCGCTCCGCCGGCTTTGCGCCGGCTGGAGAGCCCGCATGTCCGATGCCGACCATTGTGCCACTGCGCGCCCCCGCCGCCGCGCGGTCTTGAAACTTGCTTTGGTGGCCGCGGTGTCAAGCGTCCTTGCGCTCTCGATCGCGAGCCGGCCGCTGACGGCGCCACTGCCGAACACGCTCAAGCTGACCGACATGACCTGGGTCGAGGTGCGCAGCGCCATCGCACAGGGCTATACCCGCGTCATCGTGCCGAGCGGCGGCATCGAGCAGAACGGCCCGCACATGATCCTCGGCAAGCACGACCACATCGTCGGCTTCGCAGCCGAGCGGATCGCGGCCGAGCTTGGCCGCACGCTGGTCGCGCCGGTCGTGTCCTACGTGCCGCAGGGCGGCTACGCGCCGCCCGAGGGCAATCTGCGCTTTCCGGGCACGATCGGCGTGCCTGATGACGTCTATGCCGGCGTGCTCGAAGGCATCGCGAGGAGCCTCAAGCTCGCAGGCTTCAAGACCATCTGCCTGATCGCCGACCATGGCGGCAGCGCACGGCCGCAGGCCGAGCTCGCCCAGAAGCTCAGCCGCGAATGGGCGGCTGACGGCGTCAGGGTGATCAGTGTCGACGACTATTATGGCGCGGCAGGCGAGGAGCAGAACAAGCTTCTGATCGGGCAGGGCGAGACGCTCAAGACCATCGGGCAGCACGCCGGCATTACCGACACCTCGGAGCTGATGGCGGTTCATCCGCAAGGCGTCGATCTTACGCGCCTCGCGTCGTTTCCGTTCCCGCGCGAGCCGACTGGCGCCGATGGCGATGCACGCCGTGCGTCCGCCGAGCGGGGCAGGGCGCTGATCGCGCTCAAGGTCGAAGCCGCCGTGCGCCAGATCAGGGCGATGTCGGCGGGGATGTAAGGCTACTCCGCCTTGATGCCGGCAGCCTTGATTAGCGGCCACCACTTCTCGATCTCGGCCTTTTGAAATGCGCGCAGCGCCTCCGGCGTTTGTTGCTCGCGCGGCGGCATGTCCGCGCCAAGCCCAGCGAGCCGCGCTCGCACTCCGGAGTTGGCGAGTGTCTCGACCACCGCGCTGTTGAGCTTGGCGATCACTGGCGCGGGCGTATCTTTCGGGGCCCACAGGCCAAACCAGATCGAGGCGTAGAAGCCCGGCAAGCCGCTCTCGTCCAGCGTCGGGATCTCGGGCGCCGAGGCGAGCCGCGTCTTGGCCGTGACCCCATAGGTCTTGAGCTGGCCGCCGCGCACCTGCGGTAGCGAGCTCGAGGCCTGGTCGAATACCAGATCGATCTGGCCCGCGATCAGGTCCTGCAGCACCTGCGGCGTGCCGCGATAGGGCACGAGCTGGAAGCGCATGCCGACCGCAGTCTGGAAATAGACCGCGGTGAGATGCGACGGGCTGCCGGGACCGGCATTGCCGATCGTCACCTTGTCGGGATTGGCCTTGAGCCGCGCGATCAGGTCGCGCAGATCCTTCGCGGGCGCAGCCTTGTTGGCAATGAGCAACTGGTGATTGCTCGGCAGCATCGCGATCGGCTCGAAGTCCTTGGCGAGATCGTATTGCAGCGGATAGATCGCGCCGTTGACGACATGCGTGCCGAGATTGCCAAGGATGATGGTGTGGCCATCGGGCGTGGCGCGCAGGACACGGCCACTCGCCAGCGTCCCGGCTGCGCCGACGACGTTCTCGATCACGACCGGCTGGCCCAGCGCCTCGCGCATGCGCTCGGCGAGAATGCGCGCCAGCACGTCGGCGGGCCCGGCCGCCGGGAACGGCACTACCATGGTGACCGGGCGCGACGGATAGGTTTGCGCTGGTATGTCGGTCGCAATCGCGGCGAACGCGGCAATGCCGACGGCAAGCCGGAGGAATCTGCGGCGTGGAACCGGCATGGTGCGCCCTCCAAATGTGTATGTGCGGCGCTCGAGGCGGCCGCATTGGGGTCAGTTGATCATAGCCACGTCAATCAAATCAATCGCCGGATTGCAGCGAACGGACCAGCTTGAGCTCAAGCTCCGAGAAGCCGATCTTGCCATAGAGCGATCTTGCCGGATTGTTTGCCAGGACATTCAGCATGCACTGCTCGGCGCCGACCGTGCGTCCCCAATCCAATATTCGGTCCAGCAATGCGCTTGCAACTCCGCCGCGTCGAAACGGCGGGAGGACGTAGACGACGTGGATGTGGATGGTTTTCTTCGGCGCAAATGCGCCTCCCAAGGTGATCAGCTCGGCGTTTGTGACTCCAAGTGGATCGCCGTTGGCCAACTCGGCAATGAGATATTTGTTGTTGCCACCTTTCAGTTCGTCGGCAACCATGGCTTCTATCTTTTGCCAAGCGGCGTTCTCTGTCGCGGGAGCATGTCCTCCATAGCTCGCCATATCCTCGGTCATGCGATGGATCATGTGCGAGATGAGAGGCGCATCGTCGGTGCTCGCATCGCGAATGACAATTCCAGTCATCGGCTCGCTCCTTGAGATCGCGTCGATCGTTTCGCGTTGCAAGCGGCATCTGAGGTAGGTAAGGGTCATTTGAGCCTTCTCTAAAGGAGAGTTCAATGTCGACAGAGGTAACGCAGGCGCTGGCCGAGTTCGCGGTCGGGCTGCGCCATGACGATCTGCCCGGCAAGGTGCGCGAGCATTGCAAGCTGCTGCTGCTTGATGCGCTGGCCTGCGCGCTTGCGGGCCACCAGGGCGAGGAGACGCATCAGGTCGAGGCGCTTGCTTCGGCGCTCGCGCAATCGGATGAAGCGAGCATCATTGGCGGCGGCAGGCTGTCGCTCGCCGGCGCTACGCTGCTCAACGGCTATCTTATTACCGCCGTCACGATGTGTGACGTGCATCGCCCGACGATGACCCACATTACGCCGGGGGTGATTCCGCCCGCGCTGCTGATCGCCGAGCGCGACGGGCTCGCGGGGGCCGACCTGCTCGCCGCCATTGCGGCCGGCAGCGAGGTGATGACGCGCATCGGCATCAGCCTCGATCCGGCGGCGTTCCGGGCGAAGGGCTGGCACGGCCCCGGTGTGCTCGGGCCGTTCGGCGCCGCGGCCGCGGTTGGGCGCCTTCTGCATTTCGATAGCGAGTGCTTGGCGCGGGCGTTTGGTCTGGCGGGCAGCCAGGCAGCCGGCACGTTCGCGGCCTGGGGCACGCCGACGGTGAAGTTTCATCAGTGCCGCGGCGCGCTTTCCGGATTGCTGGCGGCGCTGCTGGCGCAGCAGGGCTTCGTGGCGACGAAGGAGTTCCTCAGCGCGCCGGACGGCGGGCTCTATCGGAGCTATGCAGATGGCGGGAAGCCGGAGCTTGCGACCGCGGAGCTTGGCCGACGCTTCGAGCTCGAGCAGATCGCACTGCGGCTATGGCCTTCGGCGTCGCTGCTGCAGGGCATGAACACCGCGCTGTTCGATCTCATCGCGCAAGAGCCGGCGGAGCCAGCGCGCGTGCGCAAGCTGATCGTTTCGCTGAGCAAGCCAGCATTCACGATGCATGGCGCGCTTGCGCATTACCAGGGAAAGTTCGAGGCGCTGATCTCGGCGCACTACACCGCGGCTGCGATCCTGCACGATCGTGCGCTCACGCTCGCCCAGTTCGAGCCGGAGCGTTACAACGATCCCGCGCTGCGGCGTGCTGCCGCCGAGCAGGTCGAGGTCCGGCAGGATTCGGCGTTGAATGGCGTCGAGGCCGCGGTCGAGCTCGAATTGAGCGATGGCGCGCGCCGCTCGGTGCGCTCAATTCATCCGCGCGGCTCGTTCGAGAATCCGCTCGCGCGCGGCGAGATCGAGGAGAAGCTGCGCACCTACGCCAAGGGTCGGATCGCCGACACGGCGGTCGAGGAGGTGATCGGCATGGTCGCGACGCTCGAGACGTTGCCTTCAGTGCGGCCGCTGATGGACCTCCTGCGCGCGGCGCCACGCCGTGTGCAGCGGCTATTTGTTCGCGGCGAGGCCTGAGCGCCGGATCGCGTCGGCGTTCTCGGCCGAATCGGCGTCGAACAGCTTGCGGAACGCTTCGCCCGGCAGGTAGCGCGCCTCGACATTGAGGCGTGCCGCGATGGCCTTGTACTCCGACGCGCGCCGTCGCATCCGCGCACGCCTTTTCCAGCGTGGCGATCACGGCAGGCGGAGTGCTGCCAGGCGCGATCACGCCACCGGCCGTGAAGGACGTGGCGGGGTAGCCGAGCTCCTTCATCGTGCGCACGTCCGGGAGTGCGGCGATGCGCGTGTCCGCGAGCGCGGCGAGGATCGGCAGGTTGCTCGCGGTGGCAACGGCCGGCGTCTCGGTGATGGCCATAACGGTGCCGCCGAGCAGCGCCTGCGCCATTGGGCCCGCACCGGTGAACGGAACGCCGAGCCCGTCGGCGCCGATCGCCTTGAGCACGGCGAGCATGCCGAGATGCGGTTGGCTCGCGAGTCCCGGATGGCCGTAGACGAGGTTCTCGGACTTTGCCTTGGCGAACTTCACAAACTCGTCGAATGTCTTGAACGGCGCCTGCGGTCCCGCGATCAGCACATAGGGTGCGTAGTAGGTCAGGCAGACATAGCGGAAGCTGTCCATGCCGTAGGGCTGCTTCTGCAGATGCGGCTGCGCAGTCAGCGGATTGTTAGGCGTGAGCGCGACGGTGTAGCCGTCGGGCGCGGCGCGCGCGAGATCGATGAGGCCAAGCGTGCCGGCGGCGCCGCCCTTGTTGATGATGACCACGGTCTGGCCCAGCGCCTTGCCCATCTCGTTCTGCAGCGCGCGCGCCATGATGTCGGTGTTGCCGCCCGGCGGAAACGGCACGATCATGTTGATCGGGCGCGCCGGGTAGGTCTGCGCCTGCGCAGCAACGCCGCATGCGGTCGCGATGGCAAGGACGATGAGTCCGGCAATCGATCGCATCGATACCCTCCCTTATGCTTTCGGCCGCAGCGCGTAGGGCGGATTAGCGAAGCGTAATCCGCCTTCTTGTGAGCGGCGGATTAAGTGCAACCCGCTTCTACTTCTTCGCATCCTTGTTCAAAAACGCCATCAGCGCATTGACCTGCGTCTTGTCGCCGTCGAAGTCGGCCGCGATCTGCTCATAGAAATGCGCGGCGCCGACATAGAGCTCGTGCGCGGCCGGGTCCTCGCCGACGAAGTCGGCGATCTCGTGCATCTCGGCGACCCAGCGATAGGCCTTCGGCGGCATGATCGAGAGCTGACGTTTCATCCAGGCCAGGATCTGCGGCTGGCTGCCGGAGAGCTCGGCGAACAGTGCGTCGGCGGAGCCGCCGCGCGTGGCCGCGAGCATCATGGCGGCGCCGAGCGCCTGCGTGCCCTTGGTGATGCCGGCGTATGACATCTTCAGCGCTGAGGCCGCGGTGAGCGGGCCTTCGAGCACGCGGATGTCGAGCCCGTAGGGCTTGAGCGTGGCGAAGCGTTGCGCATGCGGGCCGGAGGCATAGAAGCGCGGCCCGGCATCGCCGGGCTGCGGCGGGCTGCCGATGATGCCGGCATCGACGAGTGGCGAGCCGGTTGGCGACAGCGCGGCGGCGACGCGTTCGAGCGTTGGCGGGCTGATGGCGTTGCAGTCGACATAGACCGGCTTGGCGTTGCTCGAGGTCAGCGTCGGTACGAAACGCTGCGCCAGCGCGACGGCGTCGCCCGGCGGCAGGATCGAGAGGATGAACTCGCTGGCGGCGATCTCCTCGTCGGTGGCGGGCGTCATGCCGGCGGCGCTGGCGCGCTTGAGGGTCTCAGGGCTGCGGCCGGTCAGCGAGGTGAGGACCTTGACGCCGTTGTCGGTGAGCCTGCGGCCCACGGCTGCGCCCATCATGCCAGGCGCGATCACTGCGACGACGGGGGTCATTCTGTTCTCCGGGAGTTCTGTGTTGTTCGGGGCCAAATCCTGCGGCCTGCGGCCGCCGATGGCAAGGCTCTTGGCGTGACCCTGCCATACGGCTCTTGCGCAGTTTCTTGGCTTTGCCTGCGGGGAAATAGTACCGAATGCGCGCCGCCGCCTGCGGGTCTTTTAGTGCATCAGCAGTGTCGAGGCGCCGAGGATCATCAGCACCAGCAGGAGCGCGGTTGGACGGCGCGCGAGCCAGCGCACGGCGCCGATTGCGATGCTGGCGAGCGCGGTGAGCGCAAAAGCCTTCAGCACGCTGTCGATCATCTGGTCTCTTGCATCCGGTCTCTTGCCGTTGGAACTCTTCGCCGCGCGAGAGAGGCAACGTCGCGATGATGTTGGCGTCGAGCCGTGCACTCACATCATAGCGCAATCGCGAGCGATGCGCACGTTTGCTCCATCCGCTCATTTCGCGACACGTTTCCTGAATCGTTCTGTGATCGTTTCATCACTCGTGTTGTGATTATCTGCTGCTGTCCCGTAATGGCACATTCATTGCGCACGCTTTAATTTGCGGTTTACCAAAACGTCAGTCAGACTCTATCGTGCTGGTGGGCTTTGAGAGTAACAGGGAGCGTAACAATGATGTATCGAACAATCATGCTCACGATCGCGGCCCTATCGACGACGCAAGCGTCGGCAGGTGATCTCTCTCCATCTGTCTACGTTGCGCCAGGTGGCGTCTATATCGGATCGGCGCAGGTCTATGTGACGCCGGGACCGAAGCACATCGAGCCGTATGCGGCGCCGACCTACGATCCGAACTACGCGCCTTCGGGCTACGGGTACAGGCGGCACGGCTACTACAACGGCGTCAACGGCGTCGGGCCCTATGTGACCCCACCTTACGGTCTCCGCGAGCCGGTCTACGCACCGTCCCCTTACGGTCGCGAGCCGGTCTATGCGCCATCCCCTTACGGCGTACGCGAGCCGGCATACGGCCCGCCTTACGCGGTGGAGTATGCGCCGCGGCCGCCGGCGGGCGTGCCTTACGGCAGCCGCTGCTACGTCGATCCGAACTACGGGCGGGTCACGTACTGCAACTGAGGCAACACACGCGCGTGGGCGGTTCGCTGCAAGGACCGCCCACCGCCACTGGATTGACGCTGCATTGAAGTTGGAATAGAGAAATATTATCAATCGGTTGTGTCACATTTTGAATGCGCGCCGGCATTTTGGCAAAACGAAACCACCGAGCTCGCATCCCAGCATCCAGCGCTTGCCAGAACGCATGCCGCCATGCGTATTGCCGCCACGGCTTGAGCGCCGCAGTCAAATCCGAGGTGAGAACCCGTGGCCAATTCCGTTAACGATCTCCGCTATGAGCTTGCGCTCGCGAGCCGCATGCTCGCCAACGAGAGCGTGCTCGACGCCTTCGGACATGTCAGCCTGCGTCATCCGAGCGACCCCGAGCGTTATCTGTTGCCGCGCTCGCGCTCGCCGCAGCTCATCGAGCCTTCCGACGTGCTGGAGTTCACGCTCGATTCCGAGCCGGTGAAGCCCGCGACCGAGAAGCTGTTTGCCGAGCGCGTCATCCATGGCTGCATCTATCAGGCGCGGCCGGACGTGATGGCGGTGGTGCATCATCACGCCGCAGCGGTGATGCCATTCGCGATCGCGGGTGTGCCGATCGTGCCGGTGTTTCATCTTGGCGCTGCGGTCGGCGAGGACATGCCGTTCTGGGATCAGCGCGACGAGTTCGGCGACACCAATTTGCTCGTGGTCAAGCCCGAGGAAGGGCGGTCGCTCGCGCGTGCGCTCGGCAAGCATCCGGCGGTGATGATGACACACCACGGCGCGACCGTGGTGGGCGGCGATGTGCGCGAGCTGGTCTCGCGCGCGATCTTCATGTGCCAGAACGCGCAGTATCAGCTGCAGGCGCATCTGCTCGGCAAGGTCGTGCCGCTTTCGAGCGGGGAGACGAAACTTGCCGGTGTCATCAATGCCCTGCCCAACGTGGTGGGGCGCACCTGGGAATACTGGTCGATGCGACTTGATCACGCAGGGCTGTTGCCCCCGCGTAGCGCTCCGGCGCGGAAAGGGGCACAATCGCGCGGGAAGGGACGTTCGCAGGCACGCGGCAAGCGTGCGCGTGCTTGACCAGGAGAACAACATGAGACGCAACATGGGACGGAACATGGCACGAAATCATCTAACGCGGCTCACTTGTGCGGTTGCTCTGGCGCTGCCGCTCGCGCTGTCCGCTGCGCAGGCGCAAGATCGGCACCAGATCGCTTCAAGGTCGCGATCGGCCAGATCAACAACTGGGAGAACCAGGCGCCGACGCTTGGGGACCAGTTCTTCAAGAAGAATAATCTGGCGCTCGAGACCTTCGGCACCGCCGGGGCGGGCGAGACCATGCAGCCGGTGATCGCGGCGAGCGCCGACTTTGGTGCCGGCGTGGGCGTTGCGGGCGTCATGCGCGCGTTCGAGCGCGGCGCTCCGGTGCGCATCCTGTTGCCGATGTTCACCGGCACCAGCGACATCTACTGGTACGTGCGCGCCGACTCTCCGATCAAGTCGCTCAAGGACGCGACCGACCGCAACACGATCGCCTATTCGACCAATGGCTCGACCTCGCACAACATCGTGCTCGCCTTCGTGAGCGATCTCGGCGCCAAGGCGAAGCCGACTGCGACCGGCGGCCCGCCCGCCACGCTCACCGCGGTGATGTCCGGGCAGATCGATGTCGGCTGGGCGGCGCCGCCGTTCGGCCTGCAGGAGGAGAAGGACGGCAAGATCCGCATCATCGCGCGCGGCAGCGACGCGACCTCGCTGCACGGCCAAACCATCCGGGTGATGATCGTCAACTCCGACACGCTCAAGAATCGCAAGGACGCAGTGCTGCGCTACGCGCGCGCCTATCGCGAGGCAGTGGACTGGATGTACACCAGCGCCGATGCGCCACGGCTCTATGCCGAGAAGACGAAGATTGCAGAAGCTTTGGTGAAGGACACGATCGCCAAATATCACACGCGAGAGGCGATGCAGACCGACGCGGTCAAGGACATGGAGGGCATCATGCGCGACGCGGTGAAGCTCAAGTACCTCGACAAGCCGCTGACGGCGGCGCAGCTGACGGAGCTGATCCAAATTCCGCCGCGGTAGCGGCATCGATATTGGGGCGCCAGATGCGACGACGCGAGTTTTTGGCAGGAGCGCTGGCGTTCCTGCCAATGCAATTGGGGCCAGGCATAATGGCGGCCGCGCAATTGACGCCTGAGGAAATTAAGCGCCGGATGGCCGAGGCACAGGCCAGAGCAGCCGAAGCGCATGCGAAGGCGCTTGCAGCCTTTCCATTCGAACGCATCGAAAGCAGCGGTGAGCAAGCGCTGGCAACCTGGGAACAGCTGAAGGCCGCCGGTCGCGGCAGCCCGGTCATATTGGGTGACGATAGGTCCGTTGCCACGATCATGGGCCACTTTCACCCATCTTGGCCGAACAAGCGAACGGTTGCGGAGATTCTGACCGCCGCAGATGGAATCGAGCACCCGAAGGATTTGATAAGCAATCGGCAGCAGGAGCAGGTAAGGGCGCGCGAGTACCTCGACAAGCTCCTTGAGCGCGAGCCGAATGCGCGTTTGCCGCAAATGATCGTGACCGATGCCAACGGCAACCGGCGCATACTCACGCGCGAGGAAGTTCTTGCAACGATGAAGCAGGAACCCAAGCCCCCGCCCATTGGCGAGTGGCCTACCGACGTGCCGCTGTCGACCGGTCCGTCTGTGGCGGTCGACATCACGACCGACAAGCCATTGGACAAAGTTCATATCGCTCTGATCCCGACCGACGACTGGACGACAATTCCGGCGCACTTGCAGTGGGGTGGCTGGAATGCCTGCCCACATCCCGAATTTCACGTCGCGGCGCTGCGATCCTGGCGAAATCGTTTCGGCGCTGAATTGGTCGGGCTGGGCCGTGATAGGATGGATCTGAGAGTGACACGCCGGCCGCAAACACGCGAGGCGGCGCTGGAGCTGGCGCGCGAACAATACGTGTATTGCAGCGATATCGTCGATCAAGGCCCGGGAGGGCTCAGCGCTCTCGCCGCGGATCTGATAGCAGACCCGTGGTGGTTCTTTTGGTGGGACTAGGGCCGCGGTCTGTAGCCCGGGTTGAGCGCAAGCGAAACCCGGGAACGCTGCTCCCGCATTTCGCTAACGCTCAATGCGGGCTACGGCCCCACGCACCTTTACAGCTGCCCATAACGGCGCAGCACCGCGCGGCAGCTGTTGCCCACCCTCATGTGGTTGGCGGCGAGCGTCGCGCCGCAGCGGACCAGGTTTGCCATGGTCAAGCCGCCGGTGCGATCGCACATCCTCGCGGCAGCGGGGCGGCAGGGTGCCAGATCCTTCATATCGATAGCGTTGGCCGTGGTGATGGATATCCCCAGAAACAAAAGTCCAAGCAGCGGCTTCGTCATGCCGTCATCCCACCCTTTGCTGTGAATGATAGGGCTGTCGTACCTGCTGGCGGCGGTTAACGCTAGGTATTTTTATGGGGTCTCACAGGTATAAAAACCCACGCCAAGCCATTGAATCTTAAAGACGAAATAACGATGGTCGTTCCCCGAGATTTACCATCGGGGCGATTTCCGGGCACTTTCAGCCCCGACGGCGCCCTGAGAATCGCGGCGGGCGCTTCTCCATGAAGGCGCGCACGCCCTCGGCATAGTCGGGAGTGAGGCTCGCCTCGCGCTGCAACTCGCGTTCGAGATCGAGCTGGGTTTCGAGGTCGTTGTCCCAGGACTGGTCGAGCGCGCGCTTGATCAGCGCCAGGCCCGCGGTCGGCGCGGCGGCGAAGTGGGCGCAGAGCTTGTGCGCCTCATCCATCAGTGTCGGCGTCGTCGTACGACCTTCCAGATCAGGCCCCAGGCTTCGGCCTTCTCGGCCGGCAGCGGCTCGGCGATGCAGCGCCAGCGCCCGCGCGCGGGCCGGCCCGACCAGGCGCGGCAGCATCCAGGTGCCGCCGGAATCCGGGACGAGGCCGATCTTGCGCAAACGACTGGATGAAGCTCGCGGAGCGTGCCGCGAGCACGATGTCGCAGGCGAGCGCGATGTTGCAGCCGGCGCCGGCAGCGACGCCATTGACGGCGGCGACCACCGGGAAGGGCAGCGCGCGCAGCTTGCGGACCAGCGGATTGTAATAGGCCTCCAGCGCGCCGCCGAGCACCGGCGTGTCGCCGGCCTGCGAGAGCCGGTCGTTGAGGTCCTGGCCGGCGCAGAAGCCGCGGCCGGCGCCGGTGAGGAGCAGCGCGCGGCAGCTCGTCGTCGGCTTCCGCTTGCGGCGAGCGCGTCGCGCAACGCCACGTGCATCGGCTCGGTGAAGGCATTGAGCCGTTGCGGCCGGTTGAGCGTGATGACGCGGTAGCCGGGACGCTGCTCGACCAGAATGGGGCTTTCATCCATGCACGGCCTCGTTCCGTACTTCATGCGCGCAGCTCCGGGATCACGATGAGCGCTTGCGCCATGGCCATCGACACTCCTACCATCATTGCGCCCGTTCGCGAGGGACGAACCATGACCCATCGACCAATGAACCGCCGCCGGCTCCTGGCCGGCGCCGCCGCTACGACGCTCTGGCTTGCGGCGCCGCCGTTCGTGCGCGCGCAGGCGCAGGCGCTCAAGATCGCGGTGCTGCTGCCGCGCTCGGGCTATCTGGCGCAGGCCGGGCAGAGCTGCCACCGCGGCGCGCTGATCGCGCCGGCAAGGTGCTCGCCGATTTCGGCTATCGCGTCGAGCTGATCCACGTCGACATCGAGTTCGAGCCCCGATGTATCGCGCACCCAGGCCGAGAAGGTGATCAACGAGGGCGCGCATTGCATCGTCGGCGCGTTCGATTCCGGCTGCACGCTGGCGATCGCGCAGGTCTGCGAGCAGCGCCAGGTGCCGCTGGTGATCAACATCGCGGCGGCGCCGCCGATCACCGAGCAGGGCTACAAGTTCCTGGTCCGCAATTTCCCGACCGGCGGCATGCTGGTCGACCAACGGGCTCAAGCTGATCAAGGACGTGCTCGACGCCACCAAGCTTGCGGCCAAGAGCGCGGTATTCCTGCACGCCAACGACACGTTCGGCGCGGCGCAGCGCCAGGCCATGGATGCGCTGTTCCCGCGCGCCGGGCTGCCGTTCCAGCTCGCTCGAGTTGATCGCCTACGATCCGCGCGCGCAGGATCTGTCGGTCGAGGTCACCAAGATCCGCGCGCTCAATCCCGATCTCGTGCTGACCGTGACGCGCGCGGCCGACGCCATCAAGCTCGTGCGCGACATGGTGCGCCAGCGCTTCGAGCCGAAGGGCATCATCTCGCCGGGCTCGCCGGGACTCTACGACGAGGAGTTCTATCAGGCGCTCGGGCCGCTCGCCGACTATCCGATCTACAATCTGCCCGTGGGCCGATCCGAAGTCGCAGATGAGCCAGGCGCTCGAAGCGGCCTTCAAGCCGGCGCATCCGAATTTCCGTTTCGCGGTCGAGTGCTTCAATGTCGGCTTCACCTTCGAGGCGCTGCTGGTCGCGGCCGACGGCTTCAAGCGCGCCGGCACCACCAACGGGCCGGAGCTGATGCAGGCGATCCGCGCGACCGACATCGCGAGCCACGTCATGATCGGCCCGCCGATCAAGTTCGACGACAAGGGCCAGAACGTCGGCATTCCGTCGGCCGCCGTGCAGAGCCGCAACCGCACGCCGACGGTCGTGCTGCCGGCCGCCGCCGCCACCATGACGCCGGTGCTGCCGATGCCGGGCTGGCAGGGCCGGAGTTGGAACCGACAATGAAGCCGCATGGCGCCTCGGTCTTCGCGGTCATGCGCATCGAGATCAGAACGGATGAACCCGTTCGATCTACCTCGAAGTCGTCGTCCAGGGCGTGCTCACCGGGCTCGTCTACGGGCTGATGGCGCTCGGGCTGTCGGTGATCTTCGGCGTCGTGCGGGTGGTCAACTTCGCGCATGGCGAGTTCACCGTGGTCGCCATGTATGCGGCGTTTCTGCTGTTCACGCTGCTTCGGCATCGATCCGCTCGTCGCCGTGGTGCCGATCGCGGTCGCGTTCTTCGGCATCGGCTATGCGCTGCAGCTTGCGCTGGTCAATCGCTTCGTCGGCCGCGCCGAGCATGAGCAGTTCATCCTGCTGGTCGGGCTCGCCATCATCATCGTCAACGGCCTGCTGATGATCTTCGGCGCCGATGCGCGGCCGATCCAATCTGCCCTATGGCTTCGACAGCTTTCTCATCGGCCCGCTGATCGTCGACAAGGTGCGGCTCTACGCGGCGGCGGCGGCGCTCGCGGTGGCGGCCGCGCTGTTCGCTGTTCTTCCGCTTCACGCGCACCGGCACCGCGATCCGCGCCTGCGCCGACAATCTCGTCGGCGCCGCGGTGGTCGGCCTCGACGTGCGGCGGCTCTATGCGCTCACCTTCGGGCTCGGGCTCGCCTGCGTCGGCGCGGCCGGCGCCCTGATGGTGACGATCGCCGACGCCAAGCCCGAGCTCGGCCCGGTCTATACGCTGCATGGCCTTCATCATCGTCATCGTCGGCGGGCTCGGCTCGATGGCGGGCGCGCTGGTCGGCGGCGTGCTGATCGGCGTGTCGGAGGCGCTCGCCGGGCTTCGTTCATCGCGCCGTCGATGAAGAGCATGTTCTCGTTCGCGCTGCTGATCCTGGTGCTGGTGCTGCGGCCGCAGGGCCTGATGGGGCGGCGCGCATGATCGAGCGCGCTCACATCTGCGCGGCCGCGCGTGCTGCTCGTGGGATCTGCTCGCGGCTGCTGCTCGCGGCGCCGCTCGTTGCCGACCGCTATCGTGCTGTCGGTGCTGATCCTGATCTTCTACTTCGCCTATGTGGGCCAGGCCTGGAACCTGATGATGGGCTTTGCCGGCCAGCTGTCGCTCGGGCATGCGCTCTATGTCGGGCTCGGCGGCTATGTCAGCGCGCTGCTGTGGCTCAAGTTCGGCATCGGGCCGTGGCTCGGCGTGTTCGCCGCGGTCGCGGTCGCGGCTGCGTTCGGGGCCGCGATCGGCTGGCTCGGCTTTCGCTTCGGCATCGAGGGCGTCTACTTCGCGCTGCTCACCATCGCGTTCGCGGAGTTCACCCGCATCGCGCTTCGATCACATCGAGTACGCGGGCGCCGCGGGCGGCTTGTTCCTGCGCGTCGAGGAGAGCGGCGCAGTGGTGGAACCTGCGCGGCGGCACGCTGCTGTTCTACTACCTTGCGCCTCGCGCTCGCGGTCGGCGCGCGTCGTGCTCACCGCGTGGCTCGGCGCGCACGCGGCTCGGCTATCAGTGGCTCGCGGTGCGCGAGGACGAGCAGGCGGCGCGCGCGCTCGGCATCGACGTGTTCCGCGCCAAGATGGCGGCGGTGCTGATCTCCTCGGCGATGACCGCGGTCGGCGGCGTGTTCACGGCGTTCTACAACAACAACCTGTTTCCGAGCCGCGTGTTCGACATCAGTCGCTCGATCGAGCTCATCCTGGCGCCGATCGTCGGCGGGCTCGGCACCGTGTTCGGGCCGGTGGTCGGCGCCTTCATCCTCACGCCGCTCGGCGAGGTGCTGATCGCGCTGACCGAGCGGCTCGGCATCAACGCGCCGGGCGTCAAGGCCGTGTTCTACGGCCTCGCCCTGATGGTGATCATCGTGCTCAGGCCGAGCGGCGTGTGGCCGTGGCTCGCGCGCGTGCTGCGGCTCACGGAGCGCGCCGATGACGCCTGCTCGCGGTCGACGCGGTCAGCAAGCGCTTCCGCGGGCTCGCTGGCGGTCGACGGCGTGAGCTTTCAGGTCGCGCGCGGGCGAGATCTTTGCGGTGATCGGCCCGAACGGCGCCGGCAAGACCACGCTGTTCAACATGATCGCCGGCGTGCTTGCGCCCGATCGCGGGCGCGATCTCGTTTGCCGGCGAGCGCATCGACGGCCTGCGCGCCCGACGCGATCTGCCGGCGCGGCATCGGCCGCACGTTCCAGATCGTGCGGCCGTTTCCGGCGCTCACGGTCGAGGACAATGTCGCTCGTCGGCGCGCTGCTGCGACGGCCGCACGTCGAGGCTGCGCGGGCGCATGCAGCGAGGTGCTGCGCCAGCTCGATCTTTTCGACAAGCGCGACCAGCTCGCCGCCGCGCTGACGCTGCCGGACCGCAAGCGGCTCGAAGTCGCGCGTGCGCTCGCGACCGATCCGAAGCTGCTGCTGCTCGACGAGGTGATGGCCGGCCTGCGTCCGGCCGAGACCGACCGCATGGTCGCGATCCTGCGCGACGCTCAACCGCGAGAGCGGCATCACCATCCTGCTGATCGAGCACGTCATGCGCGCCGTGATGGCGCTCGCCGGCCGCGTGCTCGTGCTGCACCACGGCGCGCGCGATCGCGGAAGGCGCGCCGGAGGCGGTCGTGCGCGATCCGGCGGTGATCGACTCCTATCTCGGCGCGGAGGCGCTGTGATGCTGCGCGTCGAGGACCTCGACGTCTTTCACGGCGACGCGCAGGCGCTCGACGGCGTCTCGCTCGACGTCGCGCGAAGGCGACGATCGTCGCCATCGTCGGCGCGAACGGCGCCGGCAAGACCTCGCTCATCCGCACCATCGCCGGCATGCACCGGCCCGCGCGCGGGCGCATTCGTCTTTCGCGGCACCGACATCGCGGGCTGGCCGAGCCATCGCGTCTGCGATCTCGGCATCGGCCAGGTCGCGGAGGGCCGCCAGATTTTTCCGACGCTGTCGGTTGCCGAAAACCTCGACATGGGCGCGATGCTGCCGCGCGCACGGGCGAGCCGGGCGCGCAATCTCGAGCGGGTGCTATGCGCTGTTTCCGATGCTGGCCGAGCGCGCGCGGCAGGCGGCCGGCACGCTCTCGGGCGGCGAGCAGCAGATGCTGGCGATCGGCCGCTGCCTGATGGGCGCGCCCGAGCTCGTGATGTTCGACGAGCCCTCGCTCGGGCTGGCGCCCGCGGTGGTGCAGACGGTGCTGCGCACCATCCGCGATCTCAATCGCGACGGGCTCACCTGCGTGCTGGTCGAGCAGAACGTCGCGGTGTCGCTCAGGCTCGCGCGCCGCGCCTATGTGCTGGAGAACGGCCGCGTCACGCTCGTCGGCGACGGCGAGGCGCTGCTGGCCGACGATCGCGTGCGGCAGGCCTATCTCGGCCTGTAAGTCGTTCTCGCCGCTCTAGCGGCGCATCAATGTGCTTGAGCGCCGCCACCCGCAGCGCCAGCGGGCTGTCGGGAAACGCGTCGCGCAGCTGCCGCAGCGCTTCGGCGCCGAGGTCGGGCACTGGCGGTCGATCCAGTCGAGCATGTCGGCCAGCGACGCTTCCCGGTCGGGCGCAACCGACGGCGACCAGTGGACGGGCAGGCTGTTGGTGTCGTGCGCGGCGCGGCCCATGGCGGGTCCTCGATTCAAACCACGTAAGAGTGGCGATGAATGATGACCGGCTGGTTAATGCGGGTCGGGGCCCGGTTTTCGGAAGTGAAATCAACGGCACAAGCGGGTGCGGGTTGCGGGGATTACCCCGCGATACGCTCCGGCATCGTGCTCGCGCTCTCGACCAATTCATGCTGCTGGAACTGCAGCTTGTGGAACAACGCGTAGCGTCCGTTGTTGCGCAGCAGCTCGTCGTGCCGGCCGGACTCCACCACATGGCCGTCGTCGATCACCAGGATGCGGTCGGCGTGCATGATGGTGGAGAGCCGATGCGCGATCGCGATCGTGGTGCGGCCGCGGCAGAGCTCTGCGATCGCCTCCTGGACGTGGCGCTCGGACTGGGCGTCGAGCGCGGCGGTCGCTTCGTCGAGCAGGATGATCGGCGCGTTCTTGATCAGCGCGCGCGCGATCGCGACACGCTGGCGCTCGCCGCCGGAGAGCTTGACACCCTGCTCGCCGACCTCCGTGTCGTATCCGTCCGGAAAGCTCATGATGAAGTCGTGGGCGTGCGCAGCCTTCGCCGCCGCGACGATCTCGGGCTCGCTCGCGCCGGGCTTGCCGAAGGCGATGTTGTCGCGCACCGAGGCGCGGAACAGGAAAGTGTCCTGGCCCACAAGGGCGATCTGCTGGCGCAGCGAGCGTCGAGTGACCGCGGCGATGTCCTGGCCGTCGATCGTGATCGTGCCGCCCTGCGCCTCGTAGAAGCGGATGATCAGGTTGAGGATCGTCGACTTGCCGCCGCCCGAGGGGCCGACCAGCGCCGTGACCTGGCCGGGCTCGGCCACGAACGAGATGTCGCGCAACACCGGCTCGCCTTCCCGATAGGCGAAGCTGACGTGGCTGAACTCCACGCGTGCCTTGCTGAGCGTGAGCGGCGGACGCGTGTCGTCCTCCGGCTCGGTGAGCGGCCGGTCGATGATCTCGAACAGCACCCGCACGCCGACGAGCGACGCATTGAGATCGAGGTTGAGGCGGGCAAGCCTTTTGGCGGGCTCATACGCCAGCAGGAGCGAGGACATGAAGGACACGAACTGGCCCGGCGTTGCTCCGCCATAGATCGTGGAGTATCCCGCATAGACCATGATCAGCATGGCGGCGAGCCCGCCGAGCCCTTCCGTGAAGGGATGCACGCGCTGGCTCACGCGCGCCATCTTGTTGGATTCGCGCTCGACATCGGCGACGTGGCTTTGGAAGCGCGCACGCACCGCGTCTTCGAGCGTGAATGCCTTGACGATGCGCATGCCCTGCAGCGTCTCCTGCAGGGTTTCCAGGATGCGCGCGCCGCCGGCCCATTGATTGTGCGCGACCGTGCGCACGCGGCGGGTGAGCTTGCGCATCACGATCCCGAGCGGCGGCGCGATCACGAACGCCACGAGCGACATGATCGGATCTTGCGTGATCATCACGATCAGCAGGGCGATCAGGGTCAGCAGGTCGCGTCCGAGCGCCGTGATCAACAGGTTGAGCACCTGTGTTGCGGCCTGCGCGCCCGCAGTCAGCCGCGCGGCGAATTCCGAGCTGTGATGATCGGCGAAGAATCCGATGTTCTGCTGCAGCAGCCCCGAGAACATCCGGCGCTGGTTATCCGCCACGATGCTGTTGCCGATGCGCAGGAGAATGACGGAGTGGCCGTAGTGGGTGAGTCCGCGGATCACGAACAGGAAGAATGTCAGCACGGCAATCTGGACGACGCCCGGGAAATTTTTCTGGACGTAGGCCTCGTTGACGATATCACGGATCATGTAGGCGGTGAGTGCGGTGCAGGCCGCGCCGAGCCCCATCAGCGCGAAGGCGAACACATACCGCTTCCACCGGGTAAGCCCGTACTCCGTCAGCAGACGGCGAACCAGCGCGGCTGCCGTATGCGGATCAATGCGGTTTGACGACGCCTTTTCGGCCATCCGGAGTTCCGTGCACGCCTCGTACAGGCAGCCTGATACAGGCAGCCTTGCCCGCCCTGTCCGGGTTTTTCAAGCCCAAAAGGCTGGGGGCGGTGCTGCAACGTGACTTGACGACTCAACGACGCGCGCAACCGATCGTGGTTAAGTTCCCACCTGACCGACGTTTTGTGGTTGTTCAAGGTTCATGGCGCGTGACGATCAGCGCATCGAGCGCGATCGCGCCTTGGCCTAACGGCAGCACGGCGAGCGGATTGATGTCGATCTCGCTGATCTCGGGCCGCGCCGTCATCGCCGCCGCAATGCGCAGCACGACGTCTGCGAGCGCCTCGACATCGACAGCCCGGCGGCCGCGCACGCCGCGCAGCATGGCGGCCCCCTTGAGCTGATAGCACTCCTCGACGATGCGCTCCTTGGGGAGGGAAGCTGGCATCAGGCGCACGTCCTTGAGCGTCTCGACAAAGATGCCGCCGAGCCCGACCATGACCACGGGTCCCCAACTCGGATCGCGTCGCGCGCCCACGATCATCTCAAGCCCGCCCTCGACCATCTGCTCGACCAGAATGCCGTCGAGCGCGATGCCCGCCATCGCGGACTGCATCTCATGCCATGCGGAGGCGAGCGCCTCGACGCTCTCGATGCCCAGGATCACGCCGCCGCGATCGCTCTTATGCGAGAGCGCGGACGACTGCGCCTTCAAGGCAACCGGATAGCCGACCTCGCTCGCGATCGCTTTGGCTGCGGCGAGATCGCGAGCGAGCTTTCCTTTGGGAATCGAAATGCCGAGCGCGGCGAGATAGGCCTTGCAGGTGTATTCCGGCAGCGTGCCGCGGTGCGGCAGTGCTGGTGTGCTCGATCGGACGCTGCGGTCACCGAGCGGCGCGGCCAGCGCGCGGCCATAGCGCGTCGCATGCGCCAGCGCCTGCAGCGCTCGCTCGGGCGAGCGGAACACCGGAACGCCGCGCTCGCGAAACATGCTGTAAAACTCGGCCGGGATCGGCAATTCATCGCCGAGCGCCGCGACCACGGCGGGCTTGCCCGAAGCCACGATCGCGGACAGCACGGCCTGCCCCTTGTCGATCGCCTGCTTGGGTGCGCCCGGCACCGCCAGCATGGCGAGGCTGCCAATCGCGGGATCAGCGACAAGCGCGTTCGCGGCCCGCGTCCAGATCCCAAGATCCTTGATCACCTGTGCGGTAACGTCGACCGGATTGTCGGCTGAGGCGAATGCCGGCAGCGCCGCTTGCAGCGCCACGCGCGTCGCGGGTGAGGGCGGCGGAATATCGAGACCGATCGTTTCGGCAAAGTCGAGCGCGAAGCCCTTGATGGCACCCGAATTGGTGATGATGCCGGCGCCGCCGGTCGGCGGCGTCGCGCGCGCCAGGAGGTCAGCCGCATCGATCAGTTCGTCGATGGTGTCGACCAGCACCACCGCCGCGTGGCGCAACAGCGCGACTCATCACGGCGTAGTCGCCGGCAAGCGCACCGGTATGCGTGCTCGCCGAGTCGCGTGCCCGCGCGCTCTTTCCCGGATGCAGAAGAATGATCGGCTTGCGCAGCGAGCGCGCGCGTGCGGCAAGTGACAGGAACGTCTGTGGCCGCCGGATCTGCTCGAGGAACAGCGCAATGGCGCGCGTCTGCGGATCGTCGAGCAGGAACGCAATAAAGTCCTCGGCGGTGAGGTCCGCTTCATTGCCGGTCGACACCGCATGCGATACGCCGAGGCCTTTGGCCGATAGTGCAATGCGCAATGCGCCCGCGAGTGCGCCGCTCTGCGTGACGACTCCGACCGCCGGGCGTCCGGCGATCGGCTCCGGCGCGATGGTTTCGAAGGTCAGCGCCACGCCATCCGCGAAGTTGGTGAAGCCGATGCAGTTCGGGCCGAGGATGCGCACGTTGCCGGCTCGCGCGGCTTGCACGAGACGCTCCTGCTCGGCGCGGCCCTCGTCACCGACCTCAGCAAATCCCGACGCGAACACGACGGCGCCGCCGATCCCGCGGCGGCCGCAAGCCGCCACAGCGTCAACCACCGCCTGCTGTGGCACCACCAGCACGGCTGCGTCGATGCCGTCCGGAAGGTCATCGATCGCGGCCACGCACGGCCGACCGTTGATCTCCTTGGCCCGGCGGCTGACCAGATGAATGTCGCCCTGATAGCTGCAACGCTCCAGGTTGGCGAGCACGGCACCGCCGATCGTGCCGGGCTCGGGCGTCGCGCCCACGATTGCGACCGCGCGCGGCCGCATCAGGCGAGCGAGTCCGCTCATCTCCGCTGACGCAGCCATCAGCCCTCGCGCCGGTAACCCTGCAGGCCGGGCCGGTACGACTTGTCGTCGAGGAACTGTTTCATCCCTTGCTCGCGGCCTTGCTCAGGATCGAACAGGCGCGCCTGATCGTTCTTCGCCATCAGGTAGTCACCGGCGTCCTCGTACGACATGTCGCGCACGCGCCGGTAGGCGGTCTTGGCGGCGCGCAGCACGGTCGGGTTCTTGCCCATGAGAGTCTCGGCGAGCTGCTTGGTGCGCGCGCGCAGTTCGCTCGCGCGGCACCGCCTCGTTGACGAGCTTCATTGCCGCCGCCTTGCGGCCGTCGAAGGTCTCGCCGGTCATGATGTAGTAGAGCGCGTCGCGCTGGCTCATCACCTGCGCCACCGCCTTGGTGACGACGCCGGCCGGGATGATGCCCCAGTTGATCTCGGAGAGCCCGAACGTCGCTTCCTCGGCAGCGATCGCGAGATCGCAGGAGACGAGCGGCGTGAAGGCGCCGCCGAAGCACCAGCCATTGACCATGGCGATGGTCGGCTTCGGATAGAACATGAGCTGGCGCCACTGCCATTGCGCGTTGGTGCGGATGATCTGCTCGCGCTCGGGCGGCGACATGTTGTCGGTCTCGCGGAAGAATTCCTTCAGGTCCATGCCGGCGCAGAAGGAATCGCCCGCGCCGGTGAGCACCATGACCTTGCAGCGCGGATCGATCTCGAGCGCGTTCATCACCTGCAGCATCTCGGCGGCAAGCGTCGGGCTCACTGCGTTGCGCTTCTCGGGGCGGTTCATCGTCACCCAGGCGATGCCGTTCTCGAATTCGACCAGCACCGTGTTGCCGCCCGGAACGGGCTTGGTCGTTGTCTCCGTCACGGCATCGATCTCCCTGCGTTAAGCTCGCGCAGGAGACGTAGCAAAGTCCGGCGTCAAAGACTATGATTGTCTTAGACAACGATCGTATGGACAGCGTCGGCGCGCGGCGCCAAGCCTTCAGGCCAAGTCTTCAGGCGCCAAGTCTTGAGGTGCCAAGCCATTCATCGGAGGAACGACCAATGCGCGACATGGCAATGCGCGACATGGCCCGGGCCATCGCTACCATTATCGTGGCGTGCCTGTGCGCGATCGTGGGCAATAGCCCCGCGCTGAGCGCCTATCCGGAGCGGCCGATCCGTCTCATCGTCAGCTTTCCGCCTGGAGGAAGCTCCGATGCGATGGCGCGCATCGTTCAGCCCGGGCTGGAGCGGCTGCTCGGCCAAACGATCATCGTTGAGAACCGCGCCGGCGCCGGCGGCATGCTCGCCATCGACGTGGTCGCCAAGGCGGCGCCTGACGGCTACGTGATTGGTCTCGGCGGTGCGGGCGCGCTCGGCACCAATTTGGCTTTGCAGGAGAAGATGCCCTATGACCCGCGCAAGGATGTTGCGCCGGTTTCGGGTCTTGCAGGGTCGCCGTTCATCCTGGCGGCAGCGCCTTCGTTCCAGGGTGCATCGCTGCGCGAGGTCATCGCGCAGGCGAAGACGCTTGGCGAGAAGCTCTCGATCGGCCATGGCGGCAACGGCACGCTCATGCATCTCACGGCCGAGATGTTCAATCAGATGGCGGCAACGAAGGTCCAGCTCGTGCCCTATCGCGGCATTGCGCCGGTGGTGACGGACCTCGTCGGCAATCACGTGGCGCTCGGCATCATCGACCCGCCGTCCGGGATGGCGCAGATCGAGGCCGGCCAGATCAAGACGATTGCGGTCTCGTCGGCCAAGCGGTTCCCGCGGCTGTCGCAGATTCCGACCTTTGCCGAATTCGGCCTGCCGGGCTTCGAGTTCGAACGGCTGGTTCGGCATCGTGGCGCCCGCCGGAACGCCCGCGGATGTGATCGCGACGCTCAACACGGCTCTGGTGAAAGTGCTCAATGACCCCGACGTGGTGGAGCGCATCCGCGCGCTCGGCGCCGAGCCGATGCCGATGACGCCGGTCGAATATGGCGCCTTCATCCGGTCCGAGATCGACAAGTGGACCAAGGTCGTGGGCGCCGGCAAATCGAATTGAGAAGTGCTTGCAATCAGCGCTGAGCGCTGGCGGTGCTTGCACGCAGCTCGGCGAGCTTGCGTTCCCAGGCGAGCGCATGCGCCACGATCTGATCGAGTTTGTCGAATTGCGGCGTCCAGTTGAGCTGGGCGCGGATGCGCCTCGCGTCCGCCACGATCGACGCCGGATCGCCCGGCCGGCGCGCTGAAAGCCGGACCGCAAAGTCGCGCCCGCTCGCGCGCTTCACCGCGCCGATGACGTCGAGCACCGAATAGCCGTGGCCATAGCCGCAGTTGAACGTGTCGCTCGCGCCGCCGCGCCGCAGATGCGCGAGCGCATCGAAATGCGCGCGCACGAGATCGTTGACGTGAATGTAGTCGCGGACGCAGGTGCCATCGGGCGTGTCGTAGTCGGTGCCGAAGACCTCGATCTGCGGCCGCAGCCCGAGCGCGGTCTCGACCGCGACCTTGATCAGATGGGTGGCGCCGACGGTGGCTTGCCCGGTGCGCAGTTTCGGATCGGCGCCCGCGACATTGAAGTAGCGCAGGATCACGTAGTTGAGGCCGTGCGCCGCCGCGGCATCCTTGAGCATGATCTCGCTCATCAGCTTGGAATTGCCGTAGGGCGACATCGGAACGGCCGGCGCGTCCTCGCCAACCGGTACGCGCTGCGGATTGCCATAGACGGCCGCGGTCGAGGAGAAGATGAAACGTTGCACGCCGGTCGCGACCGCGACTTCGAGCAGTGCGCGCGTGTTGATCGTGTTGTTGCGATAGTAGCCGAGCGGGTCGCGCACCGAATCCGGCACCACGATCGAGGCCGCGAAATGGATGATCTCGGTCACCGCATGCGTCTTGATGACGCTCGTGAGCAGCGCCTGGTCGCCGACATCGCCGACCACCAGGGTCGCCGATTCCGGCAGCGCCGAGCGAAATCCGGTCGTGAGATTGTCGACCACGACGACGGGCTCGCCCGCGTCCACCAGCGCGTGCGCCATGTGGCTGCCGATATAGCCGCCGCCGCCTGTCACCAGAATGGTCATCGATCCTCGTGATATCCCCGCGCCAAACGCTACCGGGATCGAGTGAAGGCGCAGTTTCGGATGCGCTCGTCCCGCAACTATGCTTAATGCATGCTCTCTGGGCGCCGGGCAATCCCGGTTCGACGCGAGCGCCATGGACTCTGAACAGCTTTCCGCCCTGACAGTTGTGGTTCCCAACCTGCACTGGCGCTATTCGGGCGTGACCGCGACCAACCGCATGGTGGCGCCCCGTCTTGCCCGATTGCTCAGCGCCGGCTGGTTTGGCTCCGATGCGCCGGAGGGCATCCGGCGGCTGACCGTGCGCGACATCATCCGGTTGCGGGCGCGCGCGCAGCGCCGCAAGGCGCGAATCTGGCACGCGCGCCGCAACAACGAGATGATCATCGGGCTTGCTCTGCGCGGGCTCGGCTGGCCGTTCAAGCTGATCTTCACCTCGGCGGCGCAGCGGCATCACACCTGGATCACGCGCTTTCTGATCTCGCGCATGGATGGCGTGATCGCGACCAACGCGGCGTCGGCGTCCTATCTCAAGCGGGCCGCGACCGTCGTGCACCATGGTGTCGACACCAAGGTCTATTGCCCGCCGGCGGACCGGGCGGCGGCATTTGCGTCGACCGGCTTGCCCGGCCGCTACGCCATCGGCTGCTTTGGCCGCGTGCGTACGCAGAAGGGCACCGACCTGTTCGTCGAGGCGATGTGCGCGCTGCTGCCGAAATATCCGGACTACACAGCCGTCATCGTGGGCGCGGTCGACGACCGCGGCTTTGCCGATGCGCTCGAAGCGCGCGTGCGCGCGGTCGGCCTTGCCGACCGCATCCGCATCCTGGGCGAGCGTCCCATTGCGGAGCTGCCGCATTGGTATCAGCGCGTGTCGATCTACGCCTTCACCTCGCGCAACGAAGGCTTCGGACTCACCCTGATCGAGGCGATGGCGGCGGGCACCGCGTTGGTGGCAACGCGCGCTGGTGCGGCCGAGACGGTGGTCGTCGACGGTGAAACGGGTGTGCTGGTGCCGACCGGCGATGCGGCGGCGCTTGCGGCGGCGCTCGAGCCCCTGATGCGCGACCCCGAGCGTGCCCGGGCGATGGGCGAGAAAGCGCGCGCGCGGGTGCTGGCCGAGTTCAGCATCGAGGTCGAGGCGGAGCGGATTGCGGCGGTCTACCGAAAGGTGCTCGGGGCGGCCTCACCTTAGGCGAATGGCTATCTTCTGGGTACTCCATCGGCATGCTACGTTCGAGGTGGCTGGTCGGAGCGATGTGGCGTCGTGAGCGGCGAAATCATCCTCGAAACGCAGAACCTCACGAAGGAGTTCGCGGGCTTTGTGGCGGTCAGCGAGGTCAATCTGCGCGTCGCGCGCGGGACCATTCATGCGCTCATTGGTCCGAACGGCGCCGGCAAGACAACCTGTTTCAATCTTCTGACCAAGTTCCTGAGCCCCACCAGGGGGCGGATCGTCTACAACGGACGTGACATCACGGCGCTGGCGCCCGCCGATGTGGCGCGGCTTGGCGTGGTTCGCTCATTCCAGATCTCCGCGGTATTTCCGCACCTGAGCGTGCTCGAAAACGTGCGCATCGCCCTGCAGCGCAAGCGCGGGTCCTCGTTCGACTTCTGGCGCTCCAAGCGGGTGCTTGATGCCTTCAACGAGCCGGCGATGAAGCTGATCGCCGATGTGGACCTCTCCTCCCATGCGCATTGGACGGCGGCCGAGCTGCCCTATGGCCGCAAGCGCGCGCTCGAGATCGCCACCACGCTGGCGCTCGATCCCGAGCTCATGCTGCTCGATGAGCCGATGGCGGGGATGGGGCACGAGGATATCGGACGCATCAGCGCGCTCATCAAAGCGGTCGCCGCCGATCGCACCGTTCTGATGGTCGAGCACAATCTCAGCGTCGTTGCCGATCTCTCCGATCGCATCACGGTGCTGACGCGTGGGCGCATCCTGGCGGAAGGCGACTATGAAACAGTCTCCGCCAATGCCGGTGTGCGCGAAGCCTATCTCGGGGTCGGCCATGGCTGATGGGCAAGCGCCGCTGCTGGCAGTCGAGGGGCTGCAGGCCTGGTACGGGGAATCCCATGTTCTGCATGGCGTGACGTTCGAAGTTCGCGCCGGTGAGGTGGTGACGCTGCTTGGCCGCAACGGTGCAGGCAAGACCACGACGCTCAAGTCCATCATGGGCATCGTCGGCAAGCGAACCGGATCGGTGCGCCACGAGGGCAGGGAGCTCATTGGTCTCACCAGCGACAGGATCGCCCGCCTTGGGGTGGCCTTCTGCCCGGAGGAGCGCGGTATTTTTGCGAGCCTCAATGTCGAGGAAAACCTGCTGCTGCCGCCCAAGGTGCGGCCGGAAGGGCTCGATCTCGAGCGCATCTTCACGCTGTTCCCCAACCTCAAGGAGCGCCTGCGCAGCCCCGGAACCAAGCTGTCCGGCGGCGAGCAGCAGATGCTCGCGATCGGCCGCATCCTGCGCACCGGAGCGCGGCTCCTCCTGCTCGACGAGCCGACCGAAGGGCTCGCGCCCGTCATCATCCAGCAGATCGGCCGGACCATCGGTACCCTCAAGCAGCAGGGGTTCACCATCCTGCTGGTCGAGCAGAATTTTCGCTTTGCCGCCACGGTTGCGGACCGCCACTACGTGATGGAAGATGGCCGTATCATCGACCGGCTGGCGAACTCCGAGCTGGACGCCAATATCGACAAGCTGCACGGATATCTCGGAGTCTGAGCGCGCAGATGCGCGCAGGCTTCAACAAGGCAAGCTTCAACAAGGGAGGATGCCCCTCATGAAACGGCTGATCAGTCTCACGGCGCTTGCGGTCGCGCTTGGTTGTGGCGCCGCCGATGCTCAATACACCGATGGCACCATCAAGATCGGTGTGTTGAACGACATGTCCGGCACCTATTCCGATCTGAGCGGTCAGGGCTCGGTGGTTGCCGCCCGCATGGCGGTCGAGGATTTCGGCGCCGCCCGCAAGGGCATGAAGGTCGAGATCATCGGCGCCGACCATCAGAACAAGCCCGACGTCGGATCGAACGTCGCGCGCACCTGGCTCGATGTCGACAAGGTCGACGTGATTGTCGACGTGCCGACCTCCTCGGTCGCGCTCGCGGTCAGCGAAATCGTGCGCGACAAGAACAAGGTGTTCCTGGTCTCCGGCGCGGGCGCCTCCGATCTGACCGGCCCGGCGTGCACGGCGAATACGATCCACTGGACCTACGACACCTGGGCGCTTGCCAATGGCACGGGCTCCGCGATCGTGAAGACCGGCGGTGACACCTGGTTCTTCCTCACCGCCAACTATGCGTTTGGACTTGCGCTCGAGCGCGACACGGCTGCGGTGGTGGTCAAGAATGGCGGCAAGGTCCTCGGCCAGGTGCGTCATCCATTCCCCGGCACCGACTTCTCGTCGTTCCTGCTGCAGGCGCAGGCCTCCAAGGCCAAGATCATCGGGCTTGCCAATGCGGGCAGCGACACCATCAATTCGGTGAAGCAGGCGGCGGAGTTCGGCATCACTAGCGGTGGCCAGAACCTGGCGGCGCTGCTGGCCTTCATCACCGACGTGCACGCGCTCGGCTTGCGGACCGCGCAGGGCCTGATCATGACGGAAGCCTGGTACTGGGACATGAACGACACCAACCGCGAGTTCACCAAGCGGTTCGCGCCCCAGTACAAGGGCATCCATCCCACCATGGTGCACGCCGGCGTCTATTCGGCGGTGCTGCACTATCTCAAGGCGGTCGAGGCGCTTAAGAGCGACGCCGACGGCAAGGCGATCGTGGCCAAGATGAAAGAGATGCCGACGGACGATCCGCTGTTCGGCAAAGGTACGGTGCGGGCGGACGGCCGCAAGATCCACCCGATGTATCTCTTCGAGGTGAAGAAGCCCGCGGAATCGAAAGGCCCGTGGGACTATTACAAGCTTCGCGCCACGATCCCCGAGAACGAGGCGTTCCGGCCGCTCGCCGACGGCGGCTGCCCGCTGGTGCGGAGCTGATCGGAGGCTTCCGCCTCTTGAGATGCCCAGAAGCCTCGGCACTCAACCTCGTCCCCGCGCAAGCGGGGACCCAGGCTGATCGCGCAAGTGCCCTGGGTCCCGCTTCGCGGGAAGAACGGCTGAATGCGGATCGCTTCGAGCGGACTGCCCTCGGGTGACCGACCATGTTCGAGGTGTTCGGCGTCAGCTCGCAGGCTTTGTTCGGGCAGCTCCTGATCGGGCTCATCAACGGCTCGTTCTACGCGCTGCTCAGCCTCGGGCTCGCCGTCATCTTCGGCATGCTCAACATCATCAACTTCGCGCACGGCGCCCAGTACATGCTGGGCGCCTTTGCGGCGATCTTCCTCTTGCAATATGCCGAGCTCGGCTACTGGTGGGCGCTGATCATCGCGCCGCTGGTGGTGGGCGCGACCGGCATCGTGGTCGAGCGGCTGTTCCTGCGCTGGCTCTACCAGCTTGATCATCTCTACGGGCTGCTGCTCACCTTCGGTCTTGCGCTGATCATCGAGGGTGTGTTCCGCAATTTCTTCGGCTCCTCGGGGCTGCCCTATTCGGTGCCGCCGTCGCTGACGGGCGGGCAGAATCTCGGCTTTATGTTTTTGCCCAACTACCGGGCGTGGGTGATCGCGGCCTCGCTCACCGTCTGCCTCGCCACCTGGTTCGTGATCGAGCGCACCAAGCTTGGCGCCTATCTGCGCGCCGCGACCGAGAACCCGACGCTGGTGCGCGCGTTCGGCATCAACGTGCCGCGCATGATCACGCTCACCTATGGTTTCGGCGTCGGGCTCGCGGGGCTCGCCGGCGTGATGGCCGCTCCGATCTATAACGTGAGCCCGCAGATGGGCGCGAACCTGATCATCGTGGTATTCGCGGTCGTGGTGATCGGCGGCATGGGCTCGATCCTCGGCGCGATCGTCACCGGCTTTGGCCTCGGCCTGATCGAGGGATTGACCAAGGTGTTCTTCCCGGAGGCGTCGAACACGGTGATCTTCGTGGTGATGGCGATTGTGCTGCTCATTCGGCCTGCCGGCCTGTTCGGACGGAGCGCATAGGATGGTGGCAGCTGCACAGGTGGGAGCGCCGGCTACACCGACCCGGTCGTGGAGCGAGCCGCTTGCGTTCGCCGCCATGGTGGTGCTGCTCGCGGTGCTGCCAGCCTTCGTCTATCCGGTATTCCTGATGAAGGCCTTGTGCTTTGCGCTGTTCGCCTGCGCCTTCAATCTCCTGATCGGCTATGTGGGCTTGCTCTCCTTCGGGCATGCGCTGTTCTTCGGCTGGGCGGGCTATCTCTCGGCGCACCTCGCCAAGGTGGGGCAGCTCAGCTTTCCGTACTGGGCCGGAGGGTGGCAATGGATCGTCATTCCACTGCCGCCGTTGTCGCCAGAGCTGGCGATCCTGGGCGGCACCGCGACCGCTGCTCTTCTCGGCCTGATCGTCGGCTCGATCGCGATCCGCCGGCAGGGCATCTACTTCGCGATGATCACGCTCGCACTGGCGCAGATGATGTTCTTCTTTGCAGTGCAGGCACCATTCACGCATGGCGAGGACGGCATTCAGGCAGTGCCGCGCGGGCGGCTGTTCGGCGTCGTCGATCTGTCCAACCAGATCAACATGTACGTCACCGTCGCAGTGATCTTCCTTGCATCGTTCCTGATGATCTACCGCATCATCAATTCGCCGTTCGGCGAGGTGCTCAAAGCGATCCGTGAGAACGAGGCGCGCGCGATCTCGCTCGGCTATCGCACCGAACGTTACAAGCTGATGGCCTTCGTGCTGTCGGCGACCTTTGCCGGCGTGGCGGGCGCCACCAAGTCGATCGTGTTTCAGCTTGCGTCGCTGACCGACGTCGACTGGCCGATGTCGGGCGAGGTGATCCTGATGACGCTGGTCGGCGGGCTCGGCACCATTTTCGGGCCGGTGGTCGGCGCGTTCTTCGTGGTGACGATGGAGAACTACCTGACCACGATTGGTCAGTGGGTGTTCGTCGTGCAGGGATCGATCTTTGTGTTCTGCGTGCTGCTGTTCCGCCGCGGCATTGTCGGCGAGCTGGCGAACCGCTTGCGCGTGCGGCTTTAATTTATCTCCGCGACGCCAGCGTTTTGACGACGGCGTCGAACACGCGCTCGACCGTGATCTCGTCCACGTCGCGGTGACGCACGTCCGTGCAGTCCGATCGATGGCAGCGCGGGCACGGCCGGTCGGAGGGCGGCTCGATCACGGCGGCGAGCGGATTGAGCGGCGCCCACAGCTGCGGGTCGGTCGGTCCGAACAGCGCCACGGTCGGCACCCCGATCGCGGCCGCGACATGCATCAGGCCCGAGTCATTGGTCACAGTTGCATCGACGGCCGCGAACGCCACGATCGCGTCGCGCAGGTCGTTCCCGGTCAGGTCACGCACCGCGTCGCCACCTGCGGCCACGATCTCGCGGGCGAAGGGGGCCTCGTTCGGGCCGCCCAGGACCCATACGCTCGTGCCTGCTCCTGTCAGCCGCCGCGCAAGGTCGGCGTAGCTCCGGCTCGCCCAGCGCTTGCCGGGACCGACCGCGCCTGGCGCCAGCGCGACTACAGGGTGCTTGTGAGCCGCTAGCCCGCGTCGCTCGAGCCAGGTTGCGACCTCCTGCTTCGGAACGACGATTTCTGGCAGCGGCCATTCCGCCGGCGGGGTTGCGCCCTTGGGCAGCGCCAGCGCCCCCATGCAGTCGATCATGCGGGTGAGCTGCCGCTCGCCAAAGCGCAAGTCGTTGACCAGGCCAAGGCGCAACTCGCCAAAGAAGCCGGTCCGCTCCGGGATCCCGGCCAGGAAGGGCGCCAACGCCGACTTCCAGGTCCGCAGCATGATCAGGGCGGTGCCGTAGCGCTCCGCCCGCAGCCGTATTGCGAGCGCGCGGTATTGATCAACTGGCAGCTTTCCGCGTGGGAGATCGCAGACGATCCCTTTCCGCACGCCCGGCATGTAATCTAGGAGCGGCGCACAGAGGCTGCTGGTGATGAGGTCGATGGGGCGGTCGGGCCATCGCTCCCGCAGGACCCTCACCACCGAATGGCAACGCACGAAATCCCCGATCCACATGTAGGGGACGATGAGAATAGGGCTATCGGCCTGATGATTTGAATTTTCGTTCACTTTATCTGCTTTGACCTGGAACAGAAGTTCATATCATCCTGGTTCAGGCGTGCCATTCGACAACGGTATGCCGTCATCCGCCTGAGCCTGTCCAGGCCAGCGGCTGTCAGCGCACGTTGCGCCAGCGGTTGCGCTGGGGCAAAGGAGGGCGCCCGGCACGGGTCGCGGAGTGGGAATGCTGTTGGTCACCGGCGGGGCCGGCTTCATCGGATCGAACGTCGTGGCGGGCCTCAACGAGGCCGGACGCGCCGACATTGCCGTCTGCGACGAGCTGGGCAGCGGCCATAAATGGCGCAATCTCGCCAAGCGCCAGCTTGCCGATATCGTCCCGCCGCAGGCGCTCGCGAGCTGGCTCGATCAGCGCAAGCTCGATGCCGTCATTCACCTCGGGGCGATCTCCGACACCACCGCGACCGACGCCGACCTCGTGGTCGAGACCAACTTCCGCCTGTCGCTGCGCCTGCTCGACTGGTGCACGGCGACCCGCACGCCGTTCATCTACGCGTCTTCCGCCGCGACCTACGGGGCGGGGACCGGCGGCTTCGCCGACGACTGGTCGCCCGAGGCGCTGCGCCGGCTCAAGCCGATGAATCTCTATGGCTGGAGCAAGCATCTGTTCGATCTCGCCCTGGTGGAGCGCCAGCGGCGCGGCCTGTCGCTGCCGCCGCAATGGGCGGGGCTCAAGTTCTTCAACGTGTTCGGGCCGAACGAGTATCATAAGGGCGAGATGATGAGTCTCGTCGCCAAGCGCTTCGACGACGCCAAGAGCGGGCAAGCCGGTGCGCCTGTTCAAGTCGCATCGCGATGGCATCGGCGATGGCGAGCAGAAGCGCGATTTCATCTATGTCGATGACGCGGTTGCGGTCGTGCGCTGGCTGATCGAGACGCCGTCGGTGTCGGGCATCTTCAACGTCGGCACCGGCGTGGCGCGCAGCTTTCGCGACCTCGTGGTCGCGATGTTCCGCGCGCTGGGCCAGCCGGAGAACATCGAATATATCGATATGCCGGGAGCGATCCGCGATCAGTACCAGTACTTCACGCAAGCCGAGATCGAAAACCTGCGCCGCGCCGGCTACAATGCCGGCTTCACGACGCTGGAGGACGCGGTCGCGCGCTATGTCACGCAATACTTGAATTGCGCGGACCGCTATTGCTGAGCGCTGACAACACCCGGAGAGTCGCAGTGTCCTCGCCCACGCATGGCTTTGATCAGCACCTCGCAAAATTCACCGATCAGACGGTGCTCTGCGTCGGCGATCTCATGCTTGATGAGTTCCACTATGGCAGCGTCACGCGCATCTCTCCGGAGGCGCCGACGCCGGTGATCGCGGTGCAGCGGCACGAGACCATGGTCGGTGGCGCCGGCAACGTTGCGCGCAACATCGTTTCGCTCGGGGCTCGCTGCGTGCTCGTCGGCGTGGTCGGCGAGGATGAGACCGGGCGTGTGCTGATGCGTGAATTCGCCAAGGAGCCGCGCATTGAAAGCGAGATCGTGCTCGACCGCCGGCGGCCGACGACCCGCAAGATCCGGTTTGTCTCGGAGCACCACTCGACCCATCTGCTGCGCGCCGATTGGGAGAGCTCCGGGCCGGTCGACGGCCGGTCTGGAGAAGGCGCTGAGCGACCGCATTCTGGCGGCGTTGCCGCATGTGCGGGCGATGGTTCTTTCGGACTATGCCAAGGGCGTGCTGACGCCCTCAGTGATCGGCGCAGCCATAGAGGCTGCGCGCAGGCTGAGCGTTCCGGTCATCGTCGATCCGAAGGGCGTGGATTACTCGGTCTACCGTGGCGCGACTCTGGTCACGCCGAACCGCAAGGAGCTGTCCGAGGCGATGCACAAGCCGGCGGGCAGCCGCGCCGAGCTCGAGGCGGCGGCCGCCGCTCTGATCGGCACCATCGATTGTCAGGCCGTGCTGGTGACGCTCAGCGAGGACGGCATGATGTTGCTCGAGCGCGGCGGCGCGCCAGTTTACGTACCGGCTTATCCGGTGCGGGTGCGCGATGTGTCGGGCGCGGGTGACACCGTAGCAGCCGCGCTCTCCGTCATGCTGGCGATCGGAGCCGACCGCGAGACGGCGATGCGCAGCGCCAATGCGGCGGCTTCCGTCGTCGTCGGCAAGCGCGGCATCGCGACCGTGTCCGTGGCTGAGCTGCGATCGCGCATCCTGCCGGCCGCGTCGCTCGCGCCCGAGGAGAAGATTCTCCACGACCGCGCCGCGCTCGAGGATAGGCTCGATGACTGGCGCCGGCAGGGCCTGCGCGTCGGCTTCACCAACGGGTGTTTCGACCTCTTGCATCCCGGCCACGTCAGGCTGCTCACCGAAGCGCGTGGTGCTTGCGATCGGCTCGTCGTCGGGCTCAACAGCGACGCCTCGGTCAAGCGCCTCAAGGGCGAGGGGCGCCCGGTGCAGGGCCAGGAGGCCCGTGCTGAAGTGCTGGCGGGGCTGGAAGCGGTCGACGTGGTCGTCATCTTCGAGGAAGACACGCCGCTTGAATTGCTTGGGCGCGTGCGGCCGAAGGTCCTGGTCAAGGGCGCCGACTATCGCATCGACCAGGTTGTGGGGCGCGAGCTGGTCGAGGCGAATGGCGGCGAGGTCGTGCTGGTCGATTTGGTTCCGGGCTATAGCACGACCAATCTCATCAAACGCCGGCCTGCGGCGGAATGATCAGGCATTTGTTTTGATCGAACGACCGCAGCCGTCGCCCCGCCGAATAGCCGCATCGCGTCAGCTGAAGTCGGCGCGTGCTACTGCAGCCGCTCGATGATGACCTGGTAGCCCTTGGAGAGCAGTCGATACTCGTCCTCCCGCTCGCGCAGGAACGCGTCGATCGCCGGCTGCGGGCGATGCTCCGGTGGTATGTTGCGGCCCCAGCGGTAGTCGTCCCAGATGATGCTGCCGCCCGGATTGAGCATCGACCACACGCCAAGAGAGTTGGCCATCACATCGTCGCGCTCGTGGCTGCCGTCAATGTAGGCGAGATCATAGCGCCGCTGTTGCGCCACCAGGCCGGCGAGCGCTTGCTGCGACAGGCCCTTGACCTTCTCGATCCGGTTGCCGAAGGCTGCGAGATTGTGGTCGAAGCGCTCCTCGATCCGGGATGCCTGCTCGGCCTTGTGGTCACTGCCGCCGCTGAACGTGTCGATGCAGGTGATGGTCGCCTTCGCAAAGAAATTGAGGAAGAAGATCGCCGAGCGTCCCTCCCAGGAGCCGATCTCCAGGATGCGCAGCGGCTCGTCGCGCAGCGGTGAAAACACGCGCCGCCACTGGGTGAAATTGCCGGAGCACCAGTCGGACGTGAACTCCTTGTCGCGAAACCAAGTCCGGCAGCGGAAGCGATCCCAACGCCGTTCGATCTTGAACGGACGGCGCCACAAAGCGGTTGGGCGCGCATCGTGTTGCATGTCGCGACTTGCCACCACGCTCATCCGGCCTCCTGACGCGAAGTCCCCAGCTCGGACCGAGTATCGATGGTATTCAGATAGTGGCAAGGCTATTGGTCATCGTTATCACCAGGAATGAGTGAAACTTCCCCATCTCGACTGCCTTGCGGCTTGTGGGGAGCCGGTCGTAATCGACTGCGGCAGCGGGGAGGGCACCGTAGGGTGCGCGCGTCAATCGTTACGCATTGGGTTTATGGTACTTTGGGTTGTGAGCAGGCGGGTCCCCGGCACAAGAGATACCGCGTGCGCTTTCCGTCGGCGTTGCGACCGACGCTGAATGTCAGGTTGGTATCGCCCACATATGGGTCGACCTCACGCGCAAGGACGTAACCGGATGAGAAATTCGAAGGTGGCGATGTGATGGGCGACCTGGAAGGCCGCAGCGTGTTGAGGTTGGCGACAAGACTCAGTCCTACCGCGGTTACGTCATTGGCATAGATCGGCTGTTCACCGACATGCGCCAGGATCATGCGGGCCAACTCAGCATAGTTGCCCCGGACATAGCGCTGATAAAGAGGAATGGCGACAAGCGAGCCGATCAGCCCGACCGCAATGTTTGCGACCAACAATCTGCCCATCACGTTCGACAGAGACTTTCCCGACCGAACGATGCAATACGCCATGACCAATGCAAAGAACGGAAAGGTCGGAAGGAGATAGCGGGTGCTTCCATAGGGCGAAAGCCAATAGGGTATGAGATTGAGGAGCGCGGTCCAGATCGCAATGTCGATCGATCGGTGCCGCTGCGAGAGCTCGAATTGGCGAGAATAGATTGCATAGATCGCGAGCGCGCTCGCGGGCAGCAAGTGCATCGCGACGCTGAATGGAAATGCAATGAAGTCGGTAACGTACTCACCCCAAGACGGTGGGTGCAATGTCGTAAACAACAAGTTGCCGATCGCAGCATCGAAGTAGCTATTTCCGACAATTCCATAGCTCCAGACCAATGGAAACGCGATGGCGGCCGTATGAACAGCCAGCGACACCGGGCGAAACAGGAAAAACCGGTTCTCATGCCGCCAGAGGAGGACGAGTCCCAGTGTTCCATAGAACACATACGTGGTCGGCACCTTGCTCAGGAAGGCTCGGATCAGCGCGAGCGCGGCTAACACCAGAAGGCCGTTCCGCCGCTCTTCCGTCGCCACCCACAAGCAGGCCATGGCGCCAAAGGTAAAGAGCGCAAACACCGGGTCTGAGTATGCCAGCCAACCTCGGTAGAGCAGCACGTCGCCCGATAAAAAAATGGCCGCCGCAAACGCCGCCATCAAGCGGTCTTTAAAGATCCTGGTTGCAAGCCACGCGATCGTCAGCCCTGTCAGAATGGTCGACGTGACGGCAATCACTCTCGCGGCGATGAGTATGTTCTCCCAGCCGAGACCGGTGGTCAGGGCGATGATCAGCCACGGAAACAGGCCAGGCCGTGGGTATTCATTCCCAAGGTGCGTAATGTGGGTGAAATCACGACTGGCCCACATTTCCTGCGCGATGATTGTGAAGAATGGCTCCTCACCCTCGTACTGAAGGAACAGTAGGGGCGCGAAGCTCGCGGCAGCAAGCCAGAAGATCTTCCAGATTGTGGTCGGGGACATTTGTGCAGCATCGCTCGCCGGATGTTGAGCGATGGGTATCGAACCTTTGGCGAGGTGCTGGTCCGGCATTTCGCTGCTGTTGGCTGGAATCTGTGAAATCTTCAAGAGCGCGGCGAAGTCGCAAATACGACCCGGAGATTCAGCGGGACAAAGGAGATCACAAGCGGGATTGGCCAGGCCGGCCAACTGGTTGCGGCGTTGAGATTTTCTCTAGCGTGGTTGCTGCGAATATGGGATGCCCATTCTGTTGTCGACAGGAGAATACGAGTGTCGCGGCTGTCCGCCATTGTCATTACCAAGAACGAGGCTGCCAAGATCGCGGATTGTCTTGATTCGCTTGCGTTTTGTGACGAGCGGATCGTCGTGGATTGTGGCAGCGAGGATGACACTGTTAGGGTCGCGCGCGATCATGGCGCACGAGTTGAGCACCACGCTTTCGAGGGGTTTGGCGCACAAAAGAACTTCGCGCTGTCGCTCGCGAGCGGTGAGTGGGTGCTGTCAATTGATGCCGATGAGCGGGTCTCGCCGGCGCTTGCTGCCGAGATCGCGACCGCCATCGGCGAGAGGGGCGCCGATGGCTACGAGATGCCCCGCTCGTCGAGCTTTCTCGGACGCGCGATGCGGCATTCAGGCTGGTATCCCGACTACGTGCTGCGCGTATTCCGCCGCGGCCGCGCTCGCTTCAGCGATCACATCGTGCACGAGCGCGTGGTGTGCGAGGGGCCAGTGCGGCGCTTGAGGGAGCCGCTCCTGCATTTCCCGGTCGATCGCATTGAGGACGCGCTCTCGCGCGTCGATCGCTATTCGAGCGCGGGCGCCGAGCAGATGGTGGCGTCGGGACGGCGGGTGACGTTTGCCAGCGGCTTTTTGCACGGCTTCTGGACCTTTGTACGCACCTATGTGCTCCGTGCCGGGTTTCTCGATGGGCGCGAGGGGCTGTTGCTGGCGATCGCCAACGCGGAAGGTGCCTACTATCGTTACATGAAAGCGTGGCTCCTCACGCGCGAAGGCAAGCACGCAGGTTCACGCGCCGGCGGCGGCGCGATCCGGAGCTGAGCAGAAGCCGGACGGCAGGCATTTGGCGCTTGCTGGAAATCACCGGGACCGCAAGGCGCGACTCTGCGAATCACGCCGGGAAGCGTTGTGGGGGAAGCGAGCTTTGCCAATGCCGGCCAATACGCTACACCTGCCGCGGGCGGTCGCGATGAGCCGCAGAGGCGCCGGTGACTGAGCTGGCGCGTGCGGACATCCCGTCAACATTTCTCACCACCGCGCTTCCGAGCCGAATCGCCTGCTGACGCGCTTGACGCAGACAAACTGCCGCGCGGCTCTCGCGCCAGACCGATCGCGCGTTCGAAGTGATCGTGGCCGACGACGGCTCCGGTCCGCCGACGCATGCCGTGGTCGAGCGCCGGGCGGCGGAGGTGGACATCCCGATCAGGCATGTGTGGCAGGAGGACCGCGGCTTCCGTTTGGCCGAAATCCGCAATCGCGCAATTCGTGCCAGCAGCGGAACTTATTGCATAATCCTCGATGGTGATTGCAGCCGAATTTCATCGACGTGCACTCGATTCGTCTCCGCCCGGCGGTTTGTGCTCGCAGCATCCAATCGCGCTATTGCGACCGGCATGGTCGTGACTGGCAATCGATGCTGCAGTGCCACGAGCCTGCACCGAGCGCGACTCTCGCGCGAGAGCCGAGCAGAGATCATGACGCGATTGAACTGCGTCGGAGTGGATTCGCGTTGCGCCGCCGCGGCAAGATCAACCGACTGGCGCCGCTGTTGTCGTTGCCGCTCGGCCCGCTGCGCAAGTTGCGATCCATGCTTGGCGGGGTGCGCGAGCCTGCAATCTCGCCGCTCTGGCGCCGCGATCTTGATCGGGTGGATGGGTTTGATGCAACGTATAACGGCTGGGGCCTGGAGGATTCCGATCTCCTGATCAGACTGTTGCGCGCCGGCATTCGGCGCAAGGACGGGAACTTTGCCACGGGTGTTTTGCACCTTTGGCATGCGGAGAATGATCGCTCGCTTCTTCCGGACAATCAGCGCCGGCTCGAGGCCATTGTGGCGGCGGATCGTGTGCGATCGATTGTCGGCATTTCAGCTTTGCAAGCATGAACTTCTTACAAGCATGACGATTTTGCAAACATGACAACGCAGCCTGTTGCCACCGACAGACTTTGGGATCGCCTGCTGGAGCCGGCTCGCTTTTCGCAGGCCGCCGATTGGATGGCCGTTGCGGTTGCGGTGTCGTTGCCGTGGTCGACCTCGCTGAGTGGCATCCTCATCGTCATCTGGTTGCTTTGCCTCATTCCGACGCTGGATCTGCGCTCATTGCGGTGGGCCGTCGCTGTTCCGGCCGCGGCCATACCGCTGGCGTTGTTCGCGTATGGCGTGATCGGTATGGCCTGGGGTGGTGCAAGCTTCGAGGACCAGTGGGGATCGATCAAGCCGACGTTGCGGTTCCTGGCGTTTCCGCTGCTCTTCATCCAGTTTCGTCGATCCGAGCGCGGGATGTGGGTGCTGGGCGGATTTCTCGTCTCCTGCACCGTGCTGCTTGCCGTCTCTTGGCTGCTGACGGCATGGCCGGTCTACGTGCGGCCCAACAACGCGTACCCGGGCGTTCCAATCAAGGACTACATCATCCAAAGCGGCGAGTTCTTGATCTGCGCTTTCGCGCTGGCGCACCTGTCCATCAGCGCTTGGCGCGAGCAGCGGCGGCGGGTGGCCGCGGCGCTCGCCGCATTGGCGATCGTGTTTCTGTTGAACATCGCTTTTGTCGCCTTGGCTCGCAGCACGTTGATCATTTTCATGGTGCTGCTCGTGGTCATCGCGCTGCAGCGCTTTTCCTGGAAGGGAACATTGGCCGTCTTGGTTGCAGGGGCGGTTTTTGCCGGCTTGACCTGGGTTGCCTCTCCCTACCTGCGTGCGCGTGTCTACTCGGTGGCGCAGGAAGTCCAAGACTATCGCTTCCAGGATGAGGCGACCTCCTCAGGGCTGAGACTTGAGTTCTGGCGAAAGTCGCTGCAGCTGCTCGCAGCCGCTCCGGTGTTTGGGCATGGCACCGGCACTGTCCTCGATTTGTTTCGTAAGCTGGCCAGCGAAGGCGATGGGGCTTCCGCGAATGTGACCGACCAGCCGCACAACCAGACCTTCCAAATCGCCATCCAACTGGGATTTGTCGGCGCCGCGCTGCTGTTTGGCGTGTGGATATCTCATCTTTTCATGTTCAGAGGTGGGGGATTGGCGGGCTGGCTGGGGGTCGGGGTGGTTGTCCAAAATATCGTGTCATGCATATTCAACACCTACCTACTGGAGTTCACGCTTGGCTGGATCTACGTCTTCGGCGTTGGAGTCCTTGGTGGCATGATGTTTCGCCAGCGTGCGTCCGGCAGTTGATGCGGAGAAAGCGCAGGACATCGAGCGATATCAAACCGAGGATGCGCCGACATCGAGTGAAAGGGGTGAGCCGCCCGTCGGACTGGCGGGTCAACTCCACAATCGGGCCTTGGCAACATAGCGGCCTTATCGGCGCCGCCCTTTTGGGGTACAGACCTCCAATCTCTTGTTGTTCGGAGCCAGGAATTTGGAGCCAGGAACTGACGGCGGGCTCTGAGTCGCCATTTCTGGTTCAAATGTCGTCATCAGTATTTTTGAATTCCTATAATTTGAGTTCACGATGGGTTGGGTTTATGTCTTTGGTATCGGCGCGCCCGGTGGCACCTGCTTCGTCGATGCACAGGCGAGACGGCCTGTCTGGCTTCCAGGGACGGAGTTGGGGTGAAAGAGGCGGTCGCTGCCGCCGGGTATGCTGGTGAGAGATCGGGGGGCCCACGTGGCGAAGCTGACGTCGCGCCAAACGCTAGTCATTGTGCACGACGTTGCGGCGACAGCCGTTGCGACAGTCGCGAGCTTCTGGCTGCGGTTTGATACCCAGGGGCTTGAGGAGCGCCTCGACGCGCTGTTGCTTTTCCTGCCCGGTTTCCTTCTTTTCGCGGCGGGCGTCTATCGGCTGTTTCAGCTCTACAAGGGCAAGTGGCGATTTGCATCGCTGCCCGATCTCTTCAACATCTTTCGCGCGGTGACGCGTGCTGGCGGTGTCGCTGCTGGTGCTCGACTACATTCTGGTTGCGCCGAACATTCTCGGCACGTTCTTCTTCGGCAAGCTCACGATCATCCTCTACTGGTTCCTCCAGATGTTCTTTCTGGGCGGGCCGCGCATCGCCTATCGCTATTTCCGCTATCTCGCGCACGCGCCAGCATGCGATGGCGGCCGAATCCGCGCCGATGCTGGTGCTCGGTCGCGCCGCCGACGCCGAAGTGCTGCTGCGCGCCATCGAGAGCGGCGCGGTCAAGAAGATCTGGCCGGTCGGCATCCTGTCGCCGTCGCCTGCCGACCAAGGTCAGTCGATGCGCGGCGTGCCGGTGGTCGGGAACGCTCGACGATCTCGAATCGGTGGTCGGCGATTTTGCCGCGCGCGGCCGGCCGATCGCGCGCGTTGTGCTGACGCCGTCGGCGCTCGACCCGACCGTGACGCCGGAAACGATCGTGATGAAGGCGCGGCGGCTTGGTCTCACGACGAGCCGGCTGCCGTCGCTCGACGAAGGCGGCGAGGCGTTGCGGCTTGCGCCGGTCAAGGTCGAGGATCTGCTGCTGCGGCCGAGCGTGAAGATCGACTACCGGCGGCTGGAGCAGTTTCGTGAAGGGCAAGTCGATCGTCGTGACCGGCGGCGGCGGCTCGATCGGCGCGGAGATCTGCGACCGCATCGTCACCTTCGGCGCCGCGCGGCTGCTGGTGATCGAGAATTCCGAGCCGGCGCTGCATGCGGTGCTGGAGGCGCTGGCGACCAAACAGTCGACTGCCGATGATCGAAGGCCGCCTCGCCGACGTGCGCGACCGCGAGCGCATCTTCCGGCTGATCGGCGACTTCAAGCCCGACATCGTGTTCCACGCCGCCGCGCTCAAGCACGTGCCGCTGCTCGAGCAGGACTGGGAGGAGGGCGTCAAGACCAACGTCTTCGGCTCGGTCAATGTCGCCGACGCGGCGGTCGCCGCCGGCGCCGCCGCCATGGTGATGATCTCGACCGACAAGGCGATCGAGCCGGTCTCCGTGCTGGGCGCCTCCAAGCGCTTCGCCGAGATGTACTGCCAGGCGCTCGATCACGAATTTGCCAGGCGGCCCGACGGCCGCCGATGCCGGCATGCGGCTGATCGCGGTGCGCTTCGGCAACGTGCTGGCGTCGAACGGATCGGTGGTGCCGAAATTCAAGGCGCAGATCGAGGCCGGCGGTCCGGTGACGGTGACGCATCCCGACATGGTGCGCTACTTCATGACCATCCGCGAAGCCTGCGATCTCGTCGTGACGGCGGCGAGCCATGCGCTCGGGCCCGAGCGCTCGGATGTCGCGGTCTATGTGCTCAACATGGGCCAGCCGGTGAAGATCGTCGATCTTGCCGAGCGCATGATCCGCCTGTCCGGGCTCGAGCCCGGCCGCGACATCGAGATCACGTTCACCGGCATCCGGCCGGGCGAGCGGCTGCATGAAATTCTGTTCGCGCGCGAGGAGCCGACCGCGCCGATCGGCATCGATGGGCATCGTGGCGGCGCGGCCGGTGCAGTCCGTCGCTCGACGCGATGCGGGGCTGGCTCGCGACGCTCGAGCAGGGGCTCGCGCGCGACGAGCGCTCGGCGATCTACGGCGTGCTGCGCGATGCGGTGCCGGATTTCGGCGGCGAGGCCGCCTGAGCCATTGCGGCAAGACCGGCGCGCGTGTCGATCGGCGGGCGCCAGCCGGCTGCGAAGCAGCTTCGCCGGGTCGACGACGCAGTTGCCGCCGAGCCGCTCCCACAGATGTCGGCGCGGCCGATCGCCTCGCAGCGGCGCGCGCCAGCAGCGACGGCGGAACCGGGATCAGGCCGCGGCCGCCGGCCGTCGGCCTGCGCGCAGCGCGGCGACGATCTCGGCCACGGTCAGCGGCGCGGATCGGCGACGACGTAGGTTTCGTCCGCAGTGCGCGGGCGCCGCGAGCGCGAGGTGAATGGCGGCGATCAGATTGTCGCGCGCGAGCAGCGAGCGGCGATTGCGCAGCGCGCCGAACGGCAGCGGCCAGGGCGAGCGGGCGAGCTGCATCAGAGCTCGCGAGATTGCCTTTGACGCCGGGCCGTAGATCAGCACCGGCCGCAGAATCGTGAACGGCAGGCTCGGCGGCGCGGATGGCCTCCTCGGCGGCGAGCTTCGAGCGGCCGTAGGCGTCGGTCGGCTGCGGCGGATCGGTCTCGGTCAGCGACGTGATCGCACGCGGGGCCGGCCTGCGCGCGGATCGACGAGACGAAGACGAGACGCTGGATGCCGGTCGCGCGCGCGGCGCCGCGCGAGCGCCGCGGTCGCCGCGCGGTTGACGCGGTCGTAGAGCGTCCTCGGCGATGCCCGGTCCGGCATGCGCGATGCCGGCGAGATGCACGACCGCGTCGATGTCGGCGAGCAGCGGGCGCCATTCGATCGGGCGGGCGAGATCGGAGACCGCGACGACCTCGACCGCGCGCGGAAAGATGTCGGCAGGCTGCGCGCATGGCGGCGCGCACGCGATGGCCCTGCGCGGCCAGGTCGTCGACCAGCGCGCGGCCGATGAAGCCCGAAGCGCCGGTGACCAGGATGCGCATCAGGCGTTCCTTCCGTGCGCGAAGCGCGCGAGCAGCCAGCCGACCAAGGCGGCGCCAGCCGCCGCAGCGCGGCGGCAGACCACGCTGCCATGCGGGTCGGCGACCGTGATCAGCGGCGAGCGCGCCAAGCGCGAGATTGAGCAGCGAAGACGCGCGCGACGATCTCGTCGACGCTGAAGCCCCGATCGGTCGCGCGCTGATAGAAATGGCGTGCGATGCGCCTGCCAGATCGGCTCGCGCGGCGCGATGCGCGGCGCAGCAGCGTGAGCGTGGCGTCGGCGAGATAGTAGAGCGGCAGCAGGATCGCCGCGGCGAGATGGCCGCTCGCCGCCACCTGCAGCAGCAGCCAGGCCAGCAGCAGGCCGATCGGCAGGCTGCCGACGTCGCCGAGAAACAGTCGCGCGACCGGCTTGTTGAACGGCGCAAATCCGAGCATGGCGCCGAAGCAGCGCGAGCGCGACCAGCGAGCGGCAGCGCCGGCACGACGCCGCAGAAGCCGAGCAGCACGATCGCGCCCGTGACCGGCACGAGTCTCCGCGACCGTCATCCAGTCGATCCCGTCCATGAAGTTGGTGAGATTGACGAACCAGACGCCGCCGAGGAGCAGGCCGCGCGCGCTCGATCCACCACGGCAGCATCCGGAACGATGCGCAGCTTCAGCCGGGAGCGACCGCGATCACGATGCCGACCGCAGCGCATTGCAGCGAGCAGGCGCGGCAACCGGGAGAGACGGCGGATGTCGTCGACGGCGCCGATCGCGGCGAGCAGCGACGGCAGCGACCGTGAGCGCCAGGAATTCGCGCTGGTGCGCCGGCGCCAGCCGTGTCCGCAAGAGCAGACGCCGAGCCAGGCGGTCGCCAAGGTCGCCACGATGACGGCGATGCCGCCGCCCTGCGGGGTCGGCTCGCGGTGCGACGAGCGGGCATTGGGGCGCGCCAGCGCATAAGCCTTGAGCCACGGCAGCAGCACGACGATCAGGCCCGCGCTGATGAGCGCCGCCAGGATGGCCACCACTGCAAGGACGCACGCTCTCCGCGCTTGCCATGTTTGATCAGGTCGGTCGGGCAGGTGCCGGCTGACGATGCAGCGAATCAGCTCGACGATCAGACTCGATAATACTCGCGATACCAGGCCACGAAGGCGCGCACGCCATCGGACAGCGGGGTCGACGGGCCGAAGCCGGTGAGCTGTTCCAGCAAGGTCGTGCTCGCCCAGGTCGCCGGTACGTCGCCGGGCTGCATCGGCAGATCGCGGCGCATCGCCTTGCGGCCGATCGCCTCCTCGACGATCGCGATGAAATCCTCGAGACCGACGGGATGGCCGCCGCCGACATTGACGACTCGATAGGTGGGCGTTCGATCGCGGCGGCTTGGCGGCGAGCCGCAATGGCTTCGACGACGTCGTCCACATAGGTGAAGTCGCGCGTCATCTTGCCCGCGCCGTAGACCTCGATCGGCTCGCCCGCGATGATGTTCCTGGTGAACTTGAACAGCGCCATGTCGGGGCGGCCCCAGGGGCCGTACACCGTGAACAGGCGCATGACCGTGGTCGGCAGCCCATTCAGGTGGGCATAGCTGTAAGCGATGGCCTCGGTCGCCTTCTTGGTGGCGGCGTAGAGCGACACGGGATGGTCGGTGTCATGCGCCTCCTCGAACGGCTGCTGGCGGTTGGCGCCATAGACCGAGCTCGTGGACGCGATCAGGAGGTGCCGGCAGGGGTGCGCGACGCAAAGCTTCGAGCAGATTGAACGTGCCGACGATATTCGAACTCGATATAGGCGCGCGGATTCTCGGCGCTGTAGCGTACGCCTGCCTGCGCCGCGAGATGGATCACGATGTCGGCCTTGGCCTCGGCGACGAGGTCGGTCGAGATGTCGCGCGTCCTCGAGCATCGCTTCGCGTGCGACAAAGTTGGAAGACCGTGCGAGCTCCTGGTGGCGGCTGCGCTTGAGAGTCTGGATCGTAGTAGGGCGTGATGCCGTCGATGCCGAGGACGCCGTGTCCATCGGCAAGCAGGCGCTGCGCCAGATGAAAACCGATGAAGCCTGCCGTGCCGGTGACGAGAAAGCGCATGCTAGTGCCTGTTTCCGAAGTTCGTGATACCTCTCAGCACACTCTCACACGAACTTCGGAAACAAAGGGCACTAGCAACTCTATGGTTCTAGTGCCGCTTTTCGATTTGAAACTCCTGAGCGAGCTTGCCGCGGGTGGTCGCAGGAACTTCAAATCGGCAGCACTAGCGCGCTGCGCTCAACTTCCGCTGATGAAATACGATGCGAGGCGCGTCGTGATGTTGTCGGACACGACCTTGGCGGCGCGGCGCTCGGCGTCGTGCATGCCGCTCAGCCTGGCGAAGCGCTGCTGCCCAAGGGTGTCATAGGACACGGGAGTGGAGGCATGGCCGGTGACCACGACCTTGCCGGTCGCGATTTCGGTCAAGGAGTAGGTGGTCCTCAGCGTGTACGTCTCGACATTCGGCAGTGCGGTGGCCCGGTCGATGACCACAACCGCCCGGTTGCCGTTGATCTGGACCTTGAGCTTGTGGGTCGGCGGCGCCGAATATCCGCCACCGGTGAAGTTAAACAGAAGGTCGTTACGGATCTGCACGGCCAAGGGTGCTTCTGAGGTATTGGCGGCGGCGTCGATCTGCTGGACTTCGATCGACGAGAGTGCGTCGCGCACAGCCGGACGGCCGGTTTCGGCGCTCGTCCCGTAAAGCGGCTGGAAGCATCCGCCCAGCAGTGCTGCCAACAACAGCACGACGGGCACATGGCGAAAACGGCTGACGGATGCGCGGCCTTCACCCCACCCCATTGAAGATCCTCTGCGATAATACCGTCGTTTTGGCTAGTCCCTGGAGCAATTTAGCATAGGAGGCCGGGAAGGCTAATACGATTTTCCGGGCTTTCTCCACCGTTCCGGAACCGGTGCAAGATTGCCACAGAGGGCAAGAAACCGGCGGTAAGACAGGGCGCCTCGGCCTCTAGAAATCCCTAAAATCAGGCCTAAGGAAGGGCATCAGGGCTCCTTTATGGGGCCGGCTGGCCAAACAGCTCCTGCTCGATCAGCCCGCAGATCGCATGCGCTGCCACAATGTGGATCTGCTGGATCAGGGGGGTCGAATCGGTGGGGGCGCGCAGGGCGATGTCGCACAGGGCGAGCATGGGCGAATCACCGATGCCCGTGAAGCCGACCGTGGTCGCTCCGGCCGCCCGTGCGGCCCGCAGCCCTGCCAGGATGTTGGGCGAGCGGCCCGAGGTCGAGATCGCGAGCAGCACATCGCCCTTGTGGGCGAGACCCCGGACTTGGCGCTCGAACACGTGCTCGAAGCCGTAATCATTGCCGATCGCGGTCAGGACAGAGGTATCGGTGGTCAGCGCGATGGCTGGCAGCGGGTTGCGGTCAAAGTTGAGCCGCGACAGGAATTCACCGGCGATATGCTGGGCATCGGCGGCGCTTCCGCCGTTGCCCGCAATGAGGATCTTGTTTCCGCTGCGCAGGGCGGCGGCCATGGCGTCGGTGGCGCGGATCATGGCCTGCATCATGGCGCCGTCGCTTACGGCGTGGTCGAGGGTTTCGCGCGACCGGCGAAAATGCTCGGCGATGCTGTCTTGGCGTGATTGGGCTGTTGCAGCCATGTGCTTGGTCCTTGAAGTGTGCCCGGTAAGGCCCGTCGGTCTTGTTTGAAGCATGCGGAGGCTGCTCGATAAAGGTGAATGAAGAGGGGATGAAGCAAACGGCCATCACGTTGCGCGATGGGCCAACGGCATGGTGTATGGGAGGGTTCTGTTATTGGTGGCGAGGACTGCGATGGCTTATCCGCTCGACGCGGAGGGTGTGTGGTGTGAAGTGTCACCGCGCTGCAACCGAGGCGGCCCGGCGCTGTTTCTCGATCGGGACGGAGTGGTTGTCGAGGAGGTGGACTATCTCCATCGCGTCGAGGACATCGCGATCTTCGCCGCCGCAGCGGCCGTGATCTCCGCCGCCAATGCGAACAAGGTCCCGGTCGTGCTGGTTACCAACCAGGCAGGCATTGGACGAGGCTACTACGGCTGGGAGGAATTCCATGCCGTGCAGGAGGCGATCCGGTCGGTGATCGGGCAGGAAGGCGCACATTTTGACGCCGTCTATGCCTGTCCGCACCATCGCGACGGCCAGGACGCTTTTGCGCATCCCGATCATCCGGCCCGCAAGCCCAATCCCGGCATGTTGCAGCGTGCGGCGGCCGCGCTCAACGTTGATATGACGCGCTCGTGGCTCATCGGCGACCGCGCCGCCGACATCGAGGCGGCCAAGCGCGCAGGGCTTGCCGGCGCGTTGCACGTTCTCACCGGCTATGGGCAGGCGGAGCGGGCGGCGGCATTGGCGCTGTCCGGTCCGCGGTTTGATGTGCGGGGCGCGGCCTCGATCGCGGACGCGCTCACGCTGCCGCTGTTCGATCGCGCGTAGCGCTGACGCTGTCAGCCCGCCGCTTGGACGGGCTCGAATAGATCGGGGCTGTCGTTGCGGACATTGCCGACGCGCTTGTCGACCGGCCATAGCGCCATGCCCTCGGACGGATAGGGCCGCAGCATGGCTTTCAGCTGAGCTGGCGCTGCGTCGATTTCGCCGAGCCATTCCGGCCAGCAGGCGGGTGGCACGATCACCGGCATGCGATCGTGGATGGTGGCGGCGAGCGCATTGGCGCGCGTGGTGATGATCGCGAAGGACCGGATAGTTGTGCCGTCGGGTGCGCGCCAGACATCCCAGAGACCTGCAAAGGTCATCAGCCCGCGGTTGCCAAGCGCCATCGCGAACGGCTGTTTGTCGGTGTCCCGCCATTCGTAATAGCCGTCCGCGACGACGAGACAGCGTCGCTCTGCCTTCCAGGCGCCGCGGAAGGCCGGCTTGGTATCGATGCCTTCCGCGCGCGCATTGAACGTCGTGCGGGCGATCTTCCTGTCTTTGGCCCATGACGGAATGAGTCCCCAGCGCATGAGCTCGAGCGTGCGCCCGATCTCAGACGAGGTAACCACCGGCAGGTCAGTGGTTGGTGCTGCGTTCCAGCGTGGCTTGTAGTCGCCGAGCTTGTCCCATTCGATCCGCAGATCCTGCTTGAGCTCGGAGACGTCGTTGGGGAGGCTGGCACGTCCACACATGATGACACCTTTCTTTGTCTTCGCTTTTCTTTGAGTTTCTCACCTCAATGGAAGTCGCGACTCTTCGGCAGGAACAGATCGCCTTGCGGTGCCGACGGCTCCTCCGGCGCCAGCAGATTGCCGTCGCGCAGCTTGTGCAGCTCCGCGCTGAGATCAGTGAAGCGTTCCGCCACGATATGGACGACGAGGCCGGCGCGCTGCACGCGGCCATGCACGGCGAGGAAGCGCGCGGTCATCACCGTGCGGCGGTTCTTCGCGAACACCTTGGGCCAGACGATGATGTTGGCGTTGTCGGTCTCGTCCTCGATGGTCATGAACACGACGCCCTTGGCGGTCCCCGGCATCTGACGCACCAGCACGAGGCCGGCGACGGTGACGAGGCTGTTCGGCGGCAGATCTGTAGCGCGATGCTCGGCATTGCTGATGACGCCACGGCGCGTGAGCCGGTCGCGGAAGAAGCGCACCGGATGCGCCTTCAGCGACAGGCCGGTCGTCGCGTAGTCCTCCACCACGTGCTCGCTCAGCGGCATTACCGGAAGCGCAACCGCCGCCTCCGGGAACAGCTCGTCGCTCATGTGCGGAGCAAGCAGCGGCAGCGGCCGGCCAGGCTTCCTGTCGCCGCCCGCCTTGCGCAGCCCGATCGCATCGAGCCGCCGCACCGCCCAGAGCGCGGCACGCCGGTCAAGTCCCAGTGAGCGAAAGGCATCCGCTTCGGCCAACCGCTCGATGGTGAAGCGGGAGACACCCGCGACCGCGGCGAGCCGCTCGATGCTGGCGTAGCCGTTGCCGCGCGCCGCGATGAGCTTCTCGATCTCGTGTTTGTTCAGCCCCTGAATTTGACGAAAACCGAGGCGCACGGCATGGCGGCTATTCGCGGCCTGCTCCAACGTGCAGTCCCATGTGCTGTAGTTGACGTCGGCTTCCCGCACCTCGGCGCCGTGCTGACGCGCATCGCGCACGAGCTGAGAGGGCTGATAGAAGCCCATCGGCTGGCTGTTGAGAATGGCGGCGCAGAAGACATCCGGATAGTGACACTTGATCCAGGCAGAGGCGTAGACCAGGAGCGCAAAGCTGGCGGCGTGGCTCTCGGGAAAGCCGTATTCGCCGAAGCCTTCGATCTGGCTGAAGCAACGCTCGGCGAAGTCGCGCGCATAGCCGCGACGGGTCATGCCGCCGATGAACTTGTCGCGGAACAGATGCACATTGCCGTTGTGGCGGAAGGTCGCCATGGCGCGCCGCAGTCCGTCGGCCTCGTCCGGCGTGAATTCGGCGGCCGTGATGGCGATCTGCATCGCCTGTTCCTGGAACAGCGGCACGCCGAATGTGCGCTTGAGGACCGCCTCGAGCTCGTCGGCGGGGCCGTAGGCGGGATGGGGCGAGGGATAGTGCTCTTTTTCGATGCCGTCGCGCCGCCGCAGATAGGGATGCACCATGTCGCCCTGGATCGGACCGGGGCGCACGATCGCGACCTCGATGACGAGGTCATAGAAACATTTCGGCTTCAATCGCGGCAGCATCGACATCTGCGCGCGGCTCTCGACCTGGAACACGCCGATCGAGTTGGCGCGCGAGAGCATTTCGTAGACCGCCTTGTCGTCCTCGGGCAGCGTGGCGAGCGAATAGTCCTTGCCGTAATGAGCTTTCAAAAGATCGAGCCCGCGCCGGATGCAGCTCAGCATGCCGAGTGCGAGCACATCGACCTTCATGAGCCCGAGCGTATCGATGTCGTCCTTGTCCCACTCGATGAAGGTGCGCTTGTCCATGGCGGCGTTGCCGATCGGCACCGTAAAGTCGAGCCGCTCGCGCGTGAGGATGAAGCCGCCGACGTGCTGGGAGAGGTGACGCGGGAATCCGATGAGCTCGCTCGCCAGCGCGACCGCTTGCCGGACCGCCGGATTGGCCGGATCAAGCCCAGCCTGCCGGATGTGATTGTCGGGCAGGCCGTCGCCATAGCCCCACACGGTCTTGGCAAGGGCTGCGGTCACGTCGGGCGTGAGCCCCAAGGCCTTGCCGACCTCGCGGATGGCCCGGCGGGAGCGATAGTGGATGACGGTCGCGCAGATCGCGGCATGGTCGCGATCGTAGCGCTTATAGATATATTGGATCACCTCCTCGCGCCGCTCGTGCTCGAAGTCGACGTCGATGTCGGGCGGCTCGCCACGATTTACGGAGATGAAGCGGGCAAACAGGAGCCCGCTCTTGTCCGGATTGATCGAAGTGATTCCTAAACAATAGCAGACTGCACTGTTTGCCGCCGAGCCGCGCCCCTGACAGAGGATGTCCTGGCTGCGCGCGTAGGCGACGACGTCGTGGACGGTCAGGAAATAGCGCGCGTAGTCGAGCTTGGCGATGATTGCGAGCTCCTCGTCGAGCCGGCGGATGACATCGGCCGGAATTCCTTCCGGATAGAGGTGTTTCGGATAACGTCCTTTCGCGCCTTGCCAGGTGAGATAGGCGAGATGCTGTTGCGCGGTCTTGCCCGGCGGCACCGGCTCGTCGGGATATTCGTTTTGGAGTTCTTGGAGAGAGAAGCCGCAGGCCTGCGCGATTGCCACACTGCGCTCGATTGCGTCGGGAAAGGCCGCAAACAGCCGCGCCATCTCGGCCGGCGGCTTGAGATGACGCTCGGCATTGGCGGCGAGCCGGAAGCCCGCTTCCGCGATGGTGCATTTCTCGCGGATGCAGGTGAGGACGTCGGCGAGCGGGCGGCGTTCCGGCGCGTGATAATGCACATCGTTGACGGCGACGAGCGGCGCGCCCGTGCGTGCGCCGAGCGCATCAAGGAGACCGAGGCGGCGCGGCTCGTCGCCGCGATAGCGATGCACGCCGGCGAGGAATGTGCGGCCGGGCGCTGTGCGCGCGAGCGTGGCCAGCCGCTCTTCAAAAGCCGACGACAGCTCCTCCGGCGGCAGCACGATCAGCATCTGGCCGGCACTGACCGCGAGAATATCCTCGAAGGTGAGCTGGCATTCGCCCTTTTCGCCTTTTCTCACTCTGCGATTGCAATCGCTCAGGAGCCGGCACAGCCGGCCATAGGCGGCGCGATCGGTCGGATAGGTGATCACTTCAAAGCCATCGATCGTGATCAGGCGGGTGCCGACGATCAGCTTGATCGCCTTGCGCTTGCGCCATTCCTCATAGGCGCGCACGACGCCCGCGAAGCTGTTGCGGTCGGCAATGCCGATGGCGGCGAGGCCGAGCGCCTCGGCGGTCGCCACCATCTCGGCCGGATGGGAGCCCCCGCGCAGGAAGGAGAAGTTGGTGGTGACGGCAAGCTCGGCATAGGCGGTCATGCGCCGTGCTCCTCACGCAAACAGCCCATGCACGAACCAGCGCGGCGAATTGGTCTCGCGCTCGTAGAGTCCTTCGCGGTAGAGCCAGAAGCGGCGGCCGTCGTCGTCCTCCACCAGGTAGTAGTCGCGAGTCGGCTGCGATGAGCGCCACCATTCGCTGGCGATGCGCTCGGGTCCCTGGGCGTGGGTGACGTCATGCGTCACGCCGCGCCAGCGGAAGCGCTGCGGCGGCCCTTCGGGAACGAGCGCGAGCACGTCGGCGGGCTCCGCGTGCGACAGCAGGAACAGAGGGCGCGTGGCCTGCGGCGCCGGCCATGCCGGTGCGACGTCAGCGACGGCCATCTCGGCGCGTTCCGGCAGATGGCTCGCGACCGGCGCGAGCCGGCGCACGCTGCGTGGGCCAAGCCGTTGCTGCAGGCGATCGACGAGCGCTGCGCAAGCTTCCGCGTTGTGGCCATCAGCCGCGGGAGCAAGGTCGGTCTGCGTCGGCTCGATCGGCTCGACAATGGTGGCGGCGAGCCCGAGCGCCTCGAAGCCGAAACCGAACTCGACCGCTTCCGTGATGCGTTCGAGCTTGAGGTCGAACAGACGTGTGACATGCGCGGGGTCGCGCGTCGGCATGGTGAGGCTGACGTCGATGGTCGTGACCTCGCCGTCGACGCGGTAGAGCGCAAGCCGCAAGGCGCGCGCGCCGACGCCGTGGCGCACCAGCGCGTGCACGAGGTCTTTCATCAGCCGGGTCGTGACCGCCACGATAGCCTCCTGGCTGAAGATCGGCTCCATGAGATAGCGCAGGCTGTGATAGACCGGTGGCGGTGCGATCAGGGCGAGCGGCTCCGCCGCATGGCCGAGCGCCTGGTCGAGGCGCGTCAGCAATTCGCTCTCGAAGCGCGCCGCAAATGGCGCGCGCGGCTTGTCGATAAGCGAGCCGATGCGTTTGAAGCCGAGCCGCCGCAGTGTCGCGCTCGTATCGGGCGACAGCTCGCAGCGCTGCGACCGGCAGCGGCGCCAGCGCTTCGGCCTCCTGCCCGGACGGCAGGATCGCGACGTCGTCGGGATGAAAGCGCGACAACGCCCAGGCCGCGCCAGCGGTGTCGGCGATCGCGAGACGCGCCGGCAGGCCGAAACGGTCGAGCCGGCTGATGAGATCGGCGAGCAGCGTCTCTTCTCCGCCGAAGAGATGCGAGGCGCCGGCAACATCGAGAAAGAATCCGTCGGCGCCATTCTGCTCGCCCCAGGGCGAGACCGTGGGCGTATAGCGCGTCGCCCATAGCGCCAGGCGCCTGAGCGCGGCATCGTCGGCTGCGGGATCGGCGGGGCGGACCTGCAGCGTCGTGACTTTCGCGCGCGCATCGGCAAGCAGATCGCGCACCGCGAGGCCTTCCGCATAGGCGGCTTCGTTCAGCGCGGCGATGCGCGGACCTCCGGCTGCCTCGACCATGAGAACGAACGGGCGATCAGGATCAACCGGCGCGGGCGTGGAGGTGGGCGTGGACGTGAGCGTGGATTTGCGCGACTGGGCTGCGAGAAAGCGTCGGATCGGCCAGCGCGGCAGCCAGACTGAAATGATGCGTGGCATGATCGAACTCCACTATCCATTGGCCGGGTCGTCCGTTGCGGCAGCGCTCGAGCTTGAGCTGCCAGCGCCAGCGCGCGATGAGGCCGAAGCGGTCGCGCGCGGCTGCGGCTGCGGCGACGCGCCAGCGCGTCACCGCCATGCTGGCCATGCCGGGCGGGCGCAGCAGCAACAGGAGGCGTCCGGTTTCTCCGGCCGCGATATGCAGCCGTTGGCTGGCTCTGAAATCGAGCTTTCCGACCACGCCCGCGACGGCGGCAGGCACGGCCGAGCGCAGCGCCTCTTCCATCGCCCAGAGCGCCTGGGTGGCGTTGGGGGCCGCGACCAGAATCACGCGGGCGGGATCAAGACCAAGGCCGTTGAGGCCATGGCCATAAGGCCGGCCAAAGGTGGCAAGGCCGCAGGGCGAGGTGACGAGAAAGAGCGGCGCGCCTGGACGGATCCGGCTCAGCATTGCCGCCACGAAGCCGAAGGCTGCCGGGATGTCGCCCCTGGCCTCCGGCACGACCTCGTGCAGGGCGCCTCCGGCAAGGCCGCCTTGCGGCAGGTGGCCATCGATGGCCGGCAGGCCGAAGGGCAGGGGGCGTGCCTCGGCGGCGACGCCCTGCTGTGCCAGCAGGCGGCGTAATTCGTAAACGATTTCAGCACGATGGCTGCTGATCTGAGGGGCCATGCTGGCAGTCTGCGATTGAGCTCGGGTTGCGGACTCAATCTAGAACAAATAGAGAACATTTTCAAAGTACCCAGGGTTGAAAAATTCCGGCGGGGCAGCAAATTGCGGTAGCGGCACACAAAGGACCTATTTTACTCCAAGGAAAAATTTCCTTGTCAGCCCAAGCGGCTCACATAGTTGCCGCTCATCTCAGTTTTCATGGCAGCTCCCTCGTTCGGGGGACGCAGTGCCTGATCGATTGCAATAAGGCTCCGGCCAGTCCTAACGACCAACCAAGACGACCATTCATCGTTGCTGAAACCACTCATACAAATGAGCGCAACAATGACCCACAAGGGCGAATGTTTCTGCGGTGCCGTTCAGATCGAGGTCTCGGGCGAGCCGGAAGGCATGGGCTATTGCCACTGCCGATCATGCCGTTCGTGGTCAGGCGGTCCCGTCAACGCTTTCACGCTTTGGAAGCCGACGGCTGTCCGGGTGGCGGCCGGTGCCGAGCACATTGGCACGTTCAAGAAGACGCCCATGAGCGAACGGCAATACTGCAAGAAATGCGGTGGGCATCTCTTGACCAACCATCCGACGCTCGGATTGGTCGATGTGTTCGCCGCCACGCTGCCGACGCTGGCGTTCAAGCCCGGCGTGCACGTCAACTACGTCGAGACGGTGCTGCCGATGCGGGATGGTCTCCCGAAGCTCAAGGACTTTCCCGCCGAGCTCGGAGGCTCCGGCGAGAGCGTGGCGGAGTAATGAGCCCGACAATCCTGCTCTGCGGACGCCGCCAGTCCCGCCTGGCAGCCAGGATGGCATGCGCAACGCAGAGCGGCTCGCCTGCCTGGTCGCTGTATCCCAGCGCTTGGCGCGCGTGGCTGCAATGCAGGCGGCGCCAGGCCGCGTTGAGGCGGCGGCCACGGCGGACGATCCAAGAGATCGAGCGCAAAGGGACGAAGCCTTGACGCTGCGAGCCAGTGGAGCGGATTTGACATTCGCTACCCACCCAGCCGCGGGCTCGCGAAGCGAATGTCAAATCCAAGCTCCACTGGAATCCTATACTTGCTAGTGGTCCTTTGATTCTAACATTCGCAAGAGAGCCCGCCGAGAAGGGATGCGAATGTTAGAATCGGACCGTGCCGGCCCGTCCGCAAGAGCGAGACGGGCCGCGTTGTTCTGACGATCAGAAAATCTTGGCGGCGCTCACCAGCGTCTTCCACACACCCCAACCGAGCGGAATGCCGACGAAGGCCCAGAACAAGGCGGCCTGCAGGTCGAGCCCACCTTTGCCAATTCCGTGCGAACCTGCCACGCTATCGAGCCCGCGTTTCTTTCTGCCTGCAGCTTGGCGACATCCTCCTGGCTCATGAACCACTTCGAATTGACCGGCCTGACCAGAGCATTGCAGATCAATCCGATGACCAGCATCCCGCACAGGATGTACATGGTCGAGTTGTAGAGCTGATCGCGCGGCACCCCCGCGACGAGCTGGATCTCGCGGATGTAGTTGACCACGACCGGGCCGATGATCCCGGCGGTCGCCCAGGCCGTCAACAGCCGCCCGTGAATGGCGCCGACGAACTGCGTTCCGAACATGTCGGCCAGATAAGCCGGCACGGTCGCGAAGCCGCCGCCGTACATCGACAGAATGATGCAGAAGGCGCCGACAAACAGAAATTTCGAGCCCATGTCCGCCGCAGTCGGCGCCAGCGCGTAGAGCGCCATGCCGAGCAGGAAGAAGGTGTAGTAGGTGTTCTTGCGGCCGATGTAATCAGAGAGCGAAGCCCAGAAGAAGCGGCCGCCGATGTTGAACAGCGAGAGCAGGCCGGTGAAGCCCGCGGCGATCGCCGCAATCGCCACCCGCTGCTCGCCCGTGAGCTCAGCAAACTTGACGCCGGGCTGGCCGATCAGGGAGCCTGCGAAAATCTCCTGCAGCATCGGTGATGCCATGCCGATCACGCCAATGCCGGCGGAGACGTTCATGCACAGCACGATCCAGATCATCCAGAATTGCGGCGTCTTGTGCGCGTCCTTGAGATGCACGTTGTGCTGCGAGATCATCGCATTCGCCTTGGCCGATGGCGTCCACCCCTCGGGCTGCCAGCCGGCCGGCGGCAGCCGATAGCGGAACGCGCCGATCATCATGAAGCAGAAGTAGATCGCGCCCATGGCGAGGAACGTTTCCCAGGCGCCGACCGAGGTCGCGGTCTTGAAGGTGTTCATGAGCAGGTCCGCGAGCGGCGCCCCGATCATCGCGCCGCCGCCGAAGCCCATGATCGCCATGCCGGTCGCCATGCCGCGCCGGTCCGGGAACCATTTCACCAGCGTCGACACCGGCGAGATGTAGCCGAGGCCAAGTCCGACGCCGCCAAGCACGCCGGAGCCGAGCCAGAGCAGCCAGAGCTGATGCAGGTAGATGCCGAGCGCCCCGAGCAAGAGCCCGCCCGCCCAGCATAGCGCCGAAACGACGCCGGCCTTGCGTGGGCCGGAGCGCTCCAGCCAGCCGCCCCAGATCGCCGCCGATACGCCGAGCAGCACGAAGAAGAGCGTGTACATCCAGCCCATGCTGGCGATGCGCCAGTCGCAGGTCGTGGTGAACAGCTCCTGCACCAGCGTCATGTCGGGACATGCCACCGACTGCGTGATGCCGAGAGCGCGTGACAGCGGCAGCCAGAACACGCTGAAGCCGTAGGCCATGCCGATGCACAGGTGGATGCAGAGCGCGGCCGGCGGAACCAGCCAGCGATTGAAGCCGGCCTTGGCGATGATGCGTTCGCGGTCGAGAAGACCTGGCCGCGCGCCGACGAGGTCGCCGGCCCCTTCGATGGTCGTCATGAGCATTACCCTCCGGTTTGGTAGCCCCTTTTTGGGGTCTGGTTGTGGTTCAGCGATTGGATCCTCGGTCCTTCAGTTGCTCGACCGCCTGGCGCACGAGCGGCTCGAGGCCGGCGCCGCCGGCCTCGAGGTGCGCAAAGATGGCGAGCCGCATGCGCGGGTCCCAGAATTTCTCCAGATGATTGGCGATGCCGGCCGTGGCCTGCGCTTCGCCCTGGCTCGCGAAGAACTTGCCGATCTGGTTGGCCATGTAGACGAGCTTGTCAGGCGACATGGGCGACGACCGCGTCCTCTTTGATGCGTTGCGGATGGGTGAACACCTCGAAGCCGTCCTGGCGCGCGACCGCGACGAGCGTGATGCCGGCGGTTTGCGCGGTGCGCACCGCCAGCGCGGTCGGGGCCGAGACGGCGACGATGACGGGCGCGCCGATCGCGGCTGCCTTCTGCACCATCTCGACGGAGACGCGGCTGGTGAACAGGACAAGGCCGGTGTGCGCCGAAATGCGGCTGCGCGCGAGCGCGCCGGCGAGCTTGTCGAGCGCATTGTGGCGGCCGACGTCCTCGCGCACCGCAATGAGACCGGCGTCCTTTTGCCAGAACGCGGCGGCATGCATGGCGCGAGACTGCCGATTGAGCTCCTGCGCGATGCCAGCGCATCGAGCGCGCGCAGGATGTCGGCCGGCATTGCGGTGAGGCCGTCGCGCACGCGCCGGCTTGGGCGCATGGCTTCGGCCAGACTTTCGATGCCGCAAAGGCCGCAGCCGGTCGGGCCGGCCATATGCCGCCGGCGCTCGTTGAGCGCGTCGGCAGGCGGGTCGGCGAGCCACATGCGCAGCTCGATGCCGATCTCTTGCTCGACGATCTCGAGCCGGTGGATCTCCTCCGGCGAGCCGACGATGCCTTCGGTCAGCGTGAAGCCATACGCGAAATCCTCGAGATCCTGCGGCGTCGCCATCATCACCGCGTAGGTGCCGCCGTTATAGGTGAACGCGATGGCGGTCTCCTCCGGGATCACGCGCTCGCCCGCTGCCGCGCCGTGAGCGCGCCAGCTGCGGCAGGCGACCGAGGTGAGGGGGGACGCCACGGCTACTCCGCGGCCTCGACCACCGTCGCGATGCGACGGCTTTCGCGCGAGAAGCTCGTCGTATTCCTGCTGCCAGCGCGTCGGGCCGTTCGACGGCGAGATCTGCACCGCCGTCACCTTGTATTCCGGGCAGTTCGTCGCCCAGTCCGAGAAGTCCGTGGTGATGACGTTGGCCTGCGTGTCGGGATGATGGAACGTCGTGTAGACGACGCCCGGCGCGACGCGATCGGTGATCAGTGCGCGCAGCGTCGTCTCGCCGGCGCGGCTCGCGAGCTTCACCCAGTCGCCGTCGCGCATGCCGCGCTGCTCGGCGTCGTGCGGATGGATTTCAAGACGATCCTCCGCGTGCCAGACGACATTGTCGGTGCGGCGGGTCTGCGCGCCGACATTGTACTGCGACAGGATGCGCCCGGTGGTGAGCAGCAGCGGGAAGCGCGGGCCGGTCTGCTCGTCGGTCGCCACATATTCGGTGACGATGAACTTGCCCTTGCCGCGCACGAACCCGTTGACGTGCATGATCGGCGTGCCTTCCGGCGCCTTCTCGTTGCACGGCCACTGCACCGAGCCGCGCTCGTCGAGCATCTCGTAGGAGACGTTGGCGAAGGTCGGCGTCAGCCGCGCGATCTCGTCCATGATCTCGGACGGGATGGCGATAGGTCATCTCGATAGCCCAGCGCCTTGGCGAGCATCAGCGTGATCTCCCAATCGGCGTAGCCGTTCTTGCGGCGCCATCACCTTGCGCACGCGCTGGATGCGGCGCTCGGCATTGGTGAAGGTGCCGTCCTTCTCCAGGAAGGTCGAGCCGGGCAGGAACACGTGCGCGTAGTTGCGCCGTCTCGTTCAGGAACAGGTCCTGCACGACGACGCATTCCATCGCGGCGAGGCCGGCGGAGACGTGCTTGGTGTCGGGATCGGACTGCAGGATGTCCTCGCCCTGGATGTAGATGCCCTTGAACGTGCCCTCGACCGCGGCATCCAGCATGTTCGGGATGCGCAGGCCCGGCTCCTTCTCGAGCGTCACGCCCCACAGCGCCTCGAACAGCGCGCGCGTCGCGTCGCCGGAGATGTGCGGTAGCCGGACAGCTCGTGCGGGAACGAGCCCATGTCGCAGGAGCCCTGCACGTTGTTCTGGCCGCGCAGCGGGTTCACGCCGACGCCCGGCCGGCCGATGTTGCCGGTCACCATCGCGAGGTTGGCGATCGCCATCACGGTGGTCGAGCCCTGGCTGTGCTCGGTGACGCCGAGACCGTAATAGATCGCGCCGTTGCCGCCGGTGGCATAGAGCCGCGCCGCGCCGCGGATCGTCTCGGCGGGTACGCCTGAGAGCTTTCGCAACCGCTTCGGGCGAATGTCTGCGGCATAGCGACGAACTCCGCCCAGTGCTGGAATTCGTCCCAGTCGCAGCGCTCGCGAACGAAGTTCTCGTCGTACAGCCCTTCGGTGACGATGACGTGGGCGAGCGCGGTCACGATCGCAACGTTGGTGCCGGGCAGAAGCGGCAGATGATAGCGCGGCCTCGACATGTGCGGCGACTCACCATCTCGGTGCGGCGCGGATCGATGACGATCAGCTTCGCGCCCTGGCGCAGGCGCTTCTTGCAAGCGCGAGGCGAACACCGGATGCGCGGCGGTCGGATTGGCGCCGATCACGATCACGACGTCGGTCTGCTCGACCGAATCGAAATCCTGCGTGCCGGCCGAGGTGCCGAAGGTCTGGCCGAGGCCGTAGCCGGTCGGCGAATGGCAGACGCGCGCGCAAGTATCGACGTTGTTGTTGCCGAACACCGCGCGGATCAGCTTCTGCACCAGGAAGGTCTCCTCGTTGGTGCAGCGCGACGAGGTGATGCCGCCGACGGCATCTTGCCGTATTTCGCCTGGATGCGTTTGAACTCGGAGGCCGCATACGATAATCGCCTCGTCCCAGGACACCTCGCGCCACGGGTCGTCGACCTTCTGGCGGATCATCGGCTTCAGGATGCGCTCCTTGTGCGTCGCATAACCCCAGCGAAGCGGCCCTTCACGCAGGAATGGCCGCGGTTCGCCTTGCCGTCCTTGTAGGGCACCATGCGCACGAGCTCGTCGCCGCGCATCTCCGCCTTGAACGCGCAGCCGACGCCGCAATAGGCGCAGGTCGTGACGACCGAGTGCTCGGGCGTGCCGATTTCGATCACGGTCTTCTCGTTCAGCGTCGCGGTCGGGCAGGCCTGCACGCAGGCGCCGCACGACACGCATTCCGATGTGAGGAAGCTTTCCTCCATGCCGGGGGACACGCGGCTGTCAAAGCCGCGGCCCGCGATTGTCAGCGCGAAGGTGCCCTGGACTTCCTCGCAGGCTCGCACGCAGCGTGAGCAGACGATGCATTTCGACGGGTCATAGGTGAAATACGGATTCGACTCGTCCTTCGGGAGCCAGTTGTCGTTGAGTGCCCGTCGCTCCTTTGGCGAAGACGTGGTTCTCGCCCTGATAGCCGTAGCGCACGTCGCGCAGGCCGACCGCGCCGGCCATGTCCTGCAGTTCGCAGTCACCGTTGGCCGAGCAGGTGAGGCAATCGAGCGGATGGTCGGAGATGTAGAGCTCCATCACGCCGCGGCGCAGCCGCTTCAGCCGGTCGGTCTGCGTGCTGCACCACCATGCCGGGCGCGACCGGCGTGGTGCAGGAGGCGGGCGTGCCGGCGCGGCCCTCGATCTCGACCAGGCACAGCCGGCAAGAGCCGAACGCATCGACCATGTCGGTGGCGCAGAGCTTCGGGATCTGCGTACCCGTCTCCATCGCGGCGCGCATGATCGAGGTGCCTTCCGGCACCGTCACGGATCTGCCGTCGATCGTCAGCGTGACGGTCTTCTCGGCCTTCGCGACGCGGGCGTGCCGTAATCGATTTCGTGGACCATGCGTCATGACGGTCTCCTTATTCGGCGGCCTGCAGGCTTGCGGCGCTGCGGGCGAAATCGTCCGGGAAAGTGCGTGAGCGCGCTCATCACCGGATAGGGCGTGAAGCCGCCGAGCGCGCAGAGCGAGCCAAACTTCATCGTGTTGCAGAGGTCCTCGAGCAGCGCGATGTTCGTCGACGCGATGCTCGCTGGCGCATGATCCTGTCGATCGGTCTCGACGCCGCGCGTCGAGCCGATGCGGCACGGCGTGCACTTGCCGCAGACTCTCGATCGCGCAGAACTCCATAGCGAAGCGCGCCTGCTTCGCCATGTCGGCGGTGTCGTCGAACACCACGATGCCGCCGTGGCCGATCAGGCCGTCGCGCCGGCGAAGGCCTCGTAGTCGAACGGCGTGTCGAACAGCGCGCGCGGGAAATAGGCGCCGAGCGGCCCGCCGACCTGCACCGCCTTGACCGGCCGGCCGGAGGCGGTGCCGCCGCCGATGTCGTCGATGAGCTCGCCGAGCGTGATGCCGAACGCGGTCTCGAACAGTCCGCCGTGCTTGATGTTGCCGGCGAGCTGGATCGGCATCGTGCCGCGCGACCTGCCCATGCCGAACTCGGCATAGGCCTGCGCGCCTTCGGCCAGGATGAACGGGATCGCCGCGAACGAGAGCACGTTGTTGATGACGGTCGGCTTTCCGAACAGGCCCTTGTGCGCCGGCAGCGGCGGCTTGGCGCGCACGAGGCCGCGCTTGCCTTCGAGGCTTTCCAGCAGCGACGTCTCCTCGCCGCACACATAGGCGCCGGCGCCGACGCGCACCTCGAGGTCGATAATCGCCTTGCCGAGCATGCCGGCAGCGGCGCGCAACTTTTATTGCGGCGTCCATGGCGGCGATGGCGTGCGGATATTCGGAGCGGATGTAGATGAAGCCTTGGGTCGCGCCGACAGCGAGTCCGGCGATCGTCATGCCCTCGATCAGCATGAACGGGTCGCCTTCCATCACCATGCGGTCGGCGAAGGTGCCGCTGTCGCCTTCGTCGGCGTTGCAGACGATGTATTTCTGCGGGGCCGCGGTGTCGGCGACGGTCTTCCACTTGATGCCGGTCGGGAAGCCGGCGCCGCCGCGACCGCGCAGGCCCGACTTCGTCACAGTGTCGAGGATGCCGGCGGAGCCGAGCGCCAATGCTTGCTCGAGGCCGCGATAGCCGCCGTGGGCCCGATAGTCCTCGAGCGAGCGCGGATCGATGATCCCGCAGCGCGCGAACGTGAGCCGGGTCTGGCGTGCCAGAAAGGGGATGCGCTCGGGCGGGCCGAGCCGCTTGGGATGCGGCCCGCCTGCCAGCACGTCGGCGTCGAGCAGCGTAGGCAACATCGCCGACCGTCAATCGGGCCATAGGCGATGCGGCCGACCGCGGTCTCGACCACGATCATCGGCTCGAGCCAGTAGAGGCCGCGCGAGCCGGTGCGCACGATCTCGATCGGGATGTTGCGCGCCTGCGCCTCGCGCGCGATCGCCTGCGCGACCTGCTCGGCGCCGACCGCGAGCGCACCGCTATCGCGTGGAACGAAAACGCGCGTCATCGCTGCACCTCGGTGAGCAGGGTATCGAGGCGCGTCGCATCGAGGCGGCCGACCACCTCGCCGTCGAGCATGGCGGAGGGCGCGCAGGCGCACAGGCCGAGACAATAGATTGCCTCGACGGTGACGCGGCCGTCGGGGGTGGTCTCGCCGAGCTTGACGCCGAGCCGGCGCTCCGCGCGCGCGGCGAGGTCGTCACTGCCCATGGCCTGGCAGGCTTCCGCGCGGCAAAGCTTGAGAACGTGGCGGCCCGGCGGTGTGCGGCGGAAGTCGTGATAGAAGGTCACGACCCCATGCACCTCCGCGCGCGAGAGGTTGAGCGCGTGCGCCACCAGCGGCACGGCCTCCTCCGGCACGTGGCCGAACTCCTCCTGCAACGCGTGGAGGATTGGAAGCGTCGCACCCGGGCGGTCCGCATGCTGACGAATGATCTCGGTCGCCCGCTCGCTCGACCAGCTTTCGTACCTTTGCATGCTCGCTCTCGATCGATGTTCGTCGCCATCGACCATGAGCGTGTTCGATTCAAAGGATCAATATCGCGGTTCCGTAGCCTGATCGAAGAGACCTATGGAGCACATAGGAGGGGGCTATGGGCCACGTGCAGCGTTAACGACTGCGCAAATCTTGAGGCCCGGAGCGGTACAGCGCACCCCGGCCGAGGGCAGGACGAGCGCGCTTACTCACCCAATCGCACAAATTGCAACGACAAGATGTGAAATGTGGGCCGCGCTGAGTACCTCAGCAGACGGCATCGCCGAGACGGGTTTGTGGATGAGTCCGGTCGGGCGCGCACTCGGCCCCATTTTTTTCGTGGCCTCAACCAATCGGTGGACGCGACGCTCGAGCCGATTACCGTATCTGCGGTGCGTGCAATGACAATAGCAACTCGGGGAGAGAACATGGTCGAGCGGTGTGAGAATGGAATTTTATCACTGGTTTCTGCTGGGAATAATGGTGGCACTTACGCCTAGCTTTCTTGTGCTCGGCCTGTTGTTGGCACGTTCCAATGATGCAGACCCACATCACTCTGACGACGAAAGTTCCGTGAACGAATCGTATCGTACGGATCGGATTGCGGCTGCGCCTCACCGGCGCTATCCGCCTTTGCGCCGGATATCCCTCAATAGACGGGATCGCGCACTTTAAGGCCGGCGTCGATACGGATGATCTCGCCACTGATGTAGGAGGCGAGGTCCGACGCCAGAAACGCCACCACATTCGCGACCTCGTCCACGCGCCCGGGCCGGCCGATCGGGAAGCGCTTGTAGAGCTCGGGCCAGCGCTCCTTGCTGCCAAGCTCCTGCTCCGCGACCCGCTCCGCGCCGCGGCGGTGCCGGTCTGACATGATCGGTCCGGGATTGACGCCAACGATGCGAACGCCGTCGCGCATGCTTTCGCCGCCGAGGCACTGGGTGAACATGATCAAGGCGGCGTTGCCGCAGCAGGTCGCGATGTATTTGGGCTCGGGCCGCTCGCCGGCCATGCCGATGATGTTGACGATGACGCCGCTCTTGCGCGCGGTCATGCGCGGCAGGATGCAGCGCGTGAGATCGATATAGCCGAAGATCTTCAGGTCCCAGCCATGCCGCCAGGCTTCCGGCGTCACGTCATAGAGCGAGCCGCGCGGCACCGCGCCGGCGTTGTTGACCAGGATATCGCAGTCGCCGGCCGCATCCGCGAGCGCCTTGATGTTCTCGTGGCGCGAGAGGTCGAGCACGTGCGTTGTGACCCGGACACCATGCCGCTCGCGAAGGTCGTTGGCCAGCTGCGCGAGCTTGTCGCCGTCCCTGGCAGCTGAGCGCGAGATGGCAGCCTTCCTCCGCCAGCACGCGGGCGATCGCTTCGCCAATGCCTCGTGATGCACCGGTGATGAGCGCGGTGCGACCTTTTAGATTCAGTTGCATGAATTCCTCGACGCAGATTCCAGATCGATGACGCGAGCGGCGATCTCACTCAGGCTTGATGCCGGCAGCCTTGAACTGGCGCGCCCAATGTTCGGTGTCATCGCGAATGAACTGCTTGAACTGCTCCGGCGTCATGTCGATCAGTTCCATCGTGTTGGTCTCGAACACCTTCAAGACTTCCGGCGTGCTGAGCAGGCGCGCCGTCTCGCTCCTGATCTTGTTGAAGATCGCCGGCGGAAGGTTCGCGGGTCCGAACAGGCCCCACCATGCCCCGGTCGAGAAGCCCGGCACGCCCGTCTCCGCGATGGTCGGGAGGTCGGGTCGCATCTTCGAGCGCTGCGGCCCCGCTGCCGCAATGATGTGCGCACCGCCGGTGCTGGCGTGACCGGTGGCACTGGCGAGGTTCGCGATCATCACCAGCACTTCCTCGCGCAACAGCGCCGTATAGGCCGGCGTCGCGCCCCGATATGGAATGTGCAGGATCTGCATTCCGGTCCGCTGCTTGAGATCCTCCATGGCGACATGCGAGTAGGAGCCGTTGCCGAACGAGCCGTAGTTGAGCTGGCCCGGTTTGGATTTGACGTGGGCAACAAGCTCCTGGAACGAGCGGATCGGCGACTTGCCGGTGACCACCATCACCGGCGTCACCTGGCCGAGAAACAGGATCGGCATGAGATCATTGAGCGGATCGTAGCGCTTCTGATTATGCAGTTGCGGCGAGGCCGTGATGCCGCCATTGCTGGTCACCAGCAACGTGTGTCCGTCGGGCGTTGATTTGGCGACGGCATCGACGCCCAGCATCTCGTCGGCGCCGGGCTTGTTCTCGATGATGACCGACTTTCCCCACGATTGCGACAAGGCCTGTCCCATCACACGCGCGAGGATATCGGTGGTCGCGCCCGGATTGGTCGGAACGATGATCTTGATGTTCTGGCTCGGATACTGATCCTGCGCCGGGGCGGGGCTGTTGGCGAGGAGCAGCAAGGCGAGCGTGCCGAGCGTCTTGAGGCAGGTCTGCATGGCGTCCCTTGTGTTTTGTCTATTGTTCATCCGTCAATCTTGCACAGCCGTTCCTCACGATCCATAGATCGGGCGCCAGCAGCGACTTTCGTGCTGCGCTGCAAAGAGAGTGCCTGTGATGGATCGGAAGCCTGCTTCGACTGCCCTCGACAACCTGACCGTGCTCGATCTCACGCGCGTGCGCTCCGGGCCGACTTGCGTGCGCCAGCTTGCCGACTGGGGCGCGAACGTCATCAAGATCGAGATGCCGGAGGAGGGCGGCACATCGACGCAGACCGACTTTTCGGCGCGCCATGAGCCGGATTTCCAGAACCTGCATCGCAACAAGCGCAGCATGACGCTCAACCTGAAGAGCGCCGAGGGCCTCGCGATCCTCCGGCGCCTGGTGGAACGCGCCGACATCATCGTGGAGAACTATCGCCCCGACGTGAAGCGACGGTTGCGGATCGACTACGAGACGTTGAGCGAGGTCAACCCGCGAACTCATCTATGCGAGCATTTCCGGCTTCGGCCAGGACGGGCCCTACAGCGACCGGCCCGGTGTCGACCAGATCGCGCAAGGGTTATCGGGCCTGATGTCGGTGACGGGCGAGCCGGGGCGTGGCCCGATGCGGGTCGGAACCGCGCTGGCGGATCTCTCCGCCGGTGTCTTCGCCGCCATGGGCATCCTGGTCGCGCTGCATGAGCGCGAGCGATCGGGCCGCGGCCAATGGGTGCAGACCTCGCTCCTGCAGGCGCAGATCTTCATGCTCGACTTCCAGGCCGCGCGTTATCTCATGGCCGGCGAGGTGGCGGGGCAGGCGGGCAACAATCACCCGACCGGAGCGCCGACCGGAGTTTTCCGCACCAAGGACGGCTACGTGAACATCGCGCCCACGCCCGTCATGTGGCGCCGGTTCTGCAAGGCGATCGCGCGCGAGGACCTGGTCGAGCACGAACGCTACGCGACGCCAAAAAGCCGGCGCGAGAACCGCGATGCGCTCAATGCCTTGATCGGCGAGATCACCGCGACGATGACGACCGATGCGCTGATCGAGCGGCTCAACGACGGCGGCATTCCGTGCGGCCCGATCTACTCGATCGATCAGACCTTCGCCGACCCGCAGGTGCAACACCTTGGCATCGCCCAGGCTGTGCCATCATCCGCGTTGGGAACGATCGAGCTCGTGGGCCAGCCGTTCACGCTCAGCCGCACGCCGAGCCGGATGGTGAGCGGTGCACCTGAATTCGGCGAGCAAACCGAAGAGATCCTCAGCGAGATCGGCTACTCGCAACAGGAGATCGCGCAGTTCCGGCAAACCGGCGCGATCTAAGCTTGGTGATGAACGAAGTGCCCGATCGAGATTGCGTCAGTGTCCGCTGAACACGAGCGTCTTGAACGGAAGCACCAGCGCCTGCAGCCGCAGGATCAAAGCGTGCACGAGGCCGAGCGCATCAACAACGTGAAGAACCGCGCGTCTGATGACGCCGGTGTCTTTTGCGACGATCGTGTCATGGTTGCTGGAATAGGCATTGGCGATGCAACTGCTGCCGGGCGTGACGTCGTCGATCCCACCTTGGTAGAGCGGCTCGAGAAACGCGAGAAGAGTGCCTGGACGTGTCACGTTCTGCACATCGATCAATTGCTCGCCGCCACGAAATTGGCCGGCAGCAATGTAGTCCTGGACGTCCGTGACGACCATCGGGATGACGGTGAAGGGCTTCGATACACACGTGACCTCGGCAATCATCCCGGTTTTCATGATCTGCGCTTCAATCTGCCCGAAACCGGCCTGCAGGCTTCGCCGGCCGGCGCCTTCAGGGATCAAGATCCCGGCTGGACGCATGAGTGGATTGACGACATCTCCCACACGCAGGAGGAACTGTTCCACTCGTCCGCTCACGCCGGCGCGGATAACGGTTTTTTCGAGCTCCACTTCGGCCTGATTCAGTTGGGCTTCGGCGCTGGCCTTCGTGGCTGGGAGGAATGTCGAGAGACGCTCCTCGGCGTTCTGTTTTGCGGCAGTCACGGCGTCGATAGTGCCCAACTGCCCCTGCGCACGGACCTCGAGCCGCTCGATCTCACGGAACGCCACGTTCCCTGGATTGCGCTTCTGCAGCTCTCGCTTGGTCTCCAACTCATCCAGGGTCTGCTGGTGCTGACTCTTGGCCTCCTGGATCTGGCCTTCAGCCTTCGCGACGTCGGTCTTGGCCACAACCATTTCCGCGTCGGTTTCGGCAATCTTGCGGCGCGCAACCTCGACGGCAGCTTCCTGCTTCGAATTGTCCAGCCTGAAGATCGGCGCTCCTTGGGCGACCTTTTCGCTCAACCCAACGTAGATCTCGGCGACGCGCCCGTTTGTCTCTGGAAGTATCGGGACGGTTCTGAAGAAGAGCGTGACATTGGTCGTGGACGGGTGGTTGTAAAAGATGACCGTGATGAGGGACACGGTGAGGATCAGGCACGCCGTGATCCCCCACCTGAGCTCGAACCACACCGAGTAGAAGGTTATTTCCTTGCCAATCCGCCTTCCCTGGACGTATCGGCGAAAGAGATAGTCCGGAACAATTGTCAGCAAAGAGCAGAGCATGAGCTCAAGCATGGAGCGGCTCCTTTGGGCGTGTCCTTGCATGCTCTGGCTTCGTCGGCGGCCCAGACGGGCCCTCATCTTTCCTGGAGGCTGCATCGGCCTCGAGCGAAGCTTCACCTTTTTCGTGAACCGGACTGGTGGGTGCAGCAGTCTCGGGCACCTCCTCGAGAGTGTCTTGGCTTGGCTCTATGCCAGCGATCTTCTCGGCGGATGTCGCGATCCGGGAGAGTGGCGTGCCAAAATCAGGCAGATCGATCATCGCCAGCAGCAGACCCACGATCCAAAAAATATGCATATGTGTGAACAGGGAAATGAGACACAAGACGGCGACAATCTCGAACTGCAGCTTATGGGTTCTATGCGCCATTCGCTCGGGCAAGGAATGCAGCCGGAAGAACAGAATGCCGAACATCAATACGGCGACCGCCAGAAAGACGGCCATGATGACCATGAGCCAGTCTGTTTCACCGGGAGCGGTGATGAACGACGGCAGATTGTGGGAGGCAGCGGGGTGGAGCGGCTCGGCCATACCGTCACTCCTGACGCGTCCCTTGTGTGCGGTAACCCAAGCCCCCACGCGTGGATACGCTACGCGGATCTTTCACGCGCAATTTCAACTCTGCGTTTACGGTTGCTGTAATTCAACGATACAAAGGTTCAGCTACATGTCGATAAGTATGTGTTAGGGAAGTTCGCGGGAGCAGTTTTGTTGCCTTGCGGCATAGTCGTATTATTTTAGGAGCGCGCTGGCCCGAAGCCTGTTCTTGTTCTGACGCGCCGAAAACGTTGCTTCTATGTGCCGGCGAGGTTCGGCGGTTCGAGCGCGCGGATCGCCACTCTGCTTACTGTCCCAAGGCTTACTGTCCCAAGGCTTACTGTCCCGAGTCCTGGTACGGGGGCATTCATTGCGAGACTCCCCGCAATCGAGGAAATTCAAATGATCAGCCTCGACGATCTGAAGAGAACAATTCGCCGCAACAAGATGCTCGGCATGTGGGCTGCCGAAAAATTGGGACTCGCAGGCGCGGACGCCGAGGGCTATTCAGACGCCCTTGCCGTGGGCACGGTCGATCCCGAGCGCAGCGACGTGTTCAGCAAAATTCGCAAGGATTTCGACGCGGCAGGCGTGGTTCAGTCGGACGAGCAGATCATGAATGTTATGAACGAGCTCCTTCTTCAAGCGGTGGACCAGACGCAAGCAACGCAGGGAGGCGGTCCCGACGCCGCGGCGGTCATGATCGCGCGCAATCTCACGCGATGAGCCGGACTTTCTGGCCTTTCCCCGGAGAAGACACCCACTTTGCGCTCAATGAAGCCATGCGTCAGCCGCGCATAGGGGGCGAGACGCAGCCGCGATCAGGGCGTAGATAGGGGAGGAAAAGCGGGCTGCCGCGCTGCCGGAGCTCCCATCAAAGGCAGAGCGTAAGACATTGACGTATCAGCAAAATATCTTCTCCGTCGCCCCGATGATGGACTGGACGGACCGGCATTGCCGGTTCTTCCATCGCCTGCTGACGCGCCGCGCGCTGCTCTATAGCGAGATGATCACGACCGGCGCGGTGATCCACGGCGACCGGGCGCGGCTTCTGGCCTCCGATCCGGCCGAGCAGCCGGTGGCGCTGCAGCTCGGCGGCTGCGACCCGCGTGCGCTCGCCGAATGCGCCGCGATCGGGGAGGGGTTCGGCTTTGCGGAGATCAACCTCAATGTCGGCTGCCCGTCGGACCGGGTGCAGGAGGGCCGCTTCGGCGCCTGCCTGATGGCGGAGCCGGCGCTGGTCGGCGACTGCGTGGCCGCCATGAAGGCACGCGTGCGCGTGCCGATGACCGTCAAGTGCCGCATCGGCATCGACGAGCAGGATCCCGAGGAAGCGCTGGACGCGCTCGTCGCTGCGGTCGAGCGCGCCGGCGTCGATGCGCTGATCGTGCACGCGCGCAAGGCCTGGCTCAAAGGGCTCTCGCCGCGCGAGAACCGCGAGGTGCCGCCGCTCGACTATGGCCGCGTCTACCGGCTCAAGGCTGCGCATGCGCGGCTTCCCATCGTGCTCAACGGCGGCGTATCGCAGCGTTGAAGAAGCCGCGGCACATCTCAAGCATGTCGACGGCGTGATGATGGGACGTGCGGCCTATCAGGAGCCGTGGCGGCTCCTGGCTGTTGACGAGCAATTGTTCGGCGAGCCCGCGCCGGCTTCCGATGCCAAGGCCGCCGCCATGACGCTCATTCCCTATATCGAGCGCGAGCTTGCGCGCGGCGTGCGGCTGCATGCGATCACCCGCCATGTGCTCGGCCTGTTCCGCGGCGTGCCCGGCGCGCGCGCCTTTCGCCGGCATCTGGCGACCGAGGCCGTGAAAGCTTCGGCCAACGCCGAAACATTCCGCGATGCGCTTGCGCTAATCGACAGCGGGCAGGCTGCGCGACAGACTGTCGACACTGTCGCAGCGTGAGCCGGGCTGATGATTCTTGGTGTGCCGATCAGTGAACTCGTCTGGCTTGCGGCCGCGATCATCGTGGGTGGCGTCATCTCGGGCTTTCTCGCTGGCCTGTTCGGGATCGGTGGCGGTGCCATCGTGGTGCCGGTGCTGTTCGAGGTCTTCCGCTTTCTCGGTGTTCCGGAAGCGGTCCACATGCAGCTTGCGATCGGCACCTCGCTTGCGATCATGGCGCCGACCAATATCCGCTCCTATCGTGCGCACCGCGCGAGCGGAGCCGTTCTGACTGACATCGTGCGCCAATGGTCACTGCCGGCGGTCATAGGCACCGGCGTCGGCTCACTGGTCGCGAGCGTGGCGCCGAGCTCGGTGTTCAAGCTCGCCTTCGTGATCGTGATCGGGATCATTGCGCTGAAGCTTCTGCTCGGCAAGGACACCTGGCGCATCGCCGACGACCTCCCGCGTAGTCCGCTGGTCAGGGGCTTCGGCTTCCTGGTCGGGCTTTCGGCGGCGCTGACGGGCGTGAGCGGCGGCTCACTCTGCACGATGGTGCTGATGCTCTATGGCAAGACGATCCATCAAGCGGTCGCGACGTCGGCGGGCTTGATCGTTCCGATCACCATCGCGGGGACCATCGGCTATGCGCTTGCCGGGCTCCCGCATCAGGCGCTGCTGCCGCCGCTGTCGATCGGTTTTGTTTCGCTGATCGGGTTTGCCTTGATGGCGCCGGTCGCAAGTCTGACCGCGTCCACTGGGGCGCGGGTTGCGCATGCGATGTCCAGGCGGCATCTGGAGATCGGGTTCGGGCTGTTTCTGCTGACGGCGGCGCTGCGCTTCCTGGTCAGCCTCATCGCAGGATGATGATACGCTCAGGCCGAAGCGGCGTCAGGGCGCGCTGCGTACGGCTCTGCGTACACCGTCGTTGTCCAAGCGTGGTGAAAGGAAGATGAGCGTGACCACGGAAGGGCTGCCTCTCGCCGGTCAGATTGCTCTTGTCGCGGGAGCGACGCGTGGCGCCGGACGCGGCATTGCGAGAGCGCTTGGAGAGGCCGGAGCCGTCGTCTACTGCACGGGGCGCAGCGCCGCGGGGCACCCAAAAGGCATGGATCGCCCTGAGACCATCGACGAGACGGTCGCGCTGATCGAGCAAGCCGGTGGTCGCGCCGTCGCCGTGCGAGTAGACCACACGTGCGAGGAGGAGGTGGCGAGCCTCGCCTCCCGCATCCGAAACGACGCGGGGCGTCTCGATGTGCTCGTCAACAGCATCTGGGGCGCCGATCCCATGCTCGATTGGGCGCGGCGCTTTTGGGAGATCGACCTCGCCAAGATCCGCGCCTACCTCGACCAGACGCTCATCAGCCACATCGTCACCAATCGGCACCTCGCGCCTCTCATGGTCGAGGCGAACCGCGGCCTCATCATCGAAGTGATCGATGGGCACTTCGCGGGATATCGTGGGCAGATCCTCTACGACCTCGTCAAAGCGTCGCTGGCGCGCCTCGCCTACGGGATGGCCATGGAGCTGGTGCAAACCGGCGTCACCGCGCTTTGTCTTTCGCCGGGCTTTCTGCGTTCGGAAGCGGTGCTCGAGCATTTCGGCGTCCGCGAGGAAAACTGGCGCGAGGCCATCGCGAAGGATCCGTTCTTCGCGGAATCCGAGAACTCCGCAGGCTCGTCGGCCGCGCGGCTGTGGCCTTGGCGCGCTGATCCGGCGATCCGCCGAAGGGCGGGGCTCATTCACTTCGCCTCCGACCTTGCGCGAGAGTACGGCTTTACGGACATCGACGGCCGGGTCCCCGATTTTCCGCGGATGTTCGATGCGAAAGTGAAGGAGATCGCGTCGACATCGCCGATGGACGATCAAGGGCGGTTTCTTGTGTGGGCGCGCTATTGTCAGATCCACCAGGATCCTGCTCGCCGGGACTTGGCCCTGCTGCTCGCAAAGGCTCTCGGTCTTGAAGACTTGGGCCCAGGCCTGGGCGCAGGCCTCGGACCAACAACGGCGCAAACGTGAGCGGCGTGCTCACGGATAGGCCCGCATCACCAGCTTGTCGCCGCGCACCTCCCAGCTCTCGAGCCGGTTGAGGAAGGTCATGCCGAGGAGATTAGTCCGCAGCTGACCGGGCTGCGCGATCAGCGCCGGCACCGAGCGCTCGACAATGCCGCCGACCGTGATGCTGTTGAGCGTCACCGGCGCGGCGCGGGTACGCCCGTTGGCGGTGTCGATCGCGACCGTGTAGGTCAGCACCTCGACCGGCAGCCCCGCTGCCCTGGCGGCGTCCTGCGTGAGCACGACGGTGGTCGCGCCGGTGTCGAGCACCATGCTGACGCGCGCGCTGTTGAGATGCGCCGCGACCGCGAAGTTGCCCTGGCCGCCGCGCGTGATCTCGACCACCCGGTTGCGCGGAGCGAAGCGGCTGGGCATGTAGTCCGCCATCAGCCGCTCGCTGACATCGCGCAGCTCGGTCCGGAAGCCATAGCCGACCGCGAGCAGCAGCGCGACCGCGACCCAGACCATGGCGCTTTCGAGTGCTCGCGAGAACCGCTCGCGCAGCAGTGTCAGCACGAGCGCGCCGACGAACACCGCCAGCGCAATCTTGACCGTGAGCGAGACGAGGTCAGGCTGTCTCGTTCCGGCGGTGACCGCTCCGTCGTTCTTGGCGACGAGCAGGAACAGGATCGCAGCAAGGAGCGTCAATAGAATCCACAGCAGGCGACGCACGGTTATTCCTCAGTTCACGTTGTTCCGGTGGCGCGGCAGGGCCGCGCGGCGGGCGGGAAGCTCATCCATCACGCGGCGGCGCTCGTCCGCCGTCATGCTGATCCAGCCGCCGATCTCGGCGAGCGTGCGGCCGCAGCCGATGCAAAGCCCGCAGGCGGCGTCGATGACGCACACCTTGTTGCACGGCGACTCGATGGAGGATGGGCGGTCGGTCTCGGCCATCAGGCTCGGCGATGCTGTTGCGGCGAGGATAGGCGCCGCGATTGATAATGCAATCATGGTCGCGGCGCTCACGAGCTTGCCCCAAACAGCCGCTTGCGCCAGTCGGGCTTGCGGGCTGAAGACGGCGGGGTTTCGATTGGTACGTTCGATTGCGGCTGGATCGGTGGAGCCGGCTCCAGGATCGGGGCGAGCGCGGACATCACCCGCTCGCTCGGGAAGGTCACGACCACCTCGGTTCCGATCCGCAGCTTCGACTTGAGCGCAAACGTGCCGCCGTGCAGCTCGACCAGGTTCTTGGCGATCGGCAGGCCGAGGCCGGCGCCTTGCTCGGCGGACTTGATCGAGTTCGATCCCTGCCCGAAGGATGCAAGCACGATCGGGATCTCCTCGTCCGGAATGCCGGGCCCGGAATCCTTGACGCTCAGATACTGGCCACCTGATGCAGTCCAGCCGACCTTGAGCCAGATCTCGCCGCCCTGCGGCGTGAACTTGATGGCATTGCCCAGAAGGTTGAGGCACACCTGCCGGATCGCGCGCTCATCCGCCCACAGCCGTGGCAGATCCGCCTCGAACAGCTCGTGGATGACAAGGCCGCGGCTCTTGGCGCGCATCTGCAACAGGTGGCTGCATTCGCCGACCACGCCGGCCAGCGACACCGCCTCCTCGTTGAGCTCGTAGCGCCCCGCCTCGATGCGGGAGAGGTCGAGGATCTCGTTGATCAGGCCGAGCAGGTGCACGCCCGAGTTATGGATGTCGTTGGAATAGTCCTTGTAGGCCGGCACCGCATGCGGACCGAAGATCTCCGCCTTCATGACCTCCGAGAAGCCGAGGATGGCGTTGAGCGGTGTGCGCAGCTCGTGGCTCATCTGGGCGAGAAAGCGCGACTTGGCGATGTTGGCGGCTTCGGCGCGGCGCCGCGCCTCATCCGAGATCGCCTTCGAGGTCTCGAGCTCTCCGATCAGGGCGTCCTTTTCGGCGCGCGCCTCGAGCGTCGCCAGCATGGTTGAATAGAGGCGGTAGGCGAGCAGACCGAAATAGCCCTCGGCCGTGATCGCCATGACGGCCAGGATGTAGTCCTGCAGCGTGCCGCGGAACGCAAAATCGACCGACACCGCCAGGGTCACCGGCGCGGTGGCAGCAATCATCGCCAGCGGCACGCTCGCGGCCAGCATGCTCGACACCGCCACCACCAGCAGCATGACGAACAGCATGAAGGTGCCGGAGCCCTCCTGCACGCCGGTCGGATGGATCAGGATGAACATCCAGGACAGGCCGAAGCAGAGGTCGAGCACCACAAAGCGCAGGCGCCAGGCGCGGGCGTTGATGTCCTTCTGCGGCAGCAGCAGGAACTGGCGGCACTTGGTGATGATGACGGCGTGGATGACCAGGACGGCGCTGGTCCAGGTTCCGGCGGTCAGCGCCCCGATCCAGATGCTCGACAGGGCGCCGACCGAGCCGACCAGCAGCAGGATGACCAGCGAGGCGGACAGCCGGTTCTGGGCAAACTGGCGCAGCAGCTCGTAGTCGAAAGCCGGCCGCGTCCCGGTCGTTGAGGTCAGCCGATCGCGTGCGTGGCGCACCTGCTGTGCAGTCGCGCGCCTCCGCTTGGCCAACGATCCGTCCGGTGAAGCGGCGGAATCACGCTGTTCGTTGTGAACACTCATAAATTTGGTGCGTGCCGGAGCCCAGCGTGCCAAAATCTCGCAAATTCCTTAAGACCAAGCTTAAGACCATACTAATAACTCGGGTTAATAAATCCTTTCCGCGGGACGTGCCCCGCGAGTGTTGTCGGAGCTTCAGATTCCGCGGGCGGGCGGTAGGCGAATGGAGCGCCTTGACCCTGGCCCGAAGCCTGTGGATCGTAGTCCATTGGACGATGGTGCGGACATGATTCTCTATGACGGCGGCCGGGCGCCCAACCCGCGGCGGGTGCGGATCTATCTCGCCGAGAAGGGAATCACGGTGCCGCTCGAGCCGATCGATCTCGGCGCCCTGCAGCACAAGTCAGCCGACTTCGCCGCCATCAATCCGGTGCAGCGCGTGCCGGCGCTGGTCCTGGATGACGGTAGTGTCGTCGCCGAATTGATTGCGATCTGCCGCTACTTCGAGGCGCTTCATCCGGAGCCCCCGTTATTTGGCGTAGGGGCCAAAGCTATTGCCGAGGTTGAGATGTGGAACAGACGCCTGGAGCTCAATCTGCTGTTTCCGATCGCCCACGTATTTCGTAACACCCATCCGGCCATGAGGGAGTTGGAGGTGCCGCAGGTGCCGGCCTGGGCCGAGGCCAACAAGCCCCGCATCATGGGCTTCCTCGATATCTTCGACCGCTCGCTCCAGGATCGGCCGTTCGCGGCTGGCGACCACTACACCGTCGCCGACATCACCGGCCTGGTGGCAGTCGATTTCCTGAAACCCGCCAAGCTGACGGTCCCTGAAACCTGCGCCAACGTGCGGCGTTGGCATGCAGCAATCTCGGCACGACCCAGCGCGAGCGCCTGATCATGCGACTGACGATCGTTGGCTCCGGTGATGCCTTCGGCTCCGGAGGCCGGTTCAACACCTGCTTCTGGGTGGAGACCAGCAAGGCAACCTTGATGCTCGATTGCGGAGCGTCCTCGCCGGTGGCGCTCAAGAGCCGCGGGCTCGAGTTTGGCCACGTCGACGCCGTGATCCTGTCGCATCTGCATGGCGATCACTTCGGCGGCCTGGTATTCCTGCTACTCGACGAGCAACTCCTGCAGAGGCGCACGCGTCCGCTGCTGATCGCGGGGCCGCCCACGACCCGCGCGCGGCTCGAGGCCGCGCTGGAAGTGTTCTTTCCGAAGGCCGCCTCCAATCAATGGCGGTTTCCGCTCGAGATCGTGGAGATCGCGCCCGGCCGGCCGGTCGAGGTGCTTGGGCACAATGTGCTGACCACGGAGGTGGTGCATCAGTCGGGCGCGCCCTCGACGGCGCTACGCGTCTCCGACGGGCAGAAGATCATTGCCTATTCGGGGGACACCGAATGGACCGAAGCCTTGCTGCAAGTCGCCGATGGCGCCGACCTCTTCATCATCGAGTGCTACGGCTATGCGCGATCGGTGCCGGGTCACCTGACCTGGGAGATTCTCAAGCCGCGGCTGCCTGACTTGCGCGCCAGGCGGATCATGGCAACGCACATGAATGCACGGATGCTCGAGCATCTCGATGAGGTGAGGGCTACGGGTGTCGAGATTGCCGAGGATGGCGCGGTGACGGAGATCTAAACTTCATGCTCTTTTTCTGCGGACTTGCTGGCGTGATAGACGGCCAGCAGGTCGCTGACGAGAATGCCCTCGATCGTCATTCCTTCTATTCGGCCTTTCGTAATCGATGCTCCCGCCAAGTTGGCGTGCTCGATCTTTAGGCCCGCGAGGTTCACGTCGTGGAGCTTCCAGCCGGACAGGTTGGCATCTTCGAACGTGGCTCCCGACATGTTGACGTTTGTGAACGAGCAACCCGCCAGATTGGTATTGCCGATCGTCGATCCCGACATGTTCACATCATCGTAGACCGAGCCGGAGATGTCCGACTTGTGGACATCGAGACAATCCTTGACGCCATGTACTTTCATGCTTGATGCACCTTCATGCTTGCATTCCTCATGAACTCATTCTGTCGAGCGTGATTGTGTCGACCGTCGCGACCCGTCAAAAATCCGGCTTGTCCGCGTGCGGGACCTCGGAGTCCTTGCCCGCGTAATATTCACGCCGGTTCTCGGCGCAGATCAGCTCGGTCCATGGACCCGTGGAGCGCCGATACGTGATGGTCGAGGTCCACGGCGTCGTGAACACGCCCTCATCCTCGACCGTGAAATGCATTTGCAGCACCTTGCCCCGGTCGTTCGGGTCGTAGGGAGCCCCGCCATAGCCGGGCGGCTCGAAATTCTCCTTGCGATTGCGCTCGATCGCGTCCTTGGCCTCCTCGTAATCAACGAGCCGATAGCGCTCCACCACGTGCAGCTTCTCGGTGAACGGCGTGCCGTACATGTCGACCATGGCAAACGGCCCGATCTTGGTCCCGACGGTGTCGATCACCAGGGTGTCGCCTTCATAATGGCCGACGGAATTGCCATACCACGATGGCGCCACCTTGGCGGGATGCGGCTGGTTCATGCGCACGCGGCGCACCTCATTGCCGTGCCGATAGACAAAAGTGATCTGGTCCGGCGTCTGGAACATCTGCATCAGGAAGTCCCAGAAGACATAGGGCACGCCACCAGGCCAGCACTGGTTGCTGGGCGTCGGGTAGACCGTGCCCGCGCGCGACGTCTCGCCCTTCTTCTTCACGATCTCGGCGGCGTGGGGTTTCAGGATCGGATTGGTGTAGTCGCCGACCAGCTGCTGGAAGTTGGCCACGCCATTGCGCGAACGCGACGTGTTCAGCACCGGTCCCGGACCGGATGCCGGCGGCTCGAAGCCGGTGAGGAAGGGGTGGGCCCAGATGCCGGAGAAATCTGGCATGGCCGTTTGCGCAATCTTCCCGGTCCGCTGGCCGCCTGCCGGCGCGGTCTGGCCGAAGGCCGGTGACGCAATCGCTGTCAATGCGATCCATAGAAAGACGTCACACGGCCGCACAGTCATGATCGTCTTCCTTTCGAAGCTCGCCAACCCGCATTCGGATCTTATCAGTATCTCTTCAGAAATCCGGCCTTTCCGCGATGGGCACCGGATCGGCGTCGTAGCCGAAGTAGTTGATCTCGCCGGCGGCGCAGCGCCACTCCGTTAGCTTCGCCTCGACGCGCCGCGAGCGCTTGGTCACGCGCAGCGGCTGGATGAAAACCGCCGGGTCCTCCATCAGAACTTCAGTCTCGAGAAAGCGGCCGCCCTCGATCAGGCGATAGCGCTCGACCACGTGCAGCTTGTCGCTGTGCGGCGTGCGGAAATTGTCGACGAAGGTCTTGTCATTGAGGCCGATCGTATCGACCACAAGCGTGTCGCCTTCGTAGTGACCGACCGACTCGCCATACCAGGATGGCTTCACGCTGGCTGAGTGAGGAACATTGAGATAGATGCGCCGCACATCATTGTCGTGCTGATGCAGCATCCTGACCTGCTGAGCGGTCTGGAGGAAGAACAGCGGCTGCGCCGGCGTCAGTATGAAGCCCGGAACGCCGGTCGCCCAGCAACGCGCCGAGCGCGACCACATCGGCTTGCCGCCCAGCACTTCATCGTTGGTCTTTTTCAGCGAGTTCTTTGGCAAACTGCGTCAGATTGGGATTGCTGATGTCAGCAATCCGAAACGTCGGCTGTCCGCCGACATTGTTGGGGACATAGCGATGGGCAGGGTCCTGTTTGACCGGCTGTGGGCCGCCTGGCACGGCGGTCCACTCGGTGCCGACCGCGATCCACCCGATATTGGTAGCGGAAAAATTCGGCGGGCTTCCCTGCGCCAGCGCGGGCGCAGCGCAACAGCAAACAAGGCCGGCCAGCAGACCGGCGGCAAGCGAATGCGCAGTTCGAAGTGGCTCGGTCATGGCTCCCTCCCTCCGTGCGGTTTGTTGACCGCCGTTCTTTGTGCGATGTGACAGCAGAGTTGCGCGTCCGTCAGGGGCGCCGCACGCCAGCCACCGAAGCGATGTCGCGATGCGGCTCGCCGCAGACATAGTCTTCGAGCCGAACATCATTGCGCAGCGTGTAGACGAAGCGTGCCTGCCAATCGCGCGTGTAGTAGTCCGGATCGTGCACGTTGACGACGATCTCGAGCTCCGTCGGGCTGATTTTCCGGATCCGCTCGGTTGTGACCAGCTCGTCAGTGTGAGGCGCTCCGGTCGCATCGAGGTAGGTCTTCTCATTGAAGCCGAGCGTCTCGACCACCAGCGTATCGCCATCCCACCGTCCGAACGCATGGCCATTGTAGAAAGGATAGGCGACGAGCTCCTCGTATTTCGGCGTGGGCTTATCGAGCGTAACCACGCGGATCTGGTGATTGAGCTCGTGGATGACCGTGATCTGGCCGGGCGGCGCCTGGAAAATCTCGAACGGGTAGGGAGTTGCCAGGTTTCGGACCGGCCCATCCGGCGTGCAGTACTTGCGCGCGTCATCGGTGATCGAGCCGTCCTTGAGGCCGGCCATGTTCTTTTCATACGCCTCCTTGCCCTTGGCGGTGAGCGGCAGCTCGCCGCCACCGACAAGCTGGACCTTGGCGTTGTATTGGGTGGCCCAGTACGTGCCGGAAATGTCCGGCGCCTTGCCTTGCCCGTAGGCCGGCCCTGCCAGGATTGCGACCGCGAAAGCGGCCAGCAAGGCTGGGCTCGAGCAAATGCGACCGCAGTGAGCGTTCATGAATGCCCTCCCTAGGCTCTGACATTTCTTTATCGAGTATTTTTACAAGTCTTCTTGTGGAGCGTTGACCTCCGATGTCGTTCGCTTCCGCCTCAAACATCGGAATGCAACGTCATCGTCGAGTGTCAAAAACAAAAATGTTGGCCGCGATGCGCCGGCTCGCCATCAGCAGGCGATGCCATTTCGAGTAATTCTAGCATTGCGGCGAAGAGAAAAAAATCGGTACGTCGGATGAATGTGGCCAGCAACAAGGATGTGATTAGACTATTCCGCAGTTGCAGGTCTGCTCGAGCTATGAGAGGCTTGCGTGTGGTTCGCTTCCGTCCGTGACTGGTATCCCGAGAATTTCGGAGAACGCCTGGAGAAGCCCCATGTTCCTGAAAGAATTTGGCCTGAAATCACTTGGCCTGAAATCACTTGGTCTGAAATCACTGGGCCTCGCGAGCGTCGTCGCGGGTGCTGTTGCGATTCCTGCTGCGGCGCACCATTCCTTCGCTATGTTTGATGCTCTCAAGATCGTTCAGCTCGAGGGCACCGTCAAGGAATTCCAGTGGACGAACCCCCATGCCTGGATACTGCTGAACGTCAAGGATGAGCAGGGCCAGTGCTGATGTGGGCGATCGAGATGAACGGCCCTACCGGCTTGGCGCGGCAAGGCTGGCTGCCGAAGACGCTCACGCCCGGGATGGCGATCAAGGCGCACATTCATCCGTTGCGCGACGGGAAGTCCGGCGGCCAGTTTCTGGCAGTCACACTCCCCGACGGCAAGGTGATGGGCAATCCGACCGGCCGTCCCGCCAACGCGCCTAATGACTGACGCGTCCAAAGACTGAACTAGGACGTGCGCAGACACGACTTGCCTGCGCGCGCCAGACGTTTTTCATATTCATCACTTTTATTTATCGCTCAGAAATCCGGCTTGCTGGCAGTCGGGAAGCCGCCATCCTGATCGTTATGGAAACCTAACCGGTTCTCGGCGCAGGCAATTTCCGGCCATTCGCCGCGATCGCGCAGATAGATCATCGACGCGGTCCAAGGCGTCGTGAATGCGCCTTCGTCCTCGATCGTGAAATCGACCTGCAAGTACTTGTCCTTATAGTTGCCGGGGTTGATGCGCCCGGCAGGACGCCAATTCTCCTTGGCGCCGCGCTCGATCACGTCCTTCACATCCTCGTAATCGCGCAGCCGATAGCGCTCCACGACGTGCAGCTTCTCGGTGTAGGGCGTGCCGAACAGGTCGATCATGGCGTACGGGCGATCGGTCCTGGCCCCGACGGTGTCGATCACCAGCGTGTCGCCCTCGTAGTGGCCGACCGCGTCGCCGTGCCAGGATGGCGTCACCTTGGCGGGATGCGGCTGGTTCAGGCGAACCCGGCGCACTTCGTGATCCTCGCTGAACAGCATGACGATCCGGTCCGGCAGCTGCAGCATCGACATGGCCATATGCTTGAACAGAAACGGTACGGGCTCGGGCCAGCACTGGTTGGACGGGCTCGGATAGGTCACGCCGGCGAGCGACAGCTCGCCCTTCTTCTTCACGACATCCGCCGCCCAGGGCTGCAGGATCGTATTCGTGTAGTCGCCAACGAGCTCGCCGTAGTTGCTCACGCCGGTATCGCTCCGGCGCGACCTGTTGGTGACCGGCCCCGGACCCGACGCTGGCGGTATGAGCCAGGGAAGGGAGCCGTGCCGCCATACGCCGGAGAAATCCGGAACGGATGCGACTCCTGGCGCAGCGGTTTGGGTTGGAGCAACCGCAGGCGCTGCCGTTTGTCCGAAAACGGGGTTTGCAACCGCCGTCGCCAAAGTCACTAAGGAGAGTAACAAAAGGAAGTCCCGCTGCATTGCCATGGCAACCTCCCTTTCAGGTTCGCCTATCGCCAGCCGGGTACAGGCGCACTCTATATCAAGTGCGGCGACGGCGCGAGGTATGCCGAGGCTGTGGGGTCCTGATTTGTGCCGCAATGGAGAGGACCTCCGCGTGGCGCGCACTCCGGCAACGTGCTAGCATCTGCGCCAACCCGGCCATCCGAACGCCGGCTCATTTGGGAGGACTGCATGAAAACCTTGATCGCTGGTCTATGGCTTGCGTCGACGCTGGTCGCGACGAGCGCGGTCGCGCAACCGGCACCGTTCAACGACGTCGGCGTGACCATGGGGCATTGGCACTTGGCTTCGAAAGACGTGGAGGCGAACAAGAAGATATTCGTCGGCATGGGCGGCAAGTGGTTCAAGATCGGCACCAACGAATACGTCATGTTTCCCGGCGTCTTCGTCCATTTGAACCTGGGGACCGGGCCGGGCACCGGCGGGTCGCAGGGCTCGGTCGTCAACCATGTCGGCTTCATCGTCAATAACGTGCAGGAGCAGGTGGCCAAGTGGAAGGCCGCCGGAATTGCCGTTCTGCCCGGCGGCAACAACCGGCTGGATCAGGCTTACGTCGAGACGCCGGACGGCCTGCGCATGGAAATCCTCGAGGACAAGACGCAGTCGATGCCGATCCGGCACGAGCATGTGCACCTGTTCCTGCAGGAAGGGGAGATCCCCAAGGCCCAGGCCTGGTACGCGAAGACATTCGGCGGCAAGGCCGGCACCCGCAACAACGCCCCCGTGGTCGACGTTCCAGGCGCGCAGATCCGCTTTGCCAAGGCCGACACGCCGCAGGCGCGGACGCTGGGCCGCGTGCTCGATCACATTGGTTTTGATGTGAAGGACCTGAAGGCCTTCATTACGAAAATCGAAGGCGAGGGCATCAAGCTTGATGAGCCTTACCGCGAGACGCCGACCGGCAACGCGATCACCTACATCACCGATGCGTGGGGCACCCGCATCGAGCTGATCAAGCGGGGTCCGATCCCGGCGCTGTGATTGTCAGTCGGCAGGCGGGGCGTGCAGATCGGTGCGCGCCTCGCAGGCCTTGCGTGTCGCAATCCGCGCAAGTGCGCTTCAGTCACGTCGAGCAATCTGGGACAGCGCGACAGGTGATGTCGGTTTGAAATCCATCCGGATCATCCTGGCTGACAGGGAGATTCCAACATGGCCTTGCAAACAACGCCCAAGTCTCAGCGCAGCCAGTCGCGCTCAACCCGCACCGGGCTCGACCCGACGTAGCGTCATTCTGACCGCCGCGGCGGCGGCTTCCAGCGCGCTTGTGCAGTCCGAGGTCTCGCGCGCTGCGATCGTTCAGACCGACACGGCAAAACTTCCTCCGCTCCCGCTTCCCGCCGGCATTCGCTCCCGCTACGTGCCCAACATCAACGGCCTCACGTTTCACGTCCTGGAAGCCGGCTTCGAGTCCAAAGGACGGCCTTGCCTCCTTCTCCTCCATGGCTATCCGGAGATCGCATATGGCTGGCGCAAGCTCATGCTGCCGCTGGCCTCGGCGGGCTTATCACGTGATCGCGCCTGACATGCGAGGCTATGGCCGCACGACAGGCTGGGACGACTTCTACGACGCCGATGTATTTCCGTTCCGCCACACCAATCTGGTGCGCGATGCCCTTGGCCTGGTACATGCCTTTGGCTACCGGACAGCCGCGGTGGTTGGACGCGACGCGGGCTCACCCGTGGCCGCCTACTGCGCCGTGATACGACCTGACGTATTCCGGTCTGTTGCGATGATGACGTCGCCGTTCGCCGGGATGCCTGCACTGCCGTTCAATACGGTTGAAGGTGGAGCGGGAGGTCCAACATCTCCGCCACGTGCCAGCACGATCAATGACGAATTGGCGAAGTTGCCGCGACCGCGCAAGCACTACCAAGTGTACTATACGAACCGCGAAGCGAACGACAACATGCGGAACTGCCCGCAGGGTCTCAACGCCTTCCTGCGCGCCTACTATTACTACAAGAGCGCCGATTGGAAAGGGAACAAGCCCTTCAGGCTCGCATCATTGACGGCCGAAGAGCTGGCGAAGATGCCGACCTACTACATCATGGATCTCGACAAGGGCATGGCCGAGACCGTGGCAGAAGTGATGCCGACGGCGGCCGAGATCGCCGCCTGCAAGTGGCTGTCTGACGACGAGCTGGCGGTTTACACCGCGGAATACGCCAGGACGGGATTTCAGGGCGGCCTTAACGGCTATCGGCGCACGGGCCCCAGATTCACCGCCGACTTGCAGACATTCGGCGGCCGCACGATCGACGTGCCTTCGTTGTTCATCGGCGGCAAGAGCGATTGGGGCGTGTTCCAGAACCCCGGCTCATTCGAGACCATGCAGAAGACTGCCTGCACCCAGATGCGCGGCGCTCACCTCATCGACGGAGCCGGCCACTGGCTGGAGCAGGAGCAGCCGGAGCAAGTGAGCAAATTGCTGATTGAGTTTCTGCAGGAGGCCAGTGCAGCCAACCGTAAACTTTGATGCTGGCATGCTCGTCGATCAATGCTGCGCGACAGATCGCGCGTCGACACGGAGGCAAGCTACAGTAAAATAGGAGCCTTAAATAACTGAGCTAAGCTGTAGAGTTGGCGATGGATCTTGACCCGGTCTTCCTGTCACGACTTCAATTCGCCTGGGTCATCGCCTGGCACATTCTCCTGCCCGCCTTCACTGTCGGACTTGCGGCCTACATAGCGGTGCTGGAAGGGCTCAACTTCTTCACCGGACGCGAAGTCTATCTTCGCGTCTCGATGTTCTGGATCAAGATTTTCTCGATCTCTTTCGGGATGGGCGTCGTTACCGGCATCGTCATGCCCTTTCAGTTCGGTACGAACTGGAGCCGCTTTGCGGACGCGACCGCCAATGTGCTTTCGCCGCTCTTCGCGTACGAGGGCCTCACGGCATTTTTCCTCGAGGCGGCTTTTCTCGGCGTGCTCCTGTTCGGACGCAAGCTGGTACCGCCTTGGGCGCATTTCTTCGCCGCGCTGATGGTTGCGCTCGGCACGCTGTTCTCCTCGTTCTGGATATTGTCGGCCAACAGCTGGATGCAGACACCGGCCGGCTATGAGATCATCGACGGACGCTTTTTCGCGAAGGATTGGCTGGAGGTCATTTTCAATCCGTCGTTTCCATCCCGGCTTGCGCACACCGTCACCGCTTTCTTTATCACCACCGGCTTCGTCGTGATCGGCGTCGGAGCGTATCTGCTGCGGCGTGGAACATTCGTCGAAGAAGGCCGCACGATGGTGTCGATGACGCTGTGGCTTCTCACCGTTCTGGTGCCCCTGCAAATCGTCATTGGAGACCACCATGGTCTCAATACCCGGGAGCATCAGCCAGCAAAGCTTGCGGCGATCGAGGCGCGTTGGGAAACCGGACGGGGAGTTCCGATCACGCTCTTCGCCATCCCGAGCGAGCAAGCCGAGACGAACTACTTCTCGATCGACATCCCGCGTCTGGGCAGCCTGATCCTGACGCACGAATGGGATGGTGAGGTCAAAGGTCTCAAGGACTTTCCGGCCGATCAGCGGCCGCCCGTCGCAATCCCGTTCTTCGCATTCCGCGCCATGGTGGGATGCGGCCTGCTGATGCTGGCGATGGTGCTGCTTGGCGGATGGCTGCGCTGGCGGGGCCGGCTTGATACCACGCCGCTGTTTCTTCAATTGTGCCAATTCATGATCCCGATCGGCTTCGTTGCCGTCATCGCTGGTTGGCTGGTGACCGAAGTCGGACGCCAGCCCTGGACCGTCTATGGGCTTCTGCGCACGGCGCAGTCGGTATCGCCGTCGTTGACCGGCAGCGACGTGCTGATCTCATTGCTCGCCTACATGGCCGTCTATCTGTTCATGTATCCCGCGGGCGTGCTCCTCATGTGGCGCATCGTGCGCAGGGGACCTGCGGCGGCCCCCGCCGAGGAGGAGCCGACCATTGAAGGTGGGCGGCCCAGAGCGCCAGTATTGGCCGGGGGGAAAGTCGCCGGTGGAGGCGGGCAATGAGCCAAGTCCTCGACTTCGTGCCGATCTGGACACTGATCCTTGGAATGGCGGTGTTCTTCTACGTGCTGCTCGACGGTTTCGACCTCGGCGTCGGCATGCTTTACGGGCTCGCGCCGGATACCGCGTCGCGCAACATCATGATGAATTCGATTGCGCCAATCTGGGACGGAAACGAGACGTGGCTCGTCCTCGGTGGCCTCGGACTGCTCGCCGCCTTCCCGCTCGCTTTCGCGATCATCATTCCGGCGGTCTACTTCCCGATCCTCGTGATGTTGTTGGCGCTCGTATTTCGCGGCGTCGCCTTCGAATTTCGCTTTCGCGACGCCGAGCACAAGACGTTCTGGGATCACGCCTTCTCCTACGGCTCAGGCGTCGCGACCTTTGCGCAGGGCATGGTGCTCGGCAGCTTCATTCAGGGGTACCAGGTCACGGGCCGGGTATTCTCAGGAAGCTCTTTTTCGTTCCTGACGCCGTTCTCGGTGATGACCGGCATTGCTTTGCTGTTTGGCTACGGCCTTCTCGGCGCAGGCTGGCTCATCCTGAAGACCGACGGCGATGTTCAAAATGCCGCGCGCCGGCACGGCCGCATTTGTCTCATCGGCGTGCTCATCGCCATCGGCATCGTGAGCATCTGGACTCCGCTTGCCAGTCCGGAGATCTTCGCGCGGTGGTTCTCCTGGCCTAATATTCTGTTCTTGGCTCCAGTTCCGATCGCGACTGCCGCTGTCGCGCTCGTCACCTGGCGTGCCCTCGCCAGTCGGGCTGAAATACTGCCGTTCGTCGGCGCCATCGGACTCTTTGTCCTATCGTATGTCGGCATCGCTATCAGTCTTTATCCGATGATCGTGCCCCACCATTTCACCTTGTGGGAGGCGGCGTCCTCGGAGCGAACGCAAGCGTTTCTCCTGGTCGGAACACTCGTGCTCCTGCCGGTGATCCTGATGTACACCGGCTGGTCCTATTGGGTATTTCGCGGCAAAGTCCGAGCGGACGTCGGCTATCACTGAGATTCCCCGCATTGGGGCCATGGCCGGGCATAGCCGCGTTGAAGACGCGCGTGAACGCGTTTATGTCCCGGCCATTCAGCCTTTGACCTGGCTCACCGCTCCAGCCGCGCGAGCAGGCTCGACGTGTCCCAGCGCTGCGCCCGCCCATCTTCTGCACTTCGGCATAGAACTGATCGACCAGCGCGGTGACCGGCAGGTTGGCGCCGTTCTTGCGCGCCTCGCCGAGGCAGATCGACATGTCCTTGCGCATCCAGTCGACCGCGAAGCCGAAGTCGAACTTGCCCTCGTTCATGGTCTTGTAGCGGTTCTCCATCTGCCAGGACTGCGCTGCGCCCTTGGAGATGGTCGCGATCACAGCCTCGACATCGAGGCCGGCTTTCTTCGCAAAATGGATGCCCTCGGCGAGGCCCTGCACCAGGCCGGCGATGCAGATCTGGTTGACCATCTTGGTGAGCTGGCCGGCGCCGGGCGCGCCCAGGAGCTTGCACATGCGCGCATAGGCCGCGATCACCGGCTCGGCGCGGGCATAGGCGGCGGCTTCGCCACCGCACATCACGGTGAGCACGCCGTTCTCGGCGCCAGCCTGGCCGCCGGAGACCGGCGCATCGATGCAGTCGAAGCCGCGCTTTTTTCCCTCGGCAAAGAGCTCGCGCGCGATCTCGGCCGAGGCGGTGGTGTGGTCCACGAATACCGCGCCTTTCGCCATGCCGGCGAACGCACCATTTGCCCCAAGCGTGACCTCGCGCAGGTCGTTGTCATTGCCGACGCAGCACATGACAAAGTCCTGGCCTTCGGCCGCCGCTTTCGGGGTCGGCGCGCTCTTGCCGCCATGCTGGGCGACCCATTTCTCGGACTTGGCCGCCGGTCCGGTTGTAGACCGTGACGTCGTGGCCGCCTTTGGCCTTGAGATGCCCCGCCATGGGGTAGCCCATGACGCCGAGACCCAGAAACGCAACCTTTGCCATCATCGCCTCCCTGACCGCACTGTCCGCGACCGTGTCGAGTGCCCATATAACAGAAGTGATTGCGACGGCGCAGCAGCGGCGTCAACCCTGCGAGCCTCGTTGACTGCGCGCCCCGTTGACCGGTCGATCGTGCACCGTATGGTGGCGCAAGCTTTTCCCTCTGGAGTGCTCGATGGCAGTGACGAAGGACGATGTGCTGGCAAGCCTTGCGCGGGTGAGCTGCCCGGACGGGTCGCCGCTGCATAAGAGCGGCGGCGCTGTCCGATGTGCTGGCCACCGACGGCAAGGTGTTCTTCTCGATCACCGTCGATGCCGCACAGGTGAAGGCCTGGGAGTCGGTGCGCAATCAGGCCGAGGAGGTCGTGCGGGCGATGCCGGGCGTCACGTCGGCGATGGTGGCACTCACCGCCGAGCGCAGAGGTGGAACGGCGCCGGCACGTCCATCGCCTGCCGGCAGCGGGGCGGCTGCGCCGCGGCCTGCGCCACGCGGGGAGGCGAATGTCGGCGTGCCCGGCGTCGAATCGATCATTGCGGTCGCCTCCGGCAAGGGCGGCGTCGGCAAGTCGACCACCGCAGTCAACCTGGCGCTCGGTCTCGCGACCCTCGGCCTCAAGGTCGGCGTGCTGGATGCCGACATCTATGGGCCGTCGCTGCCCAAGCTCCTCGCCATCAAGGAGCGGCCGCAGACGCTCGGCGGCACGCGGCTCAAGCCGATCTCGCGCTATGGCCTCACCGTGATGTCGATCGGTTTCGTCGTCGACGAAGAGACGCCGATGATCTGGCGTGGCCCGATGGTGATCTCGGCGCTCACCCAGATGCTGCGCGAGGTCGAGTGGGGCACGCTCGACGTGATGGTGGTCGACATGCCGCCCGGCACCGGCGACGCCCAGCTCACCATGGCGCAGCAGGTCCCGCTCAAGGGCGCCGTGATCGTCTCGACGCCGCAGGATCTCGCCTTGATCGATGCGCGGCGCGGGATCGCGATGTTCCGCCGCGTCAATGTGCCGGTGCTCGGCATCGTCGAGAACATGAGCTACTTCGAGTGCCCGGAGTGCGGCACGCGCTCCGACATCTTCGGCCACGGCGGCGCACGCCGCGAAGCCGAGCGGCTCGGCGTGCCGTTCCTGGGCGAGGTGCCGCTGCATATGACGATCCGCGAGAAGTCGGATGCCGGTCTGCCGGTCGTGGCGACCGAGCCCGATGGTCCGCACGCCAAGGCCTATTGCGAGATCGCGGCGCGCGTGCGCGATCAGCTCAAGGGTCCGGGGCGGGCGGCGCCGAAGATCGTGATTGAGAGGTACGACGTTCTACGGCGGTGGCAATTCGCGCTCCGTGCCCCAGCTTCTGACCCACTGCTCGATCGCGGCAATGGGAATGGCTTCGCCTGTACGCTCATATTCTGCATATGCCGCTTCGTCTTCACGTCCAGGCGAGTTCTTCGTCGAAATCGATGACGACACGAGTTTGTGGCATACGGCGACTATCCCGCACGTGCGGTCGGTCGGCCATGAACTGGGATGACTTCGCTCCCAGCGCCATCGTCTGATTGGCAGTCTGCCATTCTGCTTTTTGCTCTGCGCGTTCAACTTGGGCTATCATCCACGATATGACGACAGAACAAATGCAACGCTGTATTGGAAAGTGCGGCCCTTGCCCGAGCAGGATCAGGAGGAGCTAGTCGAGCTTGCACGTGAGATCGAGGCCGCGCCGGCGTTTATGTCATGAGCGACGAAGAACGGGCTGCGGTACACCAGGGATCTGATCAGGCACGTGGTCGAATTTGTGCCGGACGATGAGATGGATAGCCTCTGGCAGAAATACGGCGTTCTATAGAGTTCAGGTATACGCCGCGCGCGCGTGGCGACATCGAGCCCAAGCTGTCAACATCTTGAAAGCGAAGTCCCGCTGGCCACTCGCCTTGTTGCGAGCGATCTACGCGGGCGTCAATTGATCGTATGTGATTGCCTCGCTACGGCCTCGAGGCGCGTACTGTGAGGATCGTCGCGACGCATCGATGACGACGTGGGCTCGTTTGGTCATATTGCAACCGTCACATTCTCACATTCGCCTACGCTCGCGGCGGACCGGAAATCCTGGCGTGGTGAACGTCCGACCCTTCACGGCGCGCCGACGAGCACCCGCAGCCGTGCCTTCAATCCGCGCGCTCGCCAGGTGTCGCGCAGGAGCTTGCGCCATTCATGGAAGTTCACAGTGAGCAGGCCCTGCGAGGGCAGGGGGCTCACCAGACCGAAGCGAAGCTTTTCCTCGCTGGGCGCCTCCGCGAAGGTGCCGAACAATCGATCCCAGATGATGAAGACGCCGCCGAAATTCTTGTCGAGGCAGTGCTCGTTCGAGGCGTGATGCACGCGGTGATGCGCCGGCGTGTTGAGCACCCATTCGAGCGGGCCGAGGCGCGGCGCATGCTCGGTGTGCAGGAAGAACTGATAGACGAGATTGAGGAGCGCCATCGCGGTCACGGCGAGCGGATGAAAGCCGATCAGCGTCAACGGCACGAAGAAGAGCACCGCGCCCGACAATGCCCCGGTCCAGGGCAGGCGCACGGCCGCGGTCAGATTGAACCGCGTGCTGGAATGATGCACGGCGTGCGACGCCCACATGAAGCGCACCCGATGGGCGGCGCGGTGGAACCAGTATTCGGCGAAGTCGACCAGCACGAACAGAATGACGAGCGTGACGATGGTCGTCGGAATCTCGAACAGGCGATGCTGGTAGGCGAAATAGAGGGGGAACGCGACCAGGAACGAGGTGGCCGGCCGGATGAACTGGTTGCCGATCGCGGTCACGATCGACGTCGTTGTCTCCTTGAGATCGTGGCTGTCGGTATCGTGCAGAGCGAGCCGCACATAGAGCCATTCGATCAGCATCAGGCCAAAGGTCAGAAGCAAGATGAGATTGAGCCCTCGGGCGTTGCCGGCAGCGGATGTCATGGCGAGGTTTCCGAGATGGCAGGGAAGGCCGAGCCGGCCGTTTGTGATGGGGGGAGGGAGCCGGCTCGGCGTTCGCTTGCTTGCTCAATAGGGCGGCGTGACCACGACCGTGCCGGAGCGTGTGATCGTCCCGCCGTAAGGCCCGGTGACGCTGCCCTGGTAGCTGTACTGATTGGGGCCGGTGCGCACGACACTGCCGGACCGTGTCACCGTGCCGCCGTACGGTCCTGTCACCGTGCGGGTTCGGCTGCAGACGCCGCCGCCGCAGCCACCGGCGCTGTTCACCGTGTAGGTGCCGCGCCAGGTATTAACCGTTGTGTGGCGTGTCCACGCCGAGGCATCCGCCGCGGTTGCGGCGAGTAGCAGCCCGGCGAGCCCAGCACTGGCAAAAGGAATGTTCATTCTCTGTCTCCCGATGTGTCGTCCATCCACCCGGTCGAGCGTGAGCCGTTAACGTTGCCGGCGTTTCTCAAAGGGAGCCCGATTTGTAACGATTTGTAACGGGGAGGCCGTTGGACGTTGCCTGTTCTGTCGCCGCGTCTAGGATTGCCGGCATGAATGGTAAGGTCATCCTGATCGTCGAGGACGATCGTGACATTCGCGGCCTGCTTGCCGACTTTCTCAAGCGGGAAGGATTCACCGTCGAGTTGGCGGAGGACGGCACTGCCGTCGATCGCATTCTCGCGCGTCTGGCACCTGACCTCGTCGTGCTCGATCTGATGCTGCCGGGCGAGGACGGGCTGTCGATCTGCCGACGCCTGCGTGCGCGCGGCGCGACACCGATCCTGATGCTCACCGCCAAGAATGACGACATCGATCGCATTGTCGGGCTCGAGCTCGGCGCCGACGACTATCTCGGCAAGCCGTTCAATCCACGCGAGCTGCTGGCGCGCATCCGCGCCATCCTGCGGCGCAGCGAGGCATCTATTGCGCGTGCGGGCGAGCGGCGCCGGCGCAGCTTTGCAGGCTTCGTCGTCGACCTCGATGCCCGCAGTGTCGAGCGGAGCGATGGCACGAGCGTGCCCTTGACCTCCGCCGAGTTCGATCTCCTCGCTTGCTTTGTCGAGCGGCCGCGGCGCGTGCTCACGCGCGACCAGCTGCTTGACTGGACGCGCGGACGCAGCGCCGATCCGTTCGACCGCACCATCGACGTGACTGTCAGCCGGCTGCGCAGGAAGCTCGAGACCGCCGATCCGTCGGCCCCTGCGCTGGTCACGACCGTGCGCAATGGCGGCTATCTGTTCGCCGGCGACGTCAAGGACGCCTGACCATGCGCCGGCTTGGCCTCGTCTGGCGGGTGGCGCTGATCGTGATCGCGGCGCTCGTGGCGATCCAGATGATCGCGGCCGCCGCCTATTACGTGCAGCGCGGCCGCGCGACCGAGCAGGGCTTCCGGCTGCCGCTGCCTGACCAGATCGCGGCGATGGTCGAGCTCGCCGAGCGGGCGGGCAATCGCTCGCTGGCGCTGCGGGTGGCGAATGGCCCCGGTCTGCGCGTCGCGATTGCCCCCACGGCGCCGCCGGTTGCCGAGCCGGTCGAGCGGGTGGCATGGCTGGAGAACGCGATTGCGCGCTACGTCGGCGACGGGCGGATGGTGCGCGCCTATTACATCGGTCCCGCGCGCGGCGGCGAGAGCAAGCGCCGGCCCGGCCTGGAGACGTTCAGTCAGCGCCCGGTGCGGCTGGTGGTGCCGCTGTCCGATGGCGAGTTCATCGTGGCCGAGACGGTCGATGATCTGACTGTGCGCGTGCTCGGCCTGCCGCCTGGATTCTGGGCCGGCATCATCGGCTTTCTGGTGGCGGCGCTGGCACTTTATGCCGTTTTGCGCGAGACCATTCCGCTCTCGAGGCTCGCTCGCTCCGTCGACCGCTTCGCGGAAGCGATCGAGCCGGCGCCGGTTCCGGTCGGCGGCGCGCGCGAGGTGCGCGCGCTCATCGGCGCCTTCAATCGCATGCAGTCGCGCATCGCGGAGCTGGTGCGCAACCGCACCTTCATGCTGGCGGCAATCTCGCACGACCTGCGCACCTATCTGACGCGGCTGCGGCTGCGCGTCGAGATGATGCCGGACCCTGACATGAGGGAGCGCGCGACTCGTGATGTCGAGGAGATGAGCGGGCTGCTGGACGACGCGCTCACATTCGCGCGCACTTCGTTTGCAGGTAACCGCAGCGAGCAGGTCGATCTTGCCGAGATTGTCCGCCGCGAATGCAGCGAGCGCGCCGCGGCCGGTCAGACTATCAAGTGTGATGTGTCGGCAACGCCGATCCATGTCTGGGGTGGTTCGGCTGCGCTCGCGCGCATCGTTGGCAACCTGATCGACAACGCCGTCAAATACGGAGGCGAAGCGGCGGTCACGCTGTCGCAGGTTGGGACCCAAGCCGGGACCGAAGCCATCATGCTGGTCGATGATCGCGGCCCGGGCGTGCCGCCCGCCGAGCGAGAGCGTATTTTCGAGCCGTTCCTTCGTCTCGAGGCTTCGCGCAACCGCGATCGTGGCGGCGCCGGGCTTGGTCTTGCCATCGCGCGGCATCTGGTGCTGAGCCTCGGCGGGACCATCGCAGTGGAGGATCGGCCGGGCGGTGGGGCGCGGTTCCGCGTTACGCTGCCGGCGCGGCAATAGAGCTTGCAAGCCACCTTGGATTTGCCACCGCAATCTGCATTGTACCGGCACCGGTCCGATCCATCGACCGCCAACGTCCTCGGAGGAGCCACCATGAAGCGTCGTCACTTCCTGCAGGCGGCAGGGATCGCCGCTGCCGCGACCGCGGTTGCCAAGCCGGCCATTGCGCAGTCCGCGCCCGAGCTACGCTGGCGCTTGACGTCGAGCTTCCCGAAGTCGCTCGACACGATCTATACGGCGGCCGAGATCTTCAGCAAGGCAGTGGCGGAAGCCACCGACAACAAGTTTCAGATCCAGGTCTTCGCCGCCGGCGAGATCGTTCCTGCCATCGCGGCTGCCGATGCAGTGCAGAACGGCACGGTCGAGATGTGCCACACCTCGTCCTACTACTATTTCGGCAAGGATCCGACCTTTGCGTTCGGCACCGCGGTCCCGTTTGGCCTCAATACACGCATGCAGAATGCCTGGATGTATCACGCGGGCGGCATGGAGCTGATGAATGACTTCTACAAAAAGTTCAACATCATCGGCTTTCCGGCGGGCAACACCGGCGCCCAGATGGGCGGCTGGTTCCGCAAAGAGATAAAGGACGTGGCCGACCTGCGCGGTCTCAAGATGCGGATCGGCGGATTTGCCGGCACGGTCATTGCCAAGATCGGCGTGGTGCCGCAGCAAATTCCCGGCGGCGACATCTATACCGCGCTCGAACGCGGCACGATCGACGCCGCCGAATGGGTCGGCCCTTATGACGACGCGCGGCTCGGCTTCCAGAAGGTTGCGCCTTATTACTACTATCCGGGCTGGTGGGAAGGCGGACCCATGATCCACAACTTCGTCAACCTCGAGAAATGGAATTCACTCAGTCCAGCCTATCGCTCGCTTGTGCGCACCGCTTCGTCGCTGGCGAATGAATGGATGACGTCGAAATACGACGCCAACAATCCGCCGGCGCTCAAGAAAATGCTGGCGGAGAACGTCGTCCAATTTCGGCAATTCCCGGCATCGGTGATGGATGCCTCGCTCAAGGCGGCGCTCGAAGTCTATGCCGAGGTTTCGGCCCGCAACGCCGACTTCAAGAAGGTTTGGGACTCAGTGCTGGCGTTCCGCAACGACGCCTATCTGTGGTGGCGGGTCGCCGAGTACAGCTACGACGACTATCTCATCCGCAATCGCACAAAAACCTGAAGGGCACTATCGGCTTTCGGCCAAGGTCCGGCGGACCGCCTTGACCGGCCAATTGATATTCGCGCTGATCACCCGCACTTGCGATCCGTCGGCGCGATTCACCAGTGCGTGCGAGCACACATTGTGCTCGACTTTGATGATGTCGATCTCGGTCGCTGGCAGCCATCCCAAGGTGTAGGTCGTGTCGCCAGGCCAGATGCGCCACTCGGATCCATCGGCCAGCATCACTGTATGGCTGCGGTCATGCCGCTTGATGTGCACAGCACCCTCCCGCTGCGTAGCTCTCGTTTATAGTAGCTCTCGTCTTAAAGGATTTACTTGCTCGGTTTCATCCGCTGCAGGATCTTTTGACGAACGCCCGGGTCGTTCTGCGCCACCACCATGATCGAGGTGTACTCTTCCACCGAGAGACCCTGGTCGGTGACGGCCTTCACGAGCGCCTTGTTGGCCTCGTCCACGAGCCGCCGCTTGTCGGCATCGCCGGGCGTCGCCTCAATTTGCTTTGTAAAGCTCTCCTTCACGTCGGCAATTTGATCCAATGCTGCCGCTGTTGCGTCGAGCTTCTGATCTGGAATGTTCTCCGAAGGCTGCGAGGGAGATGGAGCAGGCGATTGCACCTGCGCGTTCGCCGCGGGAACCGCGGCGGCGAGGAACACGGCCGCCAAAATATGAAGTCTCATGTGCATTCTCCGATTTTTCCGCCATCGCTCGGCCCCGGCCGCGCTCGAGGCAATGTCGAGAGGGATGCCAGTGCAGATAAGTCCCATCTCGCAAGTGCGTTCCAGCCGAGGTGAGCGAATTGACCCTTCGAAAAGACATGCCCGATCCTCACATGGAACCTGCCTGCGGAACTTGTTCTGACGCGTCACATCTGAGCTTCTGCAGGCGTTGACCATGGTCGCGCTCGGAGAAGCCGTGACACTTGAGTCAGTCGTTGCTGCACGGCGTCGGCGCTTAGTTTGCTTCGTGCTTGATCATGTTCGCGTGCGCCCTATTTGAAGAGTCGCGGGATGAGTTGATCGTGTCGTTTGACCACTGCAGCTGGTGGGAGGCACCGCTAGACGGATGGATGGGCGCCTCGACCCGCAAGGCAACCAGACGGAACAATGCCACCCGAACAGAAAAAGGAGCGTGCGATGCAATTGACGCCCGCACAGGTCAAACGGACGTTGGCCCAATTTGAAGCCCAGGAAGTTCCCGCGGATCACTCCGCGATAACACAGCTGACAAGGCTATTCGGAGAACACACATTCTTCCTCGACAGCAATGGGCTCAACATCGTGGAACCGGTGGATCCTGATCAGCCAAGTCAGGCTCACATGTGTCAGGTGGTCTGCGTGGCGGACTGGAACGATGCTGATCCGCCGAGCCTTGAGCCTCACGAGCCGGTACCCACTGAACTCGTAATCCAGCTTGAGTCCAAGCACTGAGAGCAGATCCGGCTAGGCCTGCTGAAAAAGGAAACCGGCCGATTGGACGATCGGCCGGTCGAACTGCTTTGTGGATCTGCCGGGTCGCTCGGCGTGATGCTTAGCCGCCGGTCACGCTCATGTGCCGCGCCAGCGCGGGGCGCTGGTGCCGGCGGTCGATGATGAAGTCGTGGCCCTTCGGCTTGCGCGCGATCGCAGCTTCGATAGCCGCGTCGAGCAGATCATTGCTCCCGGAGGCGCGCAGCGGTGTGCGCAGGTCGGCGGCGTCCTCCTGGCCGAGGCACATATAAAGCGTGCCGGTGCAGGTGAGGCGCACGCGATTGCACGACTCGCAGAAGTTATGCGTCAGCGGGGTGATGAAGCCGAGCCGGCCGCCGGTCTCGACCACTTTGACAAAACGGGCCGGGCCGCCGGTGCGATAGTCGATCTCCTGCAGCGTGAACTGCTCGGCGAGCCGCGCCCGCACCATCGACAGCGGCAGATACTGATCAAGCCGGCCTTCGCCGACGTCGCCGAGCGGCATCACCTCAATGATGGTGAGATCCATGTCGCGCCCATGCGTCCAGCGCACGAGATCGGCGAGCTCATTCTCGTTGACGCCCTTGAGCGCGACCGCGTTGATCTTGACGCGCATGCCGGCCGCCTGCGCGGCGTCGATGCCGGCGATCACCTTGTCAAGCTCGCCCCAGCGGGTGATGGCGCGGAACTTGTCGGGGTCGAGCGTATCGAGTGAGATATTGATCCGCCGCACGCCGAGCGCGGCGAGCTCCGCGGCGTATTTCGGCAGCTGCGAGCCGTTGGTCGTCAGTGTCAGCTCGTCGAGATCGCCGCTGTCGAGATGGCGCGCCAGCGCGCGAAACAGCGTGATGATCCCGCGCCGGACCAGGGGCTCGCCGCCCGTCAGGCGCAGCTTGCGCACCCCCTGGCCGATGAAGGCGCTGCACAGCCGGTCGAGCTCTTCCAGCGTCAGCAGGTCGGCCTTCGGCAGAAAGGTCATGTGCTCGGACATGCAGTAGACGCAGCGGAAATCGCAGCGGTCCGTCACTGAAACCCGCAGATAGGTGATGGGGCGCTGGAATGGGTCGACCAGCGGCGGACGCTGCCGGACCGACCGGCTCGGCTCCGCCACAAGGGTTTCCATAAAGGCAGTATCGGTCATGCCACTCCTGGCCTTTCCCGCGGCCCAGGCCTTTCGTCTTGCAGGCCCTTCATCTTATTTGGGAATAGTGCCGGAGAACCGCCAGACCGTAAAGCGGGGTCTTAGCGAGGCTCTTAGCGAGGTTCGGGCCAGGGATAGCTGGTCTGGAGGCCGCCCGTGGTTGCCGGGGCCGCTGTGGTAGCGGCGGTGGCTGGGGCCGCCTTTTGGGCCGTCTGCTTGCGCGGGGCGGATTTCTTCTTCGCCGGCGGCTTGACCGACTGAAGCTCGGCATAAACCGGGTTCGGCTGCAGCCGGTTGCTGGACCCGCTGTCGCTATAGCTCGAACTCGCTGGCGCGACGTCCGGGCGCACCTGGACCGTCTGGGGCTGGTAACCATTGAGCGCGAACGACACCGTCATTTCGCCTCCCGACTGAACGGTCAGCTCGCAGGGCGTGCGGCAGCTCTGCCCCTGCGAGGTCCGGGCATCGGCACCCGGTGGCTCGGACTCGACCCGCAAGACCTCGGTCGCAGGGGTGGACTTGAAGAAATCCATGCTCGGCATGGACGTCGAGCACGCAGCGAGCGCAAAGCTACAAGCCGTGACGGCTAATACTCGGGTCATGATCCCACCCAACTGGGACGGCTCTAAAGCCGCCTGAAATCCCCACGCCGACCATACGGCCCGATACCACTCGGCGCAACCAGAGTGCTCTCACCCAGCTGAAGGATAACGCTGCCCAGTCGGCCTAAGTATGGCAGCTGCAAGGTAAAATCGCCGATTTCAACAACTTTTGGGCCCGGCATTAGCCTGTAGATAACACCTGAGAAATGGCTTCTGGCAGCTCCGAAAAGGCGCTCACGACCCGATCAGGTTTGAGCTCGGCGACCGGAATGTCGGTGTAGCCGAAGTCGACCGCGATCACCGGAATGCTGGCAGCCCGCGCGGTTGCAATGTCGGTTGAGGAGTTGCCGATCATGATGGCGCGGCCTTTATCGCCGCCGGCGCGTTCGATGGTGCGGTTCAGGATCGTCGGATCGGGCTTCGACACCCCGAATGTGTCGGCGCCACAGATCGCGCGAAACCGCGGGCTCAGCTTGAGCGCGTCGAGCAACCGCAGCGACAGCCATTCAAGCTTATTGGTGCAGACGGCGAGGCCGTAGCCGCTCGCGGTAAGCTGATCGAGCGTGGCCTCGACGCCTTGGAAGGGCTGCGAATGCACCGCAATGTGGTCGGCATAGTACCCGATGAAATCCCGCTCCAGCCGATCGATCTCGGCGGCGGGCAGTGGGCGACCGTTGGCCTTGATGCCGCGCTCGACCATCACACGGACGCCACCCCCGACCATCAAGCGACCGTCCGCATAAGCGACCGGCTGCAGCCCTTCGCGCGCCAGCACGACGTTGAGGGTGGCCACCAGGTCAGGCGCGGTGTCGATCAGCGTTCCGTCGAGGTCGAAGACGATGGTGAAGGGGCGCATGCGGCGATCAGATCGCAGAGTCACCGCCAAAATGGAAGCGGGGTCGTTCGATCAGTGCAGGGTATCGATACTCGGGCCGGTCTTTCGCAGTCTGCGCGAAACGCGTGCACGCGATGCCCGCTTCTTCGACAGCCCTGATCGCGGATGACCCTGCAAGGCCGATCAGCTGCATTCGCTTTGCGCGTATCGCGCAAGATCAGCGACAGGATTGCCGCATCGATGAGCATCAGGCACGGGATTCGAACGAAAACCGAGCTGGCATATCGATTGCATCACCAACGATAGGCTGACGACGCCTGACGATAACAAACATACCCGCGCTCCCTGTCAACGCGTGCCTCACCTCGAGCGCAAGGGCAGGCTGTGCGACAGCAAGCGGAACGTCGCATGCAAACGATACCGACAACTGTCCTCACTGGATTTCTCGGGGCAGGCAAGACGACCCTGCTCAACCACATCTCGTCGGCCAACGCCAGGGCCGGCCAGATCGCGGTGATCGTCAACGAGTTCGGCGAAGCTGGTATCGACGGTCAGCTCGTCATCTCCGCTGACGAAGACCGTCTCGAGATCAACAACGGCTGCATCTGCTGCACGGTTCGCGGCGATCTCATCGCGGCGCTCGGCGAGCTTCTGCAGCGTCGGGCCATGCCTTCGATCAGGTCGTGATCGAGACGAGCGGGCTCGCCGATCCTGCGCCGGTGATCCAGTCGTTCATCCTCGACGAGATGCTGCGCGCGCCGCTTCGCGCTCGACGCCATCGTGACGGTCGTCGATGCCCGGCATCTGCGCGATCAGCTCGACACTGAGCGAGGCCCGCGAGCAGGTCGCCTTCGCTGACGTGATCCTCATCAACAAGATCGACCTCGAGCCGAACGGCGAGCATCGAGCCGCTTCGAGTTCTGAGTCCGTTCGCTCAATCCGCTCGCGCGCATTCACGCGACCCGCGATTGCGGCATCGATCTGAAGGAGGTGCTTGGCGTGGGCGCCTTCGATCTCAGGAACTGCCTTGAAGCTCGATCCGGAGCTGCTCGACGAGCAGGACGCACGAGCACGATGCCGACATCGGCTGCGTCGTCGATCCGCGAGCGCGGCGCCGTGGACGCGACACGGTTCACCCGCTGGCTCAATGCGCTCGTTCGTCGCAGGGCAAGACCTGCTGCGACATAAGGGATCCTCGCATCTTCGCGGCCAGAACCGCGCGATTCGTCTTCCACGGCGTGCACATGACGCTGGACGGCCGTCCCGGGACGCCCGTGGAGCGCGGCGAGCGCGCTCAACGAGCTCGTGTTCATCGGCCGCCATCTCGATGAGGCGGCGTTGCGCGCCGGTTTCGACGGAATGCCGCGTCCCGAGCTTGGCGCGAGTCGCCGTGACCGCGACGCTCGGAACTGCGCCGGCATCTCGATGCCGGCGACGACAGAAGTCTCAACACCGAGGACGGACATCCCATGAAACTGCAACACTACCTTGGTGGTCTCGAAGGCCTCGGTCCGATGACCTCGAGAAGCGTGTCTTCGTCGAACCCTGGGAAAAGCGCATCTTCGGCATCCACGTCGCGATGATGGCGCTGAGCTCGCAACTGCCGCTGCCAGCGACGCCCAGCCAAGTTCAACACGGTGTGGACCTGGGCCGACCTGCGCAAGGGCGCGGAATCGCTCAATCCGTTCGACTATTTCAAGTATCGCTACTACGAGAAATGGCTCGGCGGCATCTCCGGCTATTTCGTCGAGAAGGGCTACATCACCCAGGCAGAGCTCGACGCGCGCACGCAGCAGTTCCTGCGCGAACCCGTCGTCGGCAGCCGACGGCAGGGCGGCGATCCGGCGATCGACGCCGCGTCATCAACACCTATCTCGTCGAAGGCGATTCGCCGAAGCACACCGGCAGCATGACGCCGCGCTTCGCCGGGGGCGAGAAGGTCTACGTCAAGAACCTGCCGACCGTCGAGCATACACGGCTGCCCGGCCATCTGCGCGATCATGTCGGCATCGTCGATACGGTCTATCCCGCGACCTACAGCCTACCTCACCTCGACCGGGCCGGACGGCGTCGGCGAGGCGATGCCGGTCTACTGTCGTGCGTTCGATCCGGAGGACGATCTGGAAGGGCAACACGGAAAAGAAGCGAGACGATCTACGCCGACCTCTTCGAGGCCTATCTCGAGAAGGTCGAATTGAAGGCCTTGCGCGACCAGCTTCACACCGAGCCGTCAACCCGTCGCTCGACGAAGAGGACGACTGTCATGACCGGTGAAACCACGGATCGATCGGCGAAAGGTCTGGAGAGTACGCAGGAGCATGCGCTGCCGTTGACCGCCGCAACCTGTTGATCGCAGGCGCGACCGCGGTCGCCGTCCGGCCTTTGGTCCTGGCTCGGTCACGCCCGCGCAGGCGCAAGCCCAGCGACGCCGCCGCAACGGTTTCGATATCCGCCCAACCGCGAGACTTTGAGCGCCGCGCGGGCGATGGCCTTGGAATCGCTGTCTGATCGAGAAGGGCATCATCACCGACAAGTCGGTGGACAGCGTGCTGTCCTTCTTCGAGACCCAGATGGGGCCGTTCAACGGCGCCAAGGTCGTGGCGCGCGCCTGGGTCGATCCCGCGTTCAAGCAGCGTCTCGGCGACGATACGCCGGCCGCGATCGCCACGCTCGATCTGCCCAAGGGCATGGCGGGCGCCGAAGGCGAGCACATGCGCGCGGCCGTCAATTCGCCGACCGTGCACAATCTCGTCATTTGCACATTGTGCTCGTGCTATCCGTGGCCGGTGCTGGGTCTGCCGCCGTATTGGTACAAGGATCCGACCTTTCGCGCGCGCGCCGCGCGCGAGCCGCGCGTCGTGCTCAAGGAGTTCGGGCTTCGACATCCCGCCGTCGGTCGAGATCAAGACCTGGGACAGCAGCGCGCAGATCCGCTGGTTCGTGGTGCCGGAGCGGCCGGCCGGCACCGACGGCATGAGCGAAGCCGAGCTCGCCAAGCTGGTCACGCCGGAGGGCATGATGGGCGTTGCCAAGGTCTAGGCGCGTCGACCTCGAAACATCTTCGAGGATCAGCATCGATGCAGACCAATTTGAGCAATTCGCTTTGACCAGCATGATTGGCCGCGAGGATTCGCCGCCGCGCCTGGCCGGCAAGCTGTGTTTTGGCGAGGAGTGGCAGCGGACCGCGTTCGGGGTCGCGCTTGCGCTGTCGAAATCCGGATATTTCGACTGGGAGGATTTTCGCCAGCAATTGATCGCCGTGATCGGCGAGTGGGAGCGCACCCACGACCTGGGCGACAGCTCCTGGAACTATTACGAGTGCTGGCTCGCCGCGCTCGAGCGGGTGATCGTCGACAAGGCGCTGCTGCGCCCCGAGGAGGTAGATGGCGCCACGGCGCTGCCACCGGCGGAAACGGCATTGCCGGAGCGGCACGACGCCCTCTGACGGGACGACGGTGCAGATCGCCCAGTTTTGACCTAAATCGGCGGCACTAGCCGAGGCGGTGCAGGGACGCTACATATGCGGCCCCCACGGTTGAGCCTGCCCGCCAATGGACATCGAGGCACAAAAGCGCGCTGCTGCCGTCCGCGCGGTCGAATTCGTTCGCCCAGGCATGCGGCTTGGCCTCGGCACCGGCTCGACCGCCCGGCATTTTGTCGAGCTTGCTCGGCGAGCGGGTGCGTGGCGGGCTGCGCGTCGTGGGAGTACCGACCTCGGAAGCGACGCGGCGGGACGCCGAGCGCTATGGCGTGCCGCTGACGACGCTCGACGAAATCCCAACCCTTGATCTGACGGTCGATGGCGCCGACGAGATCGCGCCCGATCTCACGCTGATCAAGGGCGGCGGCGGCGCCCTGCTTGCGCGAAAAGATCGTGGCCTCGGCGTCGGCGCGCATGGTTGTTATTGCTGACGAATCCAAATGCGTGCCGGTGCTGGGCAAGTTTCCGCTGCCGATCGAGGTGGTGCCGTTCGGGCTTAAGGCCACCCGGCACGCGGTCGAGCAGGCCGCCAATGCGGTCGGCGCGGCCGGGCCTGTGCGGCTGCGGCGCGACAAGGACGGCCACGCTTTTGTCACGGACGGCGGGCACTGGATTCTCGATGCGTCACTTGGGCGGATTGTCGATCCCAAGGCCCTGGGGGACCGGCTCGCCGCCATTGCCGGGGTGGTCGAACACGGGCTATTTGTCGGACTTGCACAGACTGCCGTCATCGCGGGTCCTTCGGGCGTTCGCGTGGTCGAGCGTCCGTGAGATAGACTGACCGAGATAATCAACAGACCGAGGAGGGGTGTTGCCATGGTTGCCAATGTTGTCGGCCGGTCAGCGTGCGCCGGGCTTTTGGCTCTCGTCCTTGCGGCGATGTCGCCCGCGCAGGCGCAGCAGCCAACCGCGAATGCGCTCGCGCTGGCCAAGGAAATCATCATCGTGAAGGGCGGAAACGCCATTTACGAGCCGGTCGTTCCCCAGGTCGTCGAGCAGGCGCGCGGGCTCTTCCTGCAGTCCAATCCAACGTTGGGCAAGGATATCAACGAGGTGGCGGCCAAGCTGCAGGCCGAGCTCACGCCGCGAACCGCGGAACTGCTCAACGATGGCGCGCGCCTTTATGCCGCGAGGTTCACCGAGCAGGAGCTCAAGGACGTGCTGGCGTTCTACAAGTCGCCGGTCGGCCGCAAGGTCATCACGCAGGAGCCGGTGATCCTGGATCAGAGCGGCAGCAACGTCGACGCGTGGGCGAACAAGCTCGCCGACGAGGTCATCGCCAAGTTCCGCGCCGAGATGCGGAAGCGAGGAAAAGAGATCTAGGCTCACAGACTGAGCACACGATAGGAATGCCTGACGTCGACCTGTTCGTGATCGGTGCCGGCTCGGGCGGCGTGCGCGCCGCCCGCATCGCCGCCGGCTATGGCGCGAGCGTGATGATCGCGGAGGAGTATCGCGTCGGCGGCACCTGCGTCATTCGCGGCTGCGTGCCGAAGAAGCTCCTGGTCTATGCGTCGCGCTTCGCCGACGAGTTCGAGGATGCCGTGGGCTACGGCTGGAGCGTCGGCGAGCCGAGCTTCGACTGGTCGACGTTGATCGCCAACAAGGACCGCGAGATCGCGCGGCTCGAAGCGGCCTACACGACCAACCTGGAGCGATCCAAGGTCGCGATCGTGCAAGAGCCGCGCGCGAGATCGTCGACGCTCACACTGTGCGGCTCGTCGCTGACGGCACGATCGTGCGGGCCAAATATATCCTGATCGCGACCGGCGCCGCGCCTTCGCTCGGCAAGGAGATCGAAGGCCACGAGCACGTGATCTCCTCGAACGAGGCGTTTCATCTCAAGGAGCTGCCGAAGCGCATCCTGATCCAGGGCGGCGGCTATATCGCGGTCGAGTTCGCCGGCATCTTCAACGGTCTCGGCTCGCAGGTGACGCTGGTCTATCGCGGCGACAACATCCTGCGCGGCTTCGACGACGATCTGCGCGCGCATCTGCGCGCCGAGATGGAGAAGCGCGGCATCAAGATCATCACCAAGCAGATCGTCGAGGGCATCGCGAAGGTCGATCACGGGCTGTGCGTGGAGCTCTCCGGCCACGACCAGGTCGTCGTCGATCAGGTCATGTTCGCGACCGGCCGGCGGCCGAACGTCAACGGGTCTCGGGCTCGAAGCGGCCGGCGTCAAGCTCGGCATGACCGGCGGCATCGAGGTCGACGCCTATTCGCAGACGTCGGTGCCGAACATCTACGCCATCGGCGACGTCACCGATCGCATCGCGCTCACGCCGGTCGCGATCCGCGAAGGCCATGCCTTCGCCGACACGGTGTTCGGCAACAAGCCAACTCAGGTGGATCACACCAACGTGCCGACCGCGGTGTTCTCCGAGCCCGAATGCGGCGTCATCGGCCTCACCGAAGCGCAGGCCTGCCGCGAGCTGGCCAAGGTGGACATCTACAAGACGCTCGTTCCGCCCGATGAAGGCGACGCTGGCCGGACGCGACACCCGCACCTTCATGAAGCTCGTGGTCGATGGCTCGACCGATCGCGTGGTCGGCTGCCATATCGTCGGGCCCGACGCCGGCGAGATGATCCAGCTCATCGGCATTGCGGTGAAGATGAAGGCGACCAAGGCCGATTTCGACGCCGTGATGGCGGTGCATCCGACGGCGGCGGAAGAGCTAGTCACCATGCGCGAGAAGGCGGTGAGCCACGTGCGGCAAGCGGCGGAGTAGCGCTAAAAATCGGCGCTAAACCGGGCGCCGGCATAAACCCTGGCCTTTGCTACCCGCCGTCGTGTATAAGCCGCTGAAATTGGATCATCTTTGCCCGTACGGTAATACGCGGGGCAAGCGTATCGGAGGGCCGCGTCATGGCCGAGCGTTGGACGCCCGAGAGCTGGCGCAAGAAGCCTGCGCTGCAGATGCCGGACTACCCGGACAAGCAGGCGCTTGCCGACGTCGAGAAGCAGCTTGCGACCTTTCCGCCGCTGGTTTTTGCAGGTGAGGCGCGCAACCTGATGAAGGCGCTCGGCGCGCGTCGCCAAGGGCGAGGCGTTCCTGCTGCAGGGCGGCGACTGCGCCGAAAGCTTCGCCGAGCACGGCGCCAACAACATCCGCGACTTCTTCCGCGTGTTCCTGCAGATGGCGGTCGTGCTGACCTATGCGGCGGCCTCGCCGGTGGTGAAGGTCGGCCGCATCGCCGGCCAGTTCGCCAAGCCGCGCTCCTCGCCGATCGAGAAGCAGGGCGACGTCGAGCTGCCGGTCTATCGCGGCGACATCATCAACGGCACCGACTTCACGCCGGAATCGCGCATGCCCGATCCGCGTCGGCAGTTGCAGGCCTATCGCCAGTCGGCGGCGACGCTCAATCTGCTGCGCGCGTTCGCCACCGGCGGCTACGCCAATCTCGGCAATGTGCAGCAGTGGATGCTCGGCTTCGTCAAGGACAGCCCGCAGTCGCGGCGCTACGCGGAGCTCTCCGATCGCATCTCCGAGACGCTCGGCTTCATGCAGGCCTGCGGCCTCGATCTCGAGAGCCATCCCGAGCTGCGCACGACCGACTTCTACACCAGCCACGAGGCGCTGCTGCTCGGCTTCGAGCAGGCGATGACGCGCGAGGATTCGACGCGGCCGGGCAACTGGTACGCGACCTCCGGCCACATGGTCTGGATCGGCGACCGCACCCGCCAGCTCGATCACGCCCATGTCGAATACTGCCGCGGCATCAAGAATCCGCTCGGCCTCAAGACCGGCCCGTCGCAGAAGCCCGACGAGCTGCTGCGCCTGATCGACATCCTCAACCCGGACAACGAGCCCGGCCGGCTCACGCTGATCTGCCGCGTCGGCGCCGACAAGGCCGCCGACCTGCTGCCGCCGCTCATGCGCGCGGTGAAGAAGGAAGGCCGCGTGGTGGTGTGGTCGAGCGATCCGATGCACGGCAACACCATCACGTCGACCTCGGGCTACAAGACGCGGCCGTTCGACCTCATCCTGAAGGAGGTGCGCACCTTCTTCGAGGTGTGCGCGGCCGAAGGCGTCTATGCCGGCGGCGTGCATCTCGAGATGACCGGCCAGAACGTCACCGAATGCACCGGCGGCGTGCGGCAGATCACCGACGAGGATCTCAACGACCGCTATCACACGGTCTGCGATCCGCGGCTCAACGCCGAGCAGGCGATCGACCTCGCGTTCCTGCTCGCCGACCTGCTCAAGAAGGAGCGCGTCGGCAAGCCGCAGCCGCTGCCGGCGGTGGCGGGGCTGTAGGTTCTTTCATTGGAGCATGATCTTGTCCGAAAACCGGCTTCCAATTTTCGGGATCATGCTCTGATGCTTCCTGCGCTCTTCGTCTCGCACGGCTCGCCGCAGGTCCTGATCGAGGACAGCGCGGCGCGCGATTTCCTGCGCGGCTTCGCGGCGACCATGCCGAAACCGCGCGCGATCGTGATCGCCTCGGCGCATTTCGGCACCCACCGTCCCGCCGTGGTCGGCGATGCCAAGCCTGGCATGATCTACGATTTTGGCGGCATGCCCGAGCTGCATCAGCTCGTCTATCCGGCGCCGGGCGATCCTGTCGTGGCGATGAAGGTCGCAGGGCTGCTGCAGGCCGCAGGCCTCGCGCCCGTAGTGGCCACCGGCCATGGCTACGACCACGGCACATGGGTGCCGCTGATGCTGCTCTATCCGGACGCCGACGTTCCGGTCATTCAGCTCTCGGTGCAGCCCCGTCTTGATCCAGCGCATCACCTTGCGGTTGGCCGCGCGCTCGCGTCACTGAAAGAAGAGGACATCCTCGTCATCGGCTCGGGCTCCGCCACGCATAACCTGCGGGAGTTCTATTACGGCTCGCATCCGGCTGACGGTCCGGCGCTGCCCTGGGTCGCGGCCTTCACCGACTGGGTGCATGAGAAGATCGCTGCCGGTGCGCTCGACGAGCTTTTGCATTATCGCGAGCGCGCGCCGTATGCGGTCGAGAACCATCCGACCGATGAGCATTTCATGCCGCTGTTCATTGGGCTCGGCGCCGGCGATGGCGCAGCCGGCCAGGCGCGTTCATACGAGCACCCGCAGCGGTGTGATCTCGATGGATACTTACATGTTTGGCTGACGCGCGATGGCGGCCGCTGGGTCGCTGCCGCGGCGCAAAATTCCACCGCGGAAATCCGCGCGATTTATACCTCCGTTAACACTATGAGTATTTCCTTACCGCAATCGCTCAACCTGTAAGGATTGAGCAAAGGCCTGCGCGGAATGATGGCGCCCGGATGTGGTGGGGGACGCCATGACGACGCGCAAGGTGACAACGCGCAATGGGTTCGCGGCAGCTGCGTTTCACGCGATCTTGGTTCATGCAGCGGCGCTCGTGGCCGGCTTGGTGTTCGGCCTAACGGCCATCGCACCGGCTGCTGCCGCCGACTGGAACTACAAAGCGCCGCCTGCAACCGCTGACTGGAGCTACAAGGCGCCGGCCGCGCCCGCGACCTATACCAGCGACTTCGGCATGCGCTTCTGGTACGGCAGCGGCAAGACCGGCAAGACGCTGTTCGACGACACCGGTGCGCTGACAGTGTCGCGGCTCAGCTACGACGGCTTCTCGATCTTCACCGGCGAAGGCTTCGCTCGCTTCGATCTCAGCTCCGGCTGGTTCCTGAAGGCCTATGCCGGCGGCGGCGCGCTGCTGGGCGGGCAGCTCAAGGACGAGGACTTCCCGCCGGTCGTCGCTCCCTATTCGGCGACGCTGAGCCCGATCAAGAACAGCTCGATGAGCTATGGCAGCGCCGACCTCGGCTTCAAGCTCGTGCGCGGCGGCGACTTCTATTTCGGTGCTTTCGCCGGCTATCACTTCATGCGCCAGTCAGTCAGCGCCTATGGCTGCACTCAAGTCGCGGGAAATCCGGACATCTGCGTGCCGTCGATCCCCGACGCCTACAAGGTCATCAGCCAGAATAACAACTGGCACTCGCTGCGAGTCGGCATCGATGCGGCGGTCGAGCTCAACCGGCGCTGGAAGCTCAGTGTCGACGCGGCCTGGCTTCCCTACGTGTGGCTCGATGGTGCCGACGCCCATTGGCTGCGCATCGGCTCCTCGCCCGGCGATTTCACCGGCCCGTTGCCGGAGGACGGCCACGGGCTGGGGCTACCAGATCGATGGCTTCCTGTCCTATCGCGTGAATGATGTCTTCAGCGTCGGGCTCGGCGGCCGCTACTGGCACATGCAGGCGAACGGCCACACCCATTTCGAAAACCATGTCGTGGGTGTCAACGCGGTGCCGCAGGTCGTGAACTGGAAGACCGACAACTACGGCGTTTTCCTGCAGTCGAGCGTCAAGCTCGGCCCGCACGGGCTGTTCGGTAGTCAATAGCCGAGGGAGCCAGGTCTTTCGTGCTACAAGCGTGGACCGCCTGAAGACCAGGGCTTGCCCCAGCCCGGCTGAGGGTGACACAAGTCGGGTGGATTCAACCGCCTGACAGAGCGTTCCCGCGACCATGGACCGATTGCTGCGCGCGACCATCAACACCTGGCACGGCCTGCGCTACGCCGTGCAAAGCGAGGCGGCCTTTCGCCAGGAGCTGGCGGTGCTTGCGATCGCGGTGCCGCTGGCCTTTCTGGTGGCCACCGAGACCTGGAAGCGCTTTCTGCTGATCGGCGTCCTGGTGTTCGTGATGGTGGTGGAGCTCCTCAACACCTCGATCGAAAAGCTCGCCGACCGGGTCAACCGCGAGATCGATCCGCAGATCGGCCGGGTCAAGGACATCGGCTCGGCCGCCGTCGGGCTGGCGCTGATCGTCGCGGGCCTCGCCTGGCTTCTCGCGCTCGCAGAGCGCCTCGGCTTCATCTGATATGTACGGTGCACCATGAATTCCCGACCCGCCGACCGTCTTGCGATTGCGGTTGCGCAGCTCAACCCGACTGTCGGCGATCTCGCCGGCAATGCCGAGAAGGCGCGCGCCGCGCGCGCCGATGCGCAGCGCGATGGCGCCGACCTCGTGGCCTTTCCGGAGCTCTTCATCGCCGGCTATCCGCCCGAGGATCTCGTGCTCAAGCCGGCGTTCCAGGCTGCCTGCCGGGCAACCATCGAGGACCTTGCGCGCGCGACCGCCGACGGCGGCCCGGCGATGCTCATCGGCACGCCCTGGCTCGCCGACGACGGCAAGCTCTACAACGCCTATTGCCTGCTCGATCAGGGCGCGATCGCGGCCGTGCGCTTCAAGGTCGATCTTCCGAACTACGGCGTGTTCGACGAGAAGCGCGTGTTCGTGCCCGGGCCGCTGCCGGGTCCGGTCCGCTTCCGCGGCGTGGGCATCGGCATTCCGGTCTGCGAGGACATCTGGGGCACCGAGGTGGTCGAGTGCCTGGCCGAGACCGGCACCGAACTGATGATCGTGCCGAACGGCTCGCCCTACTGGCGCAAGAAGGACGAGGTGCGCCTCAATATCGGGGTCGCGCGCGTCACCGAGAGCGGCCTGCCGCTCGTCTACATCAACCAGGTCGGCGGCCAGGACGAGCTCGTCTTCGACGGCGCCTCCTTCGGCCTCAATGCCGACTGCACGCTCGGCTTTCAGCTTGCCGCCTTCCGCGAGCTCGTGACGACAGTGCACTTCGAGCGCAGCGGCAACGGCTGGCGCTGCACTGGGCCGCTGGTGGTCGCGGCGGACGATCCCGATCAGGAGGACTACACCGCCTGCATGCTGGGGCTGCGCGACTATGTCAACAAGAGCGGCTTTGCTGGCGTGGTGCTCGGCCTCTCCGGCGGCATCGATTCCGCGCTGGTGGCGGCGCTTGCAGTCGATGCACTCGGGCCTGAGCGCGTGCACTGCGTGATGCTGCCCTATCGCTTCACCGCGCAGGCTTCGCTCGATGACGCCGCCCGCGTCGCCCATGCGCTCGGCGTGCAATACAACGTGGTGCCGATCGAGCAGGCGGTGCAGGGGCTCGAGGCGACGCTCGCGCCGCTCTTTGCCGGCAAGGCGCGCGACGTCACCGAGGAGAACCTGCAGGCGCGTGCCCGCGGCACGATCCTGATGGCGATCTCCAACAAGTTCAACGTGATGGTGGTGACGACCGGCAACAAGTCGGAAATGTCGGTCGGCTACGCCACGCTCTATGGCGACATGAACGGCGGCTACAATCCGATCAAGGATCTCTACAAGACCGAGGTCTATCGGCTGGCGCGGCTGCGCAACCACTGGAAGCCGCTCGGCGCGCTCGGGCCTGACGGCGCTGTGATCGCCGATCGCATCATCACGCGCGCGCCGACGGCCGAGCTGCGCGAGAACCAGACCGACCAGGACACGCTGCCGCCCTACGACGTGCTTGACGCGATCCTGGAGCGGCTGATCGAGCGCGAGGAGCCGATCGCCAAGATCGTGGAGGACGGCTTCGATCTGGCGGTGGTCGGCAAGGTCGCGCGCATGCTCGACCTCGCCGAATACAAGCGCCGGCAGGCGGCGCCCGGCGTCAAGGTCACGCTCAAGAACTTCGGCCGCGACCGCCGCTATCCGATCGTCAATCGCTTCCGCGATCCGGGCACGCCGTTGCCGGAGCCCGACCGCGCGCTGTTGCGCGGAGGCGAGGCGAGTACCGAGCGGCGAGGCGGTCGATTTCTGAATGGGCGGAAGACCGAATTCCTGCTGAGATAAAGAGCATCTCGCGCGGTGGCTTCGTTCGGCCATAATGTGCGATGGCTATGACTGGATGCTCTCTCCGTTCGTCCCCGCGCAAGCGGGGACCCAGGAGTTAAGTGGAATGAGCTTCTTCGTCTACCTCTTGGCGAACCGACGGAACGGAACACTGTACACTGGCATGACCAACGATCTTGTCCGGCGGGTTGGGCAACACCGAACCGGGCTCGTACCGGGATTCACGAGCAAGTATGAAGTTAAGATGCTGGTCTGGTACGAGCAAAATGAGACGCGCGAGGCTGCACTTGTGCGCGAACGTCAGATCAAGAAGTGGCATCGGTCCTGGAAGCTGCAGCTTATTGAGCGCACCAATCCAGCATGGAGCGATTTATGGGATGAAATATCCAGGTAATCGGAACTGGGTCCCCGCTTGCGCGGGGACGAACGGAGGATGTGGATGCGCTTGCGAACAGCTCGTCTGGCCGCGCGCCGGGCGTCGCCGCGCCAAAACGAAAACCCCGCCGACGGCGTGCCGACAGCGGGGTTTCAAGATTGCTCGCGTTTGTGGAGCTTGCTCTTACTTCAACTTATCTTGGACCTTCGCGAGCGCGGACAGCGCGCATTCCTCGTCGAAATTGCCGCCCGGTGCGCCGCTGACGCCGATCCCGCCGATCGCGGCGCCATTCGCCTTGATGGTCACGCCGCCGACCCCGTAGGTGACGTTCGGCAGCGGCGTCTGCGGGATTGTCGATGGCGCGTTCTTGGCCATGCGGGCGGCGACCTCCTTGGTCGAGCCCTCATTGCGTCCGAGCGTGATGGATGCGGCTGAGTATGCCTTGTAGTAGGCGTTGTCGATCGAGTGCACCGGCGCGCCATCGCCGCGCAGCATAGCTTGGCGCACGCCGTCGAGATCGACCACGACCGCCACCACCTTGTAGCCCTTGGTCGCGCAGGCGGCGACTAAATCGCCAACGAGCTGGTTGGCGAGCGCGGCCGAGATCTTCGGATTGTTGATGAGGCCCTGCGCCTTCGCGCCGACGGCTGCGAACGCAACCGCTCCGGCCAGCACGCCATATTTCCATACTGATGATAATACTCGTGACATGGCTTCACTCCCTCTGTGACTTTTCTCGGCGGCCGGTTCGTGATGTCGCCGAGGCGCGCGACGATAGGCGATCTCGCGCCGGGGAGGAAGCAGCGCCGCGGCGTGTCATCTGCGGCGCTTTCGCACTGTCATCGTGTTGTTTGGTCGTCCCCGCGGAAGCGGAGACCCGGTGGCTAGAAGGGGTCTGTTCCGGCATGGCGAATGCGAGGAACAGCTTGGAGGTCCGGGTCCCCGCTCGCGCTGAGACGACGCGAGCAAGAAGCAGTCGCTGCCGGTGGACGAGACCCGCAGCGCTTATGCGCTGCGGGAGCTGCGGTAGGCAAGGCGGGCGTGACCGACGCAATAGGGCATGCCGTGGAACTGCTCGTTGCCGCAGAAGCAGAAGTTCTCGGCACCCGGCTCGTTGATCGGCCAGCGGCATTGCCCCTGCGCAAGCTCGAGCAGCGTGCAGCCGCGCCCGTTGTGGATCGGAATCTCCTCGGGCTCGGCCGCCGGATAGGCGTCGCGCAGCATCTTGCGTTGCGCGATGACGCTCAGCCGTCTCCAATCGCGCTGTGGCTTCGGGCGCGCGAGCTTGGCTGCTCGCCGCATCTGCGCCGAGAGCACATCGCGCGGGCGCGACAGTCCCATGCGGTTCATCTTGCCGATCACGGCATTGCGAGTGACTCCAATCTCGCGCGCGATCTGACTGCAGGTGAGCCCTGCATTGAAGCAGCGTTTGAGCTGGTCGATACGGTCGGTGTTCCAGGTCGAAGGACTTATGGGCATGTCTGTGGCCTCGCTGTCTTAACGTGAGGCTACGGGCGTGGTCCTTCGACCGAAGACATTCGAACGGCAAGGGCTCTCCGTTTGGCGCCAAGGACTCCGCCGCGAGTCCACAACGCCATCAGGCATGCCAGATCGAGTTCTTCGGCTTTAGGCCTCCGTAGCTGGCTGCGCCCACCCATCCGCCGCCGCTTTCTGGGTGGTGCCGCCGAATCCAAGGCTCGCGCAATTCGACTCGCTAATCAAGGATTAAAATGCCATTATAACGGCATTATAATTTGTGAGGCGTTGAGGAAATGGCGCGGCCCGAAAACCGTTCGGAGGCTCGGTCACTCAGTCTGACCTTGCCAGAAGAAACTTTCAATTACCTCGTTCTTCTCGCAAGTCTTGGCAAATTGGGCCGCACCGAGAACGAGGTCGCGACCCACATTCTGGTTCGCGAAACATACGCAATGATTGAACGTGGATTCCACGAAAGGAAGATCCCACCGGCAACAGAATAGGGGGGCAACTTGTGGATAGTGGGGACAAGGGTGCCAAAAGGGCCAACGTGATTTTGGCAGGGGCCAACTCGCCGGTTTTTACCCGCGATCAACTCGTCCCGCAGGCCCATCCTGGCACGCTCCGGGCCCCTCCCGGCGGGCTCGGAACGTAACGCGAACCTCCGCTAAGCAAATCGTCAACTTGTGTCTGGCGTAATGCCGACTGGCGGGGAGCCATTTGCTACAATGAGGTCACGGGAGCGGAACCTGGCAAGGCGGAGCCGGGTTCGCACGAGCATCCCACGCGTGTCCGAGTTGTTGCGTAAGGAGTTTGGTTCATGGCGCCGCGAGCCTATTGGAAGGGCTACCTGAAACTGTCGCTGGTCTCGTGCCCGATCGCGCTCTATCCGGCCTCCTCGAGCTCGGAGCGTGTCTCGTTCAATCGCATCAACAAAAAGACCGGGCATCGGCTCAAGCAGCAGAATGTCGACTCCGTCACCGGCGATCCGGTCGACAAGGAAGACATCGGGCGCGGCTACGAATTCGCCAAGGGCCAGTACCTCGTGGTCGAGGATGACGAGCTCGCGAAAATCCAGATCGAGAGCACGCACACGATCGATATCCAGAGCTTCGTGCCGCGCGGTGAGGTCGACGACCGTTTTCTCGATACGCCTTACTACATCGCGCCGACCGACAAGGTCGGGCAGGAGGCATTCGCGGTGATCCGCGATGCGATCCGCGAGAAGAAGATGGTGGCGCTCGGCCGCATCGTGCTCACCAGGCGCGAGCATGTCGTAATGCTGGAAGCGTTCGACAAGGGCCTGCTCGCCACCACGCTGCGCTATGCCTACGAGGTGCGCGACAACAAGGATTATTTCGACGACATCCCCGAGATCAAGCTGCCGGCGGAGATGAAAGAGCTTGCCATGCACATCATCGACACCAAGGCCGACCATTTCGATCCGAAGACCTTCGAGGATCATTACGAGAAGGCGATCGTCGAGCTGCTGCGCAAGAAGCAGGCCGGCCGCGTGGTAGAGCCCATTCGCGATGCCGAGCCGGAATCGCCACGGGTGATCAATCTGATGGATGCGCTGCGTGCTAGCCTCAAGGGCGAGGCCAAGAAGCCGGCCGCCGCGTCCACACCCGCACGCCGGACCACCAAGAAGAAGGCGACGCGGTGAGGAATGTCGCAGGCGCAGCAGCGCTCGCCCATCCAAGGCAGCATCGCCTTTACGGGACGGCTCGGCTCTATGAAGCGAGCGGAGGCGTTCGCGCTCGTGCGGCAGCATGGCGGCACGCCACACCGCGGCGTCACCAAGGGCACTGATCACCTGGTGGTGGGTCAACTGGGCTGGCCGCTGCTCGACGACGGGCGGCCATCCAACAGCCTGGCGCGCGCGCAGACCTATGGTGTGGCCATCGTCAGCGAGCGGCGCTTTCTGGAATGGATCGGTCGTGGCGCGGCCGACGAGGAGCAGCGCAGCTACAGCGCCGAGCAGATCGCGTCGGTGAGTAGCCTGCCGGTGAGTGTGATCGGCGAGCTTGCCGCCTTCGGCATGCTCGATCCGCGCGAGGGCCGCTATCGCTTCCGTGATCTCGCGGCCGCTCGCCAGGTTGCCGAGCTGTTCGCTGCTGGCGTCACGCTTTCGGTCATCACCAAGAGCCTGCACGCGATCGAGCAATGGCTGCCGGACGCGGGCCTGTCCCGGCTCAAGCTCTATCCGGTCGCGGGCGATGCCGTGCTGGTCGAGCAGCTCAAGGGCCGCACCGATCGCAAGGGGCAGTTTGTGCTGCCGATCGCTGAGCCCACCGACAACCCCGACGCGCTGTTCGAGGAGGCGCAGGCGGCCGAGGAAACCCAAGAGATCGCGCAGGCCGAAAAGCTCTATCGCCGCGTCATGAAGCTCGATCCCGAGGACCCGGCAGCGGCTTTCAATCTCGGCAACCTGTTGCGCGCGGCCGGCCGCAAGGTCGACGCCGAGAAGGCTTATCGGGTGTCGATCAAGACCGATCCGCGTTTCATCGAGGCGCTCTACAATCTCGCCGACCTCCTTGACGATCAGGGCCGCACCAAGGAAGCGATCGGCCTCCTGCGCAAGGCGCTCGACGTCAATCCGGCGCACGCGGATTGCCTGTTCAACATGGCCGTGCTTATGCAGCGGCTCGAGGACCATCGGGAGGCCGCCGACTACTGGCGGCGTTATCTCATGGTCGATTCATCCTCGGAGTGGGCCGTGCGCGCCAAGCGCTCGTTGAAGCTCTGCGAAATGCAGATCAATCGCTCGTCATGACGGCGGGATCGAAGAAAGCTCCGGCCGGCAAGGCGCGCAAGCCCGCCACGCGCGAGCAGGCACTGCGCGAATACGAGCGCAAGCGCGACTTCAGCAAGACCAGCGAGCCCGCGCCAGCGAACCAACCGTTCGTCCCCGCGAAAGCGGGGACCCAGGGCGACAACATTCGGAGCAAGCGGCCCCTGGATTCCCGCTTGCGCGGGAATGAACGGGTTGAGAGCACAGCGACTGCAACAGAGGCTGCTCTGGGCAACCAATTCGTCGTGCAGATGCACGCCGCGCGGCGCCTGCACTATGACCTGCGGCTCGAGCTCGACGGCGTGCTCAAGAGCTGGGCCGTGCCGAACGGGCCGAGCCTCATCGCCGACAAGAAGCGGCTGGCGGTGCAGACCGAAGACCACCCGATGCAGTACCTCGAGTTCGAGGGCAACATTCCCAAGGGCGAGTATGGCGGCGGCGCCATGATCGTGTGGGATCGCGGCCGCTGGGCTCCGGAAGGCGATCCGCATTTCGGGCTCAACAAGGGTCACCTGGAGTTTGCGCTCGAAGGCACGCGCCTGAAAGGGCGCTTTCATCTCGTGCGCATGAAGCCGCGCCCGCCCGCCAACAAGAAAAACGAATGGCTGCTGATCAAGGTCGATGATGCGTTTGCGCGTCGTCCGGGTGAGCCCGACATCACGGACGAGGAGACGACCTCGCACTTGAGCGGCCGCACCACCGAGGAGCTGGCGGCGCAAGGAGAAGTCCGCGCCGATCACGCGGCGCGCGCCGGCGTGGTGAAAGCTCGCAAGGGTGCGATCCCCGACGTCGGCAAGGTGCGCGGCGCCAAGAAACGCCTGCTGCCGGTGTTCCTGGAGCCGAGCCTCGCATCGCTGTGCGCGCGACCGCCGAGCGGCCCGAAGTGGGTGCACGAGATCAAGCACGACGGCTACCGCATCCAGGCCCGCATCGATGGTGGCAAGGTCAAGCTCCTGACCCGCACCGGCCTCGATTGGACCGAGCGCTTCAAGAGCATCGCGAATGCGCTCCGGGCACTGCGCCTGGGCTCCGCGCTGATCGACGGCGAGATCGTGGTCGAGGACGACACCGGCAAATCGAGCCTGGGCAATCTGCAGGCCGATTTGAGCGAGGGCCGGCAGGATCGCATGCGCTACTACGCCTTCGATCTTCTTTATTGCGAGGGCTTCGATCTGCGTGACGCGATCCTTCTGGACCGCAAGGCGCTGCTCGAGCAGGTTCTCGCCGGCGCGCCTGCGAGCATTCGCTTCAGCGAGCATCTCGCCGAGCATGACGGACCGACCATCCTGGAGCACACCTGCCGGCTCGGGCTCGAAGGCATCGTGTCGAAGCGAGGCGACCTGTCTTACCGCGGAGGCCGCGGTGACCATTGGCTCAAATCGAAATGCATGCTGCGGCAGGAGTTCGTCATCGTCGGCTACATTCCCTCGACCGCGGCGCCGGGAACCGTCGGCGCGCTCCTGCTCGGCTACTACAAGGACAAAAAGCTTCACTATGCCGGGCGCGTTGGCACCGGCTATTCGGGGTCGGAGTCGCGCGCGCTGCGCGACGCGCTGGAGAAAATCAATTCGAGCAAGCCGGAGCTGGTCAACGCTCTGCCGGCGGGCGCCGAGAAGGGCGTGCGCTGGGCCAGGCCGCAGCTCGTCTGCGAGGTCGAGTTCCGCGCCTGGAGCAGGGACCGGCTCATTCTCAACTCCTCGTTCAAAGGCCTGCGCGAGGACGAGCCCGCCACAGATGTCACCTTGGAGTTGGCGCCTGCCGCCGCAACAGCGGCGGAGGAAGCGGCTGCCGATCTCGCGGGCGTACGCCTCACCCATCCCGAGCGCATCCTGTGGGAGGAGGCCGGGATCACCAAGCAGGGGCTTGCGGAGTTCTATTCAGACATCGCGGATTGGATTCTGCCGCATGTGATCGACCGTCCGCTCAGTCTGCTTCGCTCGCCGTCCGGCGTCGGCGAGAAGGGATTCTTCGCCAAGCATCCCTGGCATGGTCTCGGCGAAGGGATCAGGCGTGTCGACACCGGTGATGGCGAGCCGATGCTCGCGATCGACGACCTCTCAGGCCTGATCGGTCTCGTGCAGGCGGGCGTGGTCGAGATCCATCCATGGGGATCGACCATCAAGCAGCTGGAGCAGCCGGACCGGCTGATCTTCGATCTCGACCCGGGCGAGGACGTCACCTGGGATGCAGTGATTGCAGGCGCGCGCGAGGTGCGCGAGCGTCTGCAAAAGATCGGGCTTGAGAGCTTCGTGAAGACATCAGGCGGCAAGGGCCTGCATGTCGTGGTTCCGATCGTGCCGAGCCTCGATTGGGATGCCGCCAAGGCGTTCACCGGATCGCTGGCGGAAGCGATGAGCAAGGACGATCCGAGCCGCTATGTCGCGACCATGTCGAAGCGCGCGCGGCGCGGCCGCATCCTGATCGACTATTTCCGCAACGGGCGCGGCGCGACCGCGGTTGCGGCCTATTCGACGCGCGCTCGCAAGGAGGCGTCGGTCTCGACGCCGCTGACCTGGGAGGAGCTCTCGCAGGGCATGCGCGCCGATCACTTCCGCGTCGACAATCTGCGTCAGCGGCTGCGCTTCCTGGCGAGTGATCCGTGGCAGGGATTTTTTGATCTGCGCCAACACGTCAAGGCGCGGCCAGGACGCTAGACTAGATGAGCGAGTCTGCTGGCAATGGGCCAGGACAGACGATGGCTGTTCCTCCGCCTCGTCCTGAGGAGGGCGCAAGCAGATGCGCTTCCCGAGCCTAAGCATCGCGTAGCGCCCGTCCGAAGGACGGGGCGGCCATGGTTCGAGACGCTGCGCAAGGGCTTCGGAATCGGGTCGACGCACGATTGCGGCTCCTCCCCACGAGGGCCGAGTGGAACCGCGCGTGTGCGAGCTTGATCGGAATGCGCTCTGGCCGAGGGCTGGGCGATGCGTTCAGCGCGCCGGCAGGAACGTTGGCCCGACTGAGCGCACCGCGCGCTTGGCAGCATCGCCATCGGGCTGTGCGCCGCTCTCCGGTGCCGCCACCTCGGTCGGAGGAGGCGTAACGGGGCTTGCGACCGCTGGCGCCGCTTTGCCCTTCGCCGCCGGAGTAGAGTTCGCTTTCGCGGCCGGGCGGATCGGGCGCCCTTGCGCATCGGTCTGCGGCTGCGAGAGTACGCGGGCGCGCTCCTCGTTCACGACGATATCGCCGCGCTCGATGGTCTGATCATCGAGTTGTTTGAGCGCATCGGCCCAGGTCTGACCAGGCGCCTTGCAGCTGCAGCTCGGATTGAAAGATTTGCGATAGGCAAACGCGGTCGGCAGCTCGGTGTAGTTGCGGCCCGCTGTCGAGATCGCCTGGTTCACGTCCTCGCCCGGATTGCGGTGCGTATAGAGCGTGACCTCGGCGGCCGGACACATGGCCTGGCAGGTCCTCTCGTCTTCGGGGAAACGCGCCGGCTGGGTCGAATACGAGATCGGGAAGTAGTAGCCGTCACAGGTCCGCACGCACAGCGTTCGGTAAGTGTCGCCGACGCCGGGGTCGGGCTGGCCACCGAGAATGCTGCCGGGGCCGGGCCCGAACAGATTCTCGAAGAAGCCGCCACGGCTGGCGTATTGGCGATACTGCGGACCGCAGTCGTTCTGCCCGAGCGCAACCAGCACACCGCGCCGCTGGCCCTCGCGGTCGGCCGTATTGCCCTGCAGGTGCTGCAGGTCGGCGATGCTGCGGTCGAGATTGGTGCGCAGCTGCTGCATCTGCGTGTTGATGGCGACGCACTGCTGCGGCTGACCGCCGAAGAGTGCGAAGAGGCCGCGCCCCTCGCAGCCTTGTCGCCGCGCCTGCGCGCTGACGCGGTCAAGGTCCACCTGCTGGCGGTTGACCAGGTCCTCAAGCCGCCTGATGTCGGCAGCCCGGCTCGGATCGCCATTGCCGCGATCGATCGCACCAAGCTGCGCCTCGAGGCGCAGGCAGGTCGGGTTGCGGCCACCGGGACCGGGACCGCCAGGAGAACTATAAGGACCGCCGCCAGGGTAGGGCCCCTGTGCGGAAGCCGGCCCATCCATAAGAACGCCGACAAGTCCGCCGGTGAGCGCGAGCGCCAGCAGGCCGGCGCCGGCAGCGCGCCATGATGCGGGAATGAGTGTTTTGCTGTTCACGGTTGCAACGGTTGGGCTTGCTCGGCTTGTGCTGATCCAGCGCAGAATCGATCGCCGGGGTCTCGGCTGCGCGGTTGCGGTCTCGTTCATGGGCCGATTCAGGGCCGAAGCCTGACACCCGAAGCCTTTATCAGTACTACAGAATCAAGCGCTGGATGGTGACCAAAGTGTGGACACGAAAAGCGTCTGTGGAGAGCGACTTTAACGATGCCGGCAGGCCTTATCCAGTCTTGACATTCTCTGCCGGCACCAGCGGCGGCAAGGGGCGGCGGACCTCGCTGCGCAGGTTCCATAGGATCCCACTGATGATGATTCCCGCCCCCGCGAACACGAACACGTCGAGCGGCTCGTCATAGAGCCACCAGCCGATCACCGCGATCAGCGGGATGCGCAGGAAGTCGAGCGGCACAACCACGCTGGCGTCGCCGGCGCGGAATGCGTTGCTGAGACAGAAATGCGCGAACAGGCCGGCCGCGCCGAGCCCGGCAATGGCCGGAACAAGGTCGAGCGTCAGCTTTTGCGGGAAGAGCACCCCTGCGAACACCAGCGCAAGGGCGAGCTGGATCACGTTCATCCAGAACACGATTGCGAAGGTGCTCTCGGTCGAGGTCAGCTTCTTGGTGGCGATGTTCTGCGCGCCATAGCCGAGCGCCGCGATCAGCACGATCAGGGCGGCAGGCCTGAAGCTCTCGACCCCGGGCCGCAGGATGACGAGCACGCCGATGAGGCCGAGAATCACGGCCCCGATGCGGCTTCTGGTCATGCGCTCGCCGAGAAAGAACGGCGCCAGCAGGATCGTCCAGGCCGGCATGGTGAACTCGAGCGCGAACACGGTCGCGAGCGGCAGCAGCACGAGGCCGAGTGCCCATAGATATTGCGAGCCGAAGTGGACGCTGTTGCGCAGAATGTGGAGAGGCAGTCTCCGCATGTTGATGCTGTGCCGCTCGGCGGGCCGAAAGATCGCAACCACGCCGATGATCGCGAGCCCAAGCGCCGCCCGCAGCGCCAGGATCTCCATGACGGTGAGGGGGCCCGACAGCCTTCGAATCGCGACCGCCATCACGCAGAACGACAGCAGCGCGCCGACCATCCACAGCACGACGCGGGCAAGTTGCCGGGTGGGAGCCAAGGGAGGGTCCAGGGGCTTTGGGGTGAGCGGGTTTTGGGGTGAGCGGAGAGCAGGGCAGCAGTCGCGGCCGGGCTCTCCTTAGCGGCCCTGATTGCCGGGGGCCAGTGCGACTGGTGTGGGGCAGGGGGCGGCGACAGGAATACCGAAAGCTCAACCGGAAGTGAGTGCGGGCCAGCTGGCGGAATTCGATGGAGGTATAAAAATACCTTTAGGTACGAATACGCAGTTATCGGGGCTCGAATCGGCGGTTTGCTACTCCGCGTCGGGCTGGTTTTCCGGGCGCGCCTTGATGAAGGCGTCAAGCTTGCCGCAGGCGGCGTCGATCGCGACGATCTTGGGGAATCGGTCGAGCGGCACTTTGAGACGGCGCGCATTGGCGACCTGCGGCACCACGCAGATGTCGGCAAGCGTCACGTCGGTTCCGGCCGCATAGGGTGCGGCCGCCACCATGGTCTCGAGCGCGGTGAAGCCCTCCAGAATCCAATAATGATACCAGGTATCGATCTTGTCCTGGTCCTGGCCGAGCTCATTCTTGAGATAGCGGAGGGGGGCCACATTGTTGAGGGGATGGATATCGCAGGCGATGAGCTGCGTCATGGCGCGCACCTGCGCGCGCTTGAGCGCATCACGAGGCAACAGCGGTGGCTGCGGATGGGTCTCGTCCAGATATTCGATAATGGCAATCGACTGGGTGAGCAGGTCGCCTGAATCGAGCCGCAGCGTTGGCACCCGCATCAGTGGATTGATGGCACGGTATTCCGGCTTGCGGTTGATGCCGCCGTCCTTCCGCAGATGGATCGCGATCGGCTCGTAGGAGAGGCCCTTGAGGTTAAGAGCGATACGCGTCCGGTAGGCGGCGGACGAGTTGAAGAAGGTGTAGAGCTGCACGTTGTTTCCTCAAGATTCCATGCCGTCATCAGGCGCCGACTGGAACGCCATCTCCTGGACTAGCGTCGCGGAGCGCTCCGTCAGCGCGGCCACGGCACGGTCGAATGCGGCCCTGTCGGCTGGTGCCACCACCTCCGAGAGCTTCTTCGTGAACTCGAGCGCGCGCGGGGCAAGCTCGTCGTAGACCGCGCGTCCGGCCGGCGTGAGCGACAGGAAGGCCTCGCGCAGGTCGGCGCGGTTGGTCCGGCGGGTCAGGTATTTGCGACGCTCAAGCTCGGCTACCGCGCGGGAAACCTTGGTCTTGTGCATGTGGGTTCGGGCGCCGATGGCCTTGCCGGTCATGACCCCGAATTGACCCAGGCTGACCAGGACCCGCCATTCAGGTATCCCAATACCGTGTTGCCCGTAGACTCGCGTCAGCGCCTGGGACACCAGGCTGGAAAGCACGTTGAGCCGGTGCGGCAGGAACTGGCCGAGCTGCAGCGGGGGCTGCTCAGGCTTTTCCTCGGTCTGATCAGTATTACGGCCCGCGTTTGGATCGCCTTTGAGCTCAGCCGCGGCGTCGGTACGAGAGTTCATAGTTTGACGCGCCCCTGCGCCCAATGCGGCCTTGAGGGGGTGCGTTGGCGGCCGCTACGCGCAGTCTGCGACCATGGCGGAAGTGCAGCCCGCGCGCAACGGTGGCCTGTGGGAGAGCATGTTCAGGGGATCTGCGTGCCTTGGCTGGTATGAGCGCTCGCGGCGCCCAAGAACTCATCAAGGCGCTCATCTCCAGCGCTCTATCGGGAGCGCGCTATCGTAAGGGCCCCCTATCGCGCGTTCGCTTATCGCGAACACGCTCTATCGCGAGCATTCGATGGCGACGAACTCTTCGGTCTTGGCCATGCCGACCGGGATGGTCCCGGTGATCTCCTCGCGCTCGACCTTGCGGAAGGAAGCGGCCTGCGTGAATTCGCGCGAGCGGCAATAGGCGGTCGCGACCGCGGTCCCGCAGCGTGCTCCGGTCGCCAGGCAACGGTCGACGCCATAGCCGTCCGGATCGTTGGCAATGATGAAGATCCGATTCTCGGCCTGCGCCGAAACATTGCCGCACAGAACGGCTGCTAAGGTGAGAGCGGCAGCAATGAAGCGCATAAATCTCTCGCTGCTGGAGGGCATGCCGCGCGGGCGCTGCCTCGAAGATTGCGGCAAAGCGGTAAACGACGCGTTAACTGTTAAGGAAAGCTCCGAAGCGTTCACGGGTTTGTCATCTGCATTGAGTTAGCGGGCGGAGTGGAGTTTGCCTAGCGCAGAAAAGACACACCGATGAACTGATTGAAGACTCCCCACAAGCGCAGGTGTTCCAAGGCCATCGCGCGCATTTTGCGGCGATCGAGGTTCAGGCTGCGCGACGTATTTTCTTACCGACGTGCGTGCGCAATGATTCCGCATGGTGTCCGCGCGAAAGCGGCGAATCAGTGTGGCGCCTGAGCCGCGGAGGGGAAGGCGTCACATGGGATTTCCGCGCCGCGCAGGCAGCCCGCAACCCCTTGACGTGGCATCGTTGGTTGCCCATTCTCCCGGCCATGTACGGCCTTAACCAGATCTGCGGCATTTGCCGGGAGATTATTCGCTAGCGACACCCTCGCTGGCTGCGGCCGTCTTTATTCTCCTGTTCGAGATTGAGTGACGCCCCGGCCAGCGGGGAAGGCGTCTGCTGGTGGCGTACCGCCGGCAAGATCGCCAAACGAACCGCCCAACGCACCGTCCAAAGCATGGGACAGCGACCGATGGAGCTTCGCCTTTACGATACGCTCACGCGCGAGAAGCGGCCGTTCCAGCCGCTCGATCCCGATCGCGTGCGCATGTATGTGTGCGGGCCGACGGTCTACGACTTCGCCCATATCGGCAATGCGCGGCCGGTGATCGTGTTCGATGTGCTGTTCCGGCTGCTGCGGCATCTCTACGGCGCCGATCATGTCACCTACGTGCGCAACATCACTGACGTCGACGACAAGATCAACGCGCGGGCGGCGGAGGAATTCCGGCCTGCTCGATCACGCGATCCGCCTCGTGACCGAAGAGACCGATCGGCACTTCCACGAGGACGTCGAGGCGCTCGGCTGCCTGCCGCCCGACGTATCGAGCCGCGCGCGACCGAATTTGTCAGCAACGCCGACGCCAGCGTCGACATGATCAGGCTGATTGAGCGCCTCGTCGCCGCGGGCCACGCCTATGTCGCGCGAGGGTCATGTCCTGTTCGGCGTTGCCGTCGATGCCGGACTACGGCAAGCTTGTCGAAGCGCTCGCTCGACGAGATGATCGCGGGCGCGCGTGTCGAGGTCGCGCCCTACAAGCGCGATCCGATGGACTTCGTGCTCTGGAAGCCGTCGACGCCGGAGCTGAGCCGGCGTGGCCGATCAGCCCCTGGGGTCGCGGCCGTCCCGGCTGGCACATCGAGTGCTCCGCGATGTCGGCGGCCTTGCTCGGCGAGACCTTCGACATCCACGGCGGCGGCATCGATCTCGTGTTTCCGCACCACGAGAACGAGATCGCGCAGTCGCGCTGCGCGTTCCATACGCCGGTGATGGCGAACTATTGGATGCACAACGGCTTCCTGCAGGTCGAAGGCGAGAAGATGTCGAAGAGCCTTGGCAACTTCTTCACCATCCGGGAGCTGCTTGGCGGACTGGCCCGGTGCAGGTGCTGCGTTTCAATATGCTGCGCACGCAACTATCGGCAGCCGATTGACTGGACGGTGCGCGGGCTTGAAGAGAGTTTTGACACTCTGGTGTCGTTGACGGATTTTCCAGACTTCGCTGCCGGCCATGAGTGAAGCGTTTCGCACCGGTGGTGCTGGAGGCGCTCTGCGACGATCTCAACACGCCGGCTGCCAGGCTGATCATCACTGCGACGAGCTAAGTCGACATTGCATGCGCTGCATCGCCGCGGCGAGCTCGTAGGCTCTCGCTCTCGACACTGCGGGCGCTTGAGCACGTTCGCGGCGATGCGTGCGAACGCGAAGAGCTTCGAACCGTCGCCGTGGATCGAGTCGGACACAGGTCGTGTCAAGCTCCTTGATGCCCGCAACGCCGCGCGCAAGGCGAGGAACTTCAAAGAGGCGGATCGCATTCGTGATGAGCTCAAGGCGATGGGGTCGAGCTGAAGCTCGAGGACGGAACAACTGATTGAGCGATGGCGCGCAGCGCACTCCGGACCATCGTCCGTTGAGGGAGAGGCTCGAAGCGAATGGTGCGTCGTTCGGCGGTGAAGCATGAGCCGCGGCACGCCTGCTCCCTCCCCCCTTGTGGGGGAGGGGTGGGGAGAGGGGTGGTTCCGAACTCGGAATCTGCCGTCACCCCTCTCCCTGTCCCTCCCCCACAAGGGGGGAGGGAACGTTGTGGCGCGACCCTTCGTATCTCCAAGCCCATGCTCGCGTGTGCGGACCAATGCGCAATCTGACAGGCGGAGTGCAGCCATGACCGCCGCCGCCAACCCCAAGCTCTCGCTGCGGCCGTTTCTCGCCGCCGACACGGGGCTGGTCGCCGAGATCTTCCGCGCGAGCGTCGATGAGCTCACGGCGGAGGACTACAGCGATGCCCAGCGCGGGGCCTGGATGGCCGTGGCCGACGATGAGGAGGAATGGGGCGCGCGGCTTGCGAGCCAGCTCACCTTGCTCGGCATGATGGAAGGCTCGCCGGTCGGCTTTGCCTCGCTCAAGGGCGGCGAGGAGGTCGACATGCTCTATGTTCATCCGGCCGCGGCCGGACATGGCGTCGGCTCGCTGTTGATCGAGGCGCTCGAGAAACTCGCGGCCGGGCGCGGCGCCCGCCGCCTGACCGCCGATGTGAGCGACAGCGCGCAGGATTTCTTCAAGAAGCGCGGTTTCGTGCCGAAACAGCGGAACACCATCCAGCTCGGTGGCGAGTGGCTGGCCAACACCACCATGGAAAAGCAGCTCGCAGCGAAGGAGCGATCGCAATGACGAAGCCGGAAACCCCGTTTCCCCGCCACTGGCTCTACTACATTCTGCTCAAGTACGGCGTGCTGATCGCCGCGCTCGTGATCACGCTCTACACCATCTATCGACTGGTTTAGCTATCGAGTGGTTTATGGACAATGGCCCGCGAACGCCTCTATCTCTTCGACACCACGCTGCGCGATGGCGCGCAGACGAACGGCGTCGACTTCACGCTCAAAGACAAGCTTGCGATCACGGGCCTCTTGAACGACCTGGGCATCGACTATGTCGAGGGCGGCTATCCGGGCGCCAATCCGACCGACACCGCGCTGTTTTCGACGTCGCACAAGCTCGACACCACCTTCACGGCCTTCGGCATGACGCGCCGGCCCGGCCGCTCGGCGTCGAACGATCCGGGGCTGGCAGCGCTGCTCGACGCCAAGGCGGACGCGATCTGCTTCGTCGCCAAGTCGTGGGACTATCACGTGCGCGTGGCGCTCGAGACCACGCTGGAAGAAAACCTTGCCTCGATCCGCGACAGCGTGCGGGCCGCCAAGCAGAAAGGGCGGGAGGTGCTGCTCGACTGCGAGCACTTCTTCGACGGCTACAAGGCCAATCCGGAATTCGCGCTCGCCTGCGCCAAGGCGGCCTATGAGGAAGGCGCGCGCTGGGTGGTGCTGTGCGACACCAACGGCGGTACGCTGCCGCACGAGATCGAGGCGATCGTCAGCGAGGTCTGCAAGGTCATCCCGGGCGACCATGTCGGCATCCATGCGCACAATGACACTGAGCAGGCAGTGGCGAACTCGCTCGCGGCCGTGCGCGCCGGCGCGCGCCAGATCCAGGGCACGCTCAACGGCCTCGGCGAGCGTTGTGGCAACGCCAATCTCGTCTCCATCATTCCGACCCTGAAGCTCAAGCCGGAGTTCGCGAAGCAGTTCGAGATCGGTGTGAGCGACGCGAAGCTCAAGGACCTCGTCCACGTCTCGCGCGCGCTCGACGAGATGCTCAATCGTGCGCCCAATCGGCATGCGCCTTACGTGGGCGAGAGTGCCTTCGCCACCAAGGCCGGCATTCATGCTTCCGCGATCATGAAGGAGCCGAAGACCTACGAGCACGTGGCGCCTGACGTGGTCGGCAACCAGCGCAGGCTCATGGTCTCCGACCAGGCCGGCCGCTCGAACGTGCTCGCCGAGCTCGATCGCATCGGGCTCAAGGTCGACCGCAACGATCCGCGCATTGGGACCTTGCTCGAGGTGGTGAAGGAGCGCGAGGCGATCGGCTACGCCTATGAATTGGCGGGCGCCTCGTTTGATCTCCTGGCGCGGCGCACGCTCGGCAAGGTGCCGAATTATTTCGACGTGGTGCAGTTCGACGTCAATGTGGAGCAGCGCTACAACGCGGTCGGCGAGCGCGTGACCGTGTCGATGGCGGTGGTGAAGGTCAAGGTCGGCGACGAGACGCTGATCTCGGCCGGCGAGGGCAGCGGCCCTGTGCATGCGCTCGACGTCGCGCTGCGCAAGGACCTTGGCAAGTTCCAGCGCTACATCAATGGCCTCGAGCTCACAGATTATCGCGTGCGTATCCTCGATGGCGGCACCGAGGCGGTGACCCGCGTGCTGATCGAGAGCCGTGACGAGCAAGGCGAGCGCTGGATGACGGTCGGCGTCTCGCCCAATATCATCGATGCCTCGTTCCAGGCGCTGATGGACTCGATCGTCTACAAGCTGGTCAAAGCCGGCGCGACGGCCTGAAGCGGCGCGCTCTCACGTTGCAACAAAAATAGGGCAAGCCCCACTTCCGCCCCAACACACCACTCGGGGGTTGCGCAAGGCTTGCTGCGCACGCGACGGCTTGCGCTCGCTTTGCATTACTCAGTTATTCATCACGCGAACAATTGCGCCAAGGTGATACCAATTCGTGGTGCTCATGTAGCACAGAGACGCATCGACGATGTTCGTATCTGTAAAGGTCGCGATCTGCGCCGAAATGCCATGATCATTTGGTCCCCTTACCCCGCTTCAGTCAGTACGAGTACTCGGGGGGAGTCACCAGATGTATGCGTGTTTGAGGATGAGTCTTGTTGCGACGGCGCTGATGTTGACGTCCATCGTCGCCAATGTCTCCAATGCCGCGGATATTCCGCGTGCTCCTGTCCGATCGCCGCTTGCCACGATCTATGACTGGACCGGGTTTTATGCCGGCGGTCATGTCGGCGGCGGTTGGGTCGGCGACGGCGACGGTGGCTTCTTGGGCGGCGGGCAGGTCGGCTTCAATTATCAGATGGGCCCATGGGTCCTTGGTGTTGAGGCGGATGCGTCGGCTGCCAGCGGGGATCTCAACTGGACATCCACGTTCGCTGGGCGCTTCGGCTGGGCTGTCGACCGTTGGATGGTCTACGGCAAAGTGGGCGGCGCCTGGGTCAATGTCGATGAAGTGAGAATGGGGCGTGTATCTGACAATACCTCGAGCGGATTGTTGCTCGGCGTCGGCGCGGAGTATGCCTTCCAGAACAATTGGACGGCCAAGATCGAATACAACAGGATGAACGTTGATCACGATGTCGATGTCGTGAAGTTTGGCCTGAACTATCGTTTCGGTTTGAATCCTCTGCCCGGACGCTGGTAAGCGCCGCTAACCGGCGCAGTCGATCAAGACGGCCCGTGGCGCGACGAGCTAGGCCACGGGCTCACGGGGACGCTGTGACGTCACCGATACGGCGCGCCAGGAGTGCGAGGAGCGCCGTCATGATCGCGAGCAGGATCCGTCCCAAATTGACCGACCGCAATTTGATCTAATGCAAAAGAGAAGAGCGCATAACTGCCTATCTTGACGTCGAGTTCATCGATTTCACCTCGACGTGGAGAGCAGTCATGTACAAACGCATTCTTATTGCGACGGAAGGCTCCGAATTCGGCGGCAAGGCGCTGACTCACGGGCTGGCGCTAGCAAAGGCGCTCAATGTCCCGGTTGTGGTTGTGACGGTGACGGAAGCCTGGTCCGCGCTCGAGCTCGCCCGCATGGCGCGGGTCGGCAACCGCAATCCGATCGAGCATTATGAGGAGATGGTGACCGCGGCCGGCAACCATATTCTCACCCACGCTGCCGACCTTGCGAAATCGCAGGGCGTGAGCTGCGAGACGGTTCACGTGCGCGACAGCCACCCGGCCGAAGGCATCATCATCACCGCTTCCCAGAAAGGCTGCGACCTGATCGTTATGGCCTCGCACGGCCGACGGGGCGTCGACCGCCTGCTGCTCGGAAGCCAGGCCAACGAGGTGCTCACCCACAGCAAGGTGCCCGCCCTGATCGTCCGATAGATCCGAGCTTTGGCCGAGGCAGGCTGCGGCCCGAGCGGGCTGGTTGTCCCGGCATTTGCCCGTGATGCTCCTTCCAAACCTGGGAACAAACCGCTAGCCTCTCGCTGTTGGTTCATGCACCGGCGTTTTCCCAAAAGCCGGGCCAGACTAGGGAGAGAGCCTATGAGGAGGTTGTTCCTTACCGCGACCGCGGTCGCGATTTGCACATGGGTCGGGGCTGCCGCGACCGCGCAGGCGGCCGACGAGCCACCGCCGTGGGCCTACGGCTTCACGGCACCGCCGCCGCCCAATACGCCACGCGCGACGCCCAATCCGGCGCAGCCGCAGGACAACGTAGTCGAGCACTCGGTCGAGGGATCACAGCGCAAGTTCACGCGCGCGAAGATCGCCAATCGCTTCGGGCCTGCCGACTGGTTCCCTGGCGATCATCCGACGATGCCGCTCGTCGTCGAGCGCGGCCGCGAAGGGGCGAATATCTATGCCTGCAGCCTGTGCCACTATCCGAACGGCAAGGGCCGGCCGGAGAACGCCAACGTCACCGGTCTGACCTACGAGTACTTCGTCCAGACGTTGAAGGACTTCAAGAACGGCGCCCGCAAGACCTCCGATCCGCGCAAGGGCAATACCGGCTTGATGGAGCATTTCGCGAAGTCGATGACGGACGCTGAGATCGAGGCCGCGGCCAAGTACTTCACGTCGATTCCCGCCGAGCCGTGGATCAAGGTCGTCGAGACCGACTTCGTTCCGAAGACCAGGCCGCAAGGTGGCATGTACTTGGTGGTCGAGGGCGCCGAGGCCGGCAAGGAGCCGATCGGCAACCGCATCATCGAGACGCCGATCAGCGCGCACGACACCGAGTTCCTGCGCAACCCGCGCTCGAGCTTCACCGCCTACGTGCCGCCGGGCAGCCTCAAGAAGGGCGAGGCCCTGGTGAAGGAAGGGACGACGGCAAGCGGCAAGAAAGTTACCGCTTGCACGATCTGCCACGGCTCCGACCTGCGCGGCCTTGGCCCGCTGCCGACGCTTGCCGGCCGCTCGCCGAGCTATCTCACCCGGCAGCTCTATGACATGCAGCACGGCAACCGCAACGGCGCCTGGACGGTGCTGATGGCCCCGGTGATCGCCGGCATGAGCTCCGACGACGTGTTGAACGCGTCCGCCTATCTCGCCTCGCTGCACCCGTAAGGGCGGCAACGCGACGAGGGAATGCTGCGACGCATGCGCAAGATCATCGCAGGACCGGCCGATTGGCGCGGAGCTGACCTTCTGGCGTCACCCGACTGGATCCACGAGTTCACCAGCGATGAGATTGCGGAGATCGAGAATGCCCTGCGCGCCGCCAAGTCGCGCAGGGCGACGCTTGATACTTTGACCAAAGAGGATTTTCCGCTTCCCACGGTCAGCAAGCGGATCGCAGCCGCGCGCGATTTCCTGGAAGACGGCCGGGGCCTCTATCAGTTCCGCGGCATCAAGATCGACGGCTATTCCAAGGACGACCTGCGGCTCCTCTACTGGGGCTTCGGCCGCCACGTCGGCACTGCGGTGTCGCAGAGCAAGGATGGCGACATCCTGGGCGACGTGCGCAATGTCGGCGTCGATATCCACTCGCCGCAGGGGCGCGGCTACAAGTCGAACCAGCGGCTCAACTTCCACACCGATTCCGCCGACGTGGTCGGCCTGTTCGTGCTTTGCGTCGCAATGCGCGGAGGCTTGAGCAAGGTCGCAAGCTCGGTCGCGGCTCACAACGAGATCCTGCGCCGGCGGCCCGATCTGCTCGAGGTGCTCTACCAGCCGGTCTACTGGAGCTGGAACCAGCAGGAGCCGCCGGGCGAGAAGCCCTATTATCCGCAGCCGATCTTCAGCATGCAGGACGGCAAATTCTCCTGCCGCTACATCCGCGGCCAGATCGTCAACGCGCAGCGTTTCCCCGAGGTGCCGCGCTTCACGCCCGAGCAGATCGAGGCGATGGACCTGCTCGACACCGTCACCAACGACGAGAATTTCCATATCACCTACGAGTTCAAGCCGGGCGACATCCAGCTCCTCAACAATCACGTCTGCTTTCATGCCCGTACCGCGTTCGAGGACTATCCGGAGCGCGAGCGGCGCCGTCATCTGTTGCGGATGTGGCTGTCGGTGCCGAACAGCCGGCCGCTCAGCCAGGCGATGGGCACGATCTATCAGGACCAGCGGCCGGGCGTCGTGCGCGGCGGCTTTCCCTCGCGTACCGGTCGCCACATCTACGAGTTGACCGGCGAGATGGTCGATTGATCTACCACGCGGAAAACGGCGCGATCCGCATGCTGCTCGCCGGCGACGCGATGCCGTCGCGGCGGCTGACACCGTTTGACGAGCCTGATTATCTCGCGCTCGTTGAGCTTCTCCGGTCCGCTGATATTTCCTTCGTCAATCTCGAGACCACGGTGCGCAACCGCGACGAGGGCGCGCCCGGCTGGACGCAGGGCACGCCGATGACCACGCCGCCCGGGCTGCTCGAGGACCTCAAGTGGATGGGCTTCGGTCTTCTCTCCAACGCCAACAACCACGCCACCGACTACGGCACTGGCGGTCTCATGGCCACGCTCAAGCACGTCCAGGCGGCGGGCTTGCCGTGCGCGGGCGCGGGCGCCAATCTCGCCGAGGCGCGCATGCCGGCCTATGCGGATACGCGCGCCGGACGCGTCGGGCTCGTGGCTGCGACCTCGTTCTTCCGGCCGTGGAATCGCGCCGCCGACCAGCGGCCGGATTCGCCCGGGCGGCCGGGCATCAATCCACTGGGTTTCGCGACGAGCTACACGGTCGATGCCGCGATGTTCGCCGAGCTCAAGCGCGGCAGCGAGCGGCTTGGGCTCACCGCCGAGCGCGCGCGCCATCGCGCGGCATTCTTCAGCGCCAAGGAGGCGCCGAACGACGCGGACGACACGTTCACGTTTCTGGGCAGCCAGTTCCGCAAGGGCGACGGCTTTCACGTTTCAACCAAAGTGAATCGCGAGGATGCCGATGCGATCCTGCGGCAGATCAAGGAGGCGCGCCGGCAGGCGGACTGGGTGATCTTCTCGTTCCACTCGCACGAGTTCGGCGCCGGCGGCCGCCTGACCGCAGCGACGGATGTCGGCATGGAGGAGATGGCCGACTTCTACGTCGAGTTCGCGCGCGCCGCGATCGACGCCGGCGCCGACGTGGTGGCGGGCCACGGCCCGCATCTCACGCTCGGCGTCGAGATCTATCGCGGCCATCCTATCCTTTACAGCCTTGGCAATTTCATCTTCCAGAACGACACCGTCGAGGTGTTTCCGGCGGAGGCCTATCAGCGCTTCGGCCTGCCGCACGAGGCGACGCCGGCCGATTTCCTCGATACGCGCACCGACCAGGGCCGGCGCGGCTTTCCAGCCTCGCCCGAGTTCTGGGAAGGGCTTGCGGCCGAATGCGAGTTTCGCGATCGCGCGCTTGCCGCCGTGCGGCTCTATCCGCTCGACCTCGGCCATGGGCGTCCGCGCGCGCAGCGCGGCCGGCCGCTGCTCGCCCGCGGCGACATCGCGCAGCGCGCACTGGCGCGGGTCGATCGACTTTCGCAGCGTTTCGGGACCAGAATGGTGATCGAGAACGACATTGCGACGGTGCAGCTCGATTAGAGGCGACCGGGCCGGGAGGAGGGCAGCATGACGGCACGTGCTCGTGGCAGCCATCATCGGCCTTGCGGCGCTGAGCGAGGCCGTCGCGCAGCCTTATCCGAACCGCCCGATCAAGATGGTAGTGCCGTTCGCGCCCGGCGGCGCCGACGTCATGGCGCGGCTCGTCGGCGATCAGATCACGGCGGCGCTCGGCCAGCCGGTCGTGATCGAGAACCGGCCGGGCGGTGCCGGCGGCACGGTCGGCACCAAGTTCGTCACCACCGCTGACCCCGATGGCTACACGCTGACGCTCGCTTCGCCCGGGCCGATCACGGTGGCGCCCGCCGTCAACAAGACGCTCGACTACGATCCGCTCAAGCAGCTCGTGCCGGTCGCCATGATCGCCGCCACGCCGTTCGCGGTGACGATCAACCCGGGCGTGCCGGCCAAGACGGTTGGTGAATTCGTGGCCTACGCCAAGGCCAATCCGGGCAAGGTCAACTATGCGTCGCCGGGTTTCGGCACCTCGTCGCATCTGTTCGGCGAGCTGATCAAGCAGCGCACCGGCATCGAGATCGTGCACGTGCCGTATCGCGGCGCCACGCCTGCGATTGCCGACCTGCTGGCCGGGCAGGTCCAGATGTTCGTCGACAACCTGCGCAACGTTCAATCCTTCGTCCAGGCCGGCAGGCTGCGTGCGCTCGCGGTGACGAGCGAGAAGCGCCATCCCGAGATGCCAGAACTGCCCACCATGGCGGAGGCCGGCGTTCCTGGCGTCGTCGGCTTCTATTGGAATGGCGTGCTCGCGCCGGCCGGCACACCGCAGTCGATCATCGATCGCCTCAACACAGTGATCAACGACGGCCTGCGCACGCGCGAGGGGCAGGCTACTATCACCCGGCTCGGGATGGAGCCGCGCCTCGGCTCGCCGCAGGATTTCGCCAGGCTGATCGCGCAGGAGCATCAATATTGGGCCGCCGTCGCGCGCGCGGCGAATTTCTAAACTCTGTAAAGCGCAACTTGCTGTCGTCCCCGCGAAGGCGGGGATCCATAACCACCGATCTTTCTGTTTGGATCGAAGGTTGCGCCACATCGCTTGGCTGCGGCGTATGGTTCCCCGCCTTCGCGGGGACGACAGTTATGAGCATCGTGCCCCTAGATATTCACGCCTAAGAACCGCGCCGCATTGGCGCCGAGGATGTCCCGCCGCAGCGCCTCGGGAATCTTCTTTGCGCTCTCGACGAACGCGACCGGCTTCCATTCGCCGAACGGATAATCGGTGCCGAGCATGATGTGACTCGTGTCCACCTTCTCGGCCAGGCGCTCCAGCACATCCGGGTTGAACACCACGCTCTCGTAGTAGAACGAGCGCAGATAAGTGCTGAAGTCGCTCTTGATGCCCTTGGTGGTGCCGCGCCGGACCATCCAATCGAAGCGGCCGGTGTAGTAGGGGATGAAACCACCGCCGTGTGCGAACGCGATCTTGAGACGTGGGAACGCGTCCATGATGCCATCATAGATCAGTGAGCACTGCGCGAACGCTTCCTCCAAAGGCTGGCCGAGCGAGATGAGCAGGCTATGCCGGCGCAGCCGCGCGTCCGGATTGCCGGCCGGGTGGATGAAGATCGGAACCCCGAGCGCTTCGGCCGCCGCCCAGAACGGCCGCAGCGGCGCTTCACCTAGCTCGGTCTCGTTCACCCGTGAGGCGATCACGATGCCCTTGAGGCCAAGGTCGCGCACCGCGCGCTCCATCTCGCGGGCGGCGAGCGTTGCGTCCTGCAGCGGCACCGAGCCGAGTCCGATCAGCCGGTCGGGCTTTTTCGCGACGGTCTCGGCCACGTGGTCGTTGCCGATGCGCTCGAGCCGCAGCGCCTCCTGCGGATCGAGCGAGTACGTGCATTGGTGCAGGATGCTCGGGCTGATCACCTGGATGTCGACCCCCATCGCGTCCATGTCGACAAGCCGTGTGGCTAGGTCGGTCATGCGCGCCATCTGGCCCTCGGGCATGGGGTGGATGCCCTCCGCCTTGGCGCGCAGCCTGCCGATCACCGAGAGCGGATAGGTGGCCTCGAAGACCTCCTTGGTCGCGACGTGGGCGTGGAAGTCGATGACGATAGGTTTGGCAGGCATTCTTGTGACTCCGAAGGGTCTGGACCATATCCCGCCCGTTCGTCCCCGCGAAAGCGGGGACCAGACGTGCATGGCCGCATCGGCGGTCGAACGATGCGAGCATTGACGGTTAGCCGCCGCCTGACGATGTCAGCATCGATGTCATCTGTCGGGAGAAACGACCATGGGCCTCCGTCTCGTCATCGCCGCGATTGCGCTCGCGTGCTGTGGACCCGCCCTTGCCCAGTCGCTGCCCAAGATCGTCGTCGGCGACAATCCGTCGCTCTCGGGCGCGCCGTTCTATATCGCGATCGAGAAGGGATACTACCGGGACGCCGGCGTCGACGTGCAGCTCGACATGAGCGGGCTCTCGAGCGACATGACCGTGCAGCTTGCAACGCGCAAGCTCAACGTGATCGGCGGCGCGATCACGGCCGGCCTGTTCAATTCGCTCGCCAAGGGGCTGCCGATCGGCATCCTGATGTCACGCGCCACCAGCCCTTATTCGCACTACCTGGTGATCCGTCCGGAGCTCAAGGCGACGCTCAAGCAACCTTCGGACCTTAAGGGCCGCTCGGTCGCCGTAGTCTCGCGCGGCGCCATCCTGGTCTATGAGCTGATCAAGGTCCTGGAGGCGGGCGGTCTCACGCTTGCCGACATCAACCTCAAATACATTCCATTTGGCCAGATGGCGACCGCGCTCACGACCGGCGCGGTCGATGCCGCGCTGATGATCTCGCCTCTGCAGGATGCGGTCGAAGCGAAAGGCATTGGCGTGAAATGGATCAATGCCGACAGCGCGATCAAGGCGCAGCCGGTGCTGGTCTCGGTCTGGTGGATGAACACCGACTGGGCGCGCGAGAGCGAGGACGCCGCCCGCCGCTTCGTGCGTGGGACGCTGCGCGGCGTGCGCGACTATTGCAATGCCTATCACCACGGCCCCAACCGGGCCGAGGTCACGCACATCCTGGCGAAATATTCCGATGTGAAGGACACAGCGCTGATCGAGCGGATCGAATGGGGCGCGACCGATCCGCACGGCCGCGTGTTTGAGGCGAGCCTCGCCGACATCCAGGATACGTTCTTCAAGGAGAAGCTCGTTGATGCCAAGGTGCCGATCAATCGGATCGCGCCGGCGTCATGGGTCGGTGATGTGGCGCGTGCGCTCGGGCCGTTCACGCTCGCGCATGACGATGGCGCGCCGGGGTGCCGCTAGCGAATGCCCCTCGTCACATCCGCTCGGCCGCGACCGGCGTCATTTCTTTCTCAATCTCCGGAACGGGCTGCGCCGCTGCGATGAGCTTCGGCAGGATGTCCTCGACTCGCTCAACCTGCAGGAGGTTGAATGTGAGGCCTTTGCGAATGAATTCGAGCTTGCGCATGTGATCCAGCAGCGCCAGCAGCGGTTCCCAGAACTGCTCGATGTTGGCGATCAGGATCGGCTTCTTGTGGCGGCCGAGCTGCGCCCAGGTGAGCTGCTCGACCAGCTCTTCCAGTGTGCCGACGCCCCCCGGCAACGCCACGAACGCATCCGCGCGCTCGAACATGATGCGCTTGCGCTCATGCATGTCGGGCGTGATGATGCGTTCCTGTGCGCGCTGCAGCATGAGCTCGCGCGCGACCAGGAACTCCGGGATCACGCCGGTGACCTGGCCGCCGTGGTCGATCACCGATTCTGCGAGCGCTCCCATGAGGCCGATCGAGCCGCCGCCATAGACCAGGCGCACTTGGTTTTCGGCCAGAATACGGCCGAAGTTGCGGGCGGCGGTGACAAAGGCCGGGCTGGTGCCCGGCCCTGATGCGCAATAGACGCAAATCGCGTTAATTTTACTCATAACCAGAGATGTGGCATCGCGGGCGGCGCTCCGCAAGCTCCCGGAACGGGCAGGGGATGTCACGGTTACCAGGGTTATTGTCTTTGGAAAATTTCTATATGAATAGGGCCGCTTGACGGTCCCTGAGGCCCGTCTGCCGCTGGGACCTGCAATGTCTGATGGTACCTTCCGATCGACCCGTGCGCTGAAGCGCGAAATCTCCTCCGATCCGGGCGGCTCGCTGTTGTCCACGCTGATCGGGCTGTGGCCCTATATCTGGCCTTCCAATCGCCGCGACCTGAAGCTGCGGGTCGTGATCGCGATGGTGCTCCTGGTGTTCGCCAAGGTCGCCACCATCGCGGTGCCGTTCACCTTCAAGTGGGCGACCGATGCGCTTGCCGGGCAGGGCGATGCGCAGCCATCGTCATGGCTCGCTTGGGTCCTGCTGGCGCCGATCCTGATGACGGTCGTCTACGGCGGCGTGCGCATCACCATGGCCATCTTCACCCAGATGCGCGACGGCGTCTTCGCCAACGTATCGATGAATGCAGTGCGCCGGCTCGCCTTCATGGTGTTCGAGCACATGCACCTGCTCTCGCTGCGCTTTCATCTCGAGCGCAAGACGGGAGGGCTCACGCGCGTCCTGGAGCGCGGCCGCAATGCGATCGAGACCATCGTGCGCATGGTGCTCTTGCAGGCCGTGCCGACGGTCATCGAGCTCTCGATGATCGTGGTGGTGCTGCTCTATCAGTTCGACTGGCGCTACGTGGCGGTCATCATCGCGACGGTGATCTGCTACACGGCCTACACCTATCTCGCCACCGAGTGGCGCATCGGCATTCGCCGGCGCATGAACGACAGCGACACCGACGCCAACGTCAAGGCGATCGATTCGCTGCTCAATTATGAGACCGTCAAATATTTCGTGGCCGAGGAGCGCGAAGCGAAGCGCTATGACCGCTCGATGGCGCGCTATGAAGACGCCAGCGTCGAGGCCTATGTATCGCTCGCCGTGCTCAATGCCGGGCAGGCGACGATTTTCACCATCGGGCTTGCGATCTGCATGGTGATGTGCGCCTACGGCATCCAGGAGGGCCGCAACACCGTCGGCGATTTCGTCATGATCAACGCCATGATGATCCAGCTCTACCAGCCCCTGAACTTCATGGGCATGGTCTATCGCGAGATCAAGCAGGCGGTGATCGACATCGAGACCATGTTCGGCATTCTGGACCGCAAGCCCGAGATCGAGGACAAGCCGGGAGCGCTGCCCCTCGCGGTCACTCAAGGCGCGATCCGGTTCGAGAACGTGTCGTTTGCCTACGAGCCTGCGCGACCCATTCTCAAAGGGCTGAGCTTCGAGGTGCCGGCCGGCAAGACGGTCGCGATCGTCGGCCCCTCCGGCGCCGGCAAGTCGACGATCTCGCGGCTCCTGTTCCGGTTCTACGACATCACGGGCGGCCGCATCATGATCGACGGTCAGGACATCCGTGATGTTCAGCAAAGGTCGGTGCGTGCCGCCATCGGCATGGTGCCGCAGGACACAGTGCTGTTCAACGACACCATCCGCTACAACATCCGCTATGGGCGCTGGGAGGCGACCGATGCCGAGGTCGAGGAGGCGGCGCGGCTCGCGCAGATCGACGCCTTCATCAGGCTCTCGCCCAAGGGCTACGAGACCGAGGTAGGCGAGCGCGGCCTGAAGCTCTCCGGTGGCGAGAAGCAGCGGGTGGCGATTGCGCGCACGATCCTGAAGGCGCCGCCCATCCTGGTGCTTGACGAGGCCACCTCGGCGCTCGACAGCCACACCGAGAAGGAAATCCAGGATGCGCTCGACCGCGTGTCACAGAATTGCACCACACTGGTGATTGCACATCGGCTCTCGACCATCGTGGGCGCCGATGAGATCATCGTGCTCGACCAGGGCGTGATCGTGGAGCGCGGCACCCATCAGGCGCTGCTCGCCAAGCGCGGGCTCTACGCCAGCATGTGGAATCGCCAGCGCGAGGCGGAAGCGGCGCGCGAGAAGCTTGCCGAGATCGGCGACGAAGTGATCGCGCCCAACCGCAACCCGCCGACGGTCGAGGAAGTGGCGGCCGAAGACGTGGCAGTCGGGGACGTAGCCGTGCCGAGAGCGCACGCAGCGGAGTAAGGCAGCGGAGTGAGCATGTCGATTATCGCGTCGATCCGAGGCCAGATCGTTCCGGTCCATCGCGAGGGGTTGCCGTTCATCGGCATCTTCGCGCTGGCGAGCCTGCTCCTGTTCTGGCTGTGGTCGCCGCTCGGCTGGATCGCCACCGTCATGACCGTCTGGTGCGCGCTGTTCTTTCGCGATCCCGACCGCGTGACGCCGACGCGCGAGGGGCTGGTGGTCGCGCCCGCCGACGGCCGCGTCAGCAAGATCATCAATGCGGTGCCACCGGCGGAGCTCAATCTTGGCGAGCGGGCGTTGCCGCGCGTCTCGATCTTCATGAACGTGTTCAACTGCCACATCAATCGCAGCCCCGTCACCGGCCGGATCGAGAAGATCGTCTACAAGTCGGGCACCTTCATCAACGCCGACCTCGACAAGGCGAGCGAGAACAACGAGCGCAACTCCTTCATCATCAGTTCCGGCACGACGCGCATCGTCGTCGTGCAGATCGCAGGCCTGATCGCCAGGCGCATCGTCACCTTCGCGCGCGAAGGCGCGAGCGTGCGCGCCGGCGAGCGCATCGGCATGATCCGCTTCGGCTCGCGCGTCGATGTGTACCTGCCGGAGGGCACGCGGCCGCTGGTGGCGGAGGGGCAGACCGCGGTCGCCGGCGAGACCGTGATCGCGGACCTGCGTGCCACGGCTCGGGAACTCACCTTCCGGGTCGGCTAAGCATCTAGTGTAACTTGAGGAATTGGGGCTGCCATGGCGGCGCCAAGAATCTCCGGCTATATTGCTGCCCATGGACACAACCCCGTTTGAACCGACCCGCCCCGCGCAGAAACGCCGGCGTTTTCGCCAGATCCCGGTGCGCACGCTGGTGCCGAATCTAATCACGCTGCTTGCGCTGTGCGCAGGTCTCACCGCGATCCGGCTTGCGATCGAGGGCAAGCTCGATTGGGCGGTGGCCGCGATTGTTTTTGCGGCAACGCTTGACGGCATCGACGGGCGCGTGGCGCGGATGCTCAAGGGCACCTCGCGCTTCGGCGCCGAGCTCGACAGCCTCGCCGACTTCGTCAATTTCGGCGTGGCGCCCGCGCTGATCCTCTATTTCTGGGGCCTGCATGAGCTTGGCCATGCCGGCTGGATCGCCGCCATGGTGTTTGCGATCTGCGCCGGGCTGCGGCTCGCGCGCTTCAACGTGATGATCGACGACCCCAACCGGCCGGCCTGGGCGGCGAACTTCTTCGTCGGCATGCCGGCGCCGGGTGGCGCGATCACGGTGTTGCTGCCGATCTACGTGACGTTCCTTGGCGTGCCGCACCTCGCCTTCGCGGCGCCCCTGGTCCTTCTCTATACGCTTGCGATCGCGTTCCTGATGGTGTCGCGGCTGCCGGTCTTCTCTGGCAAGCGAGTCGGCAAGCGGGTTGCGCCGGAGATGGTGCTGCCGCTGTTCGTCGTCGTGGTGCTGTTCTTCGCGCTGCTGATTGCCTATCCGTGGCCGGTCCTGACCACTGGTACGATCCTCTACCTCGGGAGCCTGCCGTTCGGCTTCATGTCCTATCGCAACCATCAGCGCAGGGATGTGAGCGTGCCGGCGCAGCAGCCGGCTGCCGCAGCTGCGGCCGATGCGACCGTGGCTGTCGCTGCTCCACCGACGCAGCCCGCAGCGCCCTCCGATCCGGACCGGCCGGCGCGTCTCAACTGATTGAACTGATCGAACAGGGCGTGTCGTAACGGCCTACGCGGCTCGCACCCGCGCAATAAACCCGTCGGCGCCTCGGCGAAGGGTTGCGGCCTGCTGGCTCAGCTCGACGGCAGCCTGAACCATTTCGTTGGCGACCCGCCCGGTATCCGCGGCGGCGCGGCTGACGCTGCCGATATTGGTCGACACGTTGCGCGAGCCGCCGGCGGCTTGCTCGGCATTGCGGGCGATCTCGGCGGTGGTTGCGTTCTGCTGCGTCACCGCGGCCGCGATCGTCGCCGAAATGTTGTTGATCTCGCCAATCGTGCTGCTGATGGCCTGAATGGCGCTCACGACATCGTTGGTGCCGCTCTGGACCGCGCCGATATGGGAGGCGATCTCGTCGGTGGCCTTGGCGGTCTGCGCGGCGAGGCTTTTCACTTCACTTGCCACCACCGCAAAGCCGCGACCGGCCTCGCCCGCGCGCGCAGCTTCGATCGTGGCGTTGAGCGCAAGCAGATTCGTCTGCGACGCGATGGCGTTGATCAGATTGATGATCTCGCCGATGCGGTGGACCACCGACACAAGCTTCTCGACCATGGCGGTGGTGCTTCCAACCTGCGTCACCGCGCTGCCCGTGACCTTAGTGGCGGTGCTGACCTGCTGGCCGATCTCGTCAATCGACTTGGACAGCTCCTCGGCCGCATCCGCAACGGTGCGGACGTTGCCGATCGCCTGCTCGGACGCATCCTGCACGAGCTTCGACTGCCGGTCGGTCTCGCTGGCGGTCGAGCTCATGGTCTTGGCGTTCTGCTGCAGCTGCGCGGCTGCGGTCGACACCGTGTTGATTACCCTCAGAATCTCGGCCTCGAAGGCATCCGCCAGCTGGTTCAGCGTGGCTTGCTTTTCGACTGCCGAGCGATCCTTTTGCTCGCTGCGCTCCCGCTCCATCGCCTGGATCGCGATCGCATTCTGCTTGAACACCTCGACCGTCTGCGCCATGGCGCCGATCTCGTCGCCGCGGTCGCGGTTCGTGACCTCGACGGCGAGCTGGCCGTTGGCGACCTTCTGCATGACCTCGGTCAGCTCGCCGAGCAATCGTCGAACCGCGGTGCGCACGAACCTGCTCACACCGATCACGATGGCGAAGAGCAGCGCGGTCGCGCAGAGGTAGATGATCGTTCGCCACAGCGCCTCGTCGCGCAGCGCCCGGGTTGCGTCCGTGAGGTCGGCGACCGTCGAGTCCACAGCCTCGGAGGAGAGCGCATTGCGGGCCGAAAGTGCCTCGCGCAGGCGCGGGACGTCCTGATCGCTGACCTTGCCGCCTTGATTGACGGCCAGGATCGCCGGGCGCAGCGTTTCGATCGTTCGGCCCTGGGGGCTGGCGCTGAACGCACTCAGCCGCTCCTGGATGGGTGCGCTGCCGAAATTGGCGAATTCCTTGCGAAAGGCCGTCTGCTTGGACAGCCCCGTAAGCAGCATCTCGTAGAGCTCGGGGCGCAGCGAGCCCCCGGATAAGGCGTTCTCGACGCGGCCTGCTTCGATCCGCTCGCCGTCGTTCACCTGCATGATCGCATAGAGCGCCAGCAGCCGGTTCTTGATCTCGACCTCATTCGTCAGCACCGCGATGCGCTGGATGAGATCGGCCAGGCGGGTCGCGATCGGCTGCAGCAGCGCCCCGGATTCCTGGCGCTGCAGGGTGCGGGCATCGGCCTTGGCTCGGAACCCCGCCAGCCCGTCAAGCCGCCCCCCGATCTCGCGGACATGCTCGATCGCCTGGGGATCGGAAAGGTTGCTGGCGGCAGCGATCCGCTTGAATGACCGAATCGCCTCGTCCGACACGAGGCGGGCCGTCAGCATCGCGCTGCGTTCACGGTCTGCCCCGCTGGCGACGAACGGATGTGTCTTGGTCGATTCGTCGTTGAGGGCGCCCACGATCAGCCAGCTTGCTGCCGTGACCAGCTGCTCAAGAGCGGCCACGGTCTCGATGTCGCGATAGGCGCGTACAGTTCCGGTCACGATGGTTGCCCCGAAGACGGCAAGCGCCACGAGCGGGACGAACATGATCAGGTGGAGCAACCGATTGAGGGAGAGCCTGTGCATAAAATATCCGCCGCACCGCGGGGCGCTCCAAGGGGCAATTCTGCGGCAATCTAGCTACCGCAAGTGAAGATTTTTTTAATATTGCCGGTCATGCACGCGGTTGGGACGTAGCCGCGGCCGCCGAAACTGTTGGGGCCACTGAAGGATCGACGCCACCGGAGCCTGCCCAAGGCGTATGAAAAGCGCTTGATACCACGTAGCGACTGCCTTATTTAAGTGAGGTTCAACCAGAGTATTTTGGGCGAGGTTCTACTAGAGTTCGTCATGGACGGGCGACCGGAGACCCGGCAAGTCGGGCAAGTATCGTCGTTAGGGGGCCCGGCGTCGGTGTCGTTTTTTGAGCCGGAAGTCGAATCCTCGACGTCGCGACGTATTCTGGCAGCTGTTGAGTTGGTGGCGTCAGCCATTGTCGCTCGCTGGCGGGCTATCGTCCTGCTGTTCATCTTGGCTTCGTCGATTTGGCTTGCTCTTCAAGCGTTCTTGCTCGTGCGCAGTGCCTTTTCTTATCTCGCCGACAATTTGCCAAAGCTAAGCGAGCTTCGGAAACAGCTTCCATCCAATCAAACTCCGCCAAAAAGCTCTGTAACGATCTCGCCGTCGCCGATTACCAATTGCTGGCGAAACCGCTCTCTTGGCAGCGATTGTTTCAAACGGGGAACTGCGGGGCAGAAATCCGCACCAACCCGCATTCGTGAGCCCGGACATTTGCTTGCGCCACGCTTTCGAGATGGCAGATCAATCGATATCTGACCGGTTTGTCATCGGTCGACAAATTGACTGCGAGCAACGCCAGCGCCACGGTCGGTCCCCCGGCCCTGACGCGCATCTCATGATACCAGAACCCGTTTCATGTTACCGGAAGCGGTAGCGACTATCGAGCATTAGGACGTAGCAAAATACCATGAACAACAAAGAAAGTTGTTAAGTGTGTTTCGCATTACTCCCTTGAGGCACGAAGTTCGTGCGGCCTGAGTGTGATACAAACCATCTCAATACGAGCCGTCTCGCGGCCAGTCTTTTTTCGCGAGAATCCGGCGGGCAACGCCCGTCCCCAAAGTGCACGGTGCCCGGAGGCACCAATGTTTGAGTTCATGTTGAGACGCAAGGGAATCGCGTAATGAAGTTTGGTCTTGCGCTCTCGCTCATTCTTGTAGGTTTCGCTGTTGTGGGGGTGTTCATCGAGATCCCCTTTATTAGCGACTATGCATTTTGGGTTGCGATTTCCGCCTATATCCTTCTCGCAGCGAGCTGAGCGGCGACGACTGAAATCAAGCCGAATTTCTCCTATTCGTACTGGGCTTTGCTACGTCGCCTAGGCGGGCGTAGCTGTCCGCGGCTTAAGCAGTCATAGCCGTTCAATAGAAGCATAGCGGCCGGGAACGGGCCCGGCCGCCGGCCGCCAGACTGAAATGAATGGTGATGATGACGATGGCGCTGGCGGCTACTTGCGCCGTGAAACCGGCACGTAGTCGCGAAGTCCAGTACCGGTATAGAGCTGGCGCGGCCGTCCGATCTTCTGGTCCGGATCCTCGATCATCTCTTTCCACTGCGCGATCCAGCCGACCGTGCGCGCGACCGCGAACAGCACGGTGAACATCGCGGTCGGGAAGCCCATCGCCTTGAGCGTGATGCCGGAATAGAAGTCGATGTTCGGATAGAGCTTCTTCTCGATGAAATACTCGTCGTGCAGCGCAATGCGCTCGAGCTCGAGCGCGACGTCGAGCAGCGGATCGTCCTTGATGCCGAGCTCGGCCAGCACCTCGTGGCAGGTGCGCTGCATGATCTTGGCGCGCGGATCGTAGTTCTTGTAGACCCGGTGGCCGAAGCCCATCAGCCGGAATGAATCGTTCTTGTCCTTGGCGCGTTTGACGAATTCGGGGATGCGCTCGACCTGGCCGATCTCCGAGAGCATCTTGAGCGCGGCCTCGTTGGCACCGCCATGCGCCGGGCCCCACAGCGAGGCGCAGCCGGCCGCGATGCAGGCGAACGGGTTGGCGCCCGAGGAGCCAGCCAGCCGCACCGTCGAGGTCGAGGCGTTCTGCTCGTGGTCGGCGTGCAGGATGAAGATGCGGTCCATGGCGCGCGCCAGGACCTCGTTGGGCTTGAACTCCTCGCACGGCACCGCGAAGCACATGCGCAGGAAATTGGTGGCGTAATCGAGATCGTTCTTCGGATAGATGAACGGCTGGCCGATCGAATATTTGTAGGCCATCGCCGCCATGGTCGGCATCTTGGCGATCATGCGGATCGAGGCGACCATGCGCTGATGCGGATCCGAAATGTCGGTCGAGTCGTGATAGAAGGCTGACAGTGCGCCGACGCAGCCGGTCATGATCGCCATCGGATGCGCGTCGCGCCGGAACCCTTGGAAGAACCGGCTCATCTGCTCGTGCACCATCGAATGATGGGTCACGCGGTAGTCGAAGTCGGCCTTCTGCGCAGGCGTGGGCAGCTCGCCGTAGAGCAGGAGATAGCAGGTCTCCAGGAAGTCGCCGTGCTCGGCCACCTGCTCGATCGGGTGGCCGCGGTAGAGCAGCACGCCCTCGTCACCATCGATATAGGTGATCTTGGATTCGCAGCTCCCGGTCGAGGTATAGCCGGGATCGTAGGTGAACATGCCGGTCTGTGCGTACAGCTTGCTGATGTCCATTACGGACGGGCCGATCGACCCATCATAGATCGGAAATGACCAACTCTTGTTGCCGATGGTGAGTTGGCCAGACTTGGTGCTGGCGTCGCTCTTTGCATTCATCCTCATGCCCTCAGGTTTTTCGTCACCGCAATACCGTGCAGCCCCGTACCAACTACGGGATGGCAACAACGGGATGGCAGGAGCTTCGACCGGTCGGTGAGAGGCTATTGTCTGACGAAAAAGTTAACCCTGAATCACTCGAAGCCTTTTCACCATCAATAACGAGCGCAAGTTTCCGCGGAAACTTTGAGTCACCCGACGCAGGTACCCAAATGTGCGGAGGTCCAGATGAGCTTGTTATAAAAACCAACACTCCACTACCGGAGTTAAAATCAAGCCGACGTTCGAAGTGTGATTCTGATGATGCGAAGATCAAGGTATCTGGATACGAAACCACAGAATAGAATATTGTATGTCGCAACGCATTGATCGTCGGCCTCGTCGCATGACCTGAAAAAGATAAGCCCGCAGCTTGGGGGACCAAGACAGCAACCGATGCTTGATCGGTGCCGACGGCGCGCGCAGGAAGTTGTCGAGGTTGTGGGCGGCGCGTGAAGCTGCGGACGCACCCTCTAAGCGCCACCGGCGGGCCGCGTGGCGCTCTCCAAAATTTAGACCCTGTGAGACTTCTTCTGCGATTGCATTTCCTCGTCCGGCAACAAGAGATTGACCGGGGACCCTGCCAGCCCGCAATACCCCCGCTTCGAATTTCCGCCTTCCCATCGCCACATCATGCAGCCAGATCCCCAGCACCTGTAGTACTTCAGCCGGAAGAGCCAGTGCAAACGAGGAAAGAAGGTTCGGAAGATCGCGTTGGTCAAACGATCTTTATGACCCGGATTGACACGATTGCCTGCGACAACCTTGTTTGGCCATCGCACACGTACCATCGGGCACCACATGGTACGCTTTGCTTGCTCCTCGGGTATCAACATCTTTTCCTCCTTGGGCCGCATCCCCGGCGGTCGGATGAGTCGCGGTGTGATAATGCCGCCGGCCACACGCGAGTCGTAAAAACGCCCGAATCAGAAGCGCCCCGTGTCCTCAACAACGTTATGTTCTGATCAACGCAGCGACGTACCGTCGTCTGGCGGATACCAATAACCGGCGCAACGTCGAGTGAGCGCAATCACATGAAAGCGCGGTTGCTGAATCGTTGGTCCGATGTTCTGTGGCAGCGCCAGGGAGACGCGTTGTGAACTTCGGATTTGCGATTTCGCTTGTTCTTGTGGGATTCGCAATTGTTGGCGTGTTCATTGAGATCCCGTTTGTCAGCAACTACGCTTTTTGGGTTGCCATCGGCGCCTACGTGATTCTCGCTGCCACCCAGGACTGAGTGTGCGGCGGAACATTAGCGGGTAGAGGGGCATCGCTCTTGGCCACATTATTCTTTGACATGATGTTGGCCTCAATCTGACGATTCCCTTTGGCATTTCATGATGTGGCGAGCCGCAGACTGTTATCTACATTGGCCCCGCGACATCGACGGACTTGCCCGGTAATAGACCACCGTCCCCGCCCATTAGCGGGCGGAGGGCATTTTGTAAGCATGGCAGCCGTGGGGTGCATCGCGGCAGGTATTCGAAGCAGCGTGGCTCGATACCTATGATGGCCCGACACCATGCTAGCGATAATATCCATAGGATGGCTGCCCCCGCACGCCGCCATATCCGTAAGGGAACGGAGATCGCTGTCCGTAGTCAGACGGGTACACGGGCGCATGGGGGCGCGGCGGGTAGCCGTAGGTCTGCGGGTCGACCTACTCTGCTCCTGACAGCAGTCATCCATGTACCGCCGCTCGATATATTCGTGCTTCACGATCCGGCGTTCGATCACCACACGTGGCGGCTGGACGGAGACGGCGCATTGCCCGCAGCCACATTGTCCGCAGCCACATTGCCCGCAACCACATGGCGCACAGCCACATTGGCCGCAGCCGCATGACGGACACGGACTCGCGCCTGTATAATAGTAATTAGGCGGAGGTTGGTATTGTGGTGCCGGGTAGGTCCCGTATTGATAGAGATCTGCGCTGTGTGCAGATGCCGTAACGCTGCACGTACCAAGCAGTGCTGCGATGAAAGTCGCGACGTGGGCTATCCACCGCCACTTTGATTTTCGCACGATTGTAGGTTGACTCATTTGCCGCCTCCATTGCGTCGATGCTCTTGTGTTCCCGCAAAGAAGCAAAGAATTGGAGTCCAAGAAAGGTCGCATTGTAGCTATACCGGCTTCGGTCGCATTTCGGCTTCGATACTCAATCAAGACGATCGCATTGGTTGGCAGCAGTTCCGGCAATCTCTGTCAGTTAGCGCGCGTATGTTCCGGGAAAATCTTGTTTTTCGCGTAGGTATGATTGGGCCAGCTGACCTGCAACGCGCACGCTTCTCACATTAACCACGCTTAAAATTTCTAAAAGCAACAAGCTGCGTTGTGTGTGTCGCTGGCGAGGATCTCAGACGATCAACTGCTCTCTCGTGTCGGCGCTGCGTGCTGCTTATTGCTTAGAGAGCCGTGTTTGGTGTCGCTTTCCGACGGACTTCATTGGAAGTTTTGTTTGTACGAACGCGCTGTGCTCTCCATCAGCGACCTCCAGCGCTTGCAAATGTTCTTCGAGGGCTCGCGACGTCGTCATCGACGAAACGTTTGCTGATGAGCTCCTCGGCCAACAACGGTATTTCAATAGTGAAGTGGCACACCCCGTCGCTACTCGCGTACGTCTCGAGTGTTTGCAGCTCGATAAATGCCGGCGAGGAAACCGTTCTTTAATTGCGGCGCGGCATTTGTAGCAACGCAGAAAATGCCTATTGAGGCAAGAAGTGGAATACATGCGGAGAGTTCGCCGCCCCGAACGAATTCCCATCGATATCGATGTCGTGTCGGGCAAAGTTGTTCCGGGCAAGGAGCGAACGGTGCGCCGCAATTTGGCGATCATCGCGCTTGCCTTTGCGGTTTGCGCGGGTGGCGCCGTAATTCGCGGCAGCTACATGGCCGGTGGCAGGATCGCGTTCGCGGGAGGTTCCGAGAATGCGACGATTCCGGTCGGGAGCGACCACGAACCTTCACCGGTGACGAGATACCGGAATATGAGTGAGCTCCTCAAATCGGCGAGCCTTAGCAGCGTGGAGCGGCAGGGCGGTGCAGGTGGCCAATTCAACGCCGGGGGCAATGTCAGGAAATCTGCATCTCGTGATCAGATCGGCAAGCCAAATGAATCAGGCGAGCGACAGCGCACCAGGACCTACGAAGCGGCAAGAGATCGAGCAAGCCCAAGCGTTGTAGGCACGGCACGATCGGATGCGCGGCAGCCGCGCCAGAGCTTCAATGTTCTACCGCGATCGTACTGGACCGGAGCATCATGGCGATGGCGGCCGAAGTTTGATGAGGGCATGTAGTGCTGGAGATGGCGCGGCCACCGCAGTCAGCGCTAGCGCCGTCGAGGCGGATCGCGATGGCTTCTCGTTTTTGGAAGGCGCGACGCAAAGTGCGGGACCGAAGCCGATCACCGCGCCACGTATCGAGCGGATCACTCCTTGTGTGCGAATTGGGTGACCGTTCAGCCAACGAAGTGTCACGGCACGAAGCTATGAGATCTGTCTCTCCGATCGTTCGCTCGTCGCGTTGTGTCGGGCTTAAAATCTCCGACAAGGAGAACGATCGACTTTCCATGACGCTTGTCGAACTAGACGCTTGTCGATTGTCGCAAACAGCGACAGCAGGTGTCGAGACTGTCGAAATGTTGTGTGCGACCACGCGTGCGCCAATTCGAATGAATTTGAAAACTTCGCCCAGAAATCCGTCACCCAAATCACACAGATTTGTATTAACCACAACGGCCCAAATGCTAGTGAAAGTGCTTAGGGGAAAATGGGGTTTTTGCGGAGAGCGGAGGATGATAAGTCATAGCGATCCCGATCTAGCCTGCCCCGACGTGCGAAGTAATGGCACAGGCCCGGTGCTGCAACCGATATCGCCGGGACCGGTCAAAAGCGCCGAAGATGGCGGCTCAAAAATGATGGACGGCGCGCAAGCAACAAGCGCTCCTGCGCCAAAGCGGGCTCATTCTGCAAGTGCTCGAACTCTGCAAGCGTATGTCGACAGACGCAGTAGATTGGTCGAGCAAATCAGAGCCCAATTTCCGCATTATACGGAAGCGGAAATCGAAGAGCGTATGGAGCAGTTTGGCGCTTAGTACGGTCATGCCGAGAGGAGCTGATGCTCTAAGCTCCTGAGGTTCTCCAATGTGTCCAAATCGGACGCATCAAGCGATCGGCCACGATTGAGGCACCGGCCAGCGCCCTGACTACCAGGGCGCTGGCCATAGTTGGCGGACGATGAGAAAATGGGAGATATGATGGGGCTGCTCGGCTGGAGCGTGTCGGTCTTTGCGGCCTTCTTCGTGTTCATTTTAATTATTGGAAACTTCTTCACCGTCAACACTGCGCAGGTAGCGATCATCCAGAGATTTGGAAGATTTCTCCGCGTCGCCAATCCGGGCTTGAACTGGAAATGGCCACTCATTGATCAAGTGGCTGGCAGAGTCAGCCTGCGTGTCAATCAAATTTCCTTAACGATGGAGACGAAGACAAAAGACAACGTGTTTGTCACCGTTCCCATCTCTGTCCAAAGTCGAGTGCGTCCAGAAAGTGTTCATGATGCCTACTACAAGCTGTCCAATCCAGTGGAGCAGATTCAGTCTTATGTTGAACAGGTGATACTCGGACATGTCCCCGGCATGACACTGGATGAGGTCTTTGCAAGCCAATCAGGGATTGCTGCGGCCGTGCGGCAGGAGCTTGGTGCTGACATGGCCGGGTTCGGATATGAAATTGTGAATGTGTTGGTCACCGACATTGTTCCCGATGCCAAAGTGAAATCGGCGATGAACGACATCAATGCGGCGCAGCGCGAGCAGGTCGCCGCAAACGCCAGAGGTGAGGCCGAGAAAATTCTCCTCGTTAAGAAGGCCGAGGCTGAAGCAGAGAGCATGGCTCTCCAAGGGCGAGGTATTGCGAATCAGAGAAAGGCTATCATCGAGGGGCTACAGAATTCGATTGAGCAATTCCAGAAGGTGGTCGGAGTTTCATCCCCTTCAGAAGTCATGCAGCTGGTGCTGATCACGCAATATTTTGATACAATTAAATCCATTGGCGAGACCGACAAGACAAATACACTTTTCCTGTCGCACAGTCCTGGCGCCGTGAAAGAGATCTCCGATCAACTGTTGCAATCCATGTTGATCGCGGATCGGGCGAAAGCCTAGCGCCCAGAGTCCTGAATCGGCTCTACTTCACCCGTTCTTGAATTGCGGCCAAATCAAAAAAGCGGATGGCCGGGGACATAAGCGCGTTCACGCGCGTCTTTGACGCGCTATGCCCAGCCGTGACGTGGAAGTGGCTCGCCACTTCAAGAAGTTGGTATAACCGCAACAGCCCTGCTGCGCCGTTCATCATCGAGCTCCGACGATAACTATCGGAGGTCGTCGGGGCAAAGTTTGCCTGAACGTAACCGTTCACAGGCCCCATGAGCGTGGCTTGTTATGCCGGTGTAGGCAGACCCGCTGATTTCTACGTGCGGAATTGTTGTGGACCGCACGGTGCCGAGTGCCTCCACCATAAGGTGTCAGGATTTACGCTTTGTGTCTCCTGTCGACCGTACGCCCTGCGTCTGTCGACCGTGCGCCCTGCGTCGTCCAACGGTGGTTGACAGGGTCCCGGCTTTCCATGACACGCTTTTCTCTGACTGCAGAGCAACGAAACTCGAGATCGCGCGCATACGCCACGGCCTCCTGTTGGGTCGCGAAGCGGAGCGAATCGCATTCCCATTCGCCCGAATCGTCCATAACCACTTCAACTTTCCAAGACATGTTCGCCTCCTGTATTTTTTGACGGGATGGACCGACCCTGCAGTGCGATGCTTGTTGGAGATCGCCAGGAGGGAAGGTCTTAGTCGACGCTGCTTTGCGCGATAGCAGCGTCTCCTCTGAGCTTGGGCTGGCCGCCAGCCCGCGAAGACTACAGAGCGCGCAGTGCAGTGCCACGTGCAGATGATGCACACGGTATTTGACTTAGAGATCGGATCAGGTCAGATCCGGGCGCCCGACGGACCGGCAGAACCGGCGGGTTGATAGCCCGACATCGCGAAGATCGCGAAGCGTTTTGCGGCGACCGGCCAAATTGCGAATCTGTTCGAATTTGCCCCGGGCGGCGCGCGTCGCCATTCAATGATAGTCGCCATAGGTTCCCCCTCAAGCTTGCATTCGCTCCGTCAATGTGTGTGGCCGGCCGGCTCGCTCTCACCCTATGTCAAACCGTAACAGTCGCAAGAACGTTTTTTCTGCACCGCTAAAGTAACGTTACTCTATGTCAAGTCCGTCATTCACCAGCGGTATCAAGGGCGGGATGCACTTGCATTGGAGCATATCCGCCCTCGGATGCGAGCACTCCGAGTCTGCGTCGTCAACGAGTTGAGACGCGGCGTGGATTAGTCTGGTTGTGCGGTTTGCTATGTTGGAGCCTGCAGGCGGTGTTGTGATGGGGTGACGTTTGATTCTTTGTCTCTGCAGCAAGATTATCTGGACGCGGCAAAAGTGAAATAACAGCGATCGGCTGCAGGTTCTGGACGTCCTCGTGATATCGCTGAGATTCGGCGTGGAATGAATCGGAAGCGCACTCCAATCAGGAGCGCGATCCGATCAGGGGCCCCGATAAGGCTCTGGCACCTTTGCAATGATGATCGGTCTGAGTTAGACGGCGCCGACTAATCGTACTTGCAGCAGATCGGCTTTTGCTCGCCGTATATCTGCAGCAGCGTAAGTCCGGTGATCTGCCCCTTCGTCTCGCCGTCCAATCACACTCGGTGATGGCGGCAGCGCATCACATCCTTGTCCTTAAGATGCTGTTCGCAAATGACGATCAGATTCGCGCCGGTGTTGGCGATCACGAATCAAGATCGGGACCAAGTCTGGCGCGGCAGGTATCAATGCCGCAGAAGTTCATGCCGAGGCATCGGGCGTGCGTCGGTCGACAAGAAATTCTGGTTGATTGAATCCTCACATCTCAACAAGCGCTTGTCCCTGACTGCGGAACAACGAAATTCGAGATCCCGCGCGTACGCCAGTGCTTCTTGTTCGGTCTCAAAGCGTAGGGGATCACCAATCCATTCGCCAGAATCGTCCATAACGAATTCAACTTTCCAGGACATGCCGACCTCCCTCGCTTCCTATCACGCTAAAATGGGCCAATCAGGAAAGGCTCCGCCCGGAGGGGGGCCCCAACCTCGGGAGAGACTACCTCTGGAGGTATTATATTACTAGGAATACATGCCCGTAATGGTCGTATAATTGCAGCACTCGCGGGGATTTTTTGGACGTTTTCCACAGGACTCGCGTTCTTGGAAGAGCCGCGCAATATCTGCTTCAGCACGGATTACGATTCTCAGCAGTTGGCAGCGAACTTGGCTGCCTGAAGAAACAGATTTTGGATGTCGGCACTCGCAACAGCCGCGGTGATTGTCACTGCCCCGGCAGCGGATGGCCAGGCATCAGGTCGTAGGGATGCTTCCAGCCCGGCAGCGCCTTGATGCGCTCGAGCCAGGCCGCGATGTTCTTGTGTGTCGCCGCGATGTCGAAGCCGAACTCATCCGGCGGATAATAGAGATAGGCGACGAGCGAAAGGTCGGCGATGGTCGGCCGATTGCCGAGAACGTAAGGCCGTGCGGCAACCCGCTTGTCGAGAATCCCGAGCGTGTTGTCGATGCGCCCCTTGAGGAAGGCGAACACCGCGGGGTCGCCCGGTGGCTTGGCGAAGCAGCGCAGGAACCGATAGGGCCCGAGGAAGCCGTTGATCTTCTGATTGTCGAAGATCATCCAGCGTAGCGCCTCGAGCTCCTCGTCCTCGCCTTCCGGCTTGAACTTGCCCGAGCGCTTGGCAAGGTAGGTGAGGCACACGCCTGATTGGCTCAGCTTCTTGTCGCCGTGCACCAGCACCGGCACCTCGCCCATCTCGTTGACGTTGGCGCGATACTCCGGTGTGCGGGTCTCGCCCCTGGCGAAGAAGTCGACGTAGACCGGCTGCCAGTCGGCGCCGATCAGATTGAGCATGAGCGCAACGCGGTAGGCGTTGCCAGACTGGGCAAAGCAATAGAGTTGATACTCGGGCATGGGTCCCCTCGACGCGATGATGCCGGAAGACCCTAAATCGACAGGCCGAAAACCTCCAGCAATCCCTTGCGGCCGGCGGGCGTGATGTCGAGCCCGCGTGACCCGCGCCGGCGTGCGACCCAGCCGAGATCGAGGCAGCGGGTGGCGAGCGCCGCACCGACCGCGCCGCCGATGTGCGGCCGCCGTTCGGTCCAGTCGAGGCAGGGGCGGCAGAAGAAGCGACGGCCAGCCTGGGCCCGCGCCAGGTCGACGCCGAGCTCGGTCAGGAACGCCGTGCCGGAGCGTGTGACCTCGCCGGCTTCCTCGGCCAGAACGACATGCCCACGCGAGCAGAGCTGCTCGGCCAATCCAACGCCGAGCTGCCCGGCCAGATGGTCGTAGCAGGTGCGGGCGCGCCGCAACTGATCCTCACGGCTCGATCGCGGCCGATAGCGTGGCGGGGCCGTGACCGCCACATCCATGATGCTTTCCAGCATCCGCCCGATATGCGGACCGGCCAGCCGGTAATAGTGGTGGCGGCCCTGCTTCACGAGCCCAAGCAGCTTTCCGTTGGTCAGTTTGGCAAGGTGGCCACTGGTGGTTTGCGGCGACACGCCAGCCGAATAGGCAAGCTCGCTCGCGGTCAGCGCACGGCCGTCGAGCAGCGCGCACAAGATATTGGCGCGCGTCGGATCGCCCACCAGCGCGGCCACTTCGGCAATTTCCAGAACGCCTTGCATGCCCCAAATATGCGGTCGAACCCAACGCCGCGCCAGGGCTGATTATTCGGTCTACGCCGTAGTGTTCTGTCGGGAAACGGGTGGCTGTGATCGTCCTTGGGCATTATGTCGTGCGCTCAACGACGAACCGCAGAGGTCACTTCATCGTCGGGATCACGAACTCGGCGCCTTCCTTGATGCCGGAGGGCCAGCGCGCCGTGACGGTTTTGGTCTTGGTGTAGAAGCGGATCGAGTTCGAGCCCGTGCTGATTGAGGTCTCCGAAGCCCGAGCGCTTCCAGCCGCCGAATGTGTAATAGGAAAGCGGCACCGGGATCGCGAAGTTGACGCCCACCATACCCACTTCGACACGGCTCGTGAAATCACGCGCCGTGTCGCCGTCGCGGGTGAAGATGGCAACGCCGTTGCCGTAGTCGTGCTCGGAGGGAAGCCGCAGCGCCTCCTCGTAGTCCTTTGCGCGCACGACCGAGAGCACCGGCCCGAAGATCTCCTCCTTGTAGATGCGCATGTCGGGCGTCACCTCGTCGAACAGGCAGCCGCCCATGAAGAAGCCGTTCTCATAGCCCTGCAGCTTGAAGCCGCGGCCGTCGACCTTGAGCTTGGCGCCTTCCTTGATGCCGAGATCGACGTAGCTCCTGACCTTGTCGAGATGCGCGCGCGTGACCATCGGCCCGTAATCGGCCTGCGGATCGCTCGAGGGCCCGACCTTGAGGCTCTCGACCCGTGGAATGAGCTTTTCGACCAGCAGGTCTGCGGTCTTCTTGCCGACCGGCACCGCGACCGACACTGCCATGCAGCGCTCGCCGGCAGAGCCGTAGCCCGCTCCGATCAGAGCATCGACGGCCTGGTCCATGTCGGCGTCCGGCATCACGATCATATGGTTCTTCGCGCCGCCGAAGCATTGCACGCGCTTGCCGTGCGCGCAGCCGGTCGCATAGATGTACTCCGCGATCGCGGAGGAGCCGACGAAGCCGATCGCCTTGACGCGCGGGTCGACGAGCAGCGCGTCGACGGCTTCCTTGTCGCCGTTGATCACGTTGAGCACGCCCGCCGGCAGCCCCGCTTCGACGAGAAGCTCGGCAAGCCGCATCGGCACCGACGGATCGCGCTCCGACGGCTTCAGGATGAAGGCGTTGCCGCACGCGAGCGCGGGCGCGAACTTCCACATCGGGATCATGGCCGGGAAATTGAACGGCGTGATGCCGGCGACCACGCCCAGCGGCTGGCGCAGCGAGTAGAGGTCGATTGAAGGGCCGGCGGCCTCGGTGAACTCGCCCTTCAGGAGATGCGGGATGCCACAGGCGAACTCGACGACTTCGAGGCCGCGCTGGATGTCGCCTTTGGAATCCGCAACCGTCTTGCCGTGCTCGGAGGAGAGGAGCTTGGCGAGGCTGTCGAACTCGCGGTGCAGCAGCTCCAGGAACTTGAACATCACGCGCGCGCGCCGCTGCGGATTGGTGGCGGCCCAGCCGCGCTGGGCGGCGTCGGCGTTGGCGACTACGTCGCCGACCTCGCTCCGGCTCGCGAACGCGACCTTGGCCTGGACCTCTCCGGTATTCGGATTGAACACGTCGCCGAACCGGCCCGAGGTTCCCTTGACCTCCTTGCCGCCGACAAAATGGCCGATCTCACGCATGGCGTTATCTCCCGCGGACGCACCGGGCGATGGGTATAGGGCCCGGGATGGCAAAGGGCCAGTGCCTCGACTACCATTCCGGTAACAGGTCAGGGAGGGTCGGGTGCGAACGAGCGCAGTCCTCGGTCTCGCTATGCTCGCCACGCTGGCTGCGGCGCCTGACATGGGTGCGCAGCCCATCGGGGTCGATGCCATTGCCAACTACAGCGGTTCTGACCGGCAGATGATCCTGGAGCAGGGCGCCCGCCGCGAGGGCAGCCTGCTGCTCTATACCACCGGCACCCAGATCAAGCCGCTGATCGACCGGTTCGAGCAGAAACATTCCTACGTCAAAGTAGAGCTTGCGCGCGCGAGCTCCGCCGATACGGCCCGCAAGGTGATCGAGGAATATCGCGCCGGCTTCGAGAAGGTCGACGCCTTTGAGCTCGCCTCGCACGGGCTGGTGGTGCCGCGCGACGAAGGCATCCTGCAGCCGTTCCGCTCGCCTGAGCTTGCAGCGTTCGCAACCGATGCCGTCGAGCCCGGGCGTCATTGGGTGGTGGTGCGCGAGTCCTATACCGGCATCGGCTTCAACACCAAGCTGCTGCCGCCCGAGCGAGCGCCGAAGACCTATCTCGACCTGCTCGATGCGCAGTGGCGCGGCAAGATGGCGATCTCCGGCGTCTCCACCACCGCGGTCAACTGGGTTGGCACCATGCTGATCGCGCACGGCCCTGACTATGTGCGCAAGCTCGGAACGCAGAACATCCGCATCTACAATCTCACCGGCCGCGCGCTTGCCAATCTGATGACGGCGGGCGAGGTGGTGCTGTCGCCGACCATCTACAACTCGCATGTGGCGGCGAGCGCCGAGAAGGGCGCGCCGCTCGGCTGGCATTCGCCCGGTCCCGTGCCGGTGACCAACTCCGGTGTTGCCATCGCCCGCAAGGCCCCGCATCCGCATGCCGCCATGCTGTTCATGGATTTCCTGATGTCGAAGGAGGGCCAGATGCTCTACCAGGAACTCGGTTACGACTCGCCACGGACCGACGCAGGAAAAGCGAGCGCAGGCGCCAAGCTCGAGCGGCTCTATCTCACCAACCGGCCGAACTATATCCGCGAATACGAGGACTGGGCGAAGCTCTATCAGGACGTCTTCGTGCGCCGGCGGATATGACTGCGTTTGCGCTCACCCGGCCTCATGCTGAGGAGCGCACGCTGTGCGCGTCTCGAAGCATGGTGCTGCCCCCATCCTTCGAGACGCCGCCTTCGGCGGCTCCTCA
>CAWFMV010000011.1:0-36611 GCA_963817015.1 uncultured Alphaproteobacteria bacterium | reverse complement strand
GAAGAAATGCGCCGCCACGCACCTACAGGTACTGACGACGGCTTTGGCTTTTAGAGTTGAGTCGTAGCTAATATAATTGGCGAACCTGCATTCGAACCAGGTCTCGTCGTTCGCGGTCTCCGTTTCCTCCGGGCTGCTCGCCACGCCGCATGACGGCGGAGGTGGCCGCAGGCTATCGCGGGGAGCCGTCCGTCGATGCTTTCCTTAGCCGCATAGGGTCGGAATACCCGCAGCCACGGGCAGACCGAGCTTCAACAGATCGGATGCAGCCACGGCGACAGCGCACCCGCTCATGACCGCCCCGCCGCAACCGCCCCAGAGTAGGTGACTATTGCTCTGGCCTCGGTTCCGGCGTCGACAACTGCAAGGGCAGATTGGCTTCCGACCATCCGTCGGTGCCGTCCGGGTACCACACGACTTCGGTGTAACCCATAGCAAGGATTCGCTTCGCTGCATTCCAGGACATCCAGCAGGAACGTACGCAGTAGACGACAAGCGGCCTTGCCCGGTCATTGCCGCTGGCGTGCGCGACGTTAGTTCGCAAATAGTTTTCCATCGCCGGCGCGAGCGACCCATAGCCGGTGTCGGGTAGCCAGACGCTCCCCGGGATACTGAGCCGCGGCGTTTCCCGCCAGATCGTGCCCGCAGGCAGGTTGGCCGGTCGTGGCGGCCGCGGCAGCACGTCGACGAAAACAGCGCCGCCCCTCTGCCAAATTTCCTGCGCCTCAGCGGTTGTGACCACGCGCGCGCCCCTGAGGGTGGCCGGTGTCGGTGCCCGATAGTTCTCGGTTCGAAAGCCTTCCGGCTCGGGCATGTCGTCGCCAAAGACCGAAGCGGGTGCCAACGCGAGCATGGTGAGCACCAGCATAACAGGCCGGGAGTTGACCGCGATCATCGGCGGCGACCTGGAATACTCGTGTCGGTCCTCGCCATCATCGATCCTTGCCGATGCGGGAGTCTTCCGCGCGCGCAAAGCCGACCGACTGGTCCTCGCGGTTGGCAGACCGTACCCGACCCCAGGCGGTATTGGCACGCGCACACGGAAGAAATGCCAGCACTCCTCAACATTGACGGCTTGAAGCTGAAAGCCTCTTGAATAAATATGCCTATGCTATAGTGGCCGCAACTCACATTCCGAGCGCCACCCGATACCCCTCGGTTCGCAGTGGCTGATAAGTCTCAATCGCACCTTGGGCGGAAGCTTTGAAAGACGTGTCTTGTTCCGGAGATACATGAGTGCTTTTTCGTCCGATCAATCGGTGGTGCGCAGTCGCATGTTTGGCATGCGCAACGACGCTGGCTTTTGCCGTTTCAGAGCGAGCCACTGAACCGCTTCCCGTGGCCGAAATCGCGCCCGGCTTGTTTGTTCACGTCGGGGCGGTGGCGCCGATGACGCGCGCGAATGAGGGCGCTGTCGCGAATGTGGGTTTTGTCGTCGGCAGTGACACGGTTGCCGTCATCGACAGTGGCGGCAGCGTACGCGAGGGCCGCCGCCTGCTTGCGGCGATCCGCGCGGTGACAGAAAAGCCAGTTCGCTTCGTGATCAACACCCACACGCACCCAGACCACGTCTTCGGCAATGCCGCGTTCATCGGCGCAACTTTCGTCGGCCATAAGAACCTCGACCGTGCGCTTGCTGGGCGCGGCATGTTCTATCTCGATGCGCTTCGAAGGGAACTCGGCGACGACATCATGGGGGAGGTCAAGATCATTTCGCCGATGCAAATCGTGGACGGCGAGAGGCGGCTTGATCTCGGCAACCGCGTGCTCATGCTCAGGGCTTGGCAGGCTGCGCATACCGACCATGATCTGACGGTGCTGGACCAGAACACAGGGACCCTCTTCGCCGGCGATTTGGTGTTTCTGCGGCACTTGCCCGTTCTCGACGGCAGCCTGAGGGGCTGGCTTGCGGTGATCGACCAACTCGCCGAAGTCCCAGCGCGACGGGTCGTGCCCGGCCACGGTCCGGTAGCGGACTGGCCGACGGCTCTTGCAGAACAGCGCCGGTATCTTGCGCGATTGGCACAGGACGTGCGCGGCGCGATCAAGGGTGGCGAGACGATCGCTGCAGTGGCGAAGAGTGCGGCACAATCCGAGCGGATGCGTTGGGAATTGTTCGATGAGTACAACGGCCGCAATGCGACCGCAGCATATGCGGAGCTCGAATGGGAATAGAATTACCATCCTGTCCGATGTATAGTTCGCTTTTGTGGCAGCCGTCATGCAGGAGGAGATCATGTTCGCACAGGCCCTGAGTCGTTCTTGTGCGACCGGCTTCCGACGCTGGCTTGCGGTTTCGGCCCTGGCGGTGGCCCTGCAGTTTACGCTCGCGCAGCCTTCTGTCGCCCAAGCTCACACCTCGGAAGAGATCTGGAACGAACTTGCCAACGAAATCTTCAAGGGGCGGCCGCTCGCCGACGGCACTGGTCTCGTCGGGATTGAAATGCCAACGCGCGCCGAGGACGCCGCGATCGTTCCGGTGACGATGCGCGTGACGCTGCCGCTGGGTGACCCACGGCGAGTAAAGGCGCTTACCTTGGTGATTGACGAAAATCCTGCGCCGGTTGCCGCAACTTTCGAATTCGGCGACAATGCTGGCGTGTCGATGATTTCGACGCGCGTGCGGGTCAATTCCTACACCGACGTGCACCTCATTGCGGAGTTGACCGACAGCAAGCTCTATGTGGTCAAGACCTATGTGAAGGCGTCCGGCGGGTGTTCGGCTCCGGCTGCCAAGAACGCGGACGAAGCGCGCGCGAGCCTCGGGCAGATGCGGTTCAAGACATTCGGCAATCCGACCGACGGCGGCGCCAGCCTCACGCGTGAGGCGCAGATCATGATCCGGCATCCCAACAATTCGGGGCTGCAGCGCGATCAGGTGACCCTGTTCTATATCCCAGCGCATTTTATCGAGGAGCTAGCTGTTCGGCAGGGTGATGCACTGCTGTTTCGCATGAATGGAGGGATTTCGATTTCGGAAGATCCGAATTTCCGCTTCAGCTATCTCGCCACTGGAGCCGCGACCTTCGCAGTCGAGGCCAAAGATAACGCCGGAAAAATGTTCCGGAACGAGTGGCCGGCGAAACCAGGACTGTAGCGCAAGGCTGAGTATTCCGGCTCTGGCGCCTGCACTCATGTATTCCGCCGCTTCGAACCGCCAGGATCCTGAGAGCGGACAAGATCGTCACTCGACAGCGGGTTTCGACGCGCAGCAATTGTTTACAACTGAGCAACTCTATCAAACTTGAGTGCTTCCTTCTGGCAGATCAATATGCGATCGCTTGCCTTAGAGCTTGGAAAATTGGTCCAAGCAGTCGCGCGCCGGGATAATCCTAGCATCACGTCAAAGTATGGACAGTCGACGTTTCAATACGGCCGCTGAACCGGGAACTGGTCACATTCGAAACGCGTCTCTAACACTCGTGGTCTCCGTTTCCGGGAAGCGTGTTTTTGAGGGCCAGAGACAAAAGCCCAAAAAAGCGGCCCAGCGACAATTGCGCTTTCTGAGAGACCAAGCGCGGGCACGACAACCCCGCCAATCCGGGGCTATTCGCGAGTTTCCGGGAAATCTCCGGCAGTTCGAGGCTGCCTGATGGTCCCGAGAGGACTCGAACTACGTGCCAGCCACGCAGTCATATCGAACTGGTTTCTGAAAAAGCGAGAACTGCTAAGCTCGTAGGACTTCGGACCAGTCTCCGGCTCGACCACTTGAAAGCCGCCAAGCCCCCGCTGAGCAGCGTGACGCGCTTTGGCATTGACCTACTGGAAAGGTCAGAAATTGGCGGAGCAATCTAAGACCACCATCTTTTTTTATGTGGCTTACTGGCGCACACTTGAACTTCCACCATAACGCCCGCATAACGGGGCATGGCCAAAGCACGCGTTAACTTCAAGATGCAGCGGATTGCCGAGGACGATTGGCAGATTATCGCTCAGTATCCCGACACCGACGATCGCGTTATCAAAGGGCTGAAGAGCAAGGCAGATGTTGATGATTGGCTGAATGGAACCCGACGTGTCGATTGGCTTCGGTCACAAGGTTACGCGAAGTAGCTCATTTGAACGCCAGCTTGCCGTCATGCAGCAGGCGCCAGGGTCATCTGCATTTCTATTGCTTCAGGCTTGGCCCGTCCCGTATCAATTCCAATACGTGCTCCAACCGCCAGCTCTGTCTCCGCTATGCGCTTTTGGTGTAATCTTAATAATCTAAACCCACTGGGTAAAATTTCAGGAAAAGCTATCGGTGATTCCCTGGTCTCTGATCGATGTGGCACAGGTGCCCGGCGGAAACGGTGAACTACGTCTCATGCAGCGTGGCACCGAATTCTCGATAAGGTTGGGCCACAACGAACTGATGAACAGCCGTCGCAGCGGCTCCGAAGAGGCGCTCGGGACAATAGCTTGCGAGCGAATTAAAGCCCGCAATCGGCCTCGGATATTGATCGGCGGGCTGGGTATGGGCTTCACGCTTCGCGCCGCGCTTGCCGTGCTCGGACCAGAGGCCCGAATTGTCGTCGCCGAACTGGTCCCGGCCGTTTTGGCATGGGCCCGGGGTCCGATGGTGGAGGTCTTCGGTGCAAGCCTGAAGGATCCGCGCGTAAGGATCCGCGAGTCAGATGTCGGCCACTTGATCCGGTCTAGCCGGTCAACATTCGACGCGATCTTGCTCGATGTCGATAACGGTCCCGAGGGACTGACCCGAAAAGGCAATGACGCCCTGTATAACACGGAGGGATTGCGCGCCGCTGGCACGGCGTTGTGTTCCGGTGGCATACTCGCAGTATGGTCATCGGGACCAGACTTGGATTTCACTCGGCGACTTCGCAAGACTGGTTTTGACGTGGATGAGGTTAGGGTGCGCGCCAATGGATCGCGCCGCGGCGCGCGGCATGTTATTTGGATCGGAAGCCATGCCGATCATGGGCATCAGGCGATCCACGTTTGATGATTTGTCTGCCCACTTCCGCCGACAGAATGTACAAGTCGACGGACCAGCAGTATCAAGATGAACTCGCCGTGCCGCAGGATGCGGGCGACGGCGTTTGCGGAGCGAACTGCCGTATTGCGCTCCTCCGAAAGCTGCCTTATTTGACTTGGTCTGCGGAGAGAACGAGACACTCCATTTCTGTTGCGAGTTCTGGTGACGTCGAATGGGCCGTTACAAAGACTACCACCGCGAGCCCAAGGGCGGCGGCGGTTATAATGACCGTCAAAATTCTGACGACCGTACACCCGGAGTTCGGTCAAATTTTCCGGGTCCGAGCGCCCCGGCGGCGCGCCGCCCTGCCACTGCTTCGCAGGTCGTTGGCACTACCAGCGAAAGTATTGGTACCGTTAAGATGTACAGGGAGGACAAGGGATTCGGTTTTGTCGGTCAGGATAACGGGGGCAAGGATGTCTTCGTCCACGCGTCGGCACTGACACGTGCCGGGCTGAGCGGGCTGACTAAAGGTCAGCGTGTTCGGATGCAAGTCGGCCAGGGTCAAAAAGGCCTAGAGGCCCGCTCGATCGAACTCCTGGAATGAACGGCGGATATCAGTCCTCGCTCTTCCACAGCAACTCGTCCTCCGTCGCTCAGCCCTCTCCGGGGGCACGCATCTTCCTCAACACCGCCAACGTCGCGTCGGGCAGCGGGCTTGAGAGCTTGTCCACAGGGGATGCTAAATGGCCCCATGGGTACCGAGCCAGGGCGCTACCGTGACAGTACAGACGCGAAGTCCGGGCGCGCGCTGCAAAGGTTGCAGCCTTGATTAAAACGGCCGGAACTGCCACATCCACTCGCCATGAACATATCGATTTGCGCCCCAGAGGGCACCCCAACTCGGTCGCCCGTTGCGGCCGAGGTTGAGCGGCGACGCACCTTTGCGATTATTTCGCATCCCGACGCCGGCAAGACCACGCTGACGGAGAAGCTCCTATTTTTCGGCGGAGCCATCCAACTTGCAGGACAGGTCAAGGCCAAGCGCGCCCAGCGCACTACCCGTTCAGACTGGATGGCCATCGAACGTGAGCGCGGAATTTCGGTTGTTACGTCGGTGATGACCTTCGAACACGACGGTCGTGTTTTCAATCTGCTCGATACCCCCGGCCACGAGGACTTCTCGGAAGACACCTATCGCACGCTCACGGCGGTCGACTCGGCCGTGATGGTGATCGATGCAGCCAAGGGTATCGAACCAAGAACGCGAAAGCTCTTCGAGGTTTGCCGGCTGCGCGATATTCCGATCATTACCTTTATCAACAAGATGGATCGCGAGAGCCGCGACCCGCTCGACCTCATCGATGAGATCGAGAAGACGCTGGCGCTCGACGCTGCCCCGATCACATGGCCGATCGGGCGCGGAGGCGATTTCATCGGCACAATCCACGTAGAAAGCAGCGGCGTCCGCCTCCTCGACGGCGATGCAGGTTCCGCCGGCAAATTGCACCAAATGGCGCTCGCCGAAATCGTCGCTCTCAGTCCTAAATTTGATCCCGCAACATTCACTGGAGAGCTCGATCTGGTGCGCCACGCCTGCAAGCGGTTTGATCCCCGGGCTTTTGGCGAAGGCCACATGACCCCGATTTTCTTCGGTAGTGCCCTCAAGAATTTTGGCGTCGGTGACTTGCTCAAAGCACTCGCAGAAATGGCCCCGCCACCGCGAGCACGGGACGCCGACATGCGGGCCGTGGCTGCTGCCGAGCTCGGCATGGCGGCATTCGTTTTCAAGATACAAGCGAACCTGGATCCCAATCATCGTGACCGTATCGCTTTCGTACGCCTTTGCTCCGGTAAGCTCACACGCGGAATGAAAGTCAAACAGGTACGCACAGGCAAGATCATCACCCTGCGTGCGCCGCAATTCTTTTTCGCTCAGGACCGTGCACTCGCGGATGAAGCCTACGCCGGAGATGTGGTTGGAATTCCCAATCACGGAACGCTGCGAATTGGCGACACTCTGACCGAAGGAGAGGAACTCAACTTTGCAGGCGTGCCGAACTTCGCTCCGGAGATTCTACGCCGAGTTCGTCTACCCGACGCCATGAAGGCCAAGAAACTGAAGCAGGCACTGCTGCAACTGGCAGAGGAGGGAGTAGCTCAGGTTCTCCGGCCAATCGATGGATCCCCCGCGGTGGTCGGCGTCGTGGGTCCCTTGCAACTTGACGTTCTAAGGGCCAGGCTGGCCAACGAATACGAAGTAGAAATCAATTGGGACACAACGGAGTATCAGCTTGCGCGATGGATCGCGGCAGATGACCGCAAGGTTCTTGACCTATTCGTGACAGCACACCGCTCAGCCATCGCCGAGGATTTCGATGGTGGGCTTGTGTTCCTGGCACGAAGCACCTTCGACCTCGACTACACTGGTAAACAGAATACTGCCATTGCTTTCGCAGACGTGAAGGATGTCCACCGACGCAATTGGTCTAAGACGAAATAGGCGCGCCACAGTTTCTTGATCCGTTGCCATGTACACGCACCTTTTGATTCTAACGCCGATGCTCGAAATGTGGTCGGAGTGCATTGCTGATCCAAAAAAGCCGTCTGCTTCTCGAACATCCACGCGCGTCAGCTCAGCACGCCAATGCCCGGCTCGCAGAACGCGGCGACGACGGGAGCAAGTTCCTTGAAGTACGGAACCGCGCTCCCTCTTAATTCTCATAGAGCTTGCACCCTCCCCTGGAGCGGTTGCACAGCCCGACGAATTGTAGTTGTAGGTTTTCCTTCATATTCGGCGCGTCAGTGCAACGTGCCATCTTTGAGGCTGGCCATGCGTAATTCAATTGCAATGCACTTTTCGGCAATTGAGAACTCTCGCGCCAGCGCTCCGATCATCGAACTGGCCACTTCAACGGTCTCCGCTATCTCCTCACCCCAGGCGACTTGGGATTGGTTGCGGTGATTTAGCAATCTGACCGTGACCGTAAACGCGCCCTCTTCCTGACAGACTGTCGCGTACAATCGAGTAAATCGGGCTGGCGCTCGGTTCTTCTTTCTCATCCAACCTAGTTGGTCATCCCACATGCGATCTAACAGGCCGTCGATGCTTTCCTTGGCCGCGTAGGGTCGGAATACCCGCACCCGCGGGTAAACGAGGGGCGTCGACAGTTATGGCTGAGGGACGATCTCGATCGGGCGATCGCGCCCGAGGATCTTTACGACCGCGACGCCGCCGAGGTCTTGTGATGGTCGCAAAGGTCAAGCCGCGGTTCGTCAAGCCCAAGGACCTCGCCAGCGGCGAAACCGCCTTCTACTGGGAGGTCCCAGCCTTACTATCGGGACCTCGGCTGTACGATCCCAAGCGAGCCGCTCGGCACCGATTACGTGACGGCCTGTGGAGAAGACGGCAAGGGTGGCCGCGCCGCCGCTCTCAATGGACTGTTCGACGAGTGGAACATCAAGCGCAAGGGCGGTCAGGCGGAGACCGCCAGGCTGGCCCGCTTCGGCACCGTCGACTGGCTGTTCCGGGAATACTTCGCCTCCGACAATTGCAAGGAACGCGTCTCCGGGCGCACCCGGCCGGATTACGAGAAACTCGCTCACATGGTCTGTGACCTGCCGACGAAGACCGGCGGCACCATAGGCGGCCTCTCGATCCGATCCATCACGCCGCGCGCGGCGGACAAGATTTACGCGAAGGTGATCGTCGGGCCGCGCGGTGAGCGGCTGCGGCAGGGCGAGAAGATGCTGTCGTTCTGCCGGCACGCCTGGCGCGTTGTCCACCAACTCTACCCGACGCTGTTTGATCCCAAGGTGCCCTATCCGTGGGACGGCACCACCAAAAAGCGCCGGGTCATGAAGAAGAAGCCGGCAGTGAACCGCGAGCTGGTCTACCGCTTTGCGCGCGGCGCCATTGCGCTCGGCTGCCCGGAAGCAGCGGCTGCAGCGGTGATCTGCTTCGAGTGGCTCCAGCGCCCGGAGAACGTGCTGGCGGGGTGCATTACCTGGCAGGACTACCGGCCGGACGCCTTCCCGCATGCGCTCAAGATCGAGCACCACAAGACCGGCGTTCAGGTCTGGCACCCGCTGGAGGAGGAGACCGCCGAGGGGGTAGTGACGTTCTATCCGGAGGCCGAGGAGATTCTATCGCAGCTGCCCCGGCGCGGAGTGCCGATGATTCTCCAGCAGCGAGGCGATGGGACCACCCTGCCCTTTACGGCCATCCGCATGGGCAAGCGCGTGCGCAAGCTCCGGGACAAGCTTAAGCTGCCCTCTACCTTCACGCTCGATGCCTGCCGGCATGGCGGCATGACCGAGCTGGAGGAAGCAGAGCTGACCGATGGTCAAGGCCGCGCGCTCTCCGGTCACCGCACCCAGCGCGCCTACGAGGGCTATGCCAAGCGGACGTTGGAGCGAGTTCTACCGGCCACCAGGAAGCGCCACGCACACCGAATCGCCACCTCTGCGGTTGAGCAGCTGGCCGCCGATCGGGCAGCCGGGCGGGCTTCTGCCATGGACAAGGCGGGAACAAAGTTTAGGAATGGGATACGGACGGAGTTTAGGAATGAGCTTGCCGATAAAGGTTAAGTGCCTATAAACACTGCGTTGGGGCCACGTGGCGGAGTGGTTACGCAACGGTCTGCAAAACCGTGTACCCCGGTTCAATTCCGGGCGTGGCCTCCAACCCTCCGGCGCGCCAAAGGCTTCGAGGGCCCAAGGGCTTGGGGAACTCCCGGCTCGCAGACGCCTCCCGGCAGCATTCAAGGCGCCCGCCCTGCCCGGAGCGATTCGCGTATTCCAACACGAAGATTTTAAGAAATTACCACTACATTGGCATGCAGCGCAAAATTGCTGCTATGCACCAAGATACGGTGAAATCTATATAATACCAGACTATATAAAGCCCAACGAAGACTGATTTGAGAAGGACCACATCATCATGACCACTCTTGCAATCAACCACCTGCTCCGGCAGACGCCGGCAGCCCTTTATCGGCTTGGCGAGCGCATTACCGAGTTCCTGGATGGGATCGGGGAGGCCCGCGCCATGGCAGAGCGCTTCAAGTCGCTGTCGCGCATGAGCGACGACCAGCTGGCCGAGCGCGGCCTCAAGCGTACCGACATCCCGAAGGCGGTTCTGGCTGCCTTCAGCCACCGCTAAGCGACCCGGCCCGGTAGCGATACCGGCCGATCTCCAGCCTTGGCGTTTCCCGTTCAACGCCGGCCCCGCGAAATCCGCGGGCCGGCGTTGAACTTAAGCGGTCACCGATTTCACGCTTTGCAAGGCGGGACGCCATTTGTTATAGCCGACGCGCGCGACCGATGCGCTGTTCCGCGGTAGCTCAGTGGTAGAGCAGCCGGCTGTTAACCGGCTGGTCGTAGGTTCGAATCCTACCCGCGGAGCCAATTTTTCCGAGATTTCCGATTCAACTCCATGGTCAGCAACGGCTGGCGCTTTGCTCTTGCTGTACTCGCGGCTGGCCTTGTCAGGCGCTATTCTCGCTCACATCGCCATTCTCGCTCTCACCGCCGCTCGGATCGTGACCGGCAAGGCCGGTGCGCCCCATCTGTCAAACTGACCCAAGAGCGCAAAGTGCTTAGGCTGGGGAACATGATACCGGCTCCGCGGTTAGCCACTGGCTAGCGTGGCTCGTCCTCCACCCCCCCTAACCGAGCTGCGTCAAGCGGGGCCTCGGTTGGTTCGTTAACTCCGTCCTGCCGGGGCCCTTGCTCCTCACAGCAATCCAGCGCGGAGCCTCTTCGAGCTAACTTGCTCTTCCCGAACACGAAAGCGCACTCCAAACACGAAAGCGCACTGGCGACGGCGGCGACCGAGGGCTTTCTGTCGCCGCGGTGGAAAATATGCCTGCCGGCATGATGGCGCCAAAATCCTACCACTGAATTCCGGCAGGCTCGCCGTTCAGGCCAGCCCACTGGTCAATGTGAGCGCGTCATTTCCCCCAACCCCACCGAATGAGCCCCCACTGAGTCGAGCCATGCATTTGGTCAGCACGAATTGCGAGGCCCTCCTAGCCGAGCTAGACGGCCACGGCGAGGAAGAGATCCGTCGTCAGCTTGCCCAGAAGACCTACAGTCAGGAGAAAACAGCACTCGCCCAGGATTGGCTCCGCCGCAAGGAGCAGGAGCGGGCCCGAATTTTCGAGGCCCGCGAGGAAGCGTTCCGGCTGGAGCAGGCGCGCGCCGCGGAGCGGGCCGCCGCGGCAGCCGAGCGGCAGGTGGTCACCGCGGAGCGAGCCAATCGCATCGCGTTGGCAGCGCTGATTTTCGTCGGCGCTTCCTTCGTGATCAGTCTCGGGGCGATGTTCAAGCGGCGCCGCTAGTCTAGGCGCAGCGGCCGAGGTCGCGAGCGGCTCCTCCGTCGCGGTCACGCCGCGGCTCGCCCCGAACGTTTGGCCGGCAGCCGAGACATCAGCTCGACCAGCACGTCAACGCACGGGCAGAACGAAGCAATGCTGCTCAATGGCGCATTCGACTCGCGCAGCGCGCGCCGGCACTTCTCCTTCGACGAACATGTCCTGCAGATGCGGCATGCCACCGCGAAGCTCAGCTCGGTGCGCGGATCAACCATCGCGCTCAAATCAATTCCGGCCCGGCTGGCGAGGTGCACAAACTCAAGCGTGTTGGATTGGTAGTTAGGCGGCACAGTCATGCTACCAACTCCAGTTAAAACCACCCGCCTCCCCCGCTACCGGCATTGTGCCTTGCTACGAATCAACGCCAAGCCCACAGTCAATGCTTGTTCACAGAAACCAGCCAACTGTGCACAGGATTCGTAAAACGCGCGCGACACCATCGCCGGTGATTATCCAGCATGGCCAAGATCTACCCTGCGTGGGACCGCAACCTTGACGTCGGTCAATCAGCGCCGTTTGCCCGTCATGCGGGCGTCACTTCAACCAGTCCGTCTCCTGGACCTTCTTGATCAGGCTCTGGTTGATGAACGGCAGCACCGTTTTGGCGAAGGCCTGCCGCGCCTGCTGATACTCGGCGCCACAGCCGGCCGCCCGCTCCTTCGGCAGCCAGCCCTTGTCGATGAAGTCCTTGAACAGCTGCCGGATCGGCGCCGTAGCCGATGCACAGCACGTTGTAGTAGCGCTGCTGGCTGGCGCCGTGCTCATCCGAATATTCGGCCCAGTCCTTGGGGTCGCCGCCGAGCCGACCGACCTCCCGCCAGAGATAGGCAAAGCCGCGCGTAACCGTGTGCGCGACCTGCTTGTTGAACTGCACCGCCAGGAAAGCCGCCATCACGTCGGCCGCATCCTCCTCACGCCCGAACACCGGCACGTTGAACATGTCGAAGGCTGCATGCCCCACCTCATGGATCAGCACACCGACGAACGAGCCGACCACCACCTCCTCGCGCGTGAAGCCGTCGATCGGCTTGCTGGGGCTTGGCGCGACCTTGTCGATCAGTTCGATCATCTCGTAGCAGATCTCGATACGCCAGTTGGACGGGTTGTAGAAGGCGTTCGGCTCCTTGCATTCCCGCGCGACCAGATAGAACGCGTGCGGAAGCTGCAGCGGCGAGAGAAACGCGGCAAGCTTCTCGAGCAGCTGACGGTTCTTCAGCCGCTCCATGATCGGCTGCAGCTTGGGACTGTCAGGCGGAACGTAGGCGAATGAGATCTTGTCGTTCTTGAGCTCGGGAGGAATTTGCGCGCTCGCGGGCTGCGCCACGAGGCTCCCTGCGGCGAGAGCGGCCGACAAAGCCACGATCCGGATCACTGGAAACATCTGAGCACCCTTACGTCGAATGAATTGGATTTCTTGCTGCAAGCCTGCTTCGGCAGCAGCTAGCGTCCGTTGATCGGCAAGAGCCACTGGATCGCCCGCACCTTCACGAGGATGTCGGGATCGACATGCGGCATGATGCGCAGGTGGAACGCCATGCGCACCTGCTCGAACTCGCCCTGGCAGCGCTCGGCCCGCCGGTCGGGCAGCAGCTGCTCGTCCTGCTCCTTGGGGTTGACCAGGAAATCGAACGTCTTCGGCGCGCCACCGAGCGCGATGCAGAGATAGTTGAAGAACCGCTGCGCCTCCGGCGAATTCACCTCGGCGAACTCGCTGCCGGTCCAGGTGCGGCCCGACAGGCGAAAGAAATCGGCGGTGCCGAGGATCGTCTGCATCGCAACGTCCTCACCGAAACTGCACCATGATGAACGCGGCAAGACGGTCGGCAGCGTCGTTGGCGCGGCCCCAGACTGGGATCTGCAGGATATCGAACACCGCATGCGCGGTCTCGTGGAAGGCAGCCTGAATGAAGGCGCCGACCAGCACGCGCTCGCGTACGTTCGCGTCCGCCTTGGCGGCAATCTTTTCGATCTGGTCGATCACCTCATAGCAGATGATAACCGGCCCCTGCGGCTGATACTCGCGCATCGGCGCACCGCACTCGTCGACATTGACCGTCAGCTTGCGCGGCAGCCGCAACGGCGCCAGGAACACCTTGAGCTGCTCGAGCGCCCGGCGCTGCCGCACGCGCTCGGCAATCGGCTTGAAGGCGGCCGTGCGCGGCTCCTTGTACACGATCTCCACGTTGGGATTCTGCAGCTCCGCAGGCAGCTGCTGGGCCGACGCCTGCGGCATCACCAGCAAGCCGATCAGCGCGGCCATCGCCGCACTCATGGTGCACATCCTCAACATCATCGATGTCCTTGATTGGAAGGATTGGAGCGAGATTAGAACGGATTAGGTTAACGTCACGAAATGGCGGCAGCGGATGCAATGCTAGGTTTTGGACGGTTCCAAGGCAAGCGGGCCGGGCGGTCCGGCTGCCCGGTCGTCGGACGTGATCGCGCCATCCATGAGTTGAATGCGCCGATGCATGCGACCGGCGAGGCCGAGGTCATGCGTGACCGCAACGACCGTTTTGCCGCGGCCCTCCACCACATCACGAAGAATCTCAAACACCTGCTCGCTTGACTTCGAGTCAAGCGATCCGGTGGGCTCGTCGGCAAGAATAAGCGGCGGGTCGTTGGCCAGCGAGCGCGCAACCGCCACGCGCTGACGCTGCCCGCCGGAGAGCTGATCCGGCCGCTTATGCATGTGCTCGCCAAGCCCGAGGGCGGAGAGCAGCGACGCCGCGCGCTCGCGCCTGGCCTCCTCGCCGAGCGCTCCGAGGGCCCGCATCGGCAGCATGACGTTGTCGAGGATCGAGAATTCGGGCAGCAGGAAATGGAACTGGAAGACAAAACCGAGTGTGGAGAGCCGCACGTGTCCACGCTCCGCTTCACTCATGCTCGAGGTGGCACGGCCGTGGATCAGGACCTCACCGCTGGTCGGCAGATCGAGCAGTCCCAGCAAATAGAGGAGCGACGACTTGCCTGAACCCGACGGGCCCATGATGGCGACGAATTCCCGTTCTCCGATGGTGAGGCTCACATCGCGCACCAGAGTGGTGGGCACGATCCCCGGCAGGATCCGCGTCACCGCGCGCGCCTCGACCAGCGGCACGCCGGTCATGTCGCGCCCCGGATGATGTCGACCGGATGCATTCGCGCGGCCCGGCGCGCCGGTACATAGCCGGCCGCAAACGACGAGACCATTGCGACGCAGAGCGCAATCGCATAGTGCCAGGGACTGTAGGCGAGCGGAATCCGAGTCGCATCGACAAACGGGCTCTTGATCTCGATCGTTCCCAGCGCCAGGCAGAGGAGATAGCCAAGCACGAAGCCGATGAGGCCGCCGACAAGGCCGAGAATCTGCCCTTCGAGCACGAAGATGGTGCGCACCGTTGCTTCGCTCAGGCCGAGCGATTTCATGATGGCGATGTCGCGCGCCTTCTCGTGCGTGATGGTCGAGATGATGTTGTAGGTGCCGAAGCTCGCCACCAGCAGGATCGCGCCGACGATCGTGTACATGATGATGTTGCGGACGACGAAGGTGCTGAGCAGGTCCTCGTGCGCCTCCTGCCATGAGATGGACTTGTAACCGGTTTCCCGTTCGATCCGGGTCGAGACCTCGCGCGCCGTCATCGCGTCTTCGACCCGCACCCTGATCTCGTTCACGAGCCCGGTCTGCCGGGCCAGGATCTGGCCCGTGCGGACCAGGACGTAGGACGTGCCCTCGTCGATCGAGCGCACGCCGGAGTGAAAGAAGCCGACCACCTGCGCGTCGATGCGTGCGCCCTCGCTGGTCTGGACGGTAATGTGGGCGCCCACCCGCGCCCCGATCTTCTCGCCCAGCCGGTCGCCGAGAATGATGGCGTTGGTGGCGCGATAGAGCGATGCGAGCGTGCCCTGACGCATCTGATTGGCGAGATCGGAGACGGGCGGCTCGCGATGAGGATCGATCCCGAGGATGCTGGTCCCGACGTCGCGCGAGGCGTAGCGAATGATCCCCTGCACCTTGACCGAGGGCGCGACCGCGCCGGGCACCCAGCCTTCCAGCGACGCCATGGTCGCCAGCGGATTCTTGATTCCGCGCCGCTTCGATTCCGGAGTCAGACCGTAGATGCGCGTGGCCGCGTATTCGGTTTCGGCGGGCTGCAAGGGCGGTTCGCGCCGCTCGTCCGACACCGTGATATGCGGCAAGGCGTTGACCAATTGCCGGATGAAATCGTTCTGCGAGCCCTGCATCAGGGCCGCCATCATGATCGAGAAGCCGACCCCGATCGACACGCCGAGAATGGCCACCAGCGTCTGGCGCGCCCGGCTGCGCACATGCGTCCAGGCGATGTCGAGGATCAGCGTCATGGCACAGCAGCGGCTTTGTCGATCACGCGGACGCGGCGACCATCGGTCAGCGTCGTCGGCGCCGGCGAGGCGACCCGTTCATTCGCGGCAAGGTCGGAGAGCACCTCGACGGCACGCGTGCCGCGAATGCCGATCTCGACCTCGCGCTTGCGCACGCGTTCACCATCGACAACAAAGACGCTCGTTCCTTGCACCGCATCGGCTGGAATGAGGAGCGCATTGGCTTTCTCGCGAGTGACCACGTTCGCCTCGACGCTCATACCGGGCAGCAGCGGCGTATCGTCGGGCAGCGCGACCTTGATGCGGTAGGTCTTGGCGACCGGATCGCCAATCGGGGTGATCTCGCGGACCGTGCCGGCGAGACGGCGGCCGAGAAACGCGTCGGTTCGCAGCAGCACGGTCTGGCCGATAGCGACCCGCGGAATGTCCTCCTCGTTCACCTCGGCAACAATCTGCAGAGGTTTGAGCACGCCGATCCGGAACAGAATCTGGCCGGCCTCGACAACCTCGCCGACCTCGCCGTCGCGGCGCAGCACGACGCCGTCGATCGGCGCGCTGATCATATAGTCGGCGAGCTTCTCGGTCTGGACCGAGATCAGTCCCTGGATCGCGCGCAGGTCCATCGAGGCACGCTCGTAGGCCTGGGTTGTCGTGGAGCCACGGCCGATGAGCTCGGTCTGGCGATTGAGCTCACGGGTGGCGAACTCTTCGCGCGCGCGCAGCTCCTGCAGCTGCGCGCGGACATCCTTGTCATCGAGGCGGCCCAGCCTGTCGCCCCTGGCGACCGATTTGCCCTCGCAGTCGCAGATCTCGATGATGCGATTGCGGATGAGGCTCGCAACTTTTGCCCAGCGGATCGGCTCGACGGCGCCGGTAGCGTAGACGATCTCGACCGCGGTGCCGCGCACCGGCGTCACGGCGCTCACCATCGGCACCGAGCCCACGAGCCACCACCAGCCGGCGGCAACCACAACGGCCATGCCCACCAGGGACCACGCCAGAAGCTTCAGCCTTCCCACGCTTCCCTCGAATGCATGTCGTCCCGCCGCGTCGTCATATAGGTCACAATTCTTGCGATTCCGAGGCAGCCATTCTCTTGCGATCCTGGCAGCTTGGCCGGCTATCCCACAGCAAGGGCTCGTTATTCCCGGTTCAACGGAAGCAGGAATAGGCCTAACTTTAACGCGATGAAGGGAGGACACGCATGATCTACCGCAACTCAATCGCGGTCGCCAAGTTGGCAGCAGCCATGTTGGCAGCAGCGGTGTGCCTCGGTGCAGCCCGCGCGCCCGCTCATGACGCAAGCCGATATCCCGATTGGGCCGGCCAGTGGGACCGCATCGGCGGCGGGTCGTTCGATCCGAGCAAGCGCCCGGGCCGGGCGCAGCAGCCTCCACTGACAGCGGAATATCAGGCGATCTGGGAAGCCAACATGGCCGACGAGGCCACCGGCGGACAATCCTACAACACGCAGGTGCATTGCCTGCCGGGCGGCATGCCGCGCATGATGATCGCGTATCAGCCGATGGAAACCATCATCACCGCGGAGCTGACCTACATCCACATCGCCTTCTTTGGCGAATATCGCCGCATCTACACCGACGGGCGCAGCTTCCCCGCCAGCATCAAGCCGACTTTCTCCGGCTATTCGATCGGACGCTGGATCGACCAAGATAGTGACGGCCGTTTCAACGCACTTGAAGTCGAGACCCGCGGCATGAAAGGCCCGCGCATTTTCGATCCGAGCGGCATTCCGCTGCACAAGGACAACGAGACCATCGTGAAGGAGCGGCTCTGCGCTCGACAAAGCCGATCCGGATGTGCTGCGCGACGAGATCACGACCTTCGACCACGCCTTGACCCGTCCGTGGACGGTGACCCGCAGCTATCGGCGCATTCGCAATCCGACCTGGATCGAGGACGTCTGCGCCGAGAACAACGGCTATGTCTTCATCGGCAAGGAAACTTATCTGCGCAGCGCGGACGGGCACCTGATGCCGACCAAGAAGGACCAGCCGCCGCCGGACCTGCGGCGCTTCAATCCGGCGCGCCCGTGACGGCGACGGAGACGTCGAGCGACCTGTTCGGCCATCCGCGCGGGCTCTCGGTGCTGTTCGCCACCGAGACCTGGGAGCGCTTCTCCTATTTCGGCAACAGCGCGCTGGTCGTGCTCTACATGGTGCAGCACCTGCTGCAGCCTGGACGGATCGAAGGCGTGATCGGCTTTGCCGCCGTCAAGGCCGGCCTTGAATTCCTGTTCGGTCCGCTCGCGCCGCAGCCCCTCGCCTCGCAGCTGTTCGGCTTCTACACCGGGCTTGCCTATTCGGCCCCCGTGGTCGGCGGGCTCGTTGCCGATCGCATCCTGGGCGAGCGCCGCACGGTCATCATCGGCGGCCTGCTCATGGCCGCGGGCCACTTTATGATGGCGTTCGAGGCGCTCTTCCTACCCGCGCTCGCGTGCCTGATCCTCGGCGTCGGCGCCTTCAAGCCGAACATCTCGACCCAAGTCGGCGCGCTTTACTCGACGGACGATCAGCGCCGCTCGCGCGGCTACGCGATCTTCTATGTCGGCATCAATATCGGCGCGTTCCTGGCGCCGCTCGTGTGCGGCACGCTTGCAGTCGCTTATGGCTGGCACACGGGCTTTGCCGCCGCCGGCGTCGGCATGCTGATCAGCTTGGGCATCTATCTCCACGGCTTGCCGTCACTGCCGCCGGACCGTCCCCTGCAGCACGAGAAGAACGCGCCGCACGTCCCGCTCAGTCACATCGAGCGCCGCAGCGTGCTGGCGCTCTGCCTGATCTCTCTATGCGTGAGCCTGTTCTGGGCCGCCTACGACCAGCAGGGCAACACCATCGTGCTGTGGGCGGAGGACTACACCGACCGGGTGATCGATCTTGGCTTCTGGCGCGGCGACATCCCCACCACCTGGTTCCTGGCGCTCAATCCGCTGATGATCTTTGTGTTCACGCCGGTGCTGGTGCGGCTGTGGGCCGCGCAGGCCCACCGCGGCGCCGAGTCATTTCCGGTCGGTAAGATGGCGCTCGGTTCCACCTTCGTGGCTTTGGCCAGCATGCTCATGAGCGTCGCGGCCTGGCTGAGCGCCGGTGACAAGGCTTCGGCCTGGTGGCTCGTGGGCTATTTCGCGTTGGCAACGGTCGGCGAGCTTCTGGTCGCACCGATCGGCCTGGCGCTGATCTCGATCGCGGCGCCTGTTCGGCTGCGCGCCCGCATGATGGGGCTGTGGTTTGCGGCAACACTTCCGGGCGACATCCTGGCGGGCTGGCTCGGCGGCTTCTGGAGCACGACCGAGAAGGCGCGGTTCTTCCTGATGATCACCGCGGTCGCAGCGCTCGCGGGCGCCGCACTGTGGGCATTGAGCGCGCTGCTACGCTCGGCCTTTGTGGCTCAGCCGTCCGGAGACAAGGGCGTGTACTCATGAATCGAGGGTCGCCTTTGCCCCACAAGCAGACGTGCCGGATCCGGACATGCAATGTCGCAATCAGCAAACGGGGGTCACGACGTATTGGGCAGTAGTCCGAGGATCAATCCGGATTGCCAGAGGCCGGGCGGAAATTGCTGACCAATGCGTGGCCCCCAAAAATCCGGGTAGCTCTGATCACCGTCATCCAGCAGGAACTTTCGAACCCCAAGGAGGACCAAAGTACGAATCCGCAACCAAACATACTAGAGCGCCAACGACCAACACCACCACAATCGCCTTGTACTTCGCAAAGTGTCTCGGCATGAGATTCGACAAGTCGAGGGATGGGATTGTGGCGCTGACCCACATCCCCGGCTCAAGCTGAAATGTGAAAATCTTTTTCAGCGTTGAAATTTTCATAGAGCTACTCCGTTTTCACGTTGCCTCGCTGTCCGAAGGCGTTGCCGTCGGGTCTCTCATCTGGGCGCGAAGCAATAGCCTTTCATAGCGCGTACCGAGCATCGTGTTTGTGATCACTGTCACAATTGGCCGCTTTTGCGGTCCGCCGGACGACAGACACCTCAGCCGGTCATATGACCAGCAGACAGAGACAAGCTCTACAAATCTCTCTTCCTGGCCCACAGCAGACCTCATTTCTTGCTTGCACACCCAATACCGTTCTATGAACGAGCGCGGACCGACCCCCTCCCAGTCAGTTTCTCCAGTCGGCACCACGTGAGCGGTTCACGCTTGCCTCATCGGAATCTCAATTCTGCAGCTCACGCCCTCTGGCGCGACCACGAGATCAACCTTGCCTCCGAGTTCGTGAGGAATGAGATTGCGTATGAGATTGGTGCCATAGCTGGATTGGACCTCGGATTTCACCGGGGGGCCGCCATGCTCCTGCCAGACTAACATCAGATTTGCCCCATCTCCGTTCGGCTTACGGTTCCAATTCACCGATACGTGGCCGCCAGGAATCGATAGCGCGCCATGTTTCGCCGCGTTTGTCACGAGTTCGTGCAGCACCTTCGCCACCGCCTGAGTCTCGGCAGCGGTGAGCATGATGTCTGTCCCGCTGATTGCTATGTTCGTGTCCGTCGCGTAGGGCGCAAGCTGGTTATTGACGAGGGCATCAAGCCCGACGCTCTGCCAGCCGCTTTTGCTCAGGAGAGTGTGGGTGGCCGCCATGGATTGAATGCGTCCGTCCAGCGATCGAAGAAATCCGTCTATAGAGTGGCTGCCTTGGCGAGTGGATACTGCGACCACTGCAACCTGCGCGAGGATGTTTTTGACCCGGTGGTCAAGCTCGGCGACCAATAGCTCTTGATGCTGCTCAGCCTGCTTACGGTCGGTAATGTCCCCTACAATTTTGGCGAAGCCGATAAGCGCCCCTTCCTTGCTGAAAATCGAATTAACAACAACGCTTGCCCAATAGCGACTGCCGTCCTTACGAACGCGCCAGCCTTCCGTTTCGTACTTACCCTTTTGCTTGGCTTGTTTGAGCGCAGCCGTAGGCAATCCGCTCTGCTGGTCCTCCGGCGTATAAAAGCGCGAAAAGTGTTGGCCGATAATTTCTTCTTCTTGATACCCCTCAATGTATTCGGCTCCAGAGTTCCAACTAGTGATGTGCCCTTGTGGGTCAAGCATATAGATTGCGTAGTCCTTCGCACCCTGAACTAGCATATGAAAATGCTGCTCGGTTGCTTGCAGGGCGCGATCGCTAACTACCAGCTGGCGTTGTTGACGCGCAAATTGCCGCAAGAAATAAAGAAATAGCACGCACCCTGATATGATCCACGTTAGGCGAGCCGTGTGCCAGCCCACTGTGTAGCGGGCGCCGCTGACCTGAGAAACAATGATAGCGACGACGACCGCTGCAAGCATCATCGCTAGCCAAAGGAACAATTCGTTACGGATTCTGAGCAAAACAATTGCGATGCTGCCTACCAAAAAGACCATCGCGAACAGCATTATGGCTCGATTGAGCCCCGTCCAGCTCGATGGCCCTGTAATCTGTGGGGGCAAATAATCGCCCAGCAGGATGGCTACCAAACTGACGCTCAGAACGACGATGCTCACGACGCCGACAGCGGTGCAAACGGCTCGATCCACTCGCACCAGAGTGTGTTGATGGCGGCTGGTGCGCGCTTCGAAGAGAACCGAAACAAAGGTCAACAGTGCAAAACCGGTAACCCATGAAACGAAGATATAGCCGGTCGTTTGTCGCGAACCACCAACCAGAGCTTGGCTCGTCAATACCGCGCCAGGAAAGGTCAGCAGATGCGAAACAACCATAAGGGCAGAATAGAGAAATGCAGAGCCGAGAATCAGGAGAGACCAATGTGGATGCGCTCGAAAATACGCGAACAGCAAAAGGCTAGTGCACAGCTCGGTTACAAAGACTGTCGTAGTGAATACCGCAATAATGCCCGGAATTTCGGGGCCCGGATTGCCGGCAAAAGGAATGACTGCTAGTCCGAATATTGTGTACGTACAAATGAAGGCGATACTGATCGTAAAGGCCGAATGAGCCGGAGCACTTCGTGCGCTGATGCGGTCACTCTCGGCTCCGCTCCTGTATGCTCTCATCAGTAGCCCACGTCAGTCTCTGGGGTGCGGAATTTTCAACCTATTCTTTCGAGACCGCAAGGCGCACAAGCGACCCACTGTCCGACGCGCCGCAGCTGCGTCTTGTCTTCGTGCGCCAAAGAGTTGCTTTGCCGTGCCAGGTCTGCAATTGGCCCTTCGCGACCTTGTTTCTAAGATTTAGGTCCGCAATGCCCCAGTAGTGGACCTCAGATCGTGGAAATGTTCCTCGCAGCCTCCGAGACCTCTGCAAGTCAAGACCTGCGCAAGCCATTGGCTGACGCGCGGCAGCCGCGGAACCCAGCATATAGCCGATCGTTCTAAGTCTTGTCAGCGCGGCGGGGGCACGCGCTTGGAGGTTCCGCCATGACCAAGTTGGTTCCGCTCGCTATCGCCACCTGCACGTTTGCAGCCGCTGCCGTCGCTTTTGTGCCATCACAGGCACAGAATTCGTCGACCGCAACGGTGGGCGCGGGTTCAGATCCCGCTGCGCTTCCCGATCAGGAGCTTGGCCGCCGCTTCATGGTCAAGGCGGAAGACTTGCCGCCGCCAGGGACCGGTCCAATCGTGAGCAATCGGCCGCTCACGCTCGCTTATAACGGTCAGACGCCACGCGTGCCCGAGGGTTTCACGGCCACGTTATTCGCCAGCGGCTTGCAACATCCACGCCGCCTCCTGGTGCTGCCGAACGGCGACGTGCTCGTGGCCGAGCAGCGGGTCGGCTACCTGACGCTGCTGCGCGACGAGGACGGCGACGGCAAGGCCGATTGGATCCAGCGTCACGCCGAGGGCTTCAACGGCCCCTACGGGCTCGCTTGGCGCGATGATCATGTGCTGGTCGCCGATCAGGACGGCATCTGGAAAGTCCCGCACCGGCTAGGCGCCCTACGTCCCGGCCGCGGCGCGGCCGAGCAGAGGGCCGAGAACACGCCGCCGGAGCAGCGCAGGCCCACGCCGAGCGTGGTCGGCGAGGAGATGATCACCAAGAAAGGCGTGTTCGGCATCGTGCAGGGCCACGCCAACCGGCATCTTGCCATCGATCCGCGCACCGGCGCGCTGTTCGTCGGCGTCGGCTCGTCCGGCAATATCGGGGTCGAGCCCGAGGTGAAGGCGACGATCCAGCGTTTTGACGCCGACGGCTCGGGCCAGAAGACCTATGCGTCGGGAACGCGCAATCCGACTGCGCTGGCGTTCCATCCGCAGACCGGCGACCTTTATGCCGTGGTGCAGGAGCGCGACGGGCTCGGCGACCGCCTGGTGCCGGATTTCATGATCCGCGTCCAGGAGAACGCGTTCTACGGCTGGCCCTATGCCTACACCGGACAGAATCCGCAGCCGGGCTTCGCCAACCTGCGCCCGGACAAGGTCAAGGCGTCGGTGACGCCCGATCTCCTGTTCGAAGCGCATTCCTCGGTGCTCGACCTCGTGTTCTACGAGGGCCAGCAGTTTCCAGCGGAGTGGCGCGGCAGCGCCTTCGTCGCGCTCAAAGGCTCGTGGAACCGATCCGAGCCGACCGGCTACAAGGTGGTGCGTGTGCCGTTCAAGGATGGACGGCCCGAAGGCGGTTATGAGAATTTTGCCGTTGGCTTCTGGGCCTCTGGCATCAACCGCGCCGAGGTGTGGGGCCGGCCGACCGCGCTCGCGGTGACCAAGGACGGCGCGCTCCTCGTAGCCGATGACACCGGCGGCACGATCTGGCGCATTTCCTACGACGGGCCGAAGCGGCAGACCGGCACGCCGGGCACGACCGGCGGGCGCTGATGCGCCGCCGTGCGCGATGAGTGTGACGCCGAAGGCTAACGCGTCTTCGCCTCGATCGGCTGGATGCGGCTGCCGTTCGTCACCTCGTCCGGCACGTTGATGGCGATCCTCTCGCCCGGCTTAAGCCCATCGGCGAGGCTGACGATGGCGCCGTCGGTCGACGCGACCTTCACGGTGCGGAAGCGCACCACGTCCTTCTCGAGCACCGCGACGACGCTCTCGTTGCTGCGCGTGAGCAGCGCCGTCACCGGAATCTGCGGATAGCTTTGAATCGGCACGTGCAGCGTCACATAGGCGAAGCTGCCCGGCACGAAGAAGTTGTCCTGGTTGTCGAGATGCACCTCGATCAGCATGGTGCGGGTCTTGGCGTCGAGCTCGCCGGTCATGCGGGTGACCGTCGCCGATCTTCTTGCGCTCGGGATTGCTCGCGTCCGACACCTCGGCCGCGATCGCCGACGTTCACGAATGGAACATCCGCCTGCTGCAGATAGACGTAGACGCGGACCTTGGTGTCGTCGGAGATCGTCAGCATCGGCATGCGCGCTGACGTAGTTGGTCTGCGCATTGCCGATGAGCGCGCCGGGATCGGCAAAGCGCGCGGTCACGCGGCCGGCGAACGGCGCGCGCACGGTCTGATAGGATTTGTTGGTCGCCAGCACGGCGACGTTGTTCTCCGCCACCGTCGCGTCGGTCTCCGCCTGATACATGGCGACCTGAGTTGCGTTGCCCTTCTCGTACAGTCCGCGGATGCGATCGAGATTGCGCCGCTTGTTGGCGAGATCGGCCGCCGCCGCCGGCATATTGCTGATCGAGCTCGGGCGACTCGATCTCGGCGATGATCTGTCCGGCCTCGACCTTGTCGCCCTTGTCGACGTGCATCGCCTTGAGATAGCCGGCGACCTTCGAATAGAGCGTCGTGGTCGCGCCCGAGCGCACGTCGCCGAGCAGCTTGATGGTCCGCTCCGTCGGTCCGGCCGCTGTCGTCACCACCTCGATGCGCGGGCCGCGATCGGCGACCGCCGCCCTCGCCTCGCGCACCGCCGCGATATCCTGGTTGCGCACATAGTGGAAATAGACAACCGACGCAGCCTGCGACCGCGAGCATCGCGATCCAGAACACGTAGAACTTGGGCGAGCGCGCGGTTTGCGTACTAGCCATGGGCGAGACCTCCAGTCGATGCGCCGGCGGCTTCGGCGGCAAAGCGTTGATCGAGCGTGTGCAGCGCCGGCAGCTTCTGCCGCAGCAGCGTGTAGAAGATCGGAACCAGGAACAGCGTCGCGAAGGTCGCGACCGCAAGCCCGCCGATGACGGCGCGGCCGAGCGGCGCGTTCTGCTCGCCGGCCTTCGCCGAGCCCGAGCGCCATCGGCATCATGCCGATGATCATGGCGAGCGCCGTCATCATGATCGGCCGCAGCCGGGTCTTGCCGGCATCGATCACGGCCTGCAACGGCGTGAGGCTTTCGTCGCGTGCGCGCAGATCGTTGGCGAAGCTCACCACCAGGATCGAATTCGACACCCCGATGCCGATCGACATGATCGCCCCCATCAGCGACACGACGTTGATCGTCGTGCCGGTGAGAGCCAGCGTCCAGATGATGCCGATCAGCGCGCCCGGAACCGCCATCATGATGATGAACGGGTCGACCCAGGACTGGAACAGAACCACCAGCACCGCATAGACCAGGATCACCGCGAGGATCAGGCCGAAGCCGAGCAGGCGGAACGAGGTCTCCATCACCTCGTTCTGGCCGCGCAGGAAGATCTTCGAGGTCGACGGCAGGTCCTTCTGCACCTCGGCGATCGCCTGCTTGATCTCGGCCGCGGCCGAGCCGAGATCGCGGCCCTCGACATTGGCGTTGACGTCGATGACGCGCTGGATCGTGTAGTGATTGATCGAATTCATGGTCGAGCCCGGCCGCACCGTCGCGATATCGCCGAGCCGCGTGACCTGCGCGGTCGGCACCGTCGTCGGCGTCACCACCGCGGCCGCCGGCGAAGATGTTGTTGGTCGGCGGATTGGCCGGGAAGCTGCAGAATGTCGTTGACCGACTGCGAGCTGGTCCAGCGGCGTGTTGACCGCGACCTGATAGTTCACGCCGTTCTGCGGATTGAGGATAGTAGGTCGGGCTGACCAGCGTGCTGCCCGCCAGCGAGGTCAGCATGTTGTTGGCGACGTCGCGTTGCGCGACGCCGAGCTTGGCGGCGCGCTGGCGGTCGACGTCGATCTGCAGCGTCGGGAAATCCAGCACCTGCGGTGATGCGCGGGTCGACCACGCCCGGAATGCGCTTGATCATCTGCAGCAGCTTCTGGCCGGCCGCATAGCGCGCGCTTGAGATTCTGATCCTGGATCTGGATGGCGATCGGCGCCGACAGGCCGAAATTGAGCACCTGGCTCACGATATCGGCGGTCTGGAAATAGATGATCGTGCCCGGGAAACTCGTCGGCAAGCTGCTCGCGGATCAGCCCTGCGATAATAGTCCGACGGCCGGTGCGGCTTGTTGCAGCGAGATCAGCATCTCGCCGTCGGCGCCGCTGACGTTGTCGCTCGGCACGAACGCGAGATTGAGCGCCGCCCGGCACGCCGATCGTGTGGTTGATGGTGCGCAGCTCCGCTGGCGGGATGATCGTCGCGGATGCGTGTCCTCGACCGCGGCCATGATCTGCTCGGTGCCTTCGAGGCGGTTGCCGCGCGGCGCGCGCACGTGCAGCTTGATGATGCCGACGTCGGCGGTCGGGAAGAAATCGGTGCCGACCACCGGCACCAGCGCGCCGGTGACCGCGATCAGGAGCCGACGCAGGCGCCAAGCACGAACTTCGCTGCGCAGCAGCACGGCTTCCAGCGCGCCGCCATAGGCGTCGCGGAAGCGATCGAAGCCGCGATCGAAGGCACCCGCCAGACGAGCGCCCAGCCCCGGACTTATCGTCCTGCGTCGTGGTGATGCTCGTCTTGAGGAGCTGGCGGGCGAACGCCGGAACCACCGTGAACGACAGCACGTAGGACGCCAGCATCGCCAGCACGACGGTGATGGCGAGCGGAATGAACAGGAAGCGCGCCGGGCCGGTCAGGAACACGACCGGGAAGAACACGATGCAGATGCACAAGCGTCGCGACCGTCAGCGGCTGGATCACCTCGGCCGAGCCGTCGAGGATCGCGACCGTCAGCGGCTTGCCGAGCGTCTGGTTGCGGTGAATGTTCTCCATCACCACGGTCGCGTTGTCGACCAGCATGCCGATCGCGAGCGCCAGGCCGCCGAGCGTCATCAGGTTGATGGTCTGCCCGGTCGAGGAACAGGCCGACGATGCCGGCGAAGATCGACAGCGGGATCGAGATCGCCACCACCACCGTGTTCCGCCAGCTGCCGAGGAACACCAGGATCATCAGCGACGACCAGGATCGACGACAGCATCGCCTCCTTGACGACGTTCTCGACCGCGGCGCGCACGAACACCGACTGGTCGAAATCCATCTTCAGCTCCATGCCCTCGGGCGCACTGGCCTGGATATCGGGCAGCATCGCCTTGACCGCGTCGACGACCGCGATCGTCGACGCGGTCGAGTTCTTCAGGATCGGCAGGAAGCTCGCGCGCTGGCCGTTGATGCGCACGATGTTGGTCTGCTGCGCGAAGCTGTCGCTGACCTTGGCGACGTCGCCGAGCGAGACCGGGACGCCCTCGCGCACGCCGACCGGCAGATCGTTGAACTGCTCGACCAGCCGCGGGCTCGAATTGAGCTGGATGTTGTATTCCTTCGGCCCGAGGCGCGCGATGCCGGCCGGCACGATCACGTTGGTCGGTGCCGAGCGAGTTGACGACGTCCATCTGCGACAGGCCCTTGGAGCTGGCCTTGGCGGGATCGACCTCGACGATGATCTGGCGCTGCTTGCCGCCGAAGGCGCCCGGGATCGACAGGCCCGGGATCGTGAACAGCCGCAGCCGCAGGAACTGGTTGGCCTAGTCGGACAGCATCTGCTCCGGCAGCGTCTTGCGTGTTGAGCGTGACCTGCACCACCGGCACGTTCGACGCGTTGAACTGGATGATGTTCGGCGGCTGCATGCCGGGCGGCGCGATGCGCAGCACCGCGTTGCTCTGCGCCGAGATCTGCGCGATGGCGCCGCCGATATCGGTGCCCGGCTGGAAGTAGATCTTGAGGATGCCCTGGCCCGGGATCGACAGCGACTCGATGTGGTCGATGCCGTTGACCGTCGTCGAATAGGCGCGCTCGCTGACCAGCACGACGCGCCGCTCCATGTCCTCGGCGTTGAGGCCGTTGAAGCTCCAGGCGACGTAGACGACCGGGATATCGATGGTCGGAAAGATGTCGACGACCATGCGCGTCACGGAGATGAAGCCCATCAGCATGATGAGCATCGCCGCGATCGCCATCGTGTACGGCCGCCGCAGCGCAATCTTCACAAGGTTGATCATGCTCGCCGTCGTCTCCTGCCTCGCGACCGCCGATCGCAACCTGCCGGCTCTGATCCAGCTCGTAGTCACGCGCGGCGCACGGAGAGCGTGCAGAATCGACGTTGATCGCTTCTGTTCATGACCCTATCGGATCAATTCATGCCGAAGAATTTGCGAATGGCAAGTAGCGAAGCATTTGACAGATCTGTCGGCACACCGGCGCAGAAATAAATTTTGCGTAAACACGTCTATCGTGTCGGACACAATCGCGGTGCCATCGGCACCGCTCGGCGCACTGCAGCGATTACTCCGCCTTGGCGCCCGACACCTTGACCACCTGCGCCCATTTCTCGATGTCGGCGCGCAGAATACTTGTCGAACTCGGCCGGAGCTCATGGGCATCGGCACCGCGCCCTGCTTGGCCCAGGCCTCCTTCACGTCGGCGCGGTTCATGACCTTGACGACCTCGGCATTGAGCAGGTCGATGATCGGCTTGGGCGTGCCGGCCGGCGCCATCAGGCCGAGCCAGATCGTGGCCTCGTAGCCCGGCACGCCCGCCTCGGCGATCGTCGGCATCTCCGGCATCACCGCCGAGCGCTTGGCACCGGTGGTGCCCAGGCCCGACCAGCTGGCCCGAGCGAACGCCCTCCGCCATCACCGTGATGGCGTCGAACATCATCTGCACGTGGCCGCCGATCACGCTCGAGCGCATGTCGCCCGGGAGCTCTTGTGCGGCACATGGACGATGTCGGTGCCACTCATGGCTTTGAACAGCTCGCCGGCCATGTGATAGGGCGTGCCCGGCCCCGACGAGGCGTAGTTGAGCTGACCGGGCTTCGACTTGGCGAGCGCGATGAACTCCTTGAGCGTCTTGGCGCCCACCGACGGATGGGCGACCATCAGCAGGTCCGAATAGTTGATCGGCGCGACTCGGCACGAAATCACGCATCAGCTGATACGGCCGGTTCGGGATCAGCGACTCGTTGGTCGTGTGGGTATTCGACATCACCAGCAGCGTGTAGCCGTCGGGCGCGGACTTCGCGACCGCATCGGTGCCGATGATGGCGCCGGCACCCGGGCGATTCTCGATCACGAAGCTCTGCTTGAGCTGCTCGGACAGATGCTGCGCGAGCACGCGCGCGAACACGTCGGCCGGCCCGCCGGCCCCGAACGGCACGATCATGCGCACCGGCTTCGACGGATATTGCTGCGCGGGGGCTTGGGCATAGGCTTCGGCAGGAAGTGAAGCCAGAAAAACTGCGGCGGCGGCAAACTGGGCCCGGTTGCTCATGAATGATCCTCCCATGAATGCAGCAGGATAGTCGCCGTGCCCGCCACCATCAATGCGGCGTCCGGTCGATCATGTCGCAGCCTTGCACGCTGACTGGTGTGGCGGTTTTGATGTTCGTATCAACATCGCCGCTCGCCCTTCGTAGGAACTTCAAATCCAAAGGGACGCTTGCGCGCTCAGCGCCACAGCTCCTTGCTGGCGAGACGCGCGCCGTCGGCCAGTGCTTCGAGCTTCGCCCACATGACCGAGGGATGGACCCGGCGATGGAACGGGCCCTGCGCAAAGCCGCAATCGGTTCCGGCGATCACGTTCTCGCGGCCGACGAGGTGCGCGAGCCGCACGATCCGCTCGGCGACGAGCTCCGGATGCTCCACCACATTGGTGGCGTGGCTGATGACGCCCGGGATGAGCACCTTGCCGTCCGGCAGCTTGACGTCCTTCCACACCTTCCATTCATGCTCGTGGCGCGGATTGGCGCCCTCGATCACGTAGGCGCCGACCTTCACGCTCAGGATCAGATCGACGATGTCCTTGAGCGGCACGTCGGTGATGTGCGGGCCCGGCCAGCTGCCCCAGCACACGTGATAGCGGATGCGGTCCGGCGGAAGTCCCTGCGATCGCGTCGTTGAGCACCTCCATGTGCAGCGCCACCCACTTGCGATAATCCGCGAAGCTCGCCGGCGGCACCATGCGGTCATAGGTGGTGGCGGCGCGCGCGTCGTCGAGCTGCAGGATGAAACCGGCATCGACGATCATCTTGTACTCGGTGCGCATCGCCGCGCCGATCGCGCGGATCAGCTCCTCCTCGCTCTTGTAGTATTCGTTCTTGCGGTCCGGGATGACGCTCGCCGGCGCCGCCACCGGCATGAACGCCTCGGCGACCTTCACGCTCTTGAGCGCGGCCTTGAAGTTGTCGATGTCGCGCTGGAGCTCGGCCTGGCCCGTATAGGTGATCGGCCCGACGCAGACCGAGTCCATGGTGGTCGCGACGCCCTCGCGCGCGTCGAGCTCGGCATAGAACTCGGCAAAGCGCTCGCGGTCGGCGCCGCGCTGGAACGTGTTGCCGCCCGGCTTGAACGGCCGGCGCTCGAAGCCCGCACAGCCGTTCGAGCACATATTGCGACCAGCTGATCGACTTGCCGAACTCGCCGTCGCTGACCACGTCGATCCCGGCTGTCGGCCTGCTGCCGCACCACGTCGGCGACCGACTCGGTCAGGCACTGGTCGTAGGCCGCCTGGTCGAAGCCCTCGCCCTTCTGCCTGCGCGCGCAGGAACTCCTGCAGCTCGGGCGGCCGGATCAGGCTGCCGACGTGGGTGGTGAGAATGCGATCGGTGCTGCGCTTCATGTGCTCTGATGGTGTTCGTGCAATTGAGTCCGTGGCGGTGCGGGCTTGTATCAGCGCACCCGGCTCCGACAACTGCCGGTCGCGCCAAGGCCTGCCCACGCTTGCCCGATTGCAATGCGGCTTGCCCACGTCTAGGCTGGGTTCAGACCGCCCGATCTGTCAGGATGAACCATGCCTGCGTGCTTGAGCGCTGCATTCGAAACCGCCCTGCAGGCCCGCGTCGACGCCATGCTCGACGCCTGCACCAAGTGCGGCAAATGCTTCGAGGCCTGTCCGATCACGGCGCGCGGCCGGCATCGCCGACGCCGATCCGCAGGCGACGATCGCCGGCGTGCTCGACATCGTGCGCACTGGGCGACGGGCCGGAGGCCTCGCGCAAATGGGCGAGTTCCTGCGTGCTCTCGGGCGAGTGCATCAAGGTCTGCGACTACGGCGTCAACCCGCGCTTCCTGCTCAACATGGCGCGCGTCGCCATGGCGCGCGCCAAGAACGAGCCGCGCGCAGCAGCGCAAGCGCGGCGTCGACGGCTTCCGCCTGGTCGCGCGCGACGTCGACGCAGCTTTCGCGCATGCAGCTTGACCGACGCGCAGCTTGCGCGCCTCGGCCAGAACCCGAGCGCGGAGCGGCCCGCCAGCGGCGAGCCGCCCGACGTCGTGTTCTACACCGGCTGCAACGTGCTCAAGACGCCGCACATCGCGCTGCTTGCGCTCGACATCATGGACGCGCTCGACGTGAGCTATCGCGTCATGGGCGGCCCGAGCCATTGCTGCGGCGTCGTGCAGATGCGCACCGGCGACATCGACACCTCCGGCCGCTTCGGCGAGAACACGATGGACAAGCTCGCCAAGAGCAAGACCGGCCAGGTGCTGGCCTGGTGTCCGAGCTGCTTCGTGCAGTTCACCGAGGTCACGCTGCCGACGGTCGAGCGCACGCGCGGCGCAAGGCCGTTCGAGATGACGCCGTTCGTGCTGTTCCTGCGCTCGCAGCTCGACCGCGCTGCGGCCGCTGCTGCGCCAGCGCGTGCACGATGCGGATCGCGCTCCATCGCCACACCGGCGCGCCCGGCGTCATGGAGGCGGCGGCGGAGATCTTGAGCGCGGTGCCCGGCATCGAGCTGGTCGATCTCGGCCAGCCCTCGCCCGGCCTGATGAGCAACTATCTGCGCGCGCTGCCGGCCTACAAGCGCGAGCTGCAACTCAACGAGCTCGAAGCCGCGCGCGACGCCGGCGTCGACGCGCTGGTCGCGGTCTATCACGCCGATCATCGCGAACTGTGCGCGCACGAGCGCGACTGGCCGTTCGAGGTCGTCAACGTGCTGGAGATCGTCGGCGCCAGCATGGGGCTGCACCACGACGACCACTACAAGCGGCTCAAGATCAAGCAGGACGTCGACGCCATCGTCGCCGACTGCGCCGACCTCGCCGCGCAGCATCGGCCTCGATCCGGCGACCGCGCGGCTTGCCGTCCAGGCGATGCTCGACGATCAGCCGCTGCCGCTCGTCGGCGAGGCCGGTACGACGGCGCCTTAGCAGGCGGCTACCGTTTCCTCACGCAACCGTTCCTGGTGCCCGACCGCGCTCCGGGCTATCGTGGGTTGATAAACACCCAAGAACGCTCTCGGGAGGATCGCGCCATGGCCACCTACAATCGTCGTACTTTGCTTCGAGGCGTCACCGCCACGACCGCCGGCGTGCTCGGCAGCCGCCTGATGGCACCCAGCGTCGCGCGAGCGCAAGGCGCAGCGCTCGGCGACAGCGTGAAGGCTTTGGTGTTCGATGTGTTCGGCACCGTGGTCGACTGGCGCAATGGCGTGGCGCGCGAGGCGCGCACGATCCTCTCGCCACTCGGCTATTCACTCGACTGGCTCGCCTTCGCGGATGCCTGGCGCGCGCAGTATCAGCCCGGCATGGACGAGGTGCGCAGCGGCAAGATTCCGTTCGTCAAGCTCGACATCATTCATCGGCGCATGCTCGATCGCATCCTGCCGAAGTTCGAACTCGAAAAAGTCGACGCCAAGGTGCTCGACGAGCTCAATCTCGCCTGGCATCGGCTCGATGCCTGGCCCGACGTTGGCCCAGGTTTCACGCGCCTGCGCAAGCGCTTCATGATGGCGCCCTGCTCCAACGGCAATATCGCGATCATGGTCGACATCGCGCGCCGCAACGACATCCGCTGGGATGCGATCCTCGGCTCCGAGATCGCCGGCGACTTCAAGCCGAAGCCGCGCGTCTATCTCGCCGCCGCCGAGGCGCTCAACATCAAGCCGTCGGAATGCATGATGACGGCGGCGCACAGCAACGATCTCAAGTCGGCGGCGGCGAACGGCCTGCGCACCGGCCATGTCGGACGGCCGGGCGAGAACGGGCCCGGCACCGGCGAAAGCGCGCCGAAGGTGCCGGTCGATGTCGCCGCAACGAGCTTCACGGAGCTCGCGGACAAGCTCGGCGCTTAGCTCCGCGCCAAGCGTCTGATATGCGCTGATATGTCATCGCCGGTCGCCTGCTCCGGCAGTGATAAATTTGGTCATTCGCGCGCAGGAGCAGCTTGTTGTCGAATATCGGAGACATCGGACCCTCCCGGGCTCACGTCGTCACCCACGGCGCGCCGGGCGCCGCACTCGTTGCAAGCGCCCCGCGCCTTCTGCTCGGAGCGGCCTTTCTTGCCGCCTATCTCCTGCTCGAGTGGCTGAGCTTCATCCACGAATACAAGGGCGTCCCGGTCACGCCCTGGAACCCAGGGCTCGGCGCCGTCTTTGCCCTCATGCTGTTCGCCGGCGCGCGCCATGGCGTCGTGCTGTTCGTCGGCGTGGTCATCGCCGAAATCGCGGTCCTGCGCAGCAGCCTGTCGTGGCCGATCATCATCGGCATCGCCGGCATCATTGCGATCGGCTACGCCGGCATGACCGTGATCGCGCGACGCGTGCTGGCGTTCGATGCCGGCCTTGGGTCTCTGCGCGATGTGCTGCTGCTGCTCATCGGCGGCGGCCTGGGTGCGACGACCGTGGCCGTGCTCGTATCGCTGCTGCTGGTCGCCGATGCCCAGCTCGATCTTGGCGACCTCCCGTTCGCTGCGCTGCCGTTGCTGGTCGGCGACCTGATCGGGATTGCGGTGGTGACGCCGCTGACGCTCCGCCTGGTCCTGCACACGCCGCACCTCTCCGTGCGTGCGCTGCGCGCGCTGGCGCCCGAGATCGTTCTCTATGTTGCACTCGTGACCTTGTTGCTGTGGTTCATTCTCGGAACCGAGAGCGCGGCAGGCTTCAAGTATTTCTATCTGTTCTTCCTGCCGGTCGTGGTGGCGGCGGTGCGCCATGGTCTCGACGGCGCCTGCCTCGGGCTCGCGCTGACGCAGCTCGGCCTCGTGGGATTGCTGCAGCACCATGGCTACGACGCCAATGTGTTCACCGAGTTCCAGGCGCTCATGCTGATCCTGACCGCCACCGGCTTGACGGTCGGCGTGGTCGTGACCGAGCGCCGCCAGGCCGCCCGCGCCATGCGGGAGGTCGAGGCGCGGCTGCGGGCGAAAGAGCTGGAGGCCGCACAGGCCGCCCGCTTCACCCTCGTGAGCGGCATGGCCTCCGCGCTCGCGCACGAGATCAACCAGCCGATGACGGCGGCGCGTGCGCTTGCACGCGCCATCCAGGAGCTCCTGCGCGCGCCGAGCATCGATCATGCGCGCACCGACGGCAATCTTACCAACCTGGTCGCGCAGATCGATCACGCCGCCGGCGTCGTGCGGCGCATGCGCGACTTCCTGCGCCGCGGCCATCCGCATGTGAGCACGATCGACGCCCTCAGCATGCTGGACGATGCCCTGATCCTGGTGCGGGCGGAAGCCAGAGCCAAAGCGATCGAGATCGTGCTCGACGTGCCGCCTGAGCTGCCGCCGCTCCATGGCGACCGCGTCCAGCTCCAGCAGGTGATCCTCAATCTCGTGCGCAACGCGATGGAAGCGCTCACGGGGCGCAAGGATGGCATTGTGCGTATCGCCGTGTGCCGCTTTGACGATCGCGTCGAGGTTCGCGTCGCCGACAACGGCCCCGGCATCGAGGCTTCGCTTGCAGCCCGCCTGTTCGAGCCCCTCACCACCTCCAAGCCGGACGGCCTCGGTCTCGGGCTATCGATCTGCGCATCGATCGTGCAATTGCACGGCGGCCGCATCTGGCTGCATTCGGGCGAGCCCGGTGCGACCGAGTTCCGCTTCTCGCTGCCGCTCGAGCGCCATGATGACCGCAATGACCACCGTGTTCGTCATCGACGACCAGCAGTCGGTTCGGCACGCGCTCGCCGAGATGCTCGGCGTGTTCGGCTTCACGGTCGAGACCTTCAATTCCGCGATCAGCTTCCTCGCGGCGTTCGACCGCCCGCGGCCGGGCTGCGTTGTGGCCGACGTGCGAATGCCCGGCATGGATGGGATCGAGCTCGTGCGCGAGCTGGCGAGGCGCGGAGCGGACATCCCGGTGGTGCTCATCTCCGGCCATGCCGACGTGCCGATGGCGGTCGCCGGCATCAAGGCCGGCGCGGAGGACTTCATCGAGAAGCCGGTCGACGACAGCGCGCTGGTCGCCGCCATCAATCGCGGGCTCACCCGCACCTTCGCACAACAGGTCCGCCAGCAGTCGAGCGAGACCCTGACCCGCCAGTTCGCCGGGCTGACGCCGCGCCAGATCGAAATCTTCGATCTGGTCGCGGCCGGCTTCACCAGTCATGCCATCGCGGCCAAGCTCGAGCTCAGTTCCCGCACCGTCGAAAGCTATCGCGCCCAGATCATGGAGAAGATGCAGGCCGAAAGCGTCGCCGTGCTGGTCCGGCAGGCCATCAAGCTCGGGCGCATCGCACCGTAGAACTACGACCGGATCATTGCGGATACAGCTCGCCCCCTGCAGTCATTAGATTTGCTTCATCGCCATTGATGGAGCGCCAAGATGACTCACTGGCAATCCGCTCGTCCCTATCGGCCTGCCCAGGCCGCTCTCAACCCCGTCGTCCTCCTGACCTCGCTCGCGATTGCGGCAGCAGTACCCCTCCTGCTGCTCGCATCGTTCGTCCCCCGGCCGCTGGTGCTGCCGGTGCTCAGCCTTACGGCGCTCGGCTGCGCCGCGGTGCTGGCACTGGCGGCCTACTGGTTCCGCGCACCCCGCCACGTCGAGAGCATTACGCTCTGGGACCTTGCGGGCGGCGCCGCACTGATCGGCTTTGCAGCCGGCATGCTCACCGGGCCCGAGCAGATCCTCTACTTCGTGGATCCCACATTGATGAAGTAACAGCGACAACCGCCAGGCCGGGCCCCTCTGGCAGCTCTTCAAGAGCTGCGATGTCGGACTGGAACAGCAGCGGAAAGGCTTAAGGCCTGATCCGCGTTTCAGCGACAGGACGCTCGGCCATGGAGCAATTTGTTACACCCGAAGTTTTAACTGCATTCGCTCAGGTCATCCTGATCGACCTCGTTCTCGCCGGCGACAATGCGATCGTGATCGGGCTTGCCGCCGCGGGACTGCCAGCAGACCAACGCAACAAGGCCATCCTGGTCGGCGTGGTGGCGGCCACGGTGCTGCGCATTGCGTTTGCCGGCGTGACCACCCAGCTCCTGCAGGTCGTGGGCCTGCTGTTTGCCGGCGGCCTCCTCCTGCTCTGGGTGTGCTGGAAGATGTGGCGCGAGCTTGCGCACCTCCCATGACACGGAGAACGACGGCGTCGAGGCCTTCTCCGACTACGACATCAACGCCGACGGCACCATCGCGGGGCGCGCGCCCCGCAAGACGTTTGCGGCGGCGGCCTGGCAGATCGTCGTCGCTGACGTCACCATGTCGCTCGACAATGTGCTGGCGGTCGCCGGCGCTGCGCGCGAGCATCCGATGGTGCTGGTGTTCGGGCTGGCGCTCTCGATCGCCCTCATGGGATTGGCGGCGACCATGATCGCGCGGCTTCTGCAGCGCCACCGCTGGATCGCCTATCTCGGCCTTGCGGTGATCCTCTATGTGGCGCTCGACATGATGGTACGCGGCGGGCAGGAGCTGCGGCCCGTCGTGCAGGCCGCACTCGCTGCGCTCTAGGTCGAGTACTCATGAATTGGGCTTAGTCTGATCTAATTGATCAACGTCCGCTATTCACCCAACAGCGGCAAAAAAGCGGACATCCTTTTAGGTCCGCCTCG
>CAWFMV010000010.1:0-568048 GCA_963817015.1 uncultured Alphaproteobacteria bacterium | reverse complement strand
AACAGAGTGAGCAAACCTTTGCTCAGATGGTGGACGGACAAGGGCGTAAGCAACAATAATAAATCGACACGCCATCGCAAAGCATTCGGTCTTCAATTCAACTTGCCGAACCGGATCCTGACATGGCGAATGCCAAGCTTGCGGGAGCTTCCGTCCGAGCGTCCGCGCATTCGCGGGATCGATGTCGGCTATTGGCCGATGCTGTCGAAAAAGGAATCTGCAGAAATCTCAAAGCAACGTTGGTTCAAGATTGGAAGCCAATGCGCAAACTTGATTCAAAACGTCATTTGCTCGGGTTCGTTTGTTTCAAATTCCAATTCTACATTTTGTTTTGCGGAGGCTTTTTCGACAGTATCGGCCCAAATGCGAGGTGACGACATGCGTTGCCAATGTCTCCTCACGTGGGAATTGCGGACGAGATGTGCTCGCTCTGAGCCTTACCGGTTGTGACCCCAGCAGACTTCGCGGTTCACGGAAGTCGATCAAATAGTTCGCATGGTGACAGTTCCGCGCCGATTAAGACTGGCGAAGGGAGCGCGTAATACCCATGTATAGCAGATGCTGACGAAAGCCGGGTTGCAGAATAGAAGGGCCCAATTCGCCGCAGACGCTGCAAAAGCGATGGAGGAGTACCTCGCTGAGCCTGAAGCTGTCCGCGTTCGGACTGCTCGACTGCGGGCGCTGCGATTGGAACGGGATGCTGCTGTCGCGGCCGCCGAAGCTGCTGAACAAGCGAAGAAGGTCGTCGCCATCAAGAAGAAGCTGATGACGTTTCGCAAGCGAGTGCTAAAACCGAAATCTCTGCCTCATCAATCGACCTGAATGACCACACCCAAGCCCTCTCAAGCCGACCAAGCACACATCGCTACTGCAGAGTATTGGCGAGAGCAAAACGCTGGCAATAAACGGATGGCGAAGCTCAGGGAGGCGCGGCTTGCACAAGAAAAGGCTGGAACGCCGAAGCAGCCTAAGCCTAAGCCTAAGCGCAAGGTGAGCGTAGGCGCTCATCGCAAAACCCACGGCTTCGACCGATGGTCATAAGGCGGTGAGCTTGTTTGCGTTTTCATACACGCCGTCGTGGGTTACCGCCGTATGTCTCGCCCTGACCACGATCTGCACGGCCGCAATCGCGCAACGCCCAGACCTTTCGGACCAATAAGTTGCCGAGGCGATCATCCGGGAAAGTATCGCGGACCATATGCGTTGCGTTGCGTAAAGAGCCCCATTAGGGGCTCTTCCGTTTTGGCCGTCCAGTACTAATGCGCGATAGACAGGCTGCGAGAAGCCGGCCGACCTGCCGGCTAAACAATTCGGCCTCGACATGCGGCCGCGTCCGGTCGTCGTGTTCGTCATGCAGAGCTCGGAACGCCAGCCATGGTCGTGCTCGACGAGTAATGGACCTGCCAGCGTCCCGAGAATCAGTGTGGGCTACTTCAGTTTGTCTTCTTGCGCGGATCGTCAGCCGAAACCGTATGCCGCTACTATCTCGTGACCATCAGCATGTGCGACGGCGGTTTCTCTACCGTGCCAGCCTATCTCAAGATATGTTCGGCACACGCTATGTCGGCGCCATTCACGACATGCTGCGTCGTTTCGCTGCAACGCCGCGATATGTCCGGCCTAGGAGAGAAGAGTAGACTTGGTATCCTCGCTCTGAGCTTAGGCGCATACCCGGAACGGCGTCGCCCTGATCAATAAGCTCGAGGTGACGAGAAGCGTCCATCTCGTACAACTTGCTCTGGCAGGCGGTTGAACGAAGGACCACCTTGGCCCACTTCTCAGTATCCTCGGCGAAGAACTTTCCAAAACCGGCGGGTGAGCCCGGAAGCAGTGTGAGGGCCAGGTCAGTTGATGGCTCAGCCGTGATTGTGCCCGCTTGGCCGGCCACCCAATCCAGCTAATATGGCGGCTTCCCAGTACAAAGGTGATTGGCATGTTTTTCGCCCGAACTGTTCCCGGCGTATTGCTGCTGGCCCTGTGGATCACCACAAGCCATGCTGACGAGGGCATGTGGACCTTCAACAATTTCCCGGCCGACAAGGTCGAGAAGGCCTATGGTTTTCGGCCCGACCAGGCCTGGCTCGATCACGTGCGCCTGTCGTCGGTCCGCCTCACAGGTACGAGCGGATGTTCTGCGGCATTCGTTTCGCCGCGCGGCCTCGTGCAGACCAACCACCATTGTGCTCGCCGATGCATCCAAGATCTTTCGACCCCAAACAGCGATTTGGCAACTGGCGGCTTCTACGCGCACGAGGAAAAGGATGAAACGAAGTGTCCCGGCCTGGAGGTCAACCAGCTCATCGACATCAGCGATGTGACCGATCGTATGACCAAAGCACTTGCCGGTAAGGATGGGCCGGATTTTGCGGCTGCGCTACGCGCCGAGCGGGCCAATATTTCCGGAGAATGCGCAGGCAAGGACGACAATCTCCGCTGCGACGTCGTCTCGCTCTATAGCGGTGGTGTTTATAACCTCTACAGGTATCGCCGTTACCAGGATGTGCGCCTGGTCTTTGCGCCTGAAGGGCCTATTGCCTTTTTTGGCGGCGATCCCGATAATTTCGAATTCCCGCGCTACGATTTCGATCTCTCCTATCTGCGGGTCTACAGTGACGGCCGCCCGCTCGACACCGGCAAGAATTTTCTTCGTTACGCCAAGACCGACGCGCAACCCGGCGACCTGACCTTCACTTCCGGTCATCCCGGATCGACCGATCGACTTGATACCGTGGCGCAACTCGAATTCCAGCGTGACGTAACGCTTCCGCGCGCCCTTATCGAACGCTCCGAATGGCGAGGCATTCTCACGGAGTTTTCTCGCACAGGCCCCGAGCAAGCCCGCATTGCCGAGGGATCGTTGTTCGGTGTCGAGAACGGCTTGAAAGTGCTGAAGGGTCATTTCCATGCGCTCGTTAAATCGTCGATCATCGAGGATCATGCGGCTGCGGAAAGAGAGTTGCGCGCCAAAGTCGATGCCGACCCCAAGCTGAAGGCGCAATATGCCGCAGCCTGGGACGACTTGCGCGCGGTGCTTGGCCGGATGCGCCAGGGGCTCGACGAACGCAGCTTTGTGGGCGGCGGAGCGTTCGACTCCGGTCTGTTCGGCCACGCGTTGACCCTGTTGCGATACCCGGTTGAAAGCAAGAAGTCGAATGAACTCCGGCTTCCGGAATTTTCCGAGGCCAATTCCCCCGCGCTGCGGCAGAGAATGTTCTCGACTGCACCAATCTATCCCGAATTTGAGAGGCTCAGATTGACGTTCTCGCTGACGAAGATGCGCGAGGCGCTCGGGCCGGATCATTCGTTCGTCAAGAAGGTGCTCGGCAAGAAGTCACCGACTCAGCTCGCAACGGAGCTTGTCGACGGCACGAAGCTGGCCGATGTCGGCCTCCGCAGGCAGTTGCTGGAAGGTGGGCAGGCGGCCGTCGACGCTTCGAACGATCCAATGATCGCTTTCGCTCGTATTGTCGACGCGGACATGCGTGCCGTCCGCAAGGATGGCGAGGAAAACATCAGCGCGCCGATGACCAAGTATACAACCCAGATCGCGCAGGCGAGGTTCCAGGTCTATGGAGCCTCGAGCTATCCCGATGCGACGTTCACGTTGCGAATCTCATATGGCTCGGTTGCAGGTTATCCGCAGGACGGCAAGACCATCCCGCCAATCACGATGATGGCGGGGCTGTTCGAACGAGCAACTGGGGCGGCCCCCTACCAACTGCCGGAGAGCTGGCTCAAAGCGCAGCCAACGCTGAACCCAAAGCAGCCATTCAATTTCGTCACCACGAACGACATCATCGGAGGCAATTCGGGGTCGCCGATGGTCAACAAGGCCGGTGAGATCGTCGGCCTCGTGTTCGATGGCAACCGGCAATCGCTCGGCGGCACATTCGGCTATGATGGCCCGGCCAATCGCACGGTCGCGGTCAACGTCGGGCTAATGCGGGAGGCGCTGGCGGTGGTCTATCGCGCCGATCGCATCCTGCGCGAACTGGACCGCAACTAGCTACGGTATTTGCAACAGCGCGTGGCCCGCGCATGTCCGCCTGTGGCCCGTTTCGACCTTTCGTTGCAGTGCAGTGATACGTCCGGAGTCGGGGATAGACCGGACTCATCGCGGACATCGTGAAACCGACGCGATTGACCCAAAGCCCAAAGCAGACATCGGCGGACTATTCGCCGCCGCATTGGGTCAAGTCAGAGGACGGTGAGGCAGCTCCTTGAAGAAATCGTTAGATCGCAACACCACCGGTCCTTTAGTCTCGACTGGCCCTTCGAAGAACTTAAGCGATGCTCGCTCCTCGATCGCATCGCGCAATCGCACAAACTGATCTACTCGCTGATTTGCCTTCACATCATGCTTGCCTTCAAGATCGTCCATTGCCGCTGTGCTGATCGCACAACGAACCGTGTTGCCCTGATTAAACATTGTGAAATCAACGACCATCCGATTGAAGTCGTAGCCCAGCACTTCACCTCGCTGCAGTGGCATTGCAATTCTCCCGGTCTAAAGGCATCTGATTATGCCACGACGGATGGCCACGCGCGAGGTGCTGCCGTGAGCTCACATCGGGCGCGAAGCTCGAATGGCTGGTACGCATTCCCCCGATGGAATGCTTACAAAGATAGCTCGCTCAAGTAGGCCGCCCGAACACCTTCCACTCAATCAGGGCAACCACGTTCATGGAAACTTCCGGCATCCACCTTTTGGCGATAACTGGCCTAAACCGATTTATGAGACACGGCCTAGGCTATCACAGCGGTTGCTCCGACGGAGCACCCTCTGACGCTACTGTTTTGGTCCGACAACGGTCTTTGACGAACCCTGGGGAGCCGTCTCAGTGCGCGAGACCCATGGGCATCTCCCTGACTAAATCGTGAAAGCCAACACAAGGACCAGGCATTGAGTTCCCGGTCTTCACGGGGATTATTAATGACCCGTCTGGAGAGTCTGCAGCAACAGCAATTCGGACATCGTCAATCCAGTCACAGGAGCGCGGGCTATCGACACCGCTGTGGCTCAAACGTCCACCGCAGACGTGGTTGGCTCCCGGCGAGCGCTCGCGCTGCATGAACAGGAATGGGAGCGCGAGATCCCTAACGTGAGCTGTCGCGGGAGCGTCGGGGCGAGGCCGCAGTAGGGGTATTTTCTGCCCGCATCCTTCTCACATCCCTTGCTATCTCCAGGCATGTGAGCCATTCGACGTAACTCGGCATATATACCTTCGGCTGCACGCAATGTGTTCTATCGGCGGCCGGATAGCTTTCCCAGTCCTTTACGATTTGGGCCTGGTCAGTTTGCTCCTGCCTCATGCAGTTGTCGAAAGTAGCAGCGGTTGAATTGCCAAATATAGCGGTGATCGCCCGTTCCGATTCCCGGCAGGTTTTCTGGATGTCGATGCCAGGAGGGCCTGCCGACGCCGCCAGGAGCACGTAGTCAGAAATCACGTCGGGCCGCGCCAACGTAGCAACCGGGACAAGCCCCAGTACCGTGATCACCGAAAAGCTGAGAATGTGACATCGCTTCATTGTGCTCTCCTCCTGATAGCCAGAGGGGCCGGCATGTGCGCTCGAAGTGGCGTGCGACCATGTAGAACAGGGATGCTCACGGCACGACTGGGGTAACGATAGTCCATAGTCTTGACAGCCTAGGCGCGCTCGCTCGGCGCTGTCTGAGCAATAACGCTCACTTTGCCGGGGGCTTGCCGATTAGGACTTCGAGCTGGTGAGCATGACTGCTCATGGCCCGAACGCGAAGTGTTGGCATGTCCGCTATTGCGCCGCTTTCGGAGTATAAGCGGGCGCAACGCGGAGATCGCGGAAACGACGTGAATGATCCGAAGCAGACGTTCAGCTCCACATGAAGCGGCTGGAGTCATTTGGGTTCACAGAAGAAGCGTGCGTGTATTGCACGCACTCACTTCCATTCGGCGGCTGATGTGATGCCAAGAAAAGGAGTGGATCGACGTAGAGCCCGCGCATTGGCGCAGGTTCTTTGTTCTTTCAGCTCGCAACTAAGTTGGCTTACAGCGAAGCAGCACACTGCGCGCACGTTTCACTAGTTGACACCCAGAACCCGCAAGATCGCTGGACCAGCCACTACGCCGATTATGGCCAGGTATACAAGGTTGGTGATGACCAGAATTGAATAGAACATTGGGTACCTCGGGGTCGAATTTCATGACAGGCCGCGCGTGTCTACACAGGGATTCCATCGCTCTGCGCAGTTTCGGACGTGGTCGATAGGACAACGCCTGTCATTGTATGATTCCACACAGTGGCCTCGCCTGGCGCACCAAGTATTGCTGCTGCTTCGCCTCTTGATCGGAGAGGCAGTGAAGTAGCATGGCTCGAGTTGGCGGGTCGGTTTCAGACTCCAGCAGCTTTTTGACGTGGTCGATATTTGCTTTGATGACGTGTTGTTGCATAGCGAACGCCCCTCTTCGACAAAACTAGACAGAGAGAGAAAGAAACGACGGCACCCACCGTCGGTTTCGCGTTACGCTGAAGCAGCCTCCGCAAAAGGGCGCGAAAGGCGTCGCTAAATCGCGCGCGACAGTCCTTTTCATTTGCGATCGACTGCCACGGAAGGCTGCGCCATTCTACGAAAGGAGTCTAGCGCTACGTACGGTTACGTACAGTTGCGGGCGCAACCTTTTCATACATCCATCGTAAAGGTGTGAAGGGCGCCGATTTCTACGGTGACGACGACGTTTGTCGAATGTCTTATTGCGCTGCTAGTGAGCGACCATGCTCATCTGGGTCATTGCGAAATCGCATTTCGGACATTGCGAGATCGCTCAGTAACTCAAACTTGAACACGGTTTCGCGGGCGGGCGAGTTCGATATTGGTCCAAGGCCGAAGTGCCGGTGATCGCCGAACCAGTTTTACTGGCCCGCGATTTGCCAACGGTGAGCCAAGTCCCCACGCCTGCAGGATGTCTGATGCGCAATAGGGCTTGTTGAAGAAAAGACTGCCGTGGTACGCACCGGAAATGATCGACCGAATTGGCTCAGATGTACACGAGACGCAGGCGCTCGCCCGCCGGATTTGAGACGGGAACTCCGCCGGCGTGACCGCCGATTGAGCGGATGACCGCTTGTGGCGTGCGCATCAGCAGCGGACGCTCCCTTTTGTCGCGTTTATGAGTGAATATGTTGTTGACTAGACTTCAGACGCATGATCCGAGAGATACCCTGTCACAGAGATCAGATTGAAGATCCCACCGCGTTACTGAACCACAGAAGGGGCACCTGCCATGGATGAGCCGTTGCATCGAACAGGAACAATTCAATCGGGAGATGTTGCGATATTTTACCGTGCCTTTGGGCCGGAAAGCAGTTCGAGCGGCAAAACGCCCATCATCATCCTGCATGGAAGCAACTACTTCGATTCCTACGACTGGATCGGGGTTGCCTCCGGACTGGCTCAGGACCGCCAGGTCGTCGTTTTTGATCACCGTGGCTTCGGGCTCTCGGGGTGGAGCGAATATAAGGACTATTCGCTGGATGCGCTTTTTTCCGACATCATAAACGTATCTGCCCATTTTGGTTTCAAGCGGCCCGCGATCATGGGGCATTCCATGTCAGGCCGCCTCGCAATTTTCTTCGCGGCCTATTTTCCGGAACATCTGTCCCAACTCATCGTCGTCGATACGGCAATGGGCAAAGGCAATCCCGGCAACCACAACGTCTCGGTTGGAAACGCTCCGAAGGTTTTCGAGACGGTCGAGCAGGCGATGGCTCATCTCGCCAAGAAGGAAAACCCGCCACGCTTTTCGCTCGATCGGAAGCGTGCCGAGCTTGCCATGAAGAAGGTGGATGGTGGATTCGTCCTGACGCGGGATCCCGATCAGAAAAATACCCAGTCGCAAGCTCCAGGGGCGTCGATGCCCAAGTATACGAATGTCAATTCGTGGGATGCGCTTGGCGAGATCACCTGTCCGGTCACTTTCATCCGGGGGAAAAGATCCGATCGGAACAAGCCCGAGCACTATGCCCGGATAGCGCGCGACTTCCCGAAATTCGCGTGGAAACGATCGATTCTCGTCATGATATCGCGTTCGAGGCGCCAGACGAGCTGATCAGAAATCGTCAATCGCATCATGATCGATCGGCCTGCATAGCAACCGCGATCTTAGGCGTGCGCGACGCAGCAGCACATAGCAAGCCCAGAGGATAGGGACGATGATCATTACAAATTCGGGACTGCACGTTTGGCAGGCTCCGACGCCGGAAAGGCCCTGGAACCTCGCCAAGGCCCACCTCAAGGATCCGATGAGCTATGAGGACCTTCGGGTCAGAATGAAGGAGGCGGGTGTGGATCGCGCAATTCTTGTCCCGCCTTCGTTTGCTGGTGCCTATCCCGAATATTCACTTGAGGCTGCCGCCAAGTATCCAGAGCAGTTTGCTGTGATGGGGTCTATCCCGCTGAATAAGCCGGAAGGCCGCCAGGTTCTCGAGAATCTCATGGGCCAGCCGGGCGTGCTAGGCGTGCGGCTGACCTTCCATCACGAATATGACGAGAGCTGGATCAGGGACGGGACGGCGGACTGGTTCTGGCCGGTCGCCGAGAAGATGAACATCCCGGTGATGATGAATGCGCCTTCGATTCACAAGGATGTAGGCGAGGTCGCGGAGCGTCATCCCAACCTGCGCCTGATCCTCGACCATATGGGCCGGCAAAAGGGGATGAAGGACGAAAAGCTGGGTCTCGGCCTCGCCCCGACGATCGAGCTTGCCAAGTATCCCAACGTCTTTGTGAAGCTGACGTCGACGCCGTCCTGCAGTTCCGAGGACTATCCGTACCGGAACATTCATCCCCATCTGAAGCGGCTGATCGAGGCGTTCGGCCCGCGCCGGTGTTTCTGGGGAACGGACTTGTCAGCGATGCTCAGCCGTACGAAGTGCACCTATCGGCAGGCCGTTACGATGTTCACCGAGGAGATGGATTTCCTCTCCAAAGAGGATTTGGAGTTCGTGATGGGCCGCGGACTGGCGGAATGCCTGCCGTGGCCGCTAGCCCCCGGCTTGGCGAGCCGAATCTAAATCCGCGCAATGCACGTCCAAGAACGTCTGGCCGCAGATCGCTATCCTCTTCTTGGATTGCTCTGATGCCCGCTCAAAAAAAGTACTTAAACTGCCTCACATTTGGATACGTCGTGGCACAAAACTCTAGGACGGCCCTAGTATTGGGCCGGCGCAACCTCTTTGGCCTTCGCCTTGCCGCCCCCCCGCTCAAATTTTTCTTATGTTTTGAGAACCGTCGCGCTCGTTGGCGCGACTTATATAACCTTTTGCCCAAGCGGTGCTTTGGGCTTCAGCCATGGTGGGCGCGTGCAAAGCCGTCAGCGGTGCGCGCTGACATAGGTGTCGATGAGCCGGTTGAACGCCGCCGGATGCTCGCGCATCACGAAGTGGCCGGACTTGTTGAAGATGCGGACCTCGGTGTCGCGCTGCTTCTCCATGAACAGCTCGATCAGCTGCATGCCGTTGTCGAGCGTGGCGGCCGGATCGTTGTAGCCCCAGACCACCAGCGTTGGGCAGGGCATGCCGCGCTCGAGCAGCCAGCGATGCGTCTCCGCTCTTCTGCTTGGCCATCTGCGGCAGGAACTGCCTTCGCGACAGGCCGTCCTTGTTCATCTTGGCAACGGCGATCTTGTTGCGCTCGGTCTCGGCGATCGCGACGCTGCCGTCGAGCCAGTCTTCGGTGACGATCTTCGGATTGTAGGAATAGCGCTCGCAGTACCAGCGGATCGATTCGCGCGTGAGCTGCGGCTGCGGCGGATCCTTGAACACGAGATGCGTGCGCGATTGTGCCGGGCGAGAGGCTTCCCGACGACACGCAGACGCAGGTCTTCACGAGGTCGGGCCGCTCCAGCGAGAGCCGGCTCACGACATAGCCGCCGCGCGAATGGCCGACCAGGTGGTAGGGCTTCTTGCCGAGCTTCTCGAGAAAGCGCGATGGCGTGCTGCACGATGGCGTGCATCGTGTAGTCGGCGTCGGATTTCGGATTGTCGGTGTAGCCCTGGCCGAGCTTGTCGAAGGCGATGACATTGTGCCAGGCCTTGAGCACCGGGAAGTTGAGCGCCCAGGTCCTGGCCGAGCTCGCGCCGTCGCTGGCGCCGAACTGCGCGCCGTGGATCATCACGACGCGTTCGCCCTCGCCCTGGTCGAAATAGCGCGTGCGGATGCCGTTGACGTCGAGCCACTTCTCCTCGCCCATGTCGGCGTTGGTGGGTACGTAGTTGCGGGCAGCCGCGGCTGGTCTTTCCTAGTTGCATATCAGTTGCCATGGGCCACCCCCTCGATGAACTCAGTGACGACGCGGTTGAACTCGGCGGCCCGCTCGCGGAAGCTGTGATGGCCGGCCTGGTTGACGATGTGCAGGCTCGTGCGCGGCTGCTTCTTGGCGATCAGATCGTAGAGCTCCATGCCGAGATCGAGCGGCGCGGTCGGGTCGTTGTAGCCCCAGAACAGCATGATCGGGCGCTGCATCCCGACCGTCTCCAGCTTGGAGAAGAACTCATCCTTTTCCTCGAGCGAGCGACGGCAGGAAGCGCGTGTGCAGGAAGCCCTCATCCTTCATCTTCGCGATCGCAACCTTGTTCTTCGGCAGCTCGGTGATCTTCTGCTTCATCTCGATCCAGGCGTTGGTCACGTGCTGGGTCGTGCAGGAATATTTCTCGTAGGTCCAGCGCGAGGCTTCGAGCGTGCCGGCCTTGTAAGGGTTTGTCGCAAAAACGATCTCATTGCGGCCGGGACCGGGTGAGGCTGTGTTCTGTCGATCAGGACGCAGCTCTCGATCAGGCGCGGATAGTCGAGCGTGGTGCGCGCGACCACATAGCCGCCGCGGCTGTGGCCGACGACATTATAAGGGCCCTTATCCAGCGCCATGAGGAAGCCCACGAAGTGGCGGACCGATGCCGCCATAGTCCAGTCCTCGTCGCGCTTGGGATTGTCGGTGTAGCCCTGGCCGAGCCGATCGACCGAGATCACGTGGAACTTCTTAGCGAGCTCCGCGAAGTTGAGGTGGAAGTCTTCAGCATTGGCCCCACCGGAGGAATCGCCCTTGGTGCCGCCGTGCACCAGCACCACTCGTCGGCCGCTGCCGGCTTCGAAATATCGCGTGCGGATGCCATCGACATCGACCCACTTCTCTCCGTACTCCTGCAGAAACATGAGTTTCCTCTTCTGGTCTTAGCGCAGGTTCTGTTCGCCTTTGGGATCAAGCAGATCACGCAGCCAATCGCCAAGCAGGTTCGGCCCGGGCACGGTAATGAAAATTCCGAGGCCGGGGAATACCGCGATCCACCACGCGCCCACCACGTTCGGACGTCCTTCCGCCACTGCGCTAACTTCAGTTCACGGTCAGGTTGGCGGCCTTGATCGGCTCCGCCCACTTTTTGATCTCGCTCTCGATGAAGGTCTGCATGTAGGCGGGCGAGCGGCGCTCCGGCGCGACCACGGTCGCTCCGATCTCCCGAAGCCGTGCCTGCACCGCCGGTGTGTCGACCACGGTCGAAGCCGCGCTGTTAAGCTTCTGCAATGATTGCCGCGGGCGTGTTGTTTGGAAGAAAGAATCCGCTCCAGGTCGCGGCATCGAAATCCGTCAGCCCCTGCTCATGCAACGGAATGATCGACGGAGAGATCGGCGATCGCGTCCTGGTCAGGATGCCGATCGCCGTGATCTGCTTGCTTTCGATCTGCGCCATCGACGTGGAAAGGAAGTTACACGTGTAGTCGATGCGTCCGGCTATCAGGTCCTGCATGGCCGACGTGCTGCGGTAAGGGACATGCACGACGTTGACGCCCAGCGCCATGTTGAGACGCGCGCAAGCGAGATGATTGGCCGTCCCGGTGCCGCCGGAGCCGTATTGCATGGTCCCCTGATGGACCTTCGTATAGGCCGCGAACTCCTGCAGCGTGGTGGCCGGCAGGTCCTTGCGCGCGAGCAGCACGATCGGCTGCTCAAGCAGCAGCCCGACCGGAGCGAAGTCGGCTACGGCGTTGTAGGGCGGGTTCTTGTATAGGTCGGCGCAATAGCATGGGTGCCAACCGTTCCGACCAGGAACTGATAGCCGTCCGGCGCGGCCTTCGCGACGCGGTTGGAGCCGGTGATTCCGCCGCCGCCCGGGACATTGTCGACGATGACCGTCCCGCCGAGCGCCTCGCCCAGAGGGCCCGAGAGAATGCGTCCGACCACGTCGCCGGCGGTGCCGGCGGCAAACGTGACAACCATGGTGACCGGCCGGGTCGGCCAGTCTTGGGCGTGCCGCGGGCGCGGCTGCGGCCGCGGCCGCAAATGTGATGACACGATGCGCAGCATGATTTCGATTCTCCTGTCCGGCCCTATGCTGCCCTGGATCGCAGTTGTGATGGAAGGCCAATCGTCGCCAATGCGCGCTTCGCGCGTTCGAGCCAATGGTCCCGACCGTCACAGACGCCGGCTCCGCGAGTTTGGCTGACAACCGTAGTGGAGAGGATCGACATGACGGACACAGCAATTGTCTATCCACGCAAGTGGCGCTGGCCCCAGGGCCAGAAGATCGCGATGTCGGTCGGGCTCGCGTTCGAGGCGTTCACCTATCGCAGCCAGTTCAATACGCTGGGAGGCGCTGCGCGCGCCGGCAACAATCCGAGCCCGCTGTCGCTGTCATACGCCGAATACGGATGGAAGGCGGGCGTGTGGCGGCTGATGGAAACCCTCGATCGCTACGGCCTGCGCGCCAACATGTCGGTCAGCGCACAAGCCGCCGAGCAGCATCCCAATGTCATCGCCGCGGTGATCAAGGCTGGTCACGAGATCAACGGTCACGGATGGGTCAACGACGTCCATCCCCGCGACAACGAGGAAGAGGAGGCGGATATACGCCGGTGCACCGCCGTGCTGACGCAGGCCGCGGGCGCGCCGCCGGTCGGCTGGACGGGCCCGGGCAGCGCCGGCTCACAGCACACGCTCTCGATCCTGAAAGAGCTCGGCTATCTCTGGAACGGCGACGACGCGAGCGACGACCTGCCGTTCCTGCGCGCGACCGACCAAGGTCCGATGGTGATCATGCCGCGCACGAACATTCCTCAGAATGATCTCGCCATGTGGCTCGCACCGCGCAACCCACCCGAGCATCATCTGGGAGGGATTCAAGAACACGTTCGATCAGCTCTATTCGGAAGGGGAAGCGGGCGCCCCGAAGTGGATGGAAATCACGCTGCACTGTCACATCGGCGGACGGCCGACCTTGCAGCCTGTGATCCGCCAGTGCTTCGAGTACGCCAAGCAGCACGACGGCGTCTGGTTCGCCCGCCGCCGCGACGTTGCGGCGTGGGCATTGGAACACGAGCAAGCGCCACGATAGGTCCGCTTTGCCGGGCTGACGCACTTGAGCGAGCTTCTGCGTGCGGACGAGTATGTTCGCCACCGACGACACGTGCCAGCGCGATCCTCGTGGTGGCATCAACTGCCGCACTCGCGGCGAAGGCCGCCACCTTGACGATTCCAATCGGTTTCATTTGCCCAGACGATCCGAGGAAGTACGGAACCCGGGCGGCCCGGCTCACTCGATTTCCGCACGCCCAGACCGGATTGGCCGAACGCTCTCCGCAACGGCGTCGTAGATCGCCAGCGCATCAAGCACCTGACCCTGGTAGCAGACAATGCGCGCATGCATCATCTCGAGCAACGCTTCGCTGATTCTTTCGGTGGGGATCGATCCGGCGTTCTCCCGCTCCTCGATGACAGTGAGCAGTTGCAGGTCGCGCGCCGCGCATCCGCGCGTGAACGAGCCCGCAGCCGCAGCATGCGTCATCGCGCTAACAATGACCGTTGCGAGCATCCATGATGTCGGGCGGCATATCCAACGCATCTCATCCTCCTCGGCAACAGAAAATACATGGCACAATCAACTACGGTGCGCAGCTGGCGGCCGACCGGCCGCCGCTGCAATGGGGTCGCTATCACCGGCCCGCTTCAGGGTCACGCGCGAGCGTTGAACGGATAGTCGGATCCGGGTCAGAGCCGACGTATTTGCCGTTAACGAACACGTCGTTCGCGGGGTTGGTGCCGTACTTCTTGGGCGCAGCAAGTGCGCTGGATGCAGTGGCGATGGCGATTGCGATGGCGAGTGCGGTTTTGGCGAACATGGCGTATCTCCTGCGGGTTGATCGGTCACACCTCATCCGGTGTGCGCACGCATTTAGAGCCCGCAGGGTCGTGACGTGAATCATCTGGAGGTCCCGCGACGGGATACCACCACAGCGGCGTCAAACGTCGCTTGGAGAGCAAGAGCCTTGATAATAAGGGATTTCTCGCCTTTAGAGCCGACAGTAGTAGAGTATGCATAGGTCCTGGTAGTGAAGTATCAAAACCAGGTCGGGCCGGAAAAACGCGCGGCGGGGACGGGCGAAAGTGCGATGGATTTCTGCATCAAGGATATCGCGACTATCACCGTGGTCTGACTCTGCGATTATACGTTCGGTCAGATCAGTTGAACCAAAATCAGGCCTGCCTTCCGATGGCCATGGAATCGTTCAGGGCAACATCCACTAGGGGGTGGCGGTTCCACACATTCACATGTCGTGGAAAAGCAAAACGGCACCTGCATGCCTGATCAGTGGCGCAGCGGACAATGTTCCTCGCCACCCACTGTGATTCTTCCCAGCTCGGTGAATTCGTCTATCACTGCATTCCTCGAACACGAGGATGGGAGCATGATGGCGAAGATCCGTGCCGGCGCCCATTTGATGTAGCGTCACGCGAGATATCGCATAGCGGCCAGAACTTCTTCCCATGCTGCGCAGTTCAGCTGCTGAGGCTGCTATTGTTCCTGCAACCGGAGCAGCGAATGGCTTATAGACTTTCGGCGGTTCTTGTGTTGATGGCGATTGGCGGGTGGCTTGCAGGTCGTGCCGCCGCACAACAACCGGCAGGTCCGCCCGCCGTAGGTGTGGTCCGGGCCGAGCGACAGCAGATAACTCAGACCGATGAATTCGTTGGTCGGGTCCAGGCAGTGGGCCGCGTCACCGTCGTTGCGCGAGTTACAGCGTTTCTCGAGAAGAGGCCGTTTGTTGAGGGCGCGGAAGTCAAAAAAGGCGATCTCCTTTATCAGCTCGAACAGCCACCGTTTCAGGCTCAGGTTGACGCTGCGAAGGCCAGCATCGATCAGCTGGATGCGCAGCATCGAAACGCCCAGATCTCACTCACGCGCGCTCGGGACTTGCTGGAGAAAAGTGCCGGACCGCAAGCGACTGTCGATGCCGCGCTCGCCACCGAACGCGCCTTGGCGGCGCAGATCGACGGCGCCAAGGCGCAGCTCAAGACCGCTGAGATCAATCTCGGCTACACCGAAATACGCGCCCCTATCGACGGCAAGATCAGCAGCAGCGGCGTTACCGAAGGCAATGTGGTATCGCCGACAACCGGGACATTGGCGATGCTCGTCAGCCAGGATCCGATGTACGTGATTTTTCCGGTTTCGCAGCGCGCCGTGCTCGATCTGCGCAACCGCTATGCTGGCAAGGGCGGTTTCAATGCAGTGGTGCTGAAGCTGCGGCTGCCGGACGGCAGGATCTACCAGCAGGATGGCCGAGCCGACTACGTATCGCCCACCGTGAGCGAGAACACCGATACGGTCACACTACGCGGCGTCTTTCCCAACCCGGTATTGGTGTCGGCGCAGCCAGGACAGCCCACCGTTCGTGAACTGACGGATGGCGAATTCGTCACCGTCCTCGTCGAGGGCGTGCAGCCGATCACCGTCCTGGCAATCCCGCGCGCTGCCGTCCTGTCCGACCAGCAGGGCGACTACGTGTATGTGGTCGATGCGCAGAACAAAGCCCAGATTCAGCGCATTCAATTGGGACAGTCGACCCCGTCCACTGCGGTCATCACGAACGGACTATCGGAAGGCGAGCTTGTCATCAGCGAAGGCCTGCAGCGTGTACGCCCCGGGCAAGAGGTGTCGGCCGGCCCCGCCAGTCCGACGCCGGCAATCCCGCCCACGGTGGGTCAGGGCGGAGCGTCCAGCGTCAATTCGCCCAGCCAGACCGGGAACGGAACCGGCGCGAGTTCGGGAGCCAAGAAATGATTTCGTCCGTCTTCGTCGATCGTCCAAGGCTCGCGGTCGTCATTGCCGTGGTCATCACGATCGCGGGGCTGCTGGCCTTGACGCGCATTCCGGTCGCGCAATTTCCCGACATCGTTCCGCCGCAGGTGGTCGTCTCCGCCACCTATCCGGGCGCGTCCGCCGCGGTCGTCGAATTGAGCGTCGCCCAGCCGATCGAGGCGCAGGTGGTCGGCGTGGACAAAATGATCTACATGAAGTCGGCGAGCGGCGACGATGGTACCTATACCTTGACGGTCAGCTTTCTGCTCGACAGCGATCCCGACATCGATACCGTTAACGTCAACAACCGTGTGCAGACGGCGCTTACCAAGCTTCCGCCCGAGGTGCAGCTCCAGGGCCTGACGATTCAGAAGAAATCGTCAGCTATCCTGCAATTTCTTGCCCTCTACAGCGAAAACGGCGAGCAGGATCCACTGTTTATCTCGAACTACGCCGTCATCAACGTGCTCGACGTGTTGTCGCGCATCCCCGGCGTGGGACAAGCGGGGCTGTTCGGCACGCTCAATTATTCAATGCGCATCTGGTTCGACACCAAGCGGCTCGACAGCCTCGCCCTTACGCCGGCAGACGTGATCGCCGCGATACAAGCGCAGAACATTCAGGCGCCCATCGGCCGGATCGGCGCCCGCCCGATCGGAAACGATCAGCAATTTCAAATCAACCTGCAGACGCAGGGCCGACTCACCACGCCCGAACAGTTCGCGAGCATTGTGTTGCGCGCCAATCCCGATGGCTCTTTGCTGCGCGTCCGCGACGTCGCCCGGGTGGAGCTCGGCGCCCAGAATCAGGACGTGGAGAGCCGTATCGACGGTCGGCCCGCGGTTGGATTGCGCATCAATCTGGCCCCAGGCGCCAATGCGGTCCAGACCGCCGCCTTGGTACGGGCCGCTATGGACCGCTTGAGCAGACAGTTTCCGCCGGGCCTCAAGTACATTGTGAACTACGACTCGACGACCTTCGTTTCGGATACCATCCACGACGTGTTGATCACCCTCGGGATCGCCTTCGCTCTCGTGATCATCGTCGTATTTTTCTTTCTTGGCAGTCTGCGCGCGACGCTCATTCCCGCGGTCGCGGTGCCGGTCAGCGTGATCGGCAGCTTCGCGATTCTGCTGTTGTTGGGCTACTCCGCCAACACGATCTCGCTTCTCGCGATGGTGCTCGCTATCGGCATTCTGGTCGATGATGCCATTGTCGTCGTCGAGAACGTTGAGCGCGTGATAGAGGAGGAGCCGGAACTCTCCCCCGCTGCGGCTACGAAAAAGGCGATGACTGAAATCACCGCGCCGATCATTGCGATTACCCTCGTGCTGCTCTCGGTGTTCGTGCCGGTCGCATTCATCCCCGGCGTCTCGGGAACGCTGTTCCGGCAATTCGCAGTGACGATCAGTGTTTCGATGCTGATTTCGGCGGTCATTGCGCTGACCCTGTCCCCCGCCTTGTGCGCCGTCTTTCTGCGCCACCAGGGCAGACGGCGCGGTCTGATGGCTTGGGTACTGCGCCGGATCGACAATGTCCGTGACGGGTATGCATCAGTCGTGAGGCGTCTGGTGCGGATTTCGAGTTTGAGTGTGGTCATAGTTCTCGCGTGTGCTGCCGGTGCTTATTTGGTCTCGCTGCGGACCCCGACCGGCTTCTTGCCGGAGGAGGATCAAGGCGCCTTCTTCGTCTCCGTGCAATTGCCCGACGACGCGTCTGTTTCCCGCACCGGAGAGGCGGCCTCGCGGGTCGAGGCATTGCTGAAATCCATGCCGCAGGTCCAGCAGGTGTTCACGGTCGTCGGCTTTTCGATCATCGACGGCGCCAACGAATCCAACGCGGCCTTGGTTGTTCCGATCCTCAAGCCGTTCGCGGACCGTGCCGGCGCGGCCAACTCCGCGCAAGCACTGATCGCGCGCATTTTCGGTGCAGGACAAGAAATTCGCACCGCGACGGTCATTCCGTTCAATCTGCCTCCGATCATCGGACTGTCGACGACCGGCGGTTTTGAATACGACCTCGAAGCTCTGGAGGGACAGGAACCTGCCCAGATGAACAGCGTCATGCAAGGGTTGGTGGCCAATGCCAATCGCGACCCCCGGCTTGTCCGCGTATTTTCGAGCTATACGGCCAGCAAGCCCTCGATCTTCCTCGATATTGATCGCGAAAAGGCGCAGGCGCTGGGGCTCAGCGTGATCGAGGTGTTCAACGCGCTCCAGGCCACGTTGGGCGGCATCTTCATCAACAATTTCAATTTGTTCGGACGCATCTGGCAGGTCAACATCGAGGGCGAGGCGGCCGACCGTCGCGACGTGTCGGCGCTGTGGCAGATCTACGTGCGCAACAAATTTGGGAACGCGGTTCCTTTGCGCTCGATTGCGAACGCGCGCATCGTCGTCGGCCCGCAGGTGATCACGCGCTACAACAACTATCGCGCGATCCCGATCCAAGGTGGGCCGGCGCCGGGCACGTCCTCCGGCACAGCGCTGGCCGCCATGACGGAGATATCAGCGCGGACGTTGCCGCCCGGCTACAGCTTCGAGTGGACGGGGACAGCCTATCAGGAGGTTTCAGCCGCGGGGCAGACAGGTGCGCTCATTGGTCTCGCCGTGCTGTTCGCGTTCCTGTTTCTCGTCGGGCTCTACGAGAGTTGGATCATCCCCTTTCCGGTGCTGTTGTCGGTGCCTATCGGCGTGTTGGGCGCGCTCGTCGGCATTCTGCTCTTTCGCCTCTCGCTCGATCTCTACGCACAAATTGGCCTGGTGGTGCTGATCGCGTTGTCCGCAAAAAACGGCATCCTGATCGTCGAATTCGCCAAGGACCAGCGCGAGCAGGGCAAGGACATAAGGGAAGCGGCAGTACTTGGGGCAAGAATGCGTTTTCGCGCGGTGATGATGACCTCGTTTGCGTTCATCTTCGGCGTCTATCCTTTGGTGGTTGCTCAGGGCGCCGCGGAGATTAGCCGGCACGACGTCGGTACACCGGTTTTCGCCGGCATGATCGCTGCGAGCACCGTTGGGATTTTCGTGATCCCGATGCTTTACGTCACCTTCCAGAGCATGCGCGAGTGGAGCAGCGCGCTGTTCAAACGCAGAAAGCTTCACCAAGCCGGAACGGCTTAGTCTGGCTGTGTCATTTAAATGTGTCGTGGTGCCGGGAAAGTAGCTCCGATGACGAAAGTCATCATAGATCGAAGATTGTGGAGAGACGGTCACGGGGCTCGCAGAGTGACGCGCAAGACCCTTGAGCGGCGGAGTTCACGAAAGAGCTCCCGATCAATAGTCAAAGGTTTACTGGAACATACGAATTAACAGCATTTTGATCTTTGGACTTGAGCCTAAATTTAAGGCGCGTGGTTGGCCGGCCGATCGTCGAGATCGACTAGGCTTGGGTAGAAAACATATCCTGCGGACCACCACGGAGGCGAAGCGCATGTGGTGTTCTAGCGCAGCGCGCCAGTGTGCAATTTCGATGAGCAGAGCCGCCCGCCCGCCAAGCCGCTTTCGTCGTTCGCGCCGGCTCCGCTGGTCCGGAGTAGGCGCCGCCATTCTTCTCGCTTCCTGTAAGCCTGCCGGCGTATTGGATCCCCAAGGGCCGATCGCTTCGGCGCAGCGACTTCTCCTCATCAATTCGACGGCGATCATGCTCGTCGTCGTGGTTCCTGTAATCGTGGCTACCTTGGCGTTCGCCTGGTGGTACCGGTCCTCCAACACGCACGCCACCCGGAGTCCGGACGAGTCCTATGAAGGGCGCGTCGAGTTCGTCGTGTGGTCGATCCCGGCTTTGACGGTAATTTTGCTTGGCGGTGTTATTTGGATCGGGTCCCATCAACTCGATCCGCGAGCACCGATCGCCGCGAAATCCGACCCGCTGCGCGTAGACGTCGTGTCGCTCGATTGGAAATGGCTGTTCATCTACCCCGATCTTGGTGTCGCAGCCGTCAATCAACTGGTCATTCCAGCGGGAACGCCCGTAAAATTTCGGCTCACCTCGGCGACGGTGATGAATTCGTTCTTCGTGCCGCAGCTTGGGAGCCAGATCTACACGATGGGCGGCATGATCACTCATCTCAACCTTCTCGCGGACGGGTTGGGCGAGTATCCCGGGTTTTCGGCAAATTTCAGCGGGGACGGCTTTTCCTGGATGCGGTTTGTCGTCAAGTCGGTGCCCGCTGGCGATTTCGATGCTTGGCTCGAGCAGACGCGCGGCACCGGACCCGGCCTCGACGCTGCCAGCTACGCCGAACTGGCAAAGCCTAGCCGAAACGTACCGCCAACAAGCTATCGCTCGGTGGAACCGAAGCTGTTCGAGCGCGTCCTCGAGCAGACGACGGCGAGTCCAGGAACCACACATCCGCCAATGCGTCAGGCGGGAGGTTGATATGCTCGGCAGGTTGACCTGGTCGGCAATTCCTTTCAACGAGCCGCTGCCGCTGCTCAGCGGAGCAGTGGTCGGCGTCGTCATTTTGGCGATCCTCGTGACCGTTACCGTAAAAGGCTGGTGGCCATATCTGTGGCGCGAGTGGCTGACCAGCGTCGATCACAAGCGCATTGGCGTCATGTACCTGGCGCTAGGCCTGGTCATGCTGCTGCGCGGTTTTTCCGATGCGATCATGATGCGCACACAGCAGGCGATTGCAGTCGGCAGTGCGCAGGGATACTTGCCTCCACAACACTACGACCAGGTCTTCTCGGCGCACGGCACGATCATGATCTTTTTCGTGGCGATGCCGCTCGTCATCGGGCTGATGAACTTTGCCGTGCCGTTGCAACTCGGCGTGCGCGATGTCGCCTTTCCCGTGCTCAATTCAGTCAGCCTCTGGCTCACCGCAACGGGCGCCCTGCTGATCAATCTGTCGCTCGTCATCGGTAATTTCGCCCGCACCGGCTGGATGGCCTATCCGCCGCTTTCCGAGCTCGCCTTTTCGCCTGACGTCGGCGTCGATTACTACCTCTGGTCATTGCAGATCTCGGGCATCGGCACCTTGCTGACCGGCATCAATTTCGTGACAACGATTCTCAAGCTGCGCGCGCCAGGCATGACCTATTTCCGCATGCCGGTGTTCTGCTGGACCGCACTGGCCGCAAATCTGCTGATCGTTGCCGCGTTCCCGATTCTGACCGCGACCTTCATGATGCTGCTGCTCGACCGTTACGTCGGCATGCATTTCTTTACCAATGATGCCGGCGGCAACCAGATGATGTATGTCAATCTGTTCTGGGCATGGGGGCATCCCGAAGTCTACATACTGATCCTGCCTGCCTTCGGCATCTTCTCTGAAGTGGTCGCGACGTTTTCCGGCAAGGGGCTGTTCAGCTACCGCTCGATGGTTTGGGCGACACTCGCGATTTGTGTCCTCTCTTTCATGGTTTGGCTGCATCACTTTTTCACGATGGGCGCGGGCGCTGACGTCAACGCGTTCTTCGGGATCATGTCGTCAATTATCGCGGTGCCGACCGGTGTCAAAGTCTTCAACTGGCTGTTCACGATGTTCCGCGGTCGGATCGTGTTTCAAACGCCGATGCTGTTTGCAGTGGGCTTCATCGTCACGTTTGTTATCGGCGGCCTGACTGGGGTCTTGCTGGCGGTGCCGCCGGTCGATTTCGTGCTGCACAACAGCGCGTTCCTGGTCGCCCATTTTCATAACGTCATTATTGGCGGCGTGGTGTTCGGGGCGCTGGCGGGTATCAACTACTGGTTCCCGAAGGCGTTCGGGTTCACCCTCGACGAACGCTTCGGCCACGCCAGTTTCTGGTGCTGGCTCATCGGCTTTTATCTCGCCTTCATGCCTCTCTACGCGTTGGGGCTGATGGGGATGACCCGGCGCCTTGGGCACATTCCCGATCCTGGCTGGCAGCCGTTGCTGCTGGTGGCGGGGGCTGGCGCGATCGTGATTTTCTGCGGAATCCTCTGCCAGGTCGCGCAGCTCTATGTCAGCATCCGCACGCGTGAGCAGCGCCGCGACCTGACCGGCGACCCATGGAACGGCCGAACCCTGGAGTGGTCGACCTCGTCGCCACCGCCCGCCTACAATTTTGCGGTGCTGCCCAGGGTCGAGACGATCGACGCGTTCTGGCAGATGAAGCGCACTGGGCAAGCCCCGGTGGCACCGGCCTATGAAGCGATCGAAATGCCGCGCAACAGCCCAGCCGGTTTCATTACCGCTTTCTTTGCGACCGTCATGGGATTTTCGCTCATCTGGCACATCTGGTGGCTGGCAATTCTCAATTTTCTTGCCGCCGTCATCGTGGTCCTGATAGCCGGCTGGAGCATCAAGCGTGAGGAGGAAATCTCGGCTGCCGAAGTTGCGCGAATGGAACGGGCCCGGTGAGATGAGACGGCCCGCATGACAATGGCAACAACACTGAACAGAAATCTAACCGGGGTTCCAACCGAGCTCGCGCACGGCCGTGGCGGCGGCGGGCCGGCCCCCAAGCAAATCGTCGTCGCTTATGGATTCTGGATTTTCATCCTCAGCGACATGATCATGTTCTCGGCGTTGTTCGCGGCCTATGCGGTCTTGTTCGGCAATAACGCCGGCGGACCGACCGGGCTCGAGTTGTTCAATCTCCGCAACGTCTTCATCTCGACGATGTGTCTGCTGTTGTCGAGCTATACATGCGGGATCGGCGTGCTATCCGCCGAGCGGAGAGCAGCCAACGCACTTCCTGGTCTTCGCAATCTTCACATTCGTGCTCGGTGCGGCCTTTCTGTTCATCGAGGCCACTGAATTTGCCGGCATGGTGGCGAAGGGCGCCGGGCCCTCGCGTAGCGCCTTTCTATCCAGCTTCTTCACTTTAGTGGGCACGCACGGCGTCCACGTCGCCTGCGGTTTGGTCGCGCTCGTCTACCTGGTCGCCCAGGCGCGCGTTCATGGCCTCCAACTCGCTGTGCTGCGGCGTCTGTTGTGCTGGAGCCTGTTTTGGCACGCGCTGGATATCGTCTGGGTCGGCGTCTTCACCCTGGTCTATCTGATGGGAGGCCATTGATGGACAATCCCGAGCGCGTGTTCGAGGATCGGACGCCGGGTGTCGAAGAGCATGAGCCCACGGCCACCTATCTGTCGTACTCGGTGGGTCTGGGGCTCGCTATCCTTGCGACGATCGCTTCCTTCATCGTGGCGCAGACCAATCTGCTGTGGCCCCCGGGCATCCCGGTCGGGTTGATCGTACTCGCCTTGGCGCAGATCGGCGTCCATCTCGTCTTCTTTTTGCATCTGGGCAGCGGGGCCGACAGCACAAACAATATTCTGGCTCTCGCCTTTGGCGTGCTGATCGTCTTTCTCGTCATCGCCGGCTCTGTCTGGATCATTGCCAACCTCAACAGTAACGGGATGTCGATGCTGCAATGAGCGGAGAAAGCCATTACGAGGTTATGAGGCTTGCCGCACCATGAACTGCACGAAACCCGCGAAAGCCCTATCATAGCCTCCACCCGCGATCAGCTGTGGAGCTCTCCTCGAGGCCGGATCAAAAAAATCAAATGGCTCGCGGCGGCGTAACGGCGGCGTATAAAAGCCTGGGCCGACGGTGAGTTCTGTCGGATGACGATGTCGTCCTCCAGCCATGCAAAGTTGAGCACACAGGTCTGTCTGATGCCGTAGACGGACGAGTGCTGATCTACATTAGATAGGAACAGGCGTTTGATGACGTCGGGCGTCGCTATCCGGCTAAGCAGTACGTTCTAGTGGACGACGGGCTGCGCGTCTTGATGGCGGTCAAGCAGTTCTGGGCAGCGCATAACGAGCGTGTTCCTGCGGCAGGAAACTTATGCTCACGACCACGAAAGTGGTCAGCGCTTTTCCGCCGGCGGACGTGACCATCGAGTGCATCAAGAGCTGCTCGATCGTGAGTTCCTGCGGCCAGGACGACATCGGTTCCCTGTGTCCAGCCTAAAGGTGATGCGATGAGACCGACCAGGGCGCTCCAGGAACTCGGCCAGAGCGTATGGCTCGACAATGTCACTCGCGAGTTGCTCAACAGCGGTACGCTGCAACGCTACATCGACGACTTCTCGGTGACGGGGCTCACGTCGAACCCAACGATTTTCGACCAAGCGATCAAGAGCAGCACGATCTATGACGGGGACATTGCCAGCAAGGCTCCCTCGGCAAAGGCGCGAGAGGAGCTGTTCTTCGAACTGGCACTGGCTGATTTGACCAGGGCCGCCGAGCTGTTCCAGCCTGTCTTTGCCCGGACCGACGGGGTGGACGGCTGGGTTTCGCTCGAGGTCTCACCCCTTCTGGCCCATGACACGAATGGAACCCTCGCGGCCGCCCGCAATCTCCATCGGCGCGCCGGCAAGCCCAACCTCTTCATCAAGATTCCTGGCACCCCGGAAGGACTGCCGGCCATCGAAGCGGCCATCTTCGCCGGCGTGCCGGTTAATGTCACATTGCTCTTCTCTCGGGAACAATACATCGCAGCAGCCGATGCCTACTTGCGCGGCGTCGAGCGGCGTATCCAGGCGGGGCTGAACCCGGCGGTTGCCTCGGTTGCATCTCTCTTTGTCAGCCGTTGGGACGTTGCAGTGAGCGGCAAGGTCCCGGATGAGCTGACCAATCGGCTCGGAATTGCAATCGCCCAGCGCACCTATAAGGCGTATCAGGAACTGCTTGCTTCAGCGCGCTTCCAGCGCGTGGCCAATGCCGGTGCCCGTGTCCAGCGCCTGCTCTGGGCAAGCACCGGCACCAAGGACCCAACCACCTCCGACACGCTTTATGTGAAGGCGCTCGCAGCGCCCTTCACGGTCAACACCATGCCGGAGAGCACTCTCAAGGCGGTCTGGGATCACGGCGAGATCGGCGACACCCTCGCACCCGACGGAGGCGGCTGCGAAGCGGTTCTAGCCAGCTTCGCCAAGGCGGGTATCGACATCGACGCGCTCGCGGTCCGGCTCCAGGAGGAAGGCGCCGCGTCCTTCGTCAAGTCCTGGGACGACTTGATGGTATGCATCGATTCCAAGAGCGCTGTGCTCCGCAAGGCGAGCTGACTCAGATGACAGCCGCGTCCCGTTCACCAGAGTCGGCAAGGGAACAATCGATGAGCATCCCGGCTTTGCGCAAGCGCCCTGCCTGGGGCGCGCTGGAGAAGCACTACCACAAGATAAAGGGCGTTCATCTCAGACAGCTCTTCGCAGACGATCGAGAACGTGGGCAGAGGCTGGCGGTCGAAGCCTCCGGACTCTATCTCGACTATTCCAAGAACCGGATCACCGACGAGACGCTGAGGCTCCTGCTTCAACTTGCCGACGAGTTGGGGTTGCGGGAGCGCATTGACGCCATGTTCCGGGGCGACAAGATCAACGTCTCAGAGAACCGCGCGGTGCTTCATGTCGCCCTGCGTGCGCCGCGGGGCTCTTCCATTATGCACGACGGCCAGAATGTGATGCCCGAGGTCCATACAGTTCTGGACAGGATGGCAGATTTTGCTCATCGGGTGCGCAGCGGTGCCTGGAAGGGCCATACGGGCAAGCGCATTCGCAATGTGATCAATATCGGCATCGGCGGATCGGACCTTGGGCCGGTCATGGCCTACGAAGCGCTCAAGCACTACAGCGAGCGGACCATGACGTTCCGCTTCGTCTCCAATGTCGACGGCACGGACTTTATCGAGGCGGTGCGTGATATCGATCCCGCAGAGAGCTTGTTCATTATCTCCTCCAAGACCTTCACCACGTTGGAGACCATGACCAATGCGCATACTGCGCGCGAGTGGCTGCTGGCCGGCCTGAAGGCTGACGAGGCCATTGCCCGACATTTCGTCGCCGTCTCGACCAATGCTCAGGAAGTGGCAGAGTTCGGCATCGACACCGCCAACATGTTCGGCTTCTGGGATTGGGTCGGCGGACGTTACTCGATGGACTCGGCCATCGGTCTCTCGACCATGATCGCCATTGGCCCGAACAATTTCCACGCGATGCTGGATGGCTTCCACCAGGTCGACGAACATTTCCGCACTGCGCCGTTCGAGCGCAACCTGCCGGTCCTGATGGGTCTGCTCGCCGTCTGGTACAACAATTTCTTTGGCGCCCAGACCGTCGCTGTGCTGCCGTATGAGCAGTATCTGAAGCGCTTCCCTGCCTATCTCCAGCAGCTCACCATGGAGAGCAACGGGAAGCACGTGACCTGGGACGGCGTCGCGGTGGACTACGACACGGGTCCGATTTATTGGGGCGAGCCAGGCACCAACGGCCAGCATTCCTTCTATCAGCTGATCCACCAGGGCACCCGGCTGATCCCCTGCGATTTCATCGCGTTCGCGCGGAGCCTGAACCCTGTGGGCAGACATCAGGACATGCTGCTTGCCAATGTCTTCGCCCAGACGGAGGCGCTGGCCTTCGGCAAGACCACCGAGCAAGTCGAGGCGGAGGGCACACCCGACTGGCTCGTGGCACACCGGCTGTTTGAAGGTAATCGTCCCTCGAACACCCTGCTGCTGGACGCCTTGACGCCAGCCGCATTGGGCAAGCTGGTCGCGCTGTACGAGCATAGCGTCTTCACCCAGGGCACGATCTGGCAGATCGATTCCTTCGATCAATGGGGTGTGGAGTTGGGCAAGGCTCTCGCCCAGCGGATCATTCCAGAACTCGAGAGCGCGACGGAACCCAAACTCGAGCACGATAGTTCGACCAATGCACTGATCCGGCGCTTTCGCAAGATCAAGGGAGCCGGCTGATGCGATCGAGCATCGCTATCCGAGGGAGGGCTAGCCCGTGCAACTGGGAATGATCGGCCTCGGCCGCATGGGATCGAATATGGTGCGCCGCCTCTTGAAGGACGGCCATCAATGTGTAGTGCTCGACAGGTCCCCAAAGGCGGTTTCAGACCTGGTGAAGGAAAAAGCCGTCGGCGCCGCCTCGGTGGCAGAGTTCGCCAAGGCTCTGACGAAGCCGCGCGCAGTCTGGCTCATGGTGCCGGTCGGCGCGGTGGACGCAACCATTACCGATCTGCTGCCCCATCTCGAGCGCGGGGATATCGTGATCGACGGTGGCAACTCCTATTACGTCGACGACATCCGTCGAGCCACGGAGCTGACACCCAAAGGCATCCACTATGTTGATGTCGGCACAAGCGGTGGCGTCTGGGGTCTTGAGCGCGGCTATTGCATGATGATCGGCGGCGAGAGCGATGCGGTGAGGCATCTCGACCCGATCTTCGCCACTCTCGCACCAGGCCGCGGCGACATCGTTCGAACGCCCGGACGCGATAACTCCAGCGGGACATCCGAGCAGGGCTATCTGCATTGCGGGCCGAACGGCGCCGGCCATTTCGTCAAAATGATTCACAACGGAATCGAGTACGGCCTGATGGCCGCCTATGCCGAGGGGTTCGCGGTTCTCAAGGCGGCCAACGTCGGTAAGAGACGCCGGCGTGGTCGATGCGGAAACCACGCCCCTGCGTGACCCTGAGCACTATCGATATGACTTTGACATGGCCGAGATCGCAGAAGTGTGGCGCCGCGGCAGCGTGATCGCGTCCTGGCTGCTCGACCTCACTGCCGGGGCGCTGATCAAGGACCCTGAACTGTCAAACTTCGCTGGACGCGTGTCCGACTCGGGCGAAGGCCGCTGGACGATAAAGGCTGCCATCGACGAGGGCGTTCCGGCCCATGTGCTGTCCTCCGCTCTCTATGAAAGGTTCAGCTCGCGCGGCGAAGGGGATTTCGCAGACAAGCTGCTGTCGGCGATGCGCTACGAGTTTGGCGGACATCTCGAGAAACAGCCGGGGTCATAGCTGAGCGAGGCGCGAATGCAGGAACGGAACCCAAGCGGCCAGACTACGGGAGAGCTTGATCAACTGGCGATCAACACGATCCGCACGCTCTCCATCGATGCTGTCCAGCAGGCGAAGTCGGGCCATCCCGGCGCGCCGATGGCACTCGCGCCGCTCGTCTATACGATCTGGAACCGGGTCATGCGCTTTGACCCGACAGACCCGATCTGGCCCAATCGCGACCGATTCGTTCTGTCAAACGGCCACGCCTCGATGCTGCTGTGGTCCGTCCTGTATTTGACAGGCACCCGCGCAGTGAACGCGGAATACGAACGCCTGGGCAAGCCCTCGGTCACCCTCGACGATATCCGCCACTTCCGCCAGCTCAACAGCAAGGCGCCGGGACACCCGGAGTATCACTGGGTGTCTGGTGTCGAGGCGACGACGGGTCCGCTGGGGCAGGGGCTCGCAAACAGTGTCGGCATGGCGATCGCGCGAAAGTGGCTCGCCAACCGCTACAACCGGCCGGGCTTCGACGTCTTCGACTATGACATCTATGCGGTTTGCGGCGACGGTGACCTGATGGAAGGGGTCAGCTCGGAGGCGGCCTCGCTGGCCGGCCATCTCGGCCTCGACGACCTGTGCTGGATTTACGACAACAATCACATCACCATCGAAGGTGAGACCCGTATCACGTTCACCGAGGACGTCGCGGCCCGTTTCCTTGCCTATCGATGGAACGTGCTCCGGATTGGCGATGCAAATGATCTTGGACGCATCGAGGATGCGCTCGCAATTTTCCGGAGTACCAAGGGCCGGCCAACTCTGATTATTCTCGAGAGCCACATAGGCTATGGCTCTCCCCATAAGGTTGATACCGCTGCTGCCCACGGCGAACCGCTGGGCGAGGAGGAGGTCCGGCTCACGAAGCGTACTTATGGTTGGCCGGAGAATGCCAAGTTCCTCGTACCCGACGGGGTCATAGAGCAGTTTGATGCCGGCATTGGCGCGCGAGGCGCCGAGGCGAGGCGCCGTTGGCAGGCGCTTTTCGCCAACTATCATAGGCAGTTCCCGGAGTTCGCCACCGAGATCGAGCAGATGCAGCGGCGCGAGCTGCCATCGGGATGGGATCGCAACCTGCCGACCTTTCCACCGGATCCAAAAGGCATCGCTGGACGCGATGCCTCGGGTCAGGTGCTGAATGTGCTTGCGCAGAACATTCCCTGGTTCCTGGGCGGCTCGGCGGATCTCGGGACCTCAAACAAGACCGCACTCAAATTTGCCAACGCGGGAGACTTCGAGGCCGAAAGCCCGGGAGGCCGAAATTTCCATTTCGGAATCCGGGAGCACGCGATGGCGGCGGTCGTCAACGGTCTGTCGCTCTCGAAGTTGCGGGCTTATGGGGCGACCTTCGTCATCTTCAGCGACTATGCGCGACCGGCCATTCGGCTCTCCGCAATGATGGAGCTTCCGACTATCTTCGTTCTCACACATGACGCCATGGGTGACGGCGAGGATGGACCGACGCATCAACCGGTGGAGCAACTGGTCTCGCTCCGCGCCATTCCCGGCCTGGTCGTGCTCAGACCGGGAGATGCCAATGAGGTGGTTGAGGCCTATCGTTACGTCTTGCAGCTTCGCCACCAGCCGGCGGTGATTGCGCTCTCGCGCCAGCCATTGCCGACGTTCGATCGCAGCAAATATGCCTCGGCCGTCGGAGTAGCCCGGGGCGCCTACGTGATGGCGGACGCTCCGGGGGGCTCGCCCGAGATCATCCTCATCGGCACGGGGAGCGAGGTCGCCCTGGTCGTCGAGGCGCATGAAGTATTGGCGTCCCGAGGGATTCGGTCTCGCGTTGTCTCCATGCCGTCCTGGGACATCTTCGAGCACCAGCCGCAGTCGTACCGGGAAGAGGTGCTGCCGGCAAAGGTGAAGGCGCGCATCGCCGTTGAGCAGGGATCGGTGCTGGGCTGGGATCGATATGTTGGCGCCGACGGTTGTGTCATCGGAATGAAGACCTTCGGCGCCTCAGCGCCGCTGAAGGAGCTTCAGCATAAGTTCGGCTTTGAACCCGAGCATATCGTCGAGACCGCTACGGAGTTGCTCGGGCGCAAGTGACGATGCAGGCCGGTGGTTTCGGCCAGGGTCGCGCTCGGCAGCATGTGAAAGGTCGGAACAGATGACCACGATGGTAGATGAGCAGGATCAGCTCACAAAACCCAAGAGTGTGGCACACGTCGAGACCGCCGTGGCGGCGCCGCCCTGCGCCATGGTGATCTTCGGCGCTGCCGGTGACCTGACGAAGCGTCTGATCGTGCCGGCGCTCTACAACCTCGTGAATGCCAAGCGGTTGTCCAATGGATTCCGGCTTGTCGGAATCGACCACAACGCCAGGACCGTGGAGCAATGGTCTCAGAACCTCACCGATACGATGAAGGAATTCGCCTGCCGTGACGGCGAGTTCCAGGTGGACCACATCAACCAGACGGCCTGGAAATGGCTTACCGATCGCATGACCTATCTGCAGGGCGACTTCAACGATCCGGGAACCTACAGCCGGCTCCGCGAGCGTCTGTCGGAGCTCGACGATACTGCCGGCACAGCAGGAAACTACCTTTTCTATCTCGCCATCTCCGATCGCTTCTTCGGCCCCGTGGTTGCGGGCCTCGCGAGTGCGGGCCTGGTGACTGAAGGAGACGGCCGTTGGCGTCGAGTGGTGATCGAGAAGCCGTTCGGCCACGATCTGCCCTCCGCAAAAGCGCTCAACGCCGAGATCTTGAGGACACTAAAGGAGGATCAAATCTACCGGATCGATCATTTCCTCGGCAAGGAAACGGTCCAGAACATTATGGCGCTGCGCTTTGCAAACGGCATGTTCGAGCCGTTGTGGAACCGTCAACATATCGATCACATCCAGATCACTGCCGCCGAGACCGTCGGGGTCGAGCGCCGGGGCAAGTTCTATGAGAGCACCGGCGCGCTGCGCGACATGGTGCCCAACCATGTGTTCCAGCTGCTCGCGATGACGGCCATGGAGCCGCCTATCTCCTTCGAAGCGAATGCGGTGCGGGCCAAGAAGGCCGAGGTTATTGAGGCCATACGTCCACTGGAACCCGCGCGACTATCGAAGGACGTCGTGCGCGGCCAGTACGACGCAGGCCTCGTTCTTGGCAGGCCAGTGCGGGCCTATCGACAGGAGCCCAACGTCGCCCCCGCGTCGAACACCGAGACCTTCTTCGCCTGCAAATTGAATATCGACAACTGGCGTTGGGCTGGCGTTCCGTTCTACCTGCGCACGGGCAAGTATCTGAAGCGCCGGCGGACAGAGATCGCCATCCGCTTCCACCAGGCGCCGTACACGCTTTTCCGCGGCACACATGTTGAGCGAATGCATTCCAACTGGATGGTGCTTCGCATCCAGCCCGATGAGGGTATCGCTCTCGAGTTCGCAGCCAAGCGTCCCGGGCCGCAAGTCAAGCTGAGCACCGTTAGCATGGACTTCGCCTACAAGACTTATTTCAAGATCGCGTGCAACACGGGATACGAAACGCTGCTCTATGACTGCATGATTGGCGATGCGATGCTGTTCCAGCGCGCCGACAACATCGAGGCGGGGTGGCGTGCGGTACAGCCGATCCTCGACGCCTGGGCCAACAATCCGCCGCGGGATTTTTCGAACTATGTCGCGGGTAGCGACGGTCCGGCCGCAGCCGACGAGCTGCTGGCTCGCGACGGTCGCGCCTGGCGGCCGCTGGGCTGAGCGGTGACCACGAGGGCGTTATGGCAGACAAGCGAAAGATTTCGCTGGTCCTGGCGGATGTGGACGGCACGCTTGTCAACGAGCAGAAAGTGCTCACCAAACGTGCCCAGGCTGCTGTGCAGCATCTGCGCGAGGCCGGAATTCGCTTCGCCATCACCAGCGGCCGGCCACCGCGCGGCATGGCCATGCTGCTCGATGACCTGAAACTCGATACGCCGATCGCCGGCTTCAACGGCGGCCTCTTTGTCACGCGGCAGCTCGCGATCATCGAGCAAAAGACGCTGCCAGACGATATCGCCGCCAGAGCAATCGAGCTGATCCGCTCCTGCGGCCTCGATGTCTGGACCTATCGCGGCAATGACTGGCTGATCACCAAAGCAGACGTGCCCCATGTCGCCCGGGAAGCCCGGACCGTCCAGTTCAAGCCCACGATCGTGGCGGATGTCGGTGAGAAGCTGGGACAAATCGCGAAGATTGTCGGCATCAGCGATGACCATGACAAGGTGCGGCGTTGCGAAGCCGAAGCTCAGGCTACTTTCGGACAGCGTGCGACGGCAAACCGGTCGCAACCCTATTACCTCGACATCACTCACAAGGACGCCAACAAGGGCGCGGTCGTGCAATTTCTATCGCGCCATCTGGAAGTGCCGACTGCGGAGATCGTCACCATCGGCGACCAGCCGAATGACGTGCTCATGTTCAAGCGATCGGGCTTCAGCATTGCGATGGGCAATGCTTCCGATCAGGTCAAGGCGCAAGCTAGCGCCGCCACGGATTCTTACAATGACGAAGGATTTGCCAAGGCGATGGAGCGCTTCGTTCTGGGTTCGCTGGACTCGAGTGGCAGAGATGAACGGGCGCATTGAAACACTTGCAGATCCGGCGGCGCTCGCGCGCCACGCGGCCGAATGGATGACATCGGCAGCGCTCGCAGCGACGGGGGCCTTTCGAGTATCGCTTTCCGGCGGCTCGACCCCGAAGACTCTCTACATGCTCCTTGCTTCCGATGACTTCCGCACTCGTTTTCCCTGGAAGCGAGTCTCTTGGTACTGGGGCGATGAGCGCTTCGTTCCCCATGATCGCCCGGAGAGCAATTACCGGATGACCCGCGAGGCCATGCTGAGCAAGGCGCCTGTGCCGCTCGAGAACATCCATCCCGTGCCGTCCGACGGCACTCCTGAGGAGGCCGCCTTGCGCTACGAGCGGACTCTGCAGGCAGCCTATGGTGCAGCCGCCTTGGATCCAGCGCGGCCGTTGTTCGACATTACTTTGCTCGGCCTAGGCACCGACGGCCATACGGCCTCGCTGCTGCCGAACGATCCGGTGCTGCAAGAGCGGAAGCGCTGGGTCGCCGTTGTGTCGCACGGCCGGCCAGAGGTCCGCCTCACCATGACCTATCCGGTGATCGAGAGTAGCCGACAGGTCGCGTTTCTGGTGGCGGGCAAGGAGAAGGCGGCGATCTTCAGCGCGATCCGTGCGGGTGCCAGCCAGGCGCCGGCTGCCCGCGTCAAGCCGGTCGGCGAACTCATCTGGTTCGTCGATATGGCAGCCACTGGGGAGCGCTGATCGAGGTGGCAACCATGCAGCCTATTCTCGTGGCACCATCGATACTGGCTGCCGATTTCACCCGATTGGGCGAGGAGGTGCGCGCCGTCGACGCTGCCGGGGCCGATTGGATCCATGTCGACGTGATGGACGGCCGCTTCGTGCCCAACTTCACCATCGGCCCGGCCGTGCTGCAGGCCATCCGCCGCTCAACGGCCAAGCCGCTCAATGTTCATCTGATGATCGTCGAACCCGAGCGCTATTTCACGACCTTCGCCGAGGCGGGTGCTGACCATCTGCTGGTCCAGGCCGAGCCTGGGTCCACGATTCATCTGCATCGGGTGCTCACCCAAATCCACGCGCTCGGCAAGAAGGCGGGCGTGGTGCTCGACCCGGCGAGCCCCCCGCAGCTTGTCGAATATGTCCTTCATCTCTGCGACATCATCCTGGTGATGACAGTCGATCCCGGATTCGGAGGGCAGGCCTTCTTGCCTGAGATGCTCCCTAAGATCCGGCGCATCCGCGCAATGTGCGCGGAGCGAGGCCTCGATCCAGTGATCGAGGTCGATGGCGGTGAGAACAGGACGACAGCGGCACAAGCGGTGGCGGCCGGCGCCAACGCGATCGTGGCCGGTTCGGCGATCTTCGGGGCCAAGGACTACAAGGCGGCCATTGCGGCGATCCGGGGCAGCGCCGTCGCAGGCGCGGCTCAGCCATGAGCGCGGCCGCATTCTCAGGCGCGGCGGACGAGGAGCCTCTGACCGTCGATGTGGGAGCCCCCCCCCGCGGGTCAGGTTGCCGATCCGGATACTCGGCGCGTCTGCGTTGCTCGACCCGACTGTGATGCGTGCGTAGACGCATCGAGGGGGGCACGCAGCCCCGCTGCGACGACAAACAAGGGACATGTCATGCCGTTCAAGGTTCAGGTCGGTCCGCACCAGGTCTCGATCCACCAGGGCCAGACAATTCTGGTTACTGAACCAGACGGGCAGATCAGGTGGCCGAGCGACAAGGGACTCTATTTTCTTGACACACGCGTCATCAGCAGTTGGGTCATCTACGCCAATGGTGAACCCTGGAATCTCCTCAACGGGGGCGCGGTCACGCACTATGCATCGCGAATTCACCTCACAAATCCGAGGATTCCGACCATCGACGGCGTCATCCCGGAGCGCACGCTTGGGCTTGTCATCAGCCGCTCGATCAGCGGCGGCATGCATGAGGATCTCGACATCACCAACAACAGCATGAAGCGTGTACGCTTTCAGCTCGAGATCGCGCTGCGTTGCGACTTTGCCGACATCTTCGAGGTGAAGTCCGGCAGCATCGTGCGCCGCGGGCGGATAACCACCAAGTGGTCGCAGCCGAAGCAGCAACTTCGGACAGTCTATCGTAACGGCAATTTCCGCCGCGCCGTAATGGTTGCCCCTATGGAGCAACCGGCCAAGGCGGTGTATGCCAATGGCCGGGTCAGTTTCGAAGTCGACCTCGATGCTGGTGAAGCCTGGCATTGCTGCTTGCTCTACACGTTGGAAGACGGCAAGCGACTTTTCGCCCCCCTGCAGGACTGCGCCGATCAGTTCCAAACAACGCACCATGCCGAAGCGCTGTCGGACTGGCTGCGATCGGTTTTGAAGATCCGCACCAGTAACGAGGAGTTCTACCGTCTTTATCACCAGGCGCTCGAGGACATGGCGGCGCTCCGGCTGCCGATCGCCGGTACGGATCACATGGTGTTCCTGCCGGCCGCCGGCTTGCCCTGGTTCGTGGCGCCGTTCGGCCGCGACAGCCTCATGGTTTCTCTGCAGAACCTGCTGATCTATCCGGATTTCGCTCGCGGCACGCTCGACATCTTAGGCTCGCTCCAGGCACGAGAGGAGGACGACTATCGTGACGCAGAGCCCGGCAAGATCTTGCACGAGATCCGCTACGGCGAGCTCGCCTATTTCAAGCTGATCCCGCACACGCCCTACTACGGAACAGCCGATGCCACACCGCTCTATCTGATCACGCTTCATGCCGCCTGGCGTGCGATTGGCGACAAGACGTTGTTGGAGCGCCATCTCGAGACCGCGGAGCGATGCCTGTCCTGGATAGACGAGTACGGCGACCGCGACGGTGACGGATTTCAGGAGTACCAGACCCGCTCTCCGGTTGGATATGAGAACATGGGCTGGAAGGATTCCGGAGACAGTGTGGTCTATCCGGACGGTTCGCTGGTCAAAGGACCGAAAGCCCTCTGTGAGTTGCAGGGCTATGTGTATGACGCCTGGCTGCGCATGTCCGAAGTTTTCGATGAGCTTGGCAAGCCCGCCCGTGCTGCAGAGTTGCGGACGAAGGCGGCGACGCTGTTCAAGCGGTTCAACGAAGCGTTCTGGGACGATGAGCTAGACTTCTACGCCTTTGCACTCGATGGCGAAAAGAAGAAGGTGCTGACGGTAGCCTCCAACCCCGGGCATTGCCTGTGGTCCGGCATCGTGCCGCCGGAGCGGGCCGGGAAGGTCGTAAGGCGTCTGATGGCACCGGATATGTGGAGCGCCTGGGGGATCCGCACGCTCTCGGCCATGCACCCGGCGTTCAATCCATACAACTACCAGACCGGATCGATCTGGCCGCACGACAATGCCGCCATTGCACTCGGGTTCAAACGCTATGGCTTCGGCGCGGAAGCGGCAAGGCTCGCTCGCAATATCAGCGGCGCGGCAAGCCATTTCTTATTCAACCAGTTGCCTGAGCTCTATACGGCATTCGATGACAGTGAAACGAGCTTCCCGGTCCAATATCTTGGGGCCAACATCCCGCAGGCGTGGGCGGCGGGCTCGGTTTTTGCATTGATGCAGGCGATGCTGGGCTTCATGCCGGATGCGCCGCGTGGAAAGCTGTACGTCGATCCGCTACTGCCAGAGTGGCTGCCCGACCTCACCATGTTTGATCTACGAATCGGCGGACAACGATTAGACATCCGCTTCTGGCGCGACGGCGGACAGACGCAATTCGATGTGTTGCGGGGCGACCCCAAAGCGGTCGAGCGCAGGAGCTTCGGTGCCCAGCTTGAGTTCGCCGAGTCGGCATAGCGGAGCCCGTAAGGTTCTGGGGGTGACTTTCTGCTGCAGTCGGGCCGCCAAGTGGATGTCCGTCAAGAATGGCTGCGGTCGACTCAACGGATACCAAGTCTCTGTTGATGAGCCGAAGATCTCGTCTCTGGCATGAACATCCAGAAGATTGCGATGGCAATCAGTCCCACCGTGGTCACGCCCAGGAAGCCGGCCATCTGGCCGAGTTTTTCCACGATGACCCCCGATATTGAGGTGCTGAGCGCCGCCCCGACCCCGGAAAGTGTACCGACGAGACCTTGAGCCAGATTGAATCGGCCGGTCCCTTTCGTGATGTCCGCGATGACCAGCGCCGTCAGGACGCCAAGAATAGCTCCGGTCAGGCCATCCAGCAGCTGGATGACGACAAGCAGTGCAGGATCCGTGGTCAGCGCAAAGAGCCCGGAGCGAATCGGAACGACACCAAGCCCGATGAGCAGAAGTGGCCGACGTCCCCAGGTGTTGGCCGTCCGACCTACCCATGGCGCCAGCAGAGCAACGATGATCTGTGGGACCACGACAAACGCCGAGATGACGAGCGAGGACCAGCGCCCTTCGGAGTGCACCAACCTTTCCCCGATCAGCGGCAGCATAGAGGCGTTGGCGACTTGGAATAGAAACAGGCAAGTAGCAAATGTAAGAAGGCGTCGATCCTTGAAGAGAACGGCGCGGCTGACCCTCTGCGGGTGGGTAGGATGATCATCGGCCGCGCCACAGGATTGGGCGAAGTGAATGTCGGCAGCGCGTATCCTGGCGAGCGCCAGGAGCACTGGGAATCCCAATGCGGCAGTCACAAGAAAGATGTCACGGAGAGACGTGAGATAACCGATAATGCCCACGAAGCCAGCCGCCGTGAGGGCGCCGATAGAGGCGAAGCGCTGATTGCGGCCGAGCCGTTGAGCGAGCGCCTCGTTCCCAACGAGACCCAGACTGATGGCGGCGACTGCCGGGCCAAGGATGCTTCCGGTCGTGCCCTGAAGGACAGCCGCAGCGAAGACGGACGGGAAGTCAGGCCGTAGTCCGAAGATCAACAGGGCCAAGATGACCGCAGCAGTTCCTGTTCCGACTAGCGTCCGCTTCGACTTGGCCATGTCGATGAGCTCGCCAGCTGGAACCTGGGTCAATAAGCCGGCAAGCCCGCTGACGGTCAGGACAAGTCCGATGTTTGCGGGGCTCCACCCACGATCCGAGAGACTACTCGCAACAAACGGTCCAAAGCCCACGAGCAGAGCCGCGAGAAAGAAGTTCAGCCAATCCAGCGCACGCAGGCTTTCAACAGGCAGTTGGGCGTCTTGAGTGTTGGGTGGTCTGATGGCCATCCTGCGGTCCGCCGTGCGCGGTTGACGATGCGGTCACAGCACAGCTGTCAGGCGCCGCATCTCGCCCGGTGTACGGATGCTGGAGGGTCCCTTTCGTCCGACATTGATCACCTCTCACAGCCACCGGTCCAACTCCTGCCTGGTACTTTAGGCGACAGCTCGTTGGCTGAAGAGCAGACCAGCCAAAGCGAGGTCGCGGCTCTGACAAGCTGACCGAGTATACAACAGCTTCATTGGCGCGTGAGCCGCATGAAACATAGCTTCCATGCCTTTCCGGTGGTGCCGAAGGCCATAGATGGCGTCAGAGGTTGAAGCTATGTCAGTTTGAATTTCGTTCGGCAGGGCGGCGTTCGGCGGCAATCAGGTGCGTAATTTTCGGTGCGCCCTGCGTCTGCAATTGTTGAATTGTTTCCTGCAGGACGCGGTCAGCATTGGTGACCCGTTCGTGCTGGCGCAAATGTTCGAGCCAGGATTCCACCAGAAAAGTCTCGACCATCCGGCCTTGGTCGGCGGCATCCTCGAATACACCCCAGGAGTAAGCACCGTCACGCCGACGCTCACGGGCAAGCTTTTCTAGCGCCGCTAGGAACGGCTCGCGATCTTTCGGATCGATCCGGTACTCGATCGTCACCAGTACCGGTCCGCGTTCATGCTCGATGTCGGAAGCAACGATCGGAGCGGGCCAGTGCATCGACGGCGTGAGGTCAAGCCCGGCAGCGGTCTGCAGCTTCCAGCGCCAGGTCAAAGGAATTGCCACGAGTGCTCCGATCGCCGCGATAACCAGCGCTGCGGGCAGGCCAATCATTCCGGCTGCTTGGCCCCAGATCGCACTGCCCAAGGTCAGGCAGCCGAAGAACGCGGTGACAAAGATTGCAAGTCCACGGCCGCGAACCCAGTCTGGCAGCGCGACCTGGGCGGACACGTTGAGGCTTGCCAAGACTGCTATCCACGATGCTCCCGCAACAACGCTTCCGGCCAATGCCATTGGCGCATTGCGGGCAAACGCGAACAGGACCATCGCCAAGGCTGTGCCGACCGTTCCAACTGCCACAAGCTGGTCGGGTCCGAGTTTCGCTTTCAGCCAGGGCAATGCCAAAGCGGCGCCCACCGCCGCGGCACCAATGGTTCCGAGGAGATAACCATACAAATCGGGGCCACCGGCAATCTGAGTGCGCGCGACGAGTGGAAGGAGTGCCCAATAGGCGCTTGCGAACAAAAAGAAAGCAGCAGCTCGAACCAAGGTTGCCCGTAAATGCGGATTGTTCCGCGCGTGGCGAAACCCGATGCGAATTGCACCGCCGAACCGCTCGACCGGCAGGCGCGCTCCCTTTTTCGGCGGATGCCACCAAAGAAGTGCACCGAGGACTGCAAGATTGCTGACCGCATTGAACCAGAATGGTGCCGCAATTCCGATCCCGGCGACCATCACGCCGCCCACCGCCGGGCCGACGGCCCGGCTGACATTGACGCCGACACTGTTTGCAGCCACCGCGGGGCTGAGATCTTGCCGGGGGACGAGTTGCGGGACGATGGACTGCCAGACCGGCGCCGTCAGTGCGGCGCCCACACCCATGAGAAATGTGAACAGCAAGAGATTGCCGGGCGTTGCAGCACCAATCCAGACGATAGCCGCAAATATCGCAGCAACCGTGGTGTAAAGCACTTCCACCGCGATCAGAAATTTCCGTCGGTCGACGATGTCTGCCAATGCACCCGCCGGCAGCGCGAATAGAAAAATCGGTAAGGTTGTCGCTGCCTGGACCATTGAGACAATGAATGGATCGGGATCGAGGTCCGTCATGAGCCAGCCGGACGCCGCACTATACATCCAACCGCCGATATTGGAGATGACGGTCGCTCCCCATATGACGGAAAAGCTGGCGTGACGAAACGGGCTCCAAGGGGAGCTTGCGCTGCCATTCGCCGGAGTTGGGTTGCTGCTCAAATCGTCTCCAAGCGACTAGTGGTCCGATTCTAACATTCGTATCCCATTTCCGCGGGCGATTTTACGAATGTCCAAGGACCACTAGCAAGTATAAGCCGCTAGTGGAGTGGATTTGACATTCGCGTCGCGTCCTTGCTGCCAGGTGGGTCACGAATGTCAAATCCACTCCACTAGAAAGTTCAACCGGAACAACCGAGCGCACCCCACGCCTCGCGCCATCCAGGATTTCGCGTGGCATTAAGGCAGTCGCCCCGCCACTCGCGGTCCGCGACAGCAGCACGTAAGACTGAAGGGCAGAGCTTGCCCCTGCTTCACTCGTGCGATCTGTCTGGATCGTAGAGCTTAGCCGAGCCGAAAAGCACAATGGTGACAACCGCCGCAAACGTCACGACGGCGATGACAAGGATCCAGGCGCCCTCGACGATCATTGTTTCCTCCGCTTGCCTTTGCCGCCACCCCCGCCGGCGCCCGCGGCCAGATACAGAAATCGCCTGCGGTGGGTACTTTCATGGCGCGCTCCCTCCCAGGGAATGCTGCCCGACGATGGAAACGCCGGCGGTTATGTCCACCGCGAACCGATTCACAATCGAATTTTGCAATGCTCGCCAGCCGATGGCACCCGTGCTGCCGCTAGAGTAAGGGGGATTTCGGCATGTCCCGCCGGCAGCTCAAATTAGACTACATCCGCCCGCGCATGAGCGAAAGGGGCAATGACTGCTGTTGGCCCTACCATGAAGTGTTTAAGGTCGCTGTCGATTTCCGGTTATTGGGGTCAAGTGAAAAACACTTGCGCAGACTGCACCTCCTCAGTTTGATCCGAAGCTGACCAAAATTCAGACGTAGCGTGGTATCGGACCCCTTTGTGGAGTAGTCCGACCACTCAGGTCGACGGCGACCTGATCGACGTAACACCATCCCCATCCTTCCGGAGGATCGTACCCTTCGATGATCGGGTGGCCGGTGCTACTGAAATGCTTAGTGGCGTGGCGGTTCGGTGAGCTGTCGCAACAGCCCACATGGCCACAGGTGCGGCACAGCCGAAGGTGAACCCAGGCTGAACCCGTTTTCAGGCACTCTTCACAACCAAGTGCACTCGGCGTCACGTCACGAATGCCAGCAATGTGCTTGCAGCTTTTCATAGGCTCTTCCTGTGATCAGCGGGTGGGATAGCTCCTAGGTCTCATATGTTGTTAATTGCACCGGATTCATAGTGTTGCTGCAAGGTCCTGTACGCTCAAAAAGCACAGGGAGTGCTTACTGCCGTGCAAAACGTCAGCGACGCCGAGCCCACCCGGGGATCACCGGCGTCGCGTGGCGGCCCGCATTGCTCGGCGCCCAAGCCAGCGCGGCGAGTGCCGCAGCCAGAATGGCGGCCCCATTAGGTCCCATTCCAGCAAGAGTTGCTCAGTCGTAAAACTCGGGAGCGATCTTCCGCTTAATTCCGCTGGTGTAGTCGTGCTGGATCCATAGCTCCGCGCGGTTCTGTTTCACGAACTCTTCGATCATCTCGCGGCTCTTCGCGGTCTGCTCCTTGTTGGTGTCGAAGGATGGAATTTTCTTGTACGTGATCTCTTCCGGATAGTGATAGAGATCGCCCGACAACAGGACGTTCCCGGTCTTGGCGAGCTTGAGATACAGGGCCTGGTGCCCGGGCGTATGACCAGGCGTTGACTTGATGACCACCGTGCCATCGCCAAACACATCATGATCCTCGTTGTTCAGCAGAATCGTTTTGCTGTTGGCGAGGCCCTCGAAGAATTTCGGGTCCGGCACGCGGCCCGTTGCCGGTGGCGGGACCGGCCGCGGGGCGAGGATCGGGTCGCGGTCGGCCTTCTGCACGATCCAGGTGGAACCGGCGAACAGGCTGGCGTTGGCGACGTGATCGCCGTGGTAGTGGGAGAGCGCCATATAGGTGATGTTGGCCGGAGTGTAGCCGATCGCGGCAAGTTGCGGGAGCAGCGGGCGATTGACCGTGAAGTTGTTCAGCTTCTGCGGCGAGACACCTTCCTTGAAGGCACTGTCGGGAATTTCGCCGGTATCCCACATCAGGCTTCCGCGCGGGTGAGCGATCAGGAAGCAGGGCGTGACCATTCTTGTGTCGGCCACTTCGTTCGCCTTCAAGCCGTAGTTGTCGACGTTGGGAGGCGTAATGATGCCGCAGTCGAGAACATAGAGACGCAGCGATTGCGGGGGCTGCGGCTGTTGGGCGTTGGCCGGCGTGAAACCGAGGGTCACGGACACAGCCGCTGCCAGGATGGCGGGCACGATGCGAATCGACATGGAATCCTCCCGAACAAGGTTGTTTCTTTAGATGGCGCTGGCCGCGGCGGCTGCGGGCGGGCACGGTAGCCCGCTGGCTTTTCCTTCCCGGCGGTCGCCAGTCTAATCCATGCAGTACGTACTGTCAGCCTTAGTGTTGTTGAGACTGATGACCATCAGGCCGGTGTTGCCTTGAAGGCTTCTGCAGGGCCAACGCGTCACTCAATGCGAAGTGGGCAAGCTCCCATCCCGCAGCGGTTCGGCGCCTGTGGCCGCGCCGATGTGACTTGCGATGCTACTTCCCTGTCGTCCAGTAGGTGCAATAGCGTTCGATATTGCCCGGCAGGTAGCGATCGTAATTCGTCCAGGATGCGTATTTTGGCAACTTGATCTCATTCTTTGCCACATCCGGGCACTTGCCGGCGTCTGCCGCCTTCTTCACCTCGGCGGAAAGATCCGCCAAGTAGTTGATGAGATTCTGGAGGTCCGCCTTGGTACCGAGACGGCTGCCGTGCGCGGGGATATTCCGATCCCAGTCCAGCGCGAGCACCTTTTTGAGCCCCTCTTCGAGTTCCGGCAGATAGAATCCCGGCATGTTCTGGAAAAGAACACCCTCGACTGGAATCCAGTCGACCGTGAAGATGAGCCGCTCGCGCGGCAGCCGCATGAGCAGCATGCCTTCGGTGTGGTTCCTGCCGAGATAAGTCAATTCCAGATCGATGCCGCCGACGCTGAGCGTGCGCTGGTCCTCGACGATCTCATCGACCGGAACGATGTCGGCACGCTTCATCTGCGCGATGTTTCCCTTAGCGAAGCGATGCGCCACGAAGGTCGCGCCGGCATCCTTGAACGGCTTGCCGCCGGCAATGTGATCCGGGTCTTGGTGGCTGTACACCACGTAGCGGATCGGTGCCTGGGTGATCTTTCGGATTTCGGCGAGATAGGCTTCCGCTGCCGGGCGGTTTTCGCTGATCGGGTCGGTGGCGATAACGCCAGCGGGCGTCACGATGAACATCGATTGATGGCCCTGATAGCGGAAGTAGTAGACATTGTCGGTGACCTTCGTGGTTGCGAACGTCGGTTGCTGGCCCTGCGCATGGACCACAACTGCTGCGCTGACTGCTGCAAGCGCGATCGTAACGGACGCAAGAAACATGCGTTGCATGAATTGGCTCCTTGGCAAAGGTCGCGATGTGCGACGATGATAAGATTTTGAACGGAGTCTTCAGCGGGTTCGCTTGAGAACCCGGCTGATGCATTGAGAATACGCCGATTTCATTACACGTGGAAGGCAGTTGCACCTGGAAGGCAGTCATGGCCGCACCGACGCAAGCTCTCCGCTCGGGCTTCTCAAATTCCGAGGTGGCGCAGCCTAAATCAAGAATGCCGACCGCGAAGCCTTCCTGCTTACAAATCACGGTCGCGCGAAGGCCTCGCGGATCACTGATGGTGTCTCTCTGCCTCCATCATGACATCGCGCGTGCCAATCCAGTTGATCACCATTGGGGCGCGGAGATTGCACGCAAGGGGGGCTCTCGAGGATAGGCTGCTTAATTGTCTCGATTTGCCGGAACTGTCGCGAAGTCTGCTGCGAGCACGTCGCCGGTGGGCCTTACCCACCCGTGGAAGCCGCTCCACTCACCGAATTGAAGACCGCAATAAACTGGAAAACAGCAGCGCTGATAACGAAGGCATGCCAAACGGCGTTTTGAAATCTCAACGTGTCCCAAAGATGAAATATGATGCCACCCGAATATAGAATTCCACCACCGACGATCAAACCGACCGTGGAGGCTGGAAGTGGGCTGAAGACGGCATCGTAAGCCAACAGTCCGCTCCATCCCAGTGCTACGCATAGTAGGATGCCCAGGCGTTCCAACCTTCCTGGAAACACCAATTTCAAGATCACTCCTACTCCAGCAACGACCCAGACCGCGGCGAGCATGGCTTTAGTAAAAGTGCTTGGCTCGGCCTGGGCGATAAATGGAGTGTAGGTGGCGGCGATAAACAAATAGATCATGGAGTGATCGAGGCGTCGCAATACCAACTTGGTCGAACATACTGGCCAAAGGTTGTATGCGCCTGATATGCCGAACATGACCACCAGCCCGATGGCGTATATCCAGACAGACGTGCTTTGAAATTCAGGAAGCTTGCTCGTTATTGACGTCAGCAGGATCAATCCGGCAACAGCCAAGCTGATCCCCGCGATATGCATGAGACCATCAGCCAACAGCTCGGCCCGATCGTAAGGTTGGGTGAATGGGCGACACACAGGAAGCGACTGAGACGGGCGCACGGAGATGCTCTCCTAGGGAACCTTCGTCGTTGGGAGCAGAATTCCGCTCTGCTCTTTCAACCGGCTCAACAACAGAGAGTTCCGGGCTACGGGAACAGGATCAGGCAGAAGACCGCAACCGCGGGGAGCGTGAGCAGCCCGAGACTGCTCCGCTCGCAACGATGAACCGGCCTGACCTCAAGGTCCATAACGGAGACCGATAGCCAGGCAGGCTGATTGCCGATGGCCATCAATCGGCTCAGTGCGCCAGGTCCGGGCTTCCCTCGCTCAGCAATCTGCACGTGCCTAGCCCAGTGCGAGCAGAAGCCTTACCGCATAGATTGCCCACATGACCGCCAGCAGGATCACGCTCGCAAGCAGGAGCCCGTTGCGTTGTGACGTCCTGTTCATCATGCCGTACCCGATCCCGCCGATGATGCGCAACGCGACGAAGATTGAGGCCAGCACGAGGAACAGTATGTCCGCGAGCCGCGTCTGCCAGGCGCAGATCGTGAGCACGTAGAATAAGACTGCAATCGCAACCTCGTCGCGCCAAATCCCTGCGCGTTCGTTTGCAGATGGCGCAGAACGCCAGTCCCGGAAAATTAGCGCGAACACGAACGCCACATGCACGAAGACGGGAAGAAGGATCGTGCTGACCGACATGATCGGCTCCCGGCGGGTTATACCGTCGCAATTCGTAGCCCGGATTGGGCGCTAGTAAAATAGGAGCCAGGCTCGCCGCCGCTTAGCCGCATTTCGTTTTGCTGTACTGCATCAAGGATGAGTCCAAAAGGCCACACCTTGAGCTAAACGCTGTGGGTAGAGCCGCTGGAGCATTCCGACGCCGCAAGGTTTCTGGCACCCTACTTGAATGATTTTGACAAGAGGGGGGTGTCATGATCTCACTTAGAGCATTTCTCACCCGGCTTTCAGACGTTGAGCCCAAAAAAGTGAGCGATAAGTTCTTTCGTGGCGCCGTTATTCTGCTCGCCATGGCCACTGCAGACAGAGCGTTCCCGGCTGAGAAGGTTCCACTCACGGGGCCAGAACTCGATGCACTCCTTGCCAACGGCTTGACGGTCTCATCCACCGACATGCTGGGCGGTAAGCATTATACCGCACACATGACCTACGCCATCAACGGCACCCTGTCAGGTGCAGTTACATTTCCTGGCAAGGCCCCGATCGATCTTAAGGGCACATGGAAGCTCGATGGCCCACGACTGTGCCGCACCATCCTTCCGTTTCAGCCTCAAGAAATTTGTGAGACATGGCTCAAATCTGGTAGCAACGAAGTTACAATTCAGGTGGGCAACACCGAGATTGGTGTGAGCCGTTGGTAGCAAGGGGCCACGCCACGCCGACGTCTATCGCACTGCATGAGTCCCGGGTTAAGTGTGGAGGCTACGCCCGCGCGCATCAACGACGAAGTCGCTGCGACCAAAACGATGATCGAGCGGACGACAAGCGTCTAGGCGCTTCGGAGTATCTCTTTCCCCTGATCATTGCGCGTCGCCCCGGTATGGGGAGAGGGCGGCGCGGCGGAAAGAAGCGATGGCCTTGGCCTGTGATCCGCCAACTGTCCACCGGGACAGACATATCCGTTCCTAACTCCACAATTCGCACTTGAATAAAGCATCGGGGAGGGACGACCAATACCGCCCCCGCGGCATTCGACCGCAATGAGCTCGCACGAGGATCGACGCCCAATGGCATGAGCGGCCTCCAAGGCTGAGACCACTCGTGCCTAGAGCGAGATGATCTGAGTTTGAATCGCCTCCCAATTCCGCTCGTCCCCGCGGAAGCGGGGACCCAGTTCTTTGGCCGAATTTCCCGGCCACTGGATTCCCGCTTCCGCGAGAATGAGCGGAGATTGGTTCAATGGCGGTGCGAACCTAAATTCATCCCGTTCTAGGCCGCTGCGCTGACCTTGACGTCCGTCGACACGGACGCAATCGTCTTCAGGATCTGAGACGCGATCTGGTAGGGGTCGCCTTGCGAGTTGGGCCGGCGGTCTTCCAGATAGCCCTTGTAGCCGTTGTTCACGAAGCTGTGCGGCACCCGGATCGATGCGCCGCGGTCTGCCACGCCGTAGCTGAATTGATGGATCGACTGGGTCTCGTGCTTACCGGTCAGGCGCAAGTGATTGTCTGGCCCGTAAACGGCTATGTGGGCGTCGCGCGCGTCCTCGAAGGCCTTCATCAACTGCTCGAAATATTCCTTCCCGCCTTTCTCGCGCAGGTACGTGGTCGAGAAATTGGCATGCATGCCGGAGCCGTTCCAGTCGGTGTCGCCTAACGGCTTGCAGTGGTATTCGATGTCGATGCCGTACTTCTCGGTGAGCCGCTGCATCAAATAACGGGCCATCCACATCTCGTCGGCGGCCTTCTTGGAGCCCTTGCCGAAAATCTGAAATTCCCACTGGCCTTTCGCCACTTCGGCGTTGATGCCTTCATGGTTGATGCCGGCAGCGAGACACAGGTCGAGGTGCTCCTCGACGATCTGGCGGGCGACTGAGCCGACATTCTTGTAGCCCACCCCTGTGTAGTAGGGGCCCTGCGGCGCCGGATAGCCGGACTCGGGGAAGCCTAACGGGCGGCCGTCTTTATAGAAGAAATACTCCTGCTCGAAACCAAACCATGCGCCCTCGTCGTCGAGGATCGTCGCGCGCTTGTTGGAGGGGTGCGGGGTCTTGCCGTCGGGCATCATGACCTCGCACATCACCAACACGCCGTTCGTGCGCGCTCCGTCCAAAAAGACCCGAACGGGCTTGAGAACGCAGTCCGAGCTTCGTCCTTCCGCCTGCATGGTCGAGCTTCCATCGAAGCCCCAGAGTGGAAGTTGCTCGAGCGTAGGAAAGCTATCGAATTCCTTGATCTGCGTCTTGCCACGCAGGTTCGGCACTGGCGTGTAACCATCGAGCCAAATGTACTCAAGCTTGTACTTTGTCATGGCGGTCTCTCATCAGCTGATAACTTGGAGGTTGGTCGATCTAGATGGGTTGGTCGGCCGCCAATGGCCCACCCGGCCACCAGCTCCTGGAGATTCAAAGCACTAAACATGCCAGTGGCAGAGCGATCGCGCTCATACGCGGCGGATGCGGAAGGACCGAAGCAATTCGTCTCGTGTCGACTGCCGCCGAAAGAAGCACAAAACAAAATGCACATATTGTAGTCATGTGACGATTTTATGGGAGGCATGATGAGCAAACGAGAAGCAAAGGGTTTATATTGAACGTAGACAATGACTCGCGCGTTGACGTGCGAGATGGGATTAGGAGGAGCCGAATTATGACGACTGGGTCCGCCAGAATCTATCAGTTCCCCGCAAGGGGCCGATTCGCTGCAAGTGGCCAACACGAAGCGACCGAGCCTGCCGCGACTGCTGCGTTACCGCGCGACGTTAAAATCGTTGCCGGCAGCGGTTGGTATCACGACGAGGCGATCCAGGTCGCCGAGCGGGAGCGCAAGGGCTAGACGCGATCGGCATCACACGCCGAAGATCGACCAGCCGAGCCTCCTGGTTAGTTCCTCAAGCGCGATGCGGCCGAGGTGAGAATTTCCCGAAGCGTCGAGCCCTGGTGACCAGACGGCGATGGACGCTTTGCCGGGTGCGATCGCCAGAATGCCGCCGCCAACTCCGCTTTTCCCGGGCAAGCCAACCCGATAGGCAAATTCGCCCGAGCCGTCGTAGTGACCGCAGGTGAGCATGAGCGCGTTGATGCGTCGCGCGCGCTCCGGCGGTACGACCGAGCGGCCAGTCGATGGATGGCGACCGAGATGTGCAAGAAAGCGTCCAGCCATGGCGAGCTGTCTGCACGACATTGCGATAGCGCAATGGTGGAAATAGACGCCGAGCGAGAATTCGACAGGATTGTCGAGCACGCTAAAGGATTTCATATAGTTGGCGAGCGCAATGTTGCGAAAGCCGGTTTTCTGCTCCGAGGCCGCGACTGCTTTGTCGATCATAATCGACGGGTCGTCGGCGACAAACTGCATGAACCTGAGAATCTCCCCAAGTGCCTCGCGCGGCTGATGCCCGGATACGATGACGTCGGTGACTGCAATCGCACCGGCATTGATGAAAGGGTTGCGCGGGATGCCGCGCTCGAATTCGAGCTGGACGATGGAATTGAAGGGGCTGCCGGACGGCTCGCGGCCGACACGCCGCCATAGCCTGTCGCCGACCTTGCCCAGGGCGAGTGTGAGCGTAAACACCTTCGAGATACTCTGGATCGAAAAGGGCATTTCGCAGTCGCCCGCCGCGGCGACGCGGCCATCAACGTCGATCACCACCAGGCCGAACGCCTTGGCATCGACCCGCGCCAGCTCAGGGATGTAGGTCGCGACCTCGCCCCGATCGGGCCGTTGCCGCATCTCGTCGACGATCTCTCTGACGACGCGGTCAATCTCGGGCATGGTGTTGCTCGTCTCGTCGCGACCCGCGGTCGGCCGATGTCCAGGGCCTTCCCCTCATAGGCCGAGATCGCTCAATGACGGATGATCGTCGGGGCGGCGGCCGAGCGGCCAGTGATATTTGCGCTCGTTTTCCTTGATCGGAAGATCGTTGATGCTGGCGATCCGCAGCCGCATCAATCCGTGCTCATCGAACTCCCAGTTCTCGTTTCCATAGCTGCGGAACCAGTGCCCGCTGTCGTCGTGCCATTCATAGGCAAATCGCACCGCAATGCGGTTCTCGCGAAAGGCCCAAACTTCCTTGATCAGACGATAGTCGAGCTCGCGATTCCACTTGCGCGTCAGGAACGCTTCGATGGCCTCGCGGCCTTGCAGGAGCTCGGCGCGATTGCGCCAGCGGCTGTCGACCGTATAGGCGAGCGCGACGCGCGCCGGCTCGCGGGTGTTCCAGGCATCCTCGGCCATGCGCGCCTTCTGCGCAGCAGTCTCAGTGGTGAACGGGGGAAGCGGCGGTCGGCTCATACACAAGCTCCTGCAAACTGCCTCATCGGCGGAAGGACCGACGACGCATGATACATCTCATCAAAGGAACGTGGACGCCATCGTCGACGATTCGGTCAAGGCATGCGCCATGAATTCGAGCGCCCCACGCACAGCGGACCGGCTGGCGGGACCACCCAGGCAGACCCGCACCGCTTCCGGCGGCGTCCCTTCGGTCGCGAAGGCATCGCTCGCGACGACGCCGACGCCGGTCGAACGCATGTGACCAACAAAGGCGGAGCGGGTCCAGGAGTCCGGCAGCGACACCCAAAGGTGGAAGCCGACGGGATCCGAACGGTAGCTACCCGCCGGCAAGGTCGCGGTCGCCAACCGCTGACGCTCAATCGACTGCTGACGGACGGAGGCCAGGAGGGCGTCGGCCGTGCCGTCCGTAATCCAACGAGTCGCAAGCGCGATCGTGATCGGAGACGCCATCACGGTTGCGGTTCGCACCGACGAGGCGAATAGCCAGCCTGAGCGAATGTCAGGTGCCACAACGTAAGCGATGCGCAGTCCGGCGCCGAGGCACTTGGCGAGACCTGCCACATGCCAGGTGATGTCGGGCGCGAGCACGGCAAACGGCGGAGGCCCGCTGGTCGGCAGAAAACCGTAGGGGTCGTCCTCGATGATTGGAACGCCGAACCGGCGCGCGATCGTGACGATGGCGTTACGCCGCGGCTCGGAGATCGTGTGGGTCGTGGGATTGAGAAGGGTTGGATTGAGATAAAGCGCGCGCGGCGTCAGCCGCTGGCAGGCATCGGCGAAGGCATCCGCATCCACGCCTTCGTCGTCCATTGGCAAGCCCACGAGCCGCAAACCAAGTTGCGCCGTGATCGAGCGGGTGCCCGGATAGGTGAGCGACTCGGAGAGAACGACATCGCCTGCCTTCGCCAGAATTCCCAAGATGCCGAAAAGCGCGGGATGTGCACCGGGCGCAATGAACAGCCGATCCTGGAGCGGCACCATGGCGCGGCGGCTGAGCCAGCTCGAGGCCGCATCCTTGTCGGCCTGCACGCCACCAAAACCCTGATAACGCAAGAGCGAGACGAGATCCCGCCCGACCGCCTCCAGCCCGTCCTGCATGCGATCGAGGAGCTCCGGGTCGTCCGGTTCGGGCGGCAAATTCATCGAGAGATCGACGATCTCCGGATGGCTGGCCATTGGGCCATGCCGCCGCTTAGCGGACGCGCGCACGAACGTGCCTTGTCCGACACGCGATTCGATGAGCCCGCGTTTCTTTGCCTCCAGATAGCCACGCGCGACTGTCGTGAAGTCAATGTCGAGGCGACGGGCGAGCTTGCGCTGCGGCGGCAATCGATCGGACGGGGAGAGGCGACCGCTTTGGATGTCGTTCGCGATGGCGTCCGCGATCGCGAGATAGCGAGGCTTGCTGAGCCTTGAAAGGTCCGGGGTCCATTCGCTCATAGTCGAGCAAACTCCAAAACGGAGTCGCCAATCGAGGCCGATCGGCATACCGCAAATTGACTGCATCGTGCTGCATGGCCGTGCAACAAGACGCAGCCGTTGTCGTTCTCGCCTCCATGCAAGAATTGGGCGCGAAGCCACCAAGGCGTGAGCTTGCATGCGAATCCAGCAGCTTGCTGCCTAAATTTGGCTGTCCGGTTGCGAGCAGAACATCGGCTGCTTCACGCGCAGGCACGAATTGAATGCAAAATTGCGTGGAATTGACTGGAGTTGATGAATGGATGTGCACAAAGCGTGTGGCACATGCCTTGCACCGCAAAGTCATGCCGCCGACCCGCACGGGCACCGGCAACTGTTAGCAAGGAGTGCACCATGCCTGCCGTGACAATGCCTGCCCACAAAAAGGGCGACTATCTGGTCGATTATGAGGAGAAGGTGTTTGAGGACGTCAAGGCAAAGCCGGGAGAGAAGGCGCTGGTGACGTTTCACACCGTTGCCTTCGAGGGCTCCATTGGCTTGGTGAATATTCTTCAGGCGTTGCGGCTGCAGCGCAAAGGCTTCAAGACCACGGTTCTGCTTTATGGGCCGGGTGTGACGCTCGGCGTTCAACGCGGATTTCCGAAGCTGGGAGACGAGCCGTTTCCAGGCGCGCAGAACTTCAATAATCAGCTCGAAAAGTTCATGACCGAGGGCGGCGAGGTCTATGCCTGTCGCTTCGCGCTGCAGATGCTCTACGGCCATGGCGAGCCTTCGCTGATCCCCGGTATTCGCCCGATCAGCCCGCTCGACGTTCTCGATCTCATTCTCCTGCATCGGCGCGACGACGCCTTCATGATTCACACCTGGACGGTGTGACGTCGTTCGTCGGCACAGCCTGCCGCGGAGGAGAACGACATGACGGAGCAAGCATTGGTTCGGGTTGCGGCGGTGCAGATTGCGCCCGATCTCGATACACCCGGCGGAACAGTGTCGAAGGTTCTCGCCGTGCTTTCGGAGGCTGCGGACAAAGGTGCCCGGCTCGTTGTCTTTCCGGAGACTTTCATTCCTTGGTACCCCTATTTTTCCTTTGTCCATCCTCCGGTCGTCACCGGCGCCGAGCACATCCGCCTCTATGAGAACGCGGTGGTCGTTCCCGGACCGGTGACCGAGGCCGTCGCAGCCGTCGCAAAACGACGCAACATCGTGGTCGTGCTCGGCGTCAACGAACGCGACCACGGATCGCTCTACAATACGCAACTCGTCTTCGACGCCGACGGCAGGCTGGCCCTCAAGCGTCGCAAAATCACTCCGACGTTTCATGAACGGATGATCTGGGGGCAGGGCGACGGCTCGGGTCTCACCGTCGTGGACACCGCCGTCGGGCGCATTGGAGCGCTCGCCTGCTGGGAACATTACAACCCGCTTGCCCGCTATGCCCTCATGGCGCAGCACGAGGAAATCCATGTCGCGCAGTTTCCAGGCTCGATGGTCGGTCCGATCTTCGCCGACCAGATCGAGGTGACGATCCGTCACCACGCGCTCGAAAGCGGCTGCTTCGTCGTGAACGCAACCGGATGGCTCACCGAGGAGCAGATCGCGAAGATTTCGCCGGACGAGAAGCTCCGCAAGGCGCTGCGCGGCGGCTGCATGACGGCCATCGTGTCACCGGAAGGTGCCCACGTGGTGCCGCCGCTCACCCAGGGCGAGGGAATTCTCACGGCCGATCTCGATATGGGTCTCATCGTGAAGCGCAAGCGGATGATGGATTCGGTCGGCCACTATGCCCGCCCCGAGCTTCTCAAGCTCGTCCTCGACAACCGCCCGGCGCGCCCGATGGAGACCGAGGCGGTATCGCAACCGAACCCGTTTCATGCGCCATTGAATGGGAGTGGGTCACATGAAGCCGACGATGCCGAAGGCCATGCCGACCGAGCAATTGATCAACGAGTTGCAGTCGCACGGGGTCAGGCTGGTTGATCCGCGAGCCGGCCACGAAAGCCGGCGCGGCGGTGCAGGGCCGTCAGACCACAAGGCGATGACCATCGACGGCATGACCGTCATGGTGCCGGTGCACACGGCACCGGCGTTCGAGAGCCCATACGTGGTCGAGCAGCCTGATGCTTTGGGTCGCAGTCGCATCAGCCGCGACGGCATCCCGCTCGGGGATGTGAGCTTTCCAACACGCCCGCGTTTCTACGATCGGCTGACGGCGGACGGCATTCCGTATTGGAAGATCGCGCTCCTGCACAGTCGCGACGTGCTCGCCACCACTGTGCTGCAGAGCTGCATCCGCTATCAGAGCCGAACCAAAACGTGCCAGTTCTGCGCCATCGGGCAGTCGCTTGCGGCCGGCCGCACAATCGAGCGCAAGACGCCCGCGCAACTCGCCGAGGTGGCGAAGGCTGCCGTCGAGCTCGATGGCGTGAAGCACATGGTCATGACGACAGGGACGCCGCCCGGTCGCGACCGCGGCGCAGCCATCCTTGCCGAGAGTGCGGCTGCGGTGAAGGCAGCCGTTGATCTGCCGATCCAGGGGCAGTGTGAGCCGCCGGACGAGGACGACTGGTTCGCGCGCATGAAGGATGCCGGCGTCGATGCGCTCGGCATGCATCTCGAAGCGGTGACGCCTGAGCGTGCGGTCCCGGATCATGCCGGGTAAAGCGCAGGTGTCGCTCGATCGCTACTTCGAGGCCTTCGCGGCGGCTGTGCCGGTGTTCGGTCGTGGCCAGGTGTCGACCTACATTCTGGCCGGTCTCGGAGACAGCAAGGAGGCGATCCTCGCAACATGTGAGAAGCTGATCGCGCTTGGCGTCTACCCATTTGTCGTTCCGTTTGTACCGATCTCGGGCACGCCGCTTGAAAGTCATCCGGGTCCATCGCCGTCATTCATGCACGCAATCCTGGCTCCGCTGGCGTCGATGCTGCTCGCGGGCGGTCTGAAGTCGAGCGACATCAAGGCGGGCTGTGGCAAGTGCGGGGCCTGCTCGGCGCTATCGACCTATGAGCGGGAGGCTGTCGCATGATCTTCGATCCATTCCCCGTGTTCCTGCCGTCGGAATATCGCGTCAAGTTCGCGACCGACGCCTGGGAGCGGCGCGAGGCCGCCGCACTGCGGCGCCAGGTGTTCTGCGTCGAGCAAGGCATCTTTGCAGACGACGACCGCGACTCGATCGATGACGTGGCGATTCCGATCGTTGCAATCTCGTCGTTCGGCGTCGTCTCGCAGGAGGTCGTCGGCACGGTTCGAATCCATCAGGCCGAGCCGGGAGTCTGGTGGGGATCGCGGCTCGCGGTGGCTTCGGACTATCGCCGGATCGGCGCACTCGGCTCCGCGCTGATCCGCCTTGCCGTGTCGTCGGCGCATGCCATGGGTTGCCAGCGCTTCTTCGCGCATGTGCAGAGCCAGAACGCAATCCTGTTCCGCCGCTTGCACTGGGACACAATAGAAGAGCTCAAGATTCACGGCCGGCCGCACCATTTCATGCAGGCCAATCTCGCGCATTATCCGCCGATCGCCGACGCCGAGACCGGAATTCTATCACTGCCGAAAAAGGCCGCCTGATGCTCGGTTCCATCGCGCTTGCTGAGCTTGCTGCGACGCTGCGCGCGAGCCGTGGCTTCGCGGCGAAGCGCGACATCGCCGCAGTGGCCGCGAGGCTCGGTGTGTCGATGTCGTCCGTCGTTCCGGTCGGCGACGACTGCGCCGCCATTCCGGATGGCGACGGCTTCCTGCTGCTCGCGATCGAAGGCTTCATGAACGAGTTCGTCGCGGGCGATCCCTGGTTCGCCGGATGGTGTGGTGTGATGGTGAACGTGTCCGACGTTGCCGCGATGGGCGGACGGCCGATCGCAGTGGTCGATGCGGTCTGGGCGGCGAGCGACGCCGATGCAGCGCCAGTGCTGGCCGGCATGCGGGCGGCGTCGGAGGCCTTTGGCGTTCCCGTCGTCGGGGGACACACCAATACGCGCACCGATCGCGGGCAATTGTCGGTCGCGATTCTCGGCCGCGCGCAACGCCTCCTGACCTCTTTCGACGCGCGTCCCGCCGATCGCCTGGTTGCCGCAATCGATCTGCGCGGCCGCTATCGCGAGCCGTTCTCGAACTGGGAGGCTGCAACCGACGCTCCATCCGCGCGGCTGCGCGCCGATCTTGATCTGCTGCCGGCGATTTCCGAATCCGGCCTGGCGGAGGCTGCCAAGGATATCTCGCAAGGCGGCGTCATCGGCACGGCGATGATGCTCGCCGAATGTTCCGGCGTCGGAGCGACGATCGATGTGACGCGCGTGCCGAAACCCGAGGGCGTTGCGCTTGAGCGCTGGCTGCAGACGTTTCCAAGCTACGGTTATCTCCTGGCGGTTCCGCCCGTGAATGTGCCGGCCGTGCTGGCGCGCTTCACGGCGCGCGGCATTGCGGCAGCCGATATTGGGCAAGTCACGCCGGATCGCCGGGTGCTCCTCAGCGATGGCATGGCGACCGAGCCGATCTGGGATTTTACCCGCGAGCCGCTGATCGGTTGCCACCAGGTCGGGGCGTTCGCATGACTAGACCGCTGCGCATCGCGATTCTGACGCACTCGACCAACCCGCGCGGCGGCGTGGTACATGCGCTCGAGCTCGGCGAGGCGCTTGGCCGTCTGCGTCATGAGCCGACCGTGCACGCGCCGGATGCGACGGGCGCGGGCTTTTTCCGCGACGCGTCCTGCCGGACGGCGTGCGTTGCTGCCGCGCCCGCCGGACGAGATGTCGTTGCGATGGTCGAGTCCCGCATCGCCGACTATCTCCGCTATTTCAAATCGGCCCGGAACCGGCAGTTCGACATCTGGCATGCCCAGGATGGGATTTCGGGAAACGCCATGGCGACGCTGAAGGAGCGCGGCCTCATCCAAGGCTTTGCCCGCACCGTACACCATGTCGACACGTTCGATGACGAGCGTCTCTCGGCCCTGCAGTTGCGCTCGATCACTGCGGCCGACGCCCTCTTCGTGGTCAGCCGCGTGTGGCGGCGGTGGCTTGGGCGCGAGCTCGGTCGCGATGCGCATCATGTCGGTAATGGCGTGGATATGGAGCGCTTTTCGCCAACGCCCGACGCAACGGATTTGGCGCTGCGCGCTCGGCTCGGCCTGTCGCCTGGGACGCCGGTGTTTCTCGCGGTCGGCGGAGTCGAAGAACGCAAGAACACGATCCGGCTGCTTGAAGCCTTTCAGATCGTCCATGCGCGGCATCCTACGTGCACGCCTGGTGATCGCCGGAGGCGCCTCGCTGTTGGACCATGGCGCCTATCAGGAGCGCTTTTCCGCCGTTCTTGCACAGAGCGGGCTGCCAGACGACGCCGTGATCCGCACCGGTCCCTGGCCGCAGGAGCTGATGCCCGCGCTCTATCGCGCCGCCACGACGCTGGTTTTTCCCTCGACGAAAGAGGGCTTCGGCCTCGTGGTGCTCGAAGCGATGGCGAGTGGGGTGCCAGTGGTGACATCGCGGATCGCACCCTTCATCGAATATCTCGGCGATGACGACGTGATGTGGTGCGATCCGTTCAATCCGACGGCCATCGCCGAGGCCATGTCCGCCTCGCTCGATGCTCGATGCCGCGAACGTCTCGTCGCTCGCGGGCTCCACGTCGCCAGACGGCACGACTGGCGGACAACCGCGCAAGCCCATCTTGCGGTCTATGACAGGCTGAGGGAGGCGGTTCATGCCTGAAATGCGCTTCTTCATTCGGTGGCCGGACGGCACAGCAGAAGCCTGTTACTCGCCATCGCTGGTGATAAAGGACTATTTCTCGGTCGGAGAGAGCTATCCGCTCGCGGACTTTGTCGCGCGCAGCCGGGCCGCGCTCAATATCGCGAATGAAAGGGTGCGGGCGAAGTACGGCTTCGCCTGCTCCCAGGCCATCACCCAGCTTGCCCGGATCGAGTCCGCCGCGATGGCATTTGGCGATGTCGCCGATGCGCGTGTGACCGTCGACGCCTTCGAAGAGTAGGACGAGGAGTCGCAACCATGGCACAATCAACTCCCGTCGCGCGCCATTCCGTTGCCGTGGTCGGCGGCGGCCAGGCCGGTCTATCGATCAGCTGGTATCTCGCCAGCAGCGGCATCGACCATGTCGTGCTGGAAAAAGAGCGTGCCGGGCAGGCCTGGCGAGCCGAGCGCTGGGACACGTTCTGTCTGGTGACGCCGAACTGGCAATGCCAGCTGCCCGGCTTTCCATATCGAGGTCCGGACCCGCACGGCTTCATGCTGAGAGATGAGATCGTCAGTTATCTCGACGACTTCATCTCCTCGTTCAATCCTCCGCTGCGAGAAGGGGTCACTGTGCGCAGTGTGCGCAGCGATGCGCTGCACGGATTCACGCTCGACGCGACGGATGGTGTTCACGTTGCGGATCAGGTGGTCATCGCGGCCGGCGGCTATCAAATCCCCATCATCCCGCGCTGCGCCGAACGGCTCCCAGGCGACATCGTGCAGATTCAATCCTCGGCCTACCGCAATCCTGACATGCTTCCCGCTGGCGCAGTGCTGGTGGTGGGCAGCGGACAATCCGGCTGCCAGATCGCGGAGGATCTGCATCTCGCCGGCCGCAAGGTCCATCTGTGCATCGGCGATGCGCCGCGGGTGGCGCGGCGTTATCGCGGCAAGGACGTGGTCGAATGGCTGCACCTGATGGGATATTACGACATTCCAGTGCACGAGCATCCGTTGCGCGAGGGCGTGCGCGACAAGACCAATCACTACGTCACCGGCCGCGACGGCGGCCGCGACATCGATCTGCGCCAGCGCGCGCTGGAGGGCATGGAGCTCTATGGCCGCCTGCTTGACGTCAGCGGGAACAAGCTCGGGCTCGACGACGATCTCAAGCAGTGCCTCGACCAGGCCGATCAGGTCTCGGAAAGCATCAAGACCAGCATCGACGGCTTCATCCGCAAACAGGGCGTCTCGGCGCCGGAGGAGCCGCGTTATCGCCCGGTCTGGACCCCAGCGCAGGAGCGGACCGAGCTCGACTACCGTGCGGCTGGCATCACCTCCATTGTCTGGTGCATCGGCTTTCGCACCGACTACAGTTGGATCGACCTGCCCGTTTTCAACGGGCGCGGCCAGCCTGCCCATGTGCGTGGAGTGACGCCGGTTCCGGGCGTGTATTTTCTCGGACTGCCCTGGCTCTACACCTGGGGCTCGGGTCGGTTCTCCGGCGTGGCCCGCGACGCGGAATACTTGGCGGAGCACATCAAGGCTCGCGTCGGCCTGGCGCCGCGGAGAGAGCCGCAGTGTCGTCAACGAAGCTGCGATCGGATCATAGGCGCGGCATGAACAGTCTCATCCGGCCGATCGAGCTGACGCATCTGCTCCGCCACGGGGCGACGCTGTCGCCGCTGCCGGACGTCATCGTTCTGGGAATGCCGCATCTGGCCTTCGGTGGGTTGTCGGAGACCTGGCTGCTCAAGGAGTGCGGTCACCGCCACTGGTTTCAACTGGCGGCCGCCGCCGGTCTTGCTCGGCCAGACTTCCGCGATGAGGCCGGCGAGCCAATCTACGCAGCCTTCCTGGCAGTCTCGGTTCGCGATGCCGCGCTTGACACCGTACGGGAGCATGACGAGCTCGTCATCGCCTCGCAGCTTGTGCGCATCTCGCGCACACAATTCACAAGCACTCACCGGCTCTCTGTTCGGGCGCGCCCGATAGCCGAGGTCGTCATGACCTCAACCTTCGTCAAGCGTGCACAGAAGGGCCGGAACCATTCGATCGCCCGGGTCGAAGTCCCCTGTTTGGCGCCGCCGGAGCCGGCGCCGCACGCCACTGCATTCGCGGCTGAGGCTGCTGCGTTGCGTTCCAATCAATGGTGCACGCATCTCGGCTTCGAGCGAAGCAAGGCGGCGGTTGTCGACCGTTTTGTCATCGATCCCTGTCCTGGACAGGATTTCAACGGCGCCGACTTTCTGTATTTCGCGAGCTTTCAGGCCTTCGTTGATCGTGCCGAATGGGCATTCTTCCGTCCGGACGCCCCGTTCCCCACAACACGCCGGCGCGACATCGTCTACCGCGGCAATATCGACCCGGGCGAACGCGTGGTCGCGAGCCTGCTCCAGGTTCAGCAGGAGGAGAGGGAGCTCGGCCACTGGTACCGCCTGGAGCGGGCGCAGGACAATTTTGCCATCGCCGATATCTTTACGCTCCGACGGTTGCGAGCTCGCTAGCGCCGAAGCTGATAACGGCGCAGGCAGCCATTTCCCGAAGAGGCGTGAGTAGCCTGGGTTGGCGGGGCAATTTGTACAGCGCTCGGTCTCAGACCCGGCACAGGTACGCTGCACCTCTAGCGCTTGGCGATGCTTTCGACAGTGCCTGTTGCTTCGTGATGGCGGAGGGATCGACCGGAATGTCGCTTGCTCGGCGCAGATAGCCAAAAGACACAACGTTTCAGTTATTTGGCTTGCGGTTGCGCCGCTTGCAATGGAACGGCTTGCGATGGACCCCTGGATGCAAGCCCATGAAATAAGGTGCGCCGCGGCCATGGGGTGCGAGGCACTTCAGGGACATTAAAGGGCAACATGAGCCTAGCGAGCCTGTATTAGGCGTCAGCCGTCACAACGGGCTTATTTGGCGATTCCGCCATTCCAGAAATTCGTTGAAGAGCTGCTGCTCTTTTCGAGCATCGATCTGTGGTGGCGTGTTCGCCTTTTTCGAAGCGTCGCCCGAACCAGATCGGCTAGTCGCATTCGTCGCACGCACCGGCACAACCTTGGGCGTCGCGGAGGTGCTGGGCTGCTCGCGTCTAGCCTTCGGAGATACTTGCTCTCGTCGAACCTTCGAGGGTGCTACTTGAAGCACCTGCTCCTCGGTCACTATGCCTGAAGACAAATCGCATTCGTCAAATGCAAGAATATCAATGGGGAGGGTTGAGCAGCTCACCGTCGTTAGGAGAACCATAGGGGTGAGCACGGTTGCTCGATAATTGAAGAAACGGCGATCTCTCTTGCCGCATCGCCCGCGGAGATCAAGAAACATGCTGTTCCCCATTTTTGGCGGAACTAACGTTTTCCATTTTGGAAGCTTCTCGCGGTGCTGGAATTATCCCAATTTGAAGCTGAGACAATAGAACAGAAAAACGACGTCCGCGGGACGGCAACTTGGCTTTTAAAAGACGTGCTCGCTCAAATTCGGCGACCGCGCCGAGCTCTGTCAGGGTGAACCTGTTCTCTGGAGCTTTTACATTGTCTCTTTCGTTGAAGATGAGCTTCTTTTTGTTCCTTATATTTCTTCGATGATGGTCGTTTTGATAGTCACCTCGCGAGCGATCCGGCGACCGCCGTGCGATCAAAACGCAGGCCTGAAAATCCCTCCTGAGGTCAACCATCATCGCATGCGTTCCGGCAAGATGCAGAGCAGTCATCGAGCCTTCAGGCCGAGCTCAATCGCCGTAGCCGTAATCGTGCTCGATGCTTCCAAGTCGTCCTTGAAGACCTCGATCGCCTTTCGGAACGCAGTTGCTGCGATCTCTTTCTCACCGCGCACAATTCGAGAGCGCATTAGGAGAGTCCAGCCCTCGACGTCTCGCGGAGAACTCTCCAGGCGATCCGCCAGGCGATCGACCATCGATCGGACGACGGCGTCACTCTCGTGCGGAGGCATCGCTTCGGACTTGGCATTTTTCTCAACGCTTAGTCCGTCACCACCCTTGCCGACGCCCTCGGTTTGTAAAGACGAGGCGGTCTCCAAATTGTTGCTTTCGGCGGCCTTCGCCTTGGCCTCCTCGTACGAGAGCTTGAGTTCGGCGGAATTCGGATCAAGCGCCAACGCTTTCGCATAGGCTGTGGCTGCCTGTTCATAGTGCGCCGTGCTGAGGTAGGACCAACCGAGCATCTGCCAGCCTTTGAGGTCGTCTGGTGTGGTCTCGAGCCGAGCCGCTAGCCGTTCGATCATGGTGTTCACATCAGGCAGCGGTTTGCCAGCTGCCGCCACAGATGCCGGCTCTTTGGTTCCAATAGAACGCGTGTAGTCCTTGAGGCGCGCAAGCGTGTCGCCATCCGATCCAGAACGCGCCTCTGAGCCGGCTACTTCGGGAGGATCCCCGAAATAAGAAGTAGCTGCGCCAATGCCTGCAACGAGGAGAAAGCCCGCGGCAGCCACAATCGACATCCCTGCGGTGCCTCGAAGGTCTTGGCCGAACCAGCTCGATGATCGCAGTCGCGAGAGGAGAGCAAGTCTCGTCGCGTCCGATCTCAGCGCAAAGATGAGCAGCGCTGATATCGCGATTAAGGAGGGAAGAAGCCCGCCCAGGAGAGTCCAAGACATCTGCAAGCTCCGAAACTTAGATGCGACCTCACGGTCATCGGTTCCTACGCCCCTGGCGGCAGGGTGAATCCAGGACCTCGGTTAAGCCTCAACAGTAACTGCGGTAGTTGTAGGGATAGTAGACATAGCCCCCTATGTGCGTCGGATAGTGACCGCGGCTGTAATAGTAGGGATAGTCACAGTAGACAGAGGCTGGACCTATCGGCAGATAAATTCGGGGGCCGTGACGACGGGGTTTGACCGTAATCACATGACTCCTGACGCTCTTGCCGGCCTTCAGATAGGACCGCTCGCCCGAAGTTGGCGGCATTAGCCACTTGCGCTATGCTGAGGAAGCCGACCGCCAACAAGCCAGTCATCAGAATAGATACGAACAAATTCCGATTACTCATGAGATTGCCTCGCATAGTTTCCCGTCCCAGACCGGAACCGTCATTCGCGATTGATCAAAACTTCCTCCGGATCTCAGTACGGAGGCCGAAGTTGTCTTTGCCGCCCTCAAGGATCTGATAGGTCGCGTCGGCGCGGAACAGCCAAGCCGCATTGATCGGGATCTGGTAGCGAGTACCGAAGCCGTACTGCGGTTTCGCGGCGCCGATGCCGGCGATTGGAGTCCCGAAGGGCTGCACCATGGCCGCCTCGAAAACGAGCTGTTGATCCAGATTGAAGAGATACTGAATGCCGACTGCGCCGCCCCAGGCATTGGAGCCGCTGTCATTGAGTTTGGGAAAGCCGGTCAGGGCGTCGGTCTCGAAGTTGATGCCGACGTTCTTCAGGATGCCCGCGCCATTGCCATCGACCAGGGGCTGAGGGTTGCCCACGCCGACGAAGAAGTTGGCGTAGGGGATGAGCGTGCTCGGCAAGCCCGAGATCAGGCTGTTCTCCGAAATGACAACAATGCCGTCGTCGTTCTTGCCGTTCCCGGTGTTTGCGAACACACGGGTCGTGTTCGACACGGTGTTGAAATAGCGCCGGGTGTAGGCGGCGGCGAAGAAGTTCGTCAGTTGGCCGGCCGTCAGGTTCTGAGCGCCCGGTACGTCGGGGAACAGCCTGACCGCCCGCTGGTCGACGCCCTGTAATAGGCCGTAGCCAGCTTCGATATAGCCGCCGAAGGCGTCAATGAAGGTGGTGACGCCATAGACGTTGGCGTTGCGATTGTCTTTTCCGAGGATGCCTGCGTTGTCGACATTGTCGAACCCGGCGAAGAGGGTGATGTCGTAGTTGGAAAGGCCCAGCTTCCGCGAGTTCTTCGCGGTGAGGCTCACCGCGCCGCCCAGAATTGCGTCGTTCGCCCAGATTCCGTTCTGCAGGAACAGTGGGAAAAGACCAACCGTGAAGGGAAGGTCGAAACTGGATGGTTTACCGGTGGCACCCGAAAGGATCGAGCCGAGGTCACCCTCGAAGAACAGCGTCTGCGGCTTGAGGTCGAACTCATCGTTGAACTTCTTATTGCCGTCGCCGCCGCCGAACTCGAAGCGGGTGAATGCATTGTTCTTCTGAAGCGGCGTGAAGAAGGCGTGGAGTCGTTCGGTGGCGGTGAACTTGTAGTCGACGTCGATGTTCAGCCGGGTCGCGATCTGGGCGATATCCTTGCCGGCATTGCTGTTGTAGGCGACCGCCGTCCGCCAGTCACCGTAGATGGAGAGGCCTGGCGCCAGCAGGTTCAAGTCACCCAGGAGGGCATTGCCCTTGTCGTATAAACCCGAGGTGTATTGCTCGCGTCCTATCTCGATCGCGCGCGGCGCCTCGACCGCGACCTTCGCGCCGTAAATGTCGACGTTTCCCTTGGCATCGTATTTCTTGTCATAGTCTGGACCGGGTTGGAATAGGTCCTCCTTGCGCTTGCGGTCCACCTTGCCGCTTTCCTTGCGGTCCGCGTTGCTGCTTCCCTTGCGTTCTGCATTGCTGCGTGTGCGTGGGTCTGCGGTATCGTCGGAGCTGGGCCACACTGAAGCCCACAAGTCGGTCAACCAGAATCCCTTGCCGGCGTCGCTGCTGCTTGCTGCAGGTTCTGCGGTCGTGCCGGACTTCACAAGGTCCTTAGCTTCCGCAGTCGTGCCGGACATCACAAGATAACCGCCGGCCAGCAGCGCGATAGTGGCGGTCGTTGTCGTGGCACAGTACCGAAGGTGACCTTTTGCGCTAAAAGTAAGCTTGCCTTTTACGTTACAAGTCACGTGTACGCTCCCCCATCGTAGCTCAGACCTGCGGTGTAGGCCGGCGCTTCTTTGGACCCCCTTGCGCCGGCCCCAATCCGAAACCCTCGGCTTCCCGGTTCTAGGGTTTCACCTCGAGGTCCACCGTGCGGACATGGAAGCTCAACATCCGCTCGTTCATACGCCGTTCCATTTCGCTTGTGGCACCGACGAAGCGCATGAAGTAGATCGGCTCGGCACGGTTCCGCATGCGGAAGGCGAGGCGGTACTTGCCGGGCTTCTTGATCAGGTTAGCCGGCACTTCGTACTTGGCCTGCTTCTCACCCAGTGGCGTCAGCGAGTGGTTCTCCAAGCGCACGAACGGCGGATGGTTGAGAACGGTGGTCGGGATCTGCGGCGGACGCAGAAACGGCAGCGGGTCGACGTCGAAGTTCACCGGCAGGTACATCTCGCGGTCCGTGCCCTTGACGTTGGTGGTCAGGAACTTGGTCTGCAAATTCACCAGCTGCTGGTCCGTCTTGATCGTGCCGGCCGCGACATCCAGGCTGTGCAGGTCGGCCATGTCGCCGTTGCTGTCGACGTAGCCCGACTCCCAGATGTTCTTGCCGTCGGGATCGATGAGGGCGACGTTCACCCAAAGCTGCGGCTGCGCACCCAGGGAGCCGGACGGCAGATTGTGCCCCGTATTGAGGTTCTTGATCTTGTAGGAGAACGCCAAAGTCCTGCCGACCCTCGGGTCGCCCTCGAAGAAGGGACCGTCCACCTTGGTGCCGTTCTCCATGACCTGCTTCCTGAGCTCGTACCGCTCGTCGAGCTTCTTGAAATTCTCCTCGAGGATCTGCCGGGCATCTTCACGGTCGAGCCCATCGGCCCAGCGCTTGGGAAAGTCGACCTTGACCTTGCCGCGAGCGACCTTGTCTTCGAAGTCGTTGGTGCCCCAGCCGGCGCGCCAGTCGAACTCCAGCCATTCCTTCATGGTGAAGGCCTGGGCCTTCTGGTTGTGAGGGAAGACGCCGGGGTGGGCGATCGAATAGCCCGGGCCGATGAAGCGGTGATTGGCGTGCTTGCGTCCCGGGTTGATTTCCTTGCCGCCGACCACGGCGGAGGGTGCGGTCGAATAGCCGTCGGGTTTTCCGGGGACCTTGCCCATGTGGCAGTCCTGGCAGGTGACGCCGGCTTTCATTGCCGGGCTGTCGCGATACTGATCCCACACGATCTCCAGCTTGATGCCCAGGTTGACGGCAACCTGGTGGCAGCTGACGCAGAACTCCGACTTGGTGATCTGTGGGTTCGTCATCATGCCGTTGTGCATGTCCGTACCCCGCCCGTCCTTGCTCGTCTTGACGGAGTAGGTGTCCTTGTTGGCGAGGATGTCTTTGATGACGCTCTTTTCGCCGCTGCCGAAGACCGGGTCGTAGATCTTGCCCGGCTCGACCCGGCGCTCGCCGTTGACCTTGCCGTACTGCTCCTGGACCCGGTGGCAGGTGATGCAGCTCACGCCCTCGCGCGAGATCTGACTCATCTTCCAAAGCGGCGTTTCGCGACTCTCGCCGAGCTGGGTGCCGACCTGCTGGTGGCAGCGCACGCAGAAGGTGCCGACCGTGCCTTGGGTCAAGTGCTGAAACTTCTGCTCGAACGCGTGGAACATTGGCGAGATCGACGCATAGGCATGCTGCGACGAGGACCATTCCTCGTAGATTTGCTTATGGCATTCGCCACATTGCGCAGCGGTGGGATAGAGAGAGAGAGTCTCCTCGTCGATCACGGGGATGGGCGCTTCTTTGCCCTTCACGGCTCTTGCTGCTGCTGAGAGTATGGATATCTCGCCCTTGGCGGCCGCTTCTGCTCCCTCGGACACGTTTGCCTCGGTATCGGTCTTCTTGGCCGCTTTTGTATTCTGGGCGAGTCTCAATCTGGGCTGTGCTTCTTCGTTCTTGGTCTGCTCAACCTCGCTGGACGCGGCGACAGCATTTTGGCTGACGAATGCTGTGTGACTCAGAAGGGCGCTTGCAAAGCGCAGTAAAGCATCGCATTACGCATTGTTCTCTCCCCACATTGATTTCAGGGCGGCGTTTCGATCGATGTCGGTCACGCGAAACGACGCGCGACCGCCGTGCGGGATCCGTTGGCAAGGCGCGCATCGCCGACCACCACGTCATCGTTAGGACGTGGCCGGCCGCAGTGCTCTTCCGTCGCCTCACGAAGGTCGGAGCGCCGCATGTGGGGGATGCGGATCGCGACCATGAAGTCATTGGTGATGCTGTAGGCCGCCGCGAGCGAGACGCTCTCCACCGAACGGATCGTATGCCTGCCTTGCTCAGCGGTAGCGAGCAAGGCGGCGCCGTCAAGCTGACCTAGTCCGATGAACTCGTATCGAACCGCTGCTGCGATCTTGCCTTCGGGCGAGATGATATTGATCGGTTCGCCGCTTCCCGTTTTGCCGCCGCTTCCGCGATGGTGTGCTACCGCTGGTGCGACGGCAGGAAGTATCAAAGAACCAATTGCGGCTGCTCGCCGCGCAACGCACTCACTCATACATCACCCCCTCGGCGCGGAACCCCAACGCACGCCGTCCTCTTAGTTTTCATCAGAATGGGACATCAGTTTGATCAGATCATGCGCGAAGCGCGACATGCAGGAGTCAAAGAGAAGTGCGCTTACCATCAATGCGTCGATGGAGGACGGAATAAGAGACGAAATAGGAGACGAAGCGGAAAACGAAGAGCACGGCGTCTTGGTGTCGCATGGGTGAGCGCGAGCCGCGTTTGTGGTTGTTGGGTGTTGATGGAAGTCCGGAACCGGCGGGCGTTGCGCTTCTCGAACGCCAGCTAAGGTGGTTCGGTTGGTCGAGCGAAGCGCACAATGAAGCACACAATAGTGTGCGCGAAGAGCCGAACGATCCTGGCGCATTCAGGCGGTACGGGATCGCCCCGATTGGGTGCAGAACGAACATTGTCGCTGGAAAGATTCCCTGCAATCGTCAAACTTTGTCCCCCATTCGTGTGATGACTTGACGAATGACGGGGAGGTGATCGGGGGACACCGCGGGGACTCGGTGATTGCCCCATAATCTTCTCAATCTTGAGTTCGTAGGAGCTCAAAGCGCGCGGCTGTTCGGCTAGTGCCGAATGATGAGGGTGGGTGTTCAGTCCAGAACGCTTGATTTGCTGAGTTTGCTGAGCATCCCAGGAAGCGCAGCGAAGTCGGCCACCCGCACCAGCCGCAAATGGGGAACCGGAAGCTTTCCGGAATGGGACGGATTAGATAATGGCAAGAAGTCACGAAATCACCATCAACGGCCAAAGCTTTGTGGCGCACCGCGGCGAGTTGCTGCTGGACGCTGCTCTGAACAACGGCATCGATCTGCCCTATGACTGCCGCGCCGGCCACTGCGGTACCTGCTGCGTGCGGCTGGTATCGGGCGAAGTGCGTGGTGGCGAAGGCTCGGAGGCGGGCGTCGTTCATGCCTGTCAGTGCCGGATCGTCGGCGATGCGGTGCTCGAGAAGGACCAGTCGTCGGGTGTTCGCACCGTCGAAGGCGTGGTGACCTCATTGCGCCCCCTGTCGCCCGACGTCATGGAAGTTGGCATCAAGACGAACCGCGCGCTGCCCTATCATGCGGGACAATATGCGCAGGTGCGCTTCAGCGGCTATCCGAGCCGTCCCTTCAGCATCACGCATCCGTTGCGCGGCAATCCGAACAGCCGCTTGGTCTGGTTCCATGTCCGGCGCGTGAAGCATGGGCGTGTCTCCGCATCGCTCGGCAAGCGCATCAAGCCGGGCCATCGGGTGGAACTGACCGGGCCCCATGGCTCGGCGCATTTCCGACCCAATCTAGGCAGCAGCCGGCTGATTCTCGTCGCCACCAACACCGGCTTTGCGCCGATCTATTCGATCGCCGTCGCTGCGCTGCGCGAGAACCCGGAGCGCATGATGATGATCATCGCTGGCGGCCGCGGCATCGAGTTCGCTCTATATGATTCCGGCTCTCGTGCAGCTGGCCCGCTTCCCCAATGTTCTCGTCGTGCCTGTTTGCAGTACGCCGCAGTCATTGAGTAAGGCGGTGAGGCCGGGCCGGCCGACCGACTATCTGCCGCGCCTGGAGCCGACCGATGTGCTCTACGCCTGCGGGGCGCCGGGTTTGGTCGACTCGATCAAATCGATCGCGGCGCAAGCCGGCGCGGTCTGCTATGCGGATCCGTTCGTGCCGACCATCGACGACCCGGTCGAAGAAAGCGTTCTGAGCCGCGCCATGGGATGGCTCGTCGTGCCTGCCAAGCGGCAGCTCGCTGTGCATACCAAGCGGGTTGTGCCCAGCGCGCGGCAGATGGGCCAGCTCGCTCTCGATCGCCCTCGCAACCGGCGGGAACAGCCGATACCGGCGTATAGGATCGCTGAAGCAAGGGACAGGATGGCTGAAGCAAGGATGAGAAGTCATTATCGCTATTAGAGCCCATAGCGTTCGGTCGATCGGGTTCGGCTCCATGGCCCCACGCCAGTCTTCCGTGCTTCGCTTCTGCGGCTTGCTGATGATCTTCGGCTTTGCCGCGGTCGGCACAGTTGCGTCCGATCCGGCCAAGGTCGTCGGTCCGAATGCCTGTGCCGAATGTCACAAGCAGGAGGTCGAGGCCTGGAAGGAGTCGCATCATTTCAAGACCTTTCGCGAGATGCCGCGTAAGAAGGAAGGGAACGAAATCGCGGAAAAAATGGGCGTTCAGCGCATCAGATCGGAGAGTTTGTGCCTGACCTGCCATTACACAGTGCAGGAGAAGGAAAAGAAAAAGCAGCCGATTGCCGGCATCTCCTGCAAGTCTCTGCCACAGCGCCGGTGAGGACTGGATCAAGGTTCACAGTGGGTTCAGCGGCAAGACCGAGAAGACCGAAAGCAAGGCCGAGAAGGAGGCGCGCTGGAAGCTCGCCGATTCCAAGGGGATGATCAGGCCGTCCTCGCTCTATCAGCTGGCGAAGAACTGCCTCAGCTGCCATGTCGTGCCGCAAGAGGACCTCGTGAATAAAGGCGGTCACACTGCCGGCAGCGCCTTCGAGCTGGTGTCGTGGTCGCAGGGCGAGGTGCGGCACAATACCTGGCACTCCAAGGGCAAGGAAAACGTGCTGGCTAACGCGGCGCAGAAGCGAATGCTTTATCTCGTCGGCCTCGGCGTCGAGCTCGAGACCGGGATCCGCTCGGTCAGCCGTGCGACGGCGAGAAGTCGTTACGCCTTCGAAATGGCTAAGCGTGTCGACCGGGCGCGCAAGCAGCTCGCCGCCGCAGCGAAAGCGGCGCCGAATGTGCCGGAAATCGCGAAGATGGTAGAGTATGCTTATTCGGCCGGGCTGAAGCTGAACAATGAATCCTTCCTGACGGCTGCCGCTGACGGCGTCTCCAAGCTGATCGTGAGCATCACCGAGAAGTATGACGGCAGCACGATGGCTGGGCTCGACAGCCTGATTCCTGGACCGGACAAGTTCAAGGGCAAGGCGAGGGAAGCTGGCTCGGTCAATTGATCCGGGCCGACTGACAATGACAACAGCCTGAATGGGGCTTGATGGGGAAAGAAGTACCGCGATGGGTGATCTTGGGGAGCGGCCGTGATATCGGCGGGGCGGCGCACGTTTGACGCCTCGATCGGCGGACGCGTTTGGGGCTCGGCGAGATATCTCACCAGCCAGTCAGTCAGGGGCCTTCTGATCGCGGCGATTTCCGGCGGTCTGTTCTGGCTCGTCTGGATCTATGGCAACGGGCTCCGCGATCCGCGCTATCTCGACGGCTGGGTGCTGGCCGGCGGCATGAGCTTGCAGGTCTTTTTCCACATCGCCATCAAAACGGCGAGCCTGTCGCCGAAATCCGCCGTGCGCTGGCGGAAGTTCCATATTTTTGTCGGCTATCTGCTGATTGCCGCCTTCATCTCGCATTCGGATTTCTCTCTGCCGGACACCGGCTTCGAATGGGCGCTCTGGTCGGGCTTCGTGGTGGTGACGCTGAGCGGCATTTTTGGCACCTATCTCGCCTGGTCGCTCAAGGCCAAGCACGCGATCGACGAGCGCATCGCCTATGATCGCATCCCCACTCGCCGCGCCGAGCTGGCGCGGGATGTCTACGTCGTCGCCAAGATCGATCTGGGCGCCGCTGCGATCCCCTTACCGGCGACGCCCTATGACGCCTGGATCATGGATCTCTACACCAACCACTTGCGGGATTTCTTCGAGGGGCAGCGCAATTTCGCCGCCCATCTCATCGGCTCGCGGCGCCCGCTGAAGCGGCTGACGGATGAGATCGACAACCTGTCACCCTATGTCGACAAGCCAAGCCAGCATAAGCTTTCCGCCATCAAGGACCTGGTGGTCGAGAAGGACGGGCTTGATTTCGCGCGTGTCTATCTCGGACTCACCAAGGGCTGGCTGTTCGTGCATGTGCCCGTCACCTATGCGCTGATCGTCCTGGCGGTGCTGCATGTCCTCGTCGTCTACGCCTTTTCATCGGGGCCCTGGTGATGCGGCGACCGGTACGGACAAGATCGGCTCGGCGGCCAAAGGCCGAGAATCAGCCGCCCCCCGGCTTGCGGCGGGACCGTCTGGCGGTGCTGGTGGCGATCGTGACCTTCGTCTGCCTGGACTTGGTCTTCTTTCTCTCCAAGGATACGCAGTTCCTGCAGTTCTTGATGCCGGGTCCGCTGGCGAGCGCTCACGGGACGATCGAGAATTGCAGCGCCTGCCACACCAAGAGTGGCAGCGGCAAGTTGAGCTGGACTCACGGCCTCGTCGCCGGCGATCCGCTCGCCGACAGCAAAGCTTGTCTTACTTGTCACAAAATGCCCAACACGGCCTTCAATGCGCACAGCGTTTCAGCCGAGGTGCTGGAGCAGAGCACCAAGCGGCTGACCAAAGTTGCCGCGGAGACGCCCGTGCCACAATCGGCGCGCGCGCAGAGCATCGCCTTCCCGACCGACGACAAGGTCGCACACGGTCTCTACTGCGCGACCTGCCATCAGGAGCATCAGGGCGTCAATTTCAAGCTGAACAAGATCTCCAACGAGCAATGCCGCTCCTGCCACGTGGTGAAGTTCGACAGCTTCGACGGCCATCACCCGGAATTCGAGGACTACCCGTTCAAGCGGCGCACACGGATCATCTACGACCATGCCGGCCATTTCGGCAAGCACTTCCCGGAAATGGCGAAGAAAGATCCGACAAAGCGCATTCCCGCCACCTGCTCGACTTGTCACAACAGCCGCGAAGACAAGCGAGTCATGGCCGTGGCGCCGTTCGAGCAGACCTGCACCGCCTGCCATCTCGACCAGATCATCGGCAAGGAGCGGGTCAGCGGCCCGAAAGGCATTGCCTTCCTGACCCTGCCTGGCCTCGACTTACAAACGCTGAATAAGAAGAAGGCCTCGATCGGCGAATGGCCGGACGCGTCCGAGGTCGGGCTTACACCGTTCATGAAGGTCATGATCGGCCGGAATGAGCGGGGCCGTGCTCTGATCAAAACCGTGGACGGCCTGGACCTCCAGGATCTGAGTCGTGCAAACAACAACCAGATCAGGGCGGTCACAAATCTGGTCTGGGAGATCAAGCGGCTGTTCTATGCGCTGATCAAGGAAAAAGCGTCAGACGTGCTGGCCGACCTCAATATTGGCGGCAAGGAGAAGCTGAGTGCGAATCTCATTGCCGATCTGACCGCGAGCATCCCGCGCGATGTGGTCATCAGTGCGCAGCAGCAGTGGCTACCCAATCTCGGCACGGAAATGGAATCGAGATTGGCCGGCGAGAGCAAGACGGCCAGCCGAGCCAATACCTACCAGCTTGCGGGGGAAAATCAGCAGACTCCAATCAAGAGTGCGCCGACCAGGAGCGCGCCCGGTGCAGTCGCAGCCAAATCTGCAGCAGCCCAGCCTGCAGCAGCTCAGCCTGAACCAACGCCCCGAAAAGCCGACGAACAGCCTCGGGCGAAGGCGGCGGACCAGACCGACGATCTGCTCAACCCCACGGAAGAAGAGCTTCGCGGGACCGCGGCTCCTGTCAAAGGCGCCCAGAAAGCAGCCCAGCCTGAACGAGCGGCACAGCCTGAACGAACAGCCCCTCCTGAACGAGCAGCGCAGCCTGAGCGAGCGGCCCGAAAAGCCGATACCGCAAGCGCCAAGCCAGCCAGTAGAACGCTCACCGCCGACGATCAGCCTCGGGCGAAGGCGGCGGACCAGACCGACGATCTGCTCAACCCCACGGAGGAAGAGCTTCGCGGGATCGCAGCTCCTAGCAAGGGCGCTCCGAAAGCTGCCCAGCCTGAACGAGCAGCCCGGCCAGCCCAGCCTGAACGAGCAGCGCAGCCTGAACGAGCGGTCCGAAAGGCCGATACCGCAAATGCGAGGCCCGATAGCACCGTATCGGCGGATGCCGCCTCCAAGGTGGACGCAAATGAGTCAGCCGACGCCCCGGCGGCCTCACCCCAAGTGAGGGCTGCGACCATGCCCAGCATCGAAAGCGATGTGGATTCGGAGAACTGGGCTGAATATGGCGGCTGGTATCGGCAGGATTACGCGATTTTCTACCGCCCCATAGGCCACAAGGACAAATTCATTTTTTCTTGGCTCGTCCTGACCGGTCCCCAGGCGCCGAAAGGCGATAAAAGTCCGGCGGCGGCCGTCTTCGATCTCCTCATCGACAAGGACACGCAGGGCTCATGCACGAAATGTCACAGCGTCGATGATATCCGGGGCAAGGGGCGCTTTGTTAATTTCTCTCCGCCTTCGGTCGCGAACAAACAGGGACGCTTCACGAATTTCGTCCACGGGCCGCATTTCGGCATCCTGGAGAATCGCGGTTGTCTGACCTGCCATAACCTCGAAAAAGGCCGCCCCTATCTGAAGAGCTACGAGCAGGGCAATCCGCAAAATTTCGTGTCCAATTTTGGCGCGGTGAAAAAGGATCTCTGCCAAAGCTGTCACACCAGCAGCATGGCGCGCCAAGACTGTCTGCTGTGCCACAAATATCATGTGGATGGCGTAGTCACGCCAATCATAAACACGAAAATCCCAACCGAATAGCGTTTGATGTCATCGCTCTAAAGCAAGCGCAATGACATTGCGATTGGTGGTTCAGGCATCACCCCATGCGAGGCGGTCACGCCGAGCCGCTCACCCGGTCGACCCGACGATCCTTATGCAAGGCTCGATGAATGCACGTGCTCGCGTTTTGATAGATCCGCCGGTCGGCCCAGTCCAAGATTTTCGCGCAACGTCGTGCCTTCGTATTCCGTGTGGAAAAGGCCGCGGCGCTGGAGCTCCGGCACGAGCTTATCGACAAGCGTGTTGATGGCGCCGGGCACGTCGCTTGGCAAGCACGTTGAAGCCATCGGCGCGCGCCTTCGAGGAACCAGGATTCAAGCTCGTCCGCGACCTGCTTCACGGAGCCGATAAGAGTCCAGTGATGCTTGGCTGCGGCCGAGCGCATCGCCATCTGACGCAAGGTCAATCCGTCGCGCCGTGCAATGGCGATGTAGCTTTGAACCGCGCTCACGCGCGCGTCGTTGACGGGGATGTCGGGCAACGGCGCGTCGAGGTCGAATTTGGACAGATCGACGCCGCCAAGATTGGCCGAAAGCCGCTGCATCGCGACGCGCAGCGGGATCAGCGAATTCAGCATATCGAATTTTTCCTGCGCCTCGCTCTCGGTTTCGCCCATGAACAGCAGGGCGCCGGGCAAGACGAGCATGTCGTCCGGCGAACGACCGTAGCGGTCGCAGCGGCTCTTGACGTTGTCATAAAAAGCCTGCGCGCCCTTGAGGCTGGATTGCGACGTGAACACGATGTCGGCGACGCGCGCCGAAATATTCATGCCGGGTTCCGATGAGCCGGCCTGAATCAGCACGGGATGGCCCTGCGGCGAGCGCGGAACGGCCGAGGGGCCGCGAACCTGGAAGTGCTTGCCCTTGTGATTGAGGAGATGCACCTTGTCGGGACGCATATAGACGCCCGATTCCTTGTCGCGCGGGAAGGCGTCATCGTCGTAGCTGTCCCAGATTCCGCGCACGACATCGACGAATTCCTCGGCGCGCTCGTAGCGCTCGCCATGCGGCGCGTGAGCTTCGCGGTTGAATTGGAGCGCGTCGTCCTTGTTGCTGCCGGTCACGATGTTCCAGGCGGCGCGGCCTCCGGAAATATGATCGAGCGAGGCCATGGTGCGCGCCAGGTTGTAGGGCTCCAGGTAGGTCGTCGACATGGTGGCCGCCAGACCAAGATTTTTCGTCACCACGGAGACGGCCGAGAGAATGGGAATGGGATCCATGCGATCGATCCGCGCGGTCAGGCTCAGCGTCTCGAGATCGTCCGTGCCGGGCGGGCTCGCGGCGTCGGCGATGAACAGCATGTGAAGCTTGCCGCGTTCGATCGTCTGCGCCGCCTCGAACCAGCGCTGGATGTTCTGGCCGCCATCGTTGGTGGAGCCCGGAAGGCGCCAGCCGGCCATGTGGTAATTGCCGTCGCCCGTGAGAAACAGGGAGAGCTTCATCTGGCGTTGGGGCTTTTTGCCGAGGGTGCGCGTTTCCATGTTGAGTTCCAGACCGCTCTGCGTCCGGCAAGTGCCCGACGACGGATTGTTTGATCACCAGATGTCTAACTTCATCCTTTCGCGGCGTCCACTGGTGCTTGCAACCATTGAGGCCGCCTCAAGCGATGTGCGCGATGCGCACGCGCGCGCACACACCCGAGTACGTACCGTTCCTCGAGCAATGGAGGCTTATGGGACCGCCACTACGTTGTTATCGCGCAGCGCCCGGGCGTGGGATTGGGGCAACCGGACTATTGACGCAATCCAAGCTTGCCAATCACGTCTCGCCAACGGCTCGAGGTCCTTCCTGAGTCGCTCGGTCATTCCCTCCGGAGTGCTGCTGGCGGCCTCCATGCCCATCTGCCGGAACCGGTCCTGCATTTCAGGCAGGTTCAAGACCGCGGCGATTTCACGGTTGAGCTTGTCAATGACCTCTCGGGGCGTTCCTGCGGGGGCGGCGATCCCGTTCCAGGAGGTCACCACATAACTGGGCCATCCGCTTTCAACCACCGTCGGCGTATCAGGTGTCAGCGGGCTTCGCTTTTCGCCGCCCGATGCGATGATCTTGACCTGATTTCCGGCGATGGCTGGGGCGAAGGCGGCGAGGTAGTCGAAGCCAACGTCGATATCCCCCCGCTGGATCGCGGTGATCAGCTCGGGCGAGCTCTTGTACGGCACGACCGAGGCTTGGCTGCCGATGATGGCCTTGAACATTTCTGCCGCAAGGTTCTGTGTGCTTCCTGCAGAAATTGCGCCGAAATTGAGCTTGCCCGGATTGGCGCGATCAATTTCGATGAGGCGCGCGATCGTTCCGATCTCTCCCGAGGACTTCGTTGCGAGCAATATGTCGAACTGAGCCAAGGTGGATATGGGCGTGAAATCCTTGACGAGGTCATAGGGGAGCGATGCGAACAGCGACGCGCTGACAGTATAGCTGTTGCCGACTTGCAGTAGCGTATAGCCGTCAGGTGCGGCCGTCTTGCCGGCCATCGCCGACGCGATTCCACCGGCGCCCGGGCGGTTCTCGATCGCGAACTGCATGCCAGTGCGCTCGGAAATCTTGCCCGTCACAAGACGAAAAGTGATGTCGCCAATCCCTCCTGCGGCGAATGGAAGGAAGACGCGGATCGGCTTCGCGGGATATTGCGCTTGCGCCGGGAACGTCGCGAAGAGCCCTCCCACAGCGAGCATTGCGGCGGCCGCGAGACGCAGGCAAGGCAAAGAGAAGGACGTTGAGCGCATCGAATTTCCACCCTTATTCATTCTTCCGACGCGAGTCTCTTACTATGGAGGACATCGTCACGTTGCCAGCACGATCGATCCGCTTCGTGGAGCAAAATAGATTGTATTCTCAGGCCGATCCATCCCTGTTGAGCTAGTCCACCGCGGCCTGGGTGGGTGAGCGAGCGGAACCTAGGCAATACAACCCCGCTGAAGCTGGCCCAAACTCAGGGCGGGCTTGCTGGAGATTGGTAATGCGGACCTTACGAGCCGGTACGAACCTGCGCTAATATGCCGCCCGAGGCCGAACCTGCGCAGCGGGTGCGCTACGCCACCCAAGCAGAGTCAGGGCGGGCTAGTTAGTTCCGCCTATCTGCGAAAGGAGAGCGAAAGGAGAGGGCCATGAAAAAGTCGCTCAAGCAAATTCTCAGCCAGGTGGGAGTTGTCGTCTTCCTCTGCTCGGTGATGGTTCTTTCCGCGCCCAACCTCAATCCGGATTTTGCCGAATGGCTGACAACACTGATCACCATGCGCGCAGGTGTCGGGGATGAGACTGCGAAGATTTTTGTCCTTGTCGGTCCCGCGATCATCGGCTCGGTCGGCATGGTCGCGAATGTGCTATGGTAGTCGTCGGCAGCGAACGTCAGGGCAAAGAGGCGTGGTGATCCGGCAATCAACAGTCGACGCTCAGATCAGCTTGGCATCCAAAATAATCTCGGATTTGAGAGCCTTGGACACTGGACAGCATCGCCAGCCATTCAAGCAGACGCATCCCTTGCGGTGACGAGGAACTGGGGCGCATCCTTCAGCAAACGCAGATGATATGTATAAGCTCATCACGATCCTCGTTGCGGTAATCCCGATCATCCTGTTTCTGAAATCCGTGTTCTTCGGGCGGTCTCAGGTGATGAAGCAGGCCACTGCCGAATTGAGGAGACAGATTGATTTTCTGGTATGGGCAATATTGTTCTTGATCGCCTGTGGGATCGTGTACTCGACCATCAATCTGATCCATCCCATCTGGAAATGACGCGGCAAGATCGTAAGTCCCGCGCCGGGGTCGTCTCGGACATCTCGGGCGACGGGGGTGGCAGGCCAGGCCTTCGAAGGGCGATTGTACGGGGCGCATAAGGTTAAGGCGAACTGCGCTGGTCGATTGACACATTCCTTTCAAACCCCATCTTCAAATCTGTGGGCTTGAGCCGAGGGTGCGGGCAAAGCCGGTTGTTCGAATCCAATACCACCCGCACTGAGCCTCGGGGATCGAGACACGTGATTGCAGCCGGAGCCACGATGACCAGCCGAGCCTGTCCCGCCTGTGGCGAAACCACCCCTCACGCTTTTCGTTTTAAGGTCAGTGGATGTGAAATCTGGCAGTGCGAGCGCTGTGGCCTGGGCCATGCCGAAACCAGTGGCTTCGACCCTGCTGCCTACTACACCGGAAGCTACTTCTCGGGTGAGTGCAGCGACGGATATCTGGACTATCGGGGCAGCGAGGCGGTGCTGCGGCGCGAATTCGCGCACAGCGTCGATTTTATCCGCCGCTTTCGTCCCTCCGGGCGCTTGCTGGACCTGGGCTGTGCCTACGGCTTTTTTCTGAAGGAAGCGCAGCGCCATTTCGACGTCACGGGGATCGAGCTTGCTGAAGACGCCGCGGAGGCCTGCCGGCAGGCCGGTTTGCAGGTCTACTCAGGCGTCGCCGACGAGGCCACGATGGCACGCGTCGGCGAGGTCGACGTGATCACCCTGTTCGATGTCATCGAGCACCTTCCGCAGCCGCGAGATACCTTGGCGCTGTGCTGCCGCTATCTCAAACCGGGCGGGATCATCGTGCTGACGACCGGCGATTTTGCGGCGCTGACGGCACGCTTAGCCGGTGCAAAATGGCGGCTGATGACGCCACCGCAGCACCTCTGGTTTTTTACGGGGGAAAGTCTGCGTCGCATGGCGCCGCCGCTTGGGCTGTCGATGGAGCATTTCGATCATCCCGGAAAAATCGTGCCGCTGTCGCTGATCGTTTTTCAGCTCAAACGGATGATTGGGATGCGCGGCTCCCAGCTCTCGGCGGCGAGCCGTATTGGTGTGCCGGTCAATCTCTTCGATGCCATGCGGGTGGTGCTGCGCAAGGGAACAATATGAGCGAGCAAATATGAGCAATGATCGCCTGACCCTCACCCAGATTGCGTTGTTGACTGCTTACGCCATCGGAATGTCCGGCGGGCAGATTTTGTTCAAGCTTGCTGCGGTGCAACTCAATGGCACAGCCGGAGAGCGTATGCTGGCCCTCGCGCACAACCTCTATTTCCTCGGTGCGCTTGTGCTCTATGGCGGGCTTTCGGTTTTTTGGGTGTGGATATTGACCTTTACGCCGCTGTCGCGGGCTTACCCGTTTGTAGCGCTTGCCTTCGCGGTGACACCCGCACTCGGAGCGTGGCTCTTCGGCGAGGCCGTGTCATTACGCCTCATGATCGGCATGTTGTTGATTTTGTGCGGTCTTTTCTTTGTCACCGGTTGATGGCGCGAAAAGTCACATGTTTATGGAACGGAAAACCGTCACAATAGTTTTGCACTCGTTGAGCAGAATGCAAGCGGCGCATGCATTGCGTCACGACAGACGGCGGCCCGAGGGGGCGTGGGCGGCCCGCTGAAGATCGCAGGCACTTTGTGACTGACACTCAGTGGTAGCCGACCAATGCCGAATCACTCCTTCTCTTCGATCTGGGTCGTTTGCCCGGCCTACAATGAGTTGACCGCAATCGTCTCGGTCATCACGAGACTGCGGCAGGCTGGTTATGACGTCGTCGTTGTCGACGATGGCTCGGCTGACGAGACCCGGCAGCTTGCGACAGCATCGGCGACGGCCGTGGTCAGCCACCCGATCAATCTGGGCCAGGGTGCCGCGCTCAAGACCGGCATCGACTTCGCGTTAGAGCAGGGTGCCGACGTCATCGTGACGTTTGACACGGACGGGCAGCATCGTGCTTCCGACATTCCTCGGCTGCTGGATGCGCTCGTGAGCAACCAGGCAGACTTCGCGCTCGGCAGCCGCTTCCTCACCGAGCCGCTTAGCATGCCGCGCATGCGGCGTATCCTCTTGTGGGGCGCCACGCTCTTCACGGTTGCGACGACCGGCTTGCGCCTCACCGACACCCACAATGGTCTGCGTGCCATGACGCGCCGCGGCGCCCAAGCCCTGCGTCTGCGCCAGAATCGTATGGCCCATGCCTCTGAGTTGCTGGCCGAGATTGCGCGCAGTCGCCTGCGATATGTGGAGGTTCCGGTCACGATCGATTACACGACCTATTCGCTGGCGAAAGGGCAGCGGACCGGAGATTTTGTCATGATCCTTCTCGATCTGCTGGCCGGGAAGCTCTATCGATGATTGCGCAAGTCGTGCTCTCGCTCCTGCTCGGCGGCGTCCTCCTCTATGCGTGGGCGCAATATCGACGGTCACCGATCGTGACGGTTCTGTCGTGCGTCGTGAGCCTCATGGGCTTTTACTTCGTCTGGCTTCCGTCGCATGCCACGCGCGTGGCGGAGTTCGTTGGAATTGGTCGTGGCGCCGATCTTGTTCTCTACGTGTGGGCCTGCATCAGCCTTGTCGTATTGTTGAACCTGCATTTGAAGCTGCGCACGCAGCACGAGCTGCTCACCCAGCTGGCGCGATCGATTGCGCTCGCCAACGCGACCTTGCCAGAAGATGCGAGCTCGTCGAGCCCGCAGCGGATGTCCTCCCTCACGGAAGCGCAGACGTCGCAGCCGCGATATCGGCTGGCTGACGGGCCAAGATCCGGGCAAACGGCAGACCAAAGCGCTTGAGTTCATCGACGACGATCACGGGCAGATGCTTGCCGCATCGCCAGCGTTCCGATTCGATGATGAAATCGGCCTTTGAAGGCTCGAGCTCGAGCTGCCAGGGGCGCCGAAACATCGGTGCAACCAATTCCTCGTGGAAGCCGACGCAGAGCTTGATGCTGGGTGGGTTTGTCGCAAAGCGGTCCGGATCGTCGCGATCAATCCGATCTTCCAGACGCCGCAGCGCCGGCAACACGGCAAGCGACCAATAGTCCTGCTCGAAGCGGCCGTAGGCGCCGATCACTCCACCGGCAAACACATTGAATGTAGCGTACTGGAGCGGATGGAGCAGGACAAAGGCCAGAACCGCATGACCGACATATGCGCCCGCAACCGCTGCCGTAGTCATCGGGAAGCGGCGTAGCAGCGAAGTGAGCCGCAGAAATCCGAAGCTTGCCACCACTGCAAGCATTGGAATGAGGAACAGCACATGGCGAATTCCGTCGTAGAGGGTCGAATGCTGAAGGATGATGGCGGCGATCGGCAGGAGGGCGGCGGCCCACACGATCAGAGGTTGCCGCGCCCGCGCCGTCACCAAGACGGCCTCCCTCAGCCGCGGCAGTCGCGGCTGTGAGGTCGGCACCAAGCCAAATCGCAGGACCGTAACCACGCTGGCTATACCGGACAACGCTGCTACGCCGAGCAGGAGGAGAAATCCTTCTGGCAATCTCACGAGAAGCTGTGCCGGAACATAGGACCAGGGAAGTGCGGTGGTGCGGACCAACTCTCCCCAATGCGGAAATTCCCACGAGCTTGGATGGTTGGCAAAATAGAGGAACGCTTCAGCGAACTGCGTGATCGGGTTGCCAACCTGCAGCCACGGCCACAACGCGATCGCCGTCAGCCAGGCAATCACGATCGCCGACAGCGTGCGCTCGCCGATCCGCACGAGATCCCGGACCGCTGAGCGGCCACTGTGCAGGACCGCTTCCAGGGCGCACAGGCTCATTGCACCAATGAGATAGACGTGAGTGATCAGGCCAGAGGAGCGTGTGGCGATCGCGAGGCCAGTCAGCAATCCGGTCGCAATTGTTGCGGGCCACATTGGCACGATCGGCACCGCCATCAGCATGATCGCGAGCGTGGCCCAGGTCATCGCAAACATGAATGGAATGTCGATGGGCGTGAAGAACATGCTGCCGTAGAGGTAGCCGGTCGTCAGGCAGAGGCCGACAGCGACCAGACCGGCCCAACGATGTCCGGCAAGGCGCGCGATCGGAAGGAGGGCCGCCAGTGCTGCGAGCCCGAGCAGGAAAGTCAGCAGATGACGCATCGTCCAGTGCTCGGCGAGATCGAGCGACTGCACCAGCGCCGTAAGAATATGGAACCAAGGTCCGTAGAACCAAAGCGTGTCTTCAACCGAATCGAAATTGGAGCGGTTGGTGAAGAAGCTCGTATACCAGGCCAAAGACTTTTGGCCGTAAGCATCGGCGTTGAACTCATCAACGGTAATTGCATAGTCGCCGACCGTCCAAAGCGCAACGAGTGCGGCCAGAGCGAGCAACGATCCAACAGCGAGAATCTCTAAGTCAACGGTGAAGCGACGTGTGCGGGCACCAGCGCTGACACTGGAGCGGGTGAGGGGGAATGTCATGGAGGGTGGCCGGCCAATCCAGCGATTGCGTCAAACGCAGTGGTCAGCGATCTCGCCCCTTATCAACTTAGCGTCATAGTATGACGTTCTGGAGACACTTTTGTTCCGGTGCGCCTCGACGCAAGGCACCTTATTGGAATGCAAGTAACGAGTTGAGGCCGGTGCAGAGCAAGGCAAACAACGCCGTTCACCTGAAGACTCTGGTGTCAGTCACCGCAGCGCCCACCGGTCATAGAAACTCAACCCGTATTCAATGAACGCGGCATGTGCCGCTTCAAGTCGGGCCGATAGCACTTGCGGGTCGACTGTCCGCAGATCTTCGCAAGGACCATCACACAAGGTGCCGGCGAGGCTGACCAGATCGTCAGTCGCAGTCGGCGCGCTGCGCGCTTGCTGTGCTCTGGATGCTTGAGCATCCTTTGGGGCGGGTGCCGGCCGGGCGATCTTGAATTCCGACTTTGGCGGAGTGGCGCCGGCAAACCAGCATCGGATCGAACCCACTTACCGGTATTTTAGTAATTTGCCCCGATATTCTTTGGCGGCCTCACTCTGTGTGAGACATGCGCGGCTCGGCGCCGCCAGGGCTGATGCCGGTATCAATGCCACGAGCAGCAGAATTGCCATGAATGTGCGCATTGTCGCCCCCAACTCTCACGGCAATAAGCGCTTTCTGCCCCGCAGCCTGTGTTCGCGGCGCGCAGACGTCTTGGCGGCTTGTCTGCTTAGCCGGAACTACCCTTCGATAAACACATTGGTCGATGGAAAGTTCCATTGGAAAGCTACGCGCCGGAATGCAGGGCGTCGGACGTGTCTCGTGAAGCAACTCAACCGCGAATTCGCTTTGCTGAACCCGGTTTTCCCACGGTTCCTTCAGTCCGTGGGCTGGAAAGCACATTCCCGGTGGAAAGCTTCCAGCTGCCGCGGCAATGACGCGATTTCTCGTTTGCGGCCGATTTGATTCTGCTTAAGTTCGACTCGTATTTGGGTAGGGGACAGCAAAATGATTCTCGCGCCGCTGACCGGCGCGGCGCTGGTGCTCAGCGTCGCCACCGGACCGAATGTCGCGCCCACCGGCTCGACCCAATTGTCCGTGCAGCAAAAGAATGTTGCCATTCAGCAGTTCGTGCGCACTGCGACAGACTGCATCGCGCGGACGGTTGCCGCTGACCCACGCTTTCGTTTGCACGCTGATATCGGCGATCTGATCGTTGATTCGATGCCGGCATGTCTCGAGCCGGTGCATGCGATGATCGACAACTACGACCGCTATTTCGGCAATGGGGCAGGCGAGACCTTCTTTATGGGGCCATATCTCGATCTGCTGCCCACGGTCATCATCAAGTGGGTCCGCGATCGCGGGGAATAGCCGCTGGCCGAATGCGGCCTGTCTATTCGCCCTTGATGTTGGCGGCCTTGAGAATAGGCCACCACTTGTCGACCTCGGCCTTGAAGAATTCTGCCAGGCCTTGCGGCGTCTGCTGCTCGCGGGCCGCAACGTCGAGCCCAAGCTCGGCCAGGCGCGCGCGTATCGCCGGATCGGCCAGAGCTTCGACCATCGCACTATTGAGTTTGCTGATCACCTCATTGGGAGTGCCCTTCGGCGCGAACAATCCAAACCAGCCCGACGTATAGAGCCCTCGCACGCCGAACTCGTCCGCCGTCGGAATTTCCGGCATCACCCGCGAGCGCTGCGGCGACAGATTGGCGATGGCTTTCAGCGCCCCGCCGCGCACATGCGGCAGAACGGCGGCGGCCTGGGAAACCATCAGGTCGACATTGCCGCCAAGCAGGTCGGTGAGCGCCGGACCGGCGCCGCGATATGGAATGAATTGTAGCGTTGTGCCGGTCAATTGCTGGAGCTGGATGCCGCTCGTTTGCGCGGCGGCTGTCTGGTTTGCGAGCAGCGCCTTGCCAGGGTTCGCCTTCATGAAGGCGACAAGCCCTTTGAGGTCGTCGGCCGGCATGTTCTTCCGCGCGACCATCAATTGCGGGTTGATCGTCATCAGCCCGATCGGCGCGAAGTCGGTCTGCAGGTTGTAGTTGGGGCTATAGATGATGCCGCCAACATGCGTGTCCCATTGGCCGATATCGATCGTGTAGCCGTCCGGATTCGCACGCGCGACCCGGCCGAGCGCGATGCTGCCTCCGGCGCCGCCCACGTTTTCAATCACCAGCGGCTGTCCGAGCAGCGGCCGCATGCGCTCCGCCACAATGCGACCAACCACGTCGGTCGATCCGCCCGGCGGGAATGGCACGATCAAGGTGATCGGTCTGGATGGGTAGGCCTGCGCGTGCGCGAGCGATGCATACGCGGTGGCAGCGATTGCGTTCGCGGAGAACTGCAGGAACTGTCGGCGTGCTGCTAACATGGCGCCCCCTCCACATGAATTGCTTATGGGGACGCATTCTACGCCAAAATCACAACGCGCGTCTCGCCCTGTGCGCGCGGAGTCGCAAGCCATTGGCAGCCAGCGCTCAGGTCGTCAGCGGGGAGGAGGGTGAGATACGCTCGATCCGATATCGTCGCATGAGACCGAAGTCTCATTGTCGCTCACATGAACATGAGCTGTTTGACCCGCCACTCCAGGAATTGCTCATACAATTCTTTCTGCCAATCTTGAGCGAGCTCAGTCTGCGGCGCGAAGACGTCCTTGTCGCCCACCGCCTCGATCGCCGTCTTCTGCTCTTCCGCGCTCAGGTTGGTCGTGGCGTCGGGAACATCCTTGTCGCCAGCGGCCTCCAGGATCACTTGCAGCGATGCGGCCCGGCTTGGCGAGCGAGCGGTGTCGGATTTTTCCTTCTCCTTGCTCTGGCCTGATTTGGGTTGTTCCAGCTTGCTCTGCTGAGACTTTTTTTGCTCCGCGCGCTCGCTGTTGGGCTGCTTGCTTGCGGCAGAATTATCGTTCGCGGACGCCTCGTTCGCTTCGGTATTCGTTGCGGATCTCCCCAGACTGGTGAAAGCCGAAAACGTCGAGGAGAACCAGGACCTGATGGAAGATTTTTCGGTTGAAGCTTCCGCTGGTGCTGCCGGCTCCGTGCCGCCGCTGCGCGGCGTGCCGGGGGTGGCCAGGCTTTCCGATGACCGACGGGGTCGCGCGGATTCTCCCGCTCTCTTGAGGTACCAGCAGCGCTGGCCCGTGGCGTGATTGATCCGATATCGCCAATGAGTGCCGGGACCCGATTGGGCGTTGGGGCCGGAGAGACATTCAGCTGCCTGAGCCATGGCCCCGCTCGAAATGGTGAGCAGGCCAGCGAGGAGGCAGCTCGTTACGACGACGGCTGCGCGTTTTGACATTGAGGATCTCATCGCGATCGTGGGCGAACCGGAAAAGTTTTGCACGCCATGAGTGATGTCCTTGATCTCTAGAAGGATTTTTGTCATCTCCCAATGGGGCGGTAATGGGCTGCAAATGAGGCTGTACAAGCGACAAGCTCGCCAAAAAGCCAAACAGGTTAATAGCCTGGTGGTAGGTTAAGGCCGGGAAGCAATTCCCGCCCGTGATCGAACCAATGTTTTCAATGATATATCCGCAGGGATGTAAATTTAACCAACACGCCATGTGCCACATTCTCACGGGGTCACGTTGCTCCGCGCGGAGCCGGCCCTTGTCAACCGAGAGAGGCATTGGATTGAGAAAGCGCGGCGATGCCACCAGAGGTCTAGGCATCAGAGGTTTCGTCGCGTGCGGATTGTCATCGAGTTGCCAATCGCGGCGCGAGTCAAAGTGGAACCCAACGCTCCGACGCAAGTTCAATCTTATTGAGCCAACATGTTTCTAAGCTGCGCACGACGGAGATGGTTTGCGTGTCTGTGCAATCTGTAGCGACTGTCGCTCCCTCAATCGTCGCGCTGCTTCGGTCGCGGACACAAGACGCGCACAGCGCGCTCGAAGCGCAACTCGGTCTGCTCGACCGGCCGGCGTCCAGCGACTATTTCGGCCATCTCTTGTCGCGGTTCTTGGGGTTCCATTTGGTTTGGGAGGAAGATCTCAAGTCGTTTCCGGCACTCGCCCGCGAGTTGGAGATGCGATCTCGGCTTCGCCATCTTCGACATGATTTGAGGACCCTTGGCGTTACCGATGCCGAGATCAGCAGCGTGTCGCTCTGCAGTGACGCTCATAGTCTCACGGCGAACGAGGCGCGTGCTCTTGGATCATTCTATGTCCTCGAAGGGTCCACGCTCGGTGGGCAGTTGATTGCGCGGCATCTGTCGAGCGCACATTGGCTTCCCGCGGAAGGACTTTCCTATTTCAGCCCCTACGGATCCCGCACCGGCGAAATGTGGCGTTCGTTCAGGCGATGGCTCGAGGTTCAAGCCCAACAACACGCCGCCGATGACATCGTCGCCGGTGCGCGAGCGACCTTTATTGTTCTTCAGAAATGGCTCGCTGGATGAGAGTGCAGGCCGCCCGATTCGGTGGGCGCGAAAGGCGAATTCCAAAGCCTTAGGGTGTCACGTGTCGAGAACATCTCGCACGCGCGCGGCCAAGTTGGCATAGGTGAATGGCTTGGTAATCAATTGAACGCCCGGGTCGAGGCGGCCGTGATGAACGATGGCATTGCGCGCATACCCGGTCGTATAAAGCACCTTCAGTTGCGGACGCCGTCTGAGTGCCTCCTCAACAAGCTGGCGTCCATTCATCCCAGGCAGGCCGATATCCGTGAACAAGAGGTCGATTGAAGCGATGCGCTCGAGTTTGCGCAGCGCGTCCTGCGCATCCTCCGCTTCAATGACATTATATCCGAGCTCTCGCAGCAGATCGGCGCTGTGCTCCCGCACGCTGGGCTCGTCTTCAACGACCAAAACTGTTGCCATCTGTTTGGCATCCGGGACCACTGAGATGCCTTCATTGTCGAAAGAATTGGCGCCGAGGAAGCGAGGCAAGTAGATGCGCACGCTCGTGCCATCGCCAGGCTTGCTGTAGAGCCTGACATGGCCTCCGGATTGTTTCACAAAGCCATACACCTGCGACAAGCCAAGACCTGTTCCCCGGCCGATCGGCTTGGTTGTGTAGAATGGCTCGAAGGCGTGCTGGAGCACGTCATCTGACATTCCCACGCCAGTGTCAGTGATGGCCAGGATCACGTACTGGCCCAATTCATCGTCCGCTGAATGAAGCCCGTAGCCTTCATCGAGGTTGGCATTGGCTGTTTCAAGCGTCAGCTTGCCCCCGCCCGGCATCGCGTCACGCGCGTTGACGGCAAGATTCAATAGCGTGGTTTCCATCTGGGTGACATCGATCTCGACCTTCCAGAGGCTCTGGCCCAGGACGGTCTGTATCTTGATCTGCTCGCCTAACGTCCGCGACAGAATCTGGGAAATATCTGATACGAGCTGATTGAGGTCGACAGGCTTCGGATTGAGCGGCTGCTTGCGTGAGAAAGCGAGCAAATGCTGGGTCAGCGTCGCTGCCCGCTTCGCGCCATGCATGGCATTCTCGATCCAGCGACGTTGCCTCGATGAGGCATCGGCTGGAAGATTGCGCTGCATGGACTCGATATTGCCGATGACGATGGTCAGAAGATTGTTGAAGTCATGAGCAACACCGCCGGTCAGTTGTCCCATCGCCTCCATTTTTTGAGCTTGCCGGAGTTGCGACTCGACGCGTTCTCGTTCTGCAGCGGCTTTGAGGAGCTGGTCATTGGCCGCGGTCAGCTCGAGCGTGCGCTGCCTCACTTTGGATTCGAGTGATTGCTCGCTCTCCCGGAGCGCGACCTCGGTCTGCTTTCTTCGATCGATCTCGTGTTGTGCCGCGTGATACAGACGCGCCTTGTCCATGGCGATGCCGGCCTGCACCGCAACGCCGGCGATCAGCCGCTCTGACCGCTCGTCGAAAACTCCGACCTCCGGGTGCCCGAAAAACAGCCCTCCCAGTACTTCTCCGCTTTGCGATTTGACCGGCGCCGCGAGGTAGCTTCGGACGGGCAGGTGACCAGGAGGCATGCCACGATAGGGCTCATTTTTTCCGAAGCGGGGATCCTGAGTAATGTCAGGCGATCGCACCATACCCTCGCCCCGGAAGGTCGGTGCGAAGACCTCGGTATTTCGAGGTTGGGGAAACTTGGAGAATGCTTCGCGCGGAACGCCAGACAATGTGTAGAGCGTATAGGATTCGCCTCGTTCATCGAGTACATTGTAAAAGAACGAGCCGAAGGCGGCTCCCGAGAGCTCGGTCGCGGCGTCAGTCACCACCTGCACGACTCGCGCCAGATCAACTTCGGCCGCGATGGCGTTTCCGATCTTGTTCAGCGCCTCGAGCGCCTTCGCCTCCTCGACGAGCGCCTGGGTTTTCTCCCGACGAGCGCGTGCGAGACGCAGATTGCCCTCGACGCGGGCGATCAATTCGCGCGCCGAGAAGGGCTTAATCAAATAATCGTCTGCGCCCGATCCGAGACCCTCGACTTTTGCTTCTTCGCCGGCGCGGGCCGAAAGCAGGAGAACGGGTATGTGGCTCAGTTCAGGATCGGCTCGCATGCAGGAAAGTAAGCCAAAGCCATCGAGCTTCGGCATCATGACATCTGAGAGCACCAAGTCCGGCCTCGCGTGCCGCACGATCTCAAGCGCAGTCTCGCCGTCAGGAGCGACATCGACGTCAAAACCGGCATCGCGAAGGAGACGGCCCGCATAGTCGCGCATGTCAGCGTTGTCATCGGCCAGCACCACGCGATGGCGTTGACCGTCGGATGTTATCCGGGCGCGTTCGACGTCGTCCGCGGCCTCAGGCGACGCCTCTGACCAGTCGGTCGAGCCGCGGCGTGACCAGCCGACTGCTTCGTTGATATAGGCCTGCGGACGAACATTCGTTGAAGTGACGGCCGGTTCGGTTTCTGCAGCTTTGGAGATCGATTGCCCTTCATGGTCCGGCAGATGTGCCGTTCCGAACGGTACGGTAACCGTGAAAGTGCTGCCGACGCCGGGCTGACTCTCAACTGAGATGTCGCCGCCGAGTAGCTTGACGAGCTCCTGGACAAGGGCAAGCCCGATGCCGCTGCCCTCGAACGATCGCCCTCGCGCGCCCTCGATGCGGCGAAAGCGTTCGAACAAGCGCGGGAATTCCTCTGGAGAAATTCCAATGCCGGTGTCGGTGACGGAGAACTGAGCCGCCGAGCCATCGCTCGAGGCTTGCATGTGAACCGTAATTTGTCCTTCATGCGTAAACTTGAAGGCATTCGACATGAGGTTGAGCACGATCTTTTCCCACATGTCGCGGTCAACGTAGACAGAGTCCGGCAGCGGCTGACAGTCGACGATCAGTTTCAGCCCGACCCGCTCGGTCACCGAGCTGAAATTTGACGCGATGTCGGCGGTCAACGCGGCCAAATCGACTCTTTCAAAGTGGGCCTGCATGCGGCCGGCTTCGATACGCGAGAAATCAAGGAGCGTATTGACGAGCTTGAGCAGGCGCAGCCCATTGCGATGGACGAGCGACAAGTCCTGCAATTGCTTCGGTGGCAGAGACGGCTGGGCGAGCGTCTCCTCGAGCGGGCCCAGCATCAGCGTCAGAGGCGTGCGAAATTCGTGGCTGATATTGGAAAAGAACGCGGTCTTGGCGCGGTCGATCTGCGCCAGTGCTTCGACGCGCCGCTGTTGATATTGGTAGGCCTCGGCGTTGCCGATGGCGGCGCCAAGCTGACCCGCCACCAAGCCGAGAAAGCCTCTGTAGTTGTCGTCCGGCAGGCGAAACGGATTGAGCCCCGCGATCAGAAATCCGGTCCGTCCCGTTTCGCCCGTCGCCGGGATCGGCAGGACAATGGCCTGGTGCGGCGGGCTCTTCCAGACCGATCGGGGAAATGGAGTTTCGAAGAGTTGAGACAGATTGCTGACCAGGCGGGGATCGCCAGTGCGCAGCGCCTCCATTAATGGCCAGGGAGCCAGTGATTTGATTGAAATCGTCTCGGGAGCGGAGGGATGATCGAGATCAATGCCGGTTGCGCCTGCCCGGATCGCGGTGTCGCTTCCAGGCTCCAGAACATACAAAAGACCGAAGGGCAGGTCGTGCGGATTGGTTGAAAGCGCATAAGCGCCGTTCTCGCAGGCTTGCTGCCATGTTCGTGCGTGGGCGGTGCCGGCAGCAAGCTCGCGCAGGAGCGCAAGTTGGCGCTCTCCAATCACCCGTTGAGTGTCATCGGTATTGGCGCAGAAGATGCCGCCGGTGGTTCCGTCGTCCTCGATGATGGGGCTGTAGGAAAACGTGTAGTGGGTCTCCTCCGGGTAGCCATTGCGCTCCATGATGAGGAGCTGCTCCTCAACATAGGTTCCTTCCTCTTCGGTCATGGCCTTGTCGAGCAATGGAGCAATGTCGGCCCAGATCTCGCGCCAGACTTCCGAGGTGGGGCGCCCAAGCGCCCAAGGATGCTTTCCGCCGATGATTGATTTGTAGGGATCGTTGTAGAGATAGGTGAGATTCTTGCCCCAGCCGATCCACACCGGCTGCTGCGAGGTCAACATGATCCGCACGGCAGTTCGAAGGCTGTTCGGCCATTGTTCGGGACGGCCGATGGGAGTCGCCCCCCAGTCGAATTTCGCCATTAACTGCGCGAGTTCGCTGTGCCCCAGAAATAGCCTGTCCCCACCCGGCTGTGACATGTTTCAACGCCCACAAGTCATTTCACGGCAACGTTATCGGGCGAAGGAAGTTCCATATCGCACAGCAATTTTTTGCTGGTCTTGGGGCAAACCGAAGTTGAGGCGGGGCCTGGAGCGCCATTCGGCGTAGGCAACCGACGACGCTCAGTCGCGCAACGCCGTGGTCGCTGCCGCCGCCGGACGGGCAGCAACCACGGGCGCGAAATTACTCCGTCCGAAGTGCTCAACCCCAGGTCAGATCGTGGTTGCGCAGGGGCAGGTCCCGATAGCGCTTCCCGGTGATCTGGAAGACCGCATCGGTAATAGTGGATTGCAGCGAGGTGCCGCGGTCGTGACCCATGCCACGCAGCCAATGCCCGGTCTTGAAGAAGGTGATGTTGATCTCCGGCGGATCCTCCTTGAGGCGCGACAGCGGGAATCGGTCGAAATTGTTCTCGGCGATGCGCCCGTCAACGACGTTGCACTCTTGATGCATGGTGTCGTTGTAGAACCAGGTGATCTGGCCTTCGATCTGCTTCCGCACCGATAATGGATTGACCAGACCGAAGCCCTCTTCGTGCGCAACGTCGACGCGCAGCAGGCGCACTTCGCCCTGCTTGCTGATCGAGACCGTGTGGACCTGCGCGCTGATGGTGGCTTGGCCGTGACCCTCGGCGCCGCGCTCCTCGAGGCCGATCGCGCGCGCCGTGCCTTGCGGCAGCGGCGTGCCCCAGCCGGACATCTTCGCGGCGGTGTCGAGCGCTTTGAGCATGTCGGCCTTGTAGGGAAGGTTGGTGCGCGAGATCAGCTCGCGGCGATAAAGATACGGGTCCTTGCCGGCGGCGTGGGCGAGCTCGTCAATGAAGCTCTCGCGATAGAAGTCGTGCGCCGGCTGCCCCACGCCGCGCCGCGTGCCTACCGGAATGTGGAACGTTTCGCTGTGGGTCGAGAAGCGATAGTTGGGCACGTGGTAGCGCGGGGCCTTGTCGAAGGCGGCAATGGCGCCAGGGGCTTTCTCGTCCATGGCGGTCCTGACTTCGAACGCGATCGGCCAGCCGTCGGCATCGAGCGCCGCGCGCAGGCGAGCGACTCCCATGGCCCGATAGGTCGTGCCGACGAAGTCTTCCTCGCGCGTCCACAACAGGTGGATGGGCGTGCCGCGGTTCTGGTTGGCGATATGGATCGCCTGCTCGGCTTGCGGGCCGTTGCCGTTGCGACCGAAGCCGCCGCCAAGGTGGCACATGTGCAGATAGACATTCTTTTCCGGAATGCCGGTGATCTGGGATGCCGAGTAGCGGGTCTCCTGCGGGCTTTGGTCACCAATCCAGATGTCAACCCGATTGTCGGTGACGAGCACGGTCGCGTTACCGGGCTCCATCCGGGCACGCGGGAGATAGGGCGTGAAGTAGGTCGCTTCGACAATCTTGACGCCGCTGTTGGCGGCACTCGAGAACACGTTGTCGCAGTCGCCCAGGTTGACGCGAACCTTGCCAGGCTTGTCCAGCGACGCCAGCAGCGCCGCGCGCATGTTGGCCGTATTGAGTGCAGCGTTTTTGGGCGGCACATCCCATTCGATCGGCATCTTGTCGAGCGCGGTCTTGGCCTGGTACCAGCTCTCGGCGATGATGGCGACGCCGGCACTGAACGTCCGTTCCCGGATCAAGGACGGATCGGGGATTGGAATCTCGACTGCTGAGATGACGCCGGGCTCGTTGCGGATCTTATCGAAATCATAGCTCTTCAGCTTGCCGCCATAGACCGGGCAGGTCTTCACCGCGGCCCATTTCATGCCGGGCACTTTGACGTCGATGCCGTAAATGGTCTTGCCGGTGACTTTCAGCGGGACATCGAGATTCTTCTGCTCGGTGCCCATCAGGGTCCATTCCGACGGCGGCTTGATGCGGATCCGCTCGGGATTGGGATGCGGTGTCTGCGCAGCCAGTGCGGCAACCTGGCCATAGGTGGTGGTGCGGCCTGTCGGATGGTGGGTGATGACGCTGTTGGCGGAGCTCACCTCCGCAACCGGCACGCCCCAGGACTTGGCGGCCGCCAGCAGCAGCCGCTCGCGCGCTTCCGCGCCGGCGAGCTGAAGATAATAACGGCCGTCCTTCACGGAGGCGGCGGCGTTGGTCCGCATGCGCCGATAGAGGCTGTTCGGAATACCCTCGGTGCCGGTCCGGCCGCGCTGGCCGAACTCGGGCTCGCCGCCGCCAAAGGGATCGGTGGCGCCTTTGCCCATGACCTCGAGCGTCCATTCCGGCGCCATTTCCTGGCCGTCTCTATTGGCAGAAGCATATTGCGGCCGGACCTTGCTCCAGTCGCATTGCAGCTCCTCGCAGACCATCATCGCATTGGAGGTCCACACACCCTGGCCGAGCTCGGTCTGGGCGATGCGGATCGTCACGGTCTCGTCAGGCGCGACGACGACCCAGGCATTGATCTCCTTGACGTTGGGCTCGATCGCCCAACTGGCCCCTTGCGGACTTATGATCTGACCCGCAGCGCGCTGTGGCATCCAGAAGCCGACAACGAGTGTGCCAGTGGCAGCTGCGGCATTGGACAGAAGATCACGGCGAGACAGGCTCGGCTTTGTTGTACGCATCGTTGTTGCGCATCAGAGCCTCCCCTGCGACGATATCCTCGCGGCTGCCAGCCGGATCGCCTTGCGGATGCGGTGATAGGTGCTGCACCGGCACGCATTGGTGATCTCGGCGTCGATCTCCGCATCAGTCGGATTTCGGCGTTTGCTGAGCAGCGCCGCAACGCTCATGATCATGCCTGACTGGCAGTAGCCGCATTGCGGAACGTCGAGCTCGATCCAGGCGAGCTGCACCGGATGGGTCCCATCGGGCGACAAGCCTTCGATGGTGGTCACTGCCTTGCCGGCCGCCGCCGAGACCGGAAAGCTGCAGGAGCGAACCGGCTGACCGTCAATGTGCAGCGTGCAGGCGCCGCACTGAGCAATGCCGCAGCTGAATTTGGTGCCGGTGAGTCCCGAGCTGATCGCGGATCACCCAGAGCAGCGGCGTTTCAGGCGCAACGTCGACTGAATGCCGAGTGCCGTTCACTGTCAGGTCTATGGCCATCGCGTTCCCTCGCTAACCTTGTTTCGTTTCGTGAGCGCATCACCGCGCTTATCGACGTCGGATGTGACCCGGATTCCGGGCCTACAGAATTTCCATCCCTTCAATCGACCTTGGCTTGTGTTCAATCTTAGCAGAACAAGAGACGTTCTCCACTGGGAGACGTTTGTCGGTTCATAATGATTGGCTCGACAAGTCTCTGACGGCTTCCGCTATTTCACCGGAGCCTTCGTGCTTTCCACCAGACGGCCGCGCAGCCAGCGGTGCGCGATATCCTTATCGACGCGCGGATGCCACACGGCGATCACGTCGAAGCCGGGAACCTCGACAGGGGGCTTGAGCACGACCAGCCGCTTGTCGTTTGCGGGCAGCAAGCGCGACGGAACGAGTGCAACAAGATCGTCCGTCTGCAATATCTCCGGCACGAGCAGGAAGCTTGGAACGGAATAGCGAACGTTCCGCCGTAGCCGCAGGCGGGCGAGCGCCTGGTCGGTCGGGCCCTCGAAGGATCCGCCTGTAGGTGACACGATGACATGGTCGTACGCGCAGAAGCGCTCGACAGTCAGGGCCGCGCCGCCCGCCAGCGGATGCCGACGGCGGACGGCGACGACATAGTGTTCGCGGTAGAGCAGGCGCGACCGAAGATCGGACATCGCAAACTCAGGGATCGTGACGGCAAGGTCGATCCGTCCCTGGGCGAGCGCATCGCCGACACCCTCGATGATCGGCGGCGCAATCGCCAGTCTGATCTTTCTGGCCTCATGCCTCAGGACCTTCACGAACGGGACGAGAAGCGTGAGCTGCATGTAGTCGTTGCTGGCGATGGCAAAGGTCGCCTCGGCCATCGGCCGGCTCGAACATCTCGCGCGCGACGAGGCTGCGGCTGTCGGCGAGCAACTGCTTGAGTGGAACGGCGAGCGCCTGCGCCCGCGGAGTCGGCAGCAGGCCGCGCTGCGCGCGCACGAACAAAGGATCGCCGAACAGGTCGCGCAGGCGTGTCAACATCCCGCTGATCGTCGACTGCGTGTAGCCGAGCCGCAGCGCCGCCCGGGTCGCATTGCGCTCGTCGAGCAGCGCATCAAGGACGACAAGCAGGTTGAGGTCGATCTTCTTGATATCTGATCATATCGATATCAGAAACATAAAATTCCGATTTTAGCAATATCAAGTCGCGCGCTATGTGATCCGCGACGCAACCGCGCCGCAGGAGATCACCCCATGCAAGCCGCCACCATTGCCGCTTTCGGCGACATCGACGTTCTCGACTTCGGCGAGATTCCCACGCCGTCCCCGAAGGCGCATCACGTGCTCATCAAGATCGCTGCCGTCGGCACCAACTATTACGACACACTGGTGCGCTCGGGCGCCGTCAGCCGGTCGATTCCGCTTCCACATGTCGTCGGTTCGGACATCGTCGGCCACGTCGAAAAGCTTGGCGCCCACGTCAAGAATCTTGCGCCTGGAGACAGGGTCATCGTGGCTCCGGGTTATCCAACCGATCCGGCGGAGTGGGACGTCACGCCCGAGAACGAGGCGCCGAGCTTCTTTCCGACCGGCACCTACGGATGGGGCGGCTACGCCCAATACATGGAGGTTCCTGCGCGCTGGGTGATTCCTGACGAAACCGCCCTTGCCGCGGAGGAACTCGCCACCATCCCGCTCGTGCTGGCCACGGCGGTGCATGCGGTCAAAACTCTCGGAAGAGTTGGTCCGGGCAGCCGCGTGCTGGTGCAGGCCGGCGCCTCCGGCAGTGGCAGCATGGCGATCCAGGTCGCGAAGGCACTGGGCGCCAACGTCATCACGACCGTCAGCACGGATGCGAAGGCTGCGCTCGCGCGCGCCATGGGAGCCGACGAAGTCGTTCGCTATCGCGACACAGACGTGGGTGCAGCAGTCCGCGGCTGGGCCGGACGGGACGGCATCGACGTCGTCATCGATCCGGTCGGCGGAGCCACGATGGCGACCAATCTCGACTGCCTGAAGCCGCGCGGAACGGTCGTGAACTTCGGGCTGAGCGGCGGGGCCGAGGCCACGATCCCGCATCTCTATCCATTCTTCCGCAACGAGCGGCGGATCGTCGGGGCCTGGATGGGCAGCATGGCCGAGCTGAAATTCGGGCTCGATCTCGTGAAACGAGGGAAGATTCGCGCGGCGCTTCACAAGACTTTGCCGCTCAATCAGGCCCGCGAAGCTCATCGCATGATGGCGCGCGCGGAGGTGATTGGAAAGCTCGCGCTGCTGCCCTGGGCAGCCTGACCTCTTGGAGAGCCAAACCATGTCGTGGCCCAACCAGACGCTCATCGATCTGCTCGGCATCGAGCATCCGATCATCCAGGCGCCGATGGCCGGCGCTTCGACGGCCGCGCTCGCCGCGGCTGTGTCCAACGCTGGTGCCCTCGGTGGTTTCGGCGGCACCGACTCGAGTCCGGATGAGCTGCGCCAGGTTATCCGGGCCATTCGGCGACTGACCAACAGGCCGTTCATTATCAATCTCTATCTCGATCGTGCCGAGCCCTATGTTCCCGTTGCCGAGCAGGAGAACGCCCTCAAGAAGGCTCTTGCGCCGGCACACGCGGAGCTGCATGCGGGCGAGGTCCCCGATCCGATCGATCTGCTCGGCAATTTCGACAAGCAGATCGCGGTTGTGATCGAGGAGCGGGTGCCGGTGCTCTCCAGCCACTTCGGCGCCCCGCACGCGACGGTGATGCGGGCGCTCAAGGCGAACGGCACGCGCGTCATCGCGACGGCGACGACCGTCGAAGAGGCACGTCAGCTCGCATCGGCCGGTGTCGATGCCATCATTGCACAAGGCAGCGAGGCGGGTGGACATCGCGGCACGTTCTCGCCGCCGTCCCGGCAGGCCGAAATCGGCACGATGGCGCTGGTGCCGCAAGTCGTCGATGCGGTCTCAGTGCCGGTGATTGCGGCGGGCGGCATCATGGATGGCCGCGGAATTGCCGCCGCGCTCGTTCTCGGGGCGAGCGGCGTGCAGATGGGTACCGCGTTCGTGCCATGCCCCGAGACGCAGGTCAATCCTGCCTACGTGCAGCGGCTGCGCACTGCTGCTGCGGGTGATGCTGTGCTCACCGACACCTTTTCCGGCAGGCGGGCTCGCCTGCTTCGAAACCGGCTCATTGATCTTCTCGAGGACAATCACGCCCATCGCATCGCCTTTCCCGAGCAGCTCTCGATGACCCGCAATCTGCGCAAAGTTGCTGCCGCGACGGACAATGCCGAATTCCTGCCGATGTTCGCCGGCCAGGCCGTGGCCCTCACGCGAACGCTGCCAGCTGCGGAATTGGTCCGATCGCTGGTGGCCGAAGCGCGTGAGCTTGCTCCCGTGAAATGAAATCCGGCGGCTACGATCGGCCGTGAACCGACTCTCTCTGGATCAAGTTGGAGCTTCAGATGTCACCTGAACAGAAAGCACTCGTGCAAGAGACCTGGCACAAACTGGTGCCGATGGCAGACGCCGCGGCGCGCCTGTTCTACGACCGGCTATTCGCGATCGACGCCACGACCCGGCCGCTCTTCAAGGCCGCCGATTTGGCTGAGCAGCGCCGGAAGCTCATCCAGGCTCTGGGCATGGTTGTGAACGGTCTCGATCACTCGAGGCCCTCGTTCCGGCCGTCGCAGCATCTGGGCCGGCGCCATGCGCAATACGGTGTCACGGACCGCCACTACGACACGGTCGAAGAGGCTTTGCTCTGGACGCTCGAGCAGGGGCTCGGGCCGACATGGACGCCGGAGGTCAAGGCGGCCTGGCAAAGCGCCTATTCCCTGCTGGCCACTGTCATGCGCAACGCGGCACGTGAGGCGATCACGTCGATAGCTGTTGTGGCTGATCTAACGAGATGAAGAGACGTCGAACACCAATCGCGAGAAGGAGTGATCGACGTCTATGCGTCCACGACCAACCTTCAAATTCAGCCCCAGCGGCCGCGTCAGCTATGCCGAAACGGTTGCTACCAATGCAGGATTGACGCTCATCCACCCGGCAGTACAATGAGTCGCTCCACCCTTTGACGCTGTCGCGCATCAGGCGACGCTTAAGGCGTTGCGGCGCTGCCACCATGTCCCCCGATAAGCCATCAATGGTCTGCGCCGTTCTCCGGAGGAGGAGAGTATGAACCGGAGAGCCGTTCTCATGGGCGGCGCCGCTGCATTGGCGGCTGGCGGAGGTATTGTCGGGACGAGCTTCGCACGCATGGGATCGTCCGCCGATTATGAGCACGCCATGTCGTCGCTGCGTGCCCCGCTCGGCGACGGCCTGACGGAAATCGTCAGGTACGCGACACTCGCTGCGAATAATCACAATGTGCAACCTTGGCGTTTTCATCTCTCCGAGCGTGCGATAAGGATACGGCCGGACTTTTCGCGGCGAACGCCGGCCGTCGATCCCGATGATCACCACCTCTTTGTGAGCCTGGGATGCGCGACGGAAAACCTCGCGCTCGCTGCCCACGCGCGTGGTCGTCCCGTCGAGCCGCATTTCGATTCGGAGAACGAAGGCTCGGTGGTCTTCGATCTCGGAGCGGGCGCCGAAACGCACTCGACGCTCTGCGATGCCATCCCGTTGCGGCAGTCGACGCGTGCGGACTATGACGGTCGCGCTGCGCCCGTGGACGACCGCGTCCAGCTCGAACGCGTTGCCCGACTGCCCGGTGTCGACATGGTTCTGATCACCGAGCGGGCGATGCTTGACCGGGTGCGCGATCTGATCATCGACGGCAATGCTGCACAAATGGCGGATCGCGCCTTCATGGCTGAGCTCAAAAGCTGGATGCGTTTCAACCCGCGCGCAGCGCTTGCCACGGGCGATGGAATATACAGCGCAGTAGGCGGCAATCCGGCGTTGCCGGAGTGGCTCGGCCTGCGAATGTTTGACATCGCCTTTCGGGCCAAGGCGGAGAACGAGAAGTACGCCCGCCACCTCAATTCGTCCGCAGGCGTCGCCGTGTTCGTTGCGGAGCGGGCTGACCCTGCGCATTGGGTGCAGGTCGGGCGAGCCTGTCAGCGGTTCGCATTGCAAGCCACGGCGCTCGGCTTGAAGCACGCCTTCGTCAATCAGCCTGCCGAGGTCGCCAATGTGCGTCCTGAACTCGCCGCTCTTGTCGGCATGCCGGGACGGCGCCCGGACATCGTCATGCGCTTCGGATATGGACCAGCCTTGCCGATGTCGCCGCGCCGACCGGTCGATGTGGTGATCCAAAGATGAACCCGGGGTTCGTGGGCGCGGGCGCCGGCGGCACTATTGCGCTAGCGTAGCAACCCGCCCGATCAAATCGAATGCGCGTAGGCCTCGTATTCCTCGCGCACGGTCATGATGTGGTCGCGCATGGCGCGCCCGGCGCCTTCGCGATCGCCGCGCAGGATCGCGGCCAGAATGAGGTCGTGCTCGGCGTGCGACTTGGCGAGCCGGCCGAGATTGCGGAATTGCGCCCGCCGAAACGGCCGCACGCGCACGCGCGTCGCCTGCGTGAGCTGAGCCAGATAGTCGTTGTGGGCGCCGGAATAGATGGTGGAGTGAAACGCCTCGTTGATCTCATGGTAGCGCTGCGGATTGCCATAGCGCACCAGGAGCCGCAGCTCCTCATGCACGGCTTCGAGCGCCGAGCGCTCGGCGGTCGTCATGCGCTCGGCGGCAATCTTTGCGCAGAGCGCCTCGAGCTCCGCCATGGCCTCGAACATGCCGATCAGCTGCTCGTTGCTCGGGCGCGCCACGATCGAGCCGCGATGGGCGCGCGATTCAACGAGGCCGCTCGCCGCCAGCTGACGGATCGCCTCGCGCACGGGCGTGCGCGACACCTGGAAGCGGCGGGCGATCTCGGTCTCGTCCAGCGCGGCGCCGGGCGAGCAGCACGCCGCGCACGATCTCGTCGGCGAGCTGCTGACGAAGCTCGACCGCGAGCGTCTTGCGGACGACGCCGACCGGGCGGCCAACAGCCGGCGAAGCCCCGATCGGCGCCGGGGCAATGAGCGGTGTCAGGTCCTGCGGGTTGGATTCGGAGGTCATGGTCCAGTCATGCCAAACAAGGCCTCTCCGTACAATCGCGCCATCCATCAGGTCCGGCAGTCGCCATCAATGTCCCGCCATGTGGCGGCCGATCTCGGTCAGATCGGCGGTCGCTGCCGGTGCCTCGTAGACGAACTCGCCATTGAAGATGACGACCACGCGGTCGGCGAGCTCAAGGAGCTCGTCGAGGTCCTCGCTGACCAGGAGCACCGCGGCGCCGCGATTGCGCACCGCGATGATCTCGGCATGGATCTGCGCCACCGCGGCGAAGTCGAGACCGAAGCAGGGATTGGCCGCGATCATGATATCGACCTCGCCACCCAGCTCGCGCGCGAGCACGGCGCGCTGCACATTGCCGCCGGAGAGATCGCCGATGAGCGTATCGGGCCCGCGGGTCTTGATCTTGTATTGGCCGATCTTGTGGTTCGCCTGCGCACGGAAGGCGCTTCCCTTGAGCCACCAGCCGCCCGCCGCAAAGGGCTCGCGATCGAAATCGCGAAAGGCGAGATTTTCCGCGACCGTCATCGAGGCCACGCAGGCGTTCTTCAGCGGCTCCTCCGGCAAACACGACACCTTGCGCTCGCGCATCTCCTCGCGCGTGGCGTGGTAGAGTTCGCCCTCGACGATGATCTCGCCGCTCTCGGCCGTGCGCTGGCCGGCGAGCACCTCGACGAGTTGCCGCTGGCCGTTGCCCGAGACGCCCGCAACCCCGACGATCTCGCCGCCGCGGATGCTAAGCGAAATGTCGCGCAAGGCCGGCTGGCCGGCATCGTCGAGCGCGTTGAGCTTGCTGATGTGCAGGCGCGGCACCCCGAACTCGCCGGCCCGCGCGGGCTTCACCGTCAGCTCCTCGGCGCCGATCATGGTGCGCGCCATCGCGTCAGGCGTGAGCTCGCTGACGAGGCCGCCGCCGACGCGCCTGCCGCGGCGCAGGATCGTCACCTCGTCGGCGAAGGCCATCACCTCGCGGAACTTGTGGGTGATCATCAGGATGGTCAGCTCGCCGCGCTTCACCATGGCGCTGCAGCATGCCGAGCACCTCGTCGGCCTCGTTCGGCGTGAGCACCGAGGTCGGCTCGTCGAGGATCAGGATGCGGTGCTTGAGATAAAGCTGCTTGAGGATCTCGCACTTCTGCCGCTCGCCGGCGGAGATCGCCGACACCTTGGCGTCGAGCGGCACGCGGAACGGCATGCGCGTGAGAAAGTCGTCGAGAGTCTTGCGCTCCTTGCGCCAGTCGATGACCGCTGGCAACTCGCTGCGCGAGAGCACGAGGTTCTCAGTGACGGTCATCGCCGGCACCAACGTGAAGTGCTGGTAGACCATGCCGAGGCCAAGCGCATGCGCGGCGCGCGGATTGTCGATCGGGTACTCCTTGTCACCCACCAACACTTGGCCTTCGTCCTGGCGATAGTAGCCCATGATGCATTTGACGAGCGTCGACTTGCCCGCGCCGTTCTCGCCCAGGAGAGCGTGGAAGGTGCCGGGCCTGACCTTCAACGACACGGCGTCGAGCGCGGTGAACTCGCCGAAGCGCTTGGTCATGCCGACCGCTTCGAGACCGGGCGCCGGGCCGAGATCGCTCATGCGATGGCCTTCACGAAATCGGTGGAATTCGACACCGCACCGAACACGCCGCCCTGCATCTTGATCATCTTGATGGCGTGGTCGTGGTTCCCTTTGTCGGTCGCGCCGCAGCAGTCCTCCAGCAGCACGCATTCGAAACCGCGGTCGTTCGCCTCGCGCATGGTCGTGTGCACGCAAACGTCCGTGGTGATGCCGGTGAGCACGATGTTGCTGATGCCGCGCAGCCGCAGCATCAGCTCGAGATCGGTGGCGCAGAACGAGCCCTTGCCGGGCTTGTCGATGATCGGCTCTTCCGGCAGCGGCTTGAGCTCATCGATGATGTCCCAGCCTGGCTCGCCGCGCACCAGAATGCGGCCGCACGGGCCCGGATCGCCGATGCCGGCGCCGATGCGGCGCGAGCGCCAGCGCTTGTTGTCGGGCAGATCGGCGAGATCGGGCCGGTGGCCCTCGCGGGTGTGGAAGATATGGAAGCCCTTGGCGCGCATGGCTGCGAGCACGGTCTTGATCGGCTCGATCGGCGCGCGCGTGAGCGAGAGGTCATAGCCCATCTTGTCGACATAGCCGCCGACGCCGCAGAAGTCGGTCTGCATGTCGATGATGATCAGCACCGTATTCTGCGGTCGCAGATCGCCGTTGTAGGGCCAGGGATAGGGCGCGGCGGCGACATAGGTCTCTGGCATCGATGCCCTCCGCTACTTGGTGATGGTCAGTTCGGCCGGCGCGCCGATCAACGTGCGCTTGGGCGAGCAGGTGATGATCATGATGACCAGCGTCAGGATGTAGGGCGCCGCATTGAACAGCTGATAGCCCTGGCTGAAGCCGATCGACTGCAGCGCCGGGCCGAGCGCGGCGGCGCCGCCGAACAACAGCGAGGCCGCAAAGCACAGCATCGGATTCCAGCGCGCGAAGATCACGAGCGCGACCGCCGTGATGCCCTGGCCGCTGGAGAGGCCCTCGTTCCAGCTGCCCGGATAGTAGAGCGACAGGAACGAGCCGCCGATGCCGGCGAGGAAGCCGCCCGCCATGGTGGCGCGCAGGCGGATGAGGTTGACCGAATAGCCCATGGCGCGCGCCGCATCGGCGCTTTCGCCGGCCGTGCGCACGATCAGGCCCCAGCGTGTCGATCGCAGCGCCCACATCAGCACCGGCGCGAGCATGATGCCGATCAGGAACAGCACGTTGACCTTGAGCGCGTCGCGCAGCTGCGGGATCGTGCTCCAGTTGCCGAGCTCGATCGCCGGCAGCGTGGCGGCGCTCGGCTCGATCAGCGGCTTGCCGAGAAAGAAGGCGAGGCCGGTCCCGAACAGCATCAGCGCGATCCCGACCGCGATGTCATTGACGCGGGGCAGGGCACAGATCGAGGCATGCAGCGCCCCCATGATCGCGCCCGAGAAGCCCGCCGCGAGCACGCCGAGCCAGGGTGAGCCGGTGAGATAGGAGGTGGCGTAGGCGCACATCGCGCCCATCACCAGCGTGCCTTCGAGCCCGAGATTGATGCGGCCGGAGCGCTCGGTGATGCATTCGCCGAGGCTGACGAACAGGAACGGCGTGCTGACGCGCACGGCGCCGCCGAGCACCGCAATCGGCACGCTCCAGAGCCCAATGGCATCGGCCGCCGCCATGGCTCAGGCCTCCCCACGTCTGAAGATGCGGAAACGGCCGTAGAGCGTCTCGCTCATCAGCACCGACACGAAGAGCATTCCTTGCAGCACCAGCACGGAAGCATCCGGCAGTCCGAGGCGGCGCTGCAGCAACCCGCCGCTGGCGTTGATGCCGCCAAGCAGAATCGCGACCGGGATGATCGCGAGCGGATTATGCCGCGCCAGGAACGACACCAGGATGCCGGTGAAGCCATAGCCGACCGCGATGTTGGCGTTGGCGCGTCCTTGCACGGCCGCGACCTCGACCATGCCGGCGAGACCCGCGGCGGCGCCGGCGAGCATGCAGGTGATGAGGATCAGTTTGCCGACGCTGAGCCCCACGATCTTGGCGGCGCGTACGTTGCCGCCAGCGATGCGCGCCGAAAAGCCGAACACCGTGTGGAAGATCAACACGTAGGCGAGCACGGCTGCGACCACGCCGAACACGAAACCCCAATGCACGTCGGTGCCGGGGATCGAGCCGATCATGTTGGCGGCGCCGATCTCCCTGGTCGACGGCTTGTTGAGGCTGGTCGGGTCGCGCATCGGACCTTCGACCAGATGATTGAGAACGGCGAGCGCGATGTAGACCAGGAGCAGGCTGGAAATGGTCTCGTTGACGCCGCGATAATGACGCAGGCCGCCGGCGAGCGCGATCCAGAGGCCGCCCGACATCATGCCGGCCGCCGCCATCGTGACACCGACCACCAGCGGCGGCGCGCCCGGCATCAGCAGCGCCGCTGCAGTGGCGCCGAGCGCCCCTATCAGCAGCGCGCCTTCGCCGCCGATGATCACCATGCCGAGCTGTGCCGGCAGGGCCGTGCACAGCGCCGTCAGTATCAGCGGCGCCGCGCGCGTGAGCGTATTCTGCCAGGAGAACCAGGTGCCGAAGGCGCCCTGGTACATGTAGAAATAGAGGTCGGCGGGATTCTTGCCGAAGAAGGCGACAAAGATCCCGAACGCGATGAGCGCTGCGACCAGCGCGAGCGCGGGGATGACGACATATTCCGCCGCGCCGCCGATGCTTCTGCCGAGCGCCATCCGCGCGCTTCCGGACATCAGGGACTACGACGTCGCGCCGATGACGCCCTCGACCAGATAATTCATCTTCTCAAGCTCGGCGTCGGTCTGGCCGCGCGAGACGCCGCCGGCAATCACCACGTTGCCCTTGTTGTCCTTGAGCGGACCCTTGAAGATCACGTAGGTGCCGGCGATGAGCTTGGACTTCACGTCGTCGGCCAGCTTGCGCGCTTCCTCCGACACCATGCTGCCGTAGGGCGACACTTTCACCACGCCTTCCTTGAGGCCGCCGCGATAGAAGTTCGGGATCGTCTCGCCGTCCGCGAACATCTTCACGAACTTCGGATAGACCGCTTCCCAGTTCCACTCGGCGCCGGTGAGATAGGCCTTCGGCACCAGCGTCGCCGCGCTGACATGATAGCCGGAGACCATGGCGCCGCGGCGGGCGGCGTTCTCCATCACCGTCTTCGGTCCGTCGACGTGGCAGGTGAGCACGTCGCAGCCCTGATCGATCAGGCTGTTGGTCGCTTCCGCTTCCTTGACCGGCATCGACCAGTCGCCGGTGAAGATCACCTGCAGCGTCGCTTTCGGATTGCCGACGCGCGCGCCGAGCAGATAGGCATTGATGTTGCGCAGCACCTGCGGGATCGGCTTGGCGGCGACGAAGCCGAGCTTGCCGCTCTTGCTGGAGAGGCCGGCGACGACACCGGCGACATGCTGCGCCTCGTCGATGTAGCCGAAATAGCTGCCGGCATTCTTGGGATCCTTGTCGGTCCACAGGCCGCCCGCGTGCTCGAAGCGCACCTTCGGATATTTCGCCGCTATCTTGAGCACGTGCGGGCTGTAGTAGCCGAACGAGGTCGGGAAGATGAGCGTGGAGCCGTCGAGATTGATCATGGACTCCATGGTCTTCTCGACCGCGTCGGTCTCGGGCACCTTCTCTTCCTCGACGACCTTGACGCCGGCCATCTTCTTGAGCGCCGCGGCGCCCGCCGCATGGGCTTGGTTGTAGCCGTAGTCGTCGCGCGAGCCGACATAGACAAAGCCGACCATCGTGTCCTTGGCGAAGGCCGGCCGCGTCGAAAAAGCTCCCGCAACGGCGAATGCGGCGCTTCCTTGCAGAACGCGCCGACGTGAAAATGCGTCGAACGTCATGGTCCTCACTCCGTTGAAATTGAAAGCAGCGGTCTGAAGCGCTCGGCCCTCCGGGCCGCGTTTCGAGCGGGGGAGGGACGGCGATCTGAAGCAAAGTTAGCAAGCGCCATGCCAGGCGCTATTTAGTGGGCAAAAACGATCTATCTATTGAAAAAGGCTTAGGATTTTTCCAGAGTGAAGGAATACTCCGCATCCCGAAATGATTACGATTTAGGCAACAGAAGCCTCTTGTATGCAAGATTGCATACATCTTAACGTTTCGGGATCCCGGCGGCGACAGGCGGCCGCGGGACCAACCTGCCGTCATTCATGCCGATGCATTGCGGAATCGGCTTTGGTGTCCCGCATGAACAGGTACACGACCAGCGAAATGCCAATCATGCCGGTCAGGTAGTAGTAGAACCATTCTTCATGCCCCAAAGACTTGAATGCCAGGGCGACTGAGTCGGCAGTGCCGCCGAAGATCGATACCGTGAGCGCGTAGGGAAGCCCAACACCGATCGCGCGAATATTGGTCGGAAACAGCTCCGCTTTAACCACCGCATTGATGGATGTGTAGCCCGAGACGATCATCCACGCTGCCGCGATCAAAAAGAACGCCTGCAGCGGGCCCGTGGCGGCCTGCAAGCTCGTCAAGATCGGAATGGTGAACAGAACGCCCGTCACGCCAAAACCGATGAGCAGCCACTTGCGGCCGATGCGATCGGAGATCGCCCCGTAGATGGGTTGCAAGATAATGCCAAAGATCAGCGCGCTGAGCGTGACCATCGTGGTCTGATTGTCCGTGAGTCCGACGGACAGCTTGAGAAATTTCTGCATATACGTTGTGTAAGTATAGAAGGCTGCCGTGCCGCCGGCCGTGAGGCCGACAACGAGCAACACCTCGCGCGGATAGCGCATGAGCGTTCGCAGCGACGAGGTGCGAGTGACGACCTTCTTCGCGGCTTCAAAAGCCTCTGTCTCCTGCAGATTGCGTCGCATCACCAGAGCGATGGCGGCGAGCAGCGCGCCAATGAAGAAAGGAATGCGCCAACCCCAGGCCTGGATTTCCTCGGGGGTCAAGAAGACGCGCTGCAGGAGCAGCAACACGAGGAGCGCGCAGATCTGGCCGCCGATCAGCGTCACATATTGAAAGCTCGAGTAGAAGCCGCGGTTGCGCTGGTCGGCCATCTCCGTGAGATAGGTGGCGCTGGTGCCGTATTCGCCGCCGAGGCTCAATCCCTGAATGATGCGCGCCAGGCCCAGAAGGATGGGCGCTCCAATTCCGATCAACTCGTAAGTCGGCGTAACGGCGATCATCAGCGAGCCGAAGCACATCAATGACACGGACAGCATCAGCGCGCCGCGCCGCCCGTAGTGGTCCGCCAGGTGTCCGAACATCCAGCCGCCGAGCGGGCGCACGATAAAGCCGGCCGCGAACAGCAGTGCTGCGTTGAGCTGCTGCACGACAGGATCGGAATTCGGGAAGAACTGGCCAGCGAAATAGAGCGCGAAGGCTGCGTAGGCGTAGAAGTCGTACCATTCGACCAGGTTACCGACCGAGCCAATGAAAATCGCTTTCAGTCGGCGCCGAGCATCCGCGTAGCTGTCGGATGTTGACGTCAGGCCAAGCGTTTGGCCGCGTTCCGGTTCATATGGTTGGGCGTGGGACGTGGACGGCTCTCCTGCAAATTCAATGGCTCGTTCAATTCGACGAATGGGCTGCGCGTCGCCAGCGCCTCAACTCCGTCGAGGCGTGATTGGTTCCCGGTCCGAACGGCGTTCGCAGCCGCCCGCCGCCTCCGCGGCGGCCGGTACCAGGCCAGTGGTAAGAATGAAATTGGGGCTGGGCGCGTTGTCTGCGAGCGCCCAGTCAAGTCGCGCAGCTATGACGCTCTCTGGCGCGGATAACGCTGCCGGAAATTCATTCGTGTCAAAGTGTGCTGAGGACGTATCGCGAACTTCGCAAAACGACACCGTGGAAGGGAACCAGCTCTGGCTGGTCCCCTTCACTGAACCCCTCAAACGGGGCCGTTTCGCCGGGCATCAAACTATTTGAGCTGATCGGCGACCTTGTCGATGCCGGCCTTGGCGCATGCCTCGTCCTTGTCGCCGCCCGGCGCGCCGGAAACGCCGACGGCGCCGATCGTTTCCTGGCCGGCCTTGATCGGCAGCGCGCCGCGCGCCGGGATCATGTTGCCAAGCCGGAGCGCGCCGGCATTGGGTGTCTTGGAAACGTTCTCGGCGAACTCGCCCGAGGGCAGACGGGTGCCGCGCGAGGTCAAGGCCTTGCGCATCGAGTTCTCCATGGTGTGCGGGCCGGTATTGTCGCCGCGCAACGCCACCAGCACTTCGCCCATATTGCCGATGATGTGCACTGACACGTTGTAGCCCTGCGCCTTGCAGGTTTCCATCGCCGTCGTGGCAATGCTGGCGGCAATCGGCAGTGAGAGTTGCTTGATGGTGACGAGCTGTGCATTGGCGCCGATGGCAAAGCTGCAGGCCAACGCAAGCGTAGCAGCGCCGATTGTGGTCTTGATCATGATGGATCTCCTTGTGCCAGCCATTGAGCCGGCGGAAAATGGTTTGCGGTGAGGGAAGGCGGACTAGCGGAGCTGGTCCTTGACCTTGTCGATGCCGGCCTGTGCGCAGACCTCATCCTTGTCGCCGCCCGGAGCGCCAGAGACGCCGACCGCGCCGATCGTTTCTTCGCCAATCATGATCGGCAGCGCACCGCGCGCGGCCGTGATATTGGCGAGGAAGAGCTGTCCCGCCACTGGGTTCTGGCCGACGTTCTCGGCGAACTTGCCAGAAGCGACGCGGAACGTGCGTGACGTGTAGGCCTTTTTCCAGGAATTTTCGAACGTGTTGACCCCGGCGGCGTGATGGCGCAGCCCCACCAGCACTTCGCCGTTGCGGCCGACCACGTGTACGGAGACGTTGTAGCCCGCCTGCTTGCAGGCTTCGACCGCGGTGAGCGCGATCGTGGTCGCGATGGCGCTCGAGAGATCCTTGTGCTGCAGCAGCTGCGCGTTCGCCGAGGTGGCGAGCCCGCAGGCCAGCGCTGCTGCCAGCGATACGCCGGCGAGACGATGGATTTTCGACATGAAGTTCCTCCCTGTTGTGTAAAGCTGCCGCGCGGCGGCGGCATGGCATCATATTCGCCCGTTCAACACGCTGTTGTCGAGGGATCGTTGGATGCATCGGAGGTGCGGAGCCGCACGCCTGTGCAGCGTGGGGGTTGCCACCAAGGCGTCGGCCTCATTCGCCGGTAACGGGGTGGTTGGAGGCGGTGATCGGTGGACGGCCCGAAGACCAGCGGCGCCGGCACCATAGGCTGAAACGATCGAGATAGAGATAGATCACCGGCGTCGTATAGAGCGTCAGCATCTGGCTGACGATCAGCCCGCCGACGATCGCGATGCCGAGCGGACGGCGCAGCTCCGAGCCTTCGCCGAGCGCCGTTGCCAGCGGGATAGCACCGAGCAACGCGGCCATGGTGGTCATCATGATCGGCCGAAACCTGAGCAGGCATGCCTGGTAGATGGCTTCGCGCGATGACAGGCCGCGCTGCCGCTCTGCGTCGAGCGCAAAGTCGATCATCAGGATCGCGTTCTTCTTGACGATGCCGATGAGGAGAATGACCCCGATCAAAGCGATGATGCTGAACTCCGTACGGAACACGAGCAAGGCCAGGACCGCACCGACACCCGCCGACGGCAGTGTCGACAGGATCGTGATCGGATGGATGTAGCTCTCGTAGAGGATGCCAAGCACGATATAGACGGCGATGAGAGCGGCCGCGATCAAGTAGGGCTCGTTGGCGATCGACTGCTGGTAGGCTTGCGCCGTGCCCTGAAAGTTGCCGTGGATCGTGGCCGGGACGCCGATCCGGTTCATCGCGTTGGCGACGGCAGTCACGGCGTCGCTGAGAGACGCGCCGGGCGTGAGGTTGAAGGACATCGTTGTCGCCACGAACAAGCCGTCATGATTGATGGCAAGCGGAGTGCTGCCGGGCCCGAAGGTGGTGAACGCGGAAAGCGGCACCATCTTCTCGGCGCTGGCGCTGACGGCGGAGCCGGTCGACACCGCGCCGCGGCCGGTATTGCCGAGCGCGTTATTCGACTGATTGCGCGCGGCGTCAGCTGCGATCGTCGCCGTGGCTGACGTCTGGCCTGTTCCCTTGACGGTCCCGGCGACCGCGTTGGTTCCCTGCACGCCGCCGACCGCGCCACCGGAGGTGCTGACGAAGACGTCCTTGAGCGTCTCCGGGTCCTGCCAGTATTGGGGCGCGACCTCCATGATCACATGGTACTGGTTGCGCGCACTGTAGATCGTCGAAACCTGGCGCTGGCCGAAAGCATCATAGAGCGTGTTGTCGATCTGGCTTGCCGTGATGCCAAGGCGCGCCGCGGTGTCGCGGTCTATCACCAGATCGGTTTCCAGCCCTTTGTTCTGCTGGTCCGAATTGACCTGGGTCAGCTCCGGTAGCTGCTGCAACGCGGCGAGGATTTTGGGTGCCCATTCGTTGAGGTCGGACAGCGTGTCGGCATGAAGAGTGTATTGATACTGGGCGTTGCTCTGCCTGCCGCCGACACGAATGTCCTGCACCGCCTGCAGGAAGAGCGAAGCGCCCGGCACTTGCGTCAGCTCGCGGCTCAATCTGGCGATCACCTGGTCGGCGCTGACCTTGCGCTCCGCCAGCGGCTTGAGTGACACGAACACAAACCCGCCATTGGTCTGCCCGCCGCCGGTGAACCCCACGACCTGATCCACGGCCGGATCCTTCTGCACGATCGAAACGAACTGCGTGAGCTTCTGGCGCATGAGCTGGAACGAAATGCTCTGATCGGCCTGAATGCCTCCGGTCAGCCGGCCAGTGTCCTGCTGCGGAAAAAAGCCCTTCTGAACGATCGAGAACAGGTAGCCATTGAGACAAAGCGTGGCCAGGAGGATCAGCAGGATCGTGCGCGGGTGACGCAGCGACCACGCGAGGCTGCGCTCATAGACATGCAATATGCTGGAGAAAATGCGCTCGCTCAGCCGATAGAGGCGGCCGTGCTCCTCGCGCTGCGGCTGCCTGAGCACAAATGCGCACATCATCGGCGTGGTTGCGAGCGATACCGCGAGCGACAGCAGGATGGCGATCGAGAGCGTGACCGCGAACTCGCGGAAGAGGCGGCCGATGATGCCGCCCATGAGCAGGATTGGAATGAACACCGCGACCAGCGAGACGCTCATGGACAGAACTGTAAATCCGACCTCGCCGGCGCCTTTGATCGCCGCCTCGAGGCTGGACATGCCATCTTCGATACGACGCGAGATATTTTCCAGCACCACGATGGCATCGTCGACCACGAAGCCGGTCGCGACCGTGAGGGCCATGAGGGACAAATTGTCGAGGCTGTAGCCCAGAAGGTACATGATGGCGAAGGTGCCGACCAGTGACACCGGCACTGCGACCGCCGGCACCAGGGCTGCGCGCGGGTTGCGCAGAAAAACGAATACGACGACGATGACCAGGACAATGGCGATGAGAAGCGTGCGCTCGACTTCCTGCAACGAGGCGCGGATCGTGGTCGACCGATCGACCGCGACGGTAATGTCGATTGCCGGCGACACCGAGGCTCGGAGATCGGGCAATAGCGCCGTGATCCGGTCGACGGTCTCGATGATATTGGCGCCCGGCTGGCGATAGAGAATGACGAGAACAGACGGCTTGCCGTTGGCAAGGCCGGCATTCCGCAGGTTCTCGACCGAGTCGACGACCTCGGCGACATCGGAAAGGCGAACGGCGGCTTCGTTGCGATAAGCGATCACCAGCGATCGGTACTGGGCCGCAACCGTCGCCTGATCGTTACTGTAAATCTGATAGCGACTGTTGCCGACATCGATCGCGCCTTTCGGGCTATGCGCATTGGCGGCCGAGAGCGCTGCCCGCACATCCTCGAGCCCGATCCCGTATTTGGCGAGCGAGCGTGGATTGATCTCGACGCGTACCGCCGGCAGCGAGCTGCCGCCGACCGTGACCTCGCCGATGCCGTCGACCTGAGACAGCTTTTGCGCCAGGACGGTCGAGGCCGAGTCGTAGAGGTCGCCACGGCTGAGGGTGTCTGAGGTCAACGCGAGGATGAGAATAGGGGCATCCGCAGGGTTGACCTTTCGATAGGTCGGATTGGATCGCAGGCTCGAGGGGAGGTCCGCACGCGCCGCGTTGATTGCCGCCTGCACGTCGCGTGCTGCGCCGTTGATGTCGCGGTTGAGCCCGAACTGCAACGTGATGCGGGTAGCGCCGACGCTGCTCGAAGAGGTCATTTCGGTGACGTCGGCGATCTGCCCGAGATGGCGCTCGAGGGGTGTCGCGACGCTCGTCGCCACCACGTCCGGGCTCGCTCCGGGAAGCTGCGCGCGCACCGAGATGGTCGGGTAATCAACCTTGGGAAGCGGCGACACCGGCAATTGGAAGAAGGCGACAGCGCCGGCGGCCAGGACGCCGAGTGTGAGCAAGGTCGTCGCCACCGGGCGACGGATGAATGGTGTCGAGAGGCTCATGCGCTCTCCCGTGCGGGGTCAACGCGCCCGGCAAAGCGGGCCGCCAGACGATCGAACCAGAGATAGATCACCGGCGTCGTGAACAGCGTCAGCACCTGGCTGAACAGGAGGCCGCCAACGATGGCGATGCCGAGCGGATGCCGGAGCTCTGATCCAGTCCCGGTGCCCAGCATCAATGGCAGCGCGCCGAGCACGGCCGCCATGGTCGTCATCAGGATTGGCCGGAAGCGCAACAGGCAGGCCTGGAAAATGGCTTCACGCGGGCTCTTGCCTTCGTTGCGCTGGGCATCGAGTGCGAAGTCGATCATCATGATCGCGTTCTTCTTGACGATGCCGATCAGCAGAATGATGCCGATGATGGCGATGACCGTCAGATCGTTGCGGGCCGCAATGAGCGCGAGCAGCGCGCCGATGCCGGCCGACGGCAGTGTCGAGAGGATCGTGAGCGGATGAACGAAGCTCTCGTATAGCACGCCAAGAACAATGTAGACGGTGACGATCGCGGCAAGGATCAGCAGCAGCTCATTGCCGAGCGAAGACTGAAACGCGAGCGCGGCGCCCAGGAAGCTCGTGATCACGCTCCGAGGTAGTCCAATCTCGCCCTGCGCGTCCTTGATTGCGGTGATCGCCTCGCCGAGCGATGACCCGGGCGCGAGGTTGAATGAGACAATGGCGGCCGGAAACTGGCCGAGATGATCGATCTGCAGCGGCGCCACCTGCTCGCGAACGCGCGCGATCACCGAGAGCGGGACCTGGCCGCTACCCGTTGCAGATTGCAGATAGATCGAATTGAGCGACTGCAGTGAGGTCTGCAGCTTGGGATCCGCTTCAAGAATGACGCGATACTGATTGGTATTGGTATAGATCGTCGACACGATGCGCTGGCCGAAGGCATCGTAAAGTGCGTTGTCGATTGTGGCTGGCGTAATGCCGAAGCGTCCGGCCGTGTCGCGGTCGATCTCGACGTAGGCGACAAGCCCTTGCGCCGCGAGATCGCTTGCCACGTCTGCAAGCTGGGGTAGCTCGCGGAGCTTCTCCACGAGCTTCGGCGTCCATTCCGCAAGCTCTGTCGGATTGGCGTCCTGCAGCACGAATTGGTACTGAGTCTTGCTGACGGTATCGTCGATCGTGAGATCCTGCACCGGCTGCATATAGAGCGATATGCCGAGGACCTGCTCGGTTGCTGCACTCAGGCGGCGAATGATCTGGCTGACATCGGCGCTGCGCTGGTCATGCGGCTTCAGATTGATCAGCAAACGGCCGCTGTTGAGCGTCGTATTGGTGCCGTCGACACCAATGAACGAGGACAGGCTTTCGACGTCGGGATCCTTGAGGACGACCTTTGCCAACTCGCCCTGGCGTTCGGCCATGGCCGCGTACGAGATCGATTGCGGCGCCTCCGAAATGCCCTGGATGAGGCCGGTGTCCTGCACCGGAAAGAAGCCCTTCGGAATCAGCACATAGAGCGCGACGGTCAGGAACAGGGTGGCGACCGCGACCCACAGAGTCAAAGTCTGCCGGTCGAGAACCCAACTGAGCAGGCGACCGTACGAACTCGATCAGCTTGTCGAACCACTCGCGGCTGCGGCGCTGAAATCGGGTCTCGTGTGCGTCCGCAGCGGGCCGCAGGAGCTTCGCACAGGCCATCGGCACCAGGGTCAGCGACACCACGGCGGAAATCAGGATGGTGACAGAGAGGGTGATCGCGAACTCGCGAAACAGCCGTCCGACGACATCGGCCATGAACAGGAGCGGGATCAGCACCGCAATCAGCGAAATGGTCAGGGAGATGATGGTGAACCCAACCTGCTCGGAGCCGCGCAAGGCGGCCTGCAGCGGCGATTGGCCCTCTTCGATGTAGCGCGCGATGTTCTCGATCACCACGATCGCGTCGTCGACGACGAAGCCTGCCGAGATCGTCAGTGCCATCAGCGATAGATTGTTCAGGCTGAAGCCGAGCAGATACATCGCCCCAAAGGTGCCGACGAGGGATAGCGGCACCGACAGGCTCGGGATGAGGGTGGCGCGTGTGCTGCGGATGAACACAAAGATCACCAGCACGACCAGGATCACGGCCAGCATCAACTCGAATTCGACGTCATGCACGGAAGAGCGAATGGTCACCGTCCTGTCGGTGAGCACGGCGACATCGACGGCAGCCGGCATGGCGCTCGCCAATTGCGGCAACATCTGCCGGATGCGATCGGTGACAGCGATAACGTTCGCCCCGGGCTGGCGTTGAATGTTGAGGATCACGGCCGGCACAGTATTCATCCAGGCGCCGAGCTTGGTGTTCTGTGTTCCGTCGATGATGTTGGCAACGTCGCTGAGCCGTATCGGCGCGCCGCCCTTGTATGCGATCACAAGGTTCTTGTAGGCACTGGCGCTCTGCAGTTGATCGTTTGCATTGATGGTGTAGGCGCGCGTTGGGCCATCGAAGTTGCCCTTGGGCGTATTGACGTTGGCGTTGTTGAGCGTGATGCGCAGATCGTCGATGTTGAGGCCGTAGGCGGCAAGCTTGCGCGTATCGGCCTGGACCCGAACGGCGGGTCGCTGGCCGCCGCTGATGCTCACCAATCCGACCCCCGGCAATTGCGAGATCTTTTGCGCCAGGCGCGTGTCGGCGAGATCCTCGACCTGCGGCAGCGGAAGTGTCTTTGACGTCAGCGCGAGCGTGAGGATCGGAGCATCGGCCGGATTGACCTTGGCATAGATCGGCGGAGCGGGGAGGTCCGACGGCAGCAAGTTGCCCGCCGCATTGATGGCGGCCTGCACCTCCTGCTCGGCGATATCGAGGTTGATGCTCAGATCGAACTGGAGCGTGATCACCGAGGCGCCAGCCGAGCTGACGGAGCTCATCTGGTTGAGATTCGGCATCTGGCCGAACTGGACCTCGAGCGGTGCGGTGACCGAAGAGGTCATCACGTCCGGGCTCGCGCCCGGGTAGAAGGTCTGAACCTGAATTGTCGGATAGTCGACTTCGGGCAGCGCTGACAGCGGCAGGAACTGGAACGCAATGACGCCTGACAACAGGATTGCCAACATCAGCAGCGATGTGGCAACGGGGCGCAACACGAAGGGTCGCGAAGGGCTCATCCGCTTTCCCTCAATTCGAGCGAGGACGGCGTAGTCAGCAGTGCGTAGGTCGTTCCGTCCTCGTCATTGACCTTGTTCCAAGTTGTCGGGACTCGCTTTTGCCACCCCGCCATCGCGAATATTGATCCGTATCCCGTCGCGCAGCTTGTCGGCGCCATCGACGACCACGCGATCGTTCAGCGCGAGACCCTTGCGCACGACCACGCGTTCGCCGTCGACCGGGCCAAGCTCCACTGGACGCACGGACACGGTATTGTTGGGATTCACGAGATAGACAAATGTGCCCGGCGCGCCACGCTGGACGGCGCTCGACGGCATCACGACTGCATCGTGGATGACATCGACCAGCAGCCGGACATTGACAAATTGATTCGGAAAAAGGGTCTCGTCCGTGTTGGGAAACTGCGCGCGCAGCTTCACGGTTCCGGTCGTCTGGTCGATCTGATTGTCGAGCGTCGTCAGCACGCCCGCGCCAAGCTGGTTGGTCCCGCTTCGATCGAAGACGGTGACGGGCAGCTCGGTGCCGCCATGGAAGCGCTTGAGGATTGCGGGCACGTTGTCTTCCGGGACGGTGAAGATCACGGAGATCGGTTGAATCTGGGTGACGACGACGATGCCGTTGGGATCGTTGGCCGTCACATAGTTGCCCTGATCCACCTGCCGAAGTCCGGCGCGCCCGTTTGATGGCGAGAGAATGCGGGTGAAGCTGAGGTTCACCTTGGCGGTGTTGAGCTGGCCCTGGTCGGCGGCCACCTGGCCTTCGTACTGTTTGACCAGGGCCACCTGCGTGTCGAGCTGCTGCTGCGGAACTGCATGCGTGGTCGCGAGCTTCTCGGTAGCGTACGAGGTCGACTTTCGCGCCGGAGAGCAAAGCCTGATCGCGGTCCAACTGCCCCTGCATCTGCGCGACGGTGGCCTCGAACGGACGAGGGTCGATCTCCGCCAGCAGGTCGCCTTGCTTGACGGTTTGACCCTCCTGGAAGGCGACCTTGATCAATTGACCGCTGACTTGCGCCTTGACGGTCACCGTCGAAAGCGACGTGACCGTGCCGAGGGCGTTGAGCGCGATGTCGACGTCGCCCTTCTGAACTATTGCGGCCGCGACCGATGCCGGGATGCCGCCGCCCTTGCCTTTGCCGGTCTGCGTTCGCTGGCCTTGACCAAGATGGATCCACCACGCCAGCGTTGCCGCGATGGCAAGGACGAGCCCGATTCCCATGACCTTTCGAAATCGCGAAGGCCGCGCCTTGACTGGCGGAAGGCTCGATATCCGAATTTCAGGATCCGTGGGCGTGCGATCGTGCATGGGGCGTCTATCGTGTGAGCTCAGAGGGAAAGCGATCCTGCCCGCGGAACCAAAGCAGAAGTGGCAGAGATGTTCCCTGAGCCGAAGAGGCGGCGATGCACATCAAGATCGTTGGCAAGTCTAAAGCTGGCCTGTGTCGCCACCATCGAAGCTAAGTTCGTTGTGCATACCGGTCACGTGAAAAAATATTCATGAATAAACATTTTTTTATACTCGCGCGTGGGTGCCAGACAATTCACCTCGGCATGAGGGGCGGCCACCAATATTCGCGTTGGCGCTGCAAGGTCTGGGTTTCCTGGTATTCAAACCGGTTCGATGTGCTGCACTTGGCGATTCTTTGCTTAACCTTTTCGGCAGGATCATGCCCGCTTGCGCGGATCGGCAGCCGAGCAGAACTCGCGCAGCAGCTCGGCGAGGCGGCGCGTGGCGGGGCTTGCATTGGGAGCCGCGACCAGCGCGACCTCCGTGTTGGTGATCGACGGGAATCCATCCTTCGTCTTGAGCACGCGATGCTCCGGCAGGATTGCGACCTCGGGCAGAATGCTCACGCCGATGCCGACCGAGACCGCGGCCTGGATGCCAGCGAGGCTAGGGCTCGTATAAGCCATGTGCCAGGCGCGTCCGGCGGCTTCGGCGGCGTGGATCATGCGATTGCGATAGAGGCAGCCCTGCTCGGACATCACCAGCGGCAGCGGATCGCGCCGGAAATTGATCGGATGCTTGCGGCTCGTCACCCAATGCAGGCGCTCGGGCCAGGCCGCGATCCCGCCGCTCTCGCCGGCGTCGCGCTTGTACAGCGCAAGGTCGAGCTCGCCGCGCTCGATCGCGCGGCGCGACTGCACGCTCAGCCCGCAGCGCACGTCGAGCCGCAGACCCGGGCGTGAGCGGGCGAAGTCCGACAACAGCTCGGTCAGCCGATAGGCCGCGAAATCCTCCGGCAGGCCGAGCCGCACGACGCCTTCGCTGTCCGGCCGCGCCACCACATCGCGCGCCTCCTGTTCCAGCGCGAGCAGTCCGCCGCGCGTAGGACACCAGCCGCTCGCCCTGCTCGGTCGGCGTGGCCTGCTTGCCGTCGCGATGCAGCAGCGGATAGCCCAGGCTCTCTTCCAGCCGCTTGATCTGCTGGCTCACCGTCGATTGCGTGCGGTGGACGCGCTCGCCCGCGCGGGTGAAGCCGCCGGTATCGACGACCGAAACGAAGCTGCGGAGAAGGTCGAGGTCGAGCATGGCGTGCACCTATTCATATTTCCACTGGATATGATTTTATCATTTAATTTCCAAATGACAACGCGCAAGCCTATCTGGGTCGCAGAAAGGATTTTGACCCATGCGCACCGCAAACATCGCCGTTTCGCCGCCCGCAACCCCGTCGCTGCGATTGCCGCTGCCCGTCATGGTGGCGGCATTCTGCCTGCTCTGGGCGTCGGCCTTTTCCGTCGCCAAGCTCGCGATTGCGGATTGTCCGCCGCTCATCGTGCTCACGGCGCGGTTCCTGCTCGCCGGCGTGGTCATGCTCGGCGCCGCGGCTCTCTTCGGCGTGCCGCTCAGGCTCAGCCGCCGCGATGCTCCTGCTCTTTGCGCTGCTCGGGATCGCCAACCAGGCCGTCTACCTGGGGCTCAGCTATGTCGGCATCCGCAGCATCTCGTCCGGGCTCGCGGCGCTCGTCATCAGCGCCAATCCGGTGCTGACGGCCGTGCTGGCGGCGGCATTCCTCGACGAGCGCATGACATGGCGCAAGGCGATCGGCCTGCTGCTCGGCCTCGGCGGCGTCGCCTTCGTGGTGGAAAGCCGGATGGCGGGCGGGGTCGACCATCCCGTCGGCATCGCGTTGCTGCTCGCGGCGCTGGTCTCGCTGGTCGCCGGCACCATCCTGTTCAAGAAGCTCGCGCCGACGGGCGGGCTCTGGGTCGGCAACGGCGTGCAAAGCCTCACGGCTGGTCTTGCGACGCTGCCGTTCGCCTTCGCGTTCGAGAATGTCGGCGACATCGTGCCGAGCTGGCGTCTCGTTGCGTCGCTCGCCTATCTGGCGCTGTTCGTCTCGGTCTTCGCCTATCTCCTTTGGTTCCACCTGCTCAACGTGTCGGGCGCGACCGCGGCGAGCTCCTATCACTTCATGATGCCGCCGCTTGGCATGCTGTTCGGCTGGCTTCTGCTCGGCGAGCAGGTCGCGCTGACCGACCTGATCGGCATCGTGCCGGTCGCGCTCGGCATCTATCTCGTCACGCGTCCGGCGTCATCGCGAAGTGGACGGTGAGGGGGCGCGCTCGTAACCCATGCATTCTGATCGCCATCGCGGCATACTCGGCCATGATCATCACACTGTGACCAGCACACCCATGACCAGCACACCTGCGGCGCTCTCTGGCATCAAAGCCTGCGTGTTCGACGCGTATGGCACGCTGTTCGATTTTGCCTCGGCGGCCAAGCGGTGCCGCGACGTCCTCGGCGACGACGTCGACAGACTGACGGCGCTGTGGCGGGACAAGCAGCTCCAGTACACGTGGCTGCGGGCCGCGCAGGGCCGCCACGCGGATTTCTGGCAGGTCACCGGCGATGCGCTCGATTTTGCGCTGGAGACGCTCAACATCGACAAGCCGGCGTTGCGCGACCGTCTCATGACGCTCTACCTGACCCTCGATCCGTTTCCGGAAGTCGCGGGTGTTCTCCAGGCGCTCAAGGCTGACGGATTGAAGATTGCAATCCTCTCCAACGGCTCGCCCCGCATGCTCGATGCCGTCGTGCAGGAGGCGAAGCTTGCAGCGCTGATCGACACTGTCCTGTCGGTGGAAGAGGTCGGCGTCTACAAGCCGCATCCAAAGGTCTATCAGCTCGCGGTCGATCGCCTCGGCGTGCCGGCCGCAGCGATAGCGTTCCAGTCGTCCAACGCCTGGGACGCCCATGCGGCATCTGCGTTCGGCATGCGGGTCGTCTGGTGCAACCGCTATGCGCAGCGCCCGGAACGGCTGCCCGGCTTCCCCGATCGTGAAATTCGCTCGCTTTTGGAACTGCCGGCGCTTGTCGGAGCTGCGCCGCGCTGAAACAGTGGCGGATGCGGCCATCGCCAGTCTGGCGCGGCAGATCGCCCATATACTGCCTGTTGATTTGCGTGCACAATTCTTCCGACTCTTGCTTGCTCGCCTTGCGGCTTGCTGGCGAGAGCTTTTGCGGCGCGGACCTTCGGCCACGACCGAAGAAAGAATAAGTGCAACACGCGGGGAGGAGTAGGTCAGATGATCCGCCAAGGGACCAAAAGGTGGGCCTCGCGCTTGCTGAGAAAAGCCACGCTATCGGCCCTTGCGCTTTTGGCATGCGCTTCCGCGCAGGCGCAGGACCGCGTCGCGGCCTTCTACAGCGGACGAACGATCTCGATCACCATCGGGTATCCGCCTGGGGGCTCGTACGACATCTACTCCCGGCTGGCCGCGGCTCACATGGGCAAATACATTCCGGGCCGTCCCAACTTCATCGTGCAGAACAAGCCGGGCGGCATCGGCGTCATGCGGTCGTTCTACGAGACCGCGCCCAAGGACGGCTCGACGATCGGCATCTTTCCCGAAACGATCGCGATCGTTCAACTGACGCAGCCCGAAATCGGCAAATGGAAAGTGCAGGAGCTGTCACTACATCGGCTCGTTCGCCAACGTCAATGCCGTCTTCATGGTTCGCAAGGGCGCGCCGGCAACGACGGTCGAGGAGCTGAAGAAGACGTCCATCAATGTCGGCTGCAATACGCCGATCGGTGTTTCCTACATCAATCCCGCGATCATGAAGAAGTTCGGCGGGCTCGCGTTCAAGATCATCTGCGGCTACCCCGGCACGGCCAGCCTTCCGATCGCGCTGGCGCGCGGCGAGATCGATATGGTGACCGGCGCATGGACGGGCTGGAAGAACCGTGCCGAGGTCACCAGCGGAGAAGTGAAGCCCATCATCCAGTCGGGGCTCGCTCGCCACAAGGACCTTCCCGATGTGCCGTTGATGCAGGAGGTGATTTCCGATCCGACCGGCAAGAAGGTCGCGGAATTCATGAGCGCGGGATCGGCGATCGGGCGCGCGCTGATTGCTCCGCCCGGAGTTCCTGCCGAGCGAATCGCGGCGCTTCGGAATGCCTTCGACCAGCTTGTGAAGGATCCCGACTTCCTGCGGCAGGCTGCGGAGATGGACGTCGAACTCGATCCCAAATCCGGATTGGAGACCCAGGCGATCAGTGACGCGATCCTGGCGACACCTCCCGACGTGATCAAGAGCGCCATCGACATCAGCAAATAGACCCGCTCGAGACAACCTCGAACACTGGCCGGTCAGCGCTCCGACCGGCCTCGACGAAACTCAATGAATAAGCGAATTCGCTCGGAGAAAAACGCGGAAACAAGGAGAGATCCACAATGATGATCATCGACTCCGGACTGCACATCTGGCGCGCGCCGACTCCTGAACGCCCCTGGATGCCCGGCCGCACGGCGCATCTGCCCGAGCCGATCGGCTATGAGAATCTTCGGGAGCGGATGCAGGAAGCCGGCGTCGACCGCGCGATCCTGATCCCGCCGTCCTGGGAAGGCGACAGCTCGGAATACTCGCTCGAGGCGGCGGCGAAATATCCGGACAAGTTTGCCGTCATGGGGCGAATTCCGATCAACAAGCCGGAAGGCCGGGAGATGATCGAGACCTGGAAGGATCAGCCCGGCATGCTCGGCGTGCGGCTGACGTTCCATCATGCGTGGGACCAGGACTGGATCAAGAACGGCACCGCGGATTGGTTCTGGCCGGCCGCGGAGCGGCTTGAATATCCCGGTCATGATGAATGCGCCCACCGTGCTGCCGGAAGTCGGCGAGGTCGCGGCGCGTCATCCCAAGCTGCGGATCATCATCGACCACATGGGTCGCCTGCGCGGCATGAAGGACGAGACGTTGCGGCTCGACAAGACCATCGCGCTGGCCAAGTATCCGAACGTGCACGTCAAGCTGACGCTGATCTCGGAATGCACGTCGGCCGAATATCCGTACAAGAACATCCAGCCCGAGGTCCGCAGGCTCATCGACGCATTCTCGCCGCGCCGCTCGTTCTGGGGCACCGATCTTTCCGTGATGCTGAGCCGGTCGACCTGCACCTATCGGCAGGCCGTCACGCTCTTCACGGAAGAGATGGGATATTCGAAGGAAGACCAGGAATGGATTCTGGGGAGAGGGCTGGCTGAGTGCCTGCCCTGGCCGATCAAGTGATTTCGGGGCGCACGGTCAGACGAGCTGGCGCTTTGTCGCTTGTCCGCTTTGCCGCAGCGTGACGTAGTCAGCGAGCTACGTCGGCTTACTTTATGGCTCCACCTCCACCGAGAGTGGTCAGGGCGACGGCGAGCCTTGCTCCGAACGGCAGGAATGCGCCTATGAGTTCGGCTATCCAGGGCTGGGCTCGTCGCGTCGCAGCTCGGACGTTCGTCGTTTGGGTGCAAGTGGAGGGGACATGCTGATCATCAGCAATGCGGACGTGGCCAGGCTGCTCACCATGGGTGAGGCCATCGACGCGCTCGATCAGGCGTATCGTCAGCTCGTCACTACCGACGCGGTGTGCAAGCCGCGCACCGACATCATGATCCCGACCAAGAAGCCCGGGAAGGTCTATCAGTGGAGTAGCGTCGAAGGCGGCTCGACCAGCGGCTATTTCGCCATCCGCATGAAGTCGGACATCATCTACGAGCAGGAATACAACGGCGCCCGCACCCAGGAGAAATATTGCATCAAGCCCGGCACCTATTGCGGCCTGATTCTCCTCACCAACACCGAGAGCGGCGAGCCGCTCGCGATCCTCAACGATGGGCTGACCCAGCTCACGCGCGTCGGCGCCGACGGCGGCATTGGAGTCCGATATCTGGCGAAAGCGAATGCCGAGGTGATCGGCATGCTGGGCTCCGGCGGCATGTCGGAGACCCACATGGAAGCCTTCATGCATGTACGCCCGGGCCTCAAGCGCCTGCAGGTCTACAGTCCGACCAAGGACAATCGTGAGCGCTTCGGGCGCAAGGTGGCGGATAAGCATGGGATCGAGGTCAAGGTCTGCGACAGCCCCGAGCAGATCTACCGCGATGCCGATATTGTGGCGGCGCTCACCGATTCCGCGGTCTCGGTCATCGATGGGGCGCGCATCGAGAAAGGCGCGCATCTGGTTGCGCCCGGTACGGGCGGTGGCCTCAAGGACAGAGCGATCCTTGATCGCATCGATCTCTATTTGCGGTTCGGCAACGCGACCACGCCCTGGGGCTCCAACGGCGCCGACGACGAGTATGTCACCTATGCGGCGCGCCCTGACATCGAGACCGGCTTCAAGCGCAAGAGCAAAGGTGGCCGCGGGCACGGCGCCGTGTTCCCGCCAGAGCGCACCATCACCTTTGCCGATGTTGTGAAACGCAACGGTCGCATCCGCACCTCCGACGAGCAGATCTCCTTCTCGGAGCGCGGCAATCTGCAGGGCAACCAGTTCTGGCCGCTCGCGGGTCGCATCTATGAGCTTGCCAAGGCGCAGGGTGTCGGCCGCGAGATTCCAACCGAGTGGTTCCTGCAGGACATTCGCGACTGAGCTTCGCGCTCAGGCACACGACAACACCGACAACGGGCAAGTGAGACAGATGAGCGGCGAGACCATCCGCCTGGCGCAATTCGCCTCTCGACTGCGGTTCGAGGACGTGCCCGCGCCTGCCATCCAGCGCGCCAAGGACTCGATCGCCGACACGATCGCCACCATCGTGTTCGGCCGCAGCCTGCCATGGAGCGCCATGATCGTCGCCTATGCGCGCCGCGTCGGCGACGGCGGGCGCAGCCATATCCTCGGCGATGGCGAAAGGCCGGTCGTTGCCCCTTACGCCGCGCTCGCCAATGGCGCGCTGGCTCACGCGTTCGAGCTCGACGGAGCTGTACGACCCAGCGCCGGCGCGCATCCAGGGGCCACGGTTCTCACGGCTGCGCTCGCGACCGCGCAGGAGCGTGGATTGAGCGGCCGCGCCCTGCTCACGGCCTTCGTGGCGGGCGCGGAGGTGATGATCCGCATCGGCCGGGCCACCAAGCACAGCAACGAGACGCGCGGCTTTCATGCGCCTGGGCACCACCGGCCCGTTCGGCGCAGCCGTGGCGTGCGGACATCTGATGGGTTTCGATGCGGAGCGCATGACCAATGCGCTCGGCATCGCAGGCTCGCTCTCGAGCGGGCTCGTTGAGTTCGCGCGCTCCGGCACCGGCGCGATGGTCAAGCGCCTGCATTTCGGGCGTGCCGCCGAGGGTGGCGTGCTGGCCGCAAACCTGGCGGCCGACGGCTTCACCGGACCGGCGACCGTGCTTGAGGGTGATTGCGGATTTCTGAAAGTCTACTGCAACGAATGGGATGTCGCCGAGCTCACGCGCGGCCTTGGCGAGACCTGGCTGACACAGCGCATCTCGATGAAGCGCTACGCCTGCCATACCGCCTGCCATACGCCGGTGCAGGCGATCGTGGATATGAAAGCGAGCGAACGCATCGAAAGCCGAGACGTTCAGTCGATCGAGATCAAGGTCGGAGCGAAGGAGCTGCGACGGCACGACATCCGCGATCCTGGCGATGTCATGATCGGGCAATACAGCGTGCCGTTCAGCGTCGCGCTGGCGATTGCGGCGGATGCGCGTGATCCCAGGACGTTCCGAGATGCTGACGTGAGTGATCAAGAGCTGCGCTCGCTGATCGCGCGCATACGCCTGGTGCCTTGGGATGTGCCGCAGCCGACGCCGATCGCCAGCCGTGTCACGCTGACGATGCGCGATGGACGCCTGCGCAGTGCGGAGGTCGCCGACTTCAAGGGGACACCGGACAATCCCCTGAACGCGGGCGAGCTGCGCGACAAGGCGATGCTCCTGACCCGGGACTATGACGCCGCCGCGATGACGGCGATGTTCGATCGCCTGCAACAGATCGAGGATGAAGCCAACCTCGACTGGATTTGCGCGTAGCGATCGCAGCCCTCAGCGCTGCAACGTAGATGCGCCCACGTCAGTGTCTCCGCATATGATTCAGATTCATGAGTGCAGGAATTGGATTCATCGGTGCGGCTGCGACTTATCGCCCGTGAATCGCAATATTTTCTTGCTTTCCGCGCAAGCGCGGGGAGTATGCGCGCGCCAAATGGCGATAGGAGGCTGACGTGAGTTACAAAGATACGGGCCGCGAGCCCGCGTCGATGATCGGGCTCGGCTCGCTTTACGAGACGCTTGGCGCGCTGCATTGGCCGCTCATAAGAGTAACCGCAGGAGTCATATTATTTACGCATGGATGGCCCAAGCTGATGATGGGCTTTCAGGCAGTGGCGGCCAACACACTGGCGACCCGTGGTATCGAGCCTGCGTTGCCTTTAGCGTATGCGCTCGTGCTTCTGGAGACCGCCGGCGCCGTCTGTATCGTGCTTGGGTTTCTGACGCGACCGATTGCCATCATGCTCGTGGTCGAGTTCGCGGTCATTGTCTATCAGCACTTTCCCAACGGCTATGGCTGGACGTCGCGCGGCTACGAATATCCGCTGCTGTGGGGTCTGCTGTTCCTAGCGATCGCGATCCGCGGGGGCGGACCTTACTCAGTCGATCGGCTGATCGGTCGTGAGGTTTGATGCGGAGAGGACTGTTGCGGGCCAGCACACAGCGCGCTGGCAGGCGGTGACGCCTGCCAGGCGTGCTCCTCACCGTCAAAGGCGCTCGATCCGTTGCGCAGCCTCGTCAAGGATTGCGGCGACCTCATAGAGCGTATCCTTCGTCACCTTTTCGCCGCCCAAGCGATGGCGCAGGACCGTGCGCAGGTTTTCCATGGCGCGGCGGATGGGCGCGCTGTCGGTCTGCTCGCGCGTCGCCGCGAGCTCGCCGAGGCGTGCGAGCAGCGCCTTGACCGTTGCCGCATTGGCGGTGAGATCGGCTTTGCCGGATTGCGTGATCGCAAACGCCTTGCGGGCGTTCTCTTCTCCGGTCGCTTCGATGTGGTCCTGATCCTGGAGCATCGACAGGGCAGGGTAGACGACCCCGGGGCTCGGCACATAGGCGCCGCCGCTCAGCTCCTCGATCGCCCGGATCAGGTCATAGCCGTGCCGCGGCTGATCGGAGATGAGCTTGAGCAGCACAAGCCGCAGCTCGCTTGCATCGAACAGACGCCGGCGGCCATGGGATTTCCCCCGGTCCTCCATCCAGCTTCTGCCGAAGCGGCGGTGGTGACCGTGGTGACCATGGCCAAACTTTCCGTGCTTGCGCGGACCGAACCAGCGCTCGTGATGGCTTTCGTGAAATCGCATTCTCAGGTTTCCTAGTTTGTTGACGATATGACAAGATATATCTTAGTATATCTGAATGTCAAGCCCCTCGGCTGCAGCCGATCCGCCCTGCGGTGTGTTCCACATCTATCGAATTGATATTGCGGGCTGTCTTGTTCCGCCCTCCATTCCATGTTTGGCTTCCGAAGCTCGCGGCTCAGCCATAACGAAGCCGTGCAGGGGAACGCAGGGAGACGATCATGAAGAGCAAGCACAACGAGTCCCGACGTGCTTTCCTTGTCAGCACGGTGGCGGGCGCCGGAGCTGTCGCCACCGGAGCGGGTCTCGCGCAGACGACGCCGCAGGCCGAACCGACGGCGGATCACACACACGATAGTGGCGGGAAGCTCGGAGCGTTCCTGAACCAGGATGACAGCGCCGCGATCGAGGCCTTCACCGAGCGGCTCATGCCAGGCGCCCCCGGCGAGCCGGGCGCACGCGACGCTGGTGTGCTCAATTACATCGATCTTGCGCTTGCGGGCGCCTATGCGGAGCTGCAGGATTTCTATCGGCGCGGCTGTGCGGCGCTCGAAGACCATTGCCGAAAAACCTACAGCAAGTCCTTCGCCCAGCTCACCGCGGCAGAGCAAGACGCGGTAATCACCGCGATGATCGAAGGCAAGGCCCCAAGCTTCACCTGGCCGACATCGCAGGCGTTCTTCAACACACTGCGCACGCACACGATGGAAGGAATGTTTGCGGACCCGGTCTACGGCGGCAACAAGGACTTTGCAGGCTGGCGACTGGTGGGATTCCCCGGCGCGCAACCCGTGTTCACGGAGGCGGACATGGCGAGCCGTGAGGCCTTCACGCGCGGGCCCATTCTTGGGCTGCAAGCCCAAGTCGCGGAGGTCCTGAGCCATGGCAACGGAGAAAGCAGACGTTGTCATCGTTGGCGTCGGTGGAACCGGTGGCATCCTTGCGGCTGAGCTCAGTAAGGCCGGCATGAAGGTCATCGGGCTCGAGCGCGGCCCGCGCCACAAGACCTCGGACTTCGCAGGGCAGGACGAGCTGCGCTATTTCCAGCGCCAGGACCTGCGCCCAAACCCGAAGCGTCAGCCTGTCACCTGGCGGCCCAATGCCGACGCGCGCGCGATGCCGATGGCGCCACTGAACTATGGCAACCAGGTCGGCGGCGGCACCGTTCACTATGGCGCAGTCTCGTGGCGATTCCACGAGAGCGACTTCCGTGTGCGGTCGCAGACCGATCGAGCGCTATGGCGCGTCTGCGATCCCTGAGGACTGTTCGGTCATCGACTGGCCGCTGAGCTACGCCGAGCTCGAGCCTTTCTACGATCGCGCCGAATACGATCTCGGCGTTTCCGGCAAGGCCGGTAACCTGCAAGGGCGCAAGATCGAGGGCGGCAACATCTTCGAGGCTCCTCGCCAGCGCGAGTTCCCGATGCCGCCTCTGTTCGTGGACAACTCCGCTCGTATCTTCGAAGAGGGCGTCAAGAAACTTGGCTACCATCCCGTTCCCGACGCCGCGTGCAATTCTTTCAGAGCCATACCAGGGCCGCCCTGGCTGCGCCTACTGCGGCTTCTGCTCGACCCATGGCTGTCACGTCGGCGCGAAGTCCTCGGTGCTGGTGACCACGATTCCCGAGGCCGAAGCCACCGGCAACTTCAAGCTTGTTACCGGCGCCATGTGCTATCGCATCAACAGCGACAACAGCGGCCGCGTCACCGGTGTTTCCTATTACGGCCCCGACAACTCCGACAACACGGTCGAGGCCGAGATCGTCATCCTGTCCCCGTTCATCTACGACGTCGTGCGCCTGTTGCTGCTCTCCAAGACCAGCAAATTTCCGGAGGGGCTCGCCAACTCGAGCGGCCATCTCGGCCGGCACGTCATGACGCATATCGGGGGACGAGTGTTCGTCGCGTTTGACGATCGCTACGTCAACATGTTCATGGGGCCGACGGCGCAGAAGCATACGATCGACGACCTGAACGGCGATAACTTCGATCACAGCGGCTTGGGCTTCATCCTCGGTGCACAGATCTCGGTGCAGGGGCCGGGCTTCGATGCCGGACCGATCGCCGCTTCGGTCGGCATGCAGCCGCCGCGCGGAATACCGAATTGGGGCGCACCTTATCGCAAGTTCATCGCGAAATACTTCGCGCGCCATGCCGCGCTCAATGCGCAGACCGACAACCTTCCGTTCGCCGATCAGATGATCGACCTTGATCCTGAATGTGCGCGATGCCTGGGGCCTGCCGGCGCCGCGCCTGACCTACGACTGGCGGCGGCCGAGCGAGCGGGCGCGCGTCGAATACATGCTGCGCAAGACCGAAGAGATTGGGCGCGCCATGGGCGCCTCGCACGTGTGGCGCGCGAACGAGCGCCCGGGGTCGCCGGGAGGGCACCATCAGGGTGGCGCCCGCATGGGCAGCGATCCCAAGAACTCGGTGGTCAATCGCTATGGCCAGAGCTGGGACAATCACAACCTGTTCATTGCAGGCGGCTCGATCCATCCGACCATCAGCGGCTTCAATCCCACGCTGACCATGCAGGCGCTCGCCTACATGACTGCCGACGCGATCGTGAACCGATACAAGAAGAGCCCGGGGCCGCTCGTGTAGCTCGCATCGACCAAGGCAGGGAGGATCAATGCTGAGCAAGCCAAGCCTTTGCGCCCTTACCGCAACGCTGCTCAGCCTGGCGTCGTCCTTGGCGGCGGCCCAGAGCTGGCCCTCGCGCCCGATCACCATGGTGGTTCCCTTCGCGGCCGGAGGCTCGATCGATATTCCGGCCCGTCGCCTTGCGGCCGATCTGTCGGCCAAGCTCGGGCAGCAGATCGTGATCGAGAACCGATCGGGCGCCAACGGCAACATCGGCGGCGGCTATGTGGCCAAGGCCAGCCCGGATGGCTACACGCTGATGTTCTCGCCGCCCGGCATCCTGGCGACCAATCGCTTCATGTACAAGAACATGCCGTTCGATGCGGATCGCGCATTTGCTCCGATCGTCCTGCTCGCAAAATCGCCGATGGTGCTGGCGGCGCATCCGAAGGTGCCGGTCGGCAATCTGCAGGAGCTGATTGCGTACGCGAAGGCCAATCCGGGGAAGCTCTCGGTCGGCACGCCCGGCATCGGATCGCAAGCCCACCTGACCATGGAGCTGCTGCAGAAGAGCAGTGGCACCCGGATGAACTACGTGCCCTATCGCGGGGCGGCAGGCTCCGGCGCCGACGTGATCGCCGGGCAGATCGATTTGAGCATCAATTTCACGCCCGGGATGGTCGCCTCGCTGCAGGACGGCTCGTTGCGCGGTCTTGCGGTGACGACGCTCACGCGCTCGAAGCAGCTGCCGAGCATCCCGACCGTCGCCGAGTCTGGCTTTCCGGGGTTTGAAGCCGTCGCCTATTACAGCGTGGTGGCGCCCGCCGGCACGCCGCAGGAGATCATCCTGACGCTGAACAAGCTCGTCAACGAGTACATCGCCAGCGACATCGGCAAGCAGCACCTGGACAGCGCAGACATGCAGGCCGGCCGGCGGCACGCCAGAGGACCTGCAGGCCTTCATTGCCAGCGAGGTCGCCAAGTGGGGCCCGATCATCAAGTCCGCCGGCATCGCCATGTAGGCGGCGTCATGTAGGCGGTCCGCCGCGGGTCCGCCTCTGCGCGGCTTCGCCGCGGTCATAAAGCTGACCTATAGGCCGATGCGCATTGACACTCTGCGTAGCGCAAGTGCATCATTTCGTTTGACCAACGATGCGGCCACTGAGTTGCGCGTCCATTCAACAGGCGGGATCTAACCAGCCGAGCTTTTAAGGGAGCATGTTCGTGTCGCCATTCGTGCGCTCGCTGCCGCTTGTCGTAGCCATATCTGTCATAGCCCTATATGCAGGATTGATGGGAACAGCGGTGTCGGCCGAGCGCCGCAGTGAGCTCGTTCGCTACGACAATGTTCAGATCGAGGTGGTGGTCGAAGGCGAGGGGCCTGCCGTCGTCCTGCTGCCGTCGCTGGCGCGGGATTCCGACGACTACGACGAGGTCGCAGAAGGACTGACCGCTGCGGGCTTCCGTGTGCTGCGGCCAAAGCCGCGCGGGATCGGCCGCAGTAGCGGTCCGATGACAAACATCTCCTTGCATGATTTCGCGCGCGACATCGCCAATGCGGTCGAGAAGCTCGGGCACGGGCGCGCCGTCATCGTCGGTCACGCCTACGGAAACTGGGTCGCCCGCATGACGGCGACCGACCATCCAAGGCTGGTGCGCGGCGTCGTCATCGCGGCTGCGGCTGCCAAGCAATACGCCCCCGAGCTGACCAAGGCGGTTACTGACGCGGGCGATCTTTCGCTTTCAAAAGAGGCGCGCCTTGCCGCGCTGCGGTTCGGATTTTTCGCGCCTGGCAACGATCCGACCGTCTGGCTCACCGGGTGGCATCCCGAGATCCGCAACGCTCAGCGGGCGGCCGCTGCGGCAGTCCGCCAGGACGAGTGGTGGGCCGGCGGAACCGCGCCGCTGCTCGATCTGCAGGCCGCACAGGATCCGTTCAAGCCGGAATCCGCGCGCAATGAAATGAAAAATGAGTTCGGGGATCGGGTCAGCATCGCTGTGATCCCCAACGCCAGCCACGCGCTCATTCCGGAGCAGCCCAAGGCCGTCGTCGACGCGCTTACGACATGGATCAAGCGGCTGCCATAACATCGTGCGCGGCTGTTCCTGAAACCGGAGTCTTCAAAAGAGGGCATCATGGACCGCGCGCGACGGCAATTTCTCAAGCTGGCATCGGGCGGCGCGGCGCTGCCGCTGCTCTCGCGAATGGCGTCCGCGCAGGACTACCCGTCGCGGCCGGTGCGCTGGCTCCTCGGCTACACGACCGGCGGCACCACCGACATCATCTCCCGCCTGGTGACCCAGCCGCTCACGGAGCGGCTCGGACAGCCCTTCGTCATCGAGCCCCGTCCTGGAGCCGGCACCAACCTCGCCACCGAAACCGTCGTGCGCGCGGCGCCCGACGGATACACGCTGCTCTTCGTCGGCGCGCCGAACGCCATCAACGCTTCGCTCTACAGCAAGCTGAGCTTCAACTTCATCCGCGACATTGCGCCGGTCGCCGCCATTGCGAGCGTGCCGATGGTGCTGATCGTGCACCCGGCGGTCCCGGTGACGAGCGTTCCCGAGCTCCTGGCCTATATCAAAGCCAATCCCGGCAAGATCAACATGGCAACGCCTGGGATCGGGACGACGCCACATCTGGCGGGCGAGCTGTTCAAGATGATGTCCGAGGTGAACGTCCAGCACGTTCCTTATCGCGGGGCGGCGCCCGCAATGACCGACCTGCTGGCGGGGCATGTGCAGCTCTATTTCTCCACCACGCCGGTTTCGATCGAGCACATCCGCTCCGGCCGCGTGCGCGGCCTTGCGGTGACGACCTCCGAACGCCTGGAGGCGCTACCCGAGCTGCCGACCATCGGCGAGTTCGTGCCGAATTTCGAGGCCACGGCCTGGTACGGTGTCGGCGCGCCGAGGGAGACACCGGCAGCCATTGTCGAAAAGCTCAACCGTGAGATCAACGCGGTTCTGGCCGAGCCGGCGATGAAAGCGAAGTTCGACGATCTTGGCTGCGTGCTGATCGCGCGCTCGCCCGCGGCATTCGGCAAGCTCATTGCCGAGGAGACCGAGAAGTGGGGCAAGGTGATCCGCTTCGCCGGCATGAAGGCGGAATGACGGAGCAGGGAGGACTGAGTCGCAATGCCGATCGACAAGCGTGTCGCGAGCGCCGCCGAGGCGCTGGCTGATGTTGCCGATGGGGCGACGGTCTTCATATCGGGCTTTGGCGGCGCCGGCTTTCCGAATGTCCTCATTCGCGCGCTGCGCGATCGCGGTCCGAAAAATCTCACGCTGGTCGTGAACTCCGCCACGCACCGCTACTCCTACACGCATGAGCTGATCGAGGCCGGGCTCGTGCGCAAGGTCGTGTGCACGGCCGCGCGAGGCCACAGCAAGGAGCCGTCGGCCTTCGAGCGGCTCTGGATGGAGGGCAAGATCGAGCTTGAATGCGTGCCGCAGGGCACCTTCACGGAGCGCATCCGCGCCGGCGGTGCGGGCATTCCGGCGTTCTTCACGCCGGTCGGCTTCGGCACCGAGCTGACAAAGGGAAAGGAAGTTCGCAGCTTCGAGGGCCGCGATTACGTGCTCGAGCATGCGATGACCGGCAGACGTGGCGCTGGTGCGCGCCGATACGGCCGATCGCTATCGGCAACCTCTCGTTTCGCTACGCCCAGATGAACTTCGGTCCGGTGATGGCGACGGCCGCGACGCTGGCGGTTGCGGAAGTGCGCACTGTGCTGGACGAGCCGATGCCGCACGAACGCGTGCAGCTGCCGGGCGCCTACGTGGACCGTGTCGTGGCGGTGACGGCATGACGCCGCTCAATCGCCTGCAGATCGCGTGGCGCACTGCGCAGGACATCCAGGAGGGCATGCTGGTCAATCTCGGCCTCGGCATGCCGGTCGCGGTCGCCGACTACATCCGCCCCGAGGTCGATGTCTTCATCCAGTCCGAGAACGGCGTGATCGGTGTCGGCCCGCTGGCTGCGCCCGATCGCGCCGACACCGACCTGGTCGATGCCGGCAGCCGGCGCGTCACCCTCCGGCCTGGCGCATCGATCGTCGATTCCTCCTGGTCGTTCGCCATGATCCGCGGTGGTCATGTCGACGTGGCGGTTCTTGGTGCCTTCGAAGTGGCGGCCAATGGCGATCTCGCCAACTGGGACATGCGGCTCCCGAACAAGGGGCCGCTGGTGGGCGGCGCCATGGATCTCGCCGCGTGCGCGCGCTCGGTCTGGGTGATCATGGAGCATGTGACGCGCAAGGGCGCGCCGCGGCTGCTCGCGTCATGCACGTTGCCGCTGACGGCGGTGCGCTGTGTCAAGCGCATCTATACCGACCTTGCGGTGCTCGACGTCACGCCCGCCGGATTGGTCGTGCGCGAGATGCTCGCGGGTCTCAGCGAGGCGGACCTGCGCGCGCGCACCGGCGCGCCGCTCGCGCTTCGCGCCGGACTGCAGGCCGCTGGTGACACCTGACATCGCGCTGCCGGATTGAGGCCTCCTCATGCACTTTGTCGAGGTCAACGGCACGGCGCTCCGCTATGACGTGTGCGGTGGCGGGCCCACGCTCGTCCTGATCCACGAAATGGGCGGAACGCTCGAGAGCTGGGACCTCGTGGTGCCGCTGTTCTCCGGCAAGCGGCGCGTGCTGCGCTACGACACGCGCGGGGCCGGGCTGTCGCAGAAGATCCGTGCGCCGCTTTCGATCGACACCATGGTGGACGATCTCATCGCGCTGTTGGACGCGCTCGGCATATCCGAAAAGGTGGCGCTCGCGGGTGTGGCGGTCGGCGGTGCGATCGCGATGCACGCGGCGGTGCGGTTTCCGCAGCGCGTTGCCGCGCTGGTCGCCAGCAGTCCGGCGGTCGGCATCGCGCCCGAGCGCCGCCCGGCGCTGCTCGCCCGCGTGGAGATGATGGAGCGCGAGGGCCTGCATGCAGTCATCGATACGCTCGACCTCTCGTATCCAGTGGAGCTGCGCGGCGACGCGCAGCGCTTCGCAGAATTTCGCGCGCGCTGGCTCGGCGGCGATCCGGTGAGCTACGGGGCCATCTACCGCATGCTGATTGCCATGGACATTTCGCCCGAGCTGCCTCGCATTGCCTGCCCGGCGCTGGTGATCGCGGGCGCGCTCGATCGCACGCGCCCGCCGCCGCTGGTCGAGCCGGTGGCGCGCGCGATCCCCGGTGCGCGCTATGCAGTGCTCGAAACCGCGCACTATGCCGCCTTACAGACGCCGGAGCTTTACGCCCACACGGTCAGCGCGTTTCTCGATGAGGTCGGCGCGTAAGCCATCAGAGCGTTGACGGCGTGCCGAGAATGACGGTCGCCTGCGAGGAGAGCACGCCGCCATTGCCGTGCGCCATCGCGACCTCGCAGTCCTTCACCTGACGCGCTCCGCATTCGCCGCGCAGCTGGCGCACTGCCTCGATCAGCAGCAGGAGCCCGTACATGCCCGGATGGCAGTAGGATAGCCCGCCACCATTGGTGTTGACCGCAAGGCTGCCCTTGGGCGCGATGCGTCCGTCGCTGACAGAACGCGCCGCCTTCGCCCTTCTTGCAGAAGCCGAGGTCTTCCAGGAACAGGATGGTGTTGATCGTGAAGGCGTCATAGAGCTCGACCACATCGATATCGGCGGGCCCGAGCTTCGGCCATCGCGTAGGCGGCCTTGCCCGAGGCTTGCGCTCCGGTCACCGTCAGATCCGGCATGCTGGTGATGTTGGCGTGGGTGACCGAGTGGCCGCAGCCGAGCACATAGGCGGGCGGCTTCTTCAGCGACTTCGCGCGCTCGGCCGAGGTGACGATGATCGCGCCGCCGCCATCGGTGACCAGACAACAATCGCGCACCGTGAACGGATAGCTCGACCATGCGCGACGACAGCACGTCCGCGATGGTGAGCGGCTTCTTCTCCCAGGCTGCCGGATTGAGCAGCGCCCATTCGCGCGCCGCGACCGCGACCGCGGCGAGCTGCTCGCGCGTGGTGCCGAACTGGTGCATGTGCCGCGAGGCGGCCAGCGCATAGGCGCTCGACGGCAGGAACGGCTTGAACGGCGTCTCGTAGGGGTTGATCTCGCGCACCGAGGCCTGCTTGCGGCCGACGCTGCGCTGCGTGCTGCCATAGGCGATCACCGCCACGTTGCAGAGGCCGAGCGCGATCGCGCCCATCGCATGGGCGACATGAAACTCGAACGACGAGCCGCCCGACGATGGTCGAGCCGATGAACTTCGGATCGATGCCGAGATATTCGACAAGCCCCAGCACCGACAGGCGGCTTCTGCGTCATGGCGCAGAACAGGCCGTCGACGTCTTTCAGGCTCAGGCCGCAATCGTCGAGCGCGCGCCGCGTGCCCTGCGCCATCAGGTCGATCGACCGACATGCCGTCGGCCACCTGGCCGAGATCCGATTCCGGCGACGCCGACGATGGCCGCGCTGCCGCGCTTGAGCCCGTCCATCACGCGCCCTCCACCGGCGTGAAGACCGGGTACGGGGTCATCGCCGCCTGGGATGTGCACGCGAAAACGCACGCGCTGCCCGATCGCACCGCTTCGGGCGCGATGTCCTCGACGCGGCTCATCAGGCGGAATCCTTCGTCGCAGTCGATCAGCGCCACGTTGAAGGGCTTGCCTTCCGCCGGATGCACGATCGTGGTCGCATAGACGGTGCCGAGCCCCTTGCTGACGCGCCATTCGAGCTTGTCGCTGCCCGTGAACGGGCAGATCACGCGCGGATAGAACACGGCGCGGCCGGCCTCGGGACTGAACTGATAGGCAAGCTCGCCGCGGGTGAGATGATCGAGATAGGTCTTGAGCGGCGAGTCCGGAATGTTGGGCATACGCGTGAACCGTACTGAAGCTCGCGATTGCGAGCGGAGTGGTTTGTAGCGTCGCCGGCTGGTGCAATCAACCGTGGTTTGTCTGTGTCGCGCGTCAGCGGCTACAATCGTCGCGAAGCAGATCGCCGGAGGCAGTTCATGATCAATATCCCGAGGCAGCAAATCCCCGGCGTCTACCATCGGCGCATTGGCGACATCACCGTGACCGCCATCAGCGATGGCTTCCTCGATGGCTCGATGCAGGTCTTGCGCAACATCAGCCCGGAGGAGGCAACCGGCATCCTTACGGCGTCGTTCCGCCCGGCGCGCCGCACATCCGTGAACGCGTTTCTGATCTACTCCGCCGGGCGGCTTGCGCTGGTCGATACCGGCTCGGGCACCTACCTGCTGCCGACGGCCGGCAAGGTGCTCGCCAATATCAAGGCTGCCGGTGTCGATCCCGCGAGCATCGATACGGTGATCCTGACCCACATGCATCCGGACCACTCGGCGGGACTGGCGGATCGCAACACCGGCCAGCGCTACTTTCCGAATGCCGAGCTCGTCATGCATGAGCGCGAGCCCATGCATTGGTTCGATGACGGCGCCATGGCAAGGGGGACCGAGCGCGAGAAGCGGGACTTCTTCCAGGCCGGGCGCGAGCAGGTGACGCCGTACAAGGATCGCTGGCGTCTGTTCAAGGCCGGCGAGGTTTTTCCCGGTGTCACGGCCATTCCGCGCCCGGGCCACACGCCCGGCCACACCACCTACATGATCAGCTCCGGCAACGAGCAGCTCCTCATCTGGGGCGACACCGTCCACGTGCCCGAGGTGCAGACGGCGCGGCCGGAGGTGTGCATGGACTTCGACACCGACAAGGCGCTTGCGGAGGATTCACGCCGCAAGGTCTTCGACATGGTGGCGACGGACCGGCTGCTGATCACCGGCATGCATCTCCATTTTCCAGGCTTCGCCCACCTCGTGCGGGATGGCTCAGGCTACCGGCTCATTCCCGAAGCGTGGCAGCACGGGCTGTGAGGAGCATGATCCCGAAAAGTGGAAACCGGTTTTCGGAAAAGATCATGCTCAAAGTCTAGCGCGCTCACTTGATCTTGATGCCGGTTGCGGCGATCACCTTGCCCCAGCGGTCGATCTCACGCTTCACGTACTCGGTGAATTCCGCCGATGACGAGCCCACCGCGATGATGCCCTGGGCGGCAAGCTTCTCCTTGACCTCGGCCGAGTGCAACGCCTCGATTGCGGTCGATTGAAGCTTGGCCAGAACCGGCTGCGGAGTCGCGGCCGGCACCACCAGGCCATACCAGTTGTCGGCTTCGACCTGCGGCATGCCGAGCTCGGCGGTGGTTGCCACCGACGGCAGGAGAGAGATGCGCGTGCGGCCGCCGACAGCGAGCGCGCGCAGCTTGCCCGCCTGGATGCTGCCGAGCAGAACCGGAACGTCCGCAAACAACATCTGGACATGGTTGCCCAGGAGGTCGTTCACGGCCGGCGCCGCGCCGGAATAGGGCGCGTGGACCAGCTGGATGTCGGCCGTGAGCTTGAGCAACTCCATGGCCATGTGCGGCATGCTGCCGAGCCCGGTCGATGCGAAGACCAGCTTGCCGGGCTGCGCCTTCGCCAGCGCGACCAGCTCGGCCAGAGTCGCGGCCGGCACTTTCTCGCTGACCACCAGGATTTCCGGCACCGACACGACCTGGGTGAGGAGCGCCAGGTCCTTGAGCGGATTGAACGGCATGTCGTCGCGCAGGTTCACGTTCATCGCGAGGCTGCTCGATGGCGCGATCCCGATGGTGTAGCCATCGGGGGCCGACTTCGCGACCGCATTGATGCCAAGGAGACCGCCCGCGCCGGCGCGGTTCTCGATCACCATCGACTGGCCGAGCAGGCTCGACATCTTGTCGACGAGCACGCGTGCGATGGTGTCGGATGGGCCGCCCGCCGGGAATGGCACGATCAGCTTGATGGTGCGATTAGGGAAATCCTGAGCCGCGAGCGTGCCGGACCATGCAACAAAGACGACCAGCCACACGACGCGCATGAACATGGAAACGCGCATGAACATGGACATGAAAAGGGCCCTCCCAGGTTGCGGTCGCCTAACGTGCTCGCCCGCTTTCCTGGCCGGACCCTAGCGTGAAAGCCGCCCCCCGTCATCAGGCCATGGGGCCTCGGGAGCTTGCGCTCGATGTGGTTAGCGGCGCGAGCCCGAGTGGCTCACCGCTTCGCAACGTAAGCTCGCGCTTCCGCAAGCTCGGGCCGCTCTCCGTCGGCGGTGTCAATTTGCGCGAGCGCCGCTTCATAATATTGCCGGGCGGTGGCGGCATCGCCAGCGGCGACAGCTGCTCGCGCGGCGCCCAGCATGGCGCCAAGGCGGCGCGGCTCCTTCTCCAGAACGGCCTTGAATGTGGCCAGCGCCTCCTGCGCCCTGCCGCTTGCCAGCAACATCGTTCCATAGAGCTCACGCGCCGGAATGAGCGGGCCGGGGGTTACAGTCGCTTTCTCGGTCTTGTCCTCGGCATCGGCGGCGCTCGCCAGCATCGCCAGAGCGCCGTCGCGGTTGCCCTCGGCAAACAAGAGCCAGGCCGAGGCAGCTGCGTGCTGAATGTCCACCTGTTCCGCCCAATAGGAGTCGCGCGCAGCACGCAGCGCGTCGCGCAACTCGACGAGCCTGCTGATCTCACTCTTGGCCGCATCGAGGCTGGCCGAGTCGCGCAGCACCGAGCGCTCGAGCGAAGCGCGTCATCGCTTCGGTGTATGCGAACTTGGAGGCCGTGACCGGCAGCTGCGACGCACCGCTCCAGTCGTTGCGCTCCAGGACGTAACGCGCGGAGCTCGCCGCCAGTGCGAATGGTCCCGTGTTGCGCTCCGCGTTGTAGCCGGTGACGCCGGCCATCTCGTCGATCAATGCCCGTGCCTCGCGGTCGCGCCCGAGCTGCAGATACGCATAGACCATGTAGTCCGATGCATGGAGCTGATCGTCGGGCTCCTTGCCCTGTTTCGCGAGTTTCGCCGCGGCGGCGTTCGACAGGGCCGATTCCTTCCAGGAGCCTACCCGCGTGAATATATGCGAAGGCATGTGCTGCGCATGCGGCGCCGCCTCCGCGATAGCGGCATAGCGCAAGGCTGCGTCGAGGCCTTTCTGCGCCAGCGCCGGATAGTCGTAGGTATGGATCAGGTAGTGCGCAACGCCGGGATGATGGGGCTGACGCTGAAAGATCGGCTCCAGGATCGCCGCAGCCTTGAGCTGGTTCGCGTATGTCTTGTCAGACGGTGACGCGGCGACATCGAGCGCAAGCGCGTAGTAGATCTGCACCTCATCGTCCTTGTAGCGGCCGGCAACGGCCTCCATCGCTTTCGCATACGCGAGGACACGCGTGCGCTGGTCGAGCTTGTCATGGTCCGTATAGTAGACGGTGAGCGCAGCGATCAGGTCGCCCTCACGCGGCGTTCCGGCGCCAATCTCCTTCGCCTTGGTGAGCGCAGCGAGGGCTTCGCTCAGGTTCTTCGCAGGCGTCGGATTGAACGGATTGGCGAGTAGACTTTGCCCGATACCCCAATAGGCGATCACGCATTTGGGATCGGCCTTCAAGACATCCTCGAAAATCTCCTTCGATTGGCTGTACCAGAACGAATGCTGATAGCGAATGGCCCGATCGAATTGGCGCTGCGCAGTCTCGTTGCATGAGGTCGGAAAATGCACAGCGCCAAGCCGCTGGGCAGCGTCCTGCGCGGCGACCGGCGGGGGCGGCACCGAGGCCAGGAGGAATGCGCCGGTCGTAGCGGCAATCGCGGACGACAATCCGATCATGGCCTGTCTCATAAGTGACTCCTGCCCGATATACTGAATGCTTCTGGCGCCCTATGATGGGTGCGGGGCCTGGGATCCGTCACCAAAAGCAGTTGAAAAAAAACGAAAACTTCCGAAAGCTGTGCCTCGAAGGCAGAAAGGCCTGGGACCTGCGATGACCAGCGCGACCGCCCGCCTTCTTAGGTTTGAGGGCCACACCCTCGATCCCGCCCGCCGATCTCTCTCGCGTGACGGAGAGCTGCTCACTCTGCGCCCGCAGGCGATGGAGGTGCTATGCCATCTGGCTCGGCAGGCCGGCAGGCCGGTTTCGAAAGCAGAGCTGTTCAAGGCAATTTGGCCCGGCATCTCGGTGACTGACGACTCTCTCGTGCAGTGCGTGCGCGACATCCGGCGCGTGCTTCGGGACCGCCATCGCCGGATCGTCAAGACGGTGCCGCGGGTTGGCTATCTGTTCGCAGGCCTGATTACGGGTGAGACGACGCCTCTACCCGATGAGTCACGCCCGGCGTCATCGGCTGTGCCTCTGCCTATGCGAGATCGTCCGTTGGTCGCGATCGCGCGCTTCTCCGATCTGAGCGGAGAGCATGCCCCATTTGCCGACGGCCTCGCCGAGGATCTGGTTACAGCGCTCTGCCGTATCCGATGGCTGGCCGTTGCCGGCCGCGACGCCACGCCGGGCTCCGCGGTTCGCTATCAGCTGCAGGGCAGCGTCCGCCACACCGGCGAACGCGTACGAATTAACGTACACATCTTCGAAGCCGCGACCGGCGTGTGCCTGTGGTCGGAAGCCTATGATCGCCGCGTGCGCGACCGCCTCGCTGTTCAGGAGGAGATCGCCGGTCGCGTCGCCGCAGCGTTCGAGAGCTACGTGTTCACTGCAGAAGGCGCGGGTGCGTTATCGCAGCCAGCCGCGGCATTGCGACCCTGGGATCTCGTGGTGCGTGCCCGCTCGCTCTTTGCCAGGGTCACCAAGGCGGATACGACGACGGCAATCACGCTCCTCAAGGAGCTCGTGAACGTTCGGCCGGACTATGCACCAGCGCAAAGCCTGCTCGGACTCTGCCTCGTCAATGCGGCGCACATGGGATGGATTGCGCGCGACCAGGGTCTGCTGCCTGGCCGCGAGCATGCCGTCCGCGCGCTTGCGCTCGACGATCGAGATTCCTGGGCACATATCGCGCTCGGTTATTGGGCTTTGATGGAGCGCCACACGGACGAATCGATTGCAGCTTTCCGCCGGGCGGTTGAGCTCAATCCGAACTCCGCGGCGGCACGCTCTCAGCTCAGTCGCGGCCTCGCGTTCGCGGGCCTCCATGGCGAAGCGATCGAGCACGGCGAGGCGGCCATAAGGCTCGCACCATTTGATCCGCAGAAGGCGCTGTTCCTGGGCGGCATCGCGGTCGCCAAGCATGCCGCAGGCCGTTTCGACGAGGCCGTACATTGGTCCGTTGAGGCGCAGCGTCTCCGTCCGGGCTTTCAGGGCTCGCGCCGGATGTTGTGCGCGAACCTGGCGCTTGCAGGCCGCACCGCCGAAGCGCGGGCGCTGCTCAGCTCGATTACGCCGCGATCAGCCTGAGCTGTCGATGACCTGGCTTACCGCCAACGTGCCCTACCAGACTTCGCGCCTGATCGAGCGCTACCAGGACGGCATGTGGAAGGCGGGCCTGCGATGATTGTCGGCTAGCGATGCCGATTGCACCAGTCGAGCACGATCCGATTGAACCTCTCGGGATCCTCGACATTCGGAAGATGGCGCGCGCCTTCGATCGCCAGGAACTCGCCGCGCTGGACCTTGGCGGCGATCATCCGGTTCTCCACCGGATTGGCGCCCGGATCGTCCGATCCGCACAGCACCAGCGTCGGCGCGGAGATCTCCGGCAGGCGCGGCGTCCATTTGAAGGTCTGGATCGCGGCGGCGCAGCCGATATAGCCCTGTGGCGGTGTTGCGGCGACGGTGTCGTGAATCTGCTTCCAGAGAACCGGATTGCGCGCTTTGAAGCCGGCACTCAGCCAGCGCCCCATCGTCGATTCGGCGAGCGGCGCCATCGAGTTTGCTGCCTGAATGATGAGCGCGCGGCCGCCCCAGCGTTCCTTGGCGTCCTTCGGCGCCTCGGCCTGCGTGTCGCACAGGATCAGGGACGTGACGCGATGAGGGTGAAGGATGCCGAGGCCCTGACCGATCATGCCGCCGATCGACAGACCGCAGAAATGTATCTTGGGGATCGCAAGATAGTCGAGGATCTGAACCGCGTCCTCGACCAGCTGCTCCATGGTGTAGTTGCCCGGCGCCGGATCGCTGCCGCCGTGGCCGCGCATGTCCACCCGCAGCACGCGGTAGCCGGCCGCGAGAAACGCCGGCACCTGCTCGGACCACATGCCGCTGTCGGCCGCGAGCGAATGCGCGAAGTAGACGACGGGCGCGCCCTCGCGGCCGACAATGTCGAAATAGCTGTTGCGGCCATTCGTCTGCAGAAGCATGGCGTGAGATCCTTGTGCTGCAGGCTCAGGACTGGCCGCGCACATGCGCCCGAACCGGCACTGTCATCGCGCCGATCAGCGGGCTTTCGAGCGTGATGATGTCGCCAGGCTTCACCGGGCCGACGCCGCTCGGAGTACCGGTGTAGTAAACGTCTCCGGGGTAGAGCGTGTAGAACGACGAGGCGAACTCGATCAGGCGGCGAATGCCGTAGATCAAGTGGCTGGTGTTGGTCTGTTGTCGGACCTCGCCGTTCACCTTGAGCACGAGTGGAACATTATCGGGATCGGCGATCTCGTCCGCAGTCACCATCCAGGGACCTAAGACCGCATAGCCGTCAGGCGATTTGCGGAAGCTGCGGTCCTCCGGACCGCGAATGGTCATGTCGAGACCGAGGCTATAGCCCGCGATGTGATCGAGCGCGCCCTCCTGGCTGATGTCGGTTCCTTGCTTGCCGATGATGACGACGAGCTCGAGCTCATGATCGGTGCGCCGCTCGAGAAAGCGCATCGGAACGCCCTCCGATGGCCCGACGATCGAGGAGGTGGCCTTGAGGAAGATTCCATCGGTGCCGATCTTGGCCGTGTGCTTGGAGCCGCTGGCCACGCGTGCTGCGGCCATCTCGGCGATATGATCATGATAGTTGGTCGGGGCCGCGAGCGCCTTTGAGGGGCGCGCGACCGGTGCGATGAGCTTGATGCTGCTCAGAGGAACGCCCGGTGCCTTCTTGGCCGCCTCGAGCAGCCGGTCCCGCCAATCGGGCAGCGCATTGACGACCGCATCGCCCTTCATCGCATAAGGCATCGACGCCCTGATCTGTTCTTGGATGGGAGTGACGTCGTGAACGAGCCCGTCCAGGATGATGCCCAGGCGGTCGTTATCGAAGCGGCAGATACGCATGCAATTCCCCTGGTTGATACTCTAGGTTCAGCGCGAAGCACCGCCCTTTGCGGCGCGTCCGGCGTCCTCACGCCGCGCTGATTACGATCTCGTTGCCGTCACGCGCGAGCTTCGCGCCGAGATCGCGGCTACGCTTTTCGAGGTCGGCAAATTCGGCGTCCTCGTCGGATAGACGGCAGATGTAGGTCTCGTTGTCGTCGGTACGGCGGATGAACTCGAACGCGGTGCGCTCCAGGCGTTTGCCGTCGAACGACAGCTTGGCCATCATGCCAACCCAGTCGTCGTGCCGGTGGCCGCCATGCCCGGTGTGGAAGGAGAAGGCGCCAAGCCCGTAGAAGATCGGCTTGCCCTTGTAGATCTCGGCGCCGAGCGAATAGTGCGGCCCGTGTCCGACCACGACATCCGCGCCGGCATCGATCGCGCAATGCGCAATCTCCTTCATGTAGTCCAGCACATCCTTGTGCAGGCCCCAATGGAAGGAGGCTACGATGATGTCGGCGTTCGCGCGCGCCGCAATCAGGTCCTGCTCGAACCGCGCCAGATAATCACGATCCGCCCAGGTGACGATGATGGGAGGAATGCCCGGCCGGTTGAGCGGCGGGATCTCTCGTCGCATTTTGTACATCGGGACCTGATAGGCGGTGTGGCCACGGATCACGGCGATGCCGGCGGACTGGGCGCTCGCCTCGTGATTGGTGGCCCAGTAGACCGAGCTGCGCTGCAGGAAGGCGATCTTCAATCCCTGGCGCTCGACAATCGCGGGAGCACGCGCGGCGGTGTGGTTTGCGCCTGCGCCGGTGTGCGCGATGCCGATGCGATCGAGATGAGCGATCGACTCGTTGATGGCTTCGCCGTAGTTGACGTTGTTGGCGATGCCGACGGCTGCAATCCCGCATTCGGTCAGCGCCTCGGCCGTCACTTTCGGATCGGCGAAGAAGCCTTCGACGTGGGTCGAACCTTCGTTGGCCTTGGAGGTCAGGCAACACTCGAGGTTGGAGAACACGAGATCGGCTGAGCCGAATGCCTGCTTGACGCGCCGGAACGGAGCCTGCGCGTCGGCGACGTTCATGAGATTGACGTCGCCTGTGATGATGAGCTTGACCACGTGAATGAACCTCGATGCTATTCTCAGTCGACTTTCTCAGTCGACAACGGTGTTGAGACCTGGAACCAGGAGCGACTCGATCGGAATGACGGATGCCATGTCCTTGATGGCGACCATCTCCTTCATCATCGTGTTGAGCGGCGTGCGCCGGATCTCGCTGGTGCGCGCGAAGAAGTCGATCCCCACCAGGAAGTCGTAGCTCTCGGCGATCTCCTCGCGATTGACCTTCGCCGCCGTGCGTGAGGATGTCGATCGCTTCATCGCGGTTCTTTCGGATCATAGAGCCAGGTGACCGACTCATCGATGACCTGATTGATGGCCTTGGCCTGCTGCGGGTTCCTGGCCGCCCAGCGCTTCGAGATCTGCATCCCGGTCTGCGGCAGGTCTCCGGCGTAGTCGCGCACCAGCCCGAACGACTTGAAGCCGGACTTGAGCGCCATGAAGTTGAACGGCGGCACCAGCATGGTGGCATCGATGGCGCCGGACTTCAGCGCCGCAAAGCGTGCGCCGGTCGCGCCGATGACGATGATGTCGTAGTCGCCGTCCTTGAGGCCGTTGGGGATGAGCACGCGATCGAGATAGATCTTGTTGATGTCGCGCAGGCCGCCAATGGCGATCTTCTTGCCCTTGAGGCCCTTCAGGTCCGCAATGCTGCTGCGCCCGATCATGACGTAATTCGGGGTCTGTCCGATGATCCGCATGATTGCGACGGGCGCGCCCTTCTCAACCGCGTGCAGGGGTTCCACCAGTCCGTTGACCGCAATGATATCGAGGGAGCCCGCCGCGAGCTGCTGCACCAGCCCCGGCGCCGTCGGTGCGAAGACGACGTCAGGCTTGATATTGTGCCGATCGAAGAAGCCCTTGCGCATGCCGATCAGGAACGGCCAGACGCCGGAGGTGTAGGAGCCAAGCACGCCGGTCACCACCGTGTCGGCGGCGCGTGCCGCCGTGGGTGCAAGGCTGCCTGAAAGCGCCACCAAGAACGCCATGGCAAGCGCGGCGGCAAGGGAGGTCAGCCGTGCAGCGCTGTGCAGGCTTCGCTGAGGGACGCCCTGTCGGATGGAGCTCATGCGATCACCCATGTTCAACGAGGACACTTTCGCGCACATCATTCTCAATCAGCCGCCAGATATGATCGACTAGGGCAACGAAAGCGGGCTCGCGTTTGGTCGACAACGTCCGCGGTCGTGGCAGCTCGATCCGGACATCATCGAGGATGCGGCCGGGCCGGCGTGCAAACACAAGCACACGGTCGGCGAGAAAGACAGCCTCATCGATCTGGTGCGTGACGAAGAGCACGGTCTTGCGGCCTTCCTCCCAGATGCGCTGCAGCTCGCTCTGCATGATCTCGCGAGTCTGAGCGTCGAGCGCCGAGAAGGGCTCGTCCATCAGCAGGACCTTAGGATCGATCGCGAGCGCTCGCGCCAGGTTCACGCGCTGGCGCATGCCGCCGGAGAGCTGGCGGGGAAAATAGGACTCGAAGCCGGCGAGGCCAACCAGGCTGAGCAGCTTGCGGGTGCGCTCCAGATCGGCCGCACCAATTCGGCCGGCAAGCTCGAGCCCGACGATGGTGTTGTCGAGCACATTCCGCCAGGGCAGCAGCGAGTCCGACTGGAAGACGAAGCCGCGGTCGCGCCCCGGCCCGGTCACGACCACATCGTCGACCGAGATGGTGCCGCCCTCGGCGGACTCCAAGCCGGAGACGATCCGCAAGAACGTGGTCTTGCCACAGCCGCTCGGGCCGACGAGCGCGACAAACTCGCCGTCATTGATCGTGACTGAGATATCGCGCAGCACTTCGAGGTCGCCGAAGCGCTTGGTCAGGGATCGCGACTTCAGCGAAGGCATTGGCTCAATCCTTGGTCCAGGGAACGAGCCGTGCCTCGAGCTTCGTAAAGCCCATGGTCATGGCGATGCCGCTCACGGCCAGAATGGTCACGGCCGCAAAGAGCTCCGGCATGTTGAAGCTGTCGGCCGACGCGCCAACCATGCGGCCGAGCCCGAGCCGCGATCCGAACAGCTCGGCGACGACAACCCCAATGAGACCACGACCGATGCCCAGCTTGAGGCCGGCGAGAATGAAGGGCGTTGCCGACGGTAGCGAGACCTTGAGGAACAGCTGGCTCTTGGTGGCGCCGAAGCTCCGCATCATTTCCAGATAACGCTCGCTGGTGCTTCGGATGCCGGCCTCGGTGTTGATGATGACCGCGAAGATCACGAGCAGAACGACGACCAGCACCTTCGACCAGATACCGATGCCGAGCCAGAGGATGAACAGCGGGCCGAGTGCGATCGTCGGCGTCGCGTAGAGCCCGGAAATCCAGGGCTGCAGCCAGCTCTTCCAGAAGCTGCTGGTCGCGATCAGGAGGCCGATGGCGATGCCGAGCACGCTCGCGATCGCATAGCCGAGCACGAACTCAAGCGCACTCGTGCCGAGGTGAGGCCAGAGCTCGCCACTGCTGGCGAGCGACACCAGCGCCGAGAGCACCTGCATCGGGGACGCCAGAAAAAGCGGGTTCGCAACCACGTAGTCGCTGAAGATCTGCCAGACGACGAGGCCCGTGATGACCGAGAGGATCCCCACATACTCGCCTCTCATGGCTGAGAGGCTGAAGCGCTGATGAGGTTTCGTGGTGAGGGCCGCCGCAGCTTGCTTCTGGTCAGTCATCGGACGCCCCACTGATGCGCCGGACCTGCGCGATCCATGGCGACCCGATGATAGACCAAATCGAGGGAGGCATCGCAGTCATGCCGGCGTGAGCAACCCGTCAGGAAAGAAGCTGAGGCTGTGCAGCGCCTCGAGCAGGACCCCAATCGGCAGAGCCGTCCTGGCTTGTTTCCTTTTGTTCACTCATAAGTCTATCTCCCCCCGAGTGGACGGTCAGGGGGACATTTGTTAGCCTCCCCCGACCGATCATAGTGGCAACCGGCGATTGCGAAAACCAATCAGAAGTGCGAGGCCCGTGATTGTTTTTTCGGGATTGGAAGCGGCTCACACAAGCAAAGCGAGCGATCGAGCATGTCGGATCTACTCGAGCTTCCAAGCTGTCGCCATCTAAGGGTCTTCGAGGCTGTAGCGCGGTGCAATAATTTCAGCCGGGCTGCCGCCGAGGTCCATATGTCGCAGCCGGCCGTAACGCAGGCCGTGATGAAGATCGAAGCCTGGGCCGGCTGCCGGTTCTTCTATCGAAATCAGACTGGCACCGTCCTGACCGACGAAGGCCGCATCTTCGTTGCTTGCGTCCGCCGGCTGTTTGCACAGTTCGAAGCGGCACTCGCCGGGGGCATCCTGCGGGGCGTTCCCAAGGCCGCCGTGCATAAGGCGTCCTCCCGGCTGAAATCTTCCCATATCAAGGTCCTGGCGGCCGTGGCGGGAAGTTCATCGTTCGAAGACGCAGCCGTGAACCTTGGGATGTCGCGGACGGCTTTGCAGCGCACGGCCCGCGGGCTCGAGCTGATCCTTGGCAGCGAGCTTTACGAGCGCACGCCCCACGGGTTTGCGACCAACGCGGCCGCGCGCGCCTTGGCGATCAGCCTGCAGCGGGCTTGCCGGCGATTGCAGGAAGGGCTCGACGAGATCGCGGCGCTTCGCCGCAAGAGCTCCTTGCGGATCTTTATCGGCGCGCAGCCGCTCGCCTCGATCTCGCTGCTCGCCACGGCCATCAACAGTGCGCTCAGCGCACACCCGGGCGCCCAGGTCAGGATCGTTGAAGGCACGTATAGCTTCCTTCTTCAGGAGCTCCGCAGCGGCCGGGTCGACGTGATGTTCGGGGCGCTCAAGCTGCCGAAGGCGATCGACGATCTCGTCGAGGAAGCGCTGTTCGAGGAGCCCTATTGCGTTGCCGCCCGCCGCGGCCATCCGCTGTCGAAGCAGGCGATCGTTACGGTTCGCGATCTCTTGACGGTCGACTGGGTGCTGCCGGGCGCCGGCTCGCAGCGGCGCCGGGCCTTCGATCAGCTCTTCAGCAACGAGGCCCGCCGTCCCACCTCCTGCATCGACGCGACAACGGTCTCCGCTCAGCTTGCGATCCTGGAGTCGAGCGACCGCGTCACGTTACTGACCCCGCTCGAGCTTCAATCCGAGCCTCGGCTGAGCGGGCTCGTCGCGCTGCCGTTCGCAATCCCGGTCTCGCGCAGTGCCGACGGGCTCACCATGCGGTCGGACTGGAGGCCGAGCCCCTTCCAGGCGGATTTCCTTGAGCGTCTGCGCGATGACATTCGCAGGCGCGGCCTTGCATTGTGCTCCTCACGGTCGAGGCCGGTGGCGGCAGTTGAGCTTCGGCACGCGAGCTGAGAGCGCGTGACAGCCGGTCAGGCCGGATCCACGAACAGCTCGTCGACCGTCATCCGTCGCGGGGTGAGCTTTTGGTCATGAGCGGCCGCGATGAGCGCGTTGATCGTGGGCAGGTTCGCGGCGAGGCCAAAGGGCAGGGGGTCGCTGCCGACGATCTTCGAGAGCGCCAGGTATTTGTGATCAGCCGCGGTTCCAGCGACGCCCGCCTTGAGCTTGGCGAGCCATCGCGCCTTGGCGGTCTGGAAGGCTGTCGCAATCGAGCCGGCAACCCATGGGTGCTCCTTCAGCACGGCGTCCTTGACCACAATGGTTCCGTGCATCGGATAAATTCCCGTGCGTCGAAACCAATCCGCTTCGAGCGGCTCCGGATCGGCGAACAGATCAGGATAGTGCGCTGCAGGAACCGGGGTTTTCTCCCAGTTCGCCACCGGCGGCCCAGCGCGACCGATGCCGGCATTGGCGTCGAAGCCAGCTTGCAATTCGCCTGCCGCCATCATGTCGGCGAGTGAGCGGCCGGCGGGAGCAGGGATCACATTTCCCGGCAATTGGAGCTCGCGCACATGCTCCTCGTCGTCGACCACCCAGGTGACACGGGAGCAGTCGAGACCGTACTCATCGGCGAGGATCGCGCGCGTCCACACTCCGGTCGTGACCGAGTAGGCCCGCACGCCGACTTTCTTGCCCTCCAGGTCCTTCGGTCCGGTGATCCCCGCATCCGGTCGCACCAGGAGACCCGCATGATGAAACCGGCGCATGACGAAGATCGGCAGCGCCACGAATGGCGCATTGTAGGCTCGCGCGATGATGTAGGTCGTTGGCGCCAGCTCGCAGACGTCGAACTCGACGTCCCGCACCATGCGCCGATAGGCGGCGATCTGCGGCTTCACGTCGACGAACTGTGGCTCAATGCCCTTGAAGCGAATGTCGCCGTTTTTCAACGCCGCCGTGTGCGAATAATCGGCAATCGCAAAAGTCAGGCGCAGAGCAGAATCGGCCACGCCGTGCTCCCATTAATTGAGGACGCTCAGGTCGGATGGATTTCTTATCGCGCCGGAGCGTTGTTGAAATAGCGCAAATCAGGTGCCGTCTGGCCCTTCTTGGTTGGCATCAGGAAGCCATCGGCACTGATCATGTAATATTCCCTGCCGACCAATATATGCGGATTGTTCTCGGCGCAATCGACAAAATCCCAAAACGGTTTTGCTTCGCGCCGGTAGACACGACTGACCGTCCACGGGCGAGTGAGCGAGCTGTCGGTGATCGTCGTCTCGATGCGCAGCAGGCTCGCGTTGGCCTTATCAAATGCGATCCGCTCGCGGATGACCGTGGCGTTGTCTTCATGCAAGGGCATCCCGCTGCCTTCGTACGTGCGCGGACCCTTGAAGCCGCGGGTCTCGACCTCGAGCAGGTCGTAGCGGCCGTCGCCATCCTGGTCGATCCATTTGCCGATCGAATAGCCGTTGTAGCCCGGCAATATCTCTTTCGGCCAATCGCGCCCATCGGTGTAGATGCGGCGATGCGTCGTGTAGTCGGTCAGGATGTAGGTGACCGCGGGAGTGACAATGAACTCGATCGGATAGATCGCGATCATCATGCGCGGCATGCCGTGCGGATAGCAGATCGCGGTCATGTCGCCGCCGATCCCTCCCGCGGCCTTGTCGGCCAGGAACCTCTCGAATTTGGCGCGGTACTCGGCCGTGAGCGGTGCCTGTTGGCCCAGACCCTGCTCCTTGGTCCCGTCCCAGCCCGTTCCCATGCCGGGGCCGCGCATCCACTGGCCCGACCAATCGGGTAGCTTCGATTGCTCCTGGGCCGAGGCTGCAATCACCCCAACCAGGAGGGCGGCCGCGACCGTCGCAGCGCGCATCCAAGCGATCTTTGCCATGTCTAATTTTGCCATGTCTATTCTCCGGGTCGGCGCCGACAGCGGCTGCAACGACGAAAGTCCTGGCGCATGTTTCATCACGTGATGACTGCCGTTGATCTAGTCCCGTTGGGGGTCTGACCGCAATCAAACCTCCGCGTGCAACATCTGCGCAACCTCTCGTGATCTGCGCCGTGAATTAACGTTGCTGATCTCTGAAACTGTCTGCAACCTCGGAACCCGCCGCCCCCGCCGGGCCGCCAGTGTAAGTCATTGGTCCCGGTGTGACAAATCGCGATCACGTCGGCGGCCATAAGTTTTCCGGGATTGGCAGGGCCTCCGTGTCTTTCCGCAGCCTGAAGCCAGAAGAACCTGTTGCACCTTGGGCCTTGCTCTCTTGACCAATGGCTAAAAAGGCCAATAAGCTATCCCTTAGGTCTTGATCGTGTCTTGTCCATCGTTTCTTGGCCATCGTGTCTTGGCCTTTGCCTGCGCGTCGTCCTGACGCGTTCCTGAAAGGAAGAGCCTGCGATGCCGCCGCGCGCCGAGATCGGAGCCAAGGTCGACTTCAGCCGCACCGGCATTGCCCGCTACATCCAGCTGGCGAGCTTGTTTCGGCGGCGCATCGAGTCCGGGCTTTGGACGGCGGGCCAGCAGATTCCGACCGTGGACGATCTTGCCGCCGAATGCGGGGTTGCCCGCGCCACCATTCGCCAGGCGCTCGGCATTCTCGAAGACGAGCATCTGATCGAGCGCCATCGCGCCAAGGGCACATTCGTGCTGGAGCGGCCGCGCGACCAGATCTGGTGCGAGGTCGCGACCGATTGGAGCGGGCTGCTCCTGTCGCGCAAGGATGCGGTGATCGAGATCATCTCGGATGAGCGAGGGCAACAGCCGGCCCATGTGCCGCATCAGATCGGCGAGCTCGCGCCCTCCTATCGCCGGATGCGCCGACGGCATTCGCGCCTCGGCGCTCCGTTCCTGCTGACCGATCTCTATGTCGACGAGCGCGTGGCGCGCCGGATCCCCAAGAAGGATCTCGTGAGCAAGACGGCGCTGCGCCTGATCTCCGAGATTCCCGGCCTGCAGATCAAGGATGCGCGCCAGACGCTCACCATCGGCACGGCCGATGTCGAAACTGCCAAGCGGCTCGACCTGGCGCTCAATGCTCCGATTGCCATCGTGCATCGCTCGGTGGTGGACAGCACAGGCTGCCTCGTCTTCACCGGGGAAGGCATCTACCGCGGCGACGCGGTCCGCATCGACATGAAGCTCAAATAGCGTTCACGCTCGCTCCTCCGCGGCATCCGCGGCGGAGCGGCGAAGGGACAGGATCAAGACGATCATGGCCGGCCCGCTTTCGCATGTCCGTGTTCTCGACCTCAGCCGCATCATGGCGGGGCCATGGTCTGGCCAGATCCTGGCCGATCTCGGCGCCGACGTGGTCAAGGTGGAGCGGCCGGGCCTTGGCGACGATACCCGCGCCTGGGGCCCGCCGTTCCTCAAGGACAAGTCCGGGGCGGAGACGCGCGAGGCCGGCTATTATCTCTGCGTCAATCGCGGCAAGCGCTCGATCACGATCGAGCTCGACAAGCCCGAAGGCCAGCAAATCGTGCGCGCACTGGCGGCGCGCTCCGACATCGTGCTGGAGAATTTCAAGGTCGGTACGCTCAAGCGCTTCGGGCTCGGCTACGACGACCTCAAGGCGCATCAATCCCGGGCTGATCTACTGCTCCATCACCGGCTTCGGCCAGACCGGCCCGCGGCGCGACGCAGCCGCCTACGATTTCATGATCCAGGCCATGTGCGGCCTCATGAGCGTCACCGGCGAGCCCGACGGCAAGCCGGGCGGCTGCCCGGAAAAAGTCGGGGTCCCGATCGTCGACATCATGTCAGGCATGTATGCGACCATCGCGGTGCTCGCCGCGCTCGCGCGCCGCAACGAGACCGGCCGCGGCGACTACATCGACATCGCCATGCTCGATGTCGGCACGGCCTGCCTCGCCAACCAGGCGATGAACTATCTGGTGTCCGGCAAGGTGCCGCAGCGCACCGGCAATGCCCATCCCAACATCCAGCCGCAGGACGTCTTCGCCACCCGCGACGGCCACATGGTGCTGGTGGTCGGCAACGACGGTCAATTCGGCAAGGCCTGCGAGGTGCTCGGACATCCGGAATGGGCGAAGGACGATCGCTTCGCCAGGAATTCCGGCCGCGTGCGCAATCGCACGCAGCTGACGACGCTGATCGGCGAGGTGCTGCGCGAGCACGACACAGCCGATTGGGTCGCGCGGCTGGAAGCCGCCGGCGTGCCGTGCGGGCCGATCAATACCGTGCCGCAGGTGTTCGCCGATGCGCAGGTGCGCCACCGCGGCATGCTGGTCGACATCCCGCATCCGCTGGCCGGCACCGTTGCGCAGGTGGTGAGCCCGATGCGCTTCTCCGAGGCTCCGCTTGCCTTCGAGCGCGCGCCGCCGCTGCTCGGCGAGCACACCGCGGACATTCTGCGCGAGCTCGGGATCGAGGAAGCGCAAGGCGCTGCTTGATCCAGACTCGCATTCACGAGCGAGCGCGAGGCCATGCCGCGATCTCGCTGCGAGCTCTTATGTTTGATTGAACGCGCCTGAGCAGGAGAATGAAGTGCCGCGCATACCACTTGTCACGCCGGATCAACCGATGACGGCGGAGCAGCGCCGGGTCTACGACGCGGTCGCCTCCGGCCCGCGCGGCATTGTGCAGGGCCCGCTGCTGGCGGCCCTGCATCGGCCCGAATTGGCCGAGAAGTGGCAGCAGCTCGGCGAGCTTCTGCGCTATCGCACGTCGCTGCCGCCGCAGCTCTCTGAGATTGCCATTCTGGTCACGGCGCAGCGCTCACACTGCCAGCTCGAATGGCACCTGCACGAAGGGTTTGCGGAGAAAGCGGGCGTGCCGCGCGCGGTGATCGACGACATCTATGCCGGCCGCCGGCCGAGCGCGGCCGATCCGGAGATGCTCGCGATCCATGACTATGCGGCGGAGCTGCAGGAGCGGCGCGCCGTGTCGGAAGCGACCTATCGGCGCGCGCTCGACTACTGGGGCGTGGTCGGCGTGGTCGAGCTCACGGCCCTGATTGGCTACTACACCATGGTGGCGATGACGCTGAACGCGCATGAGTTTCCGTTGCCGGAAGGGGTCGAGCCGCCGTTCGAACCGGCCGCCGTATGTGCAGAGTCGAGAGAGATAGTCCCATGAGCGAGATCATTGTCGAGAAGGCCGACAAGGTGGTGTCGGTGATCATTGACCGCCCGCCGGTCAATGCGCTGACCATCGCGCTCTATCAGCGCATCGCCGAGGTGTTCGAGGAGATCGGCACGTTCAACGACGTCAACTGCGCCGTGCTGCTGGCGCGGGGCTCGCGGGCGTTCTGCGCCGGCCTTGATCTGCGCGAGTTCCTCGCCGCCAAGGTCGAGGACGATCCGGCGCGGGCCGTGATCGTGCGGCGCATGTTCCATTCGGTCCGGCACTGCGCGATCCCGGTGATCGCGGCCGTTAACGGGCCGGCGCTGGGCGCGGGCTGCGTGATTGCCTCGGTGTGCGACATTCGCATCGCGTCGGAGAACGCGACCTTCGGGCTACCTGAGATCAATGTCGGCCGCTGCGGCGGCACCGCCCACATGGCACGTCACGTCCCGCAGGGGCTGCTGCGCCGCATGTTCTTCACCGGCATGCCGATCAGCGCGCAGGAAGCCTATCGCGTGGGCTTCGTGGACAAGGTCGTGCCGCTCGACCGCCTGATGACGGAGGTCAATGAGCTCGCCGCCGTGATCGCCAAGAAGGCGCCGCTCGGGCTGCGGCTCGGCAAGGAAGCGCTTAATCGCGTGGAGTTCATGCCGGTCGACGAGGGCTATGCGCTCGAGCAGGAGTACAGCACCAAGCTGATGCACACTGAAGATGCGCGCGAGGCGACCCGCGCCGTGCTGGAAAAGCGCGCGCCTGTGTTCAAGGGGCGCTGATATCAGCGGCCGCGATCATCATGCCTCTCGCCGATCACCCGAGAACGAGATTGTCACGCGGTTGCGGCCGCGTTGTGAAACGGACGCCCTTCGGCGTAGGCCGCGATGTCGCCGAGCAGCCGAGCCAGCATGGCGGCGCGGGTCTCGTGGGTGATCGAAGCCGAGTGCGGCTGCAGGACCACGTTGTCGAGCGCGAGAAACCGCGGGTCGAGGTTCGGCTCGGATGCGAACACATCGAGGGCCGCGCCGGCGATTTTTCTGTCCTGCAGTGCGGCGATCAATGCGGCCTCGTCCACGACCGATCCGCGCGCGACGTTGACCAGATATCCGTCTGGACCAAGCCGTTCCAGCACGGCCTGTCCCACCAGATGGCGGGTGGCCTCGCCGCCCGGACAGGAGAGGATCAGCACATCGGATTGCTCGGCAAGCTCCAGCATGTTTGCCACGAAGGGATAGGGCACATCGGGCTTCGCCTTTGGCCCGGAATAGAGCACGTGCATGCCGATCGCCTGCGGCTCGCTGCGCAACGACGCGGCCGATCTTGCCCAGGCCCACGATGCCGACGGTCTTGCCCGCGAGGCGCCGCGACGGCGCCATGCGTTCCTTGGTCCAGCGCCCCGCGCGCACGAAGCGATCCGCCTCGACGATCCGGCGCATGATGGCGTAGGTGAGCGCAATCGCGCCGTCCGCCACGTCCTCGGCGAGCTCGTCGGGCGTATGGCAGACCGCGATGCCGCGTCGCTTCGCCTCGGACGAGATCGATCCGTTCGAGACCAGCGCCATTGCAGGCGATCAGCTTGAGATCGGGCAGGGTGTCCATCAGCGCGGCGTTCACCCCAAAGACGCTCATGGTCACCGCGACATCGTATCCGGGCGCGGGCCCGCCCGCGTGATCGGCAAGCCCGTAGCGCTGCGTCAGCGCGGCACGCAGATCCGGCGGGATCTGGCTGACCGCAAGCAGGCGAGGTCCGTTCCGATCCGTCGTCATCAGACCTCCAACTGAAAGCACTCTTCAAACAAGCGCCTGTTGTCTCGCCTTCAACCGCTGCGGAAGGCGCGAGCGGAAGCCAACCCGGATGCAGCCTTGTAGATTGCAGCCTTGGAGATCGCCGGTGGCCATTACCTATGAGATCGTGAAGTCGGTGTCGGCGAATCTCTATGAGAGCTCGCTGAAGAAGATCCCGGAAGATACCAAGGCCGCGCTGCGCCGCGCGCACGAGACGGAATCGAACGACGGCGCGCGCAAGATCATCGCCATGATGCTGCGCAGCGCGGAGGCGGCCGAGACCACCAATCGCCATGTCTGCTCCGACGCGGGCATTCCGGTCTATTTCGTGAAGATCGGCACGGCCGCGCGGCTTGATGGCAACATCAAGCGGGCCATTTCCGACGGCTTCGACCATCTCGTCGATACGATCAATCCGCCGATCCTCAAGCATGTCACCAATCCCCTCACCAACGAGCGGGGATACAAGGGCAAGGACATGCCGATCGTCAGCTATGATCTCATCGACGGCGCCGACTACGTCGAGATCACCTGCTCGCCGAAGGCGTTGGGCTCGGGGCGCTGGGCGGCGCTCGAGATCTTCAGCTTTCCGACGCTCGAGGTGATCGAGACATACGTCATGGATTGCGTGCTCAAGGCCGGGTCGCAGCATTGTCCGCCGGTCGTGATCGGCGTCGGCATCGGCGGCAGCTTCGATCATTGCGCCAAGCTCGCCAAGAACGCCACGCTGCGCCCGTTCGGTCAGAAGAACCCCGAGCCGACGCTTGCCGCGATGGAGGAGCGCCTGCTCAAGGCGGTCAACAAGACCGGGTTCGGCCCGATGGGCACCGGCGGCGACACCACCGCGCTCGCGGTCCACATCGAATATGGATCGGGGCATGGCTTCACGCCGGTCGCGGTCTGCTTCAACTGCTGGATCAACCGGCGCGCCAGCGCGCGCATCTACAACGACAGCAACATCGTCTACTTCGAGTAGAGGTGCGTTCCCATGGGCGACATCATCAAGCTCGACTCTGCCGCTGACCGAGGCGAAGGTGCGCGGCTTGTCCGCGGGCGATTTCGTGACGCTCGATGGCGAGATCGTCATCACCGCCGGCCTGCCCACGCATGATCGCATCATCGAATACGCCGACGCCGGCAAGCCTTTGCCGATCGATATCGCAGGCGGCACTTTGTTTCACCTCGGCAGCTACAGCCGCGATCGCGACGGCGCCTTTGAGGTGCTCTACATGAATCCGACCACCAGCACCCGCTTCAACGCGGTGATGCCGAAGATCATCCGGCATTTCGGCCTGCGCGCCGTGGGTGGCAAGGGCGGCCTTGACCGGCACTGCACGCAGACCATGCAGGAGGTGGGCTGCGTCTATCTCTCGTTTCTCGGCGGCGGCTGTCCGCTGCTCTCGGACGCCATCAAGGACATTGTCGCGGTGGCGTGGACCGACCTGGTTGCGCATTATCGCCTGGTCAAGCTGCGGGTCGAGGAGCTGGGTCCGCTCGTGGTCGCGATCGACAGCCACGGCAACAGCCTGTACGACCAGTTGCAGGACAAGGCGCACGCCCGGCTCGGCTCGATCCTGCAGGATCTCGCGATCGATCGGAACGCGAGCCACGCTGAACGACGCATTAGGCTTGTCTGAGCATGATCTTTTTCCGAGAACCGGTTTCCACTTTTCGGGATCATGCTCAGCGGTCGTCGATCGGCTCGGTCGCGCGCACCGAGGGCCGCTTCGCAAAGGTCGCATGCCAGGCCGCAATGCGAGGATGGCCGCCGCGCCAGTCATCGCTGGCAAAGCGAAAGTCGAGATAGGAGAGGGCACACCCGATCGCGATATGGCCGATGGAAAATGATGAGCTGGCGAGCGCCTCGGCCTCCTGGTCCAACGCCAGAAGCGTTACTCTGCGGCGCTCCGCATAGCTGGCAAGGTGAGCCTGTGAAGGATGCTCGCGCTCCAGCTCGTTTCGCCACAACAGCAGAAAATCGAGAAAGCCGTCGCCGAGCGCCTGCCGGCGCAAGGCCGTCAGCCGCTCGGGAAGCGAGGTCGGAAAGAGCGTCGGCTTGCCGTGAAGGCGGTCGAGATACTCGCAGATCACCGGAGAAGTCGTAGATCACGGTGCCATCATCGAGCACGAGCGTCGGAATCTTGGATAGCGGGTTGTCTCTCATCAGCTCCGCGTGCGGCTTGGACGTGGCAGCCACGGTGCGCACGCAGTTGAGGCGGTCGACGAGACCGAGCTCGTGCGCCGTGATCATGACCTTGCGCACGAACGGCGAGCGGGGTGACCAGTGCAGCTTCATCCGGATATCTCTGGCCCATTCGTTTGCAAAACGCAAAAAGTCAGTTTATTGACATAAAGGACACCCGGCAAGGTCCGCAAGCGCGTCGACAGGGAGGGCTTCATGGGCGCCATCAGGCTTTTGTCCGCATTGCTCGTGAGCAGCATGATCGCGACGGCGGCGAGCGCGCAGGACTTCCCGACCCGGCCCATCACGCTGGTGAACCCTTACGCCGCGGGTGGACCTGCCGATCTCCTGGCGCGCACCATTGCGACCGGCATGAGCGATCTGCTTGGCCAGCAGGTCGTCATTCTCAACCGGCCCGGCGGCGCAACCGCGATCGGCGCAGCCTACGTGGCCGGCGCCGCTGCCGACGGCTATACGCTGCTGATCGCCGGCGCATCCTCCCACATCGTGACGCCGGCGCTGACCAAGGTCACCTATGACGGCATCAAGGATTTCGCGCCGGTGGCGATGGTCGCCAATGTGCCGAACGTGCTGGTCGTGCGTCCGTCGTTGCCGGTGAAGACGGTGCCGGAGCTGGTTGCGCTGGCGAGAATCGAAGCCCGGCGTGTTGAACTACGGATCGGTCGGCAATGGCAGTCAGCCGCATCTGGCCGCCGAGATGTTCAAGCTGATGGCCGGCGTCGACTTCACGCATGTGCCGTACAAAGGCGCGGCTCCAGCGGTCACCGATTTGCTCGGCGAGCAGATCGATCTCGCCTTCTTGAACGCGCCGCCGCTGTTGCCGCACATCCAATCGGGCAAGCTGCGGGCCCTTGCCGTCACCACGATGAAACGGGCTCAGCAGCTGCCCGATGTGCCCACCCTCAACGAGCTCGGCTTGAGCGGATTTGACGTGAGCACCTGGTACGGCGTGACGGCGCCTGCCGCGACCCCGAGGCCGGTGATGGACAAGCTGACGGCGGCCGTCAGCAGGGTGCTTGGCTCCCCGGATGTGAGTGCCAAGCTGATGTCGCAAGGCGCGGAGGTCTTCCTGCTGTCGCCGAAGGATTTCTCCAGCTATCTGCAGGAGGACGCCGCCCGGCTGATCAAGCTGATCAAGAGCGCGAACATCCAGGCGGGCGAATGAGCCCCATCTGCGTGGTATAGGCGCTGGAATGGGCCAGACTGTCGCGCAAAAGATCATCGCCCGCGCCGCCGGATGCCCGGCGGTCGAGGCCGGCTCCTATGTGAACGTATCGCCCGACTACACCTGCTGCCAGGAGCTGTCGTGGCAGACGCGCAAGCGCATGATGCAGGAGATCGGTGTCGATCGGGTGGCGCGGCCCGACAAGGTCATCATGGTGGTCGACCACTCGACCTCGGCCGGTATGGGCTCGCCTTACTACCTCAGCCACCGCGAAATGAAGGACTATGCCTTCCGCAACGGCGTCGAGAATTTCTTCGGGGCCGGATCGGGGTTGCGTCACTTGGTCCTGACCGAGAAGGGTTTCGCGCGGCCTGGGCTGCTGATCTTTTCCGACGAGCCGAATATCGCCAGCATCGGAGCGCTCGGCGCGCTCAATATCTCGGTGTCATCCGAAGTGATTGTGACCCAGATCACCGACGAAAACTGGATGCTGGTGCCGAGGTCGGCCCGCATCGAGCTCACCGGCCGATTGCCCTTCGGCGTGCTCCTGCGCGATCTCGCGCAGATCCTGATCCGCGATTTCGCGACCGGCGACGCGCTGTCGCAATGCTGCATCGAGTTTCACGGTCCCGCGATCGCGCATCTGAGCCTCGACGAGCGGCAGTCGCTGCTCGCCTGTGCCTATCACACCGGCGCTGATACAGCGCTGATGCCGGTCGACGAGGCGGCGCTCGCCTATGTGCAGGAACGCGCGCAAGGGCGGCCCTATCATCTCATGTCGGCGGATGCCGACGCGGATTATGTGCTCGAGACCAGCTATGACCTCTCGGCGCTATCGCCGATGGTGACAGTCCCGCCCGACCTGCATGGCGCCGTCAAACTCGAGGACGTGGCTGGAACGCGCATCGACCAGGCCGCCATCGGCTCCTGCGCCGCCAACCGGCTCGACGATATGCGCGCCGCCTCGGCGATCCTGCGCGGCCGCAAGATCGATCGCGCGGTGACCATGTACATCACGCCCGGCAGCCGCGAAGTCTACGCGCAGGCCGCGCGCGAGGGCCTGCTCGAGGTGTTCGTCGCTGCGGGTGCGACCGTGCTGGCGCCAGGCTGCACCACCTGTTGGGGCTACGAAGGTGCGCTCTGTGACAACGAGGTCTCGATCTCGACTCATCAGATGAACTATCACGGCCGCAACGGCAGCCGCTCGGCGCGCTCTTATCTCGCGAGCCCTTACGTTGTGGCCGCCTCCGCGGTTGCCGGCCGGATCGCCGATCCGCGCGCGATCCTGGCAGACACGCGGGCAGGGGCGGGTGCATGAGCGAGACGCGCATGCATGACACGCGTATTTTTGGACGGGTGTGGAAGTTCGGTGACAACATCAGCGCCGACGACGGCATCATCCAGTATTCCAAAGTGCCCGATCTCGCGACCTTCGATATTCCGGTCCTCAAGGCGATGTGCTTTGCCGAGCTGCAGCCGGACTTTCGCCTTGAGGTCAAGCCCGGCGATGTCGTGGTGGCTGGCGCGAATTTCGGCCATCACAGCCATGCGCATGCCTGCGTGGCGATGAAGGAATCCGGTATTGCCGCGGTGGTCGTGGAATCCTGCGATTCCGTCTTCATTCGCAAGGCGCTCAATGTCGGCCTGCCGATTGTCGTGTGTCCCGGCGTCACGCGCATTGTCGATCAGGGCGAGGAGCTTGAGATCGATCTCGCCACCGGCGAGGTCCGCCAGATGGAGACAGGTGCGAGGCTGCATGCGCGCCCATTCTCCGACCGGATGATCGAGGTCTGGCGGGCCGGCAGCCTTACGGCGGCGATGCGGCAGCGGCTGGCTGGCGGAGGCGCCGGCGCATGAGCCCTTCCATCCCTTTGCCGATCGAGGACAGCGCATGAATTACGATCCCCGCACCGAGCCGCACAGTCTGGCGCATGATCCGGTAACGTCGCTGGTGGTGCCGCGTCCGATCGGCTGGATCACGACCATCAGCCAGGCCGGCGTGGTCAATCTCGCACCCTACAGCTTCTTCAATCTCGTAGCCGGGCGCAAACAGCCGTTCGTGATGTTCTCTAGCCACGGGCGCAAGCACTCGCAGCGCAATGCCGAGACCGCCGGCGAGTTCGTATTCAACCTGGTGACCTTCGAGCTGCGCACCCAGATGAACCAGACCGGCGCGGAGGTCGATGAAACGATCAGCGAGCCCGAGACCGCTGGGCTTGCCATGGCGCCATCACGAGTCGTGAAGCCGCCGCGCGTGGCGCGCTCGCCGGTTGCGCTCGAATGCAAATATTGCCAGACCGTGGTGCTCGCGGGCTCGGACGGAAAGACGACCGACAACTCGGTCGTGATCGGGGAGGTCGTCAACATCTACATCGACGATGGCGTCATCGTCGATGGCATGCTTGATGTTCGGCGCATGCGTCCGGTCGCTCGGCTCGGCTACATGGATTACTGTGTCGTTGACGATGCATTCACCATGCAGCGGGTCTGATCCGGTGCTGGTATCCCCCGTTGCAATGAGGCGGCGCTGCGGGTCTTTTTCTTGTTTAAAGAGCGATGTTTGCGCAGCTTCAGGCGTGCAAACACCCGCAACCACTGTACTTTTCGGTCATCGTCATTAACCCATCCTTATTTGTTAGTTGACCTATAGTAATCCGATACAGTTGCATCGGGTCTTGCCCTGGCTGGATTTGTGTATGGCGTCTGGTGCTCAAGCGTTGATTTCCGAGTTGGATGCATCGCTGCCCAAGCGGACGGACGAGCAGCGCTACAGCATGCTGCGCGAGGTCTGCGATCTGTTTCTGATACATGCATCAGCATGTCGGGCAGACCAGATATCGGTTTTCGGCGAAGTCATGATGGCGTTGGTGGAAATCGTGCGGCGCGAAGCGCTGATCGAGCTGAGCGGCAAGCTCGCGCCCGTTGACAACGCCCCTTCCAAGGTGGCGCGACGGCTGGCGCGTGACGATGACATGGCGATCGCTGGGCCGATGCTGACCCAGTCGAATGCGCTGACGGACAAGGACCTGGCGGAGATTATTGCTAACAAGGGGCCGTCCCATCTCAAGGCGGTGCTCAAGCGAGCCCAAATGGGCGCAGCTGTGAGCGATGTGTTGCTGGAGCGTGATGACCCGGCGCTCATCTACAAGCTTGCGTCCAGCGAGGAGGTGCACTTCTCCGAGGTTGGCATCGTGAAGCTTGTTTACGCGGCAAAGAACGACAAGAAGCTGGCTGAAATTGTGCTGCGTCGGAAGGATCTGCCGCCCGAGATGCTGCCGTTTCTTCAGATGATGAACACCTGACCGAGTGAGACGCCAACTAAATCTTGAGATCTCCAAATTTATTGCCGTTCAGCTTGCGTTAACGAATTGACCCTTAGGCTTCATACAACTTATGAGTTGTTTTAGCCAGATCTTGCCCAGGGCGCAGTCTGCAACAGCACTACCTCCATTTGAAGCAAGCAACACCAATTAGTTGCGGCTCTACACGGAGGTAATTTAACGCCGCAGTAACGATCCTGCTTTACTCTCATGGCAGAAACCACAGGAGATCGCAGGAATACCTGCGCGCGATCTGCTGCTGGGAATGTTTGAGCGCTTGGCGTTTCTCGCAGGTGGCCGCCGTTCGCCGCCCACAGAAACAAGCACTCCCAATGGGGACGCAGAGTCATGACCCAGATGCAAGCAACCACGGCCGAACCGTCCGCCCTTGAGGCCGGCCTGCCCCTCGTGGGCGAATCGACTGGCGGCAAATCCCTCCCTACCCAGGTCATCAGCTTCGCCATCGGCGACGACCAATATGGCGTCGACATAATGGCGGTGCGGGAGATCAAGGGCTGGTCGGAAATCACTCATCTGCCGAAGCAGCCCGAGTACGTGCGTGGCGTACTCAATCTGCGCGGCGTCATTGTGCCGATCATCGATCTGCGCTGCCGGTTCGGTCAGGGACTGACCGAGGCCACGGCGCTGCACATCGTCATCATCGTGCAGATTGCGTCGCGGCAGGTTGGTCTGCTCGCTGACCGGGTTCTCGACATCGTTTCGTTTGAGACGGCGCAGATCCAGTCGGTGCCGAGGGTGGCCAACGGGACGCGCATCGGCTTTCTGTCGGGCTTGGTGACGATCGAAAGCGGCATGATTGCGCTCATCGATCTCCCGAACCTGCTGACCATCTCCGACGTGGAAGAGGCTGCCTGAAACTTGGAGGTTGGCTTGGCGCTGAATGGCTGAGCCTCCCCAAGGACGAATTCAACCCCCCAACTCTCTGTCACGCGCCATCAGGCCGCACGTCATCGTTCGTCGCAGCCTGCCCAATATGCTCCCAACAACCAGAAGGGGAATCCGATGTCCTGGCTGAGCAGTGCCGCTGCGGGAACGCGCAAGGAAAGTACTCAGGATTTGCAAGGCAAGGTCGATGCGATCAACAGATCGCAGGCCGTGATTGAATTTACTCTCGATGGCACGATCGTTCATGCCAACGAGAATTTTCTCAACGCGGTGGGCTACTCGCTCGACGAGATCAAGGGCAAGCACCATTCGATGTTCGTCGAGCCCGGCTACAGCCAGGGCTCCGAGTATCGCGCTTTCTGGCAAAAGCTCGGACGCGGTGAATTCGATGCCGCTCAATACAAGCGAATCGGCAAGGGTGGCCGCGAGATCTGGATCCAGGCCAGCTACAACCCCATCATGGATGCGAAGGGGAAGCCGTGCAAGGTTGTCAAGTTTGCGAGCGACATCACTGAGCAGAAGAAGATCGCTGCCGATTTCGAAGGGCAGATTGCAGCGATCGGCAAATCGCAGGCCGTGATCGAGTTCACGCTCGATGGCACGATCATTCGCGCCAACGACAATTTTCTCAAGACGCTCGGGTATACGCTCGAAGAGGTCAGGGGCCAGCATCATTCGATGTTTGCCGAGCCCGCCTACCGTCAGAGTCCCGAATACCGCGCGTTCTGGCAGAAGCTCGGACGCGGTGAATTCGATGCCGGCCAGTACAAGCGGCTGGGCAAGGGTGGCCGTGAGATCTGGATCCAGGCCAGCTACAACCCGATCATGGATGCGAGCGGCAAGCCCTTCAAGGTCGTGAAATATGCAACCGACATCACCGCGCAGGTTCTTGCCGACCAGGCGCTGAAGCTGGCGGTTCAGCAGACTCAGGACGTCCTGGCGGCAACCAAGGACAATGATCTGACCCAGCGTATTCCGCTCGAGGGCAAGACCGGCGAGATTGCCACGTTGTGTTCCGGCATCAACGGTCTGCTTGATACCATGGTGCTGGTCATTTCCGACATCAAGACAGCGTCGCGCGAGGTTTCCAACGCTTCGGCCGAGATCTCTGCCAGCACGACTGATCTGTCGCAGCGCACTGAGGAGCAGGCGGCGAGCCTGGAGGAAACGTCCGCCTCCATGGAGGAAATCTCATCCACGGTGAAGAAGAACGCCGAGAATGCTCAGCAAGCCAATCACGTGACGAGCGAGACGCGGACAGTCGCGGAGCGCGGTGGAGCGGTCGTCGGCGACGCTGTCACCGCCATGGCGCGCATCGAGGAATCCTCGCGCAAGATCTCCGACATCATCGGCGTGATCGACGAGATCGCCCGGCAGACCAACCTGCTCGCGCTCAACGCGGCGGTCGAAGCGGCGCGTGCGGGCGAGGCGGGTCGCGGATTCGCGGTGGTGGCAACCGAGGTGCGCAGCCTGGCGCAGCGCTCCTCGCAGGCCGCCAAGGACATCAAGGACCTGATCACCAACAGCTCAGGCCAGGTGAAGGAAGGCGTGGATCTCGTCAACCGCGCCGGCACCTCGCTCAAGGAGATCGTCGCGTCGATCAAGAAGGTGGCTGATATCGTGGCAGATATCGCCAGCGCCAGCATGGAGCAGTCGACCGGTATCGAGCAGGTCAACAAGGCCTTGACCCAGATGGACGAGGTCACCCAGCAGAACTCGGCGCTGGTCGAGGAGAACGCGGCGACCGCGAAGACGCTGGAGAGCCAGGCGGGCGCCATGGACCAGCGCGTCGGCGTGTTCCACCTCGACGATGCCGGGTCGTCGGCTCAGGTGGCACGTCCGATGACCGCCGCGAAGGCGCCTGCAGGGTCTGCGCCGAAGCGACCAGGCCCCGCGCCGAAAGCTGCGGCTGCGCCACGAAGGGCGACGGCAAACGGCGGCCCGGCTCGCCAGATGCAGGCCGCGCTTGCGACCGCAGTCCAGGCCGATCCGGATTGGCAAGAGTTCTAAGATCGAGCGAGCATCAGAATGTCGGCGTCCCGGAAAAACATGGCAGCGGCGGTCAATCTGATCGGTATCGCCGTTGCTGATCCGACGCGCGAGTTCGCGTTCTCCGACGAGGACTTCAAAACCCTCTCGAAGCTCGCCTACGAGCACGCGGGAATCGTTCTTGCCGAGAGCAAGCGCAATCTGATCTATGGCCGGCTCTCACGCCGACTGCGCGCTCTTGGAATGACGACGTTCCGTGACTATCGCGCCTATCTGATGGGCGAGGGTGGTCCGTCCGAGATGCAGAACTTCATCAACTCGATCTCGACCAACCTGACGAAGTTCTTCCGCGAGTTGCACCATTTCGACAATTTTCGCAGTAGCGTGGTCGTACCCTATGCGCATAGCCGTGGTCGCCACAGCCACGGCTGCGGATCTGGTCGGCCGGCTGTTCCACCGGCGAGGAGCCTTACACGATCGCGGTGATCCTACAGAAGGAGATGAACGACGTCGCGCGTCACGACGTCCGCATTCTCGCAACCGATATCGACACAGACGTGCTTGGAAAAGCGGCGCGCGGGGAATATCCGGCGAACTCGGTCGATGAGGACGTGCCGAAGGCCTATCGAAGCTATTTTGAGTCGGCCAAAGGCGAGCGCGGGCCGATCGTCCGAATGAGTCAAATGACACGCTCGCTCATTTCCTTTCGGCAACTCAATCTCCTGGAGAGCTGGCCGTTTCAAGGTCCGTTCGACGCGATCTTCTGCCGTAACGTGATGATCTACTTCGATGGACCAACGAAGGCAGCCCTGGTCGAGCGCTTCATGAAGAAGCTGATTCCGGGCGGCTGGCTCTACATCGGACATTCGGAATCGTTGCTTGGGTCGCATCCGGGTCTCAAGTTGATGGGTCGAACCATCTATCGGAGGGAAGGGTGAGCGCTACGCCGCAACGATTCATATCCGCAGGTGGCGAGCAGGGCATCAACGCTGCCAAGGGCGGGAGGTTCTTTGACAACTCCAACCAGTCGTGGATGGTCAAGGTGTTCCCCGGCGAATTCCACGTGACCGCCAGGCCGGATGAGACGCTTGTGACGATCCTCGGCTCCTGCGTTGCGGCCTGCATTCGCGACCCCGTTACCGGACTTGGCGGGATGAATCACTTCATGCTGCCGCAGGGCCATTCCAGTGGCTGGGGCAACGATCCGCAGTCGACCCGCTATGGCAATTTCGCCATGGAGAAGCTCATCAACGAGCTGATCAAAGGCGGCTGCTCGCGCGATCGGATGGAGATCAAGGTCTTTGGTGGCGGCAACGTGATCGACACCATCAGCAACAGGCCGGTTGGCACTCAAAACGCCGAGTTCGTGCTGCATTTCCTCGAGGCAGAAGGGCTTCGTTGCGCCGTGCAGGATCTCGGCGGTCAGTATCCTCGCCGTATCCACTACAGTCCGGCCACCGGCCGGGTCGTGCGCCGGCTTTTGGGGACCGGCGACTCCCACGTCATCACGCGCGACGAGCGCGAGTACGCAGCCCGCCTGCAGGCGAAGAAGCCGGCCGGCGATGTCGAACTCTTTGTTTGAACGGGAACCTAGCCATGACTTCACCTGTTCGTGTCCTGATCGTGGACGACTCGGCCCTGATGCGGCAGCTTCTGTCGACGTTGCTCGCGGGCGATCCGGAAATCGAGGTTGTCGGTACTGCGCAGGATCCTTTTGACGCGCGCGAGAAGATCAAGGCGCTCAATCCGGACGTCATTACGCTCGACGTTGAGATGCCGCAGATGGACGGTCTCACCTTCCTGCGCAAGATCATGGCGCTGCGGCCGATGCCGGTCGTGATGTTCTCCTCGCTCACAGAAGAAGGTGCGGAGGCGACGCTCGAGGCCCTTGAGGTCGGGGCTGTAGACTTTGTCGCCAAGCCGAAGAACGACGTCGCCAACGCGATGGGCGAATTGGGCGAGGTGCTGCAGGCCAAGATCAAGTCGGCGGCACGCACGCGCTTCCGCCCGCGCCGCGACGCAGCCCCTGCGCCACGCATACGGCCGAAGATCGGTCGGGCCACCGGCAAACTCCTCCTGATCGGAGCCTCAACCGGCGGCGTCGAGGCGCTCAAGGCGCTGCTGATGCAGCTGCCGGAGGACTGCCCGCCCACGCTCATCACCCAGCATATGCCGGAGCGATTCACGGCCGCGTTTGCGCAGCGCCTCGATCGCGAATGCCCGATGACCGTGTTGGAGGCCGTGGATGATACGCGGCTCGAGGCCGGGCATGTCTACATCGCGCCGGGCGGAACGCACCACCTGGAGCTCAATCGCAACGGCGGCCATTTCGCCTGCAAGCTGATCGATGGGCCGCCGGTGTCGGGACATCGGCCGTCGGTCGATGTGCTGTTCCGGTCGGGTGCTCGAATGGCTGCCCGCAATATCATCTCGGTCATTCTCACCGGCATGGGCAAGGATGGCGCCCAGGGTATGCTCGAGCTGCGCCAGGCAGGCGCGATCACGCTTGGGCAGGACGAAGCGTCATCGCTGGTTTACGGCATGCCGCGGGCGGCGTTCGAATGCGGTGCCGTCATGCGTCAGTATGCGTTGGCCAAAATGGGCGACGCGATCATCGAGGCCGTGAAAGGCGAGGGCGCTGCCGCCACGGCAGCGAAGCGGCCCACAGCCCACAGCGCATAGCAGCTTGGCGGACATGATGCAGACGATGACAGGCGATAGCGGATCGGACAGTGCATTGAGCCTGCCGCCCACCTTGGATCTGGCGGCGGCCGAGGAATTCCTCGCCACCATCCGGGCCAAGGCGGTCGGCGATCTGCCTCTGGAGCTCGATGCCTCGCGCGTCGAAGTGATCACGCTTCCCTGTGCACAAATCATTCTATCGGCAGCAGGCAGTCATAGTCAGTTGTCGATCCGGCGGCCATCGGAGTCCTTCGTCAAGGCCTTGGTCGATCTTGGCCTGAGCTGGCCAGGCGATCAGGAGCCCGTAGCAGCGAGCGACCTGGAACAGACCGCAATGTCCCAACAGCCACTCGCCGATCAATTTGAAGGCTTGGTTGAAGATGGCGGCGCTGAAGGTTTGGCGGATGACGGCCAGGCCGCGGTGCAGCTGGATGGACAGACTGAAAGTGCCGACCAATCGATGACTGACGACAAAGGCCCGCCGCAGACAGATGCCTCCGGGCAACAGCAAACGGATGCTCCCGCCATGTCCAAGCGCATATTGACCATCGATGACTCGAAGACCATGCGTGACATGCTCCTGCTCACGCTGACCGATGCCGGCTTCGAGGTGCTCCAGGGTGTTGACGGCGAGGATGGCCTCGCCGTTCTGGGTGACCAGAAGGTAGATGTCATCATTACTGACATCAACATGCCGAAGATGGATGGCTATGAAGTGATCCGTCAGCTGCGGCAAAATCCGCGTCACAAGACGACGCCGATCCTCGTGCTCACCACGGAAAGCGATGGGGACAAGCGCAATATCGCCCGCAGCGCCGGCGCGACAGGCTGGATGGTCAAGCCCTTCGATCCGGAAGGTCTGATCGCCACTATCAACAAGGTTTCACCCTAATCGTTTCCTGCGACAGCCGGAGATCATCGGCCATGGCAAGTTTGGACGAGCTGAAGCGCACATTCTTCGACGAATGTGGCGAGCTGCTCCAGGAGATGGAGACGGGGCTCACCGACCTGCAGGATGGCAGCGGCACGGAGGACACCGTACATGCGGTGTTCCGTGCTGTGCACTCGATCAAGGGCGGTGCCGGCATCTTCGGATTCGAAGCGCTGGTTAATTTCGCCCATGTATTCGAAACGGTTCTCGACTCCGTTCGGCACGGCACGCTCAATCAGACGCCGGAGGTCTTCACCGTCCTTCTGATGTCGAGCGACATGCTCGCCGATCTCGTGAGCATGTCACGTTCAGGCGACGCCATTCCGGTCGGCCATGCCGCCGAGTGCAAGCAGGCGCTTGAGCAACTGCTGGGGAAGGGCAAGCCGGGCTCGTCGGACGGCGCGGAGGATGCTGGCGACTTCGAAGGGCTGGATTTCAAGCCGGTGCGGGCTGGCGACGATGACGCTGGCGACTTTGACTTCACCCCGGTTCAGTCCGACGACTTCGACGGCAAGCAGAGCTACACGATCGCGTTCCGGCCAAAGCCGGAGATGCTGCGGAACGCCAACGAGCCGCTCTATATTCTGCGCGAGCTGCGCGGTCTCGGTGAGCTCAATCTTGTCGCCGATCTGAGCGGCTTGCCGCCACTCTCCGACATTCAACCCGATCAGCCTTACATCGCCTGGACCGCGACGCTGCGGACCGACGCCTCGCGCAGCGCCATCGACGCGGTTTTCGAGTTCGTGGTCGGCGATTGCGATCTTTCCATTGTTGAGAATCAGCCGCCGCCGGTTGCAGAAGCCGCGCCCCAGCCCGAAGCGCACCAGGAGACGCCCGCCGTGTCGCCCTCAGCGCCCGTTGCCGAAAGCAAGAAGCCGGATCGCTCGCAGCAGGCTTCCGAACCGGCCGAGGGCGGCAAGGGCGCGTCCGCGAACAAGAAGCAGGCGACCACAACCCGCGTCGATCTCGAGAAGATCGATCGCGTGGTCAACATGGTTGGCGAGCTCATCATCGCGCAGGCCATGCTGGGTCAGGTGGTGCAAGGGCTTTCCGAAGAGGTCAACGAGAGCCTGTCGCAGGTCCTCGACCAGGTCATCCATCATACGCGCGAGCTCAAAGAGAGCGTCATGTCAATGCGCGCGCAGCCGGTGGGATCCGTGTTCCAGCGGATGCCGCGCCTGGTGCGCGAGCTATCGATGAAGACTGGCAAGAAGATCAGGCTGGAGATGACGGGTGAATCGACCGAGGTTGACCGCACCATTGTGGAGCGGCTTGCCGACCCGCTCACCCATATCATTCGCAATTCAGCCGATCATGGCCTTGAGTCGCCGGACGCTCGGCTTGCCGCCGGCAAGACCGAAGAGGGCACGATCCACCTTGCGGCAGCTCAGCGCGGAGGACGCATCGTCATCGAGATCAAGGACGATGGCGCCGGCATCAACACCGAGCGCGTGCTGCGGAAGGCCAAGGAGAAGAATCTGGTCGATCAGGATGTCACCCTGACTGAGGATGAGATCTGCAATCTCATCTTCCTGCCGGGGTTCTCGACTGCCGACACCGTCTCCGACCTTTCCGGCCGCGGCGTCGGCATGGACGTCGTTCGTCGCAATATCCAGGATCTCGGCGGACGCGTCTCGCTCAAGTCGGAGCGCGGCAAAGGCATGACGATCCAGCTCGCCTTGCCGCTGACGCTCGCCGTGATGGACGGCATGGTCATCAAGGTCGGCGAGAACATCTATGTGATGCCGATGTCATCGATCGTGGAATGTCTGCTTCCTGGCAGCAGTGAAGCCTACAATCTCCTGAACACGCGCGGGATGCTGAAGTTGCGCGGCGAACTGGTGCAGCTCGTCTACCTCAGCGATCTATTCGATGTGAAGTCGACCTCGCGCGGGATCTCGGACAGTGTCGTCATCATTACCGAGGCTGGCGACGGCGCGAAGTTCGGACTCGTGGTCGATGAGCTGTGTGGCCACCAGCAGGTGGTGATCAAGAGCATCGAGGACTCCTATGGGCAGGTGCCTGGGATCGCGGCGGCCACCATCTTCGGAAACGGCAAGGTCGCGCTCATCCTCGACGTCGAGAAGCTGTCGGAGCTGTCGGCGGAGAGCCTGATGCCAGGGAACGCCGTGCAACCAGCGGTAGCGTCAGCGATAGCGCACTAGCAACGGAATCTTAGCAAAAACACGGCACTCAGTTGCCGATGAACATGAAGGAGTAAATGAGATGCCGGCAGCAGCAGCTCTCAAAGTCCTCATAGTCGATGACCAGTTCAGCGTTCGGCAGATGACCCGCATGACGCTGGAGCAGCTTGGCATCCGCAACGTCTACGAGTCGGAAAACGGCAAGGACGCCTTTGACAAGGCGGCGGTCCAGCCGCTCGACCTGATCATTTCGGACTACAACATGCCCGAAATGGATGGGCTTGCCCTCCTGCGGGCGGTGCGCGGGCATCCGGCGGTGCGTAAGCTTCCGTTCATCCTTTTGACCGGGCGCGGCGACCGCGAGCTCGTCGTGAAGGCGGCGCAGGCGGGCGTGAACAACTACCTTGTGAAGCCGTTCACCCAGGTGACCCTGCGCGAGAAGATCGAGCAGGTGATTGGAAAGTTGTCCTAGTTGGACGACGCGAGTTGGCCGGTGACGCGGACAAAGGTGGGCGTGTGTGACGGCGAATGAATCCGCAGATAATGTGGGCGCGTTCTTGGCGGTGTTTGCGGCGCTCCTACTGGACAACGTCCTGCGACTCGAAGAAACGGTCGGGCGGGTGACCGATCTCATCATGAGCAGCGGGAGGCCGGATCGGGAGCTGGTCGTTACTCTGCAAAGCTTCGACCGCCTGAAACAGGAGTTCGAGGCGCTTGGTGATGCGTTGACGCGTTACGCGGAATCCACCAACGCGATTCCATCGGCTGGGGAGGAACGAATCCAGCTTGGTCAGGAGGTGATCAGTGCCATCACCGTTGCAGATCTGAAGGATCGTCTTCTCTATCGCCTGAAGGAGCAGCTCCCCGATCTGGCAAACATGCCGAAGATGATGGATATAGACAATACGCAAGTTGATGTTGACGTTGTGTACTAGTTGGGTCGTGCATTTCAGTTAGTCCGCGTGGGCCTGCTGCAAGTCTGCCGTGTGACGTGAGTGTGAGATTGCGACGCTAACACAAGCACGAGCCGTCCGAGAAGTCATGAGTGCCCAAGCATGAGTGCCCAAGCATGAGTGCCCAAGACAGCCTTATCAGCGAGCTTGAAGAAGCCATCTCGCATGGCAACGACGAGCGGCGCGCCAAGACGCTGCGTCGCGTCACCGACCTGTTTGTGTTCGGCTCCGGCCATTTTTCGCAGGATCACATTGCATTGTTCGACGGGGTTTTTACCCATCTGATCGCGCATATCGAGCAGTCGGCGCGCACCATGCTGGCCAATCAACTGGCGCCGATCGCGAACGCGCCGCCCAAGGCCATTCGCACGCTGGCGTTCGATGACGCTATCGAGGTGGCGGGTCCGGTGCTCCAGCAGTCAGCGCAGCTCGATAATGCGGCTCTGGTCGAGAATGCCAGAACCAAGAGCCAGCAGCATCTGCTCGCCATATCGAAGCGCAAGTCGCTGGCCGAGACCGTCACCGACGTGCTGGTGGAGCGCGGCGACCGGCAGGTCGCGCTGAGCGCGGCCCAGAATCCGGGTGCCAAGTTCTCGGAGGCCGGTTATATCAGGCTGGTCAAGCGCGCCGAGGGCGACGACCAGCTTGCCCAAACGGTCGGCACTCGCGCCGAGGTCCCGCGCCATCATTTCCTTCGCATCCTGGCCAAGGCTTCGCAGGCGGTCCGCGTCAAGCTTGAGGCGGCGAACCAGCACAACGCGGTCGAGGTGCAGCGCGCGGTGGCTCAGGCCGCAACCGCGATCCAGACTCAAGCGGCGGCAGGCTCGCACAACTATGCCGCCGCCAATGCCCTGGTCGGCGCCATGAAGGCGGAAGGGCGGCTGCGCGAAAGCGATATCGAGGCGTTTGCGCGCGAGCGCAAGTTCGAGGAGACCGCGGCCGCGCTGGCGATTCTGAGCGAGCTGCCGACCGACGCTGTCGAGCGCGCGATCGTTCACGATCGCGTGGAAAGCGTCCTGATCATCTGCAAGGCCATCGGGCTGTCATGGAACACCGTCAAGGCCGTTCTGACGCTGCGCTCGGAGAAGGGGGGCTTGTCCAAGTACGACCTTGAGAACTACCTCACGCTGTTCACGCGCCTCAAGCGAGAGACCGCCCGACACGTGCTCAAGTTCCAGTTTCAGTCTGAGAGCGATGGACCTTCGGCAGCCTGACGATGCGGTCTACGGCGCGCCGGCCGCCTATTTGTTGACCCTTCCCGCCAGGCTCAAGGAACGCTCCGCGGCCCGGCGCAGTCCGTCGCAAAGCTCTGGTACCTGATCCGGGTTGACGTTCCTGTAGGAGTCTTGTCGGGCAAGCTGTAGCGCGTCGAGATGACAGCGGATCAGCACCTTGTCGTAGTCGGCGCCATTGCGGATGTTGTCGAGGACCTCACAGAGGAGGTTGGCCACGAAGGTGACAAGCTCGTAGCCCATCGTGGTGCCGATATCGCGCAGCTCGCAGCTGCTGCGAAAAGCATCCTCGATCAACGTGGCATTGGCGGGCTGGGTCTCAGCCAATTGGATTAAGGATTGCAGGCGCTTGAGTCCATCTTTCACCCAGTCCGTGAAATCGTCCTTCAGCGTTTCGATCTGCGCCTGGGCGCCTCCGACCGCCTGGTTGCGGGTGACGCCGCCGGGCCTGCGGGCTTTCCTCTGAAAATCCGTCTCAACTGGAAACTCGCGGGCTCCGTTGCTGCTGGACATGGGGCTTAAACTCGCGAGCTGCTGAAGAGACTATCGATGTCATCCTGCGCCAGCGTCGGGCCGGTCTCCTCGGAGACTTCGATCGCCTTGTCACCCTGGCGGCGACCGACGCCGGTCGGAAATCCTTCGATTTTGAATCGCCGATCGGGACCGAAATAGGTTGGGGCGTCCACAAAATTGCGTGGATTGAAGGCAATCCAGCTCAGGCGATCGTAGAGGCTCGATGGCGACATTGGCTTCATCACGACCATGTTGGCGCCGGCGTCGCGTGCGTACTTGATTGTGCTCTCGCGCGTGTCGCTGGTCATGAGCAGGATCGGCACCGTCCGGTTCGGATTGTTGACGTTGCGACGAATGGCCTGAGTCAGCTTCAGCCCGCCATGCGGAGGCAGCAGGTTGTCAAGCAGCAGGATGTCAATCTTCTGCTCGGTCAGGATCTGGATGGCGTCGATCGAGCTGCGGGCATCCATCGCTTTATTCGCCCCAAATCCGCGCAGCATGCTGTTGGCGAGCATGCACATGTAGGGGCTCGGATCTGCAACGAGGATCACGAGGTCGCGGAGGTTGAGCGTCGCGTTTTTCATCCGGCGTCTTCAGCATTCATGCGCAACAGAAACGACCTCCGCAGCCTATTTGCTATCCGCCGGCCATCCCTGATCGAACTTCGGACGCTTGAACGAATTGAAAGCCGCGCGACGCAAGGTCTTTGACGCAAGACACGGCACCGGCACACGCACCTCAGCGCCTTGAGCCCGAACCGACGTGGACGCGCCGAGCGCATCGGCGCCAGGGCATGATTCGCACCCAACGACAGTTGTACAGCCGTCGCACTAACGCAATGATAATGTGGAATTATTGACCAACATTTCGATAACAAGACAGCGCATTTTTACCGGAAATAATCGATGCGCATTAACAATCGATTAACTCTTGGAGCTGGCCGTGAGCTGCGTCTACTCGACGCTTTCAGCAAATCGTTGCTGCGGCTCTCAGGTGGCCGAGCGGTGGCCGAGTGGTGGCCGTGCCCTGGGCCTGAATGTGCACCGGGCGAGCCGGCATGGCTCGCCCGTGCGGCGTCTTGGCGACGCCCACTTCGCTTGGAACGTTTATTGGACGTTAGTCTTCCACGTTGCGCCGCTGCCATTCCAGTTGCCAGCGCCGCTCCTCCCGGTCGCTCGCCGACAGTTCCGACTTGGCAATGTCGGTCGTCGAGAGGCTGAAGGCGGCGAAACGGGCCGCGACTTTTACGTTTGGGGTGGACGGCTCGAAGATCATCGTGATCATGGTTTCCTCCATGGGCTGGGCCGGGCTCGCCGGCTTGATCATGGCTCAACCTAGTTGCAATCACTTGAGCCAGATGTGATTTGCGTCACGCAATTGTCGAATTCTCAGGATCGGTGGCGGGGCATCGCTTTGAGCCCGAGCGGGCAGGCACGTAGAATTCGATCATGACCGTCCTTCACCCAACCTGGTGTCAGCCACCCGAAGAGCTGCCATGGCCGCATGCTCGACGTGCATGTCTGGCGCGCGACGCTCGCGTGGCCCGAGGCAGCGGCTCATCGCCTCGAGCAATGCCTGGCGGCAGACGAACGAGACAAAATGGAGCGGTTTCGCTTCGAGAAGGACCGCCGGCGCTATCTCGTTGGCCGCGGGCTGCTGCGATCTCTGCTTGGCCGTTATCTCGATGTGGCGCCACAGGAGCTGCGCTTCGAGACCACGGCCGCCGGCAAGCCGCATCTGGCGTCTGGTCAAGGCCAGCTGCAGTTCAACCTGGCGCATTCCGGTGAATATGTGCTGATCGCGATCACCGATGGCCGAGCGGTCGGGATCGATGTTGAAGAGGTTCGCGACGACTTCGACGCCGGAGAGATTGCGGCGCATTTCTTTTCGCCGGACGAGCGGCGCGAGCTCGAAGCGCTCTCGGGGCGTGCGAGGACCGAGGCGTTCTTTGAGTGCTGGACCCTGAAGGAAGCTTATGTGAAAGCACGGGGTGAAGGCCTGTCATTGCCGCTCGATCAGTTCGATGTCTCGCTGCGACCGGGCGAGGCCGCGCGGCTGATTGCAACACGTCCGGACCCGGCTGAGGCGACACGCTGGCAGCTCAGCGGGCTCGGTGTCGCCGACGGCTACAAGGCGGCGCTGGCGGTTGAAGGGCAGGGCTGCACGCTGCGATTTTGGGATTGTGCGGACGACTGGCGCCGTTTCAGGCGCCATGACCAGGTCTTAAAAACCATCGCGGCGCGGCCTGCTTCACGCAGGGCGCGCCGCGAAAGGGGCTACTCGCCAAAGGTTGGTTAACGTCCTGGCTCACGCCGCGAGTGCGTTGTTACCCATGTCGAGCTCGAGGACGCCCGGAACCGCGACGACGGCTTCAGGGTGGTTGCCGTTCTCAAACAACGCGAACTTGAGGGCGGCTGCACGGTTAATGAAGAGCCCGCCGGTAAGGCCATGCTTCATCTTGGCAACCCAGTTGCCGCGGCGATTCTGGCCAATGAGAAAGAGCGGGGTTTTTTCGATTTTGGTAGGCATTGACGTCTCCTGATCTTCGTTGTTGCGAGCGGGGTTTCGCCTGTCATCGTGGCGCACCATAAAACCAGCGGGCCGTAGCCGGTGTGATGGCCGGCACAGTTTTCCTCTTTTCGATCAATCGCTTGCGCGGCTCTGGAAAGCGGTCTTTTTGTGTTTGAAATCACATCGGCTGATTGGATGAGCCCCTAGGGTCCCGGAGACAGCGGGCATTGGTTGCCCGCGCCCCACAAAATCCGAGGACGCCATGCTGAACCGAGAGACCACCGCCCCGAAGGCCGACAACGAGATCTTCCTCCGGCTTGAATCCAAAGTGCAGTCGTATGCGCGAAACTTCCCCGCCATCTTCAGCTATGCACGCGGCACCGAGCTGCGCGACGTTCACGGCAAGCGCTATCTCGACTTCCTGGCCGGTGCAGGCTCGCTCAACTACGGTCACAACAACCCGGTCTTCAAGAAGGCGCTGATCGATTACATCGAAACGGATGGCATCACTCACAGCCTCGATCTGCACACCACCGCCAAGGAGCGCTTCCTGCAGGCGATGCACGATATCGTGCTCGCGCCGCGCGGCCTGCATGACTACGTCATGCAGTTCACGGGCCCGACCGGCACCAACGCGGTCGAGGCGGCGCTGAAGATCGCCCGCAAGGTGACCGGCCGCACCGGTGTCGTCTACTTCACCAACGGCTTCCATGGCGTGTCCATGGGCGCGCTGTCGGTGACCGGCAACGCCTATCTGCGCGCCGCCGCCGGCGTTCCGCTGCAGAACACGAGCGCGATGCCGTTCGACGGCTACTTCGGCGAAGGCGTCGACACCATGGCGCATCTCGAGCGCATGCTCAGCGACCCGTCGAGCGGCCTCGAGAGGCCGGCTGCGGTGATCCTCGAGACCGTTCAGGGCGAGGGCGGCCTCAACGTGGCCAGCTTCAACTGGCTGCGGCGGCTGCAGGCGCTCTGCAACCAGCAGGGCATCGTGCTGATCGTGGACGACATCCAGGCCGGCTGCGGCCGCACCGGCACCTTCTTCAGCTTCGAGCCCGCGGGCCTGAAGCCCGACATCATCACGCTGTCGAAGTCGCTGTCCGGCTACGGCCTGCCGATGGCGATGGTCGTCATCAAGAAGTCGATCGACATGTGGAAGCCGGGCGAGCACAACGGCACGTTCCGCGGCAACAACCACGCCTTCGTGACGGCGACCGCGGCGCTCGAGCACTACTGGTCGACGCCGGCCTTCGCCGAGAGCGTGCGGGCCAAGGGCGAGCACCTGCGCCGCCGGCTGCAGACGATGGTCGACCGTTCTCGCCCGATCTCGTCGACGTGCGCGGTCGCGGCATGATGATCGGCGTGCGTTGCGCCGATCCGAAGCGCGCCGCGAGCGTCACCGCCAGGGCCTACCAGTACGGCCTCATCATCGAGCGTGCCGGCCCGGACGACGAGGTGATCAAGTGCATGATGCCGCTCACCACCACCGTGGGCGAGCTCGACGAGGGCCTCGACATCCTCGAGCGTGCCATCGCCGAGGAATTCGGCGGACGCACGGTCCGATCTGCCGAAGGCTGCCTGATTGAAATGAACCGGTTGGCCGCCAGCGAATGGCGGCCAACCTCCTTCTTCGAACCCGCATTAACCAAGACCCATCGTGGTTGGGGGGAAACCCAATGCCCAGGACTTCTGCGCTTGCCCGTGTTATCGAATCACGGATGGATCAATCGACACTTTGTGAGGATGTCACGCTCGTCGACGCACGGCATGACAACACTATTCGCTGGCGGACGGGCGAACGCCTGCAGCACCTGTTCGAGCAGCGCTGTGATGAGATTGCATGCCGGCAACGGTCCGCGCGACGCCGTCATCACCGAAGAAGCGACATACGCTTTCGCGACCTCGACAACCGCGCGAACCAGGTGGCGCGCTTTCTGATCGAGCAGGGTATCAAGTCCGGCGACCGCGTCGGGCTCCTGTTCGACAAGGGCGTCCACACCTACGTGGCGCTGCTGGCGGTCCTGAAGATCAACGCCGCCTATGTGCCGCTCGATGCCAGCTTTCCCAACGAGCGGATCGGCTTCATCCTGGAGGATGCGGGCGTCAAGGCGATCGTCTCGATGTCGGCGTTTCGCGAGAAGCTCACGGGCTTTGCGGCAACGCAGATCTTTCTCGACGAGGCCGAGCGCATGATCGACGAGAAGCCGGCCGCGCGGCTCGCGGCGCATGAACTGATGCCGCCCGAAGGATCAGCTCGCCTACCTGATCTACACCTCCGGCACCACCGGAACGCCGAAGGGCGTGGCGATCGAGCACGCCGAGCATCTGCAATTTCGTGCGGGTGGCCGCCGAGGTCTACGGCATGCGGCCGGGCGACCGCTGCTATCAGGGCATGACGATCGCGTTCGACTTCTCGGTCGAGGAGCTGTGGGTGCCGCTGATCGCCGGCGCTACGCTGGTGCCGAGCAAGGCCGGCGCGAATCTCGTCGGCAGCGATCTCGCCGATTTTCTGCAGAGCAACCACGTCACGGTCATGTGCTGCGTGCCGACGCTGCTGGCCACCATCGAGCGCGATCTGCCGGAGCTGCGCATCCTGCTGGTGTCGGGCGAGGCCTGCCCGCAAAATCTGGTCATGCGCTGGCATCGCCCGGGCCGCACCATGCTCAATGCCTATGGTCCGACCGAAGCAACCGTCACCGCGACCCTGACCGAGCTCTATCCCGACAAGCCGGTGACCATCGGCGGGCCGCTGCCGACCTACACCATCGTCATTCTCGATCCGGACAAGGACGAGGCGATCGCGAAGGGTGGTTCCGGTGAGATCGGCATCGCCGGCATCGGGCTTGCGGACGGCTATCTCAATCGCGACGACCTCACGCAGCAGAAGTTCATTCCCGACTTTCTCAATATTCCCAACAACCCGTCCGACCGCATCTATCGCACCGGCGACCTCGGCCGCATCAACGAGCAGGGCGAGGTCGAGTTCCACGGCCGCATCGACACCCAGGTGAAGATCCGCGGCTACCGGATCGAGCTGACCGAGATCGAATCGGTGCTGATGCAGCTGCCGCAGATCGCGCAGGCGGTCGTCAACACCTACGAGGTCGAGCCGGGCGCGGTCGAGCTCGTCGCGTACTACAGCCTCAAGCAGGGTGCGACGGACATTCCTCACGGCGAGATCGCGGCGCTGCTGCGCAAGCATCTGCCGCCCTACATGGTGCCCGCCTATATCGAGAAGCTCGACGTCATCCCGATGACGTCGAGCCACAAGGCGGACCGCAAGACCTTGCCGGCGCCGAAAGGGCCGCGCCTCGCGGTCGCGAGCGCGACCTTCGTCGCGCCGCGATCGGAGACCGAGGAGACGCTGTCGCAGTGCTCTGATCGAGGTGATGAAGATCGAGCGTGTGTCGGTCGACGACCATTTCTTCCAGGACCTTGGCGCGCCATTCGCTGCTGATGGCGCGCTTCTGCTCCGAGATCCGCAAGCGCATGAATGTCTCGGTGTCGATGCGCGACATCTACCTCAATCCCGACCATCGCAAAGCTCGCCGAGCATCTGAAATCGTCGGCCCCGGAGACCACGGTCGAGACGCCGCGTGAGCCGCTCCATATCGCGTCGAACCTTGCCTACTATGGCTGTGGCGCGCTGCAGGCTCTGTCCTACGTCGCCTACGGCGTCTTCTGGCTGTGGCTGATGACAAGGGGCTTCGAGTGGACCTACGACGCGATCGACAATGTCGCGGTGGCCTACCTGCGCATCGTGGCGTTCGGTGCCGGCTCCTTCGTGCTCTTCAGCGCCATTCCGATCGCCGCCAAATGGCTGCTGATCGGCCGCTGGAAGGAGGAGGTGATCCCGATCTGGAGCCTGCGCTACTTCCGGTTCTGGCTGGTCGAAGGCGCTCATTCGCAGCGCCCCGATGGCGCTGCTGACCGGCAGCCCGCTCTACAACGCCTATCTTCGCCTGCTCGGCGCCAGGATCGGCCGCCGCAGCCGTGATCGAGCCGCGGCTCGTTCCGGTATGCACGGATCTGATCTCGATTGGCGACGATACGATCATCCGGCGCGACAGCACGTTGCTCGGCTATCGGGCGCAGTCGAACATGATCTATACCGGCCCGGTCAGCATCGGCAACAATGTGTTTGTCGGCGAGGCGAGCGTGCTCGATATCAACACCGCGATCGAGGACGGCGCGCAGCTCGGGCACGTGTCGTCGCTGCAGGTCGGCCAGCGCGTGCCCGAGGGCAAGCGCTATCACGGCTCGCCCGCGCAGGAGACGAACGCCAACTATTGCACCGTGGAGGCGATGCCGTGCAGCTCGCTGCGGCGCTGGGCTCTATGCCGGCACGCAGCTCGGGTTCGCTCTCGCCGGGCTCGTCCCGCTTGTTGTGCTGGCGCTCTATCACGTGCTGCCGATCGCTTATCTCGCCAGCAGCGTCACGCTGGTCGATCATGCCGCGCCGGGCTCGGAACTCCTGTTGCTCGCCGGCGAAGTGATGCTCGGGTCTTTCGCACTGCTGATGGCCGTGCTGGTGGCTGGCCTGCTGATAGTCGTCACCGTGCCCAGGCTCCTGCGACGTTCCTGCAGGAGGGCAAGACCTACGTCCGCTACGGCGTGCACTACTTCATCTATCGAACGATCTCACGCCTGAGCAACGCCGCCTATTTCGGCCTGCTGTTCGGCGACAGCGCGCTCATCGTCCATTACCTGAAATGGATCGGCTACAAGCTGAACAAGGTGGTGCAGACCGGCGCCAACTTCGGCCTTGATCAACGGCACGGCGTTCCGACGCTCTGCGATATCGGCACCGGCACGATGGTCTCCGACGGCCTGACGATGAGCAATGCGCTGATGTCGAGCTCGTCGTTCCGGCTGGGTACGGTGAAGATCGGCGACCACAACTATCTCGGCAACCGCATCTACTATCCGGCCGATGGCAAGACTGGCGCGAACTGCCTGCTCGGCACCAAGGTCATGATCCCGGTCGACGGGCCGGTGCGCGAGAACGTGGGCCTGCTGGGCTCGCCGTGCTTCGAGATCCCGCGTGCAGTCGAGCGCGACCAGACCATGGCCGCCATGGAGGCCGGCACGTTGCGTGAGAGCGTTCGCGCCAAGACGCGCTACAACGTCGCCAGCATGGTCGGCCTTGTCCTGTCGGGCTGGTTCTATCTCGTTCGCTGTCGTGCTCTCGCTGTTCGTCGCCGCGCGCTATTTCCCGCTGCACGGCTTCGTATCAGTGCTGGCGTTCGCAGCGTTCACGCTGATCACCGGCGTCCTCTGGTTCAGCTTCCTCGAGAAGGCCGGCCGCGGCTTCAAGCCGCTCACGCCGATGGTCGTGTCGATGTACGACCGGCGCTTCTGGCAGCACGAGCGCTACTGGAAGTTCACCGGCTCGCCGCTCAGCTCGCTGTTCAAAGGCACGCCGTTCAAGAACGCGATGTCGCGCCTCCTCGGCGTCAAGGTCGGCCGCAAGGTGTTCGACGATGGCTGCCGCTTCTACGACAAGACCCTCATCTGCGGTCGGCGACTACACCACGCTGAACGACAACTGCGCGATCCAGGGTCACTCGCTGGAGGAGGGCATCTTCAAGGCCGACACCATCAACATCGGCAACGGCTGCACGCTCGGCACCGCCGCCTTCGTGCACTACGGCGTGCGGATGGGTGACAATGTCGTGCTCGAGCCGAACTCGTTCCTCATGAAGGGCGAGATCCTCGACCCCGGCACCACCTGGCGCGGTAACCCGGCCAGGGCCGTGTCGAGGTCCCGTTGCGCAGGCGCGCGCCGCATAAGGCGCGCGCCTCCCCCCAGGCGATCGGCGGTCGGCAGAAAAGAACTCTCTCCTTTTCATTCACTGGAGAGTTGGAATGCTCTGCGCCCAGAGGGCCAAAGAGTGAAATATTATTCTATTTGAATGCCAAATTCTCTTCTTATATAGAAAATCATTCTTGTTTAACGGAGCGGCCGCATGCGCTTCCTCCCGGTCTTTCTTGATCTCGCCAGCGGGACAGTGGCGCTCGTCGGCTCCGGTCCGGCCGCGCTCAACAAGCTGCGGCTGTTGCGGGCGGCCGGCGCCAATGTGCGCTGGTATTCCTTGAGCGCAGACGTCGCCGAGGAGGTGCTGCTCGCGAGCCCGCCGACGGGCCGGCTCGAGCTGTCCTTTGCGGATCCGTTGCAGGCCGACTTCTCCGAATTCGTCGCGGTCGTATCGGCCGCCGGTGGCGCCCTCGACGAGGGCGTGGCGGAGCGCGCGCGTGCGCGCAAATGTCCCGGTGAACGTTGTCGACCGGCCCGACCTCTCGACCTTTGTGTTCCCCGCTGTCGTCGATCGCGGCGACGTCGTGGTGGCGATCGGAACCGGCGGCGGTTCGCCGGTGCTGGCCCGGCGCGTGCGCGAATGGATCGAGGCGGTGCTGCCGGCGCGTATCGGCGAGCTGGCCTCCCTCATGCGCCGCTATCGCGAGCGCTTTGCGAGCGTCCGCCACAAGTCAGTATCGCCCCGGCGCTTCTGGGAACGGGTTGTCGACGGGCCGATCGGACAGGCGCTGCTGGCGGGACGCTCGCATGCCGCCGAGGCGGCGCTTACGCGCGCCATCAATGAATCGGCCCTGCCGCAGAAGCGCGCGGAGGAGGGCATCGTCTATCTGGTCGGCGCCGGTCCTGGCGATCCCGATCTGTTGACGCTGCGCGCCCTGCAGGCGCTGCAAGGCGCAGACATCGTGTTCTATGACGACCTGGTCAGTGACGCTGTGCTTGACCGGGCGCGTCGCGACGCCGAGCGCGTGTTTGTCGGCAAGCGCAAGGGACAGCCCGGCATCGGCCAGGACGAGATCAACCGGCGCCTGGTCGAGGTGGCGCGCCGCGGTCGCACTGTCGTGCGCCTGAAAGGCGGTGACCCGTTTATCTTCGGCCGCGGCGGTGAGGAGCTCGAGGCTTTGCGCCAGGCGAACATCGCCACCGTCGTAGTGCCCGGCATCACCGCGGCGCTCGGCTGTGCGGCGGAGGCCGGCTTGCCGCTCACCTATCGCAACGAGGCGACGCGCCTCACCTTCATCACGGCGCATCGCGCCGATGACGCTGTCGCCACTGACTGGTCGTCGCTCGCCGATCCGCAGACCACGCTGGTGGTCTATATGGGGCTCGCTTCAGCAGCGGCCGTTCGTGACGGCCTGATCAACGCTGGCCGCAATGCCAAGACGCCGGCAGGCGTGCTCGCGCGCGGCACCCGGCCGGACGCACAGACCGTTGTTGGAACGCTCGACGAGCTGCCGGCGCTGGCGCAACAAGCCGGCGAGGGGCCGGCGTTGCTTGTCATCGGTGAGGTCGTGGCGCGCTCCGATGCCTGGCGCACGGTCGAAAACCATTTGGCTCAGGAGCTTGCCGCATGACGTCGCCGTTGCAGCAGAAGTTGAGGATCACGGGGCCGGTGGTGGTCACCGCCAACCGGCTCGGCGACGGCGCCGTGATCTATCGGACCGGCGGTGGACAATGGAGCACGCGGCTCGAGCAGGCCGAGGTGGTGACCACGGCGGCCGCCGCCACCACGCTTTTGGCAGGCGCAACGGCGGACGACATCAACGCGGTCGGTTCTTATGTGGCGCCGGTGCGCCAGGACGCCGATGGGGCGTTGCAGCCCGGCAACTTGCGCGAGGCGATCAGACACGCCGGACCGACCATCGCGCTCCCCGGAGTGATGTAGGCAATGTATCTTTACGATGATCTCGATCGCACGCTCGTTACCGAGCGAGCCGCTGAGTTTCGCGATCAGGTGGCACGCCGGCTGTCCGGCGAGTTGACCGAGGACGAGTTCAAGCCGCTGCGCTTGATGAACGGCATCTATCTGCAGCTGCACGCCTACATGCTGCGGATCGCGCTTCCCTACGGCAGCCTGTCGTCGGACCAGATGCGCACGCTGGCGCACGTCGCGCGCCGCTATGACCGCGGCTACGGCCATTTCACCACCCGGCAGAACATCCAGTTCAACTGGATCAAGCTCGCCGAGCTGCCGGACGCCATGGACGATCTCGCGCGCGCTGGCCTGCATGGCATGCAGACCAGCGGCAATTGCGTACGCAACATCACGACCGACCAGTGGGCCGGGGTCGCGCCGGACGAGATCGAGGACCCGCGGGTGTGGGCCGAGATTCTGCGCCAGCATCTGACGCTGCATCCCGAGTTCTCGTTCCTGCCGCGCAAGTTCAAGATCGCGGTCACCGCCGCCACGCATGATCGCGCCGCCATCCGGGTGCACGATGTGGGGCTGCGGCTGCATCGCAACGGCGCGGGCGAGGTGGGTTTCGAGGTGGTTGTCGGCGGCGGGCTTGGGCGCACGCCGTTCATCGGCAAGACCATCAAGCCATTCCTGCCCAGGCGCGATGTCCTGAGCTACGTCGAGGCAATCCTGCGCACCTACAACCAGTTCGGACGGCGCGACAACATCTACAAGGCGCGCATCAAGATCCTGGTGCATGACCTGGGCGCCGAAGCTTTCGCCAAGGAAGTCGACGCTGAATGGCAGCCGATCAAGGATGGCCCGCTGGCGCTCGATCCGGCCGTGGTCGCTGCGGTCGCGGGGCATTTCCGTTACCCGGGCTATGAGGCGCTCAGCGACAATCCACCGGAGCTTGCGAAGGCGCGCGCCGGCGATCGCCGCTTCGCCACCTGGTTTGCCAATTCGGTCACCAATCACAAGGCGCCCGGCTACGCCATCGTGACGCTCTCGCTCAAGCCGGAAGGTGGCCCGCCCGGCGACGCCACCGCCGAGCAGATGGAGGCGATCGCGGACCTTGCCGATCAATACTCCTTTGGCGAAATTCGCGTCGGTCATGAACAGAACCTGGTACTGCCGCATGTCGCCCAGCGCGATCTGCCTGCCCTGTGGCGGGCGCTCGACGCGCTCGGGCTTGCAACGCCGAATGTCGGGCTCGTCTCCGACATCATCGCGTGCCCGGGTCTCGACTATTGCAGCCTCGCCAACACGCGCTCTATACCCGTGGCACAGGAACTGACGCGCCGGTTTCGCGACCTCGATCTCGCGCAGAGCCTCGGGCGGCTGCACATCAACATCTCGGGCTGCATCAATGCCTGCGGCCATCATCATGTCGGCCACATCGGCCTTCTCGGCGTCGAGAAGAACGGCGAGGAGTTCTTCCAGGTGACCATCGGCGGCCAGGCGGACGAGAATGCGGTGCTCGGCACGCTGATCGGTCCGGCCGTGCCCTACGCCCAGGTGGCGGATGTGGTCGAGGACATTGTCGAGGCTTATCTCGAGCTGCGCACGCGGCCGGACGAGATCTTTCTCGATACGGTCAAGCGCGTCGGCGTCGAGCCGTTCAGGGAGCGTGTCTATGCGACTCGTTAGAGCAGGGCGCATCGTCGCCGATCAATATGTGCGCGTGCTCGACGACGCGCCGATCCCGGACGGCGTGCCGGTGATCGTGCCGGCGGCGCGCTTCCTCGCCGACGCCGAGGAGATCTTGCGCCGTGAGGCGCCGACCGGTGTGCTGTGGCCGAACAACCGGCGCATCGCCGAGCTCGCGCCGCATCTCGATCGGCTGGCGCTGGTCGCGCTCGAGTTCCCGAGCTTCAAGGATGGCCGCGCCTACAGCCAGGCGCGCGTGCTACGCGAGCAGTATGGCTTTCATGGCGAAATGCGCGCCACCGGCAATGTGCTGCGCGACCAGTTCCTGTTCCTGCTGCGCGCCGGCTTCGATGCGTTCGAGGTGGTGAAGGACGCCGACGCGGCGGTCTTCGCCGAAGCGGTCGCGCGTTACAGCGTGGTCTACCAGCCGACGGGCGACCGGCGCATCCCGGCGCTGCGCGCGCGCCTGCAGCGTCCGCAGACGTTTGCGGCTTGCGAGCGCGTCTGACGCTTGTGTTGCCGTTCGTCCCCGCGAAAGCGGGGACCCAGGCTTGCTTTGACAAGCTGAAGATCGAAGCTCTGGATTCCCGCTTTCGCGGGAATGAGCGGAGAATGTGGCGACGCCCGGTGGCAGCGCGCCTCTTGCGCTTCACTTCCCGCCCTTAAGCACCGCGCCCCATTTATCCTCGATCGCGCGTGCTTCATCCTGTGAGAGCGCCGAGGTCTTCGGGAACTTGTCCTTCCACGCAAACGGCCGGCAGGCCTCGATGATCGCCTTCGAATGCGAGGTGACGCCGCGCGCCTTTGCGTCGGGTGGAATCCTGGGATCGAGCGCCGAGCTCCAGGCGTTGTGCACGATATCGATCTGCTCGGAGGGCTCACAGCGCGTCGTCACCGCCCACATCACGTCGGCGAGGTTCGACGGATCGACGTCCTCGTCGACCACGACCACGAGGCGCCCCATGTAGCTGTTGGCAGCGGCAATCAGGGCGGCCCGCTTGGCGTGACCGTCGTAACGCTGGCGTAGTGCCACGACGGTCATCAGCTGGGCAACATGCTGCCACACGCCCACCACGTCGGTGACGCCCGCGGTCTCGAGATTGCTCCAGATGCTGGCCGCCCGGAACGGCAGCCCGAAATGAAAGCGCGGCGGCTTCATCGGCGGCGAGCCGAGTAGGATTGGATCGTTGCGGTGGTGAACCGCAGTGACAGTCATCGCTGGGCAGGGCCGCTTGTCGGCGGCGTAGTAGCCGGTGAACTCCCCGAACGGTCCCTCCAGCAGCGTCTCCAGGCTCGGCGGCACAAGCTCGCCTTCGAGGATGATCTCGGCGTGCGCGGGCAGTGGCAGCCCCGTCGCCGCGCCCGTGAACACCTCGAGCGGCGCGCCCTTGATGGCGCCGGCGAAATCGTATTCGGAGGCGCCTTCCGGCAGATATTCGAAGCCTGCGATGAACAGCGCCGGATGCTCGCCGTTGACCACCGCAACCGGGCAGGGCCTGCCCTGGTCCCAGTATTTTTTTGCGATGATGGCGCCGTGGCGACCTGGATGATCGAACTGGATCGTCACCTTGGACTTGCCATGCACCTGCACGCGATAGATCGAAGCGTTGATCCAGCCGCCGTCCGGATCGCGCATGATCACAAGCGAGCCGGTGCCGATATAGCATCCACCATCATTTGCGTGCCAGAAAGGTGCCGGCAGCTTGCCCAGGTCGACCTTGTCGCCACGGTCGGAGCTCTCAAGCACCGGCCCATCCTTGACCATGACCGGCGCCATCGGCGCGAGTGTCTGGCGCCTCACCATCCAGGCCTTGAGCGCGTCGAGCGGCCGCAAGGTCGGGTCGAGCCCGAGCGCAAGCGCGGCGCGCTGCGGGCTCACGGTGGCGTTGGTGAAAACCCGAAATCCGGGCGCGTGGCCCTTGATCCGCTCGAACAGCAGCGCCGGGCATTCGGGCTGCCCGGCCGCAACTTCCGTGATGCCGCCGATCTCGTGGTAGGGATCCGCCCCGGCAACGTGCCGTAACGCTCCCAGCCGCTCAACCGCCGTGATGAAGTCGCGCAGGTCTCGATAGGCCACGTCATTTCCCCGGTCGATATCGTGCTTGTTTGCGCCACCGTGATTGACGGATTATCCAAGATCAAGAGCGATCAGGGCGCCTCAGATCAGGGACAAGTATCATGCGAACCGGTGCGGAGTATCTGCGGTCGCTGCAGGATGGCCGGCAGGTCTACCTGGACGGCGAGGCGGTTGCCGACGTCGTGCGGCATCCGGCCTTCCGCGAGGCGGCTCGCTCGCTCGCGCGCCTCTACGATATCGCGGCGGCGCCGGAAAACCGCGAGCGCATGACGTTCACGTCGCCCAAGACCGGGGCGCCGGTGCTTGCGCGCCTATCAGATCCCGCGAACGCATGCCGACTTGCGCGCCCGGCGGCTGTTCTCGGAGACCTGGGCGGAGGCGACCTTCGGCCTGATGGGCCGCACGCCCGACCACGTGGCGGGCTTCTTCTGCGGCTACGCCGCGGTGCCGAGCGTGTTCGCGGCCGGTGGTCAGCGGTTCGCCGATAACGTGGTCGCGTTCTACGAGCGCATGCGCGACGAGCACCTCTATGCCAGCTACGCGATCGTGCCGCCGCAGATCGACCGCAGCAAGCCCGCGCACAAGCAGAGCGATCCCACGCTCTATGCGGGTGTGGTCAAGGAGCGCGACGACGGCATCGTGATTGCGGGCGCGCAGCAGCTCGCCACCGCAGGTGTTCTCTCCGATTACATCCATCTGAGCTGCATTCATCCCTTGCAGCCGGGCGACGAGAACTACGCCAACTGCGTGGCCGTGCCGGTCAATGCGCCCGGCCTCAAGCTCTATCCGCGCCGGCCGTTTGCGACTCATGGGCAGAATTCCTTTGATTACCCGTTGAGCAGCCGGTTCGACGAGTCCGACAGCTACGTCATCTTCGACAACGTGTTCGTGCCCTGGGAGAACGTGTTCATCTATCGCAATCTCGAGGTCACGCGCGACCAGTGGTGGAAAACGCCGTCGCATCTCTACGGCAATCATCAGGCGCAGGTGCGCTACGTCACCAAGCTGCGCTTCATGATCGGGCTCGCCAAGCGCATGAACGAGATGACCGGCAACGAGGCCAATCCGGCCGTGCAGATCATGATGGGCGAGCTTGCGGCGCTGGTCTCGATCGTCGAAATCATGCTGCAGGCACACGAGACGACTGCCCCGATCGAGAACGGCGTGCTGTGGCCCTCAAAGACCGCGCTCTATTCGGTGATGGCGCTGCAATCGGAGATGAATGGGCGGATGCTGGAGATGATCCGCGAGCTGGCGGGCTCTGCGATGATCACGCTGCCGTCGTCGCTGAAGGATTTCGAGAACCCAGCCATCGCGCACGACATCGAACGCTACATGCGCTCGGCGTCATCCGACGCCAAAAGCCGGGTCGCGCTGATGCGGTTGGCCTGGGACTTCATCGGCTCGGAGTTCGGCAGCCGCCATCAGCAATACGAGAAATTCTATGGCGGCGCTTCGTTCGTGGTGAAGCAGAACGTCTATCGCAACTATGATTTCAAGCGCGCGACCGCGATGGTCGATGCCGCGCTCGCGCTGCCGCCGGTGAAGGCGGAGTAAGTTTCAGCAGTGACTCTCGTCTTGTCGTCCCCGCGAAGGCGGGGACCCATACGCCGTGTCGTTGCGATATGGCAGTGCCTTGATAGGCCGAAAGCTTGGTGGCTATGGGTCCCCGCCTTCGCGGGGACGACACCGAGAAATCAAGCACGCGCAGAGAACATCACCCCTTGAACACCACCTCGGGCCGCGAGAAGAACGAGTACATCGCGTCGTAGAAGCGCATGTAGTTCTTCGACGTCGCGGCCGCGTGCGCGATGCCCGGCATCATGACGTATTCCTTGTCCGGGTTGGGCAGCAACCGGAAGAACTCGAGCAGGTCCTCGTCGCTGGCGATGCCGTCATGTTGCCCGCGCAGGATCGCGGTCGGCACCGTGATCTTCGTCGGGTCGCAGACCGGCAGGTTCTCGCACATGTCGATATAGGTGCCGTTCGGCACCGTCGTCTCGATCGCCAGGATGGCGTCGACATAGGGCTTCATGCGGCTCTGCATCGCGGTCTCGGAATGATCGCGCGTCATCGTGCTCATCAGGAAGGCGGGATCGATCGGGCGCGTCACGCTCGACTTCCACTGTGAGAGCTTCTCGGCGCGCTTCTTCAGCGTCGGGCTGCCCTTGCCGGTATAGACCATGGCGTCGAGCGCCAGCCGCTTCACCCGGTCGGGATGATGCTGCGCGAACAGCGCCGCGCGCAGCGCGCCGGAGGAGAAGCCGACCAGCATCAGCGGCCCGGTGTTGCGCGTCTTGAAGATGTAGTCGGTCGCGGCCAGCAGATCGGGCACGCCCTGCGCCACGGTCGCCAGATGGTCGGCCGGCTTGTCGGAGCGGCCGTAGCCGAGGAAGTCCATGCGCCAGATGTCGAAGCCGCGGCTGGCGAACCAGTCGGGGATCGACGCATCGGGATCGCCCGGGATCTGCAGGTCGAAGCCCTGCGAGCCCATGGACGAGCCGTGGACCAGCAGGATCGTCGCCTTCGGCGGTCCTGAGACCGAGCGCTTCTCGGCCATGAACAGCTTCTTGCCGTTCGACTGGGTCCAATGCTCCTGGCTCGGCACCGAGCGGGTCGTCACGGTCGCGTTCATGGCATCTCCGTCCTTGTCTTGTCTGGGTGCCGGCACCGCCGGCTTTCTCGTTTGGTTTGCTGTATCGCGCGGGGAATGGCGCGGCAAGAGCAGCGAGAGATGGCTGGCTGCTGGATGCCGGAGGCTCTCTAAATGCCCATGCCCTTGAGCTGGAATTCCGGATAGCGAAGGCCGGCCGCCGCGTTGGGTGGAAAGGCCTGGCTCAACCGGCCCAGGTCGGCTTCCGACAACGCGATCCGGGTCGTGTTCTCCTTGAGATACTTGCGCGTCTTGTTACCGGGAATGGGGACGATGTCGTCTCCCTGCGCGAGAATCCAGCTCAGGGCGACTTGCGCCATGCTGGCCCTGTGGGCCTGCGCGATCTCCCGGAGCGGGCCGAGCAATCCGAGATTGTGCGTGAAGTTGTCGCCCTGGAAGCGCGGGTGCTCGTGACGCCGATCCTTTGCCCCCATAGCGTCGGGTGCCTGGATCGAGCCGGTGAGGAAGCCGCGTCCGAGCGGGCAGTAGGGCACAAGCCCAATCCCGAGTTCCCGCAGAAGCGGTATCATTTGCTGCTCAAGATCCCGGGTCCACAGCGAGTATTCGGTCTGCAGAGCCGAGATAGGATGGACGCGATGCGCGCGCCGGACGGTCTCCGGCCCGGCCTCGCAGAGCCCGAGATAACGCACCTTGCCTTGCTCGACGAGGCGCGCCATTGCGCCGACCGTGTCCTCGATCGGCACGGTCGGATCGACGCGGTGCAGATAGTAGAGATCGATCACATCGACGCCGAGCCGCTTGAGGCTCTCATCGCACGCGACCGGCACATAGTCCGGCCGCCCGTTGGTCGAGTCCGCGCTGGCTGCCGGTGCGCACGTTGCCGAACTTGGTGGCGATGATCGCCCGGTCGCGCCGGTCTTTGACGGCGCGCGCAATCAGCTCTTCGCTCTTGCCGTTGCCGTAGATGTCGGACGTGTCGAAGAAGTTGATGCCAAGCTCGATGGCTGCATGGATCGTGCGGATGCACTCCTCGTCATCGGCGGCGCCATAGTTGCCTGCAAAGCCGGCGCACCCCATGCCGACAGCGGAGACCTGCAGCCCCTGTCGGCCCAATTTTCTTGATTCCATTGTGTCACCGGGAGTTTAGCGGGCGCATTAAGCAGGCCCTTGGGGAGGGCCGGAGAGGGGCGTACCGTATTGCCCCTCGCAAAAAATGCAACCCGGGACGCTCGGCCGCTGCACGTTGCCGCATGGCACGGCGCCGCGGCCATGTTGCCCTCTGTCGGGTTTGATGGCCAAATCGCGGGGCTTCAACGACATCATGGCGCGGGTGCAACTGCCCGTTGCCGGGAGGAACAAGGAGACAGACGATGACATCGTGCCCGATCGGCAGACCCATCGTTGCCGTCGTTGTCGCAGGAGTCCTGGCCCACTTGGCGGAGGACGCGAGCGCCCAAGGTGTTGGCGATTTCTATCGCGACAAGCAGATGCAGATCATCGTGCGGTCGTCGCCCGGTGGAAGCTACGATCTCTACTCCCGGCTCGTGGCAACCCACATGATGAAATATATCCCGGGCAATCCGACCTTTATCACACGCTACATGACCGGGGCCGCCGGCATCCAGGCTGTCAATTTCGTCGAGAATGTCGCTCCCAAGGACGGCACCGTGTTCACCATCGTGAGCAATGGACTTCCGGCCGATCAGGCTCTTGATCTGGCCGACGGCCTGAAGGCTGACATGGGCAGGCTCAACTGGATCGGCAATATCACGAGCTCGAACGAAGTGATGGTGGCTTGGCACACGGCACCGGTCAAAACGTTCGCTGATGCCAAGTCGACGCCCCTGATCATCGGGGCGGCCGCGGTCTCCTCCGTCGGGACCAAGTTCGGTGCCGTTGCCAACAACCTGCTGGGCAGCAAGTTCAAGGTCATTTACGGCTATCCCGGCGCGTCTGATCTCAATCTGGCGATGGAGCGCGGCGAGACCCAGGGCCGCTCGTCGGGACTGTGGGCGACCGTGAAGGCGACGACGCCGCACTACATCGCCGAGAAGAAGGTCCGCGTCCTGGTGCAGATCGGCTTGAAACGGGATCCCGACCTCCCGGACGCGCCGCTCCTGGTCGAGCTTGCCGAGAACGCCGAGCAGAAGGCCATTCTGGAATTCATCACCAAGTGCGCGATCGTCGGTCGCCCGTTCGCGGTCGGCTCCGGTGTGCCGAAGGAGCGCGTGGCCATGCTGCGCCAGGCCTTCGATCGGGCCGTGGTTGATCCGGAGTTTCTGGCGGAAGCCGAGCGGATGCGAGCCGAGATCAGCCCGGTCAACGGGCAGGATCTGCAGCAGCTGATCTCCGATATTGTGGGCGCTTCCGCCGAAATTAAAGCCAAGGCCAAGAAGGCCATGGAGCTGCGGCCGTCCGACGGCCAGAGCGTTGGGCGATAGCCGTCCACCACATTCTTGCGCTAGATGTATCGCCTGCACGTCGTCGCGCGGCGAACTCCCGTGAGCGGCTCCATCATGATTGAAAGAGTCCTGCAGTGAACGATCAACGCACCAATGAGAAGGGCATGGTGGCGTGCCCCGCGCCCGACCCCAATCCCAAGCGTCCGGGGCTGCCGTTGCCGGCCGGCGCCTGCGACTGCCACGCCCACGTGTTCGACGGGTCACGCTTCGCCTATCAAGCCAATCGCGGCTACACGCCGCCCGACAATCCGGTGACGCGGCTGCTGGCGCTGCACGATACGCTCGGGATCGCGCGCGGGGTGGTAGTGCAGGCGAGCGTGCATGGCATCGACAATGCGGCAGTGCTGGATGCTGCATCGGCGCACCCAGGCAGGCTGCGCGCGGTGGCGGCAGTGACCGAGGAGGTGACCGATGCCGAGCTCACCCGCATGCATGCGGCCGGTGTGCGTGGCATCCGCATCAATCTGGTCGACCGCGGCGGCATGCCGTTCCGCTCGCTTGACGCGCTCATCGAGATGGGAGGGCGCATCCGCGATCTCGGCTGGCACGTGGAATTTCTGGTGCATGTCGAGAGCGCGCCCGAGTTGCGCACCATCATGACCCGCCTCACGGTGCCGGCGATTGTCGGCCACGTCGGCTACACCAAAATAAGCGCCGGGCTCGACCATCCCGGCTATCGCGACTTTCTCAGCCTGCTGCGTGACGGCTATGGCTGGGTGAAGCTCACCGCGCCCTATCGGATCTCGGCGCAGAAAGCGCTGCCTTACGACGACGTGATCCCGTTCGTCTGTGCGGTGGTCGAGGCGGCGCCGGATCGCGTCGTTTGGGGTTCGGACTGGCCGCATGTGATGCTGAGCAATCCAATGCCGAACGACGGCGATCTCGTCGATCTCTTGGCCACGTGGCTGCCCGACGCGGAGCTGCGGCAGCGCATATTGGTGGACAACCCGCAGAGACTTCTACTGGTCTTAGGGCGGCAACGTGCTGGCCGTTCGTCCCCGCGCAAGCGGGGACCCAGTGCAACAAGCGTACGCTTTGACAAGTGGTCCTGGGTTCCCGCTTGCGCGGGAACGAACGGTGTGTGTTCACATCGTCCAGGCGTTGTCCGGATCCTCTTCCGGCACGAACAGCGCTTCAACCTCGACCGAAAGATCGCCCTTGATCTCGATCGGGCGGCCCGGCGCCTCGTAAGCCGACTTCCAGACGTGGAGATCATACGTGCCCTTCGGCATCATCACTTCAGCGATGCCGGCAGGATCGGTCGTGCCCCGGAAGGGACCGAGCCGGACCTGCACGTCCGCGATCGGCTCTTTGCTCTTCTGCTCCACGACTTTCACAGTCAACCGATGCTCCGGCGGCCGTGACACCATAGCGCTGAACTCGGCGCCCGTGCCGTCGTGCGGAAGCGCAAGGCCCTCGGCCGCAAACCGGACCGACCATTTGTTGAGGCCTTCCTCGGCTGGTGCGGTCAATTCCACCTCGTCCCAGTAGAGCGCGGCCGTTCCCGGCAACGGCGTCTCCCGCAGGCGCCCTCGCGCTGCGATAGCTCCGCTTGCGTCATGCACCGCGATGTCGAGACCCTTGAGATCGCTGTTGGCCGCGGACTTGGCTCCCACCTTGATGGTGAAAGGCTGTCCCATCAGCACGGGCGCGGGAATATCCCACACCGCGAGGCTCGTTCCATGCGGGATGGTGTTGATGGTGAGCGCGAGCGAGCATCCGTCATGGCGAACGCCGTCGGCCTCGTGCGGTGCAAACGCGATGCGCCAGGTCTGCGGTCCGACCTGGCGCAGTGTCGTGAGCGTGATCTCGGCGCTTTCGTTGCTGCCGGAATCGCAGGTCGCGAGCGTGCACTCGCTCTTGTCGTCACCCGGTCCCTGGACCGTCAGTGGCAGCCCGCAAAGATCGCAGCCGGCTGAGCATGTCACCGTGACCTTCACGGTGACATCGGAGCCGGCGGTGATCTCCGCCGGCGCCGGTTCACTCAACGCGATCGCAGTCGAATGAGACTTTGTTGTCATCGCGGCTCATTCGATCGTGGCTGGGCGCAAGCGCTCACGTGGTGCGGCTGGCCGCATGCCGGCCGGCGACGCGTCCGAAGGTGAGGCAGCGCGCGAGGCCATGTTGCGCAAAGCCGCCCTGGCACTCGCCGGCCGCATAGAGCCCCTGGATGACGTCGCCGCGGGTGTCCACGACCTCTGAATTCGTGTTCGTCCGCAGACCCGTGAGGGTGTCGTGCAGGATCGGCGTCGTCCAGGCCGCATAGAACGGCGGCTTCTCGATCTTGTAGCAGCGGCTTCGGCTTCTTGAAGTCGGCATCGGCGCCCGCGACGACGAAGGAATTGTAGCGCTCGACCGTCTCCTGCAGCACCGCGCCCGAGATCGGCTGCTTCTGGTAGGGACTCTTGATCTTGCCGGCGAGCTCGGAGATCGTATCGGCCCTGAAGAAATATCCATCCGGATCGACGTTCGGCGGCTCGGTCTTCCATTTCTCGCGCGCCGCGCCGTCGGCGTCGAAGATCGCCCAGATCGGCCCGCCGCCGTTGAGCTTCGACTTGTCGCCATGCCAGGCCATGCAGGCGGCAAAGAAGTTGTAGGAGCCATCGACCTCGTTCCAGAACCGCTTGCCGGCCTGGTTCACGAAGATGACGTTCTGCCAGTCTTCCACCGTGAGACCGGTTGCGCGCGCCAGGTGGAACATCGGGCTATCGGTCTCGTAGACCAGCGAGCTGTAGCCCCAGCGGCAGCCGATGTGGCGGGTCTTGGTGATGGCGGCGCCGCCGTCGCGGGTCTGGCAGGCGGTGGCCCAGAGCGAGCCACCGATGTCCATGGCGGCGAGCTCGCCATCGGCGCCCTGATGCACCCACGGCTCGCACGCCTGCTGATATTCTTCCGTGAGCCGCGGATCGAACATGCGGCGGAAGTTCACGTTGCCGGTGTGGCCGCCGGTAGCGATGATGACGCCCTTGTTGGCCTTGATGTTCACCGGATTGGTCCCGGCCATCGCCGTAATGCCGAGGACGCGGCCGGCGTTCGGCTGCTCGCGGATGATGCGCGTCATCTTGTGGCGCAGCAGGATCTGTGCGCCTTTCTTGCGCGCGCTCGCTTCCAGCCGGCGAACCAGCCCGGAGCCGTTGCGGTTGCGACGCGGAGCAACGATCTCGCTGGGAACGTGCCACTCGACGGTCACGAATGTGCGTGGAATGGTTGACGCCTGTTCCGGGCCGATCATCTTGTCGATGAACTCGACTCCGTTCTCGACCAGGAAGTTGTAGGTCGGCACGTTCTCGTCGGCGAAGACGCGCACCAGATCACGATCGCTGTAGCGGCTGGAGTTGCTGTCGAAGCGCACCCAGTCGGCATAGACCTGGTCGGCGGAATCCTTGATGTTATGGCGCTGCTGGATCGCGTTGCCGCCGCCGAGATGCAGCCGCCCGCCGCTGAGCATGCCGCGGCCGCCGATGTCGTGGTTCGCCTCGACGATGATCACCGATGCGCCGTTGATCGCGTGCCGTAATGGCGGCAGGAAGGCCCCCGACGCCTGCGCCGATCACGACCACGTCGGCCGTCAGATCCCATCGGGTCTGCGCCTGGGCATCGGTCGTGGCCGCGCCGGTGAGTGCGGCGGCGCCAACGCCGGCAGCGGCGCCCTTCGACAGAAACGACCGGCGGCTCAGGGCAGGCGGAGCCCCATTCTTGTCGTTGCGATTCTGCGTGCTCATCGTGTCCTCCCCGTATGGCCGGTTCTGTCTGGGCGCGATCTTGACATCACCGGCGGCCGGGTCAAGACAACATCCGGACGCAGGTTCAACAAGCTTCCGTGCCGGCAGCGGCTGGCCGAATTCGAGGTTGTGTATGGTTGGCGGCCGCGCCTTGCTCGTTCTTATCATGGCCTTGATCATGGCTGTGGCGGTCTCGGGTCTGGGCGTGCGGCCGGCGCAGGCCGACCACCGCTGTGATCCGATCGGCGAGCCCGGCTGGCAGATTGTCCCGAGCCACGAAATCGTGAACCAAGTCGATGGTGCGCCCTATCGGGAGGGGGCAGGCTGGTTCATCGACCGGACCGTCACGGTTCTGCCGTTGTGCAACTACTTCGACGAAATCGGCAATTACAGCCTGCGCTCCTATTCGCTCTCCCCGCGAGCGACGACGGAGAAGATCGGCATCTGTCGGAGCGATGCCGGCGGTGCGAGCATCGCAATCCAGCCATACCCTGGCCCCTGTCCGCCGCGGTAGCTTCGACGGTTGTAAGAGCCGAGGTCGGGGCCTATCTCTGGCTTCAGCTGTGGTGAGGACAACATGGTTACCATGACAGTTCAGGACGCGCCCGTCACCGTCGAGGCGACGGTCAACTATCTCCACGACACTGGCATGATGCCCTCCGTGTACACCGGCGGTCCGGGATCCACCGTCGTCCGGTCGGAAAGCCTTAGCGATCCGCGTCGCGTGACGATGCACAATGGCCGGCTCGAGACCGGCGGTTTTGTGCTCGATCGCGAGGGCTTTCGCTTCGTTCGTCACGACACCAAGGTCGTCGACTTCAACAACGAGGACGAGGTGCGGCGCGTCTACTACCCGGAGATGGAAGCGCTGGTGAAGGCCGAGACCGGTGCTAAGCGTGTCGTCGTTTTCGATCATACCCTGCGCACCGCCGACGAGGAGGACCGCCAGACACGCAAGCTGCGCGAGGTCGTCCAGCGTGTGCATAATGACTACACCGAATGGTCGGGGCAGCAGCGTGTGCGCGATCTGTTGCCGGACGAGGCAGAGGAATTGCTCAAGCGCCGCTTTGCGATCGTGCAGGTGTGGCGGCCGATCCGCCATCCGGTCGAGACCTTTCCGCTCGCCATCTGTGATGCGCGCAGTGTTGCCCCGGAAGATCTCGTGATTTCAGAGCGTCGCTACCCAAACCGGATCGGGCAGACCTATGCGGTCACCTACAATCCCGAGCATCGTTGGTACTGGTTCCCGCTGATGCAGCGTGAGGAGGCACTCGTCTTTAAGGTTTATGATTCCTTGCGGGACGGCCGGGCGCGCTTTACGGCGCACACCGCGTTCGATGATCCGACTGCGCCAGCGGGCGCTCGGCCGCGTGAGAGCATCGAAATCCGGACGCTGGCATTCTTTTGAGCAATCGCCTGCCCGTTCGCTGCGCTAATTGCACTTCGAAGCGTACTATTCCGTTGCGGTGCATTAAGTCGGTCTTAGCCAAGAAAATTATGGTGCCATAGTAGATTAAGCGGCCCGCAATCATAAGCGGCGCAGGATTGGCGATGACAGTTCAGCATCGCTTGGTCCAATGACTCTCAATATCCTGCGCCTGCCCAGATTGATCGCCGAGCGGCGCAGCACCGCGGTTCTCGGCATGCTGATCATTGGCATGCTCTGGGCGGGCATCGCATTCCGGCATTTCAATGGGCTCGAGGCGGATCTGCAGCTGCATGCCATTGCGACGTTGCTGACGTTCATCATCCTTGCCGCCATGGAGCGGATGCTGCGCGCCGAAGCGAGTGCGCATCAGAAGGCGGAGCAGCTGCGCCTGACGCTCGAGCACATGAACCAGGGCATCATGCTGGTCACGCCGGACCAGCAGATTCCCATCATCAATCGCAGATGCGTCGAGCTCTTGGACCTGCCGCCGCAGATGATCGAAAGCCCGCCACGTTTCGACGAGCTGACCAGGTATCAGGCCGAGGCAAGCGGTGTGGCGGAGGGAGGGCTCCCGTCTTCGCAGTCGGTGCTCGATATCGCCGGCCCCGGACAGGTGCTGGTCAGTGAATACAGGCCTTCGAACGGCAAAGTCATTGAAGTGTGCAGCGATTGCCTGCCCGACGGTGGCATCCTGCATACGTTCGCCGATATCACCAAGCGGCGCGAGGCGGAAGCGCATATTGCCCGGCTTGCGGCCGAGGACCCTCTCACCGGCCTGCCCAACCGGCGTGTGTTCAGTGCTGCGCTTGATCAGATCAGCGGCCAGCGGTCGGACTTCTCGGCAGACTGACGAATTTGCCGTGCTGTTCCTCGATCTCGATCGCTTCAAGGCGGTCAACGACACGCTCGGCCATCGCATCGGCGATCGGCTGCTGCAGGAGGTGGCCAAGCGTTTGGAATGGTCGCTTGGATCGAACAGTGTCCTGGCCCGGCTCGGCGGCGATGAATTCGCGGTGATCGTGCCGACATTTGTCTCGCGCGCAGCGCTCGAAGCGTCAGCGCTGAGGCTCGCGAAGGCTATCAGCGAGCCCTACGAGCTTGACGGTCATCGGGTCTGCACCAATGTCAGCATCGGCATTGCGGTCGGGCCCGGCGATGGCGAGAGCGTCGACGATCTCCTGATGGCGGCCGATCTCGCGCTCTACGCGGTCAAGGCCAGCGGCCGCGGCACCTATCGGTTTTACGACAAGTCGATGAACGAGGAGCTCAGCGACCGCCGGCATATCGAGATGGATTTGCGCGAGGCCGTCGCGCGTGACGAGCTGTCGCTGCACTACCAGCCGATCATCGACTTGCAGCGCAATGTCATCACGGGCTTTGAAGCGCTTGCGCGGTGGAAGCATCCGGTGCGAGGCATGATCCCGCCGGGCGTCTTCATCTCGGTGGCGGAAGACACGGGCCTGATCCTGCAGCTTGGTGAGTGGGCGCTGGCGGAAGCATGCCGCCAGGCGAGCGAATGGCCTCATCATCTTCGTGTCGCGGTCAACCTGTCGCCGGTCCAGTTCTCAGCCCCCAATCTGTACGACACGATCGCGGGCATTCTCTCTGCGTCAGGCCTGGCGCCGGATCGCCTCGAGCTCGAGATCACCGAGCGGGTCTTCATGGAGAACAGCGAGCGCACGCTTGCGATCCTGCACCAGCTCAAGAGCCTTGGCGTGCGCATCGCGATGGATGATTTCGGCACGGGCTACTCGTCGCTCAGCTACCTGCGCAGCTTCCCCTTCGACAAGATCAAGGTCGACCGCACCTTCATCTCGGGCGTTGTCGAGGGGATCGAGCATGCCGCGATCGTGCAGGCCGTCGTCAGCCTTGCCCGCGCGCTCGGCATGAGGACGATCGCCGAGGGCGTCGAAACGCGCGATCAGCAGAACTCCGTCCTGGCGCTGGGCTGTGATGAGGCACAGGGCTATCTGTTCAGTCCGCCGGTGCCGGTCGAGCAGGTTCCGGAAATCCTGGCGTCGTGGGCGCCCAAGCAGGCGTCCAAACAGCAAACCATGGCGGCCTAGCTGGCTGGCGCGCCGGCAAGCCCGGCTGCCGGCCTAACCAGTTGTCTGGGTTTGGAAAAGTCCTTTGCGCCTGCGCTGCCTGGCGGCGATGTGCGAATTGTCGCTCCGGGCGGCCGCCTGTCGCTTGTCTGTAGCCTGGGCGCGCGTCCCTGCTATCCTGGTGGCGGTACCAACAAGGATGGCCACAACAGGGAACGCCACATGTCAGCCTTTCGACGCCTCCTCGCCGCCGCCGTCATGGCGGCTGGCCTGCAGGGATCCGATGCCAGCGCGCAGACGCCGGAGCAGTTCTATGCAGGCAAGGCCATCGACTTCATCATTGGCTATCCGCCCGGAGGCAGCAACGACATCTGGGCGCGGCTGCTCGCGCGCCACATCGGCAAGCACATCCCGGGCAAGCCGGTGGTCGTGCCCAAGAACACCCCGGGGGCAGGGAGCTTCCTGGCGGTGAACACCGTCTACGGCGCTTCGCCGAAGGATGGCACCGTGCTCGCCATCGGAGCGCCGACGACCGCGCTTGATGAGAAGCTCGGAACACAAGGCGTTCGCTTCAAGACGGCGGAGCTCAATTGGGTAGGCCGCGTCGATTTACTCATCAATATCGTGTTCATGTGGAATACCTCGAAGGTGAAGACGTTCGCGGATGCGCAGAAATTTGAATCGACGCTATCGGGCACCGGTGCGGGGTCGACGGTCTCGATCTATCCGACCGTCATGAACAACGTGTTCGGCACCAAGTTCAAGCTGATCATGGGGTACAAGGGATCGGCTGACGCTCAGCTCGCGGTTCAGCGCGGCGAGGTCGAAGGGCATTCGACCTCATGGGTGGCCGTGAAGGTTGGACATCCGGAGTGGTATCCGAGCAAGCAGATTTCGATCCTGGTGCAGTTCTCGCTCAGCCGCCACCCTGAGCTGCCCGACATACCCACCGCTGTCGATCTCGCCCGCAGCGACGAGGAGCGGCAAATTCTGAGCGCCGTCATGTCGGCGGCCGATATCGGCTCGGCCTTTTTCACGACCCCCGGCGTTCCGCCCGATCGGCTCAACGCGCTACGCCGGGCCTTCGATGCGACAATGCAGGACAAGGAGTTCCTGGCCGACGTCGAGAGGACCAGGCTTACGGTCTCGCCGATGAAGGGCGAGGATCTGCAGCGGCTGGTCAAGCAGGTGAGTGACCTGCCGCCGCTACTGTCGGAGAAGGTCCGCCAAGCCTACACGGCCAACCAGCATTGATAAGCACGGTGTACAGACTTTGATCCGTCATCCTGAGGCGGCCGCGTGCTCGATCTCGCCAGAGATCGAGGACTTGTGCGCGGCCCTCGAAGGATGCGGCCCGAGCTCCGAGGCGTACATCCTTCGAGGCGCGTGCAAGCGCACCTCAGGACGACGGTCAACGCAAGTGCAGGATGGCTGCGCGCTACAACCCCGGAAGGTTATAGCGTGAGAAGTCGTGGCCTTCCTTGACCACGAACTCCAGCAAGAAGGGTGAGCCCTTCTCGGTCACCGCCACCGCCTCCTTGATTGCCGGCACAATGTTCGCCGGATTATCAATGCGGGTGGACGCGACATTGAGTCCCTCGGCCACCTTGCTGTAATTGCCGCTGACCGTCATCGCGCCGTACTTCTTGTCGGAGATCTTGAGCTCCTCGCGCTCGGCGCCCATGACGCCGTTGTTGAACACGATGGTGAGGATCGCGATCTTGTTGCGGGCGGCGGTCTCGATGTCCATGCCGGTCATGCCGATCGCGGCGTCGCCCATCACATTGATGCAGAGCTTGTCGGGCGCGGCGAGCTTTGCCCCCATGGTGATGCCGAGCCCGTAGCCAAGCTGCGTGGACTTGCCCCAGCCCATATAGGAACCGGCCTTCGTGGTCTCCCACATCGGCATCATCTGCTCGCGCGGGCTGCCCGAAGTCGTGGGTCATGATGACGTTGTCGCGATCGACCGTGCGCATCAGGTCGCGGATCACGCGGTACTGGTTGATCGGCACTTCGTCGGAATCGAAGTGCTTGGCCCATTCGGCGAGCCACGCCTTCTTGGCCGCTGCGATCTCCTCCTTGAGCGAGTTGAGCGCATTGCCGCCACGGGCGGAGCCCTTCTGGCGGCCCACTTCCTCGATCAGCGCATCGAGCACGAGGCCGGCGTCGCCGATGAGCCCAAGGTCGACGCGATACTCCTTGTTGATGTCGCTCGCCTCGTTGGTCGAGTGAATGATCTTCTTGCCCGGCGGCACGCTCGGCCCGAACGGCGTCCGCGTGAGGCTTGAGCCGACGGCGAGAACAAGATCGGCCTTCGCCATGTAGTCGGTGAACATCTTCGAGCGCGAGCGAGTGGAGGCGCCGAGCGACAGCGGGTGGCTGTCGGGGATCGCGCTCTTGCCCGGATTGGTGGTGACGACCGGTGCGGGCAGGAGCTCCGCGAGCGCCACCATCCGGTCGCCGGCCTCGGCATAGTGCACGCCCTGGCCGGCCCACAGGATCGGGCTCTTGGCGGCGAGCAGCATCCGCACCGCCTGCTTCACGGCGTCGGGATCGGGCGCCGAGCGCTGCACCGGCATCGGCGTGTAGTCGAGCTCGCCTTTGTACTCGGCCTCCCAGACCTCGGGCGGTATCTCGACCAGCACCGGGCCGCCCTTGCCGCTGCGCATGGCGTGATAGGCGCGGCGCATCAGGTCGGGCAGCTCCTGCACCGAATGCGCCACCGCCGACCATTTGGTCACCGGGCGATAGACGTCGGCAGCGCGAAACACTGGCTTGAGGTAATGCCGCGCAAGCGGCAGCGTCGCCGGCACGATCAACATCGGCACGTTCTCGGCGAACGCCTGGGCGATGCCCGGGAAGGCATTCTCAATGCCGGGCCCGGCCTGGGCGGCGAAAACACCGTTGCGCTTGCCGCGGCTGATGCGCGAATAGCCGTCCGCGATGCCCACGCCGACACGCTCCTGCCGGCACAGGATGGTGCGCATGTCGAGTGCTGCGCACGCCTCGATCAGCGGATTGCGCGGGTAGCACGAGAGAAAACCCGTGCCTTCGCGCTTGAGAATTTCGGCGATTATGGCAGCGCCATTCATGGTGTTTCCTCCCTTGGTTGGCGGCAATTTGATCCGCGAAAGGTCCTGCCATGTCAATTGACATCGCCTAACGCTTTGCCGTGAATAGCCTTCGATGTCCGCGCAGGAGACGATGCATGACCGTCCGCAGCGCTCGCCTCGCCGTTGTAGCAGCCGCCGTGCTGCTCCATGCGGTCGTGCCGGTGTGGGCGCAAGGCTCGCTCGAGGACCATTTCCGCGGCAAGACCCTGAGCGTGATCATTCCCACCACGCCCGGGGGCGACCGCATGGCGAACGCCGCGCCCTTCATCAAATATTTCGGACGTCACATCCCGGGCCAGCCCAACGTGGTTCCTAGCTTCATGCCGGGGGCGGGCGGGGCGGTCGGCATGAATTATCTGCAGAGCATTGCGCCGCGCGATGGGCTCACCATCGCGACCCCGCTTGCACCGGTCGTGGTCGCGCAGGTGACCGGCGAGAAGACGGTGAAATACGACGTGGCGAAAATGAACTGGATCGGGCGCACGGCCGATTCCACGCAGGTTCTCTACGTCTGGCACACCGTCGATGCCCATACGCTCGATGACCTGCGGCGCCGCAAGGTCACGATCGGGTCGTCAGGCGCCACCAGTGCCAGCACCATCATCCCGTATGTGATGAACCATGCATTCGGCACGCAGATGCAGGTCGTTCTGGGTTACAGCGGCTCGGCGGCCTTCAACCTCGCAGTCCAGCGCGGCGAGACCGACGGCGCGCTGACGACCTGGAACAACGTCAGAAACAGTCATGCGGACCAGCTGCGCGACAAGAAGATCCGTGTGATCTTCCATGTCTCGCTCAGCCGCAATCCGGAGCTTCCCGATGTGCCGCTCGCACTCGACATGGCCACGAACGACGACGACCGCGCACTGATGGAGTTCATGAGCTCGTCGGCGGAGCTTGGACAATCCTTCATCGCACCGCCCGAGGTGCCGGCACCGATCGTCGCGGTGCTGCGCCGCGCCTTCGATGCCACCATGCAGGATCCCGATTATATCAAGCTGTCGCAGCAGGCCGGCAACGTGCTCAATCCGATGAATGGCGCGGCGCTGACCGCGCTCAATGCCCGCACCCTGGCGACGCCCCAAAAAGTCATTGAGCGCTACCAGGCGGCGGTGACGCGATAGAATGGCGCTTCGGCGCAGTGAGGAATTGTCAATGTCGAAAATGAAAATTGCTGGTGTCGAGTTCGTGACGGATCATCCCGGTGGGCTGCGTACGCCCGTTGACCAGCGCCCGCTGCTGTTCCGCCCGATCACGATGCGCGGCGTCACCGCCCGCAATCGCATCATGCTCGGTCCGATGTCGCAGTACCTGGCGAGCGACGGCAACCTGACCGACTGGCATCTCGTCCACCTCGGCCAGTTCGCGATCGGCGGTGCCGGCATCGTGTGCAGCGAGGAGACCGCGGTCGAGGCACGCGGACGGCGCACGCACAACTGCGCGGGCATGTACACGGATGAGCATGTGCGCGGCTATCGGCGCATCACGAATTTCCTCAAGGACCTCGGCGCGGTGCCGGCGATCCAGCTCGGGCATGCCGGCCGCCGCGGCTCCTCGCGCTCGCCATGGGAAGGGCGCGAGCCGCTCAACGAGCGCGATGCCGCGATGGGGCGTGGGCCCTGGCAGGTCGTGTCGTCGAGCCCGATCGCGCACGGGCCCGGTCGCCCGGCTCCGATCGCGCTCGACCGTGATGACATCAGGGCCGAGATCGCGGCCTGGCGCGATGCCGCCGCGCGCTCGGCCGAAGCAGGCTTCGAGGTCGTGGAGATCCACGGCGCGCATGGCTACCTGATCAATCAGTTTCTCTCGCCGATCGCCAACCGCCGTGACGACGGCTACGGCGGCGATCTTGCGGGCCGCATGCGTTTCGCGCTGGAGCTGGTTGAGGGCGTGCGCTCGGCCTGGCCTGCCGACAAGCCCCTGTTCTTCCGCTGTTCGGTGGTCGACGGCAAGGGCGGCCACTGGGACATCGACGACACTGTCGTATTTGCCAAGGAGCTGAAGGCGCGCGGCGTCGATGTCCTCGACGTGTCGTGCGGCGGGCTCGAAGGGACTTCGAGCCTGCCGGCGGTGCCGCGCTATCTGCCGGGCTACAACGTCGTCTATTCCGAGCACGTGCGCCGCGAAGCCGGCATGCCCACCGCCGTCGTCGGCTTGATCACCGAGCCCGCGCAGGCGGAGGCAATCCTCCAGGAGGGCCAGGCCGACATCATCGCGATCGCGCGCGAGATGCTGTGCAATCCCTATTGGCCGGCGCATGCCGCCAAGGCGCTTGGCCTCCCTGATTGGCTCGACGTGCTGCCGGAGAACTACGCGTTCCGTCTCTATCCGCGTGAGCAGGAGCTCCGGCGCCAGAAAGAAGGACCGCCGCCGGAAATTCCATTCCGCCGCAAGGCCTGACAGCGCGTATCATAGAAGAAACACAGGAGAGGAAACATGAAGGATCGAGGCGCGGCGACATTGCGTATCGGGTCCTGGTTCGTGATGGCAGCGCTGGCGATTGCGCCGGGGCCTGCGGCGGCGCAGTCGATCGCCGATCATTTCCGCGGCAAGACCATTCGCATCCTGGTTCCCTCGGCGCCCGGTGGCGACCGTGCGCTCTATCCGCTCACGTTCGCGCCGTACTTCAGCAAGAGCTTGCCCGGCAATCCGAACGTGCAGGTCGTGTTCATGCCGGGGGCCGGCGGCTCGACCGCGGTCAACAACGCCTATGGCATGGCGGCGCCCGACGGGCTCACGCTGGTGACGCCGCTGGTCGCGGTCGCGACCGCGCAGGCGGTCGGCGAGGAGTCGGTGAAATACGATGTCACCAAATTCAACTGGATCGGCCGCATCTCGGATGCCACTCGCGCGCTATTGGTGTCGTCCAAGCTCAACATGAAGACCGTGCCCGAATTGCGCAACCGCGAGGTGATCGCGGGCGCCTCCGGCCGCACATCGGAGAGCTATCTGATGCCGGCCTTCATGAACAAGATGTTCGGCACGCGGTTCAAAATCGTGCTCGGCTATCAGTCGGCCGGCAAGCGCAATCTCGCGCTCGAGACCGGCGAGCTTGAAGCCGCCATCACCACCTGGAACGACATCCGGACCTATCATCCCGAATGGGTGCGCGATGGCGGCATCATGCGGCTTATGGTGCAGGTCGCGCTCACGCGCCATCCAGAGCTCGCGAACACGCCGCTGCTGCTCGACTACGCGGAGAATGACGCCGACCGTGCGCTGCTCGAGTTCATGTCGTCGAGCTCGCAGCTGGGCCAGCCTTACGCGGCACCGCCCGGTGTGCCGGCGCCGATCGTCGAGGCGCTGCGCCGTGGCTTCGACGCGACCATGAAGGACTCAGGGTTCATCGAGAAGATGCAGACCGCCAGGATCGAGTTCAATCCGATCACGGGCGAGGAACTGACCCGGATCGTGGCGCGCACCATGCAGGCGCCGAAGTCGGTGATCGAGCGCTACAAGGCCGCGATCGCGGGGGATTGATAGTCTCACGAAGTCCACTCATTCCCCGTTCGTCCCCGCGCAAGCGGGGACCCAGGGCAACAAATCGAACTCCGAGCGAGTAGCTCTGGATTCCCGCTTGCGCGGGAATGAACGGAGAATGCGGCGCGATCGCTCATAAGCTCGTAGCCCGGATGGAGCGGAGCGACATCCGGGGCAAGTCTCTCGATATCCCCGCATTTCGCTGCGCTCAATGCGGGCTACAAGCTTCTAAGTCTCCGCCGCCATCAGATCAAAATCGCCGCGCAGCACCGCGTCAAGCTTGCCGGTGCGCCAGCTGCCGTCGGCGCTGCGCACGAGCGGGGAGGGCTCGCCGCGATAGCGGCGCACGACGGCACTTGGACGCTGCGCCTTGTCGAGCGCCTCACGCAGCAAGCGCGGCAGGCGCGCGGCCGGCACATCCCCGAGCGGAGCAGCTGCAAGCCGTACCCGCGCGCTGGTGCGGCTCGAGCCGTTGCTGCCGGACAGCTCGAGCACGTGCAGTCCGCATTCGCGCTTGAGCACACGCTCGGCGCCGAAGCCGCTCACGAGGAGGATCGGAAGGTCGTCGGCGCCGCTGCCGGTCTTGACCTCGGAGAGCTGCATGTGACGGTTCTCGGCCCAGTCGCGATACATGCCGAGGAGCTGGCGGCACCACGCGCCGGTCGCACGGCCGTCGCTGGCGCCGCCATCAAACGCCTGCTCGACCATCAGCGCGACCTCGATGGCTGCGCCCTCGAACACGTCGCGGATGCCTTCCGTGACCAGATGCACCTGCAGCGCGAGGCGCGAGATCAGCTCGCGGTGATACTGCCCGGGCTGGCGCGCGCCCTTGGCGGCCCGCATCCGCAGCGAGTCGGTGGTGTTGGCCGCAGCCGCGACGCGGTCCATCAGCGCGAGTCGGGCGAGCTTCTCAAAGCGGTCTTGGCGCTGCCAGAAATCGACCGAGCTCATCTCCTGCGCGAGGCCGTGCTTGAGGCTCTCCCATTCCGGCGAGGCCAGCGAGCGCGCGATGCCATTGGCCTTGTCGGTGAGCGCCTCGAACTCGGCGGCCGTGCCCTCGGGCGTCAGGATCATGGCCGGAAGCGCCGGCGCCGCAGCGCCTGCGGGCGCCTGCGCGGCATCGGCTTCATCGTCAGCATCGGGATCGACGAACTCGGCCTGGATCGCACGCCCGTCGCTGCGGAAGAACACGAACTGGTCGCCTTCCGGGAAGCGCCGCTCCACGATCGTGGCGGCGAGCGGCGCGATGACATATTTCTCGATCGCGCGCTTGAGCGGGCGCGCCCCCATGGCGGGCGAGAAGCCTTTCTCCAGCAGGAACTCGAGCGCGGTCGATTCCCATTCCACCGCCCAGTCGCGATCCTTGAGCCCGCGCCGCTCCAGCACCCCGTTGAGCTCCTTCTTCAGGATCACGCGCATGAGATCGCGGGTGAACGGCTGGAACACGATGATCTTGTCGATGCGGTTCTGGAACTCGGGCCGGTAGGTCTGGCTGATCGCGCGCATCACCTGCTCGTTGGTGAACGCGTCGGCGGCGGGTGCGAAGCCGAGCCCCATGGTCTGGTGGCTGGTGGCGCCGAGATTGGTGGTCATGATGATCAGGCAGTGGCGGAAGTCGGCGACCTGGCCGAGCGTGTCGGTGAGCCGCGCGTCGTCGAACACCTGCAGAAACAGGTCCCAGATGCGCGGATGCGCCTTCTCGAACTCATCGAGCAGCACGACCGAGAACGGCTGCTTGCGCACGCGGCTGATCAGCGAGTTCGGGCTCGCCCGGCATGCCGCTGCCGAGGATGTTGGCGGTCGACTCCGGTGTCTGGAACTCGCTCATGTCGAGCCGGATCATGCGGTCGGTCGAGCCGAACAGATATTCGGCCGTGGTCTTGGCCAGCTCGGTCTTGCCGGTGCCGGTCGGGCCGGCAAACAGAAACACGCCGATCGGCCGGCCTGGATCGTTGAGACCGGCTTTGAGCATGGCGATGCGCTCGACGATGCTCGCCACCGCCTCGTCCTGGCCGATCACGCGCTGGGTGAAGAAGCTGCGGATCGAGCCGAGGTCGATGCGCTCGCGGGTGTCGAGGATCGACACCGGCAAGCCCTGTGAGCTGCGAGAGTGTGCGCAGCACGTCATGCGGCTCGATGGTCTCGCGCTCGGAGCGCACGGCCGCAAGCTTCAAGAGCTGGATCGCCGAGCCCGGCAGGCTGGCGGCGCTCAGATATTGCCGCGCGGAGGTGACCGCGACGTCGGCGCAGCCCGGCGCGATCGTGAATTCCGTCTCGTCCGAGAGCCGCCGCGCCACCTCGCGCGCGAGCGTGAGCGTCGCCTCCTCCGAGCGCGGCTCGATCTCGACGATGTCGAAGATGCCGCGCAGCGCCGGGCGGATCTGCATCAGGCGCGCCACGCTGGTGCGCGTCGCCTCGGTCCATACGATCAGCCGGCCCGCCACGATCGCCGGCAGGATCTGGTCGAGAATGCTGGCGCTCTGGCCCTGATGGGTGCCGCTGCGCGCAAGCTGCAGCAGGTCGGGGATGTACCAGACCACTTTCTTGCCGACGGTGAGCTGGTCCACGGTCTCGCGGATGCGGCCCTCGAGCTGGCCGAACCACTGCTGCCCGGCCATGATGTCGGCGCCGCTTGCTTCGAACACGGTCCAGCCGGCATCCGCAAGGCGCCGCGCCGTGAGCTGCAGGAACGTCGTCTTGCCCACCAGCCGCTCGCCGCTGATGAGCAGCGAGCGCGCCGGCTCCTGGCGCAGCGTCGCCTCGGCAGTCGCAAGATGCGCACCCCAGTCGTCCGGTTCGACCAGAAGGTCGGCGTTGTTCTCGTCGCCCCAGAAGCGGCCGAAGGTGGTGAGGAACGCGCGGTTGATGCTGCTGCGCTCGATCCGGTCGAGCTGCGCCCGCAATGCTGCTGCGATCGGATGATTGACCCGCTCGAGGAAACCCTTGATGAGCGCGGGCGGCGAGGCCGAGGACCCGTTGATGCCCGGCCCGAACTCGGGCGGATCGCCGGCCCGGCGCGTGAAATAATCCTGGATCAGAAGCGGCACGATCGGGCTGTCGCGCCACCAGTCCTTGGCGCCGGTCACGACCGCGCCCACCGGCGGCTTGGGCTCGACCTGCATCAGATAATCGAGCGCGAAGTACATCGGCCAGGGCGGGATGCGGTCGAACTGCGCCATGACGCGATCAACCACCTGCGAACGGTCGTCGCGCTGCGCCAGGGCCGCGAATGCCGCGCAGGCGAGCGTCCAGCTCAGCCCTTGCGCGTATTGCATCACGGTCTCGAGCGGCGTCGAGCGATCAGCAAGCAGCGCAACCGCCTCTTTGAAGGGGGCGTTCTCGATGAGCTCGCGTGGATGCGCCGAGTCGCTGGCGAATGAGCTGAACTGGCCGTCGAGCGCATGCAGCCTGCTCGAAACGGTGCCCGCCGGGGCGGCGAGGTCGATCGGTGCCGGCGTTTGGGGTGTTGGTGAGAGGGTCGTTGGCGACGAAGGCGTCGGCGATGATGACGTTGGACCGGGTGCCGGCGGCGCGGCCGTCGATGCCGCGCGCTGTTGGTGCCAGCGTTGATAAGCCTCGCGCAGGAGCCAGATGACTCCGGCTCCGATCAGAATAGCGAGTACGTGTTCCAAAGCCGGGCGTTCACCGTTTCGTCTGGAAATGCCGCAGGTCCGGCGGCGGCTGGTCCTTGGCGATCGGCATCAGGAAGCCGTCGATGCCAATCCAGTACGTTTCGCCGTTGATGACGACGTTGTGCTTGTCCTCGCAGTTGTACTCGGAATATTCCGTGGCTCTTCATGCGCCGGTACTTCCGCGTCACCGTCCAGGGCTTGCTGAACGCATCGTCGATCGTGGTGATCTCGTTGACCATGACATCCGGATTGCTCTTGTCGAGCGAGATGCGCTCCTTCACCACGGTCGAGTCGTTCTCGTGCAGTGGGATGTTGGCATCCACAAGGCGAGGACCGCTGATGCCGCGCGTCTCGATCGTGAGCGTGTCGTAGCGGCCGTCCTTGTCCTCGTCGAGCCACTGGCCGATCGAATAGCCCGCGAAGGCCGGCGGGAAGGTCTTGGGCCAGCGCGTCCGTCGGTGTAGACGCGACGGATCGGGCTCGTCGACTTCGACCAGGAAATAGGCGACGTTCGGCTTGAGGATGATTTCCATCGGCTGGTAGATCATCATCATGCGCGGCATGCCGGGCGGCACGCAATTGCCCTTCGGGTCGAAGTCCTTGCCTTGCTCCTGCTTCTTCAGATTGGCCTCGAGCACCTTCTGATATTCCGGTGTCAGTGGCGCCTGCTGGCCAAGCCCCGGCGGCTTGGAATCGTCCCAGATGCTGACCCGGCTCATTCGGCCCCACTGGCCTTCCCAGTTGCTCGGGAGTTTCGATGCGTCCTGGGACAGCGCACCGCTGAGCGGCAGGCAGAGCGCCGTCGTCAGCACCGCGACGCCGATGGCGTTTCGAGCGAGCATGGTTAAGTCTCCGGGATCAGATGGTCCGATTATTTCGACATCTTCTGCAGATAGGCAATCAGGTCGGCGCGCTCGCCCGCATTCGTCATGCCGGCGTAGGGCATGCGATTGGCGGGCACCGCCTTCTGCGGATCGGCGATGAAGGTCTCGAGCGTCTGCGGCGACCAGACGATGTTGCTGCGCTTGAGCGCCGGCGAGTAGCGATAGTCGTCGAGCGTTGCCGCCTTGCGGCCGATCACGCCGGCGAGGCTTGGCCCAACGCCGTTCTCTCCGGCCGTCAGCGAGTGGCAGGAGGCGCAGTCCTCGAACTTCTTCTCGCCGCGCGCGGCGTCGCCTTGGGCGTGCGCGAGGCTCGCCGAGCAGGTGAGCACAATGGTGCAGATCAGCTTCGCTGTGTTCATCATGCCTGCACCATGGGGCCAGGGTTCTTGACGTAGCGCTTGATCGCGTCCGCGGTCCAATAGGCGAGCGCGCCCACCGGTCCGGTCGGGTTGTAGGACGAATTGTGCGGGAACACATTCGCCCCGACCACGAAGAGATTGTGACAATCCCAGCTCTGCAGATATTTGTTGAGCGCGCTGTTCCTCGGATTGGTGCCCATGATGGTGCCGCCGGTATTGTGCGTCGACTGATAGGGCACCACGGTCCAGGGCTCGACCCGGGCGCTGGCCGGAATGACAGAGGCCGGGTTCATCGAGCGTGCGATGGCGTTGACGAGGTCCGCGGAGTGGCGGCCGAGCTTGTGCTCGTTCTCCTTGTAGTCGAACGTCATGCGCATCAGCGGCTGCCCGAAGGCGTTCCGATAGGTCGGATCGAGGTCGTAGTAGTTGTTGCGGTTGGCCATCACGCTGCCGCTGGCGTTGATGTTCATCGCTTTCTGATACCACTTGGCGGTCGCGGCCTTCCAGGCCTTGCCCCATTGCGGCGTTCCGGCCGGCACCGGGCGGTAGCCGATCGGCAGCGCGGTGTTGAAGCCCGAGCCGACATTGTAGGCGCCGATGAAGCCGTGCGGGCCGCGGTCGAAGCCCCAGTTGATGTTGAAGTCGTCGATCGTCACGTTCGAGCCACCCGCGCCCATGAACGGATGGAAGTACTTGTCCTCGAAGAACAGGCGCGCATTGACGCCGGTCTGATAGCAGTAGTTCTTGCCGATGAGGCCCTTCTGGGCGACCGGATCATAGGGCTCGCCGATGCCGGAGAGCAGCATCAGGTGCACGTTGTTGATCGCATAGGCGCAGAGCAGAACCATTCCGGCCGGCTGCTCGAACTCCTCGCCGGTGAGGATGTTGATGTAGGTGACGCCGGTCACCTTCTTGCCGTCGGAGTCCTTCAGCACCTTGGTGACCCAAGAATGGGTGCGCAGCGTGAAGTTCGGATTGCGCATCGCAATCGGGATCACCGTGATGTGCGCCGAGCCTTTGGCGTTCGCCTCGCAGCCGAAGCGCTGGCAATGGCCGCAATACTGGCAGGCGCCGAACTTCGACCCGTCCGGATTGGTGTAGGCGCGCGAGGCATTCGAGGTCGGGCGCGGGAACGGATGATAGCCGAGATCACGCGCGGCCTTGTCGAACATCTCGCTGCACAGGATCGGCGTGAGTGGCGGCAGCGGATATTCGCGTGCGCGTGGCGCCTCGAACGGATTGCCGCCGGCCTGGATCTGGCCCTTGAGGTTGCCGGCCTTGCCGGAGATCGCGGCCGTATGCTCGAACTTGTCGTAGTAGGGCTCGAGCTCGTCGTAGGTGATGCCCCAGTCCTGGATCGTCATGTCGGCCGGGATGAAGCTCTTGCCGTAACGCTCCTCGTACATGGAGCGAACCTTGAACTCCATGTCGGTCCAGCGCCAGGTGTGGCCGCTCCAGTGCACGCCCGAGCCGCCGACCACTTCGCCCGGCAGGAACGAGCCGAGGCGGCGCATCGGCAGCGCTTCCTGCGACGGGTTGTTGCGCACCGTGAGCGTGTCGCGCGCGGTGTTCTGCATCAGGTCGTGGCGAATGACGTAGCGCAGCTCGTCGCGGATGTTGGGAACCGCGTAGTCCTTGTCGGTCGTGCGCATGTCGCCGCGCTCGAGCGCCACCACTTTCAATCCGGCTTCCACCAGTTCCTTCGCCAGAATGCCGCCGGTCCAGCCGAGACCGACGATCACGACATCGACGTCGTTGAGCTTCGTTGCCATGTTTTCGTCCTCCCTCAGCTCATGTCCGCAATGCTGACAGGTTCATTGGGGAACGGCTTGTTCTTGAATTTCTCGATGTTCTCACGATGCACCGCGATCGCGCCTGGGAAGCCGATCAGCCTCCAGCCGGCCTTGTTGCGGTTGCCGCCATGGATCGGGTCGGCGAACATGCCCTCCATCACGCTCTGATAAACCATGGTCCAGAACTCGCGCGCCGGCAGCCCGCCGTCGAAGTTGATGCGGCCGCCCGAAAGCGCGACCAGCACCTCCTGACGCTGCGCTTCGGTGAGCTGGTCGAAGCGCTTGTTGCTGTAGGTCTTGCGGCAGTGCGCGTTGGTGGCGGTGATGCCGGCGCGATAGAACTGCGCGGGCGTCAGCGGCAGCTGATAGCCCTGGCTCGGCGCGCCCTTCTTCCATGGGCCCTGCATGTAGAGGCGGTCGCCGTTGCCCCAGGCGCCCGCGAGCGTGCGGTCGATGTAGATGTTGATGCCGATGTCGGTACCCTTCGGGCTGAGCTCGTCGGCCGGCACCATGTGGTCGACCATTGCCTCGACAAAGGCGGCTTCCTCGAGATTGAGAAACGCGTAGGTGGCGGGCGGCGGCGCGGCGGGGGCCGGCTGCTGCGCCTGCGCCTCCTGCGGCACGATGGCTGGCGTTGCGGTCGCGGCGGCGGCGCCGCCCACCACGGCGCCTTTTAGAAAGTCGCGCCGGCCAAATCCCTTCTCCGTCATGGCGTTCTCCCTTTGCCCGGTCTTCCCGGATTAAATTGGTTCTAGGTTGCCCCTTTCGATCAGGACCGGCAAGGGGAGTGCGACTATGGCGCGTCACCGCGCTCCGCGAGCGCTTGCGCGCGCGGCAAGGGTGGGCCGTCAATGCGTGGTAAGAGCCGACTGCCTCAGGCCGGTACGGGCTCGCGCTTGTCCTGCCGTGCCGGTACCGGATCGCGCAGCCCCAGGATGCGCCGCGCGTTCGCGTAGAACAGCTTTTCCTTGTCGGCCTGCGACAGCTTGAGCTCGTCGATGAGCTTGAGCGCGGTGGCCGGATCCCAGCACGGATAGTCCGTGCCGTACATCACGTTGTCGATGCCGTAATACTCGATCGCGAACCTCATGCCGGCCGAGTGCGGCGACACCGTATCGGTATACATGCGCTTGAGATAGGTGCTCGCCGGCTTCGGCAGCTTGGCCTTCTGGGTGTTCTTGTCCATGCGGCCGGACTGATAGGGCAGCGCACCGCCGGTGTGCGACATCACGATCTTGAGCTTGGGATGGCGCTCCATCAGGCCGGAGAGCACAAGCCGCATCGCCGCGACGCTCACCTCGACGACGCGGCCGAGGCTCAAGTGCAGCGCGCCGTCATAGCCTTCAAGCATGTCGACGAACACCGCGTCGGTCGGATGCAGGAACAGCGGCAGGCCTAGCTCCTCACAACGGGCATAGAACGGCTCGAGCCGCTCGGAGTCGATGCGCGCATCGGCCCCGATGCTGCCCGGCAGGTTGACGCCCATGAGGCCAAGCCGGTTGACGGCGTCGTCGAGCACCTCGATCGCGATCCGGGTGTCGACCAGCGGCACCGCGGCGCTGGCCCAGAGCCGGCCGGGATACTTCTTCTGCGCGCCTGCCATCTCCTCGTTCCAGTGGATGGCGGCCTCGCGCCCTTCCTCGGGCGGCAGCTCGGAGAAGAACACCGAGAACGGGCCGATCGAGCACACCACGTCGACCTGATGGCCGAGCCCGTCCATGTGCTCGAGCTGCTTGTCGAGATCGAACCATTCAGCCCAGCTCGAAAGCACGTAGTCGGCGTGCTCCTGGCGCATATAGGTGTAGCCGCCCTTGCTGTTGACCTCGGCGCGTGGATAGGTCGTGCGCTTGCAGAAGCGCTCGGACACCGAGCGTGGCCACCAGTGGAAGTGGGAATCGATAATCCGCATGCGAATCTCCTGCGGCGCGGTTGCGCCGCGGCTGGAACATGATGCAATTCTACGAAGCGCGGGCTGGCCCGTAAAGCCGCCAGCGCCCCGGGAACCCAGAGAACCCCGACATTTTGGCAGGGCATCCATGACCTATCCGATCGAGCGGCGCGCTGGCGAGATCGAGCGCCTTCATGTCCAGGCGGCCGCCATGGCGCCCGACTGCGCCGTCATGCTCGATCGCATCGGGGTTAACGCTGGGTGGCGCTGCCTCGATCTCGGTTGCGGCCCCGGCGGCATCACGGCGCTGTTGAGCGAGCGCGTCGGTCCGACCGGCCGCGTGGTCGGGTTCGACGCCGATGAGGCGTTTCTGGAGCACGCCCGGCGCACTGCCGACCCCAATGTCATGTTCGTGGCTGGCGACGCCTATCGCACCGGGCTTGCCGGAACGCTCCTTCGATCTCGTCCATACCCGCTTTCTTGCTTCAACTGCCGGGCGGCCGGAGGCGTTGCTTGCGGAAGCGATGCGGCTCACGCGGCCAGATGGCGTGGTCGCCATGCAGGAGCCCGACATGACGACGCTCGTGTGCCATCCGCCGCACCCGGCCTGGGATCAGCTGCGCACTGCGCTCGTGGGCGCATTCGCGAGTGTTGACGCCGATATCAATCTCGCCCGCAGCCTCTATTTGGTGGCGCGCCGTGCGGGCCTTCGCGACGTCGAGTATCGCACCTTCGTGCTCGGCGTGCGCGCGGGCGATCCGATGGTCGACTACTTGCCGTCGACGGTGCAGTCGCTCGCCGGCACGATCGTGGGGCGGGGGCTCTTGTCGGAGCGTGCGCTCACGGATGCGCTGGCGGATTGTCGCGCGCATCTGCGCAATCCTGATGTGTCGTTCACCATGTATACGGTGGCGCAGGTCTGGGGCCAGGTGGCGTGAGTTATGGGAGTGCGCCTTTTGGTTTCGTTTTGCCAAAGTGTGTCTTTTGGTTTCGTTTTGCCAAAACGTATAACAGTGATCTTTCTCCTTACGCTCCCGTGCAGCATAATCGTAATTTCACCAGAAAGTAATATCTATCTTATTGCCAGTGGTGAAATCCAGTTGATCCAGCTGCCTGCCGGAGCGTTGTGCAGATCAGGGCATCGCGGCGGCGCCGCCGTGCCGGAGCTTTAGGGCCGCGAGCGACCCGCACCGACGATCGCAACCTGTGCTCGCGTGGTGTCCTCGATCTCCGCGATCCTGCGGCGAATCTCCGCCAACTTGGCCTCGATCGTCTCGTGATCGCTGCCTCCGTCGCGCAGCATTGCGCTTCTGTTCTTCCAATTCGGCAATAAGCGCGCGCTCGGCCTTGAGAACCGCCCAAGGATCGGCGCGCCGATGTCCGTCGAGGCGGCCACGTCGAGTGTCATGAGCCGAGTCAGTGGCCAGAAAGTCCGCGACCTCGTCTAGCGTTGCGGCGGTATAGATGGCGAGCGCGAAGGCATCGCCGGTGCGAACCAGCGATAGGCCCTTCAGCCTTGCCGCCTGCTGTAGGGCCTGCTCGCGCTCGTCCTCGTTGGGCATCTGTGATCTCTCGGCCGAGGCGCCGGACGCGTGGTCGGACGAATGATTCGACGCAAGTGATCATGATGCCGGTTGATTGATCGAGGAAGCCCAATCTCCTGAGAGAGAGGTCCTATAGGGTTGGGTTTTACCGGCGGACGAAACGCACCGGCCAGCAATCCGGTCCATCACCCGCCGCAGATCAAGCGAACGCACGCACGTTCACAATGAGCAGCACGGCGGCAAACTCGGCGGCGATCGCTAGACCGAGGAACCAGCCCCATGCTGGGCGCTGCTGGTACGCTAAAAATGCGGCGCATAAGACACACATGATCGTCGGTGCGCTCGCGGCCAGAACCAGCCAAGCCATCGCCGTATCTCCCTCTGTTGCCCCCGTATCCCTGCTTGCGAGTGGTTGGGTCCGGGCCGATGAGGGGTCTAGGAGAGTGCGGCGGTTAGCGCTGTGATGGCGGTCACAAACAGGCGCTTCAATTCAAAGATCTCGCTACGCCGCTTGAGGCGATTTGGGCCGTTGACGGACCAAGGGCCTGCTGGTCTCTTGTGGGCCTCTTGCGACTGTTTGCCTGGTCCTCTCACAGTAAGGATCGTCCCATGCGCATCCTGGCTCTCTGTGCCGCTGCATTGTTGATCGCCGGTCACGCCGAGAATGCCCAGGCACAAGCCTGGCCGACGCGGGCGCCGATCAAGCTCATCGTGCCGTTTCCGCCGGGCAGCGCACTCGACACCATCGCGCGCCCGGTGTTCGAGCAGGTCGGCAAGCAGATCGGCCAGAGCTTCGTGTTCGAGAGCCGTCCGGGCGCCGGCGGAACGATCGGCATGGCGGCGGCCGCCAAAGCGCCGGCCGACGGTTACACGCTCCTGGTCAATTCCTCCATTCACACCATCGTGCCCACGACCTTCGCGAAGCTTCCATTCGACACGCTGCGTGAGTTCGTGGCGGTGGCTCCGCTCGGGCAGTTTCCCAATGTGCTGGTGACGCCGCGCGGCCGCTTCACGAGCGTTCAGGATATGGTCGCCAAGGGCAAGGCGAAGCCCGGCTCGATCACCTATGGGTCGGGCGGCATCGGCGCTGCGACGCATCTCAACGCCGAGCGCTTCCGGCTGGCGGCAGGCTTCGAGGCGGTGCACGTGCCGTTCAAGGGCGCGCCGGAGGCGGTGCGCGAGGTGCTCGGCGGCCGCATCGATTTCTACTTCTCGCCGCTCCTTTCGGTCGTTCCGCTGATCGAAGGCAAGGAGCTGGACGGGCTTGCGGTTTCGAGCCTGACGCGCGACGAGACGTTGCCCACGATCCCGACCACGCTCGAAGCGGGCTATCCTAACTCCGACTACATCTTCTGGATCGGCGTATTCGCGCCCGGCGGCACGCCAAACGAGATCGTCGAGCGGCTCTATGGCGAGATTTCCAAGGTGCTCAACGATCCCGCGATGAGGCAGACCCTCAAGAAGCTCGGCGCCAATCCAATGCCACTGAAGCCCGCGGAGTTCGAAGCCTTCATCCGCACCGAGATCGAATCGAACGCCAAGCTGATCAAGGCTGCGGGCATCACGCCGAATTAGGCACGTTGACGGAAGCTCAGCGCCCCGCCGCCGCTCTTGCGGCGAGTGAGCGCGCTTTGCCTCATTTAAGGCGTTAACCCTTCGGTGGGTCGGCGGTCCGCCACCTTGCGTCAAGGCGGTAATTCCTTCTAAGTAGTTCCGTCGAAGGAGAACCAATGGCGAGTGCAAAGGAATACCAAGCCAAGGCCGAAGCACAATTCCACCAGACGATAAAGAAGGCGCACGACGCCAAACAGGCCGTGTCTCAATACGAGGCTGCGGCACGTGCGACCGACGAAAAGACCACACGATTGAGGGCGCTTCGCTTGGCCAAGGAGGCCAAGGAGGCCGCCGAGGCGAGCGCGGCGGCGGCCAGCAAGGCCGCGGAAAAAAAGCCCAAGAAGAAAGCCGTCGCCAAGAAGGCGGCCGGCGCTGAAGGTCCTGAAGCAGGCGAGTGATCTCTAACAGCGGGCGCTCAAGCGCCGCTGCAAGACTTGCTTGAACCGGTTGCGCTTGCGCCAGCTGCGGTCTGCCCGGCAGGCGCACGTCGACGGCGTTGGCGCGCCGGGGCTACGATGCGGCCGTCCGGCTGAGCCGGTAACGCCGCCTGCACCGCCCGCGATCAATCGCACGTGACCGGTCTCAGACGTCAGATCATCTTGAGCGGAATCGCACCCAGAAAATCGGCCTTGCCGATCTCCACACCGCAGTGGCGCAGGATGGCGTAGGCCGCCGTGCAATGGAAATAGACGTTGGGCAGCACGAAGTGATTGAGGTAATCGCCGCCCTTCATCTGGCCTTTGTTGGTGGGCCCAAGCGGGAACGTGATCTCACGATCGACCCCGGCATCGATCTGCTTCGGATCCACTGTCTTGATGAAGGCAACCGCTTTTGCGATCCGCGCCTTGAGCTGCTCGATCGTCGTCTCGTTGTCCTCGAACCGCGGCGGCTCGACCCCGGCAAGGCGCGCCACCCCGTTTTTCGCCAAGTCGGTTGCAACCTGCACCTGCCTGGTCAGTGCGAACATGTCGGGCGCAAGCCGCCATGTGAGCAGCACCGAAGGATCGATCTTCTTGGCAGCCGCAAAAGCCGCGCCCTTGTCGAGAACGGCTGACAGCGCATTGAGGCTCATCTCGATCGCCGGGAGCGAAGCCTGTGACATCGAGAATGACATGGAGCAACTCCTCAGCCTTGATGGATGGTTTGCTTGCGGGCGCGGACCATGCACACAATCAAATGGCGTTGCAAGCAGGCTTCATCTCATGACGTCCTCTCACAACACCATGATGACGTCCCCTTACGATGCAATTCCCCCGGGTTCGAGGTAATCGCTCCGCCTCAAGTCCGGGACAGGTGAGTTCCTGGAATTTCTCCAAATCGGCGACATGCCTTGAAGATTCCTGCTTGCAACGCGATCTATGACGTGCTGGACACAAGGTAACAATCGGTGGAGCACCATGTCGGCACCAACATCCGTTGCGACTTTGGAATCCGATCCCGCAGCTCGCGCGCCGCGCCGCGTCCGGCACGAGCCGCGTCGGCGCGAGCTCGAGGTCAGGCGCGTCGACAAGATTGCGGCGCACATGATCCGCGTCACGCTGGGCGGCGATCTTGAGGGCTTCACCAGTCTCGGGTTCGACGATCACATCAAGCTGTTCTTTCCGGACGGAGCCGCTCCAGCTGACGGCGAGCCGCAGTTCGTATCGCGCGACTACACGCCGCGACGATACGATCCCGTGGCCAAGACGCTCGATGTCGAGTTTGTGATCCACGAGGCCGGGCCGGCCACGCGCTGGGCCGAGCAGGTGCGGCCTGGACAAACACTTCGCATCGGCGGGCCGCGCGGATCCTTCATCATCCCGACCAATTTCGATTGGCATTTGCTGATCGGCGACGACACCGGATTGCCGGCCATCGGGCGCCGGCTGGCCGAGCTGCCGGCGGGCACGCGGGTTGTGGTCCTGGCCGAGGTGGACGGGCCGGCCGATCATGTGGAGCTCGCAAGCGCCGCCGATGTGACCATCACCTGGGCGCATCGCGACGGCGCCGAGGCCGGCACCAGCGACGTGCTGGCGCGCACGCTCAGGACGCTGCAGCTGCCGGCGGGGGCCTACTACGCCTGGGTGGCGTGCGAGTCGCTGATCGCCAAGGCGCTGCGGGCGCAGCTGATTGCCGACCATGGCGCCAATCCGAAATGGATAAGGGCCGCCGGCTATTGGCGCTGCGGCGCCGTCGCGGTGCATGAGACGCACAACGACTAGAGCATGATCCCGAAAAGTGGAAACCGGTTTTCGGAAAAGATCATGCTCAAACAAAAGGCTAGACTTTGATCCAATTCAATCTAATCGGATCAAAGTCTAGGTCTTCCGCTCCGACCCTTATTTCTCCGAGCCGAGCGCCGCACGCGCCTTTGCCACCACATTCGGCGGCGCGTTGACGGTCGCGTTGACAAGCTCAGTGACGCGCTCGGCCGAGAGCGGATTCATGTCGAGCCGCAGGCGCTGGCCTTCGGCGATGTAGTCGGGGTCCTTCATGGTGGCGGCGAACGCTGCGCGCAGCGCTGCGAGCCGCTCGGCCGGCACTTCAGGCGGCGTGAAGAACGGCCGCCCCAGCGCCGCGGGCGAAGAGATCAGCTCCAGGATTTGCCGCTCCTCGTCGGTGCGCGCGAGCGCGTGCATCAGCGGCACGTCAGGATATTCGGGCTCCGGCTGCGCGCCGACCTGCACCAGGAAGGTGATCATGTTCTCGGCGACCCAGTGCGGCCGCTCCTGCTTGATGCCGGTGAGCGTGAAGCCGCCGCGCGCCTGCACCTCGCCGCGCTCGATCGCGAGATCGACGGAAGCGGAATCCTTGTAGCCCATGACCATCTTGAACTTGGTGCCGAGGATCATGTTCATGGCGTTGGTGTAGACGAACGTGCCGGAGCCGACGCCGGTCACGCCCGTCAAAAGCTCGCGCTCGAACACTTCCTTGATGCTCTTGAAGCCGGACGTGTGCCAGGCGAGCGTCATCAGGTTGGCGAAGCCGGTCGAGCCCAGCCAGTGGAATTGCACGCGCGTCGAAGCGCACGCCGCGGCCGTCGACCACCTGATGCGTCGGGATGCTGTTGACCACGCCGCCGATGGTGGTGCCGTCGCGCGGCGCCTGCTGGGCCATGTAGTTCGACATCAGCACATGCCCGCCGCCCGGCATGTTGCGCACCACGATGGTGGGATTGCCCGGAATGTGGCGGGACAGATATTTCGCCGACCGTCCGGCAGGCGAGATCGATCGGTCCGCCGACGCCGCCGCTCGACACGATGGTGACGGTCTTGCCTTTGTAGAAGTCCTCGATCGGATCGGCGAGGGCGGGGGAGGCGGTGAGCGCGACGTCCGCGGTCAACGCGAGAACAAGAAGCACGGTAACAATCCGATGCCTAGTGCGCAGCCTCTCGGCTCGTCATGCCCGCGCTTGTCGCGGGCATCCACGTCTTGCTTCACGATTTGGATCGAAGACGTGGATGGCCGGGACATAAGCGCGTTCACGCGCGTCTTGCGACGCGCTATGCCCGGCCGTGACACGGAGAATGCGTCGAACGTTACGGCAATCAACTCGGTCGATCTCACGCAAACCGAACCGCGTAGATCGGCGGCAGCGTGTGACTGACGCAGGTCCAGTTGTCGCCCTGGTCCTCGCTCACCCATAGTCCCCCCGTCGTCGAGCCGAGAGCGAGCCGGTCGCCGGGCTCATCGAGCGCCAGCGCGTGACGGTAGACGACATCGTAGGCGTGCGATCTGCGGCAGTCCCTGCGTCAGGATCTCGAAGCTCTTGCCGCCGTCGCGCGTGCGCGTGACCACGAGCTTGCCTTCGCGCGGGATGCGCTTCTCGTCCTTGATCTCGGGGACGAACCAGGCCGTGTCCGGCTCCTTCGGATGCACCGCGACCGGAAAGCCGAACACCGACGGCTCGACGCCTTTGATCTCGGTGAAGCTCTTGCCTTCGTCGGAGGAGACGAAGATGCCGTTGTGGTGCTGCACCCACATGCGCTGCGGCGCCGTGCGGCACTGCGCCAGGCAATGCACGTCCTGGGCGATCGGGTCATGAGCCTGCTCGGGCGGCATGTACTCGGCGCGCATGCCTTCGCCGCGCAGCGTCCAGTTGCCGCCGCCGTCTTCGGTGTGCCAGACGCCGCCGGTCGAGACCGCGATCGACACGTGCTTTGAATTGCGCGGGTCGACGCAGATCGAATGGATGCCGGGCAGGTCGGCGCCGCCGCCCGCCCACTTCTTGCGCAGCGGGTGATCCCACAGCGTGCGGATCATCTCCCAGCTCTGGCCATGATCATTGGAGCGGAACAGGCCACCGGGCAGCGTGCCGCACCAGATGGTGCCGGGCTCGTCCGGCCCGCCGGGCGCCAGCGCCCAGATCTTGCTGGTGGTCCAGTTGAGCTCGCGGCCCCACATGTCCTTCTCTTCGTAGCCTTCGGGCTTCTGCGGATAGGCCGGGACCGGGATCTCCTCCCAACCATTGGCGGTCGAGCGGTGCATCTTGACGCCGAAATGGCCGTGGTCGAGCGCCGCGTAGCTCCTGCCGTCGCGCGGATCGGTCAGCGTGAGCGTCACGTTGTCGCCCAGGAAGTCGACGCCGGTGATGTCCCAGTGTCCGCCGTCGCACATCACCGTGAACAGACCTTTGCGCGTCGAAACCAACAGCTTGTTGCTCATCCTCAACCTCCTGACAGGGCCTGGAATACGTAGATGGTGCTGGTGTCTGTCACGGCATCGGCCAGCCGGGTGCGGTCGCGGATCATCTGCCCGTCGACGAAGATGGTCATGTGCCGGCGCAGCGCCGACTGGTCGTCGAGCACATAGCCACGCGCCTGCGGGTTGTCGGCAAAGACCCTCTCCAGCACCTCACGCACGGTCGCCCCGGCGGCTTCCGCCGCCGGGCAGCCGACGTGACGCTGGACATTGGGCGTGAACACGACCTTGGCCATCAGCTCCGCTCGCTTGGGCGACTGCCGTTCAGTCTAGCCGACCCGAGGACGAACGGGAGAACGGCGCGCCGACAATGGGGGGTAACATTTTTGGCGTGGAAATTTGGAACCGGGCCTAACGGCTTACCGGTTCGGCTTCTTGATGTAATCGGTGATGAACGCTTTCGTTTCCGGGCGGACCGCCAGCGCCTCGCGCATGCGGGCGTTGGTGTCGGGGCCGGTGTGCCATTCGGGCAGGAAGCCGAACGTCTTCCTGGCCTCTTCGGCATAGTCCTGGTCGTGGGCGAGCGCGGCGACCGCGGTCTGCAGCGCCGCGGCCGCCGCTTTGGGCGCCTCGGGCGGCAGCACGATCACGACCTGCATGGCGCCGATGACGGTGAGGACAGTGGCGTAAGCGTCCCAAAGCTCGCCCGACGGCTGCTTGCCGTTGAGCTCCTGGTAGAGCTCCGTGAAGGTCGCGATCGGCAGCCCATCCATGTAGGTCGAGCGGCCAAGGATCCCGTTGCTGTAGACCGGATCGTAATAGAGCGGGAGCGCCTCGCCCTTAGCGATCATGCCGGGATGGACGACCGCGCGATAACCCGGCGACAGCTCCGAATAGAAATTGATCTCGCCGCGCTGCAGCGCGAGGCGCGCCGGCGGGCTCGAGCGATAGCCGGTGACGTATTTGTAGGGCACGCCGAGGAAATCGAGCGTAAGCCGGATGCGCAGGTCCTTGGCGTTCTCGGGGCCGAGCCCTCCGGCAATCGAGGCCCTTGGCGTTGACGATGTCGGTCGCCTTGCGCATGCCCGGCGGCACGTCGGTGCGGACATAGTAGACGCTCGTGCCGGTCTGGTGCGCGATGAACTCGTAGCTCTTGAAGTCGACGCGGTGCTGCTCAGGGTTGTTGACGTAGCGCCAGGCGGCGCCGTTGAGATAGCCGATCATGGTGCCGTCGCGCGGCGCGACCTCGCCGATGTGCTTGGTGCCGACCAGGCCGCCGGCCGCCTCGATGTTCTGGATGACCACGCTGGGCTGACCGGGAATGTGCCGGTTGATGTATTTGGCGAACACACGCGCCTCGACGTCGGCGGAACCGGCGACGGCGTGGTTGACGAGGATGGTGAGCCGCTTGCCCTTGTAGAACGGGCTCCTGCGCGTGCGCCGGCGACGCGCCGAGCGCCGCGACCGTCGCAGAGGCTCAAGACGGTGTTCCCCCACGCGGACATCAACCCTCCCTTGTTGTTTGCGACACCTTGTCAGAGCCGCAGCCGCAATCCATAGAGGCGGCATTCTGACAGCGTTACGGGGGAAGCGAAAGTGATCATCGATTTTCATACGCACGTCTATCCGCCCAAGCAGGCAGCGGCACCGCGCTGGCAAGGGCGCTGCCCGATGACGATCGAGAACGTGCTCGCCGCGCAGGAGCGCCACGGCGTCGACATCTCGGTCATCAGCAATCATACCCCCTATATGCGCCACTCGGAGCCCGAGCCGATCCTCGCCGAGCACCGCGAGATCAACAAGTATCTGGCCGAGCAGCAGCACAAGCATTCCGGGAAAATCTATGCACTTGCCTGCTCGGTCCCCAACGGCCGCGACGACTATCTCAAGGAGCTGGAGCGGGCCGTCAAAGTGGACGGCATGAAAGGCGTGATGATCCGCGCGAGCCACCAGCATGCCTATCCGGACGATGACGAGGCCAAGCCGTTCTTCAAGCTCTGCTGCGATCTCGACGTGCCGGTGGTGATGCATCCGCCGCCGGTCGGCTTCGGCGAGGAGCGGATGAAGGACTATCGGCTGGCGTCGAGCGTCGGCCGGCCGGCCGACAATTGCCTCGCGCTCGCGCGCCTGATCGTGCGCGGGATCTTCGAGGAATTTCCCAACCTCAAGCTGGTCGCGACGCATCTCGGCGGCGGCATCTGCGAGGTGATCGGGCGCATGAACTATGCCTACACCATGCAGGAGGAGGCGTTCTTCCTCGGATCATACGAGCCGATGCTGATCAAGCACGAGCCGCTGCACTATCTCAAAATGTGCTACCTCGACACGGTCTGCTATCACCTGCCGGCGGCGCGCTGCGTTGTCGAGTCAGTCGGGGCGGATCGCGTGATCTTCGGCACAGACGCGCCGCCGCTGACCGCCATCAAGGGCAAGGGGTTGCAGATGATCTATGACCTCGGCCTCGCGCCGCAGGATCAGGAGAAGATTCTTTCGGGCAATGCGAAGAGGTTGTTGAAGCTGGGGTAGTCCTCACCGGATGACCTCGGCGGCCCCCTGAAGAAACGTGTCCGGCACGCTCAGGCCAAGCGCACTTGCCGTCTTGAGGTTCAGCACGGTCTCGAACGCCGTGGGCGGCTGCACCGGCAAGTCGCCGGGTCTTGCGCCTTTGAGTATGCTGTCGACGTAACCGGCGGCACGCCGGTACAGATCAGGCAGGCTTACGCCATAGGACAGAAGACCGCCCGCCTCGACGAAGTCCCGGAACGTGTAGATCGAAGGCAGGCGGTGCATCGCGGCAAGCCTGATGACAAGGCTTTGGTTGGTTTGCACGAGCGTATCGCTTCCGACGACCAGCGCATCGGCAGCGAAGCGCGCGGCGGACTCGAACGAGCGTTCAAGACCCTCGGCCGTGCGCGGGTCGAGGACCTGCGTCGCGATCCCCAAGGCGCGGGCGGCTTCCTCCACCGCGCTCCATTCTGCGCGGCGCGACGGGTTGGACAGGTTCATGAGAGCCGCAATGCGTTCGCATTTGGGAAGCAGCTCTTTAAGAATGCCGACCCGTTTTCGCTCGGCGCCGGCAGCCGAAGCGCCAAAGCCGGTCAGATTGGGGGCCGGCGGGCTGCCAACAATGGTCTGCGGATCGCCAGCCGCCGCCATCACGACAGGAACCGTGCCGCTTGCCGCCTTGGCCGCGAGCGCCGCCGGCGTTCCCCTTGTGACGATCACATCGACATCAAGACGCACCAATTCTCGTGCCAGCTCGGCGAAGCTCTCGTTGTGGCCACCGGGCGATCGATATTCGAAGGCGAGGTTTTGACTCTCGATATAGCCGCGCTCGCGCAGAGCTTGCTCAAGCGCGCCGAAATTGGGGTTGAGCCCTCGCGGACTTGTATCCAGCATTCCGACACGGTAGCGCCGAAGGCCTGACTGAGCTTGAGCCTTTGACGACCAACCCGCCACGCCGGCGAGCCCCGCGATGAAATCCCGCCGCCGCATTTGTCATGCCTCCTTGGTCATGGTGGTCGAATTCACTCCGGCCTTGCGCCCGAGAACTTGACCACCTTGCCCCATTTCTCGGTTTCGTCGGCGATGAGATGACCGAAGTCGGCGGGCGAGCCGGCAAGCGGCGTGCCGCCGAGCTCGGCGATCTGACGCGCCATCCTGGGATCGGCGAACGCCGCATTGATCTCGCGGTTGAGCTTGTCGATGATCTCGGTGGGCGTGTTTTTGGGCGCACCCAGTCCATACCACGGGCTCGCCTCGTAACCGGGCACGAACGTGTCCAATGTCGGCAGGTCTGGCAGCGCCTCCGAGCGCGTCGTCGTGGTCACCGCCAGCCCGCGCAGCTTGCCGGCGCGGATGTGCTCGAGCGGTCCTACGATGGGCTCGATCATCACCTGCACCTGCCCGCTGATGAGGTCGGTGATCGCCGCCGCTCCGCCGCGATAAGGCACGTGCAACATGTTGAGGCCGGCCATCATCTTGAACAATTCGCCCGCCACATGGGGCGTGGACCCGATGCCCGCCGACGCCATGTTGATCTTGCCGGGGTTGGCCTTGGCATAGGCGATGAATTCCGGAGCCGTCCTCGCCGGCACCGAGGGGTTGACTTGCAGGACCATGGGCATGCGCAGGAAGCCCGCGACCGGCGCGATGTCGTTGATGAAATTGTAGCTGAGCCTCTCGAACAAGGTCGCGTTGATCGCGTTGACCGAATTGACGAGGAGCAGCGTGTAGCCGTCTGCTGGCGCGCGCACTGCGGCCTCGGTTCCAATATTGTTGCCGCCGCCCGGCCGGTTCTCGACGACGAATTGCTGGCCGAGCCGCTCCGACAGCCAGCGGGCGACCAGGCGCGCCATGATATCAGTCGTCGCCCCGGCGGCCGTGGCGACGATCACGCGCACGGGGCGCGCGGGATAGGTTTGCGCCCAGGCGATCCGCGACACCGCTGGAAGAGCGGCGGCGCCGGCGGCGAGATGCAGAAATTGCCGGCGAGGACGTTTCATGGCGTTCCCTCCCAGGAATGCTAGGACGTTCAAAGTCCGCGCGCTGTTGCGCTTGCGGCCAAACAAATTTCAGACTGACGTTCGGCAATGCGCGCCGGCCGATGGCAACATCGCTGCCGTGAAAATGACGGGGATTCGGCACGCCCCCTGGCAGCTCGATTGGCAAGCTACCTCGACTGCGCATTGATGGGTAGGTGGTCAGGAACGCTCTTTCGAGGAACGTTCCCTGGTCCCTTTCGCATGTCTATCACCGCCAAGGTTCACCGCGTTTTCGTCGTTGAGCCGGTTGCGCGGAAATCGCTTTTGCAATCTCGTACGCGCATTCGATGAATTTTTCCGCGAGCGGGCTCAAGGTGCAATTCTTCAGCGTGACAATGGACACCGGCCATGGGCGGGCCGGGAAGTCGACCGGCAAGGCCTTCAGGCCCAAGCGAGCGGCATAGAGATGCAGGACCGACCGCGGCAACGTGGTGATGAAGTCGCCGGTCGCAATCAGATTGGTACGAAGGTGGACCGACAGCGTCCTCATACGAATAGCCGGAACGTCGAGGCCGCGCGCCCGAAACGCTTCCGACACCAGCATGTGATTCCAAATTCCAGGCGCTGTCAGGATCCAGCGCTCATTTACGAGATCGGCCAGATCGACCTTTCGACGATTGAACCAGCGGCTTTTGGGGCCGGCCGCAATCACGAGCTCGTCCTCGAAGAGAGTTTTCACTTCGAGGTCATCAGAAATGACCTGGTCAGAAAAGCCGCGTCCGCCGCGTGCGACTACAAGATCGATGTGGCGCTCGAGCAAAGGCGACAGTGCGCCGAAATTCACGTCATCTACATCGAGGGTCGCCCGCGGAAATCGTTGCAAGAACAGGTCCGCAATGGACGGCAGGACGGCGGACGAAATCAATTCCGGGCAGCCAACGCGAACCTGACCGGTGGCGTGATCGGTCAGGAATTCGATTTCCTCGATGCCATGCTTGATCTCGTCAAGCGCCGCGCGGCTGCGCTTGAGCAGAATATTGCCGTAGATCGTAGCCACCACGCCGCGTGGGCTACGATCCAACAGGCGCACCCGCAGGGCGGCCTCCAGGTCCGCAATCATCTGGGAGACGGCGGATTGAGTGACACCAAGCTCCTTTGCCGCTTTGGCCATGCTGCCGGATTGGATGACGGCCGATAGCGCATGCAGGTCGCGTAGCCGGACCCGCCGGCCAATTCGCGATTTCCAGTCCGTCGGGTTGGTCATTAGCGTTACTAATATCGATAGAAATGAATGAGGTATTCTACTTATTACGCCGATTGGCCTATTGCAATCACCGAGGGGTCGCCATCGCTCTGTAACGCGCAGGAAGTGGGTGGCCTCACAGTGCGCAAGGAGGACACCATGTGTTCGCGCAGAATGCTTCTGATCTCGGTTGCTGTTTCAGCCGTTGTGGGATTTGCGGAAAGCGCTATCGCGCAGACATACCCGTCGCGGCCGGTCACGATGGTGGTGCCGTTCCCGGCGGGTGGTCCGACCGATACGATCGGGCGCATCATGGCCGAGGGCATGCGTAGTTCGCTCGGGCAATCTGTCATCATCGAAAATGCGGCCGGTGCCTCTGGCAGCATCGGGACTGGCCGCGTGGCGCGCGCGCCGGGCGACGGCTACACCATCAGCCTTGGCCTCTGGACGACGCACGTGGTCAATGGTGCGGTCTTTCCGCTGACCTACGATGTGCTCAACGATTTCGAGCCCGTGGCTCTCATCGTGAACACGCCGCTGCTGATTGTGGCCCGGAAGTCCATGCCGGCGAAGAATTTGAAGGAATTCATCGCGTGGCTCAAAGCCAATCCCGACAAGGCGACGGCAGGGACGGGTGGTCCCGGGGGGGCATCGCATGTTGCCGGCGTGTACTTGCAGAAGGAAACCGGCACGCGCTTTCAGTTCGTGGCGTATCGCGGGCTCGGGCCGGCGATGCAAGACCTGGTGGCGGGACAGATCGACATGATCATCGATCTCGCTGGCAATTCGTTGCCCCAGGTTCGTGCGGGCACCATCAAGGCATTTGCAGTGACCGATTCGAAGCGCCTGCCTGCGGCGCCTGAGATCCCGACCGTGGATGAAGCCGGCGTTCCCGGACTATACGTTTCGACCTGGCACGCATTCTATGCGCCAAAGGGAACGCCCAAGACCGTCGTCGGCAAGCTCAACACCGCGATCGTTGATGCGCTTGCCGACTCAGCGGTGCGCCGGAAGCTGATCGATCTTGGTCAGGAGATCTATCCGCGCGAGCAGCAGACGCCGGAGGCGCTTGCTGCATTCCATAAGGCCGAAATCGAGAAGTGGTGGCCGATGCTCAAGGCCGCGGGGATCAAGAGCGGAATAATTGTATGAGACGGGCGCCGCGAAGCGAAAGAAGCACGACATCAATGCGCATTCAGAATCTCTATGCCGACGAGACCGGCGAAACGCACTTCCGCGAAATAGAGATCGAGCTTGTGGAAACGGGGCCGGAGGGACTCAGGATCTACGACCTCGGCTTCGCGTCGCAGGATCAGGAGAATTCTTGATCCGGCAATGCAAAGAGGTTACGTGAAGTTGAGCGTCGAATGATTGAAGCGCTGGCGGACTCGGCAAGATGCGCACCGTTCGTCCCCGCGCAAGCGGGGACCCAGGAGCTACTCGCGCAGACTTGCCTGTGGCCCTGGGTCCCCGCTTGCGCGGGGACGAACGGACAGCTCGAAGCGCGCTACCCGCCGTTCTTCGCCTTGCGCGTCCTCGATCAGCTTCAACAGCTTCGGCGGCGACATCGGCAGCGAGCTGCGGCCGCACGCCGATGCACTGGCCGATCGCGTTGGCGATCGCCGCCATGGTCGGCACCACCGGCACCTCGCCGACGCCGCGCAAGCCCGTAGGGATGGCGCGGGTTCGGCACCTCGACGATCTCGGTGTCGATCATCGGCACGTCGGACGCGACCGGCATGCGATAGTCGAGGAAGCTCGGGTTCTGCAGCCGGCCGTCCTCGCCGTAGTAGTACTCCTCGTTGAGCGCCCAGCCGATGCCCTGCACGGCGCCGCCCTGATACTGGCCTTCGACCTGCAGCGGATGGATCGCCTTGCCGGCGTCTTCCACCACGGTGTAGCGCTTGATGTCGGCGCGGCCGGTTTCCTTGTCGACCTCGACATCGACGATGTGCAGCCCGAAGCCCGGGCCCGCGCCGGTGACGTTCATCTCGGAGTGGCCGGCGATCGCGCCATGCGTCGCCATGGTCTTGGCGGCGATCTGCGCAATCGACAGCGGCTCGAAGGTGCCGACATTGGCGCCGGCCGGCTTGCAGTAGCCGTCCTCGAACGTGACGGCGTCTTCCGGCACGCCCCAGAGGCCGGCGGCGCGCTTGCACAGCTCCGTGATCGCCTTGCGGGCGGAATCGACGATCACCATGCCGGTGGAGAACGTGGTGCGGCTGCCGGCGGTGACGCGGTTGAAGCCGAGCGAATGGGTGTCGGCCATGATGGCGCGCACCTTGTCGACCGGGATGCCGAGCTCCTCGGCCGCCATCATGCTGATCGAGATGCGCGAGCCGGCGACATCGCTGGTGCCGAGGATCAGCGTCACCGAGCCGTCGATCGCGATGTTGAGCGTGCCGGTGGTCTCGCCGCCGCGGTTGAACCAGAAACCGGAGGCGACGCCGCGGCCCTGGCCGGGCGGCACCGGCGACTTGTAATGGTCGCATTCCTTCGCGGCCTTGAGCGTCTCGACAAACCCGATCGGGTCCGAAGGTCTCGCCATAGATGGTCTTGTAGCCTTCGGTCGCCGCGTTCTTGAGGCGGAAGTCGATCGGGTCCATGCCGATCTTGCGCGCAAGCTCGTCGATCACGCCTTCGACGCCGAACACCACCTGCGGCACGCAGGGCGCGCGGAACGAGTTCACCTTCGGCCGGTTCGACACGACCTCGTAGGACACGGTCTTCACGTTCTTGAGGCTGTAGCGCGTGAACATCGCCTGCGGCGCGTTCGAGAACATCGAGCCCGTGAAGGCGCCGGTCTGGAAAGCGAGCTCGGCCTCGGCGGCCGTGATGGTGCCGTCCTTCTTGCAGCCCATCTTGATGCGCGACTTCGTTCCCGACACCGGTCCGGTGGCGCGGAACACCTCGTTGCGGGTGAGCGCGATCTTCACCGGCCGCTTGGCCTTGCGGGAGAGCTGGATCGCCACCGGCTCGCCGTAGAAGCCGGTCTTGCCGCCGAAGCCGCCGCCCATCTCCGACTGCTGGACGCGGATCTTGGCGGCTTCGATCTTGAGAATGTTCGACAGACGGTCGCGGAAGACCCACGGCGCCTGCGTGCAGCACCACAGCTCGATCTGGCCGTCCTCGGTGCAGGTCGCGACGCAGCCCTGCGGCTCGATATAGCCCTGGTGCATCGGCTTGGTGTCGTACTCGTGCTCGACGATGACGTCGGCCTCCTTGAAGCCCGCGTCGACGTCGCCCATCGCGAGATCGAGCCGCTCGATCACGTTCGAAGGCTGGTCGGCGCCTTTGACGCCCTTGGTGCGCACGTGCTCGTGCAGGATCGGCGCGTCGGCTTCATCGCCTCGACCGGATCGATGACGTGCGGCAGGATCTCGTAGTCGACCTTGATCAGCTTGAGCGCGGCTTTCGCGATCAACTCGCTGGTCGCCGCCACCGCCGCGACCGGGTGGCCGTCATAGAGCGCCTTCTCGCGCGCCATGGCGTTGCGGGTCATGTCGCCGTCGGGCGTGCCCGCCTTCATCTCGGGGAAGTCGTCGCGGGTCACCACCGCCTTGACGCCGGGAAGCTTCTCGGCGGCCGAGATGTCGATCGACTTGATGCGCGCATGCGGATGCGGGCTGCGCAGGATCTTTCCGACCAGCATGCCGGGCAGGTAGAGGTCGGCGCCGAACTTGGCGCGCCCGGTCACCTTGTCGATGCCGTCGTGCTTGACCGGCGAGGTGCCGACGATCTTGAGCTTCTTGTCGGGATTGAAGCCGCTCTTCTCCAGAATCGTCGCCATGCTCAGGCTCCTCTCATCTCTTTTGCCGCCGCCTGTACGGAGCGGATGATCTTGTCATAGCCGGTGCACCGGCAGAGATTGCCGGCGAGCCAGTAGCGGATTTCGGTTTCGGTCGGGTCGGGGTTGCGCTCGAGCAGCGCCTTGGCGGCGATCAGAATGCCGGGCGTACAGATGCCGCATTGCAGGCCGTTGAGCTCGAGGAACTTCTGCTGCAACGGATGCAGCGCGTCGCCCTTGGCCATGCCTTCGATGGTCTCGACCTTGGTGCCCTCGGTTTCCACCGCGAGCACAAGACACGAGCACACCATGGTGTCATCGATCATCACGGTGCAGGCGCCGCAGTCACCGGTGGCGCAGCCTTCCTTGGTGCCGGACAGCTGCAGCTCGTCGCGCAGCACGTCGAGCAGCGTCTGCTGCGGCTCGCACAGGAACTCGTAGTCGTCGCCGTTGATCGTCGTTGTGACGTGATGCTTCTTGCTCATTAGTTCTGTCCTCGCGCGTTCGAGCGCCTGCAGCGCGGTGCGCTTCGCCAGCACGCCCGCGACCTTGATGCGATATTCCTTGGTGCCGCGCTTGTCGTCGATCGGCCGGCAGGCTGCGCTCGCCGCCTGGGCGAGCTTGTCGAGTGCGGCCTCATCGAGCTTCGATGCCGATCAGCGCGTCGGCGGCCTCCTTGACCAGGAGCACTGTCGGCGCCACCGCGCCGAGCGCTACGCGCGCCGCCGTGCAGGTGCCACTCGCATCGAGCGTGAGATTGATGCCGACGCCGACCACGGCGATGTCCATCTCGGTGCGCGGCGTGAAGCGCTGATAGGCGTCGCCCGAACGCGCCGGCCGCGTCGGCAGGAAGAACGATGCGATGATCTCGCCCTTCTGCGAGCGAGGTCTTGCCGGGGCCGACCGGGATCGCCTCGACCGGCACCTCGCGCGTGCCATTCGGGCCCACGACCCGTGCGATCGCACCGGCCGCCACCAGGGCCGGCACGCTGTCGGCGGCCGGCGAGCCGTTGCACAGATTGCCGCCGATCGAGGCGCGGCCGCGCACCTGGATCGAGCCGATCAGCTTGACGCCGTCGACGACGCCCGGCCAGGCCTTGTTCAGCGCCGCATGGCTCATGATCTCCATGCCAGGAACCGCCGCGCCGATGCGGAAGCCGCCGTTCTTCGGCCGTGATCTGCCGTACTTCCGGGATCTTCTTGATGTCGACCAGGAGCGCGGGCTCGATCAGGTCGGTTTCCATCTGCACGATGACATCGGTGCCGCCGGCCAATATGCGCGTCGGCCCGGTCGCGCCGGCCAGCAAAGCCACTGCAGCCTGCAGCGTTGCCGGCGCCTCATACCTGAGATCCGTCATTAAACCCCCGTCCTTGGTGTCCTCGTTGGCCCGATCATGTCCCGAATTTGCGGGCAGGCCAAGACCCAGGCTCAGACCCAGACAAGCCCAGGATTTGTTCGGAATTCGTGCTGCTCTCGCCCGCCGTAGTGGCGGGCTGCCAGCCTTGCTTCTTGTCATCTTTTGCCGAACAATGAAATCGACGAATTGGTGCATCTTTTGTTGCACCAAATAGCGCAATTGTTCGCTTCGTCGCCGCGTTGGAGAAAGCAGGGGTCCATCATGAGTGCGCTTGAGGAAGCCGTTATCTCGCGCTGTCATGGGGACGAGACCAAGGCGCGCATCGGCCTGATCATTCCGTCGTCGAACCGGATGACGGAGCCGCAGTTTCATCGCTATGCGCCGGCGGGCGTCGCCATCCATATTGCGCGCGTGCAGATGACCGGCCGCCACAAGAAGCCGATTGCGCAGCTCCTGGACGATATCGGGCGGGCGGCGTCCTCGCTCGCGGATGCGCGCTGCAACCCGGTTGTCTTTCATTGCACCGGCACCGCCATGGCCGAGGGCAAGGAAGGCGAGGCGGCGCTGGTGCGCCGCGTCGCGCAGGAGAGCGGCGCAGTCGCATTCTCCACCGCGCAGGCGATCGTGGAGGCGCTCGACCACATGGGCATGCGTCGCGTGGTGCTGCTCAGCCCCTATCCGCAGGCGGTCAATGATCACGAGCGCGAGTTTCTGGCCGAGCATGGCATCGAGGTCGTGCGCGATATCGCGCTCAATGTCGGCTCGAGCGACGAGTATATCCGGGTGCCGGTGGCGCGCTGGATCGAGCTGGCTCGTGAGCACGCGCGCGTGCCGGCCGATGGTTTTTTCCTGAGCTGTACCAACACCACGCAAATCGAAGCTATCGAGGCCATCGAGCGTGAGACCGGCAAGCCTGCCATCAATTCAAACCAGGCGACGCTGTGGGCCGCGCTCAAGCGGGTACCGGCGCTAGGCGGCGTGCCGCGGATCGGTGGGCTCGGCCGGCTGCTCTCACGCATGGAAGCGGCTGTTGCTTAGAGGTGGAAGCGCCCGCGCGACATGGAGTCGCGCATGAGCTTGGTTCTGCACGTGTTTACGATCTGGTTATGCACCCCTGACAATCCCGATCCATGATCTCTGAGCCATGAACAGTCCCTAATTTGTGTGCCAGATCAGGCTGCGCGGGGCGAATCCGGGAACGCGAATGCGGGGGTGGACGTTGACAGCCTCGGCCATCCAAGCAACATCGACCAACGTCGACGCCAGCAGCCCGTCAACCACGGAGTCGTCAGTGACCAATCCCCGGAGACCTGCATTGCGCGCGAGCAACCTGCGCACTGTGCTGGCGATCCTTTTAGGCGTTGTTGCCGCCGTCTGGATGCTGGTCGACAAGCCGGCAGCGCAGCCCAATCGTTCGCCGCCCGCGACGCAACGCGCGCAGCCGACGGCGGATGAGGCGCTCTGGCAAAAGCGCTGGTGGATCGAGAGGACGGCGCGCATCCTGCGTGGCGGCTACGGGCTCGGCCCGGGTGACGACATCAACGCTCTGCTCGCGCTGCCCGAGGAGGAGATCGCGCGCCGGTTCATGAAGGATGTCCGGTTCGGCGATACGATCCTCGATTTCAACATGTACTTCCTGGGATTCAAGATCGACGATCTGAAGGATGACGGCGTCTATAGACGCCCTGCGTTCGACTTCTCCAACGCGGTGGCGGCTGCCCAGGCGTTGCTGACCGGCGGCGATTATCTCAAGCTGTTCGACCTCGAAGGTCCATTCTTCATGCCGCCGCTGCCGACCGTGCCCGACGATCCGCCGGCGGGCGAGGACGCGGGACTGAAGCTGGAAGAGCTCCGGCTCAAGGCCATCGACGAGGTCGAGGCGATCTTCATCGGGCTGCACGAGCTCGGCAACAGACCCAAACCGCCGGCCGCAGCAGACTATTGCGACAAGTTTGAGTCGATCGTCGACGACTCCACGGCGATCTACGACAAGCTCTATCGGGCTTTCAACGACTCCGAAATATTCACCGTCATGACGCGCGGGCGCGTGCTGGTCGAGCCGCTCGACATCATCACGCGCGCCCTTCAGCGGGAATGCCTCGATCAGCCCAAGGCGCAGGCGAGCGTCAAGAATCTGACCGCCGCCGCCTGGGCTGCGCTGGATCGCTACTATCGCGCCTTTGGCGAGATCCTCAAATTCGAGCCTTCACGCTACAAGCCGCGGACGGTGCTGGACATGAAGCCGTTCGACCTCAGCGTCTTCAACATGGACAAGTGGCTGGCGTTCGGCTTCGAGCAGAGCACGGCGCTGAAGAACTCCTCGACCAACTACAACCGCCGGCGCGGCGCCTATATGCTCAAGCACTTTTTCTGCGACGATCTGACTCCGGTCGGCTTCGACCTTCCGCAGCAGCACGTCGGCGGCGCGCACGGCTCCGACACGCCCTGCTATGGCTGTCACTTCAAGCTCGATCCGATGGCCGGCTTCTTCCGCGATCGCGGCACCTATTTCTTCGACTACGCGCCCGGTCAAGCGCTGACATTCGACGATGGCGCCGAGATCGACCGTGCGAAATACGGCACCGCATGGCGCGCCCCCAAGGGCTCGGCGCGGGAGTGGAGCACGGGCTACGTGCGCTCGCCGCGCTATGAGGACCACAACGATTACGGCACGACGATCGAAGACCTCACCCGGATCATTCACAAAGCGCCGGAGGCCAAGCGCTGCCTGATGAAGCGGCTGTTCGAATATCTGGTGGCCGAGGAGCAGACCATCGACGGCGGCTATCTGGACGAGCTGACCCGATCGTTCGAGCAGGAGGCGGCCCAGGATTCGTCGGCGGCAATGAAGAACGCGATCGTGCGCATCGTGCTGAGCAACACCTACCGGCAGAGCAACCCCGATCCGCGGGCGTGCTATGACCATGCCGCAGGCGCCAAGGTGGAGAATGCGCCGCCGTGCCGCGTCGCTTTCATCCTGCAGAAGAACTGCTCCCAGTGCCATTCGGGACCGGACGGCAATGCCGGCCTCGACTTGACATCGTGGGTGCCGGCGCCTGACGGCAAGTCACGCACCTTCCCGCACCTCAACGGCGATCGCAAGCAGATCGCGCCGCATGAGACGCTCGCCCGCATGTCCGAGCGGCTGTCGGCATCCGATCCAGCGGTTCGCATGCCCAAGCAGATGGTGATGTCGGCGCAGGAGCGGCAGGAGCTGTTCCGCTGGGTGCAGGACGAGCTGGCGCGGATCGCAAAGGAAGCGACGCGGTAGCTGCTTTTTGGTTCAAGTTGACCCGCGCCCACCGTTCGTTCCCGCGAAAGCGGGAACCCAGGGGCCACTTGCTCCAATTCTTGAAGCTGTCGCACTGGGTCCCCGCTTTCGCGGGGACGAACGGCGGAGAGGCGGTGATCGAACCTCACCCGAACAACCTCCAGCGTCCCGCTCGCGACGTTCATGTGTCGAGGCACGTGCGTACATTACGGGTTCGCGCGTTCGGGCGGTGCGACCGTTTCGACCTTTTCCTCGTGTGAAACGACGTTGCGCGTCTCCGCATTTGCCAGCATGACGTTGCTCTGCAGCTCGCCCTGCACCACATAGAGTGGCCGCCGCTTCACCTCACTGCGCATCTCGGCGAGATACTCGCAGAGCACGGCCAGAACCAGAAAGATCAGTCCGAACATGATGGCGTTGAAGAAATTGGTCGAGGCCCAGCCCGGCGCAATGTCCCGGTAGAGGAGCCGCATCACCACGATGTAGATCAGGAACGCGAAGTCGGTGAAGGCCATCAGCGCGGAACCGAGCGCGGCAAAACGTAAAGGCCGGTCCGAGTTCGAGACGATCATGTGACCCGCGTTTTCGAGCAGCGTGAGCGCGCGGCGGTGGCGCGGCGGATCGCGTCGCATGACGAAGTCATAGGGCACCTTCGTCACCTCGAAGCCGGCATACATCGCCAGTACGCGGATGTAGCGGAAGCTGTCCTTGATGGTGAGCAGCGCGTTGAGCGCCGTGCGGGTGAGCGCCATGAAATGGGTGGCGCCATAAACCTGGGAGCGGGGCAGGAAGATGCGGCACAGGGCGTAATAGGCCTGGTAGGCGAGCCGGTAGAACAGTGAGCGGCTGAATTTGGTGGTCGCGATGCCGATCACGATGCCGTCGGTGTCGTTGGCCTTCGCGGCGAATTCCGGAATCCGCTCGGGCGGATCGACCGCCGGATTGAGCACCACGATGACGTCGCCGATCGCCTGCTCGAGCCCGCAGGCGATCGCGACTTCGAGGCCGAACGGCCGCGTCAGCCGCGAGTAGCGGAAACAGGGAATCTCCGACTTGGCGCGCTCGAAGAACGAGCGCGTGCCGTCGCTGGAGCCGTCATCGATGAAGATGAGCTCGTAGTCGCCGAAATGGCCGCGCATGACGGCGTCGAGCTCGCGCACGACTGCGGGCAGGATGTCGAGGTCGTTCTCCAGCGGAACCACCACGGAGACGAAGATGTCGCGTCTCATTCGTCCCTCCGGTCCATCATGGCACGAGAGCGACGTTGTCGTGCGGCAACGGCAGTGCCTCGTCGAGGTCGTAGATATTGTCGATCTTGCTGCCCAGAATGGAAATAATATTCGGCGCTGACGGATCGCGCTTGAACAGGATCGGCCGGCTGTCGTTGACGCCGCTTTGCGGCAGGATCGTCTTGATCTCCCATAGCGATCGCACGTAGCTCAACTCCCGCAGGGCGGGCACGTAACGCGCCGCGTCCCGGCGCATTCTATCGAAATGCGTGAGCAACGGGAACGCAGGCGAATGGGGGGTGTAGCCGCCGGCCGCGGGGTCGTCGGTCCATTCGTAGTGCGGCGTATAGCTGACATGGCTCAGAGTTCGAAAGCCCGAGCGGGGGGAACGGCATGAGCGAGAAGAACGGTCCGCACATGACCGTGATGCTGGCGTCGCGCAGGCTCGCTGGCGGCTCGACCAGCGCCATTTCGGTGGCCTCGTGCTGCAGGCGGATCGTCTGCAGCCCGCTCTGCGACAGGATCCGGTTCAGCCGCGAATAAGTGCAGTTGTAGAGATGGCGACCGCGCAACGTGCGTTGCTCGCCCGTGCGCAGGTCCTTGATCTCGACCGCAAGCGTTGCTCCCGCGCGGACCCGGACGGCTTCGGTGCCCGTGAGGAGCGTGATGCCCGAAGCCTTGATCCGCTCACGCAGGCTTTCCTTGAGCTTGTCGGCGTCGAAGGCATGCTCGGTGACGCTGAACACCGCCTCGATGAAATCCTCGTTGAACAGCTTCTGGATCGGCGCGGGCGCAGGCTTGAGATCGGCTCCGATGCGGCGGCAGAACTGCACGAACTGGCCAGCCGTCACGTTCGACTGGCGGCGACTGACCGCGTAATATTGCTGCGTGGTGGTGTAGATGGCCTCCTTGAACTCGGCGATAAAACGTGGCGCATTGATGCGCGAGCGCAGCGCAGTGAGCAGGCTACGCGGATAGTGATAGCCGTTGTGAACGCGCGCCTGGTTGTTGTAGGAGGCGCGCAGCATGATGTCGGGATCCTGCTCGATGATCACCACGGTGCGGCCGCCATGCAGCTCCGCCAGGCGGAGCGCGGCGAAGCAGCCATAGCTCCCGCCGCCGATGATGATGTGCGGATAGTCGATATCCATCATCCTCATCGAGCCTTCAGCGTGCTGGCAGGCGAGACCTTGAGCCGTCGCTTTTCCTCCCTCAGCGCGGCGATGCCGGCGAGATAGAGGAGCGACAGGTTGACCAGGCGCGCGGAGGACTTCGAGTTCGGGCTGGTCGGTCCAGTCGACCGGCATGTCGAGGACCTTTGCGCCGAGCCATTCGGCGCGCACCGCGAGCTGGGTGGCGAAGAACCAGTCGTCGGTGAATTCGAATTGCTCGGTCAGCCGCTGGTAGAGATTGCGATCGATGAACTTGAAGCCGCACATGGCGTCCGAGAACGACACGCCCAGCCGCAGGCGCAGCAGTCCATTGAACATGCGGGAGGTGAATTCCCGCAGCAGCGTGCGATTCCTGACCGAGGCGCCGTGCTTGAGGCGCGAGCCGAGATAGAGCTCGTAGCCGTCGCCGCGCGCGATGTGGTCGCAAACCTCCTTGAGGTGGCGCAGGTCCGTGGCGAGATCGATGTCCATGTAGCCGACGAAATCCGCCTGCGTCGCGCCCCAGGCTGTTTTCAGGGCGAGGCCGAAGCCGCGCTTACCGACGCGGAGATAGCGGACATTGCGGTGGCGCGCCGCCAGCGTCTGGCCGATCTCCGCGGTGCGGTCGGTCGAGCCGTTGTCGGCGATGCAGAGCTCGTCGATCTCGAGCTTGTGCTGCTCACAATACGCGATGGTGCGCTCGATCGAGCTCTCGAGCATGGCCTCCTCGTTGAGGACCGGAAAGGTGACATGGATGCGGGCCGTTTGGCTCATGACCGTTCGTGCTCAGTCGTGTCGCAGCAGGACCTTGATCACGCGCTGCGGCTCGTCCGCAATCAACGTGACGGCCTGCTCGGCGTCGCGAAACGAAAGCGTGGGGTTGAGGATGCCGCGCGGCGTGATCGTGCCGGCGGCAAAGTCGCGCGCCACCATCTCCTGCAGATCCTTGGCGTAGAGCGGGGGCGTTGCGCGCACCGGATTGTTCCACGAGAGAGCCGGCAGCGAGGCCATGAGCGTGAGCCGGTTGTGGAAGAACTCCTCGCCGAGGTTGAGGTTGCCCGCCCCGTAGAAGCCGACGCAAACGATGCGACCGCACTGGCGCGCGGCGCGCATGGCCATGGTCAGCGTCTCCAGGCTGCCCGAGCACTCGATCGCGGCATCGACGCCGCCAATGCGCTGCTTGATCGTGCGCGCGACGTCGCTCTCCGAGCGCGTGTCGTAGACCTCGCTGGCGCCGAAGGCTTGCGCCAGCTGCGGCGCTCCTCGAAGCTTGAGGCCGCCACCACCTTGGCGCCGCGCGCCGCGCAATACTGGATGGCGAAGAGGCCGATGGCGCCAAGACCGGTGACCAGCACGGTCTCTCCCTGGGCAATCGCACCGTCCAGCACGCCGCCAAGCGCAAAGCTTGCCGGGTCGATGCAGAGCGCCTGCTCGGGCGTGAGGTGACCGAGGCGTTTGACGCTCGCAGCCGGCAGCACATGAACGTCGGCGATTGGGGCATAGGCAAAAACTTGCTCACCCGGCCTCACATCGCCCGCGTTCTCACCCGCCCAGTCCACCACGCCGACCACCATGCTGCCCATCGGGCGGGGATAGAACGGCGCATCCGCCGGCGCGGTCTCGAACAGGCGCAGCGTTGAGTTGAACACCCGCGAAGCAAAGGGCGTGCGGCCGAGATAGGCCATCATCTCGGTACCGTGCTTGAAGGTGGAATAGACCGAACGGACGACCACGTCGCCGGGCCCGGGCCTAGCGAGCGGCCGGTCCACGAACCGGGCCCGCCGCGGGGCTTCGATCGTCAGGACGCGTTGCGAGGACGGATGCATCTGGCGGAATCAGAGGCGTTCATGGGTTTGATGTTAGAGGGGTGGCCGCCGCCACGCCAGCGCACCAAGCCGGGTAGGGCGTTGCAGAAATTGCGCCAAGCAGGCACAACTGTGCGCCGCGAAAAGCCGCTGTTCACCATCGGTTCAGGCCGGTCGTCGTAAGCGCCGCAGGGCCATGGCGGCATTCGGCTCGAAGAGGACGTTGGCGTTGCAGACTTCATTCCTTCGCGTTGGCGTCAATCTTCTCGGGGCCGTGGCGCTGGCGGCCTATGCGGTTCTCACGGTCCTGTCCTATGTGCAGGTCCCGGTCTTGTGGCGAAACCACGGGTCGACGCCCCACGCGGTGGCGTTCTTCGATGATCTGGCCACAAGGTTCCCGCTGGTCGGGCTCTCCCGCCTGTACGAGACCAACGCGGCCATCGTCATCAGCTATTGCATTCCAGTCGGGATTATCACGATTGCCTGGATCGCGCTCGTCGCGATCCTTTATCGCCGCGAGCACACGCTGGATGCCAATCTCGACGCCCTCCTGATGCGTTGGTCGGTGGCGTTCGCAGTAGTGTGCGTGCTGGCGTTCCCGCTGTTCACCCAGGACTTCTGGCTGTCGATGGCGTGGGGCAAGATGGCGGCCGAGGGGACGAACCCCTACCACAACCTGTTCACCGACGAGACGCTCACCGGCCTGCCGCTCGACCATTTTCCCATGGTCATGTCCTACGGGCCGGGCTGGGCCGTTCTCTCCGCGGTGGTGATGGCGCTGACCGGCAAGAGCGTGCTTGCGGCCACGATCCTGTTCAAAGGCGTGCTGCTCGCAGCATGGCTCGCCTCACTCGCCCTGATCAGAACCATGACTGCCTCGAAGCCTGCGCTCGATCGCTGCCTTGCCATCGTTGTTGCAGGCTGGATGCCGCTCGGCGTTCTGCAGACTGTCGCGGAGGGCCACAACGACATCTTCATGGTCTGGCTGGCGCTGATGTGGCTTGCGCTCCTGGGGCAAGGCCGCTGGCTGGCGCCGGTCGCGCTGATGGGATCAGTGCTCGGCAAATATGTGACGGCTCCGTTGTTCCTCATCGACGTGATTGTGGCCTGGCGGCTGCATGGGCTCGGCTGGCGGCAACTCTTCGTGCGTTATGTTGGGCCCGGCCTCCTTGGGATTGCGGTATTCGGGATTTTCTACCGCTCACCCGAATTCTTCGACGGTACGCGCGTGATCAGCGAGTGGGAGTTCCTGCAGCCTCGCCATGGCATCGAGGCGATCGAGCTCGCGACCGGACTTGACCTCCTGCTGCTGGATCGGATGACCACGGCGGGTTTTGCCGTGATTGCCCTCTACAGTGTTTATGTGCTGCTGCGCTCGCCTACGCTCGACAATGCCACCAAGGCCGCGCTCGCCATCATGAGCGCGATTTCGTTCGTGGGAATCGCCCACCTGTGGCCGTGGTACCTGTTGTGGACGGTCCTTTTGGCCGCGCTGGTTCCGCGCTGGTGGCTGGCACGGTTTGTGATCGGTGTAACGGTGCTGGCTGCTTTCTCTTTGTCAATCTGGTGGGTCGAGCCGTTCGAGAATTCGAAGGAGTGGGCCTCGCTGGTGCTCTATGTCGGGGCAACACTTTGGTGCGTGCTGACGCGGCCATCCACTCTCACGGGTGCGACTGCGCGCCGCCCCGAGGAGATCGCGGGCGGGTCCTTCGAGCGGCCCTGAGGGCAAGGTTGCCGCCGCGGGGGATCGCGGTTAGGTTTCGGCCCCCACACGGACGGGCGAGGCCGTGCCAGAGGGCAGAAAGGCGCGGCTGCGGCGGCATATCGATGACGAATAACGGCATTGCGGCCACGCTCGACCGGCTGACCAACAATCCTGCGGCGCTGTGGCTTGTGACCGTGTTCCTCGGGATCACGATCCATCTGATTGTCTGGCAGTTCTCCGAGCCCTCGGCTCTGTTCTCCGATTTCTACAAGGCCAACTACGCGGTGGCCGAGACGCTCTACGACGACGGCCTCAGTGCCCACTGGCCACTGACCGAGAAGGGCGGCTTCTCCAACCTGCCGGTGCTGGGCTGGGTGTATGTTCCGTTCATTCTTGTCGGCGAAGAATGGGCGGGATGGGTCTGGTCAGCGCTCGGCGTCGCCGTTCTTGTTCGCTGCCTGGGCGCTGCTGGTGCGAACGGTCCGGCTCGATGCGCCGCGCGCGGCTCTGCTGCTGTTCTTGTTCCTGGTCAGCGGCCCGGTCATCAACAGTCTGCGCGAGGGGCAAAGCTCACATTTTATCCTTCTGTTCCTGATCATCGGGCTCGATGCTCTGGCGCAGCAACCGCAACTACGCGGCCGGCCTCGCCTTCGGCGCAAGTGCTTTGTTCAAGCTGCCGCTGCTGCTGCTTGGCATCTATTTCCTGTTGCGGCGGCGTTGGGCGATTGTTGCCGGGGGCGCCACCACGATCGGCGCTGCGGCACTGCTGTCGCTGCTGCTGTTTGGCATCAATGACAATATCAGCTGGTACCAGGAATGGGTGGTGCCATATCTCGGCGGCTATATCCCCGCCTATAACGTTCAGTCGGTTGATGGCTTTCTGGTTCGGCTTTCGATGGGCGAGGAATTTCTGATCCACTGGGATCCACCGTTCGTGCCGACGTTGTTTCACCGCGTCGCACGCTCGTGCATCCTGCTGGCGCTGTTTGGCGGATCGTTCTTTTTGATTTGGCGCGCCAATCGGCGCGCCCCAATCGCGACCGAGGGGAGCGGGCCGAGCCCGCGCGACCTGTTGGAATTCATGCTGATCATCAATCTCGCGCTGATCACCAGTCCGATCTCATGGACGCATTACTATGTGTGGCTCCTCATTCTATGGGCGCTCTATCTCGGTGATGCGCTGCCGTTGCCGGATGATGCGACCACGCGCGGCCTCATGGGCGCCAGCATGATCCTGACTTCTGTGCCCGTCATCGTGTGGTCGCCGATGGAGCCGAGCTGGTATGCGGCGATCCTGTCGCGCACGATCGTTTCGGTCTGGCTGGTCGGCGCCTGCCTCTCGTTTGCGGCGCTCGCGCGCGGCCTCTGGCGGGCAGGGTCGGTCGCTCCTCCGCAAACCGTGCGGGCAGCCTCATGATGATGTCGGATATGACCAAGACATCTCCAGCTGCGCTGACGCGCTACCTGGCGGTTTTTCTGCTGCTCAATGCCTTTGTGTTCAATGGCGTGCTGTGGCTCACGTCGCCGGAGCCGTACAAGGAGACGGTGCTGGACCACACCTGGGATGTGCTGCGCGGCCGCGGCTGCGACGATTCCTGGGGCGTCATGTCGGTCTCTCTCAAATATGTGCGGGAGCACCCCGACAAGCGGCTCTACTCGGATATCTTCTTCGAGCGCAATCTCAAGTTCCAATATCCGCCGTCATCGTTGTTCGCCGTCGCCGGACTGGTCTGGCTGGTCGGTCAGGACGGGATTCAGGACCGAGGAGTGCAAGGTCTACGACCTGCCGACGATCAATGACGTCCTGGGCTGGCTCTTCATCTTGATGTCGGCCGGCTGCGCCGCTGCGCTGCTGGAAATGGGGCTGCGGCGGCAGCAAGGCCCGCCGGCCTCCGGCGCCATGATGGCCGCGCGGTTCGTGATCGTGCTCGCGCTCGCGCTGACGTTCTATCCTCTGGTGAAGGCCTACACTCTTGGCCAGATTCAGAACTGGCTGAACGGGCTTTTTGCTCTGGCGCTGTTGTGCTGGGTGACCGACAGGAAGGTGCCAAGCGGTGTGCTGATCGGCCTCATGGCGCTGGTGAAGCCGCAATACGGCGCGTTCGTGCTGTGGGGACTCCTTCGCCGCGAATGGGGTTTCGCGGCTGCCCTTGTGGCGACCGGCGTCGTGGGCTTGGCCGGATCGATCATGGCCTACGGCTTCGCCAATCATCTCGACTATCTGCGGGTGCTGGAGTTTCTGGCGGAACGCGGCGAGACGTTCTACCCGAACCAGTCCGTCAATGGGCTTCTCAACCGCGTGATGGTCCTGGTTGATCCGAGCGCGTGGAGCAGTCTTCAGTTCACCGACAACTCGTTCCCGCCTTTCAGTGCGCTGGTCTATGGCGGCACGCTTGTGACCTCGATCGCGCTGCTCTCGGCTGCGCTGTTCCGGCGTGGCACCAAAGGCGATCCGGATCGCACGTTCGATTTCTGCACGATGGCGCTCAGCATCACGGTCGCCTCGCCGATCGCCTGGGAGCATCACTACGGCACGATCTTCCCGATTTTTGCGGTGCTGCTGGCAAGCGTGATCGGCGATCGGCGGCGGCTGTTGTTGCTGACGGTGAGCTATGTCCTGATCAGCACCTTTATTCCCGTCACCAATCTGCTGGCCGACACGGTCTTCAATGTGGTGCAGTCCTATCTGTTTTTTGCCGCGATTATCGTGCTGCTGCTGCTTCATACGACGCGACCGGGCTGGCAGCTCGCGCTCTCATCGGTTGCATCCAGGATGCCGGCCGCGGAACTCAAACCGTCGGGATGACCGGCAGCAGCAGGTGCGATGGCCGCTTGGCGTCGTGGAAGATCCGGTGCACGCGTCGTCCGGCTGCTGCAGATGTGATACGGCACGTATTCCGCGTTGGTCGCGCCCGCCGACGCCGGTCGGCAGGTCGAGGCTGGTGATCTCGAGCGCAGATGCGGTGGTCCTTCGCGGAACAGATTGGCGGTCGCCAGAATCTCGATCGCGTATTCGTTGATCTCGCCGGGCACGACCGGCTTCTGCGGCCGCGCGCGTCAGCGGATGCCACGGCTTCCACGGCTTCGAGCGCGTCCGGATCGAGCGCGCGATGCGAGGCCTTGAGCCAGCCGCGGGTGAGCTCGCGCTCGGGCAGGTCTGTCGGCAACTCGCGCTCGCCCTCGCGCACCGTGCGCACCGACACGTCGGGGCCGACGTCCTTGAGGATGACGATCCAGTTGGTGTCGTCCTGGTCGATCGCGGCGAAGAGGTTGAGCACGATCGGGCCGGCGACCAGCAGGTCCTGCGGCAGCGGCTCGCTCAGATAGCGCAGCCGCTGCGATCCGGTTGGTCTGCGTCGGCGGCATCTGCACGAAGACGTCGGGCGGCTGCGCTGTCGTCGACGCTCGACGGCGTGAATGGGTCGGCGCGACAGCCGCTCCCAGCGATTGAGATAGAGCTTGGTCCATTGCGTCTCCGGCAGCGGCCAGTCGTCGGCGGTGCGCCATTCATTCGCGCCCATCACCCAGAACTTCACCGGCGGCTCGCCATGATGCCGGTGTCGATGCCCTTGAGCCAGTGGTCGTGCCAGCGCAGGATCTCGTGGTGGAAGGAATGGAACGGCCGCTCGAGATGCGCCGGGCCGGTGAACATCAGCTTCTTCGGCGCCGTGATGTTGGCGAAATAGCTCTGCGCGCCGTTGAGATGGGTCTTGTAGGTGTAGCCGTACCAGCCCGAGCCGGTGTAGGTCGGCACCTTGATCTGCGCGAACTCGGCCTCGCTCTTCTCGACCGCCGCCTCGCTGTCGAAGGGATCGATCAGCAGATCGAAATAGGGCGGCATGTGCTGGCCCTTCTGCGCCAGCAGATTGTAGACGTGCGGATACATCCGGTAGTCGGGATTGTTCATCGCCGCGCGCCACAGCGCCTCGCGCTCGGGCGGCAGCGTCGCCGGGCGCGCCCTTGTGCTGGTGCATGGCCGAGAAGTGGCCGACGAGATAGCGGAACAGGTGGATGCACGCCGCCCGGATATTCCTCGCGGAAGCCGCCGAGCACGCCATAGGCGCCGCGCGGATCGAACGGGAAGATCGCCTTGAGGTGCGGCGGCTGCTGCTTGGCGACGTGCAACTGCTCGGCGCCGAAGCCGGAGATGCCGACCATGCCGACATTGCCGTCGCACCAGGGCTGCGCCGCGATCCATTCGATCAGGTCGTAGCTGTCCCAGTCGCGCGCGCCGCCGCCTTCCGACTTGCCGACGCCGCGCGGCGATGCCGATCGACGTGCACATAGCCGCGCGAGACGAAGAAGCGCGTGTCGCCGGCCTCCAGCGGGCCGGTCCACAGCGGCGACCAGGCCGGCTGCGGCGGCAGCGCCTCCGCCATCTCGGGGCCCTGGAAGTCCTTGTTGTAGATCGCGAAGGCGAGCAGCGCGGGAAACTTTCCCGGCGCGTCGGGCCGGTAGACGTCGACCGCAGAGCTTGACGCCGTCGCGCATCGGCACCGCGACGTCCTTCTCGCTGATCATGGCGTGATAGGTCGCAGGCCGGTCGTAGTCCGGCGGCGGCCGGTCCGCCGGCTGCAGGGCATCCAATGCAGGATCTAATTTCGTTGTCATTGGGAGCTCGTTGGTAAGCACGGAATTGCCCGCACGGCAGGGCAGGCTCCCTCTCCCGAAGGGAGAGGGGTGGGGTGAGGGGTTACAAACTATCGAAAAATCATGAACCCCCTCACCCCACCCCTCTCCCCTGCGGGGAGAGGGAGTCCGGCCGTGCCTGTGGCTTGGCTGTGCCTTCAACCAGCGCATCGAGATCGAGCACAATGTCATCCGCCGGCGTGCAGTCCTTCTCGTGGACATCGACCGACAAAAGCGTGCCGGTCGCCGGACAACAATAGGCGGTCATCGCAAGCTGCTCGTGCAGACGGATCGGCAGCGCGGCCGATGGCTGCATCGGCACCGCAACCGCGCCCGCCCGCCAGCGGGTCGAGCCGGTTGCGAGAACGAAGCCCGCTTCTGAAACGACATGCAGGCCGCGCTTGTCGCGCACGATGAACAGCCGGTCGCCGAGCGATGCGATCCGCTCGGCGTTTGAAAAGCGCTTGGGGTCGTCGCAGAGCGTTCCGACGCGTGAAAGCCTGAGCGGCGCCGCGGCGCTCCTCGGTCGCTGCGGCATCGACGCCTTCGCGGCTCAACACGACGCCATAGACCTCGGACGCAGCGGCCTCCGAGACGAGGCCGCGCCGCACATCGGTCGAGCACCGCATCCGGCGTCGCGCTCGAGCGGGTCGCCAAAGCCGCCGCCGCCCTGCCAGCTCACCGCGAACACGTCGCCGCGCTTCATGCGAATGAGGCCAGGCTTGGGGCCGAAAGTTTCCCACGTGATGTCGTCCGCGAGGACGCCGCCTTTCGCGGCCTGCTCGCCCCAGCGCTGGATCACGGTCGCGCCCGGATAGCCGCCGAACAGGCCGGCTGTATTCGGCACCTCGGCGCCGTGCGTCATGATCAGGGCGTCGGCCGCCTCGATGCCGCCGAGCGTGAGCGCGACCTCGGCCGACAGGCCGCCGCGATAGGTGCCGGCGCCGCCGGTGTCGCGCGCGAGCCGGCGATAGAAATAGAACAGCGGCACCGCCTGCTCGTTGCGCTCGACGTCGGCGATGCAGGGCACCGGGCAGTTGTTCGGTCCGCCGCCGTCATAGCCGTCCTTGCTGGCGAAGGCCGCGTAGCCGCCGGCGAGCGGGTCCATCAGATGGAGCCCGAACGGCTCGCCATACTGATTGATGCCGCCGAGATTGAAGGTCGCCATGGTGCCGTCGCTCACCGCCTGCACGCGATGGCGATAGCGCTGCGAGCAGGACGAGCATCCGGTTGAGCGCGAGCGATACCGTGTTCGACACCACCCAGATCGCCTCGACGGTCGCGGCGCCGACCGGCGCCGGATACATCGCGGTGCAGATCAGGCCGTCCGGCGCCACGATCTCGATGGTGCGCAGGATGCCTTCGTTCCACGGAATGTCGTAGGCGAGCATCGGCAGCAGCGAGCCGGTGACGGCGCCGACGAGGCCCGAGCGCGTGCAATTGATGAAGCCCGGCGCCTGTTTGCTCGAGGCCGAGAAATCGAACGTCAGCCGCTCGCCGCGCTTGGTCAGGTGCAGGTCGAGCTTGTAGAGCGCATTGCTGTGGCCGTCGTGCTCCAGGAAATCCGTGGCGTGGAACTCGCCATCGGGCAGCTCGGCGAGCCGCGCGCGCATGCGCTGCTCGGAGGCCGCCATCATGCGGTGCATCACCTCGACGACGGTCGCGGCGCCATAGCGCTTCATCAGCTCGCCCAGGCGCTGGCGTGCGACGTTGATGGTGGCGATGAAGGCGCGGAAGTCGAGGCCGAGCTGCGCCGGCAGCCGCGTCGCGGTCAGGATCATCTCCAGAATGTCCTCGCGCAGCTCGCCTTGCTCGACCAGCTTCACGCAGGGAATGCGCAGGCCTTCCTGGCGCGCGTCGCGCGCCTTCGGCGACCAGCTCGCGAAGTCCATGCCGCCGATGTCGGTGACGTGGCATTCGACGCCGGCCCAAGCGACGATCTCGCCGTCGGCGAAAATCGGCCCGGTGAGCTGCACGTCGTTCTGATGCAGCGCGCCGACGAACGGATCGTTGCCGCAGAACATGTCGCCGTCGCGCACGCTGAGATGCGGCCGCTTGGCGATGGCGCGGATGAGATGGCCGACGACCGAGGCCTGGAACGAGACCTGCAGCCCCATCGAGGCGAACGAGCCGTCGGGCAGGAACAGGCCGGTGAAGAAGTCGGACGCCTCCGTGACGGTGGGCGAGCCCGAGACGCTCTGGAGTGCGATGCGCATTTCCTCGGTGATCGCGAGCAGCCGCGACGCGCATGACCTCGTAGGTGACCGGGTTGATGGGATTCGCCTTGGGCGCGCGGGACTTCTGTTTTTTGCGGGGCGATGTCATCGCGCAATGCTCACATGCAGGTTGCCGAAGGCGTCGGCGCGCGCGACGCCGCGCGGCGGTACGACCACGCTCTGGCCGGGAAATTCGATGAGCGCCGGCCCACGCACGCGGGTGTCGGGAGGCGGAAAGATGGTGCGATAGATCGCGGTGTCGAGCGGCTGCGCCGGATCGTCGAACACGACGCGGCGTGAGCCGGACTTCTTGAGCGGCTCGCCCGTGGCCTTGCTCGCGGGCGGCGGCAGCGAGCCCTGGCCGATCGCGCGAACGCTCAGGATCTCGAAGCCCGCGCGGGTATAGGTCGCGCCGCGGCCGAACAGCGACTCGTACTGGCGTTCGAAGCGCGTGACCGCGCCCTCGTAGGCGCGCTCGTTGAAAGCGCCATTGGCGATCGCGATGTCGAGCGCATTGGTCTGGCCGCGATAGCGGATGGCGAGCACGCGCTCGACGCTGACGGTGCCGCTGGCGCCGGCGGCTTTGAGGCCCTCGCGCACGTCGGCCTCGAGCGCGATCGAGCGTGTCGTGCGATCGCTTTCAGCGCCGCGGCCTGTGGCGCCGCGTCGGAGGCGACGCGCAGATAGACCGGCCGCTCGCGCGTCAAGCCGAGGCTCGAATTGGCGCAGCCGAACGCCGACTGTGCGGTCGCGGCCGCCGGCACCATGAAGCCGTCGAGCCCGAGCTCGCGCACCAGCGCCCAGGCATGCGAGGGGCCGGCGCCGCCATTGGCGAAGAAGGTGAACTCGCGCGGGTCGTGGCCGCGCTCGATCGTGGAGCGCCGCAGCAGGTCCGCCATGCGGGCATCGAGCACCTCGCGAATGCCCCAGGCCGCCTCCATCAGGCTCATGCCGAGCGGCTTCGCCACCTTGTCGGTGATGGCGCGGCGGGCCGCCTCGATGTCGAGCGCGCATGCGGCCGCCGAGGAAATTGTCGGGATCGAGCACGCCGAGCACGAGATCGGCGTCGGTCGCGGTCGGCTCGCTGCCGCCGCGGCCGTAGCAGGCGGGGCCCGGATTGGCGCCGGCGCTCTGCGGACCGACCGTGAGATTGCCGAAGCGCACCGCCGCGATCGCTGCCGCCGCCGGCGCCGATCGAGGCGACGTCGATCGAGGGCACCCGGATGTCGGCGCCCGCGACCGTGATCTCGCGCCGCATCAGCGGCCGGCCCTCGACGACGACGCCGACATCGAAGCTGGTGCCGCCGATATCGGTGGTCAGGATGTTGCCGGCGCCGATGCGTGTCGCCGATCGCCAGCGAGCCGATGACGCCCGCGGCCGGGCCGGAGAACAGCGCAAACGCCGGCCGGTCGTTGAGCACGTCGGTCGGCAGCACGCCGCCCGCATTGGTCATCATCAGGATCGGCACCTGCATGCCGGCCCCGCGCAAGGTCTGCTCGAGACGCGCCAGATAGCGGCCGGCGATCGGGCCGAGCGCTGCGTTGGCGGCGGCCGTCGACATTCGGCCATACTCGCCGACCACTGAGGAGATCTCGTGCGACAGCGTGACGAAGACACCCGGCAGCTCGGCCTCGACGAGCTCCTTCAGACGCAGCTCGTGCACCGGATTGGCGGTCGACCACAGCGTGCAGATCGCGATCGCCTCGATCCCGTCGTCCTTCAGCGCGCGCAGCGCCTCGCGCGCCTGCGCCTCGTCGAGCGGAGCGATGATGGTGCCGTTGGCGTCGATGCGCTCGCGCACCTCGACAATGCGCTCGCGCGGCACGATCGGGAGATGCCGGTTGTGCAGGAAATAGTCGGTGACCTCGGTGTCGCTCAGGCCCGCAGGTCTGCCGCCGCATGCGCCCGATCTCGAGCGTGTCGCCAAAGCCAAGCGTGGTCACGATCGCGGTTCGGGCGGCACGCCCGGTGAGCAGCGCGTTGAGCGACACGGTCGTGCCATGGCCGAAGCGCTTGATCCGCGTGCAGAAGTCGCCGAAGCCGAGGCCGTAGGACCGCGCCGCCAGTTCAAGCGCCGCGATGACGCCGCCCATGACATCGGCCGTGGTCGGCGCCTTGAACACGCGCGCCTCGCCGCTTCCGTCGGCCACCCACAGATCCGTGAAGGTGCCGCCCACGTCGGTCCCGACAAAGAACATGCGTTTAGCGCGCCCCGTCGCCGGCGCGCAGCCAACGCCGCGCTAGGACCTGGTTGAGCAATTCCCGGTCGACATGAGGCAGCACGGTCTCCTCGAAGGCGCGCCGGACCTGGGCGTATTCGAGCGCGCACGCCTCGATGCGTGAGCGCGGGAGAAGCCCGCCGCCCGCGAGATCGCGAAATGTGTTGGGCTGGCCGCCATAGGCAATGCAGAGCGTGTTGTAATAGCGCTGTGCGGGCGTGCCATGCGTGTCGTAATAGGTCGCCGGGCGGCTGATCGCCGCCTTGAACCACTTGTAGGCCGCCCCCTTGATGGTGGTGCGGGCGACGTCGGGGCCGAACTGCAGCATCACGAACGTGGCGATCTGGTCGGCGGCGTCCTCCTCGTGTCCGAACACCGCGATGTCGAGCAGATGAAACACGGCATGGCCGAGCTCATGCAGCACCGTGCTCAGGAACGAGCCGACGAAAATCTCCTCGCGCGTGAAGCCCGGCAGCATGTCCGGATCCGCCGCGTAGCGCGCGAACAGGCTGACGTATTGGTAGCAGATGGTGATCGTCGACGTTGTCGTCGAATAGAATGCGTTCTCGGCACTGCGTGCGGGGCACTCCTCGGTGACGATCCGCAGCTTCTGCGGCAGCTTGAGCGGTGACAGGAACTGCACCAGTTCCTCGAGCGTGCGGCGGCTCATCAGCCGCTCGCGCATGTCGGCGTTTTCAGATTCCGTGGCCGCGCCGTATTCGAATTCAATGCTGCCGATGAGCTGCGGCTGCGCTCTCGGCCGGCGTTGCCGTCATGACGACGAGAGCAAGGATCACGATCGCGATGCTTCGAGCCAAGATCGCCATGCTCAGCGTCCATCGTCCGGCCGCAGCCAGTCCATCGATCGCACCTTGGCGAGCTTGGCCTCATCGACATGGCGCCTGATGTAGCGGTCGAAGGACTTGCGGACAGCTTCATATTCCTGCCGGCAGACGCCGCGGCGCGCCTGCGGCAGCGGGGTGAACCGATCGTCGACATCGACGATGTCGTTGAAGGTCGTCGGGTCGCCGCCGTAGGCGATGCAGATGGTGTTGAAGTTGCGCTGCGCGGCGCTGCTGCGCACATCGGCCGGCGAGGCATCGGAGCCGAAGATGGCGATGGCGCCGAAGAACAAGTGCGTGCCGCGCACCGTCCGCAGCGCCACATCCTTGCCGAACTGCAGCATGACGTAGGCGGCAAAGTTGTCGGCCGCATCCGAGACGCGGCCCCAGATCGGCACGTTGAGCACATCGAACACGCCGCGCGCCACCTCGTGCAGCAGCTCCTGGACGAACGCGCCGGCGATCATGTCGGGCCGCAACGGCCCGTAGGCGATGCGCTCGACCTCCTCGATATACTCGTAGCAGACGGTGACGGGCCCGCCGGGCTGGAAATGGACGGTGGCGGCGCCGCATTCGTCGAGCCGCACGATCAGCTTGCGGGGCAGCTTCAAGGGCGACAGAAACTGCTGCAGATCCTCCAGCACCTGGCGCTTCTTCAGCCGCTCATAGATCGGCTGCAGCGCGGGCTCCTTCGGCTCCCGATAGACGATATCGACCTGGGACACGCGCAGGTCCTGTGCGACCAGCGGCCGCGCGGATAGCGTCGGCATGACGGCGCAGGCCAGTGCCGCTGCGGCCAGCGTCCATCTCATCGGCAGGGTCCCTTTGCGGTTGATCGTTGCGGCCGATATGGGCCCGCATGGACGGCATGATAACGGCCGGGAACTCTGCTTACAACATTCCTACCTGGGCCAGACGCCATCAGGTGCGGCGAGTCGTGGTGCGGCAGTGGTGCGGCTTTATTGCGACGGCTCTATTTGCGATAAGGTGGGCGTCTCGCAAGGATCTCGCCTCATGCTGCGTTTGCCGGAAAGAGCTTGTCACGTCCTCGGTTGGAGCCTCGCGTTCCTGTTGCTGCCGGCAGGCGCACAGGCCCAATCGGTCGAGAGCTTCTATCGCGGCAAGACGCTGAGCATGGTCATCGGCTATCCGACCGGCGGCAGCAACGACATCTATGCCCGCTCGGTCGCGCGCCACATCGGCAAGCATATTCCGGGCAATCCGACCGTCGTGCCGCGCAACATGCCGGGCGGCGGCAGCCTGGTTGCGGCCAATCATGTGTTCAACGTGGCGCCCAAGGACGGCACCACGCTCGCCTTGATCGCGGCGACCATTCCGCTCGAGGAGCGGCTCGGCGCGCCCAATGTCATGTTCAAGTCGGCCGGCTTCAACTGGATCGGCCGGGTGGCGGCAGGCGTGAACATGACCTTCGTCATGAACAGCGTGCCGGTGAAGACCATCCAGGACACCTTCACGCGCGAGGTGGTGCTGGGCGCGAGCGGCCGCAGCTCCACGGTCGCCATCTATCCGGCGGTGCTGAGCAACGTGATCGGCACCAAGTTCAAGCTGGTCATGGGCTATCAGAGCTCGAGCACCGCGATGCTGGCGATGGAGCGCGGCGAGGTCGAGGGCCATTCGACCAGCCTCGAGGTCGTGCGCGCGGTTCATCCGGAGTGGCTCAGCGAGAAGAAGGTCACGCGCGCTCGTGCAATACGCGCTCAAGCGCCATCCGGAGCTGCCGGACGTTCCGATGTCGTGGGAGCTCGGCCGCAACGACGAGGAGAAGCAGATCCTGCGGATCGTCGCCAATGCGACCGAGGTCGGCAAGATGATCCTCTCGACGCCCGATACGCCGGCCGAGCGCATCACGGCGCTGCGCCGCGCCTTCGATGCGACCACGCAGGATCCGGCCTTCGTGGCCGAGCTGAAGGCGCAGCGCGTCGAGCTCGCGCCCATGACCGGCGAGGAGCTGCAGAAGCTCGTCGCCGAGGTCGGCGCCGTCTCGCCCGACGATCATCGAGAAGGTCAAGGCGATCTATCCGCTGAACTGAATCCGAACCGTGCTAGTGATGTTTTGCTCTGGTCGAGCTGCAAATTCCGTTCATTCCCGCGCAAGCGGGAATCCAGACTGTTAACTGTGTGAGGTCGATATGTTTGTTGGTCTGGGTCCCCGCTTTCGCGGGGACGAACGGTTGAGGCGAAGCGCCAGCGCATTTGTCGGCCTGCTTGCCTTCGCTGCATCCCGACACTCGCCAACGCCCAGTCGATCGAGAATTTCTACCGCGGCAAGACCATCAACGTGGTCATCGGCTATCCGCCGGCCGGCGCCAATGACTTCTATGCGCGCGCGGTGGCGCGCCACATCGGCAAGCACATCCCCGGCAATCCAACGGTCATTCCGCGCAACATGCCGGGCGGCGGCAGCCTCGTGGCTGCCAACCACATCTTCAACGTCGCGCCGAAGGACGGCACCACGCTCGGCCTGATCGTGCCGACCGCGCCGCTCGAGGAGAAGCTCGGAGCCGCCAACGTCCGCTTCAAGGCGGCGCAGTTCAACTGGATCGGCCGGCTGGCGGCGACGCCGAACGTGACCTTCATGAACGCCTCGTCGCCCGTGAAGACCATCAAGGACGCGATGGAGCGCGAGGCGGTGCTGGGCGCGACCGGCCGCAGCTCCACGGTCGCGGTCTATCCGACCATGCTCAATCATCTCGTCGGCACGAAGTTCAAGCTTGTCATGGGCTACGCCGGATCGGCGGAAGCGATGCTCGCCATGGAGCGCGGCGAGGTCGAAGGGCATTCGACCACCTGGGAGGGCGTGAAGTCGCGCGCCGCCAGGCAGCTGCGCGACAAGACCATCAACATCCTGGTGCAATACGGTCTCCAGCGGCATCCCGAGCTGCCCGACGTTCCGACCGCAGTCGAATTGGGCCGCACCAACGAGGAGGTGCTGGCGTTGCGCTTCTTCGCCAATGCGAGCGATGTCGGGCGCTTCATCCTCTCCACCCCCGACACGCCGGCGGATCGCATTCAGGCGTTGCGGCGGGCCTTCGACGCCATGGTCAAGGACCCCGAGTTCATCGCCGATCTCGACGCGCAGAAGCTCGACCTCGGCCCGCTCAGCGGCGAGGAGCTGCAGAAGCTGATCGAGGAAGTTGCCAACGTGCCGCCCGCGATCCTGGAGAAGGTGAGGGGGCTCTACCCCCTGAACTAGTTGTTTGTGCGGCGGAGATTCTAGGCACGGGCTTTGATGACGGCACGGCGGGGCTCCCTCTCCCAACGGGAGGGGGTGGGGTGAGGGGTGACTGGCCGCGGCGATCCATGCTGTATTGGCGCCGGCAACGAGGCGGAGGAAACCGGATGGACGATATCGCGGCAGCGGCGAAGGAAAGCGCTCTCGGGAGCGAGCCGCGGCTCGACCTGCAGGAGCACCTCGCCGACCTCGAGGCCAAGGGCCTCCTGGTGCGGATCGATCATCCGGTCAACAAGGACACCGAGCTGCATCCGCTGGTGCGGCTGCAGTTCATCGGCGGCATTCCCGGAGGCGGAGCGGCGCGCCTTCCTGTTCACCAATGTGGTCGACTGCAACCGGCCGGCGCTACGACATGCCGGTCGTGGTCGGCGCGATCGCGGCCTCGGCCGAGATCTATTCGCTCGGCATGCGGCGCGCCGGTCGAGGAGATCGGCAGCGCCTGGATCGAGGCGATCGCGCATCCGATCCCGCCGGTGCGGACCAACGCGCCGCGCTGCCAGGAGGTCGTCATCAAGGGCGACGATCTGCGCAAGCCGGACGGCGGGCTCAAGCTCCTGCCGGTGCCGGTCTCGACGCCGGGCTTCGACTCCGCGCCCTATCTCACCGCGACGTTCTGCGTCACCAAGGATCCCGGACTCCGGCATCCAGAACGGCGGCACCTATCGGGCGGCGCTGAAGGCGACCGACCGCGCTGGTGGTGCGCATGGTGGCGCGCGCGGGCGGGGCCGGCGGCTATCTGCACTGGGTCGAAGCACAACAAGCGCAAGACAGCCGATGCCGATCGCGATCGTGATCGGCGCCGCGCCGGTGGTGATGTTCACCGGCGCGCAGAAGCTCGAGGACGATCTCGACGAGCTCGGCGTCGCGGGCGGGCTCGCCGGCCGGCCGATCCCGGTGACCAAATGCGTGACCATCGATCTCGACGTGCCGGCCGATGCCGAGATCGTGATCGAAGGCCTGATCGATCCCGAGAAGCTCGAGCCCGAAGCGCCGTTCGGCGAAAGCAACGGCTATGTGGCGCTCGAAGCCTTCAACATGCCGATGCAGGTGACCGCGATCACGCACCGGCGCAATCCGGTGTTCGCCTCGATCATCAGCCAGGTGACGCCGAGCGAATCGAGCCTGGTCAAGAAGGTCGCCTACGAGCCGCTGTATCTCGCGCATCTGCGGACACGCTGTCGATCCGCGGCGTCCGCCGCGTCGTCATGCACGAGCCGCTCACCAATCTGCGGCCGGTGATCTTCGTGCAATACGCCGCCGGCACGCCGCGCACCGAGGTCTGGCGCGGCCTGCATGGCGCCGCGAGCCTCAACGCCATCGCCGGCAAGATCGTCATCGCGGTGAGCGAGGACATCGATCCCGGACAATCTCGACGCGGTGATGTGGTCGATCGCCTATCGCTGCAATCCGATCGAGGACGTGCACATCTCGCCCTATCACGGCGGCGTGCAGGGCTCGCAATATGGCGACCGCGGGCTCGGCTCGAAGCTCCTGATCGACGCCACCATGAAGGGCCCGATGGCGCCGCTCGCGCTGCCCAAGAAGGAATTCATGGAGCGTGCGCAGGCGCTGTGGGCGCAAGCTCGGCCTGCCGCCGATCACGCTCAAGCAGCCGTGGCACGGCTATTCGCTCGGCGACTGGATCGAGCGCTGGGACACCTGGGCGGAGCGCGCGGTGAGCGGCACCTGGGAAGAGACCGGCGCGGAGACGCTCGCGCGCCAGCGCGCGGGCCTCAAGCCGGAAACACCCGCGCGCAAGGTGAAGGAATAATGACATTGCATCGCTACGCCCTCTCCGATCGTCCCCGCGCAAGCGGGGACCCAGAACGCTTGATCGCTGCGATTCCCGCTTGCGCGGGAATGAACGGAGTATGTGCGCTCGACTTCAGTGAAACATGAAGCCGCCGCCCTTCGTCTATCACGATCCGACCACCATCGAGGAAGCAGCCGACCTCATCGGCCGGCTCGACAACGCGCATGCCGCTCGCGGGCGGGCAGTCGCTGATGCCGATGCTCAATTTCCGCGTGGTGGCGCCCGATCATCTGATCGATCTCAACCGCATCGCGGCGCTCTCGTACATCGATATCGAGGACGGCGTCGGCCGCTTCGGCGCCATGACGCGCCAGCGCGATCTCGAATTCTCCGCCGACGTGGCGACGCGCCTTCCCGATCGCTGCACGAAGCGCTCGAGCATGTCGGCCATCGCCAGACCCGCAATCGCGGCACCTTCGGCGGCTCGCTCTGCCATCTCGATCCCTCGGCCGAGCTCGTCAACATGACGGCGCTGCATGACGGCGTGCTGGAGGCCGCGAGCCGTGGCGGCCGCCGGCGAGATCAAGATCGCGGACTGGGTGAGCGGGATCATGACCAACGCGCTCGAGCCCGGCGAGCTTCTCACCGGCATCGACGCTGCAAGTCTGGCCCGCCGGCCATGGCTATGCGTTCGAGGAGTTCGCGCGCCGGCATGGCGATTTCGCGATCACGGCGGTCGGCTGCCTGGTCACGCTCGACCGCAATGGCGCGATCAACCGGGCGGCGCTGTGCGTGTCGGGGCTGGGCCCCGCGCCGGTGCGGGTCGCGGAAGCCGAGCGCCAGCTGGTGGGCGCGAAGCCCGGCGCATGAGGCTTTTCGCGCCGCCGCTATCGAGGCGCGAGGCGCTCGAGGCGATGAGCGATGCCTATGTGACCGCCGCCTATCGCAAGCATCTCGCCCGCGTCCTGACCTATCGGGCGTTGGAACGCGCGGCCGCGGGCGCGGGAGGGCAGGGCTGATGGGCTGGTTCGGCGCGAGCGTCAAGCGCAAGGAAGACCCGGCCTTCCTCACCGGCCGCGGCCGCTATGTCGACGACATCAAGCTGCCCGGCATGCTGCATGCCGTGGTGCTGCGCAGCCCGCATGCGCACGCCGCGATCCGCGGCATCGACAAGCGCGCGGCGCTCGGCGCTGCCGGGCGTGCATGCGGTGTTCACCCACGCCGACCTGCCGGAATCGATGCAGCGGCAGACCGTGCCGCTGCTGGTGCCGAGCCCGGCGATCAAGCAGGCGCTGCATGCCGTACTGCCTCGCCAAGGACGAAGTCTGCTTCGTCGGCGAGCCGATCGCGATCGTGGTGGCCGACAGCCGCTATCTCGCCGAGGACGCCGCCGCGCTGGTCGAGATCGATTTCGAGCCGCTGCCGGCGGTCTCCGATTGCGCGCAGGGGCTCGAGCCGGGCGCGCCGCTCGCGCATCGCGGCTCGCCGAACAATCTCGCCGCCTTCATCCCGATCAATGTCGGCAACGCCGATGCGGCCTTCGCGCAGGCCGCCGCATGTGTTCCGCGAACAGATCTTCCAGCATCGCGGCGGGCCGTTCTTCATGGAATGCCGCGGCATGATCGCGGTGCCGGATCCGGCGACCGACGCGCTGACCATCTACGTATCGTCGCAAGGGCCGCACCGCCACAAGCGCGTGCTGCTCGATCTGATGGACTGGGCGGATCATCAGCTGCGCATCGTCACGCCCGACGTCGGCGGCGGCTTCGGCCCGAAGGGCAGCTTCTATGCCGAATACGGCGCGCTCGCCGCCGCCGCGCTTGCGCATGCGCCGCCCGATCAAATGGATCGAGGACCGGCACGAGAATTTTCTCTCGACCCAGCAGGAGCGCGACCAGTACTGGGACGTCGAGATCGCGGTCGACGCCGACGCGCGCATCCTGGGCGTGCGCGGCACGCTCATGCACGACGCCGGCGCCTACATGCCGTGGGGCGTGGTGCTGCCCTGGATCGCCGCCACCTCGGTGCCGGGTCCCTATGTCATTCCGAACTTCCATCTCGACGTGTCGGTCGCCTTCACCAACAAGGTGCCGACCTCGCCGGTGCGCGGCGCCGGCCGGCCGGAGGCCGCCGTCGTGATGGAACGGCTGATGGACCGGGTGGCGCACGAGATGAAGCTCGACCGCGCCGAGGTGCGGCGGCGCAACTTCATCACGCCCGAGCAGATGCCCTACAAGGTCGGCATCATCTTTCGCGACGGCCGTCCGGTCACCTACGACAGCGGCGACTATCCGACCTGCCAGCGCGACGCGCTCGACGCCGTCGACTACGAAGGCTTCCGCGCCCGGCAGGCCGAGGCGCGCGAGCAGGGCCGCTACATCGGGCTCGGCATCGGCAACGCGGTGGAGGCCACCGGGCTCGGCCCCTACGAGAGCGCGACCGTGCGGGTGTCGACCAGCGGCAAGCTCACCGTCTATACCGGCGCGACCCCGCAGGGCCAGTCGCACAAGACCACGCTGGCGCAGATCGCCGCCGATCATTTCGGCTGCACGCCCGACGACATCACGATCGTGACCGCCGACACCGCCGCGACCGGGCTCGGCGTCGGCTCGTTCGCGGCGCGCACCGCGGTCAATGCCGGCTCGTCGGTGCATCTCGCCTCCGGCGCAGGTGGCGCAGAAGATCAAGCAGTTCGCCGCCGCAGATGATGGAGGTCGCCGAGCAGGACATCGTGCTGGAGAACGGCTACGCCAAGGTCGCCGGCTCCGACGTGAAGCGCAGCTTCCGCGAGGTCGCGGCGCGTGCGGTCGGCATGCCGGGCTTCTCGATGGCGGGCGGGCCTGTCGCCCGGGCTCGAGGCGACCAGCCACTTCACGCCCGATCAGTCGACCTATTCGAACGGCACCCACATCGCCGAGGTCGAGGTCGACATCGAGACCGGGCAGGTGACGGTCACGCGCTATCGTGGTGATGCACGACTGCGGCACCGTCATCAATCCGATGGTGGTCGAGGGCCAGATCGTCGGCGGCGTCATCCACGGCGTCGGCAATGCCTTCTTCGAGCGCATGATCTACGACGACCAGGCGCAGCCGATGTCGACGCATTTCGGCGAATATCTGCTGCCGCTCGCGACCGATTCGCCGACTGTCGAAGTGCTGCACATGGAGACGCCGAGCCCGCTCAATCCGCTCGGGCTCAAGGGGGCGGGCGAGGGCGGCACCATCGCGGCGATCGCGGCGCTGCTTTCGGCGGTCGAGAATGCGCTCGAGCCGTTCGGCGTGCACATCGCGGAAGCGCCGATCACGCCGCAGCGGATCGTCGAGCTCCTCGGCGAGCACGCGCTCGGCCGCACGCGCTGATCGTTTCGGTTCAATCGCTTCGCGGTCGGCCTATCTGCCAAGTGAGATGAGCCTTCACGGTGGGCCACTCGCTGGCAATGATGCTGTAGACATAGGTGTCGCGCAGCGTGCCGTTCGAGGCGATCTGATGGCTCCGCAACACGCCATCGAGTTTCGCGCCAAGGCGCTCGATCGCCCTTCGGCTTTGATGATTGAAGGCGTGGGTCCGGAATTCGACGGCGATGCAGTCGAGCGTCTCGAATGCGTGCGTGAGCAGCATCAGCTTGCACTGAGTGTTCAGAGTCGTGCGCTGGACGCTCTTGCGGTACCAGGTCGATCCGATCTCCACGTGGCGGTTGTTGGCGTCGACGTTCATGTAGGTCGTCATGCCGACGGCGCGGCCACTCGTATTGTCGATCACCGCGAACGGCAAGCATCGAGCCCGCCGCCTGCAAGGCCAGGCGTCGCTCGATTTCCGCCTGCATGCCTTCGGGCGGCGGCACGGACGTGTACCACAACGTCCAAAGCGTGCCGTCTGTGACGGCCTCGACCAGGTCATCGCAATGGCGCTGGTCCAGCGGCTCGAGATTGACGTGCTGGCTCTGCAGCGTCACGGGCTGAAGCCATGGCATGGTGGTTGGTTCCGATCCTTGACTCTACCCGACAAGTGCGCCGACGCGGACATGCGCACGATGTCGTGCACACGCCGGTGGCATGTCGATAGTCTAGAGCGGCTGCGCTTGTCTACTGCAGCTCGATCGGCTGGTAGCGGCCTTGTGCGTCGAGCTGGGTGCCCCACACCTTGTGAAGGCCCTGGTGCTCGGTGCGGCCGAAGTTCACGAGCGTGCCAAGCCCGAGATCGAGATCGCGCAAGCTCTCCAGACCTTCGACCAGGCGCTCGGTGTCGAGCATCGGTCCGGTCCGCTTCAGGCCCTCGATCATGACATTTGCAGTGATGTAGCCCTCGAGCGACACGTAGTCGGGCGCTTCGCCGGGAAAGTAGTGGGAGAGCGCCGTCTTGTATTCCAGCACGACGTTTGAATAGCTGTCGACCGCCGGCACGACCTGGGTCACGATCACGCCGTTCGCATATTTGGGACCCAGCAGCATAAGCTCCTCGGCGAGGGCGGTGCTGCCGACGAAGGAGACGTTGGTGTAGATCAGCGGTGGGTTGATATCGCGCGTCTTCTCGATGAACTTGGCGGCGGCGCGATAGGTGGCCACCATCACCACGGCCCGCGGCGGAGTGCGCAGCTTGCGCAGCTGTGCGACCGCCTCGTCCACGTCGATGGTGTTGCGCTTGTAGTTGAGACGCAGGACCTCGGTCTCGCGGCCCGACCGCAGCGCGCGCACGGCTTTCGCGACGCCTTCGAAACCGGCATCGCCGAAGGCGTCCTGTTGGGCAAACACCACGATCTGTTCCGGCCGCAGCCGGCGCACATTGACGAGATAGCGCACGACCGCGTCGGTTTCCTCGGCGTAGCTCGCCCTGAAATTGAACACATAGCGGTCCGGCGGGTCGCGCCGCAGCAGGTTCGCGCCGGTGAAGGCGCCGAAGAACATCATGCGCTGCTTCAGCGCATAGGGCAGGGCAACCGCCGCGGTAGGGGTACCCACATTGCCGATGATGCCGAACACCTGATCCTTCTCGTAAAGCTGCTTCATGGTTTCGGCGGTGCGTGTCGGCTCGTAGCCGTCGTCGACCGCGACGAGCTTGACCTGTCGCCCATGCACGCCGCCGACGTCGTTGATGACGTTGAACGCGGTCTCGACGCCAAGCTTCATCTGGCGGCCCAGCTCCTTGGCCGACCCCGAGAATGGCGCTGACATGCCGAACCGGATCTCCGCTTCGGTCACGCCCCGGCTCACCGCCGCCAATCGCGACTGCAGCGGGCTGGTCGCTGCCAACGCAGGCGAGGTTACGCTCGGTCGGGCTGGCTGCGGAGTCGCGGGCGCTGGCGCGGCAACGGTCGGGAGCGAGCGCGCCTGGCCGGGCGGTGTCAGCGCTTGCGACGGCGTTACCGTCTTTTCCAGGTCCGCGAGCGCGCGCTCGGCCGCCACGCAGGTGATACGCCTGTTGGCGATAGCGCGCTGGCCTTCCGTATTACTCTGGTTGTACGCCTGCCATATCGAGGAGGACTCCTCGGCGGTGGGCGCAGACACCGTGATCAGATCGGAGAGCGTGTCGCTCATCGACTTGATGCGCAGCGGCGAGATCTCGCGGCAGGCCGTCGCCGAGCCGAGCACGCGCCCGACCGCGGCCGCGATCTGCCGTACGGCGTCAACTCGCTCGTTTGAGGGAGCCGAGTAACCAATGACGGGAGCGGTCAAAGTGATCGCGCCGAGCAAAAAATAATGAAAACGCATACGCCCTCCGAGAGATCGAAGCTCCGTTTTTGAATACCGGAGTTCCAGTTTGGATCGCGTCTTAGAATTTAGAGAAAATTATGTCCGTTGATGCGAATATTATGACGTCGATTAGTTGATTCAAAACACGCTGTCGCAGCACGGTTGTTTCCGATGCGAATGCGGGGCGACAAGATCGTCGTGAATGCCATCTCAGTCCAATTGTCTTACGATCGGCGTCTGCAATGGCATGTTGAAAGAGTCTTGCAGCACAATTTTTCAGCATAAATCGGACTACGCGATCGTGCGATGGGAATGATCTTTTTTCTTTCATGAATGGCTTGCCGTTGACATAAGCGATGATGTGCTGACGACTCGTCATCCCTCTTTTATTACAACGAGATGTCGCGAGGCAATAATGTACCGCCTTCAAGGCGAGGCGTGTCTGAGCGCGACCTTTCACTTCGCTCTGGTTTGCTTGCGATGCTGCAAAAGCGCTTATTGGCCAAGCTCGGCGGCGCGCCTGCGCCACTTTTCGGCTTCGGCCGGATTGGGCCGCACCCCATGCGCGCCGAGGTGGGCAAGCACTTTCGCGTCGAATGTGTCTGCGAGCTTGATGGCAGCCGGCGCAAAGCCAAGGTCGGCCGCACGGGCATAGTACTGCCGCGCAATCGCGACGTTTCCGTTGGCGAGTTGGCGATCGCCCTGTCCGACCAGGCGCTCAGCCTGTGCGCGTGCCGCCGGGTCGGGTGTCTTGGATGGCACGGAGGGGGCGGGTGAGGGCGGGGAGGGAAGCGCCGCTTCTCTCGCCGGAGGATCGCCGGCGGTCGCGATTGTCACTTCGGCATGGGCTAGCGCAGGCTCGGCCGAAGCCACCACGATGGTGGTCGTCGGAGGCGGCTCGTCGCCGGGTGGAGACGGCGTGCGGCTGACTATCGTTTCTTTGCTGGGAGCCGAAGGCTCGTTGCTTCCGCTCGCCGCTACGTTTGGCGGCTCGCCGCCAGCCGCTGCGACCTCGCTCTGAGGCTGAGGTCCGTTGTCCGCCGCGGTTGCCTCGCTGCCAGCCGTCGCAGCCTCATTGCCGTACTGACTGGCCTGGCTGCCGAACAGTGCGTCGGCGAGCTCCGCGCTCGTGATGGTGGCCGGGATGTGGGCCCTGGGCGGCTCGGCGTTGGCTTCGACCGTCTGGGCGCGTTGCAGTCCGCTCGAGCTCCGCTGCCAGATCGACAGACCGGTCACGAAACAAGCGGTCAGGATGACGGTTGCGGCGGCGGTCTTGAGCGTTTCGCGCAGGATCAGGCGACGGCGGGCCGCGATCCGGATGGCTTCTTGTTGGGCCGCCTGCGCCGCGGCTGCGGCACGAATAAGCTCGAGCTCGCGGTCATAGATCGCGCGCCATTCGGCATTGGCCAGGATCGTATAGGCCTCGTGGACAGCGGCGAAATGTTGCTCGGCGAGCTTGTCTCCGGCGTTGCGGTCAGGGTGCAGCGCCTTGGCGAGCTTGCGGAACGCCACTTTGATCTCCGGCGGGCTCGCCTCACTGGAAATCCCGAGTGCCTTATAGAGGTCGATGCCATTGGCGGCTTGCAGCGACGCATAGGTGCTCACGATGCCGGAACGTGCGACGGGACCCGTCGAGACGTCCTCCGACCGAGGCTCGCGCTCCAGCTCAGGCGGGAGCGCGTATCGTCTAAGCAAGGTGGCCAAATGACTCGATCCCTGTCGACGTGCCGCGGATGCGCTCGGCCGGCATAGCGCCGACCGAGCCTCCGCTCCTCAAGCCTGCTGATCCGATCGTTGTGCCGTAGCGATACCCCTGATCAGCCGACCTTGAGATAAGAGTAGCCCTTAGCCTGAAGGGCGGATGCCGTTGCAATCCCGGACGGAACCAGCCTGATGTAGCTGTCGGTGCGGGCCTTTCCGAGGTCGATTTTGAGGGTCGCAAACGTGACCTTGCAGAGATAGACCTCGAGCCCATGCTGGGTGAGCGACATCGTGCGCGAGAGCAGCTCTGGATCGATCGTCTCCTGCGCCCAGGGCGTATCAGCAAGGTCCTTGAGAAAGAATTTGATGCCGGCCGAGTGCGCCACAATGACCAGCTTGAGCGCGCGCTGGTCGTAATTGTAGGCGGCAAAATGATTATTGATGTTGCGGAGCTGCTGGGAAAAACGTGCGTGATCGCCGAAATCGCAATGGTAGAGGCAGCCGAACTGTGATTTCAGCTGCAGGTCGCGCAGGCGCAGCTCGGGCGGCAGCGCGTCCGCCACGCCGGTGACGCCGACGGTGGCTCCGGCGGTCACCAGTGCCCCCACGACACTTCGTCGATCAACTTTCTTCATCACTCATCCCCTGTTGACGCGGAAGCCCAATGGCGAGCTCCCCAACATGTTGCAACGCAAGCTGAGGCTTCAGAGCCTCTCTTCTTGTTGGCCGCGTTTGCGCGTGACCGCAAACACAGCAGGTTCGCTTTAACAGGCATCATTGCTCTTGCAGGCGACGTAGCCTGGCCTCCGCTTCCGATGCCTTGAGTTCCAATGCGCGTTGGTACCAACGCTTTGCTTCCGCAAGATCAGGCTTCACGCCGCGCACGTTGAAGCGTGCGAGCTCCCTGGGGTCCTGTGTCTCGGCCATCTTCAGCGCCGCGGCGGCGAGCCCGAGGTCGGCCGCGCGTGCGTAGTATTCGCGCGCAATGGCGACATTGCCCTGGTTCATATGCCGGTCGCCGAGCTCGACCAGCCGCTGAGCCCCGTCGATATCTTTCGTTGGCGCGCTCGGGCTCGCGGCAGCCGGCGCAGCGCGGCTCGGCGTGACGGTGGCCCGCTGCTTGATCGCGCTCTGCAGCATCTCAAGGCGATTGCGTACGATCATCTCGGCGTGCCGATAGCACTGCCGCTCATAATCGAGCTGCTGACGCTCGGTGGCGTTGGGGTCGTCGGTCTTGAAGACGCAGTCTGGCTCCGGCTGAGGAGAGAGCAGGGCATCGTCGGATATGCCCGCCGTGCTCTCCGTCACTACGCCGGTAGACTGGGCGCATAGCGGATCGCTCAACAGCAACAGAGCGAGCATGCAGCCGCACGGCCAGAGCGCGGCGCGCGCTCGAACCGAACATGCGCATGGATTGCGTCCGCCCGCAGTGAGAGGCGGCACGCAATCGATGTCCTGCTTTCCGGACATGTTCAGCACAGGAGCACCCCTGAGGGTTGTCGTGTGGGCCGACGTCCTACCTCTGGCGCGAGAGCAGATCGCGCAGCAGCTGCTGCTGCGCGGATTTGTCGCCGGGTAGCATGCGCTCGAGCTGCTCGCTCAGCTCGGTGGCCTTGTCAGCACCCCGGCGCGGATTGACGAGCTTGGCGAGCTTGTCCTGCATGGGCGCATAGCGCTTCCAGCCCGGAACGGTGGCAGCCAGGTTCAGGTCCTTCCATTTTGGATGGTAGCCCGGCTCGTTCTGCAACTTGGGGAAGCGCTCGAACAGATAATCAATGAATCGGCCAACGCGCCTGGCGCGCTCGTTCTCCCCCGGCCAGTTGAACACCGCCAGGACCGACGGGACTGCGATGGTCTGGATCTTGCCGCCTTCCGGGATGAGGGCAGGGTAGTCGCCCGTCTCGAGCTGGGCTGGAACGTAGTATTCCTCCAGACTTTGGGTCAAAGGCACCGGCAGAAACTTGAACCCTTCCGGCCACTTGGGCTTCAGGAAGGCGTCGAGTGGCTTGGAGGAGACAAAGACGACGGCGGCGTATTTGTCGTCCTTGAGCATCTCGGCCAGTGCGATTGGATGCGGCACAAATTGCGCATCGACCTTGATGCTAAGGCGTTCGAACATGATGGGTCCGGTGTAAGCCGCCGCCGTGCCCTTGGTGTTGAAATTGACCCGCTTGCCGGCGAGATCCTCGAGCTTTTTGATCTCGGGCCGCACGAAGACGTGCACCTCGGACGGAAACAGCGGCATGATGTAGTTCACGCGCTGCTCGAGGCTGCCGATCTTGGCATTCGTGCGGAAATGCTCGAGCACGTCGCCGTAGACGATCGCCGCATCAATGCCGCGCAGATACAAAAGATCGTAGATGTTGTCGAAGATGCCGCGCGTAACTATCGGTAGCACGCGCATGTTGTCGCCGTCGTCGAGCACACGGGCAAGCTCGGTCGCAAAGCGCAGCGGCGCACCCTCCAGTTGACCGGCGGCAAGACCGATGGTCCAGGAATTGAGCTTGAACTTCAGCGTATCGTCGCGAAGCGGCTGACCTTGCTGATCGCGTCGCGGGATTGGGTTCGTTGCCCCGCGCTTGGCCTGGGCCACTTCCACTACGGGGGTAGTGGATCTTGAAGGCGTCAGAGGTTCTGCAATGACGCTCGATGGATTAGTTGAAATCAGAACTAACATTGAAGCGATGATCGTGAGAATACGCATGACACAACTCCCCCAGCGGATACCGCTGCCAGTGCACCATTTCAAAATTCGATGACACCTATTTGCTCGATGATGTTGAAGTGTGGATTTGTTATGGCGAATAAGGTGACGATAACGCACAAAGTAGCATCAAAGCAGGAATAACGATTATCTATGGCGCGTATTTAGAGTTGTTCTGGCGAATGATTGCACACAAAAGGACGGATGAACTTGGCTCGAATGTTTTGCAATTTGAGGTTTACTGGAACGAGCTGAACGAAGATCAAGTGGCTACTTAAAAGCGCGTGCGCGCATGGTGCAAACCGAGCGTCATCGACGCCAAACTTCATTCATCTGCGCACGTGACAGCACGATGACAATGCTTCATCAACAATTGAATTTGAGTTTGCTTGAGTCAAGGCAATAACGCGCTTCGAATATGTGTGTCGATGCGTTGGCACGCACGACTCTAAGTCAACGAACAGATGTCTTGTGTGAAGCGGCTACGTGAGTGCGAAAGAGTTTCGAATTGGAAAGAGTTCTGATCCGATTCAGCGGATGGCTTGTGCAACCACAATCGTGATGCGTCATCGCCTGCACTCTTGCTTGCGTGTGGGTCAAGCTCGGACAGCATGGGTGCTATCCAACCGAACGGCAATGCGAAGCTGCAGAAGAGCGCAGCGTTAACGGCATCCTACGCCGGTTTGACTGTACCGGGTGCATTTCGTACCATTCCAAGGTTCGATCAACGCAGCTTCGCGGAGGAAAAATGTCGAAAATCCGTCACCTTGCCATCAAGACAAAAGATCCCGCGCGGCTTGCGAAGTTCTATGAGGAGGTCTTCGGGCTCAAGGTCATTCATACCGAGCGCAGCGGCGCCGTTTACATGAGCGATGGCTACCTGACGCTGGCGCTCCTGCGTAATCGCGGCGAGGCGACTCCGAGCGGCATCAATCATTTCGGCTTCCAGGTCGACAACCTCGGAGAGGTCGAGACGAAGCTCGCGAAATGGGAAGAGCCGATGACTGAGCGGCCGGCAACCCGCCCGTTCGCCGAGTATCGCGCCATGGACCCGGATGGCAATCTGTTCGACATTTCCGCGCACGGCTACGATGACATCGAGTTTGCCGCCGACCGCGCCGAGAAGAAGAAAGCCGAAAAGGCGACCGTCTGAGGTCCATGCTCTCTCATATCGTTGCGCTGTGCTTGGTTGTTTTGTGCCTGGCGATTGCACCGGCGCAGGCAGCCGATGACGTCTTCGCAGGCAAGACGATCAATTTCGTTGCCGGCTTTCCGCCCGGCGGCGGGGTCGACGGCGAGATGCGGGTGCTTGCGCGGTTCATCGCGAAGTACATTCCGGGTCAGCCCGGCATCGTGGCGCGCAACATGCAGGGCGCCGGCGGCATCATCCTCGCCAACCACCTCTACAACGTGGCAGCACCCGATGGCCTTACGCTCGGCATGCCCGGACGCAGCGGCTTTCTGCTCAGCAATGTGGTGCCGCAGAAGGGAATCAACTACGACCTCGCGCGCTTCTCCTACATCGGCGGCGCCGGCAGCGCCGCCAACGCATTGTGGGTCCACCGGCGCACCGGCATCACCTCGGTTGCGGATCTCAAGCGCGCGCGCACCCCGATCGTGGTCGGGTCGCTCAATGCGCGCTCCGAGAACGCAATCGCGCCGCGTGTGCTGGAATCGTACGAAGGCTGGCCGCTCAAGATCGTGACTGGCTATCCGGGCTTCAGCGAGGTGCTCATTGCGCTCGAACGCGGGGAGGTCGACGCACTGTTCACACATGAGGGCAGCATCGCCAATTCCAGGCCGGACCTGATCTCATCGGGCGCAGTCAAACCGATTGTTCAGTCTTTTGACGCCATGGCGGGCGTGCCGATCCTTGCCGACGTGGTGCTCGATTCGAACGCGCGGGCGCTGCTCGGTCTCGTCACCACGCCAAGCCATATCGGTCTGCCGCTGCTGGGGCCGCCTGGCATCCCGTCCGAGCGGCTCGAAGTCTTGCGCCAGTCCTATCAGCAGCTGATGGACGATGCGGAGTATCGCGCCGAGGCCGACCGCCGCGGCCTGCCGGTCGGGCGCGCGGTGAGTGGCGCCGAGTTGCAGCAGTTGATCGCGCAGAAGCTGTCCGCGGTGCCCGAGCGCCTCGTCAAGGAGTACATGGCGTTCGCGGGCATCAAGGCCGAGGAATAAGCCGAGGACGAGCATGGCGCGGGTCGAGACGTGCGACATCATCGTGATCGGCGGCGGCAGCTCGGCCTTCGAGGCGGCGGTCGCGGCCCGCGAGGCGGGCGCGCAACGCGTCGTGATGCTCGAGAAGGCGCCTGAATCCGAATATGGCGGCAACGCCCGCTATTCCGGGCACCGGCTTTCGCTTCGTCCATGCGGGTGCCGCGGAAATCCGCCGCTTCATTCCGGAGGTCGACGACACGCTGTTTGCCACCATGGCGATCCCGCCCTACGGCGCCGACGATTTCATGGCCGATCTCGACCGCATGACGCAAGGCCGCATGAACCGCGAGCTGGCGCAGACGCTGGTCGAGCAGTCGAACGCGGCGGTTCATTGGATGCGCGAGATCGGCATCAAATGGGAGCCGCTGAAGGAGCACGCCAAGGTCGACGGCAAGCGCTATTTCGAGCGCGGCATCGCGATCCACGTGGCGGGCGGCGGGCTCGGTCAGCTCACGCAGTGGCGGCAGATCGCCGAGCGTCTCGGCATCGAGATCCGCTTCGAAGTCGCCGGTCTGCGGCGTGCTCGGCGATCTGCGCCGGGTCGAAGGCGTCGCGCGTCAGCGGTCCTGACGGCCGCTACGATCTCATGGCCAAGGCGGTGATCGCCTGCGCGGGCGGCTTTCAGGCCAATCCGGAAATGCGCGCGCGCTATCTCGCCGGCAACACCGACATGATGAAGGTGCGCGGCACCAAGCACGACACCGGCGAGGTGCTGCGCATGCTGCTCGACCTCGGCGCGCGGCCGGCCGGCCATTGGCAGTCGGGCCACATGTCGCCGATCGACGCCAACGCGCCGGATTTCGAGACGCCGCAGCACGAGGACGGCCGCGGCAACACCCAGAGCCGCTACGACTATCCCTACGGCATCACCGTGAATGCGCTCGGGCCTGCGCTTCTTCGACGAGGGCGAGGCGCAGCATTCCTACACCTATGCCAAGACCGGCCGCGCCGTGCTCGGCGCAGCCGGGCGCGACCGCGCTACCAGATCTACGACCAGAAGGGCATCCGCTGCTTCCGCTATCCGCACCATCCGGCGACCTTTGTCGAAGCCGATACGATCGCGGAGCTGGCTACTAAAGCGGGGCTCGAGCCGAAGGTGCTGGTGCACACGGTCGAGGAATTCAACCGTGCGGTGCCGGATCAGCCCGCGTTCGATCCGCGCCGCCCGGACGGCAAGGCCGCCAAGGGCCTGGCGGTGCCGAAGTCGAACTGGGCGACCCGCATCGACGAGCCGCCCTATCGCGCCTATCCGGTGACGTGCGGCATCACCTTCACGTTCGGCGGCGTCGAGATCAATCGCAACGCGCAGGTGATGAGCACGATCGATCAGCCGATCAAGGGCCTGTTCGCCTCAGGCGACATCGTGGGGCTGTTCTTTCACAACTACCCGTCGTTCACCGGGCAGACCCGCAATGCGGTGTTCGGACGATTGGCCGGACGTTCGGCGGTGGCGGAGAATTGAGCGCCGCTGCGCATACGGCCTATCCCCGTCATCCTGAGAGGCTGTGAATCTTTCCACTATTCCGACCTCATCCTGAGGAGCCCGAGCCATAAGCGCGTTCACGCGCGTCTTCGACGCGCTATGGCGAGGGCGTCTCGAAGGATGGCCGCGAGTTCGAGCCTGCTGCCATGGTTCGAGACGGCGCGCATCGCAGCCACGTGTACGCTGGCTGCGCCTGCATGGCGCGCCTCCTCACCATGAGGCCGAGCGTGTGGAACTGTATACATCAGCGCGTCCCGGACTATGCGGTTATCGCTCGGCGACGCGGCGGGCGCGGGCGACCACCTCGGGCGCGACCGAGGTGCCGGCGATGGCGGCCTGCAGCGCGGCGCCATCGAGCGGGTCGAGCTCGAGCTTGAGCCTGTTGGCTTCCTCGAGCAGGGCCGGGTCTTTGATCGTCGCCGCGAACGCCTCGCGCAGCATGGTCACCCGCTCGGCCGGCACGCCCGGCGGCGCCGCGATCGATCGCCCGATGGTCGACGGCGAGGAGAACAAGGCGAGGAGCGCCTTGTCCTCGTTCGTCTTGGCAAGGTCGATCATATTCGGAACATGCGCAAGCTCCGGGTGCTTGTCGGCGCCGGTCTGCAACAGCAGATTGATCTGCCGGTCGCGCAGGAGCTGCTCGGCCTCGATCTTGAGCACCGGCCAAGGTTGACTCAGCGCATCGACCTCGCCCCGGATCATCGCCAACCGGCTGTCGCTCGAGCCCTGATAGCCGGTGATGATCTTGAGCCGGGTGCCCACGACGTTGTTGAGCACGGTCCAGTTGAGGCGTGAGGCCGCGCCCGAGGTCGAGACGATCAGCTCCTGCGTGAACGCGTCCTCGATCCGCTTCACCTTGGCGAGATGCCAGGCATAGAGCACGGCGCTGTTGCTCAGGATGCGCCCGATCCAGTTGAGGCGCGTCGCATCGGCGGTGAGACCCGGTGTGCCGAGCACCTGGTCGAGGTAGGTCGCCTGGTCGAGCATGCCGATGGCGGTGCCATCCTTGGGCGCAGCCGCGTAGAGATAGTTGGCGGCGCGAATGCCGGCGGCGCCCGGCATGTTCTGCGGCACGATACTGGGCTGACCAGGAATATGCCGGCCGAGATGGCGGGCGATAAGGCGGGCGTAGGTGTCGTAGCCGCCGCCGGTCGCGGTCGCGATGACGAGACTGATGCTCTTGCCCTTGTAGAAGTCGTCGGCCCGCGCCGGAGCCAAAACGAGCACAAGACCTGCGGCCACAAGCGCGCAGCGTGTCAGCAGCCAGCCCGGCATCGAGCGCGCCATCGTTATTGTGTTTCCTCCGAGGCCGGCACCCAATGCCGGGCAAATTCGTTGATGTCCGGACTGTACTCGATCCGGCGGCACGCCTCCACCAGCCCTCGCCCACGCGCCGCTCCGAGCGGGCCATGCATGAGATCGAGCGCTTTGGATTCGACCTCGGCGCGCGTCATCGGGTTGTCGGCCGTGCCGCGCACGGCGCGCGTGCGGTGTGTGAGCGAGCGGCCATCACGCAGCGAGAGCTCGACGATCGCCTGTCGCGGCGGGCGGGCCTCGGCGAGCTCCTGGCTCGGCACCAGCTCGATCAGCCGGCGCACAGCGAGCACGGCCGGATCCTGCATGCGGGCGTGGTCGTGCACCGAATGGAATGTCAGCGCGCGCGTCGGTGAGCAGCAGCGCCATGAGATGCTGCACGTTGACGTCAGGCATCGGCGCGTTGTCGACGGTGCGGGCCGAGCGCGTGGGCAGGTGGACGCGGATGCTGGCAATGTCGCCGATCGCAAAGGCCGCGCCTTCGATCACGTGCGTGAGCGCATCGAGCGCCGCCTGCGCGGGCGAGCCGACCGACCATTTCTTGATGTTGGTCGCCATGATCTCGAAGCGCTCGCCGAGCGCCTCCGCGAGCCGCGACGGCTCGGGCCTGGCCGAATAGGCGTCGAGGAAATTGCGCTCGCCGCTGAATACGTCATCGACGCCGGTGAAACCCGCGGCCACCATGGTGGCGGCCGCGACACCGTTGCGGGCCGGCATGCCGCCGAAGTCGAATGCTTTCTCGACATGCTCGGAGTCGCGCACGTTGCAGGCGACGCCCGACGCCTGCTGGGCGCAGTAGGAAAGGAGATGGCGGATCTGCTCGGCGTTCAACCCCAGCAAGGCGCCCGCCGCGGCGCCCGCCCCGAAAGTGCCGCCGATGCTGTGGGTCGCGTGCGAGGCCGCCGCCAACGCGTCCGGCCCGAGCGCCTAGATTGACTCGCGCGCAAACGTCATAGCCGAGCACAACGGCGCGCAGGAACTCTGCGCCGGAGGCGCGCTGGCGCTCGGCGATCGCGAGCGCTGCCGGCACTACCGCGCAGCCCGGATGCGTGCGCGAAGGCGCATGGGAGTCGTCGGTCTCGTCGGCGTGCGCCAGCATGCCGTTCGCGAGCGCGGCGTTGACCGCGGAGGTGCGAACGCGCGTGCCCACGACTGAGGCCTCCGGCGCACCGCCTTGCGCCTGCACATAGCCGATTGCGAGCTGCCCGGGCTTGAGCTCGGTGCCCGACACCATGGCGGCGAGCGTGTCGAGGATGTGATGGCGCGCTTTCTCGACCACCGCGTCGGGTAGCGCCTGCGCAAGCGCGCCCGCGATGTATTCGCTGAGCTTGCGCGTCGGCGCGCTGATCTCGTTAAGGGGGGCGATCATGGCTGGGTACCGCTCTTACACCAGTTGATGTTTTATTGAAATCGAGCCACAAACTCCGCGGGGACGAACGGCGAGGCTGCGGCCACACCAACAAGAATGGCCCGGGAGGAACGATGTTCGAAAGCTATCTGCCCAAGCACAAGGTCGGCGTGCTGCTGCCGCTGTCGATCATCGACAACGCGGCCTACGAGTTCTACCGGCTGGCGCCGCCCGGCGTGATGCAGGTGATGATCCCGATCGGGCTTGCCGAGTTCTCAGCCAACGATGTCGATCGCGCGCTGCTCAAGCCGCTCGCGGCGAACCTCGACAAGCTGATGGAGCGCGGCGTGAGCCTGGTGGTGCAGAGCGGCACGCCGCTGCCGACGCTGATCGGGGTTGCGGCGCACGATCGCATGATCGACTTCATGGCGAGCCACACCGGCGTCAAGGCGTCCTCGACGGTGCTCGCAGTCTGTCGCGCCGCGCGCTACCTCGGCATCAGGAAAATGGCGCTGGTCAACAAGTGGTCGGATGCCATGAACAAGGTGCTGGGCGAGTTCCTGGCGCGTGAGGGCGTCGCGGTTTGCGGCGCCGCCACCAACGAGCTGCCGCCGTCGGAGTTCCAGAAGATCAACTCGCGCGATCACATGGTGATGGCCTATGAGCTCGGCCGCCGCGCCTTTCAAGACAATCCGGATTGCGACGCGATCTATGTTGGCGGCGGCACCTGGCTATCCGAGCCGGTGTGCAATCGCCTCGAGGAGGAGTTCGGCAAGCCCGCGCTCTGCAATCAGACCGCGCAGCTCTGGGACATTTTGCATCTGCTCGAGGACTGGACACCGATCAAGGGCCACGGGCGGCTGTTGGCGACGGATTAGAAGGTGCACGCTACGCCCGATGCCGGCCACATCTTACGAACGGGTGTGCATCAGCTCACGAGAGGATTGACATAGGCGGCCACCACCTTGACGAGGTCGGCCTGGCGCTTGGTGCCGGTCTTTGCGAACAGCCGCATCAGATGCGTCTTCACGGTGGACTCGGCGATGCCCAGCGCCTCCGCGACCTCGGGGACGCCGCCAACCTGCACGATGGCGAGCAGCACCCGCAGCTCGGTCGGCGTCAGCTTGTAAAGCTTGGCGACAACCGCTTGCGGGGGAGGCGAGTCCAGCGCCGCCTTATGGACGAACACGGCGGCGGCGGCCGCATAGGTGGAGCCAGCCCGGCGGCGCGCACCTGACGTCAGCGGCAGCACGTGGGCCACGTGGCGCTCGCCGTCGCGCGCCGTCAACGGTATTGCGATTCCCTTGACCCCCACGGCCGCATCGCCGCCGTCGGCCATGGCGCAGACGTCGTTCAACCCCTGCTCTGCGCTCGCATCGTTGGGGGCGAGCTTGCCGCCCACCACACGCAAGAGCGAACCTTGGGCCAGCATGGCATGGCCGCTCGCATTGGCGTGGACGATCCGTGTGCTCGCATCGACCATGAACATTCCGGCGCTGATGCCGTCGACGGTGTCGGCGAGACTGTCGGCTTCGGTTGTCTTGAGATCGATCACCCGGCCGATCAACGCCGCGCGACGAATATGCGGGATGATCAGCCGCATGCGCCGGCGCATCTCGTCGTCAGCCGGTCCATCCCGTTCGTGCCGAAAAACGCCGAACAAGGCGGCGCCTGTCGCTGACTTCTCGAGCACGGCGGTCACGAAGTCGACCAGCTGCTGCGGCCGTGCCCATTCCTTATAGAAGCGGGTTTCCAGGAACTCGTCGTAGGGCATGATATCCCCGGTGGCGATCGGTTCGCCGATCTCGGCGAGGACATGGCTGGTCGTGGAGGGATCGAGCCTCACGTAAGTGTCGAAATAGAGCTGCTTGTAGTGTGGCTCGATGTCCCCGGTGTCGTAATAAAGGTTCCCGCTCTTCTTGGTCGCGTCTTTGAAGACGAGCGCCGCCGAGAAGCCATCGACGAACCGTGCGGACTCCGCGAGCACCTTTGGCCACAGCGTCAGGTCGAGCGCCGCGTCGTAGATCTCGCCGATCAGCGCGGAGAGTTGTTCAGATTCTGACATGGCACCGCCGTCAAAGACAAAGGCGGGCCTTCCTGGACTGCACCATCGGAGCGGAAGTATGGCGCGAATCGTTACACAATTGCGATCTTTGATTGGTACTCCATTTGGGGGACGCGGGCGCGCCGTCTTGCGTGGTAGTGAGCCGTTTCGGATTGCGCGCGCTTAGTTCAATTCACAGAACCTTACTGTAAGCGCGGGCCGTCTCATCGGCCCGGAACCAGCGCTCCAAGCAACGGGCGCACCGAAGGCAGCGCCTCGATCCGCACAACCGCGTCGATCACATTGCTCTGCGCCTCCTCGCTGATAACGCCCGCGGCGCAGCGGCGGAATTTCTCGGTCACCTCGTCCCAGGATAGCGGCATCGCCGGCATGCCGGGCGTTACTTTGCGCTCGATCACGATGGTCTCTCCGTTCGTCATTGTAGCCTCGAGCCGGCAGGGCAGCGAGGTCGGAGGCTTGAGCGCGGGATCGATCGTGGCTTCCGTGCGCTCGATCAGGGCGCGCACGTCGGCATCCTGCCAGCGCCCGCCGGTGAGCTGATCAAGCCCGAAGCGGCCGTCCAGCAACGCGACCGCGACCAGGAAATAGACGCTGTGGTCGGCGGCCTCCTGCGAGCTCGGCACGCGCCCGAGCGTATCGGAGAGCCGCAGGCGGGCGGCGCCGGTGTTGGCGACCGCGATCGTGAGCTTGGCAATCTCGGCCTGCGCCGGCAGCCGCTTGCGCAGCTCGATCGCCGCCGAGATCGGTCCCTGTCCGAGCGCGAAGCAGGGATATTGCTTGAGGCCGACCGCCATCAGCCGGTCGGTGTCCTGCCCGGTCGCGAAGAACTGCGCGAAGTCGGCGCCGTCCATGATCAGCCTGGCATAGCCTCGCGCGCCCTCGATCGCCTCGCCCGGGCCGGTGACACCCTCGGCGGCCAGCAGCGTCATCAGTGCGGCGGTCTGCACCACGACCGAATTGGCAATCGACTTCGCCGCCGACACGTGACCCACGCGCACCTCGCCGAGCGTCGCGCTGTGCGAGGCCGCGAGCGCGATCGCGTGCGCAAGGCGCACAGGCGAGAGCCGTATGAGATAGCCGATCATGGCGGCGGTCACGATGCCGGAGACCGTGACGTGGTCCCACGGGCTGTCGGGATCGCTGAGGTCGAGCACCCGGCCGTAGATCTCGTAGCCCATGCGAAGGGCGCGCAGGAGATCGAGCCCGGAGCGGTCGGCCATCTCGGCAGCCGCCAGCGCAGCGCCGATATTGTCGCTCGGGTGCCCGATCTGGCGCGGCCCGGTATAGGTGTCATTGAGGTCGAGGGTGCGGATCAATACGCCGTTGGCGAAGGCGGCGAGCGGCAGGCCCGTGCGCAGCCGCGTTCCTATAATTGTGCAGGTGCCGATCCCGGAGAGCTGCGTGACGGTGCGGATCGCGCTCGCCGACTTGTCGTCGGTGCTGGCATAGAGCGCGCAGGCCAGGGCATCGAGGAGGAGCGCGCGGGCGCGCTCGACGGTCGCTGGCGGCAGCGGGCTCGCGGCGAACGAGCCGATCCAGTCGGCAAGTTGCCGCACAACCGAGGCGGCGTGATCGTGGGATTTTTCACTCATGAGGGCGTTCAATCGGGGCGGGAGCTTGACGGATTTAGCACATCATAGCAGCCTGCATCATCCCCGCCTTGCAAATCTGCCATCGACATCTCCGGGAGGAATGAAGCCAATGCGCAACAAGCCGTGCCTGACCACCGACGACGTTCAGCGCGTTGTCGCTGCCGCCAAGAAGCATGCCGCCAAGCTCAAGCGGGAGCCGACAATCGCAGTGGTCGACGAGGGCGGGTACCTGCTTTATCTGGAGCGCCCGGACGTCAATGGCGTGAACACGGTCGAGATGGCGAGGGCAAAGGGCCGCACTGCCGCGTTTCGCGGGCGCCCGAGCGGTGCGTTCGGCAAGCGGGTGCGGGAGCGACCTGAGTTCCTCATGAGCCCCAACTATCTCGGCGTCGAGGGCGGCCATCCGCTGCTGTTCGAGGACGTTTGCGTCGGCGGCATTGGCGTGTCCGGCATCGATAAGGACGATGAGCCGGTCGCCAAGGCCGGCGCTGACGGCTTCGGCAAGCCGAAGCTCAAGAAGTAACAACGACAGGAGGCCACCATGGCCTATGCAACCGTAGCAATCGAGAAGACGGGCGGCGTCGCGCTGGTGAGCTTCAACCGGCCCGACAAGAAGAACGCCATGAATCCTCAGCTGCACGAGGACATGACGGCCGCGCTCGAGGAGCTGCGCTACGACGACGAGGCGCGCGTGCTGGTGATCACCGGCGCGGGCGACGCCTTCTGCGCCGGGATGGACCTCAAGGAGGTCTTCCACGCGCTCAAGGACCAGCCGGCGCGCTACGACCGCGTGATCCGGCTCGCGACCGAATGGCGCGGGCGCACGCTGCGCTATTTCCCGAAGCCGACAATCGCGATGGTGAACGGCTATTGCTTCGGCGGCGCGTTCTCGATCGTCGAAGGCTGCGATCTCGCGATCGCGGCCGAGGAGGCGACGTTCGGGCTGTCGGAGATCAACTTCAAGGGCTTTCCGGGCGGCAGCGTGAGCAAGTCGCTCGCCAATCTGTTCCGGCCGCGCGACGCGCTCTTCTATGGCCTCACCGGGCGCCGCTTCGACGGCAAGGCGGCGGCCGCGATGGGCTTCGTCAACTTCGCGGTGCCGCTCGCGCGCCTCAAGGAGGAGACCATGGCGGTCGCGCGCGACATCGCTGCAAAGGATCCCGCCGCGCTGCGGGCCACGAAGGAAGGCTATCGCTTCTCGCTCGAGATGACCTGGGAAGCGTCGATGAACTACACCAACGCCAAGGAAGAGGAGCTGCAGAACCGGCAGCGCGTGGGCTGGAAGGATTCCGGCGTGCGCGATTTCGTCGAAGGCAAGTTCAAGCCCGGGCTGCAGAGCCACGAGACAGATCAAGCCGTAGAGGGCAGGGAGGGACGATGTGGGACGCAGCGGCAGGCCGCAAGATCCGGGTCGCCTTCGTGGTCGGTGAATATCCGCCCGAGGAGCGCAAGCGGCGCGAGGATGCGGCGCTCGCCTATTCCTCCGCCGAGGTCGAGGTCGGGATCGTATCGGTGAAGGCGACGCCGTATTTTCTCGGCAATGCGCCCGACCTTCTGGGCGTCGCGGTGCCGCCGTTCCTCGATGCGTTTCGCGAGGCCGAGCGGCAAGGCTACGACGCGGTGGTGCCGCTCGGCACGCTCGATCTCGGCGTCGATGCCGGCCGCTGCGTGGTCGACATCCCGGTGGTCGGTCCGAGCGAGTCGATGCTGCACATCGCCTCGATGCTCGGCCGCCGTTTCGGCATCATCATGTACGACGACTTCGTCATTCCGCTCGGCTACCGCATGGTCGAGCGCTTCCACATGATCGACAAGGTGGTCGGCTGGCGCACCTGCGGGTTCGAGCTGCCGGACATCATCGCCAACCGTGACAAGGTGGTGAGCCGGTTCGTCGACAATGCGCGCGAGCTGGTCAAGCTCGGCGCCGACGTGATCCTGCCGATGGGCATCACCCAATGTCCGGTGCACATCAAGCCCGACTGGCTGATGCAGGAGCTGGGCGTTCCCGTGGTCGAAGGCATCGGCGCGCCGATCAGGCTTGCCGCCATGCTGGTGAGCCTCAAGCTCAACTACAGCCGCGCGTACTGGCCGAAGTCAGGATTGGTGAAGGGGAAGTAGCTTAAGCGCAGCCACATTCTCCGTTCATTCCCGCGCAAGCGGGAATCCAGACTTTCTGTTGGCACGAAACCATCCGCTGTCGTCCCCGCGCAAGCGGGGACCCATAACCACCACGCTTTCGGTTATCGCTGGCCCTGCCACATCGCCTTTGCTGCGGCGTATGGGTCCCCGCCTTCGCGGGGACGACAGCGGGAGATCCTTGCTTCACATATTTCTTCTGCGGGACGAACGGATAGGTGTCACTACCGAGGCTCCTTGCGCTCCTCGGAGACCGATCCGCTCTGGATCGCTTTCCTGATCTGCTCCAGCACGGCGGGTTGCGCGTTGACGATCTCGACCACCGTCTTCTGCAGCTCCTCGCCGGTCCAGGGGCTGATGTCGAGATCCTGCTGCCTGGCCTCGGCCAGGAAATCCGTGTCCTTCATGGTGGCGTCGAAGGCCCGGCGCAGCGCCTCGACCCGCTCGGGCGGCACGTTGTCATTGGTGGCGACCGGGCGCGCCAGCGCCATGGTGCGGGAGATGAAGTCGAACGCGAGCTTGTCGTTCGGCGAACGCGCCAGATTGCGCAGCAGCGGAACGTTCGGGCTGATCCTTGTCCACCTGCATGCCGGTCTGGAGGATGAGATTGAAGCCGGCGGCGCCGCTCGGCTGGCTGGCGAACAGCGCGCGCAGGTTGGTGGTGATGCGGCCTTCGGTCTCGCCGCGCTCCATGGCGAGATTCATCTCCGGGCTCGTTGCGATAGCCGATGATGTTCTTGAACCGCGTCCCCAGGAACTGGTTGAGGATCGAGACGAGGATCACCTCGCTGCCGCCGGCACCGGTTGCGGCGAGCGTGGTCTCGCGCTGCTTCGCATCCTCGAGCGTCCTGGTGGCGGACGAGCGGCGTGTCAGCAGGAACAGGTTCTCGTCGCTCATGTTGCCGATCCAGTTGAGCGCGCGCATGTCGATGTTGCTCTTGTCGAGGCCGAGTGCCTGATCCATCGGCTGGGTCTGGGTCACCATGGTGAGCGTGGTGCCGTCATGCGGCGCGACCTTGTCGAAATAGTTGAGCGAAGTGAGTCCACCGCCGCCCGGCATGTTCATGGGAACGGCCGTCGGGTTGCCCGGGATATGGCGGACGATGTGGCGGGCGAGCAGCCTCAGATAGAGGTCATAGTTGCCGCCCGGAGCCGCGCGGATGATCACCTTGAGCTGCTTGCCGCGGTAGAAGTCCGCGACCGGCTGAGCCAGCGCGCTTTCCCGCTGGGCAACGCCAAGTGCAGCGACGGCGATCAGTGCCGCCACGATGGAGCGTGCCGCAAGGCCGCGAATATGCATGGTTCTCCCCGGCGTCTAAGCGTCTTTTGTCAAGAGAGTGCCCGACGCCAATGCCCGCATGCAAGCGCCGATTCCGTGTCGCCGCGAGCGCTCTCGCTCGCCGCGAGCGCTTGCCAGATCGCGTGGCCGCAGCAACAATTCGGTGGGCTCATGTTGGTGAGCTCATGTTGTTGAGGTCTTGAGGGGCGATGCTCGGCGATCTGACAAGGCGAAACTTGCGGCTACGGGCCGACGCTCCCGCCATTGTGTTCGAGGGGCGCTCGATCACGCATCGGCAATTCGCCGAGCGTGCTTTCCGGCTGGCGCGGGCGCTGTCGGCGCTCGGCGTCGGACCGGGCGACCGCGTCGCGGTGCTGGCGCAGAACTGCCCCGAATACATGGAGGCCTATGCGGCGGCGGAACTCGGCGGCTGGGCGACGGTCACGGTGAACTATCGCCTGGCCGCGCCCGAGGTCAGCTACATTCTCGCCGACAGCGCTCCCAAGGTTCTGATCGCCGAGGCCGAATTGTTGCCGAAGGTCGAGGCCGTTGCCCGCAGCGCATTGCACGAAATCCTGACCATCGGCGCAGGCGAGTCGTACGAAGCTGCGCTGGCGCGGCGCCGCGCCCGATGACATGCGCACGCCGGTCGGGCCGGATGCGATGGCGTTCCTGATCTACACCAGCGGCACCACCGGGCGGCCGAAAGGCGTGATGCTCAGCCACGGCGGGCAGATGCAGTCGGCGCGCATCTCGGCGCTGGAAGGCGAGGTGCGGCCGACCGATCGCTTCGCGCTGGTCATGCCGCTCTATCACATCGGGGCGCGCAATCTGTGGCTGATGAACTCGGTGTTCGGCTGTCCCATCATCCTGCATCGCGCATTCCGTCCAGCCGAATTCATGGCGAGCGTGCGCGATCATGCGGCGACCGCGACATTGCTCGCGCCGACCATGCTGAGCGATCTCCTCGATGCAGGCGGCAGCCGGGCGACGCTGCCGTCGCTGCAGAAGATCATCTATTCGGCAGCTCCGATGCCCGAGAGCCTGCTGCGGCGCGCGATCGACGCGTTCGGACCGATCTTCACGCAGGTCTATGGCATGACCGAATTGGGCGGTCCCGGCTGCACGCTGCGGGCGCATCAGCACGTGGTCGCGGGAGCGCCCGACGTCGTGCGACGGCTGCGCTCGGCCGGCCAGCCGATGATCGGCTGCGATGTGGAGACGCGCCGCCCGGACGGCTCGCCGTGCGAGATCGGCGAGCCGGGCGAGATCGTCATCCGCAGCGACGCCCTGATGACCGGCTATTGGAACAACGAGCAGGCCACGCGCGCCACGCTGCGCGGCGGCTTTCTGCACACCGGCGATATCGGCGAGATCGATCGCGACGGGTTCGTCTACGTGGTCGACCGGCTCAAGGAGATGATCGTCTCGGGCGGCGAGAACATCTATTCACGCGAGGTCGAGAACGCGTTGATGAGGCACCCCGGCGTGCTCGAGGCCGCGGTCGTGGGCGGGCCCGATCCGCGCTGGGGCGAGGCGGTGGTGGCGTTCGTGGTCAGGCGACCCGGCCATGAGGTGACGGGCGAGGCGATCATCGAGCACTGCCGGCAGGCGATCGCTGCCTACAAGCGCCCGCGCGAGGTGCGGTTCATCGAGGCATTGCCCAAGCTGCCAAACGGCAAGATCGAGAAGTTCAAGCTGCGCGCCCCGTTGTGGGCGGGGCGGGAGCGCGCGATCTGGTACGGGAATTTCTTGCCCTTTCAGCGCTTGCGGGTGCGCACGCCGCTGCTGTCGATGAACTCGATGCCGTGCATCTCGAAGGCGGCACGGATCGCATCGAGATTGCGGCCGCGCATGCCTGGAACGGTGTCGAACTTTTCGGCGCGCGCGATGGCTGATTCGGAAACGCCACAGAGCTGAGAGAGATCCTGCACCGACCAGCGCAGAAAGGCGCGTGCCGCGCGGATTTGAGCGCCCGAAATGGCCGGCTTCGCCGCTTGCATCTTTCAGCTCGCGCGATTCGAATCCGGCGTCTCATTTATTACCTATGCGCATTCGCGGCGCAAGATCATGACGACAGAGTTCCAGCCTCATGCGCCCATAGATTGTGCAATGTGCTGCCGCGTCAGGAGGCACTGCGCGTAAGACCAAGGGCACCGCGTAGATGTGCACGTTCAGCTCAATGGCATGATTTCTGCACCGCACAATTACGAGGGGCACTGACGCCCTTCTGCCGGGGTATGAGCTGACATCGAGCGGAGGTCGCGATGCTCGCAAGAACACTTATTGTCATTACTCTGGTGCTCGCATCTTTCGGGACGCAAGCACGGGACAACGGTCAGTACGCGCAAGTCTCTCCTGATATCAAACGTTGGGTGGAAGGCCTGACGGATGACAAGGGACGGGGCTGCTGCGCCACCGCAGACGGCTTTCGGCCTGACGAGGCCGAATGGGACATGTCCGAGAATGCGTACCGAGTGATGATTTCGGGACAATGGTTCACGGTGCCAGATGGGGCTGTGATCAAACAGGCCAATCGCATTGGCTACGCCCTTGTCTGGTACTACTTCGACAATGGCGCGCTCATGATCCGATGCTTCCTGCCTGGAAGTGGCGCGTGATTAACTGACAGTCGATCTGCAAGAGCCTGCTCGGTGGTCTAACCCTCGAGCAGGCTCTGGCGGGCGGTGCGAGCAAACACGAAGCGCCCGAAGATCACGACGATCCCTACCACCAGCGCGATCAGGATCGCGGCAATCAGGAACGTCTGCTCCGACACCGCCAGCCGGGTCGGCAGATAGCCCATCACAGTCTGCAGCTGGCGCAGCTCCCAGATCAGCTTGGTGATGCCGAAGCCGACCGCGAGGCTGATCAACGCTCCGACGATAAGCCCGATCAGCGAAGGGCCGAACACATTCGGCAGGAAGAAGCGCACGACGTCGCGCGGGCCGGCGCCGCGGATGCGCAGGAGCGCAAAGCGTCCGGCGATCCTCGAGATAGTTGGCGTAGGCCACCGAGAAGATGCCGATGACGGCAAGCAGCAGGCCGCCGAAGAGATAGATCTGCACGTTCTGCCGCGCGAGATAGATGTACATGTCGCTGCCGAGGCGAGCGACCTCGGTGTTGATGTCGCGCACGTCGAGCGGCTGGATGCCGAGGTTTGCGAGCACAGCGTCGCGCAGCGTCGCGGAAGATGACGCCGGAGGCCGCCGCGATGCTGATCACCACACGCGGGATCAGCACGTCGAGATTGGCCAGGCCCGGCGTTCGTTCGGCCGCGACCAGATAGGGGCTGCGAGGCGAACAGGTGATTGAGATAGTCGACGCGGGCGCCGATGAAGCCTTCGCGATCGTTGACGGTGCGCAGCGGCACGCCGGGCAGGAAATAGATCGAGCCGCCGAACGGCAGCCGCGCCAGCGCCTGGCTCGACATGCGGCCGACCGGCATCGGCTGGTCGAGCGTGCGCTTGTAGTAGCGTCCCATCGGGCTCGAGGTGATCACCTTGCCGGCGGCGAGACCTTGCGACGAGTTGCGCAAAGGGTCCGTGCTCGCCGAGCGCGGGCTCGGAATAGACCGCCTTGAGATAGTTCCGCGTGTCGTCGATCAGATAGATCGGCACGCCGCTGAAGCCGCGGTCCGGCATGTAGAGCCCTTCGACCAGCCCCTCGATCATGACGGCGACGCCGCCGACCTGCGGCAGCGCCAGCACCTTCTTCACGAGCGGATCGAGCGTCTGCCAGAGCACGCCGACACGCTGCTGCAGCCCGCCGCGCGACTGCGCCTCCGCCGGCATCAGGTCGAGCGCGTTGAGCGTGAGCTGGATGTCGCTGCCGAGCTGCACGCGCGCGCCGCGCTCGGTCTTGTTGTCGAACACCGCGATCATGACGGTCGGGTAGAGCGCGATGCTGGTGAGGAGCGCCACGATGAGCAGGAAGCTCGCGGCGCGATGGCGGCGCACCTCCATGTGGCGCAGCGATGCGCTGCGCAACGGGCCGGCCATCATCCAGGTGAGCGGCGCGATCAGCGCCGACATCAGCTTCTGGCGCGACGCGATCAGCGTCACCAGGCCATAGATGAGCAGCGGGAAGCTGACAAAATCGAGGGCGCGATCGAGCGTCCACGGCCCAGGGCTGCTCGGTCAGATTGGTCAGCGAGCGGTCGGCGATCCAGCCCGCGAACTTGGCGCCGCCGATCGCGAGCGCGAGGAACTGCAGCAGGCCGAAGCGCACGCGCACGGATTCGCCTTCGACTGCGGCTGACGCGGCGCGACGCTTCGAGCGGCGAAACGCGCGAGGCCTCGCGCACCAGGCGCCGGCCGGTGGCAAGCGCAATGGCAATGCCGACGACGAGGAAGAGTCCGAGATAGAGCGGCTCCTGAATCTTCGGGATGAGCTCGAGCGGCGGGACCGACGCCGAAATAGATCGTGAGCGGCACGATCGTGCCGAGCACGGCGCCGAGCCAGTCCGCCGATCGAGCCCGCCGAGCCCGATCGCCAGCAGCAGCGTGGCCCCGATGGCGCGGCCGGATACGCCGCGCAGCCGCAGCAGGCCAAGTTTCCGGCGCTCGTTGAGCAGCAGCAGATTGGACAGATTGCCGAGCAGCACGCCGGCGATCAGCAGGAGCGGCAGCGACACCAGCAGGCTGATCAGCGCGATCTTGCGCGCGATGTCGCTGATGCGCACGAACATGGCGCCGAGATTGTGATCGACCGCGGCGCCTGACGGTGAGTCTCCTGCACCTCGTCGGTGAGATAGCTGCCGACGCGGGTGATGCGGCTGAGCGAGCCCTCGATGTCCCAGCCCGAAACCAGCGCCGGGCGATCGACGCGCACGAGATGGATGATCTCGGGGAAGTACTTGCCCGGGATCGCCGTGGAAGTCTGCCGTCCTCGTGATGGATGAAGCCGCGCGAGACCTGGTCGAAGGTCGCGAGCGTCTTGGCGTCCTACGGCGTCACCAGGATGAGGCCGAGCTCGGGGACGAGCGTCGGCGAGCTCGTCTGCTCCAGGAACCAGCGATTGAGCTCGGTCGAGTCGATGCGGATCACGCGCTCGATCGGCGTCGTCAGCGTGATGACCTCGCGCGGCTGATTGGGAGCGTGGCGTGTCCTGGGTATCGTCGCGCACATGCCCGTGCAGGTCCTGCTCGTCGTCCTCGCCCTTGACGACGACGAGCTCGAACTTCTTGCGGTTCTGCAGCCGCAGATAGGCGTCGCCCATCTGGGTCTTGGAGCCGACCAGCACCAGCACCGCGCCGCCGCCGGTCGGGCGGATGTCGGGCGGCAACAGCGAAGGCTCGGTCGCGGTCAGCACGGAGATCCAGGGCGAGCGCAGCGGCTGCGCCGTCGATGGTCGGTCGCACCGAGTAGGGCGGGATGGTGCGCAGGAAGACGAGCCGCTCGGCACGCTGCGACGCCGTCGACCTTGGCGATCGCGTCATGCAGCTTGTCGGCGAGCGGCACCTCGGCGGTCTGATAGATCGGAGATGTCCCAGGGCACGCGCTCGACCTGGTCGGCGACGTAGCGCTGCATCGCGTAGCGCGAGGTGACCGTGACGGCGGCGAGGAGAAACACGACGAGGCCGGTGACCAGCCCGAAGATGAGCGAACGGGCCGCCGGCCGAGCACCTTGAACAGCACGCTCCAAATTGAGTGCATCACGCCTTTCGTCCTTCCCCCGCCGTGATGCCCGCTCACGCTGCGCGCTCGATGACGCCGTCGCGCATGTGATAGACGCGCGGAAAGGCCTCGACCACCTTGGGATCGTGCGATGCCACGATGCACCGTCTTGCCTTCCTGCTTGGCGAGATTGATCAGCAGATCGGCGATGATCTTGCTGTTGGCGCTGTCGAGATTGCCGGTCGGCTCGTCGGCGAGAATGATCGAGGGGTTGTTGACCAGCGCGAGGCAGACCGCAACCCGCTGCTGCTCGCCGCCGGAGAGCTCCTCCGGCCGCTTGAACCCCTTCTGTTTGCAGGCCGACAGTTTCCAGCAGCGTCTCGGCGCGGGCGCGGCGCTCCTCCTCGGGCGTGCCGGCGATCAGCATCGGCAGCTCGAGGTTCTCGATCGCCGACAGGCTCGGGATCAGATTGAAGAACTGGAACACGAAGCCGATCTTGCGCAGCCGATAGTGCTCGAGCTGGCGCTCGCTCATGGCGGCGACGTTCGTCGCCGTCGACCATGATGGCGCCGCTGGTCGGACGGTCCATGCCGCCGAGCAGATTGAGGATCGTGGTCTTGCCGCAGCCCGACGGCCCCATCAGCGCCACCGCCTCGCCGCGCCCGACCTCCCAGGACATCTTCTCGAGCGCGGTGACGCGCGCGGCCGCCGTTTCGTAGACCTTCGACACGTTGCTCCAGCCGCGCAATCGGCGTCAGATTGCGAGCCGGCTTGGCGCTGTCTTCCAGATGCTCGCATGTCATGCGCTGCTCGGTTACGTCGTGCGATCACGGCTTGAAGATACTCATAGGTGCCGGCCTCGATGCTGCTCCGCCCAGTCGGTCCAATAGGCGCCCGGATTGCGCGCATAGCTGTCGTAGGTGCCGGGCGCATTGATGCCGGGCAGCGCCGGGATGTAGTCGCGGCGCAGGATCGCGCTCGGGATTGCCGTAGCGCGACGCGAGCGCGCGCACATAGGTGTCGTCGAGCGCGGTGAGCCCGCCGTGCTCGATGATCGTCACCCACTGGTCGAGATCGCGGATGCGCACCTGGAAGGTCGGCAGCAGGTTGTGATTGTGCATCGAGTGGCCGCGCGGCAGCTGATTCTTGCGCGCGAAGTCCTCGGTCTCCGGCGCCCATTCGTTCACCTTGTCGGGCCCCATCGCGACCTCGGTGCCGAACGCCCAGTGGATGATGCCGGCGACATTGCGCTCGGAGAGATTGTTGCCTTCGCATCACCTCGGCCGGATGCTTGAAGTATTTCGGATTGGTGCCGGTGCCGGCTTCATAGAGCCACCAGTAGCCGGGCTTCTTGAGGAACGGATAGGTCAGCTCCTGGGTGCCGGGATAGTTCTGCAGCAGCCGCATGCCCTCGCCGTAGAGGCCGCCGCCCTTGATCTCGGAGATCGACGCCCTTCGTCACCTTGATCTCGATGCGCGGATGGCTCGCGGCGTGGCTCGAGCGTCGAGGCGATGACGCCGGTGACCTCCGGCTGCACCGGCGGGATGTAGGAGCCGCCCATCGCCGGATAGTCGATCACCGAATAGGGAAAGCGACCGGTCGCCTGCGCCGGGAACATGAACAGGTGGCCCTGCTGATAGACGCCGGCGGCCCAGTCCTTGGCGCCGTCTTCATCGACGTCATAGCCGAAGGCCGTGCCTTCCGGATCGCTCACCTCGACGCGGTCGACGAAGGCGAGCGGCTCCATGGTCTTGGTCTCGACCAGCCGCCAGACATCGGACGGGAAGGACGGCACCTGGCTCATCAGGTCGTAGAGATTGAGATAGGTGTAGTTGCCGAGAAACTTCGGCCCGTGATGCTCGAGCAGCTTGCGGGTGTTGCCGCGCCCGCCGCTGCGCCACATCACCCAGTCGACGTTCGGGTGCTTGTCGAGCCAGGCGACCAGTGCCTTCGGCACCAGTTCGAGGTGATTGCGCGGCGATCTCGGCGAAGCGTGGATTGAGGATCTTCGGCGCCGGCCAGGTCGCATCGGCCAAAACCGGGATCCTGCTCGCGCACCCAGTCGCGGCCCTTCTGCGGGCTCGGCATCAGGCCGGTGACGGTGAAGAAATATTCGAGCTCGCGCTGGCCGTCGCCGATCGTGTAGGTGCGCACGCCGGCGCGCAGCTCGTCGTATTCCGCTTCGGTCAGGCCGAGCAGGTCCCACACGGTGAGGATGATGGTCTTGACGCCGCGCTCCTCCATGGCGCGCTTGATCGCCTCCTGCACCATCATGTTGGGCCGCGAGTCGCGCAACTCGCCGACCACGATCAGCGACGGTCTTGCCGGGCTCGACCAGGCCGAGCGCCGAGCGGCCGCCGGTCTGGCGCACGGCGGCGCGCGCCTGCGGCATCAGTTGCTCGATCGAGTCGGGCTTCTTCAGATAGGACGGAAACGCGGGCGGCGGCACCGGCTTGCCGGTGCCCGGCCCGATCAGGCCGTAGTCCTTGCGGCGCTGCGCCATCTGGTCGGGCGACCAGGGCGCGTAGAGTGCCTTGCGCTGCTCGAGCGGCTGGCTCTTGTCGGCGAATGCGTGTGACGGCAATGCAGCGATCACGCCCGTGAGAACGGATAGAAGCGTTGCAGCCTGTCGTCCCCGCGAAGGCGGGGACCCATACGCCCTGACTTACGATGGCGCACTGGCGGCGATAAGCTGAAGCGTCGGTGGTTATGGGTCCCCGCCTGCGCGGGGACGACGTCGGAGCAAGAGCTGTGTGCCGAGTACCACATTGTCTGCTCCTTGTTCATTTCAACGCGCTCGCTGCGGCCCACGCGATCACGGCTTGAAGAACTCATACTTGCCGGCCTCGATGCTCTCCGCCCAGTTGATCCAGTAGGCGCCGGGATTGCGCGCATAGCTGGTCGTAGGTGCCCGGCGCGTTGATGCCCGGCAGCGCCGAGACGTAATCGCGGCGCAGGATGTCGTTCGGGATTGCCGTAGCGCGAGGCGAGCGCGCGCACATAGGTGTCCTGCAGGGCGGTCAGCCCGCCGTGCTCGATCAGCGTCACCCATTGGTCGAGATCGCGGATGCGCACCTGCACGGTCGGCAGGTGATTGTGCTGGTGCATCGCAGTGGCCCTTGGGCAGCGGCATGTCGCGCTGCGACGTGAACGCCTCGCTTTCCGGCGGCCCATTCGCCGACCTTGTCGGGCCCCATCGAGACTTCCGAGCCGAGCGCCCAGTGGATCACGCCGGCGACGTTGCGCTCCGAGAGATTGTTGCCTTCGAGCACTTCGGCCGGATGCTTGAAGTATTTCGGATTGGTGCCGAGGCCGGCCTCGTAGAGCCACCAGTAGCCGGGCTTCTTCTGGAACGGCCACAGCGACTTCGTTCGATGCCCGGATAGGTCATCATCAGGCGAATGCCCTCGCCATAGAGCCCGCCGCCCTTGACCTCCTTGACGCGCCCCTTCTCGATGAAGATCTCCATGCGCGGATGGGTGGCGGCGTGGCTCGAGGTCGATGCGATGATGCCGGTCGTTTCCGGCTGCACCGGCGGCAGATAGGAGCCGCCCATGGTCGGATATTCGATGATCGAATAGGGGAAGCGGCCGGTCGCCTGCGCCGGATACATATAGAGATGGCCCTGGTTGTAGACGCCGGCGGCCCAGTTCTTGGCCATCTCCTCGTCGACGTCGTAGCCGAAGGCCGTGCCTTCCGGGTCGGTGACCTCGGCGCGGTCGACGAAGGCGAGCGGCTCCATGGTCTTGGTCTCGACCAGCCGCCAGACGTCGGACGGGAACGACGGCACCTGGCTCATCAGGTCGTAGAGATCGAGATAGGTGTAGTTGCCGAGAAATTTCTCGCCGTGCTGCGCGCAGCATCTTGCGCGAGTTCGGCCGGTTGCCGCTGCGCCAGACGATCCAGTCGATCTCCGGATGCTTGTCGAGCCAGGCGACGAGCGCGTTCGGGGTGGCCTCGAAATACTCGTCGGCGAGCTTGGCGAAGCGCTCGTTCTCGAATTTCGCGGCTCGGCCAGGTCGCGCGCGCAAGCTCGGGATCCTTGCTGGCGACCCAGTCGCGGCCCTTCTGCGCATTCGGCATGAAGCCCGTGGTGGTGAAGTAAGCTCTCCAGCTCGCGCTGGCCGTCGCCGATCGCGATAGGTGCGAATGCCGTCGCGGAATTCGAGATACTCGCGCCTCGCTCATGCCGAGCATGTCCCAGATCGTGAGGATCGTGCACTTGACGCCGCGCTCCTCCGTAGGCGCGCTTGATCGCCTCCTGCACCATCATGTTGGGCTTGGAGTCGCGGACCTCGCCGACCACGATCAGCAGATGCTTGCCGGGATCGACGAGGCCGAGCGGCGTGCGCCCGCCGGTCTGGCGCACGGCGGCGCGCGCCTGCGGCATGAGTTGCTCGATCGAGTCCGGCTTCTTGAGATAGGACGGGAACGCCGGCGGCGGCACCGGCCTGGTCGTGCCGGGACCGATCAGCCCGTACTCCTTGCGGCGCTGCGCCATCTGGTCGGGCGACCAGGGCGCGTAAAGCGCCTTGCGCTGCTCGAGCGATGGCTGGGCTGTCGCGGCATCCGGGAGCGCCAGCATTGCGGACAGCGCGGCCGCCATTGCGGTCCCGGAACATATGGTGAGCCCTGTCGCGCGCATCGTTTCTCCCTTTCACGCGCCGCTTGCGTGGCGGCTGCGTCCTGCTATGGCAGCAGTGTAGGTCTTTCGCCCCGTGCTGCAAGAGTGGAGGCCAATGCGGGCCTGCTTGCATGGGCCGGCTCGATCGCTCATTCTTAGGCTCGCGTATAGAGAGTGCCGCAATGGTGAGGAACACGCCCGCGCGCCTGATCGCGATCCTGTTCGCCACGGTGTTGGCGGCAGGCAGCGCCCGCGCCGATCAGCGGGAGGACTTTCTGGCGGGCAAGACCCGCAGCTGCCCGCGCTGCGATCTCTCCGGCCAGAACTTCAAGCGTCGCGACCTCGCCAATGCCGATCTCACCGGCGCCAACCTGAAGGACGCGAACTTTCACGATGCGCGTCTCACCAATGCGCGGCTCGGCGGCGCCGACCTGAACGGTGCCAACCTCAACAAGGCCAATCTCAGCCGGGCCGATTTGCGCGAGGCCAAGCTGCACGAGGCCATGCTCTACGGCGCCAATCTCGACGGCGCCTCGATGGCGGGTGCCGACCTGACCGAGGCCATGATGGGAACCGCGCGGATGACGCGCACCGATCTCGGCCGCGCCATCTTGCGCAATGTCGACCTGCGCAAAGGACGGCTGGCGGAGACCAACCTCGTCGGCGCCGATATGTCTGGGATTGCGCTCGACTTTGCGATGCTGCGCGGCGCGCAGCTCGATGGCGCGTCGCTGGTCGAGGCGCGGCTCCTTGGCGCCGAGCTGACCGACGTCAGTATGAAGGGGGCCGATCTGACCGAGGCGGACGCACAGGGCGCAATCTTTCGCGGCGCTGATCTCTCGCGCGCCAAGCTCACGCGCGCCAATTTCCGTCGCGCCACCCTGCATGAGACCAAGCTCGACGACGCGATCTTCGATCGCACCATGATGCCTGACGGCACGACTGTGCCGTAAGGAGAGTGCTATCAACACGAACAACGTTTAGTTCGTCATGCCCGGCCTTGTGCCGGGCATCCACGTCTTTCTTTGCTTTTGCGCTAGCAAGCAAGACGTGGATGGCCGGGACAAGCCCGGCCATGACGTGGAGAGTGTGTGCGTCATTACAGCATATCTGATATGAGTTGCGTCGTTAGTTGATCTGCCGTATCTCGAGCCGGGCCGAGCTTTCGAACTGACCCTCGGTGAGCTGCGTCGGCAATTGCGGATTGGTGCCGCTCTGGCCCGGCTTGCGGTAGAAGCTGACGCGCAGAATGATCTTGCGTGCGTTGGGCGCGTCATTCATCTCGCAGCTTTGCTTGATGAACAGCGTGCCGACTGCGCTTTCGCCTTCGGCTGGCGGCGAGCTCGTGCAATCGCGTGCGGTCTCGATGTCGAACCGCGCCGCCATGATGCCGCCCAGCATATAGGCGTCGGCGCGCTTGCGCAGGTTCGCTTCCGTGATGTCGTTGCGATGCTCGGGCCGCGCGTCGGTCACCATGCGGAGGCCGCGCAGCACGCCAGCGGAGTCGAACAGCGCCGACACCACGACCGGAAAGCCGACCTCGGTCGTGCCCGCCCAGCGCGTGATCTCGCGATCGGCGTCGCGGGCGCGCGCGATGTATTCAAGCTCGTCGTCGTATTCGAAATAGACCTCGTGCAGCCCATCGGACTCGGCGCGGCAGCGCGCGAAGTCGCGCCAGCCGGTGAGCGGCTGGCGCGGCGCGCCGCCATTCGACCCGCAGGCAAAGCCGCGGAACTCATTCGTCGAAGGCTGGGCCGCGATCGGCTCGCCGAGCTTGAGATTCCAGATCGTAGCGCGCCGCAACTGCTGCGCCGTGGCTGGAACCAGGGCGGAGAGGAGAGTGGCCGCGCACAGGAGCGCCCGCACTGAGCGTCCTGCATGGGAGCATAGACCCGGCACCGCTTCCTCCTTGGCTTCCCGCCTGATAACAAGCACCTGAATAATAAGCCTTAAGGGTGGAGGAGCACAGATGCCGAGATCGAGAAACCAGCCAAGGTATCGTGAGGGCAGGGATCGTGGGGGGACGGCTCGCCACGCTGGCCGTGGTCGCAGCGCTTGCCGGCAGCTCGGTCGCCTTCGCGCAGTCCGCAGAGGACATCGCCGCCGGCCGCCAGCTCTTTTTGCAGAAGGGCAACTGCCAGGCCTGTCATGGCTGGGCGGCCGATGGCCGCAAGATGGACAGCCAGATGCCGGACGGGGCGAACCTGCGGGAGATCCCGCTCGATCGCGAGGTCCTGATCAAGACCGTCAAATGCGGCCGACCCGGCACCGGCATGCCGGCCTTCGATCGCCTGGCCTACAGTGACGGACGCTGCTTCGGCCTCAAGCTGTCCGACCTGCGCGCGCGCGGTCTCGAGATGCCCGATCCGCCATCGACGCTGGCAGCCAACGAGGTCGAGCTGCTTGCCGACTTCCTGTTCGCCAAGGTGGTCGGCAAGGGGCCGATCAATCATGCGTCGTGCGTCGACTTCTGGGGCTCCGATGTTGAGGCGTGCAAGGAGTTGAAGAAATAGAGGGAGCGCACAGCCTCTCAGCTCGTCATGCCCGGCCTTGTGCCGGGCATCCACGTCTTTCTTTCATGATGCAAGTCGTGGATGGCCGGGACATAAGCGCGTTCACGCGCGTCTTCGACGCGCTATGCCCGGCCATGACGTGGAAAGGGTGTTGGCCAAAAGAAGCGCGTGTTCGACGTGGTGAAAAGAATTGCGGCCTGCGTCCCCGGCGTGACGCAGGCCGCTGCCGCTTTACGGCGGCTATCGCTTCAGTTCAGCGCGAACACGAACAGATAGCTCGAGTGCTGGAGCCTGTCGTACTTGACTGGATGCAGGTGGCGGCCGCTGCTCTGCACCGCGAGGTACTGCTTCGGGCCGATGGAATAAGTCACCGGCGCGCCCTTGAGCGGGGTGCCGACGTTGAAGCGCCACAGCTCTTCGAGCTTCTCGTCGTCGTAGGCGACGATCCAGCCGTCCTGCAGTGCGGTGAAGACGACCCCGCCGGCAGTCACGAGCGCGCCTGAGCGGTTCTCGATGTCGGTCACGGCCTTGGCGACGATCTTGTGGCTGACCGTGTCGTAGGCCGTCATCGAGCCGTAATAGAGGTCGCTGGTGTAAGTGCGCTTGCTGAACTTCTCGCGGTCGAGACCGCCATCGGGCCCCTTGAACGCCGCCGTCGAGCCGTTCTGGGTGAAACAGCCTTCTGCGCCAACTCCGTAGGCGATGTGCTTGACCGGATTGTACGCCGTTGGCTGGTGTGCGACGCCGCCATGCCAGGTCGGGCAGGTCCGCTTCATCACGTTGGCGTCGGCACGCAGTTGGCGCGCCGCCGGCAGATATTTCTGCACATCGAGCTTCGGATCGTACTCGGCCGGCATGCCGGTCTTGGGATCGAGACCCTTGGTCCAGTTCAGCTCGTTCGTGTATTGAGTGCCCTTGATGAAGCTGCCATTGCCGCGATCGATCGAGTAGAAGAAGCCGTTGCGGGCGAAATGGCTGACGACCTTGCGCTTCTCGCCATTGATCGTCTCGTCATAGAGCATGTGGATGCCGATCTCGTCGTAGTCCCACGAGTTGTTCGGCGTGTATTGGAAGTGCCAGACCAGCTTGCCGGTGTCGATGTCGAGCGCAACGGCCGCGTTGGTGTAGAGATTGTCGCCAGGGCGGGACTCGGGATCGTATTGCGGCACTGGATTTCCCGTTCCCCAGATTGTGAGCCTGGTCGCTGGATCGTAGGAGCCGGTCTGCCACAGGCCGCCGCCACCGGTCTTCCAGGCGTTGTTCTTGTCCTTCCAGGTCTCGCTGCCGGGCTCGCCCGGCTTCGGGATCGCGTACCAGCGCCAGAGCTCGTTGCCGGTGCGGGCATCGAGCGCGGCCACCCAGCCGCGGGTGCCGCCATCGCCGGCGCCGTTGGCGACGATCACTTTTCCCTCGACCGTCATCGGGGCGGCGGCAAGCCGTTCCTTGTAGCCGAACTCGTTGGGCTGGGCGACTTTCTTGTCCCAGACGATCTCGCCCGTGTCACGGTTGAGCGCGACCACGCGGCCGTCAGGCAGGTTGCCGATCACCAGGTCTTCCCAGAGCGCGATGCCGCGCGTCTGCGGCCGATTGCCTTCGTGGCGGACGCCGGAATCCTGGATCCAGACGAACTCGCCCTTGAAGGGATTGCGCGCGTCGATCTTGTAGATCGTGCCCCAGCCGTCGCTGGTATACATGAAGCCGTTGTCGACGAGCGGATTGACCTCGTTTTCCGGGCCGTTCTGCCCGACATCCTGCATGCCGCGCAGCGACAGCGTCCACACCATCCGCAGGTCCTTCACGTTTTCGCGGGTGATCTGGGTGAGCCTGGAATAGCGCTGCGACCCGTAGTCGCCGTTCATCATCAGCCAGTTCTGCGGCTCGTTCTGGGCGTTGAGCAGGCGCTCGCGGTTGACGGTGAGCTTGTATTGCGCCTGCAGTTGCGGGCTGGTCAACGCGAGAAGCGAGACGCCGGTCAGCACAGCGGCCGCAATGGCCGCAATTCTACGGCTGCGATATTGCATGTTTCCTCTCCCTGATGGCGTTCTTTTCGACGTGTCGGTTCAACAAACAAAACCGGTCGCAACTCCGCGCTGCGACAGCGTTGCTGGCCTCTTCGGGCGTTTGCACGGCTGCACGCGACCTGCCATTCAAGCTCGCCGATCACGCGGGCACGCCTGGGATCAGCGTCGTGCGCACCTGCAAGCTCAGTTCAGCGCGAAGACGAACATGTAGCTCGAGCTCTCGAGCTTATCGAACTTGACCGGATGCAGATGGCGGCCGCTGGTCTGCACCGCGAGATACTGCTTGGGCCCGATCGAGTAGGTCACCGGCGCGCCCTTGAGCGGCGTGCCGAGATTGAACCGCCACAACTCTTCGAGCTTCTCGTCGTCATAGGCGACGAGCCAGCCATCCTGCAGCGCGGTGAACACGACGCCGCCGGCGGTGACCAGCGCGCCCGAGCGGTTCTCGATGTCGGTCACGGCTTTGGCGACGACCTTGTGAGTGGTGGTGTCGTAGGCCGTCATCGCGCCGTAGTAGAGGTCGCTCGTATACTTGCGCTGCTGGCTCTTGGCGTTGTCGATGCCGCCGTCGGGGCCCTTGTAGGCAACCTGTGCGCCCTCCTGCGAGAAGCAGCCTTCGGTGCCGACGCCGTAGGCGATGTGCTTGACCGGGTTGTAGGCGGTCGGCTGGTGCGCGACGCCGCCATGCCAGGTCGGGCAGGCCCGCTTCATGACGCCGCGGTCCGCGCGCAGTGCCCGCGTCTCCGGAATGTAGCGCTGGAGGTCGAGCTTGGGATCGTACTCGACCGGCTTGCCGGTCTTCGGATCGAGGCCCTTGGTCCAGTTCAGCTCGTTCACATACTGGCCGCTCTTGATGAAGCTGCCGTTGCCGCGATCGAGCGAGTAGTAGAACCCGTTGCGCCCGAAATGCGCCACGACCTTGCGCTTCTCGCCGTTGATCACCTCGTCGTACAGCATGTGGATGCCGATCTCGTCATAGTCCCACGAGTTGTTCGGCGTGTACTGGAAGTGCCAGGCGAGCTTGCCGGTGTTGATATCGAGCGCGACTGCCGAGTTGGTGTAGAGGTTGTCGCCCGGCCGCGCTTCTGGATCGTAGAGCGGATAGGGATTGCCGGTGCCCCAGATCGTGAGCTTGGTGTCCGGATCATAGGAGCCGGTCTGCCACAGCCCGCCGCCGCCGGTCTTCCAGGCGTTGGTCTTGTCCTTCCAGGTCTCGCTGCCGGGCTCGCCCGGCTTTGGCACGGCGTACCAGCGCCAGAGCTCGTTGCCGGTGTTGGCGTCGAGCGCGGCGACCCAGCCGCGGGTGCCGGCGTCGCCGGCGCCGTTCGCCACGATCACCTTGCCCTCGGCGACCAGCGGAGCGGCATGGAAGCGCTCCTTGTTGCCGAACTCGTTCGGCTGCGCGACCTTCTTGTCCCAGACGATCTCGCCGGTGTCGCGGTTGAGCGCGATCACGCGGCCGTCCGGCAGGTTGGCGATCACCTTGTCTTCCCACAGCGCGATGCCGCGGCGTCTGCGAGCGGTTGCCTTCGTGGCGCACGCCGGAGTCGCTGGTCCAGACGAACTCGCCCTTGTTCGGATTGCGGGCGTCGATCTTGTAGATCGTGCCCCAGCCGTCGCTCGTATACATGAAGCCGTTGTCGATCAGCGGATTGACCTCGGCCTCGGGGCCGTTCTGCCCGACATCCTGCATGCCGCCGAGCGCGAGCGCCCAGACCATGCGCAGGTTCTTGACGTTCTCGCGGTTGATCTGGGTGAGCTTCGAATAGCGCTGCGAGCTGTAGTCGCCGTTCATCATGAGCCAGTTCTGCGGCTCGTTCTGGGCGTTGAGCAGACGCTCGCGGTTGACCGTCATCTTGTATTGCGCCTGCGGCTGCGAGGTCGAGAGCGTCGCAAGCGAGACGCCGGCCAGGATGGCGCAGGACAAGCGGACCAGAGTGCGGGTGTTGTGGGGCATGCGATTGTTCTCCCTTAGGGGCGCCTCTTGTCCGGGCGCTCCATGGCACTGACAGCGATAGGCAACTCTATCTGCGAACATCTAGGCCGACAATGGGAGGTTGCGCCGCAGCCAGTCCGCCATGGTTACCGCGCTGTTGTCGGTCCTCTTGTGATACCTATTGATAGCTATTGGCTATTTCCCGGCGGCCTTCCGCAGCGCGGCGTTGATCCGGTCCTGCCAGCCTGGGCCGTCCTTCTGGAAATGGTCCAGCACGTCGCGGTCGATCCGCAGCGTCACCTGCTCCTTGGCGAGCGGGATCGATGGCTTTGCTTTTGGCAGCTCGGCCGGCTTCGTGGTCGCCGCCTTGAAGGCGGCCTCGGCGGCAACGCGTGGATCGCTCGGTCGGCGCGGTCGGTCGGTCATGTCGTCACCCCTGCTGCTTCTGTTCGCCCTGCGCGGCGCGATAAGCCAAATGGCTGCCGTCGCAGAATGGCGGTTGTTTGGTCTGCTTGCAGCCACAGAGCGCAACCGTGAGATTCTGCGGGACGGTGTAGCGCATTGGCCTTAACGATGTGCCGCGATGCGAGCCGTCGCAATAAGGCTGCCGTTCGCTGCGGCCGCAGGCGCACCACACCACGGTGTCGCCCGCAGCGAGCTGCGCCCGGAACGGCCTATCGGGCGGCATCGTTGGCGCTCCTGTTGGCGCTATCGGGCTGAGCACTATTAGGCTTGGCGGGATCGCCGGCGATGTCCTCGCGGCCATTCTCGAAGGTGCCGCGGCCCTTGGGCCGGATCAACGCGACGCGGCAGCCCTCTTCACCGGTCGAATACCAGTATTCCTCATGGGCGGGGACAAAAATCAGACTGCCGACGTCGCACCAGCGGCCGTTGAACAGCATGCGGCCCTTCACCACCACCATCACCTCGTCCTCGCTGTGAGAATGCACCTGCGCGTAGTGGTGAGGGGCCGACTCGAGGAAGGTGATATAGGGCGCGCCCTCGTTGACGTGCATGACCGTGAGACCCTTGATGTTGCCACGCGTGCCAGGGCGCATCTCGATCTGGTCGGGTGTCACGATCGTGGTTTCGGCCATCGTGGTCTCCTCCCTCGTCATCTCTGTCGTTAGTGTCTATCGTCCGTCTCGATCTCAATATGTGCGAAAGCTTAGCAGTCAAAGGGAGGGGGAACCATGCGCTCCTGCAGCATCATCGTGGCGGCGCTTGTGACGGCAGTTGCAGCGGCCCTGTTGCCGGTGCTGGCGCAGGCCGGCCCTTACCCGCCGGCTGACCAGAAGCGCCTGCCGCTTGTGCTCAGGAGCCATGGAATCTTCTGGGCTGGCGGTCGCATTGTCAATCGCACACAGACCGGCACCGAGAGCGCAGGCGACCTCAAGGACATTCCCTACAATCAGCAGCAGGTCCTCGGGGGCCAGGCCTATGTGGAATACTTCATTCCGCAGCGGCTGCGTTATGGCCGGCGAACACTGCCGGTTGTGATGATCCCCGGCGGCGGACTCACGGGCGTGCATTTCCTCACCACGCCTGACGGCCGCGAAGGCTGGGCGCATCACTTCATCCGGCGCGGATATCCTGTCTACATCATCGACGTGCCGGGCCGCGGCCGCGCCGGCTTCGTGCCCGACCGCTTTAACGACGTACGCTCGGGGGCGGCCGCGCCGAACACGCAACCGGAGCTGCGGATGTGGGACAGCTCGGCCTGGCTCGAGTGGAACACCGGGCCGTTGCCGGCGCCGACGCCCAAGCACGGCCCGAACGATCCGAGTTGCATCGGCAACGATGCGCGCGACCCCAACAATACGCCGGTCTACTGCAACGGCAATCTCATGCCGGCGCTCGACGAGGAGGGCTACAAGCACTGGCTGGCGTCGCTGATGCCGGAGGGTCCGGTGGCGGGCGGCATCGAGGCTGGCATCATCGCCGCGTTGGAGAAGATCGGGCCCGCGATCGTGGTCGCGCATTCGGCGGCCGGCACCATGGGCGGGCGCATCGCCAACGATAAGCCGCAGCTGTTCAAGGCGCTGATCGGCATCGAGCCGCAGGGCGATTGCAATCTGCCGCCGGAGGTCGAGGTGAAAGGCCTCGCCAGGGTGCCGACCTTGAGCATCCACGGCATCAACCAGGTCGGCCGGCCGCAGACCGGTCCGTGTCTTGAGACCTATGACAAGATCAAGAAGGCGGGCGGCGATGCGACCTACCAGTCGTTGCCGAAATTGCCACGCACGGCGCTCTATGATCGCATCCCGCAGGCGGGCATCTGGGGCAACGATCACATCATGATGTGGAACAGCAACAGCGACCGGATTGCTGACATGCTCATCACCTGGATCGAGCGGCATGTGGAGCGAAGGAGATGAGGACTGTGAGACAGCATAAGGACATCGCGTGATGAGTGAGCGTCAACTTTCCGGCCGTGTCGCGCTGGTGACCGGCTCCTCGCGCCGGATCGGCCGCGAGATCGTGCTGACGCTGGCGCGCGCCGGCGCGAACGTGGTCGTGCATGGCCGCAGCAATGGCGACGCCGCCGAGGCGGTACGTCGCGAGGCCGAGGCGATCGGCGTGAAGGCCACAGTCGCGCTGTGCGACGTGTCGCAGCAGGAGGAGGTGCGGCGGATGATCGAGGCTGTGGTCGCGGCGCACGGCCGCCTCGACATCCTGGTGAACAACGCCTCGGTTCGCCGCCGCCGCGCACTCGCCGACGTCACGCTCGCGGAATGGCGCGAGGTGCTCGGCATCACGCTCGATGGCGCATTCTTCTGTGCCCAGGCGGCGGCGCCGCATTTGGCGCAGGGCGGGGTGGGGCGCATCATCAATATCGGTGGTGACAGTGCCTTCACGGGTGCGACTGACCATGCGCATGTGATCGCCGCCAAGGCCGGCCTGCAGGGTCTGACGCGGGCGCTCGCGGCTGATCTTGCGCCACAGCAGGTGACGGTGAACATGGTCTCGCCCGGCTATATCGAGGCGAGCGAGGACGACCCGAAGCGCACCGCCGAGCGCCGCCAGCACTACGCCATCGACCGCATCCCGCTCGGCCATCCCGGCGCGCCGCCGCAACATCGCGGACGTGGTGACGGCGCTCGCCGGCGACGGCTTCGGCTATGTCACCGGCCAGACCCTGCACGTGAACGGCGGGTTTCTGATGGCGGGGTGAGCTGTCTGGTCCGCTCACGGTGGAAATTGCGGACGTCATGTGCTCGGTCTGAGCCTTACCGATTGTGTGAAGGGTTTCGGATGACGGCCCCCGTGCGCGTGGCTCCGTCGATGAATGGCCGTCATCCGAAACCCTTCACAACAGTAGTCGCGGGATGGCTTACGATTGAATATTTCGGCAGCCGCAGCGAAGCGCTTACGCAGCGCCTCGCCATGGTGGTTCTCGCACTACGACCTTTGGTCCAATTTCCCGTCATTCCTGAGTGCGTAACGCACCGATTAGGACAGGTTGCAAGCGCCGCAGATCATGCTTGGTCACCATGACAATAGCGACGATCGACGAGACCGCGATCACGGCGAAAATCGCCAGGGCGTCGCTCGTCATCATCTGATCATGACCGGAAAAGGCCCAAAGAACAGTCGAGGCTGCCAACGCCAATAGCGCAATTGCCAACCAGATCATCAAGTTCCGCAGGTGTTTCGGCTTCATCAAACTGAGAAGCTCCATCTTTTGGGCGTCATTCACGAGGTAGCGGCGGCCACGGCCGAAGACCCAAGGGCTCGGTGCCTGGAAGACATAGCCTCCTGCAACCGTCTTGAAAGACGCCTCAAAGGTCGCTTCGTACCATTTGGGATTCATATTCATAACAATCTCCATGCATGCAAAAATCGCTAGATCGCGATCTCTTTCGCCTCAATTGTTGCACGGGGCCTCTCGGAAGAATGTGACGGACATCACGTAGTCGCTTACGATTGCCATCGTCAAATCGCTGACTAAAGCCCCGCGGGCATAAATCCACTTTCGGACACTTCCGCTCCTGAGGCCAAAGCGGATCTTGCGCGAGCCGCACGCTGTGGACCAATGCAATGAGTGTACGCCCTAATCCACCAGCGCCTTGCGCACCTTCTGCACGATGGCATCGGGCAGTGCGTAGGCGTCGCGCACGATGCGCTCCATCTCCTCGCCTGACGTGGGATCGATGTTGATCTGCAGCTTGCCGATCTCCGCCAGGAATTCCGGGTCCTTCATGGTCGCCATGAAGGCATCGCGCAGCGCCTTGACCCGATCGGCCGGAATGCCGGGCGGCGCGATGTAGGGCCGCGCCAGGATCGTGCTCACGAAGATCACATCGAGCACCTTCTTGTCGTCGTCGCTCGCTACAAAGTCCTTGACCAGCGGAACGCTCGCCGGCACTTCCGGCATCTTCTTGCGGCGCAAGCTGCGCCACGATGTTGACGCTGCCGTCGCGGAGCCAGTGCGGCGCGCGCGGCCTTGATGCCCTCCATGTCCCAGACCCGGCCGGTGAGCTCGCCGCGCTCGAGCGCGATCGCGATCTCGCGCGTGCCCGGATAGCCGGTGATGATCTTGAGATTGTCGAGGCCGAGCATGTTCTTGATCGACAGCGGCAGGAGATAAGTGTCGCCGGTGCGCGAGACCGCGCCGATGATCAGCGGCTTCTGGCGCAGATCGTCGATGCGTCTTGATGCCGGTGGTGTGCCAGGCGATCAGCACCGCCGCCGAGCTCACGGCGTTGCCGATCATGGTCATTTCGGGGCCATTGAACTGAGCCTTCGACTCGGCGCCCGCGAACAGCGTGTCGAACAGCAGCGCCGAATTCACCGCGCCGATCGCAGTGCCGTCGCGCGGCGCGCGCTTGGCCAGATGATTGCCGAGCACCAGGCTGCTGGCGCCCGGCATGTTGACCGGCATGATGGTCGGATTGCCGGGGATATGCCGCGACATGTGACGGCTGATGGTGCGGGCGAACAGATCATAGCCGCCGCCGACGCCGTAGCCGATGAAGCAGGTGATGGTCTTGCCGCGATAGAAATCGGCGACGCTCTGGGCTGCGGCCGGCAGGCTCGACAGCGCAGCGCCTAGCGTTCGCCAAAGCAAGCACGGCAAGCGACGCAATGACGTGCATGGCGAGACCTCCCAATGTTCGCAACCAGTGTTCACGGCGGCGACGCATGCGTCAATCGCCGCCAGGCCTCGCCGGGTCGTCGCAGTACTGGTGGCCGCAGCACCACGAGCCCGTCGAGCGCGAAGGCGCCGCGCTCGCAGACCAGGAACGGGTTGATGTCGATCGCCTCGATGACGTCGCCGAGATCGCGGGCAAGGCGGCCGAGATTGACCAGCGCGTCGCAGCAGCGCATCGCGTGTCGCCCGGCTTGCTGCCGCGAAAGCCCTCGAGCAGGCGGCCGGCGCGCGTCGCCTTGACCATTGCGGCGGCGCTCGTCGCGGTCGAGGCCGGCGCGGCGCAAAGCTCACGTCCTTGAACAGCTCGACCAAGATGCCGCCGAGGCCGAACATGACGACCGGGCCCATCTCCGGATCGCGGCTGACGCCGAGCACGCATTCGATGCCGCCTGTGATCTGCTGCGCGACCAGAATGCCGTCGAGCGGTGCTCCGAGCGTTGCCGGCGCTGCGCCATCAAGCTCGGCGACGCGCGTCGCGCACCGCCGTCGGCGTCGGCGAGGTTGAGCAGCACCAGACCGGCATCGCTCTTGTGCGGGATCGCCGGCCGACACGCCTTTGAGCACGACCGGGAAGCCGATCGCGCTGCGCGGCCGCTATCGCCTCGGCGGCGGTGTCGCACCAGCCGCTCCGGCGGCAGCGGAATGCCATAGGCGCGCAGCAGCGCCTTCGAATTCGACCTCGTTGAGCGCGGTCGGCCGGTCGAGCGCCGCGGCGCGCGCGCGCCAGCGTGCGGGCGACGCTCGCTGTCGGCGGGCGGCGCGGCAGCTCGGCCGGCGATGGTGCGGACGCGGCGTCCGCGAGCGCGCGCATGACGCGCAGCGTGCGCTCGAGTGTCGCGCAGCACCGGCACGTGCGGGATCTGCGCGCGCACCGATGCGGCCGTAGTCGGTCGGTGCTCGGTGATGAACGGCGTGAACACCGCGACCGCTTGCCGAGCGCGTGCGGCGCGCTGCGGCAGCGGCTTCGAGCGCGCGCAGATTGGCGACGCGGCGCTCGACGCCGTCGTCGCGCGGCAGTTCCTCGGCGGCAGCACGATGTCGACCTCGGGCGCGTCGACCAGCGCATCGAGGCAGGCCGACATATTGCGCGGTCGGAATGGTGCGCTTGGTGTCGAGCGGATTGGTGATGTCGGCTTGCTCGAGCGCCTTCGCGCAGCGCCGCGCGCGTCGCGTCGGACAGCGGCGCGAGCGGCGCGCCGGTGCGGTCGGCGGCTTCCGTGATCAGGTTGCGCAGCGCGCCCGAATTGGTCATCACCGCGACGTTGCGGCCGCGCGGCAGGCGGCAGCGCGCGAGGAACTCGACCGCCTCGATGGCGTCCTCGAGCGAGTTGAGCGCGGACGACGCCGGCGGCCGCCGCGACGGCCTCGAACGCTTCCGTGCTGCCGGCGAGCGAGCCGGTATGCGCGAGCGCGAACGGCGCGCGCGGCTTCGGAGCCGCCGATCTTGACCGCGACGACGGTCTTGCCGTTGGCGCGAGCGCGCCGCGCGGCGGCGAGGAAGTGCGCGGCATCGGGCACGCCTTCGATGTAGCAGAGGATGACGCGCAGCTCCGGCTGATCGGCAAAATAGTCGATGAAGTCGCCGATCGTGCAGCCGATCTGGCCGCCGCAGGAGGCGAAATAGGCGATCTTGAGGCCGAGCTCGTTGATGGCGCGGTTGATCGACGCGCACATCGCGCCGCTCTGCGCCGCGACCGCGACCGGGCTTGGCGCGAGCTCCTGCAAGGTCTCGTCGGGGATGGTGGCAGAAGTTGGATTGTGCCGCAGGCGACGCCCATGCAATTGGGGCCGACGATGGTGAGGCCGGTGTCGTCGAGCACGGCGCGCAGCTGTCGCGCGCGAGCGCGCAGGCCCTCGGCGTCGCCGCCTTCGCCGAAGCCCGCCGCATAGAACGTGGCGCTGCGCGCGCCGGCGGCGCGCGCCGTCGCGCAGCACGTCGCAGCGAGGTCTCGGCCGGCGTGAAGATCGCGAGATGGTCGGGCGGCTCCGGCAGCGCATCGAGCGTCGGGGAAGCAGGGCGTGCCCCAGATCTCGCTGCGGTTCGGATTGACCGGGAAGACGCGGCCGGCAAAGCCGAAGCGCTTGAGATTGTCGCACACGCGCCGCGACCAGTGGTCGGGGCGGTCCGATGCGCCGACCAGCACGACGTTGCGCGGGTGGAACAGCCGCTCGATGGCGGCGTTGCCGGTCTGTTCCATCGCGCGTATCGCGTGCGCGGATCGTGCCGCGAATGCGCGCTCAGGCCGTTCTCGACCGCTTGAACGGGCCGAGGCCCGGACGATACGACTTCTCGTCCAGGAACTGCTTCATGCCGTGCTGCTCGCGGATTTCCTTGTCGTTGCGCGACGAGCGAATCCTGCTTCGACTTGAGATAGTCGCGCGCCTGCTTGTCGGTCATGCTGCGCACGGCGCGGATCGCCTCCTTGGTGTAGCGCACGACGTTCGGATTGAGCTTCATCAGCTTCTGCGCGAGCTTGATCGTCTCCTCGCGCAGCTTCGCCTTCGGCACCGCGAAATTGGCGAGCCCGATCTCGACCGCGCGCTTGCCGTCGAACGTGTCGCCGGTCACCGCGTAATAGAGCGCATGGCGCGGCAGCAGCATGTCGGTGAGGTTCCAGCTCACGAGGCCGCCCGGGATGATGCCCCAGTTCACCTCCGACAGGCCGAAGGTCGCGTCCTCCGCCGCGATCGCGAAGTCGCAGGCGCAGAGCTGCGTGAAGGCGCCGCCGAAGGCGAAGCCGTTGACCATGGCGATGGTCGGCTTCGGGAACTGCGAGAGCCGCTCCCAGCGCCAGCTGTGGCTGGCGTTGTTGGCCTTGTAGCGCGCTCTCCGGGTCGTCCTGGGTGCCGCGGAAATAGAGCCGCAGGTCCTGGCCGGCGCACCAGGCTTCGCCCTTGCCGCCGAGCACGAGCACCTTGGTCTCCTTGTCGGTGGCGAGCCAGTCGAGCGCGTCGTCCATGTCGAAATGCAGATCCGGGCTCATGGCGTTGCGCTTGTCGGGCCGGTTGAGCCACAGGAAGGTGATGCCGCCCTCCCGCTCGATCAGAATGTTCTTGTACTGCTTTGTCAGCCATTTCACTCTCCTTGGTGGTCATCCGAACGTATTGAGCACATGGCGCGCGAGCGCCATGCGCATGATCTCGGGCGTGCCTTCCGTGATCATGTGGCTGCGCTGGTCGCGCCAGAGCCGCTCGACCGGCAGATCGGTGGTGAGCCCGATGCCGCCATGCACCTGCAGGCACATGTCGGCGGCCTCCCAGGCCATCTCGGTGCAGTAGAGCTTCACCAGATAGGCTTCGTTGCGATCGTCGTCGCCGCGATCGTAGCGCGCGGCGGCGCGATGCACCAGAAGCGTCGCGGCCTCGAGCGCCACATAGGTGTCGACGAGGCGCCACTGGATCGCCTGCCGGTTGGCGAGCGGCTGGCCGAAGGTCATGCGCTGCTTGGCGTAGGACGACGCGAGCTCGAGGCAGCGCCGCGTGGCGCCGAGCGCGCGCGCGCCCTGCTTGATGCGGCCGGCGCCGAGCCATTTCTGCCCGAGGCTGAAGCCTGCGCCTTCCTTGCCGACGAGATGGCTCTTGTGGACGCGCACGTTGTCGAACACGATCTCCCACGGCGTCTCGCCGGTGAGCGTGTGATAGCAGGTGGTGAGCTTGCACGCCCGGCGTATCCATGTCGAACACGAAGCAGGAGATGCCGCCGCGCGAGCCCTTGGCTGCGGTCGGTCGCCGCCATCAGGATGACGAAATCGGCGCTGTCGGCGCCGGTGATGAAGCGCTTGGTGCCGTTGATGACGTAATGGTCGCCGTCGCGCACCGCGGTGGTGCGCATCGCGCCGGGATCGGAGCCGGCGTCCGGCTCGGTCTGCGCGAAGCAGCTCTCGCGCTCGCCGCGCGACGGTCGGCATCAGATAGCGCTCGCGCATCTCGCCTTCGAGCGCGTAGAGCGGCGCGCGGATGTCGGGGCCGAGAATGCGCACGCCGCGCGTCGGCAGCGCGACGGTGCGGCCAAGCTCCGACCAGACGATCGACGCGGCCGAGCACGCCAAGGCCCTGGCCGCCGAATTCCTCCGGCACGTCGATCTGCCAGAGCCCGAGCTCCTTGCAGCGCGCGGTCAGCCGCGCCTCGATCTCGGGCTTGAGCTTCTGCGCCGTCGAGCGACTTGCCTTCGAGCGGGATCAGTTCCTCGTCGACGAAGCGCCGCACCATGTCGCGCAGCATGCTCAGTTCGTCGGGAAGATCGATCTCCACGGTCGCACTCGTCGGTTACAGGAACGCCGGGCCGTTACTTGCTTCTTATTGGAGGTGCTGGGCGGCGCGGTCAAGCGTCAGGTCCGCATGGCTGCAACAGGGCGGCCTCGAAGGCGCTGGCGATGGCGGGCTTGCTCTTGCCGGGATGCGCCGCGTCGCCGATCACGACGACGGCTGGCCGGGCCGGGCGAGCGCCTTGAAGCGCTCGGCGGTCGGCAGGCGCGCCCTGTGATAGAACCAGTCGCGGATGTTGGCGCGCATCAGAAAGCGCTCCAAGCCCCGGCCAGCGGCCGATGCCGCAGGTCAGCGCGCCGCGCACGATCGGGCCGAGCCCGAAGCGATAGCGGCTGCCGGTCGCGATCACGATGCGGTCGAACGGCGCCAGCAGGTGCGGGCTTCGCCGCGACGTCGGTGCCGTATTTGACGTTAACGCCCTTGTGCAGGCAGGCCGCGACCAGGCTGTCGATATAGCTGCGCAAGGCTTGTCTCGCTCGGCCTCGACGTCCTGGAACAGCGGCGCCTTGCCGGCGAGCCGGAAGCGCCGCCGGCCTGACGGTCTTTCTCGAAGACGGTGACGCTGTTGCGGTCGGCGACCAGCGACGCGTAGGTGAGGCCGGCGGGACCGGCGCCGATCACCGCAATGCGCTCGTCCTGCGGGGGCTTGGCATCGGCGAACACGCAGCTCGCGGCCCGCGGCGCCGTTGACCACGCAGCCGATGCCGGCGCCGCCGCGCATCTCGTCGACGCAGGTGTTGCAGGCGAGGCAGCGCCGGACCGGCTCGCCGCGGGCGAGCTTCTCGACCCATTGCGGCTCGGCGATCAGCGTGCGTCCGAGCGCCACGAAATCGGCCTTGCCGTCTCCGACCGCGGCGGTGGCGATGGCCGGATCGCCGAGCCGCCCGACCGCGATCACCGGCACGCGCACCGCTTTCTTCACGTCGCTGGCGAAGTCGAGGAATGGCGCATCCGGCATGGCCATCGGCGGGATCATGACATGCGCGGTCGGCAGCGAACGATAATGGCCGGCGCTGATGTGCAAGCGCGTCGGCGCCCGCGTCAGCCGCCCAGATCGCGATCTGCTTGCCCTCGTTCCACGGCAGGCCGCCCGCGAAATAGTCCTCGACCGACAGCCGATAGATCACCGGCATGTCGCCGACCGCGGCCTTGACGGCGCGCAGCACCTCAAGCCCGAAGCGGGCGCGGTTCTCGAGGCTGCCGCCGTATTGGTCGATGCGCCGGTTCTCGAACGGCGCGTGGAACTGCGAGATCAGATAGCCATGCGCGGCGTGGATCTCGACGCAATCGAAGCCGGCACGTTTGCGCGCGCCAGGCTGCCGCCGCGAATGCCGCGACCGTCTCGGCGATGCGCGCATGCGACATCTCCTGCGGCACGATGGTCTCGAACGTGACCTCGTAGACCGGGTGCGGAATGGGCGACGGTGCGATCGGCGTCTCGCCGCAGATGTCGACCCGCGTGTGGCCGCCGCCGTGCCCGAGCTGGATCGAGGCCTTGGCGCCGTGGCGATGGATCTCGGCGGTGAGCCGCGTCAGGCCGGGCAGGAAGCGGTCATCGTAGATGCCGAGCTCGCGCTTGCGATGCCGGCCGGCGCGCTCGGGCGACGCCATCTCGACCGTGATCAGGCCGGTGCCGCCGCGGGCGCGCGCCGCGTAGTAGGCGAGCGAGGCATCCGTGACCAAGCCCTCGGGATCGGCCGTGCGCGTCGTCATCGACGGCATGACGACGCGGTTCTTGATCTCCACCGTTCCGATGCGCGCGGGTGTGAGCAGGATGCTCATGCCTTGACGCCCACAATCGGCCACGAGTTGCGAAGATGCGTGCCCCACGGTTCCCTCCCCCCTTGTGGGGCAGGGACAGGGAGAGGGGTGGCGACAGACACCAAACGCGAGGCAAATCCTCCGTGGCGAAGTCAAAACAGGAGAGCGTTCGTGATTGTCCTTGTTTACTCTCGACATAGAGAGGGAATGCAGTGCTTGGTTCCACCCCTCTCCCTGTCCCTCCCCCACAAGGGGGGAGGGAACGCTGTGGCGCTGGTCTTCGCAACTCCAGCAGCGCGGTTGCGTTTGTGTCTGAAGATGTCCATTGTCTCGCGCCAACAGCAGACCAAGTCACAACACCGCGATCTCACCGCCGTCGAGATCGATGGTGGCGCCGTGCATCCAGGTCGCGCGCGCCGACACCAGGAACGCGACGAGGTCGGCCACGTCCTCGACCTTGCCGTAGCGGATGATGCCGGCTTCGCGCACGAACCGCGCACGCACCTTGTCCTCGCTATCGCCGCTGCGCTCCATCTCGGCCCTGATGCGACGCCACTGGCGCTCGGTCTCGACAAAGCTCGGATGGATGCAGTTGACCTGCACGCCGTCGTCCTTGCCGCGATGCGCCATCGCCTTGCTGAAGGCCGCGACAGGCGGCATTGACCGAGCTGCCGATGGTGAAGGCGGCCTCTGGCTTGCGCCCGCTGGTCCCGCCGATGGTGATGAGCGAGCCGCGCCGCGCCTTCAACAGCGGCCAGGCCGCGCGCGTGAGCCGCACATGGGCGAAGAATTTGAGCGCGTAGCCGTCGTGCCAGTCGGCGTCGGTGAGCTCGAAGAAATCGCCGCGCTTGGTGGTGCCGGCATTGTTGACGAGTACGTCGAGGCGGCCGAGCTCGCGCTGCACCGTCTCGATGAGCGTTGCGGGCGCGCGCTCCTCGCGCAGATCGATATTCACGATCACGGCCTTGCGGCCCTTGCCGCGGATCGCGGCCGCCGTTTCGTCGAGCAGGCCTGCGATCGCGGCCGGTGAGCAGAAGATCGCAGCCCTCATCCGCGAGCGTCTCGGCGATCGAGCGCCCGATGCCGCGGCTCGAGCCGGTCACGAGCGCGACTTTTCCGTTCAGTCCGAGGTCCATTGGGGCTCGCTACTCCTTGAAGTCCGGCGACACTTCTTCCTGCTTGAGATCGGAGGCGAGATATTCCTGGATCGGGATGTTGATGAAGGCCGCCCAGATCGCCGGCGTGCGCGGGATCGGCATTGAAGTGCTGGTGCTCGACGCCGCCGGGCTTCATCGGCAGCAGCACGAGATCGCCTTTCTCCCAGTCCTTGCGCTCGCCTTCGACGATCGAATAGCCCTTGCCGTCGAGCACATAGATGACGAGCCCGCCCTGGTGGCGATGCTTGCCCGAGCGCGTCTTGATGTCGTGGATGAACACGCGCCACTGCTGCAGCGGCGTGTCCTTGAACGAGACCGGATCGAGAAAGAACTTGAGCTTGCCCTGGCGCGCCTGGAACCATTCCTGCTTGGTGCAGTCGATGACCACCGGGCCGGTGAGATTGCGCTCGGCGAGCGCCTTGCGCTGCGCCATCACGCGCTCATAGGGATTGTCCTTGAGCGGCGGCCGCTCGCGCTCGCGCACGCGTTCGATTTCAGCCATTGGTTGCTCCTTCTTGTCAGGTCGATTGCGTGCGCTCGGCGCCGGCGATATTCGGGGGCGTCCTCGAGCTGCTCGAAGCCGCAGCCGCGATCGACCGACACGCCTTCGAGCCAGTTCGGCTCGGCCGCGACGAATTTGGCGGGGTTGTTGGGATCGGCGTTGAAGTGCTGCACGATGATGCCGTCGGCGCGCAGCGGCAGGTTGAGCACGTCGCCGGCCTTCCAGGGATGCTTGACGCCGTCGATCGTGGTGTAGCCGCGGCCGTCGGTGATCATCATCACCTGGCCGCCCTGGAACTTGAGCCGGCCCGAGCGGCTGCCGGGCGGGATCTCCTGCTGGATAGAACAGCAGCACCGACAGGCAGGTGTCCTTGATCGCAGGGTGCAGGTACCAGCGCATCAGGCCCTGCCGGCTCACCTCCAGCGGCAGCTCGCCTTCCTTGATGACCTGGATGCCGTTGCGGGTCTGCTCGCGCTGGCGGTCGCGCAGCGTCGAGCAGCTCGTCCCAGTGGTTGACTTCGGCCAGTTTCGATTTGCGGTCAGTCGCCATTTTCACCTCTCAACTGCCGCACTATAGCGCCCGTGCGATAGAGTTCGATAGAGTGCGGCCGGGAGGGGACATGCCCCTAAAGCTTGGACACATTCTGCTTGGCGCTGCGGCGCTGCTGCTGGGCGCTCCGGCATCGGCGCAGACGCTGTCGTCGAAGCCGATCCGGATCGTGGTGCCGGTCGCGGCCGGGCGCCGCGACCGACATCCTGGCGCGCATCGCCGGCGACTGGCTCGGCAAGCGGACCGGGCTCACCGTCGTGGTCGAGAACCGCACCGGCGCCGGCGGCAACGTCGCGCTCGAGCAGGTCGCCAAGGGCGAGCCGGACGGCCACACGCTGCTGGTCGCGACCAACGGCGCCATCACCATCAATCCGCGCGCTGTTCAAGAAGGATCCGGTCGACACCCTCACCGACGTGGTGCCGGTCGCGGCGCTGGCCGAGGTTCCGCAACATCCTCGACGATCAACGGCAAGGTGCCGGCGCGCACCGCGCAGGACTTCATCGCGCTCGCCAAGGCGCAGCCCGGCACGATCAACTACGGCTCGGCCGGGCCCGGCACGACGCCGCATCTGGCGCTCGCGCTGTTCGCGCAGCTTGCCGGCATCGACATGGTGCACGTGCCCTATCGCGGCATCGCGCCGGCGATGACCGATCTCGTCGCCGGCAACATCCAGGCGATCGCGATCGGCAATGCGCACGGTGGCGCCGTTCGTCGAGCAGGGCACGCTGCGCAGTCTTGCGGTCGCGGCGGCCGCAGCGCTTGGCCTATCTGCCCGGACGTGCCGACGGCGGCCGAGATCGGGCTGCCGCGCTGGGAGGTGGAAACCTGGTATGGGCTGTTTGCGCCGCGCGGCACGCCGAAGCCGATCGTCGACGAGCTCAACGGGCATATCCGCGCGATGTTCGACGATCCGGCGCAACAAGAAGAAATTCGACGAGAGCTTCTACGACGCCATGCCGCTGTCGGCGGACGAATTTGCGGCGCGCGTGAAGGTCCGACGTCGCGAAATGGGAGCGCATCGTCAAGGACGCGGGCGTCGAGGCCGCAATAGCGCGCTCAGCAAGGTCGAACGCGATGCAAGAAAGACTATGACGGGCTGCGCTCGTTCCTCGCGGAGTGCGAGAAGCTCGGCGAAGTGAAGGTGATCAACGACGCCGACTGGAATCTCGAGATCGGCGCGCTGACCGAGACCGTGTCGGAGCTGATCGACGAGCCGCCGGCGCTGATGTTCGACGAGATCAAGGGCTATCCGAAGGGCTTCCGCGTGCTCAGCATCCCGACCGCCTCGCGCGTGCGCATGGCGATCGCGCTCGGGCTGCCGCCCGACACGCCCAAGATGGAGATCGTGCGGCACGCGGCGCAGCGCATCAAGCACGCGCCGCCGATCCCGCCGCAAGGAGGTCGCGACCGGGCCGGTGATGCAGAACGTCATGCGCGACAACGAGGTCGATCTGCTCAGTTTCCGGTGCTGCAGTCGCACGCGGGCGACGGCGGCCGCTACATCGGCACCGGCGACAGCTTCATCAACCGCGATCCGGAGACCGGCTACGTCAACATGGGCACCTACCGGATGCAGGTGCACGAGCGCAACCTGCTCGGCATCTGGCAGAGCCCGGGCCAGCAGGGCCGGCTGATCGCGGAGCGCTACTGGAAGCAGGGCAAGGCCTGCCCGGTGGTCGCGACCTTCGGCGGCGATCCGCTGCTGTTCTTTCTCTCCTACACGAAGTTTCCGTTCGGCGTGTCCGAGCTCGATCGCGCCGGCGGCATGCTCGGGCCGCCCGGTCGAGGTGATCAAGGGGCCGCTCACCGGCCTGCCGATCCCGGCGCATGCCGAGGTCGTGATCGAAGGCGAGATGCCGCCGCCCGAGGTCGAGTCGCGGCTGGAAGGTCCGTTCGGCGAATGGCCGGGCTACTACACGGTCGGCACCAAGGGCACCGCCGACGAGCAGCCGGTCGATCCGCGTCAAGGCGATCTACTATCGCAACGATCCGATCCTGCTGAACATGGCGCCGCAATGGCCGGGCGCGCCGCATCATTCGGTGCGCTTCGAAGGCGGCATCCTGTGGGAGCAGCTCGAAGCCGTCGGCGTGCCCGGCATCGTCGGCACCTATGTGCACAATCCGTTCCTGGTCGTGGTCGCGATCAAGCAGCAATATGCCGGCCACGCCAAGCAGGCCGGCATGGCGGTGCTCGGCTGCGCGGCGTCGGCGCGCAACGGCCGCTTCGTGGTGATCGTCGACGAGGACATCGATCCGTCCAACATGAAGGAGGTGATCTGGGCGATGACGACGCGCGTCGATCCCGCGACCGACATCGAGATCGTGGAGAACTGCTGGGCGACGCCGCTCGATCCGCGCATGCCGCCGGAGCAGACCGCCAACGGGCCCTTCACCAATTCGCGCGCGATCTATCTACGCGGTGCGGCCGTGGGCCTGGAAGGACAAGTTCCCGCCGGTCAACCGCATCGACAAGGACCAGCGCGAGGCGATCCTGAAGAAGTACGGCGACACGTTCGCGTTCCCGCAGCGGTAGGGCATGTTTCGCTGGAGCCGATGCACTCTCCGTTCGTTCCCGCGCAAGCGGGAACCCAGGGGCAATTTGCACCGACCTCATTTGTTGCTCTGGGTCCCCGCTTGCGCGGGGACGAACGGAAGAGGCTAATTGCGCGGACAGGAGACGGCGATGGCCAAGGACGCAATCGTCTCGGACGAGCTGGCGCAGAAATTCGCGACCGAGAAGGACACGCCCTATCTGCGCTGGGTGCGCGGCGAAGGGCTCGACATCATCAGCGCGCCAACTATGTGCCGAGCCTGCGCACGGTCGAGCTCAAGCCCTGGGCGCGGCGCGGCGGCAACGCGGTGTTCATCAATCACGAAGCCTCGCGCACCTCGAACGACTGCTATGTCCTGCGAGATCCCGCCCGGCAAGAGCCTCGCGCCGACGCGCCACCTGTTCGAGGAGATGATCTTCGTGCTCGACGGCCGCGGCTCCACCACGGTGTGGAACGACGCCGGCCAGCGCGTGACGTTCGAGTGGAAGGCGGGCGCGCTGTTCGGCATTCCGATGAACTGCTGGCATCAGCACTTCAACGGCTCGGGCCAGGCGCCGGCGCGCTATGTCGCGGTCACCAATGCGCCGCCGATCATCAATCTCTACGAGGACATCGACTTCGTCTTCAACACGACGTTCGACTTCAAGCAGCGCTTCAACGGCGAGCCCGACTATTTCGCCGCCAAGTCGCAGCGCGACGGGTTGCGGCTCGAGACCAATTTCATTCCCGACGGCGTCAACGTGCCGGTCGCCGACACGGCCGAGCGCGGCGCCGGCAGCCGCATGGTCCGCTTCAATCTCGCGAAGGGCAACATCCCCGGCCACATCTCGCAGTTCCCGGTCGGCACCTACAAGAAGGCGCACGCGCACGGGCCCGGCGCTCACGTCGATCATCCTCACCGGCGAGGGCTATTCGCTGATGTGGCCGGACGGCGAGGCAGCCGCGCCGCTACGAATGGCAGCCGGGCACGCTGATCGTGCCGCCCAACATGTGGCTGCATCAGCATTTCAACACCGGCCCGACGCCGGCGCGCTATCTCGCCTTCAAGCTCGGCTCGCAGCGCAACGCGCAAGGCGTGATGATGTGCTGGATCAGCAAGCGGCTCGGCGGCGACCAGCTCGACTACGCCGACGAGAGCCCGCGCGTGCGCGCGATGTTCGCCGAGGCGCTGGCGAAGCACGGCCTCACGTCGCGCATGGAGGAGGCCTACCGCAAGGAACTCGAGACGCTGCCGCCGCTGGCGAGCAAGGAAGCGGCGGAGTAGAACAAGCCAGCGCGCATTCAGGGAGAGAAACGATGAACGCACCATTCAGCCATCCGCACCTTGGGCGCGCGGCCCTGCAGTTCCTGAGCGGCCAGCATCAGCTGTTCATCGGTGGGCGCTTCGTCGATGCCAAGTCCGGCAAGACCTTCGATACCTTCGATCCCGGCGACCGGCCGCGTGATCGCGCAGGTCGCCGCAGGGCGAGGCCGCCGACATCGACGCGGCGGTCGACGGCTGCGCGCGCGCGCATTCGAGGGCGGGCCCTGGAGCCGCATGACCGGGAGCGAGCGCGCGAAGCTGATGTGGAAGCTTGCCGAGCTGATCGAGGCGAACAGAGACGAGCTGGCCGAGCTCGAGTCGCTCAACAACGGCAAGCCGATCGTCAATATTCGCGAACTCCGACATCGCCAAGCAGCTGCGAGGTGCTGCGCTACACCGCCGGCTGGGCCACCAAGCTCGACCGGCGAGACCATCAGCCTCTCGCAGCCCGGCAACTTCCACGCCTATACGCTGCGCGAGCCGATCGGCGTGGTCGGCCAGATCATTCCCTGGAACTCGCCGCTGATGATGGCGGCCTGGAAGCTCGCGCCAGCGCTCGCGACCGGCTGCACGGTCGTGCTCAAGCCGGCGGAGCAGACGCCGCTGACGGCGCTGCGGCTCGGCGCGGCTGATCCAGGAGGCCGGCATTCCCGGACGGCGTGGTCAACATCGTGACCGGTTTCGGCGAGACCGCGGGCGCGGCGCTTGCCGCGCATGCCGGTCGTCGACAAGATCGCCTTCACCGGCTCGGCCGAAGTCGGCCGGCTGATCGTGCAGGCGGCGGCCGGCAATCTCAAGAAGGTGTCGCTCGAACTTGGCGGCAAGTCGCCGGTGATCGTGTTTCCCGATGCCGATCTCAGCATCGCGGTGCCGGGCGCCGCGCGCGCGATCTTCAACAATTCCGGACAGGTCTGCGCGGCGGGCTCGCGGCTCTATGCGCACGCGAGCGTGTTCGACCGGCTGGTCGAGGGCGTCGCGCAGGAGGCCGGCAAGCTCAAGATCGGCCACGGGCTCGATCCCGACACCCAGATGGGCCCGCTCGTTTCGCAGGAGCAGCTCGATCGCGTCTCCGGCTACGTGGCGCAGGGCCGCTCGGACGGCGCCAAGGTGGTGACCGGCGGCAGCCGCGTCGGCAACGAGGGCTATTTCATCGCGCCGACCGATCCTGACCGACACCCAGCCGGACATGTCGGTCGTGCGCGAGGAAATCTTCGGCCCGGTGCTGTGCGCGATGACCTTCAGCGACGACGACCTCGACCGCATTGCCGCGGAAGCGAACCGCACCACCTATGGCCTTGCGGCGAGCATCTGGACGCGCGACCTCAGCACCGCCCACAAGATGGCGCGCCGGCATCGGGCCGGCTCGGTCGGCGTCAACATGCACGGCACGCTCGACGCCGGCGATGCCGTTCGGCGGCTACAAGCAGTCCGGCTGGGGCCGCGAGAAGGGGCGCGAGGTGCTCGACCTCTATACCGAGGTCAAGGCCGTGGTGATGGCGCTGTAGTCACGCCGTCCTCAGCTCGCAAGCCTGAGATGGCCCGTCGATTTGCGAGGATCGATTGCCGTCGCTTTGTCTTGAATGACGAAACGGTCCGTCTCGGGGCCTCGTGCTTTGAGCTGCACTTGCTCGGCGAGGTAGCGCTTGATCGTCGCCGCATCGAAGCTCGTTCCGCAAAGGCCCACGTGGCCGTCAGGCCGCAGGAGATACAACGAACGTTGAGGAACCTTGGCGCGGGCGAGCTCGGCCGTGTTGGCAGGGTCGGCCGCGGTGTGGATGCGCAAGAGGTCTCCAAAGTCGTCCAGCGTCTGCGGAGCGATCGGCGATTGTCCGATCACGAGCAGGTTGAACTTTCTGTCGTCGAGGCGCTCGAACAGATCCTCGGCTGTGTCATTCGCCGCAAACTTGAGCCGCATCCAGGGGAATCGGTCGCCCGCGCGCCGGCGCGTCCTTCGGCAGGCCGGAGATCGCCTGCGACAACGTGCTTGCAGGATAGCTGATGCCGATCTGCGCGATGGTGCGGAAGGCAAGCTTGCGCACGCGCTCGAACTTCATTGCGCGCGCCGCGACGTTGGCAAGGATGCGGGTGCGGAACAGGCCGCCGAGCCAGCCGTCCGAGACGATGAGCTGGAAGGCACGATCGGTGGTTTCCAGGAGCCGCTTCGCCACCGGGATGCGCTCCTGCTCGTAGGTGTCGAGCAACGCAGCATCGGCGCGGCCTTGCACCACCAGCGCGAGCTTCCAGGCGAGGTTGTAGGCATCCTGCAGGCCGGTGTTCATGCCCTGCGCGCCAGCTGGGCTGTGAATGTGCGCGGCGTCGCCGAGCAGGAAGCAGCGGCCGTCGCGGAAGCGCTCGGCGGCGCGATGATAGATGCGGTAGGTGGAGAACCAGTGGCACGCCTTGAAGCTCAGATTGGTTCCGGCCTCCTGCTGGATCGCGGGAACGACTTCCTCGAACGTCAGGTCGTCGCGCTGCCGAAGGTGCTTCGGCAGGATGCCGATCACGCGCCAGCCATCCTTGCCGCGCATCGGGAAGAACAAATGGAAGCCGTCCTTCCAGAGATAGACGTTGAGCTCGCCGGGCTTCATCGACCCGGTCGCCTCGGTGTCGGCGACGAAGAACGTTTGCTCGTAGGGCGCGCCCGGGAATTCGATTCCGCTCAGCTCGCGCACCGGGCTGCGTGAGCCGTCGCAGCCTGCGACCCAAGTGGCCTTGATATTGCTGGTGCTGTCCGTCGGGCAGCTTGAGCGTGACATCGACATGATCCGGATGCTGCTCGATTGCGGTGAGCTCGGTGTTCCACTCGCACCGCGACGCCATAGTCGCGCAGCTTCTCGCCCATGATCAGCTCGTTGTCGTCCTGGCCAAGCATCAGGACGAAGGGGAATGGGCTCATGCTCTGGCCGATGTCACCAACCGGGATGCGCGCGGTCCAGCGGCCGTTCGCCCACATGTTGGCACCGGTGGCGCGCTCACCGAGCGAAAGCGCCTTATCGATGATCCCCATCTTGGAATAAATTTCCATCGTGCGCGCCTGCACCGCCATCGCGCGCGATTGCTGCGCCGGGCCGGAATGGCGATCGATGATGCGCGGCTTCACGCCGCGCCGGGCGAGCTGGTTGGCGAGCATCAGGCCGGTCGGGCCGGCGCCGACGATGAGAACGTCTGTATCCATTGTCATGTCTCCTCAATGATTGTTTGCCGTCATTGGAACTCACGCGGGCGCAAGCGCAGCGGTTTCGGCCGACACCACCTCTTTATCTAGGTGCTCCGGCTTGATCCGGAACCACGCCACGTAGAGCGCCGGCAGGAACACCAGCGTCAGCAGCGTCGCCACCACGAGCCCGCCCATCACGGCATAGGCCATCGGTCCCCAGAACACGGTCGGCGCGATCGGGATCATGCCGAGGATGGCGGCGGCCGCCGTCAGCAGGATCGGCCGCAGCCGATGCTCGGTCGCGCTGATCACGGCCGACCACGGATGCTCGCCGGCGGCGATGTGCTCGTCGATCTGCGCGATCAGGATCACCGAGTTGCGGATCACCATGCCGATCAGCGAGATGACGCCGAGGATGGCGACGAAGCCCATCGGCGCGCCGCGAGAGCAGCAGCGCCGCCGGCCACGCCGATGATCGCCAGCGGCGCCGTCAGCAGCACCAGGAACAGCCGCTGGAAGCTCATGAGCTGCACCATCAGGATGGTGGCCATCAGGAACAGCATCAGCGGGAAGACGACGAAGATGCTCGGCCTGCGCCTTGGCGCTGTCCTCGATCGACGCCGCCGAGCACGACGGCGTAGCCGGGCGGCAGCTTGGCGCGGAACTCCGCGATCGTCGCCGTCGAGCTGCTTGACGACGGTGGTCGCCTCGATGCCCGGCACCACGTCGGCCTGCACCGTCACGGTCGGCAGGCGCTGGCGGCGCCAGATCAGCGGCGGCTCGAGCGTGTAGGAGAGCGTCGCGATCTGCGCCGAGCGGCACGTTGCGTCCGCCGGTCGCGCCGATCATCAGGTTGCGCAGCGTCTCGAGCTTGGCGCGCTCCTCCGGGACGGCGCGCGCCACGATGTCGATCAGATAGGTGCCGTCGCGCAGCTGCGTGATCGTGGTGCCCGACAGCACGGCGTTGATGTTGTTGGACAGCTGCTGCGAGCTGATGCCGAGCGCCCGCGCGCGGTCCTGGTCGACCTCGACCGGATCACCTTGGCCGGCTCGTTCCAGTCGTAGTTGATGTTGCGCGTGTTGGCGTTGCTGGCCGAGCACCTGCGCGAACGACTGGGCGAGCTCGCGCGTCTTGACCGGATCGGGGCCGCTGACGCGGAACTTCAGCGGCCAGCCGACCGGCGGTCCGAGCTCGAGCGGCGTCACGCGCGCCATCAGCGTCGTCGAAGTCGCGTGGCGAACGCCTTCTCCAGCCGCGCCTGACGACCTGCCGCGCACCTTGTAGCCCTTGGTGACGACCACGGCCTGGGCGAAGAAATCGTTCGCGAGCTGCGCGTCGAGCGGCAGGTAGAAGCGGATCGCGCCCTGGCCGACGTAGAAGCTCCAGTGCTCGATGTCGGGATCGGCCTTCAGCAGCTTCTCGACCCGCGCCGACCGTCTCCTGCGTCGCCTTGAGCGAGGCGCTTTGCGGCAGCGTCAGGTTGACCAGCAGCTCGGGCCGGTCGGACTTCGGGAAGAACTGCTGCTGCACGAAGCGCATGCCGACGAGCGACAGCACGAACAGCCCGGCGGTCGCCGCCGAGCACGAGCCACTTGCGACGCAGCGCCAGATCGAGGCTGTCGTGGAACCAGCGCGAGAAGCGCGACGCGCCGTGCTGGCCATGCGCTGCCTTGATCTTGTCGGGCAGGATGAACGACGCCGGTCAGCGGCGTGAACAGCACCGCCACGACCCACGACACGATCAGCGCGATGCCGACGACCGCGAACAGCGTGAAGCAGTATTCGCCGGCGCCGCTCTTGCGCGAAGCCGACCGGCACGAAGCCGGCGATCGTCACCAGCGTGCCGGTCAGCATCGGAAACGCCGTCGACGTGTAGGCGAAGGTCGCGGCCTTGATCTTGTCGTAGCCTTCCTCCATCTTGGTGATCATCATCTCGACGGCGATCATGGCGTCGTCGACCAGCAGGCCGAGCGCGATGATGAGCGCGCCGAGCGAGATGCGCTGCAGCGAGATGCCGGCGAACTTCATCAGCACGAAGGTGATGGCGAGCACCAGCGGGATGGCGATGGCGACCACGATGCCCGGCCGCCAGCCGAGCGCCAGGAAGCTCACCGCCAGCACGATGGCGATCGCCTCCATCAGGCTCTTGGTGAACTCGCCGACGGCCTCGTGCACGACCTGCGGCTGGTCGGCGACCAGATGCAGGTCGACGCCGATCGGCAGGTCGCGCGCCAGCTGCGCGACGCGCTCCTTGATGTTCTGGCCGAGCGCCAGCACGTCGCCGCCGGCCGTCATGGAGATGGCGAGGCCGATCGCCGGCTGGCCGTTGTAGCGGAACATCGGCTGCGGCGGGTCGACATAGGCGCGCTTGACGGTGGCGATGTCGCTCAGGCGGAAGAAGCGGTCGTTGAAGCGGAAGTTGACGTCCTTCAGGCTCGCCTCGGAGGTGAACTCGCCCGAGACGCGGATCGCGATGCGCTCGGGGCCGGCATCGACCGTGCCGCTCGGCACCAGCGCGTTCTGCGCCTGCAGCGTCTGCATCAGCGCGTTCGGCTCGAGACCGAGCGCCGCGACCTGCTGGGTGGAGAATTCGAGATAGATCTTCTCGTCCTGCACGCCGACGAGGTCGACCTTGGCGACGTCGCGCACGCGCAGCAGCTCGGCGCGCACGCGATCGGCGATAGTCGCGCAGCTCGCGGTGCGTGAAGCCGTCGGAGGTCAGCGCGTAGATGAGCGAATAGGTGTCGCCGAACTCGTCGTTGAAGAACGGGCCGACGATGCCGGAGGGCAGCGTCTGGCGGATGTCGTCGATCTTCTTGCGCACCTGGTACCAGAGCGTCTGGCACCGCCGCCGCGCCGCACCGTGTCCTTCAGGTTCACGAACACGACGGACTCGCCGGGCTTGGTGTAGCTGCGCACGAAATCGAGATAGGGCAGCTCCTCGAGCTTCTTCTCGATGCGGTCGGTGACCTGCTGCAGCGTGTCGGTCGCGGTCGCGCCCGGCCACAGCGTCTTCACCACCATGGTCTTGATGGTGAAGGGCGGATCTTCCTCGCGGCCGAGCTTGCCGTAGGCCCACAGGCCGGCGATGGCGCCGCGACGAGCATGAGATAGACGACGAAGCTCTTGTGGCGCAGCGCCCAGTCGGAGAGATTGAAGCTGGTCATTGTGCAGCCCCTTCGGTCAGCCGGACCTTCTGGTTTTCGCGCAGCCGGTTGACGCCGGCGGTCACGACGATGTCGCCTTTGGCCAGGCCGTCGCTGATGATGACGCGGTCGGTCTCGTAGCGGCCGATCGACCACGGGCTTGAGCCCGAGCTCGCCGGTTGCGGCGTATCGACCACCCACACGGCGGGCTGGCCGGCCTTGTCGAACAGCGCGCTGCCCGGCAGCACGACGACCGGGCTCGCTCGTGGTCTTGAGCCGGCCCACGACGCTGCCGCCGAAGCGCATCTGCTCCGGCGCGTTCTTCAACGTCACCTTGACCTGGATAGGTGCGCGTCGACCGGGTCGGCGACCGGCGAGATCTCGCGCACGATGCCGTCGGCCGAGATGCCGGAGTTGCTCAGCAGCGTGACTGAGATCTCGCGGCCGCTCGTTGCCGCTGGGCTTGCGGTCGCCGAACACGGACTCGGCGATTGCGAAGACGGCGTCCTTGTCGTCCGGCTGGGCCAGGCGAACGATCATCTTGCCGCTGTTGACGACCTGGCCGGGATCGGCGCCGACCGCCGTGATCGACGCCGTCGAATTCGGCCTTCAGCTCGGCATAGGCGAGCTGGTCCTTGGCCAGATCGCAGGAGGCCTTGGCCGACTCGAGCTTCGCGTCGGCGGAGCGCAGGTTCTTGAGCGCGGTGTCGTAGTTGGCGCGCGTGGTGCTGCCGCTTGCCAGCAGCTGGCGATAACGCTCCTCGGCGGCCGCCGCCTCGACCTGCACGGCCTGCGCCGACACGAGATCGGCTTCTGCTGATCGCAGCTTGTTGCGATAGTCCTGGTCGTCCAGCCGAGCGAGCAAGTCGCCCGCCTTCACCGAGGCGCCGACGTCGACCAGCCGCGTGATGACCTTTCCGGATACGCGAAAGCCGAGCTCGCTCTCATAGCGCGGGCGCACCTCGCCAACCGCGCGGCGATCGTCGTCGACCGGCGTCGGATTGGCCACGATGGTGCGGACCGTCCTGACCTCGGGCTCCTTCGAGGCCACCTCGCTGCAGGCTCCCAAGGCGAGCGGGAGTCCAAGCAGCATGAGCTTTGTTCTGAGTGTCATCGTCATCTCCCTAGTTCGCCGGCGCGACGCTGGGGCCTGCGTCGAGCTGGCGTCGATGGTTGAGGATGTGAGCGGTGGTGAGCTGCCAATGCTGCTTGCGCGCCGCGATCTCCTGCACCAGCTCGTCGAGCTGTTTTGGGTAGGCGCGCGCGTTGAGAATGATCAGATCGTCGAAGGCGTGCAGGACGGCCTTGCTGGAGCGGCGAAGCCGCCAATCCACATAGCGTGCCTCGAGGGTATCGAACGACGTGGTGACCCAACCTTTGATCGATATCGCTCGGTTGAATAGCCAAACCCCGAGCCGATAGACGCTGCTTTGACGCGGTCGGCCGAAGCGCCGGGCCGGCAGGGCAGGGAATGATCGGGCGGGAAACGTCACGACGTTTGACCGGATTGTTGGGCTTGCCGTCTGCATGGGCACCTCCGCTGAGAACTGGGTCATTGAGGCTTTGATATAGTGGACACTATACTAATGGAACAAACGAGTACAGTGCTCACTATACTTATTTTTGCAACTGGGCTATGCGTGTCGGGCGGGCATCCTACGATTTGTAAGCAGGCCGGCCGCCGAGCCGCCATTGTCGGAACGGACGGAAAGAATGTCGAATGACGGCTTGTTTGAGCGCAGATTTGGCTCTTTCGGGAGTAGGCGCCGCGTTGGTGAGCCGGTCGCAGCGGTGCATGGCCCCGCACTGCATATCCAAGCTTGCACCGCGGTATCGACTTCTTGTATAGTGAGCTACTATATTCACTCGGAAAGCGAGTAAAGTCACAACTATACCCATAAGGAAGCCGGCAACGATGCGAAAAAAACAAACTCTCTCTCTGCGCGACCTGGAGGTGGAGGCGGACAAGTTCATCTCGCCGACGAGCGAGAAGGAGTTGGCGATCATCAGGGCGGCGACCGCTCTCCTGGGCGAGCGCGGCGTCGATGGGGCAACCACCGCCGAGATCGCCAAGCGCGCCGGCGTCACCGAGCGGACCCTGTTTCGCTATTTTCCTTCCAAGAAGGATCTGGTCCGGCGCGTGTTGTTTCCGCCGCTCCTGAACGCGGCGCTCAGCCGGGAGTGGGGGAAGCTTGAAGCCCTGCTGACCATGAACGAGCCGGACCTGAAGCGCTGGTACACCATATTCTCCACGCAGCGCTTCGCCACGATCGGGAAGGACCCCGCGATCGCACGTACGCTTCTGGTCGAGTTGGCTCAGAACGATGAGCTCAGGGGCGCGGTCGCCGGGCTTTGGCGCCAGCATATCTGGCAGCCGATGGTCGACCGGCTCCGGCAATGGCAAAAGGACGGCGTCATTCGCAAGGAGGTCGACGTGGAGACCTTGGCGCGCATCATTCACTGCCTGAACGTCGGATATTTTCTGACCCGGTACATCTTCGCGCCGGATAGCAAATGGGATGACGTGGCCGAAGTCGAGAAGATGGCGGAAATTCTTGCGCACGGCGGCAGTGTTGATCGGGCCGCGTAGAGGATTTGCAGTGGTCGTCGTCATGGCGTGCTCGTTTGCGGTTAGTTGACTGCGGAATTGGAAACGGTTGCGGCTGCTTCGGCGGTGTGCTGGAGGTCGAGCACCAGAAGGGACAAGCCCTGGATCAGATAGATGGCCGCGATCACGGTGATCAGGCGGCGGGTCCAGATCCGAAACTGCGCGTCGCTGATGGCGTCGAGCACGTACCGCGACAACTGCGTTCCAATGAGCGCAAGCGCGATCGCCAAGGCAATCGTGGTGGGCGCGACCGTGTCGGTGCCGCTGGCCAGGATCTGGCCGAAATAGGCGACCTTGAGAAAGTGGCCAAGCGCCTGGATCGTGGCCTTGGTGGCGACCATCTGCTTGCGATCGAGGTTCGAGCGAATGAAGTAGACGTCGAACACTGGGCCCGAAACGCCGGCCATGAGCTGCAGCGAGGTGCATAGGATCCCGCAGCCGAAGCCGTGTCCGCGGCGGGTGATATCGGGTGTCACGTTGCGGGGCAGCAGCAGCCCCACGAAGGGCATGAGGCCTAGCATTATTAGGGCTACCGACTTGGCTGGCACCGCTGCAATGAGGGCGAAGCCGAGCGCGGCATTGACCGCCCCCATGGCGAAATAGCTTGTGATGCGCCACTGGATGTGGCTGCGCCAGAGCCAGGCGCGCCACACGTTCGACGTCAGTTGGGTCGCGCCGTGCAGCACCATGGCGGCGCTGAAGGGCATCATCAGCAGCAGGATCCCCATCAGGATCATCCCGCCAGCCGTGCCGAAAATGCCGGATAGGAACGAGGTCGACAGAATGGCGCCGGCCAGTGCGGTGGCAAATGGGAGCGTGAGCATTGGGCGCCTCCAGAAAGGAACGCCGTCTCAATGCGCGTTTGACAGTGCACTCGCAAACGCGTTTAACTCGGGGATAGGCTAAGGAAAAGTTGGGGTACCAAACTATTTGTGGTGCCAAGCTTGAGGTAGGCAATGCGCCGGCTGCCCTCGCTCAATGGCTTGCGGGCATTCGAGGCCGCCGCCCGTCTGGGCAGCTTCGTCGCCGCCGGCGAGGAGCTCAACGTGACGCAGGCAGCGGTGAGCCGCCTGGTGCGGCTTCTCGAGGAGCGCCTGGGCTTCCGGCTGTTCGAGCGCATGCCGAACGGTCTTGCGCTCACGCCGCAGGGCAGAGCGCTGCAGCCTGGCCTTACCGCGGCGTTCGATGCGATTGCTGGAATTACCCAGCAGGTCGCGGCGATGCGCAGCACGCCCGTGCTCACGCTCGGCGTCGGACCCTCCTTTGCGGTGCGCTGGCTGATCCCGCGGCTCGCGAGCTTCTATCGCCAGCATCCCGACATCGAGGTGCGGCTGGCGACCGGCGGCGCCATCAATCCGTTCAACGACGACTGGACCTGCGGGATCCTGTTGGGTAACGGCGACTGGCCCGGGCATCAGGCAGAACCGATGTTCTCGGCCGATCTGTTTCCGGTCTGCACACGCTCGATTGCACAGCGGCTGAAGAAGCCGACGGACCTTACCAGGGAATGCCTGCTGGAGGTTCAGCATTCACCCGAGGAATGGCCGTTGTGGCTCGCCGCCGCGCGCGTGAAGCCGCGCGCCCAGGCGCCGGGGCCGCGCTTCGACAGCTACGCCATGGCGCTGCAGGCGGCCGTCGATGGTGTCGGGGTGGCGATCGGTCTGCGGCCTTATGTCGTGGACGATCTCGCATCAGGCCGCCTGGTCGCGCCCTTCAAGCTTGCGGTGCCCAAAGGGCAGGCCTGGTATCTCGTTTACCGCCCGTTTCGGCAGGACGATGCGGCGCTCGTCGCGTTCCGCGATTGGCTGATGGCGAATGTCGAGCGCGACCCGGGCTGAAGTCGTTCTAAACCCCGCGAAGGTGTGATCCGAAAGCCAGCCGGACACAGTTGACGCGCGGGCGCCTCTCGCTAGCATGGACTGAATATCTTCCAAAATCTTCCGATCGATAGGCCTCGTGCCGAGTGAGTAGCCAGAGTAAGGGAGGACTACGCCTATGCTTAAGCGCCTTTTGAAGGCATCCGCGCTGGGATTGCCGCTTCTCGCCCTGTCGGTGACGGCGGGCCTGACCCAGCAAGGGGGGCAAGCGCCCCGCAATATTACGCCGGTCACCGACAACATGCTGCGCAATCCGCCCCCCGGCGATTGGCTGATGTGGCGGCGAACCTACAATGCGTGGGGCTACAGCCCACTCGAGCAGATCAACAAGGGCAACGTCAAAAATCTCAAGCTGGTCTGGACCTGGTCGCTTGACCAATGGGGCGACCGAGACGACGCCGATCGTGCACGATGGCGTGCTGTTCATCTTCAACTACGCCGACAAGGTGCAGGCGCTCGATGCCGCCAACGGCGATCTCATCTGGGAGTACAAGCGCGACCTGCCGGCGAAGCTCGTCGCCGAAGGCGGCAACCCGCTCGCCAAGCGCAACATGGCGATCTACGAGGACAAGCTGCTCGTCGCGACCTCGGACGCCCATCTCGTCGCGCTCGATGTCAAGACCGGCAAGGTCGCTTGGGACCACACCACCGCCGACTGGAACAAGGGCTGGCGCTACACCGGCGGCCCGTTCGTCGCCAATGGCACGATCGTGCAGGGCATGACCGGCTGCGGCAATGCGCAGCCGGGCGGCTGCTACGTAACCGGGCATGATCCCAAGACCGGCGCCGAGAAGTGGCGCGTACACACCATCGCGCAGCCTGGCGATGCCAACTTCAACACCTGGAACGGCCTGCCGGTGGAGGCGCGCTTCGGTGCCTCGGCCTGGATCTCCGGCAGCTACGACCCGGACCAAAACCTTGTCTTCTACGGCACCGGCCAGCCCTATCCGTGGATTGCCGAGATGAACGGTCTTCTGCCGAAGAAGGAGGGTCAGCAGAACAACGCGCTCTACTACCGACTCCACGCTCGCCATCGACGTTTCGACCGGTAAGCTCAAATGGTACCGCCAGCACCTTGAGACCGACACCTGGGACCTCGACTATGTCCTATGAGCGCATGCTCATCGATCTCACGGTCAATGGCGAGCCGCGCAAGGCGCTGGTGACGACCGGCAAGCTCGGCATCATCGAGGCGATCGACCGCACCAACGGGCAATGGCTCTGGCACAAGGAGACGGTGCACCAGAACGTGGTGTCGGCGATCGATCCCAAGACCGGCGCCAAGACCATCAACCAGGCGTCGATTCCCGCAGATCGGGCAGACGACGGTCAACTGCCCGGCCGACCCGGGCAGCCGTGGCTGGCCGGCGACCGCCTACAGCCCGAAGACCGGCATGCTCTACCTGCCGCTCAACGAGTATTGCTCGAACACGACGCCGACGCCGCTCGATCCGGGCCAGGCCTATACGGGCGGCGGCCGTGCGGTCTATGCGCGCGTGCCGATCCCCAACAGCGACGGCAAGATCGGCCGCGTCCAGGCGGTCAAGCTGTCCGACCAGTCGACGGCCTGGACCTATCGCACGCGCGCGCCGCAGACCGGCGCGGTGCTGCCGACCGGCGGCGGGCTGGTGTTCAGCGGCGCCTGGGATCGCTACTTCCGGGCCTTCGACGACACCACCGGCGAGGTGCTCTGGCAGATGCAGGCTCAACAACGCCGTCAACTCGTTCCCGGTCACCTACACCGTGAACGGCAAGCAGTACGTCGCGGTCTCGGTCGGCAACGGCTCGAGCCAGGCGCGCTCGCTCGCGACGCTGACGCCCGAGATGCAGAACCCGGACGGCGGCTCGGCGCTCTGGGTGTTCGCGCTGCCGGATTGATCAGTGACTCGACTGTCGGACGCGTGAGCCAAGCGCGTCTGCTGTGCGGCGAAGCCCATCTCCGCCGCGGCTGTGGGCGGCAATGCGAGGTAAGACCGCCGGCCAACCGGGAGCCTACAATCAACAATCAACCAAGGGAGGAACAATGACGGTGAATCGATTTTGGAAGTCGACCGTTCTGGGACTGCCGCTCGCCTTGCTCCTTGGTGTTGCGGCGCAGGCGCAGCAGAGCGCCGATCCGATCCGCAACATCACGCCCGTCACCGACGAGATGCTGCGCAATCCGCCGGCATCGGCGACTGGCTGATGTGGCGTCGGACCTACGATGCCTGGGGCTACAGCCCGCTCGAGCAGATCAACAAGAACAACGTCAAGGATCTGCAGGTGGCCTGGAGCTGGTCAATGACCAACGGCGCCACCGAGACGACGCCGATCGTGCATGACGGCGTGCTCTATCTCTTCAACTATGCCAACAAGATCCAGGCGCTCAACGGCGCCACCGGCGAGCTGATCTGGGAATACAAGCGCGACCTGCCGGCGAAGATCGTGTCGGCCGGCGGCAATCTTTCCTCGCGCAACATGGCGATCTTTGAGGACAAGCTGATCGCTGCGACTGCCGACGCGCATATCGTTGCGCTCGACACCAAGACCGGCAAGGTGATCTGGGATCACACCACCGCCGACTGGACCAAGGGCTGGCGCTATACCAGTGGGCCGTTCGTCGCCGGCGGCATGATCGTGCAGGGCATGCAGGGCTGCGGCAACGCTCAGCCCGGCGGCTGCTTCATCACCGGCCACGACCCCAAGACCGGCGAGGAGAAGTGGCGCGTGTGGACCATCGCGCATCCGGGCGATCCGAACGAGAACACCTGGAACGGCCTGCCGCTCGAAAGCCGCTTCGGCGCGACCGCGTGGATTTCCGGCAGCTACGATCACGCAGCAGAACGTCGTGTTCTACGGCACCGGCCAGCCCTATCCGTGGATCGCCGAGATGCGCGGCACGGTGCCGAAGCGCGAGGGCTACGAGAACAACGCGCTTTATTCTGACGCGACGCTCGCGATCGATCCCAAGACCGGCAAGCTGCAGTGGTACCGCCAGCATCTGCCGGACGACACCTGGGACATGGACTACGTCTATGAGCGGCTGCTCATCGACCTGCCGGTCAACGGCGCAGACCCGCAAGGCGCTGGTCACCTCGGGCAAGCTCGGCATTCTCGAGGCGATCGATCGCACCAACGGCCAATGGCTCTGGCACAAGGAGATGGTGGCGCAGAATCTCGTCACCGCGATCGATCCCAAGAGCGGCGCGAAGACCATCAACACCGCGCTCATCCCGCGCAACAACCAGGGCGTGACCACGTGTCCGTCCAATCCGGGCGCGCGCGGCTGGCCGGCGACCGCCTATAGCCCGCGGACCGGCAATCTCTACGTGCCGCTGAACGAATACTGCGCGACCATCACGCCGCAGCCGATCGCGCCCGGCCAGGCCTATGCGGGCGGCGGCGGCGCGAGCTTCAAGTTCATGCCGGTGCCTAACAGCGACGGCAATTTCGGGCGCGTCGATGCGATCAGGCTCACCGATCGCACGACGGTCTGGTCGCATCGCCAGCGCGCGCCCTCGACCAGCGCGGTGCTGCCGACCGGCGGCGGTGTCGTGTTCGCGGGCGACATCGCGCGCTACTTCCGGGCGTTCGATGAGGACACCGGCAAGGTGCTCTGGCAGATTCGCACCAACAATGCGGTCAACTCGTTCCCGATCTCCTACAGCGTGAACGGCAAGCAATATGTCGCGGTCTCGACCGGCGGCGGCTCGGGCTTCCTGCGCTCGGTCTCCCAGCTCGCGACCGAGATCAAGTATCCGGAAAGCGGCTCCATGCTGTGGGTGTTCGCGCTGCCTGAGCGGTAGGATGGAGACAAGCTCGGTGCATTCGAGCCAGCACAAAACACGCGGCGCGCAAGAAGGCGCGCCAGATGTGACGCGTCATGCCCGGCCTTGTGCCGGGCATCCACGTCTTGCTTCACCTTGCTTCGCGACTTGGATCAAAGACGTGGATGGCCGGGACATCAGCGCGTTTACGCGCGTCTTTCGACGCGCTATGCCCGGCCATGACGTGGAGAGGGCGTTGGTCATTACAAGTCACCGCATTTGCCGCGTGCTGCGTCATCGGGAGCACAAACATAGCCCTGGCCCAGCCGCCGTTCGTGCCCGACGACTGGAAGTTCGGCAAGCGCCAGGAGCCCAACACGCTGCACTACTGCGTCGATGCGCGCGATCCGGATTTCCCGGTCGCGCGCAAGATCGGCGCGGCGATCGCGTCGGCGCTGCTGCTGCAGCCCAAGGAGCACGTGATCGGCGAGAATCTGGTCACCGAGGATATCGACAATCTCTACCGGGTGTTTCTCGAGACCTGCGACATTTATCTCGGCTTCAAGCTCATCCCGGACGCCTATCCGGATTGGCTCACGGTGTCGCGGCCCTACTATCGCGTCTCCTACGTTTTGGCTGTGACCAATCCGGACTGGAAGTCGCTTGCCGACATGCCGCGATCGCAGGCGATCAGCGCCACCATCGGGACCAGCGCCGACCTTCGCCTGATCCAGTATCTGCAGGCCTTGCCGGCGAACCAGCGCTGGAGCCGCTTTCCGATGGGCACCGACGAGGCCGCACTGCGCTCGGTGTTGCGCGGTACGGCAGGGCGCGGCGCTGGTGTGGGCGCCGGGGCTGTGGGCGCTGCAGGCGCGCGAGCAGGAGTTCAGCAAGCTGCGGCTGATCGCACCCACGCCGCTGCCGGCGTCGACCGCCGACGTCGGCGCGGCGCTCTTGTCGAATGAGCCGTTCATGCGCAGCACCGTCGACCAGGCCATCGCGTCGTTGACCGCGGACGGCACCCTGGAGGCGCTGTTGAAGGGCAGCAAGTTTCCAGCGACGTCCGTCAAATGACGCGACGATCCGAATTGGCGCGATCCTGCTGTTGGGGTGCAAAGGATAGCGGACCTTGACGACAGCTCCTGTGCCCGCCGTTAAGATCGAAGGCGTGACCAAGCGCTATGGCCGCACGCTGGCGCTCGACAATGTGAGCTTCGAGGTGCCGCCGGGCGAGCTGTTCGCGCTGCTCGGTCCCAACGGCGCCGGCAAAACGACCTTGCTGCACATCCTCTGCACCATCCTGCGGCCGGACAGCGGCTGGGCGCTGCATCAACGGCGTCGATGTCATCGAGAATCCGGTGGAAGGCCGCCGCAACATTGGCATCGTGTTCCAGGAGCCGAGCCTCGACGACCGGCTCACCCTCTACGAGAACCTGAACTTCCACGGCCTCGTCTATGGCGTGCCGGCAGCACTGCGGCGCAAGCGCATCGACGAGATGCTGGCGCTGGTCGAGCTCTCCGACTGGCGGGAGCGGCTGGTGCGCACGCTTGTCGTCGGGCATGAAGCGGCGGCTCGAGATCGCGCGGGCGCTCATCCACCATTCGCGCATTCTCTTTCTCGACGAGCCGACGGTCGGGCTCGACGCCCAGTCGCGCGAGCGGCTCTGGCAATACGTGCACCGGCTGCGCAACGAGCGCGCGCTCACCGTCATTGTCACCACCCACTACATCGAGGAGGTCGAGGGCTGCGACCGCGTCTGCATCATCGACCACGGACGTGTCCTGGCGCAGGATTCGCCGGCCGAGCTCAAGAGCGCCCACGGTCAGGAGCTCGTTCGCCTGGTCGCGCGCGAGGAGGCGGCTGCGGCGGAAATCGCGGCCGCCTATCGCGGACCGGCGTGGTCCGCAACGACAAGGAATTGGTCGTTGAAGTCGAGCGGCGATGCGTTCACCGAGGCATTGTCTCGCGCGCTTCGGCAACCGGATTCGCCGCCTGGCGGTCGAGGAGCCGAGCCTCGAGAGTGTGTTCCTGTCGCTCACCGGCCGCGAGCTGCGCGACCAGGCGGCCGGCGCGCGCGAATTGACCTACGAGTTCGGCAAACGGGGAGGGGAGCACACCAAATGACGAACCCCGCCATCGAGATTCTCTGAGAAGCCGCCGTCAGCCATCATGCTGCAGCTCGGCGGCGTCTACGCCATCTGGCTGCGCGAGGTGAAGCGCGCCATCCGCGATCGCGGCCAGCTCATCGGCGGCGTCAGCCGGCCGCTCCTCTGGGTGCTGATCATGGGGATCGGCCTCAATCCCTACTTTCCGCGGCGAGATCTACGGCGAGGTCCGCTTCGTCGTGCCCTACACCTATCTGCAGTTCATCTTCCCGGCCGTGATCATGCTCAACATCATGTACACCTCGGTGCAGTCGGCGGTGTCGACGATCTGGGACCGCGAGTTCGGCTTCCTGCGCGAGATCCTGGTGTCGCCCTTGCCGCGCGCCACCATTCTGCTCGGCAAGATCCTGGGCGGCACGACGGTCGCGATGTTCCATGGCTCGCTGGTGCTTGCGCTCGCGCGCTTTGCCGACGTCACGCTCACGCCGCTCGACATCCTGCATGGGCTTGGCGCTCATGTTCATGCTGGCCTTCGCGCTGACCTCGCTCGGCGTGGTGATCGCCAACCGGGTGCGCAGCTTCGAGGGTTTCGGCGTGTTCGCCAATGCGGTCATCCTGCCGCTCTATTTCACCTCGAGCTCGATCTTTCCGCTCGATCCGTCGCTCACCAGCGCGCAGACCAAGGTCGTCTATCCCGAGTGGCTGGTGATGCTGGTCGAGATCAACCCGCTCACCTATGCGGTCGATGCGCTGCGCGGCGCCTTCATCCATTTCTATCAGTTCGATCCGAAGCTCGGCCCGATCGTGCTCGTGGTCATGGCGGCGGTGTTCTTTCTGATCGCGTTGCGCGACTTCCAGAAGGCCTGAACGGCATGGCGCTCGATCCCGGCCAAGGCTGCGCACGCCGCTCTCCTACCTGATGATCTTCGGGCTGCTGGCGGGCGTCTACCTGTTGCCGGCCGATACGTCGCTCAGCGAAGTGCGCCGTGGCGGGACTTCTGCGCGCCTGCATGCCGCCGGTCTATCCGCCGCTCGTCACCAGCGATGCCAATGCGCCCGGCATCGATGTCGAATTGCTGCGGGCGCTGGCGGAGCAAGCTCGCCCTGAAGCTTGCGATCACGCCCAATCCGGCGATCGGGCAGGATTTCAACCCGCGCAACTGGCGCGTCACGCGCGCGCAGTGCGAGGTGCTGGCCGGTGGCGTCGTGGCCTCGCCGGTGACGCGCTCGTTCCTGGAGACGAGCCCGTCCTACGCGCAGACCGGTTGGGGGATCGTTTCGCCGAAGCCGGTCGGCGATCTGCAGGGCCGTCGCGCGATTGTGCTCACCGGCATCTCCGGCCTCGACCGCCTCGCGCTGTCGCGCTTTCTGCGCAGCAAGAGTATCGAGTTCACCATCGCGCCGAACGCCGCGGAGCTCGTGAGTGCGCTGCGTGATGGCCGCTGTCGACTTCGGCGTGACCGAGATGCTGCTCGCCGAGCAGATCGCGGCGCGCGAAGGCTTCAGCGCCGAATGGGCGCCGGAAGAGCTGCCGCGCTTCCCGGTCGTGTTCGGTCTGTGGAAGGGCGATCTGACCTTGAAGCGCGCCATCGTCGATGGCCTCGCGCAGATCGAGAAGGAGCGGCGAGATGGCGAAGATCATGGCGCGCTATCGCGGCGAGCGGGCCGGCAGCAGCAAGGGCTGAGCTTTAGCTCCGCAAAATGATCTCGGCGACCATGCGATACACGGGCTCGAGCATGCGCGTGATGATCCCCGTGGCGGCGAGGGCCGTGAGCCCCAGGGCAAAGTAGATGTGATATCGGCGCGTGAACTCGCCCGCTGTCGGGATAAACGCCGTCAGCAGGTGGCTCCCCGTCAGGGGAGGCACTGGAAACAGGTTGATCAGCGCAAACCAGATGCCGAGCTGGCCGATGGTCTCGATCAGCCCGAACGTCAGCGTGGACGGAGTATCTGCGAGAAACGGCAGCAGCAGCGGACGCAGCAGCTGCAACGCCACCGCAACGGCCAGAACCGCGATGGCGGCGGTCGCGACGATGACGACGAGGCCAAGACGCCCGATGCGCAGCGCCTTAGGATCGATTGCGATCGGCTTGATCCAGCCAACCGCGAACAGCACGCCCGATGCAAAACCCAGAAGATCGATATGCGCGAGCGGGCTCAGCTTCAGACGCCCGTCATAGCGCGGACCTTGATCGCCCAGCGCACAGGCCGTGGCCGCCACCACGGCGCCATGAACGCCCACGATCAGCACGAGGGCGAAGAAACGCAGCACGATCTGCTGCAGCGTTAAATCGGCCAAGTCAGCCCCGCCCATTCGGCAACCGCGAAACGCGGCAGTGATCTCAGCTTATCGTTTCAGGCTCATGTCTTGTTGCGCGTTCTGGTCGGTCGGCAACTCCTTGTCGCCCGGCGGGTAGCCGTTGTTGCTCAGGAGAAAGGCCACAAGATCCGCGTAGGTTTGCGGGCTGAGCTGGCCGGGCCGATCAGGCGGCATGGCCAAGCTGACATAGCCGTACAGTGACGCGACGCTGCCCTGTCCCCAGCGGGTGCGGAAATAGCCGCCCTTGAGCGGCGGCCCGCCGAACTCACCGTTATCGAGCGACGTGCCATGGCAGTCCTGGCAGCTTTGGCGATAGGCTGCCTGCCCGCGTTCCGCCTGTGCTGCTGCGTAGAGCGGAGCCGCCGGCTGGTCTTGCGCCCACGCTGCGACGGCGCCGCCGAGCACGGCCGCGGCGGCGAACGCCAATCTGGGAAGCTGGCCGAAACGCGCGATCATATCCATGTGGAACACCTGAAATTGGAACATAGCGGCTGGAACAGCTGGAGGGCCATTGTCGTTCCCGAAAAGGTAGCCTTCCATGGGCGCAACGTCCATGCGGCCGTATTGCGGCGGGTTGAATTCGGCCGTTTAGGCGTCTTGTCTCGGGATGTTCCGCCACTACGTTTCCATCGGGGCCATTTCCGGGTTGGTAAGGGCAGGTGCCGACGCGTGAAAATTCTTGACCGACTATGGGGCGCCATCAGCGAAGGCCTGTTCGGCGATCCTGGTCCTCCGGGCGTCAGCGAGGAGGGCGCGCGCCAGCGTGCCCAGGCGACCGCTCCGGTGGTCTGGCTCCTCGGCAAGACCGGTGCGGGCAAGACCGCGATCGTGTCCACGCTGACGGGCGATCCGCGCGCCGTGGTGGGCGCGGGCTTCGAGCCCTGCACCCGCACGGCCTCGTTCTACGATGTGCCGCAAGAGGTGCCGATCATCCGGTTTCTCGACACGCGCGGGCTCGACGAGGCGGATTACGATCCCGCCAACGATATCGCCTGGTGCGAGGACCAGTCGCATCTGCTTCTGGTCGTCATGCAGGTCGCCGACCCGTTGCAAGAGCGCGTGCTGCGGGTGGTGCGCGCGGCGCGTGCTCGCCATCCGGACTGGCCTATGGTGGTTGCGCAGACCGGCCTGCATCGCCTCTATCCGGCTGGCGCCCGCCACCCTGATCCTTATCCCTTCACCGGCGGACCGGAGGACCTGACCAATCCTACGCTGCCGCATGCGCTCAGGCAGGCGCTGTCGCATCAACGTCAACTGCTTGCGGACCTGCGCGGCGCGGCGCCGCAATTCGTGCCGCTCGATTTTACGTTGCCGGAGGATGGTTTCACGCCGCAGGACTTTGGCCTTGAGCCGCTGCAGCGCATCCTCGAGGCGCAAGGTCTCTGCGCCTATGAGGCGCTGTATCGGGCGCGCAGCGACGCCGAGAGCGACCGGATACGCCAGCGCGTTCGCCCGCTGATCTATGGCTATGGCGTTGCCGCAGCCGGCGCGGGCGCCGTTCCGATCCCGTTGGTCGGTGTCGGTGGCCTCGCCAGTGTGCTGGCGTTGATGCTGCGCACGCTCGCGGAGCGCTACCGCGTCGACCTGGACGCGCAACACGTTTGCGCAATTCAGTGGCGCGATCGGTGGTGGCGCCATCCTCTGGTGGGCCTTGCGCTATGGCGCGCGCGAATTCGTCAAGCTCATTCCGGTCATCGGCACGGCGGCGGCGGGAGCGCTCAATGCGGCTGCGGCTTTTGCGGTGACGACCGGGCTGGGCGAGGCGGCTTGCGTCTGGCTGAGCTATCGCCGGCGCGGCGAAACCGCGCCACCCGATGAGGTCCGTCGCGCCTTTGCGAACGGATTGGCGGAAGGGCTGCGGCAGGCCAAGAGCCAGGCGCGTGCCCGGGAGGCCGCGCATGCCGCGCAGTAATGGCGCTATGCGCTACTGGCGTGAAGTGCTGCTGGTCGTGCTCGTCACCTTGCCGTGGCTGTCGCTGCTGGTGCTCGGCATCGCGTGGCTGTGGCAGGGCGGATACGTCTGGATCTGGGCGCTGGCGGCCGGCTCCATCGGCCTGCTCTCCTGGCCGCTCTGGTATTCGGTCAAGCGCCGCTCCAAGCAGGAAGCGCGCATCGCGCTGGGCGATCTGGCGGAGCCATCGCGCGGCTGGAACGCCGTCGAGCGGGACGCATGGTCGCTCGTCCTTTCGATCGCGGATGAGACCGCGCCGCTCAATTTTCTCGAGCTCGATCCTGTCCTTGCCCTTGCTCAGAACACGATCGCGGCAGTGGCGCACCGCTTCCATCCGGATGCCGAGGATGCCTGGGCGCGCTTCAGTCTGCCGGAGGCCATGCTGCTGGGCGAGCGGCTATGTCGGGATATTCGGCGTGAGGCGCTACGGCGCATTCCGGGCATCAGAAGCGTGAAGCTCAGCCACATGCTGTGGCTGCAGTCGCGGACGGAGCGCTATGGCCCGGTGGCGAGTTTGGGCTGGAAATTGGGTTACGGCCTCTGGCGCGCCGTACGAGCCGCGATCAACCCTCTGCAGGCGGTCGGGCAGGAGGTCAGCGGCATGGTGCTCGATCAGACCGCCGGCGTGCTCTCGCTGCGCGTGCGATCCTATGCGACGCGTCTCCTGGTGCTGGAGGCCGGACGCGCCGCCATCGACCTTTACTCGGGCCGTCTCACGCTGTCGGACGAGGAAGTTCGTGGCGCGCAGGAGCGCGACATGGCGGCCGCAAGCGCCGACCCGGTGATGCCTGTGCGCATCCTGCTGGCCGGCCAGGTCAGCGCCGGCAAATCGAGCCTCCTGAACGCGTTGGCGCAGGAGGTGCGCGGCGCCGTCGGGCCCGTGCCGACCACGGCGAGCGCATCGGAATTCCTGCTGGATCAGGATGGCCGGCCATCGGTGGTGCTGGCCGACATGCCCGGTGTCGACGGCTCTGCCGCAGTGACCGAAGAGCTGATGCGGCAGGCCGAGCGCGCCGATCTGGTGCTGTGGGTCGCGGCTGCGACCCAGCCTGCGCGCGCCAATGACCGCAGCGCCCTTGATGCGCTACGTGCGCGGGGCGCGCGCTCAGCTGATGCGGCGGCCGGCGCCAATCCTGCTGGTGCTGACGCATGTGGATCAGCTGCGTCCAGCCGCCGAATGGTCGCCGCCCTATGACATTGCGACGCCGCACCGTCCGAAGGCCCAGGCGATCCGGGCCGCCATGGATTCGGTCGCGCGCACGCTCGACGTGCCGGTCGATGCCATTGTGCCGGTCGCCGTGCCTCCCGGTCTCAAGCCTTACAATCTTGATGCCCTCTGGGCTCGCATTGCGCTCGAGATCGACGAGGCCAAGCTGGTGCAGCTCGACCGCCTCCGCTTCAGCGAGCCCTCGTTCCGCCTGCGCGAGCTGCCGCAGCAGCTGAGCGATGCGGGCCGCCTGATCATCAAGGAATTGCTGCGGCCCGGAAGCGGTAACTAACAAAGAGACTTGGAACGCGTCGTGTTCCTGCCGCTGGTCTTTGAGGATAGGCTTGCCGTTGCAACCGGCTGGCGACTTGCTCATGGCCTTTGGGTATGGTCTCGTCGGCAAAATGGCGAGGACAAATCCGGCATGGCAGCACTGTTCAAGATGATCGTGGCGGCGAGCATTCTGCTCGCCGCGCAGATGGCCGGTCGCGTTCAGGCGCAGACGCTCGACGAGTTCTTCAAGTCGCGACCCTTCACCATCCTGGTCGGCTATCCGCCCGGCGCCGCCTACGACATGTATGCGCGGCTGATCGCGCGCCGTCATCGGACACTACCTGCCGGGCACGCCGACTGTCGTCGTGCAGAACATGCCCGGCGCGGGAAGCCTGTCGGCGGCCAATCATCTCTACAATGTCGCCAGGCAGGACGGGTCCATCATCGGCACGTTCTCGCGCGGCATCACCATGCTGCCGATCATCGACAGCACCGGCGTGCGCTACGACACCTTGAAGTTCAACTGGATCGGCAGCCCGAGCAGCGAGGTGAGCCTCGCCATTGCGTGGCACGACAGCGGAATCAACACGTTCGAGGACCTGCGGACCCGCGGCATGACGGCCGCCACGTCGGGTCCGGGCTCGGACGGCAACATCTATGGTCGCGTCCTGAACACCATTCTCGGCACCAAGATCAAGACCGTGACGGGCTATCAAGGATCCGCGGAATCGATGCTGGCGATCGAGCGCAAGGAAGTCGACGGCGCAACCAGCGTGTCATACGCGGCGATCAAGACGGCTCAGGCGGACTGGCTCGAGAACAAGAAGATCAATCTTCTTGCACAGCATGCGCTGAAGGCGAACCCGGAGCTCAAGGGCGTTCCGGTCATCCTCGACTTTCGCACAAGTCGGAGGATGACCGGCGCGTGCTCGAGATGGTGTTCGCGCGTCAGTCGATCGGCTATCCGTATGCGGCTCCTCCCGAACGTTCCCCAGCCGATCGGCTCGAGGCGATCCGCAAGGCCTTCCAGGCGACGCTTCAGGATCCGGAGTTCCTGGCCGCGACTGCGAAGAGCGGCCTCCTGGTCGACGGCATGACGGGCCAGCAGATCCAGGCGCTGCTGCGAGACCCTCTACTCCATGCCGCCGGCGATCGCGGAGCGCGCGAGAATGGCGATGCAGCCGCCGAAGTAGGCGTTGCCTCCAGGCAGGAATGAACATGACGCAATGAAAATCACCATCCTGGACGACTACTTCGACACCGTTCGCGGGCTCGCTTGCTTCGCCATGCTCGACGGGCACGACGTCACCATCTGGAATGACCATCTGCAGGACACCGATGGGCTGGCCGCGCGGCTGCGCGGACACCGAGGTTCTGGTGCTCATCCGGGAGCGAACGAAAATCCAGGCGCCGCTCCTGGACCGGCTGACGAAGCTTCGGCTGATCAGCCAGCGCAGCATCTACCCCCATATCGACGTCGCCGCGTGCACGCGCAACGGCGTCATCCTGTCCTCGAACCAGAGCGCGGACACGCCGAGCTACGCGGCCGCGGAATTGACGTGGGGGCTGGTGCTGGCCGCCGCGCGCGACATTCCGCGGCAGGTCAATTCATTGAAGGCCGGCACCTGGCAATGCGGCGTCGGGACGACGCTGCGCGGACAAGGTCTACGGCGTTCACGGCTATGGCCGCATCGGCGCGGAGGTTGCGCGATATGCCAAGGCGTTCGGGATGGACGTCGTGATCTGGGCGCGCGAGGCCACGCGCGAGCGCGCGCGCGCGGACGGCTGGAGGACGGCCGACGTCGCAGGAGGCGTTCTATGCGCGAATGCGACGTCATCAGCCTGCACATGCGGCTTGTCGATGCGACGAGGCACATCGTCAAAGCGTCGCATCTTGCGCTGATGAAGCCGACGGCCATTCTGGTGAACACGGCGCGCGCGCCGCTCATCGAGCCGGGCGCGCTGGTCGCCGCGCTGCGGGCCGGGCGTCCCGGCAAGGCTGCCGTCGACGTGTTCGAGGAGGAGCCGGTGCGCGATCCGGCGCATCCGCTGCTGCAGATGGACAATGTCGTCGCGACGCCGCACATCGGCTACGTCAGCCGGGAGGCGTACGAGCGTCAGTTCACCGCAGATCTTCGAGCAGATCCGTGCCTACGCGGCCGGGCATGCCGATCAATGTGATCAACCCTGAGGTTCTCAGGCGAGGCTGACGTGGCGCGCTCTGGGCCTCGCCCTAGTCCGTCGGCTTGATGCCGGACTCCTTGATGACCTTGGCCCACTGTTGCGTTTCGCCCGGCAGCGAGGCGACGAATTCCGCGAACGTGCGGGTGATCGGCTCCATGCCGACGTCGTCGAACTTCTTGCGGAATTCCGGCTGCGCGAGACTGCGCGCGAGCTCGCGCTGCAGCCGTTCGATGATCGCGGGCGGTGTTCCGGCCGGCGCCATCAGGGCGTACCAGGTGGTCGCATCGAAGCCGGGAAATCCGGACTCCGCCATGGTCGGCAGCTCCGGTGCGGCGGGCGAGCGTCGCAGTGCGCTCACCGCGAGCGCCCGCACACGTCCCTCGCGCACCTGCGGCAAGGCCGCCGGCGCAACCAGGAAAGCGAGATCGATGCGCCCGGCCAGCAGGTCCGGCACCGCCACCGATACGCCGCGATACGGCACGTGCTGGATGTCGATCTTCGCCATCGACTTGAACAGCTCGCCGGAGAGATGATTGCTGGTGCCGACGCCGCCCGAGGCAAAGGACAGCTTGCCGGGTTGTGCGCGCGCGAGCGCGACCAGCTCCTGCACGTTGTTGGCCGGCACCTTGTTGTTCACGACCAGAAAATTCGGCTGGACGCTGATCTCGATGATCGGAACCAGATCCTTGAGCGGATCAAACGGCAGCCGCGGGTAGAGACTGGGATTGACGACGATCATGCCGGACGTGGCGGTCAGCAACGTGTAGCCGTCGGGCGCCGCCTTCGCGACCCGGTCGGTCGCGATGGTGCCGCCAGCCCCGGTCAGGACCTCGACCACGACCGGCTTGCCCAGAGCCTCGGTGAGCTTGTCGCCGATCAGGCGGGCAACGATGTCCGATGGGCCGCCGGCCGGAAATCCGGCGAGCATGCGGATCGGCTTGTCCGGATAGTTCGGCTGTGCAGTCGCGCTGCTGGCGATCAGCGCAGCGGCCAGTGCAATCACCATACGGCAAGGCAGTTTCATCGCCGTTCCTCCCTCGCCAGATCGTGCGCTCCTCTTTGGTGGGCTCGAAAATTCTCTGAAAATCTCGATCCGGCGTTGGAGTGTCGCGCTTTTCCTACCGGCCCGCAAGGCGAGCCGCGCAAGCTGGGACCGCGCCCTCCCGGAGGCGGGGCGTCTCGCGGCGGGAATCGCGTACCAAATTTCAAGTGACGCCACGCGATCTATTGCGTCCAGCGAGCAGCAACTCGCTGAGCAGAAGGGAAGAGTTGCTCGGTCACAATCGGTTCCGCGTCCCTATCGCTTGCCAGCACGTCATCTGCATAGCGTTCGCGCAAATAGGTCAATATCGATGCGATCTCCGCTTTGCTGTGGTCGCTAAGTTCAGTGAGAGGCAAGCGAACCCGCGCTGACATGACGTTGAGCAAACTCAGCGCATATTTGACTGGCACTGGATTGGTTTCGCTGAACAGCGCAGCAGTCAAAGTCATGATGACGGTTGCAAAGTGTTGGGCCTCCCTGATGTGGCCATGCCTCAGCGCCAGGTACATCCGGCGGCATAGACCTGGTGCGACATTCGATGTCACTGAAATGCAGCCGTTTCCTCCTACGGCCATGAAGGCCATGGCCGTATGGTCGTCTCCAGACATCAAACGAAACTCGCTGCCTACCAGGGCTCGCAGGCGCAGCGGACGCGTCATATCGGCCGTTGCGTCCTTGAGCCCAAGAAATTGCGGGTTCTCTGCCAACCGAGCGACGGTCTCGTCTGCTAATGCGCAGCCCGTGCGGGACGGAACATCATAGAGAATGATCGGCAGATCGATCGCTCCGGCAATCTCACAGAAATGGGCGCGCATGCCCGTCTGGGTGGGCTTGTTGTAGTAGGGAACAACAGCCAAGATGGCATCAGCGCCGGCAGACTTGGCATCTTTGGCCAACTCTATCGCGTGGCTTGTCGCGTTCGACCCAGCGCCGGCAATCACCGGCACGCGCCGACTTGCAACATTCACGGCAATGCGGACGATGCGATCGTGCTCGGTGCGGCTGAGCGTCGGTGCTTCGCCGGTCGTGCCACAGACAACCAACGCGGTAGCTCCTTCGCGAACTTGCAGGTCGCAGAACCTTTCAAGCGCAGCGTCATCGACTGCTCCATTGTCTTGAAATGGCGTCGGGACTGCCGGCGCATAGCCGGACAGTTTCGAAACATGGCGTCCTACGAACAGCATGACACGCCCTCAAGCCGCTATGGCCTGTTGATTGACGTCTACCCGTCGCGCGGAGACGGCAAAACCGTACGCACTGCGGGTCACGGCCTCGACGTCGAAGCCCAGCCGTTCGACGGTCGATTCGAGCCTTGCCTTGTCAGTCACGGCGTCGGAGTTCGATCCAAATGACCAGAGCACTTTTAGGCGCAAGAAAGTGCACAAGCCAGTTTAACGTCGTTTCAAGCGCTCTGATCGAGTGTTGGTGCCATTCCACCCAAGCGACGTCGTATTGACCGCGCGGCAGGCCACAGGTTGCGGTCGTCGCAACGCGATTGAACCCGCGCCGGTTCAAGTCGAACATCCGGTTGGCACCATCAGATCCTGAAACGAGGATTCGATGAGATCTGGAGCATCGAGCAAGCCCGATCATCGTCTCGATGATGCGCTCGCTCGGAAAAGTGGGTTTGTCGCTCATGGTCATTTGTCCCATAGTTGGTCAGCAGCCTGCGTCGCACCAAAGCGCGCCGCGTCTAGGCGACCTGGCGTAATGGGGTCCGCGCAATGACCGCGGAGTGTTGGATGAGGCGGGGTTTCGCTTTCATGTCCAATTCGAGAACCCCGGGCACGGTTACCACGGCCTGCGGCCGGTTCCCGTTCTCGAACATCGCAAATTTCACTGCTTCCGCACGATCGACAAAAAGGCCACCGCGAAGTCCGCCCTGATCGCGGGCGATCCAATGGCCGTCTCTGTCTCTTCCGACAAGAAAAAGAGAGGTTGTCGAGGTACTCAACGAGGGAGGTTCGCCTTTGTCCATAGCACATCTCCTTTTGCATTGATAATGCGGTCGTCATTCCTGACGTATGCCGCTGATTTCCAATCGTCCTCGCAGATGGGCGAGAGATTGTTGGCGCGGCAATAGGCGCCGAGATCGCGGTAGAATTCTCTCTCCTGTTCGGTCCTGCGCTTGCGCGCCCGCAGAAAGCGCTGAAGCCAGTCAGAGAGCAGCGCTTTGCTCTTGGCGAGCGCAACCGAGAAGGTCGCAACCATGGCTTTGCTCCTTTGGGGGCGTGAGGGGCGCGCTCGTTCATCGGACGACTTCATTAAGCCGATCACCGCGCGCCCCTCTCCGTCCCCCGCGATGTCGACAGCAGAGGCGGAAACTTCGAATACGACTTTGACCATCGCCGTTTTCCCGAGAAAGAGAGCGCCGGTTCCACGTCATTGATCAGGCAAAACTATCGCAGTTGACTGCATAGCCGGTGGACTGGCGAACTCGCGGCACCACCGTGAAATCCTCGGGGCTGGCGGAAGCGGCGCGTCTCGCTTCCAGCAGTGCGATCAGGATCGCCAGCGGCAGCACCTCGTGTGTAGCCTCCACAACCTCATCGAGGCCGAGTGGCAGCTGCGGCTGCTTGGAAAGCGTGCAAAGCCATTCACCATCCTCTAGGACAAGCCGTCGAACCTTCCAGTGCGGGAGCTCCAGCTCCAACAACGCCAAGGCCGCATCGGTCCAGGCGCCGGATTCGATCAGCCGAGTGACTCTGGCTTGCGCGGTGCGGCTCACCGCGGCGAAGCGGGCGCAAGCGTGCGTCACATCGGACATCAGCTCCGGAGTGATCGCCTCGGCGCCGCGCAGGCTCGCCTCGAGCCTGTTCAGATCGTGTTTCGGGACGAACAACATGACACGCCTCGCATCGTCTATCGCCGGACTCAAACGTGCGGCCGGCACAGCAAAGATGGTCGGAATGCCATATAGAAGCGAGACGGATGGGACCGGCACGTTATAGGGATCTCATAGTGATTTGCGGCACCACCTATAAAAGGCCGAAGCGCGGCGGGCTTAAGCGAGGATGATCGATCTGCTCCACGTGCTTTCGAAAACAGGATCATTGTATCCACTGAGCCTTGGATCGGTCGTCCATAGCAAAACAAGATCGCTTCGGCCGCGGCCGTATAGGAATTTCATAAATATACTGCTTAGCGCTGTGGCTGGAGTTCGCCAAATTCCATAGGGGCGAAGGACACTTATTGCCCTAACGGCGGCTACCTTTCAGTTGCGACGCGAGGCCTTATCGGTCCTTGCGACCGGGGCCGATTGCGCCGCGTCTATATGAGATTCCTATAAAGTCGATCCTCGACCCGTCTCGAAAACATATGCGAGACCTGCCACCTCATCAGCGCTCGAGCCGGGCGCGGAGCGGTTGAGCTACCTCAATGTGCTGTCCCGCGCGATCGGGTCTGCTGCAAGGGTATCAGGTCTGCTGCAGGGGCAAATGTGGGGAAGGAGCACTCCGATGTTGGACGTCATCGTACTGGCCCTTGGGGCCGTCTTTTTCGTGCTTTCGATTGGTTATGCCTACGCCTGCGACCGGCTCTGAGGAGGCATTCATGATCTTCGACTATTCGCTCGCGGGCCTCGTCGCTGCGGGGCTCATGATCTACCTCGTTTACGCTCTGCTACGGCCAGAGCAGCTCTAAGAGGTCCACGACCATGTCTGTCATCGGCTGGATTCAGATTATTCTTTATTGCGCGATCATCGTCGCGATCGTGCCGGTTCTCGGCGGCTACATGACGCGCGTGTTCAACGGCGAGCGCACCTTTCTGTCCCCCGTGCTGCGGCCCGTCGAAAGGGCGCTGTACGCAATCGGCGGCGTCGACGAGAGGCATGAGCAGCATTGGCTGATGTATACCGTCGGCATGCTGCTGTTCCATATCGGCGGTTTCGCGATCCTCTACGCGCTGATGCGCTTTCAGGATCGACTGCCGTTCAATCCTGCCGATCAGTCGGCGGTGGCGCCCGATCTCGCGTTCAACACCGCGATCAGCTTCATCACCAACACCAACTGGCAGAACTACGGCGGCGAAGGCACGATGTCCTATCTCGTGCAGATGCTCGGCCTCACGCATCAGAACTTCCTTTCGGCCGCCACCGGCATCGTGCTTGCGATTGCGCTGATCCGCGGCTTTGCACGTGCGTCGATGAACACCATCGGCAACTTCTGGGTCGATATCACGCGCTGCACGCTCTACATCCTCATGCCGATCTGCGTCGTGTTCGCGCTCTTTCTGGTCTGGCAGGGCATGCCCCAGACGCTTGGTCCCTATGTCGAGGCCACAACGCTGGAAGGCGCCAAGCAGACAATCGCGGTGGGGCCGGTCGCCTCGCAGATCGCGATCAAGATGCTCGGCACCAACGGTGGTGGCTTCTTCAATGCCAATGCGGCCCATCCGTTCGAGAACCCGACCGCCCTGTCGAACTTCGTGCAGATGATCTCGATCTTCGCGATCGGCGCCGCGCTCACCAACGTGTTCGGCCGCATGGTCGGCAACCAGCGCCAGGGCTGGGCGATCCTGGCGGTGATGGGCGTGCTGTTCATCGCTGGCGTGATCGTCTGCTACTGGGCCGAGGCCCACGGCAACGACATTCTGAACGCCATGGGCCTCCCCGGCGGCAACATGGAAGGCAAGGAGGTCCGCTTCGGCATTGTCGCCTCTGCGCTCTTCGCTGTCATCACGACCGCCGCATCCTGCGGCGCGGTCAACGCCCTGCATGACTCCTTTACCGCGCTCGGCGGCATGATCCCGCTGATCAACATCCAGCTCGGCGAGGTCATCGTCGGCGGCGTCGGCGCCGGCATGTACGGCATGCTGCTGTTCGTCATCCTTGCGGTGTTCGTCGCCGGCCTGATGGTTGGCCGCACGCCGGAATATGTCGGCAAGAAGATCGAAGCCAAGGAGGTCAAGATGGCGATGCTGGCCATCCTGATCCTGCCGCTGATGATCCTCGGCTGGACCGCGGTGGCGGCGGTCAACCCGGATGGCGTGTCGCAGCTCGGCAACCCCGGCCCGCACGGCTTCTCGGAGATGCTCTATCTCTATACGTCGAGCACCGGCAACAATGGGTCGGCGTTCGGCGGCATCACAGCCAATACCTTGTTCTACAACATCACCGGCGCTGTCGCGATGTTCGTCGGCCGTTTCCTGATGATCGTCCCGGCCATGGCGATCGCCGGCTCGCTGGCTGGTCAAGAAATCCGTTCCGGCGTCGGCCGGCACGTTCCCGACCACCGGGACCCTGTTCGTCGGCTTGGTCGTTGGCGTCATTCGTCATTGTCGGTGGTCTCACCTTCTTCCCGTCGCTTGCGCTCGGCCCGATCGTCGAGCAGCTCGCGATGGTCGCCGGCACCACTTTCTCAGCAGCATCGAATTGATCCGGAGTTGCATCCATGTCCATGGAAACCACCCGAATGATCCGCAAGAGCATGCCGGTCTCGGCGCTGTTGGATCCCAAGATCGTGATGCCGGCCGTCGGCTCGGCGTTCGTCAAGCTCGATCCGCGCACGCTGATCAAAAATCCCGTGATGTTCGTGCTCGAGATCGTCACGGTATTGACGACTGTCATCCTGCTGCGTGACCTGGTGACCGGCGGTCAGTCGCTGCTTTTTGAATTCCAGATCGTGGTCTGGCTGTGGTTCACGGTGCTGTTCGCCAATTTCGCGGAAGCTGTCGCCGAAGGTCGCGGCAAGGCACAGGCCGATGCCCTGCGGCGCCAGCGCTCGGAGACGCAAGCTAAGCTCCTGAGCGGCTCAACCGGCAGGAATTTCAAGCCTGTACCCAGCACCAGCCTCAAAGTCGGCGACATCGTCCTGGTCGAGCCGGGAGACATGATCCCGTCGGATGGCGAGGTGATCGAGGGCATTGCCTCGGTTAACGAGGCAGCGATCACCGGCGAGTTGGCTCCGGTCATCCGCGAGTCCGGCGGCGACCGTTCGGCGGTGACCGGCGGCACCCAGGTTCTGTCGGACTGGATCAAGGTGCGCATTACGGCGGCGCCTGGCTCGACCTTCCTCGATCGGATGATCCGGCTGGTTGAGGGCGCCGAGCGGCAGAAGACGCCAAACGAAATCGCGCTCGACATCCTGCTGGTGGGCCTGACGATCATCTTCGTGTTCGCCACGGTCACCATCCCGAGCTACGTGGCCTATGCCGGCGGCACGGTATCGGTCATCATTCTGGTGGCGTTGTTTGTCACCTTGATTCCCACCACCATCGGCGCGCTGCTCTCGGCCATCGGCATTGCCGGCATGGACCGCCTGGTGCGCTTCAACGTGCTGGCGATGTCGGGCCGCGCCGTCGAGGCCTCCGGTGACGTCGACACCCTCCTGCTCGACAAGACCGGCACAATCACGCTTGGCAACCGTCAGGCGACTGAGTTCAAGCCGGTCCGCGGCGTGACAGAGGCAGAGCTCGCCGATGCCGCGCAGCTTGCTTCGCTCGCTGACGAAACTCCTGAGGGCCGATCGATCGTCGTGCTCGCCAAGGAGAAGTACGGCATTCGCGGGCGCGATCTGGCGGAGCTTCGCGGCAAGTTTATCCCGTTCACCGCCCAGAGCCGCATGAGCGGCATGGAGGTGGGAGCCTCATGGGTCCGCAAGGGCGCCGTCGATGCCATTCTGAAGCACCTGAGCGCACCGATCGGCGCAGCCAACCCTGGAGCGACCGCGCTTGCGCTCCAGCCAGTTAGCACCGACACGGCGCGAGAGATCACCGCAATCGCCGATACGATTGCGAAATCCGGCGGCACGCCGCTCGCAGTCGCCAAGGACGGCAGGCTGCTCGGGGTGGTCCACCTCAAGGACATCATCAAGGGTGGGATCCGTGAGCGCTTTGCCGAGCTGCGCCGCATGGGCATCCGCACCATCATGATCACCGGCGACAACCCGATGACGGCAGCCGCCATCGCGGCCGAGGCCGGGGTGGACGATTTCCTCGCCCAGGCGACGCCTGAGGACAAGCTCAAGCTCATTCGCGAGGAGCAGGCCAAGGGCAAGCTGGTCGCGATGTGCGGCGACGGCACCAACGACGCGCCGGCGCTCGCGCAAGCCGACGTCGGCGTCGCGATGAACACCGGCACGCAGGCCGCGCGCGAGGCCGGCAACATGGTCGATCTCGATTCCAACCCGACCAAGCTGATCGAGATCGTCGAGATCGGCAAGCAGCTCCTGATGACACGCGGCTCGCTGACCACGTTCTCGATCGCGAACGACGTGGCGAAGTATTTCGCGATCATTCCCGCGATGTTCGTCGCCTTCTATCCGCAGTTGCAGACGCTGAACATCATGAACCTGTCGAGCCCGCAGAGCGCGATCCTCTCGGCCATCATCTTCAATGCGCTGGTCATCATCGCGCTCATTCCGCTCGCGCTGAAGGGCGTGAAGTATCGTCCGATCGGCGCCGGGGCGCTGCTGCGGCGCAATCTCTGGATCTACGGCGTCGGTGGCGTCGTCATTCCGTTCATCGGCATCAAGGCGATCGACCTCGTCGTCACGGCCTTGCACCTTGCCTAAGGAGAACACCCATGTTGAAGGAAATCCGTCCGGCGATCGTGTTTGTCGTCGCCCTCACGCTGATCACAGGGCTGCTCTACCCGCTCGCGATGACCGGGATCGCGGGGGTGATCTTTCCGGGCCGATCGCAAGGCAGCCTGATCGAGCGAGATGGCAAGGTGGTCGGCTCCGAGCTGATCGGGCAGGCTTTCACCAAGGACGAATACTTCCACGGCCGGCCGTCTGCGACCAATATGCCTGACCCGCAGGATTCGACCAAGACCGTGGATGCGCCCTACAACGCCGCAAACTCGATGGGCTCGAATATCTTGGGCCGACCAATCAGGCCCTGATCGATCGCGTCAAGGGCGACCTTGAGAAGCTCAAGGAGGAGAATCCCTCGGGCGCGGTGCCGATTGATCTGGTGACGACGTCCGGCAGCGGCCTTGATCCACATATCTCGCCGGAGGCAGCCTTGTTCCAGGTGCCGCGTGTTGCAAAGGCGCGCAACATGCCCGAAGATCAACGTTCGCCTGCTGGTCAACGACCACGTCGAGGGCCGCTTTCTTGGAATTCTCGGTGAGCCGCGGGTGAACGTGCTGGCGCTGAACCTGGCATTGGACCGCGCCTCGACACGCTGAGTGAGGTTGGCGCAGGACCAATCCAGGGCCAAACGACCTGACGTGATGGCAGATCAGCGACGTGACGGGAATCAACGGCCTTCGCCGGAGGCGCTGCTTGAAGCGGCTCGGCGAGAGGAAGGTCGCGTCGGCAAGCTGCGGATATTTGTGGGTGCGGCGCCAGGTGTGGGCAAGACCTACGAGATGCTGCAGACTGCCCGCGCCAGGAGGAAGGACGGATACGACGTCGTCGCCGGCATCGTGGAGACGCACGGGCGCAAGGAAACCGAAGCGCTGCTGGAGGGCCTCGAAGTCATCCCGCGTCGGCAAATCGAATATAGGGGCCAGTGGCTTGAGGAAATGGACCTCGACGCCATTCTTGAACGCCGACCCCAGATTGTGCTTGTTGACGAGCTTGCCCACACCAACGCGTCCGGCAGCCGCCATCCGAAGCGTTATCTCGACGTCGAGGAGATACTGGGCCGCGGCATCGACGTCTATACGACGGTCAACATTCAGCACATCGAAAGCCTCAACGATGTCGTGGCCCAGATTACCCACGTTCGTGTGCGCGAGACCGTGCCAGATGCCGTGTTCGATCGCGCCGATGCCGTCGAGCTGGTCGATCTCACACCTGACGACCTGATCCAGCGTCTCAAGGAGGGAAAGGTCTATGTCCCGAAGCAGGCGGAGCGGGCACTTGCGAACTTTTTCTCTCCCGCCAACCTGACCGCACTGCGCGAGCTCGCATTACGTCGCACGGCGGACCGTGTTGATGAGCAGCTGCTCACGCAGATGCAAGCCCAGGCCATTCCCGGACCATGGGCGGCGGGCGAACGGATTCTCGTCTGCATTAGCGAAGACCCGCGCTCCGCAGGCCTGGTTCGCTATTCCAAGCGATTAGCAGACCGACTTCATGGGCCATGGACCGCGCTCTACGTCGAGAGCAGCCGCAGCCTCCAGCTTCGCGACGAGGAGCGCGACCGCGTTGCCGATACGCTACGTCTGGCGGAGTCGCTTGGGGGAGATGCTGTCACGATACCGAGTGCCAGCGGGCACATTGCCGACGACGTCATTGGCTATGCACAATCCTACAACGTTACCCAAATCATTATCGGCAAATCAACGCGATCGCGATGGTTTGAGATCCTGCATGGATCGGTCGTGCATGATCTCGTGCGCCGATCAGGCAATATCAGCGTCCATGTGATCGCCGGTGATGCCATCGGCGGGGAGCCTATTCCAAAGAAGACTGTGCGTAGTGCCAGTGATGCCGAGGGTCTCGATCCTCGTCCTTATCTGGTCGCGCTGCTTGCGGTTGCTGTCGCGCTTGGTGTCGGCAAACTGGCATACCCCTGGTCTGGCATCGAGAATGTCGATCTCGTCTTCCTGACCGCCGTCGTCGGCATTGCGGTGCGCTACGGATTATGGCCATCGCTCTTCGCCAGCGTGCTCGCATCGCTGTGCTATAATTTCTTTTTCCTGCCGCCGGTCTACACGCTCACGATTACTGATCCGACGAATGTGGCAGCATTCTTCTTCTTCATTGTCATGGCGGTTGTCGTCTCCAATGTTGCCGCGCGCGTGCGCACACAAGCTGTCGTGGCCATGACGCGCGCGCGCACGACCGAGTCGCTCTACGCGTTCAGCCGGAAGCTCGCGAGCACGGCTACGCTCGACGACGTGCTCTGGGCCACGGCTTACCAAACTGCCTTGATGCTCAAGGTGCGTGTCGTCGTGCTGCTCCCCGAGAACGGGTCGATTGCCGTAAAGGCAGGCTATCCGCCGGAGGATACGCTCGAGCCGGCGGACTTGGCGGCCGCGACGTGGACATGGGAGAGCGATCGACCTGCAGGTCGAGGCTCGGATACGCTCCCCGGTGCAAAGCGTCTGTTTCTGCCGATGCACACCGGCCGCGGCGCGATTGGAATTCTGGGGATCGACAGCGACAAGCCAGGGCCGCTGTTGACGCCCGATCAGAGGCGATTGCTCGATGCATTGATGGACCAGGCCGCACTCGCCATTGAGCGAGTCCGCCTGGTGGAAGACCTTGACCGCGCCAAGCGAACGGCTGAGGCAGATCGATTGCGCAACGCGCTGCTGACCTCGATCTCGCATGATCTCAAGACGCCACTGGCGGGGGTCCTTGGGGCGGCGGAAACGCTGGGGACGTTGTCGGATGTGTTGAACAAGCAGGAGAGGGCCGACCTCATCGCCACGGTCATCGGTGAAGCCGAGCGGCTCAACAGGTTCATCGCGAACCTGCTCGACATGACCAAGTTGGAATCAGGAGCGGTTGTTCCGAATGCAGCCCTGCACGACCTCGGCGAAATCATCGGTAGCGCTCTCGAACGGGCGAGCAAGATCCTGGCTCAACATCGCGTCGAGTTGGGGCTCGCCCGTGATCTGCCGATGGTCGAGGTCGACCCCGTCCTCTTCGAGCAGCTCCTCTTCAATCTTCTGGACAATGCAGCCAAGTACGCTCCGGCTGGCACGACTATCCGCATTCAGAGTTGGCGCGATCGGGATACGGTCGGCCTCCAAGTGCTGGACGAGGGAGAAGGCATTCCGCCAACCGACCTCGAACGGATCTTCGATAAATTCTACCGGGTGCAGAAGGCTGATCACGTCCGTGCCGGTACCGGTCTTGGCCTGGCAATCTCGAGAGGATTCATGGAGGCCATGCACGGGACCATCACTGCGGCGAATCGAACCGATCGGGGTGGCGCAGTGTTTACAATCACGCTTCCGATCCCGACGAACGTCAAGCAATTGGACACGGTCGGATGAGCGCCTCGCCGCCCAAAGTGCTTGTGATTGACGATGAGCCGCCGATTCGGAAGCTGCTTCGGATGGGTTTGAGCGCGCACGGCTATGAGATCCTCGAAGCGCCGAGCGGGCGGGTATCGCTTGAGCTGTTGGAGCAGGAGAAGCCGGATCTGGTCATTCTTGACCTCGGACTTCCCGACATACAGGGGCTCGACTTGTTGAGGATGATTCGATCGCGGAACGAGAGCGTGCCGATCGTGGTGCTGTCCAGCCGCGGTGACGAGGCCGGAAAGGTCCAGGCGCTCGACCTGGGCGCAGATGACTATGTCACCAAGCCGTTTGGCATGGATGAGCTTCTCGCTCGCATGCGCGCGGCCCTCCGGCATCAGCTGCAAACTCACGGCGAACGCCCGATCTTCCGAGTAGGTGATCTCTCTGTTGATCTCGTCCGGCGCATCGTCAGGATGGGCGACAAGGACGTGAAGCTTTCACCCAAGGAGTACGATCTCCTTCGCGTTCTGGTGCAGCACGCCGGCAAGGTGCTCACCCACAAATTTCTGCTCGGGGAGCTATGGGACGATCTGACCGACGCTCAATATTTACGCGTCTATGTGCGGCAGCTGCGGCAGAAGATCGAGGCCGATCCTGAGCGTCCGCAATATATCCTGACGGAAACCGGGATCGGCTACCGGCTGCGATCACCGGACTGAGGAAGCCAGTCGCTTTAGCGGTCGATACGGTGTCTCACAAGCCTGATCCTGGGCGCTACTCGCAGCCCGGCACCATCGATGCGACCATGAAGTAAAAGTGCTCGTCCACCTGAAAAGACGCGCATTCCGGCGACTTGTTTGTATGTGCCAAGATTTGCCTGCTCCAGGGAACGGCCTGTTGGTATTTGCGTTAGATATGTGCCGAGTGTCTGGAGCACCTTCGCTAAATCACCGGAGAATCATTTTGAAAACCCCGCTTTGCATTTTGATTGTCGTGCTTGGCGACGTACTATTGCCATCGGTTTCTACAGCAGCCCAAAGCGGCATTGCATCAGTGTATTCAACCAAACACAGCACTAAAACGGCGAGCGGAACGAGGATGATAGACCATGCCTTGACCGCCGCACATCGCGACCCTGCCGTTCGGAACCAAAGTGCGGGTCACACACAGCAAGAGTGGAAAATCAGTCATTGTGACAATCACAGACCGCGGTCCCTTTGTGCGAGGCCGGATCATTGACCTCGCTCCGGCAGCGGCGCGGTTGCTCGGCATTTCAGGTCTTGCCCCGGTTATAATTGCAATTGGCAATCCAGAGCCCGAGCAGCGCCTGCAGGAGGAGACCTCAGCACCCTGAGAGAGGTAACTTTCGCAATCATTCGTGCGCGAGGTCTGCTATGGCCCAACCTGGACCTCCAACATGTCCGCTCTCGCGCCGCCTACGGCGCGCGAAGCGGACATCAGACCACGAGTTACATTCTTCCGATTTATGAGTACACGCCCTATCTCTCTGTTCGCTATAGGTGCCGGGGCCAAAGCCAGACCGCACCGGATTCGAGTGGTGCGAAAGTCGAAGGCCGGGCGCGAGTGATATTTGAGAAGGCCGCATGGACCAGCGTTTAAAGCGAGATTGCGAGACCGAGCTGGATTGCCTTCGCTCAACCTATCTCGATCTGATTGGAGAAAGCCTGGTCGGCCGCTTGAACCGGGATCCTCCGATTGGAAAGGCCGGACAATCTTACGACGACACGCATCGGGAGAATGGATGGGACTGGCCGTCCGGCGCCCCTTCCATGATCGGTGCCAAGCGAATGCGGAATCTGCGCAACGAATGCGAGCGGGTGATCAAGAAGGCGTTCCGGGCGACTTCATGGAGACCGGGGTCTGGCGCGGCGGCGCCTGCATTATGATGCGCGCAGTTCTCAAGGCTCACGGGATTGCTGGCCGACGCGTCATCGCGGCCGATTCCTTCAAGGGTCTGCCGCCGCCATCTGAAGGTGTGGTGGCTGACTTCGGCTCAAACCTGCACGACTTCTCGGAACTTCTCGGTCTCACTGGATGAGGTCAAATCGGCATTCTATCGTTACGGGCTGCTCGATTCGCAGGTGGTCTTTCTCGAAGGGCTTTTCAAAGACACGCTGCCGACAGCGCCGGTTCAACAGCTCGCCGTTCTGCGGCTCGACGGCGACATGTACGAGAGCACAATGGACGGCCTCGTAAATCTTTATGAAAAGCTCTCGCCGGGCGGTTCGCTGATTGTCGACGACTATTTCCTGTTCGAGGCCCACCGGCAGGCCGTCGACGAATACCGCACGAGGTTCTGAGCATCGCCGATCCGATCGTGCGGATCGACGAGTACGGCGGCTTCTGGATTAAGGGCTTGCGTCAAACCCGCCGCTGATAGCCCTCAACAGCAGACGTTGGCGGGTCAGATGGCTGCATCGAAGACCAAGTGACTCTGCTCGACCCAGTCGACGAGTTCCGCCACTCCCGTCTCGACGCCAATCTCGGGCCTCCAGCCCAACACCGTTTCGAGCTTGCGGATGTCGCTGACGTAAACCCGCTGGTCGCCCGGCCGCCAGTCCTGCCATTTAAGCGGAATCCTTCTTTCAAGCCGCCGCTCGAGAATCTCGACGAGGTCGAGGAGCGAAACGATGTGGTCCGGCCCGCCACCGACGTTGAAAGCCTGCCCGGCGATCTTGTCTGGGGCCTGGATGGCCGCTTCATAAGCGCGCAGAAGATCGGCGACGTGTAGGACGTCCCGCACCTGATTCCCGTCTCCGTAGATTGTGATGTCGCGTCCGAGCAGGGACGCGATCGCAAACCACGCGAGCCATCCCTGGTCCTCGACGCCGAACTGACGCGTGCCGTAGATGCACGATTGCCTGAAAGACGTGGCCGGGATCCCGTAGATCCGTGCGAAGTCGAGGGTGTACTGGTCGGCTGCACCCTTCGAGCAGCCGTAGGGTGAGAGGAAGTCAAGCGACTCGCTCTCGCTGATCCCGAATGGCCGATCCTTGTAGACGTGTCGACGGCCGACGCGTCCTGTCGCGGCCCTGTCGATCTTACCGTAGACCTTGTTGGTCGAAGCGAAGATGACGACGGCTTCCGGACAGTGAACGCGAACAGCATCGAGGACGTTGAACGTGCCGAGTGCGTTGACCATGAAATCCATTCGCGGATTGGCTACGGACGTCGTAACGGCAACCTGCGCAGCGAGATGAATCACCGCATCGTAGCAACCATCCGAAACGACGCGCTCGACCGCCGACCGGTCGCAGACATCAGCCTCCTCAAAATCAAACGCTGTCCCGTTCCGCAGCCATTGCAAGTTGCGGTCCGTGCCCTCGCGCGACAGATTGTCGAGGACCGTGACGTTCCAATTCCTGGAGCTGAAATAATGGGTGGCGTTACATCCGATAAATCCTGCTCCCCCCGTGATCAACACATTCTTCGTTCGCATCTCAACCTTCCTGTCCTGGCCCCAGGAACCGCCCATGGCCGAAGCCGTTGCCTGGTACTGTCCTGCAAGCTGCCCGCCTCACTAACATCAGCGGACACTAAATCGTTCGCGTCGCCAAGCACAAGAGATCATCAGTCTCGATCAATTTCGTCGCAGGGTTGCCGTCGTGCCACACTATGGATGACAAATTACGACTATTGAAACGACTGGGTTCTCCGCTACAACACATCATGAGAGATGCGAAGCAACTATGGATTTCGTTGGGCCGGGGACTGGTTGCGTGCTGCGAGCGCGATAGCGCGGCAGCGGGTGAAGTTGGGGGCGTAAGATCGTGAAGATTATCGTCACCGGTGGCGCCGGTTTTATCGGTACCCATCTATGCCGCCGGCTTCTGGCCGATGGTCATGCCGTCACCGTCATAGACAACGAGTTCAATGGCACTCGCACCAACGTGCCGCCGGGCGCTGAGTTCCATTTCGGAGATGTCACACGACCGGAAGAGCTGGAGCCCGTGTTTAAGGCCGGCTGCGACGCAGTGTGTCATCTGGCCGGACAGGTCTCAATCATCCGCGCCTTCGACAATCCGGTCGGGGATCTGCGGACCAACGTCGAGGGTACGTTGCAGGTGGTACAAATGTGCCTGCGCTATCGTGTTCCCAGACTGGTCTATGCGAGTTCGATGACGGCCTACGGCGACTGCGAGCCTGGTCCCGACCCCCGAGACCGAGCCCTGCCGGCCCGATTCCTACTACGGCATCACCAAATATGCCGCGGAGCGCTACGTCCATGCGACGGCGGAGCGGCCGGACCTCGAGTTCCCTTTCAGCGCGACCTCGCTGCGCATGTTCAGCGTCTTCGGGCCAGGTCAGGCCTGGGACAATCCCTATCAAGGTGTTCTTGGAATCTTTCTTGGTAAATTGCAGAGAGGCGAGCCGATCACGATCTTCGGGGACGGAGAGCAGACGCGCGACTTCGTCTACGTGGGTGACGTCGTCGAGGGCTGGATTCGCGCGCTTGAGGTCCCCGAAGCGGCTGGCCGTGTGTTCAATCTGGGCAGCGGCAGCCCTCTTTCGATCAACCAACTCGCCAAACGCGCTATCGCCGCGCATGGATTGCCGCCGAGCGGTCACGGAGTGAACTACGCTCTAACCCGGCCGGGTGAACAGCGCCGCGTACAGGCGGACATCCGCTACGCTCGTGAAGTCCTCGGCTGGGAGCCGAAAACCTCTTTCGAGGAAGGTCTGTTGGCAACGATGCGTTGGGCGGCGCAATGACGAGGAGACGCTCTGCTCGGCGTGCGCCGGTCCGGGCTGGGAAGCGCAATGAGAATACTCCTTGTCGGAGCGGTCGACCCGTGGACGCGCAGCGTCGCGACCATCCACAAGTATGTCGAGTGGGGCCGCATACTCGGCCATGACGTCGCCGTCTACGGTTACCCGCAATCCCGAGCTGCCCGGCCTCCCGTTCACGACCGATGTCGATGGCGTCGATGTCGCCCTCTTCCTCGTCCAGGTCCCGTCCGACTTTCCCGCGATGCCTGGCCTGGCCCGCATCATGGACCAACTGCCGCGAGAGAAGCGCGTGGTCGTCGACCTTTGGGGTCGGTACAATGAAACCGTCCGCCTCGATCATGATTTCAATCATCTGGAAAAGTTCGACGACCATCCGGCCTGGGAATGGATCGATGCGATCGATGCACTCTCCGACACGGTCCTTCAGCCGACGCTTGCACCACGCCGTGATGACGTGCGCTCGTTTCTTTTCCACGGCTTCGATCCGGGTGCGATCGCCAGGAATCTACGCGTCGGCCCGGGACGCCGCTGCCGCCTGGCTGAAAGCCGGCAGAGCCGAGAAGCCCTACGGCGTCATCTACGTCGGCAGCAACTGGCAGCGCTGGAATCAGGTCCGCAGGGTCCTCGAAGACTATCGCGACGTCGCGACAGGGTCGGGCAGGTCTGCCTTGCCGGCTGGGACTGGAGCCAGCGGCCGGAGTGGGCCGTCGAGATGGGGCTGAAGGGAGTCGATACCGATCCCGAGTTGCTTGCCGACCTGGGCGTTGAGATCCGGCAGGGCGTCCGCTTCGACCAGGTCGTCGATCTCGTCGGCCAGGGTCGTTTCGCGCCGATCCTGCACCGGCCACTCTTCCGTCAGCTGGGTCTCGTGACGAACCGCACCTTCGAGACCTTCTACGCCGACTGCATTCCCGTCCTGATGCTGCCGCGAGACTTCGTCGAATCGATCTACGGGCGCGCGGCCTTGAAGCTCGTGCCCGGCGAGCATCTCCGCCGCACATCTGAGCGCGGTCATGGACGACCCCGAGCCTTATTGGGACGCCCTGCTGAAGACGCGGGAGCACCTTGCGGAGCATCATTCCTATCGCAACCGCTTCCGGCAGCTCGAAGCGCTCGTCGGCGAATCGCGAAGCCTGCGGCGCGGCGCCATGAATATCCTGTTCGTGATGAAGCACCGCGGCAACGCGGGCAACACGCACGCGGTCGCCAACTACATGCGGGTGGCGCCGAAGCATGGCCATTCGGTTGCGATCTTCGGCACGCCCATCTGGTACGTTCCGGAGCTGAAGTTCTCCATGGACATCGCAGAATTTGATCGAGTCATCTACCTGTTCGAAACGGAGCTGTACCGCCTCAAGCCTTTGCACGAAGCGACAATGCTCGACGAGATTTCCAAGGCAGGATCGGCTGATCCTCGACACGGACGGTATGTACAATCCAGCTCGTCGACCGTTGACGGTTACGATTTCAATCACTCCACCGAGGCGGATCGTGCGCAGTGGATCGCTTACATTGATGCGCTCGGCGACCGGGTCGTCCAGACACTGACGACGAAACCGCCACAATCCGAAGGTGAGCGCGCTGTCATTCTTCGGCTATGACCCCGCGCTCCAGATCGATCCGGCCGCGTGCCGCCGAAGGTCTATGACGTCCTCCATGTCGGCCACAATTGGTGGCGATGGAGGGAGGTCGCCAAGAGCTTCTGCCTGCCGTTCGAGCAAGATCCGCGATCAGGTCGGCGAAATCGGCTTTCATCGGCTTGTGGTGGGACGAGCCGCCCGCCGAAGGGCCTGCGGCCGGTCCATCCCCGGCCTTCCATTCGGACCCTTACGCATTCCGGCGGCTGCGGATCAAGACGCCGGGGCCGTGATGTACAACGACGTCATCAAGACGATGAGCACGGCGCAGATCAACATCCTCACTCAGCGACCGCTCCTGCGCCACCTGAAGCATCTGACGCTGAAGTATTTCGAGATCTTCTGCGCCGACACAATCCCGCTTCTGATGCTCGACGAGGATCATGCCGAGCTCGTCTACGGACCGGCCGGCCGCGAGCTGACCCTGCCCGGCCGTGCTGCCGAGAAGATCCTCGATGCGCTGCGAATCCCGACAGGTACCGATCGATTGTCGAGGATGTTCGTCGCCATCTCGTCGCGCACCACTCCTACGATCAGCGGGTCGAGGAGCTGGTTGCGGCGTTCCGGAGTTGAGAATGCATGAGCAGACGCCCAGAGTGCGACCATGAAGCTGGTGTTCGTCTATTGGGGTTACGAGAACGCCGGCAGCATGCTGGACCTGCGCGGCTATTCGCTCGCCGCGAGCGCATGGGCCACGAGGTCAGCGTCTACGGTCCGCCGAAGTCCGCCTTTGCGCTCGATTACTCGAAGCACCTCGTCCGACGCCGACGCGGTCGTCTTCGTCTTCGAATGGACCACTGCGCTTGCAGTTCGGCGACCGGCTCGACTGGGCGAGGCTGGTGACGGCCGTGCCGCGTGACCGCCGCGTCGTCATCGATTGCGACGGGCCTACAACGAGCCGATCGCGTACGGCGGCGACTACAATCACCGCACCATGCAGTCGAGTGCCGACTGGATGGGTTTCTGCGACAGCCTGGCGGACAAGATCTTCCAGCCGACCTACCGTCCGCGACGAACGAACGTGCGACTCGTTCCTGTTCCACATCTACGATCCGACCTGGGAATCACCGCTGAATTTCGCCGACAAGGAATTCAGCATGATCTATGTCGGCCACACCAAGTTTCGCTGGCGCGGCATGTCAAGGTGCTCAGCGCCATTGAACAGGTGCGCGACAGGGTCGGCCGCGTCGCCCTGGTCGGCGAAGGCTGGAGCGAGCCGGTCGACTGGATGGAATGGGACGAGCACAAGGCCAACTACTACGTCGACAGGGCGTACCTGAAGAAGATCTGCGTGGAGGCTCTGCCGCCGTGCCGTTCCAGGAAGTCGCCGCCACCATCAACAAGGGGGTCTTCAATCCCGTCGTTTACCGGCCGCTGTTCGAGCAACTCGGGTTCGTGACCTGCCGGACGTTCGAGACGCCGGCGGCTGGGACTATCCCGCTGTTCCTGCTCGATCGCGACTACGTCGCGGAGATCTTCGGCGAGCGCGCTGTCGAGCTGATGATCGATGGAAACGACGGGCAAGAGAAGATCCTCGACGTGCTCGAGCGGCCCGACCACTACGCCGAGATCGTGATGGATATCCGCAAGGAATTCCGGCGAGCGTCACAGTCCCGACGCACGCCTGCGCGAGCTGATCGGCTTCATCGAGGAGTAGACCGTGCAGCCTGGCGCCGACGCTCCTGTCGCGGAAAGCGGCTTGTCCTATGCCGCCGGTGAGCGCGGTCATGCAGAGGATGCAGCTGCGCTACGGCTTCAACGAAATCGATGGCTGGCCGGCGTTCTCCATGGGCGAGCATCGCGAAGAGATCTACCGGCGGCTCCGGCTCATGGACACGAAGGTCATCCGCATCTTCGTTTTCGACAAGCCCGTTCCCGATCCCTTCAAGGAATGGCCATGGTTCGCCGCGCTCGTGCAGGGCGTTCTCGATTGCGGCGCGAAGCCGATGGTGACGTTCGCGAAGTTCAAGCCGCCGCACGATAATGCCTCGAACATCCGCAAGTTTGTCGCGCGCTCGACGGAAATCGTCTGGAGCTGCCTCGAGCATTGGGGCGGCGAAGAGGTCAAGGACTGGTTCTGGTGCGTCTGGAACGAGCCCAACAATCCGGATGTCGGCGGTGATCTGCGCTACAAGGACTATCTGAGCATCTACCAGGAGCTGGCTGCACCGGTCCTCGAGCTGCTTGAGCCGCACGCCGTGGGCACCAAGGTCAAGCTCGGCGGCCCATCGATCGACGGTACGCAGCGCGCCTATTGGATGGACTGGATCGCGCAATTCGTTTCGGACGTCGACGAGCGGATGCTAGGTTTCGTGAACTGGCACATGTATGCGGATTGGCGGCCCGCTGTGCCGCACGACACCACCAGAGTAAAGCTGGTGAACGAACCCGACGCCCCCAACGGCAGGGTCTTCGAGGCCCTGGCGATGGCCCAGACTGCCGCAGTACGAGGCGCGCGCACGCGGGGTCGGGCGCCTGCTTGCAGGACGCGACATTCTGAACGTCTGCGGGGAGCTCAACACCATCGCTCATCACGACGATTCGTTCACCCTGGGTCTCAACCGTAATGTGTTCGGGGCTGCATACTACGCTTCCGCGCTCGTCAACCTGATCCGCGGTGGCGCGCATCTGGAAATGCGCTGGACCGCCACGTCGAAGCGCTGGAATGCCGTCGACGACGCTTACGGTCTCATGTCGGTACACGGCGAGCCGACGGCCGCGTGCCTCGCAAAGCAGTTATTTGCCCAGCACGTGCGCTACGGCGACTGGATCCAATTCCCTGACATCGAGACTGCGCATCCAGGTATCGACGCCATCATCGCGCGCAACGATGCCGGTCGCCTGAGCGCTGTCCTCGTGAACACGCTACCCCAAACCCAGTCGTTGGACGTGTCTCGGTGGGGCGGGGAAATTGGCGGCGGGGGACTTGGCGGATGCAGCGATGCGTTGCGGCTCGAACTCCGGGACTGGAGGAAGGATCGTTCGAGAGCGCTGCCGGGGAAGTGTCCGGATTGAGGGCTACGGCCTGGCGGTGGTCACCGACGACAGCGCGGAAACCGTGGTGGATTGAGCTGACCGGACAAGTGGATCGAACGTCGGCGGTTGGGACGCGAGGGCCGCTGGGACGTGATTGGCGAGCTAAGGGAGAGCGAGTGTGGACAAGGCCTTGGGCTGGGTCGGAGAGATCTTTCAAACGCTTATCAGACTCCTTCCGTGGCTGGTCATCGTGCCGGCGACGCACGGCGGGGTCGCGTTCGTACGGGGACATCATGTCAAGGAGTGGAAGGCGGGCCTGCATTGGTACTGGCCGATAGCCACGACCTATAAGACGATCGCTGTCGTACGGCAAACTCAGCTCATCCAGTCCAAGGTCGTCATGACGAAGGATATGAAGACGGTCCTCGCCGGGGCCCTCGTCACGTACTACATCAACGATGTCGTCGCGGCGCTCGCGCACATCGCTGATCTTGCTTCCGATGTGATGGAACGCACGCAAGGGGCGATCTACGACGAAATCAGCAGGCACACTTTGGAGGAGATTCAGGGTGATCGCGTGGCCTTCAGGAAAACTCTTACGGCACGCGCCGAAGAGGCGCTCAACGGCTATGGGGTTCAGATCCTGCAAGTCCAGCTGACGGAGTTCGCACCAAGTCGGGCACTCGCGCTCAACGCCCACGGTGCTATCGGCCAGTACACACTATGGACGGGGTTCTAGCTCGTGGTTCCGCCGTGAACGTAACGGCGGAGACCGCCCACTGAGACGGGACTGGCTGGCTGGGGCGCCAGGACTCGAACCTGGGAATGGCGGAATCAAAATCCGCTGCCTTACCACTTGGCTACGCCCCAATGCCGGAATCGGCCATTCGGCGGCCGGACCATAGCGGCGCGGGGGCGGCCAATCAATGCGCTGCTTCGAAGCCCACGGCGGCGCTTCAGGGTGGCCTCTCAAGGCGGCGTCACGATCGCCGACGCCATCGCGGTTTTGCACGCTCACGCCATAGGGCTGCGACAGCCGGTCGACCCGCTCGATGATGGTGGCGGCAAGCTCGCCCCGTCGCCAGCACCGGGCGGCCGCGCTGGCCGCGTGGGCGGCCGAAGCCCTGGTCGACCGGGTGGATGCGGATCTCGGCAAGCTTGCCGCCGCGATAGTGGCAGGTGGCCGCGAAATTCTGCCAGAACTCGGCGTGCGCGACGTGGCCCTTCTTGCCGTTGCCGGTGCGGGCATCGAGGAAGTCGGCCGGTGTCGCGTCGTTGCCGAGCCCGAAGCGCTCGTAGGCGACGGCGGGAAAGAACGGCAGCGTCTCGTTCTGCATGATCAGGTTGCCGACCGAATAGAAGATCGGCTTGCCCTTGTAGAACTCGATGCCGAGCGGCGTATGCGAGCCGTGGCCGACGAAGATGTCGGCGCCGGCGTCGATCGCGGCGCGCGCAAAGGCGCGGGCGAAGTCGGACGGCTCCGAGCAGCTCGCTCTGGGTCTTGGCTGCGACCAGGCTCGCATGGCCGTATTCGTGGCTGTGGAAGTGGACCACGACCCAGTCGGCCTGCCGGCGCGCTTCCCGGATCCAGCGCAGATTGTCGTCGATGTCGGCCTTGTCGCCTTCGCTCGTCAACCTTGAAGCCGTTGCCGCGCACGAAGCGTCTCGTTCGAACAGCGAGACCTCTTCGTCGCGCTCGGCGCCGACCTCGCTGTCGCTGAAGAAATGCTGGCGCTGGCGCGTGCGCTTCTGCTCGAAGCCGAGCTCGCGGCTGATGCGCTTGAGCTGCTCGAAGGCTTCGCCGTCGACCGTATAGGTGTTCTTGAAGCTGAACGGATTGATGCCCGGCCGCCCGCGCAGATCGGGGCGCTGCGCGCCGGCGCGATTCCACGGCCGGAAGGTCGCGGTGGTGCGAGAGGATCGCGACGCGTCCGCCGCTTGGTGTCGAGATAGCCCGGCATGCGCGCCTCGGCGAGGTTCGCGCCGCTGCCGGCATGTGCGATGCCGGCGGCATCGAGATGGCGGATGGTCGCGAGCAGGCCGCCCTCGCCATAGTCGAAGGCGTGGTTGTTGGCGCAGGCCACCATGTTGATGCCGAACCACTTGATGTCGTCGAGAAGCTCGGGCGGCGTGGTCATGAAGGTGCCGCTGCGTGATGCCGGGCGTGCCTTCATCCCAGCGCCGCACTACCGATTCGAGATTGACGGTGCCGGCGTCGCAGTCGCGGAAGATCTTGGCGAGCGCGAGGAACGCCGGCTCGTCGAACACGCGCAGGCGGCGCGTGAGCATGCAATCGCCGCGCGAGCGCGATGCTGAAATTTCCGGCTTCGGAGGAGTAGGTCATCGGTGCGCGTCTGCTCAGAACGCGTAGCGTTCGATCTTGCGGCGATCGAGCGCGGCGCCAAAGCCGGGCGCGTCGGTCGGCGTGATGGTGCCGTCCGCGAAGTTGAAGTCGCCCGCGAACGTGTCGTCGCCGAGCTTGTCGAAGAAGTGCGTCTCGGTCGGCCAGGGCGCGAGGCTCGGGATCGCCGAGCGCAGATGCATGCGCACCAGCGAGCCGATGCGGCTTTCCGAATCGGTGCCGATCACGACCGGCAGGCCGGCGGCCTCGCACAGCGCGATGATCTTGAGCGACTCGGTGATGCCGGTGCGGCGCAGCTTCACGCTGACCGCGCCGACCGAGCTGGCGCGGATATGCGCATGCACCTGCGTCGAGCGACTCGCAGCACTGGTCGCCGAGCAGCGCGACCGGCAGGAACGCCGCCATCGCGGCCTGCCGGCTGATGTCGGTGAACTTGCAGGGCTCCTCCATGAACGAGACGTTGTAGTCCTTGACGTGGATCAGGATGGTGCGCGTCTCGCTCTCGGTGTAGATGCCGTTGCCGTCGACATAGATCACCGCCTTGGGCAGGAGCTTGCGCACCTCGGCGACCATCTCGATGTCCTCCATCGAGCGCTTCCAGGTCTTGAGCTTCATGCCGCGATAGCCGCGTTCCTCCGCCATGCGCTTGGCTTCGTCGACCATGGCCTCGCGCGTATTGCCATGCGCGATCCAGGTCAGCGGCACCGGCTTGGGATCGGTGCCGCCGAGGAGCCGCCACACCGGCTGGCCGAACACCTTGCCGCGCAGGTCCCACAGCGCAACGTCGATCAGCATCTTGGCGGCGCGGCATTCTCTCACCTTGGCGATCTTGGCAAGCAGCGCGAGATGGCCGAGCGGATCGGCGCCGACGAGCAGCGGCTTGAAGAAAGTCTCGAGCTGATAGGCGACCGTGACCGCGTCCTCGCCGGTGTGGCCGGGACGGCAGACCGACTCGGCGATGCCCTCGGTGCCGTCTGACAGCACGATCCGCAGGATCACGTATTGGCCGGTGCTCTCGGTCAGCGACGCGAAGCTAATCGGCTTTCTTGTAGGGTAGCTTGAGCTTGATCGCCTCGACCGAAGCGATCGTGAGGTCGCTCTTGGCACCGGGGGCAGCGTCGTGGGCGGCGCCTGGTCGCGTCTCGGTCATGCTCACGGCGTTCCCCCTGTATTAGGGCTGCGCAAGCAGCCGGTCCCCGCGCTCTTACAGTGCTTCGGTTGCCTCGACCAAAGCCCAGCGGCGGCGGTTGTGATCCTAAAGCGGCATGGTAGATAGTCAAACCGATTGGATGGGGCGTGAGAGCGAAGACCAAATGAAGACTGGAATTGGACAGCCCGTTCGCCGCAAGGAGGACGCGCGCCTGGTGATGGGCGCCGGCCGGTTCAGCGACGACGTCGATCTGCCGCGCCAGACGCGGGCCTTCGTTCTCCGCTCCGTGTCATGCGCACGCACGCATCAAGAGCATCGACGACCGACGCGCGCCAAGGCGCTCGAGGGCGTGCTTGCCGTGCTCACCGGCGCCGATCTCAAGGCCGACGGCGTGAAGCCGATCCCGCCGGATGCCTCGACCACCGTGCCGATCGAGGCGCAGCGGCGGCTGCCGGATGTCGTGCTGGTTCACCGCGACGGCCCGCTGATGCAGACGCCCTATTATCCGCTCGCGGTCGACAAGGTCCGCTACGTCGGCGAAGGCGTGGCGCTGGTGGTGGCGGAGACGCTGGCAATCGCCAAGGACGCCGCCGAGCTGGTCGAGATCGACTACGACGTGCTTGCCGCCCGCGACTGACACCGCGCAGGCGGCCGAGGCGGGGGCGCCGCGGGTGTGGGATGACAGCGCGATCGAACATCTTCGTCGACGCCGAGGTCGGCGACGCGGCCGCGACCGACGCAGGCGTTTGCGGACGCGGCTCATGTGGTGAAGCTCGAGACCTGGATCCAGCGCGTCACCGGCGTGCCGATGGAAGCGCGCACCGCGGTCGGCAACTACGACAGGCAGAGCGGACGCTATTTTCTCCATGCCGGCAGCGGCGGTGTCGTGCGCCAGAAGGGCGAGATCGCCGCGATGCTCGGGCGTGAAGCCCGAGGATGTCCGCGTGGTCGCCTACGACATCGGCGGCAACTTCGGCACCAAGAACTCGATCTTCCCCGAGTTTCCGCTGGTGCTGTGGGCGTCGAAGCGGGTCGGCCGGCCGGTCAAGTGGGTGTGCGAGCGCAGCGAAGCGTTCCTCAGCGACTACCAGGGTCGCGACCTGGTCGCGAAGGTCGAGCTTGCGCTCGACAAGCGCGGCCACTTCCTCGCCATGCGCGGCTCGCATCTGAGCAACATCGGCGGCTATTCGCTCGTCGATCGTGCCGCTGCGCAAGGGCGTGAGCATCTTCTCGGGCGTCTATCGCGTGCCGGTCGCGTACTACCGGGCCTACGCGGTGCTCAGCAACACGCATGCCGACGATTCCGTATCGCAGCGCCGGCCGCCCGGAGGCGATGTTCATCATGGAGCGGCTGTGCGATCTCGCGGCGCTCAAGACCGGCATCGACCGCATCGAGATCAGGCGGCGCAATCTGATTGCGCCCGAGCGAACTGCCCTACCGCACGCCGTTCGGCGTCACCTACGACAACGGCAACTACGAAGAGGCGATGGACCGCAGCATGGCGCTCGCCGATTGGGACGAGTTCCGCAAGCGCCGCGCTGAATCGAAAAAGCGCGGCAAGCTGCGCGGGATCGGGCTTGCGAACTACATCGAGCTGCACCATGGGCTATCCGCGCGAATGGTCGGAGGTGAAGGTGCTGCCGGGCGGAGAGGTCGAGGTCGCGGTCGGCACGCTGTCGAGCGGGCAGGGGCACGAGACGAGCTTCGCGCAGTGCGTGAGCGAATGGCTCGGCGTGCCGTTCGAGTCCGTCCGGCTCGTGCAGGGCGACACCGACATCGTTCCGGTCGGCGGCGGCTCGCATTCCGGCCGCTCGATGCGCATGGCCGGCGTCGTGCATGGGCAACGCCGCCAATGGCGTGATCGAGCGCAGCCGCCAGATCGCCGCGCACATGCTCAAGGTCGAGCCGAACGACGTCGAGTTCTCAAGGGCGGTCGTTCAAGGCGCGCGGATCCGGCCGCGCCGTTCGGCCTCTTCGAGGTGGCGCGCGCCGCGCAGGAGCTCAACGATCTCGACGACGCCTTGCGCGGCCCGCTGGCGGCCGAGAGCGACGTCTCGTTCACGGACGGCGGCTATCCCTACGGCTGCGCGGTCTGCGAGGTCGAGATCGATCCGGAGACCGGCGCGCTCGAGATCGTGCGCTATAGCGCGATCGACGACGTCGGCCGCGCCATCAATCCGATGATCCTGCACGGCCAGACCCACGGCGGCATCGCGCAGGGCGTCGGCCAGGCGCTGTGGGAGCAGTGCGTCGTCGATCCCGACAGCGGGCAGGTGATGACCGGCTCGTTCATGGACTACGCCATGCCGCGCGCCGACATGCTGCCGATCGTTCACGACCGAGCTGATGGAGGTTCCGTCGCCGTCCAATCCGCTCGGCGTGCGCGCCGGCGGGCGAGGGCGGCACGACGCCGGCGCTGGCCGCCGTGATCAATGCGGTGGTCGATGCGCTGCGCGAATTCGGCGTCACCCACATGGACATGCCGGCGACGTCCGAGCGGATCTGGCGCGCGATCCAGGACGGCAAGGCGTCCAAGGCCGCCGGTCAAGACGTGATGTGAGAGCCTCGGCGGTCCGCAGCGACTCGCGATTATTTCATCCTGGAGGCACCGATCGGCGACGTCATGTCGCAGCCTCGTGATTGCAGGAAGCCAAGTTCCACTTTGGCGCATCAAATCAATCGTTTTCATCTGCTGACGAGATAATCGGTTCCACTCTGAAAATTCTTTCATCGAGCTGGCACGAGCCCGCCTGGGTTATGGCGATCCCGCGGCATTGAAGAGCTTGAAACGCGACGATGGAACTTCATGCATATCGCATGCAAAGAAGAGAATTGTTCTTTTGTCGGCATCATATTGTGGACGCATTTTTTAGCGCGTTAACGATTTCCACTATCACAACACCTGGGGTCATCATCAATGCGACAGTCTTTCGCCGCAACTTTCTTCTTGAACTGCGTACCCGCTGCAGCCGTTGGTCTTATGCTCATGCCGCCTTTGACGGCAGCCGCTGCTGCACCGGAACCGAACTCGGCAAAGCAGGTGGAAGCAGCGCCTGCGGACGCGACAGTGACCGAGCCGAATGAGAATGGGGCGGGCAACAATGATCAGTGCGTGGCGGATCAGCCGTGCCCTGCAAAGCCGGACGTTGTGAGTGATCAGGCCTACCTGATCAAGACCGCAACGCCCGGCGGAACCATGGTGCGGCAAGGTCCGGACGTTGCGATTGGCCGCCTGCATCCCGAGTTTGTCATGCGGCTTGCCGCAGCCATCCGCGAGGCCAGGAGTTCCGGACTGTCGGATGTAGGAATTTTCTCAGCCTATCGTCCGCCGGCATTCGGGGTTGGCGGGTTCAAGAACAAGTTCAATTCGCTGCACGCTTATGGTCTTGCCGTCGACATGCATGGCATAGGCGCGCCTGGCAGCGCGCAGGCGCGATTGTGGACCCGTATCGCCGCCACGCACGGGGTGGCCTGCCCTTATGGGGTGAACAATCCAGCAGAGTGGAATCATTGCCAGCCGACGCGGATCAAGATGGTCCGGTCGGACAGTCCGCTGGTGAAGACGATTGCTGCGCAGGGCCCGATCAACCCGCTCAACATGTTCGAGGCCGGAAAGCAGCTGATCGAAAGCGTGGCGAAGCTTTTTGCTTCGTTCGGAGGCGGTCCCGCGACCATCGAGAAGAGCGACAAGTCGATCCAGCTGGCGTCTCGTGGACCGCGGGTTCGTGTCGCCGAGCTGCAGTCGGCGCGTCACCGACGCGACGACCGTCAGGTTGCCCGCAAGGGGAACAAGACAAAGGTGGTGAGACTGGCGGCCGCTGGCGGCGAGCGGGGCACGCGGCAGGGGCACCGAGGTCGCAGGGCGCGCGGCTGAGCCGCGGCTTGGTGGGACCTTGGTGGAACTTTGGCAATTGGAGGCGCGATGAACGGCAGCAGAGCGACCTCAAAAGCAACGGAGCCGGCGGATCGCTCCACCGGCTCCAACTCCACCAGCGTCTGATCAGCGCTTCTCGGGATATTTGCTGACGAAGCCATCCCGGTTCGGCATGCGCACCTTCGGCAGTGTCTCGGCGTTCATGACGTCGTTCTCGCCGATGATCTTGGCGAGCGCGAGCAGATACGCCGTCACCGCATAGGTCTCGTCCGCCGTCAGCGACTTCGGCTGCGGCCAGGGCATAGCCCGTCGCGTGAAGTCGAAGACCGTGGTGGCGTGCGGGACGTAGTTCGTCACGGTGCGATCCTTCGTGCTCACGAGCGCGGCGTTCTTCCGCCCGAAGCCTCCTTGCCGTGGCAAAGCTCGCACTTCTGCTCGTAGACGGCCTTGCCCTGCGCGGGCGTTCCGCTGCCTTGCGGCAGGCCGACGCCATCAGGCCCGACGCTGATGTCCCAGAGCGCAAGGTCCGCCTCGGTGATCGACTGGCCGAGGTTCGGGGTTTCGGCGGCCGCGCCCGAGGCGAATGCGAGCGCGGCGGCGACAACAAGAAGGCTGCTACGCATAGACATGTTTCACCTCGCCCTTGCCGTCGATCCCCCAGCTGGTGATGACATTCATGTGCCCCATCGGGAAAGCCGTCACCGGCACATTGACTCTCGGCTCGCCGCGCTCGGCGGCGATCTGCGAACGCGTCGGCTGCGTATTGCCGGCCTCATCCCAGGCGCGACTCTGCAGCACGACCGGCTGGCCGTCCCAGCGCCAGGGCATCCGGAAGCGGGTGAGCGCCTTGCTCAGCACCGGCTCCTGCAGCGCCGCCTGCGCCCAGCTCTTGCCGCCATCGGCCGAGACCATGACGCGCGAGATGCGGCCGTTGCCGGAATAGGCGAGGCCTGAGATCTCATAGAAGCCAGGACCCTTGAGCGAGTGCCCCGGCGACGGATGGGTCACGAACGACTTGACCTCCTGCGGGAAGTAGAACTGCCAGGATTTCTGCCCTTCGATGCGCATGGTGTATTGCATGGTCTCATTGATGGCCATCACCGGCGCCTCGATCAACTTGATGCCGGTGCAGCCATTTGACGTTCATGTTGCCTTCATAGCCGGGCACCAGGAGCCGCATGGGATAGCCCTGCGATGGATTGATGCGCTCGCCGTTCTGGTAGAGCGCGATCATCGCATCATCGAGCGCCTTGGCGATCGGAATGCTGCGGTTCATGCTGGGCCCGTCGGCGCCTTCAGCCAGGAACCAGGTCGCCTTCGGGTCGATGCCGGTTTCCTCCAGGAGGGTGGAGAGCCGTACGCCGGTCCATTCGGAGCAGGAGACGAGACCGTGAATGGCCTGCACGTTGGCCTGGATCGGGATCCTTGTTGTAGAGCGGCCCGCTGTTGCCGCCGCATTCGACGAAGCAGATGCGCGACTCCATCGGATAACGCGCTAGCGCCTCGAGCGTGAACACCTTTGGCTGCCTGACCAGGCCATGGATGGCCAATCGATGCTTGGCCGGATCGATGTCGGGAAAGCCGGTGCGCGACACCACGAAATGCAGGCCGTTGGGCGTGATCGTGCCGTTGAGCAGATGATGTGGCGTCCGTGCGCTGGCTGGTGCGCGGCTCATGGTTGGGATTCGTCAGCGTGCGCACCACGTGCTTTTCATATTTCGACGGCGTCTCGTAGGCCGGAATCGTGGAGCCGATCGTGAGGCTCCACGGATCGACCGGCAGGGGCTCGGCGCCCGCGCTGGTGAAAGTTGCGCCTGCGCCTGCGGTCGTGGCGCCCGCCAACGCGATGCCGCGCCCGAGCAGAGCGCGGCGATTGATGAGACCGTTGCCTGCCACCACCTCAAGCGAATCGAGATCGGATCGTTTGGAATTGCTCATGCTTTGCCTCCCTGGCCGAAGGGCATCTTGCGCGCCCCGTGGAAGAGAATTCCAGAAGGGAGATATTCTGCGCCCGCGGCCTGTCCATTGTCCAGGGCAACGAGGCCTTCAACGAGCGTGTGCCATCAAAGAGGCGATGGCGGCAGGATGGCTCCGCCCTTCACACGCTCTCGGGCATGCCAGTAGGTCCACATGCTGACGCCGGCCTGGATTAGCGGATACTTGCCGATGACGCAGATCTTCAAGGGCTCACCTCGAGTAACCCATGGTCCGCAAGATCCGATATGAGCTCGTCCAGCCCCTCCATCGGCCCCAATGTAGCCCGGTCTGTCCAGGTATCGAGCTCGACGAGCAGAGCGTACACGGGCGCGGGCACCTCGAAGATTGCCGGCTGTTCCGTGCCGGGAGGAACAAGGATCGCGAGCATGACGTCGCGACGCCGAGGGGTTTCGCCCGGTCCGCCTTCAAAAATGGGTCGGATGTCATAGGCGCAAGGAAGAAAGACTGTATCGCGATTGCGCCGAAATCGTATCGCGCGCCCGGCGGCTACGGGCTGCGAGGGTCGTGTTTTGTGCTTGATGCGCAATTCGGCCATGGCAAGCTCGCAGGAGGCGACGTCGCGCAGATAGGGCGGCTGAGGTGGTGTGGCCACCCGGCGCGCGCAGACGAAATCGTAGAACTGGCGGGCGTTCTCAATCCGCCTGATATCGACCGAGGGGCAGGCTCCGACGAAATCCCGGACGACGGTGGCTTGATCGCCACCCAGCAGCTCAAACGTCCGCGGAAACGCCGCGATGATCTTCTCCATGCGTTTCTCATGCGAGAAGCATGCTTCGAGCCGCAACAGGGCTTGGTCGAACTCCTGGAGATGGGGCGCGGCAGACGCATCGATGCCTTCGCCGAAAATGGCGCTGGCGCTCGTGAGATATTCGAGCAGACTAATCTGACGCTGCAACAAGCTCGCTGGCATGAAGGCTACCGGATTGCGCGGCGGCGACGCGCGCACGGATGCGGCGCACATCATCCAGGATCTCATCGAATTCGTGTAGCCGGTCGTCGCGCTCGAGCACGACAGTGTCCGGCCTATGCCGAACCAGCACGCGATCAAGCAGGTCGAGCGCAGCGTCGGGCACCGGATGCGAATGGGAATCGGCGAGGAAGGGACGCGCCAGAAACTCCTTGTGCACGGTCACCCCGCCCGCGACATGCACTTCTTTCACAATGCCGGTCGGCAGATCGTTCAGAAACGCAATCGGATCGAACTCATGATTGTGCGCGTTCAAGAAAAGATTTTCGACATCAAGTAGCAGGCCCGCGCCGGTCTCGCCGCAGATCAGATTGAGAAACTCAACGTCAGTCATTCGGGATTCCGGCCATTCGAACAGGTAGCTGATGTTTTCCAGCAGAAATGGCGCCGGGATGCGCGATTGAATCAGGCGGATTTTCGCGATGACCGCCTCCGCGACCTCCTCGGTCTTCGGCAGCGGCAGCAGATTGGCGAGATCGCGGCCTGGAGCGCGAGTGAAGGCGAGGTGCTCGCTGTAAGCGGGCGCCTGCAGGCGCTCTACGATCGAAGCAACCTTGTCCAGGTAAGCAAGGTCGAGCGGCACGTCGGTGCCAATCGACAGTCCGATCCCGTGCGCCGTCATAGGAATCCGGCCGACCAGATCGAAGATCTCGGATGCCACCGACTCCCCGCTGCTGATGCAGTGGTCCACGGTGATCTCGAGCATGTCGAAATGCGCAAGGTTGTCACGCGTCCAGTCACCGATGGCGCTGCGATAGCCAATGCCGACAGCGGGTAAGGGCCCGTAAGGAGTCATCTGGCTTCGCGTCACGTGCGCGTCGCAACGTCGATGCGCCAATTCAAGGTGCTAGAGGCCAAAGGCGGAACAGCGTGCTGCGTGAATGGCTTGGCCATTTTCACGATATTCTCCGTAAAATATGATTTGCATGAAACGAAAACGCTGAATTGTCCTGCAACGGAGCAAATAGATCAAGTTCCGGATCTCCGAGGTCGCCGACCTCTGATAGTACCTCTGCTTCGGCGGTCCACCAAACGAAACGGGGCCGGCGGATCGCTCCGCCAGCCCCGTGAATACTTTTTGAACGTGATCAGATCCGGTCCGGGAACCGCACGATGAACTTGCCGGCGTTCGGCATCTTCACCTTCGGCAGGCTCTGGGCATCCATCACGTCGTTCTCGCCGATGATCTTGTTGAGCGACAGGAGATAGGCGCTCAGAGCGTAGACCTCGTTATCGGTGAGCGTCCGCGGCGCCACATACGGCATAGAGCGGCGGATGACATCGAACAGGGTCGTCGCAAACTCATAATAGCTCACCGACTTGAACGCATCGATCTTGTCGAACTTCGGCGGGCTGACCAGCGCCCCATAGCCGGGCGCGGGCTTCTCGCCTTTCTCGCCATGGCATGCGGCGCACTTCTGCGCATAGATCGGCGCGCCTTGCGCGGGCGTGCCGCTGCCGGCCGGCAGATTGGTGCCGTCCGGCAGCACATCGAGATTCCACGGCTTGATGTCGGCTTCCGTGATGGTCTTGCCGAGGCCCGGCGTTTCAGCGAGCGCTGCGCCCGCGCCGAGCACGGCCGTGAGCGCCAGAGAGAGCAGAAGGCTACGCGTAGACATGCTTGATCTCCCCTTTGCTGTCGATGCCCCAGCTGGTGATGCTGTTGTAGTGCTGGTTTGGGAACGCGAGCGGGCTCGCGACCGGCCGTTCGGTCTGGCCGCGCGCGGCCACGAACTCGGCGCGGGTCGGCTGCACGTTGCCGGCCTCGTCCCAGGCGCGGCTCTGCAGCACGACCGGCTGGCCATCCCAGCGCCAGGGCATGCGGAAGCGAACGAAGGCTTGCGGATAGACCGGGCCTTGCAGCGCCGCCTGACCCCAGCTCTTGCCGCCGTCGGCTGACACCGTCACCCGGGTGATGCGTCCAGTGCCCGAATAGGCGACGCCGGAGATCTCGTAGAAGCCCGGGCCCTTGAGCGAATGCCCGGCCGACGGATGGGTGATGAACGACTTGACCTCCTGCAGGAAGTGGAACTTCCAGTAGCGGTCGCCAGGAATGATCTGGGAGTAGGTCTTGGCCTCGTAGAAGCTCATCGCCGGCTGATCGAGCAGCTTGATGCGGCGCACGAACTTGATGTTCATGTTGCCCTGGTAGCCGGGCAGCAGCAGGCGCATCGGATAGCCGTTGCCGGGCATCAGCCGCTCGCCGTTCTGGTAGAGCGCGATCATGGCATCGTCCAAGCCCTTCTTGACCGGGACGCTGCGGTGAAGCGCAAGCGAGTCGGCACCTTCGGCGAGGAACCACTTCGCTTTCGGGTCGAGACCGACCTCTTCGAACAGAGTCGAGAGGAGAACGCCGGTCCACTCCGAGTTGGACACGAGCCCGTGCAGGGCCTGCGCCGTGCCTTGGAACGGCTCGTTGGAGAACATCGGAGCGCTGTTGCCGCCGCACTCGAGGAAGCCCATGCGCGTGACCATCGGGTAGCGCGACAGGTCTTCGAGCGAGAAGATCTTTGGCTGCCGCACCAGACCGTGGATCACGAGGCGATGCTTCTCGGGATCAATGTCGGGCAGACCTGAGTGATTGATCGAGAAGTGAAGCGCCGCCGGCGTCACCGTGCCTTGCAAAAGGTGATGCGGCGTGCGGGCGTGCGAGTTGCGGAATTCGTGATTGGGATTGCTGAGCGTGCGCACCACGTTCTTCTCGAAGCGCGACGGCTCCTGGCGAGGGGGCGTGATCGCGCCCATCGTCAGGCTCCAGGGATCGTCCTTCAGTGGCTCAGCAGCAGCGCTCGTGAGCGAGGCGCCGGCTCCCGCAGCGGTGGCGCCCGCGAACATGATGCCGCGCCCGAGCAGCGCGCGGCGGTCTAGCAGACCATTGCCGGCAACATCCGGCCCATGCGATATGGATCGTCTCTCCTTAGTGCTCATTAGCTCCTCCCTCGAGGCTATGACGGCCGGTCGAACGCCTTCGACCGGTCTCGCTATCAAGCCGCGACCACACCCTAGGTGTAACCGGGCCTAGTGAGAGGAGGGTGCGCTATTCCGGCCGCTGGTGCAACGGCCTGGCTGTCGCACGGATGGCCGCATTACCCCTGGCCTTTACCGTCGAGCAGCCAGCCGAACTTCTCGCGCGCCTTGCGCGCGACCTCCGGGCTCGGCGTGTTGGACGGCGGCGAATTGCTCGCGCCAGTGCCAGGGCTTGCAGGCATTGATCAGCGCAACCGAATGCGTGATGTCGCCGGCCTTGCGCCGCTCCGGCGGGATCGCCGGGTCGGCGTTGGAATCCCATGAGCCCTTGATGAACTGGATCGACTCGGCCGGATCGGTGCGCGTGATCATCGCCCACAGCATGTGGTCGAGATTGGTCACGTCGACGTCGTCGTCGCACACCACGATATATTTCGACGCATAGGCCGAGGCGCCGCATTGCGCGGCGATGTGGGCGGCCTGCACCGCGTGGCCGGGATAGCGCTGCGTGATCGACACCGCGTGCAGCATGCGCGCGCCGCCGACCTCGTGGCACCAGACCTGCTTGATGCCCGGCACGCCGGCATTGACCATGTTCTGCTTGATGATGGCCGAGCGCATCACGGCGCGATAGCGCGCCATCTCGTCGGGTCCCGCGCCCATCGGCGGCACGCCGAGCAGGATCGGATCGTTGCGATGATAGATCGCCTTGATGTCGATCACCGGCATCTGGCGCACGCCGCCGGCATAGTGGCCGGTCCATTCGCCGAACGGGCCTTCCGGGTGTGTCTTGTCGGGCGTGACATAGCCTTCGAGCACGATCTCGGCATTGGCCGGGAATCGGCAGGCCGGTCACCTTGCCGCGCACCATCTTGGTCGGCCGCCCGCGCATGCCGCCGACGATGTCGAGCTCGAACGTGCCGTAGGGCGCTTCGACGCCGCCGTAGAAGAACGCGATCGGATCGCCGCCGACCACCATCGCGATCGGCATCGGCTCGCCGCGCTTGAAGTATTTCTCGCGATGGATCCAGCCGTGATGGCCCTTCGCCATGACGAGGCCGACGGTCTTCTTGTCGTGCACCTGCGCGCGATAGGCGCCGGCGTTGAGCCAGTTCTCCTCCGGGTCGCGGTGATGCTGTAGGTGCCGGTGCCGATGTAGCGGCCGCCGTCCTTCTCGTGCCAGATCGGGGAGGGGAACTTGGTGACGTCGATGTCGTCGCCCATCATGATGTTCTCGAACACCGGGCCGTCTCTCGACGATCTCGTGCGGGATGATCTTCGGGTCCTTCAGATAGGCCTCGCGATAGGCGTCGCTGAGCTCCCACTTGGTCAGGTGATCGGGAAAGCCGAACGTCATGTTGCGGCGCTGTGCCGGCGAACATGTTGAGCAGCAGCCGGAAGCCCTTCGGGCAGCCCGGCACGTCGTCGAACACGACGCAGGGGCCGTTCTCGGCGCGCAGGATCGCCTCGGCGACGAGCCCGATATCCTCCTGCCAGGTCGCGCCCTTGCACGGTGCTTGACCTCGCCGAGCCGCTCGGCGATGCGCGAGCCATTCGCGCAGGTCGTCGTAGGCGATGTGCGGGGCGAGGTTGCTGCCGGCGGTCATAGCGTTGTTTCCCCTTTGGAACTGCTCCGCTTTTACGCTGAGGGCCAGCCTTCGCCAAGCCGTGCGCGGCCTCAATTCCGAGAAGGGCCGATAGCTTGATCGTCTGGTCCAGGTGGCGGGACAACACCACGCGACCGTCAAGCCTCGAGCGAAATTGGGGTGATGGCTCTGGAATGACTCGTGTCGGTGCAACGCGTGAGGCGTTGATGCACGGCGCTGCGTGTGTGTGGCGTACGCGATATCGCAGTGAGCGATTTTGTCATCGACTCGCGCGAGGACGTGAGTGCGAGGTCTGCAACTTTGATGACGTCCGTCGGCGCAAATCGAAATCTGCATGAGTCAATTGGTCGCATCTCGTTCGACGCGTGGAACCAGAGCGATCATTCGAACGTTGTCGCCATCTTACGAATGACGTTCGCGCTCGCAGGTTGTGAAAGAAGATTCAGCAACGCGCACCGTCGGTGGATAACACCTCACAAAGTTGGGAGCGGTAGCACAGTGACGACGTATCCGACGCGACTCAAGTATCAAGCCGACACCAACGTTTGACGAGGCAAATGCTGGGGCTGGGGTGGCGTCAACGTGCCTCCGAAGCAGTCGTTAAGTTGAGCGGTTGAGTTGCTGCGCTCGCCCGTACGAGCAAAGCGAGTTGGCCGTCGCGTACGACCTCGTGTGTACGTGGTTAGTGACTGGTTGCTCTTATGTCATCAGAGACTCAGGGGCCGCGACGGCTCCCCCGGCGGCCCCTTTTTTCTTGATGTTCGAGCGTCAGTAACCACCGGCGGTCGGCGGTGCCAGCCGAAGCGCGATATTAACATTATCGACTCGCTATTAGCGGCGCTGTGCTGCGCTGATCACGGCGCGCAGCCGATCTGGTGTGACCGGCAGATCCGTGATGCGCACCTTGAGCGGCCGCAATGCGTCCTCGATCGCTGACACGATCGCAGGCGGTGCGCCGATCGTGCCGCTTTCAGCCGCGCCTTTGACCCCCAGTGGATTGAGCGGTGTCGGCGACTCCATGTGATGAATCTCGATCGGCGGAACGCAATCGGACGTCGGCAGCAGATAGTCCGCGTAGGTCACCGTGAGCGGCTGGCCGGTCTCGTCGAAGCGCATCCGCTCATAGAGCGTCATGCCGATGCCGTGCGCGACGCCGCCATGGACCTGGCCTTCGACCATCATCGGATTGATCATGCGGCCGCAGTCGTGCACGACGACGTAACGCAGGAGCCGCACGATGCCGGTCTCGATGTCGACCTCGACCTCAACGACATGGCTGCCGTTGGTGTAGGTGATCGCCGGCGGCTGATAGTCGACCGAAGCCGACAGTCCCGGCGTGATGTTGGCCGGCAACGCAAAGCCCGCGACTCCGCTAAGTGTGTGCGCGAGCTGCCCCAGCGTTCTCTTGAGGTCGGCGCCCTTGACGCGCACCAGTCCATCGACCAGCTCGAGATCGTCAGGTGAAACCTCGAGCATCGCGGCGGCCGTCTGGCGTGCCTTGTCGGCGACCATGCGGGCGGCGAGGTGCACGGCGTTGCCGGCAACCACGGCCTGACGGCTCGCATAGGCGCCGTGGCCGAGTGGGGTCGCGGCGGTGTCGCCGCTCATCACCTGCGATCATCTCCGGACGCACCCCGAAGGCGTCGGCGGCGAGCTGCGCCAGCATCGTGTGAGTGCCCTGGCCCTGCGCCGCGGCGCCGGTCGAGACCACGATCCTGCCAGAGGGGCCGATCCGCACCGTGGCGCTCTCGAACGGGCCGCGACCGGTGCCTTCCACGTAGTTCGAGAGCCCGATCCCGATGAACCGTCCCTCGCGCCGGGCGGCTTCCCGCCGGACGGGGAAGTCGGCATAGCCCGCCGCCGCGAGTGCGCGGCGCTGACATTCGGGATAGTCGCCACTGTCATAGGTCATCGGCAGGCCGTCGCGCGTCTTCACCTGCGTCACGTAGGGCATCTGCTCGGGCTGTACGAGATTGCGCAGTCGCACGACGTCGCGCGCGATCCCAAGCTCATCCGCGATGCGGTCGAGCAGGCGCTCCATCACGAATGTGCCCTGCGGCCGGCCGGCACCGCGTGTCGAGGTCGCCGCCACCATGTTGGTGAGGCAGGCCGACACTTCGAGTTTCAGCGCCGGCAGCACGTAGGGGCCGAGCAGGTTGGTGGTGGCGTTCTGCGGCAGTGACAGGCCCGAAGGCGTGAACGCGCCATGGTCGTGACGGAAATGGCCGCGGATCGCGAGCAGCTTTCCCTCTGCGTCGGCGGCCGCTTCGACCTCCCATTCCTGCACGCGCTCGTGGTTGGTGGCGGTGAAGCTCTCGCGGCGATCCTCGATCCATTTGACGGGGCGATCGAGCAGGATCGCAGCGGCGGGGATTGCGAGTTCCTCCGGGTAGAACGGATTCTTCGGTCCGAAGCCGCCACCGACGTCGGGCGCGATCACGCGCACCTCGCTCTCGGTCAGGCCCAGCGCGTCGACCAGCACGCGCTTCGCCTTGTGCGGCATCTGGGTCGAATCCCAGACCGTCAGCAGGTTCTCCAGCCGGTCGAAGCGTGCGACCACGCCGCGTGCCTCGATCGAGTGGCCGCCGCCTTTGTTCATGCGGAAATGTCTGCGATACGCGGTGCGCCGCGCGCGCGAACGCGGCCTCGACGTCGCCATAGGTCGACGACCCAGTGCGCCACGAGATTGTCGGGACAATCGAGCCGTGCCTTGGGAGCGGATGGCTTGAGCCCGTCGCGCGGGTCGACGACGGCCGGCAGGAGATCATAAGTCGAGTGCAACCTGGCTTGCCGCATCCTCCGCGATGGCGCGGCTCTCAGCCACGACCAGCGCCACCGGCTCGCCCACGTAGCAAAGCTCGTCATCGGCGAGATAGCGCGGATCGACATGAAACCTGATCGCGGGCACCGGCAGCGCGAGCGGCACCCGGTCGCAGGTCAGATGCGGACGCAGGTCGCGATAGGTGAGAACCGCCTGCACGCCCGGCAAGGCGCGCGCCTTGTCCGGCATCGATGCCGGTGAGGCGCGCATGCGCCACCGGGCTGCGGACGAAGCACGCATGCAGGAGCCCGGGCAGGGCGATGTCGTCGATGAAGCGGCCGCTGCCACGCAGGAGCGTGTTGTCCTCGAGGCGCGTGACCGCGCGGCCCATGAAGGTCCGCGCCGTGTCGTTGCCTGCCGTTGCGGCGTGCGGCTCCTTCACGCGCTCACGGCCCCTGAATCTTCTGGACCACCGGGCCCCACTTGGCGAACTCGTCGCGCATATACTGGTCCGAGCGGTCCGGTCCGTAGCCGAGCATCGGCTCGAAGCCCGAATTCGAACAGCTTGGTCTGGAATGCCTTGTCGGCCCATTCGGCCTGCGTGACCTCGTTGATCTGCTCGAGGATCGGCTTTCTGGGTTCCAATCGCCGCGAAGATCCCGAAGAAGATCTGCGACACGAAATTGTCGAGCCCTTCTTCTTGGGCTGTCGGGATGTCGGGCGCGGCATCGAGCCGCGCGGGCGCGTTGACGGCGAGGATGCGAAGCTTGCCGGAGCGATGCAGCGCCACGACCTGCGACGTGATGTTGGGGAAGATGACCCCGATATTGCCGCCGAGGAGATCGTTCATGGCGGGCGCGATGCCGCGGTAGGGTACGTGCAGGATGTCGAGCCCGCCGGCCCGCTGCTTGAACAGCTCCGGTGTGATGTGGGTGATCGCGCCGACGCCGCCGGAGCCATACGACAGCTTGCCCGGATTGGCCTTGGCATAGGCGATCAGCTCCTTGACCGAGTGGATCGGCAGCGACGGGTGCACCGCGATCGAGGTCGAGGTGGTCGCCACGATTGAGGCCGAGCGGATGTCCTTCAGCGCGTCGTAGGCGCGATTGTTGCCGCCCTCGCGCAGCACCAGCGTGCTGGTGCTGCCGACCAGCAGAAGGTGGCCGTCGGCCGGTTGCTGTGCCACGTAGTTGAGGCCGATCGACGAGCCGCCGCCGGCGCGGTTCTCGATGATGATGGTGCCGAGCGAGGACTTGACCCGGTCCGCCCAGATGCGGCCGATCACGTCATGTACGCCGCCGGCGGAGGTCGGCACCACGAGGTGGATCTGCTTGGTCGGGTAGCCGGACTGAGCGCGGCCCGCGAGCGGTGATATGAGGCCGGTGAGCGCTGCGGCTCCGCCCGCTACGAAATCGCGTCGCCGCATGGTCCTCTCCAGTTTGCTCCAGCTTCATGGTGCGCAATTCTAGCGAGCCCGATGGACAAATCGAGTCTCCCGCAGTTGAATCCCCGCGCCCCGCCTCACATCCCGCCAGCGTGAAAGTATCCATGATCGATGCAACCCATGACCCGCGCCGTCAAAGCTGGGTCGAAAGCGCCAACGGCCACCCTGACTTTCCGATCCAGAACCTGCCGTTTGTGATCTTCAGCGCGCGCGGCGGAATGCCGCGCGGCGGGGTCGCGATCGGTGAGCGAGATCGTCGATCTCAGGCAGGCTTGTGCCGCCGGGCTGTTCTCCGGCGATGCGGCGAGCGCCGCCCAGGCGGCCTCGGGCCCGCTGCTCAACCCGCTGTTCGCATTTGGGGCGAAGCCGCGTCAGGCCTTGCGTGCCGCCTTGTCGGACCTGCTTGCAGCCGATGGTAACGCGCGCGCCCGCGTGCAGCCCATGGCGCCGGTGCTGCTGCACAAGCTGGCAGATTGCCGGCTGCATCTGCCGGCTCGCATCGGCGACTACACCGATTTCTTCGCCGGCATTCATCATGCGACCAACACGGGCCGCATGCTGCGGCCTGACAATCCGCTGCTTCCCAACTACAAGCACATGCCGATCGGCTATCACGGCCGCGCCTCGTCGGTCGTGGCTTCGGGCGCGCCCATTCAGCGGCCGAGTGGCCAGCGCAAGCCAAGCTCGGAGACCGAGCCGAGCTTCGGGCCATCGCGCTATCTCGACTATGAGCTCGAGCTCGGGGTCTTCGTCGGGCCGGGCAATACGCGCGGCGCGCCGATCCCGATCGGCGAGGCCGAGGAGCACATCGCTGGTTTCTGCCTGCTCAACGACTGGTCGGCGCGCGACATCCAGGCCTGGGAGTATCAGCCGCTGGGGCCGTTCCTGGCCAAGAGCTTCGCCACCACGATCTCACCCTTCGTGGTGACGCCGGAAGCGCTGGCGCCGTTTCGGATCCCGCAAGCGGAACGTCCCGCCGGCGATCCGCGGCCGCTCGATTATCTCGCGAGCACGCAGCCGGACGCCGCCTTCGATATCACGCTCGAGGTGTTGATCGAGACCCCTGGCCTGAAAGCGCAAGGCAAGCCGCCGCATCTGCTGGCACGGAGCAATGCGCGACATCTCTATTGGACTGTTGGCCAGATGATTACCCACCACGCCTGCGGCGGCTGCAATCTCGAGCCTGGCGATCTCATCGGCACCGGTACCATCTCGGCGCCAACCGCTGATGGATTGGGGAGCCTGCTGGAGCTCACGCGCGGCGGCCGCGAGCCGGTGACGCTCGCCTCGGGCGAAACGCGCCGCTTCCTGGAGGATGGCGACGAGGTGATCATGCGCGCCTCCTGTGCGCGCGACGGCTTTGTCTCAATCGGGTTCGGCGAGTGCCGGGGGATGATCGCACAATTCTAGACGTCTACTCCGTTCGTCCCTGCGGAAGCAGGGACCCAGTGCAACAAAGTCAAGAACTGGAGCAAATGGCCCTGGGTCCCCGCTTGCGCGGGGACGAACGGGGGTGTGGCACCGACCTCACTTCACGAACTGGTCGGTGAAGAAGCCATCGTAGGACTTTAGCGTCTCGTCCGGCTTGAGCAGCCCCGCCTCGACGTTGAAACGCTCCGCGTTCTCGAACGCCTCGGCGGTGAGCCGCAGGTCGCGCGGCGTGATCTTGCGGATATCCTCGAACGCAACCGCGAGCTGGCGATCGTCGAATTGCGGAAACCGCTTCTTGAGCAGCGCCAGCGCCTCGTTCGGGCGGTCGAGCATGATGCGACGCCGCCTCGCGGAAGGTCGCGCCGACGCCCTCGCACAGTGCCTTGCGCTTGGCGCAGGTGTCGGGCTTGGTCGCCACCAACGTGTTGGCGAATGGCGCCAGCTCGGCCGGATCGCCATCCGGGCCGCTTGCCACCATCACGGCTTCGCCGTCGAGCAACGGCTTCTGCACCCAGGGCGGTGCCATGGCGAAACCGTCGACCTGCTTGGTTTGCAGCGCGGCCAGCATGTTGGGCGGCTGCAGCACCGCGATGCGGATCTCTTCCGGGTCGAAGCCTGAGCGTTTGGCGAGATAGCGCACATAGGCATGGATCACGGAGTTGACCGCGTCGACTGCGATCGTGCGGCCGCGCAGCGCCTTGACGCGCTGCTCGACGGGTGCCTTTGGATCGAACCCCGACGCCACATCCTTGCGCAGAATGATCTGCACGCTCGGCCGGTTGATGGTGCCGACGATGCCGACGAGCTTCTGTCCGCGCGCCGCCGCCCGCGTCACTGCGCTGCCGGAGGACTGGGTGAAGTCGGCGCTGCCCGAGATCACTGCATTCATGGCGCCGATGCCGGAGATCTGCACGGTCTTGATGCGGACGCCGTGCTTCTCCCACAGGTTCAGATCGTCGGCGAGATAGCCGAGGCTGAAGGCGAGCCCCACGACCGGCACCGCCATGACGCCTTCTTCGACCTTTGCGGTCTGCGCAGCGGCTGGAGTGCCGGCGAGGGCGGCCGTCGCGAGGGTGGCTGCGATCAAAGCTCAAGCTGCGCATGGCACTTACTCCAGATCGAGTGCGCTACCGCAGCAGATCGCCCAGAAATCTCTTGCGCATGGGCAATGACATCGGGCGGCGTGTTGACGATCGAGTCGGCGATCACCTGCGACTCCTCGCCCGTCATCGGGCTGATATCCATCTTGGCTTTGTCGGCCTCGGCCATGAACTGCGGGTCCTTCATGGTGGCGTCGAAGGCGCGGCGCAGGGCCTCGACCCGCTCGGGCGGCACGCCCGGCGTGGTGACGAGCGCGCGCGAGATCGCGGTCTCTGCCGAGACGAATGTCATCAGCTGGCGGTCGACGATCGTTGCTGGCGAGCTCGATGAGCAGCGGCACGTCGGCAAGCTCGCCATCGCGCTTGAGCCCGACCTGCACCAGCATGATGATCTTCTTCTCGCGTGATCCACTCCGGCTTGGTCGACTTCCAGGAGGCCCAGGAGTTCGAGCCGCGGCCGTGCACCTCGCCGCGCTCCATCGCGATGTTGACCTCGTTGCCGCCCGGATAGCCGGTGACGATCTTGAACTTCATGCCGGCAAGCTTGTTGAGCAGCGGTGGCGTAGATCACGCCGGCGGTGCCCTTGCGGGCGCGCCGACGATCAGCTCCTTGGTCTTGACCTGCTCGATCTTGGTGATGCCCGAGGTGTGCCAGGAGTTGATCACGTTCGGCGAGCTGGTGGTGTTGCCGATCCAGCGGAACTGGCGCGTATCGAACTCGCACGCCGGCAGGTGCCGATCGCCTGCGTCGCCATCATGTTGGTCATGATCATGTGGACGGTAGTGCCGTCCTTGGGGGCGATCGCGGCGATGTAGTTCGCCGCCTTGATCCCGCCGGCGCCCGGCATGTTCTGCGGCACGATGACGGGCTCGCCCGGAATGTGGCGGCCCATGTGGCGCGCGATCAGCCGGCCGCGGAAGTCGTAGTCGTTGCCGGCCGAGGTGCCGACCACAAGGTTAATCGTCTTGCCGCGGTAGAAATCGGCGACCGGATCGGCCTGCGCAGGCAATGGCGCCGCCAGCGCGGCGAGCAAGGCGATCATCGATGCGGGTCGAGCGATCATGGAGCGCGTCCTCCGATGTTCTGGCGATTTTCGGTTGCCCCAATCGCTGTGTGGCCACCTGAAAACACGCATGCTAGGGGAGATTACCGGGGATGCAAACTCGTTTGTCACCGATATTGCTTGGTCTGTTATGGGTGGGGCGAAAAGCCGCGCCGAGGGGCAAAGCGCAAGGGCAGGGGAATAAGGATCATCGATGACTGCGGTTCCGCGTGTGGACCTGGATCGATTTCGGCTCCGGCGTTTTGTCGATCAGTTGCAGGACTTGGGTGAGGTCGAGATTCATGCTGAGCCGGTCGCACTTGGCCGATATCAGCGCCATCATCGAAGCCTCGTCCGAAGGCGACGCTGTTCAAGAATGCCGGGCCGAGCATTTCGAGATCGTCGGCGCCGTCGGCGGCAGCCGCCGGCGCATGGCGGCCGCCTTCGGCCTCGCCGACGAGCGCGCGCTGGCGCCGAGTATGGCGCGCCGGATGCAGAGCCCACAGAAGGCCGTTCGAAATTCCGCAGGGCGACGCGCCGGTGCAGCAGGTGGTCCTGACCGGCGATGCCATCGACCTGATGCGGCTGCCGTTCCATGTGCAGCACCAGTATGACGGCGCGCCGTATATCTCGTCGGCGATCGACTACTCGGTCGATCCGGTGACCGGGCGGCGCAACGTCGGCTGCCGGCGGCTGATGCTGCGCTCGCGCACGACCATGCGCTCGAACCTCACGCAGATGTCCGACCTCCGCGCATGTTCCTGGAATGCGGTCGGCGCGCGGCGAGCACCTGCCGGTCAACTTCGCGATCGGATCGCATCCGCTCGATTTCGTCACCGCCAGCGTGCGCGCCTCCGCGCTCGACGAGTTCGATCTCGTCGGGACGATGCGCGGCGCGCCGTTGCCGATGGTGCGCGCGGTCTCGAACGGCCTGCTGGTGCCGGCCGACGCCGAGATCATCGTCGAGGGCTATTTCGACAAGGCCGGCTACTCCGAGATCGAAGGGCCCTATGGCGAGTTCCTCGGCTACTACGGACCGGTGCATGTCGATCCGGTCTTCCACGTCACCGCGATCACGCATGCGCAAGGATCGCGCTGCATCAGACCGTGCTGCATGGCACGCGGTTTACTGGCGCGCACGGAGCATTCGCATCAGATGCGGAGTCATCATCGAAGCGCGCATCATGCAGCTCCTCGAGGAGGCCGGCATTGCGGCGTCTGCGGTCTATGCGGTCGCGAGCGCGAGCGGTCTCCTGCATGCGCGCGTGGCGCTGGCGCGCAGCGCGCAAGGTCGCGCCCGCGACGCGATCACGACGTGCTTGCGATCCCGTTCGTGCGCATGTCTATGTGGTGGATGAGGACGTCGACGTCTTCTCCGATGACGACATCGAATGGGCGATGGCCAATCGCTTCCGCGCCGACCGGACCTCGTGCTGGTGCCCGGCCAGATGGCGTTTCCGATGGACGTGATGGCGGGCGCTGATCGGCTCACCACCAAGGCCGGCTTCGATCTGACCGGCGCCGCTGCGCCAAGGACGGCATCGAGGCGCGGGTGGTGAGCGCGACGCGGATCGAGCCGGCGGCTCGCTATCAGACCGTCGAGCAGGCGCTGGCGGCGCGGCCGATGTATTTCACCGAGCTGATGGCGTCGCTCGGCAGCAAGGACGGACGCGAGATCGTTCTGACGCTCGACGAGATGCGCGAGCAGGGCCAGGTGGCGCGAGGCGAGAATGGCGAATGGGTTCTGACGAAGGAGCAGGCTTAAGATGGCAGCGGTGAAAGACCCGGAGACGGGGCTCGAGTTCTACGAGCTCAGCCATCCCTGGGGCATGTATACGCCGATCTTTCCGGGCTACGAGGAGATCAAGCTCGAGCGCCTCACCTATCACGCCAAGCACGGCGTGATGACGCACAAGATCACCACCATCTTCCACACCTCGACGCATGTGAATGCGCCGATCCATCTGCTGCCGGAGACGGCAGGCGGTCGGCGACCTCGCGCTCGACCGCTTCTTCGGCACCGGCGTCGTGCTGTCGATCCCGAAGGAGCAAATGGGAGCTGGTCGAGCCGGCAGGACCTCGAAAAGGCCGAGCCCGCAGATCCAGGCCGACGACATCGTGCTCATCAACACCGGCTGGCACCGCCGCTATTCCGACAGCAAGGAATATTTCGGCCACGCGCCGGGCCTGTCGCAAGGCGGCCGCCGAGTGGCTGGTGAAGAAGAAGGTCAAGCTCGTCGGCGTCGACACCGCGTGCGTCGATCATCCGCTCGCGACCTCGCTCGGGCCGCATCGCAACGGCCCGCAGATCAAGTATCTGCTGCCGGAATACAAGAAGGCGACCGGGCGCGAGGCGATCGAGGATTTCCCGGAGTGGAACGCCGGCGCACAAGGCGCTGCTCGCGGCCGGCATCCCGACCATCGAGAACGTCGGCGGCGATCTCGACGAGGTGTCCGGCAAGCGCTGCACGTTCCAGGGCTTCCCGTGGAAATGGCACGAGGGCGACGCCTGCGTGATCCGGCTGGTCGCGATCCTCGATCCGCCGGGCAACTACCGCCTCGAGTCCGGCGCGCCGAAGACGCCGGCCGTGAAGGCACCGACCGGCACCAAGGACCTCGAAGTTCTACGATCTCACCCACCGCTGGGGCCATGGCATGCCGCAATGGCCGTCGCGCGCCAACCTCAATGTGCGCGTGCGTCGAGTTCCACGCCAAGGACGGCGCTGCTGGTGCAGCAGTTCGAAGGCATCATGCATCGCGGCACGCACATGGACGCGCCGATCCATGTGCAGGAGAACCAGCCGACGCTGACCGGCTATCCGCTCTGGCGCTTCTTCGGCACCGGCGTCGTGGTCTCGATCCCGAAGGGCAAGTGGGGCGTCATCACGCCGAAGGATCTGGAGAACGCCGAGCCGAAGATCCGCAAGAACGACATCCTGATGATCAACACCGGCAGCCACCAGCAACTACGGCGACAACCCCGACTACTACGCCTATTCGCCCGGCCTCTACAAAGAGGCGGCCGAATGGATCGTCGAGCGCGGCGTCAAGCTCGTCGGCGTCGACGTGCAGGCGCTCGATCATCCGCTCGGCACCTTCCTCGGGCCGCACGGGCCGGGCCGGCGCAGCCGCATCTCGACGACGAGTACAAGGCCGAGACCGGCCGCCACATCATCGAGGACTTCCCGCACTGGGAGCCGGCGCACAAGATCATGATGACCAACGGCATCCCGGGCATCGAGAACATCGGCGGCGACATCGACAAGATCACCGGCAAGCGCTGCACCTTCTTCGCCTTCCCGTGGCGCTGGCCGGACGGCGAAGGCTGCGCGCTGCGCGTGGTCGCGGTGCTCGATCCGAAGCAGACGTTCCGATTCGAGACGGGAAGTAGATCGTCATGCCGGGCTTGACCCGGCATCCATCGTTCACGCAAGAGCGCGGAAGCGCATGGATGCCGGGTCAAGCCCGGGCATGACGCTGAGCGATGAGGACAACATGATCTCCGAACCGCTGCGCCATCCGCTGTCGCTGTTCGACGTCAAGGGCAAGGTCGCGATCGTCACCGGCGCGTCCGGCGCCTTCGGGCGCGGCTGCGCGCATCGCGCTCGGCGCGCTCGGCGGCAAGCTCGTGCTGGCGTCGGGCACGCAAGGACGAGCTCGACGAGGTCGCGGCCGAGGTGCGCGAGGTCGGCGGCGAGGTCGAGACCATCGTGCGGCGGCCCGACAGCGCTCGACGACGCCAAGGCGATGCTCGACGCCGCGCTCAAGCGCTTCGGCCGCGTCGACCAGCTCGTGGTCGCGTCCGGCATGAACAAGCCGGGCTTCATCCAGGACCTCGCCTACGAGGACTGGCAGGCGGTGATGGACGCCAACGTGCGCGGCATCTGGTTCATGGCGAAGGCGGTCGGCACGCTACTGGATCGCCAACAAGGTAGCGCGGCAAGGTGCTGCTGATGTCGTCGGTGCGCGGCCGCCACGGCAACTATCTCCGGCTACACCGGCTATTGCACCTCCAAGGGCGCGACCGACGCGCTCACCCGCGTGCTCGCGACCGAATGGGCGAAGCACGGCATCACCGTCAACGCGATCGCGCCGACGGTGTTCCGCTCCAAGCTCACCGCCTGGATGTACGGCGACGACGAGCTCGGCCAGCAGACGCGGGCGCGCTCGCTGTCGCGCATTCCGCTCGGCCGGCTCGGCGAGGTCGAGGACCTGATCGGGCATGGCGGTCTATCTGCTCTCGCCGGCGTCGGACTTCTGCACCGGGCAGATCATGTACGTCGACGGCGGCTACACGGCGGGATGAGCGAACCGAGCACTGCAGAACAAGATCGGCGTCGTCGGCGGCGGCCTGATGGGCCACGGCATCGCCTATCTGCTCGCGGCCGCCGGCCACGCGGTCGGCATCTACGAGCCGTCCGCCGAGGTGCGGGCTCGCTGCCGCAGCGGCTGCGCTCGATCGCGCGAGCTGCTCGGCGACGATCCCGCGCATGCTCGAGCGCATCTCGCGCACGATCAGCTCGCGCCGGCGGTGCGGACGCAGCTTCGTGTTCGAGGCGGCGCCGGAGAAGCTGCCGCTCAAGCAGCAGATCTTCGCCGAGCTCGAAAGCGCTGACCGCGCCCGACGACCATCCTCGCCAGCAACAGCTCGGCGATCCCGTCGACCGAGATCGGCCGCAACCTGAAGCACCGCGAGCGCGTGGTCGGCACGCACTTCTGGAATCCGCCGCATCTCGTGCCGCTGGTCGAGGTGATCCAGAACGAAGGACCAGCGGACGAGGTGGTCGCGCGCACGATCGAACTCCTGCGCGATGCCGGCACGCAGCCGGTGCATGTGCGCGCGACATTCCGGGCTTCATCGGCAACCGGCTGCAGCACGCGCTCGAAGCGCGAGGCGATCGCGCTTGTTGCCGCCGGCGTCTGCGACGCCGAGACCATCGACACCGTGGTGAAGAGCGGCTTCGGCGCCCGCATGGCGGTGCTCGGGCCGATGGAGCAGTCCGATCTTGTCGGGCTCGATCTCACGCTCGACATCAGCGAACGTGCTGGTCGCCGATCTCGACCGCTCGCGCCGGCCCGCATCCGTTCCTGCGCGAGAAGGTCAAGGCCGGCAAGCTCGGCATGAAGACGGGCGAAGGCTTTCGCCGCTGGACGCCGGAGCAGGCCGACGAGGTGCGCGAGCGGCTGCGGCGCTTTCTGGCCGAGCAGGCGAGGGCGTCAAGCGACGCGAAGCGTTGAAGCTGTGAAGCTTTCTGCTGTGGCACAGCATCTATCTCTGTCGTCCCCGCGAAGGCGGGGACCCATAACCACTAACCTTGCTGTTGTCGTAGGCCTTGCCAAGATCGCAAGCACATGGCGTACGGGTCCCCGCCTGCGCGGGGACGACGCAGAGAATGGGGCGAGAATGGAGACAGATATCTAAGCCGCGCCCGCGCGCTTTTCTGATTGCGCGGTCGCAACCGGCTCGACGCCGCAGCCCGGCCCGTCCGGCACCGCAAGCACGCCGTCGACCACCTCGATGCCGGCGAACGGATCGTTGTACATGCGGGTGAACTCGCCGAGCTCGCAGGCATAGTCGACGCCCGGCAGCGCGGCGGCGAGATGGATCGCATGCGCATTGCCGAGCCGGGTGCCGACATGGGCGCCGAGCCGATACTTCACGTGGCCGGCCTCGCAGATGCGCGCTGCCGCGAGCGCATTGCGCAGGCCGCCGAGCTTCTGGATCTTGAGGCTGACCGCGTCGACGATGCGGTTCGACGACCAGCGTCATGATCTCGTCGATGGTGCCGGCGCCTTCGTCGGCCTCGACCGTCACCGGCACCGAGCGGGTGACGAGCTCGAGCCCCTTGAGATCGTCGCGCGACACCGGCTGCTCGACCAGGTCGAGCCGATACTCGCGCCATGCGGTTGATGGCGGTGATCGCGTCCTTCGGGCGAGTAGGACTGGTTGGCGTCGATGGTGAGATGGGCGTCCGTCGCCGACGCGCTCGCGGATCGCCTTGACGCGCGCGACGTCCTCGTCGACGTCGCCGTGCACCTTGATCTTGAAATAGCGGTAGCCCTGCGTCGAGCAGCTTCCCGGCATTGGCCGCCATCTCGGCCGGCGTCTTGATCGCGACGATGCGCAGCACCGGCACCTGTCGCGCACCTTGCCGCCGAGCAGATTGTAGAGCGGCACGCCGAGCGCGCGCGCGCAGAGATCGTGCAGCGCGCAGTCGATGCCGGCCTTGGCCTGGCTGCGCGCCGGCGAGCGAGCGGTCGAGCTCCTGCAGGATCGCCTCGATCGCGAACGGGTCCTTGCCGAGCACGATGCGGCTTGAAGCGCTCGAGCTCCGCCGGCAGCGACTCGAAGGTCGAGCCCATGTGCGGGGAGGAATTGGAATAGCCGTAGCCGACGTGGCCGCTGTCGGAGGTGAGCCGCACGATCTAGCCGCGCGAGGTCGACGCGGTGCCGAGCGCGAATTTCCAGTTCTTGTCCTCGAGCGGCATGACGCACGGCTCGAAGTCGACGGATTTGATGATCATGTTTTCCTCAGTGACTGACGCTCATCGAAACAGCTTCTGGATGATCTGGTCGGTGCTCTCGAGCTGTTCCTTGAGCTTCTGCGGGCTGACGAAGTTCTCCGTGTAGCCGGCGTTCTTGCGGCACGATGCCGGCAAGCTGCGGCGCCGACGTCGACGTCCGGATGGGCGGGGAAATACTCGGCCTTCGGCCATGATCTTCTGGCCTTCGCGGCTCAGGATGAAATCGGTGAGCAGCATGGCGGCGTGCGGATGCTTGGCGCCCTTGAGCACCGCGAGCGAGCCGGCGGCGCTCGGCACCGGGTCCATGAGCTGCGAATTCACCGGCGCGCCCTTGCCGGCGCTGATCAGCGGGTGGTGGGCGTAGATGTTGATCGCGATCGGATATTCGCCGGCGATGACGCGATCGACCAGCGTGCGCGCGCTGCCGGAGGCGAAATTGATGATCTTCTGCTCGGCGAGCTTGCGGAAATAGGCCATCGCCGTTCCTCGCCCCAGGCGAGCCGCAGGTTGATCAGGAAGAGATAACGGCCCGTATTGGCATAGGGCCACGCCATCTTGCCCTTCCATTGCGGATCGAGCAGGTCCTCGTAGGTCTTCGGCACCTTGTCGGCCGGCACCTGCTTGGTGTTGTAGGCGATGCTGAAATAGGAGAGCCGCGTCGGCGCCAGGTGGCCCTTCGGGTCGAGATACATTTTCGGATAGCTGTCGAGCGCCGGCGAGTAGAAGGCTGCGTGAGGCCGGCCTCGACCGCGATCTCGCCGCCGCCGGAGCCCTCGAACACGTCGGCGACGACATTGTTGGCGCGCGTCTCGGCGGAGAGCTTCGGCAGCAGCTCCTCGGAATCGGCGCGGTAGTAGGTCATCTTGATGAAGGGATATTTCTTCATGAAGCCGGCGGTGAGCGGGCGCAGCATCTGGTTGACGATCAGCGCCGAATAGAGAACGACCTGGCCTTCCTTCTTGGCGCCGTCGATCAGCACCTGCTCGCGATCCGCGCCGCGGTAGTTGACGATTTCTTCCGGCGTCAGCGCGTGTGCCGATGCGGCGCTGCAGTATGACGAGCGGCAAGGACCATGGATGCGAGCGATCTCTTGGACATTTGCGTTATCCTCGCGACGGTCATGCCCGCGATGTCGGGGCATCCACGTCTTGTCTTGCCCGCGTAAGAAAGGCGTGGATGGCCGGGACAAGCCGGCCATGACGATGCTGATAGCGCACGCCGAGGCCAGCGCTCCTCATTCGGCCGCAGTTGCTCTTCAGCGGCGCGTTCGCGCGCAGCGGCTCGATGATCTCGCTCCCGAATGGCGTGCACCTCGTCGACGGTCGGCACGAACTTCAGCAGGAACAGCTCGATGCCCATGTCGACGTATTTCATCAGCTGATCGCGCACCTTCTCAGGCCGGCCGATGCAGCCCGATTTCATCGCCGGGCCCGACCCGCGACATCATCTTGCGCACGTCGGCGTCCGGCTCATCGGGCGTGAGCAGGCGCTTCGCGCGCTCGATCGCGGCCTCGTCGCTGTCGCCGAAGGCGACGAACGGATTGAACGCGAAGCGCACCTTGCGGCCGTATTTGCGCGGCGCGCTCGGTTCATGCCGTCGATCGAGCGCCGCAGGCTGTCCTCGACGCCGGCGAGGTCGGTCGCGCTCTTGTCGTAGTCGAGGAACCACCAGTCGGCGTATTTCGCCACCATCTCCAGCCCGCGCTCGCTGCGGCTGGCGGTGAAGATCTGCGGCGGCGGGCGTCGCGGCTTCAGCAGGAGCTGCGATTCCTTCACCTTGTAGAACTGCCCGTCGAACGAGAACGGCGTCTCGTTCCACATGCCGCGCAGCACGAGGATGAATTCCTCCGCCCGGACGTAGCGGTCGTCGTTGTTGCAGGAGCATGTCGCCGCCGTACATCGTGTGCTCGACCTCGTTCCAGCCGGTCACGAGGTTGATCGCCATGCGGCCGGTGGTGAGCCGGTCGAGGCGAGGCCGCCATCTTGGCGATCAGCGTCGGATGCCAGAGGCCGGGATGCACCGCCGGCATGGCGCGGATGTTGCTTGGTCCAGGAGCTGATGGCGGCGGCCAGCATCCAGGCCTCGAAATCGGCGCCGAGATGGCGCTCCGCATAGAGGCAGAGGTCGAAGCCCGCCTTGTCGGCCGCGCACAGCACGTCCTTGGCGAGCGTGAACGCCGGATCGATCTCGCCGTCCGGCAGCGGCTTGAGCGCGCCCGTGACCGAGCGGGTGATCTCCTTCGAGCCCACCGTGACGTGCGGCACCGGCGCGTACATGCCGAACAGCATGGGAGTCGCTCCCTGATCTCCGGCGTCGGCGCTTGCGGACCGCGCCGTTGACGCACGGGCGTTGCCCGCTAATGTAGCGCCAAAATCCGGCCCGAAGGGAGCTTCGAATGGCCGAAAGTCCCGACCGTTTCCGACGAACTCGCCAAGAAATTCGCGACCGAGAAGGACACGCCCTATCTGCGCTGGGTGCGCGGCGAGGGGCTCGAGATCATCAGCGCGCAATACGTGCGCGAACCTGCGCACCGTCGAGCTCAAGCCCTGGCCGCGCCGCGGCGGCAGCGGCGTCTACATCAACCACGATGCGTCGCGCACCTCGAACGATTGCTACGTCTGCGCGATCCCGCCCGGCAAGAAGCTCGCGCCGCAGCGCCAGCTGTTCGAGGAGATGATCCTGATCCTCGACGGCCGCGGCTCGACCAGCGTCTGGAACGACGACGGCAAGCGCATCACCTTCGAGTGGAAGGCGGGCGCCATGTTCGCGATCCCGCTCAACTGCTGGCACCAGCACTTCAACGGCTCGGGCCAGGAGGCGGCGCGCTACGTCGGCGTCACCAATGCGCCGGCGGTCATGAACCTCTATGACGACGTCAATTTCGTCTTCAACACGGCCTACGATTTCAAGAACCGCTTCGCCGGCGAGCCGGACTACTTCACGCCCAAGGCGGAGAAGAAGGGCTTCCTGCTGGTGACGAATTTCGTGCCCGATGCGGTCAACCTGCCGCTGATCAGCGCCAAGGAGCGCGGCGCCGGCGGCGGCCACATCCGCTTCAACATGGCCAAGGGCTCGATGTCGAGCCACATCTCGCAGTTCCCGGTCGGCACCTACAAGAAGGCGCACTGCCACGGGCCGAGCGCGCACGTCATCATCCTCTCCGGCGAGGGCTATTCGCTGATGTGGCAGGAAGGCGAGGAGCCGCAGCGCTACGACTGGCAGGTCGGCACGCTGATCGTGCCGCCCAACAAGATGGTTCCACCAGCACTTCAACACCGGCCCGACGCCGGCGCGCTATCTCGCCTTCAAGCACGAGGTCGCGCTCATCCGCAATGCGCAGGGCGTGCCGACCGCCTGGATCAGCCGCCGCATCGGCGGCGACCAGATCGACTATGCCGACGAGAGGCCGGAAATCCGCAGCATGTTCGCGGAGGCGCTGGCCAAGCACGGCATGCACGCCGCGCATGGACGACGCCTATCAGGCCGAGCTTGCCGACCTGCCGCCGAAGCTGCCGCAGAGCGAGGCGGCGGAATAGGAGAGCGATTGATGAGTGGCATCATCGATCCGCGCGAGCGCGCACGCGCCCATGCGCAGACCCAAGAGGTCAATTTCTTCGCCGAGGCGGTGAAGGCCTCCGAGCAGTTCCGCAAGGACTACGCCGGGCCGGCTCAACCTGGTGAAGGCCAAGGAGATGCCGTTCGAGCGCTCGCCCGACGGCCTGATCAAGCACATCATCAACGAGAAGATGGACACCAAGGAGTGCTGCCTCGACATCTACATGCAGTTCCTGCCGCCCGGAAAGGCGTCAGGCAAGCACCGGCATCTCTCCGAAGAGGTGATCTACGTGGTCGAGGGCAAGGGCTACGATCTGCACTGGGACGTGAAGTTCGACGTCCATGAGACCATGGAATTCGAGTGGGAGGCAGAGCCCAAGCGCTACGACTGGGAGCAGGGCGATTTCATCTACATCCCGCCCTATTGCATCCACAAGCACTTCAACGCCGATCCGGCGAACGAGGCGCGCATCATCGTGATCAACAGCCGGTCATCAAGCCGATCGGCTTCGACTGGTTCGAGCAGCTCGAGAACGCGGAAGGATATTGACTCTTCGTTATTGTTCCGCAACGGGAACCTGGAGCCTGAGCCTTCCCTCCGGCCGGGAACCCTACTATCTGTGATGATGGATCCCGGGCTCCCGCCTGTTGGTGTGCCCGGACTGACAGCGGATGGAGCACGACATGTGCGGCGATATGGACGACGACGAGAGCGAGCTTGAGGAGCGGCTCTATGCGCGCTTCCGGGCGCATGCGCAGACTTGCTCAGTCAGCCGGCGCCACAGGAGCCGGCCGATCTCAACCAGTATCTCGACAAGCTGTTTTCAGATGCGTTGAGCCGGATCCTGCGCGACGGCGAGCAGGGCGATCCCGCGCAACGCTATGAGCGGCTTGGGATGCAGCCTTTGGTGTTCGCGCGGCTCGCGGGCTTCCTGGCTGGCCACCTGACGCTCTCGGAAGACCCGCTGCGCAAGGTGATCGAGGCGATGATGATGGGCTACGGCGAGGCCGAGGCGTTGGACCACGCGCGTGGCCATGACCACGACCACCATCATGGCGACGTGCCGGCGCACGACCATCATCGTTGATGTTGCGCACAGTCTATCGACCGTCATGCCCGGCTTTATGCGCGGGCATCCACGTCTTTCTTCTCGCTTCAAAGACGTGGATGGCCGGGACGATAGCGCGTTCACGCGCGTCTTCGATGCGCTATGCCCGGCCATGACGACGGAGAGGTAGGAGTGCGCGCCCTACAAATCCCCTGGCGGCACGAAGGTGAGCTGCTTCTCGGTCGGTACCTTGGGCGGCCATTCCGACGACCTTCTGAAACAGCATGTGCATGAAGAGGAACAGCGGCTTCGCCTTCATGACGAGCAGGATGCACTCGTCGTTCTCCTCGTCGCGAGAAGTGCTGGTGCACGCAGGCGTTCTCCACGATCATGGCGTCGCCGGCTTCCCAGTCGTAGCGGCGGCCGTCGTGCACGTCGTGGCCCTTGCCCTTGAGCACGAAGAACACCGCGCTGTTCATGTGGCCGTGCTTGCTGGTCTTGCCGTGCGGCGCGTAGACCTCCATGTGGGTCTCGATCGACTGCGCGACCTTCACGGCCTGCGGGTTGATGATCTTCTTGCCGTAGCTTCCCGGCCCGCCCTTCCACTTGAGGTCGCGGGTGCGGTAGACGCGCGGCTGGCTGTAGAGCTCGTGCACCAGGTTGCCGTAGGTGCCTTCGAGCGCGCGCACGAAGATGCGATGCCGCGTCTTGCGCTCCCACACCACGTCGGCGAACGGATTGTTGTGGCCGGGGCCGGGCTCGGCGGGGGCAGCGGGTTCGTCCTTGGCCATCGCGTCCTCTGATGGGATTCACGCAGAACCTGGGCAGAATTGGTGCCCTTGTCAACGCTTTGGACAAGGCGGCCACAGTCGTGAGATATGCTGTTGTCACGCTGCCCGATGACAGGAGCCCGTTTCCGTGGAGTTCGACAATTCCTTCGAGGTGCCGCTGCCGCCGGCGCAGGCCTGGCCGGTGCTGATGGACATCCAGCGCATCGCGCCCTGCATGCCGGGCGCCGAGCTCACCGAGGTGGTCGACGACAAGACCTACAAGGGCAAGATCGCGCGTGCGGCTCGGCCCGGTCGCGCTCACGTTTGCGGGCACGGTGGAGTTCGAGGAGATCGACAACGCCAACCACAGCGCCCGCGTGAAGGCGCAGGGGACCGACGCCAAGGGCCGCGGCGGCGCCAATGCCACGGCCGTCGTTCCGGCTTGAACCGGCGGGCAAGTGGCTCGAAGGTGCTGGTGCACACCGATCTCGCGCTGTCGGGCTCGGTCGCGCAATACGGCCGCGGCGTCGGCATGATCCAGGCGACCGCCGCGCAGATCATGAATCAGTTCGCCGAATAACCTGAAAGCGCAGCTCGCGGCCAGCGGCGGCAGCCGCGCCTGATGCTGCGGCGCCAGCGGCCTCAGCGCCCGCTGGCCGTCGAGCCGCCACCGCCCGCCGCCAAGCCGATCTCCGGCTTTTCGCTGATGGCGAAGGTGCTGTGGGAGGCGATCGTGCGGTTGTTTGGGGGACGCCAGATCGCTTGAGCGGCACGACTGTGTCGTCCCCGCGAAGCGGACCTCTCGACGCAGCTAGCGATCGGGCACGGCCGTGATACACAGCGGTGGATATGGGTCCCCGCCTTCGCGGGGACGACAACTAGAGGCGGTGCCGCCAGAGGTCGCGACGTCGTAAGTGCTTTCGAAGTGGACTACGCCACTTCTTCGCGGCCTTGGCGATGTACTGCTTCACCAGATCAGCCGTCAGCACGACCTTGGGATCGTATTCCGGCGCGTCCTCGATCTGCTCGAGATCGTTGAGGCCGGAATTCTTGTAGATGCGGTTGATGCAGGAGATCAGCCGCGCCGGGCGCGCCGGATCGGCGTTGAAGTGCTGGTGGATGGTGCAGGGCGGAATGTAGATCACGTCGCCGGCTTCCCACTCGAAGCGCTTGATCTCGCGCCTGCGGCTTCCAGGCATAGGTGTCGGTGATCTCGACGTCGCAATCCTGGTGCAGGTCGTAGCCGTGGCCTTCGACCACGTAGAGGCATTCCTCGGCGAGATGGCGGTGCTTGCCGGAGCGGCTGCCGGGCGGGATGATCTGCATGTAGGCGTCGACCGTCTCCATGCGGGTGTTCATCTGCGCATTGAGCAGATGCTTGAGCAGGCCCTGCCGCGACATTTCCCACGGCATCTCGTCCGGATGCACGACCTTCCTGCGCTGCGCATTGCGCGCGCGGCATGTCGGTCGCCTCGTCGAGCAGGCTTTGATAGAGATTGCCGCTGGACGCTGCCGCGAGAGCCAAGTCTTTGCTTCATCCCACGCCATCGTCAAACCTTTCCTTCTGCGTTCTCAGTCGCGGCGCGCCTTGCTCAGGCGTCGGCCTTCTCGTCGGTCGGGTAGTTGTAGTTCTCTTCCTCCTGCCGCGGCACGAAGTTGCCTTGCGTGGCCGACGGCGTCGTCGGCCGCTTCTCGACCGTGTGCTGGAACAGCATGTTCATGAACAGGTACATCGGCTTGGTCTTGATCACGAGCGCGCGCGCCGGCTCCTTGGCGCTGGCGTTGAAGTGCTGGTGCACGCAGTTGTTGTGCACGATCGCGATGTCGCCGGCCTTCCAGTCGTAGCGCACGCCGTCGTGGATCTCGTAGCCGGCGCCGTCGAGGATGTAGAAGGCGGCCTCGTTGACGTGGCCGTGCTTCTGGGTGGTGCCGCCGGGCGCATATTCCTCGAGATGGATGTGCAGCGTCTGGGTGCGGCCGTCCTCCGGCTCGACGTAGTGGCGGCTGAAATGCTGCGGGCCGCCGTCGAGCTTGAGGTCCTTGCCCTTGATCACGCGCGGCATCGCGCGCAGCCGGCCGAGCTCGTCCTTGAGGCTGTACTTGCCCTCGAGCGCGCGGACGAAGACGCGGTCGCGATCGGGATCGTGTTGCTTGTCACCCATGGTGTCTCCTTTTGTATGCGCTGTTCCGTATGCAGCGCGCCTGGCTGCCTGATGATGTCCTTGTAGAGCTTTTCCCACTTGTCGTTCTCGTCGAGCAGCTTGCGCCGGATCGACGAATTTGAGCGTCATGCCCTCCGGCAGCGGCTTGACCTTGACGTTGGTCGGAATGAAATCGCGCTTGGCCAGGATCGCCTGTCCGTCCGACAGCAGGAAATCCATGAACAGCACGGCGGCGTTCGGATGCGGCGCCTTGCGCGCCATGCCGGTGCCTTGCGGCGCGCGCGACCTCGGGCGGCAGCACGACGCAGTCGATCGGCGCGCCGTCGTTCTTGAGCTGCAGCACCTTGTAGAGATAGGTGGTCAGCGCGAGCGGCACCTCGCCGGTGACCACCAGATTGGCGAGCAGCGTGTGGCCCTTGCGCACCGAGAGGCCGTTCTTGGTCACGATCTCGCGGAACAGCTTGACGCCCTTCTCCTCGCCGAGCTCGCCGACGACGGCCGAGAACCAGTCGTGGTCGGCGGCCTCGATGCCGAGCTTGCCCTTCCACTTCGGATTGGTGAGATCGTCGTAGCTCTTCGGCAGGTCGTCCTTCTTGATCGGCGCGGGTGTTGTAGGCGGCGGTGAAGATCTGCACGCGGTCGCCGATCCATTCCCTGTGCGGGCGGATCGCCTGCCGGCATCAGGTCGGCGAGCAGCGGCGAGCTTGCACCTCCTGCAGGAGCTTCTCGCGGTGGATCGCCTCCATCGCGACGCCGTCGGTCTCGAACACGTCGACGTCGAAGCGGTTGCCGCGCGCCTCGGTCGCGGCGCGCTGGATGATGTTCTCGGAGCTGGCGCGCCAGACCTGGGTCTTGACGCCGTATTTCTTCTGGAAGGCCGTGGTCAGCGCCGTCATGTCCTCGACGGTGGCCGACGAATAGATCGTGAGCGTGCCTTCCTTCTTGGCGCCCTCGAGCAATCTTCTGGGTGCGGTCGGCGCCCTGGTAGGTGGCGATGTCGGCCTGCGCCGTAGGCGGCGCGGGCCGGTGATCGCCAGAACGGCACAAAATCGCCAGCAATTGCAATGGCTTGTGCAGGCCGATCCGGCTCGTCATCGGGGTTCCTCGACGGATGTGACGGATTGTCGCGAACGTAAGGACTTCGCGCCGGCCTTGCAAGCGCGCCGCACGCCGGGCACGGTCAGTCCGCGCTGCTTCACGGCTCCTTCGAGTCGATCAGGACGAATGCGATCCGGCAGGGCTCGGTTCCGCGGTTGACCCAGGCATGGTTGGTGCCCTGCTGGATCAGCACGTCGCCGGCCTTGAGATGGACCTCGCTGTCGTCGAGCAGCATGTCGATCTCGCCCTGCATGATGATGGCGTAGTCGATGGTGAGCGTGCGGTGCATCAGCGGATGGCGCGGCGGCAGGCCCTTCTTGGGCGCGTGGTCGCCGATCTGCTTGTGCAGGTAGTCCTTCTCGAGCGTCTCGATCTCGGGCGGGGTCGGCGGGATGTCGATGATGCGAAACACCGAGCCGTCGGCGGGCGGGGCGATGCCGATCGTTGATCGCCGCGCGGTCCTGCGGTGCCGGAGATGTCGGCCGGCGTCTGGTCGGTGACCCAGACGAGCCGCGAGGTCACGCTGCGGTTCGGGCCGCACGACCTTGTGCGGATTGGCGCCGTCGAACAGCACCACGGCCTTGCCGTCCTTGTCGACCGTGGTGACGACGCGGCGGATGTCCTCGCTGAGCGGCATGCTTGCATTCTCCAGGCGTTGAGTATGAAGGCGTTGTTGGCCGGGCCGGCCGGCCCATAGATGGAAGTGGGCCGTCCCTAGCCCAGTCGCCTTCGCGACGGCAAGCCCCGCTCGCCGTTACGCCTGATACACCGTGTTGCCGCCTGTCACCGTGCGCACGATCTCGATGTCCTTGATCTTGTCCGGATCGACCGTGTGCGGATCGTCGGCGAGCACCACGAAGTCGGCGAGCTTGCCGGGCGAGATCGAGCCCTTGATCGCCTCCTCGTGCGAGGCGTAGGCGCCGTTGATGGTGAGCACGCGCAGCGCCTCGTCGACGCTGATGCGCTGGTTGGCACCCCAGGTCTCGCCGTTCCAGCCCTTGCGCGTCACCATGCCCTGCATGCCCATCATCGGCGCGAACGGGCCGGGGCTGAAGTCCGAGCCGGCTGCCGCCGGAATGCCGGCGTCGGCGAACGAGCGATAGGCCATGCAGCGCTGCATCAGCGCCTCGCCGTAGAAACGGAACTTGTCCGAGTTGTAGTAGCCGTAGGAGGTGAACGGCGCCGGCACGGCGCCGATGGCCTTGATCCGCCGCAGCAGGTCCTCGTTGATCAGCGTGCAGTGCGTGATCTTGGGGCGGAAGTTCGGACGCGGGAAGAGCCGCTGCGCGCGCTCGAACGCGGTCAGCACCATGTCGATGGTGACGTCGCCATTGGCGTGGCAGTTGACCTGGATGCCGGCGCGGTGCATGCGCTCGACCCAGGCGTTGAGATCGTCCTGCGTGGTGGTGACGTTGCCCTGATAGGGCGGCTCGACGCCGGGATAGGGCACGCTGAGCGCCATGGTGCGCTCGGAGAACGATCCGTCGCAGGTGTGCTCGGCGGTGGCGCCGAACTTGATCCACTCGTCGCCGAAACCGGTCGCGATGCCCTTGGCGATCATCGCCTCCAGCATGTCGTCATGCGCCTCGTAGCTCACGCGATGCAGAAGATCGCCGCGTGCACGGACCTGCTGCAGGGCGAACAGATCGCCGCCCTGGTGGTGCACGCTGGTGAGGCCGTAGCGGACGAACTGCTTGGAGATGAACGCAAGCGCATCGCGGTTGCGAATGAGCGTCTGCTCGGGCGTGAAGGTCGCCCGCTTGCCGACATTGAGGAACACATTGCGGGCACGGTCGGTCACGCGGCCGTTGAGCTCGCCATTGGGGTCGCGATCGAAGGTGCCGGCGGCCGAGTTGGGCGTGCTCTTGGTCACGCCCGCGAGCTCGAACGCCTTGCTGTTGTAATAAGTGGTGTGGCCGCCGCGGTGACGGACGGAGACCGGATGCTCGCGCGACACCTGATCGAGGTCGTGAACCGAAAGCGCGCGCTTGTCCTGCACCTTGGTGTCGTCGAAGAAGAAGCCTTCGACCCAGAAGCCCGGCGGCGTCGTGCGCGCGCGTTCCTTGAGCTTGTCGACGATGCTGGCGATCGTCACGAACTCGACCTGGTACGGATTGCCGACAATGACGTCGTACAACAGGATCGCGCCGGGCGCATGATTGTGGGCGTCGATGCACCCCGGCACGACCGTCATCTGCTTGGCGTCGAGGACCTGGGTGCGCCGGCCGGCCAGCGACTTGATGTCTTCGGTCTTGCCGATGGCCACGAACCGGCCGCCCTTGACCGCGAAGGCCTCCGCCCGCGGCTCCAACGGATCGACCGTATAGACCTTGCCGTTGATCAGGATGAGATCGGGCTCTTGTGAGCTGATCTGCGCCAGCGCCTGGCTTCCGGACATGAGACCGGCAATACCGGCGCCCGAGAGGCCCATGAAGCGTCTGCGGTTCAAGCTCTGTCGTGCCATTGTGTCTCGCCTTCCGGGGGTTTTCGTGACAGGCAACAAGTTTTGCGCGCCCGGGCAGGCGCGGCAAGCCCCGAAGTGTGCGGCGGATCAGCGACCGGAAAAGTCGAGTTGCGTTAACGACGCGCGGGCGTCAGTGCGACTTGACGAAGGAGATGATGGCGGAGACGGCAGGCCCGTCCTGCTTGAAGAAGCCATGGGCCCCCTGTGCGTTGCAGGGGTTGTTGCTCGGCTGGCCGGTGGTGTTGATCCATTGGATCCGGGCCTTGCCGCCGGTCCAGGCGACGAAGCGCGATGCGTCAGCTGGCGACGTGAACCGGCAAGCATCCTGGCTGTGATGGACAACCAGGGTTGCGGGCAGCGCGCCCGGCGAGCCCAGTGCGGCCATGACGCGAGAATGGATGCCGGAGACGAAGACCACGCCGCTTGGCCGCGCGCCTGACGCAAGTGCCGAAGCGACGTCGACAGTCCCCTTGCTCATGCCCGACCATGACGATCTTGCGGCCTTGCGCGATTTCCGCCGCCACAGCCTCGGCCGCGCTCGAAGGCGATGTTGTCATGATGGTGCGGATGCCCGCGCCGCGGAACCGGCCTTCGTTCCGCACCAGGAAATCGCCCGGAGCAATGCCACTCGATCCGGGCATGAGCACCGCCACATTGGCTGCGGCTGCAGGACTGGTCTCTCCAAGGCAGGCAAGCACAAACACGCTCGCGAGTAGCACGCTGCGAGTCATCGGACACTCCATCACTTTACATGAGGATACACACGTCAAGCTTTAGAACACTCGGCTTCAGAATGCTTGGTTTCAGAATATCATGCCTCAGAACGTCGACTTGAGCTTGAGATGGTCGAGGCGGTTGATCGACTTGATGTCGACGTGCTGCATCGCGTTGTTCTGCAGACGTCGAGCCCAATCACCGCGCCAGCGTCGCCTTTCGACCAGACCTTGCGATAGAAATCGGGCAAGGGTCGTGGTGGCTCTCGCCGTTGACGCTGACGATCACGTCGCCGCGCTTGATGCCGGCCTTATCGGCCGGTCCGCCGGGCGTCACCCGTCCAACCATCAGCCGGCCGCGCGTCTCGTCGGCGTTCATGCCGAGCCATGGCCGGCCCGGTCCCGCGATGGCCGCCCGCTCGGTCATGAGATCGCCGAGGATCGGCGGCAGCCGGTCGATCGGCACGAACATATTGCCGGGGTTGTTTTCCTTGTTGCCGGTGGCGTCGCCGACGATCAGCGAGCCGACGCCGACGAGCTTGCCCTCGCGGCTGATCAATGCGGCGCCGCTCCAGGACGGATGTGGCGGCGAGGTGAAGATCGCCTCGTCGAGCATGTATTCCCAGTTGCCGACGAACTCACGCTTGCTGACGACGAGCTGCCGGCGCCGACCATGCTCGGCGCCGCCGCCGCTCGCGACCACGACGACGTCCTTCTCCTTGACGTCGGCGGATCTTGCCGAACGTGAACGGCTTGATCTTGAGTGGCTCGATCGTGCGCAGCAGGCCAAAGCCGGTCTCGTGATCGTAGCCGACGACGCTGGCCGGGACGGTGCGGCCGTCGTTGGTGATGACCTCGGCCGCATAGGCCTCGACCATGAGATAGCCGATCGTCAGCACGAGCCCGTCGGAGTCGATCAGGATACCGGTGCCCTCGCGATCGCGCCCGAGACCCTGCACCGTGCGACCCTCGGGATTGATGTGGGTCTTGATCTTGACCACCGCCGAGATCAGCTCCTCGAGCGAGGCGGTTTCGGCCGGGGCGGGGATGCTCAAGAGCGAAGCGGCGAACACAGCCGCGAGCAGCGACTTGAGTAATCGGGGGACTGGACGCAAATTCAGCCAACGCAACGTTGCGCATGAATGCTCCTCCTCGATCGGCGCCGCCAGCTATGTTCGCCAACGGGGACTCTACGCAGCCAGTCCTTGGCCACGACGAGTCAACCAAAAGAATAACAGGTCCTCTCGGCCCCGGCGACGAGAGTTAAGCCTAATAAATAAGCCATTCACAGAGATGATTGTAAATTGCCCAGGGCCGGCATTTTCGAGTGAGCAGGTCTGCTGCGGAGCGCGAGGGGCCGGGGCTCGACTTTGATCCGACTGGATTGGTCGGACCAGAGTCTAACGTTTTGTTCGAGCATGATCTTTTCGGAAAAATCGGTGTCCACCCCATCCTGCCCGGGCAGGCCCTTTCGGGATCATGCTCTATAGCCTTGCCCGCTCGACCTCGTCCTTGAGGTGGCCCCAGATGCCGTAGACGATCTGGCCGTAGCGCGGGTCGTTGCGCAGTTCGAGCACGTTGCGCGGGCGCTCGAGCGTCGACGTCGATGATGGTCTTGGCGCGGCCGGGGCTCGCGGTCATCACCATGATCCTGTCGGCGAGCGTCACCGCCTCGTCGACGCTGTGGGTGATGAACACCACGGTCTTCTTGTCGACCTCCCAGATGCGCAGCAGCTCCTGCTGCAGGATGGTGCGGTTCTGCTCGTCGAGCGCGGAGAACGGCTCGTCCATCAGCAGCACCTCGGGATCGTTGGCGAAGGCGCGCGCGATCGACACGCGCTGGCGCATGCCGCCGGAGAGCTGATGCGGATAGAGCTTGGCGATAGCGCGTGAGCCCGGTGCGGTCGAGCCAGTGCGCGACCGCGGCCTCGATCTCGGCCTTCGGCGCCTTGCGCATGCGCAGGCCGTAGGCCGCGTTGTCCCACACCGTCATCCAGGGAAAGATCGAGTCGCCCTGGAAGATCATGGAATATTGCGGCCGCCCCGGCGCCGGATCGGCGATCTCGACCTCGCCGCTGGTCACGGTCTCGAGCCCGCCGAGGATGCGCAGCAGCGTGGTCTTGCCGCAGCCGGACGGGCCGACGATCGCGAAGAACGTGCCTTCCTCGATGTCGATCGACACGTCGTCGATCGCGACCAGCGAGCGGAACCGCTTGATCAGGTGCTTGATGCGGATCTTGACCGGGCGCTGCGGCGCCGCGATCGGGCAGCCGCGCTCATGCGTCCGCTTTCCATCGGATGACCCAACGCTCGACCTCGCGCAGCAGGAAGCTGATCGCCGAAGCCGATCAGCGCGATCACGAACAGGCCGACATACATCTTGGCGACCGCGAAGGTCTCCCAGGCGCTCCAGATCATGTAGCCGAGCCGCTCTTGGCGCCGACCATCTCGGCGACCGCGATCAGGATCAGCGCGAGGCCGGCGCCGAGCTTGATGCCGGTCATGATGAACGGCAGCGCGCCCGGCAGCGCGATGGTGCGGAAGGTGTCCCAGCGGCTCGCCTTGAAGCTCTTGCCGACGTCGAGATAGATCGGGGTGATCTGCAGCACGCCGGCGGTGGCGTTGATCGCGATCGGAAAGAACACGCCGATCGCCACCATCACGACCTTCGACATTTCGCCGAGCCCGAAGATCAGCAGGATGAACGGCAGGATCGCGCTCTTCGGGATCGGATAGGTGGCGACGATCAGCGGATCGACCAGCGCGCGCACCGGCCGCGAGATGCCCATGGTGATGCCGATGAGGATGGCCGGAATGCCGCCGAGCAGGAAGCCGAGCACGATGCGCTGCAGGCTGATCAGCACGTGCTCGATCAGCTCGCCGCTCATGATCATCTCGGACCATGACGCCGATGATCGTGCTCGGCGCCGGAAAGAAGCGCACGTCGATGAAGCCGAACCGGCCGGCGAGCTCCCAGGCCAGCAGCAGGCCGAGCGGCGAGGCGATGCTCATGATGCGCTCGCGCCGGCGCGCCGCGAGCCGCGCCTGCTCGCCGATGTCGACGACCTCGGTTGCGGCTGGTTTTGCCGGCGTGGCGATCGCGCTGTCCTGCGCGGTCATGCGCGTTCTCCCTGAGTGCTCAAGTCTTATAGAGCGGCGCGCATCCGGCAGGCCAGACTCGGCGCTGGTCCGCGATTGTGGCGATCCGCCGCTGCGCTCACCGCCACGGATCGACCGCGACATGGATCGCGCCGGGCTCGCCTTCGCCGCCGACCGTGTGCAGCGCGCGGTCGACCTCGCCGAGCGGGAACACGTGCGTGCACATCTCCTCGAGCGGCGTACTTGCCGCCGGCGATGATCCCGAGCGCCAGCTCGACGCTCTCATAGCTGTGGCCGCGCATGCCCTTGACGGTGAGGAAGCGCGTGATCAGGAGATCGCTGTTGAACTCCGGCACGGTCTTGAACTTGCGTCCGCCGAGGATGATGCGGCCGCTCTTGCGCGCCACGTAGATCGCGCTGACCACGGTTTCCGGCCCGCCGGAGGCGCAATCGATCACCAGGTCGGCCATGTCGCCGCCGGTGATGTCGCGCACGGCGTCGCGCAGGTCCTGCTCCTCGACATTGACGGTGTGGGTTGCGCCGAGCTTTTTGGCGAGCGCGAGCCGCGGCGCGTCGACGCCCAAGCCCGCTGACGATGATCGCGCCGGCGCCGGCCTCCTTGGCGGCGACCGTGCAGGCGAGGCCCTGCTGGCCCGGCCCCTGGATCACGACCACTTCGCCGATCTTCACGCCGCCCTGCAGATAGGTCCATTCGACGCCGTTGCCGAGCGGCAGCGCGAGCGAGGCGAGCTTGGCCGGCACATGCTCGGGCACGCGGTGGAAGACGGCGTTGGGATGCAGATACTGATACTGGCTGTAGCCGCCCCAGAGCGACGGCGCGACCGCGATCGGCGTCGAGCCGTAGCGGATGTGTCGGCTCTCGGGCGGGCGGTTGAGCGTGTCGGTCTCGTCGCAGAGCCGGAAGTCGCCGCTGCGGCAATATCGGCAATGGCCGCACGGCAGATATTCTTCGAGCGCGACGCGGTCGCCTTCCTTGACGCCGAAACGGGCTGCGGCCGCGGCGCCGAGCTTGGCCACATGTCCGACCGCCTCGTGTCCGAGGATCAGCGCGCCGCGTGACCTTCGGATATTTCAGATAGTACGGCCAGTCGCTGCCGCACACGCCGCAGAGTTCGACGCGCAGCAGCCCGCCGTCCGGCGGCAGATGCGGCTCCTTGAACGTGCGCACTTCGGTGCGCCGGATGTCGTAGGACACCGCTGCGGCGATCTCGTTCACGGTCGACACCCGTGTGGCTCCTTGCGCAGTCGCACGCGGTCACTTGCTGACGGTGATCTTCTTGCCGTCCTCGAGCGCCGCCTTGGCGCGCGCGACCACCTCCGGCGGCGCTCGCTGATAGAGCGCGGCTCGATCAGCGCGGCGATGTCGGTCGCCGCTGACCGCGTCGGTCTCGAGCGTCGTCGAGCGTCTGCTTGTGCGCATCGGCAAGATACTCCGGGTCCTTCACGGTCGCCGTCGAACGCCTGCCGCAGCACCTGCACGCGCTCGGCCGGAACGCCCGGCGGCGCCACGACCGGATAGGCCATCGCCTGGCGCGCGAAGATCAGCTCCAGCACGCCGCGGTCCGTTGTCGGTCTTGGCAAAGTCCAGCACCAGTGGCGCTGCGCCGAGGTCGGGATGTTTCTTGGTGCCGAGCTGGACGAGGACGTTGATCTTGTGCTCGCGGATCCAGTCCGGCTTGCCGGCGCTGATGGTGCCCCACGACACGCCGGCGGTTCCGTCGGTCTCGCCGCGCTCGATCGGCGAGGAGAAAGTCGGTGGCGCCCGGATAGCCGGTGACGACGCGGAACTTCGTCCCGAGCACGCCGTTGAGGATGTAGGGAAAGATGACGCTGTCGGCGCCCGAGCCGGTGGCGCGCCACGACCATCTCGCGCTGCGCGCACGTCGTCGATGGTCTTGAACGGCTTGGTGTGCCAGGACAGCACGAGGCTCACGTCGGTGCTGAGGCTGCCGAGCCAGTTGAACTTGCGCGCGTCGTACTGGACGCCCTGCGTCGTCGAGCAGCGGCTGCATCGCGAGCCCGCGCGCGAACATGCCGATGGTGAAGCCGTCCTTCGGCGCGGCGTTGTAGAGAAAGTTCGCGACGCGCAGGCTGCCGGCGCCCGCCATGTTCTGCGGCACCACCGTCGGATTGCCGGGCAGATGCTTGCCGAGATGGCGGGCGAGCGTGCGCATGTAGATGTCGTAGGCCGCGCCCGGCGAAAAGCCGACCACGAGGTTGACCGACTGCGCGGCGGCGGGTGTGCTTACGGGCACAGACAAGAGCGCGACAAGCGCGGCTGTCGTCGTCGGGACGTCAAGCGCCTTGGGCATGCCATGAGGCCTGATTGTTATGGTCATTGGTGTTTCCTCTCCCGGACCATGTCATAGGGCGCAAGCGGGCGCGCCCGCAAGCGCCCGTCGGTCGCAGTGCGTCAGGTCAGAAATGAATGGCAGCCGGGCAGAGGGCTTGTGATCAGGCCGCGCGGGCGTGCAACGCCATCGCCACGAGCGCAATGCCGCCCATCAGCATGTTGATCCCCACCAGCAATCCGATCGCCCAGGCGGCCGTGCCCGGAAACCCGGCGAGGATGAGCATCGCGAGGACGATATCGACGACGCCGCTCGCCAGCATCCAGCCCCAGCGGCCGCTGAACTCGCGCCGGTGATCGAGCGCGTACATGATCGAGACCGCGCCTTCGATCAAAAAGAAGATCGCAAGCCCCAGCGTGAGCGACAGCACGCCGCCGAACGGCCACCACAACAGCGCCGCGCCGGTTGCAATCGCCAACAGTGCCGACAGTAGGGACCACCAGAAGCCGGGCAGCTGCCGCATCCAGATGGTGGTCGCGAGGCCTAGAATTCCGCTCAGCAGAAACAGCCAGCCGAGCAGGACGGTGACCGCGAGTGCGGCGGCTCCCGGCACGATGATGGCAATCGCGCCGAATGCGATGAGCATGAGACCTTCAATGAGGAACAGCACCCAGTGCCGGCGGATCGATCTGAGCAAAAGATCGCCCGGTTGCTCCGGTCCGGTTTCGATCGAGGACATCGCTGGCACTCCTGCGGTTGGGTGAGGCCAGAATGCCTGAAGTCAGGTCATTGTTACAATGCTTCGGAACACGTGCCTCGGACCGGGCAGCCGTCACAGCGTCGGTGTCAATTACGATGCCAAATTGTGCTTTGCGACCGGGCGCTCTGATACCTGTGGCGGCTCGCCGGATTCTGCGCTGCATGTCGTGCATTGCGCAGCGCCGAGCGCGTGGCCGATCATGACCAGGACCGGGCCAGTGGGCGCCGCGTCGGCAAGCTTCGCCGCGATGGTCGCGATCGTCGCGTTGATTACCTGCTCATCGGGGCGGGTCGCGGACGCGACCGCGATCGCCGGCGTGTCGGGGGCGATCCCATGCGCCAGGGCGGTGGCTGCAAGCTCCGCCAGCGTGCGCTTGGGCATGTAGACCACGGTGGTGGTCGACGGATCGGCGACGCTGCGCCAGTCGATGTCGGAAGGCAGCCGGCCGTTCGCGCCATGCGCGGTGATGTATTGCACGCGTCGCGCCAGCTCGCGCTGTGTGAGCGAAACGCCGAGCCGGCTCGCGGCGGCTTGCGCAGTCGTGATGCCGGGCACGACCTCGACCGTAATGCCGGCGGCTCGACAGGCGGCGATCTCCTCGCCGGCGCGGCCGAAGATCATGGGGTCGCCGCCCTTGAGCCGCACCACGCGCTTACCGGATTTGGCGAGCGAGATCATCATGGCATTGATCTCGTCCTGCCGGCACGACGGGCCGTAGCCGGTCTTGCCGACCATCATCTTCTTCGCCTCGCGGCGGGCGAAATCGAGGATCGCGGGCGCGACCAGATTGTCGATCAGGATCACGTCGGCTTCCTGCAGCGCGCGGACGGCCCGCAGCGTGAGCAGCTCGGGATCGCCAGGGCCGGCACCGACCAGCGTGACCGAGCCGGCGCTTGCTGTGCGGCTTATTGTTGAACACGGGCATGGATCAGCATCCGTTTGAGCTCCGGCAGGCACGAGCCGCAGTTGCTGCCGGCTTTTAGCGTCTTGCCGATATCGTCGATGGTTCGGACCGCGCCCGATTTCACTGCGCTGCGCACGGCCTCGACGCCGACGCCGAAACAGGCGCAGACGACGGGCTCGCTTTCGACCAGCGCCTGGGCGACGACCGTGATTGGGGTGCCGTCCTCGGCGTCGGTTGCGGTCAAGGCCGGCACGGCCGCGTTGGCGGGCGCGAGGCAGATACGGCCGTTGAACTCGCCTTCAACGAAGGACGCAGCGTGGTAGCTCTGGCCCTCGAGGCGCTCCGCCAGCCGCGCGTCATGGCCGAGCGATTGATGCGCGAAATCGTGCCACAGCATCGGCCCGCGATTGGTCGCCAGCCGATATTCGATGCCGGCCGCCGACGTGACACGCGCCCACCAGGTTTCTTCCGGCAGCGTGAGCGGCGCCTGCGTCTGCGCAAAGCCGCGCAGCGAGAACGACACCGGCGCGATCGCGGCGGGCGTGGCCTTGGCTTCCGGCTGGCCCGAATAGGGATCGGTCTGCGCCGACACCAGCTCGCCGACGCGCGCGCAGGAGGCGGTCTCGTCGCTCCAGTGGATCGGCACGAACAGCGAGCCCGGCCGCTGGTTCTCGCTGACCATGACCTTGAGGATGCAGCTCCCGTGTGCGGTCGCGACCCGCGCGAAGCCGCCGTCGCTGAGTCCGAAGGCCTCGGCATCACCAGGGCTGCACTTCGACGAATGGCTCCGGCAGATGCGCGGCCAGCCGCGGGCTCAGGCCTGATCGCGTCATGGTGTGCCACTGGTCGCGGATGCGGCCGGTGTTGAGGCGCAGCGGATAGGCCTCCGACGTTGCTTCCTTCAGGGCCGGCGGTTCCGGCGCGATGAAGCGCGCCTTGCGATCGGGCGTGAAGAAGCCGCCTTCGGCGAAGAAGCGCCGTTCGGACGCCTTGTCACCTGGTTGCGCAGCGGCCATTGCACCGGCGCGAGCGCGTCGTAGTCCTCATCCGAGATCGCGGCGAGGCCGCCGATATCGAAATCGCGCGTGCCGTCGTTCTCGAACGCCGAGAGCGCAGCGTGCTCGCGGAAGACGTCGGCGGGCGAAGCGTACGCGAACGCCTCGGCGAAGCCCAAGCGCTGCGCCACGTCCGAGACGATCCGCCAGTCGGGCCGTGCTTCGCCCGGCAGCGGCAGGAACGCGCGCTGGCGCGAGATGCGGCGCTCGGAATTGGTGACCGTGCCGTCCTTCTCGCCCCAGGCCGCGGCCGGCAGCAGCACATGCGCGCCCGCATTCACGGTGTCGTTCGAGAGCACGTTCTCGGAGACGACGAACAGATCGAGCTGCTCGAGCGCCTCGCGCACGGCGCCGGCGCGCGGCAGCGACACCGCCGGATTGGTCGCCATCACCCACAGCGCCTTGATCTCGCCGCGTGCGATCGCCTCGAACATCTGCGACCGCCTTCAGTCCCTCGCGCTCGGCCATGCGCGGCGCGTTCCAGAACCGCCGCACGCGATCGATTTCAGTCGGCGTGAAGCCCATATGGGCGGCGAGCTGGTTGGCGAGCCCGCCGACCTCGCGTCCGCCCATGGCGTTGGGCTGGCCGGTGAGCGAGAACGGTCCCGTGCCGGGCCGGCCGATGCGCCCGGTCGCGAGATGGCAGTTGATGATGGCGTTGACCTTGTCGGTGCCCTGCGCCGACTGGTTGACGCCTTGCGAATAGCAGGTGACGACGCGCGCGCTGGCGTAGAACAGATCGAAGAAATGCTGCGACGTCTGCCTTGCGTCAGCCCGGTCGCGCGTGCGGTCGCGGCAACGTCGGGCGCGATCTCGTGCGCGCGCGCGTAGGCCTCGGCAAAGCCCGTGCGTGTGCGCGCTCGACATAGTCCTGGTCGACGCGCGCCGCGCCGGACGAGATCGACCAGCAGGCCGCAGAACAGCGCCGTATCGGTGCCGGGCGCGATCGGCAGGAACAGGTCGGCCTCCTCGGCGGTCACCGTGCGGCGCGGATCGATCACCACGATGCGCGCGCCGCGCTCGGCCTTGTTGCGCACCATGCGCTGGAACAGCACCGGATGACACCAGGCGGCGTTCGAGCCGACGAGCACGATCAGGTCGGCCTCGTCGAGATCGCAGTAGGTGCCGGGCACGGTGTCGGCGCCGAAGGCGCGGCGATGGCCGGCGACCGACGACGCCATGCACAGGCGCGAATTGGTGTCGACATTGGCCGAGCCGATGAAGCCCTTCATCAGCTTGTTGGCGACGTAATAGTCCTCGGTCAGCAGCTGGCCGGAGAGATAGAACGCGACTGCGTCGGGTCCGTGACGTTCGACGATGTCCCTGAAGCCGTCGGCGACGCGGTCAAGCGCGCTGTCCCAGACGACGCGCGCGAGCGTGCCGTCGTCCTGCCGCAGCATCGGATGCAGCAGCCGGCCGTCGAGCCCGAGCGTCTCGCCGAGCGCCGAGCCCTTCGAGCAGGTGCGGCCGAAATTCGCCGGATGCGTCGGGATCGCCCTGCGACGGCTGCGCCGCCGCGCCCGTCCGGCGTGATCAGCAGCCCGCAGCCGACCCCGCAATAGGGGCAGGTGGTGCGGATGGCGTGCATGTGCGGCGCGTTCATGCCGCCTCAATACACATCCTGCTGATAGCGGCCGCTCTTCTTCAGCTCGGCGACGAACGCGACCGCGTCGTTGGCCGAGCGCACGCCGTAGCTCGCGACCACGTCGATCAGCGCGCGCTCGACGTCCTTGGCCATGTGCTTGGCGTCGCCGCAGACATAGACGTGCGCGCCTTCGGCGAGCCAGGCCCACAGGTCGCGGCCGACCTCGCGCATGCGGTCCTGCACGTAGATCTTCTGCTCGCCGTCGCGCGACCAGGCGAGCGTGAGGCGGGTGAGCACGCGCGCGGCCTTCATGCCGGTGAGCTCGTCCTCGTAGAAGAAGTCGTAGTTGCTGCGCTGATGGCCGAAGAACAGCCAGTTGCGGCCGGGCGCCTTGGTGGCCATGCGCTCGTGCAGGAAGGCGCGGAACGGCGCGACGCCGGTGCCGGGACCGATCATGATGATCGGGACGGCAGGGTCGGCGGGCAGCGCGAAAGCTGCGCCTTCTGCACATAGACCTTGAGGCGTGTCGCCGGGCTTGATGCGGTCGGCGAGGAAGGTCGAGGCGACGCCGAGCCGCGCGCGGTTGTTGATCGTGTAGCGCACGGTGTCGACCGTGAGCGCGAGGCGCTTGCGATCGACCTTCGGCGAGGAGGCGATCGAATAGAGCCGCGGCTGCAGCGGATCGAGCGCCTCGATGAAGGCCTCCGGATCGGGACGCACGCCCGAGAATTTCTGGATCGCGGCGAGCACGTCGAGCGTCGCGGCGTCGCCATCGGGATCCTCGCCGGCCGCCAGCGCCTTCGCCTTCTGCCGCCGCTCGCCGCCGGTGATGTAGGAGAAGAGCTGGAACAGCATGTCGGGCGCCGCGCCGAGCGACACGCCGTCGATCAGCACGTCGCGCAACGTGCGGCCGCCGATCGGAAAATCCGGCGGTGCGTTGAGCGCCGCGATCACGGCATCGGCGAGCGCCGGATCGTTGGTCGGGAAGATGCCGAACGCGTCGCCGACCGTGTAGTCGATGCCGGTTGCCGCGAGATCGAACTCGATGTGCCAGGTCTCCTTGTCGGAGCCCGGCTTGTTGAGGCGCGTGCGCGAGAGGAACGTCGCCTCGGCCGGATTATCGCGCGAGCATCCCGGCGCGGCCGCCGGTGCAGCCGTAGCATCGGCAGCCGTCGTCGCGGACATCGGCGCAGCGGGCGCGGCGCTGTCCAGCTCCTGGGAGAGCGTCTTGAGCATGCGGGCGGTTTCCTTGCCGCCGGGCACGCAGAGATTCAGCCGCTCTTCCTTTTTTGAAGAAGAGCGCGCTCGGAATAGTCCTGACAATTGTATCCGCATTGTCCACAGTCCTGTTGCGCCATCGCCGCCATCATGCGCCGGCGCAGCGGACGACCTTCGCGCGAGTTTCATGCGTTCGGCGAGCGGCAGCGTCTGGTCGTGCCAGGGCGCCTCGCCGTCGTCGCCGTCGTCCGGCAGTGGCGCATCGCCGGCAGCGCCGGCATCAGCGCGGCCGACTCCGCGGGCGACAGCGGCGTGATGCCGGCGCCGTCGAGCGAGAGCAGGCCGGCGAAGAAGCCGTTGAGCCAGGTGCGCTGCTCGGGCGTGAACGGCGCGCTCTCCGGGATCAGCTCGGGGACTGGGGGGCGCGGGGCGATGCTCATGCGGTCGCCTCCGCCATCGTCTTGAGCGCGGCGATGTCATGCCGGCGCGCGAAATGCGAGGAACGTCTCCTCCGCGCGTGCACGATGGGCGAGATAGGCTCTTGAGCAGGCGCTCGACCGTGCGCGGGCGCATCCTCGGCCTTCACGTCGCGGATACATCTCGCGGGCGAGGCCCGGCTCCGGGCCAAAGCCGCCGCCGACATGCATGTGATAGCCCTCGACGGTGTCGCCGTCGTCCGAGGTCGCGACCTTGCAGGCGATGAGCCCGATGTCGCCGATATAGTGCTGCGCGCAGGAATGATGGCAGCCGGTGAGATGGATGTTCACCGGGCTGTCGAGCTCGACGCGCGCCTCGCACCAGCGCGCGATCTCTTCGGCATGGCGCTTGGTGTCGGAGGCGGCGAAGCGGCAGCCGACATTGCCGGTGCAGGCGACGAGGCCGGCGCGGATCGAGCTCGCGCTGGTCGAAAGGCCGAGCGCCTCGATGCCGCTGACCGCGTCCTTGATCTTGTCGGTCGGCACGCCGGAGATCAGGAGGTTCTGCCAGACCGTGAGGCGGATATCGCCGTCGCCGAAGGCGCGCGCGATGCCGGCGAGCCCGCGCATCTGCTCGGCGGTGAGCCGGCCGACCGGCAGCACCACGCCGATCCAGTTGCAGCCCGTCCTGCTCTCTGCGGATGCACGCCGATATGGGCCGCGCGATCGAAGGCCGGGCGCGGCGCGAGCGCTTCGGCCGGCACGCGCGTGAGCTTGCGGCCGAGCTTCTCCTCGGCGAGCGTCACGACCTTGTCGATGCCGAGCGCGTCGATGACGTATTTGAGCCGCGCCTTGTTGCGGTTGGTGCGGTCGCCGTGCTCGATGAAGACGCGCACGACGGCGTCCGCCACCTTGGTGGCCTCGTCCGGGCGTCACGACCACGCCGGTCTCGCGCGCGAAGTCCTGGTGACCGGTGATGCCGCCGAGCATCAGACGGAACCAGATGCCGGGCTCGACGCCGAAGCCGTCCTTCACCGTCGACCGCCTGGAAGCCGATGTCGTTGGTGTCCTCCAGCACCGGGATGATGCCGCCGCCGTCGAAGGCGACGTTGAACTTGCGCGGCAGGCCGTAGAGCGCGCGCTCGTTGAGGATGTGGAAGTGCCACTCGCGCGCATAGGGGCGGGTGTCGATCAGCTCCTGCGGGTCGATGCCGGCGGTCGGCGAGCCGGTGACGTTGCGGATGTTGTCGGCGCCGGAGCCGCGCGAGCACAGGCCGAGGTCCTGGATCCCCTCGACCATCGCGACCGCGTCCTTCGGCTCGATCTCGCGCATCTGCAGGTTGGCGCGCGTGGTGACGTGGGCGTAGCCGTGCGCCGTAGCGGTCGGCGAGAGTCGGCGAGGCCGTGCGAACTGCCAATGCGTGAGAATGCCGTTCGGCGATGCGCAGCCGGCACATATAGGAGCTCTGCGCCGGCGCGCAGTAGAACAGGCCGTAATAGCGCCAGCGGAAATTGTCCGCCGCCTTCGGCGCTTCGTTCTTGGCGGCCTGCTCCTTCAGCCGCCCATAGGCGTCGAACGGATGCTGCTCGCGCTTGAATTTCTCCTGGTCGGAGAGCTTGCCGCCGGCCTTGACGGTGCGGTCCTGCGCCTTGAAGTGGATCGCGTCGGGGCCGACCGGCTCGGCCGTGGCGGCGGACGGACTCGCCGTTGCGCGCCGCGCGCGCGATCTGGAGGCCGGCGGTGAAGCCTTCCAGGTAGCGCTTCTGCTCGGGCGTGAAATCGCCGGACATGGCGTCACCCCGCCGGCGCCGTCGACGGTGGCGGCGGCTTTGGTCATGACGCCTGCAACGGTTATGTAGGTCTCCGTCCACGCCGCCTTGACCGGCGGGCTGAAGTCGGGGCCCAGGCCTTGCTCGAGTGTCCACAGAAGTGCGGCGCCGACCGGCTCGAAGTGCTTTTCGGTCACGCCATAGGCGACGTGCCTGCGTCCCAGCTCCTCGACCGCCGGCAGGACTTTCTCGACCTGATGCAGGTTGGTCACCGCGGTCGCGAGCACCTGCATCAGTTTCTTCTTCTGCTCCGACGAGATCGGCCGGAAACAGTGACCGCACTTCGGGCGCGATCGTGAACAGCCGGTCATAGAAGAGATCAGCGGCCTTGCCAGCGATAGGCACGACCTTCTTGAAGCTTTCCTGCACCAGCGTGACTTGATCAGGTGTCATGCAGCGCCTCCGTCAGGCCGCCTCGACGAAGCTGTGCCGCTCATAGAGGAACTCGAGCACGCGCTGGCGGCACTTGAGGTAGGTCGCGTTGGCGGCGAGCTCGAGCCGGCGCCGCGGACGCGCCAGCGGCACCTCGAGCACCTCGCCGATGCGTGCCGCCGGGCCGTTTGTCATCATCACGATCCGATCGGACAGCAGCACGGCCTCGTCGACGTCGTGGGTGATCATCAGCACGGTGTTGCCGAGCTTCTGATGGATCGCCATCACCGAATCCTGCAGATGTGCGCGGGTGAGCGCATCGAGCGCGCCGAACGGCTCGTCGAGCAGCAGCACCTTCGGCTCCATGGCGAGCGCGCGGGCGAGCCCGACGCGCTGCTTCATGCCGCCGGAGATCTCGGCCGGCCGCTTGTCCTTGGCATGCGCCATCTGCACCAGCTCGAGATTGTGCATGGTCCAGTCATGCCGCTCGTCGCGCGAGCGCGTCGGCGAGAACACCTTGTCCACCGCGAGCCTGACGTTGTCGTAGACGGTGAGCCACGGCAGCAGCGAATGGTTCTGGAACACGACGGCGCGGTCGGGGCCGGGCTCGTTGACCTCCTGGTTCTCCAGCAGCACCGCGCCGCGCGTCACCGGCAGCAGGCCCGGCCACGATGTTGAGCAGCGTGCTCTTGCCGCAGCCGGAATGGCCGATGATGGAGACGTACTCGCCGCTCTCGATGCTGAGCGAGACGTCCTTGAGCACCTCGGTTTCGCGCGAGCCGCGGTGGAAGGACTTGTCGACGTGATCGATCTTGAGATAGGACGTCATGGCGTCTGATCCTTCAGTTGGCGGCGGTGCCGCGCGTCACGATCACGGCGATGCCGGCGACGATGCGGTCGAGAATGAACCCGACCACGCCGATGTAGACGAGCGCGACCACGATGTCGGACAGGCGCGAGGAGTTCCAGGCGTCCCAGATGAAGAAGCCGATGCCGACGCCGCCGGTGAGCATCTCGGCTGCCACGATGGCGAGCCAGGACAGGCCGATGCCGATGCGCAGGCCGGTGAAGATGTAGGGCGCGGCCGACGGGATCATGATCTTCCAGAAGAACTCCAGATGATTGAGCCGCAGCACCGCCGCGACGTTGCGGTAATCCTGCGGGATGTTGCGGATGCCGACCGCGGTATTGATGATGATCGGCCACACCGAGGTGATGAAGATCACGAAGATCGCGGAGGGCTGACTGTCGCGGAACGCCGCCAGCGAGATCGGCAGCCAGGCGAGCGGCGAGATCGTGCGCAGGATCTGGAAGATAGGATCAAGCCCACGCATGGCCCAGACCGACTGGCCGATGATGGTACCGAGCACGATCCCGATCAGCCCGGCGAGGCCGTAGCCGATGGCGACCCGCTGCAGCGATATGAGCACGCGCCAGCCGAGCCCGATGTCCTGCGGTCCGGCGACGAAGAACGGATCGACGATGAGGTCGTAGGCCTCGGTCCAGATCTTCGACGGCGCCGGCAGCGTGGCGCCGGGCTTCATGCATAGGATCTGCCAGACCGTGAGGATCAGCGACGAGCATCACGAGCGGCGGCACCACGCGCGCCGCGACGGCACCCAGCGCGGGCAGGATGCGCGTCTGCCAGAGGCTCGGCTTCGGCACGTTGAGCCGCAGCACCTCGGCGGCGACGCAGGGCCTGCGGTGCTGAGGGCTTCGCCTCTTGAGGACCGGCATGTTCATCAGATGGATCTCCGTCGATCGTGGGAATGCGGGCCGCCGCGGCGGCCTGTGCGCACTCACACTTCGACGCGCTTGATCGACAGGCTCTTGAGGTAGGCGCGCGGGATTGGCGGGATCGAAGACCTTGCCGTCGAAGAAGGTCTCCTTGCCGCGCGAGGTCGAAGCCGGGATGTCGGATGCCGGCACCGACAGCTCCTTCGCGGCCGTGCGCCAGAGATCCTCGCGGTTGACCTTCTCGACCAGGGCCTTGGTGTCGGTCGTCGGCTCGAACTTGCCCCAGCGCACATCCTCGGTGACGAACCAGAGGTCATGGCTCTTGAACGGATAGGAGGCATGATCGCTCCAGAATTTCATAAGTTGCTTGGTGCCCTTCTCGACGCGGCCGCGGCCATAATTGATGTCGCCCTTTGCCCGCCCGACGATGTCGGCGACCGGCACGTTGAACCATTGGCGCTTGCCGACGATGGTCGGACATCTCCTCCTTGTTCTCCATCTTGTCGCACCACATCTGCGCTTCCAGCACCGCCATCGTGAGCGCGCGCGCGGCGTTCGGATATTTGTCGACCCACTCGGCGCGCATGCCGAGCGCCTTTTCCGGGTGCTTGAACCAGATCTCGCCGGTCGCGCAGGCGGTGAAGCCGATGTCCTGGTTGACGAGCTGCTCGTTCCACGGCTCGCCGACGCAGAACGCGTCCATGTTGCCGACCTTCATGTTGGCCACCATCTGTGGCGGCGGCACCACGATGGTGGAGACATCCTTGTCGGGGTCGACGCCACCAGCCGCGAGCCAGTAGCGGAGCCAGAGGTCGTGGGTGCCGCCCGGAAACGTCATGGCGACCTTCACGTCCTTGCCGGCGGCTTTCTTCTTCTCGAAGGCGGCCTTGAGCGCCGACGCGTCGACGCCGACCTTGAGATCCTTGTATTCGTTCGAGACCGAGATCCCCTGCGCGTCGAGATTGAGCCGCGCCAGGATGTACATCGGGGTCGGCACGTTGTTCTGCGTCACCTTGCCGGCAGAGATCAGGTAGGGCATCGGCGTGAGAATGTGCGCGCCATCGATGCCGTTCTTTTCCGAGCCGAGCACGATGTTGTCGCGCGTCGCGCCCCACGAGGCCTGCTTCGACACCTCGACATCGGGCAAGCCGTATTTGGCGAACAGTCCCTTCTCCTTGGCGATCACCAGCGGAGAGGCATCCATCAGCGCGATGTAGCCGAGGATCGCCTTCTTCACTTCCGGTCCCGCGGCCTGCGCCACATGCGCCCCGAATGGAAATTGCGTCTTCAGTGCACCGAGCAGCGCCGCGGTGCCGGCTGTGGTCTTGAGGAAGCGACGGCGGGTGAGGGCACGTCGGGCTTTTGAGTTGGCTTCGCTGCTCGTCATGTCGTCGTCCTTTGGTGTGTTGGTCTCAACCGTTGAAAAACCGCCCGGTACGTTTCCCTTTGAGCCGACAAAAAAAGCCGCAAGCCCAAGGGGGCTCGACGTGTCCCCTGAGGCAGCGGCGTTGCTGTCGGCCCATCGTTGGACCTTGTCGGCATCGCAGCGTTGCGATGGCCGTCTCGCCAATTCCTAATTCAAGCTTCGTGCCAGATCGGACTTGAGAGAAATAGTTATCTAAAATCAATGCATTATGCTGATCGCCACGTTTCCTAACGAACCGTTAACGGCGATCGTTTTGATGAGACTGATTGCAATGTGTGCGCTAAATTTGTGCAGTGCAAAAACTGTGCAAGTAGGTCCTGTTTGATGGGCAGTCAGCGCTGCTTCATTGCCCAAAAATTCAAATGCCCGGTCATATCTTCAGCATCGAATGCCGGGCCTGCGAAGGCGCCGATGCCGTCGGCAGGTGCAGTCGTGATCGATCCGTCGCTTTGCAGGGCGGCATCAAACAGATCGGGCCGGAATACGCTCTTTGCGGCAGCGAGCAACTCGTCGGACAGCGGAGCCTGGCCCCAGCGCACCATTTGGGCATAGAGCCAGGCTGCCTGCACTGGATCGGGACGCGCAGCGCCGTTGCGGCCGACAAGAAGATAGCGATCGTCAGTCCGAACGCTGCCGTCGGGGGTAACCTTCAGGCGTCCTTCGAGCGTACGGCTGATCACTTCGGCATCAACGCCGATTCGATTCGGCACGGCCAATATGGCAGTGACCTCGGCGCGATTGCTGACGTCCTCGATAAAATCAGCGGCGCGTTGGTGGGCGCGCACGAGCCGTGCCAGCACGTCGGGATTCTCCTCCGCCCAACGCGCGCGCATCGCCAGCACCTTCTCGGCGGCGTGCGCCAGGATCTCGCACGAGAAATGCAGAATGCAGCCCACCCCGAGATCGACCGCGACCGAGTTCCAGGGTGCGCCGACGCAGAAGGCGTCGACCTGCCTGCTGGTGAGGCTCTCCACCATGTAGGGCGGTGGGAGCACCACAAGCCGCACATCCTCGTCGGGATCGATGCCGCCGGCCGCCATCCAGAACCGCAGCTGATAATTGTGAGTCGAGAACGGAAAGGTCATGCCAAAGGTGAGGGGCTCCGCGCCACTGCGCTTTCGCTCGGCGACAATGCGCGCAAGCGCGCGCGCCGACACCAGCGGGTCGAGAACGTTGCCGTCCGCGGCCTCGATAATCTCGGCATGGAGCTGAGGTGAGACCGTGATCGCATTGCCGTTCACGCCGAGCCCGAAGGGCGCCACGATCGGCACCTTGACATGCCCAAGCCCCAGGCTTGACGCGATCGCGACCGGTGCCAGCAGATGCGCCGCATCGAACAGGCCGATATTGAGCTTGTCGCGCACGTTCGACCACGAGACCTCACGGATGAGCTCGATGTCGAGGCCTTCCGCGGCCGCGAAACCCTTGTCGACCGCGACCAGCAGTGCGGCCGCGTCGCACAGCGGAATGAACCCGATGCGCAGCCGTGTCTCAGTCATTTGAACAGCTCCGCGGCGGTGACGACGGACTGGGCGACCTCGGCGATCTTGCGGTTTTCGTTCATGGCGGTCTTGCGCAGCAGCGCGTAGGCCTGCTCCTCGGAGAGGTTCTTGGCCTTCATCAGGATGCCCTTGGCGCGGTCGATCACCTTGCGCTCCTCGAGCGCGCTCTTGGTCTGCTCGAGCTCAGTCTGCAGCCGGTCGAACGCGTTAAAGCGCGAGATGCACAGGTCGAGGATGGATTTGATGCGCTCTTTCTTGAGCCCATCGACGATGTAGGCGGAAACGCCAGCGTCGACGGATGCCTGGATCGAGGCCGAGTCCGCCTGGTCGACGAACATCGCGACCGGCCGCTTCACGATCCGGCTGACCTGGAACATCTGTTCGAGCACGTCACGGCTCGGGTTTTCGAGATCGATGAGAATGACGTCCGGGTCGAGGGCGTAGATCGCGGGCCAGAAGCTTGACGGTGCCCTCGATGCGCACGACGTTCACATAGCCGGCCTCGCGCAACCCTTCTTCCAGGATCGCGGCGCGAACCGGGCTGTCGTCGACGATGACGATGTTCAGAGAGGCATCCATCAGCATGCCTAGTGGTTCAAGCGCTGTGCCAACCCGCGAACGAGGGCAAATTGGCTGGAAGTTGGCTGATTTTCAGGAGTTTGCCTGAGGAATGGTTACGAGCCGCGCAGGCCGCTGCACGCTATGCACGCACACGCCCATGAAATAGGCAGACTCGTCGCCATTATTTGTGCGGCTCACGTGGCGCCGAGCTGGTGACCGCGGCATTGAGCACGGACGAGAACGCGGATGCGCTCGCAGGGTCCATGCGGCTTGCGAACTTGAGGAACTCCTTGATTCCCTGCAACGGGTTGGCGGGCCGGCTCAGGATGCGTCTGCGTGAGCGTCTCGGCTTCCGTCTCCAGCGCTGCGGGAGCCACCAGCTGGGTGACGAGGCCAAGCGCTTCGGCGCGCGCCGCGCTGATGCGCTCGCGCGTATAGACGAGATGCGCGACGGTTTTGTACGGCACGCGGTTGAGCATGGCCCACATCACCAGCGTGGGCGCGATGTTGTGATTGAGCTCGGGCACCTGAAAGACGGCATTTTCGGCCGCGATGGTGAGGTCGCAGACCGCCGCGAGCGCGCAGCCCACGCCGAGCGCCTCGCCCTGGACGATCGCGAGCGTCGGCGCGCGCGCCTCCTTCACCGCGGCGTAGAGCGCGAGCGGCACCTCGGCCACTGGATGGCGCACCTGCAGCGGCGTCATGGTGGCGCGATCGATCTGCGGCGCCTGCCGTCCCTTGCAGAAGTTCGCGCCCTTGCCACGCAGCCGCACGAGCTTGGTCTCGGGCCCGATCTCGCGCAGCACGCGCGCGATCTCCTGGCCCATCTCGTTGGTGATGAGGTTGCCTTCCTCGGGGCGGTTGAGGATGACGTCAAGGCAATCGGCCTTGGTTTCGAAGAGGACGGGTGTTGTCACGGGATGCTCTTGTTTTACTGGGCGGTGATGCGGGCTTTCTGAATAACGGTCTTCCACTTCGGGACTTCTTCGACGATGCGTCGATGAAACTCTGCGGGGCCGCGCCCGGTCGAGTAGAAACCCGCGTTCAAGCAGGCGCTCGCGCACATCTTGGCGGCGCATGACTCCGATCAGGGCCGTAGCGAGACGCTCGATAGCTTCCTTCGGGGTGCCGGTCGGAACCATGATGCCCTGCCAGGTATCGGCGAGCGCAGCGGGTACGCCGGCCTCACCGACCGTCGGCACGTCGGGAAGCTCGGGCCAGCGCTCGCTGCCGGTCACTGCGAGGCCCTTCATGGCGCCGACGCCGATCTGCGGCTTGGCGACCGTGATCGAGGTCGAAGCCACCTCGACGGTCTTGCTGAGCAGGGCCTGCGCGGCAGGCGCCGCGCCGGGGTAGGGGATGTGCACCATCTCGATGCCGGTGTTGAGCTTGAGCAGCTCGGCCGCGAGATGCGGCAGCGTGCCGGCGCCTGGCGTCGAATAGTTGAGCATGCCAGGACGCGCCTTGGCATAGGCGACGAGCTCCTGCAGCGTGTTGACGCCCATGTCGGGGCGCACCGTGTAGATCACCGGAAAGGTGGTGATCTCCGCGACCTGGCTCGAAGTCCGTGAGCGGATCGTACTGCACCTTGTCATAGAGACTTGGATTGACCACGAAGCCGGTCGCCGCCATCAGCAGCGTGTAGCCGTCAGGACGCGCGCGCGCCACGTAGCCGGCGCCGACGCTGCCGCCGGCACCGCCGCGGTTCTCGACCACGATCGGCTGGCCGAGCGCTTCGGCCAGTGGCTGCTGGATCGCCCGCACCACGACATCGTTGGCGCCGCCAGGCGCGAACGGCACCACGATGGTGACGGGGCGTTCCGGGTAGGCTGCAACAGCGAAGGTGCGCCGAGCAGGGCGAGGACGAAGACAAATGAAAGGGTTCGACTGATAGTGAAGGAGGCTTGGTTCCGCTTCCCACAGACTTTGTTGATGAGCACGGAGTTTGACCGCGGCACGGCGGACTCACTCTCCCCGCAGGGGAGAGGGTTGGGGTGAGGGGGCTCGGACCTATCGATAGTCTGTAACCCTCACCCCACCCCTCTCCCTTCGGGAGAGGAGCCGGCCGCAACCGCGGCTTGGCCGTGCCCTGAATCACGCGGCTCATAACTACTCTGTTGCCATTGCGGATTGGCCTACTTCGTCAGCCGATAGCGGCCGTCGCTCGGGTCGCGCTTGAGGCGGCCCGCGCGGCGCAGGTCCTCGAGCTCGAGCACGATCTCGCGGCCGTCCTCGCTGCCGACCGCCGTCATCAGCTGCTCGAAGAATTTCGGCCCGTCGCGCAGCGCGTCCTCGACCGATGCGAAGCGCGCGCCTTCGATAATGCGGCGGCTCGGGGATTTCGGCTTCGAGCTTCTTCTGCGTGCCGATCGGCATGGTGCAGGTCGTAGCCGGCCTTGGCGCCGAGGCTGCGCATGGCTCGCGAGCGACGGATCGAGCGGGATGGTGCGGAAGCCGCTCGCGCACCACGAAGTCGCGGTCGGGCTGGAAGCGCGTGGCGAGCGCCCATTCCATCTGCTCGTCGGAGAAGATGTCGATGTCGGGATCGACCACGAACACGTTCTTGACGTTGGCGAGCGAGCCGAACGCCGCCGCGATGGCGTTGCGCGCCTCGCCCGGCACGCGCTGGCGCATGGCGATGCGCACATTGTAGACGCCGCCGGTCGCGGGCGGCGCATAGACCGCGACCGGCTCGCGGATCGCGGTCTCGAGCGCGCGCCAGACCAGCACCTCGGTGCGCAGCGTGCGTGAGCTGCGCGGTGTCGGTGCGGCTCATGGTGGCGCCGCCGATGGTGAGCGTCTGGAACAGCGCGTCGCGCCGGCGCGTGATGGCGGTGACGTGGAAGATCGGATTGGTCTTGACGCCGCCGTAGTAGCCGAGGAATTCGCCGTAGGGCCCTTCCGGCTCCTGATAGCCTTCCTCGCCCAGATAGCCTTCGAGCACCCATTCGGCGTCGGCCGGTACGCGCAGGTCGTTGGTGACGCACTTGACGACCGGCATCGGCGCGGCGCGCAGCGAGGCGAGCAGGGCGAGCTCGTCGCCCGGCATGCGCATGGTGGCGCCGAAATAATCGACCGGATGGCCGCCGACCACGACGCTCAGCGGCAGCCGCTCGCCGCGCGCGAGCGTCGCGAGATAGATGTTGCGCAGGTCGCTCGGCGCGACCAGGTCGATGCCGGTGGTGGCGCGGCCGTGCAGCATGAAGCGGCGCAGGCCGACATTGATACAGCCGGTCGCCGGATCGCGCGCGAAATCCATGCCGGCGGAAATGTAGAGGCCGCCGTCCTTGCCGTGCTGGAGATGGACCGGCAGCTTGGTGAGGTCGATGTCGGCGCCGGTCATCACGACCTGCCTGCACCGGCGCTTCCTCGCGGCTGACCTCGACGATCTCCGGCTTGCTGCGCAGCCGGCGCAGGATTTCCGGCAGCAGCTTTTGCGGCGTGACGCCGAAGGCCTTGGCGAAGCGCGTGCGGCTCGCGAGCGCATTGCCGACCAGCGGCATAGCCGCCGCTGCCGGCCGCCTCGAACAGCACCGCCTTCGGATTGGCTTCGAGCGCGCCGGCGATCGCGGAGAGCTTGGTGGTGCCGGATCGGCGCTCGAGCTCGCTTTCAGCGAGCTCTTCGACAAAGTTGCGCAGCCGGTAGCGGTCGTAGTCGATGTGAGCGGCTGTCTTGCTCGCGACCTGGTCCAGCCCCATGGGTGTCCTTGCCTCGCTTAAGAAATGCTTGGCGTCACACTAGCATGTCTGGAAGGTATGGAGTCGCTACAACCTGGGCAGTTTATCTGGCGCAACGCCTTGTCCAAGGCGCGCTCTCAGATCTCCGGCAGAGCCGGCGCACGATTTCGGGCAAGAGCCTCTGCGGCATGAACGCCGAGGCCTTCGCAAAACACAAGCGGCTCGCGAGCACGAGCGGGGATGGCCGCCGGCGCGAGCCGCCTCAATAGCATAGGCTTCAATTTGGCCTCGAGCGCACTACGGTGCTCGAGTTCAGCATCGCTCAATTGCGCGACGAAGCGGCGCAACCGGTAGCTGTCGCGTAGTCGGCACGTGCGGCAGCTCCGGTCCTGGTGCTCGTCACCTGCTTCAGCCGGCTTGCCCCTCGCTGACCCTGAAGAGGCACGGCTTCACGCGCTATTCCTTTGCCTGGTTGGCGGTATAGGCGTGGCGGACCTTCTCCAGCATGTCGGGCGACAGGGAGGTGACCTGCTTGATGAGCTGCTGCAGGTCTTCGCCCTTCATCGGCGTAGCGGTGAGCTTGAGCTTCTCGACCTCATCGAGGAAGTCCTTGTCCTTCATCGTGGCATCAAAGGCGCGGCGCAGCGTAGTGAGACGGTCGGCCGGGACGCCGGGAGTCGTGAAGAATGCCAACCCGATATCGGCCGCAGCTACGATCGCGCTCACGATCTGGCGCTCCTCGTCGTTGCGCGCGAGACTGACGGCGGTGGGGACGTCGGTGAGGTCGGGATGTGGCTTTAGCGCGAACTGCGCCAGAACCGAGATCTTCTTGCTTGGCCGCCAATCCGGGTGGGCGACCTTCACCGCCGTCCACGCGGTCGAGTGCCCTTCGACTTCGCCGCGCTCGACCGCGAGCTGCGCTTCGGCCGAACCCTTGTAGCCCATGATGATCTTGAACTTGGTGCCGAACACGTTGTTCATGACGGTCGGATAGATCGAGACCGTCGAGCCGGCACCCGTTCCCGACAGCGTCGATTTATATTTCTGCGCGTCCGCGAAGGTCTTGACCTTCGAGGTTTGCCACGTGAACACGATGTTGATGAGGGCATCGGAGCGGCCGACCCAGCCGAGCTCGGCGGTCTTGAAGCGAACGCCCTGCGTTCCAAGCTTTTCGTCGAGCGCAATGGTCGGCGCGCCGATGGCAAGCACCGTGCCATCCTTGGGCGAGACGCTGTAGACGGTGTTGACCGCCAGGAAGCTGCCGGCGCCAGGCTGGTTCTTTGGGATGACGTTCGGCTTGCCGGGAATATGCTTCCCGATATGGCGGGCGATGACCCGCGCCCAGACGTCATTGGCGCCACCGGTTGGATACCCAATGACGAAATCGATGTTCTTGCCCGCGTAGAACTGTTCCGGAGTCTGTGCCGAGGCCTGACTGTTCAACCCGGCCAGCAGGACAACGGCCGCCGCACTCGAAATGATACGCATGTTGGTTTCCCTCTTTAAACCGGCCGTAAAACAGCAGCCTGGACGCCGACGCGGCCAAGCAGTCGAGCGACGGAAACATGGAAAGCCGCCAGCCCCGCTCTCGCCGGCAGCAAATTGATAGCGACGATACGAATGTTTAACAAGAGAAAGCCTTAGCGTTGGCTTTACCAGGGTAATGGCTTGAGCGCATTTCCGTCGCTTCGATCTTTATCACCTTCAATGGCAGCTAATTGCACTGCCTGTTTTCGAAGCGTCTCACCGTCTTACTTACAAGTACTCGCTGCGCTGCAGTGAAGCACCTGGTCCGGCCAACACTCGCGTCGGCCGAGGCTGCCGAGCGAATGTGCCCGACCTGGTGCTGCAGGTCGGGCATGAACGAAGCGGAGTCTACTTCTTGTCCTTCTCTGCCGCGATCGCGCGAGTTGCGGCCTCGATCACGTCCTTGGGCGCGCTTGCGATGCCGTCGCTGTAGGTCTGCACCGTGGCACCCGGTGTCGACTCGAGATCTGCGGAGCGTTTGGCCGCATCCGCAATGAACTCCGGATCCTTCACGACCTTGTCGAAGGCCTCGCGCAGCGCCGCCAGCCGGTCGGCCGGCACCGCCGGCGGCGTGATCAGCGCCCGTCCGATCGCCGAGCCCGCCGAAATGAACTCGATGATCTTCTTAGTCTTTTAATCGTCGAGCAGTTCTTGCATCAGCGGCACGTCCGGAAGATCGGTGGTCCGCTTGAGCCCTCCTTGGATCACCGGGATCAGGCTGCCGTCGTCGAAGGAGCCCTTCTGCGTGGCGCGCCATACGTGCCAGGAGCCTGAGAACATGTCGACCTCGCCGCGGTGCATCGCGAGGATCACCTCGGCCGAGCCCGGATAGCCGCACACCAGGTTGAAGCGGTAGCCGCCGAGTGACTTTAGCGAGGCGGGGTACTGGTAGCTTTGCGAATTGACGCCGGTGCAGCCGACATTGATCTGCGTTGTGCGCAGCGCCATCGGCGTCTTGGCAGGCGCACCCTTGCGCACGACCAGCGCGGCGTTGCTCGGCACGAACGAGCCGACATAGGCCATCTCCTCGACCTTCCACTTGCCGATCTCGGGCTGCAGGATTTGCGTGTGGCCAATGGTCTCGGTGAACAGGCCCATCATGGTGCCGTCGCGCGCGCCCTGCGCGTAGAACGTCATCACGGCAGCCACGCCGCCGCCGCCCGGACGGTGCTGGACGATGATGTTGGGATTGCCCGGGATGAACCGCTTCATGTGATCGGCGGCAAGCCGTGCGTACAGATCGTACGAGCCGCCGGGCGGATGCCCGAGCAGGATCGTGATGGTCTTGCCCTTGTAGAACTCCGCAGGCGACTGCGCCGCCGCCGGTGTTATCACGGTACCGAGCGCAAACGTCAGCGCAGCGATCGGCAGACTACGCATCAACTTGGATGTCAGGATCAAACTGTCCTCCCTCGGGCTTCCGTTTTTCGCTCACCAACAGCGATGATCATTTTGTGCAATCGATGAGCGAATTTTCACACATGTCTTTGATGCTGATTTGTTGCGGACTTACATCAGTCGTTTGCAATCAAGGCACCAACGAGCCGCACGTGGCTCGAATGTTAGATGTCGCAAGAAAATGCCCATCAAATGACACAAATGATTTTGAAGGTCGAAAACACGCGCAAGTGAATTCATTTGTTAGTGAATTCATTTATCGGGCATAAGCGCGCGTAAGGCTTAACTGCTAGTAAGATTGATCGTGAAGTTCGTGCAGTCGAATGCCGCGAAGGGGGAGGTAGCACATATGTGCCGCATCACGGTTGCGACGCTTGCCGTCGTGTCGACGCTCGCTTTCGGGACGTGGCCCGCATGGGTGCAAGAGATACCGAAAACTCTTCAAGGCGAGAATTCCGAACAGTTGATGAAGGACCGCATCAACTCCTGGACGGTCGGTATCGCCGCCGGAAACGGCTCAGGCACTGCCTTCACATTTGTTGAAGAGATGCGCAGGGTTCTTGACGACGGCGACAACATGCGCGTGCTGCCGATCATAACCCGTGGCGTTCCCGCAAATCTCGACGATCTGCTCTACCTGCGCGGGGTCGATATCGCCGTCGCCCAGTCGGACGCATTCGAGTACTTCCGGACGCAACGCAAGATCAACAATCTCAACAAGAGGGTGAATTACATTCTGCGCTTTCCCATCGCTGAGGTGCAGGTGATCGCGCGCCCCGACATTCGAAGCTTGGAAGATCTGCGCGGAAAGAGGGTCGATTTTGGCCCGCCTGGAACGTCAACAACGCTGACGACGCCGCTCATCTTCCAGCGGCTCGGCATCAACGTCCAGGAGGTCAAGCTGCCCAACCCGTTCACCCCGGCGGCCTACCAGAGGATCGCCAAAGGTGAAGCTGACGCAGCGGTGCGTGTGTCGCAAAAGCCATTGTCTCACGTCGCGCAAATCCCACCCAATTCGGGTCTGCATCTCGTGCCGATCCCGTTCAACAAGGTCTTCGCCGACTTGTACGCCATAGGGGAGTTCACGCACGAGGACTACCCGAACTTGGTTCCGCAGGGAGGGCGTGTTGATACGCTTGCCGTGCCGTTCGTGCTGGCTGCGTACAATTGGCCGAAGGACAGCGATCGGTACCGCAAGGTCGAGCGCTTCGTCGTCAAGCTGTTCGAGAATTGGGAAAAGCTGCGGCAGCCGCCGTTCGCGCCCAAGTGGCGTGACATCAATCTCGCCGCGACGGTCCCGGGTTGGAGCCGGCTTCCGGCTGCCGAAGAGCAGTTGGCAAAGCTTGTCGGCGGCCAGGCATCTGCTCGCCAGGATTTCCAAGCGTTCCTGAGCAGCACAGGCGCGCGGCGCACCAGCAACGAGGAGAAAGAAGCCCTGTTCCTTCAGTTTCTCGAGTGGCGAGAGCAACGTGGCGCTGGCGCGCGCCCCCGTTGAATGTCCAGTTGAATGATCGGACATGTATGCATGGTGCGTCGCTGCGCAAAGTGATGGCTCCGCTATTGGCGCCTGACTGGCAGCGATGCCCACGCCGCTTTGGGGGAAGTGGATTTTACATTAGTAGAGTGGACCCACTTGGCGGCACGCGCATGCCGCGCCCGGGGAAATGGGATGCGAACGTGGGAATCAAAGTTTAGCGCAACGCCTTGTCCACCGGCGCGAACAGCTCCTCGAGCGGCATCGCCTTGGGAATGAAGTGCTGCTCGGTCATGTATTTGACCAGCCCTTCCAGCGTCGGCCGGTTGGCCTCGATCCCGTACGCATAAGGATCGCCACCGAACACCGCGTCGATCTCGTGAATGTCGTTGTGCACCCAGGGCAGCATGAACGGGTGCCCTTTGTGCATGCGCTTGAGCGCCAGCGCCTTGGCCTCCACGAAGCCGCGATAGAGCTTGTCGGCGATCGAGCGATCGCGCTCGTAGACATCGCGGCGGATCACCACGAGGTGCATGATCGGAAAGATGCGGGTGTGCTCGTAGAATGTCCGCTCCACCGCCCGGGCATTTGAGAACAGCGGCGTGACGTCGGGGTGCGGATCAGGATGCTGCGTTCCCATGATCACGTCGATCTCGTGATTGGCGAGGAGCTCGCTCAGCGAGCGGCCTTTGGGATCGTGCGCGATCCCGACCGGCTTGAGCAGCGGTGGCGCGCTCGGCTCGCCGTGCCGGCCCGGATGATTGATGGCGCCCTCGGTCCACCGCACGGCGGAGAAGTCGACATCGTAGTGATGCGTGAGAATGCCGCGGATCCAGACCGCTGCCGTCATGGTGTAGAGCGGAACGCCGACGCGCTTGCCGGCGATGTCCTTGGGCGAGCGAATGTCGGCCTTGCGGTTGACGTAGATATAGCCATGCCGGAACACCCGCGACGGGAACACCGGCAGCGCCACGAAGGTGTGGTCGCCGCGCGCTAACCGGCTGATGTATTCGGAGCTGGAGAATTCCGAGGCGTCGAACTCCTGCTTGCCACCCATGCGATCGAAGAGGTCGCGCGGCGAGTTGATCGCGATGAAGTCGAGATCGACATCCTTGATTTTGACATCTCCGGTCCGTAGCGCCTCAGTCCGGTCGTAAAAGCCGCAGGCAAACATCAGTCGAGCCACGTAGCCACCTCGCGCGTATGATGGGTTCCAACCCAAACCGGTGCGTTATCAGGGCGTTCCAGCTTGTACAATATGGGCTGAGCCAGGCCCCTGAGGGCCGCACACGCGGAGTAAGCCATGAACGAAGAGACCTTCAACGGAAGCTTGCGCAAGTTTCTGAAGACCCTGGGTGTCGGCGCCCAGCGGGAAATCGAAAAGGCGGTGCGCCAGGCGCTCGCCGACGGGCGTCTTAAGGGCAACGAAAAGCTGCCGGCCAGCGCGACAATTACGATTGCTGCGCTGGGGCTCACGCACGAGGTCAAAGGCACGCTCGAGCTGGAATAGTCCGCCGCGATCAGTCGACGACCACGCCGCTCGCCTTGATCGGAGCCGCCCATTTCTCGATCTCGGCCCTGACGAACTGGCCAAGATATTGCGGGCTCATGCGATCGTCCGTGACGACCTGCACGCCAAGCTCGTCGAGCCGGGTTCGCAGCGCCGGTGTCTTCATCGCTTCCTTGGCAGCCGCATTGAGCTTCGCCACCACGGCGTCCGGCGTCCCCTTCGGCAGGAAAATGCCGTACCACGTGTAGGCTTGCAGGTCGGCGCCCTGCTCAAGCGTCGTGGGCACATTCGGCAGGACCGGCGAGCGTTCCTTGGTCATCATCGCCAGCGCCTTGATGGTGCCGCCATCGATATGCGGCTTAGCGGTCGAGACCGCCTCGCACAGGAAGTCGATGCGGCTCGCCACCAAGTCCTGCATGGCGGGTCCGGTGCCACGATAGGGCACATGGGTGATATCGGTGCCCATGAAGGTGTTCAGCACGACGCAGCCGAGATGGGTGGCGGCGCCGGCGCCCGCCGAGCCGAACTGCATCTTCGCTTGGTTCGCCTTGGAGTAGGTGACGAACTCCTTGAAATTCGTCGCCGGCAGGTCCTTGCGCGCGATCAGGACCAGCGGCACGTCCGCCAACAGGCCGACCGGTGTGAAGTCAGTCGCCGAGTTGTAGAGCGGCTTCTTGTACATGGTCTGGCTCTGGGCATGCGTGCCTACGGTGCCGATCACGAAGGTGTAGCCGTCGGGCGCCGCATCGGCGACCCGCTTGGAGCCGGCCATGCCGCCTGCGCCGCCGACGTTCTCAATGACGATTTGCTGGCCCAGGATCTCGCTCATGCGCGGGGTGACGATACGGGCAAACACGTCGGCCGGTCCGCCCGCCGCGAATGGCACGATCACCGTGATGGGGCGGGACGGATACGTCTGCGCCGATGCCAGCAACGTGGTTGCAAAGAACGCGCTAAAGCCGATCGCGAAAGCCCTCATACGCATGGCGGCGGTCTCCTCCAAGGTTGTGCGGACAGTTGCGCGTGTTGCAGGGGGGGTCAAGGCCATGTTGGTGCGGCATCGGCCCGCCCTTGTGGCCATGTTGGGGGACGCGTATGAGGCAGAACAGTCTGTTTTCGGAGCCTGCCTCCATGACCAGCGCCACCCGCGTCGCCATCGCCGGTCTTGGGACAATCGGCCGCGTGCTTGCGCGCCGGCTCCATGAGGGCATTCCGGGGCTGACGCTAGCCTGTGCGGCTGCTCAGGACCGGGCCAAGGCGCAGGCCTGGCTTGACGGGCAGGGGATCCAGTGTCCGCTGGTCGAGCTTGATGAATTGCCCCAGCATGCCGACCTCGCCATTGAATGCGCGCCCGCAGCCATCATCGAGCGCATCTGCCGGCCCATGCTGGAAGCCGGCAAGGCTGTGATGGTGCTCAGCTGCGGTGCCTTGCTGGACCGACCCGCGTTGGTCGATCTCGCCAGGGAGCGGGGCGGCCAGATCATCGTTCCGACCGGCGCGCTTCTGGGGCTTGACGCAGTGACGGCGGCCGCCGAGGGGCAGATCACCGCGGTGCGCATGACGACCCGCAAGCCGCCGCGCGGTTTGGCGGGGGCGCCCTACCTGGTGGCGCACGGGATTTCGGTTGATGGTCTCAATGCGCCCAAGCAGGTGTTCCGCGGTACAGCTCGGGAGGCGGCGGCCGGATTCCCCGCCAATGTCAATGTGGCGGCGGCCTTGGCGCTGGCCGGAATTGGGCCCGAGCGCACCACTATCGAGATCTGGGCTGACCCGTCAGTCGAGCGCAACTGTCACCAGATCGAGGTGGACTCGGATTCAGCCCGTTTCACCCTGGCCATTGAGAACATTCCCTCCGAGAACCCCAAGACTGGCCGGATCACCGCACTGTCGGTTCTGGCAGCCCTGCGCAAGCTTCATGCCCCACTCCGTGTCGGTACCTGAGGCGGGGAGTGACTTTTCTGGCCGGCATGGTTAACGGATAGACAAAGGTATGAGAAGAATGTGGGAATTGGCTGCCGCTCCGATGGACACGTGCGGCCTTTGCTCAAGGCGAGATTGCGGCGAATTTCGGCTATAATTCAGGGGTATGGCCGTTCGGCTGGCATCCGCGACACCGGGGGAAGGGGGGTCGCGAATGAATCGTCCCTCACGTCAGACCCCATTGAACCTCGTCGCATTCCCCGGCGACTAACTAGCGAGTTGATCGTCGGGCGATGCAAGCGACCTCGGACGAAGTACTGATCGGACGGATCGCGTCCGGCGACCGGCTCGCAATGCAGGTGCTGTTCGCACGGCACCACGTTCGGGTGTTCCGGTTTGTCCTGCGTCTGGTTCGGGACGAGTCGGTGGCTGAGGACCTGATCAGCGAAGTGTTTCTTGACGTGTGGCGTCAGGCTGGTCGGTTCGAGGGGCGGTCCGCGGTTTCCACTTGGTTGTTGGCAATCGCCCGCTTCAAGGCGCTGACGGCATTGCGGCGCAAGCCGGATGAGGAACTGGACGAAGAGGCTGCGAGCGCAGATCGAGGATCAGTCGGACGATCCAGAGGCTGTCCCTGGCGAAGAAGGACAAGAGTGCAGTGATCCGGAAGTGCCTGGAAGGACTTTCGGCGGAACATCGGGAAATCATCGATCTCGTCTACTACCACGAGAAATCGGTCGAAGAGGTCGCAGCAGATTGTCGGAATTCCGGAGAACACCGTGAAGACGCGCATGTTCTACGCGCGCAAGAGACTGGCAGAGCTGCTGAAGGCGGCGGGAATTGAAAGAGGTTGGCCATGAACGCGGTTGAACAGAGAAGCGCCCGAGCGCCAGGAGATCGAGGCCCTGCTGCCGTGGCATGCGGCCGGCACGTTGAGCCGCCGTGACCGCGAGCGCGTCGAGCGCGCGATTGCAAATGACAGCGAACTTGCCCGGCGCTTGACGCTGGTGCGCGAGGAGCAGCAGGAGACAATCCACCTCAACGAGTTGCTCGGTGTGCCATCGTCGCGCGCCATGGAGAAGCTGTTTGCCGCGATCGAGGCCGAAGGCGCGCCGGCGCCGGCGCGCCGGTCCTTCGACCTCGTCGGCCGCGTTTCCTCGTTCCTGTCCGGCTTCGCGCCGCGTACGATTGCGTATGCGGCAGCCGCAGCAACCATCGCGTTTTTTCTGCAGAGCGCCATGTTGACGGCCGTTCTGATGAAGGACAATCAGGATACGACGACCCCGCAGTTGGCTTCTGCCAACACGCCGTCCAATGCGCACGCCGTGATCCGCTTCTCGCCGCAGGCAACGTCGTCCGAGATTATTAGCTTCCTCAATGCGCACGGCGCCGAAGTCGTCGATGGCCCGGGTCGAAACGGCTCGTTCAACATCCGCTTCTCTTCCGACACGTCCACAGGCGAGGTTGTCAGGAAGGTGCAGCGCATGCAGTCGGAGACCAAGGTGGTTGAATTCATCGCCACGAAATAGGCTGAGCGCGCAGGTTTCCTGGCCATCGGAGATGAAAAATTTTCGTATTTGAAGTTTCGCAAGACGCGTGGGGCGTGTCCGTGTTCTGGGGGCCTGCAAGGAGGCCTGCAAGATGTGTCAACCCCGCTGCTCATTTATCAGGCCCGCACGACGCATTGGCGTAAGCCTGATTGCATCCTTTGCGCTCGCTCTCACAGCCACACTCGGTTCGGCCCCGCTGGCGGTTGAGGCGTTTGCCGCGCAAGTGACCCCAGTCGGCATTTACGGCAAGAGCGGGTCCATCAGGGCGACCGGACCCATCCCGAAGCGTTTTCCGTCTAGTTCCAGCAGCTCCGCCGGCTCGCGCATCACCCCGCCACCCAAGGGCTCGGTCGGTGGCGGCAGAGGCCCGCGTAGGCCGCCCATAATCGTCAAACGCCATCCGGTGCCACCGGTTATTGTCACGCAGCCGGTGCCCGTCGTGCTTGGAGGCGGCCGAGTGCTGGTGGCCCGCCAAGCCCGGGACCGGGCGCTGCAACTGCCCCTCCGCCGTCCTGGCATCGGTGGCCTGCCGGCCTTCAACGATCGCGACTATCTGCCCGATGAAGTGGTGATCGAGCTCGCCGCCAATGGAGCCGATCAGGCCGCCCGATTGCTGGCGCAGCGCTTCCGCCTCACGCAACTCGACTCGTTCGATGTTCCTGGCGCAGGCACCAGACTTTATCGATCGCGCATCCTGGGTCGCCGAGCTGCTCCTGCCGTGGTTCGCGCGATCGAGGCCGACCGCAGCACCGTCTCGGTTTCGTTGAACTACATCATGCGCCTTTATGGCGAGCCGCCTGCTGCGGCGAGCGCGCCGCCGCTCGAGCAGTACGCTCTGGCCAAGATGCAGCTGCCGCAGGCGCATGTGCTGGCGCGGGGCGGTGATGTTCTCATTGCAATCGTGGACGGTAGCGTTGATGCGTCGCACCCCGAGCTGCAGGGCGTGATCGAAGATACTTTCAATGCGGCGCGGGCAGGCGACAAGGCCCATCCGCATGGAACCGCAGTGGCCGGTGCGATCGCGGCGCGCGCGCGGCTGAAGGGGAGCGCTCCTGCAGCCCGCATCCTGGCCGCACAGGCCTTCGATCGCGGGCAGGACCGGACGGAAGGGGACGGCTTTACCGTCGCCAAAGCGATCTATTGGGCGACCGATCGCGGCGCACGTGTCATCAACATGAGCTTCGCCGGCTCCCGCGATCTTAACATCGAGCAAAGCCTGCGCTACGCCCGTCAGAAGGGCGTCATCCTGGTGGCGGCCGCCGGCAACAAGGGCCCGCTCTCGGCTCCGCTTTTCCCGGCCGCCAATCCGGACGTGATCGCCGTGACCGCGACCGATCAGAACGACAAGGTGTTCCAGTCGGCCAACCGCGGAAAGCACATTGCGATTGCTGCTCCCGGCGTCGAGCTGTTCCTGCCGGGCCTCAATGGCACTTATCAGGAGATCTCAGGGACCTCATTCGCGGCCGCTGAGGTGAGCGGGACAATTGCGCTTCTGATCGAGCGTAACCCGGGCCTCACCCACGACGACGCCCGGCGCATTCTCATGTCGACGGCGCGCGATCTTGGCCCGCCTGGCGTCGACCCGCATTTTGGTGCTGGCCTGGTCGACGCTTATCGGGCGGTGCTGTCGATCGCGCCAACGGTGGCCGGAACCGCCGCGCCGACCAAGGCTGCGGTGACGGAAGAAAACTAATTCTATCAATATATCAATCGGTTAAATAAAGAATCTGGCTGCCGGCAGGAGGCTTGAAAAATTCCTTAAGAATCTTTGAACCGTTTGGACTTGTGCACCGACTAATGGACGAATGGGCTAGCAAAACCTCCAAGTTTCACAGCCCCCGATCGGCGCTCCCGCCCCCCGATCCCCCGCGCCGATCCAAGCGACCCGCCCGGCCACCCCACCGGGCGGGTTTCGCTTTATTTCCGGCGCAAATTGGGTAACTTCTGAATACTGATTCGCACAGTCAGGGCCCATTTTTCGCCCTCCAGTAGCGTGTGCAGCAAGAGTCTGTGAACACGCTGCGGTTGCTGTCACGGCCGCGGACAACAAGAGGGGAGCCGACCCCATCGGCTCCGCGCGCCTTCATGACTGACGAGCATCCGCTGCGCCAATTCAACAAGACTGCTGAGAAGTGGCGCGACCTCGCCGAGAAGCGACGCCTGTATTTCGAGGATCTGCATCAGAGTGGTCGCTGGAAGTATTATTATACTGAGGCGGAGTTCTATCTGCGTTTGGGTAAGGCCGCGGAGCTGGTGGATCTGTGGGAGCCTGTGCTGAAGGCTCGAGTGACAGAGCTGCCATTGGCGCCGAAGTCAGCCCCGCCGCCGAATTCAGCACACAAGTCCCCGCCCAAGTCCCCGCCTATGGCTTTACCTTCACCCATGCCCGAACCCACATCCTCACCGACATTGTCCATGCGTTTGGGCGCACTGCCGCGCCGGCGCGCAGTCTGACTGCATCTCCGGCTTGTCTGGCGATGGCAGCGATCCCTATGATCGCGCGCCCGACGCAAACCCGCGTCATCGCCAGACACAATCGCCAACAAGCAAATCGTCAAACAATCATGAGCGCACTCTTCTCGCCGATCAGGCTCGCCGACCTGACGCTTTCCAACCGCATCGTCGTGTCACCCATGTGCCAATACAGCGCCAACGACGGCGTGGCCTCCGACTGGCATCTGACCCACCTCGGCATGCTCGCCAATTCCGGCGCAGGCCTGGTGGTGGCCGAGATGACCGATGTCGAGCGGCATGGCCGCATCAGCCACGGCTGTCTCGGGCTTTACTCCGACGACTGCGAGGCAGCGCTCGAGCGCGTGGTCGCGCATTGCCATCGCATCGGCACCGCCAAGATCGCCGTGCAGCTCGCGCATGCCGGCCGCAAGGGTTCCGCCCGCATGCCCTGGGAGGGTAGGGAGCTCGGCACCGCCGCGCCCGATCCCTGGCAGACGATGGCGCCGTCGGCCATTCCATTCGGCGCCGACTGGGCGACGCCACGCGCGATGACGCTCGAGGATATCGAGCGCGTGCGCGAGGCATTTGAGGCGGCGGCGCGGCGCGCGGTTCGCGTGGGCTTCGATGCCATCGAGATGCATATGGCGCACGGCTATTTGCTGCACAGCTTCGTCTCCCCGCTCTCCAACCGGCGCAACGACGAGTATGGCGGCACGCTCGAAGGCCGCATGCGATTTCCGCTCGAAGTGGCGCGGGCGGTGCGCGCGGCGATGCCGAAAGGCATGCCCGTCGGTGCGCGCATCACCGGCACTGACTGGCTCGACGGCGGTCTCACCGGCGACGACGCCGTCGCGTTCGCCGGCGCGCTCAAGGCCGAGGGCCTCGACTACGTCGACGTTTCCTCCGGTGCGATCACCGCGGAAGCGCAGCGCGCACCGACGCCGGGCTTCAATGTTCCGTTTGCCGAGCAGGTGAAACGTGAGACCGGCATTGCGACCCGCACTGTCGGTCTGATCGCAACCCCGAAGCAGGCCGAGACGATCGTGGCTGACGGCAAGGCCGATATGGTCGCGCTCGGGCGTGCCTTCCTCGATGATCCGCATTGGGGCTGGCACGCCGCTCTGGCGCTCGGCGCCGAGGTTGCGCGGCCCAAGCAATATCAGCGCGCCGCTCCGAAGATGTGGCCGGGCGCTACCTATCGGGAATAGGTGCGCACCGCAGGCGAGATAGCATGGACGCGTTCGTCTTCGCCGCCGTGCTGTTCGCCGCTGCCTGTCATGCCGGCTGGAACGCCACCATCAAGCGTGGGCTCGATCCGCTTGCCAGCACGGTCGCGATCTCGCTTGGCGCCGCGTTGGTGTCGCTGCTCGCCTTGCCTGTCGTCGGGCTGCCGGCGCGGGAAGCATGGCCCTGGGTGCTCGCTTCGATCGTGATCCATCTGGTTTATTTCGCGGCGCTGATCGAAAGCTATCGCACCGGCGACATGGGACAGGTCTATCCGATCGCGCGCGGGGCGGCGCCGCTGATGACCGCGACCGTCACCACCTGGTTCATCGGCGAGCGGCTCGGCCTCGTTGGCTGGCTCGGCATCGCGCTTCTCGCCGCGGGGGTGCTGCTGCTTTCGCTGCGCGGCGGCCGCGACCTTGCGAAGCTTAATAGGCGTGCGGTGGGCTTCGCCTTGTTCACCGCGGTAACAATCTGCGCCTATTCGGTCGTGGACGGCATCGGCGCACGGCTCGCCGGCTCAGCCAATGCCTATTCGGCCGCTTTGTTCGTCGGCATCGGTCCGGTGATGGCATTGCTACGCGCTCACGCGTGGCGGCATTCCTGCGCTTGGCGATACGAAGCGGCTCTGGCTCACCGGGCTCGCGGGTGGCGCGCTGCAGCTTGGCTCCTACGGCATCGCGATCTGGGCCATGACGCTGGCGCCGATCGCGATCGTGGCGGCGTTGCGCGAGACCAGCGTGCTGTTCGGCGCCTTGATCGCAGTGATCGTGCTCAAGGAGCCGTTGCGCGCCGGGCGCATGGCGGCGGCGTTCTTGATTGTCTGCGGGCTCGTACTGGTGAGACTTTATTGAACCCGCGTGTGTGCCGGCGCAGCCACCGCGCTGCCATCGGGCAGGCCAAGCCTACCGAAGCCAGGAAGCTTGATGCCCGGATGGCGCAGATCAAACCCGGTCACCAGGCCGAGAAAGTTGAGCTCGACGCCCTCCACCCATCCGGCCTTGACGCCGAGCAGCCCGAAGAGCGACGCCTCGACGCCGGTGCCGCTGTCGGACAGGCCGGCATACGGATAGGCGCGGAAATCCTTGCCGACCGCGTTGGACGGCAGCGTGATTCCCAGCTCGGGCACCGCGCGCAGCACGGTTGCTATGAATGTGTTGCTGTTCGGCCCCGGCCAGAGGCGATAGTCGCCGAAGGTGTTGTAGCGATACTCCTCGATCGCCGCCTGCACTTTGGGAATGAGCGCAGTGGCCTGCGGACCGTGCACGTCGACGAGGATACGCGGCGTGTTGCCGAACCAGCGGCTGTCCGGCGCCCAGCCATTCATGCGCACCGGCTGGCCCCAGCCAACCACGTCATAGCGTCTCCAATTCGTGGCATTCGCCGGCTTGAACACGATCCAGCTGTGAACCGAGAAAATGCCTCGCCAGCGACCGGTGCGGCCGGTGAACACCATGAGCCGCGCCTCCTGGTCGGCGCTTGCCGGCGGCAGCATGCCAACGCTCGACCAGTCGGCGTCACGGAAGCTTCCCGCGCGCTCCTGCGAGAAATAGAGCGCGGCGTGGACGGCGAGCGGAAGCAGGAAGAGGATGAAGATTGCGATGAGCACTTTTCGAATGGGGTTACGCATGAGTGCGCTATTGTGAAAGCTGTTGGGACGGGAATATGGCGCGTAGGGCTATCTCTCGCAAATCCTGTGCGGCATTGTTGCACATGAACAATTCGCAATGTTGGGGAAGTTCGTTTTACGGTGAATCATGGCCAATCCGGTTCTGGTTGAGGTACTGCGCGGCGCCGTCGTGGAAAGCCGCCATCGCGGCGCGATCGCGGTCGTGGATGCTGATGGCGTTGCTGCATTCGTGTGCGGCGATGTCGATCGCCCGGTGTTTCCGCGTTCTTCCGTCAAGGCGTTGCAGGCGCTGCGGCTGATCGAGACCGGCGCCGCCGATCGCTATGGGCTCGCCGATCATGAGCTGGCGCTCGCTTGTGCGTCGCACGGCGGCGAGCCTGGCCATGTCGCGACCGCGCAGATGATGCTCACCCGCATCGGACTCGACGCCTCGGCCTTGCGGTGCGGCGCGCACCCGCCGATGCACGCACCGTCCGTGAGCGCGCTCTATCGCGCCGGCGAGGAGCCCTCCGCGCTGCATAACAATTGCTCAGGCAAGCATTCCGGGTTTCTTTGCCTGGCCTGCATGCTCGGTGCCGATCCGCGTGGCTACATCGAGCCGGATCATCCGGTGCAGCGGGAAGTCAAAGCGGTCATCGAAAGCGTCACAGGAGCCGCGATCCCCGACGAGCGCCGCGCCATCGACGGCTGCTCGGTGCCGACCTGGGCGGTGCCGCTCAAGCATCTTGCGCTCGGCTTTGCGCGCTTCGGCACCGGCCATGCGCTTGCGCCCGAGCGTGCCAAGGCGACTGCGCGGCTGCGTGCCGCCTGCGCGGCGCATCCGTGGTACGTTGCCGGCACCGGCCGTTTCTGCACGGAAGTGATGCAGCGGCTCGGCGCGCGTGCGTTTGTGAAAGTCGGTGCCGAAGGTGTCTACTGCGGCGCGCTGCCGGATCGCGGCCTCGGCATCGCGGTCAAATGTGACGACGGCGGCGCGCGCGCCGGTGAGGTGATCATGGCGGCGCTGATCGCGCGGTTCGGCGCGCTGAGCGAGGCTGAGCGCGCGGCGCTCGATCATCTGGCGCGGCCGACGTTGCGCAACTGGAACGGCTTCATGATCGGCGCGCTGCGGCCGACCGAAGCCTTGTTTCAATGAGCCTTGTTCCAACAAGCCTTGCTCCAATGAGCGTTGGCGCAATAGCGCGGCGGCAAGTCGCCGCGCTCAATGCCGTATGCGCGCCGCCATGATCGCGGCCTCGACAATGGCCTCGCCGGCCCTGACCAAATCGCCAAGCGTGTGCGGCGTCGCTCCAGCTGTTGTTGTCGTCAGCGGACGCACCAGCGGCACATGCACGAAGGTCGCGACCTGCGGCCCGCCTGTGCTTGTGGCGCTTTCGCTCGCACGCCAGCACAGATAGTTGCAGAGATAGCTGCCGGCATTGCGCGAGAGTGCGGCCCGTGCGCCGGCCGTGCGCGCGGCGGCAAGAAGGCGCAGCGCGGGCGCCGGCAGCGCCAGGGCCGCCGGGGCATCCGCCACGATGGCGTTGTCGGTTGGCAGAATGCCCGCCACGTCGGCATGGGTGCGCGAGAGCGTGTTGCGTGCCAGTGTCTCGATCCGCACATGCCGGGTGCGCTGCGCGAGCCCGAACATCACGAGCGCTGCCGGCCGCTCGCGCGCGATCAACGCCGGCAGCTCGCGATCGACCGTGCCGTAGCTTGTTGCAAACACATGCGCGACGCGTCGCGTGCCGGCCTGCACGGGCCATTGCCGCGCCAGCAGCTCGACCAGCGCGCCGGTCGGATTGAACGGCGCGCCTGGAAAGGGACCGAAGCCGGTAATGAGAACCGTGAGCGGCATCACGACAGTCCCAGCGACTTGGCGAGCTCGTCGACTGCGACCGCGGGCGAGGTCCGTCCGGCCGCGACCGCGGCTTCGAGCTTAGGCAGGCGCGCGCGCAAGGTTGGATCGGACTTGAGCCGCGCCATCACGCGCGCTTCCAGCATAGACCACATCCACTTGACCTGCTGCTCGCGCCGTCGCGCGGCGAGCGCTCCGGCTGCGCTCATGCGCTCGCGATGCTCGGAGACCTTCCCCCACAGCTCCGCGATGCCGTCGCCGGTCAAGGCCGAGAAGGTGATGACCGGCGGCGTCCACAGCTCGGAGCCCGCGCTGATGATATGGAGCGCCGCGCGATATTCGGCGGCAGCGGCCGTTGCGCGCTTGACGTTGTCGCCGTCCGCCTTGTTGACCGCGAGCATGTCGGCGAGCTCGACGACGCCCTTCTTGATGCCCTGCAGCTCGTCGCCCGCGCCCGGCAGCATCAGCACCAGAAAGAAGTCGGTCATGTCGGCTACGGCCGTCTCCGACTGGCCGGTGCCGACGGTCTCGACCAGCACCACGTCGTAGCCCGCCGCCTCGCACAACAGCATCGCCTCGCGTGTCTTCGCGGCGACGCCGCCGAGCGTGCCGGCGGCAGGCGAGGGGCGCACGAACGCGTTGGGATCGGCCGCCAGCCGCGGCATGCGGGTCTTGTCGGCCAGGATCGAACCGCCGCTGCGGGTCGAGGACGGATCGACCGCCAGCACCGCGACCTTGCGGCCCTGTTGTGTCAGGTAGCTACCGAGCGCGTCGATGGTGGTCGACTTGCCGACACCGGGCGTGCCGGTGATGCCGACACGCACGGCCTGGCCGGTCGCCGGCAACAGCATCTGCACCAGTTGGCGCGCCGTTTGCTGGTGATCGGCGCGCCGGCTCTCGATCAGCGTGATGGCGCGGGCAAGCAGCGCGCGATCGCCCGCGCGCAGTGCCTGTGCGAGCCGCGCGACGTCCGCTTCGGAAGTGTGGGCGCGCGCGGCCATTGCTTTCACGAATTCCGGATCGTCGCTAAGCGTGTCGCTACGCAATGTCCGGAATGACAGCTCCTTTCAGTCACCACGCGACCGACGCCGCGCGAGCGTTGATGCGCGTGGCATCCTCCTCGAGCAGGTAGCCGTCGCGCTGCAGCTCGGCGGTCGCCGCCTTGATGCGCTCGGCATAGTCGGCGCGGTCCTTGTAGCGCTCCTCGAGCGAGAGGCGGGGATCTTTCTTGGCCTCGCGCTCGGCCTTGGTCTTGGCGAACGGAACCAGCGAGCCTTCGAGATAGCACAGCTCACCGGCCGCGCCCGCTTCCGGCGCGCGCACGTTCCAGCCCGCCGCGGTGCCGGTCGGCACCACGATCTCGGGCAGCCGCAAGCCCGCGACCTCATTGCCGTCGGCGTCGATCTTCGGGACCAGCACGTGATAGGTGTCCTTGAGCTCGGTCGGCAGCGCCTTGCTGACGATGCCCTTTTCGAAGTCGGGCCCGAAATCGATGCGCGGGCGCTGAGCCGGGCTCTTCACCGGCGTCATGCCGGGGATCGCCGCCATCTCGAACGACTCCACCAGCGTGCCGTCGGCGATGCGCGGATAGCGGCTCGCGGGCGCCGCCACGCCGTCCTTCACCCAGCGGTCGAGGTTGACGAGTGCGGCGCGCAGGAACGGCCGATAGTCGGTGCGGTTCGAGGGATTGGCACACACGCCCGGCATGCCGCCGCCCTCGGCGCCGGGATGCTGGGTGCCGGCGAAATGATAGATGCGCACGTTGCTGGGCGGCGTGCTGTCGCGCTTGCCGAGCGGGTCGGTGGTGACGAGCGAATGCGCGCCCTGCCAATACTCCGTGCTGCTCACGGTGTGGATGAGCTTCGGGCAATTGCCGCGCGCCGAGCAGCGCGCGAACGTGCCGTCGTTCTGGCCGGTGAAGGGATCGGTCTGCGTCTCGTAGGCGTAGGGGAAGGTCGCGCCCGGGAGCAGCATGAAGCCATGGCCGGCCGGGATGATGCGATTGGGCTGGCTGAAGCGGTAGTTGAGATAGATGCGACCGGCCGCGACGTTCGGCAGCGCGCCGTCGAGCACGATCCGGTTGAATTCATCCTCGTTGAAGCCGGAATAGATGAAGTCGCGCAGATAGCGGCCGGTCTGCGAGTTGCCATGTGCCGAGCACGCGGCTGATGCCGCTCTCCGCGGCGAGCGGGTTGGGCGTGCCGGCATCGTCCGCCTTGGCGTAGCGCAGGAACGAGATCAGGTCGCGGGTCGACGCAAAGCCGACGCCGTTCACCGGCGGATTCTCCGCCCGTAGATGAGCTGGTAGATCATGCCGACGCGGAACGGCGTGCCGGCCGGGAGGAGCCGGATGGTGCGGGCGTCGACGAACTCCCACTGCTCCGCCGGCACGGTCACGGGCGTATCGCTGTTGCGCTCGCGCACGATCAGCTTGGCCTCGTTCTTGTCGGTCGATGCTGCCCGATAGGTGAGGCGGCCTTCGGTGGTCTTGCCGTCGTTGAACAGAAGCTCGTCCCAGGTGGTCTGGGCGAGGCCTTTTGCGGTGGGCACCGTGATCTGCAAGCAGATCGTTGCCGCTCGGCAGGCCAGGCATCCAGCCGTTCCACACGAGCGTGAAGCCGCGCCGCATCAGGAAGCCGTCGCCGGCATGCTCGGCGGTCGAGGGATCGTTGCTGCGGGCGCTGGCGTTGTTGAAGCGGGCGAGGATCGCCTTGCTGCCGCGGTTGCTGGCTTCGTAGAAGATCGCGCCGTTGCCCTTCGCGAGATCGACGGGCCTGAGGATATAGAAGTCGGCCGTGTATTCGACCTGCCCCTGCGCATTGCGCGGCGCCTTGTCGAGATCGACGATCGATGCGTTGAGCGGATGGGAGGGGTCGAGCGCGCCATGATAGCGGCCGACAATCTTTTCATAGGAGCCGGTTGATCCGAACGCCTGGCCGGCCGCGAATGGCTCGCGCTTGCTGATCTCGATGCGCGTGACGCGCGCCTCGGCGGCGCTCGTCGTCGCGGTCAGCAGCAGGGCGAGGGTGATGGCTTTCATCGATGTCCTCCCGTGGTTGTGCTCGTGTCGTTGAAAGTGCATGCGGCGTTGCGGATACATTACAGAGAATTCATCCTGGTCGGTAGGGCAATCGCGCCGCTCTGTGGTCGATCGGAGGCCATGCCGTCCTCCCGCGGTGTTCGGTTCTTCGCATTTGTGGTCAAGCTTTGCTAGCATACGCGTCCGATCGAACACGGAGCCATCGATGCAACGCTCACGCCGGCATATTCTACGGCTCGCCGCGGGCGCTGCGGCGGTGCCAATCGCGCCGCGCATTGCGAAGGCGCAGGCCTATCCGGCGCGGCCGGTGCGGATCGTGGTGACGACGGCGCCCGGGTCGGCCGCCGATATCCACGCTCGTCTGCTCGGCCAGTGGCTCTCCGAGCGGCTCGGCCAGTCCTTCATCATCGAGAACCGCCCGGGTGCCGGCAACAATATCGGCACCGAAGCGGTGGTCCGCTCGCGTCCCGACGGCTACACGCTGCTTCATGTCACGGCGGCGGCAGCGATCAACGCCACGCTCTACGACAAGCTCAACTTCAATTTCATCCGCGATATCGCGCCGGTGGCGAGCCTGGTGACTGTGGCCAACGTCATGACGGTGCACCCGAGCTTTCCGGTGCGGAGCGTTCCCGAGTTCATCGCCTACGCCAAGGCCCATCCGGGCACGATCAACACGGGTGGCAATCCGGGCGGAGCCGGTCATCTCTCGAGCGAGCTGTTCAAGATGATGACCGGCGCGAGCGTCCTGTATGTCCCGTATCGCGGCGAAGCCTTGGCGCTGACCGATCTGCTCGCCGGACAATTGCAGGTCGCCTTCGCGACGCTGCCGGGCTCGATCGAATATGTCAGGTCTGGGCATCTGCGAGTCTTGGCGGTGACGACCGCGGCTCGTAACAAGACGCTGCCGGATATTCCAACGATTGGCGAGTTCGTGCCGGGCTACGAGTTCGAGCGGCTGGCAGGGCATTGGTGTGCCCAGGGACACGCCGCGCGAGATCATCGAGCTGCTCAACAAGGAGATCAATGCGGCGCTTGCCGATCCAAAGATCGCGGCGCGTATCGCCGAGCTCGGGGGCAGTGCTCTGTCAGGCTCGCCGGCTGATTTTGGCAAGCTCGTAGCCGATGAAACCGAGAAATGGGCCAGGGTGATCCGCGCCGCCAACATCAAGCCGGAGTGAACGGCACGGACGATGCTCTCCGCTCGTCCCCGCGAAAGCAGGGACCCAGGGGCCAAGCACAATGATTTCTCCGAGACTGGGCCCTCGCTTCCGCGGGGGCGAACGGAAACTGTTGCTCCGTCCGTCGTCACTTATTCGGGTCGCGCTCTAAAACAGAACGTCGTCGCGGCAAATACCTGTCCTCAATACTCGCAAGTGAGCTGTCGGCGTCCCCGACGCATCATTCCCATTGTAGTCCCATGACTCGAGCCACAGCGTTAACTCACGCGTCTTCCTGTTGATCACAACAGTGCTGAATCTCTTTACGACCGAGTTGGCCAGCGGATAAAGCTTTGTCACCTTGCATTTTATCTCACCGTTTTCCTGCGTGCACTCAGCGCCCTCAACGAGACCTGTCTGCGTATCGACGATCACTCCGTCCCGCAAACGAAGATTGATGCGGAAGATGCTGTCACGCGTTTGCGGTTTTGGGACGTCCAGCACGGCATTCATCTTTCCTTCGCACTGGAAAAGCATCTCATTCGGCAGCTCATCGGCCATGACGGGATGCAGCAACCTCAACGCCAGCGCGGTGAGCGCGTGATAGTCAGCCATTCGTTGCCTCCCACTCAGCGCGGTGTGTTGTACGTCTCAGCGCTAACGCCCGCGCAGGATTACCGCCTCGGCGCTGCTACCACCACCGCAACCCCGCCGTTGTCCTCGTCGCGGGCCGCGGTCGCGCGCGCGAACACGAACAGTTGCTCGGGTGTCGAGATTCGGCAGGAGGCGCCCTGTGTCTTGGTGCAGAAGCGCGCGCGGGTCGGCTCATCGGCGTCCTCCTCCTGGATCGGGATGATGAGGTAGACGCCTTCGGCGATCCGGCGCGCCAAGCCAAAGTCGATGATGGAGCTGCCGCGGCTGGCGCGGCTCTGGATGATCAGGTCGCGACCCTCATAGGGATGGATGGTGAAGTCGGTAAAGTCGCCGGAGCGGCGGACATAGCGGCTGCCGCTCCACTCAAAGATGCCAGTCGAGTAATCCCGTGTGCCGTCCTTGGGGCTGGCGAACGCATGTACCTGGATACGGTCTCCTAGAATCGCTTTGGCGTCACCCAGGATCGGCCCGGTCGCGCTGATGCAGCCGGTGAGCCCGAGCGCCAGCCATGGCGCCAGAAATGGTAAAACGGGAATCCGTGAAATGATTAATTTCCTAAATGATTTCAACGCCATGACACAATCCCAGGGCCGGTGTGGCATTTTGGTGACCGAACGATGAACTTTCGCGCTTGGCAGGTCGACTAAGGGTATCATAGCCTCTCGGTGGGGGCTGCGGAGGGCATGTCATGAGTCGCTACGCGCTCGCGACGACGGTCGGTCTGGTTAGTCTTTTCTCAGCACTTCACGCAAGCTCGGCGACGGCGCAAGACCTGATCTGGCAGGTCGAGAACCCGTTCCGGTTTTTCAAGAGCTCCCGCTCGTTCGCGATGCACGAGGCCGCCTACAACGCGGTCCGCGGCAATGGCGCGCTCCCTAACGACATTGTCTGGCGCACCGAGCGCAAGCTCAACGATCCCGACTGCAGGGATTCGTCCTCGCCCGACAAATGCGCAGCGACCGCCGGCCGGCAGTACCAGCAGAGCCGCCTCGGCTGGGCATCGCAGACCGTCAACGACACCTGCTACGACACGAACGGCAAGCCGCGGCGCTATCTGGCGACCTGCGAGCGCCGTTATTCCTGGGGCAGCGCCAGGGAAGACTACGTTCTGCCCGACGCCCACACCGTCGTGATCCAGATCCCGCCTGATAAGCTGGCTGATGCGACCGGCGATTGCTTCTGGGCGTGGCAGCCGCGCAAGGCCGGCGGCAAAGCCGAGCAGAAGAAGCTGCCCTGCAAGGACAAGCTCACCATCGCGCGCGTTCCTTATTCGCAGGACCGCGCGCAGTCGGGCGTCTCGGTCGCGGTGCGGCTGCCTGATGGCCGTGACCTGCGCGAGCGCGACGTCGTGGTCGAGGACATTTTCGTGGTCGCGCTCGGCGACTCGTTCTCCTCCGGCGAAAGCAATCCGGACCGGCCGGTGCAGTTCTGGCCGCGCGCGAGATGGTCTACGACCCAAAGCTCCTGCGTGACCAGGTGGCCAGCGGACCGGAAGCGCCGGTGTCGAAGGCTCTGCCAGGTAACTTCGGGCTTGCCTCGAACGAAGACCAGGTCAATCCGAAGGTGCTGCCGCGACGGCTGATGGAGGACGAGCTCGCGGAGCGCTACAACAAGCTCGACTCGCACGGCCTTCCACGCCGCGTTCGACAAGGCGGCGCCGCAATGGCTCTGCGCGACTGTCATCGATCGCAATACGGCTATCCGTTCCGCGTCGGCATCCAGCTCGCGCTCGAGAACCGCCACCGCGCCGTCACCTTCGCAAGCTTCTCCTGCTCGGGCGCCGAGATTGCCTACGGGCTGTTCGTCGAGATGGATGCGCGCGAGGGCTACAGCGATCCCGCCGTCGCCAAGGTGCGCCCGCAGCTCGACCAGCTCGCCGATCTGATCTGCCGTGGTGCGCGGCACCCAGCAGGCCAGCTACACGCTGCCGATGTTTTCGGCCGGCAACACCTCGATCACGCCGCAGCGGATCAGCAAGACCTGGTGTCGCGCCGGCGCAGCGCAAGCGCCAGATCGACATCGTGCTGATGTCGATCGGCGGCAACGACGTGGGCTTTGGCGGCCTGGTCGCCTATTCGATGACCGACAGCGCCTCCGACTTCGCGCCGATCGCGGCCGCGATCGGCCGTTCGCTGCGGTTCGGGCCGGAGGTGTCGCGCGTCTATCTCGAAGTCGCTCGACGAGCGCATGAAGGCGCTCAAGCAGGCGCTCAACGACGGCTTCGGCGTGACGCCGACCCGCGTGTTCCAGTCGTCCTACGAGCCGATCCAATATGACGAGACCGGCGCCATCTGCGGCTCGCAGCCGACGCTCGGCATGGACGTGCATGTCGGCCTCAAGCTCGAGCAAGGTGCGGCTGCAGGAGACGGCCGACTTCCTGCGCGACTTCCTCGGCCGGCTCGAATGCATCGCCTCGACCAGCAAGGGCAAGAGCTGCCCGGCCGGGCTTGCGACCGGCAGCGGCACCGGCTTCAACCTGGTGACCGACCATCATCCCGGAGTTCACCAAGCGCGGCATCTGCGCGCGTGATCCCAGGCGCGCCTTCGCGGACGGCGTCGACATGCGCGTGCCGCGCAAGACGCTTCAGGCGACGACTGGAAGCCCTATTCGCCGGCCGCGACGATGCCCTATGCGCGGCACTGGCGGCTGTTCCGCACGCCGAACGATGCGTTCCTTGCCGGCCAACACTCACCGCGAAGGGCTGTCGCTGTTCGACATCCTGCAGCCGGTCTGGGCCGGGCTGCACAGCGGCGCCATCCATCCGACCGCGGAAGCGCACGCGATCGTCGCCGACCACATGGTCAAGCATGTGCGCAAGGCGGTGGAGAAGGGCGAGCCGGTGCAAGCCTCGGCGCAGCAGTAGTAGCAGCGCCGCAGGCGAAGTTATTTGGTCTTGTGACCTGCAGCAACGTCATTGGCCGGGCTTGTTGTATAGCCCGGCCATCTACGTCTCAGGGCTGCGCTAAATGTCGTGATCGATTGGACTATTCGCGGACGAGTTTCGAGGTCGGCTCGCCGAGCGTGAGCGATGCAAAGAACGCGGCGGGATCGGCCACGCGATCGATCTTGCACTCGAATTGCCCGATCGCGACGCCGAGCTTCTCGAGTTGCGCCTTGTCCTGCTTGTCGCAGTCCGGGACATAGATGAACGCCTCGTTGCCTGCGATGCGGAAGACCACATAGGCGTACCGGGACTTCCCGTTTTCGGGCGCCTGCCCGACGAAGTTTCCGCCGGCGATCGGGTGGAACGAGATCGGCTGCACCTCGTCCTTCTCGTTGACGAAATCGTAGCCGCCGTCGCCGCGGCGCTTCACTATGATGATCGCTTCGTCAGCCTTCTTGTAGCTGTCGCCTTCCGTGCGATCGTAGCCCTGGAAACGCCCGCCGTCGCCGAACGCCGCGACCGCGTTCTCGGCCGGAAATTTGGGCGTTTCGGAGAAGAAGCAGCCGGAGAGGAGGAAGCTTGCCGCCAGAGCGGCGAAGACGGATATTCGAGGAGACATGATTTTGCTCGCGCAATTGCAGAGCCCACCGTGTCCGCATGCTCGGAACAAATCTGGACATAATCAGGGCTTCACTTATCCGCCCTAAAGTTTGTTGCGATGGGGTTTGAAGAGCCTAATGGCCGAGACGCTCGCCGAGCGTCTTGATGAGGTCGGTCGCCGCCTCGGCGATCACCGTGCCGGGCGGGAAGATCGCCGCGGCGCCGGCGCGCTTGAGCGCCTCATAGTCCTGCGGTGGGATGACGCCGCCGACCACGATCATGATGTCGGGCCGGCCCTGCTGCTCAAGCTCTGCCTTAAGTTCAGGAACCAGCGTCAAGTGCGCGGCGGCGAGCGACGAAACACCGAGAATGTGCACATCGTTCTCGACCGCTTGGCGCGCCGCCTCCGCGGGCGTCGCAAACAACGGCCCGATGTCGACATCGAAGCCGAGATCGGCAAACGCTGAAGCGATCACCTTCTGGCCGCGGTCGTGACCATCCTGGCCGATCTTGGCCACGAGGATGCGGGGGCGGCGGCCTTCGGCCTCCTCGAACGCGGCAGTGAGCTTCTGCACGCGCGCGACGGCTTGCGACATTCCGGTCTCCCGCTTGTAGACGCCCGAGATTGCCTTGATCTCGGCGCGGTGGCGGCCGAACACTTTCTCGAGCGCCGATGAGATCTCGCCGACGGTCGCCTTGGCGCGCGCCGCCTCGATCGCGAGCGCGAGCAGATTGGCATTGCCGCCGGCGGCATTGCGCGTCAGCGCGGCGAGCGCATCCGCGACAGCCTTCGGGTCGCGCTCGCGCTTGAGTCGTGAAAGTTTTTCGATCTGCAGCTCGCGCACCGCCGCATTGTCGACCTGGAGCAGCTTGATCGGTGGCTCGGCCTGCGGACGATACGCATTGACGCCGATCACGGGCTGCAGGCCCTCGTCGATGCGCGCCTGGGTGCGGGCGGCGGCTTCCTCGATGCGCAGCTTGGGAAGGCTCGCCTCGATCGCCTTCGCCATGCCGCCCATGTCCTCGACCTCGCGGATATGGCCATAGGCGCGCCGCGCGAGGTCAGCCGTGAGGCGCTCGACGTAAAACGAGCCGCCCCAGGGATCGACCACGCGTGTCGTGCCGGATTCGCGCTGCAGCACGATCTGGGTGTTGCGCGCGATGCGCGCCGAGGCGTCGCTCGGCAATGCGAGCGCCTCGTCGAGCGCGTTGGTGTGCAGCGATTGCGTGCCGCCCTGCGTCGCCGCCATCGCCTCGATGCATGGTGCGCACCACGTTGTTCATCACGTCAGTCGAGGCGAGCGACCAACCTGACGTCTGGGTATGTGCGCGCAGCGCCAGCGAACGCTCGGACTTTGGCTCGAAGGCCTTCATCAATTTGGCCCACAGCATGCGGGCGGCGCGCTGCTTCGCCACCTCCATGAAGAAGTTCATGCCGGAGTTCCAGAAGAACGAGAAGTCTTGGTGCAAACGTGTCGACTGCAAGCCCGGCCGCAAGTCCCGCGCGCACATATTCGACGCCGTCGGCAAGCGTATAGGCGAGCTCGAGGTCGCAGGTCGCGCCAGCCTCCTGCAGGTGATAGCCCGAGATCGAGATCGAGTTGAACTTCGGCATGTGCTCCGCGGTGAACGCGAAGATGTCGGAGATGATCTTGAGCGACGGCGCGGGCGGATAGATGTAGGTGTTGCGCACCATGAATTCTTTGAGGATGTCGTTCTGGATCGTGCCGGTGAGCTTCTCGGGCGGCACGCCCTGTTCCTCGGCGGCGACCACATAAAGCGCGAGCACCGGCAGCACCGCGCCGTTCATGGTCATCGACACCGACATCTGGTCGAGCGGGATGCGGTCGAACAGCGTGCGCATGTCGTAGATCGAATCGATCGCGACGCCCGCCATGCCGACGTCGCCGGCGACGCGCGGATGGTCCGAGTCATAGCCGCGGTGAGTGGCGAGATCGAAGGCGATCGAGAGGCCCTTCTGGCCGGCCGCGAGGTTGCGCCGATAGAAGGCGTTGGAATCTTCCGCGGTCGAGAAGCCGGCATATTGCCGGATCGTCCACGGCTGCGTGACATACATGGTGGGGTAGGGACCGCGCAGGTAAGGCGGGAGGCCCGGATAGGTGTCGAGGAAATCGAGGCCGGCGAGGTCGTCGGGGCCGTAGGCGGATTTCACCGCGATGCCTTCGGGCGTGAGCCAGGGCTCTGCAGCGCGCGGGCATGGCGCCGGGGTCGCGTCTGCGAACGTCGACGCTTGGCGAAATCCGGAATGCGCCTCATTGCTTGATGCCTTGCGCGAGTTCTCTGCACGGAATTGTCCCATAGATATATTGCCAATTTAGCCGCCACCATAGCTCCGCAGCTGCGATCAGCGCGACTTTGCTCTCGCCTCCGCGTGCCGCTAATCCTTACACCGAGGAGCGAGTCTCAGCGCATCCCCATTCCGGCTTCGGCCATCCCTTGCTCCAGACCCCGCCTGATCCGCGCAAGAGAGCGCCGCCGCCATTGGGCGCCGCTGGCCCACTTCATCGATGGTGAGGCGCGCTCGGCCGATTGGGCGACAGCGCCGCCAGGCAACCGCCTTCCCTACGAGTTCATCCGCTTTGGCATCAAGCAGGGCTGGGCCTGCCTGTTCGGCGCCGCCATGGTGGCGCTGATCGTCGGCACCCATCTGTGGTATCCGCGCGGGGCCGCGCTCAGCGCGCTACGATTTCATGTTCCTGGCCGCGCTCGCCATTCAGGCCGCGATGCTCGCGTTCAAGCTCGAGACCTGGGAGGAGGCCAAGGTCATCCTGATCTATCACGTCGTCGGCACCGCCATGGAAGTGTTCAAGACCGACGTCGGCTCCTGGATCTATCCGGAGCCGAGCATTCTTCCGCATCGCCGGCGTGCCGCTGTTCTCCGGCTTCATGTATGCGGCGGTCGGCAGCTACATCGCGCGCTGCTGGCGGCTGTTCGATTTTCGCTTCCTGCGGCACCCTCCGCTCTGGTCGGTCCATTTGCTTGGCGCTGCGATCTATATCAACTTCTTCGCTCATCACTACATTGCGGACATTCGCTATCTGCTTGTTCGCGGCAGCAGCGTTGCTGTTCGCGCGCACCTGGATCTACTACAAGATCTGGCGCGTGCATCGGCGCATGCCGATGCTGCTTGGCCTTGGTCTGGTGTCGCTGTTCATCTGGATCGCCGAGAACCTCGGCACGTTCACGCGGACCTGGCTCTATCCGCACCAGATGGTCGGGCTGGTCGGCGGTGTCGCTCGGCAAGCTCGGCTCGTGGTTCCTGCTGCTGATCATCAGCTATGCGTTGGTTGCGGCGGTGAATCGCCCGGCGGCCGTGGACAAGCAGTGATGCTTTGAGCCTGTAGCCCGGATGGAGCGAAGCGACATCCGGGACAGCTATTCCTTACTCTCCCCGGATGTCGCTTCGCCCCATCCGGGCTACAAGATTTGCGTAGGTTGCGCCGCGGCTTCACCGAGCCTACCGTGTCGGGACGGTGGTCATGAGCAAACCTTTGCCGCCAGACCTCGCGCAAGGCGAGGCCCAGCACGAACCCGAGGAGTTCCAGAGCCTGCCGGGATGGCTCTATCACGACCCCGAATTCTTCGCCTACGAAGCCGAGCGCGTATTCCGCCCGTCCTGGCAGATCGTCTGCCACGTCAACGACATCCCGAACGCCGGCGACTACGTCACCTTCGATTTTCTCGGCGAGTCGATCGTCGCGCTGCGCGGCGACGACGGCGCGGTACGCGCGTTCCATAATGTCTGCCGCCATCGCGCGGCGCGTCTGCTCGATGGGCCCGCTGGCCATTGCCGCTTTCGGCTCACCTGTCCCTACCACGGCTGGAGCTATGACCTGCGCGGCCGCCTCGCCGGCGTGCCGTTCCGCGAGACCTTCGTTGGTCTCGATATGGCGGCACACGGCCTCAAGCCGGTCGAGCACGAGATCTATCACGGCTTCATCTTCGTCCGGCTCGGCGGCGCAGGGCCATCGGTTGCCGAGATGATGTCGCCTTACGAAGCCGAGATCGCCGCCTATCGCATGGAGGACATGGTGCCGCTCGGCCGTGTCACCTTGCGGCCGCGCGCGGTCAATTGGAAAAACATCTCGGACAACTATTCGGACTCGCTGCACATCAATGTCGCCCATCCTGGCCTGACACGGCTGTTCGGCAAGAGCTATGGCGTCGAAGCACACGAATGGGTGCATAAGATGTGGGGTCGGTTGCGCGACGAGCCATCGTCCAACCGCTCGGAACGAATGTACCAGCGCTATCTGCCGCGGGTCGCGCATCTGCCGGACGATCGGCAGCGGCTCTGGGTCTACTTCAAGCTCTGGCCCAACGTTGCCTTCGACATCTATCCCGACCAGATCGATTTCATGCAGTTCGTGCCGGTCTCGGCCACCTCGACGATGATCCGCGAGATCGCCTATGTGCATCCCGACGCACGCCGCGAGATGAAGGCCGCGCGCTATCTCAACTGGCGCATCAACCGTCAGGTCAACAAGGAGGACACCGACCTGATCAACCGCGTGCAGGCCGGGCATGGCGTCGTCGAGCTACGAGGCAGGGCCGCTCGGAGCAACCGAAGTGTGCCTGCGGCAATTTGCGCGCAAGCTGCGTGCGCTGGCGCCGGTGGCCCGCATGAAGCGGCCGCCGCCGGTGGGCTGGAGTCGCAACGCTCAGTGATCAAGGCTTGATTGCAGAATATCGAGAGCATCGCAGCCGGCGTGGATGAACGTGTCAATGCCGGCTGCCTGCCACGGTGCTTCATGTGCTTCCGGTCCGCCGACAAGATAGAGCCTTCGCGCGCCTGCGGCCTTCAAGGCGCGCGCGGTGTCGGCAGCCTCCTGGTCGTAGACTGGGTTTGTACCGCACAGGCAGGCAAGCCGCGCGCCTGAGGCTTTGAAGGCAGCGACCAGGGCGTCGCGGTTGGCAAAGCCGTCATTGCTGAGTCGCCTCGATCCCGCCCGCTGCGAAGAAATTCGTGGCAAACGTCGCGCGCTCGGTGAAGTCGGCAGAAGCGCCGAGATTGGCAAGAAAGATTTTGGGCCGTGCGCCGGTCGTGGCCAGCAGGCGGTCGGAAGCGTCGCGCAATGCTTCATAGGGCTCCGCAAGCCGCATTTGGTGCGAGCGGTTCCGTCGGGATCGCGATAGGCATCGATGCAACGCTAGCGCGCGCAACATTAAACACCGCGACGGGCATCTCGCTGAGATCGGGAAACTCGTTCGCGCCGACAAGCGCGTCCTTGCGCGTTGCGATCGCGCGCTCGCGCTCGGCGCGTGCGCTTGCGACCTTGCGCTGAATGAGCCCTCGCTCCGAGTGCGCCTGCGGCACCACCCGCGCGCTCGATCTCCTGGAACAGTGCCCAGGCGGCGGCGCAAAGATCGGTGGTCAGCTGCTCGCTCCAGCCGGTGCCGGCGGAAGGGTCGGCGACGCGCGCAACGCCGGCTTCCTCGATCAGGACGAGTTGCGTGTTGCGCGCGACACGGCGCGCGAATGCGTCGGGGAGCCCGCATGCGGTGGTGAATGGCAGCACCATGATCGAATTGGCCCCGCCGATCGCGGCCGCAAACGTCGCAATCGTCGTGCGCAGGATGTTCACCTGCGGATCGTTGCGCGTCATCATGCGCCAGGCGGTCTCGGCCGCGATGAAGACGGGCTCCGGTGTGAGCCCGCAGCTCTCCTCGATGCGCGCCCACAGCATTCGCAGTGCGCGAAACTTCGCGATGGTGAGAAACTGATCCGCGTCGGCCGCCAGCCGAAAGAAGATCATCCGCCGCGCGTCATCGAGCGCGATGCCATGGGCTTCAAGTGCGCGTAGATAGGCGACAGCGACGGCAATCGCGTAGGCGAGCTCCTGCGCCTCGGTGCCACCGGCGCCATGCACGACGCGGCCGTCGGCGACCAGGAGCGCGCACTTGAAGCCTTGTACCGCAAGATCGGCCGCGAGCTTTGCGGAAAGCGTAGCAAATTGCGCCCAAGGGAGCTGGAAGCCGCCGTTGTAGGCGCTCGCGCCGAGCGGATCGAAACCGAAACGGACGTCGAGCGAGGCGGGAGCGATGCCCCGCTCTTTGACCAGCGCGACAAGCGCCAGCGGCAGGTCCTTGGTCTGTGGGCTCAAGTCGAATTCGATCGCGATGCCGGCATCGAGCAGGACACCGTCGAGCACGCGCGCGATCGTGTCCGGCATCAGCCCATAGCCCTGTGCGCCGACTGAACCTTCGCCAACCAGCACGAGCCCGTTGGCGCCGCCCTCAAGATCCTCGAGCGCCTGCGCGTTGGCGGCGGCCGGATCGGGGTGGTCAATGCGCGCCATCACCTGCCAGCGTCCCGCGCGTGAGGCGATGCGCGCGTCATGGGCCTCGCGTGCATAGAGCGGCTCGACCGCGATACCATCCGGTGTCCGCGCGGTCAGGCTCTCGAACGGCCTGCCCTTGAGCACGCGGGAGGCGAGCGCGACCCATTGCTCGCGCGTTGCGGCAGGAAACTCGGCGGCAAAGGCCAGGTCGTCGCTCATGCGTGATTTTGTTTTGCCAGAGAGATCGGGCACACTGATTGCATGTGCCTCTTTTATCACGCCCGCTATCGTGAGCGACATACAACCATCGTTATCGTGGCGCGTCGGATGGCCAGGGCTGGGGCGCTCGCCAACGAATTCTGGATCAAGGGGTAGGGGATATGTCAGTCGCCCGCACAGGGTTCATCGTCGCCATCGCGCTGAGCGCCATCGGCGCCGGCAAGGCGCACGCGCAGCGCGCCGTTCCATCTCCTGGAAGCCACCATTCCGGACGTGCATCGCGCCATCCAGGAGGGCCAGATCACCTGCCGCGGGCTGGTCGAGGCCTATCTCAATCGGGCGCGAGCCTATAACGGCACCTGCAATCCGCTCGTCACCGAGGAGAACGTCACCACGCTTCCTGCCCAACTACGCGGAATACAAGGCCGCCGTCGAGGCGACGCTGAGTCGGCCCGACAGTGATCCGGCCAAGACGCCGCCGATCGAGTTCGGCCGCATGGAGCCGACCGCCTCCGATCCGAGCGTGCAGCAGCAGTTCGGCATGACGGTCGGCATTCCCAATGCCGGGCAGGTGCGCGCGCTCGGCATGATCAACATCCGCGGCGAGCGCTCGGTCACCTGCAAGGGCGACTTCGACAAGCATCCGTCGGCGGGGCCGCTGCCGGCCGGCGCGCCGGCCGTGTGCGAGGAATTCCGCCGCCAGCCGGACGCGCTCGAGCGCGCGGACGAGCTCGACCGGCAATACGGCCGCAATCCCGATCTTGCGGCGATGCCGATGTACTGCATCCCGTTCTCGTTCAAGGACCCGTACGACACCAAGGACATGCGCTCGACCGGCGGGGCGGACGCGCACTACGACATCGATTTCCCGGCGCGCGATCACACGCTGGTGGCGCAGCTGCGCGCACAAGGGCGCGATCATCTACGCCAAGGCCAACACCACGGAGTACAACGGCCGCGGCCCCGGCAATCCGGGCGGCGAGAATTTTCCGACCAAGATCTTGCCTTCGATGCTCGGCTATCAGCGCAGCACCTGGGCCGGCAATCCCTGCAATTCGTACGACACGACGCGCGCCGCCTCGATCGGCTCGAGCTCGGGCTCCGGCGTCTCGGTCAGCACCAACCTGGTGATGTGCAGCCTGTGCGAGGAGACCGGGCAGTCATGCCGCGGCCCGGCCAACCACAATTCGGTGGCGCTGATCCTGCCGCACAAGGCGCACCTGTCGTTCCTCGGCGGCGCCATCGGGGCCGAGATCTACAACGATCGCGCCGGCATTCATTGCCGCGCCATCGCGGACTGCGGCGCGCGTGCTCGACGCGCTCAAGGACCCCGTCAACGGCTACTACGACCCGCGCGACATCTTCACCACCGTGCCGCGCTCGAGCCTGCCCAGCGCAGCCCTATACGCAGGCGATCACGAGCGGCAGCGCGGGCGCGCTCAAGGGCATGCGCATCGGCATCATCCGCGAGTTCATGGTCAAGCATGCCAAGGTCGACGAGCCGATCGTCGACGCGGCCGCGGCCGAGATGAAGGCGATGCTCGGCCGATCATCTCGGCGCCACGCTGGTCGAATCGGTCACGCCCGGATGGGCCGACGATCCGCGACGTCGAGAACATGACCACGACCTTCGATCGCGCGATCGCGGAGCTCGTGCCGGTGCTCTATCCGGATTTCCTCTATCGGCTCAACGCCGGCGCGCGAGCCGGTCTATCCGGCCTTCGCCGCCAAGGTGAAGCCGACGCCGTTCGCGCCGGGCGTGATCAAGGGCACCGGCACGATGGCGCCGGCCGACTGGATGGTGCGCTGGGCCGATGGGCTCGAGCCGACGCCGCCCAATCTCACGCTGCGCGATCTTCTCGGCGGCGGCGGCGACACCGGCTCGCGCACCTTCCGCTTCCACATCCCGCAATATCTGTCGCGGCGCGCGAAGGACTGGGCCGATCGCGGCTTCAAGGAAACGCTCGTCGACTGGCCGTCGCTGAACGCGCGCTCGAAGTTCTGGGGCGACGACCAGCGTGCCGCGTTCAAGAACTGGGAGGACATCACGAGCCTGCACAGCCCGCCCAAGGGCATTGCCGAGAACATCCAGCGCCGCGAGCTGCTGCGGCGCGTGCTCATGAAGGTGATGCTAGGAGAACAAGCTCGATCTCCTGATCCAGGTGCACACGACGCTGCCGCCCGGCAGGATCGGGCTGGCGCCGGAGCCCGTGCGTCAACAATCGGCAGATCTCCTATCCGCTCGGACCGAACGCGGGCATCACCGAGATTCTCATTCCGGCGGGCTACGTGCAGACCGCCTATGATCCGACGTTTCGAGCTCGCGACCGACGCCAACGGCCGCAAGGTCTATCGCAGCGTCACGAGCACGATGCCGACGGAGATTCCAGCGCCTGGCCTGCCGTTCTCGATCAACTTCCTGGTCGAGCCCGGCATGGAGCATCTGGCGCTGAAGGCGGCGACCGCGTATCAGGCGGCTTCGAAGCGGCGTGTGCCGCCGCCGATGTTTCCGGCGCTGCCGGGCGAGCCGTGAGGAGAGAGGGGCGGGGCGTTGGTGCCTCGTCCGTCCCGCCCTGCACTATCGTGTGGCGGCCTGAGCCCGGTCTGCGGCCATGCTGGGCCGAGCGCGTGGGGGTTACTAGAAATCCGGTTTGTGAGCGCGCGGGACCGGAAATAAATTCTTGCCGAAATGATCCCCGTTGTTTTCCGCACACACCATTTCCAGCAGTTGGTTAGGCACTTTGTTCCAGCGGCGCACCATGTAGAGCGGTTCCTTGAAAGTGTCGGGGTCTTCGACCTTGACCAGGGCTTCCAGCGTCTTGTTGTCGGCGGACATCTTGAAGCGCTCGACGACATGCAGCTTCTCGGTATGCGGCGTGCGGAACCAATCGAGATAGCTGTTCTTCGCTTGCAGCCCGATCGTATCGATCACCAAAGTGTCGCCGTTCTCGTAGTGGCCGATCGACTCGCCGAACCATGATGGCTTCACGGTCTCCGAATGCCGATCCGTCATGTAGATACGGCGCACCATGTGGTCGGTCTCCCAGATCATCCACACCTGCCGGGGCGTCTGGATGAAATAAAACGGCTGCGCCGGCGTCAGCAGTTGCTCGGGAACGCCGCCCGGATAGCAGGACTGCTGGGCAGAGAACGGAAGGCCGCGCTTGCCCGAGAGCGCCTCGTCGTTGGATTCCTGCATCTGCTTCGCCGCCCACGGCTTCAGCACCGGGTCCTTGGCGTCGCCGATGTGCAGCGTCACCTGGCCGCGATCGCGGTTGCCGACATAGGGATGGGCGGGGTCTGCCTTGATCGGGCCGCGGCCCAATCCCGGCGGTGGATCGAACCAAGTGACTCCGAGTGCAAGCCAGGCGAACTGGGCTGATGCCAATTCAGGGATTTTGCCTTTTGCAATTCCTTGCGAAGGAGCTTGTGCAGGCAGGGAAGCAGATGCCGCCAAGACCGCGATGCTCGCAAGAGCCGCGGCTGAGGCACAGCGCATGAGTGCTTTGTATGGATCGCAGTGGAGTTTGGAATTCCGCGCAGTTTTCGACATCGGACGCTCCCATCGAGGCGATGACCAGCAGCGACCTTGCGCCGCAATACTAGCGGATCACAAGCATGTCCGGAATTCCCATTCGGCGTCGGTGGTCGGCGTGCCGCGATCGGCCCGATTTCAAAAACTCTTGTCGGCACTCACAGGCTGTGCATGCTCTTGCCCTGCCCGACGGAGGACATGTTGATGCTGACCCTGCCCAAGCACAATCGCTATGACTATTCGGTCATCAATGAGCGCAAGGACTATTCCTGGCCCGGTGGCAAGCGGCTGGCCTTTTGCGTCACGACCAATATCGAGGTCTATGCCTATCGCAAGGGCACCGGCTGGGATCCGGCCAAAAAGGGCGAGCCGCAGCAGCAGCGCAATTACTCCTGGCGCGACTACGGCAACCGCGTCGGCATCTGGCGCATGTTCGATCTGTTCGAGCAGCTAAATCTGCCCGCCGCGCACAACATCAATTCATTGCTGTACGAATATCATCCGCAAATCTGCGATCATATTCGCAAGCGCGGGGACGAGGTCGTCGGTCACGGCCGCACCAATGCCGAGCGGCAGGGCGATCTGTGGGAGATCGATGAGCGCCGCTTGATTGATGACGTCACTCAGGAGATCACCCGGCGTGAGGGCCGTCCGCCGAAGGGTTGGATGGGACCGGCCGCGTCCGAAAGCAACGCCACGCCCGACCTGTTGAAGGAAGCCGGATACAAATATGTGATGGACTGGCCGGCTGATGATCAGCCGTTTTGGCTGAAGACGCGCTCGGGTCCTATCCTGTCGGTTCCTTATCCAGCGGAGCTCAACGATTCGGCAGCGATCATCCATCGTGAGGGCACGGCGCGCGACTTTGCCGACATGATTGTCGATGGCTTCGATGAGATGATCGAGCAATGCCGGGCGCAGCCGCTGGTGATGACATTGTCGCTGCATCCATTCGTCATGGGGCAGCCGTTTCGGCTGCCGCCATTGCGCAAGGCGTTGAAATATTGCGTTGAACATTTGCAGTGCGAACGGGTCTGGTGGACCACGCCGGGGGCCGTGGCAGATCATTGCTACACGCTGCCGCCCGGGATCATACCGGGCGAAGGCCCGAAACAGTCCGGGTGATAGCTTAGCGCTTCAATCCAAGCTCACGCCGCTCGCCTTGATCGTCACCGCCCATTTCTCGATCTCAACATTGAGGAAGCGTTTGAGATAGTCCTGTGACCGGCGGTCGGGACCAACAACGGTGACGCCCACCTCTTTCAGCCGCTCCTGCGTCGATGGCGTGTCCAAGGTCGCCACGGCGGCGGCGTGGAGTTTCTGCACGATCGCCGTAGGCGTGCCCTTGGGGAGGAAAAGGCCGCTCCAGAAATAGGAGTCGAAATCGGCCAAGCCCTGCTCGTGCGCGCTGGCAAGGGTGGGCAAGAGCGGCGAGCGATTGCGGGTCAGGATGGCGACTGCGCGCATGCTGTTGCTTCCGATCTGCGGCATCGCGGCCGCTGCCAGCGCGCAGAAATAGTCGATCCGGCCAGCGATCAAATCCTGCATGGCGGGCGGCGAGCCGCGATAGGGAACATGCGTCACGTCGACGCCAATCGCAGCATTGAGCTGCGCGCAAGCCAGATGCGAGCCCGACCCGGCACCGGCCGAGCCATATTGCATCTTCGCCTGGTTTGCCTTGGCGTAAGCGGTGAACTCCTTCAGGTCTTTAACGGGCAATTCGTTGCGGGTAACCAATATTATCGCCTGCTCGACCATCAACGCGACCGGCTCGAAATCGGCCACGGAATTGTAGAGCGGCTTTTTGTAGAGCGTCTGGATCTGAGCAAAGGTGTCGATACCGCCCAGCACGAATTGATAGCCGTCGGGCGCCGCCTTGGCGACGCGGGCGACGCCGGTCATGCCGCCGGCGCCGCCGACGTTCTCGATGATGACCTGCTGACCCAAGACCTCGGAGAGGCGCGCGGCGAGAATACGCGCCAGCGTGTCGGAGGCGCTGCCGGCCGCGAACGGCACCACCATGCTGACGGGCCGCGTCGGCCAGTCCTGCGCCATGGCAGACCGAGCGCTGTGGATCACGGCAGCGAGGAATATGGCGGTCCAGATGCCGAAACGACGCCATCCGGTCTGACGTAACACCGGCTTCGCCGCGAGCCTGATCGGAGCGTCATTTTGATCGGCACGCCTGTAGACCGCCATCGTTTCTCTCCTCTGCGGGCCGTCATTTATCAGCGCCTGGACGACACGCAATTGCATGCTTCGCGCGCAGCTTCATGATGGCCACGCCAAATTAGCCCGCGCAAGGCTGGCCAGGAAGTACCTTGGCTGCTCCAAAAGTGCGCAGCGGGCAGCACAGGTTTACGGCAGGTCGCAGAGGAGGGCTCGGATACGCTCCGAGCTACGTGCTCTGATGATCTGCTCGACGACGTCAGGAAAACTCGTACAGCCGCGCTGGATTGTCGACGAGGATTTTCTTGCGCACGGCGGCATCCGGCGCCCACGTGGGCAGGAGGTTGAGCACCAGCCCATCGTCGACCGCCCACAGCGGCGTCACCTTCGCGGTGCTGCCGTCCACCGAATTCGGGTGTGGCCAATTGGTGCCCCACAGAATGCGGTCGACATTGGCGCTGATCAGCATCTGGGCGAGCGGCGTGAAATAGCCGTAGTTCTGGCGCGGCCCGGCGGTGACCGAGATCTTGACATAGGCCTTGCCGGATTTCACGAGACTCACGAGATCGGAGAAGCCGGGCTGGCCCACGCCGAGCTCCTCATTCGCATTGCCATAGTGATCGAACACCAGCGGCACTGGTGAACTCGCGAATGTGTCCTTCATGGCGGCGATCACCGGCAGTGTCGTGTTGAGCTGGACATGCCAGTTGCGGCTCTTCACGCGCGCAGCGGCGGCGAGGAAGCGCTCGGTCGCGACCTTGGGATCATTGATGCCGGCGGTCGTGAGATTGAGGCGAATGCCCTTGAAGCCCAGCGACGCGAGCCGATCCAGTTCGGTGTCGGTGGTCTTATCGTCGATGACCGCCACGCCGCGGGCGTCCTTGCCGCGCGCCGCCATGCCAAAGATGGTCGCGGAATTGTCGGGGCCGTACACGCTCGGCGTCACGATCACCACGCGCTGCATCTTGAGCGCATTGTGGAGCGTGGTCATTTCCTCCGGCAGCGCCATCTCGGGCGTATAGGTGCGCCCTGCAAACCAGGGAAACTTGGCCGGATCGCCATGGATATGCGTATGGCAATCGCACGCGCCTGTCGGGATGTCGAAATTCACTTTCGTTGTAGGCTGCGACGCCTTGGCATGACCGAAACGAGATTGCATCAAAATGCCGGTGGCAGCTGCGCCAAGCACGAACTCGCGACGAGCGATCATGATAGCCTCCCTGTTGAAAGTTAATATTTCCCCGGTCGTCGCTCTCCGCTAACGCCGGCGCCGTATTTTGATGGCAAGTCTATCTCAAATTCGCGTCCAGGCGAATGGAGATGATGAGGGGAGGCAGCGGACAACCACCCATCAAACCGCCCGGCCTCCACCCTGCATCGCCTGCCACACCCGCGTTGGCGTTGCCGGCATCGGCACGTCCCGCACGCCGTGCTCGCGCAGCGCATCGACGATGGCGTTGATGACGGTCGGCGGCGCGCCGACGGTTCCGGATTCGCCCGCGCCCTTCACGCCGATCGGGTTGCTACGGCAGCGGTCGGGCAGGTCGTGCATGTGGAACGACGGCAGGTCGTCGGCGCGTGGCATGCAATAGTCGATGAACGAGCCCGACAAGGATCTGGCCCGAGGTCGTGTCGAATACGACATGCTCCATGCAGCGCCTGGCCAAGGCCCATGGCGAGCCCGCCATGAATTTGGCCTTCGAACAGCAGCGGATTGATGATGACTCCGGAATCATCGACGCCGATGTAGTGGACGATCTCCACCTGGCCGGTCTCGGGATCGACCTCGACCTCGCAGATGTGACAGCCGTTGGCGAAATTCGAGCGCGCGGCGTGAAGGTGCCGACCGCCTCGAGCCCGACGCCGAGCTCGGACGGCCAGCCGACGGGCGCGAAGCTGCGCCTGGCGAGGTCGACGAGCGCGATCGACTTGTCGGTGCCGACCACGGTGAACTTGCCGTCGGCGAACTGGATGTCGCCGGCTGAAGCTTCGAGCACATGCGCGGCCATCTTCTTCGCCTTCTCGATCAGGACGTCTGCGGCATTGCTTCAGCGCCGAGCCGCCGACCGTCATGCTGCGCGAGCCGTAGGTGCCGCGGCCGAAGCCGACCGCATCGGTGTCGCCCTGGATCATGCGCACGGAAGCGAAGTCGACGCCGAGCCACTCGGAGACCATCTGGGCGTAGACCGTCTCATGGCCCTGGCCGTGGCTGTGGGTGCCGGCCACGACCGTCACCGCTGCCATTTTCGTCGAAGCGGATTTCCATGCGGTCGCTGAACGGTCCGCAGATCTCCATGAAGTAGGCGATGCCGCGTCCGCGCAGCTTGCCGCGCTGTCTTCGATTCCGCACGGCGCTTGGCGAAGCCCTTCCAGTCCGGCATGCGTCGACCGCCATGTCCATCACGGCTTCGTAGTTGGCGCTGTCGTGCACCAGCACGAGCTGCGTCTTGTAGGGAACTGCGCAGGCGTGATCAGGTTGCGCCGGCGCAGCTCGATCGGGATCGATCTTCAACTCGGCAGCGGCCATATCGACCAGCCGCTCCATCACATAGATCGCTTCGGGCTTGCCGGCGCCGCGATAGGGACCGGTCGGCGTTGTATGAGTGTAGCGGCGCGCAGCGCTCACGTGGGCGGCCGGAATATCGTAAACATTCGTGTAAGCCATCGAGCCGAGGCCGGCCGGCACGCCGGCGCTGGCGGAGAGATAGGCGCCCTGATTGTAGTCGGTGGTCACGCGCAGGCCGAGGAACTTGCCGTGCGCGTCGAGCGCGAGCGAAGCCTCGCTCACGCAATCGCGGCCGTGGGTGTCGCTCATGATGCTTTCGATGCGCTCGGCGACCCATTTCACCGGCCGGCCGGTCTTGCGTGCGGCCCACACGACGAGCACATCCTCCGGGAAGCACGCCGCCCTTCATGCCGAAGCCGCCGCCGACGTCGGGCGACACCACGCGGAAATTCAGCTCGCGGCTCGTGGAACACGCTCGCGGCGAGATTGGCGCGCAGCCGATGCGGCTGCTGCGTGCTGGTGTGGAGCGTGGTGCGTCCGCTCGCCTCGTCGTGCTCGGCCAAGCGCCGTGCGCGGCTCCATGGAGTTTGCCGACAGCCGGTTGTTGACGATCTTCAGCGTGACGACATGCGCAGCCTTGGCGAAGGCCGCATCGGTCGCCGCCTTGTTGCCGCGCTCGAGTGCAAACCAGATGTTGTTGGGCGCGCTGTCCCAGACCAGCGGTGCGCCGGGCTTGGCCGCGTCCTCGGTCGCGACGATTGCAGGCAGCACGTCATAGTCGATCGCGATCAGCTCGGCCGCGTCGCGCGCCTCATTCAGCGTTTCGGCCACCACGAACGCTACCGGATCGCCGACGAAGCGAACACGATCATGCGGCAGCACCGGATGCAGCGCCATGAACGCCTTGGCCGGGCCACCGAAGGCGATCGGTGGCGCGCCGCAGGGAAGGACGCCGATGTTGTCGGCGCGGGCATCGGCGCCGGTCAGCACTGCCAGCACGCCGGGGGCGGCCTTGGCGGCGGATGTGTCGATTGATGTGATGACGGCATGCGCGTGCGGCGAGCGCAGCACGAAGCCGTGCGCGAGGTTTGCCGGCATGATGTCGGCGACGTAGCGGCCGTTGCCTTTGAGGAAGCGCGGATCCTCGGTGCGCGGCACCGGCTGCCCGATCCCGAATTTCATGGCTTGTCTCCGGATATTCGCAACCATTCTGGCCGCGGAAGAGCGGCAGCGCCATGACCGAATAAGTAAATGACCAAATAGCAAATGACCGGCCGTGTTGGCGGCCGGCCATGAAAGGGATTGCTGCAACGGAAGCGCGTCGTGCGCGCTCTGCTCACGGATAGATGCGGCTGATCTTCGAGCCTTCGAGGGTGAGGTTGTACATCAGCCCCTTGGAGTTGAGGATGAAGCCCACCACCGGGTTGGTGATCTTGTCGGTGTCGATCGAGCCGCCGGCGCCGACCGCAACCACCACCACCGAGCCATCGACGCCGACCCGCCAGCCGTCGATGCGCTGGAAATTCCCGAGCGCCTGCGGGGTCATGAACATCATGATGACCGAGCGCGCCTGCGCGCCAAGCTGGAAGCCGATCGAGGCCGAGAGCACGTTGTAGAACGCAACCGTGCGGCCACCGACCACCATGGCGCCCTCGCCATATTCGCCGCCGACGCCGAAGCCGGCCTTGATCACGGTTGGAAACACCAGCACGCCTGCGGCCCGCGCGGCCAGCCCCTGGGCGCCTGGAACCTGATAGTAGAAGCGCTCGAGCGTGGCGCCCACGGAGGCGTTGATCTCGGGGCCGCTTGCGGCCTGACCATGTGTGCTCGTCTGCAGCAACGCCCCCGCGCTCACCAAGCCAGTGACCATTGTCCGCCTGTCGATGCTCATGAGTTTGTCCCTCTGTCCCTCTGAGTGTCTCAGTCCACTCGACGGAGCACGGCATTAAGCCACCCGCGACCGGTGCTCCGAATTCCCCATGCCGGCGACGTTACACGGCCCGGCGGAATGGGGCAAATGACGATCAGGGCGGCGGTAGTTTTTTAATCCCGGTGATGTCGAGACGCGCCAGCGCATCATCTACGCGAACGCCGGCAATGATGCGCGCAGGGGCGATCTCAGCGAGTGGCAGCAGCACGAAGGCGCGCTCGTTGAGGCGCGGATGCGGCAGCGTGAGGTCGGGCTCGTTGAGGACAAGGTCGTCGTAGGCCAGGATGTCGATGTCGAGCGTGCGCGGCCCCCAGCGCCGCTCGTGGGCGCGGTCCCGCCCGAAGGCGCGCTCGACCGCTTGCGCGCGCGCCAGCAGGGTTTGCGGCGTGAGCGTGGTGTCGACCGCGACGCACAGGTTCACGAATGGCGGCTGGTCTTCGACGCCCCAGGGCGGGGTCACATAGTCGGAGGAGCGGGCAAGCAAGCGGATGTCGCCGCGCTCGCAGAGCATTGCGATCGCGCGCGCAAGTGTTGCCCGGACATCTCCCACATTGCCGCCAAGCGCCAGCAGCGCCTCAGCCATGGCGGGCGCGCGCGATGGTGACACCGACGTCCGCGAATGTCGCGGCGATCGGTGCATGCGGCTTGTGAACCGTCACCCGCACCGCCGTCACCTCGGCAAAGCGTGAGAGGATCGCGTCGGCGACCGCGCCAGCCGCAGCCTCGACCAGCCGATACCGCTTGGAGCAGAACGCTCGGCTCGCGACCTCGACGACCTGGTCATAGCCGACCGTGTCGGCGAGCTTGTCGGAATGCGAGGCGGCCGCGAGATCAATGTCGAGGACGAGATCGAGCTTGAAGGTCTGCCCAACTTTGGCCTCGTGCTGCATCACGCCGTGATAGGCGTGCAGTGAGAGGCCTGAAACGAAGACGGCGTCGGTCATCGGGCCTCCCGGATGGCTTTCGCGACGCGCAACGCCTGCACGGTCTCGGCGACGTCGTGAGTGCGCACGATCGTCGCACCACTCTCGACCGCCATAAGGTGGCTCACGATCGAGCCGCCGATGCGCTGATCGGGTGGCGCAGGCGATATCGAGTCAATGAAGCGCTTGCGCGACGCGCCGATCAGAAGGGGCAGGCCGAACGACTTGAGCTCGCCCAGCCGCGCAATCGCGGTGATGCTCTGCTGCGGTGTCTTGCCGAAGCCGATGCCGGGGTCGAGCACGATCATGTTGCGCGCAATGCCGGCGCGTTCCGCGATGTCGATCGAGCGCAGGAAGAATGCCGCGATGTCGGCCATGATGTCGATCGCCGGATCGGCGGAGTCGCGATTGTGCATGATGATGACCGGCACGGCGTGCTCGGCGACGACGCGCGCCATATCGGGGTCGCGCTGCAGGCCCCAGACGTCGTTGACGATGCTGGCGCCGGCTTCGAGCGCTACGCTCGCAACGGACGCCTTCATGCTGTCGATCGAGACCGGCACGCCGAGTGCGATGACCTCGGGCAGGACCGGCGCTAGCCGCCGCAGCTCCTCTTCGCGCGAGACCGCGACCATGCCGCCGTAGGGGCGGGTGGACTCGGCACCGATATCGAGGATGTCGGCGCCATCGACGGCGAGCCGCCGGGCATGCTCGATTGCGCGCTGCGGATCGAGAAAGCGCCCGCCATCGGAGAAGCTGTCAGGCGTGACGTTGACCACGCCCATGATGGCCGGTCGGCCAAGGCTTGTCAGCCGCGCCAGCGTAGCGGGGGCTGGTCGCGCCTGTGGGCCGGTCGGACCCGGCGACGATAGTGTTGAGCGGGTCTTGATCACGGCGCTGGCTTGCGCCGGTCCGCCTGTGGAAGTCAAGGCGCGCCAGCACACGCGCATGTCGCAGCGCTGGCGCACGCCATAGAGGTTAAAGCCTGGCGATCTGAGGGGCCCCGCGGGACCCGATTGAAACTACGCGTCGATACCCTTGCGGCGGGCGATGCGAGGACCTTCGGCCTGATCCTTGTAGCTGATCTTGAGCGGAAGCTTCTTGGCGTGCTCGATCCAGCGCACAACGAGCTTCTCGGGCGGGAGGAAGCGCACCATCCTCTTCTTCTTGTTGGCCTCCGCCATTGCGCGAGCGAGGTTCTCGGGCTTGCGATAGCGCAGCTCCCGGACGGTATCGACCCCCACCTCCTGCAATAGGCCCAGGTAGCCCTTGCCCATGCCCTTGATGCGCATGTGGTCGCAGGCGTTGGCAAATCTCAGCAAGCGTTTCTCATCGATGCCGCACTTCACAGCCAGCGTTCGGCGCGCCTTGGGGCTCTTGGCCTCGTCCAGGAGCCGCTCTGTCGTGCGGATGCCAAGCGTTCTGAGGGTCTTGACCTCATCCGCATCGAGTCCGTCGATGTGGGTGATTGGGTAGCTTGCCATCGAATTCTCCTCACTATCCCCTGTCGATCCGCCTGATCCACAGTCGACCGCCTGCACCATCGGGCGTCAGACGAACTGACCAAGGCCAGGGATCGCGCCGACGATCTCGCCGATGGTGTCCTCACCGGCTTTCTCGCGTGCGAAGGCAATGGTCTCACGGGTCACAGCCTGGACTTGGCCCATGCTGAGACCGACTGACATCATGCGGGTTCCCGCCGCTAATACCCCTCCGCCAAACATCCCAGTTCCCTCGTCGGGCGGAGCCGCCGCAATGGCCTCCAGAGCTCCCGGCAGCTTGGCCAGGAGGTCTTGGACCTTTTCGGCGGGTCCTTCCTTTAGCAGGAACTGTAGAATAATACCCACAGCCTTTTGGGCAGTCGCCTGATCAATGCCGATGTTGGCAACCAAGCGTCCAATCAGCTCATCCATGCCCAATTTTCCCCGGAGGCCTATTAGCGATTGTATGGGGCGGAAAGGAGGGCGGAAACCGGTGGGCCGGAGGCGCGTTTACGAATGTGGCAGCCAGTTGCATTAATACATCAGTGTGAAAGCGGTACAACGAATTGAATTTTGGTGCATTTGTGAAATGTCACAAACTTGACGCAAACCGTTTTGTTCTAAGGCCTTTTGTGGCCTGGAAGAGGGCGCGCGGATGGCATAGTTAGCGATAGTAGTGAACCCGTAAACGCCGTCTATCGACCAAAAGGAAGAGTTAACCGCGCAAGTCCGTCCCTACAGCGTTACCGACATCACCTAGGAAAGCAGGTCTATAATTAGAGAAGATGCGAGGCCAATAGAACTCAAGCGGACCTCGTCGGGCAAGGGGACCTCACGGCCAGGACTTGCGGACATAAACAAGCGGTTTGTGGCTGTGACCAATGGGTTAAGGGCGCCATGATCTCATTCACGAATGCACGAGTTGTCGTTGTTGCCGGCTCTGAAACGGGACGTCCGCTTGTGCATACTCTAACGCGCATGGGACTTGAGGGTGTTCGTCTGGTTGCAAATCCCGACCAGGCGCGGCAGCTCTGCTCCGCCAAGCGGGCAGACGCATGCCTTGTGCTACTGCCAGATGCGGTGCCGGATGAAGTGCCGCAATGGACGGCGGAAACGGGTGCGCCCGGACGCGAGGTGGGCATCCCCTCCTTGTTGCTGGCGCAGGTCGTCACTCCCTACGTCAACAGATCTGCCCGGCGGGCCGGTTATGTGGCTTCGGTTCCCGCCGACGTGTCGTCGCGCCTGCTCTATCGATGGATGGGCGCGCTCCTGCAGAAGCAGCGGCGATCTCGTGACAACATGAGCGAGCGGGCCCGTCCCAAGCTCCCGCTGGCCGACGCAATGAACGCACTCAACCACGAGGCTTGGGGCGGCAAATTTAAGCTGCAATAGCCACTTACAAATCACAATCAAAACGACGAGGCGCGCCTGCTGTTGACCACAGCAGGCGTTGCTGTTGACGGTTCGGCCATCCGGGCAAACAATGTCCGCTGAGCTGACCCAGATCTCAGAGGCGTGCGATGGGTGACGACGACGGAACCATTTTCGTTGGCCGGAGCCATAAGCCGGAAGTGCTGACGCTGGCACTCGCCAATCGGCACGGTCTGGTCACCGGCGCAACCGGAACCGGCAAGACCGTGACCCTGCAAGTCCTGGCGGAAGGCCTTTCCAACGCGGGCGTGTCGGTCTTTGCCGCCGACATCAAGGGTGACCTGTCAGGTATCGCGGAGCAGGGCGAGGCCAAGGAAGCGTTTGTCAGCCGTGCCAAGAGTTCGGCATCGACTACCAGGTGGATCAGTTTCCAGTCGTGTTCTGGGACCTGTTCGGCGAACAGGGCCATCCCATTCGCGCCACGATCTCCGAAGTGGGCCCGCTGCTGTTGTCCCGGCTCATGGACCTCAATGAGGTGCAGGAGGGCGTACTCAACATCTGCTTCCGCGTAGCTGACGACGAGGGGCTGCTGCTTCTCGATCTCAAGGACCTGCGCTCGATGCTCGGCTTCATTGCCGAGCACGCGTCGGAGCTCACCACCAAGTACGGCAATGTCTCGAAAACGACCATTGGCACCATCCAGCGCCAGCTCCTGGTGCTGGAAAATCAGGGTGGCGAGAAGTTCTTTGGCGAGCCCGCGCTGGCGCTGAAGGACTTCATCCACACCGACCGCGACGGCCGCGGTGTCGTCAATATCCTGGCCGCCGACAAGCTGATGGCAAACCCGCGGCTCTATGCGACGTTCCTGCTGTGGCTGTTGTCGGAGCTGTTCGAGGAGCTGCCCGAGGTTGGCGACCTCGCCAAGCCCAAGCTCGTGTTCTTCTTCGACGAGGCGCATCTGTTGTTCAACGAGGCGCCCAAGGCGCTGCTCGACAAGATCGAGCAGGTGGTGCGGCTCATCCGTTCTAAGGGTGTCGGGGTCTATTTCGTCACTCAGAATCCGCTCGATGTGCCCGATAAGGTCCTGGCGCAGCTCGGCAACCGCGTGCAGCATGCGCTGCGCGCGTTCACCCCGCGCGATCAGAAGGCAGTGCGGGCGGCGGCGGAGACGTTCCGGCCGAACCCGAATCTCGACACCGCGACCGTGATCAGCGAGCTCGGCAAGGGTGAGGCGCTGGTGTCGTTCCTGGAAGGGAACGGCACGCCCTCGATGGTCGAACGCTGCATGGTGCGCCCGCCGTCGGCACGCGTCGGGCCGATAACGCCCGAGGAACGCAAGGCGGTGATCGCCAAGAGCCCGGTCAGAGGCAAGTACGACACGCCCGTCGACTCGGAATCGGCCTACGAGGTTCTGCACAAGCAGGGTGCAGCAGACCGGCTCGACCACGGCGCCGCCTCCCGGCAGCGAACAGCAGCCGAGCGAGTCCGGCGGCGTCGGCGGCTGGATCAGCGGCATCGGCGCAACGCTTGGCGGTCTGTTCGGGACGTCCCGCCAACGCGGCCAACGGCTGACGGTCGGCCAGTACGTCGCGCGCGACGTGACGCGCTCGGTGGTGAACCGTGTTGCCGGCAAGGTCGCGGGCGATCTGGGCAAGTCGCTCGGCGGATCGATGGGCAATACCATTGGCCGCGCCATCGTGCGCGGAACCTTGGGCGGCATCCTCAGGCGATAGCTTACCCCGTGTTGGTGCGATCGCAGGGCTGGGCTCGCCTTGTGCCGGCCGCTCATCGCTTTAGAATCCGCCGTGACCAGCAAGGCACCGCGCCTCGGCACCACATAGGTACCCGCCATGACATCATCGTCCAACACGCTCCCCGCCGTTCTCGACCGGATCGACGCCGACCTCGACAAGAGCCTCGATCGATTGTTTGCGTTCCTGAAGATCAAGTCGATCTCGACCGATCCGGCCTACAAGGACGAGTGCCGCACCGCAGCCGAGTTTGTCGCGCGCGACCTCACCGGGATCGGTTTCGACGCGAGCGTGCGTGCGACCGAGGGACATCCGATCGTGGTCGGCAAAGGCGAACGGTGGCAATGGCAAAAGCCCGCACGTCCTGTTCTACGGCCACTATGACGTGCAGCCGGTCGATCCGCTCGATCTGTGGGAGGACGCCGCCGTTCTCGCCGCGCATCGCGACCACCCCCGACGGGCGCAAGATCATCGTGGCGCGCGGCGCCTGCGACGACAAAGGCCAGGTGATGACCTTCGTCGAGGCCTGCCGAGCCTACAAGGCCGTCACCGGTGCGCTGCCGTTGCCGATCACCGCCATGATCGAGGGCGAGGAGGAGTGCGGATCCGCCCATCTGTTCGGCTTCGTCAAGGACAACGCGCGCGAGCTCAAGCACGACCTGGCGCTCATCTGCGACACCAGCATGTGGGACACCAAGACGCCGGCGATCACCACCTCGCTGCGCGGTCTTGTCTACGAGGAAGTGAAAGTCACGTGCGCGGACCGCGATCTGCACTCCGGCTTGTTCGGTGGCGCGGCGCAGAATCCGCTGCGCGTGCTTGCGAGCATTCTCGGCGCGATGCACGACAAGAACGGCAAGGTCACCATCCCGGGCTTCTATGAGGGCGTGAAGGAGCTGCCGAAGGACATCAAGGCCGACCTCAAGCGGCTCAAGCTGACGCCGAAGGATTTTCTCGGCGAGGTCGGCCTCAAGGTGCCGGCCGGCGAGAAGGGCCGCATGGTGATCGAGCAGATCGCGACGCGGCCGACCGCCGAGATCAACGGGCTGATCGGCGGCTATACGGGAGAAGGCGCCAAGACCGTCATTCCGGGCCAGGCCACGGCCAAGGTGTCATTCCGTCTGGTCGGTGCGCAGAACCCCAAGAAAGTGCGCGATGCCTTCCGCAAGTTCGTGCGCGATCGGCTGCCGAGCGATGCCAAGGTGGAGTTTTCGAATTTCGGCCTCGCCCCGCCGATCCAGCTCTCCTACGACAACCCGGCGGTGGTGAAGGCGCGCGCCGCGCTCGCCGCCGAATGGGGCCGCAAGGCCGTGACGGTGGGCGAGGGCGGCTCGATCCCGATCGTCGCCGACTTCAAGCGCGTGCTCGGCATGGACACGCTCATGGTCGGCTTCGCGCTCGATGATGATCGCGTGCATTCGCCGAACGAGAAGTTCGATCTCAACAGCTTCCACAAGGGCACGCGCAGCTGGGCGCGGATTCTGGCGGCGCTGGCGGGGTGAGGGCGCGGTCGCGGCTGGTGTGACGATCAGGCCGCTCGCGGTCTGATCGCCTTGAGCTGCGCGCCGATCACCCTGCGCCGTTCCATCAATTCATAGTCGGCCTGCAGGCCGAGGAAGAATCCATCCGACATTTTGAAGTAGCGAGCCAGTCGCAGGTCTGTGTCGGCCGTAATCGCTCGCTTGCCCAGCACGATCTCATTGATGCGCCGCGGCGGCACTCCGATCGCTCGCGCAAGTGCCGTTTGCGACAGTTGCATTGGCTTAAGGAACTCCTCCGTCAGGATTTCGCCCGGATGTGGGTTGTGCAGGGGCTCAGTGGTAGTCGACGATTTCGACTTGATGCGCATGTCCGTCTCTCCAGGCGAAACAAATCCGCCATTGAATAGCTTTTGGGTAGTCCCAGCGCCAGCACGCGTGGAACCAGCCCGGAACGACAATTGGTGCCTAACGTTATCTCCTCAACAAGGAGGTTCGTATGGTTGCACCGATGATGATCAAGGAACACATGGAAGTCGTCGGTTCCGACGGCGTGCACGTCGGAACCGTGGATCACCTGGAAGGCCAGGATATGGTCAAGCTGGCGAAATCCGACCCCGATGCGGGCGGTGAACATCACCTCATCCCGCTCGCATGGGTGGACCATGTTGAAAAGAAGGTTCACCTGAAACAGTCCGGTGCCGAGGCGAAGGCGCGCTGGAAAGCCAACTAGAGCAACTGAACCGTCAGCATGGGCCTCGCGCCGGGCAATTCCGGCGCGAGGCCCACGTCTGTTCGATCCAGTGTCGATCCAGTGTGTTCGATCATATGTTTGATTCCATGTATTCGGTTCACATCGTGACCGTCCAATACTGAGCCACCACACGAATAGGTCAGCGCTTCTGACGCTGAATAGGACAGTGGCTCTGACGTTAGCGGCGTCTCCAGTTGTGGCGACCTGTGATTTCAGATAGCGTCAAAACACATCGAGTGTCCCTCTTGCCGCCATGGGAGAACTCATGATTTCGCCAACACTCATTCGGGAAAATCTGGAAGTTCTCGGCTCCGACGGCGAACACGTCGGCATCGTCGATCATTTGGAAAGCAACGGTGAAGTGAGATTGGCAAAGGACGAGACCGGCGGCGAGTATCATTACATTCCGCTCGGCTGGGTCGTTCATGTCGAGATGAAAGTTCACCTCAACCAATCCGCCGCCGAGGCCAGAGCGCGCTGGAAGACTCACTGATGATTTGAACCAGGCGAACGAAACGCCCCGCGGACCTGTTCAGGCCGCGAGGCGTATTGTCTTGTGACGCAGCGTTCCTAGAGCGGCTTGTACCAGCGCTGATCGTAGAGTGCGCCGGTGAGCGGGCCGAGCGCGCCGCGGAATTCTTTGGTGTGCGCCGCGATCTCATGGGCATCGTTGGCGGCCTGGTCCGTCCACGCTTCCACGACGGTGAAGTGATTGGTGCGGGTCTTCTGCTGCAGCACATCGTAGCGGACATTGCCCTTATCCTTGCGCGTCGGCTCCGAGAGCGCCTTGAGCGCAACGATGATCTTGTCACGGTTGGGCGGCCCGACGTCGACGTGGGTCACCACATAGAGCCCGGCCCCGGCCGCCGCTGCGATCGGGCTCGCGGTCGTGACGATCGACAGCCGGTCGTCGATCGGCGCGATCAGATGTGGCTGCATCTTGTCGCGAAATTGCTTGGCGTGCGCGGTGGCCGCGTGTGCGTTGAGCGCCGCCTCGTCCTTCCAGGCCTCGATAATCACGAACTGGTTGGATGGGGCCGTGCGCTCGAGAATTTCGAAGCGCAGCAGCCCTGCGTCCTGTTTGCTTGCGGCGGCAAGCTCCTTGAGCAGGGTGGCGGCCTGTGCCTTGGCGGCCGGGGCTACCTCGACATAGGTCACCATGTGGCCAGTCGAGTCCTCCTGCGCGGACGCCTGTGGTGCCAGGGCAAGCGGCATGATCGTCATTGCAAGCATGATGGAGCTCAGTAAGCGCATGTCTATCCTCCCGATGGGCGTGTTCCCGATGGACCTGTTGTCAGCGTGATCTTGATGGTGCGCTCCGCGCGTCACATGGCCTTATACCAGCGCTGGTCATAGAGCGCGCCGGTAATCGGCGTCAGCGCGCCACGAAACGCGCGTGTATGCGCGGCGAGCTCATGGGTGTCGTTGGCGGCCTGATCCTTCCAGATTTCCATGACGGTGAAATGGTTGGTGCGGTTCTTCTGATATGAGACGTCGAAACGCAGATTGCCGCCTTCCTTGCGGCTCTGCTCGGACAGCGCTTCGAGCGCCGGCAGGATCTTGTCGCGAACGTTCCCGGGCACGTCCACATGCGTCACCACGTAGACCGAGCCGTCACCGGATTTCTGCGCGGCGACGAAAGTCGGGATGCAGAGGCGATCGTCGATGGGGGCGATCAGGAGCGGATCAACCTGGCTGCGGAATTGTTTGCTATGGGCCGCCGCATCGTGGGCATCAAGCGCCTGCTGATCCTTCCAGGTGGCGACGATGACGAATTGGTGGGCGGGCGCGGTGCGCCGCAAAATCTGGAACAGAAGATTGCCGGCGTCCTTCCGGCTTGCCTCCGCCAGTGGTCGCAGCAGCGCGGCTGCCTGATCCTTGGCGGCGGGCGCGACATCAATGTAGGTCACCATGTGAATGGTGGGATCGTTTTGCGCGCGTGCAGGCTGGGCGGCCACGAGCGGCACGACGGCCAAGGCCAGAATGGCGTACAGATAATGCATCGACCCCTCCCACTTGCACTCTTAATTACGCAGCTTTTGGTAGGGGATCGTAATCCGGCGGCACCGGTGCCGTCAAAGGCTCGGCAGCCCGGGCTGCGTCAAAAGTGTCTCATAGGAGCGGCCGCGGATGTCATAAACGCGCGCATAGACCGCGCCGGCCCGCACCACCTCGACCCAGAGCGGCGCGTCAAACCTGCGGCAGTAGAACTCGCCAAGCATTAGGGCGAAGTCGGCGCCTTTGGGGTCCCAGGTGGTCTCGAAGTCGGGCCCGAGCTCGACCTGGGGCGAGCGGTGGGGGCCGCAGGTCGCGAGCTTCCAGCGCCGGCCGGCGGGCTTTTCAAGGCCGAGCTCGGCGATCTTGGCCTTGAGCCCGAGCGACGCCTGCTTGAACGAAAGCGCCCAGTAGTCGAGCATGTACCGGTCACGCGCGCCCTCGACCCCGCCCGCGATGCGATTGAAATGCGTGTACTCATAGGGATGCAGCCGGGCCATCTCGATGACCGGCGACGCGATGCCAACCGCAAACACAGCAATGGCAAGGGCCGCGACCGCGCGGTGTGGCCGCGCGCGCTCGAGCAACCAGCTGCCGGCCAACCCGCCGAGGATGGCGAGCGGCGGCAGCACAAACACGAAATGCCGGATGCCGTTGTACATCGCGGGCCGCGCCAGCACCGTGACCGCTACCGGCAGCAGCGCCGCGAATGCGATCAGCGCGAGCACCGCGCGCCGGTTGCGCGCGACGTCGCTCCGCATGGCCGCGATGAGCGCACCGATGGCGCCACCTGTACCGAGCAGCAAGAACAGCTCCGGCAGCTGCAATGCCAGCAGGGTCGGCACATAGCTGCGCGGCATATCGGTGACCCGGATCAGTGCTCCGCCGAACAGCTCCTGCCAGGGCTCCTCGAAGAAACGCGAGAAGTAGTCGATCGCGTGAATCAGATTGGACGGCGCGGAGACGACCCAGGGCCAGATCAGCGCCATCACCACCAGCATCACAACAATGCCGGGAAGCATCCGGAGGACGAATTGTCCCAATCTGGCGGCGGCTGGTCGCACGCCATCCTGCCGCGCGTCGATCGTGACGAGCAGCGCCAGCGCACCAAGCATGCTCATCACACCGAACCCGCCCATGATGCGCGAGCCGATCGCGAGCCCGAAGCCCGCCCCGGTGAGAGCCACCGTGCCGGCGCAGGGGCGGGGGTACTGATCGAGGGCGCGCACCAGGCCTAGGAGCAGGATCGCCATCGCGACCGCGAACGGTCCGTCCTTGGCATTGATGAGCTGATGCCCGACGAAAAGTGGGCAGGTGACAATGAGCGCGAGTGCGATCAGCCCGGCGACCGAGCCGCCGACCCGGCGCGCAGTGCGCCAGACCACGATCACTCCAATGAGACCAACAACGGCACCCAGAAGCCGCCGTGTCTCGAACAGCGTGAACGGCAAGATCTTGGCGGCCAGCGCGGCAAGGAGGTCGAAGCCGCCGCCATACATATAGAGATTGACGAAGGAGAGCGCGCGCTTGTCCGCAAAGCCGGACGAGTAGAAGGAGAGCAGGAGGTCGCCGTACTCGGCGTGAGTATAGTCGTCCCAGCCGACGCCGTAGTCGCGAAACGTAGTAACCGCGACGAGCGCCGCAACTGCGATCAGCGCGAGCGCGAGCCGATCGCAGGCGGTAGCCGCGCCGGCCTCGGCCGAGGCCAGCGGTGTTGTTCTCTGCTCCATCGAGCAATTATGGCGCGATTCCGCGCGCAAGTCGTGGTGAAGGAGGCGCGGTGGAGGATGGCCTCGCCGCCCGAAGTCGGCCGCCGTCCGCTATGCGCCGGCCTTCATGGCGGCCTCATGCATCTGGGCGACGTGGTCCCAATTCACCAGATGGTCGAGGAACGCCTTGATGTAGTCGGGCCGCCGGTTGCGGTAGTCGATGTAATAGGAGTGCTCCCACACGTCACAGCCCAGGATCGGCGAGGCGCCATGGACCAGCGGGCTCTCGCCATTGGGGGTCTTCGTGACCGTGATCTTGCCGCCCTTGACCGCGAGCCAGCACCATCCCGATCCAAACTGGCCGACGCCCGCCTGGACGAACTCCTCCTTCATCTTGGCGACCGAGCCAAGGTCGGCATTGATCTGCTTCTCGAGGTTGCCGGGGAGCTTGTCGCCGCCGCCGTTCGGCTTCATCCACTGCCAGAAATGATTGTGATTGTAGTGCTGGCCGGCATTGTTGAACACGCCAGGGTTCTTGCCGAACGAGCCTTTGACAATGTCCTCAAGGGACTTGTTCTCCCATTCGGTCCCCTTGAGCAGGTTGTTGCCGTTGTTGACGTAGGCAAGGTGATGTTTGTCGTGATGGTATTCGAGCGTCTCGCGCGACATGTACGGCGCCAGCGCATCGTGGGAATAGGGCAGATCGGGAAGAGAGAACGCCATTGGAATCTCCTGACACACGCGAGTGTTTGATGCCAACTCGGGGGCTGCATCGTCGGTTCCGCGAGATCCTGCTGCCTCGATCGTCAACAGGTTCGCGGGCGGGCAACGTTGAGCCGGCAAGGGGCTATGCTCTCGTATCCTGGGCATTTGCAAGGGGGGTGCAATGCCATGGCAGCCTTTTTTCAAGACCTGCACAGGACGCTCGCGGCTGGCGTCGCGCTCCTGATCGTCCTCGTCATTCTGGTCGGCTTGCTCAGCGGACGGTTCATCCGGTTTGACGCCGGATGCGCACTGGCCACTGTGATCTTCGGACTGATCCTGGCTTGGTCGAAGGACTGCCTCGTTCAGGCCCTGACCTTTCAACGGACGGCCTACGTGATTGGTATCGGCATGTGGCTGGCGCTGATCATGGCCTTCAATGTCTGGTTCGTTATCTGGCCCAACCAGAAGAAGCTCCTCGGGATCGTCGAAGCCTCGTCCGACGAAAAGGCCGGGGCGGCGCGCCGTGCCGGCATGACATCGCGGATCAACACCATGTTCTCGATCCCGATGCTCTACTGCATGGTGGCGCAGCAGAATGCAGGGCTGTGAGGGCTTACGGCCCTCCTCCGACGCGAAAGGCGCACGAGTGCGCGCGGGGCGCGAATGTGGCCCAGGAGCCAATATCATTGGATTCCTTACCAGATTGGCCAGATTAACGATTGCTTAACCATAGGATTGGCGCCAGAATCTCAGTAACCATATGCCTGCGGCGATTCTACGGGGGTATTTTGGGATTGGGTGGGTGCCAGGATGTCCTTGATCCTGCTTGTTTTCGGTATTGTGATCACCGGTGCGGGGGTGGTCGCGATTGCGTCTGGCTCGACCGTCAGTGATTCGGCTCTTGGCCAGTCATTAATCATGACGGGCGCGATCGCCATCGTGGGCGGCCCCTTGGTAATGGGTGTCGGCTCCCTGATCAGCCAGCTCAGTGCGATCGCGGAGTCGCTCAGGCTCAGGCCCTCGGCTCACATCCCGCGTCTGGCTGATGCCAGGCAGCCATCTGACAGCCAGCGGCGGTCTGAAGCCTTGGACGCCGGACCGCGCCTGCCTGATCCACGCGTGCCTGATCCACGCGTGCCTGATCCACGTCTGCCTGATCCACGCCCGCCGGACCCGCGCCAAGCCGAGTCGCTCCAAGCCGAGCCCCGCCCGCCGGAGCCGCGGCCGGCCGAGCCGACCCCGACTGCTGCGATCGAGGTGTCGGGCTCGGCGCTCGAGCGCCTGCGATCGACCGTGCGCCCGGATCGTGTCGTCGCCAATGGCGAGGACGTCCCGCTCTCTCCGAATGGCAACGGGCTTCACCACGGAGCAGAGCGCAAGCCGGAACCCAGGTCCGAGCCCAGACCAGAGCCGGAAGTGCGCCCAGCTGGGCCCGGCGAGACCGGCAAAGAGCCGCGGCTCGATTTCCTGTTTCGGCCGAAGACGCCACCGCGTCCGCCCCAGCAGGAGCAGTTCGACTCCATGTGGCCCAAGCGGCGCCCGGGTGACCAGTCGAAGCCGGACGAGGTCGCGCGGCAGCCATCCGGCGAGCCGCCGCGTGCCGAGCGGGAACCTCGCTCAGTCGCAATCCTCAAGTCCGGGGTGGTCGACGGCATGGCCTATACGCTCTATGCCGATGGCTCCATTGAAGCGCAGCTTCCGCATGGAACCGTGCGCTTCGGCTCGATTGCGGAATTGCGTGCGCATATCGAGAACAATTCTTAGACGGGTCTCCGGCGCAGGTTGCTGTAGCCTGCACTTCCCAAGCACATTTGCATCAGCCTGCCGGCTCGAACCGCTCGCGTCTTGGCGGCGTGCTTGGCAATTTGAATAACTCGCAGACGACATGACTCGAGATGGCACGACTCGAGACCACATGGGCAACCGAGCCGAAGTACACGCGAATGCAGCGTGGACTGATGTTGCTGGATTTCATGGAAATAAAGATCTTGTTCACGACTGTGAAAGACGATCTTGTGCAGTATTGTCTGCTCTGCATGGCTGTCTAACAACCAGCGCGCAACCTATTCCAATCCCGACAAGATTACATATTTGTGTCGGGCAATGAGCTTGACGTTGCTGCGAGCGCGCTAGCTCTCCGCGAGTTCTTGACACGTCTCCTTGGTACGTCGGAAGCGCGCGGCTTCGTGAGCGCTAGGCTTTTTGCAGGCAGCTTCCGGGCGAAAGGAGTGTGAACAACAACGTGAATACTCAAATCATACCTGTACAAACCATGGCGATATTGGTCGCCGTGACGTGACCGGCCGTATCTACCGGTTAAATTACACGAGATCGCGTAAATTTGATGCGTTGTGGAGCAATAAGACATAACAATCGATAGGGAATATTGACCATCACTGGACAGCACTTATTGCGTTCGTCGATCATCAAGTATAGATAGGTCTTAGCTTGATAACTTGGACTTTGGCCGTTGTAACTGGCCCTTATACACAAGAATACCTGCGGATGCGGCAGGCCGAAAAACGTAAGGGCCATTGGGCAGTTAGGATTCATACGCCATGAATGATAATTCGTCGGGCACGAGCTATATCGAGCTGACGGCGAGCATCGTCTCGGCTTATGTCAGTAACAATCCTGTGCCGGCGCAGGATTTGTCGGCGTTGATCAATCAAGTTCATGCGGCGCTTACCCGCGTGTCGAGCGGGCAGGGCGAGGTGGCGAGCGAGCCGCTGAAGCCGGCTGTGTCGGTGAAGAAGTCGATCACGGCCGACTTCATCGTGTGCCTCGAGGACGGAAAGAAATTCAAGTCGCTCAAGCGTCACCTGCGCACACAGTACAACATGACGCCGGATCAGTATCGCGAGAAGTGGAGCCTGCCGCCCGACTATCCGATGGTGGCACCCAACTACGCGATTGCGCGCTCGGAGCTCGCCAAGCAGATGGGTCTTGGTCAGCAGCGCCGGCGGCGGAAATAGCTCAGCAGGGTCCACGCCGGATCAGGGATCATGCTCTAAGGCACTGTCGCGGTCGCCAGTGCACTACGCGCATCCGACTTGATGCGCTCCACCATGGAACGGAAGCCGTTGGAGCGTTGCGGCGTCAGATGCTCCTTCAGGCCCAGGCGCTCGAACAACGCGACCGCATCGGTCGCGATGATGTCGCGGGCATGCTTGCCAGAGTAGATCGTGAGCAGGATCGCGATCAGCCCGCGCACGATATGTGCATCGCTGTCGCCCACGAATGACAGCACCGGGCCGGTTTGGCCATTGGGCTGCACCGCTGTCGACAGCCAGACCTGGCTGGCGCAACCCTGCACCTTGTTGGTGTCGTTGCGATCCCGCTCGTTGAGCGGGGCAAGCGATCGGCCAAGCTCGATGACGTAGCGGTAGCGGTCGTCCCACTCGTCCAGCAGCGCAAAATTCTCGATGATCTCGTCTATGGTCATGGCTTGGCCGTGCAGCGGCGACCTGCCGCATGCCCTCTCAATATATAGGCCAAGCGTGGCGATGCCAACCGGCGGGCGCGATGTCTGGGCCGCGAAGTGACCTAGTGCCCCGTTTCCGAAGTTCGTGATACGTCTCAGCACGCTCTGACACGAACTTCGGAAACAAAGGGGCACTAGCAACGCTATGATTCTAGTGCCGCTTTTCGATTTGAAGTTCCTAACCGAGTTTGCTGCAGGTGGTGTAGGAACTTCAAATCGGCGGCACTAGTTCCGGTGTGGCTGGTGGCCGCGCCAGGCTGGCTCAATATCCGTGGGCGTCAGCGTTTGCTGCGAGGCCTTGCCGGTCGAGCCGACGGCGTCGGGCGTCTGCGGGCCAAGCCGCTCGTTGAGGAACTCGTACAGCATCTTGGCGCCAGCTTGGGCGCGATGGCCGATCGCCACCGCGGCCTGCGAGCCGACTGTGCAGGCCTCGGCCTGACGGTCGCAGAAGCTGCGGAGATCGCCGACAGCGGCGCGCGCGGCAGACACAGCCTCGACGGTGCCAACCTGGACCTTTGGTGTGGACTCGGTGCCTGCGCTGGGCAGCAGCACCAGCACGACGCCAAGCCAGAATGCTATCCGCAACAGGAATCGCATGACGCCAACCCCCGCGGCTCTGCTCAAGGCCGCTTTCAGGAGTCACCATAGCAGCGAGCTTTGAAAGCCGGGTTCTCGCTTCAAAGCAAATGCGCCGCATATTTTCATAAAAGTCGAATGATCTGAGAATGACCTTGGCAACATCTTGGAACGATCTCGCGCCCGATAGCAGCGAGGTACCGCGCGATCAGCGCAGCATGCCGTTCTGTGCCAATTCTGGACATCGACAAAGCAGAGCTCGCGCAACCTTTCGTTCACCATGAGGTGAGAATGGCGCATCAGCACATAAGCAAGCGCGGAGCTATTGGGGAGATGGCTTGTTCATATGGTCGTGTCCTTAGCGTTAGCTTAAGCCGCCTCTGACACGATCCGCCTTACAAAAGGGGAGCGCGTCTGTAACGACCGACGTGCACAGGGAACCGTGGGTCTGTTTGCGCCACTGCGTGACGACATTGATGCATTAGTCCACCCGACCGCGCAGCAGGACGCGCTCACGTGCGCGCGTCATCGCGCGTTCATTGCGCCGCGCCTTCTGGCCGGATTGGTTGTGATTGCGGGCTTCGCGCTTTACGGCGTCGTTTGGGGCGACCTGAGCGCTTGGGAAGCGTTGCCGTTCGCGTGGCTCATCGTGCCGATCCTCCTCGCCTTCGCTCTGTCTCGCGCCGGACGGTATGAAGCTGCACATATGCTGTCGTCGTTCGCGCTTGCCGGCCTGGTGCTGGTCATTGCCGCCAGAAGCGGAGGCGTCGCATCGTTCGCAGCGGTCTGGCTCTTGGCGGTACCACTCGAGGCGACCGTGTCCTTGTCGCGGCGCGTGGTCTGGGTTGCCTCGACCATGGCGCTGAGCGTGGCTGGGTTGCTGTGGCTCGCCGGCGCGTATGATCTGTTCCCTCCCTTGGCGCTGCTTCCGCAGGAATCGGCACCACTCGCCGGGCTCGGAGTTGTCTCAGCCTTGCTCTTTGCGACCGGCATCGCGCTCGGAGTTGAGCAACTCGCGCGCGCGAGCGTCCGTCTCAATCGCGCCGAGGAGGATCGCTATCGGCTGCTTGCCCAGAACATGACCGACGTCATCACGCGTCACGACCGCAACGGTGCGGTTCTGTTCGCATCGCCGACGGCCGAGCCGATGTTCGGCGCCAAGGCCGAGAATCTGCGCGGCCAAGGCCTGTTCGATCGCGTGCATGTCGCCGATCGGCCCGGCTATCTCAAGGCGCTGGCCGATACGGCGGCGGTCGGCGGCAGCCGCTCGGTCGAGTTTCGCGTGCGGCGTGACGGTAAGGGCGAGGCTGCAGAGTTCATCTGGATCGAGATGCGCTGCCGGGCGCTTGACCAGAGCAAAGGCCGGCCGGACTCCGAGCGCGACGTCGTTGCCGTCATGCGCGACATCACGCAGCGCAAGCAGGAAGGAGAGGCGATGGAATTCGCGCGCACCGAGGCCGAGCGCGCCAACGCTGCCAAGAGCCGTTTCCTCGCCACCATGAGCCACGAGCTGCGAACGCCGCTCAATGCCGTCATCGGCTTCTCCGAGATGCTGTGCAAGGAAAGCACGCTGATGATCGACGCTGCGCGTCGGCACGAATACGCGGAGCTGATCAACGAGTTTGGCCGTCATCTGCTCTCGGTCGTGAACGGCATCCTCGACATGTCCAAAATTGAGACAGGGAACTTTGCGATCACGCCCGAGCCGTTCTCGCCACGCCAGGCGATCGAGGATTGTTGCGGGCTGCTTGCCCTCAAAGCGCGCGAATCAGGGATTGAACTCACAACAGTGCTGGCGGGCGAGCTGCCGGACATTGTCGCCGACAAACGCGCGCTCAATCAGATCATGCTCAATCTCGTTTCCAACGCCATCAAGTTCAGTGATCGCGGTGGCAGGATCACGGTCAGCGCCAGGCACGAAGGCAACACCTTCGCGGTGACGGTCGCGGACACGGGTGTCGGAATCGATAGCGAGGACATGGCGCGCATTGGCGATCCGTTCTTCCAGGCACGCTCATCCTATGATCGCCGTCATGATGGAACCGGATTGGGGGTTTCGATCGTTAAAGGACTGGTCGCGCTGCACGGAGGCGATATGGAGATCGCGAGCCGGATCGGAGAGGGCACGAGCATCACCATCCGGTTGCCGGTCGATTGCGAAAGCGCGCGGCGGACCGCCGAGATGGCGTCCATTGGACAGGCTGCTGCGCGTGTAACCGCATCGGTAGTCGCGCCTGTAGCCGAGCGTCCCGCCGACAATCTGGTGAAGATCCGTGCCTAGGTCGAAACGCGATAGCGGCAGCGACGCAGAAGTGCCGCGCTTTGCGGCGCTTGCGCGTTTGGGCTGGAGCCGCCGCGACGCGGTCGCCTTCATGGTCGCGGTGCTGGCCACGGTTGCGATCGTGGTGAACGGCTTGCTGTTGCAGGCCGGGCCGCATCCTGCGCCGATGTTCAAGGATGCCATCGCGGCGATTGCGGCGGCGTCGAAACCGGCGCCCAAGCATGCTGTCAAGGATGCCGTCAAAGATACCGCCACGGCGCTGCCGCGGCCGCGGCCGCCCGAGGCGACCTCCAAGGTCGACGCTCGCGCGACGCCCGAGATCATCGCCGACATCCAGCGCGAGCTGATGCGGCGCAGCTACTATGATGGGGTCGTGGATGGCCGCTACGGGCCGCGCACCGACGCGGCCGTGCGCGACTTCGAGCAGGCGAGCGGGCTCAAGGCCAGCACCGAGCCGAACGAGGCCCTGCTCGCGGCCATCAAGCGCTCGACGACCAAACCCGCCAAAGCGCCCTCCGGCTTGCGGCCGGCAGCCGTCCAGCAGGTACGGCTCGAGCCGTCAGCGGAGGCGTCCTCGAAGCGCGTGCTCGGGCTGCAGCGGGCGCTTGCCGAGTATGGCTATGGTCAGATCAAGCCGACCGGTGTCATCGATGCCGATACCAAGGCCGCTATCGAGCGGTTTGAGCGCGAGCGCAGGCTGCCGATCACCGGGCAGCTCTCCGACCGCGTGGCCCGCGAGCTTGCCTCCGTGACGGGCCGGCCGCTGGAATAGTGCCGGCGCATCTCCCGCGCATGATCCTGATCGGTCTCCGGCTGGCGCTGCGCCTGGTCGGAGCGCAATATGAGCTCCATCATGCGCCTTAAGTCCGCGATCTGGGTTGCCGCCTATATTCGGCGTTGCTACGGCGCGGGAGCCTTCGCGGCGGTGCGACGACGTGGCGCCGAGGAGGCGGGCGCGATCTTCATCAAGCTCAACCGGCTTGACGGCACCGCCGAGTTGTTCGGTCCGGCGCCGCAATCAGCCTTTGACGAGGCCAATCCGAGCGATCGTGCGTTCAGCCGCAGCCTGGGCGAGGCGCCAGTGCCCGAGGCGAAGGTCGAGGAGCGGATCGTGCGTGAGGTCCGCTTCGATCCCGATACCTGGATCATCGAAGTCGAGGATCGTGCAGGCCGGCATTTCCTCGAGCGCGTGGTGACGTAGCGAGCATGATCCCGAAAAATGGAAACCGGTTTTCGGAAAAGATCATGCTCAAACAAAAAGCCCTCAGCGCCGGTCGGTTCCGAAGGCACGGTCGTTAGGACGCACGGCCGCATTTTCTTTCCGTGGCGTAGGCACGCGCCGCGTGATGTCCGAGAGCGCGGTGCGGGCCTGCTCGACCGCATCTTGCCAGAGCGCGGCGTGCTTGGCCGTGCGCATCTCGGGTGGATCGGCGTCGCGCCAGATCCCGATCAGGCGAAGCGCCGCGTCGACCGTGATGTCGGCGTAGAGGCCCGCGAGCTCGTAGACACGATCAACCGATTGTCCGACGCGCGGGTTCATGAACAGCAAAATCCGCTGCAGCACGTCGGCTGGCAGCTCCATTGCCTTGGCAGCGGCCACGATCGGCTCGCCGCTGTCATCCTCCACGATGCGCAACGCCGTCCGGCGCGAAATGCCCAGCGCGCGCTCGAGCTCGCGCAGCACCGCCTCGGTCTTGTGCTGCAGCGCGGACGATTCGAAACGCCAGATGTCAGTCTGCTGCATCGCCATTGGCAGGGCCGGCGGCGCGGTCGGCAGGAACTCCAGGCTGATCAGGATCAGGCGGCGTTCGAGCGGGTCAGCGGCGAAGAACAGCCCGCAGAGCTCCTTCGCCTCGAAGGCTGGCGTCAAGTCGCGCGTCAGGTCAGGCTGCATGTCGGGCTTCATGTTGGGCGTCTTCGCGTTTACTGCGGCGCTCACCTCTGCGGTGTCGGTTCCTTGCCGCTGCGGCGGCGTTGGTCGTTGCGGCTGGCTTGGCCGCGCGGGCGGCAGTGGAGCTGACGGGCGAGGTGCCGATTGTGACGATGTCCGCTCGGCGATGATCGCCGCATGGGCGGCGCCGCGCTCGCGCGCGATGGCGTCGAGATCGGCTGGCGCAAGTTGCGGCGATGATCGCAGAACCGGCTCCGCCACGGTAAGGACATCGCGGGCCAACCGCAGGATGATGGCGCGCGGGGCGTTCGCGTGCGTGGCGAGCCGGGTTGCCACGGCGGTGCGGGCCGGCACGTCGGTCTCATCCAGGAGTCGCAGCGTGAGCTCGGTGTATTGGCGCTCCTCGTCAGGCGTATGGATGCGGCGGTGCAGGTACTGGTCGGTCAGCACGCGCAGCAGCGTCGGCCGGATATCGACGCCCCGACGGTCGAGATCGATGAGGCCTTCAAAGCCGGCGAGGTTGGGCAGTTTCATCATGCTTGGCGACATGCTTTCCGACGTACTTGGCGACGTCCGGTGATCACGCCTTCCAAACTAAGTGTGTCGCGTTAGCGGACCGTTAACCTTGGATGACGCTAAATCCCATTACCGATTGTTGATCGGGCGGGTCCGTCGGGCCCGGCGGGGGATAGAGCCACATGGGATCAGTGATTGGTTTTCCGGAGCGGACGCGCCGCTCGCGTCGCAGCAAGAGGAAAGGGGAAGCGCCGGGATCGGCGACCGTGATCATACTACCGGTGATTCGCATCGAGCGTTTCACCGATGAGCCGCCGAGTCGTAGCCAGCGGCGCCGCAGGCGGCGCCGGGCCTCGCGCCATTAAGGGATAGACCCAAGGTTCATGCGCCCGCGTTCGAGATTCGCTAGAAGCCTCACGCGGGTACCGCCTCCTGGGCGGCAGTTGCGAGCCTCAGCTTGGCCCTGCACGTGGGCGGCTGCGGCCTTTACGGCGACTTCGATCGGGTGCGGCCGTCGCTCGCGACCGACGAGGCCAATGCCCGGATCGACCGCGAGGAGCTGATTTGCGACGGCGGCAAGCCTTCGAATTTCTCTTTGACCGACGAGGAACGCCAGCTGCGCGATCTCGCGCGTGCGATCATTCCGCCGCCCAACAATCCCAATCGCTGGGACACGGTGTTTCGCGACTATGTGTTGGACGATATCGAATGGCTCGGCACCGCGAAGGACAAGCGCGAGGTAGTGAAGTTCGATCGCACCGCCTACTTGAGGGACCTGCACCAGGACGAGCGTCGCTCGGAGGCATCCGCCTATGCCAAGCTGATTACTGACGCGCGCGAGGATGTGATCCGGCTCGAGCCGTTCTTTGCGATCGCGTCGCGTGTTGCCGACGTGGACCGCAAGCGGGACTTTGTACTTGCGCTGGCATCGACCTCCAGCACGGCCGAGCGCAGCAATGCGCGCAGACGCAACCAGGAGAACGTCGCTATCGTGATGCGAGTCTGCCGTGCGCTTGGCGAGCGCATGGTCAGCTACAATTATGCGCTCGAGCGCCTTGTCATTCAGGCACCGTCGCCGATGGCGGCCGATAGCGAGCGCGCTTTGACGCTGCTGCACACCCGCATCGGGCAATATTGCCGCAGCGGGCAGCAGATCACTGCTAAAGGATAGGCCTTATTGTTGCGGCTGCAGCTGGCAGCGGGCGCCGGCGAGCGCGCTGCGCGCAGCCGGCAGCAGGCCCAGCTCGGGCGCGAGCGCCTTGATGATGATCAGCCCGGTGGTCGTCGGCGATTCCACGATCAGCCGGTCGGCGGCGGTGACTTCCTCGTCGCCGGGCAGGTCGCCGCGCTGCTCGCTGGTCATCAGATCAAGCTCGATCACGCGACGCCCGGCGGCGCGATCGTTGATCGCGTAGTAGGCGACCTCGGAGCGGGTATAGAATGACACTGACGTATAGGCTGGGCTCACCGGCACCGAGAGCTTGATCGGTCCTTCCGTCAGGTCATAGCGGCAGACCGCCATTGCAAAGGCCGGATCGAGGAACGGGATAGGAGATTTCTCTGCGCTCGGTGGCGGCAGCGGCGTGACCGCGTTGACCGGCGCGATCGGCGCCAGCCGCGAATAGGCGTCCTGGGAAGCGAGGTTCGGCAGGATCAACACTGTCGCGAGATGCACGATCCCGCCGAGCAGCGTGCCGCCGAGGGCCCAGAGCAGCAGGCGAATCATGGGCAGGCCTTCTGAACGATCGTGGGCATTGGTGCTTCCCGCCCGCTGCGTGTGGCAAGACCGATCGGCGTATCGTAGAGCCGCAGTACGAGCATATAGCGCTCGATGCCGCCGGTCGGCAGCCAGTTGCCTGGCCGGGCACGCGGTCCGATCATGATCTCGAATGTGCCGTCGGTGCGGCGGATCACCTCCTGGCTGGTGAAGCCTTGGCGCTGCACCGCATTGGCGACGAGCCTTCCTTCGAGATCGTAGAGCGTGACAGTGAAATAGCGCGCCTGTGGTGTGATGCCGTCGAGTGCGATGTCGCAGCGCCCGTCGAGCGGGCGGCCTTCATCGTCGTTGCGCGCATAGAACGCGACGCCATCGCCCGATCCGATCGGCAGCTCGCCGCTGCGCGCCACCATGGCGCGGGCGTAGGGGTCGATACCGGGCGTGCCGACCCTTGGCCAGGCGGTCCACGCTCCGATGCTGACGCCGCCATAGGCCGTGCCCTGGGTGATGGCGACCCAGGTCGCGCCGAGCCCGATGCAGGCCGCGATGATCAGAGCGAGCAATGTGCCAAACAGCAGTCGCACGGCTTATTCCGTCGGGACGCACCGGCGTCGTTTACATTTCAGCGGACAACTCTAAAGCCGCCAATGTCAAGTTCCTACACCAGTTGCGGCAGGCTTGCGCGGAAACGTCGGCCAGACCGTCAAGGGCCGTCAATTGCCGCGCGCCGTGCTAGGCGCGGGCCGGTCGGAGGCAGCGAGCGTATCGGGGCGTGCCGGCTGCTTCGTGTCAGCCCGGCGGCCCTGCTCGTCGCGCGTGGCGAGCGCGCGCGTGGCGTCGTCCATCAGCCGCTCGACCCGCACCAGGATGTCGGCGCCGCGCCGGGTCAACAGGGCAGGGCGCTGTGGGATGTCGCCCCCGCTCTTGCTGGAAGCTGGCGGCGCCACCACCGGCGGCGGAGCCGTACGTGACGCAACTGTTGTGGCGGATGTGCCTGGATAGGGCTTGAGCTCCACGCCCTGGTGGGAATAGGCCATGATCGCGTGCCAGGTCTGTGCCGGCAGTGCGCCGCCCGTCATGCGATTGAGCGAAGAATAGTCATCGTTGCCGAACCAGACCCCGCCGATGTAGTTGCCGGTGTAGCCCACGAACCAGGCGTCGCGGTAGGAATTGGTGGTGCCGGTCTTGCCACCCGCCTTGATGCCGTCGAGCATGGCGCGCTTGCCGGTGCCTTCTTCGACGACCTTGTTCATCATGCCGGCCATGTCGCGTGCCACCTGCGCAGGGATCACCTGCACCGACTTGGGACCGTCGCGGTCGAAGCGCCAGATCGGGTCGCCTGCGCCGGTGCGCACCTCGAGGATGGCATGCGGGGTTGCCGACTTGCCCTCGTTGACAAAGATCGCGTAGCCGCCGGTGTGATCGAGCACCGTCACCTCGTTGGCACCGATCGGCATGGACGGTGTGTCAACCAGCGGCGAGCGCAAGCCGGCCTTGCGCGCCAGGTCGCGGATCTTGGCGCGGCCGGCTTTCGGGTTGCCATTGCCGAGCGCGATCGACAGCTTCACCGGCACGACATTGATCGAGCGCACCAGCGCCTGCGTCAGCGTCATCGATCCGGAGAAGCCGCCGGAATAGTTCTTCGGACACCAGTTGCCGATGCAGACCGGTGAATTGACCACGATCGAGGTCGGCTTGAAGCCGCCGCTGGCGAGCGCGGCCGCATAGACATAGGGCTTGAACGAGGAGCCGGGCTGGCGCAGCGCATCGGTCGCGCGGTTGAACTGGCTCTCGCCATAGTCGCGGCCGCCGACCATCGCGCGCACCGCGCCGTCGGTCTCCATCAGCACGGCCGCCGCCTGCTTGGCGTGATATTCGCGCCCGTATTGCCGCAGCGAATCCTCGACGGCGCGTTCCGCATTGTTCTGCAGATTGAGATCGATCGCGAGCCGGGCGACGAACACGCGCTCGTGCACCGACTTGGGCAGCGTGTCGACCAGCTTCTTCATCTCGTCGAAGGCCCAGTCGAGATAGTAGTTGGGCGAGCGCTCGTCGCGGCGGTCGACCGCCATCGCGGGATTGCGGCGGGCGCCGAACACCTGGCCCTCGGTCATGAAACCGGCCTCGACCAGATTGTCGAGCACCACATTGGCGCGCGCGCGGGCCGCCGGCAGGTTCACGTGCGGCGCAAAGCGCGAAGGCGCCTTGAACAGTCCCGCGAGCATCGCGGCTTCCGCCAGCGTCACCTCGCGCACCGACTTGTTGAAGTAATACTGCGCGGCCGCGTCGACCCCGAAGGTGCCGCCGCCCAGATAGGCGCGGTCGAGATAGAGCTTGAGGATCTCGTTCTTCTGCAGCCGGAACTCGAGCCACAGCGCCAGGAATGCTTCCTTCACCTTGCGCTCGATGGTGCGCTCGTTCGACAGGAACAGGTTCTTGGCAAGCTGCTGCGACAGCGACGAGCCGCCCTGCACGACGCCGCCGGCGCGTGCGTTGGTGAGAACGGCGCGGGCCGTGCCGGGAAAGTCGATGCCGAAATGCTCGTAGAAGCGCCGATCTTCAGTGGCGAGCACGGCCTTGATCAGATGATCGGGAAACTCATCGAGCTTGAGCGAATCGTTGTGCCGGATGCCGCGCGAGCCGATCTCATTGCCGTAGCGATCGAGGAAGGTGACGGCGAGTTCCGATTTCTTCAGCCAGTCATCTTCTGAGGTCTCGCGGAATGCCGGCAACGCGAGCGCCAGCATGAGCACCAAGCCGCCGGCTCCTAGCGTGAGCCCCTCCGAGATCGGCTCGACCAGGGTCCAGCGCCGCCAGCCGGCGACATGGAACCGGTCCATGAAAACGGTGAAGCGCTCGTAGAGTTCGCGACCCCAGGTGCGTGCCAGGTAAAGGCCGAAATCGATGCGCGCATCGAGGTCCAGCATGATTCGGCGCGCGCGCGCCTTCCAATGCTCTGGATCCTGATTGTCGTTAAACAGGTCGCGCAGCATCACCAGTCCAATTGAGGCGGAACCACACTCTTAGTAGCTGATCCGCCCAGGCCGTACCATTGCCTCGGTGTCACGCGGGCTCGAAAAATCGAGCCCTGTGGAGCATTTAAGCTACGATTTGGCTCCCCCGCAGGATGCCAGAGAAAAGCCCCCGATTGGGACCCAAAGATGACTAGTGCCGCCGATTTGAAGGTCCTTCACGGCCGGCGGACAACTCTGCTGGGGACTTCGGGTTGCAAGGCGGTAGTATTGTGGTGGACTTGCTGAAGGCCCCTTCGGGCAAGCACTAGCCGGCCGGCCGTGCTCCGCTTATGACACTCGTGTGGTGACTGATCCTCTTGTATCCCGCTGCAGCTGACGAGCGCTCCGATGGCCGCCGACGAGACCCCCTTCTGGAAGCGCAAATCATTGTCCGAAATGACGGATTCCGAATGGGAAAGCCTCTGCGACGGGTGTGGCCGCTGCTGTCTGGTCAAGCTCGAGGACGCCGATGACTCGCGGCGTACGTTCTTTACCGACGTCGGCTGCAAGCTGCTCGATCCGCAAAGCTGCCGCTGCCGGGACTACCCCAACCGGACCCGCAAGGTGCACGACTGCGTCCGGCTGACACCCCGCAACATCAACCGGATCGTCTGGTTGCCGCCGACCTGCGGCTATCGGCTGGTGGCCGATGGACACGACCTCTATTGGTGGCATCCGCTGGTCTCGGGTGACCCCGACACCGTGCATGCGGCTGGCGTGTCGGTGCGCGGCAAGGTCGGCGCCGACGAGGATGAGGTCCCCGACGAGGACCTCGAGGATCGTATCGTGAGCTGGCCGGTGCGGTTGCCCAAAGGGGCCAAGGGGGGCAAGCGCAAGCGCTAAAAAGTTCCACCTGCTTTGTTCTCGCCGCGTTCTTGCCACGTTCTGTGAAATGCGGGGACAAGGGCAGATGCCGCTGGATTGCGCTATGGGCGCCCCGCCTTCGCCATCATCGTTGCCAAACCGCCGCGAATCACATCACTATGAGTTCAACTAGACTCTTCGTGATGGGACCACGAGAACGGGGGAACAGGAAGCATGCTGGCTGAGCAGGTCGCTGATCGGGTCAATGATCAGGTCACTTGGGGCGAGCTTGGCTGCCCGAAGGCCATCGGAGCCTACCGGCTGCACGGCGAATCCGTCCGGGTGAAAAACATTCACATCATTGTGGCTGAGGGCGATCCGCGCGCGATCTTCACGGTTGTGGCCTTTCATCCGCCGCTTGGCCCGCCTGAATTCATGCTGGGCCATCGCATCGCCTGATCGCCATTCCTGCCGCTCAGTTACTGCGGCTCACCCTTGCATCATCCGACTTGCGGCATCGGCGCGAAGATGTTGGTTTGCGCTGATGAACGATCAGACTCCCCTGCGCGCGGGCCCGACGGCTGAAGCGGCCCCTCTCGACCACACCTCCGTGCGCGCGATCGTCGCCGGCATCATGCTTGCGATGTTCCTTTCCGCGCTCGAGCAGACCATCGTGGCGCCGGCGCTGCCGACCATCGGGCGCGCGCTCGGTAACGTCGAGCTCCTATCCTGGATGGTGACTGGCTATCTGATCAGCACGACGGTTGTGACGCCGTTGTTCGGCAAGCTGTCCGACATCTATGGCCGGCGGCGGATGATGCTGGTCTCGATCGGCGTATTCATCCTCGGGTCGGTTGCCTGCGCGCTGGCGCCCAGCATGGAGGCGTTGATTGTCGGGCGCGTGCTGCAGGGCGTGGGCGGCGGCGGCATCCTGCCGTTGGCACAGACGGTGATCGCGGATCTGCTCTCGCCGCGCGAGCGGCCGCTCATTCAGTCCTACACATCGGCCATGTTCCTGGCCGCCAGCATTCTCGGCCCCGTCCTGGGCGGGTTTCTCACCGACTATGTGCACTGGTCGCTGATCTTCTGGATCAATCTGCCGATGGGGCTGGTCGCGCTCATCTTGACCGACCGCGCGCTGCGGCGTCTGCCGCGCAACGATCGTCCGCATCGCCTTGACCTCGCCGGAGCGGGCTTGATGGTGGCGGCGGCGCTGGCGTTGCTGCTGGCGCTCGCTTGGGGGGGCGTCCGCTATCCGTGGACCTCACCGACCATCGTTGGTCTCTTTGCAGCATCGGCCGCGCTCTGGCTTGCCTTTGGTTGGCGGCTCCTGCATGCGGCGGAGCCCTTCATTCCGCTCACCATGCTGGCAGAACCTGTCGTGCTCGGCATCGCGGCGGCTGGCTTCTTCTCGATCGGCACGATTGTCGGGCTCTCGATCTTCATTCCGATCTACGTCGAGCTTGTGCTGCAGCATTCACCGAGCGCGTCCGGCCTCGTGCTGATTGCCTTCATGGTTGGCGCAACGATCGGCTCGATGGTGGCCGGGCGGCTGATGCCCAAGCTCGATCGCTACAAGCTTGTGCCGGTTTTCGCGATGCCGATCGGCGTCGCGGCGATGATCTTGTTTGCGATCTCGCCGGGCGATATCACCTTGGTCGAGGCCACGCTCCTGCTCGCGGTCGGTGGCGCCGGCATGGGGCCGATGTGGCCGGCCACGACGGTGATCATCCAGAACGCGGTTCCGTTGCATCAGCTTGGCATCGCGACCGGCACGCTGAGCTTCTTTCGCCAGCTGGGCGGCGCGCTCGTGGTTGCAATTTTCGCTGCGATCGTGCTCGCGGGCGTGCATGGCGCGAGCCTCGAGCGGCTCTCGGCTGCCGATACGGCAGCGCTGGCGGCGTCGTTCCGTTGGGTGTTCATTGCGGCGGCCGTGTTCCTTGCCCTATCGCTGCTTTCGCTCATGGTGATCAAAACCCAGCCGCTACGCGGGCCGGCGGCCCCCGTGTCCAAGCCTTAGGCGTTCGAGTAAACTTTCTTGCAGGCATACCTGCATCGCGGCCGCGGGCATTGAATTTGCGCGACCGGGACGCGATGTTGCAATGCAAGGCATGAACTTCATAAGGCATATGGGTCAACGGGCATCAGGCCACAAAGTGAGACGGCACAGCGAGACGCAATGAGCTCATTGAAAGAGCGTGCCGAAACCCAGGCCGCGATCGCGCCGCTCACCCGCAACGAGATCCACCGCATCTTTTATGGCCTGATGCTGGGCGGCTTTCTGTCGGCCGTGAACCAGACCATCGTGGCGAGCGCGCTGCCGACCATCGGGCGCGACCTCGGCGACCTGCACAATCTGTCCTGGGTGATCATTGCTTATCTCCTCTCCTCGACCGTGGTCGCGCCGCTTTACGGCAAGCTGTCCGACATTCACGGCCGGCGCGCCATGATGCTCGCCGGCCGTCGGGCTGTTCGTGGCCGGCTCGGCGCTGTCGGCCGTCGCGCCCAACATGACGCTCCTGATCATCGGGCGCACGCTGCAGGGGATCGGCGGCGGCGGCATCGTGCCGATGGTGCAGACGACCGTGGCCGACATGGTGGCGCCGCGCGAGCGCGGGCTGTTATCAGGCCTATATGGGCACCGCCTGGATCGTCGGCGGGCGTGGTCGGCCCGGTGCTCGGCGGCATCATCGCTGACCGGCTGCACTGGTCGGTGATCTTCTGGCTCAACGTGCCGCTCGGCATGCTCACCGCGCTGCTGGTGTGGCATTCCATGGCGCGGCTGCCGCGCCACCAGCGCACGCACAAGCTCGACCTCATCGGCGCCACCTTGATGATCGCGGCGTCAGTCGCTTTTCTGCTGGCGCTCACGTCCGGCGGCACGCGCGTGCCCTGGATCTCGCCGACCATCTTCGGCCTCCTTGGCATCTCGATGCTGCTCACGCTGGTGTTCGCCTGGTGGCTCAATCAGGTGGCCGAGCCTTTCCTGCCGCTGCATGTGCTGGCCAACCCGGTGATGCGGCAGGGAACGATCGCGACATCGTGCGGACTCGGCGTGATGACCGGGTTCATGATCTACATGCCGCTCTACTATCAACTGGTGCACGCGCTCACACCCACGCAGGCCGGCGCCGCGCTCATTCCGATCATCGTGTTCACGACGCCGGGCTCGATGCTGTCGGGCCGCGCCATGATGCATCTCACCCACTACAAGATCTCGCCCTATATCGGCATGAGTCTCGGCACGCTGGCGGTGGCCGCGCTCACCTGGTGGCCGGCCATGCCGCTGGGCTGGGCGATCTTTGCCACCAGCCTGATCGGGCTTGGTGTCGGCACGGTGTTTCCGATCGCGACCGTCTCTATACAAAACGCGGTCCATCGCCATGATGTCGGCACTGCGACCGGCACTATGAACTTCTTCCGCGCGCTCGGCGAGCGCGCTCGCGGTCGCGATCATGGGGGCGATCCTGCTGGCCGGCCTCGGCATCACGCCCGAACGTGGCGGCGTGGGTCTTGAAGTGGCGGCCGTCAGTGTGGGAGCCGCCGGTGTTGCGAGCGTGTTCCGATTCGTGTTCGCAGCCGCGCTCGTGGTCTCGGTGCTGACGGTGATCGCGCTCGTCATGATGGAAGAGCGCCCGCTCGGCGGGCCGGTCCGCAAGGAAACGCCGGCGCCCGCCGAGTAGAAGTCAGGTACGACCGTCATTTCAGGCCGCGTATTTTTTGGCGAGCGGCAGCCAAAACTTCTGCTCGCTCTCGATGAAGCGCGTCAGCTCGGCGCCGAAGAGCGGCTGGAACTCCGGGCCGGTTTCCTGCAGCCGTTTCTGCAGCGCGGGATCTTCAAGCACCTTGCGCAGGCTCTCGGTCACGAACCGCACGAGCGGCTCCGGCGTTCCTCGCCGCATGGTGAGGGCCTGCCAGCCGATCGAGGTGAGGCCGGGAACGGTCGCGGCGGCGACCGGCAGGTCGGGAAGCATGGCCGTCGGATTGGGCGACATGATCGCGAGCGGAGTGAGGTCCTTCGACTCGATGCCGCCGCGCAGGCTCGCCCATCCATCGATCACCGCATGCACGCGCCCGCCCAGAATGTCGCGGATCGCATCGGCAGTGCCGCCGGTCGCATAGGGTACGACGGTTATGGCCGTCTTGGTCATGTCGACAAACAGCTTTGCGGTGATGTGCGGCAGGCTGCCGGCGGGGTTGGTGCCGATCACGAGCTTGTCCGGCGTCTTCTTGGCGAGCGCGATGAACTCGGCGAGCGACTTGACACCAAGCTTTGGCGAGCACGCCATGACCAGCCCCTCGTAGGCCGTCAAACCGATCGGGATCATGTCCTTGTTGACGTCGAACGGCAGGTTTTCGTTCTGCGCCGGCAGGATCATGTAGATCGAGGCGAGCGCCGCAAACAGCGTATAGCCGTCTGGCTGCTCGCCAAGGGCAGCGCGCGTGCCGATGATGCCGCCGCCGCCGGGTTTGTTCTCGACCACGATCTGCTGGCCCCAGAGTTGCGTCAGCGCCTGACCGATCAGCCGATGCCGGACGTCGGGCGCGGAGCCTGCCGGCAATGGCACGACCATCTTCACGGGGCGCGTCGGATAGTTTTGCGCCAACGCCGGTCGGTCGGTGGTCAAGCCGAAGCCGGTGGCGGCCATACCGGCCAGAAGGGCGCGCTTGCTGAGCATGGTGGTCCTCCCAGATGATTGGCGACACAGCGGGCCGCCGCGGTTGCTAGTAGCGAATTTGACGTCAACGCGCTTTCACATCAATCCCAATCGACGGGCTTGGCTGCGACAGAGTAGAGCGCTCCTGGAGCGTTGCGCGTCTGCATGAATGCGTCCAGCGACTGGCCGCGCATCGCTGCATAGACATGCAGATTGGAAACGCCGGTCACGGCGGCAAGCTTCTCCAGCACGAAGAAGCTCGCGCCGCGATGGATGAGGGCACGCCAGTCCCGGCGGCGGATCATGTCACGCTCGTCCTCGGCCAGCCCTGCCGCCTCGAAGGCGCGTTCCGCATCGGCGAGGAAGGCCGCGCGGTGCTCAGGCTTGATCATGTCGTGCAGGAAGCTGTTGAGCCGGAAGTTCTGCACGCTCCTGTCGAGGTCGAACGGATAGGTCCCCTCGAGCTTCTCGGCGCCCTCCATCTGTGCATCGATCTTCGTGCGGGCATCCTCGGCGGCTCTTGCCGTGATCGGCGGCGATTCATTCTCGTAGATCGCGGTCGCGATGGCCGTCATTGAAGGCAGGTAGTAGGTGCGATGCACGCACTTGACGCGGGCCGACATCGCGCCCCGCATCACCAGCCACATGATGACCTCGGAGCCTTCCATGCCGCCGAGCGCAGCATATTCCGCATGGGTCATCCGCGCGAGCGCAGCCGGGTCGTTCTCGATCAGATCCAGGAATTGCATGTCCCACTGCGTGTTGTTGAACCCGCAGCGCTCGCCATGGACCTGATGCGATAGCCCGCCGGTCGCCACGATGGCGACGGACAGGTCCTCCGGGTAGCTCTCGATGGCGGTGCGCAACGACTGACCAAGCTTGTAGCAGCGCTTGGCGCTCGGGATCGGAAACTGCAACACCCCGATCTGCAGCGGCACGATCGGCGCCGGCCACTCGCTCTCGTGCGAGCGGAACATACGACAGGGGCGAGAAGCAGCCGTGATCGAGCGGTTTGCCCTGAAAGAACGACATGTCGAACTCGTCGGCCACGAGCGATCGGCCGATGTGGCGCGCGAGCGCCCCGTGCCCCTTGATCGGAGGCAGCGGGCGGGCGCCGCCCCCTTCGTCGGCGACCTGATAGCTTTCGTCGATGCCCAGGCAGAAGGCCGAATAGTGATCGAAGAAGAACGACGTGATGTGATCGTTGTAGATGATGAAGAGCACGTCCGGGCGCTTGTCGGCGAGCCAGGCGCGGATAGGCTCATACGCTTCGAAGATGGGCTTCCAGACTGGATCCGATTGCTTTTGGTTATCGAGGGCAAAGCCGATCGTCGGCGTATGTGATGTGGCGATGGCGCCGATGATCCTGGCCATTCCGTCAACCTTCCCGCCCTGTCCATCGCACGCAACGCGCCGCTAAAGGTGCGTCCCAGGCTGTCAGGCGGAGCACTCATCGTTCTGACACCGCCGAAAATCAAATGGAACTTTCTCATAGATTGATGAATTCAGTTCATATATTGATAGACCGATCAGCCATGGCACCAAGCGAGCATCAGCGTGCGAATAGACTTTCTCGGCCTGCAGGCTTTTCTCAGCGTCGCGGAGCGCGGCAGCTTTCGAAAGGCGGCCGCGCATCTCAACCTGTCACAGACGGCGATCAGCCACCGCATGCGCAAGTTCGAGGAGGAGGTGGGCATCAAGCTCATCGCGCGCACGACCCGCGAGGTGACGCTGACGCGTGGCGGCATCGAATTCCTGCCGAAGGCGAAGAAAGCCATCGCCGAGCTGGAGCATTCATTCGACGAGCTGAAGCAACAGGGCGCCAAGCGGCGCGATCGCCTGGATATCGCGTGTCTGCCGGCTTTCGCGGTGCACTATCTGCCGCCGATTCTGAGCAGGTTCCGCAAGACTCACCCGAATGTCGAAGTGCGAATCTTCGAGACCCCGTCGGCTGCGATCGCAGAGCTGGTCGGATCAGGCGATGTCGAATTCGGTCTCAGTGTCATTCAGGCTAACCGATGGGACCTCGACGTCGAGACCATATCGGAGGCCCAGCTGGTGCTGACCTGTCCGAAAGATCATGCATTCGCCAACAAGCGCTCGGTGAGCTGGAAAGAGCTTCTCAACATTCCGCTCATCCGGGTGGGCGCGAAGACCGCCATCCGGACAATCATCGATGACGCGGTCACGGCGGCGCATCTGAATTTGAGCTGGCAATATGAGGTGCAGCACGTCGAAACGGCCGTGAGTTCTCGTCGAGGTCGGTCTCGGCCTTGCCATCGTACCTAGCGTGGACGTCGCCTTGCACCGCGGCCGGGGATTGGTGGCCGTTCCGTTGCGCTCGCCGAAGGTGATTTGCACCTATGGCCTCGTGACACGGCGCGGGGTGCCGCTGTCGTCCTCCGCCGCCATGGTTCGGGACTTCCTGATCGACGGGCTGAAGTCGCGGATGTCGTAGAACCGCTGCGCTCCGCCGCGGCGGGGCCGGCAGGCTCCTGGGATGAGGCTAGCGGGCCAATGATCGATGAACTATTAAGGCCTCCGGCCGGATTTTACCGGCATTGGGGAAATCCCTCCGAAAGCAGTTCGAACAAGCCGCATGCGGCCGAGTTCGGAACGCGGGCGGAGGCCTTTGACAGGGGCGCGCTTTGGCGCACTACGACGCCTTCATCTCCTACAGCCATGCAAAGGACAAGCCGGTGGCCGCCGCTCTGCAAGCGGTGGTGCAGACGCTCGGCAAGCCCTGGTATCGGCGCCGCGCCTTGCGCGTCTTTCGCGACGACACCAGCCTGTCGGCAACGCCAGGCCTGTGGCCTTCGATCGAGCAGGCGCTGGCGCAATCGCGCTTCCTGATCCTTCTGGCCTCGCCGGAGGCAGCCGCCTCGCAGTGGGTCGGCAAGGAGGTCGCCTATTGGCTCGAGCACAAGGGCGGCGACACGCTGCTGATCGCGCTCACGGATGGCGATCTCTCGTGGGACAGCGTCGCTGGCGATTTCAGGTCGTCAGGCGCGCCGGCGTTGCCGGAGGTTTTGAAGGCCCGCTTCACGGCGGAGCCCAAGTGGGTCGATCTGCGCAGCTATCGCGACAGCCCTGATCCGCGCGATGGCAAGTTCATCGAAGCCGGCGCTGATTTCGCGGCAGCCATTCACGGTCTTCCGAAAGAGGATCTGTTGTCACAGGAGCTGCGCCAGCAGCGGCGCGCTCTGTCGATTGCCACATCGGCGGCGGCTGGTCTGTTGCTGCTCGCCGGCGCTGCCGTCTGGCAATGGCAGGCAGCGCTCGCGGCGCAACGGCTTGCGCAGGAGCAGCGCGACCGGGCCGAGCGCACGCTCGCGGCGGCGACTGAGACCGCCAATACGTTCATCTTGGACATGGCGCAGGAGCTGCGCAATCGGCAGGGCATGCCGGTCGATCTGACGCGCAAGATACTCGATCGCGCGCGCGGCTTGCAGCGGCAACTCGTCGAATCGGGCGAGGTTGCGCCCGACCTCCTGCGCAGTGAAGCGCTGGGCCTTACTGAGCTTGCGCTCACGCTGAGCTTGCAGGGCGACAACAAAGCGGCGCTGGAGGCCGCCGAGCGGGCGCGCGACATCATGAGCGCGCTCCTCGTGCGCCTGCCGAATGATCGGCACTGGTGGCACGACCACGGCGTCAACTACTTGCGGATCGGCGATATCAAGTTGGCGGCAGGAGCCCGCGTCGAGGCGATGGATTCTTATCGCGACGGTGTTGCGATCTTCGAGAAACTCGCCACGGATGATCCGGATACTGTGCTGTGGCAGCGCAGCTTGACGACCGGCCAGAACAAGATTGCGTCCGTTCTGGAAGCGTCCGGCCGCGCCGAGGAGGCGCTCGCTCTCGAACGCAAGACCCTTGCCGTCATCGAGAAGCTCGCGGCCGCAAAACCGACTGACCGGTCATTGCAGCGTGACTTGGCCGTTCAGCACAACCGGATCGGAGACCTTCTGATCAATATGGGCAGGCGCGAAGAAGCGCTGGATGCCTATCGTCGCAACGTTGCGATCGCGGAGCCTCTTGCGAACGCCGACCTGAACAACACCGAGTGGCAGCGCGACCTGTCAGTCAGTGCCGACAAGGTCGGCAACGTTCTGCTTGCAATGGGCCGCACCGAACAGGCGCTCGAAGTCTATCGGATGAGCCTCACGATCCGCAGCAGGCTTGCGGCCTCGGATCGCAGCAATGCGCATTGGCAGCACGATCTCTCGCTCAGTCATGATCGGATCGGCAATGTGCTCGTTGCTGTCGGGCGTATCGCGGAAGCGCTCGAATCCTATCGTGCGAGCCTTGCCATCGCCGAGACACTTGCGGTCATGGACCCTGGAAATGCCGAATGGCAGCGCAATCTTGAGGTCAGCGTTAGCAAACTCGGCAATGTCTTGGCGAGGATTGGACGCCGCGACGAGGCGCTTGCATCCTATCGTCGTGCCCAGGCGATTGCCGAGAAGCTGGCCGCCGTCGACCCGGGCAACACAGAGTGGCAGCGCGACCTGGCGGTCTCCTACAGCAAGGTCGGCGACGTGCTGGAGGCGTCCGGCCGTCACGAGGAAGCGCTTGTGGTCTACCGGGCCGACCTTGCGGTGTCGGAGAAGCTTGTCGGCGCCGATCCGCGCAATACGGAGTGGCAACGCGATTTGTCGATCTCATATGAACGCATTGGCGCAGTTCTGCTCAAGACTGGCCGGCGTCCCGAAGCGCTCGAGGCGTTTCGCAAGACGCTCGCTATACGCGAGCGCCTTGCTGGCGTCGATCCTGGCAATGCGCTCTGGCAGACTGATCTGGTGATCGCGCTGTTTCAGGCGGCCCGTCTCGGTGATAATCCGCGCGCCAATCTCACCCGTGCGCTTGAGATCACGCGGCGGCTCGACCGCGAGCGCAAGCTCGGCGCCGACCAGCGGGGCTGGATCGACATGATCGAGCCAGGAACTGGTGAAGCTGCCGCGCTGACGCCGACCCTGAAACGAAACGAGCGGGCCAAGGCCCGCTCGCTCAACACTCCAGATATTCGAATCAGGCTATCGTGCCGCCTGCGCCTTGAGCGCCGCGATGTCCGCATCGCTGCGGAAGTTCATCACCGCCATCTTGCTCACGCGATACTCAGGGATGATCACCTTGAGCTTGCCGTCGCGCTCGTCGATCGAGATATGACGCACTTCGGTGCCGCGCGAGGGCAGGTCGAAGGTCGTCCATTTGCCGGTGGCCGGCTCGTATTTGAGGACAACGTCGGAGGTCCACACGTTCATCCAGAGGTTATGGTCCTTGTCGACCGTGATCTGATAGGGCGACATGCCCTGATACGGCAGCGGCACGACCGTCGATTCCATCGTCTTCGTGTTGATGCGAATGAGCGACGCGCCCCATGAGGTGCCGACCCACACCACGTCGGCGTTCTTGTCGGCGCCCATGCGGCGCGGGCCTTGGTTCCAAGGCACCGGCGTATTGAAGTCGAGCGGAGCAAAGGTCTCGTAGAACTTGGTCAGCTCCGGATCGTTGATCAGGTCGAGCGCCGCCTTTACCGGCGGAAGCTTGATCTCAGTGGTCTTGCCGGTCTTGATGTCGCCCTTGTTGATGGTGTCGAGCGCCATCTGCAGCCACCAGCCGTTGCCGTCCTTGTCGGCCGCAAGGCCGTAGGTGATGCCATTGGCGCCGTTGGTCGGTGACTTGAAGGTCGGCGATTTGAACTCGGTGAACTTCTCGGTGTCCGGATCGAAGTGCAGCGCGCCGTCGGGCGCCGTGACCCAGATCTTGCCCTGCGGATCGGCGTCGATGGTGACGGCGCCGCCGGTCTGCGACATGTTCTGCGGCGGCACATAGACGTCGATCTTTTCGGTCTTGGGATCGACGCGGCCGAGGCTGCCGCGACCCGTGTTGGCGTTGAACCAGAGGATGCCCTTGTCGTCGCGCACGATGCCGTGGGCATTGGCCGCAAAGCCACGCTGGGCGGCGATCTTGTAGAGCTTGGTCTGACCGGTCTTCGTGTCGACCCGGCCGATGGTCCCCTGATAGTTCGGCGTGTTCACCGTGAACCAGAGATTGCCATCAAAGTCCATGGAGGCGTCATGGATCAGCTCGTTGAACTTCGACGGCGAACCTTGCGTCCAGTCGCTGCCGTCCGGCACCGGGCGCTTGTTGGGTGAGCTCTCCTCGAGCGGAGCATCGTATTCGGTGAACACGACGCGCGCCGCTTCGCCGGACGGCCGCGGGCGCAGTTTCACCTTCATCGAGCTCTCGCCCGGGCCGCGCGCGCGCGCCAGATAAGCGGCCAGCTCCTTCTGGTGCCGCTCGACCACGGCGTTGACCTTGCGCTCATGCGCGACGTTCACACCCGACACGTTCACGTTCTTCATGAGCTCGAGGACTTTGTACCAGCCATCATCCTCGAAGCGGTGCTGCAGGATATAGCTGAGCGTGTGGCAGCCGGTGCAGTTGTTCTTCACCAGCGTCTTCATGTGCGCGTCGTGCGCGGTCTCCTCGGGCAGCGCCGCGTAGATCAGGTCGCCGGGGAGCTGCCGAACCTGACGGTTGGCGTCGGTGAGCGGCGCCAGCTTGAAGTCCTGCCGGCGTGCCGCCGAGAGATCGACGTCGCCCTTGGCGGTCTCGAAACTGATGGCCTGCGCCCATACCTTGTACTTGCCGGATGGCAGCGCAGGGAAATAATACTCGCCGGCCTCGTCGGTATAGACCGTCGTGGTGGTCACCGATCCTTCGGCCTTGGCCGATACGGTCACGCCGCCCATCTTCTCGCCGCTCGCTGATGCGATGGTGCCGCTGAGCAGCACATCGGCGGCGCTCGCTGGCGCGGCAAGAGTCGTCAATGCGGTGGTGGTCAATCCGGCCGCCACGATGGCGGCGAGACCGGCACGGGACAGGCTTTTCGCTTGTGTGTCGTTCATGCGGCTTCTCCTTGGGGGATTCTTGGGGATTGATTCAGCGCGGCGCTGCTTGTGGCACCGGCACGGTCTTCAGGTACGCAACAATGGCGTTGATCTGTGCGGGCTCGAACAGAAGCTTGAAGCCCGGCATGCGCGGCGTCCCATTGGTGATGGTCTCGCGCATCACGTCTTCGCTTCCGCCCGCGAACTCTTTCGACAGAGGCGGCCCGTAGGTGTTGGCGGTAATCTGCGGCTTGAGGTGGCAAACGCCACAAGATTGGGTGAAGAGGGTCTGCCCTTGGCGCTGCTGGTCGTTGAGCGCACCCTGGGCGGAGGCGCCTGCCGGCAGGGCAAGAAGCAACAACACGATCCCGACGCCACGCGACATTTGCGATTTCCTCCAGTTCAAAAATTTGCCGTAACGTTACGCCCGTACGGCCATAAAGGGAAGCTACGCTGTCTGGTTGTATCCGTAAAAATGCTGCATGAAAAATTCGGCGGATGTGGGCCTGTTAAGCCAAGAATCCTGCGCAACCGGCGGATGCGCCCCTAGAGTGCGAGCGTTTTAGCATGACACGTTTGTGAGGTGTGGCATGACGCTTTCGATCGTGAGGCTTTCGATATCGAGAGCGTTTGGATATCGCTGTTGCCGGTATCGTCTCGCCGCTCTGGGGCCCGAAATGCGCAAGCTCGCCGAGGAGCGACTGCAGCAGATCAATCTGGCGTTCGATGCCGCCGAGCGGAGCTACACAGGGCAATAGCCGCGAATAGGGCGTCAATTAATGTGCCCTCTCCCCGCTTGCGGGGAGAGGGCGCAACAACAAGCGCTCGCAAGCGAGCCAGCCGATCGCTCAGCGCGCCGCCTGCGTCTTCACCGCCGCGATGTCGGCCTCACTGCGCAGCGTCAGCACGAACATCTGGTGCGACCGGTAGGTCGGCAGCACCACCTGGGTCGTGCCGTTGCGCTCATAGACCGAGATGTGGCGGCTTTCGCTGCCGCGCACCGGCATCTCGAAGGTCGTCCACTTCGCGCGTCGACGGGTCGTATTTGACGACCTGGTCGTTGGTCCAGAGGTTGCCCCAGACGTTGTGCTTGCTGTCCACGTGGATGTGGTAGGCCTGCATCGCCTTGTCGGGGAACGGCACCATCGTCACCGCGTTGGTCTTGGTGTCGATGCGGGCGAAGCTCGAGCCCCACGAATTGCCGACCCAGAGCACGTCGGCGTTCTTGTCGGTGCCCATGCGACGCGGGCCCTGACCCCACGGCAGCGGGCTGCCGTTGGAGAGGTCGGTGACCTTGTCATAGGCCGCGAGCTGCTCCGGCGAGAGCTTGTCCATCTCGGACTTGAGCTCGGGCAGCTTGATCTCGACTGTCGTGCCGGTGGCGATGTCGGCCTTGCCGATCGTGTCCCAGCCCATCTGCGCCCACCAGCCGTTGCCGTCACGATCGCCGGCGGCGCCGTAGGTGTTGGACGTGCCGTTGGCGCGCTTGAAGGCCTTGGACTTGAACTCGGTGAACTTCTCCTCCTTCGGATCGAAGCGGAGCACGCCGTCCGGCGCCGAGGCCCAGACCATGCCTTTGCCGTCGACGTCCAGGTGACGGCGCCGCCGAGCGGCGACATGTTATTCGGCGACTGGTAGACCGTGATCTTCTCGGTCTTTGGGTCGATCTTGCCGAGTCCGCGGCGGCCCGGTATCCACGTCGAACCAGAAGTTGCCTTCGTTGTCGCGAGTGAGACCGTGGGCGTTCGCGGCGCGGCCGTCGTTGCGATTGACCTTGAAGTGCTTGACTTCCCCGGTCTTGGCGTCGATGCGCCCAAGGGTGACGTTCTTGTTGAACGCGTTCGACGTGAACCAGAGGTTCCCGTCGAGATCCATGCCGCCGTCGTGCATGATCATCATAAGGTACGAGGGGGTACCAAGCGCCCAGTTGGTGCCGTCATTGACCTGATAATGGGTGCCGACGCCAACATCCTGATTGAGCGGGACGTCATAGAGCGTCCACACCGCGCGCGCAGCTTCGCCGGTGGGCCGCGGCCGCTCCTTGATCTTGCGGGCTTTCGCCTGGGCCGCGCACCTTTGCAAGGTAGGCGGCGAGGTCCTTTTGATTGAGAGCGATGATCTGATTGTTTTGACCTTGCTGCGGGACGCCCCGGTTGTTCACGGTCTTCATCAGGTTGATGATCCAATTCCAGCCGCCCTCATCGAATCGGAATTGCAGCGTGTAGCTCGGTGTGTGGCAGCCGGTGCACTGGTTCATGAATATTCTTTTCATCCGTGCGTCGTCGGCGGTCTCCTCCGGCAGCGACGCGACCATCAGCTCGCCGGGTAGCTGCCGCCAGCGCTGCTCCGGATCGTTGATCGCGGCGAGCGTCAGGTTCTGCTGCTTGTTGGCGGAGAGGTCGACGTCGCCGAGCGCGCGCTCGAAGCTCAGCGCCTGCGCCCACACCTTGTATTTGCCTGCCGCCATTGGCGGGAAATAGTAATTGCCGCTCTCGTCGGTGTAGACCGAGTTGGTGATGGTCGAGCCTTCGAGCTTGGCGGAGACGGTCACGCCGCTAAGCTTCTCGCCCGCTGCCGAGGCGACGCTGCCGCTCAGGATATGGTCGGCCGCACTGGCCGGCGCCGGGGCGATCATGATCGCGGCCGCGGAGGCAAGGAGGAGGGCCTTGGCGAGCCCATGTTGAGCTGACATCTGAGTATCTCCCTAGATAGCTCACTCGGCGCAACGCCGGTGGCGGATTGATTTTCTGGCACGCGATCATCGCGCAACTCGGACGCGATCGAACCGCGGACGCGATTGAAACAATTCACAAACAGGATTGGCGCGACGTAAGGAGTCTCGCCCCCTGCTTATTCCTATTGCACGCTGACAGGTTACGCCCGGGGAACCAGGAGGGGAAGGGGCCCTCTGGCGATGTCCCAAATGTGCTGACGTCCCAAATACGCTGCGGGCGGGCCGCGCTCGTTTGAGCATCGGCCCGCCCGCGTTTGTTCACGAGTGAGGTTCGGCTACTGCGCCTTCGCCTTCAACTCGGCGATCTCCGCGTCGCTGCGCACTGTCATCACGCCCATCTGGCTCGAGCGATAGACCGGCACGACCACCTGGGTCTTGCCGTCGTGCTCCATGAGCGACACGTGGCGGATTTCGGTGCCGCGCACCGGCAGCTCGAACATCGTCCACTTGTTGCTGGCTGGGTCATACTTGGCGATCTGATCGGACGTCCACAGATTGCCCCACACATTGTGATTCTGGTCGACCGCGATGTGATAGGGCTGCATCGTGGTGCTCGGGAACGGGATGATCGTGGTCTCGAGCGTCTTGGTGTCGATGCGCGCGAGCGTCGAGCCCCACGAATTGCCGACCCAGAGCACGTCGCCGTTCTTGTCGGTGCCCATGCGGCGCGGGCCTTGCGACCACGGCAGCGGCTTGCCGTTGGTGCGATCGTCGAAGGCCTCGTAGAACGCGCGGTCCTCCGGCGAGGCGCGATCGAGCTCGTTCTTGAGCGACGGCAACGTGATTTCCGTCACCTTGCCGGTCGCCATGTCGGCCTTGCCGATGGTGTCGAACGCCATCTGCGCCCACCAGCCGTTGCCGTCGCGGTCGCCGGCGGCGCCGTAGGTGCTGTTGGTGCCCTTGGCGTTCTTGAACGCCAGCGTCGACTTGAAGTCGGTGAACTTCTCGGTGGCCGGATCGAACTGCAGCACGCCGTCCGGCGCCGAGGCCCAGACCTTGCCCTTGCCGTCGACGTCCATGGTCACGGCGCCGCCGAGCGGCGACATGCTCTGCGGCGTCTGGTAGACGGTGATCTTCTCGCTCTTGACGTCGAGCTTGCCGAGGCTGCGGCGGCCCGGATTGACGTCGAACCAGAAGTTGCCCTCGGCGTCGCGCGTGAGCCCGTGGGCGGTCGCGGCGGTGCCGGTCGCGTTGTTCACCTTGAGATACTTCACCTCGCCGGTCTTGGTGTCGACCTTGCCGACGGTGACGTATTTGTTGGGGTTGTTGACGGTGTAATAGAGATTGCCGTCGAGCCCCATGCCGCCGTCATGCGGGAGCTGGCCGATCTTCGAGGTGGTGCCGAGCGACCAGTCGGTGCCGTCGTTGTTGTTGTACTTCGTGCCGATGCCGGTGTCCGGATTGAGCGGAAGATCATAAAGCGTCCACACCGCGCGGGCGGCTTCGCCGCTCGGCCGCGGGCGATCTGCGACCTTCACCGAGCTTTCGCCCGGACCGCGCGCGCGTGCGAGGTAGGCGGCAAGCTCCTTCTGGTTGTGCTCGATGATGCCGTTGGCCTTGGCATTCTGCGGCATGACGCCGGTGTTGGCGACCATCTTCATCAGGTTGATGATCTTGTTCCAGCCGGCCTCGTCGAAGCGGAACTGCAGGACGTAGCCCGGCGAGTGGCAGCCGGTGCACTGGTTGGTGAAGACCTTCTTGATGCGGGCGTCATCAGCGGTCTCTTCGGGCAGCGCCGCCACCATCACTTCGCCCGGGAGCTGGCGCCAACGCCGCTCCGGATCGGTCATCGCGGTCAGCGTCAGGTTCTGCTTCTTGGCCGCTGACAGGTCGACCTGGCTCTTCGTGGTCTCGAAGCCGAGCGCCTGCGCCCACACGCTGTATTTGCCAGCTGCCATCGGCGGGAAATAGTAGGCACCACTCTCGTCGGTATAGACGCGGGTGGTGATGGTCGAGCCGTCGAGCCTTGCCGACACCGTCACGCCGCCGACCTTGTCGCCGGTCGCCGACGTGATCGCACCGCTCAAGAGCTGGTCGGCGGCCTGCGCCGAGAAGCCGGTGATCACAAGAGCCGCACTTGCCAACAGAATGCTTCGCGTGTTGGTCATGACGTCGTTCTCTCCGTTGAGATGGAAAAGGATCCGCTCAGCGCGCTGCTGGAGCGGGAGTGGGCACTGTCCGCACGTACGCAATGATGGCGTCGATCTCGTTGTCTTTCAGGTAATGCTTGAAGGCCGGCATGCGCGGTGTGCCGTTGACGATGTACTCGCGCATGATGAAGTCGTCGCCATTGGCGGCGGCCTTGTTCAGCGGCGGGCCATAAGTTCTTGCATTGAGGGAAGGCGACAGGTGGCAGACGCCGCAGGACTGCGCCAGGAGCTGGCGGCCGTGACGTTGCGTTTCGTTGAGGGTGTCGCCGGCCTGCTGAGCGGATGCGCCGCTCGCCCATAGAACACCAAGACAGGCGACGGCTGACAGCACGGTACGCATGAAGTCCTCCCGATATTTGCAGAAATTTTACAGAGATTACTCTCTTGAATGATTCAAGGGAAGGGCGGTGTTTGAGGTGGGGGCAGGGTTCTGCCTCAGGGTGCAGGCCCGGTGTTATGGTGGCGTGGACGGAAGAGAATGAGGGGATTCAATGCCATATGACCTGGTCACGGTCGGCGGCGGCTTCTCGGGGCTGGTCAGCGCCACCCGCACGGCCGAGTTGGGACTGAAGGTCGCGGTGCTGGAAGCGCGGACCGAGGACCGCTACCCCTGCAGCTCGCGCTACACCACCGGCGTGAGCAACGTCATGGGGCTCGCAATCCTGGCCGATCCGGACGTGCTCTATCAGGCCATCATCGATGGAAGTGGCGGCACCGCCAATCCCGCATTGGCCCGCGCCGTTGCGGACAACGGCAAGCGCGCTATCGACTGGCTTGCCGCCCAGGGCGCCCGCTTCATTACGCGTGCGCTGCAAAAAGACCAGCCTGGCCAGAAGGTGCTGGCGCCGCCGCGCCGGCTGATCGCAGGCCTCGACTGGGAAGGCCGTGGCGGCGACGTCGTCATGCGTCAGCTCGAACAAAATCTCGTGAAGCGTGGCGGCACGCTGATGCGCGGCACGCAGGTGACCGAGCTCGTGGTCGAGAACGGCGCTTGCAGCGGGGTCATCGCTCGGCACAACGGCGCCAGCACGCGGATCGACGCCCGCGCGGTCGTCATCGCGGATGGTGGCTTCGCAGCCAATCCGCAGATGGTCGCGCAATACATCACGCCCCGCGCCGATCGCGTGCTGGCGCGGGTGGGGCCCGGCGCCAACGGCGATGGCATCAGGCTCGCCGAAGCTGCGGGCGCGGCGATTGGCGGCTTCGGCGCGTTCTATGGTCACGTTCACCACCGCGCTGCGATGCAGAACCCCAAGCTCTGGCCCTATCCGCATCTCGATGCAGTGGCCGAGGTCGCGCTGCTCATTGGGCCTGATGGCCGGCGCTTTACCGACGAGGGGCTTGGCGGAGTCTGCCAGGCGAATGCGATCGCGCGCCTTCCTGATCCCTTGAGTGCGCATCTCGTCATGGATGATGCGATGTGGCAGGCGGAGCCGAAGCTCACCACGACGGTGGCGGCCAATTCCGCCATGGTCACGGCAGGCGGTGCGCTGATCAGCGCTCCGGATATCGAGACGCTCGCGGCGAACATCGGCGTTCCGGCCTCAGCGCTTGCCGAGACCGTGCGCGCGCACAACGAGGCGGTCGCAGCCGATGACTTCGCTGCGCCTTGCCATTCCGCGCAGCGTCAAGAAGCACAAGCCCATGGCGTTCGCGGCGCCGCCTTATCATGCGGTGCCGCTCTGCGCCGGCATCACCGGCACCATGGGCGGCGTTGTGATCGACGCGCAGGCGCGCGCGCAGAAGCGCGAGGGTGGTGTGTTCGAAGGCCTCTACGCGGTCGGCACACCGGTGGCGGGTCTCGAAGGCGGCCCGCGCGCAGGCTACGTCGGCGGGCTATCGAAGGCCTTCATCCTTGGCCTGCTGGCGGCGGAGGACGCGGCGAGGGTGCGGGGACGATGAGCGCCCGCGCATTTTGTGGGGTGAGGCTCGTGCCTCGCCCTCACATGGCGGCAGCGAGGCACAGCAAGGTGACGCGGCTAGTGGTCCGATTCTAACATTCGCATCCGTTCTCGGCGGGTTCTCTTGCGAATGTTAGAATCAAAAGGACCGCTAGCAAGTATAGGTTTCTAGTGGAGCTTTGGATTTGACATTCGCTTCGTGAGCTCGCGGCTGGTGGGTAGCGAATGTCAAATCCGCTCCACTAGGCCGCGGTCTTCAGCTCCGGATGCGGTGGCGGCTTTCTTGCCCTCAGATGGTCCGACAAGGAGGCGCGAAGATGTGGATACCGGATCGCCTCCAAGGGAGTCAGATTGTTCAACTCCTCCATTGGCGTGCGCAGCCACAATTCAGGCGGCATTGGAAGATCGGGCGCGAGCTCATCCACCAGTTTGGGATCGATCGTGCCCCAAAGCACACTCCGTCGATAGAGCAGAACCGATGCCGTAAAGACCGCAGTCAATAGAGCCCACAAGGTGGCGGACGCCAGCGCTCGCGGCCAGTCGGCTCCGATGGTGGCCAGGGGAGTAAATTCATGACGTCTCTTCAAGCTGGCCACTGCCTTTGCGACCGCCATCATTGCACCTCTGAAGTCATCCAGCCACCGGTCCTCGCCCAACTCGCGAGTGACTGCTTCATTCAGATTACATGACGGACGTAGGATATCTCCCTTGCGCAACGCAGCGCTCTGTTTCTCATGCAACTCAACGCTCGATTGCTCACGCAACTCCGCGCTCGATCCCTCAGCGCTTAATCTCTTACGCAACTCAGCGCTCAGTCTCTCATTGAGGGCGTCGCATTCACTCTCAATGGTCTTCGCGGCAGACGCGTCGTTCACTTTGCTTTCTGCGATGCTGGCCAGGGCGTGTTCCATTCTCGAGCGTAACTGCGCTAAAGGAACGGCCCGAAAGCTTTCCGCAACAATGTCTTGCTTGCCCTCGAGACGGAATATTATCGATGACCTTTGCTACATTGGCTTTTCCAGCCTTCAGGTCTTCTTTGGGTGCGAGCATCGTAATCGTCACCTCGCCACCCCAGAAAAGCACGAAGACCACAATAAAAGCCAAGCCTGCATTCAGAAGCACGGCCTTGCCAAGGCCCAACGTAAGTCCTGAGTTCGCACGAGCTCTTGGCCGAACAATCGTCGGCTGGCTGCGAGCGTCGGAGGGGACTGTGCTGCCCATCGCATAGTTATCTCAAACAAGGCAACAACAAGCACGGCAAGGAAAAGGGCCGTGAGAATCATGATCCAGAATTCTGTCAGCCTACCTTCTTGACCTTGAAGCCACGCAAAGGTCGTGACCGCGGCAGCGAAGCCGATGGGGAGCCCGCACCAGAGCGCTGAAGCAAGTGCTGCATCAAAGGTATCGTCTGTCATTCCGGCAGCGAGGCGATCCTCCCTCCGCTTCGTTGCGAATAACGCCACCATGGCGAATATTAGGTAGGCCAAGAGCAAGGTGCCAGGAGTCGTCCGTCAAGGATACCTTCCACTGCAAGTCGAAGAAAAACCAGGCGATGCATGCGACAATCGTTGCAAGCGTAAGCGAGGCCAGGAGACGACCGACAAAATACCACGAGAAATACTGCTCCCCAGGCTTGATCAGACAGCTTGACGCGAGTCAGCGTGCGTTGGATGCAGACTTCGTTTCCACAGCCTTGCCACAGCAGCGAAGCGAGAAAGACGGAGACGGCACTTCGGAAGCTCTCGACCTTTTTTCTGAGGGGCTTATCCAAATCAGCATTTTTTCCCGCACCCTGTTGGGCAATGCGGTCAGCCAGGTTTTGGCGTTCCTCATCCAAGAAGTCGAATGCGCGGACATTCTCAGGCCGGCTTAGCAATTGTTGAAACTCTGGATCATCGCGCAGGAGCTCCAGTCGCGAGAACAGGTACTTTGCGCGTATCCATGTTTGTATAAAGCCATCCTGAGACTCGGCAATCTGCGCCAGCAATGCTGGATCGGTATCCCCGACTTCCCGGGCCATCTCAGCGTTGATGGGAAAGCTCTCGTTCAAAGCATTCGACAGGTGTAACACTGCGTCGGGAATGTAAGCGAATTCGTGAGCAATTGAGCGCAGGAAGGTCTCGATGCGCCCGAACACGTTCTTGTCTCCGAGCGCTCCGACCAGAGTCACGACGGTGGCTGCGGCAAGCGGCCAAAGCTGACCGCTGTCAAATCGGTTTGCGTCTGTGCCTTTGAGGCCCGACGTAGCAAGAAAAGCGCTGAGCCCCTTCGACCAAAAGAAACAAAAAGCCAGATACAGGCCGAACATCAACGCGACGTAGATGTAGAGGCCCTTTCGGTATCGCTTGGCGGAGGTGAGGGACTCCGGCGCCAGCTCGATGAAGTCTCCGATCGTGGTCTTGGCGTAAGTCGGTATTTTGTAGTGATCGACAGCAAAGAAGACGACGATCAGGCTGCCGAGAATAAAGGCGAACCAGCCTTCTCCGTTCAGGCTCGGCATCTGTTCGCAGAGCCAGGACAACTCCTGAGGACAAATTTTCATTTGGCACTCCCTTGTTCAGTGGGAGACACAGCCGTCGGTGACATCCTCGTAAGTTGCGCGAAGCCGCCTATTCGGGCGGCGAGATGCCATGCTCGAGAGAAATTCGATCAGGGCATCGGCGGCAGGTTGAATCGAATGACGGCAAAACGCGGTTTCGCCTGACGCCAGCGTCGCGTTCTCCGCTAGCTTGTTGACGGGCGCACCTCCGCCGCAGACATCGAAATAGTCGCAGCTTCTACGGCAGGTCTGGATGCCTTGCTGGATCTCATTCTGTATTGCGGACACGCGCTCGTTTTCGAAGATTCTGTCAAAATCGTCCGTCAGCACATTGCCGAAGCAGAATCCGTTGCGGTCGCTCGACGGCAGCTCCAGAAACTCCGGCGAGAACGTCGTCATGTCGCCGTTCGCTGCCACCACCACAATTTGCCATGCTTTCAATTGTTCGTTGTCCAAATTGGCATTTCCGGCCAGGATATTGGCGATCCTCTCAACATCTCGAACGTGCAAGGGATACTCTTCGCTGAACGCCCGATTGAGCAGGTGAACCAGGAAAGCAGCTACATCCGACTTCCGATCCTGAATGCCAAACGAGCTATCGAGGTTTGCGCCCTGCATCTCGTCTATTGAAAAAGAGACGTTGGTGATCTCGTTTGCTTTGTAGAACTCGTAAAATTCGTCGGCGGCCGACAAACAGTCCGGATGCAGGACGGACACAACATTGGGTTCGAGGCCGGCCAATTGCAGACGCCGCAAACCTTTCATCGCCTGCTCCCAGGTGCCGACGCCACTCCTGGTGCGTCGTCTTGCATCATGGAAGCGCCGGGGCCCATCGATGGAGAGGCCAATGCGAGTGTCGGTGTCCCGAAGGAAATCGATCCACGCCTCGGATATGGCTACTCCATTCGACTGCATCCGAAAGATCGCGGACGGGGGAGCGGCGGCCTTCAGTCGCTCGTGCGAGCGGCGGTACCATTTCAGTGAGACCACTGTCGGCTCGCCGCCGTGCCAGACGATCGTCGGCGCGGCATCTGGCGCGACGTTAGCTAAAACTTTCTCACAGATCGCATCGACGACATTGTTTGACATGATCCGAAAGTCGTCACGGTGACGAAGATAGCAATACTTGCAATTGATGTTGCAATAGGGTGTCGGCTGCAGAATGATTAGCTTCGGGCGCCACATTGCCTAGCACCTTCGCCAGATCGGATTGGAGCAGGGGGCCGCGAGGCGATCGTGGGTGCCGCCCTTGACGGTCTCGTTTTCCGGCCCCTGGTCACGTTGTCCGTGAGCCAGGAATGATTTCAGCGTCCCACCTTGCAAGAGCCCGCGCGTGTCCACATTCGCTGGGTCTCGTGCCAGCGGATGGGTTATCGAGAGCGCAAGAGCAAATGTGATCGGCAGTCCGAGGGGCGAATGGTGTCGGTCCGTCATGGCTTGCCTCCCATGTTCGCCAGGGCAGCATCGCCTTATTTCTTAAGACGACTGATGAGGTCCCCCATTTTTGTCCTTAGAAGAGCTGAAGAAAATCAGCCAGAAGTGTTGCACACCAGTGCAGCCGCCATGAATGCTCGCACTAGTAGAAGCATATATTTTCCAACGACTTTCATCCAATTTGCCTGCGAGTTAAGTGATGGTTCCGGTATTGGTACCAAGGTATTGGTCGAGGTCTGAGAAGGCGTTCGCAATCGACGCGCAGGCGCGCGCACAGAAGTGCGAGGGCGGTGTGTTCGAAGGGCTCTACACGGGTCGGCACGCCCGTCGCCGGGCTCGAAGGCGGCCCCGCGCGCAGGCTAAGGTCGGCGGGCGAAGACCTTCGTCCTCGGACTGTTGGCGGCGAAGGACGCGGCGAATGTAAAGGCGGCAAGGCGTCGAGGTTTCGCGTCGGCGGTTACGCGCATTGCAAGGAACTGTGCAACGCGCCATCGGTGAGCTGGCCATGGCATGTGCTGATCACGGTCGTGCTGGCTTTCGTGACCGCGCGCTCCTGACCTGATCGGCGTCACATGCCGTCCAGGTAGAAACATCCCGTGCGACCATTTGTCTGTGGAGATCGGTGCTGTTGCACCGGCGGTCGGTTTCCGAGTCAGAGCGAGCCTGATCGAGTTTTCAATCACCTCGAACTGGACTGCAAAGGTGGAATATCTCCACGTCGATCTGAGCGAAGAAAAATATGTGGCTTTGCCTCAGCTCGATCCCACGCCGCGTACCCATGACGTGAACATCGATACCGTCAGGGTTGGGCTGAACTATCGCTTCGGCGGCCCCATCGCGGCGCGTTACTGAGCGGCTGATTTCGGAGCGCAACTGGGCTCAAGTCGTTTCGCGGCTGGCGATTCACGTATTGCGGCGCGTCCGATCACCGGATGAGTTGCCCCGCCGTTCCGCCTTCCTTGGGCAACTTGGCGACATCCCGCTTCATCTCAAGGCAGGTGATGAGCTCGGTATAGGTTCCGCCGGTGCCGCCGAGTGTGGTCAGCGAGGTGCAGCTTTGACGATCGGCCGCTGCAAACGTGCCCCACTGCTGGGCAAGTTGATCGCGCGCCGCATTCTCGCTCTGCATGCAGGATTCGATGTCCTGCTTAACGCCCAGAATGCCGTTGGCACTTGCCTGACAGCTTGGGGTGACGTTGAGCCTGGGGACCTGGTCGGCCACCAGCACAGTAGCACTGACCAAAATCGCGGGAAGGAAAGGAATCATGGCACCGCTCCCGATGTTGAACCGGGTCAACGCTGCCAAAGCTCACCGGGTTCCAGGCTTGGCCAGGGGCAGCACGGGCGCGCCGACGCGTTCAGGCGCCGAGAGGGCGTGCTGCTAACAGGTTGTGCATGGTGAGTTGTTGCGGCGCGATCGTGCCATGATCGCGTCTCGCAGCAGCGGATGCCGTGATAACCGGCGATACCCAGGATCAGGCGGTCTTGGGCTCTGCGCTCGGCTCGGTGATCTTCACCGCCGCCACCCAGGCGACCCACAGGAAAACGAAATACAGCACCAGGAAGACCACAAGGCTCGCCTGTTGGCCCCACATCCGCTCCACGAACAGTCCGATCAGGTAGTCAGCGAGGTCACCGACCAGCACGAGCCCGACATAGACAATCAGAAGCCACATGGTGTTTGTCTCCCCGGCCGCAGGCCGCTTCGGACCCCATTGGTAGCACGGCAGCCGAGGCTGCGGCAGCCCGTCGCACCAATATTTTTCGAGATTTCAGCCAAGGCCTGGTCGTTGTCGAGTGCCCTAAAGCGCGATCTTGAGACCCATGGCTTTCATCGCCAGCAGCGCTTCGGCGTTGCCCTTGGCGTCATCGACCGGGTGATGAGTGTGCGCGGTCTGGCGCAGGTGTTTGAAGCTCTGGAAGGTGTCCTTGACCAGTCCTTTGTAGAGCGAGCCGAGATTGGTGCTGGAATGACCGAACGGATTGGCGCCGGTGAAGTGCCAGAAATACCAGCTCACGAAGGCAAAATCGAAGCCGTTATTGTCGCTGACGAACAGGGCGCGGCGCTTAACGTTCTTGGCGATCCAATGGGCGAAACCCTCCATGACCGTCTTGGGATCATCAAAGCTGAGCGTCTCGGCGCGCGAGAAGCCGGAGACGGCGAGCGCTTCCGGGATCCACTGTTCTGAGATCGGCCTCAGGCGACCGTAGAAGGTCTCCGCCAATCCCTCCTGCACCAGAACGGCGCCGACACAGATCATACTGTAGTCGCCTGGAATCGGACCATCCGATTCCACATCAACCATCACATAGGCCATCGCACCGGCGTCCCCATCAAAGGGGGCGACATATGCGCGACTGGACGTGGCCGCCATAGCGACAAGCGCCGCTACGAAAAATTGTAGCGGTGCTCAGCGAGGATGAAGCCGTATCGCTTAATAGACGCGGCCGTATTCGCATCCGCGCTCGGCATAGCCGTAGCGCCGGACGCCAAGGTCGTCCTGCCAGATGTAGGGGCGGCAAAAGGACTGCCATTGCTGCTCGCGTGCGCGCGCCTCGGCGACTTCCTGCTCGGTCGGCACCTGGATCCGCGGCTCATAGTGCTGCCAGCGCGTGACGCAGGAGTGAGACCCGCGGCCATAGACGCAGCTTGTGCTGCGCGTGCTGTCTGCTGCCGCCGGCGTGATCGGCATAGCAAGGGTCGTCACAAGCCCAGCCAGGGAGATCCATGTCTTAACCATCGTTCCTCTCCTTCCAATCCAGTCCTTCCAATCCAGGCGTCGCAACGGCGTGCCAAAACGAAGCGCAATAGGCGGCCGCTCAACGCCAGCAGTATCGTCAGCAGGGAGGTTGCAAGGCCGATGCCGGGCGAAAGTGTCTCATCCTGGGACGTCGCGCCGGCGGATGGTTAACGGCGCGATCAGGGCTGGACGGGGCTGCCAAGCTTCGTCGACGCTTCAATCAGCCAATCGCGAAAATGGGGAAGCGGGACAACGCCGGTGAGGCCCCCGCAGCCGGCGCCACGCCGTGGATCGGTGGCCCAGCTGACCACGCCGACGAGTGCGAGGCGCCCGCTGCTGTCGTCCATAACCGGGCCGCCGGAATCGCCGTTGCAGGCGCCAAGGCCCGCCATCTCGCCGCGGGTCGTGGGGTCGGCGAGCCGCAGTGCGCCGCTTGCGGTATGCCGCACCACCATCAGGGTCGCGGCCCGCAATGTGCCGTAGCCGCCCGCGGCCTGCTCGGTGATCCCGTAGCCCGCCACAATGAAGCGGTCGCCGAGCGGAAAATACTCGCGCGTCCCGAATGGTGCTGGCGTGATCCGCCGCGTCAACGGTTCGGCGAGCTTGAGCAAAGCAACGTCGGCCGTTTCGCCGCCGGAGTACGCGGTCTCGAGGTTGAACAGCGGGTGGCGCTCGACGCTGGCGACGCTGTTTGGCTTGCTGCGGCGAGAGGCGCCCGCTTCAAACACGCCATAGCGTTCCTCGGGCGGCACGCAATGAGCCGCCGTGAGGATGAGATTTTGAGCGATCGCCGTGCCGGTGCAGCCGGTGCGGTGGGCGCCGACGACCATGACCACATGGCGGGCCAGGGCCTCGTCAGCCGGTCGAGCGCCACCGACCAGGCCGGCCGCAGGCGCCACCAGCGCAACCAAAATGACGAGAAGGGCGAGCGGGCGGATCATGGGCCGTATCATGGGGCGGATCGTGGTGCCCATCATGGCGCGACCGGGGACCCGAGCTTGCCCGCCGCCTGTACGATCCAATCGTGATAGCGCACAAGCGGCGTTACACCTGTCAGCCCCCCGCAGCCTGCTCCAAGTTTCGGTCCGGTCGACCAGCTCACGACGCCGATCACCGAGAGGTGGCCGTCAACGTCGCGCAGCACGGGGGCGCCGGAGTCGCCTGTGCAGGCCCCGAGCCCCGGCCGGTCACCTTTGGTCTTGGGGTCGAACAGACGGATCTGCAAAGCGCCCGGCTGCCCGGTCGCAACCAGCGATGCGGCGCGCGCGAGGCCGATGCCGTTGTCGCTACCGGCGGCCGTGACGCCAAATCCAGCGATGGTGAAACGATCGCCAACCGCGACGGCAGCGCCCGGGCTCTCGAGTGAGACCGGAACAAAGCGTTCCGGGAGGTCGACCGCAAGCTTGATCAGCGCGACATCGGCGGTCGCACGGTTGAGCGCGTAGCTTTGCGGGTCGTAACGGGGATGGACCTGGATCGATTTGATCGCCAGGACCGGCGTGTTCCTGGCGGGCAACACACCGTATTTCGCACCTGGTGCGACACAATGCGCCGCGGTGAGAATGAGATCGCGAGCAATCGCCGCACCGGTGCAGACGTTGCCGCCATTGGCGCGGGAGCCCACCACCATGACCAGGGACTGCGCGATAGCGTCGTCAGCGGGTGTGGCGCCGCCGACCATTGCGTCGGCAGGACTGCTTAGGACGAGAGTGCTCACGATAAGAGATGCCGCAAGGAGCCGTGGGCCAACCATCGGGAGATGAAAGCACCCCCTGCCAACCTGTCAACTCGCCCAACTCCTTGGGGATGACTGCGTTCCGCCGCTACACACAGCAAAACGCAATTTTGCCACTGTTCATCCGCGGTTCACGGGCAAAGCTCTAGAGCTGACGCTATGCAAAGCCCAAGATCGCTCCTGCTGATAACGCTCGCGTCGCTTGCGATGCTGTCCTTGCCGGCGGCGGCGCAGGAGCAGCCCCGCTGTCTCAGCCGTGCCGAGCAACGCGCTGCCATTGTGGCCGGGGAAGCGATTCCGCTCGCGACCGCGCGGCAGATGCTGCGCCAGCGTATGGGCGGTGAGCTGGTGCGGGCGCGGCTCTGTAGAGAATCAGGCCGCTTGATCTATCGGCTGACGGTCCTCGCTCGTGATGGCAAGGTGCGCCAGGTGACCGTCGATGCCACGAATGGAACGGTGATCGGGGGGCTCTAAGGCCACCGCCGGGGAGGCGTCATCCCGCCGAATGCCGGGCACTGATGCTGCAAAAGCTGCAAAAGCCAACAGTGGCCTGGAATTTTGACCGTGCCGGTGTCATTTTACCTCAACGGCTGGTGCCTTACTGCTGAGCTTGTGCCAGAAGATTGCCGTGATTGATTGATCATGAGCTTCGGAAGCTGGGGCAGGAGGTGAGGCTTTGCGTCTCCTCGTGATCGAGGACGATCCCGATTTGAATCGGCAACTTGCGACTGCGCTTGCCGATGCGGGCTATGTCGTGGATCGTGCTTATGACGGTGAAGAGGGGCACTTTCTCGGTGAGAGTGAGCCCTACGACGCCGTCATCCTGGATATCGGCTTGCCCAAAATGGACGGGATCTCCGTGCTCGAAGCCTGGCGGCGCGCCGGGCGGGCCATGCCGGTGCTGATGCTCACGGCCCGTGACCGCTGGAGCGACAAGGTGCAGGGCTTCGACGCCGGCGCCGACGACTATGTCGCCAAGCCGTTTCATCTCGAGGAGGTGCTGGCGCGCATCAGGGCGCTGCTGCGGCGCTCGGCCGGTCATGCCAAGAGCGAGCTCAACTGCGGGCCGGTCCGGCTCGACACGCGCACCGGGCGCGTCACGGTCGACGGCAATCCGGTCAAGCTCACCTCGCATGAATATCGGCTGCTCGCGTATCTGATGCACCACACAGGTCGCGTGGTGTCGCGCACGGAGCTGGTCGAGCATCTTTACGATCAGGACTTTGATCGCGATTCCAACACCATCGAGGTCTTCGTCGGACGGATTTGCAAGAAGCTCGGCGTTGACGTGATTCAGACGGTACGGGGGCTGGGCTACCTGCTGACATTGCCCGATGCGCGCTAGCTCGCTCGCGCTACGACTGTTCTTTTCGGCGGCGGCCTGGACCGTCGTGATGCTGGTCGTGGCCGGCATCGTGTTGTCCTCGCTCTATCGCGCGGCGGTGGAGCGCGCATTCGATCGCCGCCTCAACGTTTATCTGCGCACGCTGGTCGCTGACGTCGCGACGCCCGACGAGGCCGGCGAGCGCTTCCCGCAATCGCTCGGCGAGCCGCTGTTCGAGCTGCCGCTGTCGGGCTGGTACTGGCAGGTAACAAGGCTCGACACTGCGCGGGCCGAGGTGCGCTCCTCGCGCTCACTGTGGGATTCGACGCTGCCCCATCTCGACGATGCCTCCTCGGCGTCAAGTCCCGCCGGCGCCCGCCAGGGCTATGTGCAGGGCCCGGAGGAGCAGGTGCTGCGTCTGGTCGAACGCACCATCGACCTCGGCGACGAGGGACGGTTCCTGGTGGCGGTTGCCGGCGATGCCGTGGAGATCGACGACGAGACTCGAGGTTTTGACCGGGCGCTGGGCACGACCTTTGCGGTCATAGGTATAATGTTTCTGCTCATCACGACCTTTCAGGTCCGCTTCGGGCTTGCACCGCTCAAACGTATTTCGGCGGGTCTTGCGGCGATCCGCTCGGGTTCCGCCGAGCGGCTTGAGGGCAGCTTCCCGATCGAGGTTGCGGCGCTCGCGCGCGATACCAACGCCTTGATCGAGGCCAATCGTGAGATCGTCACCCGTGCCCGCACGCACGTCGGCAATCTTGCCCATGCGCTGAAGACGCCGCTGTCAGTGATGATGAATGAGGCGTCGGCCAATCCCGAGAACGCGCTCGCCTCGAAGATTTGGGAGCAGACCGACATCATGCGCAACCAGGTCACCCATCACCTCGAGCGCGCGCGGCTGGCCGCACGCGTGGCGGTGATCGGCACCGTGACGGAGGTGCGGCCGGTGGTGTCGGCATTGGTGCGGATGATGGAGAAGATCCACCACGACCGTGGCATCTCCATTATGCTTGATGCGCCCGAGGACGCGCGCTTCCGCGGCGAGCGGCAGGACCTCGAGGAGATGATCGGCAACCTCGTCGACAATGCCTGCAAATGGGCGCAGTCGCGCGTCGCGCTGGAAACGTTTGTGGAGCGGCCCGAGGTCTACAGCGAGCGGCGCATCGTCCGAATCATCGTGGATGACGATGGTCCGGGCCTGTCCCCGCAGCAGCGCGAGCAGGTCGGCCGGCGCGGCCGCCGGCTCGACGAGGCCAAGCCCGGCACAGGGCTGGGGCTGTCCATCGTGGTCGAGCTCGCCAACCTCTATGGCGGAGACATCACGCTGGGAACGGCCCCGATCGGCGGGCTGCGCGCTGAATTGGTGCTGCCAGGTGCTTGAAAGCTTGTGTGCTTGAGCGCTTTTGCGCTTGAGCGTTTTTTCACTCATCCGATTTATCTTGATTTTGGCGCTAGAGTGGGGGGGCCAGAGTTTTGCCCCATTCGTCAACGCAAGTTCGCCCCAGGAGTGAAAGGGGACAGCGAAAGGGGATGAGGTCGCGATGACGGTGCGACTTGCTGGGTGCGTTGCTCTGACTGGATTGCTGATGGGGGCGTGCGCAGGGAATCCTGTGACGGGCGCAGGGCCGTATGAGAACACAGGCACCGCGGTTGGCGTCGTGGGTGGCGCTGTTGTCGGCTCCCAGTTCGGCCGTGGCAGCGGCCGCGTGGCGAGCACTGTTGCGGGCGCGGCCATCGGCGGGTTGATCGGCAATCGGATTGGCGCAGCCCTCGACGATGAGGATCGCACGCGCGCCTACCAGGCGCAGATGCAGGCCCTCGAGTTCAGGCGCCTCGGGCGCTCCGGTCGGCTGGCGCAACGACGACTCGGGCCGCCATGGTACGGTTGTCCCTGGTCCCGCCTATCAACGCAATGCCATGACCTGCCGGCAATACACTCACACCGTCTTCATCGATGACAAGCCACAGGTCACTCGCGGCACCGCCTGCCGTAATTCTGACGGCAGCTGGATTGCGGTCACCTAGATCATAATCCGATCAAGTTAGGATCATGGTTCTAGCTTTTTTGTTTGAGCATGATCTTCTCCCGAAAACGGGTTGCCACTTTTCGGACCAAGGGGGAGAACATCTGATGACGTCAGCGCGACGATTCCATGGGTTGGTTGGGCTTGCCACGTTGCTACTCGGGCTTTCCGCTGCCACGGCGTCAGCCGGTCCGGCGCAGGTCTTTTCCAACACCAATCTGCGACAGGGGCCAGGCACGAATTATGGGGTGGTTGCCGTGGTTCCGGGCGGCAGCCTCGTGGAGGTCACCGGCTGTGCGGCTGAGTGGTGTACGACGCATTGGCGCGGGCGCGTCGGCTATATGATCGCAACCCATCTTGACCAGCGGGCTGGTCCGCCGCCCGTGGCTGTCTATCCCGGGCCGTACATTTACGGGCCGCCCTACTACTATGGCCCGCGTGTCTTTATCGGTTTTGGCTCGCGGTACCGCCATTACGGGCGGCGCTGGTAACTAGCGCCCCGTTTCCGAAGTTCGTGATACGTCTCAGCACACTCTGACACGAACTTCGGAAACAAAAGGACACTAGCAACTCTATGATTCTAGTGCCGCTTTTCGATTTGAAGTCCCTAACAGAGCTGCGGGCGGTGTAGGAACTTCAAATCGGCGGCACTAGCCCAGCATAACCACTCCTTAAGGCCCCGAAACTATCTAGAGAAGGCTGAGTGCCTTCTCAATCCGCGCGGGTGCGCGATGCCGGGGTTGCCGGAACGACTGCGAACCTACCTCCGGGAGCTGCCCCGGGGGGCATTGGCGCTGCTTGCTCTTGAGCTCGAGCGCGCAGTTGCGCGCGGCGACCAGTTCCCGGAAGGCCTGCTCGAGGAGGTCCGCGGCGCGTTGCGCGAATCCGGCCAGCCGGCGAGCCGGGCGGGAGATCCGACCCGCGTCTTTTTCGCGGCGCTCGAGCCATTCCTGGTCAATGACGACGCGGCGCACAGGCGCCCTGGCCGCATCGCACGCGCGGTGCTCTCGCCGATGTGGTCGTGGATTTGTCGCGACCTCGCGCCGATCGAGGCCAAGACCTATAACGCTGGAGCCATGCGCACGGCCGCCGACCCGTCCGCCTGTGAGCAGCTTGCCCGCCACTTTCGGGAAAGTGTCGTGGCAAAAGTCGGGTCGATCCTTGCCAGCACGACGACGGACGAGCGCGCCCGCCGGCGGTTGATCGGACAGATCGGCACCCAGAATGCGCTTGATGATGCACGCGGCCTGCTCACAATCCTTTCCGCCGCCGACATCTTCGCCCAGATCGAGAAAAGCCTGCCGGCTCAAATCCGCAATCTCGCGGATGCCCAGCTCGACAACGTGAAGTCCTTGCTCGACCGGACGGTCGGTTCGCGGCCCGATGTCTTGCCGTATGCGCTGGTCCTGACGATGGGCCGCCTGGCGGCGCCGTGGCAGCTGATCCGGCTCGGTGTGAAAGCCGCGGAGACTGACGATGCCACCCGCATTGCCGGCTCGCCTTATGCTGTCGCGGTGGCAATCGTGCTGTCCGAGATCGAGCAGGGGATCAGCACGCTGAAGGCTGACCTCAAGCGCGGCGCCACCGCTACCGTGCCTGCGCTGATCAAGACCATCCACGACTGCGCGCGCGGGTTGCGCACGGAGCTCGACCTCTCCGGCGATTCACCCTGGGCGCGACGCCTTGCCGCCATCCGTGCCGACGTGTCCAAGGTGCTCAAGAACCAGGTCGAGTCGGCATCGGGCAAAGTCCGCCGCCTGCTGCGGCTGCGCCCGCTCACTGAAGTTCCGCGCAATTCCGTGCTCGATGCTGATGACGTCAATGAAGCCGAGTCCGCTGTGGAGCTGGTCGGGGTCTGCCGGCTGTACGCCAGCGAGCTCGCGATCAATGAAATGACGATGCGGAACTTCACCGAATTGCAGCACTATCTTGAAACTGGCACGCAATCGCTGCTCGACAGCCTGCGCCGGGCGGGCGAGGGCGAGCGCCGTTTCCTTCAATCGCAGGTCGATGCTGCGGTGCGCTTTTGCGCCAAGGTTTTCGGGCCCGACTATGCATCGGTGCTGGCCAAGGCCGCCGAGGTCGCCGCCAATACGGCCAGTCAACGCGAAGCCGAGCGCAAGGCGGTTGCCGCCAAGGGCTGAAACCTTGGACGGTCCCATAAACCATGCGCGCTGCAATCTGTCCGGTGAGGCGGTTGGCCCCGTTGCGGCTGGCTGGCAGCCGTGATGTAACGCCGTTATGATCGGGGAAACCCGGTTAGCGTGCGGCAAACGGCCCAGCCGCCACCGGAATGCCGGATTTAGGCCGATGAAATTGACGCCATGATGCTCTGGATCGCGCTTGCCCTGATGACGGGGGCGGCAATGGCCGCTATTGCCTGGCCGCTGACGAGGCAGGCCCGTTCCCTGCGGTCCGGGAGCGACCTTGCCGTTTATCGTGACCAGCTGGAGGAGGTTCGGCGCGACCAAGCCGCTGGCCGGATCGGTGACAGCGAGGCGGAAGCCGCGGAGGTCGAGGTCTCGCGCCGGTTGCTTGCCGCAGCCGATGCAGAAGCAGTCCTGCAGGCCTCGACGGGGACGCCGGGTTCGCGCCGGCGCGCGGTCGCTCTTGCGGCGCTGGTCGTTGTGTCGTTCGGCAGCGCCGGGACCTATCTCTCGCTCGGCTCGCCGACGCTGCCCGGGCAGCCGCTGGCCTCGCGCGACCAGAGCCAATCGATCGATGCGATGATTGCGCAGGTCGAGGGCCATCTGGCTCGCAATCCGAACGATGGCCGCGGCTGGGAGGTGATTGCACCCGTCTATTTGCGGCTTGGCCGCGTCGAAGATGCGATCAAAGCGCGGCGCAATGCTCTTGCGTTCAGCGGCGAGACGTCGGAGCGGCAAGCTGGGCTTGGCGAAGCGCTGGTGGCGGCGAGTGACGGCAAGATCACGCCGGAAGCCAGGAAATCGTTCGCGCGCGCGGCCGAGCTCGATGGCGGGAACATCAAGGCTCGCTACTTCCTGGGCGTTGCGGCCGAGCAGGACGGCCAGCCGGCGGAGGCCGTCGCGATTTGGCGCGCCATGCTGGCGGGCGCGCCGGCCGATGCGCCCTGGGCCGAATTCATCCGCCAGGAGGTCACGCGGGTTTCGGGCAGCCCAGGTCCTAGCGTGGAGCCAGGTCCGAGCGCGGAGGATGTGGCGGCGGCGTCGCGGCTCGCGCCGGACCAGCAGACCGCCATGGTGCAGACCATGGTGGCACGACTGGCGGAGCGCCTGCATCGCGACGGATCGGATATCGAGGGATGGCTGCGGCTCGTTCGCTCCTATATGGTGCTCGGTGATCGCGACAAGGCATTGGCCGCGGTCGGTGACGCGCGCCGCGCGCTCGCCGGCGACGCGGAGAAGCTGCGGCAGATCGAAGAGCTCGTGAAGGGCTTGGGTCTTGAAGGCTGAGGAAACTCACGAGGAAGGTCACAATGACCCGCAAGAAGCGACGTCTGGTTCTGATCGGCTCGGCCCTGACGGTGCTCGCGGTCGCGGTCGCCCTGGTGCTGACCGCGCTCAAGGACTCGATTGTGTTCTTCAACTCGCCGACCGACGTGGCTGAAAAGCATATCGCCACCGGCACCCGCATCAGGCTCGGCGGCCTCGTCAAGGAAGGCAGCGTCCAGCGCAGCGACAACATGCAGGTCCGCTTTGACGTGACCGACGGCAAGAACACCATTCGGGTCGCCTATCAGGGGTTGCTGCCTGATCTCTTCCGTGAAGGCCAGGGCGTTGTGACCGAAGGGGCGCTCGACGGCGCCGGCATGTTCAAGGCCGACAGCGTACTGGCCAAGCACGACGAAAAATACATGCCCAGGGAAGTCGCCGACGCGCTCAAGAAGCAGGGGCATTGGAAGGACGACGGCGGCAGCGGCGACAAGAGTGCCGCCACTGAGCCGCAAGGGAGAACCCAATGAGGCAGGACGCAGTGAAGGCGAGGCTGCCGTGATCGCTGAACTTGGTCACTATGCGCTGGTGCTGGCGCTCGGACTGGCGCTCGTTCAGGCTATCGTACCGATCTACGGTGCGCGCCAGAATGATCCCATCTTGATGTCGGTCGCCGGAGCGGCCGCGGTCGCGCAGTTCCTCTTTGTGGGATTCGCCTTTGGTGCGCTCGTCGCCTGTTACGTCACATCGGATTTTTCCGTCGCCAACGTCTTCGAGAATTCCCATTCCGCAAAGCCCTTGATCTACAAGATCTCCGGCGTGTGGGGGAACCACGAAGGCTCGATGCTGCTGTGGGTCCTGATCCTCAGCGTATTCGGGGCGCTGGTGGCGCTCTTTGGCACCAATCTGCCGGCCAAGCTCAAGGCCAATGTGCTTGCGGTCCAGTCGTGGGTTGCGTTCGCGTTCTATCTGTTCATCCTGGTCACCTCGAATCCGTTCGTGCGGATGAGCCCTGCGCCGATGGAAGGCCGCGATCTCAATCCGATCCTGCAGGATCCGGGCCTCGCGATTCATCCGCCGCTGCTGTACTTCGGTTATGTCGGCTTCTCGATCTCGTTCTCGTTCGCGATCGCTGCGCTGATCGAAGGCAAGATCGACGCCGCCTGGGCGCGTTGGGTGAGACCATGGACGCTGCTTGCCTGGTTGTTTCTCACCGCCGGCATCGCGATGGGCTCGTACTGGGCCTATTACACGCTTGGCTGGGGAGGCTGGTGGTTCTGGGACCCGGTTGAGAATGCCTCACTGATGCCCTGGATCGCAGGCACGGCGCTCCTGCACTCCGCCGTCGTGATGGAGAAACGCAACGCGCTCAAGGTCTGGACCATCCTGCTCGCGATCCTCGCCTTCTCGCTGTCGCTGGTCGGCACCTTCCTGGTGCGCTCGGGCGTCCTGACCTCGGTGCATACCTTCGCGTCCGACCCGGCACGCGGCATGTTCATTCTGATGATCCTCACGCTCTTCATCGGCGGCGGACTTGCTTTGTTTGCCTGGCGCGCGCCGCTGTTGAAGCAAGGTGGGTTGTTCGCACCGGTTTCGCGTGAAGGTGCACTGATCCTCAACAATCTTCTGCTGCTGACCGCTTGCGCTGCGGTTTTCTTCGGCACGCTTTATCCGCTCGCGCTCGAAGCCTTGACCGGCCAGAAGATTTCAGTCGGTGCACCGTTCTTCAACATGACCTTCGGTCCGTTGCTCGCGGTGCTGCTCGTTGCGGTGCCATTCGGGCCGCTGCTGGCCTGGAAGCGCGGCGATCTCCTGGGCGTCACGCAGCGGCTGCTCGGTGCGGCGGCTCTCGCGGTGATCGGCATTGTGGTGACGTTCGCGGTCGAAGGCGGCGGTTCGCTGCTGGTGCCGTTTGCGTTCGGGCTTGCGATCTTTGTGATCACGGGCGCCGTGACTGATCTGCTCGAGCGTACGGCCTTCCTGAAGGTTCCGCTTGGTACCGCGTTTGCGCGCGCGCGTGGGCTGCCGCGGTCGGCTTGGGGCACTGCGCTTGCCCATATGGGACTCGGTGTCACGCTGCTCGGCATTGTTGGCGAGACGCAGCTTGGCACCGAGCGCATCGCCGAGCTCAAGCCGGGCCAGACAATCTCGATCCGCCGCTACGACCTGCATTTTGACGACATCGTCGAGCGCCGTGGCCCCAACTACAGCGAGACCGCGGCGCGCTTCACGGTGCGGCGCGGCGGCGAGGTCATCGGCATCATGGAGCCGTCCAAGCGCAGCTTTCCGTCGCGCGGCAGCGGCACGACCGAGTTGGCGCTGATGAGGCGCGGTGTGAGCCAGATCTATCTTTCGCTCGGCGATCCCAATCCGGATGGCTCAATCGCGATACGGCTTTATTACAAGCCGCTGGTGCTGCTGATCTGGCTTGGCACGGTGGTGATGGTGATTGGCGGGGGGCTCTCGCTCTCGGATCGGCGGCTGCGCATCGGGGCGCCGAAGCCGGCCCGGAGCAAGGCTGTGCTGCAGCCGGCTGAGTAGAACCCCGGAGTTTAATCCATATGCGTATCATGCGTTTGGCCTGTCTGCTCTTGATCGCATTGACGTTGCTGACAGCGCCGCGCGTTGCACTGGCCGTGCAGCCCGATGAGGTCCTCACCGATCCGTCGCTCGAAGGCCGCGCCCGCACGCTCTCGAAAGAGCTGCGCTGCATGGTCTGCCAGAACCAGTCCATCGACGATTTGGATGCGCCGCTGGCGCGCGACCTGCGGCTCCTTGTGCGCGAGCGCCTCAAGGAAGGCGATAGCGATCGCCAGGTGATCGATTTCCTGGTCGCGCGCTATGGCGAGTTCGTGCTGCTCAAGCCGCGCCTGTCGCTGCACACGGCGCTGTTGTGGTTCGGTCCGCCGGCGTTGCTTTGCGGCGGTGCGCTGGCGCTCTTCGTTGTTGCGCGGCGGCGCAACCGGCGTAGTCCTGAGGAGCAGCTCAAGCCCGAGGGCGGCGACCTTACAGCCGCGGAGCAGGCGCGCCTCGCCGAGCTGCTGAAATAGGAAGCCCGATCAGCGCATCGGGTGATCACGGTGCGTTCGCTCGTCGCTTCCGCCCATTCTTGCCCTTGTGAGTCGGTGCTCTGCGCGTGGCGACGTGGACGCCGCGCTATTTTCCCACGGTCGCCCTAAAGCATTGAAAAGAAACATATAATCCAGGCGCGATTATTACAAATTCTTAATGCGGCGGCCAGGACGTTGTAATGCAAGGCGCGTCATGGTGCCACAAATGATGCCCGGGGGGCATCGAAGCAAGAAGATGGAGACCAGCCCATGAGCGACACTCCCGCTCGGAAGTTCCGTTTGCTGTCTCCACGTCACCTGGGTCTGCTGGCAGGGGTAGCAGGCCTTGGCGTTGTGGGGTTTCTGTCCGTTCCCGAAGTTGCTCCTTCGCTCAAGCTTCCGGCGCTGAGCAGCAGTGTCGCCTACGCGCAGAATGCGCAGCGGCCGGTCGGCTTCGCCGACATCGTCGAGCAGGTCAAGCCGGCCGTGATCTCGGTTCGCGTCAAGATGGATGGCGGACCCCGGCTGATGGGCTTTGACGCTCTGCCGAGCCCGCGCGCGACGCCGGGCTCTCCGATGGATCGCTTCTTCCGCCGATCGCCCGACAGCGCCGTTCCAAACGTTCCGGGTTTGCCCGATGACCTGCGGCGTCAGGCGCCCGGTCGCAATCTTGTGACCGGCCAAGGTTCAGGTTTCTTCATCTCTGCCGACGGCTTTGCGGTGACCAACAATCACGTGGTCGACAAGGCCGAGACGGTTGAAGTCGCGACCGACGATGGCAAGACCTACAGCGCCAAGGTGATCGGCACTGATCCGCGCACCGACGTTGCGCTGATCAAGGTCGATGGCCGCGACGACTTCCCGCATGTGCGGTTCGCCGACAAGCCGCCGCGCATCGGCGACTGGGTGCTCGCGGTCGGCAACCCGTTCGGACTTGGCGGCACCGTGACCGCCGGCATCGTGTCAGCACGCGGGCGTGACATCGGCGCCGGCCCCTACGACGACTTCATTCAGATCGACGCGCCGGTGAACCGCGGCAATTCCGGCGGTCCGACCTTCGATGTCGATGGCGGCGTGATTGGCGTGAACACTGCGATCTATTCGCCTTCGGGCGGCTCGGTCGGCATTGCCTTCGCGATCCCCGCCGAAACGGTGAAGAGCGTCGATCGGTCAGCTCAAGGACAAGGGTGCCGTGAGCCGTGGCTGGATTGGTGTGCAGATCCAGCCGGTCACCGCCGACATTGCCGACAGCCTCGGGCTGAAGGCAACGCAGGGCGCGCTTGTCGCCGAGCCGCAGTCGAATGGTCCGGCAGTCAAGGCCGGCATCCAGGCTGGCGACGTGATTATCGCGGTGAATGGCACGCCGGTTCGCGATGCGCGTGATCTCGCACGCCAGATTGGTGCGCATGTCGCCTGGTACGGCCGTGCGCCTGACGGTGCTGCAGAAAGGCCAGGAGAAGACCATCTCGGTGACGCTCGGTGAGCTTCCGAACGAGCGTGAGGCTCGCGCGACGCCCGAGAGCCGCGAGCCGAGCGGTCTCGCTTTGCCGCGACTTGGCCTGACGCTGGCCCCAGCCGCTGAGGTCGCAGGCAGCGGCAGCGAGGGCGTGGTCGTGACCCAGGTCGAGCCCGACGGCGTTGCCGCCGAGCACGGCTTCAAGGCGGGCGATGTGATCCTCGAAGTCGCAGGCCGCAAGGTTGCTTCACCCTCCGAGATCCGCGTCGCGGTCGGCAATGCGCAGCGCGAAGGCAAGCGCACGGTGCTGATCCGCGTGAAGTCTGGTGAAGGAACAAAATTCGTCGCTTTAAGGCTCGGACGAGCCTGACCCGAATGGGGCGTCCTACCGGCATCCGTCGCCCCCGCCGGTGGAACGAACCAGGGGGACGGGCGCGCAAGCTGCCCGTCCCCACCGATACCTCCTCCCGGCCTCCGTCGCCCCCGCCGGGACGGGGTTAGTCGAGGGGCGGCGGGGCTGACCCGCCGCCCCTCGCGTCTTTTCCCATGAAGGAGGGGCGCGCCGGTTGAACCGAATCGCGTATCGGCTAGTGTCATGGTTGCTACGTTCGAGCACCTCAGTCCCACGCAGCGGGAGATGGCCTATGGAAAGGGCCGGGTGGCCATGCGGCTTCTGATCATTGAAGACGACCGCGATGCCGCCGACTACCTTGCGAAGGCGTTTCGCGAGGTCGGGCATGTCGCCGACCTTGCCGCCGACGGCGAGGAGGGGCTCGCCCACGCGCTCGACGGCCAGTACGACGTCCTGATTGTCGACCGCATGCTGCCGAAGCTCGATGGCCTGAGCGTGATCGGTACGCTGCGCGGCAAGGGCATCGAGACGCCGGCGCTGATCCTCTCAGCGCTTGGCCAGGTCGACGATCGGGTCAAAGGTCTGCGCGCGGGCGGCGACGACTACCTGCCGAAGCCGTATTCGTTTTCCGAGCTGCTGGCGCGCATCGAAGTGCTGGCGCGGCGCCGCGGCAGCCGCGAGGAAATGGTTTATCGCGTCGGCCGATCTCGAGCTCGACCGGCTGTCGCACCGCGTCACCCGGGCCACTCAGGAGATCGATCTGCAGCCGCGCGAGTTTCGATTGCTCGAATACCTGATGAAGCATGCCGGCCAGGTCGTCACCCGCACGATGCTGCTGGAGAACGTCTGGGACTATCACTTCGACCCGCAGACCAACGTGATCGACGTGCACATCTCGCGGCTGCGCTCCAAGATCGATAAGGGCTTCGCCCAGCCCCTGCTGCATACCGTGCGCGGCGCGGGCTACATGATCCGTGAAGGCAAGTGATGGGGGCGTGCCCCGCGCAGGCTGACGCATGACGGCGCTCGGAAAGCTCTTCCGCTCGACCGCTTTCAAGCTGACGCTTGTCTATCTGACCACCTTCGTGCTGTTTGCCGCGGTCGTGCTCGTCTACTTTGGGTGGAACACGCGGCGACTGATCAACGAGCAGATCACTCAGACCGTCGATTCCGAAATCGTCACGCTGCAGGATGAGTATGATATCGGCGGCATCCGCCGCCTGATCTTCACCCTCGATGCGCGCGCCCGCCGCCCGGATTCCTATCTCTATCTGCTCACGACGGCTGCAGGCGAGGGGCTTGCCGGCAATGTCGGCTCGCTGACCGCCGGCGTTCTCGAGCGCTCCGGCTGGACCGAGACGGCCTATCGCAAGCTCGAGGACCTGGAGCAGACCGAGCACCACGCGCTGGTCAAGATTGTTCAGCTGTCGGGCGGTTTTCGCATGCTGGTCGGGCGCGATCTCGAAGAGCGCGACCGCATGCATGACGTCGTCATCGGCGCGGGTCGCTGGTCGTTGGCGATCGTCGTGATCCTCGGAATCGCGGGCGGACTGTTCGTGATGCGGCGCGTGCTGCAGCGCGTCGACGCCATGACCGCGACCGCGCAGACCATCATGGCGGGCGATCTGTCCGAGCGTCTGCCCGTCGCCGGGACCGGCGATGAGCTCGACCGGCTCGCCGGCAATCTCAACACCATGCTCGATCGCATCGAGGCGCTCATGCGCGGCCTCAAGGAGGTTTCCGACAACATCGCCCATGACCTCAAGACGCCGCTGACGCGCCTGCGCAATCGCTGCGAGGAGGCGCTGCGCACTGCCGAGGATGAAGCACAGTATCGCGCCGCGCTCGAAGGCACGATCGAGGAATCGGACGGCTTGATCCAGACCTTCAATGCGCTGCTGATGATCGCTCGGGCCGAGTCGGGACAGGCGCGTGACAATATGCGCGACTTCGATGCCGCCGAGGTGGCGCATGGGGTCGGCGAGCTCTACGAGCCGCTGGCCGAGGAAAAGGGTCTCACACTGACGATCGATGCGCCGGACGCGGCGCTGGTGCGTGGCAACCGGGAGCTGATCAGCCAGGCGCTGGCCAATCTCGTTGACAACTCCATCAAGTATGCGGCGCCCGATGCTGCGCTCCCCGAAGGCGTACGCCCCGAAATCAGGATCCAGGCGGCCTCCGCGGGTGACCGCATTTTGCTGACGGTCGCCGATCGCGGCCCGGGCATTCCCGAAGCCGACCGCGCGCGCGTGCTGGAACGGTTCGTGCGGCTCGAGCAGAGCCGCTCGCAGCCAGGCTCCGGTCTCGGGCTGAGCCTGGCGCTGGCGGTGGCCCATCTGCACGGCGGTGACCTCAAGCTCGAGGATAATCAGCCAGGGCTGCGAACCGTGATCTCGCTGCCGCGCGTGGGCCCTGTAAGCCCAGCCGTGGCCGGCGACCTGACGCGCCTCCTGCCGGCGCAAGCGCCAACCGGCGGGGGCGACAGCCAGGCCGGGTGACAGCTTGCGGGTGACGGATCACGCGCGCCGCGTTATTCCATCGTTATGGATCTGCCCAGCCCAGAAGTCGCCACTGGAACACTTGCGGAGCGCGTCGTCACGACGCCGCGCCTGTCCGGCCCGGAAGCCGCTCGTCAGCGGCTCGACGGATGGCTTGCTGAAATTGCCCAGACGCCCGCCGGCGCGGCGCTGAAGCAGGTTCTGGCGGGATATCCCCAAGTGCGCGCCCTGCTGGAAGGGATTGCGGATGGCTCGAGCTATCTCTGGGACCTGGCGCGCGCCGACCCCGACCGGCTGGTCGCGCTGCTCGATGCCGATCCGGATCGCCGGCTCAATGCCCTGATCGCCGGCGTCACGACCAAAGGCGCAGTCAGCGACGACGAGATCATGCGGCAGCTGCGCCGCATGAAAGCCGAGGGCGCGCTCCTGATTGCGCTCGCCGACATTGGAGGGGTGTGGCCGATCACCCGCGTCATTGCGGCGCTGACCGAGCTCGCCGACGCGGCCGTTGCGGCGGCCGTGCGCCATCTCCTCGCCGACGCGGTCGAGCGCGGCCGCTATCGTCCCGCCGACCCGGCGCGTCCCGAGGCTGGCAGCGGCTACATCGTGCTCGCCATGGGCAAGATGGGCTCGGGCGAGCTCAACTACTCGAGCGATATCGATCTGATCGTGTTCCATGACGCGGCTGCGGCGACGCTCGCGGCAGGCGTCGAGCCGTCGCCGTTCTATGTCCGTCTGACCCAGCGGCTGATCAAGCTGCTGCAGGAGCGCACCGCCGACGGCTATGTGTTCCGCACCGATCTGCGCTTGCGCCCCGATCCGGGATCGACGCAGATCGCGGTCTCGACCGCGGCTGCGCTCGACTACTACGAAAGCGTCGGACAGAACTGGGAGCGCGCCGCCATGATCAAGGCGCGGCCCTGCGGTGGCGACATCGCGGCGGGCGAGGCGATGCTGCACAGCCTCTCGCCTTTCATCTGGCGCAAATATCTCGATTTCGCCGCGGTCGCCGACATTCACGCCATGAAACGGCAAATTCATGCCTATCGCGGTCATGACCAGATCGCGGTCGAGGGGCACAACATCAAGCTTGGCCGTGGCGGCATCCGCGAGATCGAGTTCTTCGTCCAGACCCAGCAGCTGGTCGCAGGCGGCCGCCATCCCGAGTTGCGCGGACGGCGCACGCTGGACATGCTCGAGACGCTGGCAGAGGGCGAGTGGATCGATCCGCTCGCCCGCAAGGATCTCGCTGCGGCCTATTGCTTTCTGCGATCAGTCGAGCATCGGCTGCAGATGGTCGCCGACGAGCAGACCCATCAGCTCCCCGGTGATCGCGAAGGATTGGAGCGTTTCGCGCGTTTCCTCGGCTACGAGGGCCGTGACGCGTTCGCGGATGCGCTGTTGCCGCATCTGCGCAAGGTGCAGCAGCACTACGCGACCTTGTTCGAAAGCGCGCCCGCGCAGGAGGCCCAGCAGCGTGGGCTCAATTTCCCCGCCGAAGCCGACGACCGCGACACGCTCGAAAAGCTCGCCAGCATGGGCTTCAAGCAGCCGCTTGAGGTGTCCACGCTCGTTCGCGGCTGGCTTGCTGGCAATCACCGCTCGCTAAAGGGCAGTGCCGCGCGCCAGCAGCTTGCCGAGCTCGTGCCGATCCTGATTCCGCACTTCGCGCGCTCGTCCAATCCGAACGGGGCCGTGCTCGCCTTCGATCGGTTCCTCGGTGCATTGCTGGCGGCCGGCCGACTGCTCTCGCTGCTGCGGCAGAATCCCGATCTGATCTCTCTGTTTGCGCTGGTGCTCGGGACGGCGCCGCGGCTCGCCGACAGCCTCGCGCAGTTTCCCGATGTCATGGACGCGGTGATCGATCCAAGCTTCTTCGGGGCGCTGCCCGAGGAGGCAGAGCTTGCATTGGGTATCAACCGCTCGCTGCAGCAGGCCGGCAGTTACGAAGATTTTCTCGATCGCATCCGCATCTTTGCGCAGGAGCACATGTTCCTGGTGGGAACGCGAATTCTGTCCGGCACGGTGTCGGCCGAGCAGGCCGGCGAGGCGTTCGCGCGGCTGGCGGATACGCTGATCCGATCGCTGCACCGCGCCATCGATGGAGAGTTCGTCAAGCAGCACGGCCACGTGCGCGGGCAGGAGACCGCCATTCTGGCGCTGGGCAAGCTCGGCGGGCGCGAGATGACGGCGAGCTCGGATCTCGATTTGATGGTGGTCTACGATTTCGATGCAGAGCATCCGGAGTTTGATGGTCCGCGCAAGCTCTATGGCGCGCAATATTTCACGCGTCTGACCCAGCGCCTGATCAACGCCCTGACCGCGCCAACCAACTATGGCGTGCTCTATCAGGTCGACATGCGGTTGCGGCCATCCGGTCGTGCCGGCCCGCTGGCGACGCAGCTTGACGGCTTTGCCAGCTACCAGGAAACGGAAGCCTGGACCTGGGAGCATCTGGTGCTCACAAGGGCGCGCGTAGTCTCCGCTTCCCCGGCATTTGCGGCGCGCATCGAGGAAGTGATCCGCGCCGTCCTGAAGCGTCCGCGCGACGCACGGACACTCGCCGGCGACGTCGTCGAGATGCGCCGGGCGATCGCGCAGGAAAAGGGCGATGACAAGCGCTGGGACCTTAAATACGCCGCCGGCGGCCTGATCGACATCGAGTTCATCGCACAGTATCTGCAACTCGTTCACGCCGCCGCCGCGCCGGAGATCCTCGATACGTCAAGCGCGCGCGTCCTCGACAAGGCGTGGCGGCTCGGGCTGTTGAGCACGGAAGATGCCGAAGTCTTGCGCCCGGCGGTGCGCCTTTATCACGATCTCACACAGGTGCTGCGGCTGTGCCTGCCGGGGGCATTCGATCCCAAGACCGCAGCGCCGGGGCTCATCGGTCTGCTTGCGCGCGCCGCCGACGTGCCGGATTTTGCGACGCTCGATGCGACCGTGACCGAGACGGAAGCCAAAGTGCGCAAGAGCTTCGAGCGCATCCTTGGCGAAGCACCGTGAGGCTCGACGCGTAGAAAAGGCTCAGCGGATTTGGCCCTCGCGATCGCGGGTTACACTTGCTCAAAGGGAAACTCGATTTTGCAGCTCACGCCTTCTGCCGGAAACACGAGATCAACCTTGCCTCCGAGTTCGTGAGGAATGAGATTACGTATGAGATTGATGCCGTAGCTGGATTGGACCTCAGATGCCACCGGGGGGCCGCCAAACTCGCGCCAGACTAAGATCAGTTTTGTCGCTTTTCCATCCGGCTTACAGTCCCAACTCACTGATACCTGGCCGCCGGGGATCGATAGCGCGCCATATTTCGCGGCGTTCGTCGCGAGTTCGTGCAGCACCGTCGCTAACGCCTGAATTTTGGCAGGGGGAAGCGCGATGTCTGTTCCACTGATCGTTACGTTCACGCCGGTCGCGTAGGGCGCAAGCTGGTTGCGGACAAGGGTGTTGAGGCCGGCGCTCTGCCAACCACTTTTGCTCAGCAGGCTATGGGCGGCCGCCATGGATTGGATGCGTCCGTCGAGCGATTGAAGGAACTCTTCAATTGAGCGGCTGCCTTGGCGCGTGGAAGAGGCGACCACCGCAACCTGGGCGAGGATGTTCTTGACCCTATGGTCCAGCTCCGCGACCAACAACGCCTGGTGCTCTTCGGTCCGCTTGCGTTCGGTGATGTCGCGCACGATGCCGGTGTATATCTTCCTCCCGGCCACGTCCACTTCACCGATTGCAAGCTCGATTGGAACAGCCGAGCCGTCCTTGCGCTTTCCCGTTAGCTCACCTCCACACGGTCCGATCATCTTGGCTTGGCCAGTTTCCAGCTGGTTTACGCGGTCCGCGTCATGCTCTGGGCAATACAGTTCTGGCATCAGCATTTTGACATTGCGGCCTATGACTTCTTCGGGGCTATACCCGAAGAGATTCGCCGCTGCGGGATTTAGAGTTTTGATCGTTCCACTGCGGTCGATTGTGATGATGCCATCCACGACCGTGTTGAAGATTGCCAGCCGATCTCCTCGCTCGCGCCTCAACAGTACAACAGCGTTCGTGAGCCGTGCATAGAGAAAAAGCGTCTCAGCGAGCAGCACAAACAATAACGAGGAGCCGGCGAGTAACGCATAGACCCGGACCATGTACCAGCCTAGGCTAAATCGCGCCACGCTAAACGTGATCGTCACTAGAAAGACGGGCAACCATCCCAACACAGTCAGGATCAGCCATTGATCAAGGATCGTGTATCTACGAACAAACAACAACGCGAACGCGACGGTGGTCAATAACGCGAGATAAACGGCCACAACCCGGGCAAAAGGGGCTTGTTGGGTCGCGGTTTCATAGAGGCTTGGCAGATACTGGGCACCTGACACCGCGACCCATGATAGTCCGGCTGTCGCCATGACCACGCAGGCGATAGTGCTGCCAATGATAACCCCGGTTGTTCGGCGAGACCGTTGGACAGCATCGCCCGCATTCCTCGACAGCGTATAGACGATGACAGCCACCGGAAACACAGTGTGCCAAAACGTATATAGCCAGCCTGCACTATTTAAGTAATCGCCGATCAGAACACCCGGGCCATATGCGTCTGGGAAGGCAAGAGTCTGCAGCAACGCAAGCAAACCACCGGATAGGAATCCGCTTGCCAGTGCCAGCAGCGCACGCCGAGGTTGGAGCCAGTAATGGGCAAACAGAAAGGTCGCCGTTAGGAGGTTCGCGATGCAAAAGACAGTTTGAGTGACGGGAGTGAAAGCGTCCACACGGCGTAACGGGACGTTCGCAAATGGTGTTACGATCGCGATGAGCACCAGCAGGATGATGAAGCCGCCATATGCAATTCTGTAGTGTCCGGCGGTTGCCGGCATGGTCGTAGTTACGACGGGGAAATCGTCACGCGAGTCGGCACTCAGGTCATCGACAGAACTCTTCTGCATGAGGCCCTGCTGAGGAATCGAAACCCAGCAACAACACATAGGCGCTTAACTCTAAGCAAGGAAGCTAGAGGGGTCAAATGTTGCGACGCGAGTCCACTATTGTGGGCCGAACGGCCGAGCGGCGCATGTCCTTGCACGTCATTCGGGTTTGATGGGGGCGCGCAACCCATCCACGGTCATGTCTCAAATGGGTCATCCGCGTCGTCCCTGACGATGACCGTGATACGTCCGGGTCCAACTCCAATTCCAGACGCATGGCGGCGGTGAGCAAGCCGTCGCTCAGGGGCACGAGCGGAAATGCAACCAGGCATATTCCCACGCCTCCCGCGAGGCCATATAGTCCAACAGGTTAGCCGAGCGTGCCTACTCTGGACTTCAGGACTAATTATCCTAACGTAAAATCCCGTTTCCGGCTTGCACTAAATGGATACGAAAAATGACTTGCGATCCAAAACATCCGCAATACATCACCAGCACGCAGCCCCTGCGATCTCGATGGCCTTCGCGTGCTGATCGTTGAAGATTCTTGGCATGTCAGTACAGGTTTGAGGAGACTCCTCGAAGCATGGGGAGCGACTGTGGATGGACCGGTGGCAACCACAGCGGACGCGATGCGCTTGGTTTCCGAGAGCGCGCCAGACGCAGCCATAGTGGATATCAATCTCCGAGATGGCGAGCTGTCCTACGAGCTGATCGATTGGTTGCAAGATCGTGGCATCCGCATTGTCGTGCTCACCGGCTATTCCGATGTCTCGTTACAAGAGGGTAAGGTGGCCGTTATCCTGCAGAAACCCGTGAGGGATGAAGTGCTGATCGCGAGTTTACGGAAGGCGGAGTAGAGTAAGGGAAATTAGGCAGACTCATATTCTGTGATCGCGGTTTCAGACTTGCGTAAGGGAAATTCAATTCTGCAGCTCACACCGTCTGGCGCAAACACGAGATCAACCGTACCTCCCAGCTCATAAGGCACGAGCTCGCGTATCAGTCGGGTGCCGTATCCGGATTTGATCCAAGCCGCTGTTCTGGGGCCGCCAAATTCGCGCCACTCGAATATCAGATCTGCCGCAGCATGTCCGTTTTGCCTGCGCTCCCAGTTCACCGACACCTGTCCAGTCGGTACCGACAGGGCTCCATATTTTGCGGCATTTGTCACGAGCTCGTGAAGCACCATTCCCATTGCTTGAATCGCGGCAGGGGTGAGCGTCAACTCCGTTCCGCGGATCGTTATGTTTGCCTCCGCCGCGTAAGGGGCAAGCTGGTCACGAACGAGAGCCGCAAGTGCGGCACCATGCCGGCCCCTTTGATTCAGCAACATGTGGACAGCCGCCATTGAGTGAATTCGCCCGTCAAGTGTTCGGGCAAACTCGTCAATAGAGCTGCCGTCATGACGAGAAGACGTAGCGATCATGGCCACACTGGCGAGCGCATTTTTGACGCGATGATCGAGCTCGGCCATTAGCAGTTTTTCGCGTGACTCCGCACGTTTTTGCCGCGTGATATCCCTGGCGATTTTCGATGCACCTACGATCTTGCCTTCGGCATTCCTGACTGGAGAGATCGTCAGCGAAACGTTAACCAAGCTGCCATCCTTGCGCTGACGAACCGTTTCATAATTCTCGATCCGCGCTCCGCGATTGATCCGCTCCAGAATCGTGAGTTCTTCCACTTGGCGGTCTGATGGAATCGAGAATCGTAACCGGCTTGCCAACCACTTCGTCAGACGTATAGCCGAGCAACCGCTCCGCCCCCTTGTTCCAAGTTGTGATAATGCCGGCAATGTCCCTGCTGAGGATTGCGTCCTCACTGGACTCGACAATGGACGCGAGCCAGCGAGAACGCTGCTCGCTTTCGCGCAGGGCTGCCTCAACCTGGGTCCGTTCAATGAGGTCAGCCGCTTGTCGAGCGAGCACATCGAACAGTCGAAACTCGCGTTCCATGGGTTGATGCGGCTCACACCAATGGGTTGAAATCATGCCTAGCAGCTCGCCGGAACGCGAGACGAGCGGAGTAGACTGCGCAGCACGAATACCTGATCGGCGATAGGCATTCAGGTCACTCGTGCCCGCCATGAAGTCAGAGAGCTCGACATTTGGCACCATGACCTGATGTCCGACCGACAATGCCGCGCCACAGGTACTGGCGGACTCCAGATGAACGCGTTCCCAGAAGGCTGCTGAATCAGGATGGAATCCTCTCCAGGCCAGCAGCCGAAGTTCACGCTGCTCAGGATAGAACCTTTGCAGGCTCCCCATATCGGCTGACATCAGATTGATGGCGGCGTCGAGGACGCGCCTATAGAGAGAGTCGAGGTTTCCCTCCTGAATCAGCAAAGTGCTTATTTCTTGCAGTCGGAGAGACCCGTCCTGTCTTTCGGCAATTCTGGATTGATCGCTCTCGGACGGTGGCGCGTCGAAGAAGTAGGTGATGGGTACTCTCAACGTCGCTGCTAGCTTTTGGAGGGTCGCCGCACTCACGCGGTTGACGCCCCTCTCATATTTCTGGATCTGCTGAAACGTCACACCTAATGCGGCACCCAATTCAGTTTGGCTCATGCCCAACTTCATGCGGCGCTCGCGCATTCTGTGGCCAAAGCGAGTGTCCGCAGGGATCGGGCCGCGTCTGCCTAGTCCTTCCATTGAAATACCCCCGCCCAATAACGCTGCGCGAAGACTCTGAGGCACTTTGCGAAACCAGCAACAAACCAAGTATCGGGCTGCCGCAGTGCCGCGGGTCCTGGTCCGGAATGCTCCGGCCTCATCTAACTGCGTTATGCGACACTATCTCTCGTGATGGATTGTTGCGCAATCCCACCGGCCTGTGCCGTTTTGAGTACATGCCCTAGCTATTTCAACTCGACCTCGACGACCTCGATGCGCGAGGCGCCGGTGTTGCGGATGCCCCGTGTTGTGCCGGGCTCCTGCCAATAGAAGTCGCCAAGCCGCAGCCATTGTCCGCGGTCGGGTTCGCCCGCGACGACCTCGGCGATCTCGCCTCCGTCAATGACAATGCGCAAGCCAGGCGCCTTCTGAGTGATGGGGGCGGCCGACTGGCCCGGCTCGAGCGCGAGCCGCCAGGCGCGTGCCCGCTCGTTATCGAAGAGCTGCGTGTAGCCGGCAACCTCGCGCGCAGCCGGCGCGAAGCCGCTCGGTTGTGACCGCGTCAGCGCAACGACGACGTTGTGGAACGGCGTCTCCGCCTTGTTGGTCGACCGATGCGTGAAGGGCTTCTTTGAATAATCCGTGAAGCCCACACTGCCACGACGGCCCGGTTGCCCCATGGTCGGCGCCTTGCCAAGCTCCTGCCCTTCATTCTGCGCCGCCTCCACCAGCACGCTGATCTGGTCGAGCGAATGCAGATGGTAGTTCGAGCCCTTGCCAGGCGGGAATATCACCCGCAGCACCATGACGTGCTCGTTGCTGAATACCGGCCAGTGATAGATGGCCTTCTCGACTGGCACGACCTTCTCATCTGCCGCCGCGGGCGCGACAAGCGCGCCAACCATGAAAAGGGCTGTGAGCAGATACCGCATGATGAAGTCCTCCCCCTTGTGACGTTATGACGTGACGTTTTGGCGTAACGTTATGGCGCTCGGTACGACCAAGCTCTGAGTTGGCGCAAGATTGCGTGATACGGCGCGCGAGCGCAAGGCAGTGCCGGCGCGGCGCGGTGACGCCGGTCAAGCCGCGCCGAAACCGGGACCAACCCGATCGAGCCATTCGCGCCCATACTGTTGGCGCGCGTCCTTCAGCATCGGCGCGACTGCTTGCACGAATGCGCTGTGCTCAGCTGCCGCCGGCTCGACGATCTCTCCGCCGGCGGCTTCGATCGCATGGCGCGCGTCCTCCTCCTCGCGCTCATGAACATCGCGCTGAAACCGGATCGCGTCCTGTGACGGCCTCGCGCATGGCAAGCTGCAGATCCTGCGGCCACGCGTCGAAACTGGCGCGATGCAAAAAGATCGGCCGCGAGATGTAGAAGTGGCTGGTGAGCGTGTGGAAACGGTGGAATTTGTGCACGCCATAGGTGACGGTGTTCGACAGCGGATTTTCCTGCGCGTCAATCGTGCCCGCTGTGATCGCGGCGATCGCCTCGGTGAGGTCGAGCCGCAGCGGGACTGCGCCCAGGAGCGCGAAGGTTTGCTCCTGCACTTTGCTTGGCAGCACGCGGATGCTCAGTCCGCGCAAGTCCGCCGGCGTATGGATGGGGCGTGTCCGGTTCGAGATATGGCGGAAGCCATTCTCGAAGAAGCCGAGGATGCGGTAGCTGACGCGGTCTTCGATGGCGCGAGCGAGCGCGGCTCCAAGCTCGCCGTCGATCCCGGCCCGGGCCGCCGCGGTGCTCTGAAACAGAAATGGCAGATCGACCAGGCCCAGCTCGGGCACCCGGTCGGTGAGATAGCTCGATGACTGGTAGCCGAGCGTCAACAGCCCATGCTCGACCAGCCACAGGATGTCCTCGGCGCGATAGCCGAGGTCCATGATGTTCCAGACGTATTTGACGTCGATGCGGTCGCCGAACTGCGTCGTGAGCCGGTCGCCGATGCGCTTCAGCGCCCGGCTGAAGCCCGTGGTCGCGGGGCCGTAGCCCCCCATGCGGATCTGGATGGTCATGCCGCCCTCCCGTGGCTATCGCGTGCAGGTCAATGAGGCGCACGTCAAGCGGTTGCGGCGAGGATTCGCAGGGGCGGCTGGTGGTGCGTTCGCAATGCTTTGCGGCATAATACGACCATGCAAGCAAGCGAGAGACCAACCATGACGATCAGTCGCCGCCAGTTCGTTCAGCTCGCCACCGGCGCTGCCGCCTGGCCCGTGTTGACCGCGCCTGCGCGCGCGCAGGCTTATCCGGCCCGGCCGGTGCGGGTGGTGGTACCGGTCGCGCCCGGCGGCGCCAACGACACCACGGCGCGGCTCGTCGCGCAAAAGCTGTCGGACCATCTCGGGCAGCAGTTCTACTGCGAGAACCAGGTCGGGGCCGGCGGCAACATTGCGTTCGCCGCCACCGCCAAGGCGCCCAAGGACGGCTATACGCTGCTGGCGGCCGGCGGCAACTTCATCATCAATCCGTCGCTCTATGCGCGCGTGCCGTATGATCCGTTCACCGATTTCGCGCCGGTGAGCCTCTTATGCTCCTCGACCGCATGTGGTGGCGGTGCATCCTTCGGTGCCGGCCGCCAACATGCAGGAGTTCGTGGCGCTGCTGAAGGCCAATCCGGGCAAGTTCAGCTACGGCTCGGCGGGCCGGGGAACGCCGGCGCATCTCGCCGGCGAGCTGTTCCGGCTCACATTCGGTCTCGACATCGCCCATGTGCCGTTCGGCGGCGGCGGGCCCGCGATGACGGCAACGATCGGCAATCACATCCCGATGACCTTCGCGGCGCTGCCGACAGCGGTGCCTTACGTCAAGGCCGGCAACGTGAAGGCGCTCGGGTTGATGGGCGGCAAGCGCTCGTCGCTGCTGCCGGACGTGCCGACGATGGCGGAGCTCGGATCAGCAGGCCTCGAGGCCGATATCGTCACCGGGCTGGTGGTCCCGGCCGGCACGCCTAGCGAGATCATCGACGTGCTGCATCGCGCCCTGGTGGCGATCATGGCAGCGCCGGATTTCCAGGAGCGACTGGCGGCACTCGGCTTCGAGCCGGTTGCCAATACGCCTGCGCAATTTGCGGCCTGGATCAGGACCGAGGCCGACAAATGGGCGAAGGTGATCCGCGACGCGAATATCACGCTGCAGTGAGATTGCGCAGCGTCAGGCCGCCTCGGTGAGGCCATCGAGATTGACCTGGTCGATCGGCATGCGCAGCAGCACGAGCGTGCCTCTGCCCGGCGTCGAGCGGATGCGCATCGTGCCGCCATGCAGCTCGGTCAGCGACTTGGCGATGGCAAGGCCGAGCCCCGAGCCCTGATGGGTCTTGGTGACGTGGCTCTCGACCTGCTCGAAGGGACGTCCGAGCCGCGTCAGCGCCTCTTTGGGGATTCCAATGCCGGTGTCGGCGATGGCGATGCGCGCCTCCCTGCCGGATGAGCGCGCCCGCACGATGACGTGACCGCCCTCGGGCGTGAACTTGACCGCGTTCGACAAGCAGATTGAGCACGATCTGCTTGAGCAGCCGGGCATCGGCGGTCACGCGAATGCCGTGGGCGATATCGGCAGTGAGGGTGAGGCGCTTGTCGTCAGCGCGGGCGGAGACGACGCGCATGGCGTCGTTGAGCAGACGGCCGATCCGGATCTCCGACAGGTCCGGCCGGATACGGCCGGCTTCGATCTTCGACATGTCGAGCACGTCGTTGATCACATCGAGCAGGTACTGACCGCTCTGGTGGATGTCGCGGCAATACTCGCCGTATTTATCAGTGCCAAGCGGTCCGAACATCGCCGACTGCATGATCTCGGAGAACCCGATGATGGCATTGAGCGGCGTGCGCAGCTCATGGCTCATGTTGGCGAGGAACTTCGACTTGGCCTGGTTGGCCTCCTCGGCCCTGGTCTTCTCCTCGGCATATTTGTCGGCGAGGTCGGCGAGCTCGTCGGCCTGGCGCTCGAGCGTCTGTTGCGAGGCGCGCAGGTCGGCGATCGTCCGCATCAGCCGCTGCTCGCTCGCCATCAGCTTTTCTTCATGCGCCTTGATGGTGGTGATGTCGGTGCCGACCGAGACATAGCCGCCGTCCTTGGTGCGCCGCTCGCTGATGTGCAGCCAGCGATCGTCGTCGAGCCTTGCCTCGAATGTGCGCGCGCCCGGCAACTCGTTGTCTTCAGTCACCTGCGAGCGACACGATCGGCTTGCGTCCGGCCTCCACCACCAGCTCATAGGGCGTGCCGGGCGCGATCACCTCATCGGGCAGATTGTGCAGCTCCTGGAAATTGGAATTGCACAGCACCAGACGATTTTGTGCATCCCACAGCACGAAGGCTTCCGGGATGGTCTCGATGGCGTCGCGCAGGCGCAAGTCGGCCTCGACTGTCTTCTGAGCGAGCGTCTTCTGCTCGGTGACGTCGACCGCGATGCCGATCAGATGAGGACCGGTTTCGCCGGGCTGCTGGACGAGCTCGCAGCGGGCGCGCAGCCACACCCAATGCCCGCCGGCGTGCCGCATGCGGAAGGCGTGGTCGATGGACGTTGCCTTGACGTCGGCAAGCTGCGCGGCGAGGTCGCGAAGCTGCAGGTCCTCGGGATGAATGAGCGCGCTGACCTCGCTGAAGCTCAACAGCGATTCCTTCGGCCGCAGCCCAAGGATCGCGAACATGGAGTGCGACCAGAAGATGCGGCCGTGCGCGAGATCCCAGTCCCACAATCCGCAGCGCCCGCGGTTGAGCGCCGTGTCGATGCGTGTGCGCACGGTCTCGTAGATCTGGTCGGCCTCGCGCGCACGTGTTGCCTGCCAATGGAATGCGAATCCGAGAATCAGCACCACAAATCCGGTCGTGGCGGAGAGCGTGACCGTCAGAGTGGTGTCCGAGTTCCAGACTGCGAGCGCCTCGTCACGCCGCTGGATGATGGCGAGCTGTCCGGAATAGAGGTGGCGAACCGTGGCGAAGGCCGCAGTCCCGTCCGCGAGCTGGACCTCCATGGAGCCGGCGAGCGCGCCGAACGTGGTCAGCGGCTGGGAGGGGCCGAGAATGTCGAGCAGACGCTGGCCGACGATGCCGCTGCTCAACGGCGAGGCCAGGATCGTGGTCCCGTCGGCGCTGGTCACCGCGACATGCTGCAACCCGGCGACGATCACGCCCTCCGCATTGGTGACCAGCAGCTGTCGCCCGGACGCGCGCAGCCACGGGGGGCTGAGACCGTCGAGCTCGCTCTGGAGTTTGCTGTCGAATTCGGCGCGGCCGCCGCGTGCGCGATCGATGCGCTCGGCCATGATGTCGGCGCCCGGCTTCGAGGTGCTTGAACAATTCGCCGATCACCTGCCGGCGATGGTCGAGGACCTGAACGAAGGCCCCAACACAGATAGTCAAAAGGAACGCGATGATGAGCGCGGGCACAGCCCGTCGCAGGGCGGGCTCAGCGGTCAGCAGACGGCGATAAGCCGGCTTGGCGATCGACTGAGCCAATCCCTTGATTGAATTGGAACTTATAGACGCGCTCGCGGTTTCGGCGCGCGCCATCCTGGCCCCCGTCGGATCGCCCCTCAGCCCTCGACCGGAAGGATGTGCCGCATCTCTCCGAATCACCCCTGATTGGAATCGAGAAAGGGTGATTTGTCGAGAGTCTACGCCTCAATTTTGAGGATTTACCGGAGTCTTTTCTTGATTCGGTGACAAAATTACGGCGGTCCTCGCCCCGGGTGCCGCAAGTCTGGCTGCCCCGCCATGTTCACCCCGGGTCTCTTTACCCAAAGTCTGAACATCACCGGCCGGTCCTCAGCCTTCAGCCAGGGCGCGCTGCACGATGTCGCCGACGTCGCGCGAGAGCGACGGGGTGCTCGGCGACGCGCTTGAGGGCGGCCTGCGCCAGCGAGCGGCGCTTGGGCTCCAGCACCCGCCAGCTCTTGAGTGCGGACAGGAGGCGGGCCGCAAGCTGTGGGTTCTTGGGGTCGATCGCGAGCACGGTGTCGACGATGAAATCGTAGCCGGGCCATCGGCGCGATTGGACTGGGTCTGGTTCGACATCGCGAACGCGCCGATCAAGGGCACGCACCCGGTTCGGATTGGCCATCGAGAACGCCGGGTGGCTGGTCAGCGCCTTGACCCGGTCGAGCGTCGCCGGCTCCGGGATCGGCTGCCTGCAGGGACAGCCATTTGTCGACGATCAGCGGATCGTCGGCATAGCGGCGATAGAAATCCTCGAGCGCAGCGGTTCGCTCGGCGCACATCGCACAGCGACAGCGCCTGCAGCGCCGCCATGCGGTCGGTCATGTTGTCGGCGGGCTCATATTGGCGTTTCGCAAGCGCGAGCGCGGATGGCGTCGCCGGCCGCGGTGAGTGAGATCGAGGCAGGTGTTCTTCAGCGCGCGCCGGCCGGCGGCGTCGGCATCCGGCGAATAGGGCTCGGGCGATGACCAGCGCGCTCGTAGATCGTCGTCAGCATCTTCGACAGTGACGCCGCGACCGCGCGGCGCAGCGCCTGGCGTGCGGCGTATACGGCGTCCGGATCGACATCGCGGGCGATCTCGCGTGCGATGTCGGACTTCCGACGGCAGCGCGATCACCTGCGCCACGAATGCCGGCTCGAGATCGCGGTCTGTCAGGACGGCGTCGAGCGCCGCGACCAGAGTCAGGATCCTCGACGCGGCGGCTCGCCCGCCGGATGGCTGCGGTCGAGTCGACGAGAAGGCGCGTCGCCAGCGTATGCACGGCCTGCCAGCGATTGAACGGATCGCTGTCATGGACGGCGAGGAAACGCAGGTCCTTGTCTCCGACATTGGCGATTAGCCGCACCGGCGCCGAGAAGCCGCGATTGAGCGACGGCACCGGACGCTGCTCGATGCCGGTGAACACATAGCTTGCGGCCGGCCTGTCGAGCGTGAGAAGGCCGCGCTCGACCGCGGCCACCGTCGGCAAGCTGCAGCGGCAGGTCGCGGCCGTCCGGCCCCACGAGCCCGATGACCAGCGGGATCACCATCGGCTCCTTGGTGGGCTGGCCGGGCGTCGGCGGCAGCGTCTGCGCGACGTCGAGGCGATAGGTCTTCGCTGCGCGCATCGTAAGTGCCGGTGGCGACGATCTCGGGCGTGCCGGCCTGCGCGTACCACAGCATGAACTGCGACAGGTCGCGGCCGCTGGCATCGGCGAAGCACTGCACGAACTGTTCGATGGTCGCGGCCTCGCCGTCGTGGCGCGCGAAATAGAGGTCCATGCCCTTGCGGAAGTTGCTGCGGCGCCGAGCAGCGCCTGCAGCATGCGCACGACCTCGGCGCCCTTCTCGTAGACGGTCGTCGTGTAGAAGTTGTTGATCTCGCGATAGAGCGTCGGGCGCACCGGATGGGCGAGCGGACCGGCATCCTCGACGAACTGATGCGCGCGCAGGCCGCGCACGTCCTTGATGCGCTCGACCGGGCGCGATCGCTCGTCGGAGGTGAATTCCTGGTCGCGGAAGACCGTGAGTCCTTCCTTGAGGCAGAGCTGGAACCAGTCGCGGCAGGTGATGCGGTTGCCGGTCCAGTTGTGGAAATATTCGTGCGCCACGATGGCCTCGATCGAGGCGTAGTCGGTGTCGGTCGCGGTCTCGGGGCTCGCCAGGATGTACTTGTCGTTGAAGACGTTGAGGCCCTTGTTCTCCATCGCGCCCATGTTGAAGTCGGACACCGCGACGATCATGAAGATGTCGAGATCATATTCGCGGCCGAACGCCTGCTCGTCCCAGCGCATGGAGCGCTTGAGCGAATCCATCGCATAGCCGCAGCGGTCCTCCTTGCCGGGCTCGACATAGATGCGCAGCGTCACGTCGCGTCCCGACATGGTGCGGAAGTGATCCTCGACGAAGCCGAGCGTCCCGCCCACCAGCGCGAACAGATAGGACGGCTTCGGGAACGGATCGTGCCAGACCGCGAAATGGCGCTTGCCATCCGGCAGCGTTCCGGTCTCCTTGAGGTTGCCGTTGGCGAGCAGCACGGGCGCGTCGGTGATGTCGGCCTCGATGCGCGTGGTGTAGACCGCCATCACGTCGGGCCGGTCGGGAAAGTAGGTGATGCGGCGAAAGCCTTCCGCCTCGCACTGGGTGCAGTAGGTCTTGCCGGAGCGATAGAGCCCCATGAGCTGCGTATTGGCGGACGGATCGACACTCGTTTCGATCTCGAGCCGGAACGGCCGCTGCGGCGGCTGGGCGAGCGAGAGGCGGTCGGGCGTCGCGACATAGTGTTCGGGCGCGAGCGGCTCGCCGTCGAGCTTCAGCGCTACGAGCGTGAGGCCGTCGCCGTCGAGCACGAGCGGGGCGGGGGCGGCGGCCTTGGGATTGGGCCTGAGCAGAAGTGCTGCCCGCACGCGCGTCGCCGTGGCGTCGAGCGACACATCGAGCTCGACCGTATCGACGAGCCAGTCAGGCGGGCGGTAATCCTGCAAGCGAATGGGATGAGGTTCGTCGGTGCGCATGGAGCCGGAGGCCGATTTAAGGGTTGCGGGCGGATCGTTAAGGATCCTAAGCCCTCTTAGCACAGTTTATCGGTCAGCAAGGCCCGCAAGCCTGCTTTCGCAGAGGCCTGAATCTGCGAACGAGGCCATTGAAGCTGCGGCATTTTCCTCATATTCCAGGCACTGGCTTCCGTGCTTTAATCTGCGGCAAATGAACAAGCTCACCAGCTGGAGGATCACATGAGAGGTCGCGCTTTCGGGCTTTCCATCGTCGCGTTGCTGGCCTCGGTTGCGGCTGCGGCCGCGCAGAGCTATCCGGCTCAGCGCGTGACGATCGTGGTTCCGTTCACGGCCGGCAGCATCACCGATGGTCTTGCGCGCATCCTCGCCGACAAGCTCGGCGAGCTGTGGAAGCAGCAGGTCATCGTCGAGAACAAGCCCGGCATTCCGGGAACCACCAGCGTCGCCAAGGCGGCGCCCGATGGCTATACGCTGATGCTCACCTCCAATGGCCACACCATTGCGAGCGCGATCACCAAGAGCCTGCAGTTCGATCCGGTGAAGGATTTCGCCGGCGTGACGCCAGGTGGCGTCGGTGCCGCTGGTCGCGATCGTTCCGCCGGATTTGCCGGCAAAGACGCTCAAGGAGTTCGTCGATCTCGCGAAGCAGAAGCCGGGCATGCTCAATTTCTCCTCGGCCGGCGTTGCCAGCACGTCTTTTCTGTCCGCCGAGATCTTCAGGCAGCAGGCCAAGATCAACATCGTCGCACGTCCCATTCCGCGGCGCGCCGGAGGCGACGACGGCGGTGGTTCGCGGCGACGTGCAGATGTATTTCGCGCCGATCCCAGCCACCGTTGAGCTGAGCTCGACCAACAAGGTGCGGGCGCTTGCCATCAATTCGGCCAAGCGCGCGGTCGCAGCTTCCGGATGTGCCGACCATCGCGGAGGCCGCGGTGCCGGACTACAAGTACGACTCCTGGTTTGCAGTGATGGCGCCCGCCGCTACACCCAAGCCCATCCTCAACAAGGTCAGCCAGGACATCGCGACCGTGCTCAAGATGCCCGACGTCGCCGAGAAGCTCGACAAGCAAGGCTCGATCCCGACTGCCACCACGCCCGAGCAGCTCGACGCGATCATCAAGACCGATACCGAGCGCTATACCAAGATCCTCAAGGACGCCGGGATCGAGCCGCAATAACCAGACCGTGCTCTATGGTCGGTGTGGCGATTGAGTGAAAGGGAGAAGCGGTGATGATGCGATGCATCGGTTGGGGCGTGGCGGTGCTGATGGCCGCGGGATTGCGGCTCGGTATCGAGCGTGGCCGCGCAAGAGGCGACCCCATATCCCAACCAGATCGTGCGCATCGTGGTGCCGTTCTCGGCCGGCAGCAACACCGACGGGCAGGCGCGCATCATCGCCGACAAGCTGTCGGAGCTCTGGAAGCAGCAGGTGATCGTCGAGAACCGGCCCGGTGTCGCCGGCACCGCCAGCGTCGCCAAGGCAGCGGCCGACGGCTACACGCTGATGCTGACCTCGAGCGGCCATCCCGTCGCCAACGTGATCAACCGGTCGGCGCCATTCGATCCGGTGAAGGACTTTGCCGGCGTGACGCAGACGACCTCGGTGCCGGCAGCGCTGGTGGTGCCGCTCGAGTTCCAGGCCAAGACCGTCTCCGACTTCATCGCGCTGGCGCGGCAGAAGCCGGGCACGCTCAATTTCTCCTCGGCCGGCACCGCCAGCACCTCGTATCTTGCGGGCGAAGTGTTCAAGCAGGTGGCGAAGATCGACATCGTCCATATTCCGCACAAGGGCGCGCCGGAGGCGATGACCAGCATCCTGCGCAACGACTCGCAGCTCTATTTCGCCAGCGCCAATTCGACGACGGAGCTGTACGAGGCCAAGAAGATCGGCATCATCGCGGTGTCGAGCGGCAAGCGTTTTCCGCCGCTGCCCAATGTTCCGACCGTCAAGGAGTCGGGCTTGGCCGACTATGAGTATGATTCCTGGTTCGGCGTGATGGCGCCGGCCGGCGTGCCCGAAGCCGATCCTCAACAAGGTCAGCCAGGACATCGCGCGCGTGCTTCGGCTGCCCGACGTCGCCGAGAAGATGAAGTCGCAGGGGCTGGTGGTGGTGACGCAATCGCCGGATCAGTTCGACGCCATGATCAAGTCCGAGGCCGACCGCTACGGCAAGATCCTGCGGGACGCGGGCGTCGGCGCAAACTAGAGGCTTAGCTGCCATGGCGGGCATGCGGGCCATGGTGCTGGAACGCCCTGGCCCGCCGCTCGTGCTGCGCGAGCGACCAGTGCCGTCGCCGGGCGCCGGCGAAATCCTGCTGGAGATCGCGGCCTGCGGCGTCTGCCGAACCGACCTGCATTTGGTCGACGGCGAGCTGCCCGATCCGAAGCTGCCGATCGTGCCCGGCCACGAGATCGTCGGGCGGGTGGCGGCGCTCGGTGATGACGTCAAAGATTTTGCGCTGGGTGAGCGCGTGGGCGTGCCCTGGCTCGGGCACACCTGCCAGGGGTGCGCCTATTGCCGCGACGGGCGGGAAAATCTCTGTGACGCGCCGCTGTTCACCGGCTACACGCGCGACGGCGGCTACGCCACGCACGTTGTCGCCGACGCGCGGTTCTGCTTCCCGCTGACGGGTTCGCGCGACGATGCCGAGACCGCGCCGCTCCTGTGCGCCGGTCTGATCGGCTGGCGCAGCTACCGAATGGCGGGCGAGGGGCGCGCGCTCGGGCTCTATGGATTCGGTGCTGCCGCCCACATTCTGGCGCAGGTCGCGGCCTGGCAAGGCCGCCGCGTTTACGCCTTCACGCGTCCCGGGGACGTGGCCGCGCAGAGCCTCGCGAGGTCGCTCGGCGCGGTCTGGGCCGGCGGCTCGGAGGAGGCGCCGCCGGAGCTGCTCGATGCCGCCATCATCTTTGCCCCGGTCGGCGCGCTGGTGCCGCTCGCACTCAAGGCGGTGAAGAAAGGTGGTCGCGTGGTCTGCGGCGGCATTCACATGTCCGACATTCCGAGCTTTCCCTATCGCGATCTCTGGGAGGAGCGGCAGATCATGTCGGTCGCGAACCTAACGCGCGAGGATGCACGCGAGTTCCTCGCGATTGCGCCGCAGGCCGGGGTCAAGACGACCGTGACGCGCTATCCGCTGGTCGAGGCCAATGCCGCGCTCGCCGACCTGCGCCAGGGGCGCATCCAGGGCGCTGCTGTGCTCATTCCTTGAGATCGGGCTGTTGACTCATTGACGCGCAGTCACAGCCGCATTGACGCAAGCTGTATGAAGGCGAAGTCGTTGGATGTGAGCTTGTCGTAGCGCGTCATCACACGCCGACAGAACTTGATCTTGTCAAAGAACTGCTCGACCAAGTAACGAGCGTGGCACAGTGGCTGGTGCGAGTCTCGGCATGCCCGCCTAGGCCTTTTGGTTGCTATCCACCCGAAAGCGGACTCGTTATGCTCACTTTGATTTTTGTCGGCGCTGACCCGGAACAGACTCTATTGTGCCGAAGGATTAGGCGATTAAACCTTCTGTTAGTCGACCCAAGAACCTCCTCCTTGCATTCTCGCTACATCGGACTGTGAGGACGCTGCGTGATCGCCGTTGATCCAGTCGCGCTGTAGAGCGAATGTCCATCGAACGGTCCGCTGCTTTCTATGGATGCTGTTGGAGAGACGACGGCTAGCGTTTTCCTACAGTTGAATCCGCCATATCCGCCCGAGTGACGCGTGATAATCGGAGTACTGCAATGGTTCTAACTCACCAGCCAGGCGAAGGCGTTTTCAAAGCAATCCTCCCTGAAGATATCGATTGGAAGCCGTTCCCGGCGTTTCCTCCTTCGGTCCACCTCGCCGTCGTTGTTGGTCAACCGTCGGAGCCCGGTCCCTACGTCACCAGGGTCAAAGCGTCCTCCGGCGCGAAGCTGATGCCGCACAAACACCCGGAGGACCGGATCTACACGGTCATGTCGGGCGTGTTCTACATCGGCCTGGGCGAACATTTCGACGGCGACAAGGTCCAGGCGTACCCGCCCGGTAGTGTTGTCGTTCTGCCTGGCGATACCTGGCACTTTCACTGGGCAAAATCGGGCGAATACGTCACGCAGATTACCGCCATCGGTCCATTGGGCATGGAATACAAAGAGGCCGAAGACGATCCGAGAAACGCAGCGCAGTCGAAATCCCGAGTGTGACGCCAACTCGCGTGGCCAGCACGGAGAGACATCATGACAACGGCAACTTCTCTGACGGCTGTGGCTGCGCCAGTCGTTGATCGTCGTGTGCAATCAACTTCGCTAGCGTCGACATCGGCAACAACGACCTATCACCGCATGACGGTTGATGGTGTCGGCGTTTTCTATCGCGAGGCCGGCCCCAGGCACGCGCCGACAATCGTTCTGCTGCACGGCTTTCCTTCCTCCTCGCGCGAGTTCGACACGCTCATCCCCTTGTTGGCAACACGCTATCATCTGATCGTTCCGGATTTTCCAGGATTCGGTCAGAGCGACGCTCTGCCACCGTCGTCTTATGCGTATACCTTCGACAACTTGGCCAGGACGATCAGCCGCCTTCTCGAACAGCTCAAGATCAACGAATACACCTTCTACCTTCATGACTACGGCGGGCCGATCGGCTTTCGCATCATCTCGGCACATCCGGAGCGGCTGCGCGCGCTTATTATCCAAAATGCCAATGTCTATGAGGAGGGCTTGGGCGCGAAGTGGAGCAGCATCGCGCAATATTGGGCCGATCCGAAAGCACATCCTGAAGTGTTCGATGCGTTCGTGTCGCTTGCCGCAACCGAACAGCGTCATACCCTCGGCACCTCGCATCCCGAACGTTATAACCCAGACACCTGGACGGATGAATACGCTCACCTCTCGAGACCCGGCCAACGCACGATCCAGGCCGATCTGCTGTACGACTACCGGACAAACGTCGCGTCCTATCCGGCGTGGCAAGCGTGGTTGCGCAAGCATAAGCCGCCCACTCTGGTGGTTTGGGGACGGAACGATCCCTCGTTCATCGCAGCCGGTGCAGAAGCGTTCAAGCGCGATCTGCCTGATGCCGAAATCCACCTGCTCGATGCCGGCCATTTCGCCCTGGACGAAAAGAACGACGAGATCGCCAGTCTCATTCTTGCGTTCTTGGCCAAACAGTCCGGCTAACTGGTCGGCAAGTTATTGCACGTCCCTCTTAACTTTAGATCCGCCAAATAAGACAGGAGTCATCCATGAGCCAAGTTCAAGTCGAACAAAAAACCTATCAAATGCCGCCGCAAGACGGCATTACCATCGCGCTTTTTATCACCGTCACCGACATCGAACGATCGCTCCGATTTTATGAAAAGGTCTTCGGGGGCCGCGTTGTGAGCAGAGGCGACAGCAAGGGCGCGCCTGGCTACATCCAGATCGCGAACACGTGGCTCATCGTCAACGTCGGCGGCGGTCCGACGCCCGACAAACCGACGGTGGTACTCGGCGTCCCGCCCGATCCCAATTTTATCAACAGCTTCATGAACATCCGCGTCGCCGATATTCAGGCGTGCTACGACCTGTGGCGTAGCCGGGGGGCTGAGTTCATCACCGAGCCAAAGCCCAAATACGGCGAGACGCGCTGCTACATTCGCGATCCCGACGGCTACATTATAGAAGTTGGACAAAGCAACCCGGGCGTCGCTTACGGCTAAGAGGAGCCCATGAAGTCCAGCAGGGATGGTATCAATCCGGCGGCCAAGCCAAGCGGAACAGGTTGCGTCGAATGCCTGGCTCGGGGCGGATGGTGGCTGCATCTTCGCAGATGCGCCGAATGCGGTCACATCGGCTGCTGTGATAGTTCACCAGATCAGCATGCATCTAAACATAGCGCCGCTACTGGTCACCCGATAATCACGAGCTTCGAGCCAGGCGAGCGGTGGTTTTACGATTATCGCACCAAAGAAGTTTTCGCCGGACCGAAGCTTCCGGCGCCTCACTCGCATCCGGTAGATCAACCGGCGCCCGCACCGGCCGGAGCGGTGCCTTCAAACTGGCAGACGCTGCTTAACGAATAGGGCGCGTGCCGCGATCTGCCGCGTCATTCGGTGGCCTCGCAGCCGCCACGACCGGCATGTCTCTGCCATGCTGGCTCGCAATATACGGACTCCACGATTCGCGTGAACGTCCGTTGTTGGCCCTACCTGGAGCTCCTCGATGTCCGCTCTTACGCCGCTATCGGAGCCGGAACGGACCCTAAACGCGTCTGGTCAAGCGCTCCAATTTACGAATAAACGGCCTACTAACCGCGCCGCGGCTCCGCGTGCCCGATCACGCGCGTGATCGTGGGAAAGCGCTCGCCGCAGCCCGCGCTCGAGATCGTCGATCCGATCGTGGACCTCTGACACGCTCATGAGCGGATCGACATAAGCGTGAAAATTGACGATCTCGCCGTCCGGCGTTTCGCGGACGCGGACTTCGTGCACATCGCGCACCACGCCGAGCTTTTGCGCAATGCTCGAAAGCTCGCCTTGAACCGCCCGGATGCGCTCCTCCGCGGCGTCGCGGCCGGACAGCCCCCGCGTCTGCAGCGGCTCGATATGGGTCTCGACCTCGACCTCGAGCCCGAGCTCGTCGCGCACCGCCTGCTCGAGCCCGTCGGCGATCTCATGGGCGCGGCTGAACGCCAGGCTGCCATCAACCTCGAGATCGAGTGAGACCGAGAGCCGCCCCGCAATGGCTTGGACCGTCACGTGATGGATCGCGAGGGCGCGGTTGCGCGCAATCACCATGACGCGCTCGAGCACGGTCTCGTCATCGAGCGCGCGCGGCTCGCTGTTGACCGTTGTCTCGGCGGTCGGGAAATTCGCCGCGCACCGCTGTCACGATGCGGTCCTTGATGGCGGTGACACGATCAAGCGGCAGGGTCCGGCTCACCGCCACATCGAGGTCGACGAACATCGTATGTCCGGCAGGCCGCACCCGAACCCGGTCGACGGCGACCACGCCTGCAACGCGCGTCGCGATCTGTTTGATCTGCTCGCTGGCGCCGGCCGGCGCGGTGTCGGTCAGCGTCTCGATGGTGCGGCGTCCAAGCCGCCAGCCGGCCACGCAGATGAACAGCGCGACGATGATCGCGGCCGCCGAATCCGCCCACGGAAAGCCCATGAGGACCGCGCCAAGACCGATGAGAACCGCCGCAGACGACCACATGTCGGAGCCGAAATGCAGCGCGTCGGCCTCGAGCGCCTCGCTCGCGGTCTCCTTGGCCACACGATAGAGTGCGCGCGCACGGAAGAAATCGACCACGATCGAGACCACGATCACGCCGAACGCCCAAATGGTCGCCTCGACCGCGATGGGTCTCACCGCCAAGCAGTCGATGTGCGGCCTCCCAGATCACGACGCCGGACAGGAGGAACAGCAGCGCGGTCTCGGCAAGCGCGGTGACGCTCTCGACCTTGCCGTGCCCATAGTGGTGCTCCTCGTCAGCCGGCCGGCCGGACACACGCACCGCGAAATAGGTCATGATGGTGGCGGCGAGATCGATCAGCGAATGCGCCGCTTCCGACAGAATTGCAAGCGAGCCGGTGGCGAGCCCGACGGCGCCCTTGGCGAGCGTGAGCCCGCCGGAGGCGGCGATCGACGTCAGTGCAACGCGCTGCTTGATGTCCTGCATGGCTCGCCTCGGGGATGAGAGGCGTAGCGGCAGGGGGAGCGGGCGTCAACTCGACGCTAGCGCGGCATGTGCAGAGGCGAGGGATTGCTTGCGGACCTCGCGGACTCTTGTCGACACTTGTGGACTTGTCGCCTCAGTCGAAGTGGCCCGAGTCGATATACCGCAGCCACGTGGTGACCACGGTCTTGATGCTGTCCTGGGTGAACAGATAGTGATGCAGGCCTTCGATGCGGCCCACTCGATATTTCCTGGTGTAGGGTTCCATCGCCTTGCGGTTGGCGTCGACGGGCGCCGGCGGCAGGACCTCGTCCCTGGTGCCGTTGAGATCGAGCACCGGCACCTTCTTCAGCTCCCCGATGAGCGCGTGCCAGGTGGCGAGCATGCGAATGTCGCTCTGCTCTTGGTCTTGGCTCTTGGTCTTGGTTCTTGGCTCTTGGTCTTTTTGGCTCCGCCCTTATAAGCGCACAGCGCGCCAGTTGGCGCGCTGCAGGATGTCGCATCTCGGGCGCGATCAGCCGGTCGGGTTGGCGCGCAGATAGGCGTCGATGATCTCGCCGCCGGTCGCGAACCAGACCTTGTCGTGCTTCTTCATCTCGGCGAGCGCGCGCTCGAGGTATTTGATGCGCAGGGGCTGGCCGCTGATCATCGGATGCAGCGGGATGCCCATCACGCGCGGCTGCTTGGCGCTATCGGCCACGAGCTGCTCGAACTGGTCCATCAGCGAGCGGAAATACTGCTCGCCGGTATAGCCCTTTCGCATATAGGCCCCAATGTCGTTGAGCTCCATGCAATAGGGGATTGCATACATTTTCCCGGACTTCACCTTCATCGGGTACGGTTGATCGTCGTTGTTCCAGTCGCCGCAATAGGTGACGCCTTCTTCGGCCAGGATGTCGAGCGTGTTGTTGGTCTGGGTCAGCCCGGTGCCAAGCCACCCGCGCGGCCGCTTGCCAGTGGCCGTCTCGATCGTCTTGAGCACGTGGCGGATGACCTCTTTCTCCTTGTCCGGTGCGAGCCCGGCGAGGCTCTCGCTGTTCGTGGTGCCATGCCCCATGAACTCCCAGCCGCGCTTCTTCATCTCCTCGACGGCCTTGGGATGGGCGTCGCAGACTTGCGAGTTGAGCGCGACGGTCGCCTTGACGCCCACGCCATCGAGCGCGTCAGCCAGACGCCAGAGCCCGATGCGCATGCCGTATTCCCGCCAGGCGTAGTTGATGACGTCGGGCACGCGATTGGAGGGATTGGGGGAGATGCCGGTTCCGGCAGGCGAATCGTAGTGCCACACCTCCACATTGGGAGCGATCCAGATCGCGAGCGACTTGTTGTTGGGCCACGAATAGGGCTTGCGCTCAAAGATGAAGGAATCCTCGTAGCGATTGGAACGGCGCATCGCGCCGAGCGTCTGGGCATGCGCGATGCCGCGCAAGGCTCGACGTCAACAGCCCGGCGGTTCCGGCGAGCGCGAGACTTTTTCCGATGAACTCTCGGCGATCCTGATTGAGCATGGCGCTTTCTCCTTGGTGACGTGTGCTTGGCTAGCTCGCGGACTTCTCGCAAATGATGTTATCTCCGACCGCGAAGAAGGCTAGGCCAATAGAGTACTTCGAAACGACCGCGGGTCGTCGAAGCGACCTGCTCTTTTTCCGAACTGAAAATATTGAACATTTTGGCTTTGTTGTGCGAAACAACTATAAATAGTCTTATTGTGCAGTACTATCTATGCGTCTGGCGACACGTCGTGAGCAGTTGTAGGGGCCATCGAAATGCGACCTTTCCTCTCGAGCGCAACCCGCAGGTATTGCTGCGCTCTGGGCTGATCTGTCTGCGGGCTACGCGGGACCATCCCGCAAATGGGCATACCGATCCAACCCTTCCTCGATGCCGCCGAAGAAAACCTGCGTTCCCTTGTTCAGGATGAGCGCCTTCGTGCACAGGGCGCGGCAGAGCTCGATCGAGTGCGAGGCGAGCACGATGATCTTGGCGCGGCTGATGAATTGCCGCACGCGCGCCTGCGCCTTGTCCTGGAAATGGGCATCTCCTGCCCCGATGCCCTCATCGATCAACAGGATGTCGGGCGTCTGGACCGTCGCCATGGCGAACGCAAGCCGCGTCTGCATGCCAGCCGAGTAGACACGGGTCGGCAACGAGAGATACTCGCCGAGCTCAGTGAACTCCTCGATGTCACGGATGAATTCCGCCATCCGCTCCTGCGGCCAATGATAAAGGTTGGCCACGAGCCTGATGGTCTCGTACCCGGTAGCGTCGGGGTTCATCATCATGGAATTGCCGAGCAGGGCGAAGACCTTGCCGACTATCTCCACTTTGCCAGTCGAGGTGGGGTAGATGCCCGCGAGCACTCGCAGCAAGGTTGTCTTGCCTGCGCCGTTGTGGCCGATCAGGCAGACGCGGTCGCCTTCCTGCAGCTCCAGGTTCAGACTGTTCAGCGCGTGGATGATCAGTACGGCTCCGGAATGGCTGATCGCCTGTGTTCCCACTTTCGCACGGCCGAATGCCGGTAGCCGGATTAGCCGCAGCGCATGGCTGTCATAGATCGGGATCCGTACGTTGACGTCCGTCAGGCGTACCAGCGTCATCTTGGCTCCAACTCGTTCTTAGCTAGGCAACGAAGAAAGCAAGCCGGCGACGCATTCGCTGATAGACCAACACAGCAATCATATAGCCGATGACCGTGCAGCCGAGTACGATCGCGTAATACTTCAAAGGTGGAACTTGCCCGAGCAAGGGTGCGCGAATGATCTCGATGAAATAAAATAGGACGTTGTAGTCGACGATCGCGCGCTTGCTGTTGACCACAAGCTCCGCTTTCCAGAACACCGGCGTGACGAAAAAGGCGAGCTGCAGCAGGTTGCGGATGATCTGCTCAAGGTCGCGGAACCGTGCGCAGAGGAAGGCGAGAACGACCCCGACCCAGTAGCCGTTGATGAAGAGGAGCGCTATGCCCGGCAGTGCCAGCAGGCTGGTCCAGCTCAGCGGAACCAGCAAGAATGCGAGCCCGAGGAAATACAGCACGATGTGATGGCAGAACACAATCAGCGCACGCAGCACAGTGCGCCCAACATAGCAGTCGATGCTGACGTTGCTGGTCGTGATCAGGCCAGCATTGCGCACGAACGTGGTCGTTCCCTCCATGATCAGTGTTGAGATCGTGGTCCAGATGATGATGCCGAGTCCGATGTAACCGATGAGGTCGGTTACGTCGCCACCGATCACGGCGGACGATACGACTGAGAGGCCGAGCACCATGACGAGGACGTTAACGGTTTCCCACAACGGACCGATCCGCGATCGACGATAGTGACAGACGATGTCGAGCCACGCCCATTGCAGGCAGGTGCGGAGATTTTTGACAGTGCGAATGGCGAGCGGGACGTACAACGCTCTCAGCTGATCGGCGCCAACGGGGAGATCAGTCATTCGCTCAGCCATTTGTGGCGTTCCGACGCCGAGGCCGGAGCGCGTTTCCGTCCGCATGTACCGCTATGCCTCGGACAAGGCAACGACGTCGGGCAAGGAAATGGGGACAAGACCCATGTTTGGGGGCCAAGCGCGACGGTCGCCTTGACGCCCACACCATCGAGCGCGTCAGCCAGACGCCAGAGCCCGATGCGCATGCCGTATTCCCGCCAAGCGTAGTTGATGACGTCGGGCACGCGATTGGAGGGATTGGGGGAGATGCCGGTTCCGGCAGGCAAATCGTAGTGCCACACCTCCACATTGGGAGCGATCCAGATCGCGAGCGACTTGTTGTTGGGCCACGAATAGGGCTTGCGCTCAAAGATGAAGGAATCGTCGTAACGATTGGAACGGCGCATCGCACCGAGCGTCTGCGCATGCGCGATGCCCGCAAGGCTCGACGTCAACAGCCCGGCGGTCCCGGCGAGCGCGAGACTTTTTCCGATGAACTCTCGGCGATCCTGATTGAGCACGGCGCTTTCTCCTTGTCTTTCGCTTGGTTCCGTCCGGGGATTTTAACTGAGAAGGTCTCTTATACTCCATAGATGTCCCGTTGGGTGCGGCTTTTAAGACCAGTCCCCGCGAGCACTCAACGGTTTCTGCGACAGCGACCATCTTTAAGACCAACAAATAGGCACCCACAGGCCTTGAGCGATCAAACGAGACTCAGAGCCTTGGTTGCGCACCAAGTACTGCCAATCAAACAACGGCCTTCATGTGGAGTAGGGCAGCGTCGGGGCGTGATGCTGGGATGCTGTGGCACGTAGGCACCTTTTCGCCCCACCACCCAATCGAAGGACGCGAGGGGATTCATCCGACGATACACTCAGGGGTAAAGGACAAGAATCGCTGCGCGTTGCTGCATCACCCAAGAGAAATTTTGCATAGCCCGTCGATGAGGTGGCCAACTGAAATGCCTCGGATCCTTGATATCCTCACTTGGTTGAGGATCGTTCGCAGCATCGCCCTGGTTGGGAACGGGCCGTTGCCCCCGGGCGAAGGCGAGGTTATTGACCAGCACGATCTTGTTGTCCGCTTCAACTCCTGCTCTAGCTACGGCGAGGGTGGATATCGCACTGATGTACTCGTACTGACCAACACCGGCGAACCTGCCAAGGTATTCGCAAGCAATGACACGGCCATCAACGAAAATGCACTGATATCGGCAAGAGTGTTCTGGATCGCGCGATCGCCCGAACTGGTAGCCCGAGAAAGGGAGCGGTATCCAGACCAGGCAGCTTACTGGACCGATCATGCCACAGAGATCATCCGCAATCGTGTTGGCTCGCGACCCTTTCGGTTCCTGGATGCGAAGATCTACTGGTCGGCTCAGGAAGAGCTAAAGAAATATGGGGCTACGGATGGCCACCAGCCGAGCACCGGAATGCTGGCCCTGTTCCATATCAAAAATACTATGTGGTGGCCTTTCCGGGTGACGCTATTCGGCTTTACGCACGAAGGCTGGGAAGGGCATCCCTGGCAGGCGGAGCGAGCCCTTATCGATCAAATGCGATGGGTGCAGCGTTCCGGTGCATGAGGGGGCGCCTGTCACACGACCAGACGCCTCTCACTCTATGAACCCGACGGAAATGCAACTCACTATCGAAACTAGCTCCCTCGATGTTGTGCCGGACTCGCATTTTGGGCGCCGGTGCTCAATAGCGCTCACTGTCGCACGGCAAGTAGAGTGAACTGCCGAAATGACTCACGCCCATATTCGGAGCACTGTTCGAAGGGCCCGACCGAATCCGGCTTGACGTACCATTCGAGAAAAGTATGAAACACGAAGGTGGGGTTGAATACGCTTCAAAGCCCAGCGATGCGTGTAATGCTGCACCTCGCTAAATTTCCGCTCAGACAACAAATCTCCTCGCAATCCGTTCTTTAGACTTTCAAAAATATCAAAATGAACAAATAGGCGCTCGTCCCGCGCGTCCATGTCCTGTCCAGGTCGCCCCTGACGATATGCGTAGTAGAAATCGGGCACCAGACCGACCCTCGTGGCACGCTCCATGACATCAAACTCAAACGGCAAGTCGTCAAATCGCCTAATATGAACCGGAAATTCAATACCCTCCCTGGCTAGGAATTCTCTGCGGTAGATTCTTCTCCATATCGCGGGCTTCATGAGGGGTAGGCGCCGAGGGTCTTCAACCACCCCGCTGGTCCCGTGGGGGCCGTCGCCGCCGACGGTCGCCGGGTGATAGGCTCGCGTGCCGTCCTCATAGCACTCATAGAAGCCGCACTGAACCAAGTCGCACCCGCGCAGGGCGCCTAGCCGATAGAGTTCCTCATACATCTCGGGTTCAACCCAATCATCCCCATCGACGAATCCCACGAATTCACCTTGAGCGGACTTCAGACCGGCCATGCGCGCTGAGGCGCATCCGCCGTTGGCCTTGTGGATTACGCGAAATCGATCAGGATAGCGCTCGGCATACTCGTCTGCGATCTGGCCGCTCGCATCAGGTGAGCCATCGTCAACCACGATGACTTCCAGCTTTCGCATCGTCTGCTGAGCCAAGCTATCCAGACATTGGGGCAGAACTGCCGCAACGCCATATGCGGGTACTACAACCGAGACCTCGATGGATGAGGCAGACACATTGCCCGCTATCAATAGCCCAGGTCGGCGAATTGAAAGAAGAAGCCGTCAGTGCGCGATCGGCACAATCGATAGAGTGCCAGAGGGTCAACCAAGGCAGCAGTTGTTTCTCGCACAGATATGCGCCACCCGGCGCTCGCCAAGGAGTGTGCGAAGTGCCTCTGGGTCGAAACTCCCAACATCGACGCGAGCGAAGGCAACTTCGTCAGGGAGGCCTGCTTGCAGAGCCTGAATTGAGTTCGGGGTAAATCCCAGCGCTATCGCCGAGGAGTTTGGCAACGCGGGCACGAAGTGCCTCGGAATGCTCTACGACGACAATCCGCGTTGCCTTGTTCGCAAGATTTGCGAGCAGCACTTCGAGAGCCCGATCTGGCGCCGAAGAGCAGCATCGTTCCCTCATTCAAGAAGGGGCGATGCCGCCGGAGAAACGTCCGCTTGTGACGCGCCAGATATCCTCCTTAAGCAAATTGTCATCAGCGCCCGCGGCGGCCTGCCGGACAGCATCGTCAAGTAGGGGGGCACAATCATCCTCTTATGTCCGACGCAGCCGCGAAAGCAGTCCAAAAACCTTCGCGCGGATGCGCGCACGGATGAGTGGACGAAGAGACTCGTCCTTCCCTGCCAAGCGCGAAACGGAGCACGGATAAGGGGCTGTGGGTACTTTTGTGCCATCATCGCGAGCACGCCAGTCATTTGCATTGAACGCTGAAACAATAATGCGCTCCCGAAGATCATTCGGAACCGAATTCAGAAACGCTTGCCTCAAGCAATCGGATCGCCCGCATAACCGCCGCAGCCTTGGAGAAGTACCTGAAAGTGTCCTGGGTGGGAACGTTCTGGCCGCACCGGTCGAGCACTCCCGCGCGGCTTGGCCAACGAGCGCCGCTCCGGCCATGGTACCGAGGTGGCAGTCCTGCGCTTCCTCCAAGGCAAGCTCGGCGACTTCGATCATATCGAAACGACGCAAGCCTTTGATGGTCGTGAGTTGTCCGGCTCCGCCAGCTCTCTCGTCCAGTCCGGTTTCGGAAACTAACGCGATCGATTTGGCCCGACCGAAGAGCCGAACGTGCGAGGGAAGATCCTCAAATCGGAGTCCTCGAGGAAATTCGAGCCCCAATTCTATCAATAAATTCGCGCCTCACCATCTTGCAATTGTTGCAGCATCTTGGTTCCAGGCGCAACAAATCAGGTTCGCGGGCCAGCATAGTGATTGTGACATGCCTTCCGCGGGTTATTCGTTGCCAGTGGTCCTCGTCAAAGAAGGGGAACGTGGTGAGGAAATTCGACTGTGCGGCACCAAAACATACCGCCCGGGCAGCAATAACATCGCGTCCGTTATCTTTCTCCGATTTGGATCATCTTTCGATAAACAGCGCCGTCAAACATGTCGTCGCTGCAAGAATTGCCGGACATAAGTGCCTCGCGCGTGACAAATGCCGGTGTTACGGGCGGCGGTAAGCCGCCATTTGATTGCCTCAGCAAGAGTACCTGGGCGTGGCTTATTGTGGCCCATGCCTGAATGAGCGGTTCACTGCCGTCAGAGCTGCCATCGTTTACTGTGACAATCTCAATTTGTCCGGGGCCAGCGGCAACAATGGAATGGAGTGTAGCCCGAATATACCGTTCGGCATTGTAGACGGGCACGATAACGCTAAGGGCTGGGCGCTCTTGCGAGCAGTGTCAAGAGCGATGGTTTCGCTGGATTGCTGCTGGCCGCCGTTGTGACAGCAAGATTTACGCAATTGGCGCGTTCATCTCCCGTGCCGCCGTACTCAACTGGGTTGCGTAGAAAGCTCGCCGGTGAATTGCTTTTGCCGCAGACGTTGGACTACTGCCTCTGGCTAGAAGAGACGAAGCGAAGGCGCGAACCTCGCCCAGAGCTCGCCGATCCATTGCGCCAAACCCAAGCCATTTTCCCGCGCCGCGTAACCAGAAAAAACCAGGGATAACAAACTAGGTCGCGCAACAAGGCTATCCACGAACGATGGGTCCGAATGAGGTAGCCGCGATTTACGAAGAAGCGTTCCCGCTTCACGCTGTCGCTCGGCCAAATCACGTGAAGGACGCCCCGGATCAAGGGAACGATCCGGAATTGGACGACGGATGGCGAAACTCCACGCTTGTCAGCGTACCGAAGCGCACGCTGGCCCCGCACATACGATGCATGAAGTCTACTTCATCACCGCGAATGGCGAGACGCACGTCCGGTACGCCGACACGCATCAAGGCGTCAGCAGAAATCAGCAGCCCATTGAACAGATGAGCAAAGCGAGGAACTGCACCGCAGCTCCGTGCACTGGCCACGCGGGTAACGAAATTGAGCCCCACGCGCAGGGGAAAGGCCACCTTCGCAGGATCCTCAGCGTCCACAACAAGTGGCGACACGGCTTCCCAATTGCGCTCACGAAGGCCGGCTATCAGGGCTGCCAGAGTGTCGTCATCCGCCGGACAACCGTCATCATCCATCACCCAAACAAGGTTCGCGCCCCCAGCAAGGGCGTGCAGCATCCCGTAAGCAAAGCCACCCGCGCCGCTGAGATTCGTTCGTCCATTGATGTGCTCGGCGATCGGATACGTACTGATGATGTCCGCCGTCTCGGGCGTCCCATCGTTGTCGACCACGATGACCCGTTCAAGCGGTACGGTCTGTCGCTTGAGAGCAGCGAGCAACGTGGCGAGTTGGTTGGGCCTCTTGTTCGTAACGGCCACGGCCATAACCCGCGCCACGTCAACATTGCCGCGTACTTGCCCTACCTGAACGGCTAGTTCAAATCGCGATCGGGTATTTTCGTCCAGCAGCGAAAGAGTCGCGCAGATGGTGCAAACGGTAATGTAGTTTTTGTTTTTTTTTTTTTTTTTTTTTTTTTTTTACTTTTTTTCTTTGACTTAGAGTTTCGTATTGCTAACAAATAAAACACAAACTGAAATACAAATTAAGTGGTAAGAGCTTGGCCGTGAGCTCACATAAGGGAGTTTAAAGTAGAGAGTGAAACAGAACAGATATTGACCTTCAAACAAGGCACATATAATAAGCAAACCGGAAAAGCAGAGGTTAAGGTGAAAGAGTTGCCTTATGTTATGGACAAGCTCACCAAACTTCACAAGGCCAATACAAAACGATTTATGTCTATCAATGTTTTCTTGGTTTGTCATTGCTCTTTTTTGTGGTGTCTTCTTTCTATATGTTTCTGCCACATACTAGGTCTTCAAAAAAGGTTTATACTTTGCTCTATGGCAGGCGTGGTGCTGACTTCATTCTGATTTTTATTTAAGCAGAAATGCTTTTTTACGTAGAACATGGATTCAATTCTAAGCAATTGGTGACGTGGTTTCGTTGGGTTTTTTTGTTTTGTTTTTTTTTTTTTTTTTTTTTTTTTTTTTTTACTGGTTAGATTTCGTGTTGCTATACTCAGGATTCACGCGCCCGGTGACGGTGCGCTCGGCACGAGTCTCACCACCGGGATCCGCGTGCGGTTCGGGCCTGGTCGACGCGGTGCCCGGAAACGAGCGCCGGCTCGCGCCACAACCGGTCCCGATCGGGACCGGTGACGGTCTCTGCCCGCACGGCGATCAGCTTCCCGCCCACGACCACGTCGACGTGGGGGATTCGCCTGCAGGTTGCGGTACCAGTCGGGGTGACGTGGCGCACCGCCGTCGGAGGCGATGACGACGAACGCGCCACCCGTCGCGTGTGAACAACAGCGGCGTCTCGCGTCCGAGTCCCGACTTGCGTCCGGTCGTGCGCAGGACCAGGAACTCGTGACCGGCGATGCGCTATCCACCGGAGGGCTTGCCCTGTCAATCTTGTTCCGCCCGCGCAATTGATTGACCGAATGGCCTCAAGTTGGGTCCGGGTTGTGACGAAAGCGTCTAGAGCCAAGTCGGTGGTGGGGTAGGAGCATCCGGCGGGGGTCTAAGGCGATGAGCAGGCAGGCGACGGTTGGAGCTTGCGGGGGGTATGAGCGTCGGTGGCGGTTGTCACGCTGCTCGCCCACGGTGGTTGCGCCGCGTCAAGTTTTTTGGTGCTCTCGACGACGCCGGCAAGCGCAGCGGCGACTCACCAACTCAGCTGGTCGGTCTCGAACAACCAGGTGAGCGCAACCGGCGTCACCTACTCGTACTCGTTCACCGCGGCGACGACCGGAACGATCAAGTCGATCACGTTCGTCGTCTCCGGTGCCGGCCTCGCCGGCACCCCGGCGATCGCCAAGAACTTCGGCATCGGTGCCGGATCGGTCGGCATCTCCGGCCAGACGATCACCTACACCGTCACCTCGGCCGTGTCGGTAACCGCCGGTATCCCGATCTACCTCGAGTTCTCGGGTCTCACGAACAGCAGCACGACGGGTAGCTACACCACCGTCATCACCACGCGACCGCGGCACCGGCGACGATCGACACCGCGACGTCTCCGGCGGTCAACCTCGCCGCGAACAACACCGCCGTGACGGTCACCGTCGCCAAGAGCCTGACGTTCACCATCAGCAACACCGCGTTCGAGCTCGACCTCGACCCGAGCCTTCCCGCGCTCGCCGATCAGACCAGCACGCGTCGGTCTGACGGTGCAGACCAACGCACACTCCGGGTACACCCTCACCGTCGCCGACAACGCCGACGGGCCTGCAAAGCACGCGCGAGCGGCAACCCGACGATTCCCGACGTCTCGGCGAACAAGGCCGCGTCGCTGGCGTGGCCGGGTGCGCCGAAGCTTCGGCTACACCGTGACCGGTACCGGCGCGACGATCGACAGCGCGTTCTCGGGAACCAAGTACGCCGGATACGTCAGCAGCGGGCGAACAGATCGCGAGTCGGGCCGGCGCGACCGGTGGCAGCGCCGACACGATCACGATCACGAACCGTGCCGCGATCGACTACTCGGTACCGGCCGTCGCGTACACGGACACGATCACCTACACGGTCACACCGAACTACACCTAGCCGGAGAGCGTTTTCCGATCCGCGCAACTCTCGCGATCCGATCGATCGCGGCCGACTCGTGAGCGCGTGCTCGCCCTGCTCATCGCCGCAAGTTCGGTTCGTGCGCTCGCGGCGCCGACGCCAGACGGCGGCTCCGACCCCTCGCGGTCTCGGTTCCGTCCGAGCCGCACCGCTCGCGCCGGGGGACCGGAACGATCCCGATCCGGGTCGTGAACCCCGGACGACCCCGGTGACCGTCGTCGCAGGGTGAGACGTTCGGTTCGGCGACAACGGACACGTCACGATCGCCGGACCCGACCGCCGGTGGAGCGGCCTCGTCGACTTCCCATCCGGCCGGTCACGATCGCCGCGCAGAGCTACCTCAAACCATCGGGCCTCACCGTTCGCGTGCCCGCCCACATCAGCCCCGACCTGTACTTCATCGGCTTTCTGGTGACACCGGTGCCAACCGGTCCCGCCAACCTCACATCGTCAACCAGATCGGCTCCTACGTCACCATCGATGTTCCCGGGCCCGCGTACGAAAGCTTGCGGCCACTCTCGACGTGTCGGGCGTTGTGCTCGGCTCCCAGATCAAGGCACGCTCCACATCCGCAACGTCGGCCATGCCGCAGCCCGGTACTGGGGTGAGAACGACACCACCTCCTCACCCGACGGCGGCATACCCCAGCAACACCGGATCGACAAATCCCTGCTCCCGATCGGACGTGCAACGATCGCTCACGATCACGGGCAAGCCTGCGTGGCCGGTTGGCTTCGTGACAATGAGAGTCCAGATCGTCTATTCCGGCGTCACCGAGACCGCGACAAAAGAAATCGTCGTGACCAAACGCGTCCTCGTTATCAACCCCATCGTCCTCGTGGCCTTCATCATCCTGATCAGCCCCGCGCGTCGGCATGGTGGCGGCACCGCCGCCGCAAGCGCCGTTCGCGCGAACACCCACCAAACGACCGACCCGGCTCGGGCAGCAACAGCAAAGGCCCCAAGCCGAGCCTGACCGCTGCTAACTCCACCGCTACAACCATCACCGACACCACACTGCCATCGACGGACCACCCGCAATACCGCGTCACCAACCGGTCGAGCCACAACACCTCACCGCGTCCGCACCGGACTCGACGACTCCTGATCTCAAACTGAGCCACGACCTCGTCCGTGTTGACCGCACGCGAGGCCTACACGATGGGTGTCGTCATCGCGACCGACGCCGGGATGGCCCTAAACCCGTTGTCGAGTCGATCGCGGCGATGTCGTTGCACGGCGATCCCGCTGACATTGGCATGCGAAGTGTTCGACCCGCTCGGCCGTGACGGCCTGGAGTGGATTCTCGAAGTCGCGCCCGACAACGAGCTCATCGACCTGGCTCGCGGTGGCGCTGCGGTGCACGCAGGCGATCTTTGGTCAACTGGAGGCGGAAGCGGCGAACGGTGGCGAGACGGAGGAGCGCCGGCGCCGATATCGCCGGCGAACCTGCGCCGCTGGAACTGCGCGGCCTGCTCGACGGCGCGCTCGGCATCTTCCAGCCGTACGACGATGACGGGGTGCCGACGGGTGAGGTACCGTACGCGATGACTGACAGACCGAGGAGGCGTGGTGCGTCGAGTTGAACACGGCGTGGCGTTGCCCGCCGCACGCAGCCTCGTGGCGCTCTAAGGCCCGGGCCGACGCTTATTCGGCGCGGACCTCGTTGCCGTTGAACGAGGCCGGGAGCGTGTAACCGTCGGAGCGGCGTCGGATTCGATACGAGGCGTTGTCATTGCCTTCCTCGACGACTTCGCCGACCTCGAAGCCACAAGCCCGATGCTGGTCGATCGAGATCGACTCCAGCTGCCCTGCTGTACGCCGTCTGCAGATCGCCATACCGGTCCGCCCCTGCCCGCTTCGCCGGCTGCTGGCTGAACCGGAACCCGCGAAGTACTCGAACAGTCAGCATAAAGGTAACGGTCCCATCTGGGCAGTGGGGCAAACCCACTCGATGTGGCGGTCAGGCTCGCGCCAGCGCGAACGAAACGCTCGGTGCACGAGGGGGCCGAGCCAACAGGCCCACTGCAACCCGGCGCGCGAAGGCTTCGTACGGACGACGGCACGATTGCCGTGCGTCGGTCGCGAGCGGACCAGGATGCGCGGGGTGCAGCAGCGCGCATCCTGGTCCGCTCAAGTCGTCGGCACCGCCCGATGCTGCCTTGAGGGGCTACCCCACCGCCGCCGGCACCGGGCCTCGCCTACAAGGAGAAACCGCGAACGGCTCCAGAGAGTTGCGCGCGCTCATGGCCGGCCACATCGGCACGTTCGAGCTGTACGACGACGACCGCCGTCTAAGCGCCGGAGCCAAAGCGGGCAGATTAGCACCGAAAATTTTCGTTGATGGTGCGGCGGCACCGGCGTACTGTTCGCCCTGTTGAGGGCGATGCCGCATGAAAGCACTAGTAGGGCTGGTCATGGGTAGCTGTACACAGGGATGCGAGTCGAGTGGATCATCGACGCCGGCGTCGAGCACCAGTCCCGGACGAAGGCACCCAAGCAACGTCGACAACCTCGCGACCCGCATCCCACGCCAAGGCAGTGAACGGGTTCGGAGCGACGGTCACCGCTTGGAACGCACACCACAAGCAAGTAAAGGGCTTCGACCCTGGCAGTATCTACGGCGGCGTAGTTCCGAGTCCGGGACACCTACATCAACGCCAGTGGGCGTTCGTGAGCCATTCCGGCGGCCGCGTCCGGCTTCACGTACTCGATGCCCGAGGGCACGAACAGAAGCCAAGGCGAAGCAGGCCGTGCAGGCACAGTTGCCGCCAGATGCGATCACGACATCGTCGAGGTGGAGCACAGTTTGAGGGGCAGCACCTGCGCCTTCTGGAACTTGCGAGGGCCGGCGTTTGCTCAGATACTCGGGCCGAGTCCGTGGGGTGACACCGCTGGCGATATCGGTGTCGTATTCACCGGTGAGGGCCACTACAGCAGCTCCGGCACCTATAGCTACGACCCGAAGAACATCGACGCCACCACGGTGAGCCATCCACGCGAACTCGACGGGCACTGGCTGCTGACACGATCGACCGTGGGGGCGATCACGCTCGGGGGCCGTAAGTCGGATTCCCGTGGACGTCCCGGACTCTCAGAAACGCTAGAAGACGCTGGCAACTAGTGTCAGGTGTTCTCGCAGGTCAGAGCCGGTATTCACGCAAAACGGGCAGGTCACGGAATCCCCCGGATCATATCGGTCCGACATGGCGCTGGATCGAGATCAGGCTGCGCTCGCCGACTTCAGTCAGCACGCGAGCAGCCGGTCGACGGTGCCGTACGCGACGACAACTGCCACGACGACAAGCAGGCCGGTCCCAGCCCGGCTCGGCGTCGGAGGGCCGGTGTCGTGGATTGCGACTGGCATGTTCGAGCAATTCATGGCCTGT
>CAWFMV010000009.1:0-285367 GCA_963817015.1 uncultured Alphaproteobacteria bacterium | reverse complement strand
GTCGATCCATCTTATCTCTCCATCATGGTTGGATCGGTGTCAGCGGCATAGCCAACCATCAAACGATTGATCCGGAAGTGTGTTGTCTCGGTCTGGCAGCGCCCGACTGGCCGGGCCCGTCGACAACCGGGCCGATCTCCCGGTTGCCTTCGGCAATATCCGGCGGCACCTGCGCGAGCGCCACGCTGGAAGCGCCTGTCAGCGGGAACAGCGCTGCGACGAAGAAGAGATGGTGCACGGTGATCGATCATCCCCTGTGGGCGCGAAAGCAGAAATCAGCCGTATTGGCAGTCGCGCGTGCAATGCTCAGAAAGCGATGTGACGCCGCACCATGTGCGCGTGACAACAGACGCACAATGCGTAAGATGCCAAGTGTGCCTCAGGCGCAGCCGAAGGCTGGTCAGCGGCAATACGAAGATGTCCATACGGTTCGATTTGACCGACCTACGATTGTTCCTCCACGTCGCTGAGGTCGGCAGCATCACCCATGGCGCCAGTCGTGCGAACATGTCGCTGGCGTCGGCGAGCGAGCGAATCCGCGCCATGGAGGATGCGCTCCGCACTCCTCTGCTTGAAAGAAAGCGGCGAGGCGTTCACCTCACGCCGGCAGGATCGGCGCTCATGCATCACGCGCGCATCGTCACGCAGCAACTGGAGCAAATGCGCGGCGAGTTAAATCAATTCGCAACGGGGCTGAGGGGCAGAGTCCGCGTCCTCGCGGTTACCATCGTGGCGGCAGAATTTCTTCCGGCTCCTCTGGCCGCCTTTCTTTCGGCCCATCCCAATATCGACATCGACCTGCGGGAGCGCCCGAGTCGGGCGATCGTGCCAGCGATCGCGGAAGGCCTCGCGGATATTGGTATTGTCGGGGACCCAGTCGACCCTGCCTTGCAACTCGAAACTTCTCCTTTTGCGGAAGACCGCTTGGTTCTGGTCGCGGCGCGTCGTCATGCGCTCGGCGCACGTCGCAAAATCGCTTATCGCGAAGCGCTAGATCACGACTTCATAGGCTTTGGCGCAGGAAACACCCTCCAGGAATATTTGGATTATCATGCGGCTCACGCCGGCCACCGACTGAACCCGCGCGTCCGCCTCAACGGGTTCGACTCGATATGTCGGTTGGTGGAAAGCGGCATTGGTCTTGCTGTCTTGCCGGAAACGGCGGCTCGTCGATGCCAGCGATCAATGGCAATCCGCTTCATACCTCTTACGGATGCCTGGGCTATTCGCCACTTCACCGTTTGCTTTAGGGATTTCAGGTCTCTGCCTGCGCATGCTCAACGCTTCGTCGAATACTTCACTCCTCGTTCGCGTGCGCGTTAATGATGCAGGTCCATAACTACAGCGACGATCAAGAAGGAAAGCCCGCCATGCGGACGATGGCCGGAACTGCGCTCGCGCTCATGATAATCGTTGCGTCCCACGCTCTGGCGCAACCCTATCCGGCCCGGCCGATCACCATCGTTAGCCCGTTTCCGGCGGGTTCTCCGGTCGACACGATCGCTCGGATTGTCGGAGATGGAATGAAGGATTCGCTTGGTCGTGGGCTTGTCATCGAAAACGTGGCTGGAGCCGGCGGGACGATCGCCGTCGCCCGCGCCGTTCGTGCAGCTTCAGATGGTTACACGATCAGTCTTGGAAACTTTAGCTCGCATGTGGTGGCAGGCGCCATCTACCCGATCCAATACGATGCGCTGAAGGATCTTGAGCCCGTTGCACTGCTCGCGAGCAACCCGCAGGTGATCGTCGCGCGTACGTCACTCCCGGCCAATGATTTGACAGCGCTCGTTGGCTGGCTGAAGTCCAACGCTGGCATCGCGTCCGCCGGCACAGCTGGGCCGGGAAGCATCTCTCACGTGGCGGGGTTGTTTTTTCAAAGCGCAACGAACACACGCTTTCAGTTCGTTCCATATCGCGGCGTCAATCAGGCGCAACAGGATCTTCTCGGCGGACAGATCGACCTGATGTTCGATCAAACGCCGACCGCTCTGCCCTCCACACGTTCGGGGAAGATCAAGGCCTATGCGGTGACCTCGGCGACGCGCCTGACGTCAGCCCCCGATATTCCCACGGTGGCCGAGGCGGGGGTTCCGTCACTCTTGATGTCAATCTGGACGGCGCTATGGGTCCCAAGGGGGACACCGAAGGACGTGATCGCCAAGCTGAATGCTGCTGCTATCGTCGCGACGAATGATCCTGCTGTTCGCAAGCGGTTAGGCGAACTGGGGCTCGACGTTCCAGCCCGCGAACAACAGACGCCCGACGCGCTGGCCGCGTTACACAAATCAGAGATCGAGAAGTGGTGGCCGATTATCAAGGCCGCGGCCATCAAGCCCGAGTGAGTAGGTGCTCTCGCACTTTCCATGTGCTACCGCGTTCCATACAGGAGCGACTAGATGACCCTCCCGCCAACCCGCCTGGAGCCAAGCGAGCTGCTCCGGGAGGGCATCACTTTGACCTGTCTACGATGGCAACGGTGTATGCCGGTGAGGATTACACTACCGCGACCGGACCCTGCGTCGAAGGCGACCCCCTGATCCTTGCGCTCATGCGTATGCCGGCCGGCACCGGCGCGGAGGCTTACTGTGCATCGAACGAACAGCGGATTTACGTTGTCGAGGGATATTCCGCGCCATCATTCGGTGACACACAATTCCGTCAAGGCCACCCCCGAAGCCGACGGCGTGTTCTTCACCGCCAAGCATTCTTCGCGTGGCCTGCAAGGTACAAAGGCGCTCTGAGCGCGCACGGGGCTACCATGTGTGATAGTCTGCTTCTGGCCACAGCGGCGGAAATCAAGGTGCGCTCGAATGTCGGCTGCTGGGGGATGACCTGACTCGTTGTGCTCACTTTGGGTTTTGTCTGTCACGACCCCCAAGCTGACTTCGAGGGCTTGGCTGAGAGTCAGCCTGCTGATCGAAACACGGTGATCTTGCCTCCAAACTCCGACAGTCCTTCTGGAAGGCCCGAGCGACGTGCTGCGGGCACCCAACATTGTACACCAAAGCGTCATATATTTTCATAAATTGACAAATATTTCCGATCTGAGTAAGTAACGATCCTTCCGCCAAAGGGAGGCCGACGTGACTGACCCCTACCGGCCCAAAGGGCTTTCAAGCGCCGTCTGCTATCTGGATGCGAAGGCCGCCTATCGCTGGCTCGAAGAGGCGTTCGGGTTCGAGCCGCTCTTCGTCATTCTCGACGCCGACGGCAATCTCGGCCATTCGGAGATGACCTTCGGGAATTCCGTCGTCATGGTCGGCAACGAGTGGAGCGCCGATCACAAGAGCCCGAAATCCCTCGGCGGCAAGAACACGCAGACCGTCCACGTCCAGCTCGCGGAAGGCGAGGACATCGACGCTCATTGCGAACGCGCGCGCCAAGCGGGCGCGGAGATCCTGCAGGAGCCCGAAACTCAGTTCTACGGCGACCGCACCTATCGCGCCCGCGACCCGGAAGGCCATATCTGGACCTTCGGCGTCACCGAGAAAAGGATGACGCCGGAACAGTGGGACAAGGCCAGCGGCCTCACCACGAAGAAGCGGCTCGATTGAGCTCCCGCATCGACAAGACCTTCGCGGCGCTCGCCGACCCCCATCGTCGCCACGCGGTGGAGCTGCTTGGCGAGCGTCCGCGCCGGGCGGGCGAGCTCGCGGACGCGCTCGGCCTGCCGGCGCCGGCGATGAGCCGGCATTTGCGCCAGTTGAAGCAGAGCGGACTCGTTGAGGAGACCCATCCCGAGTTCGACGCGCGCGTACGCATCTATGCGCTGAAAGACGGTGCCATGGCGGAGTTGAAGCGATGGCTGGCCGACACCGAAGCGATGTGGGCCGCGCAGCTTTCGAGCTTCAAGGCCCACGTTGAGAAGAAGCGCAAATGACCGCGGCAGTCATCGTTTCGATCCGGGTCGACGCGACACCATTGCGGGCATTTGAGGCTTTCACCGAGGAGATCGGCAAATGGTGGCGGCCGAGCCCCTTGTTCGCGCTGACGCCGCGCGGCGACGGCCATCTCCGGTTCGAGCCGGGGGAAGGCGGGCGGCTCGTTACGACACTGGCGAATGGGGAAGAGTTCGAGGTCGGCCGCATCATCATCTGGAAGCCTGGCGAAAGACTTGCGCTCACTTGGCGTCAGGCGACGTTCGCCCCCGGCCAGTCAACACAGCTTGACGTGCGCTTCGAAGCAGTGGGGGAGCAGACGCGCGTGACCGTCGAGCATCGCGGCTGGGACGAGATCCCGCAGGATCATGTCGCACGTCACGGCTTTGAGCTGATGCTGTTCCAGCGCCGACAAGCTGAACACTGGCGCAGGCTGCTTGCCACTTTTGACGAGACATTACGTCGCCACGGTGAGTGACGGGAAAGACCAGTCTCACGCTCCGGCCAACCGGCGTTGGGGAATTCAGGTTTCACACGCCGCGATAAGTCAGCCGGTGCGTCCTAGACTTAGGTTCAGCCAAGGGCACCAAGAGATAGTAGCGACAGAACAGCGCTGATGCGCAAAGTTTCAACGGACGCTGCGCGGTATCCGAAAAAATTAGCGGCCGATAGCCTCGCGCAACACCGACACACAAATCAGGAAGACGAACATGATCAATCGTCGGGCTCTGCTTTCATCCTTGGCTCTGCTTCCGGCCTTGCAGCCGCGGACTGCCATCGCCCAGCAAATCAGACCGGGTGGCAACTCCTCTTTTTCGTTTGCCGTGTACGGTGACTCGCGGTCGATGATGTACCTCCCGTACAAGTCGGATCAGAGGGAGGAAGCGATCAAGCTGATGGTCGATATGTTTGAATTGGTGCTTCCAGAGAAAGTTGCGGAGGAAATCGTCAGGAGGGACGTGAAGCTCACCTATGACCCGTCTACCAATGAGTTGGTCCAGATCGTCATGCCATTTGAGAGCAAAAGCGAGGTGAGCACATTGACGGTTGATAAGGGATGGGTCACGGAGGCATCCGTGGAAGATGTGAAGCTGCTTCCCGGCGTGCGCCGCACGATGTTTCGGCTGCACGGCGGCGAGTGGGTCGCACGCGAGATTGTGAAAGATGTCCAGAGTGGCAGGGCCAAGTTTATACTTAACACGGGAGATATGGTTTGGTGGGGCAAGCAAGGTCCCACGCCTTCTGAGAACCCGTACTGGAGGTTGGTATATGAAGATGTCTTGAAGCAACTGCCGGCCCCGGACCAAGAGTTGCGCGCTGCCGGTTTGCCTGGTCGTGTGTTCCCCGCCGTTGGCAATCACGAAGTGTGGGACGACTCCGATGTCGAGGGCCTGTTGCAGGCTTTTCCATACCTGACGCAGTTTGGAGTCTCCGACAAAAGGCTCATCTATAAGTTCGATTTCAACGGCGCTCGTTTCATCTTTCTGTGGACCGGCAAATACGACTATCGTTCACCAACGTCCTGGGATGCCGATCGGCCCCGATACGAAGCGCAGATGGAGGAGTTGAAGACGTGGTTGGATGAGGCGAAGGCTGCGGGCACCCGTAAAGTCTTCATCAGCTTCCACAACCCAGCCTTTGCTCGCTCCGGTATGGGCCCCATTCCCGAGCCGCAGAATCCCCACAAGGTTATCGCGCCATATGCGAATGATCTGGAGATCGTCGTTTTCAATGGGCACGTGCACACGACCGAGCTCTATGAAGTGGACGGCGTGAAATATCTGCTGCTGGGCGGCGGCGGAGCAGAACAAGACCCGATTCTCCCAGGCCGCACGGCCATCAAGGTTCCGCCGAATTACCCGCAGGACCTCTATTGGAAGGGGCAACCTCCCAAAGAGGACTACAACTACCTCCTCGTGGACGTTGCTCCTGGGCAGAAAACAAGGTTCACGTTGAACCGCTTCCGACCCTGGGCGGCGAGCCCATTTGAGAGCGTGGAGCTGTTTGGGTTTGCCGAGACGCAGGGGCTCGGGCAGCCGAGGCAGTAGGCCGATCCCAATACAGGTCATCCTGACAGATGGTCCGCAACTGCTTCCGCTGACCCACAGCTGACCTCGCTGCAGTTGTCAATCCGTGCGGCCTCAAACGACAGACCGCTCATTCAATCACTTCGTCGACGATGGCGGCTAACCAACACGGCTCGGTGAAATTGATCGAGGCAGCGAGTGCCGTTTCGGAGGAAGAAACCGAAATGGCTCCGGTCCCCGCCGAGCGGCTACTTCTGTCTCCGTGCCATCCGCTTAAGAGTAGCCACCTGCCGGAAGAAATCTCGTTTTGGCTGAGCAGGGCTTCCGAGCACTTCCGCTCCTGAAGGCGTGTCCGAAATGACGCCAGCCTGTGCTCCGATCCGCGCGCCGCGGCCAATCCGAAGATGTCCATCCATGGCGGCCTGCCCTCCGACTTGGACGAAATCCTCAAGGACGGTCGAACCCGCAATACCGACCTGGGCTACGATGATGCAACATCTGCCGAGGACAACGTTGTGTCCGATCTGCACAAGATTATCGAGACGCGAACCGGCGCCGATCACCGTATCTTGCGCCGATCCTCGATCGATCGTCGTATTGGCACCAACCTCGACATCGTCCTCGAGAATAACCCGACCAAGCTGGGGAGCCGTCAGAAATCCGGTATTGGTGGGGGCAAATCCAAATCCTTCCTGCCCAATCCGCGCGCCGGGATAGACGTACACGCGCGCTCCCAATAGCGCGTGGCTCAGGCTGACGTGTGCGCCGATCCGGCAGTCCCGGCCGATGACCACGCCGCTTCCGATCACTGCGCAAGGCCCGATCCGGCAGCCAGGGCCGATCTCCGCTCCGGCTTCAATCACACACAGTGGGCCGACTTCGGCGGACGGATCGACCACCGCACCCTCAGCTACAATTGCGGACGGGTGAATTCCGGGAGAAACCGCTGGCACAGGATGGAACAGCGCTGCGACTCGGGCCCAGCCAACGTGTGGCTCGGTTGTGAGAATGGGCACCGTCGCTGCAGGTACCCACGCCTGCATGTCGGGATGCACGATCACAGCACCGGCCAGCGTCCGCTCGAGTGCCGATGCATAACGTCGGTTGTCCAGAAAACTCACCTCATTCGGACCGGCCGTTTGCAGCGGTGCCAGACCTTCGATGAGCAGATCGAGCTCGCGAACGATCCCGCATGCCGCCTGCGCAACAACGGCGAGAGGATGTGGACCGCTTCGACTAAAGAAGCGTGCATTGCCAATCGCGGCTTTGTCCATTTCCCGTTTCCTCGCTGGGGGCCAGCCTTCAGTTAGCACAGTGCATGAGTTCAGGACTTGGCCGCTTCGCGGACGCTTCGGATAGCCTATAAGGACGCACCTAAAACCACATATCCGCGACGCATCGACCGTCGTCCGGCAGGCGTTTCCAGCTTTCAAGTCCGTCGAAATGGTTCACGTTGATGGCGGCCACCGCCTCTGGTTCCGCGAGCCTGAGGTTGACGGCGATTCTGCGCCGGCCATTCTGATCGGGCGCGAGCCCGCGCCAATAAGCTATGCAACCGCAGTCCGGACAGAAATGAAAACCGAGCTCCCGGTTTCCCCAGGTATAGACCCGCGTCGAGCCCGATACCAGTATCGCCTCGCCTTCGTAGTCATAGGCCCAGAGCACCCCGTAGCGCCGGCAGATCGTGCAATTGCACGCCGTGGATGATTTCAGGGATTCCTTCAAAGCGCCAGCGGACGGCCCCGCAATGGCAAGAACCTTCGATCATTCGGCCTCACTTCTGGTCGGGCATTCGGCCTTGATCCGCACATTGTGGACCGTCTGTGTCGTTGCCATGACCAGGCGAGACCGAGCACAGCGATTTTGTCAGCGGTTGCGCTTTGCCGTGCCCAGGTTACAGTCTTCCAACGACGAAACGCCGCCAAAGAGCGGCGCCAGCAGGGAGGACCATCATGCTGACACGACGCAAATTCATCGGCACGACGCTGGTCGGCGGCGCAGCGTTGACCACAGGCGCGCACCAGGCGCGGCCGCAGCCCGCAAGCAAGCGCACGATCGTCGACGCCCAGGTGCATTTCTGGAAAGCAAATTCGCCGGACTGGGCCTGGGATCCAGGTGCCAGGCCGCAATTGCCGGAACCGTTCACCATCGAGCGCGCGCTGCCAATGATGGACGAGGCTGGCGTCGACCGCGTCGTCATCGTGCCGCCGGGCCTGAACGACCGCAACGACTATGCGCTCGAAGCCGCCAGGCGTTATCCCAACCGCTTCGGAATCATGGGCCGCGTTCGGCTGGAAGACCCGAAATCGGCGGCGCTGCTGCCGCCATGGAAGCAGCAGCCGGGCATGCTCGGCGTGCGCGTGACGTTCAACACCCCCACAACGCTGGCCTGGCTCTCCGACGGCACCGCCGATTGGTTCTGGCCGGCAGCCGAGAAGGCCGGGCTTGCCGTCATGTTTCTTGCGGTCGGCGAGGTTCCCCGGTTCGCCCGCATCGCGGAGCGCCACCCGCAGCTCACACTCATCATCGATCACATGGGGTTGAACTCATCGAGCCGTGCCAACAGGGTCACCGAGATGATCCCGGCGGCGATTGATCAGGCCGTTGCGCTCGCCAAATATCCGAACGTCAGCGTCAAGTTTTCGGGTGCGGTCGGCAATTCGCTCGAACCTTATCCGTTCCGCGACATGACAGTCTACGTGAAGCGCTTGTTCGATGCCTACGGTCCTCAGCGCTGCCATTGGGGTACCGACATCACGAACTCGCTCGTCAAGGCAAGCTACCGCCAGCGCGTCACCCATTTCACAGAAGAGCTGAGCTTCCTGTCGGAGAGCGACAAGGACTGGGTGATGGGACGCGCGATCCTTGCGCGCCTGAAATGGGCCTGATCGCCCCTGGTGGAGCCTAGGACGTTTTCGTATGACTGCTTTTGGCCAACTCGGAAGTGTCCGAGCGTTCCGACGACTTCCGCTTTTTGGGGTACTCCGGACTCGTTGTGCTCACCGCGAGCCTTTCTGAGTTTGACCCGGAGCTGCCGTACCGGGCAATACTAAAGGTATATGTAGCAACCCAACGCGGGCTGGGCACGCCAAGCTCTAGTCCAGTTCTTGACTAGTCGACCGGGATGAGAAGCGTATAATTCGACCACTGCCGTAAACGGTGAGCCCGCAACGGGAGGTTTCCATGTCCAGCATCGAACACATGAAGCGCCATGTTCTTAGGCGCCATGTCCTTAGGCGCCATGTCCTTAAGCACTATGTCCTTCAGGCCCTGGCCGCACTGCCGCGTTGTCTGCTCTTGGGCGGATTGGCTGCAATGAGTTCCTGGGTGGTCGATGCGCCATTGGCACGCGCGGAGCCAAGCACGGCACAGATCACGGTCCTCTACGACGCCTTCGGCAAGACCTCGGCTATGAAGAAAGACTGGGGATTCTCTGCATACATTGAATACGGCGGCAAGCGCATCTTGTTCGATACCGGCAACAATGCGGAGATCTTCGCGCACAATGTCGCGGCCAGAGGTGTCGACCTTGCGAACCTGGATTTCGCGATTGTCTCCCATCGCCATGGCGACCACACCAGCGGGTTAAGCCACCTTCTAAAGGTCAACCCTGCCGTGACGATTTACGCGCCGCAGGAAAACTTCGGTGTGTTCGGCGCGGCCTTGCCAGGGACTTTCTACAGGCGCAACGAGTCGCTTGCTCCGGAAATGCGATATTTCGATGGGAAACCGCCGGAGACGCTTCGTTTCGGTAGCCCGTGGCCTGCGGGCAATTTCACTTGGGTAACCAAGACAACCGAGATTGCACCGGGCTTCCATCTCATCCTGTTGAACGGCACTTGGGGTGCCGACCTGGAAGTGAAGGAAATCGCACTGGCGATCGACACGCCCGACGGGATCGTTCTCATTGTGGGGTGCAGTCATCCAACCATCGAAAAGATCGTCGAGACGGCCAAGAGTACGACCAACAGGCCGATACATCTTGTTTTGGGCGGCACGCACCTATTGCCCGCGAATGACGACCAGATCAGGACCATAGCGGCTTCACTGCGTGATAACTTCAACGTGCGCTTTATCGCTCCGGCTCACTGCACCGGTGAGCCCGCCTTCGCGATTTTAAAGGAGAGCTTCGGCGATCGGTACATCTATGCTGGCCTTGGCACGACGGTCTTGTTGGGCCCGAAGGTGACGGTGAAAGCGGAATTGGGGCAGCCGAACAGACAGGCGATGGATGCGGAAGACTTGCGCAGCTACCGCGAAGCGACAATGCACGGGCCCTTGCGGGCTCTACGCGGCGGCAACGAGCGTCTGGCAGGAGCGCGCCAATAACTGCCAGCTAAGATGATTTCGTCTTAAATCCGAACTTCGTTGGGGCAGTGTCAGGCCTCGGGCAAAATCCAGAAGTCTGAAAGTGGCGCGGAGCGTCGGTCGGCTGCGATGCCGCAAAACGTCCGGAGTCGGGGGTAGACCAACTCACCGCGTGACGCGCTGTGTTGTCAAAGACCCCGTCCACAAAGCCAGACCGGCGGGCCATTGAACAGTTCCGGCACCGATGTATTGTAAGCCTCGCCACGCTACCGGGGGCGCGATAGTCGCATCCATGTCACCCGTTGTCGTAACCTTCGCGTAGCATCACTCAGCATTCATTCGGAGAGGACTGCCCATGCGATTGCCATTCGCCATTCGTGCCGCGCTGATTGCTTTGACCTTGACCGGCCTGGGGCTCGCGATACCTGCCTATGCGGACAGCGGTTCAATCCGGTTCAACGTGATCAAGGCCGGTATTGTCATTGGCGGCTCTGGTGGCAGCGGCACGCTCGTATTCCACGGCCGCCGTTATCCACTCGCGATCGGCGGGGTGAGCTATGGTTTCACCTTCGGCGCCTCGGCGACGGATTTCACCGGCACCGTCAGCAACATCCGATCGCCATCTGACGTTAATGGGGTCTATGGCGCGGCCGGCGCGGGCGTCGCGATTGGACGGGGCGCGGGCGCGATCGTGCTGACGAATCAAAACGGTGCGGTGCTGACGCTGTCGGGCCGCCAGGCCGGGCTGATCGTCGCCGCCGACCTCAACGGGCTGCTCATCACGATACGGTAACGGCGCAACGAGCAACCGGCCACAACCATTCAAGAGTGTGGCCGGTTGGTTTTTCGATCACGTGACAGGTGACGAGATGGTGGCGGCGATGGACAAGGTCGGCGTCGACGGCGCGCGCAAACCGCGCACTTCAATTCGTATTCCCCAAGGGAGCTACCGTGACGCCGCGGGTGCCGCCGCGCTCGATGAACCGCTGAACGGCACCTGAGGCCTTGGCCTCCTCGACGAACTCGTTGACGTAAGCGAGCCATTCCGCTTTGCCTTTCGGCACGACCATGCGGTTGATGTTCGCGCCGTAGCGGTCCGCGAGCACACGCGCGCCCGCGAGCTTGGTTGAAAAGTCGAGCAGAACGAGGCGGGTCGAAGCCATCACGTCCGCTTGTCCGTCGCGCATCAGCGCGAACGTTTGCTCCGGTGTTTCGGCATATACGAACTCGGCTTGTTTCACTTCGCGCACCAACTCGTTGGTCGACGCATGATTGCGTACGGCCGCAATCCGAACGCCGGGCCGATCGGCGTCAGCAACCTTCGTTATTGGGGAGCCCGCGGGTACCATCAAGGTGTAGTCGAACTGAAAGATCGGGTTTGAGAAATCTCCAATCTCGGCGGCGCGCGCATCAAGTGGCAGAAATAACTGGTCACAGGAGCTGGCCTTGAGGCAAGCAATGGCTTCCGGAGGCGTCGCATGCTCAACGATAACGAGCGGCACTCCAACGCGCGCTGCATAAGCGCGTGCGGCTTCGACCCACACGGTTGTCGTCAGGCCGCCCGGACCCTTACCGAATTGAGGAAGAAACAACCCGACGCGCAGCTTGCCGGCGCGAACAAGGTCCGCAACGCGCGGATCAGTCGTTTGCGCCCCGGCGGTCACCACCGCCAATGAAGCGAGCGCAAGCAAAAGAGCGGCGGTGCGTGTTGCCGCCGCTATGCCAATATGCAGTTTCATAAAAGCCTCCAGCCGATAAATTGCTCGCAATAGCTGCCAAATAATCTTGCAGCACGATAGCGAGGACTTCCAGCGGTCTGGTGCGGCAAATGATCGCTTTTTGGCCCACAGCATTCCCAATCGATGTCCGCTCTGAGGTCAGCAATCAAGGCAAAGAGGAAGGGTTGCAGTTTTGACCGACGTTCCTGCACCGAAGCTACCATCCTGCAGCGTCATCCTGTAGCGTCACGGCGAAACGCACAGACAATGGTGATGAGAGCGCGCCGCGCAACACGTTACCTTGAGGAGCTGCCCGGATGACGATCATCGATTCCCAGGTCCACGCTTACGAGGCGAACACTGCGAAGCGGCCCTGGCACAATGTGCCGAACTGGCCCGATCACGTGACGGGTGACGAGATGGTGGCGGCGATGGACAAGGTCGGCGTCGACGGCGCGATCTTCATCTCCCCCTTTTCGATGTACCGCTACGACGCGAGCTATGCGGTGGAGGTGCAACGGGCCCATCCCGGTCGCTTCGCGATCGTCAAGCCGGTCGACCCGGACGATCCGGCCGTCGGCGATGTCATCGCCGACTGGAAGCAGACACCGGGCGCGGTCGGCATCCGCATCATGATGCCGGAGGAGGCGAGGCGCGAGCCGAGTGACCCGGGCCTCGACCGGATCGCGCGCGCGGCCGCAAAGCACGACCTTCCGGTCAACATCCTGTGCTGGGGCAACGTGGATGCGGGCACGGCGGTGATAGACCGCCACCCCGATACGCGCTTCATCATTGACCATCTGGCTATCCTGCAGCCCCGCACGCCACCGGCCCCGGCGCAGCCGTGGGCCGACCTGCCGAAGGTCCTGGACCTTGCCAAGCGCAAGAACGCGGTGATCAAGGTGAGCGGCGCCTGCACGCTGTCGCGGGAGCCGTATCCGTTCCCGGACATCTGGGATCCGCTCGGGCGCGTATTCGATGCCTGGGGGTTCGATCGCTGCCTGTGGGGCACGGACTGGACACGCGCATACGCTGTCGTCAACTACGAGCAGGCCGTCGAGCCTTTCCTCAAGACTGACCGCCTGAGCGACAGTGAGCGGGCGATGCTGATGGGCGGCGCGTGCGCCAAAGCCTATCGTTGGTCGCCGAAGAAAGGTTAGTCACCAGCCCCGCGTTTAAGGACTTCGCGACGAACGGCGACTATCCCCGCCCCGTCAGCGGCTTGATCCCGAGCGTGCCCGCCAAATCATCGACTTGCTTGATGAGCGACTCTGCAAGCGGCACGCCGTTCTGCTCGCGGTCGGCGCGGCGCTTCACGCGTCCCTGCCCCGGGATCCTGATCTCGTCGACACCAGGGAGCCGTTTCGAGGTCGAAAGATCGTGCACATGGCGGTCGATCTCTGCCTTGAAGTTGTCGAGCGGCAGGAAGCGCTTGACGTCGAGCGCGATCATCAAATGGCCGGTGTTGGTCTCCTTGACCTGCTCAGCGGTCGTGTCCTTGACGTCGCGCCCGAATGCGGCGCGGTTGAGCGGCCCGCCCAGAAGCCCGAGCACGATCGCAAGCCCGGAGCCCTTGTAGGTGCCGACCGGCACGAACATGCCGTCGGCGAGGCGCTTGCCGTCGGTGATCGGCTCGCCGTCCTCGCGGTTGATGACCCAGCCGACCGGCAGCGGCCGGCCCTCGTTGGCATAGGTGCGGATCGCACCGTTCGACGCGACCGAGGTCGCGATATCGAGCACGACCGGCGGCTCCTTGCCGGCCGGGATCGCGACCGCGATCGGGTTGGTGCCGAGCAAGGGCTCGGCGCCGCCCCACGGCGCCATGAAGTTCGACGACGAGACCGCGCTGTAGATACCGACCATGCCGTGCGCGAGCGGGATGGTGGCGTAGGTTGAGCCCGCGCCCGAGTGATTGGAGCGCCGGATACCGACCCAGGCGACGCCCGCCTCGCGCGCGATCTCGACCGAGAGATTGGCGGCGTAGGTCATCACCAGATGGCCCATGCCGTTGTCGCCGTCGACGAGGGCGGTCGCCGGTCCGCGCTCCAGCACCTTGATGTTGGCGCGCGGATTGAATTGCCCGCGCTTGAGCAGGCGCACGTAACCGGCGAGCCGAAAAAGGCCGTGGGCGTCGGAGCCGGACAGGTCGGCATCGAGCATGGCATTGGCGACAATGCCGGCGTCAGCCTCGGGCAGCCCGCAGGCGCTGAAGGCGTCGATCATGAATGCGCGAATGGTCGCAGCCGGAACGCGGCGGGTCGATTCGGAGACGTTGGGCACGGGATACTCTCTCTGAAGGAACGATGGCAGGCCTTCTCAAATCATGAATTGCGTGCCGTTGAAAGCGGGCACGTGGCTCGTTTCCCGGCCGAGCGAAGCGAGAGCGGGATCCAGGGGCGGCAGAACTGTGAGCTTCGTGAGTGTTTGCCCTGGGTCCCGGGTCTCGCGGAGCCTGTCATCGGGCCGCGCTTCGCGCGGACAGTTGGCTCGCCCGGGACACGAAGATTGAGTTGCCGCCTTGGCCTGAAAGGACCATGCTGCAAGCTCATGCCGAGCACAATCGGCAGAGGGAGGAAAGCAATGTCCAACAAGGCTCTTGCAGGGCTTGTCGCCTGCGCCGCGCTCGCCATGCTGCTCAATCCGTCAAGCCCGCTGGCGCAGGCGCCGGCCGCGACCCCGCCGGCTCCGATCATGCCGCCATTGCTGCCGGCCTCGCACGTGGTCGACCTGATGACGGCGGAAGGGTCCGCGGCGCTGGGCGCGCAGTGGAAGGTCTCGGACGTGCGGATCGTCGAGGTTCCGGCGATCCCGGACACGGTGACGACGTTCAAGACCACCTACAACATCGAGCCGCGCGCGGGCGCAGCGAATTTCGACGACTCCAAGTGGCCGACGATCGAGGCCAAGGATCTCGGCGCCCGCAGGAGCGGCGGCCATGTCGCCTTCATGTGGTATCGCGCCATGCTGACTATTCCAGCCAAGATCGGCGCCTTCGACACCGCCAATGCGGTGGCAGTGCTGAACGTGCTGGTCGACGACTATGCGGAAGTGTGGGTCAACGGCGACATCCCGCGCCGCAGCGGCTACCCGAGCCCCGCCACCATGCAGGGCCACAACATGCCCAATCGCGTCGTGCTCAGCACCAAGGTGAGCGCGGGCGACAAGTTCCAGGTCGCGATCTTCGGCGTCAACGGCCCGATCTCGGTCGCGCCGGCGAACTCGATCTGGTTCCGCGAGGCCAAGCTGCAACTCTACAAGTAGCGCTTAGCTCGCAATGATGAGAAAGACGTCGCCTCTACCGCTCGGCGCCCTCTCCTCGCCGGCAGTGGCGCGAAATAGAGATTTTATCCTTGCGGTGCTGCGTCGCGCGCTACCCGGGCGCGGCACAGTACTCGAGATTGCGAGCGGCAGCGGCGAGCACGCGGTCCACTTTGCGGCCGCGCTTCCTCAACTCACCTGGCAGCCGACCGATCCGGATCCTGAGGCGCGTGACAGCATCGCCGCCTATCGCGCGGCGGCACAATTGCCGAACCTGTTGCCCCCGCTCGCGCTCGATGCCACGTCGCCCACCTGGCCGGTCGCTCAGGCCGACGCGATGGTGACGATCAACATGATCCACATCGCCCCATGGGCCGCGGCGGCAGGGGTGATCGCAGGCGCCGAGCGGCTGCTGGCAGCAGGCGGCGTGCTCTTTCTCTACGGGCCGTTCCGCGAGCACGGCCAGCATACCGCGCCAAGCAACGCCGCCTTTGACGAAAGCCTGCGCGCACGCAATAGAGAATGGGGCGTGCGCGATCTCGACGAGGTCGCGGCGCTCGCCAGCCGGCACGGCCTTGCGCTCGAGGAGCGCGTCGTCATGCCGGCGAACAACTTGAGCGTCGTATTCCGGCGTCGAACCGCCTGATCACACTTCATCGCACTGGATATCCATGAGCATCGACAGCTTCTCGCGCACCGCCTGGGATCGGAACGCGCTCGTCTATGACGTCATCCGCCGCATGCCATTCAACGCCGAGCTTGCCGCCGGCAGCTTGAGCGAAGCACGCTTCAAGCACTACATCACCCAGGATGCCCACTACCTGGTCGGCTTCGGCCGCGCGCTCGCGCTCGCGGCCGCCAAGGCGCCCAATCCCGGACCGCATCGTGCAGTTCGCGAAGTCGGCCGAGGGCGCGATCGTGGTCGAGCGCGCGCTGCACGGCTCGTTCTTTGCGCGCTACGGCATCACGGCGGAGATCTTCAACGCAACGCCGCTGTCGCCCGCCTGCCACCACTACGTCTCGTTCCTCCTCGCCACCGCGCACGCGGAGCCCTACGAGGTGTTGCTTGGCGCGCTCCTGCCCTGCTTCTGGATCTATGCCGAGGTCGGCCGCGACATCCATGGCCGCGCGGCGCCGAACAATCCCTATCAGGCCTGGATCGACACCTATGCGGGCGAGGATTTTCACGAAGCGGTGCGCGCCACCATCGCGGCAACCGACGAGGCCGCGTCCGGCGCGTCAGCGTCGCTGCGCGAGCGCATGCATGCGGCATTCACGCGCGCGACCCAGCTGGAATGGATCTTCTGGGACTCGGCCTACCGGCTGGAAACCTGGCCGGTGTAGCTTTCTTCGTCAGCTCGCCGCCAGCCGCGGCAGCAGCCGCACCGCGTTGTCGCGATCGATCGCGCGCATGTCGGCGTCGGTAAGGCCGAGGCCGAGCTCGGCGAGCGCCTTGGCGACGTCGCGGCTGGTGTCGCCGGGCGGAAAGTTCGTGCCGAAGAGAACGTTCGCGTGCGTCACGAGCTTCAGAAGCGAAGCCATTGCGCCTGGATTGGCGGCGCCGGTACGCTGAGGTGTATCACGAACCTCGGAAACGGGGCATTAGCAGGTTCGGACGCAGCGCGCAGCGCGGCCAGCTCCGTCGAGGTGCAAACGGCAACAAGAAGCGATTGGCGCAACAGCGTCATTGATCAGCATCACAGTGTCTTCTATGGCAAGATAGCAAGATAAGTGTGGGAAAGATGTGCTGGTGCTGGGCTCGCGCGCCGGTGAACATGCAAAGGACCCAATTCCCACTCGGGCTGTCGTGAGCCGCCACGATGTCGTGCCACGTTCGGCGTCCTGATACCGATCGACCTGCCGGAAGTGTCTCGAAAATAAAGGAAAACACCGGCACAACCTGTGGAGGGGTGCTTTGATCGCGGGACTACAGTATCCTGGTATCTTACTGCCAACTCGCGAGAATCGCGGAATGAAAATTCTGGTGGTCGACGATCACGTTCTGATCCGCGATGCAGTACGCGGCGTCCTCAAGGAACTGAAGGGCGATGCGGACGTGCTGGAGGCATCCGACTGCCACCAGGCGATGGCGCTCATCGCCGAGAACGCCGATGACCTGGGTCTCATCCTGCTCGACCTCCATCTCCCGGATCGCGACGGCTTCTCGGCGCTCTCCGAGATACGTGAACGCTACCCCGCCATCTCGGTTGTCGTGCTGTCTGGCCAGCACGATCGCAGCAGCGTGGTCAAAGCCCTCGATCTCGGCGCGCTCGGCTTCATCCCGAAATCCGGCCAGCGAGACGTGATGCTGAGCGCGCTGCAGCTTGTGTTCGCCGGCGGGATCTATATTCCGCCCGAGATCCTCACCCGCGATGCCTCGATAACTCCAGTGCCTGGCCCGAAGCCTGCGTCGCTCCCGCATGCCTCACCATCGGACCTCGGCCTGACCGAACGCCAACTCGATGTGCTCGCGCTCATGATGCAAGGCAAAAGCAACAAGGCGATCTGCCGCGTCCTCGACCTGGCCGAGCCCACCGTGAAGAATCACGTCACCGCCATTCTCAAGGCGCTGAAGGTGACGAACCGCACCGAGGCGGTGATCGCGGTGCGCGAGCTTGGCTGGGAGCTTAAAACACCCGAAAAAACGTAGGCAGCGCCTCGGCGCGTCTCAATCGGCCAGCGCACGATGCACGCCGGCCGTTGCGAGCATCTCTTGCAGGCGGCTGCGCGCATGGAACATGCGCGTCTTCACTGTGCCGGGAGGAATTCCCACGATCTGCGCAACCTCCGTGACCGTCTTCTCATGGTAATAGATTAGATCGACGATCTCACGCAGCGGCGGCGGCAAACGCATCAAACAGCGCCGAACAACTGCACCACGGCTGGCTCGATCGGCCGTCACCTCAGGATCATCCGCGTCGTCGACGAGGTCAGCGGTGACGTCGTAGTCGAATATCGCCTCCGTACGGCGCCTGAGCGTCGACATGGTCTTGTTGCGGGCAATGCCCAACAGCCAGGTCGATACGTTGGACTTTCCCGAGAACTCCGCAGCCCCACGCCAGATGTCGAGGAACACCTCACTCACGATATCCTCCGCGATCGAGGCCTTCCCGGTCAGTCGCATCACGAAGCGATGAATGCGGACATTGTGGCGCATGAAAAGCAGGACCATGGCGTGCTTGTCGCCGGCCGCAATCGAAGTGATGAGCGCGTCATCGGGCACCTTCGCGACCAGCGCCCGATACGGCTTTCCCGCCGTCGAAGGCAGCCTCTCCACAGCCTGCATGAACATTCTCCCGCCGCACAACACCACCGGATGCTCCCCGGTCTGCATCAGCTTCTCTCCTGGCGGCGGCGAGTGTCTTGTCGTGCGCGCGCCGGGTAAATCAGCCTGAGGTATCGTTCAGGTATGAGCGAAGGTATGGCTTGCGCTCAGGGTTGCGTGCGCAAGATCGCGCAGTGTCCCGTTTCCGAAGTTCGTGATACACCTCAGCACACTCTGACACAAACTTCGGAAACAAAGGGGCACTAGCAACTCTATGATTCTAGTGCTGCTTTTCGATTTGAGGTTCCTAACAGAGTTTGCTGCAGGTGGTGTAGGAACTTCAAATCGGCGGCACAAGCGGTAACCGCGACTGTATCCGGATGAGGTTATGACCCTGGTCACCAGAGCATGCTCCCGAGAAGCGGCCGGTCCTCGGAAAAGATCATGTTCGACCAGCATGTTAGACTTGGATCCGATCTCCATCTGATCGGATCAAGTCCTTAAGAGTTGCGGCTGGTCTCGTGCCTGTGTTTGAGTGCTTCGCGCAAAGTCTCGTGCAGCGCCGTCGGATCGACCGGCTTGTGCATCAGCTCGTATCGACTAACGCGCCGCTCTTGCGGGCGTGCCGGAGCAACGCCGCCCGAGATGATCAAGGCTGGAATCTCAAAAGCAGCGCGTAGCTGCTCGACGGCCTGAACACCACTGCGTCCGCCCGCCAATCGATAATCGCAGACGATCAGATCCGGACGCCGGCCTTGCGCCGCCAAGCTGGCCAGCGCCGCATCTTCGGTCGCGGCTGTCAGCACTTGGTATCCCCAGCTGCGCAGCAGACCGCTCATCCCCTCCAAGACCATCGGGTCGTCATCGATCACGACCACAAGCTTGGCGCTGGGCATATCCGGCGCCGTCGGCATTTCCATCTCCTGGGTAGTCGACACCCACCGTGCCGTAATTTGGAGGCACGCACGCGACCGATAAATCAGCCAGAAGTCCTGCGACTGAATTGTGCAAAGCGGGGCGGAAGAGAAAAGCCAGGACAGATCAGTCACTTGTGTGATCAGTAACCACGAGTCTGCACCGATACTTTAGTCTCGGGACCCAGTATTGTTGCACCGCCATTAACTCGTCACATCCATGACCGTCTGCTTGCGCAACATGCGATTGACCACGGCGCGGAGCGCCATCGGATCGACGGGCTTGTGCAGCAGATGCAGACCGTTGGCACGCGCCTGATGCAGCGTGTCCGAATGCGTATCCCCGCTGATCAGGAACGCCGGGATCGCGCAGCCGAATTTGTGCCGAAGCTGCCCGATCGCCTCGATTCCGGTCCTGCCGTCCGACAGTCGATAATCGGAAATGATCAGGTCAGGCGGATCGGCGCCAACGCCATTGGTCACTGCCGCAGCAGTGTCGCCAGGCACAACACGGCATCCCCAGCTTCGCAACAGACCTCTCATCCCGTCCAGCACGCGCGGATCGTCATCGATCACCACAACGAGCTTGCCATGCGACACATCGGCATGGGCGCGAGCGGTGACCACCGGCTCCCCTGTCGCTGCGCGGACCGGCGCTTGCGGCACCCCGACAGTAAAGCGCGAGCCTCGGCTGAGCACCGATTTGAGCTCGATCGGTAGTGCAAGCAGCGTACAGAGACGCTCGACGATCGCGAGCCCAAGCCCGAGCCCTGCTCGCTGATCGCGCTCGGGCTCACCGACCCGATAGAACTCGCTGAAAATATTCTGGCGTTGGTCGTCGGCGATCCCTAGCCCTGTATCCCAAACCTCGATGCGCAATTGCTCACCGCGCTTGCGGCAGGCGACAACGACACCTCCTTGCGAGGTGTAGCGTAGCGCGTTGGATACCAGATTGAAGAGGATCCGCTCCAGAAGGATGAAGTCACTCCTGACCCAGGCATCGCTTGGCAAAACGCGCAACGACAAATTCTTCTCCCGCGCAGGCTCTGCAAAGGTCCCTTTGATTTGCTGCAGCAACTGAGCAATTGGAAATTCCGTGACATTCGGAGTAAGGGCGCCGGCATCAAGCTTGGAGATATCCAACAGCGCGTTGAACAGCTCGTTCATGCCAGCCACCGAGGCATTGATACACTCGACGATCCGGGCACGCTCTTGCCCGCTCATATCGCCGCGCAATTGCGCAACGAACAGGCCCAAGGCATGCAAGGGCTGGCGCAGATCATGGCTCGCGGCCGCCAGGAAGCGGGATTTAGCGAGATTAGCCAGCTTGAGCTGCTGCGTGCGTTCCTCGACCTTGCCCTCAAGCGTGGCATGGGAATCCTGAAGCTGGGCCGCCATGCTGTTGAACTGATTACCCAGTGCCTCAAGCTCATCGCCGGTCTTGATCGCAATGCGCTGATTGAGATCGCCACTTCCGATACGCGCCGCGCCGTCTCGCAAGGCCCTGATCGGGATCACCATTCGGCGCGCCAGGAAGGTGCCAGCCAATACCGCCAGGCTCAGCGCGGCAATCATCAGCACGCCAGACCGAAAGACCGAGGCATAGATTGGCCCATAGGCTTCAACGACCGGTAGCTCCACGAACACCAGCCAGCCAAGCGAGGCGACGGGCGAGTAGACCGCCAGGACCTCCTCGCCCTGGAGGTCATTGGCGACACCATCCACCGATGAAGGCAACGAGCCGCCACCACGCGCCGCCCTAACCTGGGCGAGGTGCGACAAATCGGTATTGCGCAGGACAGGATTGATATCCGGATGAGCGATCAGCCGCCCATTGGCATCTACCACATAGGCCCTTCCCCGATTGCCGACCTTGATTTGAGATACGACGTCCCAAATGAACTTGAGATTGACCTCCGCCACGACCACTCCATATTCGCGGCGGGCGCCAGCAATCGCGATGGTCATGTAGGGCTCTGATTCCCTACGGAAATAAAGCGGCCCATAGTAGTGCTTGCTTGCCATCGCCTCGACGAACTTCGGGTGCTGAGAAAAATCGGTCTGGCTGCCGATCTGGTCGGCAGCAACGCGAGAAACGAGAGCTTGCTCACGGCCCGACGAGTCGAGTTGCGCGATCTCGGTAATGGCCGGGACCTGGCGCAGCAACCGGACCGCGTCGAAGCGCCACTCGTCAATCGAGCTCGTGCTCCACGGCAGCTGTGTCATCCAGCCCATCTGCCGCTCGATCTCCTCGACGAATTGAGTAATCCGGCCGGCAGCCGAATTGGCCTGCTCGCGCTGGGTGCCGAGCAACAGCCCTCTCTGCTCGCGATAGGAAAACCACATGTCGAGGAAGCCGCTGGCCATCAAAGCCACGGTCACTACGGCGACGAACAGCGCAACATACTTGCGGAAGAGGTGCCCGCGAGCCCGATCGGGGACGTCTGGCTTCCGGTATGTATCGAATGCGCCGACCGGTGCTCTCATTCAATCACTTCGCTGGCCCGTGCGATGACGATGCGAGGGACCGACAAGCCCAGCGCCTCTGCGGTCCTGAGATTGACAACCAAGTCTACCTTACCTGGGGCCTGGACTGGAAGATCGGCGGGCTTGCTGCCCCTGAGAATGCGGTCAACATAGAGCGAGGTACGGCGGTAGAGGTCGAGCATGTCGGCCCCGCAGGCCACCAATCCGCCCTCGGTCGCATAGTAGGTGAAAGGATAGATGGCCGGCACCTTGAGACGGGCGGCCTGCTCGATGATCCGGGCCCGATGAGCCGACATGAAAGGGTCCGGAATGACCATCAGCCCGTGGCCCTCATCGCGCGCAGGATCGGCGATAGCGCTCTCTAGCTCGGCCGGGCTGCGAACAGGTGAAACAATCGGCTCCACGGCAACCGAGGCGGCGACCGCTTCAATTGGAAGCAGAAAGAATGAGAGACTGCGGGCGGCCGTATCTGGATTGTACAAGATCGAAACACGTGCAACGCCCGGGGCAATCTCCTTGAGCAATTCCAGCCATTTTCCCCCGATGGAGGGGGAACAGTTGGTGAAGCCCGTCAGGTTGCCGCCGGGCCGCTGAAGCGCACTCACAAAGCCGTCACCAACCGGATTGACCGCCGTCACAAATACAATCGGCAGCGTGCAATTCTCCTGCAGCAAGGTCGCCGTGACGACGCTGTTGCCAGCGACGATAAGATCCGGTTTCAGCGCTATCAGGTCACGCGCATGGGCCTGAAGCAATTCCCGCTTGGCCGCGAGGCGATAATGAATCTGTATATTGCGCCCGTTGATCCAGCCGAGCTCGCGCAGTCCCTGTTCGAAATTCGCGATACGAAGGGCAGCCATCGGGTCGGTTTCGGCGAACCCAATCAAAACTCCGATAGCACGCATGCGGTCAGGCGGCTGAGAGTCCGCCCGGCATGGCCAGGAAGCAAGCGCGCCCCCCAGCAGCGACAGAACGTCTCGACGTCTCATGGTGTGGCCTCGCCATAAAAGGGACGAGCAAAGGAAGGGCTCTTTGAGCCTCCATACGCACGTCCACGGCGCGGGCCGTTATTTCACCTGTGCCGCCAGCGATCCCGCGCCCATTCTCGACGCCCATTCTGTCTGCAAAATAAGCTCCGGTGAATCAACCAGATGTACCGCTGCCGCCATGACCACAACACGTCCGGAGCCGGAAGTTGTTGGCAAGAAAATGGTATTACCCCTCCCCCGGAGCATACTTTAGTCTTGGGACTAGAGTATGTGTGTATTCGGCGTTCACCGACCGCTCAAAAATGGGGCTTCTTCTGCGCGACCTGTCGCCCATGCAACATGTCGCTCATTACGTCTACCCGCGAGGTCATCAGTTGGGCCGAGCGGGCAACGAGTAGAGCTCTCCATATTTCCCGCGTAGGTACGCAACATACGACTCCATCCGCATTGGTGAGCCGGTTGCCCGCTGCACCAGATCGTCGGGCCGGTACTTGCAGCCGTGCCGATAGATCTTGTCGACGAGCCAGCCGTGCAGCGCCGCGAACGTGCCGCTCGCAATCTCGCGCGGGATGTCAGGATGCGCCTTCACGGCTGCATCATAGAACTGTGCCGCGAGGATGTTGCCGATGGTGTAGCTCTGGAACGCGCCACCGATGCCGCCGCCGTACCAGTGCACGTCCTGCAGGCATCCGTCACGATCGTCGGGCGGCATGACGCCAAGATCGGACTTCATTGCCGCACGCCAGGCCTCCGGCAAGTCCTTGATCCGCAGCCGGCCTTCGAGCATCTCAAGCTCAAGACCGAACCGCAGCATGACGTGAAGATTGTAGGTGACCTCGTCGGCATCGGTGCGAATGAGCGAGCGCTCGACCTTGTTGATGGCGCGATAGAAGGTGTCGAGCGCCACGTCCGCAAACTGGTCGGAGAACGTTTGCTGCAGCTTCGGGAAGTAGTGCTCCCAGAAGCCGCGGCTACGCCCGACCAGGTTCTCCCATAGTCGCGACTGGCTCTCATGCACGCCCGCTGAAACGCCATGACCGAGTGGCGTGCCGTCAAACGCCACGCTCACGCCCTGCTCGTACATGGCGTGGCCGGCCTCGTGCAAAGTTGAGAACAGAGCGTCGCCGAGGTCGTCCTCGCGCACGCGCGTGGTGATGCGGATGTCGCCGGCCGAGAACCGCGTGCAGAATGGATGATGCGTCTTGTCGAGGCGGCCGCGGTCGAGATCGTAGCCCATGCGCTGCGCGACCCCGAGACCGAACGCGAGCTGCGCCGGCTCGCCGAAGGTCTGGCGCAGACAGCGATCGTCCGCCGGTGCCTGCTCAGCAATTGCGCGCACCAGCGGCACGAGCTCGCGCCGCAGCGCCTTGAACAGTTTCTGCACCGCAGCGGTCGTCATGCCCTCCTCGGCATCGTCGATGAACGGATCGGCGATGTGCTCGTAGGGTGCGAAGAACTCCGCGTATTCGCGGCTGGTATCGAGGATCTGCTCCAGGTACGGCACCATGACGGCAAAGTCGTTGGTTGGCCGCGCCCGCGTCCACGCGTCATAGGAGGCGGCCCCAAGCACCGACGCGCGCACCACGTATTCCGCCGGCACCTTGATCGCCTTCTCGAAGTTGCGTTGCACCACGCGAACCAGAGCAGCGTCGTCCTCGGACAGGCTTGCCGCTTTGGACGCCAGCGCATCGATCAGGCGGCCGAGCGCAGGATCGACGAACTTCTCATGCGCGAGCCGCTGCAAGGTCGCACCCTGGCGCCCGCGCGCGGCGGCGCCTTCTTTCGGCATGTACGTGGCCTGATCCCAGGACAAGACCGAGCTGGCGGCACCCAGGTCGCTGATCTCGAGCAGGCGGCGCTTAAGCTCAGCAAGCCTGTCCTCTGCCGACAAGCGGCTGGCACGCGCCGCCGGTTGCCTGTTGCCAACACGAGCCCTTATGGACCTGTGGGCTTTAGTTCTGTCGACACTTCTCTTGTGGGATTTTGCTTTGCGAGTCTTGTTGCAAGTCTTGGCCATGGATTACCTGTGATATTAACCTTTTGAGGCGACTGGGCGCGCGCCCACTGGACCGTAAAGAACCCCGGCAGCGATGCCGCACCCTGGAACCAGACGCAAAGTCGGCGCAATCTCGACCTAAGGACTGGAAAAACCAAGGTTTGAGCCATGCCATTGCACGGACTGCGGCAAACCAGACGACAATTCTTCGCCGGATCAATGGCGATTATCCTGGCCATTGCGGTGCTTGGGCTGGCGGGCGGCCAGCAGGCGGCTGCACAGCTTGAGCTTCTGGATCTGATCAAGAAGAAAGGTGTCGTCACCAACCAAGATCCCAAAAAGAAGCTGCCTAACGTCCTGTCCGGCAAAAAGACCGCCGTCACACCCAAGAGCCTTCCTGGCAAAGGCCTGCCTGGAAACCTGACTGGCAAAGGCCTGCCAGGGAATCTGACTGGCAAAACTCAGACTGGAAACCTGCCCGGAGCCAATCAGGCCGGCAAGAACCTGCTTGGCAAGGGCGACCCCAAGAGCACAGTGCTCGGCAAGGGCATTGATCCTAAGAATCTCAATAACGCCAAAGGCACGATCGGCAACATCGATCCCAAGAATGCCAAGGGCAACTTTGGTAACCTTGGCAAGGGTCCTTTCAGCAAGACCGCGCTTGGCAAAGCAACCGACCTGCCGAAGGGCAACGCCTTACTGCCAAAGGGCAACACCTTCCTGCCGAAGGGCAACACCCTTTTTGGCAAGAGCATCAATACCAGGACGGCGTTTGCCGGCCCCATGCGCGCGGCCACGCCGGTCCTGCGATTGCAGCTGCGGGCCGATCACCGGCGCGAGCTGCTCGACGTGCGGCGGTTGTTGCCCGTGCGACTGCTCCCCGGCGAGCGCGGCTTCACCGCCGTGCCGCCCGTGAATGAGACCCGGTTGGTGAGGACCGAGATGGTGTTCCGCGTCGGCCCCAACGCGTCGCCGCAGGCGCTGCAGGCTGCCATGCAACGACATGGGCTGACCCCCATCAGCTCAGAGAACATGGGGCTGGCCGGTGGGACGGTCTACCATTTCCAGGTCACCAGCGGCCGGCCGGTCGGTGAGGTCATTCGCGCGATGGAAGCGGAAAACCTTGGCGTTCCGTCCGCGAACTACACTTTCACGCTCACCCAGGAGAGGAATGAGCAGCCCGCCAATGAGCAGCCCGCGGACGAACAGCCCGCCGCGGAAGACCCGGACCTGGCGGGGCGGAACGAGAAGGGAGCCTCGGAGCAATACGTCGTCAACAAGCTGCAGCTTGCCGAGGTGCACAAGGTCGCGACCGGCCGCGGCGTGCTGGTCGCGGTGGTCAATTCCGCAATCGACATGAACCATCCCGATCTCGCCGGCGCATTCGTCGAGCAGTACGACGCTGTCGGCCGCCGCGAGAAGCCGCACTTCCACGGCACCGGCATGGTTGGCGCGATCGCGGCCCATCACAGGCTCATGGGCATTGCGCCCGAGGCCAGGATCCTCGCCATCCAGGCTTTCAGCGGCACCACCCGGCAGTCGCCGGAAGCGACCACCAAGCAGATCCTCGCCGGGCTCGATTGGGCCGTTCGCAAGGGCGCGCGCGTGATCAACATGAGCTTCGCGGGCCCGTACGACCCGATGCTTGCTCTCGCGATGAAGAACGCCCACGCCAAGGGCGTGGTTCTGATCGCGGCTTCCGGCAATCTCGGGCCAAAGTCGCCACCGCTCTATCCGGCCGCCGACCCGAATGTGATCGCGGTAACGGCGGTCGACGAGAACGACCGGCTGTTCGCCCAGGCGGTGCGCGGGCCTCATGTCGCTATCGCGGCTCCGGGCGTCGACGTGATGGTGCCGGCACCGGAGGAGACTTATCAACTCACCACCGGCACCTCGGTCGCGGCCGCGCATGTGAGCGGCGTCGCGGCACTGCTGATCGAGCGCCATCCGAACGTTGATGCAGCGACCATCCTCGAGGTGCTCACCTCGACCGCCCAGAAGCTCAATCCGAAAGGGCGCGACGACCAATTCGGCTGGGGCCTGATCGATCCCGCATCCGCGCTGGCCGAGCTCGAGTCCAGAATGACCGACAACCAGGTCGCCAGCATATCGCAGCCGCCGACCCAGGCCGCAGCGCCCAAGCAGGCCGCGGCGCCGAAGCAGCAGCGACAGGGTGCGCCGAGACTGCAACCAGCGTCCGCGCAATAGGTTCACTAGCGCAGGATGAATGTAAGGTTTGCACTGCTGTTGATCAAATCTCCGTTCGTCCCCGCGGAAGCGGGGACCCAGAAGCCGCAAGCGCGTTCACGCGCGTCTTCAACGCGCTATGCGCTCTCACGTCTCAAAGTCTGGGTCCCCGCTTCCGCGGGGACGAACGGAATTAGAGGCAACCCAAGCTTCACCTCATCTCGCTCTAGGTCGCTCCGGTCGTGGCGTCGAATCGCTGGCGCGCCTCCTGAATGGCCGCGCGGTTCTTGCGCGCCCACAGGCCGAGCTGGCTGACGGGGTCGAGCAGCGAATGGCCAAGCCTGGTCAGCTTGTATTCGACGCGCGGGGGAATGGTCGGGTAGACCGTGCGCGTGAGGAGCCCGTCGCGCTCCAGCGCCCGTAGCGTCAACGTCAGCATCCGCTGCGAGATGCTGCCAAGCCCGCGGCGAAGCTCGTTGAACCGCTTCGGCCCGTCACCCAACATGCTGACGACCAGCACCGTCCACTTGTCGCCGACGCGCGCCAGCACCTCACTCACGGCGCGGCAATCCTCAGCCACATGCAGGTTACTCGGTATCAGCGCTGTGCCTTCTTGCCGCGGCCGCTTGGTCATCTATTTATCCCTAGTATCAATCGGTAACCAAGGTAGCCCCGCTATGGCCAAGGTCAAGATCGGTATCATCATCAGCACGACACGCGCGGCCCGTTTCGGAGACAAACCTGCCAAATGGATCAAGGGCATCGCATCGCAGCGCGACGACCTGACCGTGGAAGTCCTGGATCTACGCGACTACCCGATGCCCTTCTTCGACGAAGCGGCGTCGAACGCCTGGGTTCCGTCGCAGAACGAGGTTGCACAGCGCTGGCAGAAGAAAGTCGCGGAGTTCGACGGCTATATATTTGTGACGGCAGAATACAACCGCGGCGTTCCGGCGGTGCTGAAGAACGCCCTCGACTACGCCTATCCGGAATGGAACAAGAAACCGGCGGCCTTTGTCGGCTACGGCTCGGTCGGCGCCGCCCGTGCCATCGAGCACCTGCGGCTTGTTACGATCGAGCTTCAGATGGCGCCGACGCGGACCGGTGTCCATATTCAAGGTGCGGACTTCATGGCCGTCTGGAAGGGCGGCAAGGATATGACGGAGCTTTCGTATCTCCAACAGAATGCCACCGACATGCTCGATCAGCTCGTCTGGTGGGCCAATGCACTCAAGGCTGCGCGCGAGCGGCCGACAGTTTCCGCCGCCGCATAGAGCGCCGCAGAGGAGGACACGATGTCCATCAGACCAATTAAGCGCATCGCACAGTCTACCCCGACCATCGAAGGAGCCGGCGTGAAGCTGCGGCGCGCCTTCGGGTTCGGCACCACCAGCGAGTTCGATCCGTTCCTGCTGCTCGACGATTTCCGCAATGATCGGCCCGACGACTATCGTGCCGGCTTTCCCTGGCATCCGCACCGCGGCATCGAGACGATCACGTATGTGCTTGCCGGCACGGTCGAGCACGGCGATAGCCTCGGCAATGTCGGCAAGATGGGTCCGGGCGACGTGCAATGGATGACGGCCGGCAGCGGCATCCTGCATCAGGAGATGCCGCACGGCGATGCCCAGGGCCGCATGCACGGCTTCCAGCTCTGGGCCAACCTGCCCTCCTCGCTCAAGATGACCACGCCGCGCTATCAGGACATTCCGGCGATCGAGATCCCCGAGGTCGTCGACGACGACGGCACCCGCGTGCGCGTGATCTGCGGCGACTTCTGGGGCAAACGCGGACCGGTCGACGGCACCGCGGCGGAGCCGCGTTATCTCGACGTGTTCGTGCCGCCGGGCAAGCGCAAGGTGCTCCCGGTCGAACGCGGCCGGCACGGTTTCGCCTATGTATTCGAGGGCTCTGGCACGTTCTCGGATGCCTCGCAGCCGTTCGGCGTGCTCACCGAGAAAGAAACCGCGCAAGGCGAGACGCTGGTCCGCGAGCGCACCGGCAACCGCTCCCTCGTGGTGTTTGATTCCGGCGACGAGGTCACCGTGCAGGCCGGCGACGAGGGCATTCGTTTTCTCCTCATCTCCGGCAAGCCCCTCGAGGAGCCCGTGGCCTGGCACGGGCCGATCGTGATGAACACCCAGGCCGAGCTGCAGACGGCGGTCGCCGAGTTGCGCAACGGCACCTTCATCAAGCATGCCTGACCTTAACCGCCCGCGCCAATCTGGCATTTGACGACAACGGGCCGCGCTGGCTACACCGGCGCGGCCCGTTCCTGTTGGGTGCCCGGAGGACCGTCTCATGCCCGATCTCGACCGCGCCGAACTGCTCGAGCTGCTTGGCCGGCTTGGGGCGCCGGATGACGCCGACGTGCTTGCGGCCGCGCGCGCCCTGCACGGCAGGATCAGTGAATCCGGCCTGACCTGGGACACGGTGCTGCAGCTCGACGCGGATGCAACCGGCCGGGAGCAGGATGAAAGCCCGCCCGAGGAGACTTCCTCCGACGCTCCGGGTGAGCGGCCCAGCGGGGGCAAGGCGGAAGTGGCCCTCCTGATCGAGCGCCTGCTCGCGCGCACAACCATCTCGGACACGCTGCGCCAGGAGCTGGTCGACTTCAAGCGCGCGATCGCTGACGGCTCGTTCGACGAGATGGACGCACAATATGTGCGCGCCCTCGCCAAGCGGCTTCGGGCCTGAGCGAACTGCCAGAAGCGCAGCCCTCGCGCTCGTCCCCGCCGCAAGCGCGGGACGCCAGAGCGACAAATCGACAGCGAATCGGTGGCCCTGGGCTCCCGCTTGCGCGAGGAACGAACGGGGCTTCGCTTTATTGCGTCACCGGCTTGAAGCGCTAAATCTTCCGGCCGCGGTTCTCGGCGATGTAGACGTTGCTCTTGGAATCAACCGCGATCCCGTGCGCCTGGTCGAACTCGCCCGGATAGCGACCGACGCGACCAAAGCTCGAGAGCTTCTTGCCGGTCTCGCGTTCAAGAACCTCAACCTGCGAGTTGTTCTGGTTGACCACGAACATCAGCCGCTGCCCGGGATCGGGCGAGAAGTCGATCGCCACGGTGGCGCCGCCGCTCTGCTTGGGCTTGCCGTCCGCGGGCGCGGTGACCGGCGTCCAAGGCACCTGGATGGTCTTCTTGAGACTGCCCTGCTTGTCGTAGATCTGAATGCGCGCGCCGTCGCGGTTGCAGACATAGACAAGGCCATCCTTGGCCATCGTCATGCAGTGCACGGTTTCCATGCCCTCCGGCTGCCACTGGCGCAGGAACTTGCCGTCGCGATCCATCACCGCGATGCGCTTGTTGCCGCCGCGGCCTTCGCCGTCGGAGACATAGACATCGCCATTCTGCGGATCGACGTAGATGCTCGACGGCATGAAGAACTGCGCCGCATTCGAATTCAGCGGCGTGCCCTTGACGGTGCCATCCGAAGAATCGAACACGCCTTTCTTGCCGAGCTGCAGCAGGAGCTTGCTGCCGTCGCGCGAGTACTTCTGCACCATGCCGGAGGGCGCGCTCGCGATCCAGATGTTGCCGTCCTTGTCGACGTGACAGCTGTGCAGGCGTGAATCGAGCAGGTTCGCATCGCCCCAGGAATTGACCACGTTGCCCGCCGGATCGACCTCGATGATCGGCGGGGCCAGATTTCCGGCGTTCAATTCGCCCTCGAGCACATCCTGGCGATTGAGAATGAACACGTGGTCGCGCGCATCCACGCAGGTGCCGCCGAGGCCGCCGAGCACCCAGCTGTTCGGCAAGGGTTTCGGCCACGTCATGTCAATCTCGTAGCGCGGCGCGGCGCCTTGCGCGCGCAACGACGAGTGAATGCCTGCGCCCACCACGATGGTCAGCGCCGCACAGAATCCGAGTCTGGCCAGAATGCTCATGATCGCCTCCCTAGATCCATGTGGGGCGGTTCTTGTCCGCCCTCTCAAGTCCACTGCCCGGCATCATGCCCTTTTTGGGCGGACGCCACAACGCGTGCTTACCCTTTTGCGACCGCGATCTCGAGCGGGAACTTGTCGACCACCTCGTGGCCGTCGTTGGTCACGATGAAGGTGTGGCCGAGGAAGATCCCGAAAATGCCGTCCGGCGTGATCGGATTGGGCTCCGCCATGATGATCATGCCGGGCTTGAGCACCATGTCGATCTCCTCGCCCTTCGACGTGCTCGGCGCTGACGTGCGGATTGTCGGTGACGAGATCGATGCCGTGGCACTGGGTCGGCCGCGACTGCACGCCGTTGTCGCGGAAGAACTTCGAGGCCGTGCCGCATGTTCTCGGTCGGCTTGCCGGGCGCGATCTCGGCGACGATCTTGCTTGTAGCCGGGCAGCGTGATCTCGTCCCAGAACTTGCGCACCATCTCGGTCGGCTCGCCGACGCAGATCGGCGAGCCGATCTGCGCCGTGTAGCCGCGATAGCCGGCGGCGAGCTCCATGTTGATGATGTCGCCCTTCTTGAGCACGCGGCCGGACGGGCGCGGATTGCCGAAGATCATCGCCGGATTGTCCATCGGGGTCGAGCCGATGATGAGGAAGTCGATGTCGCCGCCGCCTTCGAGGATGGCGGCGCCGGCCGCCGCGCGCAGCTCGTATTCCTTCACGCCGGGCTTGGCGCGCGCCACCATCGCCTTCATGGCGTCCTCGCAGAGCTTGCCGGCCTTGCGCACGCAGTCGAGCTCCTCCTCGCTGTGGATCACCAGGAGCTCGTGCAGGAAGCCCTTGGTGAAGACGAGCTCGGCGTCGGGCAGATTGTGCCGCAGCACGTTGTACTGGTTGACCGGCAGATAGTCCTCGTGGCGCGGATCGATCTCCATCAGGCCGATGCGGCCGCGCTCGAGCTTCAGCTCGCGGATGCGCTCGACCATGATGTCGGCGTAGCGGCCGTTGCGGCTGTGGCGCACGTCCTTCACCGCGACCGCGACCTGCCGGCGCACCGCCTCGGCGTGCGTGCCGCCCATCGAATAGATCAGCGTCGGCTCGCCATCGAGCGGCACCAGCACGTAGCAGCACAGCGCATGCCATTCCCAATGGCCGGTGAGCCAGAGCATGCCGCCGCCGAAGCTCCAGTGGCTCGGCCCGCCCGGCACGATGATGGCGTCGAGCTTGTGCTCGCGCATCTTGGCGCGCAGCGCGGCGTAGCGGCGCGCGTATTCCTTCTTGGAGAACTGCTCGTAGATCGCGTCGCGGTAGTACGGCGTCTCGCGCATGTTGGCGAACGGCAGCGCCTGGTCGAGCTTGCTGCGCACCACCTCCCACGGCTGCGGTCCGATGCGGGGCGGCTGGATGTTCACGTTCATGAGGTCCTCACAATGATCAACTCTCTGAGCTCAATCCGGCCTCATCCTGAGGAGCCGCGCGCAGCGCGGCGTCTCGAAGGAGAGGACGGCCACTCGACTGGGCCGCCACATGGTTCGAGACGCGCACCCAAGTCGGCAATCGCCGACTTGGGTCAAGAGCGCTCCTCACCATGAGGCGGAGACAGCCATGCGTTGCAGTAGCGATCCTACAGCTTGCACTTGCCGATCGTCGTCGGGCCGCCGGCGGCCTCGACCGCCTCCTTGGCGAGCGCCATGTTGGCGACCTGCTCGACCGTCGGCTTCTTGTCCTTCGGGATGTCGCCGTTCTCGACGCTGTTGTCGATCGTCCATTGCGTGCGCGCCGGATCGAAGCCGGTGTTGACCGACCAGACGCAGTTCTTGGTCAGCACATCGATCGCATAGTCGACCGCTTCGGCCGGCTTCTCGGTCGCCTTCACGATGATCGGCATGCACCTTGGCCTTGTCGCGATAGGCCGACGCGATTGGCCTCGATCATGGCCGCGGCGGTGTCGCGCAGCAGCGCGCGGTCGCGCGCGATCCAGTCGACCGAGGCGCCGTAGGAGTTGAACATGTAGTTCGGCATCAGGTCGACGAGCTGCACGAGGAGATTGAGCGTCGGCTTCTGCTTCTTGGCGAGGAAGACGTCCTCCGGATGCAGCGCCACGCCGTCGATCTGGCCGGCGACCAGGCCCGGGCAGCCGTCCGGCGGTGGCCGACGAGATGAACTGCACGTCGTCGACCGTGAGGCCCGCGGTCTTGAGCACCTCGCGGCCCATGCGCCAGTTGAAGCCGCCGACGCCGCCGCCGGTCGCCGACAGCCGCTTGCCCTTGAGATCCTTGGCGGTCTTGACGTCGGGCGACGACCATGTAGGCCTGCGGCATGCGCGGCGCGAGGCCCCAGAACTGCTGCACCTTCATGCCGTTGCCGATCGCGACGTCGCTGACGCTGACGATCGCCGAGCCCTGCACGGCGGCAGCGTTCGAGGTCGCCGACTGGCCGCCCTCGAACTGGATGATGTTGGCGTCGATGCAGCGCTTGGCGAAGAAGCCGAGCTCCTTGGCGACATAGGGCGACGTGTGCACGACGTTCGGCGGCGCGACCGAGACGCCGATATTGATCTTGCGCATGGTCGTGCAGTTGGGCGCGGTCTGCGCGAGCGCGTCGCGGCGAGCCGAAACGCAGCACAGACGGTCGGCGAGCGACAGCAGCGTGGTCCAGCGTTTCGACATGGCATTTGCTTTCCGTTCCTCGCTATGAGCAGCCTGCTAATTCTCGTCCGGCGCATTGGTCCACGGCGCCACGTATTTCTCGACGAGCCGCAACAGCGCCGTGAGCGTCACGCCGAGCAGGCCGAGCGTGACGATCGGCACGAACATCTTGTCGACCTGATAGGTCGCGGCGGTGCGCACGATCAGATAGCCGATGCCGGAGAGCGCGGTATAGAGGTCGGCCAGCACCATGCCGATCAGGCCGCGGCCGAGCGCGAGCCGCAGCCCGGTGACGATGAACGGCAGCGACGCCGGCATCACGATGTTGGCCCAGAGCTGCCCTTCGTTGCAGCGGAAGGCGCGGCCGACCTCGATCAGCTTGGGGTCGACCGCCTTCACGCCCTGATAGGTGTTGATCACCATCGGGAAGAACGCGAACAGGAACAGGATGATCACCTTGGCGGTCTGCTCGTAGCCGGCCCACAGCACGATCAGCGGCACCAGCGCGACCGACGGGATCGAATAGAGGAACGTGATGTAGACGCTGAGCGCCACGTCGAGCACCCAGAAGCGCGCCAGCAGCAGCCCGATCCCGATCCCGAACACGACCGCGAGCGTGAAGCCATAGAGCAGCACCACGAGGCTCGGCTAGAGATAGGTCCACAGCTCGCCGCTGCCGGATCATCTCGACCGCCGCGACCGCGACCGCGCTCGGCGTCGTGAACAGCACCGGGTCGATGCCGCGTCCGGCGACCTCCCAGAGCACCAGGAAGACCGCGACCGAAACCAGGCGGATCGCGAGATTGAGAATGGCGCGGCGCGTCCGGCGCGTGCCGGCGGCGCGCTCGGCGCGCGCCTTGTCGTCGGACAGTGCGCGCTCGGCGTCGGACAGCGCCGCGGGTCTGTTCGATCGTCGTCACGCGACCTCCCGCGGTGCGCTGGCGTTGCGCGGCTTGGTCGAATGCAGCTGCCGCCAGATGTGCTGGCGCAGCTCGGCAAAGCGCGGATCGGCGCGCATTGCATCGACGTCGCGCGGACGGCCGAACGGCATGTCGAGCACTTCCTTGATGCGGCCGGGCCGCGCCGTCATCACCGCGATGCGATCGCCGAGCATGATCGCCTCGTCGATCGAATGGGTGATGAAGACCATGGTCTTGCGCTCGTCCGGCGCGCTCCATGAGCGCCAGCAGTTCCTCCTGCAGCACTTCGCGCGTCTGCGCGTCGAGCGCCGCGAACGGCTCGTCCATCAGCAGCACCGACGGGTTCATCGCCAGCGCGCGCACGAGGCCGACGCGCTGCTGCATGCCGCCGGAGAGCTGATAGGGATAGTGCTGCTCGAAACCCGTTCAGCCCGACCAGGTCGAGATAGTGCGCCGACGCGCTCCTTGACCTCGGCGCGCGGCACGCCCGCCACCTTGAGCCCGAACGCGGCATTGTCGTAGACGGTCTTCCACGGCAGCAGGCCGAAATGCTGGAACACCATGGCGACGCCGTCGGGCGGCCGGCCGGCGACCGGCTCGCCATGCACCAGGATGCGCCCGTCGCTGAGCTCGATCAGGCCGGCGATGCAGCGCAAGCAGCGTGGTCTTGCCGCAGCCGGACGGGCCGACCACGCACATGATCTCGTTGCGCTCGACCGTCAGCGCCAGTTGATGGAAGGCCACCACGGCGCCGTCGAGAAAGAGCTTGCTGGCGTTCTCGGCGACGATCGCGGCTGTTGTCTCGGGCATGCGTTTCCTTGTCCTGCTCTCTCGCGCCGTGCTTCCCAATAGCGGCTGGCGCAACGACCGCCGTTCCTCTACTTAGAGGTCCGGGCGCCCGGAGTCTCCGGGAAATCTGACAGAAACGCAATGCGACAACCGTGCTTGGAGGCAGCAGGGGAGTTGCGGATCTGGAGGTCCCAAGTCGGATTGCCGGTGCCGGCTGTTAACCTCGCACAATGTCGCCAACACGTCGTCCTATCAGAGTTCCTTTAACGTAATACCCGGCTCAAGCAGGCTCCTGGACCGTCAGCTGGCCGGACATTTTTGAGAACCTGACGCATGAGCCCGTCGCCACGGATTTTCGTGTCTTACGAACGCCAGGACGGAATGGGGCCGGCCCAGACGTTGCGCAAACGGCTCGAGGAGCGCGGCTTCACCCTCTGGCAAGACCTGATCGCGTTGGAAGGCGGCCTCGAATGGTGGGCGCAGATCGAGCAGGCGATCAAGTCACCGTCGATCGAGCACCTGGTGCTGGTGGTGACGCCCGGTGCGCTCGAGCGACCGGTCATCAAGAAGGAGCTGCGGCTTGCGCGCCAGGAAGGGCGGCAGGTGAGCCCGGTATGGGCGGGCAGGCAGTTCGAGATGCGAGGCCTGCCGCGCTGGTTCGAGCGGGTGCACATCTACAACATCGAATATCCGGAGCAGTGGGAGCGGCTCATCCAGACGCTCTCGGGGCCGAGCCGTCAAAATCGAGTGCCGTTCATGGCTCCCGACCCACCGAAGAGCTTCGTCGAGCGCCCCGAGGAGCTTGCGGCCCTCAAGGCCCGGTTGCTCGATGACAAAGGCGATGCGGTGGCGACAACCGTCGCGCTCAGGGGTGCGGGCGGGTTCGGGAAGTCGGCGCTGGCAAATTATCTCTGCCACGATCCGGATATTCAGGAAGCCTATGTCGACGGCATTCTGCACGTCGAGATCGGCGAGCAGCCCAACGATCTGCTTGCCCGCGTAGCCGACCTCATCCTGAGCTTGACGGGTGAGCGCTCGGGCCTGCAGACCGTCGGTGCTGCGAGCGCCAAGCTCGCCGATGCGCTGGCCGAGCGACGCTGCCTCCTCGTCATCGACGACGTGTGGCGCGAGCAGGATTTGCGGCCCTTCCTGCAGGGCGGTCGTAACACGACCCGCCTGATCACCACGCGCCTCGACCACGTGCTGCCGGCAGATGCGTTTCGCGTCGTCGTCGACGCGATGCGAGCAGGCGAAGCGCTCTCTCTCCTCACCCAGGGGCTGCCGCCCGATCAGGCGCAGGCCGGGCAGCTGGCGCTGCGGACACTTGCGGCACGCCTGGGTGAATGGCCGCTGCTGCTCACCTTGGCTGGCGGCTTCCTGCGCGACCGCGTCATCCGCGCGCGCGAGCCACTCGCGCAAGCGATTGCCAGTGTGAATTGTCGGCTCGACGCCAGGGGCCTCACGGCATTCGACGCCAAGAACGAAGCCGCGCGTCACAAGGCGGTCGAGAGCACGCTCAGCGTGAGCCTCGAGCTGCTCAACCAGGACGAACAGGCGCGGCTGCGCGAGCTTGCGGTGTTTCCTGAGGACACCGATGTGCCGCTCGGCATCTGCACCCGGCTGTGGCAGGAAACCGGCGGCCTCGACGAGTTGGACAGCGAGGATCTGCTGCAGAGATTTCTCGGTTATTCTTTGCTGCTCGACCTCAATCTGCAATTCAAGACATTCCGGCTGCATGACGTCGTGCGCCAATATCTGCTCGACGCCTGGAAACGGGCGCAGCAGGCGGAGAGCTTGAAGGCGCTGCACGAGCAACTGACGGCAGCCGTCGGCAAGCTCGACGGCTCCGACCTCGCCGCCTCGTCCGAGCGGCGCTACTGGTACGAGCACGCTGCCCACCACCTCGCCGGTGCTGGCCGGGAGGACGCAGTCGCGGAGCTCCTGCTCGATCCCCGATGGATGCTGAACAAGCTGACGGTGACGAGCCTGGAAAGCCTGCTCACCGACTACCGGAGGTTCGGGAAAGGGCGCGCGCAGGACCTGATCGGGCGCGTGCTTGATTTGTCTGGCCGTATCCTCGCCCGCGACCCCAAGCAGCTGCCAGTGCAATTGCTGTCGCGCCTGGCGCCAGAGGATGCCGAGGGGCTGGCGCCATTCCTTGCAACAACGTCTACATGCTTGCCGAGCCCCGCGCTCGTGCCAAGACGCCCGACGTTCACTGCGCCGGGTGCGGAAGTCCGCCGCTTCGACGGACATCAAGATGCCGTCTCGGCCCTCACCGTGCTCGACGGCCGCCGCTTTCTGTCGTGCTCACACGACAAGACGATCCGGCTGTGGGACGCCGAGACCGGCGCGGAGCTACGCCGCTTCGAGGGGCACGAAGGCCCGGTGCTGAGTCTCGTGCGTCTCGACAGCAGCCGCGTTGCGTCGAGCTCCACCGACAAGACACTCCGGATCTGGGACGTCGAGACCGGACAGGAGCTGCGCCGCATCGTCGGCCACGATGGCGCGGTGACGAGGTTGACGATGCTCGATGGTCGCATCCTCTCAGCCTCCGAGGACAATACAATTCGCCTTTGGGATGCAGAGACGGGACACGAGCTGCGCCGGCTTGTCACGAACGACAAAAGCGAGGACGCACGCTTTTCGGAATGGTTGAAGGGAAACATGGGCTTCGAGCGCGGAGCAACGGCCATTGCGCTCGTTACCCCTCGCCGCCTCATCGCCAGCTTCTCGGACAAGACGCTCAAGGTTTTTGACCTGGACAAGCCGGATGAGCCGCCGCAATTGTTGGGCGGCGAGGAGCTCAAGCGGCCCATCATGAGCCTCGCCGTCCTTGACGGCCGCCGTTTCCTGTCGGGCGGATCGGACTATGGCGTCTTCCGGCTCTGGGATGCCGAGAGCGGCCGCGAGCTGCGCCAATTCGAGGGCGTTCGCTTCTGGGCGATGAACTTCGCGATACTCGACAGCCGCCGCGTGGTCGTCGGGACCACGGGATACTGTGAGGTCGAAGTCTGGGATGTCGAGAGTGGAGAGAAACTGAGCAGCTTCGGAGGCCACTCCAGCAATGTGACGAGCGTCGCCGTGCTCGACAGTCGGCACGTACTGTCCGCGTCCTACGACCGAACCATTCGACTCTGGAGCATGGAGTCGAACGAGAAACTCACCCGGTTCAAAGGCCTCGACTGGTGGGCCGCGAGCTTCGTCGTGCTCGACGATCGCAGGGTCTTGACCGGAGCCTGGTGGGGCGCCCTGACGCTTTGGGATATTGAGACCGGAGAAGAGTTGCTTGCCTTCAAAGGGCAGCACAAGGGTTGGGCCGCACAGCTGACGAGGCTGGACGCCTCGCGCGTCGTGTCCTGCGGCCAAAATGACAAGACCCTGCGGCTCTGGGACCTGGAAACGGGAGCGGAGCTGCGTTGCCTGGAGGGACATGACGAAGGCGTCAATTCAGCGGCCGTGCTTGACGCGCGGCGCATCATCTCGGCCTCGCAGGACAAGACACTCAGGCTCTGGGACGTGGAGACCGGTAGCGAGCTGCATCGCTTTGAAGGCCACAGCGAGGGCGTCAATTCAGTAGCTGTGCTCGATGCACGGCGTGTCATCTCGGCCTCGCAGGACAAGACGCTGACGCTCTGGGATATGGAGACGCGCGCAGAGCTCCGCCGCTTTGAAGGTCATGACAACGGTGTCTGTGGCGTTGCCGTGTTGAACGAGCGGCGCGCCATCTCGGCCTCTGAGGACGGGACGCTCCGGCTCTGGGATGTCGAGACCGGTGCAGAGCTGCATCGCTTTGAGGGACACAGAGGAAGCGTCTATTCGGTCGCCGTGCTCGATGAGCGACACGTCGTTTCAGCTTCCGCAGACAGGACTGTCCGGCTATGGAACGTCGAAAGCGGACAGGAGATTGCGCTGTTCGAGGGCGACGTCGAGTTCACGAATATTGCCGTCATGCCCGACAAAGGCACCATTGTGGTGCGTGACGCCGTGGCGCGGGTGCACTGGCTCGATGTCAGGTGGGACAAGCGCTAGCCGGCCAAAAGCTCCGCCTCATGGTGAGGAGCGTCGCCATAGCAGGCGCAGCCTGCGTGCACTTGACTGCGATGCGACGCGTCTCGAACCATGGGCGATCAAGTGGGGCCTAGCGGTGGCCGACCCATCCTTCGAGACGCGGTCCTTCGGACCGCTCCTCTGGATGAGGTCGGAGCAGGGTCCGATCACAGGAAAATCTGGATCGACTTTTCCTCGGTGTAGCTCAACAGCTCCGACAGGCAGCTTTCCTTGCCGACGCCGGAGTTCTTGTAGCCGCCATAGGGCGTGCCCTTGAAGTGGTTGCCGACGCCGTTGACCCAGACCATGCCGGACTGCACCCGGCGCGCGGCCTTGAGCGCGCGCTTGATGTCGTTGGTCCACACCGCCGCGGTGAGCCCGTATTCGACCGAATTGGCGAGCTCGATGATGGCGTCCTCGTCGCGCCAGGAGAACACCGAGAGCACCGGCCCGAAAATCTCCTCGCGCGCGATCTTCATCTGCGGATGCACGTCGCCGAACACCGTCGGCTCGACCCAGAAGCCGCGCTCGAACTCCTTGCCGGGCGGGCCGCTTGCCGCCGATCATCAGCTTGGCGCCGTCGTCGACGCCCGACTTGATCATCGTGTTGACCCGCTCCATGTGGCGCTTGGAGTTCATCGGGCCCATCTGCGACTTCGGATCCATCGGATCGCCCATCTTGATCTCGGCGACCCGCTCGGTGACGCGGTCGAGCACCTTCTTGTAGAGCTCCTCGTGCAGCATCAGCCGGCTGGTCGAGCCGCAGGACTGCCCCGACCAGGCGAAGTTCATGCCGGCGATGGCGGCATCCGCGACTTTGTCGGGATCGGCATCCGGATAGACGATGAACGGGTTCTTGCCGCCAAGCTCCAGCGTCAGCGCCTTGATGCCGCCTTCCGCGGCCGCGCGCTGGATCGCCATGCCGGTCGGCACCGAGCCGGTGAAGGAGATGCGCTTGACGCGCGGATGCCGCACGATCGCGTCGCCGGCCGGCATGCCGTTGCCGGTGACGATATTGACGATGCCGGGCGGCATGATCTCCTTGCGACGATCTCGCCGAGGATGCGTGGACGACAGCGAGCTCGTCTCCGGCGGCTTGATCACCACCGTGTTGCCGGCGATCAGCGGGCCGGCGAGGCCGCGCGCCGCGAAGCTCAGCGGATGATTGAACGGCACGATGCGCGCCACCACGCCATAGGGCTCGCGCACCGTGATGTGCAGGTGCTTGGAGCTCGCCGGAACGGTCTCGCCCTTCATCTCGATGGCGAGGCCGGTGTACCATTCGAGCTGCTCGGCGGCGCCCTCGATGTCGGCCTTCATCTTGGTGATGGTGTTGCCGGTATCGATCACCTCGGTGTGCAGCAATTCCTCGCCGCGCTCGCGGATGCGCTTGGCCATCGGCTTGAGATATTTGCCGCGCTCCTTGATATCGAGCGCCGCCCAGGCCGGCTGCGCCTTCTCGGCGGCGGCCACCGCCTTGTTCACGTCGGCCGCATCGCCGGCGGCGAACTCGCCGATCCTCTCCTCGTTGGCGGGATTGACCGACTCGATCCACTTGTTGGCCTCGCCGGCGACCATCTCGCCGCCGATCAGCATCTGTCCCTTCATCTGGGCGTGCACGTTCATGACCAATCTCCCCGGAGTATCGCGGCCGCCGCAATTGGCGGGCCGAAGGCTGTCATTCATTCTCTATCGGGGTTGCGGGGACTGGACAAGCGCGCTAGCAGGCCCGGCCGACGGCGGGCCCCGCGCAAGGCAACTGTCACAGCAGGCTCGGCGCCCTAGCTTGCCGGCCGCTTCACGTCGCAGCCCCGCGTTCGCTGGGATCTGGCCCGCGGAGATCAGATCCCCGTAGGCGGGACGTAACAGAAGATTGTGTAATTCGTGCCGATGAAGATAATTCCGTGTCCCGTGGGGTTACCCTGGTCCCACTTTATTTTATTGTTTGGGACTTTGAGCCTCGTCCCTTCAGGGATGTACGGTTTCTTGACCGCCGGGCCTTGGCCCGTGATGATAGCGACGTAGCTGTTTTCATCCTGCTCGTAGAGGTCTGCCTCATAGGAGTCCGCTTCACCGCAGCACGAGAGACGTGGGTTGTCGGGCTGCATCAGGTTCTGAAACCATTGCCGCACATTAGGCGGGCTGCTTTCCCACTCGGCGTCGTAGCGTATCCGGAAGTGGGAATCGCTATATCCGTAGTCGCTCGTGTTGCTGGTGGAGGCGTTCGGCGCCTTTCCCCGCGACCAGGCAACGACCGGCAGGGCCAGTACTAACAACGCGGACGAAATTGCGACAAGTCGGCGGGCGCTGGACGTCATCGGCGTCTCCTGAGTGGCGGCAGCCCGGCCACCTCAGGAGCTGGAAGGCGGCGGAGCGTCCAGGGTGCAAGTCAGCAAGCTTGGGATGCACGGTCTGAACTTTAGTTCCGCTTATGATGTGGCCATATGGCCAAAAGGTTTAGGAGACTCTGCCGTTGGTATATTCGCACGAGGCGAAAGTTGTCTTTTGCGGCTAAGGGGTAAACCCACCGCCTCGCCTTCCCATTTAGCTGTTGCGTCCACCTGTCAACGACGCGCAATGAGCAGCGGCTCGACGTTTGCGCCGCCTGCCATTTGCGGGTTCGACGGCTCGAAGCGCTCGCGCAGCTCTCGCTTCAGCACGAGCTCGCGCGCAACCGCAAAGGCGTCCTTCACGCTCTTGGCTGTCCGGAGCGCGACGTTGAAGAACGCATCGCCGAAATAAGTCCACTTGGCCTTGTCCTGGCAGCCGAACGACGGATGGTCGGCATCAGCCGCGGTGATGACCAGAGCATCGGGGCTCGCGAGACGAGGAATGAAGACGCCGGAATAGCAGGCCGAGATAACCACCGCCTTGCGCCGCACGCCCGTTCGCGCCAGCATGTCGGCGAGATGTGGTGGCGTGAGCATTTGGGTTTGCTGCCCCGCCTTGACCGCAACGCCGGCGGGCGAGCCGTGCGTGGTGAGAATGAGAAACAGAACATCGTTCTCGGCGTCCATCCCCTTGGCGGCCGTCTGCAATGACGTCGCCAAGCTCTCGATCGTCGCTTTTCCCCCTTTCTTCGAATTGTATTGCACGTCGACCGGGCCGCCCCCGAAGCGGTCCGCTATGATTTTCGCTGCTCCGGTTGCCTCGCTTCGAAACACGCTTTGATCGCCGAAAAGCCCGAACGAGACCACGCTGACCTTGCGGGCATTCTCCGCGTGCGCCGGCAGAACGGTCGGCGTGACGGTCAAAAGAAAGGCGATGAGCGCCCACAGCCGACTGGCCCAGCTGAGCCAAGATTTGAACGTCATAACGAACCTCGTTCCGTGACCGCCACCCTAGCAGCGTAAAACGCAATTGCGGAATTACAGTGCCCGCCAGAGGTCGGAACCAAGCGACCTTGGCGCGACGCGCATGGTTGCTCTACGCCAACACAAGGCGATATACGACCTCAATGAACACCACACAGCCTCCGTTTCGCGCCGAGCACATCGGCAGCCTGCTGCGCCCGCCTGCCCTGCTGCAGGCGCGCGACGAATTCGCAACCGGCGCGATCGACCGTCAGCGCCTGACCGCCGCCGAGAACGAGGCGATCCGCAATGTCGTGAAGCTGCAGGAGGAGGTTGGGCTCAAGGTCGTCACCGACGGCGAGTTCCGGCGCGGCACCTACTCGGACTCGTTCACGATATCCGGCATTTCCGGCGTCTCGGTCGAGCTGACCGAGGACACCGGCTTCATCGGCTCGAGCACCCACGGCCACCGCATGGCGCGGCGCATTCCCAAGGTGGTCGACCGCATCCAATGGAACGGTCCGCAGAACGCCGCCGACTTCCGCTTTCTCAAGTCACTGACGGAGCGCACGCCGAAGATCACGCTGCCGGGCCCCTGCTACATCCACTACCGGGCCGGGCGCGCCAATATCAGCCGCGACGCCTATCCCGACCTCGACGCGTTCTGGTCCGATCTCACCGCAGCCTATGCATCAGGAAATGCGCTCGCTCGCCGATGTGGGCTGCACCTATCTGCAGATCGACGAGACCTCGCTGGTGAAGCTCGGCGACCCGCGCGTGCAGGCGACTGCTCAAGGAGCGCGGCGAGGACTGGCGCGATCTGCTCAAGACCTACATCGGCGCGGTCAACGCGGTCGTCGCCGGCGCGCCCGCCGGCATGACGGTCGGCGTCCACATCTGCCGCAGCCAGGACCCGAGCTGGCAGGCCAACGTCGGCTATGACCCGATCGCCGAGCCGCTGTTCAACGACATGAAGGTCGGCATCTACTTTCTGGAGTACGACAACGCGCGCTCGGGCTCGTTCGAGCCGTTGCGCGCGGTGCCGCCCGGCAAGTTCGTGGTGCTCGGCCTGGTCGCCTCCAAGGTCGCTCAGCTCGAAACTGCCGACCTGCTCAAGCGCCGCATCGAGGAGGCAAGCCGCTACGTCAGGCTCGAGCAGCTCGCGCTCAGCCCGCAATGCGGCTTCTCGACCAGCGCCTCCGAGCACGTCGGCGTCAGCGAGGAGATGGAGCGCGCCAAGCTCGCTCGCATCGTCGAGGTGGCGCGTGAGGTCTGGGGCGATTGATCGCCCCGTTGCACGAGGCGGCAGTCGTAAGGAAACCGATGGCGTGCGTTCAGCGCGTGTCAGCGCTTCGCGAGCAGATCGCGGATCTCGGTCTGAGCAGCGTGACGTCCGCCGGCGTTTCCGGCGGCTGCGGCTTCGCTTCCTCCTGCTTCTGCAGCTTGGACCATTGCCCGGACGACGAGGAAGAGCACGAACGCAACGATCAGAAAGTTGAGCGTCACGGTCAGGAACTGGCCGTAGCCCAAGACCGCGCCCTGCTTCTTCGCGTCAACGTAGGTCGCGGCGTCGACGTTCTTGGACAGAGCGAGGAAGTAGTTCGAGAAATCCAGCCCGCCGGGCGTGATCGCACCGACGATCGGCATGATGATGTCGGCGACCAGCGATGCAACGATCGCCCCGAATGCAACGCCAATGATGACGCCAACCGCGAGGTCAACGACATTGCCGCGCAAGGCAAATTTCTTGAATTCTTCCAACATGTAGGCCTCCCCGAGGGCTGCCAGTTCACACGTCAACTCAGTGTGAATTATTCGAAGTGTGCCTGCAAGAGTACGGGCGGATCAAATGTTAACCATCAAGCCGCGTTCGCCGCACTATCGAACCATCCGGCGCGCTGCGAGCTTCACGTCAAAGCCAACATCTCGAGCGACTTCACCTGTTCGAGCTGCATCAGATCGTCGAACAGAGTGTCACGCAACCGTTTCGATGCGCTACCCGTGATGCGATCGAACTTGATCGCGCAACTGCTCGGTCGAGAGCGGCGTCTCCGGGCAGCCGAGCCAGGTGTCGAGCTTGCCGCTCGAAGCGCGCGGCCGTCCTTGAGCGTGATGTCAAGCCGCGCGCCCCAGCCTTTGATCGTCTCGCCGGCGATACGCTGATGCGCTTCGCCAGCGCCCGCACGTGCGGATCGCGCACGACCTCGTCGCAGAACACCGCCGGATCGAGCGGATCGTGGTAGGCCGCGATCGCCACGCAGAACGGCACGCTGTATTGCGCCAGCATGATATCGGCCGGATCGCGCTCGTTGTGATGCGAAACGACCTTGTCGGAGGCTTCGATCGCGATCGCGCGGATGTCGTCGCCGCCGAAGCCGTGCTGTCGTCGATGAGATCGCGCAGCAGCTGCACCGGCACATGCGCGGTGACGTGGCAGGGATAGCGCTTGAAGCAGACGCGCTCGATCTCGATAGGTCTGGCCGAGCCCCTGCGTCAGCAGCGTCGGATCGTTCTCCTCGCAGAACGCCTCCAGCACGCCATAGGCGCCCTCGATCACATTGCGCGGCCCCTCGTAGCCGCGTTGCGCGAGCCGTGCTGCCAGCACGCCGCTCTCGGCGGCGCGGCCGAGATGCAGTCGCTTCACCATGCCGCCCGAGCCGGCCTTTGCGAACGCCAGGAGCCCGCCCGCGAGCGAGCCCGCGATCGCCGAACGCATTGGCGGTCTGGCGCGCTGAGAAGTCGCATGAGCGAGGCGCAGGCAGCCGCCGACGCCGAACGGGCCGGTCATGCCGGGCGCATGGAAGCCGATCTGCTCGGGCGAATGCAGCGTCGCGGCGCCGATGCGAAACATCACCTCGACGCCCGCGACGATCGCCGCGATGAGCTCGCGTGCCGCTCGCATTCACCGCCTGCGCCATGGCGAGCGCCGGCAGCGCCACCGTCGCGCCCGCATGCACGCCGGCGCCGGGCTTGCGCAGATTGTCGAATTCGAAAGCGTGCGCGAAGGCGCCGAGTGACGAGCGCGGCCTGCGGCACATGCAGCGTCTTGCCGGGAACGCCGGGCAGGCGGCACGGCCCACCTGCGCCGGTCGCGAGCGCCTCGTCCAGCACCATCGTGGACCAGGGAAACTGCGGCCGAAGATCGCGCACGCGACTGCATCGACCAGGCAATGCTTGGCGCGCTCGACCGACGGCCGGCGGAAAATCCTCGAACGTCGCCGCCCGCCGCATAGGCGGCAAGGCGCTCGGTCGCGAGATCGGCGACCGCTCGGATCGGTGGCTTGATACGCGGTTGAACGGGCCATGCACGTGCTCTCACGAGCGTGTGCGCTCGGCTCCACGTTACGCTTTCGCCGCCCACTGCGCCGCGCTGCGCCCGGCGAGCCGGCCGAAGGTTGCGCCCGACATCAGGCCGGTGCCGCTGCAGTAGTTGTGATAGAAAAGCCCGCCGACCATCTCGCCCGCCGCATAGAGCCCCGGAATGACGCGGCCGTAGAGATTCTCGACCTCGCCCTGTTTGTGAAATCTTCACGCCGCCGAACGTGAAGGTCACGCCGGTCGTCACGTGATAGGCGTGGAACGGCGGCGTGTCGAGCGGCACCGCCCAGTTGGTCTTGTCGATCGCAAGCCCTTGCGTGCTGCGTCCGTCGAGCACGTTCGGATTGAACGGCACGTCGCTGCGGCAGGCGGCGTTGTAGTCGCGCACGGTGCGCAGGAACGCCTCGCGCATCGACGCCGTCGAGCTTTGGCGCGAGCTCTTCAAGCGTATCGGCCTCCGCCTTGGTGACGCGGCGGATGCGATATTCGCCGCGCAGGAGCGGCGTCGCCTTGGCGTCGAACACCTGCCAGGCGAACATGCCGGGCTGGCGCATGATCTCGCCGCCATATTTCGCATAAGTGTGGCTGTGGAAGTTTGCGCCCTCGTCGACGTAGCGCTCGCCCTTGGCGTTGATGAGAAGGCCGAACGGATAATTGTGCTTCTGGAACTGGTCGCCGATCGTGAGGTCGCCGTAGGGCGGCGCGTTGATGTCCCAGGCGACCGAATGGCAGCCCGACCAGTTGCCGTAGGGCCGCGCGCCCGACGCCGAGCGCCATGCGTGAGCCCGGCGCCCATGTTGAAGCGCGTGCCGCGGATTTTCGCGAGCTCCCAGTTCGGGCCCGAGATAGCGCGCGCGCATCTCCGGATTGGACTCGAAGCTGCCGCAGGCGAGCACGACCGCGCCGGCCCTGATCTCGACCGGCTCGCCGCCGATGCTTCGGCAACGACGCCGGCGACGCGGCCGCGCTCGCGGATGAGGCTCACGGCCGGCGTCTCGTAGACGATCGGAATGCCGCGCCGCTCCACATTGGCATAGAGCGCCTTGAGCATTTCCGGGCCGCCGCCCCAGATGTGCAGCGCGAGCCCGCCCCAGAACTTGAACTTGCCGTCGACCTTGTAGGCCTGCCGGCCAAGCCCGGGCTGCAGCTTGACGCCCTGCTGCGCGACCCAGGTCGCGGTCTTCGAGGCTGTTGCGGACCAGGATCTCGCACAGCTCCGGAGTCGGTGCGATATTCGGTCACCTCGAACATGTCGTCGAAGAACTGCTCTTCGGTGTAGGTGCCGAAATCGACGTTCGAGAGATCCTCGCTGGCGAGCGACGGCAGCACCGTGATCAGGTCCTCGACGCCGCGATAGGCGAAGCGGAAGGCGCCGCCGGTGAAGTGCGAATTGCCGCCGCGCTCCTCGAACGGAGCGGCTTCCAGCATCAGCACGCGCGCGCCGTTCTCGTGCGCCGAGATGGCGGCGCAGAGCGCCGCATTGCCGGCGCCGACGACGAGCACGTCGGGACGTTGCTTGAGAGAGCTCGATGGAGTTCATGACCAAGTACAGCATTACGCGTAAGCCCGCCTGGGCGTCGAGCGGCTCGACGCTGCGCGTATGCGTCATGGCGGTGAGTACATCGCCCGCGTCGGCGAGCTCATCGAGCGTGCTGCAGAGCCGCAGCACCTCCTCGGTCGAAGCCTCATCGAGCGCGCGCCGCGCGCAGTCACGGAACTTGGCCTCGAGCGTGCCCGCCGGCAGCGGATGATCGCGATCACGGCCGAGCGGGCGGTCGACGAAATGCTCGATGCGTCTCGCCCGACGCGGTCGTGACCCGCACCCGCGCATAGAAATGATCGTCGTGTCCGAGCGCCGAGACTGTCGGATCGGGCGCGCGCATTCACCTTGGCCATCAGCGCGCGCGCCGCCGGCATCGCGCACGGCCGCGTCGGAGAAATGCTCGAGGCTGACGATGCCGTGCATCAGCGCGCGCGCGAGCACGTACTGGACGCTGAACTTGCCGTCGAGGCCGCTCTTGCGGATCGGGCCGGTTGGTGTGCTGCGAGCCGGCGCGGATGCGTCCAGGATTCGATCCGCGCGACGCGCTCGGGCGTGAGCGCATGCGCGGCGCGCAGATGCAGCATGGCGTCGGCGGCCGGATGCGTCGAGCCGCAGCACGGATGGCGCTTGAAGGCGATGCCGGGATCGGCGAGATCGAACGGCTTCGCCCATTCGGCGAGGATGCGATCCGCATCGAAGTTGCCCTGCGCCGTTGAAGACCGCAAAGAAGCCCTGCTTGTGCTCGAGTGCGCCGTGATTGGCGGTCATGCCCTCCTCCGCGAGCAGCGCGGCGAACAAGCCCGTTGCGCGCCGCATGCCCGACATGGAACGGCTTGGTCATGGTGCCGAAATTGGCCTTGATGCCCGAGGCCATCGAGGCCGCGAGCGCGAGCGCGGTCGCGATCTTGTCGGGAGACAGCCGCAGCAGATGCGCGCAGGCCGCCGCCGCTCCGAAGGTGCCGAGCGTCGCGGTCGGATGCCAGCCCTTGTCATAGTGATGGAAGTTGACCGCGCGCGCGAGCTTGCATTCGGTCTCGACGCCGGCCGCATAGGCGGCGATGAAGGCCTGGCCGGAGACGCCAGTCGCGAGCGTCCACAGCGCCGGCAGGATCGGCGCCGAAGGATGGCCGCCGAGCGTGTTGCTGCAATCGTCGAAATCGAGCGCGTGCGACGCGATGCCGTTGATCAGCGCGGCGCTGAGAGCGCATCGAGGCGCTCGCTGCCGCCGAAGATCAGCGCCGCGCCCTGCCCCGCGGTCCAGCGCAGCGCGCGCGTCACGACGGCCGTCGTGTCGTCCCTGGCGCCCGCGAGCGTCACCCCGACCGTGTCGAGAATGCCCTGCTTGCGCGGTCGCGACCGCCTCGCCCGGCAGCGCCTCGAACGAGACCTCAGCGATCCGATCCGCGAGCGCGCGCAGCAGCATGTGTTATCCTTGTTTGTGCGGGACGCAGGACTGTAGACAGCACTCGCCCGACCCTGTCTAGGTTTTCGCCCGCAATGTCAGACCATTCCGCACCGACAACGTCCACACCCGCAGGATCGCCGATTTCGTCTCGCAGCTTCGCTACGAGCAAATCCCGCGAGAGCGTGCGCGAGCGCGGCAAGCTCCTGATCCTCAACTCGCTCGGCTGCGCGATCTATGGCGCCAAGCTCGAATGGTGCCGCATTCTGCAGGAGACGTTCGGCGATCTCGACGCCTCGCGCACGACCTCGGTCTGGGGCACCGCGCAGACGCTGTCCTCGACCAATGCGGCGCTGGTCAACGGCACGCAGGTGCAGGGCTTCGAACTCGACGACGTGCACCGCGACGGCGTGCTGCATTGCGGCGCGGTCACGCTGCCGGCGCTGATCGCGGTCGCGGAAAGCCACGCGCCGACTGAGCGGGCGCGATTTTCTCACCGCCGCGATCGCCGGCTACGAGATCGGTCCGCGCGTCGGGCGCTGCATGGGCCAGGAGCATATCGGCCAGGGCTGGCACTCGGGCGCGACGCTCGGCGTGTTCTCGGCTGCCGCCGGTGCCGCGCGCGGCCTCAAGCTTGACCCCGAGCAAACCGTGCATGCGCTCGGCATCGCGGGCACGCAGGCCGCCGGCCTGATGGCCGCGCAATACGGCGCCATGGTCAAGCGCATGCATGCCGGCCGCTCGTCGCAAAGCGGGCTCTATGGCGCGCTGCTGGCCAAGGCGGGCTTCACCGGCATCCGTCGATGTGTTCGAGGCGCCTTACGGCGGCTTCTGCACCACGTTCTCGCGCTCGCAGGATCGGTTCAATCTCGACGCGCTCAGCGCCGGGCTTGGCAGCGACTGGGAAACGATGCGGGTTGCGCTGAAGTTCTATTCCTGCGTCGGCAGCAATCACACCACGCTCGACGCCATCCGCGACATCCGCAAGCGCCGGCCGTTCACCCTCGACGAGCTCGACCGCATCGTGGTGCACGGCTCGCAGGTGACGGCCGATCACGTCGGCTGGCCCTACAAGCCCGAGGGCCTCACCTCGGCGCAGCTCAACCTGCCCTATTGCGTGGCGACCCTGCTGATCGAAGGCGATGTCTTCGTCGACCAGTTCACCGAAGAAGCGGTGCACGATCGCGCCCGCATGGAGCTGTCGAAGAAAGTCGAGGTCATGCGAGGACCCGGCCATCACGGCGCGCGGCGCCCGTTCCGCCACATGGTGCGCGTCGACGTGCACTCTGCGCGACGGCTCCGTGCACAGCGAGACGCGCGAGGCGCCGCGCGGCAGCGAGCATTCGTTCGCGCCGGCGGAGGACATCGTCGAGAAATTCCGCAAGCTGACCCGTACCGCGATGCCCAAGGACCAGCAGGAAGCGCTGATCGAAGCCTTGCTGAGAGTCGAAACGCTCAGCGACGCGCGGGAGCTGATCCGGTTGCTGCGCGTGTCCACTAGTTAACCTTGTACAACGGCGAACCGCCTCAAATCCGCTATCATTCCCCCTAATGTGGGGCGAGCAGCAACAAGCGCTCGCGTACGGGTTGCATGATTGGCAACCCCCACTGAGAGGGGAGAGATATCCATGGCAGAAGCCACACGGATCATTTCAATCGCAACATTGCGATACCGCGTTCCGGCCGTGGCGGCCGCATTTGCTCTGCTGGCAGCTGGACCTGGAGCGGACCTGACAGCGTTCGCTCAGCAAGCGCCGCAACAAGCGCAGCAGCCGCAAGCGCAGCAGCAATTCACTACGAGCAGATCAATCAGCTCGTCGCTCCGATCGCGCTCTATCCCGACAATCTGCTCGGCCAGATTCTGGCCGCTTCGACGTATCCGCTCGAAGTGGTGGTGGCAGCGCGCTGGTCATCGTCCAATCAGAACGTGAGCGGGCAAGCGCTGGAAGACGCCATGCAGCTGCAGAGCTGGGATCCGAGCGTCAAGGCGCTGTGCGCGGTCCCGCAGGTGCTGCAGATGATGAGCGAGAAAGTCGAATGGACGCAGCAGCTCGGCGCTGCCTATCTGGGCCAGCCCGACGACATCGCTGCCTCCGTGCAGCGACTGCGTGCGCGCGCGGACGCGAGCGGGAACCTCAAAGAGACGAACCAGGTCAAGGTCCGGCGCGTGGCGGCGCCGCCGCCTCCGCTCGCTTACGCGGGCGACCCGCTGCCGCCCGAATACATCGTCATCGAGCCGTACGATCCGGGCTACCTCTACGTGCCGGTCTATGACCCCTGGGTCGTCTACGGCGTGTGGCCCTATCCGGCGTGGCGGCCGTTCTATTGGTATCCGCCGGGCTACGTCGCGGTCGGCATCATCGGATTTGGCGCACCGATCATTGTCGGCTCGGCGCTGTGGGCGAGCTACAGCTGGTCTTCGCGCCGCGTCGTGGTCAACGTTGTCAGGTACAACTCGTTCAACAGAACCAGGATCGTCAGCAATGGTGGGACCGCGACCTGGAATAAGAACTCGCAGTTCGGCGATAACCGACCTAAGGGTCAGCCAGCTCCTGAACAACAAGGTGGGCAATGCTGGCAACAATGGTCGCCAGGGCTTTGCGAACAACAACAACAACAACAATGGCATCAAGACCCTCAACAACAAGACAAACCTGCAAAACGGTCAGGGTCAGAACAACGCCAAGAAGTTCAACCAGCAGGGAATAGCCTCGATCAACAATCAGAATGGCGGCACCAAGATCCGAAGCAACAACGTCGGCAACGGGACGCCCAAGATCAACACCCAGAGGCTGACCACAAATCAGAACTTCAAGCCGGCTACGAATTTCAAACCGGCTACGAACTTCAAGCCGGCCCCTCGGGTCGTACAGCATAACAATAAGAAGCCGTAAGCCCGCGGAGACTTTGCGGCTTTCGCGTACGGTTTGACTGAGCGGTGCCCAGCGTGCACCGCTCAGTTTTTTGATTCAAATTTTAAGCTTTTCCAGACGTGAAAATTACCGAGCGCGGGCGCAAAATCATGGAGGAGTGTGACGGCGCATGAGGAGTGTGACGGCGCATTTTGGCGCCGCTCTTCCGTGCGGATCGGCCCAGCGGATCAAGCCCAGCGGATCAGGCCCATGTCGTCAAAGCCCGTATCATTACAGACTGGCAGGCCGCCGCAGCCACGGCCGCCGAAAGCGATCCGTGCCACCCGCGGGTGGCTCCGCCCATGACGCTGCGCCTCCCATCCACGCCTTCCAACAACGGCTCATTAACCCTGATCGGAGCCGAGCTGCAGCGACAGGAGGAGAGCCTGTGCCTGCTGCAGCAACTCAAGACCGACCTTCACACGCTGACCACAGCGCTGCACGGCGTGCTTGACGGTCACGATGCCCCGCCACTGAAGCCTCTCACCGCGCCGATCTATCGAACGCTGCTTGGCCTGGCGTCACTACGTCCGCCACAGCCCGCAGCCAAGCCGGATGATCCGGTCTACGAGATCGGCACCGCCGTCAAACACCTGGAAGCGACGAATCTCGACGATCCGCACGACACCGCCGACGCGTTGACCCAAATTGAAAGCGCCGTCGATCGCATCGACGCGCTGGCAGCCGACTTCTGTTGTGACGGCCAGGGCGCAGCAGCTCATCCGCTGTCACGGGCAATCGGCGCGGTGCTTGGCACCCCGCCTGCGGCGCCACGCTCGGATGACGATGCGCTGCAACTCGCCAGGACCGTCGCCGAAGAGCTGCGTCGCGCGCCAGGCCCGATCGGGACCGGGCGTCTGCTTTCGGCCGAGGCCTGAAAACGACATCCACGCGCCGGCCCACCCCGCAGACACTGCGCTTCGTGGACCGTCTTAGTTGAACCGATAGCTCAAACCTCCACGCACGATCTCTTGATTGAACGGCACGCCGCCGCCACGATTGCGGGTGTCGTCCGCGGGCGCAGGCGTGAAATATGACGTGTCGGTCAGGCCGACATGCAAATACTCCAGCTTGGCCGACCAGTTACGGTCAAGCGCCATCTCGATACCGGCACCGGCCGTCCAACCACCGCGGATATGTGACTCCGTAAACGTTATGTCAGGATTGATGATTTGCGCTTTGACGTCGGCGAGTGCAACGCCGCCGGTGACGTATGCAAGCCAACGGTCGACCGGCACAACACCGAGACGAACACGCGCCGTTGCAAGCCATGACTCTTTGGTCCCGGCTTGGCGCTCCGTGTTGAAGGGTGGTGCCAAAAATGCCGTGCCGCTGGCGTTTGACCACGACATGTCGCTTTCCACACCGAATAGCCACATGCCGGCGAACTGCGCATTGTAGCCGGCACTCGCTCCGAGCAGAGCACCATTCACATGAAACGTCGATGTCAGATCGGTAGCGTTGTTGAGATTGCTGCCGTTGGCGATGTGCTTGCTGCGACCCCAATCACCTCCGCCGACAATGCCCGCATAAAATCCGCTCCAATCGTTGCGCGCGCCCGCGGACGGAGCCTTGTAGTAGATGGGAGTCGTGCGGGTGTCATCGCCGCCGAAAAGGTAGGCCGTCTGCACGAACACACCCGCCTGCTCGAAGGCAGCGCGGTAGAATCGCGGCGGGCCAGGGGGAGTTCCAGAGAATTGACCGTCGGTCGTCCACAGCCCCCAATATCGTCCGCCGACACCGAATGAGAGGCGATCGGTGACGTAGTAAGACAGCAGCGCCTCCGCTTGAACACCATGTCCGCCGTTCGACGTGGCCGGAAGCTGCAAGATCGGATTGCGAAAGTGATTATCCAGCCCTTGGAAATGCACGAAGGGCAGATACGCAACTTCGCCGCTGAGCTTCACCCGGTCGGTAAGCATCATTTCACCGGCTATGCCGACACGCAGTGCGTGCCACTTGTCGATCTCCTGGAAACGCACAACATTGGGCGGCGTGGGTGGCTCGTCGGGCCCCGTGCAGCTGCCTCCTTCCTTATTGGCAATCTGAACGCAATTGAAGCGATTGAGAGCCTGGTCGACGAATGAATAGCCAACAAAGGCCCCGACCTTGTGGCTCGACCCGCTCATGAAATCGTAGCCGACATCGGCGACCGCGTAGTTGAGGTGGCCTCGGACCTTATCCGAGAACGAGTTCGTATACGGGACGTCAACGCCGTTCACATGGAAAAAGCTGTCCTCGTCGTTCTGATGTCCGCGGCCGGTTACGCCCACGCCGGCAAATCCCTTGACGAAAACATTCCAAGGAGTGTTGATCCGGCCGAACACCTCTGACGTGTTCGTCTGCATGTCCTCGTAGGTGAGCCGGGAGGTGACCATGCCGTTGGGGACCCCGCTTCCATCGGCAAGCCCGGTGCCATGATCTTTTTGAAACCGGCCCCAGCCATAGACATAGCGCGCGCCAGCTTCGAACGTCCAACCCGACGGCGAGTTGATCGGCGCCGCCTTGAGCGGCATTGCGGCGGCGTTGCCTGGCCAATTCACTCCGTCTGCAAGGCGATAGTTCAAGCCAAGCTTGAACTGGTGGACATGCTGCGAAATCGTGGTTGTGGGAGCAGTGACGCCGAACGGATTTCCCGGGACATAAGGTGTCGCGACGTCCTGGTCTCGAAAGCCCAGATAATCGTATTCGAGTTTCATCGACCAGGCCGACGCCAACGCGTATTCGACGCCTGCACCGACGGTCCAGCCCGGCGTGACAAAGCTGTTCGTACTGGTGAACACGCCGTCAGGGTTCTTGTTGACGAACATATCGACAGTGCCACGAGTCCAGGCCGCGCCACCCTTGACGTAGAACAAGGAGCGGTCGACCGCGTATCCGATGCGGCCAGTCACCGTCGTGTACAGATCCGGACGAACCCGGCAATTACTGCTGAAGGAGTCTCCGGAAACCGCAAAGCACGTATTGGTGCCGTCGGAGCTGACCCCGCTCACATCGGCCTCAACGCCAAAGACCACTGACCCGACCTGGTGATTGAAGCCGATCTGGCCGCCCCCGATGAAGCCAGGACTTCTCACATTGTCGCCGTAGATCGGAGGACCGAGAGGATCCGCAATGTCGGTGAGGCTCAACGATGAGCCGACATGGCCGCCGACATAAAGTCCACTCCAGCTCCAGAGCGCCGCCGGAGCCTTGAGGAACGGAGACTTGACGACCGGTAAATCTGCGGCCAAGCAACTGGTCGTCGCAACACTCACCGCAACAAGACCCGACGCAATGACACGCGACGCAATACCGGTACCTTGAAACCTTTGCATTGCAGCCCCCTCCAGACGTCGTGCAGCGATACGATGATTTGGGAGCGTCGCCGTCCTGCAATTGGAGGATGCGTGTGATCAGAGGATGAAGGTGTGCCCTCCTAATCACCTCTGCTGAACTGGAGAAAGCCAATCGAGTGAGTTTCGCGGCTTAGCGGCGCAGCAAGACGCGCCGCCGCCACCCGATATCGCGCAGCCGGCGCCTGTGGCACCATCGGGTGTCACGATCCGAAAAGGCCAGCCATGCTTGCTCCCGACACCAGCGCTACGCGCGCGCTTGCGGAATTCGCCGCTGCGCTTTCCTACAATGACCTGCCGGAGCCGGTGGTCGGCCGCCTCAAGCAGTGCATCCTCGATGCGCTCGGCTGCTGCCTGTTCGGCGTCACGCTGCCCTGGACCAGAATGCTGATCGACCTCGCCAACGAGGAAGGCGGCAATGCGCGCTCGCGCGTGCTCGGCACGCCGCTCAAGACCAGCGTGTCGCAGGCGGTGCTGATCGGCGCGACGGCGGGCCACGGCTTCGAGATGGACGACATCCACGCCGCCGCGCATCTGCACGCAGGCTCGCTCGCGTTGCCGACTGCGCTTGCGCTCGCTGACACCCTCCCCGCGGTGTCCGGGCGGCAGCTCATCGCCGCGATCGCCGCCGGTTACGAGGTCGGGCTGCGGGTCGGGCTGGCTGCGACCGGCCGGCTGTTCATGCGCGGCCATCATTTCCAGGGCGCCTGCGGGCCGTTCGTGGCGGCCGCCACCGCTGCCAATCTCCTGCGGCTGGCGCCGGAGCCCGCACGCCACGCGATCGGCATCGCCGGGTCGTTCGGTGCGGGGCTGATGGCCGCGCAGGAAGGCGCGATGTCGAAGCGCCTGCACTGCGGACGCGCCGCGCAGGCGGGCGTAACCGGCGCGCAGCTCGCCGCGCGCGGCTTCACTGGCATTCCCAACGTGCTGGAAGCGCCCTACGGCGGCTTTCTAAGCACCTACAGCGGCGAGCCGGAGCTCTCCTATCTCACCGACGGCCTCGGCCAGCGCTGGGAGATCCTGAGCGTCGGCTTCAAGCCCTACGCCACCGCGGCAAGCGTGCAGTCGGTGCTGTTCGCGATCGACGGCCTGATGGCCGAGAATGCGCTGACCGCAAACGACATTCGCGAGGTCGCCATCCATTGCAGCACCATGGCGCATCGCCACTGCGCCTGGCCCTACGAGCCGCAAGGCGTCACTGCCGCGCAGATGAACCTCTACTTCACGTCCGCCATGATGATCCTCGACCGCAACGCCATGCAGGAGCAGTTCCGCGAGGATCGCCTCGCCGACCCGGCGGCGCTCGCGATCATCAAAAAAATCAGGATCGAGGTCGATCCGAAATACGACGTCGGCGGTGACGCCACCCGCCATTGCGCGCGCGTCGAGATCATCACGACCGACGGCCGCAGCGTTGCGCGCGAGGTGCTGGAGCGGCCAGGCAGCCCGGGCAATCCGTTGCCGCCGCAGCAGCTCCGCCGCAAGTTCGAGACGCTCGCGGCCGCGGTCCTGCCGCCCGACCGGATCGCACGGATCATCGACTCAGTGTCAATCGCTCGAGGACTGTGACGCACGCACGCTGACCGACCTCGCCACTCCGGACCGCATGCCATGACCGATCGTCGAGCCTTCCGAACCCTTGTCGAAGCCAAGGAGATCCTGGTTCTTCCGGGCGTGTTCAACGGCTACAGCGTGCGGCTGGTCGAGCGCTTCGGCTACAAGGCCGCCGCGATCAGCGGTGCGGGCCTCTCCGAAAGCCTGCTTGGCTTTGCCGACCGCGGCATTCTCACCTTCGACCAGAACCTGCGCGCCTGCGAACATGCTCGCCGCCTGCACGGGCATGCCCCTCCTCGCCGACGCGGACACCGGCTATGGCAATGCGCTCAACGTTCATTTTGTCACCCGCGCCTTCGAGCGCGCGGGGCTCGCAGCGATTTCGATCGAGGACCAGGTCTGGCCCAAGCGCTGCGGCCATCTCGCCGGCAAGGCTGTCATTCCGGCACGCGAGATGGCCGACAAGGTGAAGGCCGCGGTCGATACGCGCCACGATACCGACTTCATGATCCGCGCCCGCACCGATGCGGCGGCGACCGACGGCATCAACGAGGTCATCGACCGGCTCAATCTCTACGCGGAAGTCGGCGCCGACATCGTGTTTGCCGACGCGCTGCTCTCGGTCGACGACATTGCGAGCGTAGCAAAGAACGTGCGCAAGCCGCTCGCGGTCAACATGGGCTTCGGGCTGATCGAGCGCGGCACGACGCCGCTCGTCACGCCCAAGCAACTCGAGGCGCTCGGCGTCGCCACCGTTTCCTATGCGCGCATGCTCACCAGCGCCGCGCTGCGCGGCATGATCAATGCGCTCGAGGCGTTCGCGCCGACGATCACGGCCGATGCGCCAGTGCAGCGGCCCGACCTGCTGGTGCCGTTCGGCGAGCTCAACGAGTTGATGGGGCTCAACGAGCTGGAAGCGCTCGAAGCGCGCTGGACCAGCGACTGACCGCTACAGCTCCATATGCGCCTTACCGGTCAGCCAGCGCAGCGCCAGCATGGCGGCGATGCTCAGGAGAATCAGCACCACCGACAGCGCGGCCGCGATCTCGAATGTGCCGTTGTCGATGAAGCTGTAGATCGCGATCGGCAGCGTCTCGGTGCCGGGCACGTAGAGCAGGATCGCCATGCTCAGCTCCCGCAGCGTCACCGCAAACACCACCATCCAGGCCGCCAGCAGGCCCGACTTGATCAGTGGCGCCGAGATATCGATCAGCGCGCGCGCCCAGGATGCGCCGCAGACGCGCCCGGCTTCCTCCATCTCTGACGACAGCTGCTTGACGCTATTGCGCAGGAACATGAAGGCGAACGGAAAGCGATGCGCCGTGAACGCGATGAAGAACAGCCAGATCGTGCCAAACAGCGCGAGCGGCTCGGTGCTGAAGCCAAGCACGAAGCCAACCGCGAGCGCTACGCCGGGGAATGCAAAAGTCACGGTCGAGGCGAACGTCAAGAGACCACGGCCTGGCAGCGACGTGCGCTCGACGATCCAGACGACGATCATCCCCAGCACGACGCAGGCGCTGGCGACCACGGCCGAGATCAGCGCGCTGTTGAGAAACGCAGTCGGCACGATGGTCGAGGCGCTCGCGAACGAAGCGTAGTTGCGCAGCGTGAGGTTCTCCCAGGAGAACGCCAGCCCCCAGCGCGCCATCAGCGAGGTGCGCAACAGGATGATCAGCGGCAGCACGACGCTGACGAAAATCACCAGCATGCACCACGCGAACAGAAGCCAGCGGCCCTTGCCGAGGTCGACCGCACGCGACGCGCCACGCTTGCCGCCGATGATCGTGAAGCGCTTCCCGCGCAGCACGACACGCTGCAGCAGGAGCCCGAGTACGGTGAAGCCAATGATCGGGGCGGCCGCAGCCGCAGCAAGCTCGAAGCGCGGTGGATAGCTGAACAGCTCGTAGATCTTGGTGGTCAGCGTGTGGAAGCGCGCACCGTGCCCGATCGCCGCCGGCGCCCCGAAGGCGCCCATCGCCTCGAGAAACACGAAGACCGATGCCGAGAGGATAGCCGGCAACACCAGCGGCATGGTGACGCCGAGTGAAGCACGCCAGGCTGAGGCGCCTGCCATCTGCGCCGCCTCCTCGTAGGCAGGGTCCATGTTGTCGAGCGCCGCCGTGACGGCAAAGAAGATGAGCGGATAGAAGCTGAAGGTGAGAACCAGAATGAGCCCGCTCATGCTGTAGATGTTGAATGCGCCTGCGATACCGAATGTATCGCGCAGGAACACGTTGATCAGTCCGGCATTGGGGCCAAGCAGCAGGATCCAGGCGATCACCGAGATGAAATTCGGGATGACGAAGGCGATCAGCACCGCGACGCGGACGAGCTGCCGCCCCGGCATCGCGGTGCGCGCCACCGCCCACGCCATCGGCAGCGCGATGACGAGCGAAAGCATGGTCGTGGCCGCGCTGACGATGAGAGAATTGATCAGCGCAGAGACAAGCCCCGGCTCGGTCAGCACGCTGCGATAGTTCGCCAGCGTGAGCGCGCCGTCCTCCGTGCGCAGCCCGATATTGAATAGAATGCCGAGCGGATAAAGTACAAGCCCGCCGACCGCGAGAACGGCCGCGATCATGATCAGGCTGCGCAGCCATTCCTGCCGCAGCGCATCGAGGCCGCGGGCAAAGCGGGTGCCAAATGGCAGAGGGGTCGATGGATGCGACAGCGTTGTCATCTTCTAATCCTGCCGCAGGCCCTCCTGCTGTCGTCCCCGCGAAGGCGGGGACCCATAACCACCGCCGCTCCAGAACTAGGTCTGGCGGTGCCCACATGAAGCACAGGGCGTATGGGTCCCCGCCTTCGCGGGGACGACAACCGAAAGGCTGTGCTTACATCCCCACGGCCTTGTCGAACTCGACCGCGAGCGCATGGCCCTCGCTGACGATCTTCTCGTTGCTGAACGCGTTGATCCTGAGCGCCGAGAGCGGCGGCTGCGCGAGCGGCGTGATAGCGATATCCTTGCGCGCCGAATACTGGTTGACGTTCTTGACCAATAGCTCCTGCCCTTCCGGCGTCATCATCCAGCGCAGCAGCAGCCGCGCCGCGTTCGGATGCGGCGCCTTGGCGGGCACCACGCCGATGAACTGCGCCAGCGCAAGCCCCTCGTCCCAGACGATCAGCTCGATCGGCGAGCCCTCGGCCTTGGCCTCGATCGCGCGATAGCCGCTGACGCCCCAGCTGACCGCGCCGCTCGCCCGAGACCACCGAGGCGATCGCCGCCTCGTTGCCGAGCGTGAGCAGGATGTCGCGCTCGCGTCGCGCTCTTGATGAAATCGCGCCCCACCGCATTGACCACATTCATCAGCGCGCCGCTGCTGGTGCCGCCGCGGATCGGACGCGAGATCACGACCTTGCCCTTCCATTTCGGGTCGGTCACCAGCGTCCTTCAGCGAGGTCGGCGCCTCGCCCGGCTTGAGCGCCTTGGTGCTGTAGATGCCGAGCATGGGCGTCACCGACAGCGCGATGGAGAAGCCATTGGGATCGAACGTCTCGGGCAGCATCTTGTCGGTGTCCGGCATCGGCACCGCGGCGAGAAAGCCCTGCTTGGTCCAGCGCACCACGTCGCCCGGCTCGGTCAGATTGAGCAGGTCGAAGCTCACGCGATTGGCGCGGCGCTCGGCCTCGACCAGTTGCACCATCGGCTCGGTCGAGCGGCGGGTGTATTTGATCGCGATGCCGGGGAAGCGCTGCTGGAACACGGCCGCAAGCTTCTGCTGGTTCTCCTCCTTGATGGCGCCGCCGAACACGACCTGCCCCTCCGCCTTGGCGGCCTGGTAGAGCTGGTCGAGCGTCGGAATTGCCGACTGCGCGCCGCAAGCGGTGCCGCCGAAACCGACAGCACGACCCCAGCCAAAGTCCTGAAGAAGCGCCCGCATGTGTTTCCTCCTGTCGTTCTTCAGTTTGTTGTTCAGCTCCCGAGCAGCAGGCAGTCTGCCGGTGCAAAGCTCAACGAGCACATCCTGGCTCGGTTGATAGCGCGCGTCGCGGCTGCTGCTGATCACGCGCAAGGCAGTGCCGTTGACATCGACGACATAGTCGGTCTGCGCCCCGACGAAGCTCCGGCGCGTCACTTTGCCCTTTAGCGTATTCATGCCCGGCACGCGGCGCGCCGGCAAGCTCGATGTGCTCGGGCCGCAGGAACAGCCGCGCCGTCAGCGACTGCCTGTTGCTGCGGCCGGCGCGTGCGACGATGTCGCCGACGCCGTCGACGCTGACCTTGATCAGGTCCGGATCGGCCGGCCCCACGATCCTGGCATCGAGCACGTTCGCAAGCCCGATGAACTGCGCGACGAAATCAGTCTCCGATCGATAGTAGACATCCTCGGGCGAGCCGAGCTGCTCGATCCTGCCCGCGGTTCATGACGGCGACGCGGTCGGCGATCACCATCGCCTCGCTTTGATCGTGGGTCACGTAGATGCAGGTGATCTTGAGCTTGCCGAGCAGCGTCTTGATCTCAAACCGCATGTGCTCGCGCAGCGTCGCATCAAGATTGCTCAGCGGCTCGTCGAACAACAGGATCTCGGGCTCGAGCACGAGGGCACGCGCGAGCGCGACGCGCTGCTGCTGGCCGCCCGAGAGCTCGCGCCGGATAGCGCTCGCCATAACCGTCCATCCGCACCGTCGCGAGCGCGTCATTGACCTTGGCGGTGATCGTGGCAGCGTCGAGATGGCGGAGCCGCAGCCCATAGGCGAGATTCTCGAACACGGTCTTGTGCGGCCACACCGCGTAGCTCTGGAACACCATCGAGAGCGAGCGCTTCTCCGGCGGAACCATCACGGTCGGCGAGGCCACGGTCCGGCCGGCGATGCGGATGGCGCCGGCCATCGGCCGGTTGAAGCCCGCGATCAGGCGCAGAAGCGTCGTCTTGCCGCAGCCGCTCGGACCGAGCAGGACCACGGTTTCGCCTTCGGCAACCGTAAGCGAGACGCGGTCGACCGCCACCACGTCGCCGAAGCGCATGGTCACGTCGTCGATCTCGAGCTTGCCCATCAATGTGACTCAACGGGCGGCCGCATGCCCTGTCAAGGCGATCTGGCCGGCGCAACCGCCTTGGAACGCCCGCCTTGGAAAGCCCGCTTGGACGCCGCATAATCAGCGTCGAAAGCGAGCCCGGGAGCAGCCCATGAACATCAACGTCGCCGCCGACAAATCGACCGCCACGGCCGGCAAGCCGCCGTTCGAGGTCGAGCGCCTGGGCGCGCGGCTCGGCGCGGAGATCCATGGGCTCGACCTCAAGCAGGAGCACGAGCCCGCGACGTTCCAGGCGCTCGAGGCCGCCCTGATCGAGCACAAGATCATCGTCATACGCGACCAGCACCTGACGACCGAGCAGCATGTCGCGGTCAGCCGGCACTTCGGCGAGCTCGAGGTGCATCCGATGCGGCCGCAGGGCCAGTTCCCGGAAATCCTCGTGCTCGACAACCACAAGGACAATCCGGTGCTCTCCACCGACGTCTGGCACAGCGACACGACGTTCCGGAAGAACCCCACCAAGTACACGATCCTGCGCTGCGAGATCATGCCGAAGGTCGGCGGCGACACGCTGTGGGCCGACATGGAGGCGGCCTACGAGGGCTTGAGCGACGTGTTCAAGGGCATGATCGACGGGCTTGCGCGCGGTGCACGACTTCAAGAATTTCCGCGTGCTGTTCGGCAAGTCGGAGGAAGACCAGGCGAAGCTGCGCAAGATGGAGGAGATGTTCCCCAATCCGCTGCATCCGGTCGTGCGCACCCATCCGGTCAGCAGGCGCAAGTCCATCTACGTCAATCCGCAGTTCACGCTGCAGATCGACGGCATGGAGCCGGCGGAAAGCCACGCCATTCTCGACGTGCTGTGTGCGCAGGCGCAGGTGCCGGAATATCAGTTTCGCGTGCGCTGGACACCGGGCACGATCGTGTTCTGGGACAACCGCTCGACCCAGCACTATGCCGCCAACGACTATTATCCCGAGCGCCGGCGCATGGAGCGCACGGCGGTGGTCGGCGACGTGCCGTTTTGATTGACGATGCCGCTGTCGTCCCCGCGCAAGCGGGGACCCAGGAGCCACTGCTCGGTGTGTCCTGCCACATGCTCGGCGTCTGGGTCCCCGCTTGCGCGGGGACGAACGGAGAAGCTCGCGGCTCACCGCCCGATCGCTTCCTGCGCCTTGCGGAACACCTCCGGCGGGAACGCCGCGAAGCGCTTGAGCAGCGCGTCGACCTCCTCGACCGAGGCCGGATCGATATCGAGCCCGGCCTTGTTCGCCTCCGCGAGGAACTCGGCATCCTTCATGGTTGCGGTGAGCGCCTCGCGCAGCGCCTTGAGGCGGTCGGCCGGAATGCCGGGCGGGCCCGCCCCGGACGGCCGAGCAGAAGCTGCCGGAAATGGACGTCGAGCACCGCCCGCTCCTCGTCAGTCTTGGCATAGTCGAACACGCTCGGCACGGCGCCGAACTCGTCCGACTTCTTGTTGCCCATCTGGATCACGACCTTCAGGCGCCCGACCTTCACATCCTCGGCGAACGACGACTTGATCGAGGAGCCGAACAGGCCGCAGGTGCCATGCACCTCGCCGCGCTGCATGGCGAGATTGATGTCACGCGTGCCGGCGTAGCCCGGGATGACGCGGATATTGGCGCGCAGCACAGTCTTGAGCACCATCGGGTGCTGATAGGTGATCGCCGCCGGCGCGCCGCCGCCGAAGATCGTCTCCTTGCTGGCCATCTCGTCGAAGGTTGCCGGGATACCCGGCGACTGCCAGACGCCGCAATAGGCCACGTCGTTCGACATGCTGCCGATCCAGCTGAACCTGGTGTTGTCGAACAGCGCGGCCTTGTTGCCGAGCAGCGGCTCCATGGCGGCGGACGAGGCGAACATCGCGAGCGAGAGCCCGTCGGGAGTGGCCTTGCTGTAGATGTGGTTGGCGGCGGTGAGCGAGCCGGCGCCCGGCATGTTCGAGGCGACGACCAGCGGCTGGCCCGGAATGAACCGGCCGAAGTGGCGCGCCAGGATGCGCACATAGGTGTCGTAGCCGCCGCCCGGCGGGAACCCCGCGATCAGCGAGAGGGTCTTGCCCTTGTAGAAATCGGAAACAGCGTCGGCATGCGCAGAGATCGTCGCAGCGACAAGGCACTGTGCTGCAACAATGACGCGAGGAGTGAGGCGTCCTGACAATCTTTCCTCCATCCGGATTTACCGTCTTATAGCTCTGGCCCGGGCGCCGGCCAATGCGGCTAATCCGCCAGCAATTCGTCGCAGCCAGCCTGCCGCGCCCAGTATTCCCAGCCGCGCCGCATGGCATTCAACTCCGGGTCGATCGCAAGCCTTGCCGCTGTCTCTCCGGCCGAGATGGACTTGATCCGGCCGAACGGCGTCGCCTCCATGATCGCCCGGCCGTTGCGCGGGATATAGGCCGAGAGGCGCACCAGATCGTTGAGCGTGCGGCCGGTCACGATGAAGCCCGAGCCGCGCAGCAGCGCGACCCTGGCTTTGCCCAGAGTGCGCGCAAGATCGCGGCCCTGCTCCAGGTCAGAGACCGCAAGATCGGTTGCGTTGCCGAACCGCTTGGCGATGTCCCAGACCGGCACGCGCTGGCCGATATCGCCGACCGAAGCAATGACGGAGCGCAGCGGCGTCTGCGTGATGCCGAATGGCAGCATGTCCTCGGGCGCTCGCATGCAGGATCGCCTTGCACATCGCTGCGCGCCTCGTAGACCGCGGCATGGATGAAGCGCTCGCGCGGCAGCTCGCGTTCGCCGCTCGCGGCCGGCTGGCCATCGAGCCTGAACTCGATGATGTCGGGAACTTCGACGAATGCCGGGCTCACCGGCCCGCCAGAAAGAAGCGTCCGTGGTCGGAGGGATGCCGCACGCTGATGTCGCCAAAGGCGTCAACGATGCCCAGATTGGCGAGGATGCGATTGGCAATCACGAGATCTTTGATGGTGCGCGAGACGTTGCTCATGGAATACCGGCCCGAGAAGCCGCGACTGTAGTCAGGCCGCGGCGGGCTGGCAATTTCGCGGTTGCTGGTCTAGTTGTGACGCCCAAGAATGGCGGCCCAAAAGTCGTGGCTCGAGAGTGGTGGTTCATGAGCGCAAATCAGGTGAAAGTCGGAATCGTCGGGCTCGGCCGCTGGGCCAAGGTGCTGACCGGGCCGCCCGGGCGTCCGATGCGTTAACGATCGTCGCCGGCTACAGCCGCTCGGAAGACAAGTGCACCGCTTTTCAGGAGGAATTCGGGGTTGCGCCGAGCCCCGACCTCGCCGCCATGCTGGCCGACCCGCAGATCAAGGGCGTGATCCTGACCGTCCCGAACGAGCAGCACCTGCCGCTCGCGCGCGAGGTGGCCAAGGCGCGCAAGCACGTCTACACCGAGAAGCCGATCGCCAGCACGCTCGAGGAAGGGCTCGAGATCGAGGCGCTGGAGAAGACCTATGGCGTGACCGTCACGGTCGGCCACAGCGCGCGCCTGATGGCGGGCATCCGCAAGATCCGCGAAGCCATCGACGCCGGCGAGCTTGGCCGTGTCGGCTTCATCGAGGCCAACTTCTCGAACGAGCGCGCGCTCGAGCTCACCCCCAAGATGTGGCGCTGGTACAAGGACCGCGCGCCGGGCGGGCCGCTGTCGCAGCTCGCGATCCATCACTTCGACGTGGTGCACTATCTCGGCGGCGAGATCGTCGAGGCATCATCGATGGCGTCGAAGCTCTCGCCGGTGGGCGCCGAGGTCGACGACCAGTCGATGACGCTGATCCGGTTTGCCGACGGCAAGATCGGCTATGTCGGCGCCTCCTGGACCTCGCCCGGCATTTTCGCGGTGCGCGTGTTCGGCTCGCAGGGGCTCATGCACTTCGAAATCGACTTCGGCACCTGGGACACGCCCTCCGAGTTGCACAAGACGTCGACGCTTTACATCCAGCGCGGCAAGGACGGCTACGCCAAGCGCGAGGAGCTCACGATCCCGGAAAGCGACATGTTCCGCGCCGAGCTCGAGATGTTCGCCGAGAGCTGCCGCACCGGCAAGCCGAACGAGCTCACCGCCCATAACGGCAATGTCGCGGTGGCCGTGGTCTACGCGGCGTTGCGCTCGATCGAGAAGAACGGCACAGGCGGTGCGCATCGCGGACGTGCTCGCGGAGGCCCATGCGCGCGTCGCCGAAAGGATAAGCCATGTTGCCTAGTGCGGCGAATTTGAGGTTCCTATCTTTCATTGCGGCACGCTCGGTTAGGAACCTCAAATTCAAGAGCCGCACTAGAACTCATAGAGTTGCTAGTGCCCCTTTGCTTCCGAAGTTCGTGTTGGAGGTTGCAGCGATGAATGACGAACTTCGGAAGCGGGGCACTAGCCGCTATTTCGTCGACCTGACGCAGCCGGAGATCGCGGCCCAGCTCAAGAAGAACCCGCTGGTGCTGCTGCCGACCGGCTCGATCGAGCAGCACGGGCCGCATCTGCCGACCGGCACCGATACGCTCGCCGCCAACGTCATCGCGCACGCGGTCGCCGAGCGCATGGACGGCCTGGTGCTGCCCTCGACGCCGCTTGGCGTCACGCCCATGCATATGCCGTTCGAGGGCACGATCACGCTCACGCCCGACACCTATATGCGGGTCATGACCGAGACCTGCGTCTCGACCGCCAGGCACGGCGCCAAGTATCTGGTCATTCTGAACTGGCACGAGGGCAACATCCCCTCGCTCGCGATCACGGCCGAGGCGCTGCATCGCGAGCACGGCATGACGGTGCTCACCGTGCAGGCGTGCTACGTTGCCGAGGAGCTCTACGGCCATTCCTGCAACGGCCTCACCCACGGCGGCGAGATCGAGGCACTGGCCGTGCTCGCGCATCGGCCCGATCTCGTGCATCTCGACCGCATCGACTATTCGTCCGATCATTCGCACGGGCACAAGATGGACAAGCTGCGGCGCACCCGCGCCTATCAGCCGGTGCTCACCGACATCCGCTCGATCGCGCCGACCGGCTGGTTCGGCAGCCCGCAGCACGCGACCGCCGATAAAGGCCAACGCATGCTGAACGACATCGCCGATGCGATCGCGCGCGAGGCCACCGACATCTTCGCTCAGCTCGACGCGGTGCAGGGCGGCACCGCCGAGGTCAAACGCCTGCGACAGGTGAAGTGATGGCGCGGCTGCTGAAACAATCGGAAGCCAAGAAGCTTGGGCTGCCCGGGCGCACGTCGCTCGAACCGGTCTCGGGCGAGATCGGCTCGCGCGTGAGTTTCCGGATCGCCGAGATCGCGGTGCCGCAAGCCCGGCGACAAGCCGCGCGGACCGCATCGCCACAACGGCTTCGAGGAATGCATCTACGTGCTGCGCGGCACCGGCGTGAGCCATTCGGAGAGCGGCGAGATTCCGATCAAGCCGGGCGACATCGTGCTCATTCCGGCGAACGAGAAGCACATGACGGTGAACACCGGCACCGAGCCGCTCGTGCTCCTGTGCTTCTTCCCGGTGCCGGATGTCAGCGCCGGGACCGCAGGAATTTGCAAGCTTCGAGGCGTGAGGACGGATGAGCGCGGACGTCCTGTGCCTGCGGCCCGAAGCTGATTTCGCGCGGCTCGGCGTTCTGCCGCCAGCTTCCTTGACCGTGACGTATCTCAAGCCGGACGATGCTTCGCTTGCGCAGCGCATCAAGGCTGCGCAGGCGCTGGTCATTCCGGCAGTCGGACCGAAGCTCGCTGCATCTTTGTTTGAAGGCAGCGCGCTGAAGCTCGTGCAGGTCACCGGCGCCGGGCTGGACCGGCTCGACCAGGCTGAAATGACGCGGCTTGGCATTCCGGTCGCAAATGTCACCGGCAACGATGCGGTCGCCGAATATGCCGTGACGGCGGCGACGCTGCTGCTGCGCCGGCTCGCCTTCGCGGACGCCGAGATCAAGCGCGGCAACTATGTGCCTTTCCGTGCTCGCATGGTCGCCGACAATCTGTCCGGGCTCGACGGCATAACGGTCGGCATCGTGGGCTTTGGCGTCATCGGCCGCGCGACCGCGACCGCGTTCCATCGGGCGGGCTGCCGCATCTGCTACTACGACCCGGCCCCACTGATGCCAGCAGCGGCGGCCGCGGCCGCCGCCATCGAGGCGGAAGCCCTCAGCCTCGACCAGTTGCTGCAGACCGCCGACGTGGTGAGCCTGCATGTGCCGCTCCTGCCATCGACCACCGGCCTGATCGGCAGCCGGGAGCTTGCCCGCATGAAGCGCGACGCGGTCCTGATCCAGGCCGCGCGCGGTGGCATCGTCGATGAGGCCGCGCTCGCCGACGCATCTCAAGGCAGGCGGGCTTGGCGGCGCCGCGGTCGACGTCTACTCGACCGAGCCGCCGGCAGCCGACAATCCTCTGCTCACGCTCACCGGCGAGGCCGCCCAGAAGCTGCTCCTGACCCCGCACATCGCTGGCGTCACGCGGCAGTCCTCGGCCTTTCTGTTCCGCTCGGCCTGGGACAATGTCGAGCGCGTGCTCGTTCGCAACGAGCCGCCGCACAACCGCGCATATTGAGGATGCAGGCGCCCTCTGTTGTGCGCCTCCCGCGGGCGTCTATACTCGGCGCCAAGCCGACAACGTCGAACAAGGGAAGTGACCATGGCCAAGATGCGCCACATCGCACTGATCGTCCCCGACCCGGAAGCAGCCGCGAAGTTCTTCGAGAGCGCCTTTGACCTCAAGCGCGCCGGCAACGCTCGCCGCGGCGTCTACCTGTCGGACGGAACGATCAACATCGCCCTCCTGAAGCAGGAAGGAAACGAGAAGGTCGGGCTCTATCACTTCGGCATGTGGGTCGACGACCTCGATGCGTCGGAAAAGAAGGTACTCGACGCGGGCGGGACCTATCTCGAAGGCCGGCCAACCTCGCCGAACTCCTACTACGAGGCCAAGTATCGCGATCCGCTCGGCATCGTGTTCGACCTCACGCACAATGGCTGGGTCGGCGCCACGAAGGACGTCGTAGCAAAGTCGTGAGCGCCGCCAAGGGATCAGCGGCGGAACCGCATCCATGACCAAGTCCGATCGCGTCGTCGTCATCGGCGCCGGCCCGGTGGGCCTGTGCCTGTCGCTTGCACTGGCGCAGGACGATATCCCTGTCACGCTGATCGAGACGCTGGGCGACGACAACTTTCTGGAGCAGGTGCCGCGCGCCGGCACCAACCACCCCGCCACCCTCGAAATGTTCGATCGGATCGGTCTCTACGAGAAGATCGAGCCGCGCGGGATCATCGCGCCGGTCTTCCATTATTGGGACCGGCACGAGAACAAGCTGATCGCCGCCTTCGACCACATCCATCTCAAGGACGACACGCGCTTTCCCTACGTTCTGCAGTGCGAGCGCATCAAGATCGTCGAGGAAGCGCTGAAGATGGCGAAGGCGCATCCGCTGATCGACCTGCGCCTGCGCACCACCTTCAACGCGTTCGAGCAGAACGCCGATCGGGTGATCGCCCGCGTCACCAATCCGGCCGGCGAGGAGGAAGTCATCGAGGGCCGCTACATCGTGAGCGGCGAAGGCGCGCGCAGCATCATCCGCAAGGACCTCGGCATCGACTTCGAAGGCTTCACCTATCCGGACCGCACGCTCAACATCGAGGTCGCCTACGATTTCCGCAAGCACGGCTACGCCGAGCGCAACTACATCTCCGACCCGGACGAATGGTCGAACCTGTTTCACTGGAAGGGCCCGCCCGACCGCTGGCGCGTGCACTTTCCAACCGCGCCCGAGGAGGATGCCGAAGACCTGCAGCGGCCGGAAGCGTTGCAGGCGCGTCTGCAGGGGTTCCTGCCCAAGCAGAGCGGCTACGATATCGTCGGTAGCAATCTCTATACGGTGCACCAGCGGGTCGCGACCAAGTTCCGCGTTGGCCGTGCGATCCTCGCTGGCGACTCCGCGCATGTGAACAGCCCGATCGGCGCGATGGGCATGAACAGCGGCATTCACGATGCCATCAACCTCGCCGACAAGCTGATCAAGATCCTGCGCCAGGAGGTCGGCGAGGAAGTGCTCGACCGCTACGAGCGGCAGCGCCGCCACGTCGCGCTCCAGCACACGCAAGCCGAAACCATGCGCAACAAGCGCGTGCTGGCCGAAAAGGACCCGGCGGTGCGCCGCAAGAACCACGAGCAGTTGCACCGCACCGCGGAGGACCCGAAACTTGCGCGTGCGTTTCTCCTGCGCAGCTCCCTGATCGAAAGCCTGCGGGAAGCCGAGCAGATCGCCTGAGGCGATACGCCCTGGCTGGCGACTGGCACGGCGTTTGCTAAGCTTTCAGCTGCAATGCGAGTTTCTCCAGCGGGAGCTCTCTCGTGATCAGGCTGGTCAGTGCCTTTCTCGCCCTCGTTCTCTCGCCGAGTCTTGCCATCGCGCAGGGCTGGCCGACGGAGCGCCCGATCCGGCTGATCGTGCCGTTCCAGGCCGGCAGCAGCTCCGACACCATCGCCCGCATTGTGGGTCAGAAGCTGTCGGAGCGGCTGGGCCAGCAGATCGTGATCGACAACCGCGTCGGCGCGAGCAGCATGCTTGGCACCGAAGCCGTCGCACGATCGCAGCCGGATGGCTACACGCTCGGGCTTGCCAATACGACGACGCATGCGTCAGCCACCGCGCTGTCCGCCAATCCGAGCTACGATCCGGTCAAGGACTTCGCGCCGGTGGCGCTGATCGGCAGCTCGCCGTTCGTGCTGCTCGGCGCGCCGAAGTTTCCGGCAAGTGATGTGGCAGCGCTCATCGCCATGGCGAAGGAGAAACCTGGCACCATCAGCTACGCCTCGGCGGGCCCCGCCACCATGGCGCATCTCTCCGGCGCGCTGTTCGAGAAGATGGCAGGCGTGCGGCTTGTGCATGTCCCTTATCGCGGCACAGGACAATCGGTGGTCGACCTGATGGAGAACCGGATCGAGCTCCTGTTCGGCACCATCGCGCCATCGCTCGCTCACGTTCGCAACGGCAAAATGCGGGCCTTCGCGACCACCGGCGAGCGCAGGAACGCCATGCTGCCCGAGGTGCCAACCATGGCGCAGGCGGGATTGCCCGGCTACGAGTCGGCGCTCTGGACGGCGCTCGTGCTGCCCGCCGGTGCACCGGCGCCGATCATCGAGCGGCTCAACAGCGCCACCGTTGCCGTGCTCAATTTTCCGGAAACGCGCGAGGCGCTCGACAAGCAAGGCGTCGAGATCGAGACCGGGACGCCGGAGGCGCTGGCGCTTCGTATTCGAACCGACGCCGCCAAATGGCGCGATGTGATTATCGGCGCCGGCCTCAAGGAGCCCTGAGCGAGTTCGCAGCAGCTTGTGGAGTTGCCGTCATGACGGACCCGCTGATGTCCCGCTGGTTGTTGGTTGCGGCCTTCATGCTGCCGATCATGGCCATGCCGACGCTTGGCCAGGCGCAGGATGTCAAGACCTTCTACTCCGGCAAGACGCTCAGGATCCTGGTCGGTCTGCCGCCGGGCGGCGGTGCCGACGCCTATGCGCGCCTCGTCCAGCGCCACCTCGGGCGGCATGTCCCTGGCTCGCCCGCGGTCGTCGCGCAGAACATGCCGGGCGCCGGCACGCTGCGCTCGGTGATGGCGCTCAATACGAGCCCCGAGGACGGCACCGTGCTGGCGCATTTCAGCTCGGCACTGCTCACGGAAGCGATCACAGCGCCCGATAAGGTGAAGCTTGATTTCCGCACCTTCGGCTGGCTCGGCAATGTCAGCGAGGATGTGCGCGTCTGCTACGTTCGCAGCGCCACGGGCATTCGAAAATGGCAGGACATGATGGCGAGCGCGCTCGTGGTGTTCGGCGCGACCGCGCCAGGCACGGCCGGCAATGTCGACACCGCCATGCTGCGCAACCTGTTCGGCATCAAGCTTCGGCAGGTTCAGGGCTATGCCGGCAGCGCCGACAAGCGGATCGCGATCGAGCGCGGCGAGATCGACGGCGATTGCGGCGGCTTGACATCCGTGCCCGAGGATTGGCTGCGCGAGGGGCGGATCAAGATCGTCATCCGGCTGTCACCGACGCTGGTGCCGGGCATGGATCGCGATATCCCCTGGGGTGGCGATCTGGTGCGCAGACGCCGACGAACGGCAGATCTACGATTTCCTGGTGGCACCGGAGCGGCTCGGCCGCCTGTTCATGGTGGCGGGGCGAGTGCCGGCGGAGCGGATTGCGGCGCTGCGGACGGCCTTCGATGCGATGGTGGCCGACCCTGAGTTCCGGGCCGACGCGGAGAAGATGAAATTGCTGGTGACGCCCATGACCGGCGCGGTCGTCACGCGCCACGTCGAGGAGCTCTACGCCACACCCGCCGCCATCGTCGCCAAGGCCAAGGCCATCATCGGCGACTGACGGACGATCTCACCAGCGCAGCGCCAGGCGCCCAGCAAGCCCGCCCACAAGCGCCACGATGGCGATGCCAAGGCTGTACCACAGCGCAATGAAGAGCGGCGAATCGTCGGGGCAATGCGCCGCATAGATCGCGGCGGCCACGCCTCCGGCGAAAAGGCCGGCCACCACGCCGGTCAGCGCGGGCCTGGTCGAGGCGCCCTGCCGCAACGCCAGGATCTCGGCGATCAGCATGGGCAACGCAAAGAATGGAATGCTGACGAGGCACACCAGACCATTCGAGCCGACGAGCCGCGCTCCCCACGAGGGCGTTGGCAGAACGAACAGCTCCACGAGCACCCCGGCGGCCAGGACCAAAGGCACGAAGGCCAGCGCAACAATCTGCAGCCGCGCCGGCGCACCCGGACGCACCAGGCGCCACACCAGCAGCGCCGAACAGAGCGCAAGCAGGAGCGTGACCACGAACTTGAACAGGAAGCGCATATCGCTCGCAACCAGCGCCAGGTCAGGCCGCGGACCGAGCGTGACGGCGAACAGCGCCAAGGCAAGCAGCACCCCCGGCAGGAACGCCACGGCAAATCGCGTCTCGATCGAGGGGCCAGGCGGCGCCAGATCGCTGGTCAATGCGCGGATGAGATCGTCAGTCTTCATGACTTGCCGGTTCCGAATTTGGCCGAGAGTGCCGCCAGACCGCGGTGCAGCGCGACGCGCACGGCGCCTTCGCTCATGTTGAGCCGTGTGGCCGTCTCGCGAATGGATACTCCATCGAGCGAGATCGATCGCACCACGCTCTGCTGCCGGTCGGGCAGGCTTTGCAGATGCTCATCGAGCTTGCCGGGAATGGGCGTCGGCTCGCGCCGTATCGCTGGCCAGCGTGTCGATCACATCGTCGATCGGGACGTGGTCGCGGCGCCCGCGCCGGCGCATGGAGTCGATCAGCTTGTTGCGCGCGATCGCTCGCACCCAGGGCCCGAGCGGCAACGACGGATCCCAGGTATGCCGCTTGAGGTGAATGGCCAACAGGGTCTCCTGCACCACGTCCTCGGCCTCCTCGGGGCCAAGTCCAGCGCGGCCGAGCCCGCGTCGCGCAACCGCGCGGACCGCTGGCGCCAGGCGCGTCAACAGCTGGTTGTAGGCAGCCGTATCGCCGCCGTTGGCCGCGCGCATCAGGTCGCCCCAATCAATGTCGCGCTCGCTCACTCGGCTTTCCTCAAGTCTTACGCTCCGATACCCGACGCTGTTACTAAATTACATACATTTTCTGTTTAATATTCTCACGGTGACGCGGACGGACGTAGCATGACCGGCCCTTGCGAGCGAATGACGAACAAGGGTCTCGCACAGGCAGGGCGCGCGCCACACTGGCCCATCGACCGCCGGGTCCCTAAGCTGGGCTTCAGACGGTCGAAAAGGCGCTGGGGATGGGACGGTTTCTGCCGGGAGAATGGGGGCGAGTTGTCGCCGCCCGCGTGGTGCTTACGTTGGCGCTGATGGCTGCGCTTGCGCTGCCGGCGCTTGCGGCCGATGACGACGACTTCTACCGCGGCAAGACCATCACGATCATCATCCCGATCGGCCCGGGCGGCGCCTACGATGCCTACGCGCGCCTGGTGTCGCGCCATCTCGGCAAGCAGCTTCCCGGCAATCCGACTGATCATCGCGCGCAACATGCCGGGCGGCGGCGGCGTGATCGCGTCGAACCACCTCTACAACGTCGCGCCGCAGGACGGCACCACGCTGGCGATCATCACCTCGTCGTTCGCCAACGAGCAGCTCTTCGGCAATCCGCAGATCAGCTACGACGCGCGGCAAGTTCCTCGCCATCGGCCGTCTGCTCGACACGACCTCGGTCCTGTTCTTCTGGCACACGTCGCCGATCAAGACGCTCGACGACATGCTCACCAAGCCGGCCACGATGGCGATCTCGTCGGTGAACGAAATTCCGGCCTATCGCCTGAAGCGCGATGAACCGCTATCTCGACACGCAGTTCAAGCCGATTCCCGGGCTATCCCTCGGCGCGCGACTATGTGCTGGCGGCCGAGCGCGGCGAAACCGACGGCGGAACCAGCACCTATATCGGCCTGTCGCAACTGTTCTCCGACTATCTGCGCGAGAAGAAGCTCAACATCCTGGTGCAGTTCGCGCTGCACCGCGATCCGCACATGCCGGACGTACCGACCGTGCTCGAGCTGACCCGCGATGCGGATGCCACGCAGATCTTCCGCCACCTCGTCTCCAACGACGAGATCGGCCGCTCGCTGTTCACGACGCCGAATGTGCCGCCGGCGCGGCTCGCAACTGCTGCGCTCCGCATTCCAGACGATGGTCTCCGATCCGGACTTTCAGGCCGAGGCCGCGCAGCTCAAGCTGCCGCTCGCGCCGCAAGACCGGCGAGGAGATGCAGAAGGTCGTCGCCGACCTGTTCGACATTTCGCCCGCCGCGCTGGCCAAGGTCCGGGACGTGAGCAAGCCGTGACGCGGACGCGGAAGCCAGATCAGGCACGTTTTAGGCAGCGCGCTGCTCGCTGCTCGCCATGCTGGTGCCGGCGGCCGCGCAGGAGCGACGACTTCTATCGCGGCAAGACCATCACGATCATCATCCCGATCGGTCCGGGCGGCGCCTACGACGCCTATGCGCGCCTGCTCTCGCGCCATCTCGGCAGGCACCTTCCCGGCAATCCGACCATCATCGCGCGCAACATGCCGGGCGGCGGCGGCGTGATCGCGTCGAACCATCTCTACAATGTCGCGCCGCAGGACGGCACCACGCTCGCGATCATCATCTCGTCCTTTGCCAACGACCAGCTGTTCGACAATCCGCAGATCAAGTACGACGCGCGCGAGTTCCTGGCGGTCGGCCGACTGCTCGACACGACATCGGTGCTGTTCTTCTGGCATGCCTCGCCGATCAAGACGCTGCGCGATCTTTCGACAAGCCGAGCATCGGTCGGCATCACGGCCGTCAATGACGTGCCCGCCTATCGGCTGCGCGCCATGAACCGTCTGCTCGGTACCAAGATCAAGCTCATCTCCGGGCTATCCGTCGGCGCGCGACTTCGTGCTCGCCTCCGAGCGCGGCGAAACCGACGGCGGAGCCAGCACCTATATCGGGCTTGTCGCAGCTGTTCTCGTCGTATCTCGCCGAGAAGAAGCTCAACATCCTGGTGCAGTTCGCGGCTGCGCGCGCGACCGCGCTGATGCCGGACGTCCCGACCGTGCTGGAGCTGACGCGCGATCCGCAGGCGCGTCGAGGTCTTCCGCCTCCTGTCGCCACCGACGAGATCGGCCGCTCGCTCTTCACAACGCCGCAACGTGCCGCCTGAGCGGCTTGCCCTGCTGCGCTCCGCATTCCAGAAGATGCTGGCCGATCCGGAATTTCGCGCGGAGGCCGAGCAGCTCAAGCTGCCGCTCGCGCCGAGAGTCCGGCGAGGAGATGCAGAAGATCGTGGCCGACACATTCAACATCACGCCAGCCACAATGGCCATGATCAAAGAGGTCATCAGGCCATGATGAGCGGGCCGACGGAGTTTCGACCGCATGAATGACTATCCGATGCTCCATTTCCTGATGCGCTGGGGCAAGCCCGCGGCCGCCTGCCTCGCTCTCGCGGTTCTGGCTGCAGGCCTGTGGGGCGCGCTCAGCAGCGGGCAGTGGCTTTGGGCCGTCGCCGGCGTCGGCCGTCGCAGCGGTCGGCTATGCGCTGGCCTGAGCTATGTCGAACTGATCCGGGTGATCGTCGACATGCTGTTGCCGAAGCCATGATGACAACGAAAGGGCCAGGACAAGAGGAATGACCACATACGATCTCGCCGTAGTGGGCGCCGGCATAGCCGGTCTGACGGCCGCGAACCGTGCGGCCGAGCTCGGTTGCCGCGTCGTCGTGCTGGAGAAGGGCGACGGACGAGCACTATCCGTGCAACTCGCGCATCGCGACCGGCGTTCTCAACGTTGCCCACACCGATCCGCATTCCGACGCGAAGGTGCTGCGGCAGGCGATCGAGCTCGATACCGAGGGCTACGCGGCGCCCGCGCTTGCCGACGCGCTGGCCGAGCATTGCGTCGCAGTCGATGCAATGGCTGCGTGCGGAAGGCGCGCGCATCATCAAGGTGCCGATCCACGGCAAGAGCCGCTGGATGCTGGCGCCGCCGCGCACGCTCTCGGCCGGCCTCGACTGGAAAGGACGCGGCCCTGACGTCGTGCTGCAGACGCTGCGTGCGAACCTCAAGCGGCGCGGCGGCGACGATCATGCTGGCAACGCGCGCCAGGGCGCTGCGGATGGAGCAAGCGCGCTGCATCGGCGTGACCGCCGAGCAAGGCGGGCGCGCGCTCGACCATCGAGGCTGCGACCGTGCTGCTCGCGGACGGCGGCTTTCAGGGAAATCCTGATCTGGTGAAGCGCTTCATCTCGCCGCGCCCGGAGGCCCTCACCCAGCGCAACGCAGGCTCGGGCGCCGGCGACGCGCTGCTCATGGCCGAAGAGGCCGGAGCACGGCTGACCGATGCGACAAGCTTCTACGGCCACCTGCTCGCGCGCGATTCGCTCACCAATCCCGGGCTCTGGCCCTACCCCACCATGGACACGCTGGTCGGCGGCGCCATTCTGGTTGATCGCAGCGGCCGCCGCTTCATCGACGAGGGACTTGGCGGCATCGCCCACTCGAACGCGATTGCGCGGCTCGACGATCCGCTCGCCGTCACTGCGATCTTCGACCATGCCATCTGGGAGACGACCGGCCGCGCCGAGCTTGTTCCGCCCAACCCGCAACTCGTCGCCGCGGGCGGCACGCTGATCAGCGCTCCCGACCTGGCGACACTCGCGCAGAAAATCGACGTGCCGGCGCAGACGCTGCAGCAGACGATCGAGACCTACAACGGCCGTCAGCGCTGACCAGGGCGAGCGGCTCGACCCGCCACGTACGTCCGGGCGAATGTTCGGCGAATCGCGCAACGCCGGCAAGCGCGTGAGCGTCGCGCCAGTTGCAACGCCGCCCTTCTACGCCATTCCGCTGGCGGTCGGCATCTCCTACACCATGGGCGGAATCGAGATCGACGCGCAGGCCCGCGTGATCGGCCGCAACGGCGAGCCGATCCCCGGACTGTTCGCGGCCGGCTCCTGCACCGGCGGGGTCGAAGGCGGCCCGCTCGGCGGCTATATCGGCGGCTACCTCAAGGCGGTCGGCCTCGGGCTGATCGCCGGCCAGTCGATCGGGGCAATGATCAGGACGGGAACAACATGACGCTGTTGCTGACGAATGACGACGTGGAGCGCGCGCTCACGATGCGCGATTGCATCGATGTGCTCGAGCGTGCCTACCCAGAGCTTGGCGAAGGCATTGGTGTCAGCCGCACCGTCTCCCAGATCTTCACGCCGACCGGCCACAGCGAGGACGCGCTCTATTCCTTCAAGTCGATGGATGGCGTGGCGCCGTTTGCCGGCATTGCCGCCATCCGATTGACCTCGGAGATTCTGACCTGGCCGAAGGATGCGAGCGGCCGGGCCAAGAAGGTGCGCATCGGGGCGGCACCGAACGGCCGCTTCGTCGGGCTCGTCCTCCTGTTTTCAACGACGACCGGCGAGCCGCTCGCAATCCTTCCCGATGGCGTGATCCAGCGCCTGCGCGTTGCTGCCACCACCGGGCTTGCCGCCCACTATCTCGCGCGCAAGGACGCGAGCGAGATCGCGATGCTCGGTTGCGGCTGGCAGGCGGGAGCGCAGGTTCAGGCGATCACCGAGGTGCGCAAAGTTAAACGCATCCGCTGCTACAGCCCGAATGCCGAGCGGCGCGCGGCCTTCGCGCAGGAGATGCGCGGCAAGACCGGCGTCGAGGTGATCGCGAGCGATTCCGGCCGCGAGGCCGTCCGCGGCGCCGACGTGGTGCTGTGCGCGACCAACAGCTGGTCGCATGTCTTTACCGCGGACTGGGTCGAGCCGGGCATGCACATCAGCACCGATCCAGCACGCCGAGCTCGACCCGGCGGTGTTCAAGAAGGCCGATGTTCTGATCGCGCACTACACCGCCGGCCGCCCGGCCGTGATCGATTTCGAGCCGCGGCGTCACGCATGCGGACGAGACCGAGGATATGCGCAAGGCCGTGCGGGCAGCGCTCAAGGAGCATGAATTGCCCAACCTGCATGATCTCGTGCTCGGCCGCACCAAGGGCCGCACGGCGCCGGAGCAGGTCTCGTGCTTCCTCAACTATGTCGGGCTTGGCTATCAGTTCGCGGCGGTCGGCTCGCTCTTGCACAGGAAGGCGCTCGAGCTTGGCATCGGCCGCGAGCTTCCGACCGACTGGTTCACCGAAGACGTGAACCCGTAGATGGTCATGACCGAGCCATCAGCCACGGCTGCCACGATACGCCATCGGCGCGCTGTCGCCGGTCGGCGGCGTCGACACCATGCCGTATGGCATGTACCGACTGCTCGGCCCGGACTTCATCGTCATCTCGGTCTCGCTGGCGCTGCAGTCGTTCCGGCCGGAGGACCTCGACCGCGCCGTCGCAGCGATCGAGCCGCAGGCCGATCATCTCGTCTCCCGCGGCGCCGATCTGATCCTGCAGTCGGGCACGCCGCTCGCTCTCAGTCTCGGGCCGAAAGAACTCGAACGGCTGCTGTCGCGGCTGCGCGAGCGATGCGGCGTACCGGTGCTCTCCTCCGCGCTCAACGCCGTCGAGGCCGCGCAGGCGCTCGGCATCCGCCGGCTCGCCGTCGCCAACAAATGGAATGACACCATCAACCAGCAGCTCGCCGACTTTCTTCGCTGTCTGGGACATCGAAGTTGTCGGCCGCGCCGCCGAGTCGCAGGAGCCCGCGCATTTCCAGCGCGCCGACCTGCGCTCGGGCGCCGAGCTCGCGTATCAGCTCGGACGGCAGGCGCTCGAGCGGACAGAAAAGGCCGAGGCGCTGTTCATTGGTGGCGGTGCCTGGTTTGCAGACCCTGCCGCCGAGCGGCTGGAGCGCGAGTTTGGCAAGCCGGTCATCACCAGTCTCAACGGCGCGGTGCGCTCGATCCTCAAGGCGCTCGGCTGCTGGCGGCCCTTCCCGTCCGGCACCGGCCGCGTTCTCGAGGTTGCGTAAACCAGCGCGCTGGCGCATATGGCCGTTGTTGAGCCTCCTATGTGGTGATGCGGCCATGAAAGTCTCCATCCTCGACGACTATTTCGACACCGTGCGTACGCTGGCCTGCTTCAGCAAGCTCGCCGGCCACGACGTCACGATCTGGAATGATCATGTCCAGGACGATGATGCGCTGGCCAAACGGCTGCGCGACACGGAAGTCCTCGTGCTGATCCGGGAGCGCACCAAGATCCGCGCGCCGCTCCTGAGCGCCTGCCCAACCTCAGGCTGATCAGCCAGCGCAGCGTCTATCCCCACATCGATATCGATGCCTGCACACGGCTCGGCGTCATCGTGTCCTCGAGCCAGCATGCCGATACGCCGTCCTATGCGGCAGCCGAGCTCACCTGGGGATTGGTGCTCGCGGCGATGCGCCAGATCCCGCAGCAGATGGCGTCGCTCAAGGCCGGGACCTGGCAGATCGGCGTCGGCACGACGCTGCGCGAGAAGACACTCGGCATCTATGGCTATGGCCGCATCGGCAGGGTCGTTGCGGGCTATGGCAAGGCCTTTGGCATGGACGTGCTGGTCTGGGCGCGCCCGGACACGCTCAAGCAGGCGCGGGCGGACGGCTATGCGACCGCGGCCAGCAAGGAAGCGTTCTTCGAGACGTGCGACATCATCTCGCTGCACATGCGGCTCGTGCCGGCCACGCGCCACATCGTCACCGCCGCCGACCTTGCGCGCATGAAGCCGACGGCGCTGCTCGTCAACACCAGCCGGGCGCCGCTGATCGAGCCTGATGCGCTGGTCGATGCGCTACGCCGTGGCCGCCCCGGCATGGCGGCGGTCGATGTGTTCGAGGAGGAGCCCGTGCGCGACACCAAGCATCCGCTGCTCAACATGGATAACGTCGTCTGCACGCCGCACCTGGGCTACGTGTCGCGCGATGAATATCGAGGTGCAGTTCACCGACATCTTCGATCAGATCATCGCCTATGCGGCGGGAACGCCGATCAATGTAGTCAATCCCGACGTATCTGGCGAAGGCGCGCAGGTTCACCGTGATGGATTTACATCAAGCGTCGCGCACGATTTCGCTCGTCATGCCCGGCCTTGTGCCGGGCATCCACGTCTTTCTTTGCTAACAAGTAAGCAAGGCGTGGATGGCCGGGACAAGCCCGGCCATGACGTGGAGAGTGTGTCGATCATTACTGAGGTTGGCTAATCGCCAAGCGCTTTGACAATTTAGTTCGGCAGATTGCTACTCCACCGAGCCGCGCTCGCGAAAGCCCTTGATCTCGGCGGCCGAGAAGCCGAACTCGGCCAGCAACTCGTCGGTGTGCTCGGCGAATTCCGGCGTGCGCCGCTGCAGCTTGCTCGGCGTGCGGCTGAGCGTGAACGGCTGGCGCGGCAGCGTCATCTCCTTGCCGTCGGTCGCGGTCACCGTCTGCGTGAGCTTCATGTGCTTGGCCTGCGGATCGTTGTAGGCCTGATCGATGGTGTAGATCGGCCCGCACGGCACCTCCGCCGCCTCGAGCTTCGCCATCAGCGTCGGCGGTGTCCATCTCGGCGATGATCGCCTGCGATCTCGTCGTTGATCTCCTTGCGCCGCTTGCGCGCGGACCTCGCGCGTCGCATAGTCCGGATGCGTGATCCAGTCCTCGCGGCCGAGCGCCTTGCACAGCCGCGCCCCACATCGACGGGATCGGCGCGACGTTCACGTAGCCGTCCTTGGTCTTGTAGGCATTGGTCGGCGGGCCGCTCGGATGCTCGTTGCCGACCTGCTTCGGCACCACGCCGTCGACCAGATAGCGCGCCGCCTGCAGGTCGAGCATGAACATCTGCGATTCGAGCAGCGACGCCTGCACCCACTGCCCTTCGCCCGACCGCTGCGCGCTCGATCAGCGCGGTGAGGATGCCGAGCGCGGCGTAAAGCCCGGTCACGATATCGGAGATCGGAATGCCGACCCGCATCGGCCCGCGGCCGGGCTCGCCGGTCACCGACATCAGCCCGCTCATGCCCTGCACGACCTGATCGACGCCGGGCCGATCCTTGTAGGGACCGTCCTGCCCGAAGGCCGAGATGCTGGCGAGATGAGGCGCGGATTCTTCGCCTTGAGCGTCTCGTAGTCGAAGCCGAGCCGCGTCTTCACGTCGGGGCGGAAATTCTCGACCAGCACGTCGGCCTTCTCGACCAGGCGATAGAGGATCGCGCGGCCTTCCTCGCTGCGCAGGTTGAGCGCCATGCCGCGCTTGTTGCGGTGCTTGTTCTGGAAGTCGGCCTCGTGGCGCGCCGGCGAAGTCCTCCGGATTGCCCGGCCGCTCGATCCGCATCACGTTGGCGCCCCAGTCCGCCAAGCTGGCGCACGCAGACCGGGCCGGCGCGCGCATGGGTCAGGTCGAGGACGATCAGATCCTTCGAGCGCTCGCGAGGCGGGCGTGTATGCCATTGCGTGTTCCGGCACTCCTACTCGGCGATGATCGAGTGGCGCGCTCGGCGAGATTCTTCGGCGTGGCCAGCACCTTGTCGCACGGTGCTCCTGCAGCGCCACGCCGTGGATCGGATTGACCTCGATCCGCGCGGCGGCCGCGGCCTTGATGAATTCCGGATCCTTGATCGTGGCGTCGAAGGCGTCGCGCAGCGCCTTGCACGCGCTCGGCGGGCACGTTGGGCGCGGTCGCCAGCGGCTTGCCGAGCGCATCGCCGGAGACGATCAGCTGCGATGACCTGGCGGTCGTCGTCGTTGCGCGCGAGCTCCTGCACCGACGGAATATCCAGGTCCTTCGCCTTCGGCTCGGTCTGCACCAGAAGATTGATCTTCTTCTCCGCGAGCCAGGCCGGATTGAGCGATTTCCAGCTGTCCCAGGAATTGGTGACGCCGTCGACCTCGCCGCGCTCCATCGCGACCACCATGGTGCTGTTGCCCTGGTAGCCGGACACGATCTTGAGCCTGGTGCCGAGGAACTCGTTGAGCATGCGCGGGAACGTGTAGGTGATGGCGCCCTTGTTGGAGGCCGCGACCGTCAACTCCCTGCGTGCGCGCGTCCTCGATCGTCTGCACGCCGGTCGTGTGCCAGGTCGTGAAGGTCAGCGGGCTCGTGGTCATCGAGCCGAGCCAGGAGAACCTGTTGGCGTCGTATTGCGCGCCGTCGGTGCCGACCGCCTGCACGGCGATCAGCGTGTTCGGGAAACATGCCGATGGCGGTGCCGTCCTGCGGCGCGATGGAATAGAGATAATTCGCCATCTTGATGCCGCCGGCGCCGATCATGTTCTGCGGCACCAGCGTCGGATTGCCCGGGATGTGCGCCTTCATGAAGCGCGCCAGCAGCCGCGCCTCGAAATCGTAGCCGCCGCCGACATTGACGCCGATATAGACGTTGATGGTCTTGCCCCGGTAGAAATCGGCGACCGTGTCGGCGCGGGCCTGGCGATCGCCAGCAGGGCGGCGAGCAGCAGGACGGCGACCCGCAACAGGCATCGGCGCCATTCGCAAGACCATGCGCCGTGCCCTCCCCGCTCGTCGATCGTCGCAGGTCTCGCCGATCATCTTGACTCGCGCAGGCATCGTCGCAGGTTTGTGTTTATACGGCAATCGAGTACGACTTTAGAGTAACAATCGCGCAAGAGGCGAGTCAACAGCCGCAAGCACGACGCGTCGGGGAGACGTGCATGGATTTCGAGTTGCCGGAGGACATCCGGCTGTTGCGCGAGACGGTGCGCAAATTCGTCGATCGCGAACTGATCCCGATCGAGATGCACAGCATGGAAGGGCCGGAGCTCAAGCCCGAGTTCAAGACATCGCTGGAGGCCAAGGCGCGCGAGCTGGGGCTGTGGCAGCTCGACACGCCGGCCGAGTTCGGCGGCCAGGGCCTTTCGCTGCTCGCGCTCGCGGTGGTGTGGGAGGAGGTGCACCGCTCGATCGCGCTGCCCAATCGCGGCGACGGCGTGTTCGGCCCCTCGCCGCGCCCGATCCTGCTGCGGCTGCCGGAGAAGATGAAGGAGAAATATCTCTATCCGCTCCTGCGCGGCGAGAAGTCCGCGGCCTTCGCGCAGACCGAGCCGGAGGCCGGCAGCGATCCCGGCCGCATGAAGACCCGCGCCGTCCGCCAGGGCGATCACTACGTCATCAACGGCTACAAGCGCTTCATCTCGCATGTGAAGGGCGCCGACTTTCTGCAGCTGGTGGCGGCGACCGATCCGGAGAAAGGCTCGCGCGGCGGGCTCTCGCGTCTTCATCGTCGATCATGGATTCGCCGGGTCTCTCGATCGTGCGCGAGAACCATCCACATGATGGGCGACGTCACCTACGAGATCGCGCTCGACGACGTGAAGGTGCCGGTCGAGAACCTGGTCGGCGAGGAAGGCCAGGGCATGCGCGAGGCGCAGTCCTGGATTTCGCGCAACCGCGTGCATCAGGCCACGCACGGCCTCGGCGTCACGCAGCGCTGCCTCGAGATGATCGGCAAATACGCGCAACAGCGCGTGACGTTCGGCGAGCCGCTCGCCAAGCGCCAGGCCGTGCAGTTCGCGATGGCCGATCTCTACACCAAGTACCAGACCGGCCAGCTGCTGACCCACCGCACCGCCTGGAAGGTCGACAAGGGCATCGCCAGCCGCCACGACGCCTATATGTGCAAGATCTTCTGCACCGAGCTCGGCTTCGAGGCGGCCGACCGCTGCATGCAGTTTCACGGCGCCATGGGGCTGACCACCGAAATGCCGATCGAGGCGATGTGGCGGCGCTCGCGCAGCTATCTCATCACCGGCGGCCCGGCCGAGATCATGCGCGCCACGCTCGCGCGCGAAGTCTTCAAGATTTATCAGTGAGCGAGCGCGCAATGGACATCGATCTCAAAGGCAAGTCCGTCCTGATCACCGGCGCCTCGCAAGGGCATCGGCTTCGTGATCGCCGAACACATGGCGGCGGAAGGCTGCAACCTGCATCTCGCCGCGCGCGACGATAAGGCGATGAAGGAGCTGGCCGAGCGGCTCACCAGCGAGCATGGCGTCAAGGTCACGGTCCATCGTTGCGACCTTGGACAGACGTCGCGAAGTCGAAGCGCTCGGCAAGGCCTGCGCGGACGTCGACATCCTGGTCAACAATGCCGGCGACATTCCGCCCGGCACGCTGGACGGAGATCGACTGCCGAGACCTGGCGCAAGGCCTGGGACGTCAAGGTCTTCGGCTATGTCGACCTCACCCGCATCATCTATCCGCACATGTGCGCGCGCAAGAGCGGCGTCATCGTCAACATCATCGGCGCGGCCGCGCGCAGCCCGAACCACCGCTACATCGCGGGCTGCATGGCCAACATCGCGCTCAACATGTTCACGCAATGCCTCGGCGGCGAAAGCATGCGCCACGGCGTGCGCGTGGTCGCCATCAATCCAGGGCCGACCGTGCCGGGCCGGCATCTGCCGCACGTGATGGCGCGCGCCAAGCGGCTGTTCGGCGACGAGAACCGCTGGCCGGAGCTGCACGCGAAATTTCCCGCCGGCCGCGCCGGCAAGGCCTCCGAGATCGCCGAGGCGGTCGTCTTCCTCGCCTCGGAGCGCGCCAGCTTCATCAGCGGCACCGCACTCGACATCGACGGCGGCCATTCGGTCTACCGGGCTGACGCGTGAGCGCGCCCCGCATGATTGCACCATGCGGGGGGCCGCTTTACGGCCTGGACTCGCTTTCAAGTTGGAGTACTCTTTGAGGGCAATCCGATTTCGCTGCGCAAGGTCCCACTGCTGGCTGCAAGCATTGGAGGTCTCGTCATGCTGCACCGAATCTTCACCGGCGCCATCGTCCTCGCGGCCGCACTGTCGATAGCCCTGACGCCGGCATCGGCATTCGATGAATTGAAATATCCGGACTTCCAGGGTCAATGGAAGCGCAAGCCCGGCACCGTGAATTCATGGGACGAGACCAGGCGCCCCGGGCTCCCGCAGGATCCCCCGCTCACGCCCGAATATCGCAAGCGCTGGGAAGCCAGCATGGCCGACCAGGCCGCGGGTGGCCAGGGCAACGATTCACGCGTCACCTGCATCTCCAACGGCATGCCGCGGATGATGACCATCCTGCGCCAGCTCGAGATCTTCATCCGTCCAGAGATGACACTGATCGTGTTCGAGAACAATCTGCCGCGCCGCATCTATACCGACGGCCGCGACTTCAACGCCAAGGACAACATCCCGTCCTACAACGGCTACTCGATCGGCAAGTGGATCGACGAGAACGGCGACGGCAAATACGACGTGCTCGAGGTCGAGACCCGCAACTTCAAGGGCCCGCGCAACTACGAGCCAAGCGGGCTCCCGCTGCATGACGACAACGAGTTGATCATTCGCGAGCGGATGTATCTCGACAAGAGCAATCCCGACACGCTGGTGAACGAGATCACCACCATCGACAACGCGCTGACCAAGCCATGGAAGGTCGTGAAGAACTATCGGCGCGAGAAGAATGCCGAATGGTATGAGGATCTCTGCACCGAGAACAACAACCACGTCATGATCGGCAAGGAGAACTACTTCATGAGCGCCGACGGCTATCTGATGCCCGCGAAGAAGGGCCAGCAGCCGCCGGACCTGCGCTACTTCAACACGACGGGAAACTGATCTCGCTCAAAATCAAAAACCAATGCCAGGGAGGTCCAGATGGCTTTCACCAAGCGCTCGATTGCTGCCCTTGCACTCCTCGCCGCGCTCGCGCTGCCTGTGCTCGACGCCACAGCGCACGATGAATCGAAATATCCCGACTGGTCCGGGCAATGGCGCAGGCCGCGCGGGCTCGCGACCCAATGGGACCAGGACAAGCCGGCCGGGGTCGCCCAGCAGGCCCCGCTCAAGCCCGAATACCAGAAGATGCTGGAGGCGAGCATCGCCGACCAGGCCGCCGGCGGCCAGGGCCTCGACACGCGCTACACCTGCATCACCAACGGCATGCCGCGGATGATGGCGGTGATCCAGCCGATCGAGTTCGTCATCCTGCCGAACATCACCTACGTTCACTTCGAGGCGTTCATGCCGCGTCGCATCTACACCGACGGGCGCGATTTCCCGAAGGACGATGAGCCGAGCTTCGCCGGCTATTCGATCGGGAAATGGTCGGACACCGACGGCGACGGCCGCTTCGACACGCTCGAGGTCGAGACCCGCAACTTCAAGGGGCCGCGGACCGTGGAATTCAGCGGCATCCCGCTGCACGAGGACAATCAGACCGTCGTCAAGGAGAAGATCTCTCTCGACAAGTCCAACCCGGACCTCATGCACAATATCATCACCATCATCGACAATGCCTTCACGCGGCCCTGGACGGTCGACAAGCGCTATCGCCGCGACCGCAACGTCATGTGGTTCGAGGATAACTGCACCGAGAACAACCATCACGTCGTGATCGGCAAGGAGAACTACTTCGTGAATCACGAAGGCTATCTCATGCCGGCACGGAAGAATCAGGCTCCCCCGGACCTGCGGTTCTTCAATGCCAACGGCAAATAACGGCGGCACATCGACCTGAGTGCTGCCCCAATGCGCGCATTGTTTGACCTCGTCATGCCCAGCCTGATGAGGCAACAGACACTCGCGCATGGTCCGGCTACGGGCGAAACCTTCGAGCGATCGTTGGGCATATACGGGGTGCTGCACCAGTTATCGAAAAGGCGTGGGGACTTATTCCGTCGTATTAGCGCGTCGAGCACTCCATTCTGATATAATGATTTCGTGAAACAGCCGCTCACGTGTCCGCCCAAGCCAGCCTAGGGGGCGGCACATCGGGTGTGACCGACGGCGTTTCCCTTCATGCGATATTGAAGCAAATCGTGTCGGTCTGCCGATTGCGCACCTAAAGTTGGCTGGTGAGAACGGGTCACGGAAGACAGAGGCGGCTTGAGCCAATCATGTCGCCTCCAAGCGCGCGGCACTCTTTGGCATGGCTTGAACCTACCGCTCTAAAACAGGAGGAATCCATGAACCTGAGCACAGTCGCGTCACCAGCCGCAGCCATAGCATTTGCCAAAGCAGCCCTCCTCTCCGGGGTGCTCACGGGTATTGCTCCAGCTGTCGTTCTAGGAGAGGAGATCCCAAAGAAGGGAACCACGCCCTACGCGACGCACTTCATCTTTCGACCACTGATGAACATCGACATTCCCGGGCTCGGGACGGCCACCACGCTCGAGGCGGTCGGGACCACCCAAAATCTGAAGGGAGAGAAGATGCTCGACAAGATGTCAGCACAGTGCGCAGCGCTGAGCGTTGCATCCGGTGACAAGAAATACATCGATGGCGCCTGTGTGCTGGCCGACCGCGACGGTGACAAGATTTTCTCGACCTTTGATACTCGCGACGTCGACAAGTCGCAGCCGGACATGAATTGCGGCACCCACATCATCACGGGCGGCACCGGCAAATACAAGGGAATCACTGGGACCGAGCCGTTCGCTTGTATATCGTTGCCTGCACTGGCCGGTCCCGGCAGCTATACTGCAATGACGATCCCGCACAACACGACGTGGGAGATCAAATGACAGCGATATCGACGTGCCCTTCGTGAACCCGGATGCGGGATACCAACACTTTTGGAAGGAGAGCCCGGCGCAAGCCGGGCTTTCTTTCAGGTCTGCCCCTGCATCTCGACTAAAGCGGGTTCCGTTCAATTTGATGCACTTGCGGTCCCTTCTCGGCCCTCATGGTGAGGAGCCGCAATCTTGGATCGACCTGGATTCCGCAGCCTCGTGCGCGGCGTCTCGAACCATGGGGGCCGCCCCGTCCTTCGAGACGGGCGCCACGATTGTGTCTGCCGAAAAGCATTAGGTGTCTGCGCCCTCCTCAGGACGAGGCGGATAGACGGCCACAGTCCGTCCTCCCGATTCATTTCCAGCAAGACACGCTGTAGTGCGATTGCCTGCCTTCAGCAATCTCACGCGTCGCCCGGGACGTGGTCGGGCTTCGGCCTCGACCACATTCCATAGAGCTTCGGGCCTGCCAGCGCCAGCAACGCCAGAACGAGGATCGTCGCCGACAGCGGACGCGTGAAGAACACGGTCCAGTCACCGGCCGAGATCGTCATCGCCTGGCGGAAGTTCTGCTCGGCCAGCGGCCCGAGGATCATGCCGATGATCACCGGTGCAGTCGGAAAATCGTAGCGCCGCATCAGATAGCCGACCACGCCGATCGCATAGAGCAGCACCAGATCGACCCAGGACTGGGTGATGCCATAGGTGCCGATGGTCGCGAAGACCAGGATGCCGGCATAGAGGAGCGGCGCCGGAATCTGCAGGAGCTTCACCCAGATCGCGATCATCGGCAGGTTCAGCACCAGGAGCATCACGTTGCCGATGAACAGCGACGCGATCAGGCCCCAGACCAGCTCCGGCTGCGACTGCAGCAACAGCGGCCCGGGATTGATGCCATAGCTCTGGAATGCCGAGAGCATGATCGCCGAGGTCGCCGAGGTCGGCAGGCCGAGGGTGAGCATGGGTACCAGCACGCCGGCGGCCGAGGCATTGTTCGCGGCTTCAGGTCCCGCGACGCCTTCGATCGCGCCCTTGCCGAATTCCTCCGGCCGCGAGGTAAGCTTGCGCTCGGTGTAGTAGCTCAGGAAGGTCGGAATCTCGGCACCGCCTGCCGGCATCGCGCCGATCGGAAATCCGAACGCAGTACCGCGCAGCCACGGCTTCCACGAGCGCTTCCATTCCTCTCGCGTCATCCACAGCGAGCCGCGCAGCGGAATGATCTCGTCCTTGCCGTAGCGGTAGCGCGAGGCGACGTAGAGGGTCTCGCCGACCGCAAACAGGCCGACCGCAACGACGACCACATTGATGCCGTCGAGCAGTTCCTGCAGGCCAAAGGTGAAGCGCGCCTGCCCGGTCTGCAGGTCGATGCCGATCAGTCCGAGCCAGATGCCGAAGAACAGCGCCGCGAGCCCCCTCACTGCCGACGAGCCAAGCACGGCCGAGACGGTGACGAAGGCAAACACCATGAGCGCGAAATAATCGGCCGGGCCGAACCTCAACGCCAAATCCACCACCACAGGCGCCAGGAAGGTGATGCCGAGCGTGCCGATCGTGCCAGCAACGAACGAGCCGATGGCGGAGGTGGCAAGCGCGGCCCCGGCGCGGCCGGCGCGCGCCATCTTGTTCCCCTCAAGCGCCGTCACAATGCTGGCGCTCTCGCCCGGCGTATTGAGCAGGATCGACGTGGTCGAGCCGCCGTACATGGCGCCGTAGTAGATGCCGGCAAAGAGAATGAACGCCGAGGTCGGCTCGACCTTGAAGGTGATCGGCAAGAGCAGCGCAATGGTGAGGGCGGGACCAAGCCCGGGCAGCACGCCGATCGCCGTTCCGAGTGTCGTGCCGACGAGGCACCAGAGGAGATTTTGCGGCGTCAGTGCAACGGCAAACCCGTTCATGAGCTGAGAGAGAACATCCATCGTCACCCCCCCTGCTCGAGCCCGAACAGGCTATTGAGCGCGTTCTCGAGAATGCCGGCGCCTATGTTGATGCTTAGGGTTTGGGCGAATCCGAAATAGGCAATCAGCGCGAATGCGGCACCGATCCCGGCATCACGCAGGATCGCCTTGGAGCCAAAGCCGCGCGCCACGCAGATGAACAGCACGACGGATGCAATCGTGAACCCGCCGTAGGTGATGAGCGACACGTTGAGCGCAAGCCCGGCGACGACCCAAAGCAGCGCGGCCCGGTCGGGCACAGTCTCCTTCTCTTCCTCAGGCTGCCAGCCGCCCTTCAGCGCGGCGTAAAGGAGAGACAACCCAAGCCCCGCGAGGCCCAGCGCGGTGATGTAGGGAACGACGGTGGGGCCGACCTTGGCGTAGATCGGCGACACCGGAATGATCGCGGTCTGCCATAAAATAACTGCGGCGAGCAGCAGCACGCCAACTGCGATGATCAGCTCGCCGATGGCGGGACGAAGTCGAGAGGCCCCGTCCCCGCCTTGCGCCCCCTCGCTCGCCATCTCAGCCGAGCCCGAGCTCTTTGAGAATGCCTTCGATGCGCGTCGTCTCGGCGTCGAGGAAGGTCTTATAGGGATCGCCGGCCAGCGTGATCATGGTCCACTCACGGGTCTTGCAGGCCTCGGACCATTGCGGCGTCGCAGCCATCTTCTCGATCAGCGCGATCATCGCCTGCCGCGTAGCCGCGTTGACGCCGGGTGGCGCAAACACGCCGCGCCAATTGAACAGCTCGACATCGATGCCCTCCTCCTTCAGCGTCGGTGCGTCGATGCCCTCCTGGCGCTTGTCGGCGGAAATGGCGATCAGCCGGAGCTTGCCGGCCTTGATCTGCTCGGAGAATTCGCCGTAGCCCGAGATGCCCGCCGCCACCTGGTTGCCAAGCAAGGCCGCGGTCGCAGGCCCACCGCCGGCGAATGCGACGTAGCTCACCTTGGGGGGAGCAACGCCGAGCGCACGCGCGATCATGCCGATCAGGATGTGGTCGGAGCCGCCGGCGGAGCCCCCCGCGACCGGGACCTTGGTGGGGTCAGCCTTCAGCGCATTGGCAAAATCTTTTGCGGTCTTGAACGGCGACTGAGCCGGGACCACAAGAGCGAGAAACTCGCCGGTGAGCCGGGCGATGGGTGTGGCTGTCGCGAGCTTGACCGGGCTCCTGTTGGCGATGAGCGACCCGACCATCACCATTCCGGCGACCATCAGCGCATTGCCCTGCCCGCGCCAGTTATTGAGGAACTGCGGCAGCCCGACAGCGCCGCCGGCGCCACCCACGTTGGTGATCTGGACACCCTTCACCGCCCCAGTCGTGCGCAGCACCTGCTCGATCGTGCGCGCGGTCTGGTCCCACCCGCCGCCCGGCGCGGCGGGAACGAAGACCTTGAGCAGGTCGACCGCGCCCTGAGCTTGAGCAAGATCGCTGCTCAGCGACAGCGGCGGCACAATCGTGGCAGCAGCAGTGCCAAGCAAGAGATCACGACGGTTGAACATGGCACATCCTCCTGACTGGTAATCGTCCCGACTGATGACATGGCGATGTTGACGCCATCTTTTCGGGTTTACCGGCGTTCCTCCGGGAGCGACCGTTGCGGCGGCCCCGTATAGTTCCATAGCAGATGTCGCGGGATCGGTCCCTTATTCCTTTGGCCCGATTGCAATTCCTCCCAGGCGTGAGCGAGCGCACCCACCGAGCGAGAGAGCACGAACAGGCCCCGGCAAAGCGCGGGTGCGAAACCCAATTCAGCGTAAACAACTGCGGTCGCGCCGTCGATATTCATCGGAATGCGCCTGCCTTTACGGGCCGCCAGGACCTCTTCCAGGGCCCGGCCGATAGCCGCATAGCGACCGCTGACGGTGCCCTTGGCAGCCGCTTCGTCAACCAAAGCGAGCAGGCGCGGAGCGCGTGGATCGAGCGGATGAAAGCGATGCCCAAAGCCCGGCACGTGGCTGATCGATTGATCGGCCAGCGCGCGCAGCTCCGCGTCGATCGCGTCGGCAATGTGCTGCTCTGTCGCATCCCCCTGGAGGCGCGCCGCAATCGCATTGAGCAGTGCCACGCACTGCTCGCCGGCGCCCCCATGCACGTCACCCAGCATATTGATGGCGGAGGCCATGGCATTGTTGATGCCGACGCCGCAGGTCATCGCCATACGGGCAGCCGCAATCGAAGGAGCCTGCGGGCCGTGATCGACCGCCGCAACCAGCGCGGCCTCGAGCAGTCTGGCTGCACCCGGCTGCGGTAGCTCGCCGCGGGTCATCAGATAAACCATCTCGGCAAAGCCGATGCGGCCGATCAGCTCCTCGATCGCATAGCCGCGGATTCGGATCGAGCCCGGCTTCATGTCGATGATCGAGGTCGACCACCACTCTTCCGGTGTCTTCGGCGGTTGGTTCGTGGTCATGACGTCTGTTCCAAGTCGGTCGTTTCCATGAGCTGCGGCATCAGTCTCATGTGACGTTCTCCCGCGCGAGATCGTCGATCTCGCTTTTCGAATAGCCGAGCTCGGCGAGGATATCGTTGGTGTCGGCGCCGAGCTGTGGTGGTGGCATCGCAGGTCCCGGATCGCCGCTTGCCAACCGAAAGCCCGAGCGGACGACCTGAACCGGGCGGCCGACGCCAGGAGGCTCCGCGAAAGTCCGCAACAGCTCGCGCTCGACAATCTGCGGATGCTCGAGAACCGACGGCACGTCGAGCACCTCGCCGGCCGGAACACCGTGCTGGTTGAAGATCGCGGCCCACTCCCTGGCGGTCTTGCCGGCAAGCGCCGTCTCGATCTCGGCGTTGAGCTCGAAGCGGTTGCGCTTGCGATCCTCCCGTCCGGCAAAGCGCGGATCGTTGACGAGGTCCTTGCGCCCGATCAGGCCGCAGAGGATCTCGAACTGCTCCTGCTTGTTGGCCGCGATGTTGAGGAGGCCGCCGCCGGTGCGCAGCGTCCCGGATGGGCTCGCGGTCATGTTCTCGTTGCCCATCGGCTGCGGCCGCACGCCCGCGATCAGCCAGTTCGAGACCACCCAGCCCATGGCAACCAGTGTCGATTCCAGCATCGACACATCGATGAGCTCGCCCTCGCCGCTGCGCTCGCGCCGAAACAGCGCCGCCGCAATCGCAAAGGCTGCCGTGATGCCGCCCATCGTGTCGGCAACCGGATAGCCGACGCGCAGCGGCGCGGATTGTTTATCTCCGGTTACGCTCATGACGCCCGACAAGCCCTGCACGATCTGATCGTAGGCCGGGTTGAACTTGAGCGGACCGTCCTGGCCAAATCCCGAGATCGCGCAATAGATCAGGTCAGGCCGCACCTCCTTGAGCGCCGCATAGCTGAGCCCGAGGCGCTCCATGACGCCGGGCCGGAAATTCTCGACCACCACGCCGGAGGTGGCGACCAGCTTGCGGAAAACCTCGCGGCCTTTCGCGGTCTTGAGATTGAGCGTGACCGAGCGCTTGCCGGCATTCTGCGCCAGGAACGAAGCGCCCATGTGCGCGCGATTGAGAGCAGGATCGGCGCCAAGCTGGCGCGCCAGATCGCCGGATCCCGGCACTTCGACCTTGATGACATCGGCGCCAAGCTGGGCAAGCTGATAGCAGCAGAATGGACCGGCCAGCACATTGGTCAGGTCGAGGATGCGCACACCGGAGAGAAGTCCGCTCATCGCCCGTCTGCCGTCCCTGTCATGCCAACAGCCACGCCGCCAAAAGCGCGCAACAGCGCGATCGTGCCGACCCGATGTGTGGCCCAATACGTATCATGGCCGGCACAAGGCCGGCCATGATCACATCCTCGTTCAACGGTGCGCGTCAGTCGAGGATCGGCTCGACCTTCACGATCGATGCACCGTGATTGCTGCCGACCCAGAGCGCGCCCGGATTGGTCCGATCGTCGATGTAGACGCGGCGGATGTTGGTCGAGCGTCGGCAGCTGATATTCGATGTACTGGCCGGTCTTCACGTCGAGACGAGAGACGCGGTCGTTCGACATCGAGCCGGTCCAGGCCGAGCCGTCCTTGCCGGCCATGGCGTCATAGGGCGCGCTCCACGGCGACGGCACCTTCCACTCCTGGATCTTGCCGGTCTTCGGATCGAGCATGCCGATAGCCATGCCGCGATACTCCGCGAACCACACGCGACCCTGCGTCGTCCACGCGACCGCGCCGCGGGGTCGAGTTCGACGTCGGCGTGAGATAGACGGTCTCCTGCTTGGTCTTGGCGTCGATCTTCACGATATTGCCGGCTGCGAAGTCGAGCAGATACGCGTTGTTCTGCTCGTCCGAGTGGATGCCATAGGTGCCGATACGCCGGCCGGTGCGCGGATCCTTGGGCGTGCCGAGGTTCTCGAACTTGTTGGTCACGAGATCGAGTCGGTAGATGGCGGTTCCGTCCGAGTTCTTGATCCAGACCTTGTTGTCGACCGGCGTACCCTTGACCGCCAGATGACCGAGCTGGCCACCGGCGGTGTCCCACTCCTTGGGCGTTGACCACATCGTGATACTTCTCAGTCTTCTTGTCGAACTTCGCGATGGCGCTCTGGTACATCACGCCGACCCACGGATTGTCGTCCTTGTCGATCTCGAGATTGAGCGTCCCGAGCGGCCAGCCCGGCTTTACGACCGGGATCGGATATTGCGTGACCTTGCCGGTCTTCACATCCATCTTGCCGAGGAACATCTGCCCGAAGTCGGAGTACCAGGCGTTGCCCTCGCGATCGAGCATCACGTCATGCGGCTGGATGCGGGCATCCGGCAGATCATATTCGGTGATGATCACCTTGGTCGATTTGCCGGTGAGCCGCGGCAGCGTCTTGAACTGATAGTTCCAGGTTTCCTGCTTGCTGAGGTTGATCGATGAAAGCCACTCGGAAATCGGCTGCAGGTTGCCGTCGCGACCGCGATCGCGCGTGAAGTTCGTCAGTGGCTGCGGGTGCGTTGGCGTGCTGCCGGGATAGTATGTGCTCATGCGCGGGATGACTTTGGCGAACTCATCCGCGTCGTATGAGGATTTGATGATGCGCTCGAGCGTGTGGCAGCCGGTGCAGTTGAGCAGAAACTTCTTCTGCTCATCGGTGCCCGGCATGCTCATGAGTATTTCCGCGTTGGTCAGATGCCCGAACAGGTTCTTGATCTTTTGCAGCTTGAGGTCGCCCTTGGCCTCCTGCCCGGCAGCGAGAGCAGCGGTGCTCTTGCCGGGAAGCTCGTAACCGGCAGCGCGCGCCGCCAACGTATAGTTGCCGGGCTCCAGCCTGCTTGCGGGGAACGTGTAGCGGCCCTGGGCATCGGTAACGACGCTGACCGTGATGGTCGAACCATCCTTCTTGGCGCTGACGACGACGCCTTCCATTGCGCCTTCCTCGGCGGACGTCACTACGCCGGTCAGCGCCGACTGGGCCTGGGCGGGCAGCGCGGCCGGTAGCAGCAGAAACGTCACGGCAAATGTCGTGCTGAGGAGATAGTCTCGCGTCCGCATGGTCCGTTTCCTTCCCTGGAGGTGTGTCAGGAATTCAATGCAACGAATTGCTTATTTCTACAGCGAATCCTAAGCCAAATGGCGCAATGTGACAATTGGGCACAATTCAATTGCCGCGTTCCGCGGCTCAAGACGTGGTGATAGTTCTGTGCTTCCGGTAAGTCACGCTGAACAAAGGCCTTCCTGTCATCTTGACCCCGCCGGCGCTTATATTGCCCTAGCGCACGTTGCGGCCATGCGGGCGGAGTTCTGATCCCTGATGCCCTCCTCCCGCACCCATATCATCGCGCCGCTGATCGTGGGTTGCGCCCAGTTCATGCATCAATTCGATGGCGCGGTGATTACCACGGCCCTGCCGGCCATGGCGGAATCGCTGCACGACGACCCGGTCAGGCTCAACCTCGCCATTGCCTGCTACCTGCTGTCGCTCGCCGTCTTCGTGCCGGTCAGCGGCTGGATGGCGGACCGGTTCGGCGCCAAGAAAGTCTTCACCTGGGCGATCGTGGTCTTCACCCTCAGCTCGGTCCTCTGCGGTCTCGCGCAATCGTTCTGGGCACTGGTGATCATGCGCACCATTCAAGGCATCGGCGGCGCCATGATGACACCCGTCGGGCGCGTCATCGTCGTCAAAAGCGTGCCCAAGCAGCAGCTCGTCACGGCGATGAACTACATCACAATTCCGGCCGTGCTGGGTCCCCTGCTGGGGCCGGCAGTCGGTGGCTTCATCGTCACATATTTCTCCTGGCACTGGATCTTCTTTCTCAATTTGCCGATCGGGCTTGCCGGAATCCTGCTGGTGCGCCGCTTCATTCCAGATATCCGGGAGGAGCACGCCGGTCCGCTGGATGTGCGCGGCTTTGTGCTGATCAGTCTCGGTCTCGCAGGGCTGGTCTTCGGCTTCTCGGCGCTGGGACGCGGCGTGCTGTCCGGCCCGGTGGTCACCGCGACAATCGCAGGCGGCGCCATTTGTGCGGCGCTCTATCTCCTCCACGCGCGGCGCACGCAGACTCCGATCATCGATCTCACTTTGCTCCGTATCCGGACGTTCTCTGCATCGATCACCGGCGGCGCGCTGTTCTTTCTGGGAACCGTATCGTCGGTGTTCGCGCTCGCCCTGCTGCTCCAGCTCGGCTTCGGCCTCTCGGCGTTTCAGGCGGGCCTGATCACACTCGCAAGCGCCGCCGGATCGCTGATGATGCGGTTCACGTTCCGCCCGATCCTGCGGGTGTTTGGCTTCAGGCAGCTGTTGATCTGGAACGCGCTCCTGACCAGCGCTTTCCTGGCGAGCTGCGGACTGTTTACGCCCACAACGCCTTACGTGCTGATCATCGGCATCCTGTTCATCGGCGGCTTCTCCCGCTCGGTGCAGTTCACCGCCGTGCAATCGCTCGCCTATGCCGACATGCCGACAGAGAGGATAAGCCACGCCACCAGCTTCTCAGCCATGACACAGCAGCTGACGCAGAGCCTCGGTGTCGGTCTCGCCGCGATTGTCGTGCACCTCAGCCTCCTCTGGCACGATCGGCCGACACCTTTGCCTGACGACATCGCGCCGGCCTATTTCACGCTGGCACTTGCGTCGCTTGCCTCAGCCGTCGTGTTCTGGCTGCTGCCCGCCCACGCCGGAGCCGCGCTCAACGAAGGGCAGCGCTGAGCGTGACGAGCTCGGCCAGGGCGTGTACTGATTGAAGGGCAGATCGAACGTCCGCTTTCGACCAAAGCGGAAAGCATTTGCTCATTTTGACACTTACCGGTTTTGAGACCCAATTCAGACATTGCCCTTACCGCGACCGCGGCGTGCATTGACGAACCTGATCTGGTCTCATGAAAGCGATCGATCCTTCTGCAGTAAGCGGCTCTCCACTCCACCGGGCGCCCGAACCGCCGAGAACATCATGTCGCTTGAGATCAGTTAAGTTGTGATCGGGCAGGTCATGCGGCGCGGTTAACTGTATCGTGCTTCTACTATCGCCGAACCCTGACCGCGCGCCTACAATCATACCTTTAAGTATATTACTTACTGTATGCTGTTGAATAATACCATTACCATCAAATAATACCATAAATAGTCAAACTATTCAGTGGATTACTTGACGAATACTACGTTGACGTTGCTCACCTGTGACGATCGTTTGGACGCCCGCGCGGTACGATTGCAACTGAGCCTGCAAGGTGGGCTGCAGCAACCAAACGGGGGTTCTCTATGCGAAAGCTGATCTTGCTTGGACTGGGTACGTTCGCCGCCATGATGCTGGGGGGTGCCGCGCAGGCAGCGGACATGCCTGTGAAGGCGCCACCGCCGCCGGCACCGGTCATGTACAACTGGACCGGCTTCTACATTGGCGGCCACATCGGTGGGGCCTGGGCCGACCGAAATGGCCACGACCGGTTCGATACGGTCGATCGCAATAACTGTTGGTCGGGGGTCTGCTTCGACGACAACGGGTTCGGGCGCGATGACGGCAGATTGATCGTCGGCGGCCAGCTTGGCTTCAATTACCAAGTCAACCAGTGGGTGTGGGGTGTCGAGGGCCAGATATCCGCGCTCACTAATGCGGATAGCGACAGCGCTTGCGGATTCTTCACGCGCACCGCGACCGGAACGCGCGATTTCCTGTTCAACTGCAACGACCGCGGTAACTGGGTCGCGACCGTAGCGGCGCGCCTCGGCGTGACATTTGGCGAGACCGGCAACTGGCTGCTCTATGTCAAGGGCGGCGGCGCCTTTGCCGATGCTCGCTTCGGCGTCAGGCTGAGGGACGACTGCGTGGGGGTCATGGGGACCGCCTTCTGCGGCAATAATTTTGCCTTCAACGACGATAACGGCACACGGAGCGGCTGGATGTTTGGCGCGGGCCTCGAATACGGGGCTTGGGGCAACTGGTCCTGGAAGCTCGAATACAACTTCATGGACTTCGGTCATAGAAACATCCACTTCGACAACTTCGTGTTGAGTTGTATTGGCTGCGATCTCAGGCGCGACCTCGACGCCGACCTCAAGGTCAGTGTCGTGAAATTCGGCCTCAACTACCGCTTCGGAGCCGCGCCAGCCGCACCGGTCGCTGCGCGCTACTGATTTCCTCCCCCAGTGTACTCACACGTCTCTTCAAAGGGACTTGCAACTCTAAGGGCCAGTTCGCGCTGGCCCTCTTTTAGCGACCGTAAGCGTGCGAGCCGTGGGGGGCATGTGAATTAAAGGGGGCAACGATGATGCATACACAGCCATCGACGTTCGGCCGCCACCTCAGGCGCCATACTCTCAATGCGATGTTGGCGGCCACATCCATTGCCTGCGCCTATCTCATCTGCGAATTCTTGTTCTTCCGCTTCTATCTGCCCTATGCCTCGTTGAACATCAGGACTCACTTGCCGGACACCGCAGGCGTTCTGGTGCAGAACTCCAAGTCCGAATTCGTCCCCCGCAACTACATCGCCATCTTGGGCGATTCGATCGCAGAGGGCGTTGGCGATTGGCTCTTGCAGGCGAACGGTGATCGCTCGAAGCCCTTCCACTCCGCCGATGTCATTCGTCGGACCACCGGCCGCGACGTCGTGAGCTTCGGCCGTGTTGGGGCTGGCAGCGCGCAGGCGCTTGTCAGTCGGCCGGCCACGATCTTGGCTGGGGCTGACTGCTACTTTTTTCCTCGAATAGAAGCACCACAGGAAATGATCGTCTACTTTTCCGAGGCGAGCGATATCGGGGACAATGACCAATTCCTGTCACGCGTCATCAGGGGACACGGCAACGCGTCCGACGACTCCATCGATCAGGTTCTGCTCAACGAACTTGCATCGGTGTCGCGATGGAAGTGTCGCGCGTATCTCGCCGACACGATCACGAGGATGGCAAAATTCCTGTTTCAGCGCCACGTGCAGGGCATATCCTTTGAGGCCGGCCCGGGGAATGCCAATACCCTGATTGTGGCGGGGGAGCAGGCCCCCGCGCCGCGCTTTCTCGGGCCTGGACTGGCGTACACCGACGATCAAGTTCATGACGCAATACGCGTATTTGAACGCTCATTGGCTTGGTTGAGAAGCCGCTTCCCCGACGTGCCGACCACTGTCGTCTACGTCCCCTCACCGGCATCGATCTATACATTTGCCGCGGAAGCAATCGTGACCGGCTACGGAAGCCAGCCAACCATGACGGCGTCGCCTTCACAGGTAGCCATGCGAAGTGATCTAATCTGCGATCTGTTGCGAGCGGCCACGCTCGCTCATGGAGCCGCCTATGTAGATGCGCGGCCCGCACTACGGAAAGCTGCCAAGACAAGCCTTATACATGGCCCTATCGATTGGGCTCATTTCAACAAAGCGGGCCAGCACCTCCTCGCGGAGGTCGTGGTCCAACAGATCACCGGCGCAGGTGCTCCTGTCGCAGCAGCACAGTAGCGCTGTAACCTATTAGTTCTTTTTTGGCGTGTCATGATCATCGTCTCCGCCGCCGACGAACGGTTCGTGCCGCATTTTGCCACGCTACTGCATTCGGTCTGGACCCATCAGCCAAACGCACGGGTGCATCTCCTCGATTGCGGCATCGCGCCCGCGACGCGCGCCACGCTAGCGGACTTTGCCGACCGGCTCGGCATCGCGCTTTCCATCATCTACATCGACACCACGCCGTTCGTCGACTTGCCGACCAATAAATCTTGGAGCGCCGCCATCTATGCCCGGCTGCTGATTCCCGATCTCTTTCCGTCCGCCGAGCGCGCGCTCTATCTCGATGCCGACTGCGTGGTGGTCGGAAATCTCACCGATCTCTGGCGCATCGATCTCGGCGAGGCCGCCGTCGGCGGCGTCTACGACCACGGCATCGTGATGGAGCGCCGGGTCGGCATCGCGCTCTCAACCTATGTCAATTCTGGCATGCTGCTGATGAACCTGCCGGTCTGGCGGCGCGAGCGGCTGAGCGCCGCCGCGCTCACGTTCCTCCGCGCCTATCCAACAGCCGGCTTTCCCGATCAGACCGCGATTAACGCCGCCTGCGCCGGCCGCACTTTCTATCTGCGTGAGCGCTGGAACTTCCTCCTCGGCGCCAGCCATTCGGTGGGCGATTGGATCGAGCCGCGCATCATTCATTGCACCGGCGTCGCCAAACCGTGGTTCCATCGCGACGCGTTCCTGGGAGAGCTTTACCGCTGTCACCGGCGCCAGACGCCGTTCCCGCTGACAGAGCCGCGCGCCGTTTATCGCTCCAAGGCTCGGCTCATGTTGATCCTGCTGACCGGGCGGCGCAAATACTGGTATCGATTTCTAATAGGGTGGCGCGCCCGCGCCTTTGTCGAGGCGTATCTCGCCGCCCGCAACGTCCGGCCTGATCAACCTGTTGTTTCGGAGGAACGTTTGCCGAATTTGCTCGCCCGAATCCCTTGAAGCCGATGAGGCAGGCCGTGATCTGGATTACGATCTATTTACTGATCGGCGCGGTGATCACCGGTATGTGTATGGGAGGACGCCGCGCGCGGAGTTTGCGAGGCGCCACTGCCCCCGGGCGATATGTCCGCCATTTGACCTGGATATCCGGCGATCTTGTTCACTCAGTCGAACGTAAGGAAGCTGTCGATCCAGAATGGCCGATTTCCGATCGCTGATGGAGGCAAAGGGGACATGAGCCAGCGATCGCCCGAACAAAGCAATTCATGAGTACACACCTAGTGTCGGACCGCTCGCGCCTGCATGATCGAGACGACCTTGTCCGAGACCCGGGCCGGCCCGTCGCCCAGGTGTAAGACGCAGCCGCCGCCACAGCGCAATGCTCGTGCCGGATATGAACAAGCCGGACGCCATTGTGCCTGGCCATGGCGTTGGCCCAATACATGTTTGCATCCCCCATCAACGTGAATACGGTATCAACGCCCTCCGCGACAGACGCCTGGGCGAGGACTTCATAGGCTGGCAATTTCATTGAACGGCCTTTCATGAGCACGGCCCGCCGCATGCTTCCGCAATCCGGCCGTGACCGCAAGGCGGTCTGTCATGCGGGAGCCCACAGGCCATCCAGAGCCCGTATTCGAGGCGCTTGCGCAAGACGGGCTGTCACGCTGATACTGGCAGCGAATAACAGGAGTATCCGCCAGTGCTATCCAAGGCCGATCGCGACAAAGCCACAGACCTTCTGCTCACGGCGGAAAAAGAGCGCAAGCCGGTCGTGCAGCTCTCCAAGACCTGGCCCGACATCACCATCGAGGATGCCTATGCGATCTCCACCGAGGTGACGCGCCGCAAGATTGCGGCCGGCGCCAAGCTGATCGGGCACAAGATCGGCCTGACATCGAAGGCCATGCAGCAGTCCTCGCAGATCAACGAGCCGGATTACGGTCATCTGCTCGACAACATGCTGGTGGCGGATGGCGCCAAGGTCCCGCACGCCAACTACTGCGTGCCGCGCGTCGAGCTTGAGCTCGCCTTTGTGTTGGCGAAGCCGCTGAAGGGACCCGGCGTCGGCCTGCTCGATGTTCTGCGCGCGACCGAATACGTGGTGCCATCGATCGAGATCATCGACGCGCGGGTGCAGAACCCGCGCAAGATTTTTGACACCGTGGCCGACAACGGCGCGGCGGCGGGAATCGTGATTGGCGGCCGGCCGGTCGGCCCGATGGATATCGACCTGCGCTGGGTCGGCGGCGTGATGTACCGGAACTCGGAGATCGAAGAGACCGGCGTCTCCGCCGGCGTGCTGGGACATCCGGCGCTTGGCATCGCCTGGCTTGCCAACAAATTGGCGCCCTTCGGCGGCGTGCTCGAGCCAGGCAATATCATGCTGTCCGGATCGTTCATCCGGCCGGTGTGGGCGGAAAAGGGTGACACCTTGCACGCCGATTTTGGGCCACTCGGCAGCGTGGCCGTCCAGTTTGTGTAGACGCAGTTGGCGTAGATTTGGCAGTTGCCCGGAAGCGTGAACCTCGCAAGCCGATCGCATGGTCGGGAGGAGATGCATCATGACCTATCGCGCGCCGGTTGCCGACATTGCCTTCACGCTCAAACACCCGGCCGGATTTGGCGCAGCGCTTGCCGAAGGGCTTTATGGAGACCTCGACGAGGACCTGGTCAATTCCGTGCTTGAGGAGGCAGGACGGTTCGCGACCGAGGTGATTGCTCCCCTCAACAGAGTGGGCGATCGTCAGGGCGCCAGGATCAAGGACGGAGTCGTCACAACAGCCGACGGATGGAAGGAGGCCTATCGCGACTGGAGCGCGGCCGGCTGGAATGGCATCTCGGGGCCGACGGATTGGGGCGGCCAGGGTCTGCCGCACGCCATCAACTCCGCCTGCATCGAGATGTGGAATTCGGCCGCGATGGCCTTCGGCATCGGCGTGGTCCTGACCATGGGGGCGATCGACACGCTGGAGGCGCACGGCACCGATCATCTCAAGAAGACATATCTGCCGAAGATCGTGAGCGGGGAATGGACCGGCACCATGCAGCTCACCGAGCCGCAGGCCGGCTCCGACGTCGGCGCGTTGCGCACCAAGGCCGAGCGTGCCAGCGATGGCACCTACCGCCTGACGGGACAGAAGATCTTCATCACCTATGGCGAGCACGATCTCACCGAGAACATCATCCATTTTGTGCTGGCGCGACTTCCCAATGCGCCGGCCGGAACGCGCGGCATCTCGCTGTTCCTGGTGCCGAAGTTTTTGGTCAACGCAGACGGATCGCTCGGCGCGCGCAACGACGTGCGGGCGCATTCGATCGAGCACAAGATGGGCAATCATGCCTCGCCGACCTGCACCATGGTTTTTGGTGATGAAGGGCGGAGCGGTCGGCTATCTGATCGGTGAAGAGAACCGCGGCATGGCCTGCATGTTCACGATGATGAACCAGGCGCGGCTTGCGGTAGCGCTGCAGGGCGTTGCCATCGCGGAACGGTCGACCCAGCAGGCCCTCGCCTATGCGCGCGACCGCAAGCAAGGCCGCACGTCCAAGTCGGCAGAAGGTTCGAGCCCGATCATTGCGCATCCCGACGTGCGACGCATGTTGCTCACCATGCGGGCGCAGACGCGTGCCGCACGTGCGATCTGCTATGCGACCGCCGTCGCCATCGACCGGGCCCACCTGAGTGCCGACGAGGACAGCCGGCAAGTCGCTCATGACCGCGCCTCATTGCTCACGCCGGTCGCCAAGGCCTTCGCCACCGATGTCGGGGTGGAGGTTTCATCGCTCGGCGTGCAGGTCCATGGCGGCATGGGCTACATCGAGGAGACCGGCGCCGCTCAGCACTATCGGGATTCCCGCATTGCCGCGATCTACGAGGGCACCAACGGCATTCAGGCGATCGACCTGGTGGCGCGCAAGATTCCGCTTGCGCAGGGCACGACCGTAAAGATGCATATTGCCGATCTGCGCCGAACCGTGGAGACGGTCAGGGCGGCCAACAATCCGGCCTTCGGGGCGACCGGCGCGAGGCTTGGGGAGGCGGTCGATTCGCTCGAACGAACAACCGCTTGGCTGCTCGGCCGGCCGCTCGACGATGCGTCGTTGGCAGGCGCAACGCCCTACCTCCGGCTGTTTGCGACCGCGACCGGCGGAGCGCTCCTGGCCGAGGAAGCGCTTGCGGCGGCCCGCGCCGGAACCGACCCCGAGGCCCGCATTGCAATCGCGAGGTTCTTTGCGGAGCACCTTGCGCCCGGTTCGTCCGGACTAGAACGCGAGGTGATTGAGGGAGCTGACAGCGTCAGCGAGGTTGCTTTGGCGTAGCCCGCACTTCCACTTTGCGCCGCAAGAGACTAGGTGTTGCCCATGCCAACGCTCTTTATAACCCATCCTGCCTGCCTCAATCATCTGACGCCGCCGGGTCACCCGGAACGGCCGGATCGGCTGCGAGCGATCGAGCGAGTCTTTGCAAGCGACAAGTTCCAGGGACTGGTCCGCGCCGAGGCGCCAACGGCCGAGTTCGACACCATCGCGCTTTGCCATCCGATGGACTATGTCACCGCTCTACGCGAAGCGTCGCCCACCAGCGGCCTGGTTCAGATCGACGCTGACACCTCGATGTCGCCGGGCAGCTTCGAGGCCGCGCTGCGCGCAGCGGGGGGCGGCGTCTACGCCGTCGACGAGGTGATGGCCGGCCGCGTCTCGAATGCATTTGTGGCTACGCGTCCGCCCGGTCACCATACCGAGACTGCGCGGCCCATGGGCTTTTGTCTGTTCAACAACGCGGCCATTGCGGCGCGCCACGCTCAGAAGCGCTACGGCATCGACCGCGCCGCGGTCGTCGACTTCGATGTCCATCATGGCAACGGCTCACAGGACATCTTCTGGTCGGACAAGACCGTGATGTATTGCTCCACTCATCAGATGCCACTTTATCCAGGCACAGGCGCCCGCGGCGAGCGCGGCGAGCACGATACGGTCGTCAATGCGCCGCTCTCGCCTGGCGACGGGGGCGCCAAGTTCCGCGAAGCGTTTGAAAGCGTCATCCTTCCGCGCCTGCGCGACTTCCGGCCGGAGTTGATTGTGATCTCGGCGGGGTTCGACGCCCACCAGCGCGACCCGCTTGCAAACCTCAACCTGCTGGAAGCGGACTTCTCATGGGCGACACAGAAGATCATGGAAGTCGCCCAGGCGAGCGCCAACGGCCGTGTCGTATCGATGCTCGAAGGCGGCTATGACCTTGAAGGGCTTTCGAATTCCGCGGCTGCTCACGTCAGCGCGCTGATGCAAGGTTAAACCTTGCCGTCGAATTGGCTACAATACTGGCCGCGAATCGCGCTCAACCGGAAGCATGCATGGCTGAAAGCAACAACAACGACATCAAGCGCCTGACCTTCGAACGCGCCATCGAGGAGCTTGAATCCATCGTGAAGCGGCTTGAGGAAGGCAAAGTTCCGCTTGAAGAGTCGGTTGCGATCTATGAGCGCGGCGAAAACCTCAAGCGCCGCTGCGAGGAGCTGTTGCGCCAAGCCGAGGCCCGCGTCGAGAAGATCACCCTCGACGCCAGCGGCAAGCCGACCGGAACCGAGCCGCTCGACGTCAACTGAGCCACCGGCGGCTTTTCGCAAAAAAGCGTTGTCGGTGGCAGACGCCGTCGATTTTACCCGCCTCATCCTGAGGAGGGCGCCAACACATGAGCTTTCCGCACAGACAACCTAGCGTGGCGCCCGTCTCGAAGGATGGGGCGGCCCCATGGTTCGAGACGCCGCGCACGAGGTTACCGAATCTGGTGAAGCCGAAGCTCGCGGCTCCTCACCATGAGGCCGAGAGAGACTGCGGGTGCATCAAGTTCCAAGGCCCGCCCAATCGCCATATTCGGGCTGCTTTAATGTCTGTTATAAGGCCCCGACACAGATGCCGGCGGCCTTACGGCCGCGGCGCCCCCAATTACCCAAGGACCAATCATGACATCCTTCCCGGGCCAGGACCCTGCCCCAGGCGACAAGCCAGCCTGCGAGGCGATTGATCAGATCATCGTGCCGCGCAGCGTCGATCTCGGCGGCTTTTCGGTCCGCCGAGCCCTCCCGCATACCCAACGCCGAATGGTCGGCCCCTTCATCTTCTTCGATCACTTTGGACCGGCCGTCCTGCGGGACGGCCAGGGCATCGATGTTCGGCCGCACCCGCATATCGGGCTCGCGACGCTGACCTTCCTGTTTGACGGCGAGATCATGCATCGCGACAGCCTCGGCACCGCGCAGCCGATCCGCACCGGCGAGGTCAACTGGATGACGGCGGGACGCGGCATCGTTCATTCCGAGCGCACTGCGCCCGAGCGGCGCGTGAGCGGCGGCGGACTGCATGGCCTGCAATGCTGGATCGCGATGCCCACCAAAGACGAGGAGATCGCAGCGAGCTTCGCGCATCACGACCAGGCGGATTTGCCGATCGTCAATGCGGAGGGCGCCAACGTGCGCATCGTTGCGGGCACCCTTTTCGGCCAGCACTCGCCCGTGAAGACCCTGTCCGAGACGTTGTTCGCCGACGCAACGCTCGCGCTGGGAGCAACGCTTCCGTTTGATGCCAATGCGGAGGAGCGTGCGCTCTATATCGTTTCGGGCGAGGTCGATATTGCCGGTGATCGCTTCGGGGCGGGTCAGCTTCTGGTGTTCCGGCCAGGCGATCCCATCACAATGACTGCTGCCAGCGAGGCGCGCGTCGTTCTGATCGGCGGAGCCGCGATGGAGGGCCCGCGCTACATCTGGTGGAATTTCGTGTCGTCGCGCAAGGAGCGGATCGAGCAGGCCAAGGCCGAATGGAAAGACCGCCGCTTCGACATCGTTCCCGGCGACGAGACCGAGTTCATTCCATTGCCTGAGTAGCACTCATCGCGCGCCAGCCCACAATTCGCTTCAACGAGCGCGCAGCACCTGCGCACAGTCGAGGACAGCCATGAACCGCCTTCTTGAGATCCCGCCCGAGCAGTTGACGGCTGAGCAGAAGACCATTTTCGATCAGCTTGTCGCAGGCCGCGGGCGAATTCTCGGACCATACAAAGTGTGGATCCACAGCCCGACCATTGCGGACGGCATGGAGCACATCGGCACCTACCTCAACAAGCGCGGCTCACTGTCACCGCGCGAGGTCGAGATCGGGATCCTGGTCATCGCGCGCCATTGGGATGCCGACTACGTCCGTCAGGCTCACATCCGCGAGGGCAAACGTGTCGGCCTCTCGCAAGAAACCATCGATGCGCTGGTGGCCGGCACCGATCCAAAGCTGACCGATCCGCACGAGCGGGGCGTCTATGAGTTTGCCAACGCGCTGGCGAACGGCGCCAAGCTCCCGGATGCAAAATTTGCGGACGTCGAAAAGGTCCTGGGCCGAAACGGCATCGCGGAGGTGCTGGTTCTCCTTGGCTACTACACATCGGTGGCGCTCGCCATGAAGATCCACGAAGTGCCGATACCGCCGCAGCAGCCGTGATCAGAACCGCAGGACACGGAGCCAGCGCGCGATGTTCAACAAAGTCATCAGCGCAGACGCCACATACGTGAAAGCCGCGGCTCGCAGCACGGTGCGGGCCGCGGGCATGTCGGCCGCCGACAGATAGCGACCTCGCTCAAGCACCGGCAAGGCCTTGCCGAAACTCGCGTCGAGCTCGACCGGCAATGTGACGACATGGACGGCGATGCGCGCGGTCAGCAGCACCAGCCCCGCAACGAGTTGCAGGCCGAAAAGAACAGGCGCCCTGACGAGAATGAATACCACCGGCGCCAGCAACAAAAGTCCGCTCGCAATACGATCGATCCAGACCAGCTTCCTCACCAGGTCAAAGCGGACGGCGAACGCGCGCTCCCCGTTGGCATGCTGCACGGCATGCGACACTTCGTGCGCCGCGACGGCGACCGCCGCCACTGAGCGCCCGTCGTGATGCTGCGGCAACAGCCGCACAGCAGGCTCCTCCGGATCATAGTGGTCCCCGTCGCCTGTGAGCTCGACCTTGACGCCATGCAACCCAGCGACGTCGAGGAGATGGCGCGCGAGCTCCCCGCCCGTTCCGGGCAGGTCAGGCCGCTCGACCCCGTGGCGCTCCAGGACGTGTCGCACCCACCATTGCGGTCCCAGGAGAACCACCAGCAGAATGGCCAGCGCCAGAAGCACAATGATCGGCATGAGGCAACGTCACCTGTTTGGCCACCTGTTGGCAATCAGCGAGCCATGGGCGTCCCCGCTGCTATATCGCAACCGCAATCACAGACCTAGCGTAAGCCGGGCCGGCGGGTAGTCTTTAGGCAGCCGCCGCAATACACTACCATGTAGAACGAAAAACCTTCGCACGGGAACGCCATGCACACGCGACCTTGCCTCTTCTTTTGCCTCGCCGCCTTCCTCCCACAGCTGATCTCAGATGCCGGTGCGCAGGGCTTCTATACGGGCAAGCAGCTCACGGTCCTCGTCAACTATGATGCAGGCGGGCCCACCGACATCGAGGCCCGCGTCTTTGCGCGCCACATTGGACGGCTCGTTGCCGGCTCTCCCAACATCATCGTGCAGAACATGGGGGGAGCAGCGGGCCTGATCGGCACCAAGTACCTCGGCGAGGTCGCCCCGAAGGACGGCATGATCCTGGGCTATCTCACCGCGGCGTCGCAGCGCTATGTCACCAACCCGGAACGCTTCACCGTTGATTTCCGCACCTACGAGTTCATCGCCGCCATCCCCAGCGGGCGCATCCATTTCATGCGCTCGGATGTGAGGCCCGGCATGAAGACCGCGGCCGATCTGGTGAAAGCCGAAAACCTGGTCGTGGGCGGGCTTGGACGTGATGCACCGAAGGACATGTCGATGCGCTTGACGCTCGACATGCTCGGCGTGCCCTACCGCTACGTAACGGGCTATAACTCAAGCGCGCAGGCGATGCTGGCCATGCAGCGCAACGAGATCAGCTATCACGCCGATTCTCCACCGATCTACGCGACCAAGGTCGAGCCACTGGTCAAATCCGGCGACCTCGTCACGACATACTACGACCCCGGCTTCAACGGCGCAGAATTCAGCGTGCCCAAACAGATGAAAGGCCTGCCGATCCTGCCGTTCCACGAGCTGTACAAATCGCTCAAAGGCGGCCTGCCGACGGGTGCGCTGTGGGACGCCTATCTGTCCCTCCTGACTGTCAATGGCACCATGTATCGGCTGATCGCCATGCCACCGGGCACCCCGCAGGCAGCCGTAGCCGAGCTGCGCCAGGCGGTGCTAAAGCTCAACGACGACAAGGCTTATATCGAGGAAGCGCAGAAGACGATGGGCGAAGCGCCAGAATACGTATCGAACACCAACCTCAATGCCGAAGTCCGCAACGGGCTCTCGCTCAAGCCGGAGACCAAAAGCTTCATGCAGGAGTATGTGAAGCGCGGCGAGAACCGATAGGCAGGCTCCAGTCGTCCAAATCCACCGCCCGATGCCAACCGCCCGCGCCATCCAGAGAGAGCCAGCAATGACCGAGACTGCCACCAGTGACGTGGCTGAGCGATTCCTGACGCTGCATGAGTTCATCCCGGCCGCGCGGAAAAAGCTGACCGATGATAAGTGGGACTACATGATCGGCGGAGCCGAGACCGAAACGACGCTGAAGCGGAATCGCATGGCGCTCGATTCACTCGGATTCCGGCCACGCGTGCTGCGTGACGTGTCTAACATTGACTGTTCGGCGAGCTTGTTTGGCAAGAAGATACGCATGCCGGTGATGCTCGCGCCGGTCGGCAGCATCCAGCGCTTCGATCCAGGGGGCTCAGCCGCAGTCGCTCGTGCGGCTGGCGCGTTCGGTGTGCCGCAGATTGTCAGCTCGGTATCCGAGCCGGGCCTCGAAGCAACCGCAGCGGCTGCGAAAGGAATGAAAGTCTTTCAACTTTATGTGCGTGGCGACGACGCCTGGGTCGAGGACATCATCGACCGCGCCATGGCGGCCGGATACGACGCCTTCGCGTTCACTGTCGACGTTGCGATCTACAGCCGCCGCGAGCGCGACATTACCAAACGCGCCGCGATGCGGTCATCTGCAGACGCAACGGCCCAGCGCCATCAGGCGATGCTGAGCTGGGCGCAGATCAAGCGTTTTCGGCAGCGCTGCAAGCTCCCGATGATCATCAAGGGCATCCAGACGGCCGAGGACGCAGTCATCGCCTGCGATCACGGCATTGAAGGCATCTACGTCACCAACCATGGTGGCCGGCAACTCGACCACGGGCGAGGAACGGTCGACATTCTGCAGGAAGTGGTGGCTGCCGTGCGCGGGCGCGCGCAGATCGTCGTCGACGGAGGCTTCTGCCGAGGCACCGATGTCGTCAAGGGCATTGCGCTTGGGGCCAACGCGGTGTCGATCGGGCGGCTCTATCTCTATGGCCTCGCCGCCGCCGGCCAAGCCGGTGTCCATCGTGTGCTGGAGCTGTTGGAATCGGAGATCCAAATCGCGCTTGGACTGCTGGGCGTGACCAGCTTGTCCGAGCTTGATAAGTCCTGCCTGCAGCCGGTGGCGCCAGTCAACCAATCCCACGTCTTCAGCGCCTTCCCGCTGCTGGAGATCACCGAGGCGCTCAGAGGTAAATATTAGGTGAAGCGCCACGCGAGCATCGGAGCACCGCGCCTCAGAGCCAATTCTTCCATTTGAAGAAAACATAAGGCAAGGCCGCCGCGATCAGCATCAACACGATGGCGAGCGGATAGCCCAATTGCCAATCGAGCTCCGGCATGTGCTTGAAGTTCATGCCGTAGATCGACGCGACCAGGGTCGGCGGCATGAGCACGACGGCTGCGATCGAGAATATCTTGATGATGTTGTTCTGCTCGATCGAAACGACGCCGAGCAGGGCATCGAGCACGAATGTGATCTTGCTGGAGAGATAGGTGGCGTGGTCGGACAGCGATTGGACGTCGCGCTGCATGCCGCGCAGCTGCGAGCGGGGCTCCTTCGCCCAGCGCATGCTGTCGGCTTCGTTGGCCAGGTACAGCAAGACACGCCCGATGGAGACGAGGCTCTCACGAACCTTCGACGTGAGGTCGCCCTTGCGGCCGATCGACTTCAGTATCTCCTGGTGACTGCGCGTCTCTCCCGTCTCCGGCTCGAAAATGTCGTGCGAGACGCGATCGACCTCAACACCGATCCGCTCAAGAATATCGGCTGCCCGGTCGATCACGGCATCGAGCAGCTCCATCAGGACTGACTCGCCGTTGATGCCGGCCGGGCAGAGCCTGGCAAGCTTGTGGCCGACGATCATGAACGGACGGGGCTCGTCGTAGCGAACCGTGATGAGCCGATGCCCGGACAGAATGAAAGTGACTGCGGTGGTCTTGGGCGTGTCCGTGTCGGACTGACACATCAGGGTCGCGGTCATGTAGCGCGCGCCGTTCTCCACATAGAGACGGCTGGTGACCTCGATCTCCTGCATCTCCTCACGCGTCGGTACTGAAATACCTACGACGCTTTCGACCAGTTTGTCCTCGGCCTGGGTGGGTTGGATCAGATCAAACCAGATGGCGCTATCCGGGACCTGGGCGCCGGTCGTCACCGGGACACGCTCAAGGGACGAACCGTGCGGAACATAAACCGAGAGCATGGCCGCGTCGTGCCCCCATCCCGAGCCCACCAACCGGCGCGCTCAAACGAATTCGCCCCATCGGGCACTCAATGACCTAATAGGGGTAGACCTTGCAAGCTTGTTGACGGCACTCGGGCGAGCGGATCGGCGCCTCGCCGATCAGGCTCCAATATCAGGCCGCCAAATCAGGCTGCCAAATCAGGCTGCCAAGTCCTCGGACTGCCAACGGTCACCGCGGGGAGCAACAGGCGCGTAGGCCATGTTCTTCCGCTCGCTCTGGTAGCGCATCGCGGCAGCGACGGCGGAAATTCCAATCTTGCCGTAGCGGCAATCAAGGCTCTGAACCTCAGGCTTGGTCTTTGGCGGGGCTTTTCGGTTTGCCGGCATTGAGGACCTCTCGTTGAAGGAATGCTAAAGGCCGGCGCACCCAGGATCGACACGACAAATCGTGGGAAATCATGGGCTGTGGCGATATTCGCCGGCCCAGCGCAGCGGTTACATTGGCCCCTCGATTGTGAAAGGAGGCTTAACCTGCGCCGGTTATTTCGGCTTAATATACCGCCGGGCGCGGCCCTGACTCGCGATTTCGGGGGCTTATTCACAAGTGTTCCTGGTCATGGAACTGCGATATTCTTGCCACAGTTTCCAAAGACAATTTGGTTAACGAGACGTAGCGCTGGAAGTCCTGGGGGGGTTTCAGCTATCTGGTATGCCTGGAGTTGGGGTGCCCCAATCTTCTGTGCAATGAGGCGGATCAAGGCCTGAGCAATGGCAATTCGTGGAAGCGCGTGCGTGTTGTTTGGCTTGCTGCTGGCTGGTTGCATGCAGGCAACCTTAGAGCCGGCCAGCGAGGCTAATTTCACTCCAAGAGACAAAAAGCTGCTTGCGAATGCTCCTTACGCGCAGGCCAGCATCCCGCAGACCTATCAGCGCCACATTGTGGATTATCACCGCTCTGAGGCGCCTGGCTCGATCGTGATCGATACTGACGCCCGGTATCTCTACTACGTGCTGCCCGACAAGAAGGCGATCCGCTACGGCGTGACGGTCGGCGAAGATGCGCTCCTGTTCTACGGGATCGCCAAGGTTGGCCGGAAGGAAGAATGGCCGTCGTGGGTGCCGACCGCTGACATCAAGAAGCGGCTTGGCAACCTCCCCAATTTTGTCGAAGGCGGACCGCATAACCCGTTGGGCGCGCGAGGCGTCTATCTCTACCAGGGCAACAAGGACACCCTGTTCCGCATCCACGGCACCAACCAGCCCGAGTATATTGGCCAAGCCATCTCATCCGGCTGCATTCGGCTGACGAATGAAGACGTGATCGACCTTTACAATCGCGTGAAGCTTGGCGCGATCGTGGTTGTGCTGGCGCCCAAGCAGGGCGACTCGCCCTGGAATTCCCGTGTTGCCACGGTGAACGAACCTGACGGCCCTAAGTAGGCAACAGCTTGTAGGCAGAAGCTGCAGGCAAGAGCCGTAGCGGGACACTAGGTGGATGAAGGCGCCGAGCCCCTGGTTCGGCGCCGATTGATTCAATTCTTGGCGACCCATCCGAGCTTAAGGGGCTCGTTGATCAAACCAGCCGTTGCTGCTTCGCCCAATCCAACGTGCGGTCGAGTGCCCTCCCCAGCCGCTCGAACAGCAGATCAATCTCTTCAGGGGAAATAACCATCGGCGGACAAAGCGAGATCACATCGCCGGCGAGGGAGCGCACAATCAGCCCCTCCTCCTCGGCGAACTGGATGGTGCGCAGGCCTATCCCTGCCTTTGGCTCGAATGGCCGCTTGGTCGCCTTGTCGGCCGCCAGCTCAAGCGCTCCGACAAGTCCCAATCCTCGCGCCTCGCCCACCAGCGGATGCTGTCCAAGCGCAGAGAGCCGCGCCAGGAACTGCAGCGATTTGCGTGCAACCGCTTCCGGGATTCGATCACGCTCGTAGATCTCCAGGGTCTTGAGCGCTACGGCAGCAGCGAGCGGATGCCCCGAATAGGTGAAGCCGTGACCGAACGCCCCAATCTTGCGGCTTTGATCGACAAGCGCTTGATACATCGTCTCCGGCACTGTCACGGCTGCCATCGGCACATAGGCCGAGGTCAGCGCCTTCGCGACCGAGATCGAATGGGCATCGAAGCCGAGAAGCGTGCAGCCGAACTTCTCACCCAGTCGGCCAAACCCGCAGATCACCTCATCCGAGATCATATAGACGTCGTATTTCCGGCAGACCTCGCTGATCCTGGCGAAGTAGGTCTTCGGCGGCACGATGACGCCGCCCGCGCCCATGACCGGCTCGGCAATGAACGCTGCGACCGTCTCCGGTCCCTCACTGACAATCATCGCCTCGAGGTCGGCCGCAAGCCTGGCGGCGAATTGCTCTTCGGTCTCACCCGGATGGGCGAACCGATAGTGATGAGGACAGCTCGTGTGAAGAATGCCCGCAATCGGCAAATCGAAATCGATATGGTTGTTGGGGAGGCCGGTCAGCGAGGCCGACGCAATCGTCACACCGTGATAGGCCTTGATGCGGCTGATGATCTTCTTTCGACGCGGCCGCCCAAGCGCATTGTTCATGTACCAGACGAGCTTGATCTGGGTGTCGTTTGCTTCCGAGCCCGAGTTGCAAAAGAAAACCTTGGAGGTCTCGACCGGCGCAATCTCCTTGATTTTCTCGGCAAGCTCGATGGCGCCATCGTGACTCTTGGCCGTGAACAGATGCGCAAACGACAGCTTGTGCATCTGACGCGTTGCAGCCTCGATCAGCTCCTCGTTGCCATGGCCCAGCGCCGTGCACCACAGCCCCGCCATCCCGTCGATGTAGGATTTGCCGTTACTGTCGTAGAGAAAGACGCCCTGCCCGCGGTCAATCACGAGCGGCCCGGTGTTCCGAATCGACGCCAGATTGGTATAGGGGTGAATCAGCGTTTCGATGTCGCGAGTGGCGAGATTGCTGAGCATGGCGTTACTTTCGCGCGGAGGAGCCACGATACTCGCCGCGCAGGCCCAGCCGTGTCAAAGCTTTCCACGCACCGTCGCTTCAAATTTGGGGCGCGGCGGCGGAAGCGGGACCTTTTCGCTGTCGTCAGCCTCAGCAGGCGCAGGCGGATCAAGCACCTGCCATTGGCACATCGCAAAGCGACCGCGCGGGCGCTCCTGCAGGTCCACGTGAACATGGTCCTCGTGGTAGCCGTCCGAGCCCGGGCCGAGCACGGTGGAGAAGCGCTGACACGCATCCTTTTTCATGCGCTCGCGGAAGTCTCTTGCGACATGCGGGTCAGTCAGGCCAATGCGCCTTCCGTCAGCCAACCTGACCAGGCGGATATCGAGGGCGTTCGCCTTGCCATGCTCGCTGAGCTGGGCGCCGACGATATTGTTGCGGCCGCGACAATGATATGAGGCATAGTTGTCGAGGCCGCGCAGTGGCGCGCCAAGTGTGAGCGCGGCTGCCGCCATATCCTCGCGAACCCAGCGCACGATCGCTTCCGCCATGCTGCAGCGGAGCGTTGCCGGCGGATTGAGCGCAACACGACTACCGTCCGGCATGACCACGGCCTCAAGCCGCACCGCGTCCGTGACCGCACACTCCCCCGGCCCGTCCAGGGTCTGAAGTGGCGCCGCAATGGCCAAGTCGCTGCTCATCAACAGGGCGCAGGCAGGCGCATCGTGCGATGCCGGCGGCGGCACAGGCCGCGGCCTCGGCAGCGGCACCACCTCAGCGGCCGCGCCGCCCACCGCGGCCAAGAGCATGATCAGTGGCAGGACTGCTTTCACGCCGGCATTCTGGCTCGAGTAAAAGACGTCGACAGGCATCAATTCTGGGGCTCGGAAGCACCGGACGCAAGGCGCCGCCCCCATCCGGGATGTGCGCAAGTACCGGTAAGACCCACGTCTGGCGCATTGCACATCCTGCTTGTGGGCATTACTCCAGAATAGCGGACGCGCGTCGGGTGTCTGGAAATTTGACCCTCTGCGCGCACCTCATTCGATGATCTTGCGAGCTCTCATGCCAAGCTTCGACGTCGTTGTCTGTGGTCTTGGCGTGATGGGGAGCGCGGCCCTTCGCGAGCTCTCCCGCAGAGGCTTGCGTGCGCTCGGCATTGATCGATTCGCGCCGGGGCATGATCGCGGCTCCTCGCATGGCGCAACCCGCATCATTCGCCTCGACTATTTCGAGCACCCTTCCTACGTGCCGCTGCTGCGCCGCGCCTATGAGCTCTGGCACGAGCTCGAACAATCGTCAGGGCAGAAGCTCATCCATATCACGGGCATCGTGGAGATCGGCGCTCCAGATGGCACGTTGATTACCGGCGTGCTTGCGTCGATCCGGCAGCACTCCCTGCGTCACGAATTGCTGAGCGCCGAGGATCTGACGCGCCGTTTTCCGGCATTTCATCTCCCGTCGCAATATCAGGCTGTCGTGCAGCCCGATGGTGGGTTCCTCGCCGCGGAGCCATCAATTCACGTCATGCTGGCTCTGGCCAAGGAGGCCGGCGCCGAAATTCGTTTGGGCGAAGCCATTCGGGCGATCGAGCCGAGTTCCACCGGAGTGCGCATAATCACCGATCGTGCCCGAATCGATGCCGGTTCCGTGGTGATCGCCGTTGGCCCATGGATCAAATCGGTGCTGCCGGATCTGAAAGCTCCATTGCGAGTAACGCGACAGGTGATGACCTGGTTCTCTCCTCGTCAGCCCGCGTTGTTCCAGCGGGAACACTTTCCGGTCTTTCTCATGGAAAGCCAACATGGCATGCACTATGGCTTTCCGCTCGACGGTGACGGACTCATCAAGGTCGCCAAGCATCACCACGGCGATGAAACAGTCGACCCCGACGCCTGTGACCGAACGGTCTCGATCGCTGACGAGAGCCTGATCCGATCGGCGCTCGCCGCTCACCTTCCCGACGCGAACGGACCCCGGGTCAAGGCCACGACCTGCCTTTACACTGTCACGCCCGATGGCGATTTCATTGTCGACAGCCTTCCCGGCTATCCGCATGTTGTTGTTGCGTCGCCATGCTCGGGTCATGGGTTCAAGTTTGCGCCGGTGATCGGCGAAATTCTCGCCGATCTGGTGACGCGTTGCGAGCCAAAGCACGAGATCGGCCGCTTTTCTCTCAAGCGCTTTGCCTGAGGCCAGCGCTCATCAATCGGAACAAGGCGCTCCCGAGCCTGATGTCTGCTACGCGCTCAATAGCGGAGCAAAAGCGGCCTGCCTGTTGAAAGACAAACCTGTACGCCTCGGAATAAGGGGCAACTGATCAGCGCCAAGCCCACTGCAGCCAAAGTACATCACGCTCGATCAGACACCGCAAAAGTCAGCGTCGCTTAAACCAACAGATACTGCGCAGCACCAACGGATAATGTGCATCCCGTACGGAGAGGCTTACGACATATCAGATCGGCAAAAGGAGAACAACAAAGGGAGCTCAACATGTCACCGTTCAGTTTGGCGTCCAAGGTGGTCCTCGCGGGGTTTGCGAGCGCGGTCTTGTTTGTCTCGCCGGCAGTGAGTGCGCCCATTTCGGTCTTTCCTAAGGATCTCCTCAAGACTGTTCCGTCTGATGACACCCAGCTCGACGACTCTCAGATTGTGCTCGCCAGGGCGGGCGGCGCCAACCGAGGTGGCGCAGCTCGAGGCGGTGCAGCTCGAGGCGGTGCCGCCTATCGTGGTGGCGCAGTTCGAGGCGGTGCAGCAGTTCGAGGTGGAGCCGCCTACCGTGGCGGTGCGGTCGTTCGACGGGGAGCCGTTGTAACCGGTGGCGGCGGTTACTATGGCGGAGGATATTGTGATCCGAACTATCAAAATTGCGGTGGTGGCGGCTACTATAGCGGCGGTGTCTATCCTGGCGGTGCGGTCGGTGTTTATCGTGGCGGTGCGTACGCAAGAGGCGGCGCTGTTGCCCGAGGCGGCGCCGTTGCCCGAGGCGGCGCCTTGCCCGAGGCGGAGGCGCCCATGTCGCCCACCGCGGCGGCGGACGCCGTCGGTAGATAATACATAGCAAGCAGCGGAGCTCTCAGCATTCGCAGCGCGGTTGCACACCCGAGGCCTTGGCATCGCCTGCCCAGCTCGGGTGTTCAACAATCCACACGGATCGCCACGAGCCGATCGCCGGCGTGTCTGAGATTCTGTGCTCCTCGGCTGCGATGTCCTTCGCGCCCAGAGCCCGCAATGTAATCCATCAACTTGGCCGGTGTGCGCTTGGCCAGGCTCACCTCGCCGCTAGAAAAGACGCTCGCGCGGTTCAGCCCTTGGCCACGCAGCACGCCATTGGCGCCACTAATACCATGAGAAAGATAAGTAATTCGTCACAAAACCTTCACATGGTTTCAACAATAGGCACTTTTATTTCCTTTTTACGTATGACTCTTGTGGAAACACAAAAACCCGCTCTCGCGATACCACAATCAGTGCCGGCCAACGCGTCAAACTCGAAGCGTACATTGGACTGCAGGAGAGGGCGATGTCCTACAGCGTGAGAGAACGCATTGCTGAGTGCCATCGGCGCGCCGAGGAATACAAGAGGCTGTACCACAGAGCTTCGAGCTTGGACGAACGAGAACTATATCTTGCGACGAGGCGAGATTTCCTGCGCCTGGCTGAGGATCTTGAGAAGACACGCGTGGATCCGAAGGCGCTGCGAACGGGATAGCCCGAAGGTCCGCCCGCTAGCAGCGCGTGCGGCGACCGTGCTCGCAATTGCTACCAGTCAAAGTGCTGCTCAGCCTTATTTCGCTGAGCCGGTCACGGCCTTCGCGACTGGCCTACTTGGCCTCGGGCGCAAATGCCTTGGCGTAGCGGTCGGCAATGTCCGCGGGCGTGGAAACGATCAAGCGGACGACCTTCTCGACCTCTTCGCTCGAGACCAGAGCGATCTCTTGCTTGGAGCGCTCGGCGTCGGCAAGAAACTCGCGATCCTGGCCAAGAGCCTTGAAGGCAGAGATTAGTGCTGCAACTCTCTCAGCCGGCACGCCGGGCGGCGAGATGATCGGGCGCGCGGCCGTCTTCTGCGTGAAATGCAGCTCGAGCACCTTGCGATCGGCTGCGTTCTTGACGAAATCGAGCGCGTTTGGCAGGTCGCCGAGTTCCCGTTCATTGGTCAATGCGCCCTGCATCAGCATCGTGACTTTCTTCTCACTCAGCCAATGCGGTCGCACCACCTTCAGGCTCGACCACGAAAAATCTGCAATGCCCTGGACCTCACCCCGTTCGATCGCAAGAGCGATCTCAGCCGTGCTATTGTATCCGGTGACGACCTTGAATTTTGTCCCCAGCAGGGAATTGTATAGCCTCGGCGTCGTTTCCGGATCGACGCCGGCGATCCCGCCAACGATCAACTCTCTTTCCAATAGATCCTTCGCGGTGCGATGCGTGGAGGTCGCATTCCACGCCAGCGTTACGGCCGTTTCGCTGTTGAGACTCGCCAACCAGCGGAACTTGTCGATCTCAAAGCGAGCGCTGCTCGGATAAGTCAGCTTGGCGAGCAGCATGCCGCGTTGAACGAGCGCAATTGCCGTTCCATCGCGCGGGGCCGTGCTGAACATGTAGTTGGTCGCCGCAATGCTGCCGGCGGCCGGCATGTTCTGAACAATGATCGGTGGGTTGCCGGCGATATGCCGCCCGAGATGCCGCGCGACCAAGCGTGCCTGATGATCGTATCCGCCTCCCACGCCGGCGCCCACGACCAGCGTGATCTGCTTGCCAGCATAGAAATCCTGCGCAACTGCCGGCACCAGGGTGGAGGCACCGACCGACAGTACAGTCAGGGTGCAAAGACAAGTCGCGTGCGCGTTCGGTCGATATGCATCATGGTCTTGCCGATGTTGGCCGTGTCCTCCGAGACCGTTGTTCTTCAGAGTATCCGGTCTCCATTCACAAAATAGCTCATTGCGTTCTACAATTTCGCACCAATTTGTCCGGACCATGCCGCAGCGCAAAAGCTTTTTTGGTTGCAGATCAATAGATATTCTATCAGGAATATTCCCCGCCGCACTGCGTCTTTAAAGCACGTTTATTCGTATAGTCGTCCAAGTTAAGCGTAATCGCTCAAGTCCGGCCACACGCAACGACCGGACACGACTACACGGGGGAACGCTCATGCTTGGGTTGATGCAGGATTGGCCACTGCTCTGCCATCGCATTATCGACCACGCGGCTCTCAACCACCCCGCGCGGCGCGTTGTTTCACGCTCAGTCGAAGGGCCCATCCACACGACGGACTATCAGGCGGTCCGCGCGCGCGCGCTCAGGGTCGCCAAGCGGCTCACCAAGGACGGCATCAAGCTCGGCGATCGGGTCGCGACGTTGGCATGGAACACCTGGCGTCACATGGAAGCCTGGTACGGGATCCTCGGCATCGGAGCGATCTATCACACGATCAACCCCCGGCTCTTTCCAGAGCAAATCACCTGGATCGTGAACCACGCCGAAGACCGGGTCATGCTGGTCGACCTCACCTTCGTGCCACTCGTGGAAAAGCTCGCGGCACGGCTTCCTTCGATCGAACGCTATGTCGTCCTCACCGACGCTGCTCATATGCCCGCGACGTCGCTCAGGAACGCGGTCAGCTACGAAGACTGGATTGGCGAAGTTGATGACGACTTTCAGCTGGCAGTCGTTCGACGAGAATACTGCGGCGGGCATGTGCTACACATCAGGCACGACCGGAAATCCCAAGGGCGTCGTTTATTCGCATCGATCGAATGTCCTGCATTCGATGATTGTAAGCGCACCGGACGCCATGGGAATTTCCAGCTGCGACGTCGTCATGCCGGTCGTGCCGATGTTCCACGCCAACTGCTGGGGACTGGCGCTCACCGCTCCGATGCAAGGCGCGACGCTGGTGATGCCGGGCGCCAAGCTTGATGGGGCCTCGGTCTACGAGTTGCTCGAGACGCAGCGTGTCAGCTTCACCGCGGCGGTCCCGACCGTGTGGATGATGTTGTTGCAATATCTGGAAGACAACAAGGCCAGGCTTCCCGACCTGAAGAGAGTTGTCATCGGCGGGTCCGCTTGTCCGCGTGAAATGTTGCGGGTGTTTCAGGAGCAGTTACGGCGTGGCCGTGTGCCATGCTTGGGGCATGACCGAAATGAGCCCCCTGGGATCACTTGGGTCACTGAAACCTGAATGTGCTGTTCTGACCGGAGAGCAGCGCCTGGATGTGCAGGTGAAGCAAGGGCATGCGCCGTTCGGCGTCGAAATGAAGATCGTCGACGATGAAGACAAAAAACTGCCCCGCGATGGCAAAACCTTTGGCCGGCTGAAAGTGCGCGGGCCGGCCGTTGCTCGAGCCTACTTCCGGGAGTCAGGCAATATTCTCGACCAGGAGGGCTTCTTCGACACTGGCGACGTGGCGACCATCGACCAGCTCGGTTATATGCAAATCACCGACCGCTCCAAGGACGTCATCAAATCCGGCGGGGAATGGATTTCGTCAATCGAGCTCGAGAACCTTGCGGCGGGCCACCCCAAGGTTGGCGAGGCCGCTGTCATCGGCGTCAAGCATTCGAAATGGGGCGAGCGCCCGCTCTTGATTGCGGTGCCCAAGAAAGGACAGGCGATTCTGAAGGAGGAAATCCTGGCCTTCATGCGAGGGAAGGTGGCGGACTGGTGGCTACCCGACGACGTGGTATTTGTGACAGAAATACCGCATACAGCGACCGGGAAAATCCTCAAGACCGCGCTACGGGAGCAATATCGCGACGTCCTCATGCCGGTGGCCGCCGCGCATTGACGTCTATGCATTTCCCAAAAGTTGGGGGTTAAAACTTACCCCCTCACAACGCCACAATTCCGTACGATATGCTGCAGATCAGTCATTGGCGATCTCAAGCAGGCAAGGATTATGACTACTTTTGATGCGGCGGTGCCCGCGGCGCAGCCCAGCCTAGCCGCGCGTTTCCGGCTGCCCACGGGCCCCATTCAATTCCTGGGATTTGACAAAGACTATTGGCGGCTCTGGATTCGAGGGTCCATTCTGCTGGCGCTCACCCTCGGCATCTATCGCTTCTGGCTGACCACCGATACGCGCCGATTTCTCTGGTCAAACACCGAGGTGCTCGGTGAGTCGCTCGAATATACCGGCACTGCGCGCGAGCTTCTGATCGGCTTCCTGATCGCCGTCGCCATTCTCATTCCATTCTATGCTTTCATCTTCCTGCTGGCGCTGACCCAAGGCTTGGTCGGTCAACTGGCGGGCGTGATCGGCTTCGTCCTAGCGACTGTTCTCGGTCACTACGCCGTTTATCGCGCGCGCCGCTACCGATTGAGCCGGACGGTCTTTCGCGGTGTGCAATTCCATCAGACCGGATCGGCTTGGTACTATGCCATCATGGCAGTGCTCTGGTGGACCGTGATCATTTTGACGCTCGGGCTCGCGTATCCGATCGCGCTGTCTCGCCTCGAGCGCTTCAAGATGCGCAACACCTGGCTCGGAAATCTGCAGGGGCGCTTCGAAGGGTCCGGAAGCGGCCTGTTTATTCGCGGTCTCTTCATGTGGCTCGTGGTGGTAGGGCCACTGATCGCGTCTCTGGTCGCGTTCATCCTGGCGCTTGACCCTGCGTTGCTGCGGGAACTGGTTTCGACCAACGATGACGACGCCCTGAGCCGTCTGGTGGAAGCCCATCCCGGCGTAGCGTTTGCATCGGCATTCGGGATCGGCGCGCTCATTTGGGCCGTGCTTGCGGGCATGCTCCTTTATCCGGTCTTTCAAGCCATGGTGCTGCGTTGGTGGACGTCTGGCTTGCGCTTCGGCGACATGGCGGCCAGCTCGATACTGCGCACCGGCGAGGTGTACGGTACCTATCTTCGCTACATCGGATGGTCGATCGTATTCAGCACGATCGCCTCATTTGTACTGATACTCTTGGGTGCTGCCGGCGCCGCCGCCTTATGGGCTACCGGCGTCCTCGAGAAGGAATGGTTTTCGAACATAGGCGAAATTGCCGCGGCGATATTGGGCGTCGTTACCTACGTGGCATTGGCGCTGGGTTATGCGGCGATCTACCAGATCAAAGTCAGGCTTGGCTTATGGCGCGCCGTGGCAAACAGTACCGGACTCTCGAATCCCGCAACGCTCGAGACCATCTCCTCGGTCGGCGCACCGGCCTCGCCCGTGGGTGAAGGGTTGGCTGACGCGCTGAATGTCGGCGGGTTCTGACCATCATGACCACGTCCGGCCAGGCAACCTATTTCGACGGCGTGACCAGCGCCCGGCACGACGTGACGGTGACGCTCGGAGCGTCGGCGCTCCAGATCATTGCGTCTGACGGCGATGTGCTGGCCGAATGGGCCTACGCCGAGCTTGAGCCCATCCCCTCGCCTCATGGACTGCTTCGCATTGGCCGGATCGACAACCCGGTGCTTGCGCGCCTCGACGTGCGCGATCCTAAGCTCGCCGGCGCAATCGACGATCTGTCCGTGCCGATCGATCGCAGCGGTCGCACCGAGCGTCGCGGCCGCCGCCGGGTCGTCCTCTGGAGCTTGGCCGCGACCGTCTCGCTGCTGCTGGTTGCTATCTACGGCGTGCCTGAGATTGCCAGCCGCCTCACTCCTATCGTGCCCTATGCGGCTGAGATCAAGCTCGGCGCTGCCGTCGACGCACAAGTCCGTAGCATCCTCGACAAGAGCGGTTCTGGAGCGCGCTTTGTGTGCGGGTCCGGCGAGGCGGAGCAAGCAGGGCGCGCGGCCTTCGACAAGATGTTCGCAAAACTTGAGCAAGCAGCCGGGCAACCGATTCCACTGCGGGTCATGGTCGTGCGCAACGACGATGCCAACGCTGTCACTTTGCCTGGGGGGATTATCTATGTCTTCTACGGCCTGATCGAAAAGGCCGAGAATCCCGACGAGGTCGCGGGCGTCATCGCCCACGAGCTCGGCCACGTCGCGCATCGCGATGGCACTCGCACAGTGCTGCAACACGGCGCCATGTCGCTGCTGTTTGGCCTGCTGCTTGGAGACTTCGTGGGCGGAGGCGCCGTTATCATTGCGGCGAAGGCTATCCTGCAAACAAGCTATTCCCGCGGCGTGGAGGCTGCCGCCGATGACTATGCCGTTGACCTGATGAAGGCACTGGACGCTGACCCACGCGCCTTGGGAACGATCCTCACGCGTATCGCTGGCAGCAGCCATAGCGCCCTCAAGCTTTTGCTTGACCACCCCGAGACCAAGGACCGTGTTAATGCTATAAATTCACGCGCCGGAGCCGGGCCCACCAAGGCTTTAATCACACCGTCAGAGTGGGCCGACCTAAAGCGGGTTTGTTCGGGAACGAAGGGCTAGCCGATGCTGCGACGCTACATCGCCGAACAACCGACTTCCCGGCTGGCGATCTGGGCTCGGCGGACAGCAGTATTCTCGCTCATTGCCACAATTCTGGCCATCGTCATCGTGCGCTCCGGGCTGCTCGAGTTCAAACCAGCGCTCGCCACCTTTGGTGGAGCTCTGGTGTTCTCGATCATCGCGCTATTGCTCGCATTCGCTGCATTTGTGGTGATCTGGCGTGAAGGCCTGATGGGCATAGGCTATTCGCTCACCGCGATCGGAATTGGCTTGGCGCTCCTGGCCTATCCGAGCTATCTCGCCGTCGCATCCTATCGGCTGCCCTGGATCTATGACATTACGACCGATCCGATTGACCCGCCGCGCTTTGAAGCGCTGGCGCGGGTCCGACCGCGCGATGCCAATCCGGTCATCTATGCCGGCCTTTCCGCTGCTGAACAGCAGCGCAACGCGTATCCCGAAATCGAGTCACTTGAGGAAGAGGCAACCCCGCAGGCCTCCTATGATGCGACCCTTGCAGTGGTCACCAAGCGCAAATGGAACATCGTGGCTCGCCGGCCGCCGGAGCGAGGACGCGAGGGCCGCATCGAAGCTGTGGCACGAACCGCAATCATGGGGTTGCGGGAAGACGTTGTCATTCGTGTCCGCGCTGACGGACAAGGCTCACGCATCGACATACGATCATCGTCGCGTTACGGCTCCTTCGATTTCGGGTCCAATGCGACACGCGTTCGCACTTTGATTGACGATGTCGATGATGCGATCGGACGCCAGAAGCCGGAACAGCCGGTTGCCGCAGCCAAGAAGGCGAAGGGACCACCGGCGAAGGCACCCCCGTCTCAGCCGCGCAACCGATAGATCCCGTTGAGAGACGGCTCCCCGTCGGTCACGATCAGCTCGCGCGCGACCAAGTCTTCCAGATGCGCGAAGACCGAGAGCCCCGCCGCTCTGGTCAACCGCGGATCAAGCCCGACATAGATCGCCTGCACAAGCGTCGGGATATCGGAGCTACCGTCTGCGAGCCGGCGCAGGATTGCTTGCTCGCGGCCACGACGGTGGCGGATATAGGACGCTAACAAAACGCGGCGCATCCCTCACTGCTCCGCCATGCCCGGGAAAATAAGTAGTCTCCGATCGGTGCAGGAGCTTTTCCAGGGATGCCATGTAGTCGCCCATGGCGCCGTCGGGCGGCGCCACCACCGGCGTTGACCAGGCCATCACGTGATCACCGGAAAAGATGATCTCTGATCCCTTGAGTGCGAATGCCAGATGGTTCGCGGTATGACCGGGCGTGGCGATTGCTTCGAAGCTCCATCCATCGCCGGCCACCACGTCGCCATCAGCGAGCTTGAAATCGGGATGGAAGTCGCGGTCACCACCGGCATCGAGACGCGGCGCTTCGTCGAGATGGAGCTCCCGCGCCGCGCGATGAGGTCCCTCACCGTAGGTTGGCGCGCCCGTCGCGGCTTTGATGCGCGCTGCTGCGGGCGAGTGGTCTCGATGGGTATGAGTGACAAAGATATGCGTGACCGTCTCGTTCCGAACCGCATCGAGAAGCGCCTCGATATGTGCTTCGTCAAGCGGCCCAGGATCAATGATGGCAACACGGTCGCGGCCGACAATGTAGCTGACCGTTCCCTTGAACGTGAACGGCCCCGGATTGTTGCAGAGCAGCCGGCGCACGCCCGGATAGACCTCTTCGACCTTGCCGGGAGCAAGGTCGAGGCGTTTGTCGAAGGGGATATCGTCACTCATCAAACGACAGACGACTCCGAAGCCACTCGGCTTGTAAGCAGCATCGCGCGGCTTACTCCGGCTTTGCGCCGGAGAACTTCACCACCTTGGCCCACTTCTCGGTCTCTTCCACGATGATCTTGCCGAACTCCGCCGGCGTTCCATTGATCATCATTCCGCCCATGTCGACAAGGCGCGCCCGGATATTTGGGTCGGCCACGGCCGCGTTGACCTCCTTGTTGAGCAAGTCGATGATCTCAGGCGGTGTTCCCTTGGGAGCGCCAACGCCGAACCAGGCGCTGGCCTCATAGCCTGGGACAAAATCGGCGACGACCGGAACATCAGGCAAGGCCTCGGATCGCATGGCCGTGGTCACCGCCAGCGCACGCAGTTTGCCCGCCCTGATATGCTCGATGGAGGATGGCATATTGTCGAACGTGACCTGCACCTGCCCGGCCAAGAGATCGGTCAGCATCGGAGCCGATCCGCGATATGGAACATGCTGCATCGCGAGGCTGGTCATCATCTTGAACAGCTCTCCCGACATATGAATCGAGGTGCCGTTGCCCGAGGAGGCCATATTGATCTTGCCCGGATTGGCCTTGGCGTAAGCAATGAACTCCGGCACCGTCTTCGCCGGCACCGACGGATTGACCTCCATCACGTTGGGCACGCGGATGAGCCCCGCGACCGGGGCAATGTCCCGGACAAAGTTGAAACTCAGCTTCTCATAAAGGGTCGTATTGATCGCATTGGCGGGATTGACCAGCAGGATCGTGTATCCGTCAGGCGCCGCACGAACCACCTGTTCAGTGCCGAGGTTGTTACCGGCGCCTGGCCTGTTCTCGATGATAAACTGTTGACCGAGCCGTACAGATAACCACTGCCCGATCAGACGTGCCAGGATATCGGTCGACCCACCAGCCGGATAGCCGACGATCCAGCGCACGGGCTTCGTGGGATAGTCGAGCGCCGCGGCGCCATTCACGCCCATAGTCACGCCCACGACCGAAAGCGCGCAAACCACGCCAAGCCGGCCAAAATTTTTGCAAAAGTTCATGGTTTCACTCCCCTTATGCACAATGGGCCTGCGTCGACCGCGGATAGGGTAAGCGCCATCCATAGGACAGTACAAGGGAATCTTGGGGGAGAGGCAAAGTGCCCCGACACGGGAGCAAAGAGGGGGAGCAAAACTGCTTGACCCGACATTAATCTAGGACGATAGCCGAAACCTAAGCACGGACGGAAGCAGCATGCCGAGCCCATTGATCTACGCGGTCGGGGACATCCATGGCAGCTACTACAAGCTCACGCGCCTGCTGAAGCACTGCAATGGTCATTGCGGCCGGCGGAAGGCCCGGTTTGTGTTCGTCGGCGACTATATCGATCGCGGCCAACACAGTCGGGAGGTGGTTGAGCTGCTGATCGAGCTGCAGAAAGCAAAACCTGGGCAAATCTGCTGCCTCAGAGGTAACCACGAGGACATGCTGATCAGCGCGCTGCGCGATAGCGACAAGGCGCTTTGGCTTTGCAATGGCGGCGATATGACGCTGCGCAGTTACGGGGTTACAAGCGCGGACGCGATTCCGAATGAACACCTTGTTTGGTTCGACAGCCTTCCGCTCTCAGAAAGTGACGACAAGCGGTTCTTTGTCCACGCCGGCATTCTCCCCGGTGTTCCGCTCGACCAGCAGGATAAGGAAACGATGCTCTGGATCCGCGAGCCGTTCCTGTCGGACCCGCGCGACCATGGTCTCTATATTGTCCATGGCCATACCCCGCTTGGAACTGGCGAGCCCGAATATCTGCCCAATCGTCTCAACCTGGATACCGGTGCAGTGTTCGGTGGCCCGCTAACGGCTGCTGTTTTCGACGACAACGCCATAGGCCCGATCGCATTCATCACGGATGATGGGAAAGTGAGAAAGGCTGAAGCCTTGATCGACGCCCCGGAGCGATAGTTAGTCTCGATGGATCGTAGACGATGACTGGCGCCTCGCATCCTGCAAAAGCAAAAAGGCCCGGCACACCGAGATGAACAAGAGGGAATTGAGAGGTCGTATCACGGCTGAGGTGCGCATGCTATCGAGTCCCACTATTCCGCATTATCCAGTTTCCTTGCCGACCACTACAAGACAAGCATTGAGGATACAGTCGCTGCGGTCTGTTGTGTGGATTCCAGCGTGTAGACGGCTGATGATCAAGGACAACATCTCCCCTCATTGTGGCGGGATTGAAGGTGCCCCAGGTGTGGCATCCTGCTTGATTCAATATTCTATTTATCTCACGTCGTTCCGATGCAGTGAAATCTCGGCCTGGACCCCGTGCTGCTATCGACTCTCCTGCGAAGGGACCTGGACCGATGCCTGCTCTTGTCAGCTCGGCGAGCCGCGCCTCTGCCTCAAGCGCGAACCCCGGCTCCACTCGTTGTCCGGCGTTGGATTTGATAAGTTCTCGGAGGTGCTTTCGCCTCCTCCAGTATCGGTCCACTGCCCGCATCGGTGTGGCCTTTAGGAACATGCGGTTGATTGGGGTCATAACCCTGATGCGTGTGCGGTACGCGATCGTTCTCCTCGTGAGCTCGGTTCCGAGGATTGCGGAATTCTCGCCAAGCTTCATTGACCGAAGCATATGTACGAGCCATGGAACGCTCCGAATTGGAGGTGCGACGCCTGCGCGCAGGTGTTCGCCTGCGGTGGCTGTGTTCGCGATTGAGGTTGGGGGATGCGCGGAGCCGCGAATAGATCGCGCGGTCCGTTGGCGGCAGCTATTTGATCAAGCGCTTATTGATGTTGTGCAACCTGTCTAGTCCGCCTTGAGCACGCTCATCACGCGTGCTGCGTAAATCGTTCGATGATGCAGTCGAGTCGCTCGTTCATGCCGCGCAATTCAGTCCGGAGGTTGTCGAGCGCAGCCGCGTAGCGTACTTCGGCGGCAGCGAGATCCTTGTGGCTTGCGTAGTCGCGGGCAAATTCGATCCGTGCCTCAGCGAGCTGCTCCGCGACAATCTCAGCCTTTGCCAGCGCGGCATGTGCGGTCGCGCTGGCAGCGTCCGCCTTTGCCAGCGCATCGGCTTCCGCCTTGCCGCGGTTCATCCAGAAGGTGACGATGGCGACCAGCGAGCCACCCGCGGCGATCAGTGCGCCCCAAGTGAGAACATCCTGCATGGTTTACCGCCTAAAGATGCGCGCCACCTTCTCGATCGTGCGCCCGCCGAAATAAGTGGTGATGATGACGCCGGCCCAGGTGCCGACGTCACCGGTGATCGCGTCAGTCGTGCCCAGGCCGAGGACCTTGTCGTAGACGATCACCTTCCAGATGTAGATCACCACCGGAAGCGCCGCGAGCGGCCGGATCATCGAGGTCCACCAGCGTCCCTGCTCCGCGACGATAATCGCGGAGGCTTGGGCGCGCGCGGCGATCTCGGCCTCAATCTCCTTGACGGCGAGATCGACAGCGAGCTTGTCTTGTGTATTCGCCGCCGCAAGCTTCGCTTTGTGGGCGCAAACGGGCAACCGAAAGAACTCGGCCTGTAAAAACAAAAAAGCCCGGCACCCTGGGCCAGCGCAAAGCCGACCCGGGGCGCCGGGCGAATGTCAATGGGAGAGAATTAGGCGAGTGCTGCAAACCTGGGCGCAGGGTCTTCAACAGTGCAGCGGTCCCACAGCCCTGTCCTAGCGACAGTTGCAACTGAACTCAGCTGCGGCGGCTGATTGGCCGGTAAATGTACCCCGTGGAAGATTGCGGTTAGCAATCCATTCAATGCTGGTTGGAAGTTCGCCGTCAGTTTCCATGAATTCCTTGACCGCCTCCCAGGCGGTTCCATGAGGGATGAACAAGCCAACCGGCAAGAGCGTGCCCTGCTTGCTGCGAACCCGTTCGCGCAGGCGCGTCAAATCTCCCTTAGAGCTACACATCTCCTTCACTCCGCCACCCCATTTGGAATAGATGAGCAATACACCGAGATCGGGATGGCCCCACATGTCCAGGTCCACATCGATACGGCCGTCATTCGGATCCAGATCTTCAGTCCCGTCGACTCCCTCTGCGGCGAGGCCCGCGTTGTCATTTCCACTACTAAAGGCCCAGCACTGTCCCCGTGGTCTCAGGAAGTATGGCTCCAATTCTTCAGGCCTTGGCCACCCGTTGCCACGACGCAAGTCAAGGTAAACGCACTTTCTCATGAGTTGCTCCTGTCTGGGTTACGCGTCTTGCTCCCCGGCTGAATTTATTTGCGCCTCCACGGCGCGCTCTGAATGTCAGGGGTTTCAGTGATTGCATTTCTGGGAAGCGCACCTGCCGTTGGTGTGCCGACAGGCACCATGATCAGGCGCGCAGCCGCAGCGTTCCGCTGACCGAAGCTGGTGCAGTGCCGACGAGTTCGCTTACGCGATCGCAACGGTGCGGCGCTTCATTGGTCGTTGTGTTTCGCGCCTCGAGTCCGCAACCTCGCCCAGTTAAGGACAAAAGGACCTGTCATTTCCTTCATAGAGACCTCGATGTCCTGCGGGCACCGGAAAGCCGTAACCATCGCCCCGCTCCAGCCATACTAGTTTGCCGGACTCATGTGCTTTGCTGGAATAAATTTCGATTCCGATCTTCGGTAAGCTAATCAACAGAGACTGAATAGAATCTATGCCGTATCCCTTGCTCCTTCTCGCGTTATCCGGCCAGCCAATTTCGTACTCACATTGCCAATGATCCCCCATGTCGATGGGGAGATAAATCTTGACCGGGACGTCGGTCTGGTGACCTTCGGCATCGAACTTAAGCATTCAACTCAGGATAATCATGGTCAACCTTTGCAGGAAGCCGCACTTCGCCACGCCGCCACTTGGAAATATTTCCTTGCGATTCGAGGCGACCTCCATGCACAGCGCGGTTACTCTAGCTGCGAGTGCGTCATAACTTGTTTCAAGGCCCCTGCTCTCTGAAAGACGCCGCGCCTTTCCGAGAACCATTGCCACCTTTTGCCAGTTGGGCTTGATAACGGATAGGATAAGGTCGTCGAGAGGAGCATCTGACGATGATGTCATGTTGCCTTCGCCTGTTCGTCGATCGGCACTCGTGGACCAGAATCATGAAGGTCTACCTGGCGTGGAGTGTCATCAATCTATTTCCCCCGCATCGCTGTGATACGTGATTACGCGCACAGTTCTCAACATCTCGGTAGAACCAGCGATCCCGCGGCCTAGGTCAAGCGGTGCTCTTGATCAATATAAATGACGTGATACGGAACTAATACATCTTCGAATGCTGTGAGCTTCGCCATTTGTGTCTCGTCAAAGGTTCCAATCATCTTCAACATCATGCAATCGCTGTTGCAGCTCGCCTTTTTTCCTGGAAACTCAACGTCGGTATGTATTGATCTAATGGCATAAAGGCATGGCTTCTTTGAGTATCCTAGCGCTCGCCAGTTTTCGGGGTCGTCTAAGACCGTTCGCGACCTTGAGATGGCCTCCGCAAGGGCCTGTCTTGGACTCTCCAAATCTACAGCAAGCACGCATTCCCAAATATCGAAGACATTAGGGTCCTTCGCATCGCCCGAAAACGCTATCGAAACTTGCGCCAAATAGCGCATCTGATCGCCTTTCGTCCATCGAGTGATCAGCCGCGAGGCGAATCACGAGGTATGTCTTGCCAGCCGTATTCCGGTGGTTCGTTTGGATTCGGCGTACCTCCATTGCTACGACACAAACCTAGTCGATCATTCGCCCTTGCTTCACATGCCAGCTGGTATCGGTAGCCATACGGCCTAAATTTTTCGCAGCGAGCGTGCTCTTCGTTCCATCGCTCGTAGCATTCCTCTCTATTTCCGCCTCGGCTTCCACCTACGCTTCGCCTAAATACTCGCATCCACGCATCAATCAAGCCCTTGAGGCCCTGCTCGGAATGTCGCTTCCATGGCTCCCAAGCGTCGGGCGGGATCGGCAAACGGCAGACCTGGACGCGGCCACACCGTCGGCCATCCTCCCGCAGCGACGTTCATTGTCGGGACTGACATGGGAGAACGCGTACGGCGGCTCCGCTGCTCCGAATTCGGTGCCGGGCACCAGTCCGGTGTTGGTCCCCGGGCCGGCATCAGGGTGGCCTCCCAGCAGCAGCTGGTTCGGGTCGTAACCGTGGCCGGGCTGGCCTTCTGGTGAAGGCCCATCAAGGGATTCCTCTATTTCGGCACGCATCGCCGCGAGTCGACGCTCTCGCAACATGGCATCAATGGCAGAAAGCGACATGAATATCTCCGAGTACGCATGCGTCGTCGCGCGCAGGACTGCGCGTCGACGACGCTGATTGTGGTTAGGCTTGGCGGGGTGGTGTGGACTGGATGGGTAGGGCGCCGTCGCAAGGGCACGTCGGCGACTTGTCGTGCACGCTTCTATCGGCGTTGGGTCTGATCAGCTTCGTCAGACCCGTGAGCCATCACGCGTGCTGCGTAAACCGCTCAATAATGCGGTCGAGCCGCTCGTTCATGCCACGCAGCTCAGTGCGCAGGCTGTCGAGCGCGGCCGCATAGCGTACTTCGGCGGCGGCAAGGTCCTTGTGGCTGGCGTAGTCGCGGGCGAACTCGATGCGCGCTTCAGCAAGCTGTGCGGAGACAATCTCCGCTTTTGCCAGCGCGGCATGTGCGGTCGCGCTGGCGGCGTCCGCCTTAGCCAGCGCATCGGCCTCCGCCTTGCCGCGGTTCATCCAGAAGGTGACGATGGCGACGAGCGAACCACCCGCGGCGATCAGTGCGCCCCAAGTGAGAACATCCTGCATGGTTTACCGCCTAAAGATGCGCGCCACCTTCTCGATCGTGCGCCCGCCGAAATAAGTGGTGATGATGACGCCGGCCCAGGTGCCGACGTCACCGGTAATCGCGTCAGTCGTGCCCAGGCCGAGGACCTTGTCGTAGACGATCACCTTCCAAATATAGATCGACCACCGGAAGCGCCGCGAGCGGCCGGATCATCGAGGTCCACCAGCGTCCCTGCTCCGCGATGATGATCGCGGAGGCTTGAGCGCGGGCGGCAATCTCGGCCTCGATCTCCTTGACGGCGAGATCGACGGCGAGCTTGTCTTGCGTGTTCGCCGCCGCAAGCTTCGCCTTGTAGGCCTCGACAATGGTGTTGAACACCGGAGCCGAGAGGACGCTCAGAAGCCATTGCAGCATGGTCAGGCCCGGTACTTGTCGAGAAGGCCATTGAGATCCGCGATCTCGGCCTCGATCGCCTTGCGCGGATCAGTGCGCAGCTTCAACAGCCAGCGGCGCAGATTCTTGGACACCACGACGCCCAGCACAAAGGCCGCAAGAATGAAGAGCACGTCCATTGCTTTCTCCTTTCAGTTTGATTTCAGTTGGCAAGCATTCTCATGACGTCGCGCAACGCCATCGCATAGCCGTAGTGCCAATAGATGTGCTCACTGGCTCCACAGTACTGAAGGCGTCGCTCGTCGAGTACATCGGGAGCGTTGGCTTTGAGCCACTCGAAGCTCGCGAGTTCTCGCTCCTTGATTCTGGTCAGCACATCCACAGTCAGGCTCCTTTCTGTTTGAAGCGCTCGCGATCGAAGGTGATCCGCCTAGGGCGCGCCAGCATCCGACTTCAGGCGCAATGAGCGCATGCGCGCGAGCACGGTGATGAGACCGATGGCCTTGAGCCAGTGTGAGGCATAGGGGCCCGCAATCCCGGTGACGACCGACTGGGCCTCCGGCGCATTGAAGAACTCGGCCACAAGCGGCAGTGCATCGAGCACCAGGCCGCTCAGCAGCAGGGAATATCCCCACGCAACGGTCAACGAATGCCAAGCGAGCGCCGACAGACGTGCGTACAGCGAACTAACGCCGGTTGCGGACGACGGCATAGATGATGGCGGCGAGGATGAGGGTTCCGATGAAGATGATGCCGATAACGTCGGACGAGATGCCGAAGACATGTGCGAGGATGCCAAGGATGCCTCCCAGGATGGTCGTGATGGTGAAGGGCTTCGTGGCTGGTGATGTGGTGGCCTTGAACCGCGCGGAGCTGTCCAGTTCCATGATCGCTTTCAGGATGGGGATGGCGCCGCATTGCTCATCCACGTGAGTGGAGCTGAAACGGCCGTCGGTAACGTATTTGCCGTGCGCATAGTGATTGGAGAACGACCAGAGATACGGGCTGCGCACGCCTCGCTTGCGGTAGCCAAAGCCGTTGAATTTCTCGATTTCGAAGCACGCGCGCTCCGGCGACCACGTCTTCACCTGGTCGAGACCGTCGAGCGCCAGCGCGTCGACGGCGCCCGCTTCCCAACTGTCGAATGGTCCCCTGCCCTTGGGAACGAGCGCCGTCCTTGCGATCCAATGGCTCGCCGTTGCCGAGATAGGTGGCGAAGTCTGCGTCTGATTCACGATTGTGAAGCGCGGCCACCACGAACCAGGGAACGCCGGCTCGTGCCTCGACCGCGAGATATTGTGCCTTGTGGCGCATCAGCTTCCTGGCGATGCGCATGACAAGCTCGCGCTTGTCGGGACGGATCTCCATCGAAGCCCATAGCTGCGTGTATTCGGATTTGAGCTCCGCGTAGTCGATCATGTGCAATGTCCGTTAAGAGGAGACGATATGCCCAAGGGACGGCACGGAATCAGCCCGCGGTGGGGCGGGATTCTCCGAAAGCCGTCTCAGTCGCTGCGACCGAAATCGCGCCCGTCTCGAGATAGACGGTGATAGAGCGATAGCGACAAGAGCCCACTCACAGCTCGGAGCCTTCGGTATGGCCCTGGTCGGGAACAATGACTGGCCCGACCTTCGGGAGCGGATAGGACGACGGCCACCAGTAACCAGCGATGCGGCTGCGCGGCTCGTATTGAACCAGCACTTGGTCCGATTGATTGCCGCCGAGCGCCAGCAAGCCCTTGTCGTTCTCGCCGAGATAGAAGAAGACGTGGCCGAGGCCGGACGCTTTCGACTGGCGCCACATCGTTGCGATGCAGCCCAGCGCCGGCCCTTCGAGTCTTACGAAGTGCTGGCTGTGCTCGAAGCTGCGCGCCGCTGCCGAACGCGTGCCGGGATAGCCAGCCGATTCCAGCATCGCATTGACGAAGATAGCGCACCACGGATCGCCAGATGAGCCCGCATGCGCGAGGCGGATATATTGCTCGATGCCACGATTGCCGGGCCGCTCGCGAAAGCCGATTTCCTGACGGGCGGCGATCAGCCACGGGGGATCGGGCTGATTCCAACTCGCTGCGTCGTGAGGTCGGGAAAAAAATAGCCGCCAGCAGCGCGGTAAGGTGGCGCTTTAACAGACCGAACATGGGGAATGTCCTTAAGTCCCTTCTTGGCTTGCGATTAGGGGTTGGCCCGCGACGCAACTGTGTCTGCAGGAAGTCGCACCAGGCGTGGGTCGCCCGTGGCGTGCCCGACATCCGCGATGACGTCAGGCGGAATTGCCGCCGATCTTCTTCGCCGTCGCCTTGACTAAGCTGATCTTGTCGAACGGCGGGATCCACCGCCCTTCGGCCACGCGGTGGCTCTCAGTCACCACAACGTCTGGCGGAGGGTTAATGGGGAACGGGATCAGGGCGGACATGGCGACTCGACTGGGGAATGTCAGCGGTGGCCTGCAACCACTCACTCGCGGGCGAGTTGTGGCATGGTTGCAGGTAAGTGAGAGGGATTCAGATGATTTCTGTTCTCGTGCTCAACCTGCCGCGTGACGTGCAGCGCCGTCGCTGGATCGACGATTGTCTGGGCTCACTGAACATCCCGCATGAGTTCGTCGACGGCATTGATGGGGGCGCAATCCCTGAGCACGAGGCCGCGCCACATCTGCTGTCTTTCAGAAAGGGCTACGGCCGCGAGATGACCCGCGGAGAACTAGGCTGCGCCCTATCGCACCTGATGTTGTTTCGCCGGATTGCCGCCGGCCCCGAGGAATTCGTCTGCACAATGGAAGATGACATCCGCGTCTCGCGCGCCGCCCTGCCATTTCTGGATGAGGCGCTGCTCCGCTCACTCCCGCCATTCGATGTACTGCGTCTCTTCAGTATCGAGAATCGGCGATGCAAACCCGCGTGGTCGATTGCGCACATGCAGAACCGTCGCGTCGTAGTTCCGCTGCGCGCAGGCTGGGGTACTCAAGCGCAGATCATTACTCGAGCCGGGGCCGCGAAGATGGCCGATTGGACCATCACTGCCCCGATCGATGGCATCTATCACGATTGCCCCCCGCGCGAGTTGCGCATCATGGAGGTAAGGCCGAGTTTGATCCAGCGGCTCGATCATTTCGGCAGCAACACCCTCCCACCTCGGCCCGAGCGAACGCTTCGGACGAAGTTGCGCAGCGAGGGCTACCGACTCAAACGCCTACTCCTGACCCGAACACACTTTGTCAGAACATGGGGCCTGCCTGGAATAGTCGGCCTTAGTAGTACTCCTCGACGATGATGACGCCGGAGCCGCCGGCAGACGTACCCGATCCGACACCGGCACCTCCGCCCCCAACCGTGTACGTGTAAGAGGCGGAAGGATTTTGAATCTCCAAAATCACATGCTCCCCTGCCCCACCGCCGGCACCGCCGTCGTCGCCACCCCCGCCCGCGCCCGTATTCGTAGCCCCCGCGGTAGACGAGACCCCACTGTTATCGCCACCTGCGCCGGCGCCATTCCCCCAAATTCCCGGAGCGCCAGGCCCAGCGAAGTCGAAACCTCCACCGTTGTTTCCGCCCCGCCCGCCAGCAGAGCCGGGCATTCTGAACGTCGCAGCACCACCCCCGCCCGTACCGCCCGCTCCCCCACCTTGACCAGAACCACCACTTCCGCCATTCGCACTGATACCGTTAAAGGTCGACGCGCCGCCAGTACTGCCTGTAGTGTTACCTCCTTGGCTCCGTGAACCGCCCCCACCAGCACCCTTGATGTGGACGCGGATCATTCGACAGTTGGCCGGCACCGTGTAGGTCGAGCCTGAACCGCTCAAGAGATAGCTGTGGGTGAACGCCGGCAGTGCCGCGCGCGCCTGCGCCAGAGTACATTTCTTGGACGCCGCCCCGGCCGCGTCATAGATCACGACTTCATCGACTGCGACCGGCGCGGTCTTCGCCGTCAGCGCATCGATGACCTTGAAAAGATCACTGAGTAGAACCTTCTTAGCGGCGGTGCCGGCGACATCATAGATGCCGAGCTCGTCGGCGGCAGCGGGGGATGTCTTCGCCGAGAACGTGTCAATGACCTTGAATAGATTGCCGAGCGTGATCTTGCGGTTAGCGGCCGCTGAAGCGTCGTAGAGTGGCGCCTCATCGGCAATATCGGGCGCAGTGAGCGCAGTCGCGCCGGTAACATCGAGGCTGCCGAGCGTCGCGACCGCGCCGAGCAGGATGAACTCCGTCGTCGCATTGAGATAGATGATCGCATAGGGCGTGCCGGCAATCAGCGTGCCTGCGGGAACGTTGACCCCAGTTGCGGTCCTGAGCTGCCGTGCGGTGAGCCCATCAACCGCCAGCGTCGGCGCAGCGCCGCTCGTCACATGCGGAACGATCGTAATGATCTGCTTGTCCATCGCGGCAGCCGAGCCAAAGCCACGGTTCGTCGACACGCTATAGGCCGTCGCGCTGCCGCCCGTCGTCAATCCGCCAAGATCATCGCGCCATTCCGCGATGCGCGCCATCATGGCGCGCGCGGAATTGTTCACCGACGAAGGGCTCTGTCCCTCCGCCCAATTGACGGATGAGTTCGGCGGTCGCGTTCGAGGCCGCGGTGCGGCTCCACAGATGCAGTCCGGTTGGCACAGTTCAGTCCTTTCCTGGAAGGAGCCGGTGGGCTCGAGGTATTCACGGCCAGTCAGCGCATTTTGCACGCCCGTTTGAGGTAAACGCAGCTCTCCGCTAATGTCGCGACGCATTGTCGGCGCGTCGCGCCGACATCTGAGGTTCGCGTTCCATGTCGATCGAGATGCACGTATTCTTTCGCGGCAAGCTGCCGAGCAAAGCAGCGCTGACGCGTGCGCTCAAGGAGCTTGGCTTTCCATTCACGATCAAGCCCGCGACCGGCTCCCTCGAGCGGCAGAACGGCTACATGCCAATGCTGCTGCGACGCGACGAGACGGGCGTCGAGTTCGACGTGTTCGATGATCCAGATGCTCTGGCAGAGTTTGGCAATATTGGCATCGACCCACACCTAAACCGGGTCGCCAACTTTCGCTGGGCTGGCGACATGCAGGAAGCGGTCGCCGGCATGTGCTGTGCCGCCGCACTTGCAAAGCTCGTGAACGGCGTCGTGTTCGACGGCGAGGAAGGTGTGCTTCGCTCCGTCGATGAGGCAATCGCATTTGCGAGGCGCCGTCTGGAGGAGATCGTCAAGCCCGACAGCAATCCGCAGCTCGGCACAAGACCTGCACATATCAAGCGCTATCTCAAGCCGCTGCTGAAGCTGCGGCCCGATCTCTTGCTGGTTGGACGGGATCTCATCATCCGACCGGTCCGGCATCTGCTTCGCAGCGTGCTGTTCGATCGGACCAGCGACAAATACGAGTTCAATCTATCGAGCGATATCACTCCGATGCACTTTCCTCCCATGTCCTCTGGCGGAAGGTCCGAGCTGCACCGCGGGATATGGAAGGTCTACGAGCCCTATTTCCAGCCGCTCCTGCTCGATACTCTACAACACGATGTCTTCGCCGAGATCGGCAAAGTCAGAACACTTTTGGACGTCCCGCGGGGTGACCGCTTCATCGCGCTGGTGCTGTCCGGGCGACTTGAGCAGGCTGCCCAGTTTATCGAGGCGGATCGCACTCGTCCCATCGACCCGTCCCGCGCTCGTCGGCGGGATACTGAAGCTTACCGAAGCGAGCTCGCCGATTGGCGTCGGGCGTTGCTGGCGCATGGCATCACCGGGTTCTGTGAGGAGTGCCATCAGAGGGAACGCGAACGAGCGGAAGCGATGAAGCTCGGCGACATCTGGGAGCCCTCACCGTTCCCAGTCGAGCTTTCCGGAGCGGATCGCGAAAGCCAGGTCAGCGATCCATTGTTCGAGGCAACGCCATGGATCAGCCGCCCCCCGACCCTCTATCAGGAATTGCCAAAACATCCTGGCGAAATCCGATTTGCGAAGGATTGGTTGCGCCGCAAGAGTGAGCCGAAATTGCTAACGCCACTCACGCCCGAGGAGGCGCAAGAGGAGCGCCGCAGATACCAACACTACATCCTTGCTGCGCGTCTGGATGGCGGACAGCTCCTCTGTCTATGCTACGATACAGGTCGGAACTGCCGAGACCCCGACCAGCGTAAGGACGTGGCGGAGAGCCCACCGTTCGCTACAACATTTCGTCTGTGGATGTTTGGTTCCTCCGGAGTGATCTATGCAGACTATACGACGTATGAGTGTGATCCTGGCCTGATAAGGGTCGATTCAGTCGAAGTTTGTGAGAAAGAGACGCTCGCTCGAACCTGGACATGGTCCGCCGATCTGAAGGACGGAACCAGCACGATCTGGGACCACAGTACACGCAAAGAGAGAGAACTCACGCCGGAAATTGTCTCACTTTGTCAATTTCAAATGCCTTCATTCTTCGAATATAAGGAATTTTGGCAAAGGGCGTGCAGCGTGCTTGAATTGGAAGGTTTCGGCAAATTCATATGATGCAATGAATCAACTCGTAAGCAGTATCACAGCGATTCTTAGGATAGACCTAGCCAACTGATCACCGCCCAGGCCGTATCTCCGCAACGATGATCCTCTGCGTTGTCGGAAAGTGGTAGTAGACACTACGAGCAATCTCCGCCATGCGAGCCGGCCTCAAACGGTGCTGTCCACCGGTTTTGACATCATAGACGCAAGCTGTACCGTTAGCTTGGTTGTCGAGGACGTCAACGCGAATCGAGCCACGAGCTCCCGGCCTCGGCTGTTCCGGAGGCTCCCTATTGGGATTTGTCTTCTCAGACGCGCCTCCTCCGCTGCACGTGGATCTTCCGCCTCCAACTTCTCCAATGATTCTTCCGCGAGCCAGTTCTTGTCCCCCTTTGCCTTGATAGCGAGCTCGACCTCTTTATGGACCATGTTTCCAAAGTCAGCAGCGTCATAATACTTGTCCTCTGTGAGGACCTTGCTGGCTGCCGCGTTTACGACGTCTTTGGTTTTCGTGTATCGCTTGCACGTGTCGTTCACCTCATCTTCGTTCAACCTTCCAACCCAGACGGCCTTCGGCCGTGGCTCCTCTTCAGTCCGATAGTCGCTCGCGCGATACGCGAGTACAGCAGTCTTCTCCCTGTTATTTTGGGCCGACAGCCCTGTGAACAACGCCGCCGCCGCCCCAAAGATGCCGAGTCCGACAACGCCGTTACCTTGCCCACCCGGTCTAACATTCCTGGCCAACTCGGTGATTGCCTGTGGCTCAGGACCGTCACTGGTCAACACTGTTTGAGAAATCGGGCGGCCGTCCCCGTCGTAGACTGTTTGGGTGAACCCGATGTTCTCGAAAGTGAACTCGCCTCCGTCCGGCATGCGAACGGTATGCCGCTCTTCCCAGGGAGCTGAGGGGTTTGATGTGTTCAGCTCGGAGTGGATCGTGCTGCCGTCCTCGTTGGTCACTGTTTCGGTTTGTGCCGAACCATGCTCACCGTTGGTCCATTGCCCGCCATCAGAATGCCCGGCGGGCACACGCGGTTGATTTGGGTCGTATCGACGCCGTAAACCCGCACTATGCGCCGCTCTTTCTCCTGCCCGTGAGGCTGCAGCTTGACGTGCACGCCACATAGCATTCACAATTCCGATCGACATCTGACACTCCAAATCTGCCACACGCCGCGCTCACACGCGCGTGTGTAGCGCTGTCGCGAGTTTCGTCAGGACAATGGTTGAGGAGAGTGAGCAGATACCAGACCGAGCTGCGGCGCGCAGCATCGCGGCAACAATTCCGGCGGCAGCCGCACAGCCTGACTTGCCCAGCGATTTATTGCGAAGAGGAACTTGATTCAGAGAAAGTGCCGCCGTACCAGGGCAGCATCAGTCGCAGTACTACGCAGGAAGCTTGACGCCCATCTGGCGCAGCCCAAATGGTCTAATCCACCCGCTCGATTACAAACCCGATAGCGACAGCCCGAACGCCAGACGATAATGGTCGTGCTGTCAGTATCGGGGATCTGCTTGGTCTCCGGGTTCCTTCCTTCCCCTTTTCCACGTGGCTATGTCGTCTGCCGGCTTTCCCCTCGACATGGGCATCCCGCGCGGCGTTCTGACGTTCTCGCCATATGGCGTTGGTGGCAGCGACTCCTCGCGGCATGCGATTTTTTGAACCACTTTTGACCTCTGACAGCCATCGCAGGACTGCCCGTGTCAGCAATATTCAGCTGCCAACCTCCTTCTCGTCTGGAGGCTCCCCGCCAATCTCGACGATCTCCTCATCGTCATCATCGACTTGCAGAGGATCGAATTGGCGGCTCGGCTTGCGATGACGGCGCATGCGCGCGACTTCTTTGGGCTTGCGGCGCGACGATTGTGGCATTGGACCCATCGCTCGATCCTCCATAACGCAAGACAAGAACGTTTTGCCAAGTGGCGCTCAGCCCTTTCGTGAGCGATCCTTCCCCGCCACTTTCGGCCGCGGCAGCGATGCGAGATTGTCGAGCAACCCGCCAATCGCACGTGCCCGCGCCGTCGCCTTGCGATAGTCCACTGCCTTGCGGCCACCGATCTGGGCGACCGCCCCGGGAGTTCGCCGCTCCACGTCCTGAGCGATCAGGCCGATCCGCGGCGTCGGATCGTCAAGATAGGTGTATGAATAGACGACAGACGCGCCGATCATTCCAATATGCTGAACGGCTTCGCGATAACGCTGGCGATGAAATACTTGCGCCTCCGTTCTGGCCATGCCGGAGAAGCTCGTCATGTCGGTCGCAAATATGCGATTGAGCTCGACGCTCGACAACGGCGATGCGAGCCCCGCGCGATACCAATGATGCCGGTACTTCACAGCAGCCGTGTATTGCGCCTGGTTGATGACGTTGCGCGCCAGTGCCCGCTCGATCGGACTGTCACGCAGGGTGACGACACCGGTGCGCCCCCTTCCGAGATTGCCGCGTTCGACGAACCCTCGAGCGTGGCGCATTCGCTCGGGCGTCGGACCGCGAGTGTCATCAGGAGATGCGGGCTGGATCACACGCGGCCGAAAGGCAGAACGTTTACGCAAGCGGGTCATGGACAATTTTCCTTGTTGAGGGTGTTCCTACGCAGCGGAGATTGTTGAAGGAACGTGCTCGCGACTTGGTCAGAAAGCGCTCAAGAGGAGGGTGCACGATTTAGAAGAAATAGGCCTAAGCATTCCCTCATGTTAGCTATAGGTGAATTCACTCGCAAGCAATATTTTCACTATGAGGCTATGGTGTTTAGGCCAGAGTCTCCGCCATAATGTGTCTATGAGCAAGACGCGACGATTTCGGCGAACCTTCATTCGCGAATGGCGCAAGTACCGCGGGCTGACGCTTGAGAAGGTGGCAGACCGGCTCGACATGACGCCCGGCCACATCTCCATGCTCGAGCGCGGTCAGCGCGGCTACACCCAAGAGACCCTTGAAGCAGTCGCATCCGCCTTGCAAACCGACGTGGCAAGCCTGTTGATGCGAGACCCGACCGACCCTGATGCGATCTGGTCGATATGGGATCAGGCCAAACCCGGCCAACGCCGGCAAATCGTGGAAATCGCCAAGACGCTCGTGAAAACGGGTACTTGACCGCCTGGACCTCGGCTCCAAGGCCAAATGTTGCGCGCCAGAATTTCACTATAAGAGACTTTTCTCTTGCGTTGTATTTCACGATATGTGAATATCATGTCGTGTCATGAGCGACGAACATGTCGGAGTTTGCAACCTTCATTGCGGATGCGCCAGGCCTCACCGATTATGCGCGACGTCTCTACCTGCTGATCGACCGTCAGGCCATCCAGGTCGGAAGACAGCTCGCCGCCATGCACAGATCGACAGCGCTTCGCACGCGTGCTGGCTCGCCCTGGATGGTGGTAGAATGCCGCAACCTTGCCGAGGCCCTCGACACTGACAAGCGTCTGGCTGCCATCAAGTCATTGCGCGTCTGGGCGACACGTCCCGAGGGAATCGGCAATACCTGGATCAATTGGTACGTTGCATTGCTCAAGACGCATATCCGAGAACAGGCCGTGGCGAAGTGAGGTCCGATTCTGATTGGCGCTGAAAGCATCGCGATGAGAGAGATTCGAAACACAACCGCTTTCGGCCAGTCGCCGCGCCCGTTGAGATACTTGGCAACGTCATCAAATGGATGCGGGCTGTATTCCTGCGAATATGTATCGTGTCACCGCCGACACAATCACTGTTTCGATGCCAGCAAACGTACCGACCGGCCCTATCAGCATGATGTCGTCACGGTTGAGCTCAGCAACCAGACGCTTGGCGTCGTCGGCGGCATGCATGCCTTCGCCAGCGAACAGCCCGACTACGATGATCGGTCCACTCATGCCCTCTATCGCTTCGGCAAGTGATGGCGACTCTTCCAACAATGCAATCCGCGTGTCGCAAAAGAACTGGCGCTGCCGCAAGCGATCGGCCAGCCGCTCGGCGGCCACACGTGAGGCCTGATCTTTCTTGGACCCGTGAGCGAGCAAAACGATCGACGTTTCGGCGGGCAAGTTGGCACGAGAATGAGAGGCCGCCACCGCCTCGTCAGCGATCACGTCCGCCAGCGCCGGCTCGAGCCCCAGAGGTGGAAGAATGCGGATCGCACGCCCCGCATCTTGACGCCGTGCTTCCTCGACCAGCCGCGGCAGCGCGACGCGTGTGAAATAGCCGTCGGACAGGAACAACGGATAAACGACGATATCTCGCGACGACAGCGCCCCGATCGCCTCGTCCACGGTGGGCGAACCCTTGATGAAACCGAAGCCGATTTCCGCCGCAACACCTTTGTCAGCAAGAGTCCTCGCTAGCCGCACCACCACGCCATTGTCAGCGTCCGTCCGCCGCTCGCCGTGGGCGGCCAGCAGCAGCCCGAACGGACGACGGCCCACCGTCAATGGCTCGCTCCGTTGAAGAGGCTGATCTTGTTCCACATGCGATATTTGCCGGACGGCCGTGACATGGGAAGGCTTTTTTCTGGAAGCCGCTGGCGGCTAATTCTCACCACGCATCTCTGCAAGCCCCTGCTCCAGCAGACGCAAGCACACCCGGTGGCACATTGAGCTTCAGCGCCTCGGCATGGCCGAAATCCGACATCTTTTTCCAAGTCTTCGCGAGAATGCCGGGCAACTTCGCAGGCTCGGTCTTGGCCATGAATGGCGTCAGATAGTGCTCCAGGAAGACGACGCAAACGACATCCTCCAGCAATTGCGCCTCAGGATCGAGCTTGAGCTTCTCCTTGCGCACGAGCGATCCTACGCGGTCAACGTCGACGGCACCGTAGCCAGCTTCGGCCATGATGTCGGCGAGCCGCCGCGCATGAAGCTCTTTGGCGTCCTTTCGCCAGCGTAAATAGCCGGCGCGCCCTTCCGGATAACTCTTGCGCGCCAACCGCCAGCGCTCGATGTGCTGGCCGCGGGCGGCAATACGCAATGGCTCTGACGCATGCGGAGCCATCCGCGCCAGCGTTGCACTCATTCGCCGCCCGTAGACCCGTTCCGTCGGCTCGGGGTGTCCGTCGACCTCTATGATGTTGGGGTCGGCCGCGTTGGCCGCGTCGATGGCCGCGATGACGGCATCGTACCTGGAGCCCGAGTTTGGCATGCGCTCCCTTGGAACGATGGAGGCGAGCGGCCGCTCGCTCGTCTGCTCACCCAGTGGGCCAAATACGTCACACCGACGGATTTCTGGGTAAGGAGGCCGCAATCTGAGCTAAGTATTGGTCGGAGTGGCAGGATTTGAACCTGCGACCCCCTCGTCCCGAACGAGGTGCTCTACCAGGCTGAGCCACACTCCGACTGTTGACCGGTCTTATAACCACGGCCCCCGACGGCCGCAAGCTCATGAGGTAGGACGTGACAGCCGAGCCGTCAACGCGCGTCATGACGGTGACCCCAGAGGCCGTAGCCGAGGCAGTCCGTTGCCTCAAAGCGGGCGGCCTGGTCGCGTTCCCGACCGAGACCGTCTATGGGCTGGGCGCCGATGCCACGAACGCCAGGGCCATCGCTCGCCTCTACGAGGCCAAAGGCCGGCCGGCCTTCAATCCGCTGATCGCGCATGTCCATGACGTGGCGACAGCCTGCGACCTCGGTAAGCTCGATCCGATCGCGACCCGGCTCGCAGAGGTATTTTGGCCCGGTCCACTGACCCTTGTGGTGCCGCGGCAACCCGGCTGCCCGGTTGCTGAGCTTGCGAGTGCGGGCCTTGTAACGATTGCGCTGCGGGTCCCCGCCCAAGCGGTGGCACGCGACCTCCTTGCCGCATTTGGGGGCCCGATCGTGGCGCCTTCGGCAAACCGCTCCGGCCACGTCTCGCCGACCACGGCCCAGCATGTCCTCTCAGACCTGCGTGGCCGAATCGATCTGCTGCTCGACGGCGGCCCCTCGCCGGTTGGCCTCGAGTCCACGATTGTCGCCTGCATCGGCGAGCCCACACTGTTACGGCCGGGCGGCCTTCCGCGCACCGACATCGAGCGAGTGCTCGGGCATCCACTCGCGGACAGCCCGCGGTCCGCTGAAGCAAGTGAAGAGGCGCCAATCGCGCCCGGACAGCTTGCTTCCCACTATGCGCCGAAAACGCTGCTACGGCTCAATGCCCACAGCGTCTGTGCCGGCGAGGCGCTGCTGGCTTTCGGGGAGCCGCTCCCGCCCGGTGCTCGCAGCGTCCTCAACCTGTCGCCCCGTGCCGACATGATTGAGGCGGCCGCCAACCTGTTCTCTCATCTGCGAGCGCTCGATGCACTGGGCGCGCCCGCAATTGCCGTGATGCCGATCCCACAGATTGGGCTCGGCGAAGCGATCAATGACCGGCTCCAGCGCGCCGCGGCACCGCGCGCTGGTGTATGAAAAGCTGCCGCAGCCGCGCTATAAGCCCTTCATCCGTCGAGGAATGAGCGTGTCGCATGAATATCGTCGAGCTGCCGATCCGGCCCATATCACCCGAGCTGATCGCCCGCTTCGCGGCAATCGTGGGCGACCGCTATGCCGTCACCGACCCCTTCCGAAATCGCGCCCTACCTCACCGAGGAGCGCGGGCTCTATCACGGCCGCTCGCCCTTGGTGTTGCGGCCGGGCAACGTCGCCGAGGTCGGCGCGATCCTCAAGCTCGCGAACGAGACCAAAACCTCGATCGTGCCCCAAGGTGGCAATACCGGCCTCGTCGGCGGCCAGACGCCACACCAGGGCGAGGTCCTGATGTCGCTGACGGCGGCTCGATCGAATCCGCGAGGTCGATCCGACCTCCAACACCATGACCTGTGAGGCCGGCGTCATCCTCATCAAGGCCCAGGAGGCCGCAGCTGCGGCCGGGCGGCTGTTTCCTCTCTCCCTGGGCGCCGAAGGCAGCTGCACCATCGGCGGCAACCTCTCCACCAATGCTGGCGGCACCGGAGCGCTCGCCTATGGGGTCGCACGCGAGCTCGTGCTTGGGCTCGAGGTGGTGCTCGCTGACGGCCGCATCCTCAACAATCTGCGCAAGCTGAAGAAGGACAACACCGGCTACGACCTGCGTCATCTGTTCATCGGGGCTGAGGGTACGCTCGGGATCATCACGGCCGCAGTCTTAAAACTCTTTCCGCGGCCACGCGCAGTGGAAACTGCCTTCATCGGAGTGCCCTCCCCGCATGCGGCGCTGGCGCTGCTCAATCTCGCCGAGGAGCGTGCCGGCGGCATGGTGACCAGCTTTGAGCTGATCCCCCGGATCGCGCTCGAGTTCGCGGTCAAGCACGCGCCGATGTGCCGCGATCCGCTCGCCGGCTCGCACGCGTGGTATGTGCTCCTGGAGCTGTCATCGCAGGCACGCGATGGCTTACGCGTGCTGATGGAGGAGATCCTGGCGGCCGGCGTCGAGCGCACGCTGATCGAGGACGCGACCATTGCGGCAAGCATCGAGCAGACCAAGGCGTTCTGGCTCTTGCGCCATCACATCGCCGACACGCAGAAATATGAAGGCGGGTCGATCAAGCATGACGTCGCGGTGCCGGTGAACGCGGTGCCGGATTTCATCGCCGAGGCCACCGCCGCGGTCGAAGCAATGATCCCGGGCTGCCGACCGGTCCCCTTCGGGCATCTTGGCGACGGCAACATCCACTACAATGTCAGCCAGCCGATCGGCGCCGACCGGGCATCCTTCCTGGCACGCTGGGATGAAGTCAACGACGCGGTCTTTGCCATCGTGGCAAAGCTCGGCGGCTCCATCTCGGCCGAGCACGGGATTGGCGTCATGAAGCGCGAGCTGCTGCCGGACGTCAAAGATCCCGTCGCCTACGAGCTCATGCGCAGCTTCAAGCAACTGCTCGATCCCAACGACATTCTCAATCCGGGCAAGGTGCTTTAGGTGGCGAGTGCAAACGAGTCCTTCAAAACAATGACGCCTGCCGCTCGTCCTTCTTGGGCTTTTGCCCTGGTTTCGGAGCACGGGGCGCGCCCGGCGCCGGTTCATTCGGTCTGAGCCGCATCAAGAAGCGCGGGCGAATCATTGACCACCCGGTTGACGGCCGTCGAAATCTCGTAGGCCTCGAGCAAGCCGGCAGGCGCCGGTGCGATCAACGCGGTCGCCGTCTCTGTATCGACGTTGGGGTCGAGCCAGAGATCAAACGCCTCTTGAGGTATGATCACTGGCATGCGGTGGTGAATGTGAGCCACGTCACTGTTCGCCTCTGTGGTGATGATGGCCGCCGTTTCCATCTCCTCGCCGTTCGGCCCCATCCAGCTTTCCCAGAGTCCCGCGAAGGCAATCGGACCGCCTGCACGAGGTCGCACCACATAGGGGCGCTTCCTGCCACCCTGATCATTCCATTCGTAAAAGCCGTCAGCCGGGATGAGGCAGCGACGACGCTTCATGGCATTGCGGAATGCCGGCTTGTCGTTGACCGAATTCCCCGCGCCCATTGATCAGCAGGCTGAAGGCGCGCGGATCCTTGACCCACGCCGGTATCAGCCCCCATCGCACCAGCGCGAACTGGCGCCTTCCCTCGGCGAGCCGCACGATCGGAATGGGCTGCGTCGGGGCAACATTATATCGGGCGGGAAAATTGGGTTGCTCCGGATACTGGAAGAACTGCCGAATCGCCTCCGGACTGGTAATGATCAGATAGCGTCCGCACATGCTAATTCTCCGCTCGACCAACCGGCCTTTCGTCGGCCCGAGTCGCCAGTGATGGAACCGTATCTATGACCGACGCCAGACGCTATCCAGACCGCCCCTTTCTGGCCGCCAGCGCCGCCATCGTGCGTGACGGAAAGGTCCTGGTGGTGCGGCGTGCCCGCCCCCCCGCTGGAGGTCTGTTCAGCCTGCCCGGCGGAGTGGTCGAGGTCGGCGAGACCCTGCACGAGGCGGTGGCGCGCGAAGTGCGCGAGGAAACGAGCCTCACTATTGAGCCGGTCGCGCTGGCGGGCTTCCGCGAAACCATCGTGCGCGATCCGCAAAACCGCGTGGAGCGCCATTTCGTGATCCTGCCGTTTGCGGCGCGATGGATCGCAGGCGAGCCAGTGCTCAATGAAGAGCTGAGCGAGTGGCGCTGGGTTGATCAGAGTCAAATCGCCTCGTTGGAAACGACGCCTGGACTTCGCGGGCATTGTGGCCGCAGCATTCGAGCGGCTGGCGGCCATCAACTGAACGGACCGCGAAACGCATTCCTCGCGGCCATCTTTCCGTCAGCTTGTGATACGACATTTCGCCTTGCAGCTCTTCTGCTGTCGCCCTATTTCCTCGTAGTCTGAATCGGATGGCACGACGCCTTATCATAGCGGCTCTGGTCAGCGTGGTCGCGGCGACCATGCCGGTGCGCGCGCAGGCTCCCGCGCCGTTTGACGGCAATCTGCAACGGCTCGCGGAGATCATGGGCGCGCTGCACTATCTGCGCGCTCTTTGCGGGGCCAATGAAGGGCAAAAGTGGCGCAATGAGGTGCAGGCGCTGATCGATGCCGAAGCGCCGAGTGGCGACCGCCGTACCCGCATGGTCGCAAGCTTCAACCGTGGCTATCGATCATTTCAGCAAACCTATCGAACCTGCACACCTGCAGCGGATCTGGTGATTCGCCGCTATCTTGAGGAAGGTTCCAAGATCGCACGCGACGTCACCGCCCGTTATGCGAATTGACATCGTGCACAGCGGAATTAACCTAGCTTAAATTTGTTTGCTGCCTCGGCAGCAAACCATGGTAACGTTACTTCTATAGGCCGCGCACGGCGGTGCGGCCAACGATGCAGAGGCCATGACTACTCAGACACGATCGGCAGCGGACCCGCGACGGGACCGCGAGCATAAACGTGCAGCAGTCGGATATATCACTGAAGCCTGGGCCGAGGCCCGGCTTGATGGAATTGATGGCGATTGCCTCGCCCAGACCTGCCTGTTTGCAGCATTTGCTGAACTAGTGAAAACCTATGGCGAGGACGCCGCCGCGCAGTTCGCCGAGGGACTGGCGGCGCGTGTCCGCAACGGCGAGTTCTCGCTTCATATTCCCAAGCAATAGACTCGTCTGACGGGCGGAAGAGCAGCGCAAGGCGGCGTATGGCTCACGCGCTGGCCTGACTTGGATCGAATCAAGCGGGCCTGAGGTGATCCATCGATGCTCGCACGCCTCGGACGTAACATGGCAAGCTGAGCGTTGAGCTGCTACGCTTGAGCGAGCGTCTCCAGGAAGCGCACCGCTTCGCCTGTGCCAGCAGTCAGCAACTCACCTTCCCACATGACGCGAGCGCCGCGCACGAATGTGCCGACTGGCCAGCCCGTGACAGTAATGCCATCGTAAGGCGTCCAACCAGCCCGTGACGCGATCCAACGGTCTGTGATGGTCGTCTGGCGCTTAAGGTCGATGACGGTGAGATCGGCATCGTATCCCACTGCAATCCGGCCTTTACGCGCGATGCCGAACAGCCGGGCAGGACCATGACTGGTCAGATCGACAAGCCGCGCGAGCGAAAGACGCCCCGCATTGACGTGGTCAAGCATGATCGGCACCAGCGTCTGCACGCCGGTCATGCCTGAGGGTGTTGCCGGATAGGCCGCGGATTTCTCTTCCGCCGTGTGTGGCGCATGATCGGAGCCGAGCACGTCGACGACACCTTCTTTGAGGCCGCGCCAGATCGTCTCGCGATGCGTGCGATCACGAACGGGCGGATTCATCTGGGCGCGCGCGCCGAGCCGCTCGTAGCATTCCGGCGCCGTAAGCGTCAGATGGTGGGGAGTGACCTCGACCGAAGCCACATCCTTATGATCACGGAGGAACTCCATCTCCTGCCCGGTTGAAATGTGAAGCACATGAACACGCTTGCCGGTCTCGCGCGCGAGCCGAACGAGACGTTGCGTGCAGGCCAGCGCCGCAATGTCGTCGCGCCAGACCGGATGCGATCGCGGATCGCCCGGCACACGCAGGTGCTTGCGCTCGTTCAAACGATACTCGTCCTCGGAGTGAAACGAGGCGCGACGCCGGATCACCTTGAGGATGTTGCGCACACCCTCGTCATCCTCGACGAGCAGCGAGCCGGTCGAGGAGCCCATGAACACTTTGACCCCCGCGCAACCCGGCAGCCGCTCGAGCTCCGGCAGCGCCTGCGTATTCTCGCGGGTGCCTCCCATGAAGAAGGCAAAATCACAGTGCATCCGGTGATGCGCTCGGACCACCTTGTCGGCGAGTGCCTCGGCGCTTGTCGTCGTTGGCTGGGTATTGGGCATCTCAAAGACAGCCGTGACACCACCCATCACCGCGCTGCGGGAGCCGGATTCGAGGTCCTCTTTGTGAGTCAGGCCAGGCTCGCGGAAATGAACCTGCGTATCGATCACACCGGGCAGAATGTGCAGACCGCGGCAATCGATCACCTCGCCGGCGGCGGCATGCGACAAGTCGCCAAACGCGGCGATGCGCCCACCCGAAATGCCTAGATCGCGCGCGCCCTCCCCGTCATGATTGACGACGGTCCCGCCCTTGAGAATCAGATCGTAGCGCTGTGCCATACCATACGCCGCCCTTGTAGCCTCGCCGGGAGGCCTTACGTTTCTTGGCGATATCTGGCAAGTACCGCCCATGAAAGCAGCGCTTCTCCCAGACCGCGGCGTCGTCAAGGTGGCAGGGCTCGACGGTCGCAAGTTTCTCAACGGCCTCGTGACCGCCGATCTCGGCAGGGTAGCCCCTGGTCAGCCCCGTTTCGCGGCCCTGCTGGCACCCCAAGGCAAGATCCTGGCCGACTTTATTGTTGTCGAGGCCGACCCGGCGGATGGCAGCGGCTTCTTCCTCGACGCTCCTCGCGCGCTCGCTCGCACGCTCACCGACCGACTCAATTTCTACAAGCTTAGAGCCAACGTCATGGTGGAGGATCTGTCCGAGACTCTCGGTGTCATGGCCATCTGGGAGGGTCAAGGCAATACGGAGTACGGCCTTTGCTATTCCGATCCACGCCTGCCCGAGCTCGGAGCGCGCTGCATGCTGCCCCCGCATCTTGCGGAGAAGGCGGCAGCCGACCTCGGGAGCGATCTCGTCGATCATTCAATCTACGAGGCCCATCGCATTGCGCTTGGCGTACCCCGGGGTGGTATCGATTTCGTCTATGGCGACACCTTTCCGCACGAGAGCAACATGGACCAGCTCCATGGCGTTGATTTCGACAAAGGTTGCTTTGTCGGTCAGGAGGTCGTTTCCCGCATTGAGCATCGCGCCATTGCCCGCGCACGCATCGTTCCGGTTGGCTTCGAGGGACCGCCCCCGGAGGCCGGCATACCCGTGATGGCTGGCGACCGGAATGTGGGCATGATGGGCTCGGGCGTGACCGGCCGGGGACTTGCCACATTGCGGCTTGACCGGGTCGAGGAGGCCCTGGCGAGCGGCGCCACTCTGGTGGCAGGGGGAATCACGCTTCAGCCGCTCAAGGCATCGTGGGCCCGCTTTGCCATACCGGGAAAGGCAAAGGCAGCAGAATGAGCGTCGCAATCTCTCATCCGGACGGCCTCACGCGTTGCCCGTGGCCCAAGCTCGACCCGCTCTACGTCGCCTACCACGATAACGAATGGGGCGTTCCCGAATTTGATGATCGAGCGCTCTATGAGAAGCTTGTTCTGGACGGATTCCAGGCTGGACTGTCCTGGATCACCATCTTGCGCAAACGCGACAACTTCCGGCGAGCCTTCAGCGAATTCCAGCCCGAGAAGATTGCGCGCTACACGCCCAAGAAGGTCGAGCGCCTGATGCAGGACGAGGGCATTGTCCGCAATCGCATGAAGATCGAAGGCACCGTCCTCTCGGCGCGTGCCTGGCTCCACATCATGGACAAGGGACCCGGCTTCTCGCACCTGCTGTGGGACTTCGTCGACGGCAATCCCAAGATCAACAACTTTCGGAGCACGAAACAGATTCCGGCCGAGAGCGCAATCTCACAAAAAATGTCGAAGGAGCTCGCAAGCCGCGGTTTCAAGTTCTGTGGACCGACAATCGTCTATGCCTTCATGCAAGCCGTCGGCATGGTGAACGATCATCTGGTGAGCTGCCATCGCCATGCGGCCTGCGCCAAGCTTGCCGGACCGAGATGACCGGCACTCGCAAGAGCGCGAAGAACGCAGCCCCACGCGCATGGCAGCGCATGTTGTCTGGACGACGACTTGACCTGCTTGATCCTTCACCGCTCGATATCGAGATCGAAGACATCGCGCATGGGCTCGCACGCGTGGCCCGTTGGAACGGCCAGACCAAGGGCCCGAACATCTATTCGGTCGCACAGCACTCGCTGCTGGTCGAAGTCATCGCGCACCAGGGCGCCCGTTTGGACCGCAAGCGTCGACTTGCTGTGCTGCTCCACGACGCGCCGGAATACGTGATCGGGGACATGATCACTCCATTCAAGGCCGTGATCGGCGACACCTACAAGGCGATCGAAACTCGCCTATTGGCAGCAGTCCATCTCCGTTTTGGACTGCCGGTCACATTGCCAGCGGAGCTGGTCGCAATCATCAAGGCGGCCGACCGCGCTGCTGCCTATCTGGAAGCGACACGGCTTGCCGGCTTCGCGTCATCTGAAGCCCGCCGCTTTTTTGGCCGTCCCCCGCGACTAACGTCCAGCATCGAGCACGACTATCTCACTCCTTGGCCCGCTGAAGTCGGGCACGCGCGCTATCTAGACCGCTTTGAGAGGCTGGCCCGCGACTGAAGGCCCAAAGCCCGTCATACTTCCATGCCGGCTTTCGCTGCCCTATAAGGTGTCATGATTCATGTCTGCTCACTCTCGCGCCTGCACAAGACCGTCGAGGACACCGGCGCGCAGCACATCGTGACCTTACTGAAGGATGTCGATCTCGTCCGCCGACCCGACACGATTGCACCGGCAAATCACCTCGTCCTCGGCATGGACGACATCATAGAGCCGCTCACCGGCTATGTTGCTCCAGCGGACGACCACGTGACAAAACTCATCGCTTTTGTCCGACGTTGGAGGCGCACGAAGCCGCTGGTTATCCACTGCTACGCGGGGATCAGCCGCTCAACGGCTGGCGCATTCGTCGCGGCATGCGCGCTCAACCCGCAACGCGACGAGTTGTCAATTGCGCAGGCTCTGCGTCAAGCGTCGGCAACTGCCACCCCCAACCTTCGTATCGTGTCGCTTGCCGATCGAGTGCTCGGTCGGGAAGGTCGTATGAGGACCGCGATCGAAATGATTGGCCAAGGTCAGCCCGCGACGGAGGCGGAACCTTTCCGGCTGGACCTGGGATGAACTGGTCGGCAATCGTATGTAGGCCGGCTGGACCAGCATGATCGGGATATGATGGCGCGATGACAGAATCAGTCCTCACGCCGATCGAGATCGGACTGACGGCCGCAATCGTCACGGTCGAGCGTGATGAGCCTGCCATCCTGGTCACGAGTGATGAGTCCGGGCCGCATGCCGGACTGCCATTCGGCCCCTTCGATCCGCTGGCTCACCGGACCTTCGAGATTGGGTTGCGTGCCTTTGTTGAAGCACAGACTGCGCTTTCGGTCGGCTATGTGGAACAACTCTACACCTTCGGCGACCGCGGCCGGCATGCACGGCCAGACGACACCGGGCCGCACATGGTGTCGGTTGGCTACCTGGCACTCACGCGCGTGCCCGACAATGCTGCTCCTCTGCGTGCAGCGGGAGCAAGCTTTGAGCCCTGGTACCGGTTCTTCCCTTGGGAGGACTGGCGCAAGCAACGACCGGACATTCTTGACGACGTAATCGTGCCACTCCTCACCGAATGGACCGGGCGGTCGGATCGTCCGGATCCACGACGTGCCATCGGGAGGCGCGAGCGCCTCCGGCTCTGCTTCGGCGCCAACGGCAGCCCGTGGGACGAGGAGAAGGTTCTCGACCGATATGAACTTCTTTACGAAGCGGGGTTGATTGAAGAGGCGCGGCGCGATGGGCGCGAGGTGGCTCTCGCACGCTCACCATTTCCCGCCTTAGGTCAGCCAATGCGCTTGGACCATCGGCGAATCCTGGCAACGGCCATCGCGCGGCTGCGCGCAAAGCTCAAATACCGGCCCGTAGTTTTCGAGCTGATGCCCCAAGAATTTACGCTGACCGAGTTGCAGCACACGGTTGAGGCGATATCCGGACGCCATCTGCACAAGCAGAATTTCCGCCGTCTGGTCGAAACCGCCGCGGTTGTGGAGCCAACGGGAGACATGTCGACCACTACAGGCGGTCGCCCAGCGGCGCTATTCCGCTTCCGTCGAGAAGTGCTGGCTGAACGCCCAGCAGCCGGTCTGCGGCTCGGAGGCCGCAGCTAACTGAGTGCCCGCATCACGCCTGCCCGGCAGTCTCAAATGACGCCGCTTCAAGCGCTTCCTTGGCACCCTCACCGGCCCAGACGACGAATTGGAATGCCGGATAGTACCGTTCACACGCTTCAAGGGCTGCCGACAGCAACACCTCACATTGCCGGCCGGAGGCTTCGACACCGCCAGCAAGGACAAGTGAGTGACGGAACATCACGAGGCCGTCCGCGGACCAAAGGTCGAAATGTCCAACCCACAACTGCGCGTTGATCATCGCAAGCAGCCGCTCGACCTCAGCCTGGCTGCGTTCCGGCACCTTTAATTCGAACGCGCAAGCCAAGTGCAACGATTCGATGTCGAACATCCACGTGAAAGAGACCTGATAGTCGGTCCATTTTCCGCGCACCACAATTGTGAGCTCGTCCTCGCCCGCACGCTCGAACGACCACTGGTGAGTGGACGCTACACGCTCGACAACTTCGAGCGGATTTCCACGACGTACGTCAATGTCAATAACGGTCATTCTTGCCACCGTGACTTTGCGCATGGGTGCCGCCCGATGCTTGTCGCGCCAGATGATGCACGTTCAAGGATCTGGGTAAGGGCCAGGACTTCATGATCAACGACCACCACGATGTCGGACGCAGAAAGCGCCAGCGACGATCGGCGGACATCAGCTGGCTCACGCCAGTTTAGGACGGTTTGTCTGGACATCGCCGGCCCTGTAGCCAGCGGATTTGCGCAACAGTCGGTGACAGCGTCACCCGAGCAGGCCCATAGGGCCGCCGCATTCTTCCCCGCATGTGCACCCCCGTGCGGCGGGCCCGTTCTACGCAACACACCTACCCCCCGCGAAGTAAACCCGACTAAATTACCGACGTCTTGCCCGAACCTTTGCGCACACATTGAACACCGATGCGCTTCGCGCGGACGATACAACCTTCGTAAGGAATTTGTCTTGGGTGTGATATGAATTTGATTATTGTGCGGCAAATATAGAGGTATCTTGATAAGACAATGCTGGAGGTATTGGAGGGCGTATGAGGGCCGACTGATCAACCCCGTGCATATCTCGACTGATGAACATTCCGCCGCCCGGTTTCTGGGAATATCATCTTCTCACGGTACTCTAGCGCCACGGTTTCACCACGATGGCTGAGCTTATTAACCTTATCACGGTAGGGGTCGCCGTCGTCTGTATCGTTCTGGCGATCGGCTCGCGCGATCGCATGCGCACCCTCGAGTTTCGACTCGCCCTAATCGAGCGCCGCATTCGGGAAGGCCAGGCGGATGTCGTGGGAACACCGCCAGCAACATCGGGGCTTGAACCCGAAATTCCGATTGCTCCTGAGGAGCCGGCTCCGCAGGTCGCCGGCGAGCCTGTTAGCCCCAATATCGCTCCACCGCCATTGCCCCCTACCGAACCTGCCTCCCCGCCCCCTGTAGCCGCTGCTGCGAGGCCCAGCCCAAGTCTCGAAGAGCGCTTCGGCACGCAGTGGGTCGTTTGGGCTGGCGGTATCGCAGTCGCGTGCGGCGGCTTTTTCATGCTGCGCCTGTCGATCGAGCAGGGCTGGTTCGGTCCCGGCACCCGAGTCTCCCTTGGTGCGCTGCTCGCGCTCTTGCTGATCGCGGCCGGCGAATGGACGCGCCGCAAGGAACTGATTACCGGCATCGCCGGTATCGCCAGCGCACATATCCCCAGTATTCTTACAGCCGCAGGCACCACCATTGCGTATGCCGACATCTGGGCGGCCTACGCGCTCTATAATTTCCTCGCTCCGGGGGTGGCCTTCATTCTGCTCGGCATCGTCGCGCTTGCAACGCTCGCGGCGGCGCTCCTGCATGGGCCAACCCTCGCGGGTCTCGGGCTCGTCGGCGCGTATATCACACCGGCGGTAGTTTCCACTGGCCAGCCAAACTACTGGGCGCTGTACATCTATCTCATGGTGGTAAGCGGAGCTGCGCTGGCGTTGGCACGAGTGCGGCTCTGGCGCTGGCTCGCAGTTACAGCTGTCGCCTTCGGCGTGCTGTGGACGTTGCCGGGTTTGAGTGACTATCGCGTGGACTGGCTCACGCCCCATAACTTCCATGTGGTTGCCGGATACGTGCTAGTCGCGATCCTGCTCGTCTCCGGCCTCTTGCTCGGGCCAGACGCCGAGCAAGGTAAGATCGAGCCGATATCGTCAGCCTCGCTGGCAGCCTACTTGCTCGCATCAGTCGTTGTGGTGCTTGCCAGTGGACACGCTCCGCCGGCACTGATGACTTTCACTTTGCTCGTTGCCACGACAATTGCCATATCCTGGCGCGCCGAGCCCGCGGTCGGAGCTTTGCCAGCGGCAGCACTTCTGACTTTGGTCGTCTTCGCGGCCTGGGTGCTGCAATTCAACTTCGTCAATCTTCTCGCACCTTCCGGCCCAACCGCCCCTGCAATTCCGGATCCGCCGCGCGTGGACGTGACCTGGCACATCGTGCTCGGCATGCTGTTTGCTGGAATGTTCGGTATCGGGGGCTTTCTGGCGCAGGGGCGATCGCAGTCCGCTCTCATTGCCATGGTATGGAGCGCAACTGCAGCATTTGCTCCAATCGCTATTCTGATTGCGCTCTACTACCGCATCGCCAGCTTCGATCGCTCAATTCCATTTGCCGGCGTGGCGTTGTTGCTGGCAGCGCTGTTCGCAACAGCCACCGAAACGCTGGGCAGGCGTGCGCCCCGACCCGGCAGCGCTGGATCAGGCGCGATTTTCGCAACGGGCTGCGTTGCCGCATTGTCGCTTGCGCTGACGATGGCGCTTGAGAAAGGCTGGCTGACAATCGGCCTGGCGCTGATGGTTCCTGGCGTCGCCTGGATCTCGCTGCAACGACCCTTACCGGCGCTGCGACTACTCGCCGCCATCCTCGTTGGCCTCGTGCTCGCGCGCGTAGCCTGGGAGCCTCGCATCGTCGGAAGCGTGGTGCAGACGACGCCAATCTTCAATTGGATCCTCTACGGGTATGGAGTGCCCACAGCAGCGTTTGGACTCGCCGGCTATCTGCTGCGTCAGCGCGCCGACGACGGCCCCGCGCGCACGTGCGACGCGGCCGCGCTGCTCTTCGGCGTGCTTCTCGTGTTCCTTGAGATCCGCCACTACATCACAAGCGGTGACGTCTATCGAGTTTCCAGCACGCTCACCGAGATCGCGCTGCAGGTATCGGCGGGACTAGCAATCACTATCGGCTTGGAATGGCAGCGCCAGCGCACACGGAACGTGATCCATGACGTCGGTGCGTTGATCATCGCGGCCTTGACCTTGCTTGCAATTGTGTTTGGCTTGGGACTTGTTGGCAATCCAATGCTGTGGCCGCGCCCGGTCGGTGGCACGTTCTTCAATCTCATTCTGCTCGGCTACGCCATCCCATCCGTGCTTGCCGTTGTGCTGGCACTGATGACGCGCGAGTTGCGGCCACGGGGCTACAGCATCGTGGCCGCAATCGTCGCGGTCGCTCTGGCGCTCGCCTACCTGACACTTGAGGTTAGGACGCTCTATCACGGCCCGATTCTGACCGACGGACCAACGACCGACGCCGAACAGTACACATATTCGGCCGTGTGGCTCACTTTTGGCGTGTTGCTGCTTGCCATCGGCTATGGCTTGCGCGCGCAATCGGTGCGAATTGCTTCCGCGGCCGTTGTCGTCCTGACCGTTCTAAAGGTCTTCTTCGTTGACATGAGCGACCTGACCGGTCTGTGGCAGGCGCTCTCAGTGCTCGGTTTAGGCATCGTGCTGCTTGGCATTGGCTGGTTCTATCAGCGACTGCTTTTCCCGCGTCGTTTGCAGCCCAGCCTGACTGCAAGTTAGGCAAGACGACGGCAACCTAAACGTGTTCCTCGACGGCACGGCTGCTTCCCCGTGCCGTCGGAGAGTTTCTTATATTCCCATCAATATTGAATTGGACTGCATAGGCTTGCAGGCGGCTGCAAAAGATGGTTGCGGAGTCACTACCACTTTGCAATCATGCAAACGGGCGAGCGATGCCATGCTATCCTGGGATGATTTCCGGTTTGTGAAGGCAATCGCAGATAGCCGTTCCCTCGCGGGAGCGGCGACGAGCCTTGGCGTTAATCATTCCACGGTCTTTCGGCGACTTGGCCAGATCGAGCGGCAGCTCGGCTCGCGTTTGTTTGAGCGTGGACGCGCTGGCTATGCGCTCACGCCGAGCGGCGAAGAGATGGTCGAGCTCGCCGAGCGGGTCGGCGACGACATCACATCATTCGAGCGCAAGGTCACCGGGCGCGACTTGCGTCCCTCCGGTGAACTACGAGTCACCACAACCGACACAATCCTCCTTCACCTGCTGACTGGCATCCTGATCAATTTTCGCCGTGCCTATCCGGAGATCGTGATCGACATCGTGGTGTCGAATGCGATGCTCAATCTGTCAAAGCGGGACGCCGACGTGGCGGTGCGCGCCAGCTATCAGCAGGCTGACACACCGGCTGGACGTTGCGTGTCGCGCATCGGCTGGGCGGTGTTCGGCGCCAAAGGAATGGTGGAGCATCCGCTCGATCCAAGCTCGGATCTGACGCGTTACGCCTGGGCTGCCTTCGGCGATGCCAACGCAACCGGGCGCGCCTCCAAATGGCTGAAAGACCGCGGCGTCAACGAGAATCGGATTGTCTACAAGGTCAACACCCTACTGGGCTTGGCAGAGGCGGTCGCCGGTGGCGTCGGGCTGGCCTTGCTGCCGTGTTTCATCGGCCATGGCCTGCCAATGCTTGCGCAGCTCACATCCCCGCTCCCCGAGGTCCAGGGCGAATTGTGGCTCCTGACTTACCCCGATCTGCGCAACACTGCCCGCGTACGCACATTTCTTGATTTCTGCGCTGGGGAATTTGCCAACCGCAGATCGCTCATCGAGGGCCAGGCGCCGATCTCACAGCCACTCGCCGATTTCCCAGCGCGGGGTCGCTCCATCTGATCATTCCGACCCAGCCGTCGCCGAGGCAGTTGACCGGACTGCACCCTGCGGACGCACGCTCGCTCGCACGATGTTGGGCCGGTTGTTGCGACGCGTAAAATCGCAATATGCAAAGCCGAGGCCCGAAACGGAACCGCGGAAGGTCTGTGCATCAGTCTTTTCGAGATTGAAACAGGGGTCGAACGGCATCCCGCGAACAGTTGCGCAAACGGACTGACCTTTGACGTGCAAGGTGCCTGGCGGAAGCGCTGTATTGCGTACCGGGCCAGCGCCACGAACCTGCACGGTTCCCACGACCGAGCCGTCATTGCTGATACGGCCGGTGCCGCGCGTGCCATCAAAACACGTATACGCGAAGAGCTTGCCGGCAACGAAGCGCCGAGCTTGATCGGCATTCATTGGCTCGGCGCACGCCGCCCCTGCCGCAAGCAGGCTAGTCACCAAGATCGTTGAACGCATTACCATAACGGACCCCCGTCTCGAAACCAATCCCAGCTGATTCCTAACCGCTTTACGATCCTCTAACCATACGAACTCCTCCCCCACTATCTCCAAGCTTTGTCGCCAAATTCTGAACGTCCTACTTAATCTTAACCACAATGCGGCCACGCACTCGGCCTTCGACGATCTGCCGGCCAGCCTCGATCACATCACCGAGCCCGATTTCCGTGCTCATTTCAACGAGTTTCCCACGGTCAAGGTCGAATTCGAGGCGCTTCCACGCTTCATCGCGGTCGGCTCGCGGACGATAGACCGAATCAATTCCGAGCAGGGCAACTCCACGCAGAATGAATGGCGCCACGTTCGCAGGCAGATCCATACCTCCGGCGAGACCGCATGCTGCCACCGCCCCGCGATAGCGAATCATTGAAAGGACATTGGCGAGCGTCGTTGAACCAACCGAATCGATCCCGCCAGCCCAGCGCTCCTTGGCCAGCGGTCGCACCGTGCCCGTCAATTCCTTACGCTCGATGATCTCGGCGGCACCAAGACGCTTGAGATAGTCCGCCTCTTCCGGCCGACCAGTCGAAGCCGTGACCTGAAACCCGCGTCTGGCCAGGATCGCGACGGCCACCGAGCCGACGCCTCCGGCTGCCCCGGTCACCACCAGCGGTCCATTCTCCGGCTTGAGCCCGTATCGTTCAAGCGCGATCACGGCAAGCATCGCGGTGTAGCCTGCGGTGCCAATCGCCATGGCGTCGCGCGTGCTCATGCTGGCCGGCAGGCGCACGAGCCAATCGCCCTTCACGCGCGCCTTCTGCGCGTAGGCGCCGAGGTGTGTCTCACCAAGGCCCCAGCCGTTCAGAACGACCTTGTCACCGGGTTTCCAGTCGGGATGCGCCGAACTCTCGATCGTCCCGGCCAGGTCGACGCCCGCGATCATGGGCCAGCGGCGCACCACCGGCGCCTTACCGGTGATGGCAAGGCCATCCTTGTAGTTGACGGTCGACCATTCGACGCCAACCGTTACATCGCCTTCCATCAGCTTGGCTTCGTCGAAATCGGTCAGCGAGACAGTCTGTCCGCTATCCGACTTTTCGATCACGATCGCCTTGAACGTCGACAACTCGCTCTCCCTGAGATCTGGACACCGCCCGCCAGAGTATGAGAGCCCAACGGCAAGCGATAGAGCCGTTCAACGACCGATTGGTCCACGCTTGTCAGGCGGCCGCCGTGGCCAGACGCGCGACCGGCTTCTCGACAATCGGCAGATTGATGACGGCCGAGATCACGCCGAAGAGCACACTGAGCCACCACACTATGTCATAAGAACCGGTCCGCTCGAACAGCATCCCGCCGAGATAGACGCCGAGGAAACCTCCAACCTGATGGCTGAAGAACGCGATGCCAAACAACATGGCGAGCCAGCGCGTGCCGAACATCAGTGCGACCAAGCCGGATGTTGGTGGCACCGACGACAGCCAAAGCAGCCCGGTGACTGCCCCGTAGAGCAACGTGACCACGGGTGACGGCGGCAGCATGATCAGGAACACCACGGCGGCGGCGCGCGCAAAATAGATAAAGGAGAGGATGTAGCGCTTGGGCATGCGGCCGCCGAGCCAGCCTGACAGAATGGCGCCAACGATGTTGAACAAGCCGATGACGCCCAACGTCCAGCCGCCAATTTCCGCCGAAAGACCGCGGTCGACCAAATAGGATGGCAGGTGAACGGTGACGAAGCCGAGCTGAAAGCCACAAGTGAAAAAGCCAAGGACCAGAAGAATGTAGGAGCGATGGCCAAATGCCTCCGACAACGCCTGCTTGTAGTTTTGCGATGATCCGGTTGCCTGACCTGCCCCGGCTTTTGCAGGCTCGTCCTGCCGAGGCGTCGCGATCGCAATAGCCAGCGGAATGATCAGCAGCAACAGGCCCGCAAAAATCTCCAGCGTCGTGCGCCAGCCGAATGCCTGGATGAGATAGACACCCAGTGGCGAGAACAGGAACTGCCCGAACGAGCCCGACGCCGTGCCGAGCCCGAAGGAAAACGATCGCCAGCTCTCCGGCAAGAGCTTGCCGAACGACGAGATGATCAGGTTGAACGAGCAACCGGAAAGGCCGAAGCCGATAACCACCCCGCTTGACAGATAGAGCTCTCCGGGCGTCGTCGCGTGCGCCATCATGTAGATGCCCGCCGCGTAGAGCAGCGCGCCCGAGATCACGACCCGAACGGTGCCGAAGCGATCGGCCAAGGCGCCAGAGAACGGCTGCGCCGCACCGTAGAGCAAGGTCTGCATAGCCACCGACAATGCAAACACTTCGCGGGTCCAGCCGTTGTCGCTCGACATCGGCGTGAGAAAGAAGCCGAGCGCGGAGCGCGGACCGAATCCAATGACCGAGATCAAGCAGCCGCAAACGAGCACGACCGCAGGCGTGCGCCATCCAACGCGTGGGTTCGGAGAGCCTGAGGCGTTGCCGTGCATCGATCGCTCCGTCAGCCCAATCCACACGGGCGCGATCCTGACCGGTGCGGGCGATCAGGAAAGTTAAATCCGTTGCTGCAAAGAACTGACCCGGCAACGCGTTGAGCCTTTTACGGCCTCATTGCTTCTGGCCCAAACAAATCTTGTTCAATGCCTCTATTTCCCTGGCGCATAACAGCCTCACGCCCGGGGGCTGGCGCTTCCTCCCTCCAGATGCTATATATGATTTGCTCGAAATGAGGATAATGATCCCTTCGAGGGCTTAGCACGCCGGCCGAGGCCGGATGTTTTCGTCCCTCCATTATGCTCACAACGAGTATATATAAGAGGAGGCGCCGGTGCCACTTCAGCAAACATTTGTTCCATCAACGGAATTCTCTCCGGCCACGGGCGCGGCCGTGTCTGCCGCGGCGCGCCGGTATGGCGTGCTCCCGATGCCGTCGCTGGAATGGAACGAGCAGGTCGCGCGCGAGACGGCGCCCCTCTATGCCCGCGTCGCCAAGGTCATCCCGCCGGTCGAATGGCCGTTCTTCGCGCCCTACGTGAAGGCCATCAATGCCCTTAAGAAGGAGCGCAACGCAGTCATCCTGGCGCACAACTATCAGACGCCCGAGATCTACAACTGCGTCGCCGATTTCGTCGGCGATTCGCTGCAGCTCGCGCGCGAAGCAACGCGCGTCGATGCCGATGTCATCGTGCAGTGCGGCGTACATTTCATGGCGGAGACATCCAAGATTCTCAATCCGGACAAGACCGTCCTGATTCCCGATTCCAAGGCCGGTTGCTCGCTCGCATCGTCGATCACCGGTGCGGACGTGCGGTTGCTGCGCCAGCGCTATCCGGGCGTCCCCGTTGTGGCCTACGTCAATACGTCGGCCGACGTGAAGGCGGAGGTAGACATCTGCTGCACGTCGTCGAACGCCGTCGAGGTCGTTGAAAGCCTCGGCACCGAAACAGTGATCTTCGTGCCCGATCAATATCTCGCCAAATACGTCGCGAGCCAGACCAAGGTAAAGATCATCGCCTGGAAGGGCGCTTGCGAGGTGCACGAGCGATTCACTGCGGGTGAGCTGCGCCGCTATCGCGAAGGCGACCCTTCGCTACAGATCATCGCGCACCCGGAATGCCCGCCGGACGTGCTGGCGGAATCCGATTACACCGGGTCAACCGCGGGCATGATCGATTGGGTGCGGAAGAACCAGCCCAAGCGCGTCGTCATGGTCACGGAATGCTCGATGGCTGACAACGTGCAGGCCGAGTTGCCCGACGTGGAGTTCGTGCGGCCCTGCAATCTATGCCCGCACATGAAGCGCATCACCCTGCCGAAGATTCTCGACAGCCTCGTCTACATGAAGGAAGAGGTCGTGATCGATCCCGTGATCGCGGAGCGGGCCCGGCGCGCGGTTGAGCGCATGGTGAACCTGAAGAGCTGAAGCCGTCCTAGCTGCCAGCGGGACGGCGTGAAGGCGCCACCATGTCGGACAACGTTCACGACGTGATCATCATCGGTGGCGGCATTGCGGGTTTGTTCTGCGCGCTCAAACTCAGTCCACGCCCCGTCACCGTGCTGACCGCCGCGCCGATCGGCCAGGGCGCCTCAAGCGCCTGGGCGCAGGGCGGCATCGCGGCCGCGGTCGCCGAAGGCGACACGCCGGAAGCGCATGCACGCGACACGATCGCTGCCGGCGCAGGCCTCGTCGACGAGGAATTGGCACGCGCCATGACCCGCGAGGCACCCGACCGGGTGCGCGACCTTCTCGCCTACGGCGTTCCCTTCGACCGGACGCTAGAGGGACGACTCGCGGTCGGACGCGAGGCCGCGCATTCCGCACGACGCATTGTCCACGTGCGCGGCGATGTAGCCGGTCGCGCCATCATGGACGCGCTCGGGGCTGCCGTACGCAAGACGCCATCGATCCATCTGCTGGAGGATCATGTCGCGGAGGAGCTTGTCACCGATGGCCCCCGCGTCGTGGGCGTGCGCGCCCGGCTGAGCGACGGCCGACAGATCACAACACTGTCCGCTCGCGCCATCGTGCTCGCGTCCGGCGGCATTGGCCATCTCTATGCGGTCACGACCAATCCGCCGCAGGCTTGCGGCATCGGGCTCGCGATAGCGGCACGCGCGGGCGCCGTGCTTGCGGATACGGAGTTCGTGCAGTTTCACCCCACTGCCATCGCGGCCGGATACGATCCGGCACCGCTCGCAAGCGAAGCGCTGCGGGGCGAGGGCGCCATTCTGGTCAACGGCGCCGGCGAGCGATTTATGCTCAAGGTCCATTCGGACGGCGATCTGGCGCCGCGCGACGTCGTCGCGCGCGGGGTCTTTGCTGAGATCGCGGCCGGACGCGGGGCCTTTCTTGACGCACGCACGGCGATCGGGCCAGAGTTTCCTGAGCGCTTTCCAACCGTCTACGCAAGCTGCCTGGCGGCCGGCATCGACCCCGTGCGCATGCCCATTCCAGTAGCCCCTGCCGCGCACTATCACATGGGGGGTGTGCGCACTGACGCACGCGGGCGTACCTCGCTTGCGGGCCTGTGGGCGGCCGGCGAGGTGGCTTCAACCGGCGTACATGGCGCCAATCGCCTCGCCTCCAATTCATTGCTCGAAGCGGTCGTCTTTGCGACCCGCGTCGCCGAGGACATTTCGGGCATTACGTCACGGTCGACTTTGCCGCAGCGAGCATCGACTGAACCCCGCTCGAGTCTTGATGCCGCATCGCCCAGCGTGCGCGACCTGCGCACGACGATGTCGCAACATGTCGGCGTCATCCGCAACCGTGACGGCCTCGCGACAGCGCTCGAGAGGATCAGCCGCATCGAACGCGAGGCCAAATCGACGTCGCTTCGCAACATGGCCACGGCCGCGCTGCTGGTCGCGGCCGCCGCGTTTGCACGACACGAGAGCCGCGGCGCCCATGAGCGCAGCGACTATCCCCGGCCCGATCCCGCTCTGGCGCGGCGCACATTCCTGACGCTCGCTGAAGCCCGCACGATTGCGGCCGAAGCAATTCACACCAGCCACACATCAATGCCCGCCGGGTGACATCTCATGCCGCAATCCCTGCTCTGCCCCGATGCCTTCCTGTCTCCACTCGAGATCGACGACGTCGTCACGCGCGCCCTGGCTGAAGATCTCGGCCGCGCAGGCGACGTGACCTCGATCGCGACCATTCCGGAAGATGCCACCGCGCATGCCATCGTAGTCGCGCGTAAAGCGGGCGTGATCGCGGGACTTCCACTGGTCGCTGCCGCCTTCCGCAAGCTTGCACCCGAGGTCGCAATCACACCTCACGCACGCGACGGCGCGAGCGTCGCCACCAAGACCGCGCTGATGCATGTGACCGGGCCCGCTCGTGCGGTGCTGGCGGCCGAGCGCGTTGCGCTCAATCTGCTCGGCCATCTCTCAGGCGTTGCGACGGCAACGCACGAGTTCGTGCGCCGCGTCGAAGGCACGCGCACGCGCATATGCTGCACGCGCAAGACCACGCCGGGGCTACGCGCGCTCGAGAAATACGCGGTACGCTGCGGCGGCGGCTTCAATCACCGCTTCGGTCTCGACGACGCCATGCTGATCAAGGACAACCACATTGCGGTCGCGGGTGGCATTCGGGCCGTGCTCGAGCGCGCGCGTGCCAGTGCCGGCCATCTGGTCAAGATCGAGATCGAGGTGGACGGCCTCGACCAGCTCGGCGAGGTGCTTGCCGTGGGTCTTGCCGACGCAGTGCTGCTCGACAACATGAATGTTGCCGACATGAGCAAGGCCGTCGCCATGGTCGGCGGCCGCTTCCCGCTCGAGGCTTCTGGCGGGATCACGCTTGAAAGCATTGCGGCGGTGGCATCGACCGGCGTCAACTACGCCTCCTCCGGCTGGATCACCCATTCGGCACCTAATCTCGACGTTGCGCTCGACATTGAGATTTGATCCGATCTTCCGTACCGGCATCGCAAATTCGTCGTCTTTCTCAGGCGTGGATGGTGCTGCGTCGGAGAACCAGCACCATGAATGACGCCCCTCTCGCCGCGAGCGACGACCGCTACCAGTGGCTCGAAGATGTACAGGGCACCGAAGCGCTCGCATGGGTCGAGGCGCAGAACGCGCGCACGCTGGCGGCGCTCACCGGGCCCGATTTCGAGCGTGACCGCGAGGCTTTCCGCGCCATCCTGTCGGCATCCGACAAGATACCCTTCATCTTCAAGCGCGGCCCCTATCTCTACAACCTATGGCAGGACAAGACCAATCCACGCGGCCTGTGGCGGCGCACGACGCTCGAGTCCTATCGCTCGCCTTCAACCGAATGGGACGTACTGATCGATGTCGATGCGCTTGGACGCGATGAAGGCGAGAACTGGGTCTGGCACGGCTGCACGACTCTGCCGCCCGACCATCGCCGCGGCCTCGTCATCCTTTCGCGGGGCGGCGCCGACGCTTCCGTGGTCCGTGAATTCGACCTCGAAGCGCGCGCCTTCGTAACGGATGGATTTGTCCTTCCGGAAGCGAAGAGCAGCGCCAACTGGGCTGATGCTGATACGCTCTATGTGGCAAGCCCACTCGGGGATGGCCACGCCACCACCTCTGGCTACGCGCGGACCGTGCGGCGCTGGCGTCGCGGCACGCCATTCGCGGACGCGCAAACTATTTTTGAAGGTCGCGCGAGCGATGTGTCTGTCTACGTTTCTGTAGACCATGAGCAAGGTTTCGAGCGCGCTTTCGTGGGACGCCGCTTCGCGTTCTTCGATACGGAAGTCTCCCAGGTCACCGCCGACGGCTTGCGGCGGATTGATGTTCCTACCGATGCTTTCTGGGATGCGCATCGCGAATGGCTCACGGTGCGGCTGCGCTCGCCGTGGAAGCCCAAGGATCGCGAATTTCCGACCGACAGCCTGATTGCGATCCGCTTCGACGCCTTCATGACCGGCGATCGCAACTTCGACCTCTTGTTTGAGCCGAGTGAGCGCCGCACCATCAATGACTACAGCTGGGCCAAGGACCGACTTGCGATCAGCATTCTTGATAATGTGCGAACGCAGATCCTGATTACCGAGCCATCCGCGACTGGGTGGATCTCCGCTCCACTGCCAGGCGTAGCAGAGACGGAGACCGCGCATATCTGGTGCATGGGTGACGAAGTCGGAGAGTCCTCGGAGGACTTTCTGCTGATGCGTGAGAGTTTTCTTGAACCGACCTCGCTCAGTCTCGTTGCACCGGGGAAAGCACCGCAGCTGCTCAAGCAGCTGCCGCCGCGGTTCGACGCTTCGGGGTTGACCGTCACGCAGCACGAGTCGGTCGCCGACGACGGCGTGCGCATCCCCTATTTCCAGGTCGCTCGGAAGGATCTTCCACTCGACAGCAGCACGCCGACCGTCCTCTATGGATACGGCGGCTTTCTCATCTCCCTCCTGCCCACCTATTCGATAGGCGTCGGCAAGGCCTGGCTCGAGCACGGCGGCGTCTATGTGGTTGCCAATATCCGCGGCGGCGGCGAGTTCGGCTCCGCTTGGCACAATGCCGGCATCCGTGAGCATAAGAAGCGCGCGCAGGACGACTTCGCCGCCGTTGCGGCCGATCTCGTGCGACGCGGTGTCACCAGCCCGCAACGGCTTGCCTGCCATGGCGGCAGCAATGGCGGGCTCCTGGTCGGCAACATGCTCACGCGCTTCCCGGAACGCTTTGGTGCGGTCTGGTGCACGATCCCACTGCTCGACATGCGCCGCTACAGCAAGCTCCTCGCGGGCGCAAGTTGGATCGCCGAATACGGTGATCCAGACAAGCCGGACGACTGGGCCTTCCTCAAGGAAATCTCGCCCTATCATCTCGCAGAGGCGGGAAAGCTCTATCCGCCGATCCTCTTGTGGACCTCGGCACGCGATGATCGCGTGCATCCGGGACACGCCCGCAAGATGGCGGCGCGTCTCGAGGCGCTTGGTCACACCGTATTCTTCTATGAGCCGCCGCAAGGCGGCCATGGCCCCAGCGACTTTGAGCAGACCGCGCACATGTGGGCGCTGGGCTATGCGTTTCTGCGGCAGACCATAGGTCAAGCAGCCGCAGGTGAGCGCTGACCGTCGCGTCGCCTATTCGAGCAGCGCTTCGGCCTTGAGCGGCAGCACGCCGCCGAGCCAGGCGGCATGCTCGGTGTGATCGGCATAGGCGTTGCCAGTTTCCGGATGCACGAGAACCGTCAAGCCATCCCGGTTGAGCAGAAGCCACGGCAGGAATGAGGCCAACAGGGAGCGCGGAAACGCGACCTGGTACATGGACTTGAGATGCGGACCTACGAGCTCATCATGCCAGCGGCCGATCCTCGCCTCCGGAAATGCCTCCCCCACCCGCTGGCGCAGTCGTTCCGCCCGCTCGCGCGTGGTCGCCGGGTCATAATAAATGTGCGCGTGGTAGTCGCTGATAATGGCTGGATCGACCGGGGGAGCCGCTTGCTGCATCGAACACTCCTGTCGGTTCGATGAACGTAGTCCTGCTCCCTGCAAGATCAAGTGGCAGGCAACTAGTGTGGCGGTTCAGAAGTCCGCATCATTCTTGCCGCGAGTCCGAGATGCGGACTTCTGAACCAAAGCCACACTAGATCAATAAGTTACTAGCGTCCTTCGATTCCGAAGTTCGCAAACGAGAGTGCCGCAGAATGATGCGAACTTCGGAATCGGGACACTAGCCAGTTGTTGCCTACAGCTGCTTGGCGATCGCCGCTGTCGTTTCCGGATCGCCCCAGGTCGGAGCATCGTGGCCATCGCCCCAGGCCCGTGGCCGGTAGAAGGTATGGACACCGAGCTTGTGCAGCTTGGTCATCTCGCGCACCCAGCCCGGACGCACCCAGTATGCGTGGTAGTGCGTCGCCTTGCCAACCTCAGGCAGCCACAGCTTTCCGTCGAGCGTCTCGGCGGCAATCTTCTTGGCGCGCTCCATGGCGTCCGGCTCCTTCACCACATCCCGGATGCCGTCACAGGCAAACGTGAACTGACAGGCGAGACGCCGATGGGCGTTCTGATAGACAACACCGCAGACCGTGTTTGGATATTTGCCCGAGAACACGCGATTCAACACCACCTGGGCAACCGCGATCTGACCACGCACGGGCTCGCCGCGCGCCTCGAAATAGATCGCGTCGGCAAGACATTTTTCGGCCTTGGCTCGACCGGTCCCTTCGAGCTTGAGGCTCTCGGCGGGCGTCATTGGGCGCCGGTCGGCGCCCGTGACCTCACCCTTGGCAGCGATCGTTTCACCGCCCCTCGGCTCGGCTTCCTTCGTGGCCACGGTCTCGTTGGGCCTCCCGCGCGCCTCAAGCTTGTCCTGCTTGCTGACGGAAGCTTCCGGCAGATCGGGCAGCAACGCCGCGACCCTGGCATCCGGATCGACCGCGACCGGCAAAGTCTCGACGTTTGGCGCTTCGCCCTCCCCCCAGGGCGCCAGGTTTCCCAGGCTCTGTCCCATGGGGCCAGCACCAAAATAGAGCCGCGCGACGCGCGATTTCGGATCGAGCTCGTCGTGGGGCACGAAGCCCGGCACCAGCTGATCGACCGCGTCGAAAAACTCATCGTGCGGCTCGGGAGTCTCAACGACAATCGGTGGCACCTTGGCAGCATTCGGCGGCGACACGACAATAGCACTCGGATCGACAGCGGCGAGCGTGTAGCTCGTCTGTGGCTCAGACGGAGCAGCTTCGGCAACCGGCGGGGCTGACGGCTGAGCTGGCAGCTGCGTGCGGATATCCCATCGATCGCCCTTGCGGCCCGACGTCGACTGCAGCGCCGCGATCTCGGCGGGCTTCGCGTCGAGCCGATCACCCTTGAGCTTGCGATCAATGGTAAGCGCAGCCGACATGCCCGGCTCCATCTCGATCGCAACGTCGCGCAGCATTCGCTCACGAATCGAACTCGTGATGTCGGCGTTCGCAGGATCGAGCCCGGACAAGGCGTAGTGCAGCGACGGCGGCAGCGCCGTACCAACTGGCTGGGGCAAGGTGAGGCTGGCAACTTGAATGGGGCCGAGCGACGAGACAAAGTTGCCGCCCTGACTGCGCTCAACGACAGGCACTTGCCGCGCAATCAGCGCGGCAAGCTCCTGATAGCCGACCTCCCTCGGTATCAGGACAAGAGCCACAATGCCAAGGCCGAAGGGCGCTACAAAGCCACCCCTCGGCCCGTTACGCGATACACCCATCCACCCCTGCTCACGCAACCCTACACAACAATACTCTCGTCGGCAGAAGGCGCTTACATGGCACAAATGCGACGGATAACTTGTTGCCTGATTAACCTTGCGATCGCGTTAATGGCTGTATTGAGGCGTTGTGGCGCTGACAGATGGCGCAAATTTCCTGGCTTACTAGCCTTTAGAGACTGGTTCAAAAATACCTACGCGCCGGCAGGTATTGTAGCGGCGCGAGTCATTGTGGCATCAGGCCGCCTACCATGTGGGCACTGACGAAGTTTCCCACAAGGAACGCGGCCACGCCGCTCAGGCATCCAGCAACCAGCACGCGCTCAGGGATCACCTCCGGCACCGGCCGGGCCAGCACGACGCGCAGGATCAGAAGGCCGACCGCAACAGCCGCAAAGTATACGACCAGCGGATGCGCGAGCGTATCGTTCCCGAACGGTCGCCGCTCGCCGATGAGACCGAAGCCCAAGCCGCCTGCCATCACGAGGCCGTACCACGCACTCCGCAGCTTGGCCATGAATAGCGCCAGCGCTAGCCTTCACATCTTCACGCCCTGCTCCGCGAAGTACTTCAGTGCGCCGGGATGCCAAGGAACCGGCGAATTGGTCTTGACCTGATACTTGTAATCGATGTTCGCCGCTTCCGAGTGTACGGACACCAGCTCGGCCTTGTGATCGAAAATGATCTTGGCGACCTTGTAAGCAACGTCGTCGCTCATCTTGTCGTTGGTGACCAGGATGTTCCATACGGTCGATTGCGGGTTGTCCTTCTCCTGCCCCGGATAGGTCTTGGCCGGGATCACGTCGCGGACATAGAGCGCCCCGTACTTTGCGTTCATCTTCTCGACCACGTCGGCGTGATCGACCAGCTTGATCTTGACGCCGGGCGTCGCGCCGAGATCGGTCACTGCAGCGGTAGGCAAGCCGCCAACCCAGAAGAACGCATCGATCTTTCGGTCCTTGATGGCGTTCACTGACTCAGCCGCGCCGAGCCGCTCGCGGCGCATGTCCTTATCCTTGTCGAGGCCGGCCGCCTCGATCACACGGAACGCCATCACTTCGGTGGCGCTGCCGGGTGAGCCGGTCGACACGCGTTTGCCCTTGAGGTCGGAGATCTTCTCGATGCCGGTTCCTTCGATCGTCACCACATGCATGCGGTTCGGATAGAGCACCATCAGGGTGCGCACCGGGACCTTGGCGCCTCGGAACTTGTCCTCGCCCTTGAAGGCGTCGAGCGCGGCATCCACCATCGAGAAGCCGATCTCGCTCTGTCCGCTGCCGATCAGTTTGAGATTGTCGACTGAGCCACCGGTCACCTCGGCGGTCGCCTGATAGCCCGGCAGATTTTTCGACAACACATTGGCAAGGCCGCCGCCGAGCGGATAATAAACGCCGCCGGTTCCGCCAGTGCCGATCGCGATTGTTTTCTGCTGCGCGTGCGTCGCACCAGCGACCAATGAAGCCGCAACTGCAATTGCCAGCATCGCGCTTATAGCTTGCTGCCTCATCTTGGATCTCCCTTGGGTCACTTGTTCACGGACCGCGTGCGGTCGCAGCCCCGCCGACCTGCGTCAGGTATTGTTTTAGCAGCAAAGCCACCGCAATCGCCAGACCGAGCGGTGCCGGGTGGGGCACGTCGTAGCCGGACAAACGCTCAGCCAAGGCTTCCAAGAGGCTCGGGAACACCAGCAGGAGCCCGGCGAGAAGCCAAAGAACGCGCTCAATCGCGGTGTTCTGTCGCAGGGCCCAGTTTTGCGCTGCAGCAGCAAGCGCGCCAAGGCCGGCCGCGGTTTTCAAGGTGATGATGATGATATCCCACACCGACCCGTCCTTGGGAATCTTCATCAACAAGCCGACGCCCTGCGGGTCGAGCACGAACACGAACGGAACCAGGAACGCCGGCAGCGTATACTTCCAGGCCTGCATTGTGGTCTTGTAGGGATCGCCGCCCGTGATCGCAGCCGCCGCGAACGGCGACAGCGCGGTCGGCGGCGACACTTCCGAGAGCACGGCATAGTAGAAGATGAACATGTGCGCCGCATAGTCGGGCACACCGAGATCCTTGAGCGCGGGCGCGCAGATCACTGCGCAGATGATGTATGAGGCGGTCACCGGCACCGCGAGGCCGACGATCCAGACAACGAGGGCCGTGTAGATGGCGGTGAGCAGCAGGCTCCCACCCGCATAGTCGAGCACGATCGAGGAGAATTTCAGCCCAAGCCCCGTCAACGTGACGACGCCAACGATGATGCCAGCCGCCGCGCAGGTTGTCGCCGCATTGAGCACGCTGATCGAGCCATCGGCCAGCGAGCGTGTGAGCTTTTCAGAGCCCGCGACCCGCTCACGGCCGTAGCGCGTGAGGCCGGCGATCCCCAGTACTCCCAGCAGCACAAGCAGCAACGCCGGGAAGTACGACAGGAATGCATCCGAAACAATCGACGTCCTGATGGCGGGTATCGCAAGCAGCAGTGAGCCCACGAGACTCACGATCAGCAGAGCAATCAGCAACCGGCGCGGCCCAAGCGTCGTCTCAGGCGTCATCGCGCTCAGGAAGAAGCACAGGAAGGTCGAATAGAATACTGCGAGCATCGGCGAGTAGCCGATAACCATGAAGACGATGACCGCGACCAGCGATGTGAAGTGGAATCCATAGCGCACGATCATCTGCCCAAGCGACAGCGACGTGTCATAGGGCACGGTCTGAGCGCCGAAGCGCTTGGCGTCGAGCTCGACCATGAACAAGAGCGAGAGGTAGTAGAGGCAAGTCGGGATCGTCGCCATCCAGATCACGTCGAGATAGCTGATCTTCAGAAACTCGGCGATCAGGAAGGCGGCAGCACCGAGGACTGGCGGCGATAGGATCGCTCCAAGCCCGCCAGCTGCCAGCAAGCCTCCGGCTGCGTTCTTCTCGTAGCGGGCGCGCTCCATCATCGGATAGGCGACGGCACCGATGGTCACCGTCGTGGCAACGCCAGAGCCCGACGGCCCGCCGAGCAGGAACGATGACAGCACCACGGTGCGGCCGGCGCTGTTCGGCTTGCCGCCCATCAAGGCGAGCGAGAAATCGATGAAGAACTTGCCGGCGCCGGAATGCTGCAGGAACGCGCCATAGATTGTGAACAGGATGATGAGCGAGGATGAGACGTCGACCGCCACGCCGAAGATGCCTTCAAGCGTGATGAAGAGATGGCCAACCAGCCGCGAGAAGGTATAGCCGCGATGCGTCCAGGGCGGCGGCAGATAGGGACCCAGCATCGCGTAGGCGATGAACAGAATCGCGACCACCGGCATGATCCAGCCGGATGTGCGCCGCGTGGCTTCCAGTAGAAGCACGATGAAGATCACGCCGAGAGCGACGTCGAGCTGAGTCGGGGTCGTGGCACGGTCGGTGAAGTCCTCGCCGCCCCAAATGGCATAGATGAGGATCGCGACGGAGGCCGCCGCCGCCACCACGTCCCACACCTGAATGCGATTGCGGAAACGCGCCGCCAGGGGGAACAGCAAGAAGGCCAGCATCATGACGAAGGCGACATGCGTGTAGCGCAGCGGCTGCGTCGGCACGATGTCGTAGGCAGCGTAGAGGTGAAACAACGTCATCACGCCGGCGATCAGCGTAACGACGATACCCGCCCAGCCGACCAGGCGGTTCGCCGCACCCTCTTCCTGCTCGACGAACTCCTCGGCCTTGCGCAACGCCTCGTCGGAGATCGCGCCTTGTGATGCCAGTCCTTGCGATGCCAAACGTGGATCCGGCACAGCCCCTGCCGGCGACATGGCCGGCTTACCATCCTCAGCCATTATCCCCTCGTCAGGCTCTTCGCGGCCTTGTTGTCACGCTACCATGGCGGCTGTTCGCCGAATACTCCAACTTTCGACGCGAACGCGCGTCAGCCGCCTTCACCTACCGCGACTTTACCCAGCGCAGCCTGGGCGGCGGCGAGGCGTGCAATCGGCACCCGGAACGGCGAGCAGGACACGTAATCGAGGCCGATCTCGTGACAGAAGGCGACGGAGGCAGGGTCGCCGCCGTGCTCGCCGCAGATCCCGACTTTGAGGTTCGGGCGCGTCTTGCGGCCGCGCTCGGCGCCGATCCGCATCAGCTCGCCGACCCCCTCGCGGTCGATCGATACGAACGGGTCGCTCTTGAGGATGCCGCGCGCCGTGTAGGGACCGAGGAAGCTCGCCGCATCGTCGCGGCTGATGCCGAATGTGGTTTGCGTGAGATCATTGGTGCCGAACGAGAAGAACTCCGCCGATTGGGCGATCTCGCCCGCCATCAGGGCTGCGCGCGGCAATTCGATCATGGTGCCGACCTGATAGTCGATCTTTGCGCCGCGCTCCTTGGCGACCGCCTGGGCCATCGCGTCGATGCGTTCCTTGACCAGGTCGAGTTCCGCCTTGGTGGCAATTAGCGGCACCATCACCTCCGGCACTACCGCTTTGCCGGTGCGCTTCGCAGCTTCAGCGGCGGCCTCGAAGATCGCGCGCGCCTGCATCTCGGCGATCTCAGGATACACGATCGCGAGCCGGCAGCCGCGGAAGCCGAGCATCGGGTTGAACTCGTGCAGCTGCCGGGCACGATCGGCGAGCTTGCGCGGATCGGCCTTCATTGCCTCGGCGACTTCGGCGATCTCCTCCTCGGTGTGCGGCAGGAACTCGTGCAGCGGCGGGTCGAGCAGCCTGATCGTCACCGGCAGCCCTTGCATGATCTCGAACAGCTCGACGAAATCCTGCCGCTGCATCGGCAGAAGCTTGGCGAGCGCTGCCCGGCGCATAGTCTCGTCGTCGGCGAGGATCATCTCGCGCACCGCACGGATGCGATGCTCCTCGAAGAACATGTGCTCGGTGCGGCAGAGTCCGATGCCTTCGGCGCCGAACTTGAGCGCGACGCGGGCATCCGTCGGGGTGTCCGCGTTGGCACGCACACCAAGCTTGCGCACGGCGTCGGCCCAGCTCATCAGCGTCGCGAACTCGCCCGACAGCTCGGGTTCGACCATGCGTACTCGCCCGGCCAGCACCTGACCGGTCGAGCCATCAATGGTGATATGGTCGCCCTGCCGAAAGACTTGCCCGGCGACGGTCAGTGTGCCCGCGCCGTAGTCGACGCGCAGCGTCCCGGCACCCGACACGCAGGGCTTGCCCATGCCACGTGCGACCACCGCGGCATGCGAGGTCATGCCGCCCCGGGTCGTCAGAATGCCCTCGGCCGCGTGCATGCCGTGGATATCCTCGGGCGAGGTCTCGACCCGCACGAGGATCACGCGGCGGCCCTGCGCCTTCATGGCCTCCGCGTCGTCAGCCGAGAACACGACCTCGCCCGCGGCCGCGCCCGGGGAAGCCGGCAGCCCGGTCGCCAGCACCTTGCGCTCGGCGCTCGGATCAATGGTCGGGTGAAGCAGCTGATCGAGCGCCTGTGGTTCGACGCGAGCCACCGCCTCCTCGCGCGTGATCAGGCCTTCGTTCGCAAGCTCGACCGCGATCCGCAGCGCCGCCTTGGCGGTGCGCTTGCCCGAGCGCGTCTGCAGCATCCAAAGCTTACCCTGCTCGACGGTAAACTCGAGATCCTGCATGTCGCGGTAGTGCTTCTCGAGCACGCCGTAGATGCGGATCAGCTCCTTGAACGCGTCGGGCAGCGACCTCTCCATCGACGGCTTGTCGGACCCTGCAGCGACGCGTGCCGTCTCGGTGATCTCCTGCGGCGTGCGGATGCCGGCGACGACGTCCTCGCCTTGTGCGTTGAGCAGGAACTCGCCATAGAGCGATTTCTCACCGGTCGAAGGATTGCGCGTGAAAGCAACACCGGTCGCCGACGTCTCGCCCATGTTGCCGAACACCATGGCCTGTACATTGACCGCGGTGCCCCAGCTCTCCGGGATGTTGTGTAGGCGGCGATAGGTAATGGCGCGCTGGTTCATCCACGAGCCGAACACCGCGCCGATCGCACCCCACAGCTGCTTTGCTGGATCCTGCGGGAAGGGCTCGCCGAGCTCTTCCTCCACGCGCTCCTTGTAGCGATCGACCAGCTTCGCCCAGTCGTCGGCGCTCAAATCGGTGTCGAGCTCGTAGCCGTTGCGATCCTTGTGGTCGTCGAGAATGTCCTCGAAATGGTGATGATCGACGCCGAGCACGACGTCCGAATACATGGTGATGAAGCGCCGGTAGCTGTCATAGGCAAAGCGGCGGTCGCCGGACTGCTTCGCGAGCGACGCCACCGTCTCGTCGTTGAGCCCGAGATTGAGTACGGTGTCCATCATGCCCGGCATCGAGGCACGCGCGCCCGAGCGCACCGAGACCAGGAGCGGGTTGCTCTTGTCGCCGAAGGTCCTGCCAGTGATGCGCCCGACGTCGGCGAGTGCCCGCTCGACCTGCCCCGCAAGCTCCTTCGGATAGGAATTGCCGTTGGCGTAATAGTGGGTGCAGACCTCGGTGGTGATGGTAAAGCCCGGCGGCACCGGCAACCCGAGATTGGCCATCTCGGCAAGTCCCGCGCCCTTGCCACCCAGAAGGTTGCGCATGTCGCTGCGCCCCTCGGCCTTGCCGCCCCCGAAGGCAAAGACCCACATGTGCTGGCCCTTGGGCTCAGGCGGAGCGTCGCCCGGCGCTCGCCGACCGGACGACCCATCAGCCGCCGATGGGGCAGATTTTTCCTTGGATTTCAGCTTGTTGGATGCGGTTTTGGCCATGAGAATGCTTGCGATTGCTCGGGCTTGTTAACAACTATGGACGTGACAACGGCTGCGAAGTTCCACAATTGTCAAAGATTGAATCAGGCAGATTGCTGCTATGCACAAGATAGACTTTGGCGGCGGCGCATGCACGCCCAAAGGGGCCTTAAGGTAAGCAAAAGTGCGGACACCAGCCCGCTCAACGGGATTCCCCGGTTGAAACACAACCTGTAGCCGTTAGCCTTCTATCTTGGAGAAGTCCGCCACTGTGCGCGTGGCGTCGCGGATCTCGTTGAGGAGCTTGAGGCGGTTCTCGCGCAGCTTTGCCTTGTCGGCACCGTCGGCAACGTTGACAGTCACCTTGTCGAAGAAGGCGTCGACATGCGGACGCAGCTTCGCCATGGCCCGCATGGCGGCAGCAAAATCCTCCGCCTTCACTGCGCTCGCTGCTTCATTCTTGGTGGCGTCAATCGCCTTCGCGAGTGCCCATTCCTCATCTTGACGATAGAGCGAAGGATCGGGCCGCCCGACATACTCACGCCCGTCCTTCTTCTCCTCGATCCGGATGATGTTGGTCGCGCGCTTGTAGCCGGCGTGCAGATTCTTGCCGTCATCGGTATCGAGAAATTGACCGAGCGCTTCGACACGGCGAACAATAAGCAGCAGCACGTCGTTAGTGTAACTCTTGAACAGCTCGCGATTAAGGGGAGAGGTCGAGTTCAAGTTCGCCCTTTGAACCGTGGTAGACAATTTGTCCTACCGAAATTACTGCATCCACAAGATCGTGTCGGGCCCCTGTTTCTCGAAGCTGAACCTTCAGGCGATCAGTGATGAATGAGAGAAGGTCGAATGCAACAAACGTTGCATCGATTGGCTTGGAAAGTAAGTCGAAATGGCTCCAAAATATTGGGAGCAAACTCAACCGCAGCTGATTGTCCAATATCACCCTTATTACACCCAGCGCCGCTCTCCGCAGCGCGTACGGGTCTTTCGATCCGGTTGGCTTCTCGTCGATCGCCCAGAAACTCACCAGCGTGTCGAGCTTGTCAGCAAGCGCGACTGCAACCGACACCTTGTCCGCCGGTACAAGATCATCCGGCCCCTTCGGCCGATAGTGATCCTCGCACGCGTGCGCGACCGCTTCATCCTCGGCCTGCGCTTCCGCGTAGTAACGGCCCATCAGCCCCTGCAGCTCGGGAAACTCGCCGACGACCTCGGTCAAAAGGTCAGTCTTGCAGAGTCTTGCGGCGCGTTCCGTCTTCGCAATATCAGCATCGATGAGTTTGGCGATGTGCCCGGCCAGGCTTTCGATACGGGCGATGCGCTGTGCCTGGGTGCCGAGCTTCTCGTGGAAAACGATCTGCTCAAAGCGCGGCAGCCGATCTTCAAGCCGCGTCTTCAAATCGGTTTCGTAGAAAAACTTCGCATCCGACAAACGCGCCCGGATGACACGCTCGTTGCCGGCCACGATCGCGTTGCCGCCATCGGTGGCTTCGGTGTTGGCAACCAGGATGAATTTGTTGACGAGCTTCGCGGTCGCAGGATCGCGCAGCACGAAGCATTTCTGGTTGTTGCGGATGGTGGCGCGGATCACCTCGTCCGGAATCGCCAGGAACGCTTCATCAAATGAGCCCATCAGCACCACCGGCCATTCGACCAGGCCGGCGACTTCAGCAAGCAACCCCTCGTCCTCGACCAGCTCATAGCCCTGCGCGAAGGCGAGGTTCTTCGCGTCGGTGAGGATCATCCGCTTGCGCCGCTCGGGATCAAGCACGACCTTGGCGGCTTCGAGTCGCGTCGCATAGTCGTCGAGCCGCTTCACTTTGAACTTAGCGGGCGCAAGAAAACGATGCCCGCGGGTCTCGTTGCCCGACGTGATGCCGTCGACCGCGAATAGCACGATCTCGGGCTCCTCGGTCTCAGGGCCGAAGGTCGCGACGATTGACTGCAGCGGCCGCACCCAGCCTAGCGCGCCAGGCTTCGCGGAGCGCTCGCCCCAGCGCATCGATTTCGGCCACGGGAAGGTCTTCACCACCTCGGGCACGATCTCGGCGATCACCTCGATCGCGGTACGGCCCTTCTTCTCGATCACCGCGACGTAGAAGTCGCCCTTCTTGGCGTCCTTCTCGACCTTGGCGTCCTTGATCGATTTGAGGCCGGATGCCTTGAGGAAGCCCTGGATTGCGCCCTCGGGCGCGCCGACGCGCGGGCCCTTCTTCTCCTCACGCACATCGGGCTGGCGCGCGGGAAGTCCCGCCACCGCAAGCGCGAGCCGTCGCGGCGTCGCAAATGCTTTGGCGCCCTCGTAGCCGAGCCCGGCACCGGCGAGCTTGTCGGTCACGAGCTTGCGCAAGTCATCGGCCGCCCGCGCCTGCATGCGCGCCGGGATTTCCTCGGAAAGAAGCTCGATCAGAAGATCAGGCACTCACAGATCCTCATGGCTGTCGTCGCAGAATGGCGGCGACTTGGTTCGCTTGCAGGTGCAGAACTGCATCGGGCGGTTCCGCGTCGCCTTCCATTCCATCGGCTCGAAGCCGTGGCCCTCATGCGAGCCATCGCAGAACGGCTGGCTCTTGGAGCGACCGCAGCAGCACCACCAGTAGCTTTCGCCCGCCACCACGTCGACGACGATCGGCTCGCGCCCACCAATCTCCGGCACCTCAACCATAGCTCCCCCCTTCGACAGCTAGAACGAGATGGAAATCCGTCAACTCGTGCCCTTTGCCCTGCTCCACCGGCCCTTCAAACTCGATGCTCGCCGCACATTCGCGAATCCGGCTCTGATCCTTCAGCTCCGCAACGATGCGGGAAAAATCGCCGTCCTCGACGTAGATGGACACGTCGATGCCGTCGTCCTTGATCAGATAAGTCGACTTCTGAGCCGCCGCGCTCTGGCGCATGATCTCGAGATAGAGTTCTTTCTCGATGACCTCGTCGTCCTCCTCGACAAGGAAGTGGGCCTGTCCCGAGCAGACGATCATGTCCTGATTCTGTCGTCCGGACGGAAACGCGACAGTGTAGGTCCATCCCCCAATGACGAGGGTTATGGTGGCTTTCTCATCCATGGCTCATCGCCCCTCCCGCCTCCGTCGCCAGCCACGCCTCCCCGCAAGCTTTCGCAAGCTCGCGCACCCGCAGGATGTAACTCTGTCGCTCGGTGACCGAGATCACGCCGCGCGCATCGAGCAGATTAAATACGTGACTGGCCTTGATGCACTGGTCGTAGGCCGGCAGCGCCATCAGGTGATGCTTAGCATTGCCGGCCGCGGTCCAACCTGCATCGAGATATTTGCGGCACGCCAATTCCGCCATCTTGAACTGCTCAAACAGCATGCCCGTGTCGGAGTGCTCGAAATTGTGCCGCGAATATTCCTTCTCGGCCTGCAGAAAGACGTCCCCGTAAGTGACTTTCGCGGCGCCGTCGCGGCCATTGAAGTTGAGATCGAACACCCGGTCGACGCCCTGCACATACATCGCAAGCCGCTCAAGCCCGTAGGTCAGCTCGCCCGACACCGGTGCGCACTCGAAGCCTGCGACCTGCTGGAAGTAGGTGAACTGCGAAACCTCCATGCCGTCGCACCAGCACTCCCAGCCAAGCCCCCAGGCGCCGAGCGTCGGCGATTCCCAGTCGTCCTCGACGAAGCGAATGTCATGTAGCTTCGGATCGATCCCGATGGCGTAGAGCGACTTGAGATAGAGTTCCTGCAGGTCCGGCGGATTGGGCTTCAGGATCACCTGGAACTGGTAGTAGTGCTGCAGGCGATTCGGGTTCTCGCCGTAGCGGCCGTCCTTGGGCCGGCGCGAGGGCTGCACGTAAGCAGCATTCCAGGGCTTGGGCCCGAGCGCGCGCAGGGTCGTGGCCGGATGGAACGTGCCCGCGCCCACCTCCATGTCGTAAGGCTGCAGGAGCACGCAGCCATAGTCAGCCCAGTATCGCTGCAGCGTGAGGATCAGCCCCTGGAACGAGCGCCGGGGGTCCATGTGATCAGGGCGCTGGCTGTCTGCGGCCATCGGCGGAATATCCGGATTTCCAAGGCTTGTTTCCAAGGCTTGCGAATGGGCGCGGACCCTATCGGCGCCCTCCCTGCCGGTCAAGGCAACGCGGGCGCGCCAAAGCCATGGACCAAAGCCTCGGTTGGAGCCGCGAAGCCATGGATTCGCAATCACTTTTTATTCCGCCATTGCGCGTAGCCGCGGTCGAACTAGAGTGGGCATCTAGTGTGGTGTGGGGGTTCAGAAGTCCGCGTCATTCCTGCCGCAAGTCGGAATGTGGACTTCGGAACCGGACCGCCAGCATCCCTCATGGCGGCGTGGGGAAATCCGGACATGCGAGTCTTATTGGCTTGGCTAATTGTGCTTGGGGCATTCGCAGGCAGTGCCACGGCATTTGCGATCTGGGGCTCGCGCAAGGTCGCCGCGGATGTACGAATCGAAACAAGCTGCATGCTGCTTGACGCGGCCGAGAAGGAAGGCTGGATCAGCCGCTCGGCGCGCTTCGACCTCATGCAGAAAGTCGCGACGTCAAGCAAGACGAGCCCGGCCGTGCGAGACGCCGCCGATCGGATGCGGACCGGCTGCCCTGGGCGGAAGGTGCCATGAAGACGCTTGTCGTTGTGCTGACCGTGCTCGCGGCGCTGCTGGGCGCGGGCGGCGGTTTTGTGGTCGGCTTCATTGCGACGGTCATCGACCGCGTTCACACCGACACCCAGCTTGGCTGCGCTCTGTTGCAGACTGCCGAGAGCGCAGGCTACCTCACCAAGGAACGGCGCGGCCAGCTTGTGGACAAGGTCGTGCCTGCGCTGTCCAAGGGCGCCCCGCCCCGTCCCGGCAGCGACTTTGTGCGCGCCTTTGCCGACGGCTGGTGGGACAGCATCCGTGAGGATCAGAAATCCGGCTGCTCAGGCGGGTAGACGCCTCCCTCGTCGTCATCCGCGCGGCCTACCTCAATCGCCACTCGCCGCTCTGTGGATCGCGCCGCAACGTCGGCAGTGCTTCGCGAGCAACCGGCTCGACCACGGGCGCGGCCTTGAGCCGATCGAGCTCTTCGTTGATCCGCCGCACCTCCTTGACGACCCAGTGCACAACGGCGGCGGCCCCGATTGCCCCGAGCACGAGCTTAACGGCGGCCGGAATGGCGATCGGGGGCATCGGTCGGTCTCCTCTCTCAACTCTCAACACGCGAGCCATGCTCATGTAGAGTTCATAAGCCATAGCGCGCCCACAGGGCACGCGCTTCGAGCGCCGAGATCAGCTCGTCAACAAAGCCGTCGCGGCCAATTCCATCAAGTCCAACACCGGGGCGCAAGCGTCCGAGCAGGCTCCGCTCCGGCGCAATCACCGGCGTCACGACCTTGTCGCCGAAGCGCTCGCGCAGGACCGAGCGCAGCTCGCCAACCGCATCAGCGAGCCCCAGATCGACCGCTGTGCGCCCGGTCCAATACTCGCCGGAAAACAGGTCGGTTTCGGGGCCGGTCAAACGAGCGCCGCGCCGTTCCTTCACGAGCGCAATGAAGTCGTCATGGATCTCACGCTGGATCAGCTTGAGCCGCTCGACCTCCTCGGTCTTTTCCGGCAGGAACGGATCGAGCGTCGCCTTGCGCTCGCCCGACGTATAAATTCGACGCTCGACGCCGAGCTTCTCCATCAGCTTCGGAAAGCCGAACGTGCCACCGAGCACTCCGATCGAGCCAACGATCGAGGATGGATCGCAGATGATCTCATCGGCCGCACAGGCGAGCATATAGCCGCCGGACGCCGCGACATCCTCCGCAAACGCAATGACCGGCAGCTTCTTCTCGGCCGCGAGCGACCTGATGCGCAGAAAGATCAAATGCGACTGTACCGGCGAGCCACCCGGAGAATTGATCAGCAGCGCGACCGCGCGGGCCCTGCGCATCGCAAAGGCACGCTCGAGCTGACGCGCGACCGATGCCAACATCAGCCCCGAACGCAACGGCGACGACACACCGATCACGCCCGCGAGCCGAACCACCGGAACGACGGGAACGTCGCCCCACAATCGCCGTGGCGTCACTGGCCGCAGCAGCTCGCGCGCGCTCGCGAACAGCTGCTTGATGTGCTCTGACATGCCGTTTTCAGCCATGGACTTGCACTCAATCAACGCCGTTTCGGAATCCTTGCCGTCATTGTTTAACATCACCTCGTGGGGAGTAGCGCCATAATTGGGTCATCGAGACAAGTTACCATTTTGCCATTGTTGGAACGCTTCTTGCTTGGGATGAGCACTGAAGCACCACAGCGGCGGATAACGTGTGATGGATGCGTTTAAGATCTACCTGATGATGGCCTTGATCGGCCTAATCGCGGCGGCGGCGGCGTATCGGCGTCGACAGCCAGTGCAGCCTGATCGAGCCTGACCACAATCGCGCCAAGAGCGCTCAGATTCGCGCCACCGCATGTTCAGCCAACGGCAGAGCCGCACCTCTGCGCAAGACCCCATCAGCTTCTTGTGTCGGCCGACCGGCGGGGTCATTGAGCACCAAACCAGGTAACAACTGAAATGGGGCGCGGCTTGCCTTGGTGGCGCGCACCAGCACCCGGATAGCGCTTTCGGCCGGCATGGGGTAGATCGGCAGCACCACCAGCGCGCCAAAGGCCGGCTCGAGCGCCTCAAGCACATCACCGAGCCCGTCCGCCCGCCAGATCAGGCTGAGCGTGCCACGCGGGCGCAACAGGCGTGCAGCAGTCCGCGTCCAGGCCGCGAGTGTGGCGCGCGGGGCGGCATGTGCGAGGCGGCGCCCGCGATCCGGTGAAACGCGTTGGCGCGCGGGGTCGTTAAAAGGCGGGTTCATCAACACGCGCGCAGCCTGATCCGGACGCAGCCCGGTTGCGGCAAAAACGCGCGCTGGCGCCGCTACGTCAAGCTCCACAACCTCCGCCGGGACCCCATTGAGCTGCGCATTCTCCGCCGCGAGCCCGGCGAGCCGCGGCACAAGCTCGACCATGGTCAGCCGGATCCCTGGCACGCGGGCCGCAAGCGCGAGCCCAGCCGCGCCGACCCCCGCACCCAGATCGATGACTGTCTCGCCCGCGCGGGCCGGAACGGCAGCCGCGAGCAGGATTGCGTCGTGACCAACACGATGGCCGCGCCTGGGTTGGCGTAGCCGCAGCCGGCCGCCCAGCACAGCATCCTCGGTGACGTCGCCTGCGCTGCGGTCCGTCCCCATCAGGGCGCTAAGGTTTGTCGGAGCGAAGCTCATGGCCGAGCCCAGCATCTTCAAGGAGCTTGCGGGCCTCATCTGCGCGATCCTCGGCCACTAGAATACGGCGCGGTAGAATGCCGATCGATCCTTCCAGCACGCTCATATTTCGATCGAGCACCATATGCGGAATCTTGGCGCCGCCCAGAAGCGACTCGATGAATGTGACGAGCACATCATCGTTGGTGCGGACAATCTCACGCATAGGGACTCCTTAAAGGCGGCGCGCGAGGCCTTGGCCGAGCCGGAGCCTCCTGCCGCACATGCCACTACTCATTCACAGGCCAGCCAAGCCCCCGTATTCCTGACATTGACCCACCTCACCCGAAGCGCCACATGAGTTTTGCGGCGTGCAAACTCCAGGGTGCATAGGCACCCGGCGGCGCTTGCCCGCCCACCATAGCGTTTCTATTGTTGCGCGTCCTTCCCCTGCCGGAGTGAGCCCTTGGCCGTCGTTGTCCCGTTCGAAAACCCTTCTCCCCCGTCGATCGCCCGCCTGATCGGCTTTTTGACCGCCGACATGGAGCGGGTGAACGCCGCCATCCTGTCGCGCACCGGCTCGGAGGTCACCATGATCCCGGAGGTGGCCAACCACCTGATTGCCTCCGGTGGCAAAAGGCTGCGTCCGATGCTCACCCTCGCGATGGCGCGGCTCGCCGGTTATACCGGCGACGGCCACATCAAGCTCGCAGCCGCAGTCGAATTCATGCACACGGCGACGCTGTTGCACGACGATGTTGTCGATGAAAGCGAGATGCGCCGCGGCAAGCTCGCCGCACGGCTCCTATGGGGCAACGAAGCGAGCGTGCTGGTCGGAGACTTTCTGCTCGGCCAGGCGTTCAAGATGATGGTCGAAGTTGGCTCGTTGCGCTCGCTCGAGATTCTATCGTCAGCCGCCGCCGTCATCGCCGAAGGCGAGGTGATGCAGCTCGCCGCCGCAAAAAACACTGCCACCACCGAGGACGAGTATCTTTTCGTCATCCGCGCCAAGACCGCCGAGTTGTTTGCAGCCGCCTGCGAGGTCGGGCCGGCGCTCGGCGCGCGGCCGAAGGACGAGCAGTCGGCCTGCCGCTCGTTCGGCATGAATCTCGGCATTGCGTTCCAGCTCGTCGACGACGCGCTCGACTACGGCGGCAAGGCCGCCAAGCTCGGCAAGAACGTCGGCGACGACTTCCGCGAAGGCAAGATCACGCTGCCGGTGGTGCTCTCTTATCGGCGCGGCTCCGAGGACGAGCGCGCATTCTGGCGGCGCACGCTTGAGGACGGCAACGCTACCGATGCGGACCTCGATCATGCGATCGAGCTGATGATCAAGCACCGCGCGATCGAGGACACCATTCAGCGCGCCCGCCACTATGGCGCCATCGCCAAGGATGCGCTGGCACTGTTCCCGGCCTCTCCCATGAAGGAAGCGCTGGAAGAAACAGTGGAGTTCTGCATCGCCAGGTCGAATTAGCGCGTCACCGGCGGCGACGTGAGGGCCCACGTCCGGTCACACGCAATGTCATTGCCAAGTGTGAGCAGGCGGAGAGCTCCGATGGGCAATCGTCGTGCGTCGCGCCGCCGTCGCTTATCCAAGCATCGCCGAGCGCACCCACCAGCCCGGCTTGCGGTTTCTCAGCGCCCGCGCCGCCGTTGCTGCTGCCTTGGCGCTGTCGAACAGCGCAAAGCAGGTTGCGCCCGAACCGGACATCCGAGCCAGCCGACATCCTGAAAGACGGCGCAGCGCCTCAAGCACGTCGGCTACCACTGGCTGCAGGGCAATGGCTGGTGCTTCCAGGTCGTTGCCGCGAGCGGCAAGGTACTCGATCAAACCTGCGCGATCGGGCGGCGGACAATCCTCCGATACTTTGGCCGCCAGCACCACGCGCGGAGCGGCGAGCTTTTCGAACACGCCCTTGGTCGGCACTGCCACCCGCGGATTGACCAGCACCGCCGCAAGCTGCGGCAGATCGAGCGGCGGCGACAGGAGATTGCCAATGCCGGACATCAGCCGCGGCCTCGGGTCGAGGCAGACCGGAACGTCAGCCCCGGTCACGCGCGCCGCTTCGCACAGGCGCTCGTCGTCCAGCGCCAAGTGGTTCCTACGCGCCAAAAGGCGCAGGGCCGCCGCTGCATCGGCCGAGCCACCACCAAGGCCTGCGGCGACCGGCAGCCGCTTCGAGAGGACAAAGCGCCCATATTTGAGGCCCCCGACCCGCTCCGCGAGCGCGTTGGCGGCCTTGAGCACCAGATTGTCTGCGAGCGCACCCGATGAGCCGGCGGTCGGTCCGCGCACGGTGAGCAACAGCCGCGGTCCCGCCGTGAGCGTCAGCGCATCGCCGACCGAGGCAAAAACCACCAAGCTTTCTAAGTCATGGTAGCCATCGGGCCGCCGCCCAACGATGCGCAAAGTCAGATTGACCTTGGCGAGCGCCCGCTCGACGCGCGCAGAAGGCACCTGCCCTCAACCGCCGCCAGGCCGCTTCGCCTTGGCAACGTCGGCTGCCTCCTCGGGCAGTCCGCCTTTGAGCTTGTCCTCGATCTTGACGAGATCGTCAGGCTCAGGCTTGAGATCACGCGCATGCGACCACTGGAAGCGTGCCTCGATCACGCGACCGACCTTCCAGTAGGCGTCGCCCAGATGGTCATTGATGGTCGGGTCCTCGGGCTTGAGCTCGACGGCATGCTCCAGATGCTTCACAGCGTCGTCGTACTGGCCGATACGATAATGCGCCCAGCCAAGTGAATCCACGATGTAGCCGTCATCGGCGCGCTGTTCGACAGCGCGCTGGATCATGCGCATGCCCTCGTCGAGATTCACACCCTGATCGACCCAGGAATAGCCGAGATAGTTGAGCACCAGCGGCTGGTCCGGGAACAGCTCCAGCGACTTCTTGAAGTCGGCTTCCGCACGCGGCCATTGCTTGGAGCGCTCGAAGCAAATGCCCCGGAAGTAAAAGATTGTCCAATGCGAACGCTCCGGGCCGCCAATGGCATTGACGCCCTTGGAGTAGACGTCGGCGCATTCGGCAAACTGCTTGCGGCCGCGCAATACATTGCCGAGTGCCGTGATGGCTTCAACCTCTTTAGGGTCATCCGCTATCAACCGATCAAGGAGCGTCTTCGCCTCGTCGCTCCGTTCAAGCGAGTCGAGCCCGAGCGCGCGCTGGATCTGCGCGCTGCGATAGAGCGAGGAACTGGGCGGCAGCCGCTCATACACTTTCACCGCCAACTCGTTTTTCTTCACCCCTTCATAGAAATCGGCGAGCGACAGCAGCGCCATCGAGTGGCCGGGCGCGAGATAGAGCGCCAGCTGCAGATAAATTAGCCCGAGATCCTCACCGCCACGACGCCCGAGCACGGACCCAAGTCCGTAAAGCACTTCGGCGGCGCCGGCCTGCGCGCTGTCGGCAAGGATCGGCACGCGCTTGCCGCCGTTGAGATCGTTGATGGCCTCGGTGATCAGGGGATGACGCGGTAAGAGCTCATCAAAGGCGCGATAGACCTTGAGCGCTTCGTCCTTGCTTTCCTTGCCGCCCTGGCGCGCGAGGTAGCTGCCGTAGGCCTGCACGATACGCAGCTGACCATGATCGAACTGATACGCGCGCTCGAACCGCTTGCCGGCATCGCGCTTCTGGCCGGCCAAGTCGAGGATCATCCCGGCATGCAAGCTCTTGAAGATGTTGTACCAGTCCGGTCCGACAAGCTTGTCGATCGAATCGATCGCAGCCTTGTATTCAGTTGGGCTCGCCTGCGTCCAGGCAGCGAGGAGCGTGCCGGCGAGATCAGCGACGGGCGCCCGCAGCGTCTGGGCCAGTTGCTGGCGCGCGACCGGGTATTGCTTCTGCTTGATCGCCCGCACGCCCAGGACCAGCCGGGCGATGCGATCGTTCTTGTCAATTTGCACGATCCGCTCAGCGAGCTTGACCGCCTCGTCCACGTCACCATTGGCGAGCACGGCCAGGAAAGCGCGGCTCAGCAACTCGTTGTTGCGCGGATCACCCCGAAGGGCCGCGCGATAGTGGTTTGCAGCAGCGGCCGCATCACGCTCCACACTTGCATGGCGGGCGGCGAGGAAGCTGCCGGAAACCGAGGTGCGAGAATAAGTGGAGGGAACCGGTGATTGGGCCACAAGCGGGGCCGACCAGGTCATGGCCACAACGGCGAAAACAGGCAGCGCCACGCGCCGGAACGAGAGCGGGGAGATCACGGCTGGATCGACTCCGTTTGGCGGCCGATCGCCCTCGGCGCGACCGCAGGTCTGGGGCAGAATGGCCTGTTTACGCCCGGTCCGCAAGAACAGCCCCCCGTCGGGCCTCACAAATCCTTTTGAATTCTTTGATATGGCAGCATCGTGGCCACTCCGATCACTTAATTCAGTCTGGCCATTTCGATTTGCAGTTCATTGCCTATTTCGGATCATTTCACAACTTAGCCTGATTCGGGTCCCTTGAATTTGCAGGCTTTTCAATAGTGCCGGCTTTGCACGCTGATAGACTGCAGTAACTGCGCTCTGCCTACATGTTCGGATAGTTTGGGCCGCCACCGCCTTCTGGTGGAACCCAGGTGATGTTTTGATTGGGGTCCTTGATATCGCAGGTCTTACAGTGCACGCAGTTCTGCGCGTTGATGACATAGCGCGGCGCGCCCCCTTCCTCCACCCATTCGTAGACCCCGGCCGGGCAATAGCGCGCGGAGGGCCCGCCATAGACATCATGCTCGGAAGACTTCTGCAACGCCGAATTGGCCACCTTGAGATGCGGTGGCTGATCCTCCTCGTGGTTGGTGTTGGAGAGGAACACGGACGAGAGCCTATCAAAGGAGATCTTGCCGTCGGGCTTGGGATAGGCGATCGGCGCACACCGTGAGGCAGGTCGCAGTGAGGCCCAGTCCGGCTTGCCGTGCTTGAGCGTTCCGAAGATCGAACCGCGCAGGACTGAATTCATCCACATGTCGAGACCAGCGAGCGATATGCCCAGATAGGTCCCGAAGCGCGACCACAAAGGCTTGGCGTTGCGCACTTTGAAGAGGTCGCGGCCAATATCGGAGGAACGCCACTCCGCGTCATAGGCCAGCAGCTCATCGTTGGCGCGGCCAGCTTTGAGCGCCTCAGCCACGCTAGCTGCTGCCAGCATGCCGGACAGGATCGCGTTGTGGCTGCCCTTGATGCGCGGCACGTTCATGAAGCCTGCTGCGCAGCCGATCAGCGCGCCGCCCGGTAAGGTGAGCTTCGGCACCGACTGATAGCCGCCTTCGGTCAGAGCGCGCGCCCCATAGGCAAGGCGCTTGCCGCCCGCAAACGTGTCACGCACCAGTGGATGCGTCTTGAAGCGTTGGAACTCCTCGAAGGGGCTCAGGAAGGGATTCGCATAGTTGAGGTGGACCACAAATCCAACCGACACCAGGTTGTCACCGAGATGATAAAGAAACGACCCGCCTCCGGTGCGCCGGTCAAGCGGCCAACCGAACGTGTGCTGCACCAGGCCCGGCCGATGCTTCTCTGGCGCAACCTGCCAGAGTTCCTTGAGCCCGATCCCGTACTTCTGCGGCTCGCGGTCCTGCTCGAGGCCAAAGCGCTTGAGCAGTATGTTGGTCAGGCTGCCGCGCGCGCCTTCGGCAAAGAGCGTGTATTTCGCCCGCAACTCGACGCCGCGCGTGAAGGAATCCTTCGGGTGGCCGTCCTTGCCAATGCCCATGTCACCGGTGGCAACGCCAGCGACCGCGCCCGCCGACGTGTAGAGCACTTCGGTTGCAGCAAAGCCCGGAAAGATCTCAACGCCCAGCGCCTCCGCCTTGGTGGCGAGCCAGCGGCACACATCCCCGAGCGACACGACGAAGTTGCCGTGGTTGCTCATCAGCGGCGGCATGAGGATGTTGGGCAACCGGATCGCGCCAGAGGAACCCAGCATGTAAAAGCGATCCGCGCTGACCGCGGTCTTGATCGGGGTATCCTCGCTGCGCCAGCCTGGAAGCAACCGATCGAGCCCAATCGGGTCAATCACCGCGCCCGAAAGGATGTGCGCGCCGACCTCGGAGCCCTTTTCGATCAGCACCACGGAAGTGTCCGGAGCGAGTTGCTTGAGGTGGATGGCAGCGGCGAGCCCCGCCGGCCCGGCACCGACGATAGCCACGTCGAATTCCATCGCCTCGCGGGCGGGCAGTGCCTCGGCGCTCATGCGCGCTCCCGACTCAGATGTAATTCTCGTCTCCAGCCTCGCTGGTTTTCCACGAAATCAGGGCGATGACAATTGCGTCTCCGCCCTGCCGGTTGCGATCGTCCACTATCCCAACCTGGATATTTCATGCCAAGGCCACTTGGCCTAAGCTCGCAGCCAACCTCTGGAAACCAGTAATGATCACTGATCGCGACAAGGCTGCCCGAGAGCTGATCGCCTTTTATCACGAGGCAGGCGTCGACGCGGTGATTGGCGAGGAACCGATCGACCGGCTCGCCGAGGACGAAGCGCCGGCGCTCCAAGGGTCTGATGAGCGCACACCGCAGCCGGCTACGACTGTCGCCGTGCGTGAGCGAACCCCGGCCGCCCCGGCCTCCAGCCGCGCGCGTATCGAGCCGCCGCAGGCGCCCGCCGCACCGGAAGCCGCGGTCATGGCCGCCCGCGAAGCTGCGCGCAACGCTGCAAACCTGGACGAGTTGCGCGCAATCCTCGACCGCTTCGAGGGCTGTGCGCTACGGGCAACTGCGACGCAACTCGTCTTCGCGGACGGCAACCCGCAGGCACGGCTAATGTTCGTGGGCGAGGCGCCCGGCCGCGACGAGGACATCGAGGGCGTGCCATTCGTCGGTCGCTCCGGCAAACTCCTCGACCGTATGTTGGCGGCGATCGGGCTCGATCGCAAAAGCGTCTACATCGCCAACATCGTGCCATGGCGGCCACCCGGCAACCGCACGCCAACGCCGCAGGAGACCGCGATCTGCCTGCCGTTCACGCAGCGCCAGATTGAGCTGGTCGATCCCGACGTGCTGGTCTGCCTCGGCAATCCCTCGACGCAAACGCTGCTCGCAACCAAGGAAGGCATCACCAAGACGCGCGGCCGCTGGTTCCGACACCAGACCGGCACGCGCGAGATCCGCGCGATGCCGACCTTTCATCCCGCCTTCCTGTTGCGTAATCCGATCAGCAAGCGGCTTGCCTGGCGCGACTTCCTGGCGATCAAGAAGGCGCTGGCAGCAGCCGCGACCTAGACAGATTTCGACCGGCGCAAATCAACCCGTGACCGCGAACTTGACCGCGAACAGCGCAGCGAGCGCGAGCACCGCTGGCTTTGCCTCGGCGAACTTGCCGGCGATGATCTTGGCGAGCGCATAGGTGATGAAACCGAGCCCCATGCCGGTCGCGATCGAATAGGTGAGCGGCATCGTAGCGGCAGTGACCACGGCCGGTGCATATTCCGTGATGTCGTCCCAGGCAATCTCGGCAAGCCCCTGCGTCATCACGCAGGCGACATAGAGCAGCGCCGCCGCCGAGGCATAGGCCGGCACCATGCCGGCAAGCGGCGAGAAGAACAGCGCCAGCAGAAAGAATATGGCCACGAACACGGCGGTGAGGCCGGTGCGGCCGCCCGCCGACACGCCCGCCCCGCTCTCGATATAGCTTGTCGTCGTTGAAGTGCCGATGAGCGATCCGAATATGGCGGCGAAGCTATCGGCGATCAGCGCCTGCCGCATGCGTGGCAGGTTGCCGTTCGCATCGAGGAGGCCCGCGCGATGCGCGACGCCGATCAACGTGCCAGCGTTGTCAAAGACGTCGATGATCAGGAAGCTGAAAATGACGATCAGAAAGGTGAGTTCGAAAACGCGCGAAAAGTCGAGCTGCAGCAGCGTCGGCCCCAGCGCGGGCGGCATCGACACGACACCCGAATAGGTTGCAAGCCCCAGCGGAATTCCGGCCACGGAGACGACCAGCACGCCGATGAGAATGCCGCCAACAACACGGCGAGAGGTCAAAGCGACGATCAGCACGAACCCTGCCAGGCAAAGGATGGCCGGCCACTGCTTGAGGTCGCCCAGGGTTACCAGCGTCACCGGGCTCGCGACCACGATCTTGGCTTGCTCAAGTGCAATGATGCCGAGGAAGAGTCCAACGCCGGCGGAGATCGCGAGCTTGAGGTTCTTAGGGATCGCGTTGATGACATATTCGCGCATGCGGACCACAGACAGGACGAAGAACAGAACGCCGGAGCAGAACACGGCCGCTAGGGCTTGCTGCCAGCTATATTTATAGGTCAGCACGACTGTGAATGCGAAAAAGGCATTGAGCCCCATGCCGGGCGCGAGCGCGATCGGATAGTTGGCGTAGAACGCCATCAACAGGGTGGACACGGCGGCCGCGATGCAGGTCGCCACGAAGACTGCACCCTTATCCATGCCGGCATTGCCGAGGATCGTCGGGTTAACGAAGACGATGTAAACCATAGTCAGAAACGTCGTCAGGCCGGCAATGAACTCGGTCCGCACATTGGTGCCATTTTTGGAAAGCCCAAATGTGCGTTCCAGAAACGATTGGCTCTCCGGCATGGCTCGCGCCCCCCACCATTCCCCGAGCTCGCAATACCTCGCACGTTAGATAGCAAGATGTCGGCAATCAATTGCCGATACGTCAACCTGGCTGTCGTGACGTTTACGAGTCGCGAGATCCGCGCGAGCCGCAACGAAGCTTTGCAAATCCGCTTGCGGCGGTCTGTCGCGGCGCCTATGCCGCACCCGCAGTGTCTTCAATGTGCCTTGGCAAACAACCGGCGCGCGCTAGTTTATTAACAAGCGGCGGAGCATTCGATGGAATTCGACCCGGTACTCATCGCTCGACTTCAATTTGCCTTCACGGTCGCGTTTCACATCATCTTCCCGACCTTCACGATCGGGCTGTCCGCGTACATCGCAACTCTCCTCGTCACGGCGAAGGTGACTGGCCGCGAGCGCTTTCAGCGTCTGGCTCAGTTCTGGACTCGCATCTTCGCAGTGTCATTTGCGATGGGCGTCGTATCGGGTGTCGTGCTCGCCTATGAGTTTGGCACCAACTGGAGTCGTTTCTCGCTCGTCGCGGGCAATGTGATCGGACCGTTGATCGGCTACGAGGTTCTGACCGCGTTCTTCCTGGAAGCGACGTTTCTCGGCATCCTGCTGTTCGGCCAGGGGCGCGTTCCTCTTGCCTTACAGGTGTTTTCGGCCGTGATGGTCGCCATCGGCACGGTGATTTCCACGTTCTGGATCGTTGCCGCCAACAGCTGGATGCAAACGCCTGAGGGACATCAAATAGTCGACGGGATCGCGGTTCCGATCGACTGGTGGGCCATTATCTTCAACCCGAGCTTTCCGTATCGCTTTGCCCACATGCTGAATGCGGCCTATCTGACAACCGCCTTCGTGGTGCTGGCGGTTGGCGCGCGCTACCTGCTGGCCAATCGACATCCCGATCAGGCGCGCACCATGATGCGAATGGCAATCTGGCTGCTCGCTGTTCTCGCGCCATTGCAGGTTCTGCTCGGCGACCTGCACGGGCTCAATACTCTCAAGCATCAGCCGATCAAGATCGCCGCCATAGAGGCACATTGGGACACGTTTGGCCGTGGCGACTTCCATGTGTTTGCGTGGCCGGACGAGAAGGCCGAAGAAAACCGCTTCGCGATCTCGATCCCGCAAGGCGCTGCGCTGATCCTGACCCATCGTCTCAACGGCCAGTTCCTCGGACTTAAGGAAGTGCCGCCGCAGGAGCGCCCGCCGGTGAAGCCCGTATTCTTCGCGTTCCGCATCATGCTGGCCGCTGGTTTCTTCATGGTCACGGCAGCGCTGGTCGGCGCCTGGCTGATGTGGCGGGGCGTCCTGTTCGAGACTCGCTGGTATCTACGCATCGCTGCGAACAGCTGGTGGATCGGCTTCGTGGCGGTCATCGCCGGATGGGTCGTCACCGAAAGTGGGCGTCAGCCATGGCTCGTGCATCGCATCCTGCGTACCGCGGACGCGATCTCGCCAGTCACCGCCTCTGCGGTTGCGACCTCGCTTGCCCTGTTCATCGCGATCTACGGGATCGTATTTGCGGCCGGCATCTATTACATCAATCGCCTGATCGCGAGAGGCCCGCAAGGCCGGACTGTCGAGGCGCCCGCAGCCCTGCCGACCCGACCGTTGTCTGCCGCACATGATGCCGGACGCGAGGCGCTCGCAAGCGGCGGCTAGTGTTCCAATTTCGAAGCTCACATCATTTTGCCGCTCTCGTTTGCGAACTTCGGTGTCGAAGGAAACTGGCAATTTGTTGATCTAGTGTGGCCTCGGTTCAGACCGTGCATCGTGGCTTTGCGTCGAAATGATGCCGCCATCTGGACAGCCACACGGGAGCCGAGCCTGTCATGGCGATCGACCTTCCTCTCATCTGGGCTGCCATCGTCGGGCTCGCGGTCGCCATGTACGTGATCCTTGACGGGTTCGATCTCGGCATTGGGGTGCTGCTTGGCTTTGCTCACCAGGCGGACGAGCGCGATCAGATGGTCAATGCGATCGTGCCGTTCTGGGACGGCAACGAAACCTGGCTGGTGCTCGGCGGCGGCGCGCTTTGGGTAGCCTTCCCGCGCGCGTATGCGGTGATCATGCCGGCGTTCTACGTCCCGGTTATAACGATGCTGCTTGCGCTGGTGTTTCGTGGAGTTGCATTCGAGTTCCGCAATCTTGCGGTGGCCAGCAAGCCATTTTGGGACTACGCGCTGATCGGAGGTTCTGCGCTCGCGGCACTCTGCCAGGGAGCGATCCTGGGTGGGTTGATTCAGGGCATCAACATGGAGAATGGCGCTTATGCGGGCAGCGCTTTCGACTGGGCAACACCGTTTACGGCGCTTTGTGCGCTTGGCGTTCTGTCCGGCTATGCTTTGCTTGGAGCAGCTTGGTTGGTGCTGAAGACTGAGGGTGCCATTGCAGCGCGCGCGCGCCGACATGCCAAAAGCCTTCTGCTCGTTGTGCTGGCTTTCATGGCGGCCGTAAGCCTATGGACACCGCTTGCGTTCGAGCGCATCGCGGAACGCTGGTTTGCGATGCCCAATATCCTTTTTCTCTGGCCGGTGCCGTTCGCCACCGCATTCGCTGCGTTCATCGGCTGGCGCGCACTTGACCGCGGATACGAGCTGACGCCGTTTTTGGCTGCGATCGCGCTCTTTCTGCTTGGCTATCTCGGGCTCGTGATCTCGGTGTTCCCCTATCTGGTGCCGCCCAACCTGACCATTTGGGAGGCTGCCTCCCCGCCGGCAACCCAAGTCTTCATGCTGGTCGGCACGCTTGTGCTCTTGCCGATCATTCTGGGCTATGTCGCTTTCGTCTATTGGATCTTTCGCGGCAAGGTGCGTGCGGACGACGGCTATCACTGACGCATGGGCACTGGGACGATTTAGCAGAGACGCTCACTCTAAGGCACCGATGCAGCAGGCGGAGTTGCCGTTTGTTGATTCTGTGGCCGGATCACCGCCCAGCCGATGCGCAGAAGCGGCAGCCGTCCCGGCACTGGCCGTTCGAACGCGCGCGGGGGCACTTCGGGAACCAGATCGGGGAAGCGCGCTCTCAGCACGGCGGGCGGAGCGCCCGATGTATCTGTCGTCGGCCAGACCAGGATCGCGCCCTTCTTCTTGAGATCATCCACGGTCAGCCAGGACGAGCGCTCAGGCGCGGCATCGAAAAAGAGCGAAGGCCGGCTGGGCGCCGAGATCGCGATTAGCGCGGCGGTGCGCGGATCGCCGGCCACGATTGGCAGCGGCGCGCCCAGGCGGCGCTGATAGCTTTCATCGAAGAACTGCGCCATCGCGCGCGCCGGCTGGTTGACGTTCAATGGGATCCCGAGCCACGGCAACGCAAAGATGGCGACCACCGTCATGGCCGGTGGAACGAACAGCAGCCCAAACCAGGCTGGAATGACCAGACGCTGGTGGGCAAGCTCGATGCCATCGCCGGCTGCCACCACGATCGCCAGCGCAGAAAGGATCACCAAAGGCGCGATGCCGCCAATCGGCATCGACAGGCCGATCAGCACGGCCAAGCAGCTCGACACCAGCATCGGCAGGATTGCGAAGAAATAGATGAACTGCCGCACGAACGGCTCAACCGGCTTGCGCACGATCACGGGCGCCGGCTCGCGTTCGCCCCAGGGCCAGCCCACCACCAGCGCCACCAGGACCGCAAGACCAGCATGGCTCCCGAGGAGGAACACCCCCTGCTTGAGCAGCGCGCTGAAATTGGCAACTACGGATTCTGGTGCGCGCAGGCGGCCCCAGACATTGAGCACACCCTCGCCCGATTCCGCGAGCCACAGCAGATGCGGAAACATGATCATCACGGCGACGATCCCGGCGAGCCATGGATCGGTCGAGCCAAGGCTCGCGCGCGCGCGCCGGTTCACGAGCGTGAACAGCGAAAGAAGGCCGACCAGGAGCACACCTGCATAGGTCGTGAGCAGCAGCAGACCGATCTCGACCGCAAGCGCCACCCAATATCGGCGCCGCCCCTCTCCGACCGCCCGCCAATAGTGGAGTAGAATGACAGCCCACAAGGGCATCGTCAGCACGACCGGGCCGAATTCCGGGGTCGGCACAGTAAAGGCCGACATACCCGCCATGAGCAGCACGGCGAGTGCGGCTTGTTGCGCGCCCACGGTGGCACGCCCGAGCTCAAACACCGCCCAGTAGGTCACCACCACGCAGATTTGCGAAAGCAGATAGACGCCGAACAGGTGATGACCGCTCAAGATGTAGACGACTTCCGCCAACCAAAATGCCAATGGTGGCCCGAGATAGGTTCCAAGTGGAAACTCGTGCCCGATCGCGATTGCGGTTGCGAGATTTCCGGGCGGCGCCCCGTAGAACAGCACGGGCACCAATGTCCACAGCAGCGCCTGCGTAAGCGCGGCCAGCCAGACCGCCAGCGCCGGACGGGAGCGCAGCAACTCGACCAGAATGGAGACGTAAAGCATCAGCCCCGCGCGCTTTCCGGATACGCCCGGCCAAGATTGGGCCTCCCGCCAGGGCATTTTTCAGAAGAACGGTGATCAGGTTTTCCGTCAGAACGCGTAATCACGCAAGAGGGCCCCATGGGAGGGCATATGAGAGGGCATATGAGAGGGCATATGAGCGGGGCTTTTGCGGTTTTGCGGAACTCAGTGTGGATCAGAGCGGCAAGAGATCGGGCACAACATCAACGCGAGCCGCGTGGAGACCGCGCAGCCGCACTGGCGCAAAGCTTTGCCGGTGATGAATTGTGGGCCCAAGGCGCGTCAGCGCCTCGATATGTTCCGGCACGGCGTAACCCATATGGCGCTCAAAGCCATAACCGGGATGGATTTGCGCGAGGCGCGCCATGAGCCGGTCGCGAGTTACCTTGGCAACGATCGATGCCGCTGCGATCGAGGCAATAATGGCATCGCCGCGGATAACCGCCTCGCAGTCACAGCCGCAGTCGATGCGGTCACGACCATCGACGAACACAAGCTTCGGGCGCACCGGCAGCGCGACCACGGCGCGCGCCAGCGCCCACAGCGAGGCACGCAGAATGTTGTCGCGGTCGATCCGGGCCGGCGGCGCCATTGCGACCGCAACCTCGGCGCAGGCGCATATCTTGGCGTAGAGCTTCTCCCGCGTATCCCGGTCGAGCTTCTTGGAATCATCGAGGCCGCGCGGCACACGCTGCGGGTCGAGGATGACGGCGGCAGCCACGACCGGGCCCGCGAGCGGTCCCCGTCCGGCCTCGTCGCAACCCGCGACCGGCCAGAGGCCGCGATTGAGCGCCGAGCGCTCGCGACGAAATGTCGGCCTGGGCTCCTTCTCCGCAAGCGGCAGGCGAACGGGGCGTGCGATGGCGTTGCGACTCATGCCGTGATGGTGCGGAGCGCGCGGCACAAGTCAATGCGGTTGCGTTACCGGGTGCAATCTTGCGTGAAAAGCGGGGACAATGGCGTCGCCCTCAATCAGGCAGCAGCAAGCGACCGTCGGCGGAGAACAGAAATTGCGGATTGTGCGCAACTTCCCAGAGAGTTCCAGGCGAGCGACATCCCGCGAAAACCGCCTGAGTTCGCGGATTCGATTTCGGCATCCTTCGCGAGTTCCGCTGTTGGCCAGAGCGACAGGATGACCCCGCCGGCTTCGAAGAATGCAACGCCGTCGGCGTCCCGCGACTTGCGGCGAAAACCAAGCCCTTCGTAGAACGCCATGCTCTTTGCAAGATCGCTGACGCCGAGCGTCACCAGCGACAGACTTGTGGTCGGTTCACTCATGTGAGAACAGATTGAGCTGCGCACTCTCACTACGCGGCGGCGAGAAATGCTCGGTTGTCAGTTTCGCCCGCGTCTTGTTGAGGCCAAGCTTCTCGCAGGCGGCCTCGAAGCGCCGCCCGATCATCCAGGCGATCGGACCCGTTCCGGTCATGCGCTTGCCGAACTCGGAATCGTAATCCTTGCCGCCGCGCAGATCGCGGATGAGGCTGAACACGTGCCGGTAGCGATCCGGGAAATTCTCCATTAGCCACTCGCGGAACAGGTCGCGCACCTCGATCGGCAGCCGCAACAGCACATAACCCGCACCTTGCACGCCAACCGCTGAAGCCGCATCGAGGATACGCTCGATTTCCGCGTCGTTGATGGCAGGAATAATGGGCGCAACCATGACTGATGTCGGCACGCCCGCCTGCGCCAGCTCGCGCAGCGCATCGAGACGTCGTGACGGCGTTGCGGCACGAGGCTCCATCACGCGCGCGAGCTTGGGATCGAGCGTAGTCACCGAAAGCGCGACCTTCACAAGATTCCGTTTCGCCATGCGCGACAGAATATCGAGGTCGCGCAGCACCAGCCCCGACTTGGTGACGATCCCGACCGGATGGCCGAAGCGCTCGAGCACCTCAAGAATGCGCCGCATGATCTGATGCTGCCGCTCGATCGGCTGATATGGATCGGTATTGGTTCCAATCGCGATCATGCGCGGCGCATAGTTCGGCTCGGACAATTCGCGTTCGAGCAGCCGCGGCGCATCCGGCTTGGCAAACAGCTTCGATTCAAAGTCGAGGCCGGGTGACAGGCCAAGATACGCGTGAGTGGGGCGCGCGTAGCAATAGACGCAGCCATGCTCGCAGCCGCGATAGGGATTGATCGAGCGGTCGAACGAGATGTCGGGTGAATTGTTGCGCGTGATGATCCGGCGCGCGGTATCGATTGCGACGGTGGTCTTGAACGGCGGCAGGTCTTCAAGTCGCTGCCAGCCGTCGTCGAATGTGACCCGCGCGAGCGGTTCATAGCGGCCGGAAGCATTTGATTGCGCGCCGCGACCGCGCCTGCGGTCGGCATCGACGGCGACCTCGGCGTCGGGGGGCTGCCCGAGGTCGACCGCGGCTGGCGGGACTTGTGCCGATCCCGGCGGGCCGCGGCGCGCAAAACCGCCTGCCGGTACAGAGGGGGCTGCCGGCGGGCGTCGAAGGGCGGAAGAGGAACGGGCCATGTCCAATTCATAGCTGAGAATTAAGAACATAACAAGAACAATTGGCGTACATTTGGCGCCCGCCGCATGTCGTGGGGCAAAGGGGCAGCGCCCCATGATATGGTGGCCGTTGGGGTAGGTCCGCGAGGCAGGCGGGGGCGCGGCAGTATGATCAGCGTGGTGATCGGCACACGCGATTCGGAGGTATTGCTGGCATCAACGCTGGCGGCCCTGGTTCCGGGTGCGGTGGCTGGCTTGGTGCGCGAGGTCATCGTGGCCGATGGCGGCTCAACTGACGCGACAGCGACGGTAGCCGACGTTGCCGGCTGCCGCTTCTTCACCTCGGCGGAACCGCTTGGAGCGCGGCTAAGCGTGGCTGCTACCATGGCACGAGCGGACTGGCTCTTGTTTCTAAGGCCCGGAAGCGTGCCGGGATCTCGCTGGATCGACGAAGTTCAGCGGTTCCTGCATGAGACCCAGCAGAATGGCCCCCCCATGCGTGCGGCTGTGTTCAGGTCGCGGCCCAGCCGCTCGCGCGTGACCACCGCCTTGACCTTCCTGGCAACCGCCGTAGGCGCGCTGCCGCGTCCGGAGCGGGGCTTGCTGATTGCAAAATCGCACTACGACGCCCTTGGAGGCCACCGCGCCAGCGACCGAGATCCGGAGGGCGGTTTCATTCGCCGCATCGGCCGGCGACGGATCGAGCTTCTGCGCAGCCGGGCAGGAATGCTGGGCGACTGAAACGCCCGCCCATGCTATGACGCGTGTGACGGGCGATCTCAGCGCCCGCACAGAATAAGCAAAGAAGACGCGTCGCATACGCGTCAGGGGAGGACGAACATGGCTCGATTCATGCCGGCTGTAATGGCCGCAGGTGCGTTCATGCTGGCTCCGCCTGCTCAGGCGGCCGAGGTCACGGCGCTGATCACCAATGCTTTGAAGTCAACGCTGACCGAGCTTACGCCCGCGTTCGAGAAGGCGAGCGAACACAAGCTCAACGCCACCTACGGCTCAACCGAGCCATTGAAAGTGCGCGTCGAAAAGGGTGAGCCGATCGACGTGGCGGTCATTGGCGCCGATGCGATCGATCAACTGCTGAAGCAGAACAAGCTCGTCACGTCGTCCCGCGTGGTCGTGGTGCGCTCGGGGCTCGGCATCGCCATCCGCAAAGGTGCGCCCAAGCCCGATACCAGCACGACCGAGGCGTTCAAGCGGACCCTGCTCGCCGCAAAATCGATCTCGTTCAACGACCGGGGCCTGACCGGCATCTATCTCTGGAGCCTGTTTACGCGACTAGGGATCACGGACGCGGTCAGGTCCAAGTACAAAGACGGCTCCGGCGCCGAGCTCGCGGGCAAGGGCGAGAGCGAGATCGGGCTCACGCAGGCGAGTGAGGTCGTGTTGGCGGCGGGCGCGGAGCTTGGCGGACTTTTGCCAACGGAGATCCAGAACTACACCGTGTTTGCCGGCGCAATCGTTGCGAATGCCAAGCAGCCGGCGGCGGGCAAGGCGCTGCTCGATTTCCTCGCCGCGCCGGACACAATCAAGGTCATGAAGGCAAAGGGCCTCGAGTCCGCGAGCTGACACGGCAACAATCACCCTCGGGTGTCATTCGAAGACAAGTCACAGCAGGAGGAAGGCCATGACGAGAGCGATGAGCGCCGCAACGACTGGATTCGCCGCGATGCTGGCGTTTGGCATTTCGGCCAATGCGGCCGAGATCAAAGTCCTAAGCTCGAATGCCTTGAAATCAGCACTGGAGGAGATCACTCCGCAATTCGAGAAAGCCAGTGGGCACAAGCTCGTGATTCGTGTGGGGCGCCGCGGTCCCGCTGCGGGGGCAGATCGAGAAGGGCGAGGTCTTCGATGCAACCATCCTCAACACACCCGGCATCGACGCACTCATCTCGCAAGGCAAGCTCGACAGCGCAACGCGCACGCCGCTTGTACGCTCGAGCATCGGCGTCGCGGTTCGCAAGGGTGCGCCCAAGCCGGATATCAGCACAACGGAGGCGTTCAAGACCGCGCTTCGCAATGCCAAATCGATCACCTATGTGGAGCAAGGCGCGAGCGGCATTTATCTGAAGGAGCTGTTCGTGCGAATTGGCATCGCGGACGAGATCAAATCGAAAATTAAGCCCGCGCCGACCGCCGCTGCCGAGTTCGTCGCGAAAGGCGAAGCCGAGATCGGCATGACGCAAATCAGCGAGATCCTGCCCTTTGCAGGCGCCGACCTCGTCGGCCCGTTACCCGCGGACATTCAGCTCTATACGAGCTTTGCGGGCGCCAACAGCGCGGCCACCAAGCAACCCGATGCCGGCAGGGCATTCTTTAAATTCCTGGTCACACCCGACACCGCCAAGGTGATGAAGGCGAAGGGGCTCGAGCCCGCGAGCTGAGGCACCACAACGGCCGTCTCACCCGCGAGACGGCCGTCCTCACGCCGTCGCGCCCCTCGCCTTGGGGCGGCGCAGGTGCTCGTCGAGCCGCGGCATGATCTCGACGAAGTTGCAGGGGCCGTGACGAAAGTCGAGCTGGTAGACGAGAATCTCGTCCCAGGCATCCTTGCAGGCGCCGGGTGATCCTGGCAGGCAAAAGATGTAGGTAGAATTGGCGACACCCGCGGTGGCGCGACTCTGGATCGCCGAGGTGCCAATCTTGCGGAAGCTGACCATCAGGAACAGCACCGCAAACGCTTCCATCTTCTTTTCAAACAGTGGCTCGACCGCCTCGGGCGTCACATCGCGACCGGTGAAGCCGGTGCCGCCGGTGGTGACAACCACATCGACAGCGGGCGTATCGATCCACTCCTTCACGCGCGCGCGGATCGCCTCCACATCGTCGCGCACGATGGTGCGCTCGAACACGATGTGGCCGGCGGCCTTGATCCGGTCGGACAGCGTCGCACCCGACTTGTCGTCGGCCAGGTCGCGCGTGTCGGAAATGGTCAGCACCGCAAACTTAAGCGGTACGAAGGGTTTGTTGGGATCGATTCCAGCCATGCAGCACTCTTACCAATTTCGGTGCGGCAGGAAAGTGAAAGGGTCGTCCTTTTTCAACAATCCCGTCGAATCCGCGGCCGGGCGAATCAGCTGTCAGAGCGAATCAGCCATCGTAACGAATCAGCCTTGGCGCCCGAGCACGTTGCTGAGATCGTGATAGATCGTATGCAGATGCTGCGCCGCTGGATCGACCGAGCCGAGCTCGACGACGAAACCATCGCCAATCACCCGGTAGCCGAACGCGCGTTCGGGCGTATTGGGTCCATACCAGGCAAAATGAACCGCCTCGCGGTCGCCCGTGCGCACGCGTGACTTCTGGGCGGATGCAAGCGGCGACGACAGATGGTCGACCGCATAAGTCTCGATCAGCTGCCAGAGGAGATCGCGCTGGGACGCGGACAGCTCGGATGCCGGAAGGCCAACCTTGCGCCCGTTCGCGCGCTCGCGCCCCGCATAGGAGAGAATGTTGTCGATCGGCGTGTTCGACAAACGCGCCCTTCCTTGCAATCGCGGGCCGAGATCGCCGATCAGCCGCCGCGCCAGCGCCTCCTCGGCCTGCAGGGTGACGAGGCCGGCGTGTCGCCCGGAGGTGACGCGATTGGGATTGCACGAGAACGAGGACGGCGAGACCGAGATGATCTGGCCATCCCGCACGGCGATCGATTGATGCAGATGGTGCCCTTCAAGCCGAAAGCCCCACGCGCCGGTGTCGCCCGGGGTTCCATAGACGGCGAATGAAAACCGCTCAGCCGAACGCTGCCCGACGCCGTCGCCGAGCTCGATCAGCACGTCCTGCAACGTCATGACATTGCGTGCCTTCTTGAGCCCTTCCGGCGACATCAAGGTCGCCAGCAGCGCCCAGGCCAGATCCTTCTGTGCGGCATCCATCTGCTCGAGCCGCAAGCCCGGCTTGGTCACACTCGGGAAGCCGAAATAGTTCCAACCGCGCCACTCCTTGCCGTCCCATTCGAACGACGCCGCCTTGCGCTTGTCGGGATCAAGCCCGGCCAGAAACGCCCGCGTGCGTGCGGTGAGGTCGGCGGCGGAGGCAAGTCCCGCCTCGGCGGCATCAGCGGCTCCCGGCAGCACGGCTGCGCCGACGAGCGCGCTCCCGGCCACCAGCACACGGCGGCGATCCGGCCGATCGTGATTCGACATTTCGCCATTCAAATCGTTGCGCGACATCGAGCCCTCCCCTTTATGGGTACTGCACCGCCTGCGTGACGATGCGCGGCTCGGAGCTAGTGGCTCAGAGCTGCGCCGTCGGCGCGAACGTGTTGCAGCTGTCTCCCGTTCCCTGCTTCAGACCGGTGTTGAACCAGCGCTGCCGTTGCTCGGAGGTGCCATGGGTGAAGCTGTCGGGCACCACTCTGCCCTGCGCGCGCCGCTGCAGAGTGTCGTCGCCGATCGCCGCGGCAGTGCGCAGCGCGGCCTCGACATCACCGGGCTGCAACAGATGCCAGCGCTCATCGGACTTGTTGGCCCAGATGCCGGCGAGGCAATCGGCCTGCAATTCGACGCGAACCTGGATGCGGTTTGCCTCCGGGGTGCGGCCGCCGGCGGCCTGCTGGGCCGAGTTCGCCCGCGTCAGAATGCCCTGGAGATTCTGCACATGATGGCCGACCTCATGCGCGATCACATAGGCCTGCGAGAACTGGCATGCTCTGCCCTCGCAGCCACGAAAGCGCGTCTCGATCTCCTGGAAGAACGACGTGTCGAGATAGATCTTCCTATCGTTTGGGCAATAGAACGGACCCATCGCGCTCTGAGCTCGACCACCGCAAGCCGCGTCGGTCTGTCCGCGGAACAGGATCAGCGTCGGTGTCTGGTAGGTAGTCCTGGCCTTCGCAAACTCATCCTTCCAAACCGCTTCAGTGCTGCCGAGCACGCGCGACACGAATCGACCGGTGTCATCCTTAGGACTTCCGGTCGGGCGCGTCTGCGAAGGGGCGCTCGTGCGCGGCTGCTCGCGCGTTAGTATCTCCGCACCGCCAATAAGGAAGCTCGGATCGATGCCGAGCGCCCAGCCGATCACTCCCAGCACCAGGACCGTGCCAATCGAGAGGCCGCCAGCACCGCCGGGTATTCCACCAAAACCGCCACCGCCCCTCGGGCCTTCCTCGCGACGATCCTCGATGTTGCTACTTTCCGGCAGGTCATCATATTGCATCGCCAGGCCTCCTCGCATTTGCTGTCGTCGTCGCCACCAAGCTTATCGTGGTGCGCGGAAACCGTCAGGTTCCTTGAATATAAGGCCCCGGCCAATTTTGCCCAGTGGTCGGCAAGTTTGATTAAGCCGTTTTTTACCTTGGTGCGGCATCATGCGTGCCAGTCGGTTGTAGGTCCCGCGTCACCGGCCGCGTCGCCTGAGTTCAGAGTTCTGAGTCATGGTTGTGTCGCGTCGCGGGGCGTCCTCAAGGGCGCCCCGCGAAGTATCAGAGTCCCGCGAGAGTGCCCGTATCGTCGTTGGCGACTGCGTCGCTGAGATGGCGAAAATCGCGGCCTCCTCCGTCGATCTGGTCTTCGCAGATCCCCCTTACAATTTGCAGCTTCAGGGCGACCTCAAGCGCCCTGACGACAGTCGGGTCGATGCCGTCGACGACGATTGGGATAAGTTCTCGAGCTTCGCTGCGTATGACGACTTCACCCGCGCCTGGCTGATCGCCTGCCGGCGAGTGATGAAGCCAGCCGCGACGCTGTGGGTGATCGGCTCCTACCACAACATCTTCCGGGTCGGCACCATCCTCCAGGATCTCGGCTTCTGGATTCTGAACGACGTGGTGTGGCGCAAGACCAATCCGATGCCGAACTTCCGCGGCCGGCGCTTCACCAATGCGCACGAGACCATGATCTGGGCGGCACGCGAAGCCGGCGCGAAGGGCTATACGTTCAACTACGAGGCGCTCAAAGCCGGCAACGAGGACATCCAGGTCCGCTCCGACTGGACGCTGCCGTTGTGCACCGGGGAGGAACGGCTCAAAGGCGCGGACGGCAAGAAGTTGCATCCGACCCAGAAGCCGGAGTCGCTTCTCGCACGGGTGATTCTCTCCTCCTCGCGTCCCGATGACCTCGTACTTGATCCATTCTCCGGAACCGGAACAACCGGCGCGGTCGCCAAGCTCTTGCGCCGCCGCTTCATCGGCCTCGAGCGCGACGCAGCCTACGCAGCAGCAGCGCGCCAGCGCATCGCAGCGGTCGAGCCACTGCCCAACGATAGCCTGGCGCCGTTCATGACCGCGCGCGAGGCACCGCGGGTCCCTTTCTCCACACTCCTCGAGCGCGGCCTTGTCTCAGCCGGCGCGCGCCTTGTCGACGCCAAGCGCCGTCATGCCGCGTTGGTGCGCGCCGACGGCGCCATCACGCTCGGCGGAACAGTCGGCTCAATCCACCGCATCGGCGCACTGGCGCAGGGGCTCGAAGCCTGCAACGGCTGGACCTTCTGGCATGTCGAGACCACCAAGGGCCTCATCTCGATCGACGCGCTGCGTGCCGAGGTACGTGCCGGGATGGTGGTGAGTTAGGCTGACGGTCGACGCCATCGCTTGGCGTGAACTAATTCATGGATCGACGCGCGCTGTGACTTCGCTCAGGCTGCGCGCACTTTCGCGAGGAATTTCTCGACTTCGCTCTTGAGGCGAACGCTTTCGGTCGACAGGCCCTGAGCCGACGAGAGTACCTGTGCCGATGCCGAGCCAGTCTCGGACGCACCGCGGTTCACCTCGGTGATGTTAGACGCGACCTGCGCGGTTCGCGACGCCGCCTGCTGAACATTGCGGGCAATCCCCTGCATGGCCGCGCCCTGCTCTTCGATCGCGCTCGCAATCATCGATGAGATCTCCGAGATGCGATTGATCGTCGTATTGATTTCCTGGCTGTAGGCGACCGATTCCTGGGCCGCGGTCTGAATGCCCGAAATCTGTTGGCCGATCTCGTCCGTTGCCTTCGCGGTCTGAGAGGCGAGCGCCTTGACCTCGGCTGCCACCACCGCAAAGCCTTTGCCAGCGTCGCCGGCGCGCGCCGCCTCGATCGTAGCGTTGAGCGCAAGCAGGTTGGTCTGCTCCGCAATCGCGCTGATGATCTTCACGGCTTCGCCAATACGCGTCGACGCCTTGGACAGCGCGCTCATGCGCGCATCGGTCTGTTGCGCCTGGCGTACCGCATCGGCTGCAATCTTGCTCAACTCCTGCACCTGACGCATGATCCCGCCAACTGAGGCCGCAAGCTCCTCAGTTGCCGCGGCGACGGACTGCATATTTTCGGAAGCCTGATCGGAGGCCCCCGCCACATTGGTGGACAGCGTTTGAGTCGTTCCGGCCGTTTTCGTCAGCGTTTGAGCCGCCGCTTCCAGCTCAGTCGAGGCGGAGGAGACGAGATCGACCACGTTGCCAACGGCCGTCTGGAACTCGGTGGCGAACGTATGCAAAGTGGCCCGCTTTTCACCGCTGGCGCGCTTCTCGGCCTCGGTCTGCTCGGTTCGCAGGCGCTCGGCCTCGATCATGTTGTCCCTGAAGACCTGCACGGCACTGGCCATTGCGCCAACTTCATCCTTGCGTCCGACTCCGGGCGGGACAATCTTGACATTTCCATTCGCAAGCTCGGTCATCGCTTCCGTCATGCGCACGATGGGTCGCGAGATCGAGCGCGCAACCAACGCGCCGAGAAACACAACGGATAGGATGATCAACGGAATGGCGAAGCCAGTCTGCATGCTCACGCTTCTGCGGCTGGACGCATAAGCGACTTCCGAATTCGTCCCTGATACGCTCGACCGACTTCAACACAGCGTCGATCGCCGGGTCGATTGTCTCGTAAGCCTCCAAGGTCGCCTTCTGCTCCTTCGCGAGCACCGTCGCGGCGTCCATCCAGGCAAAGAAGTCGCGCTGATAGGCCTGAAGCTTCTGAGCAAGATCCTGCTTGACCAACGGTGGAAAGGGCGCAGACACGAGGTTGCGTTCGAACTCGATCGCGCCTTTCTTCATCGCCTCGCCATAGCGCGGATCGTGACTCAGCATGAAGTCCAGCTCATGCCGACGCATCATCAGCATTGCAACTTCGATGCGCGGATCGTCGAAGTCATTGAGCTTCTTCTCGATCGCCTCAATGGAGGCGCGTAGCGCCCCTTCGAGACCCAAGCTCTCGTTCAAGCCCAGATCTTTTTGCACGCTGACGATCGAGGCAAAATGCCTCTCGTATGAGCCGAACAACTCGATGATGGAGGCGATCTGCCTCACGAGCTCGGTCTGACCAAGTAATCGCGCACTGTCTTGTAGCGACAACAGGTTTGATTCGATCGCTTTGCTGACCTCCTTGTGGCGCGTCACATAGTCGAGCTCGCGCCGCAGCAGGAAATCCTTCTCCAGCCGCCGAGCATCAAGAAAGTCGACCTGCAGCTTGAGTGCGGTGCCGGCGATCTTCTCGGCGTCGTCGCTGGCGGCCCGAAAGCCATCCTGAACCCAGTTGCCATAGAAGTAGAGCGCTCCCACCAACATCAGGCCGAAGACGCCGACAGCGCCAACCGCCATTATCCTTCGCCCAACATTGATATTCATGATGGATTGGCACCTGCAGGAATCCGCTACCACAGTAGGATGCTGACGGTATTATTTTGGTTAACCAATAATATACAGCCAATATCAGTGATTTAGTGGCCTCCCGACTGAGGAGCGCGCAGGCGAGTTCCGATCTCCGCTTCGAAGCCGGGTGGCTAATCGCATGGTGTGTCCGCGATGCTTTCGATGGCCCGCATCGCAATCTCGCACCACGCTCCTCGCACCGCACTTGTGCGCCGAGTTCAGGTGGGGCACCGCGGCCGGATATGCTATTGTGCCCCAGCTCCAGCTCGCCTTCGGGATACAAAAGTTTCAGGACACGTTGGTCATGCAACAGACATTCGATCGCACCGCCGAAGACCTCGGGAATGCCATTCACCTCGAGCACGTCAACGTCACCATTCCAGACCAGCGCCTTGCGACACTGTTCTACGTTGTGGGTCTCGGGCTCACGCGCGACCCCTATCTGATGACGTCCGACAACAACATGTGGGTCAATGTGGGAAGGAGCCAGTTCCACCTGCCGGCCGACAAGCCACAGGTACTGCGCGGCCATACCGGCCTCATCATCGCTGGCCGCGCGGCGTTGCTCGAACGGCTTGCTTCGGTGCGCAAGAAGCTCGAGGGCACCAAGTTCAGCTTCACCGAGCATAACGACTACGTCGAGGCGACCTGCCCGTGGGGCAACCGCGTCCGCTGCTACGAGCCAGATGTCGCGCGCTTTGGCCGCATCACGCTCGGGATGCCCTATGTGGAGTTCGATGTGCCGGTCGGCACTGCGCGCGGGATTGCGGCCTTTTATCCCGCGATGATCGGCACGCCGGCGACTGTGATCAATGGCGACGGTACGACCGCACGCGTCAAGGTCGGCAAGGACCAGTATCTCGTGTTCCGCGAGACCGACCGGCCCTTGCCGGACTACGATGAGCACCACGTGCAGATCTATGTGGTCGATTTCTCCGGCCCGCACCGACGACTTGGCAAGCTCGTTAATCGCGAGGATAACCAATATCAGTACCGGTTCCGCGACATCGTCGACATCGAGAGCGGGCGCCACCTGTTCACGATCGAGCACGAGGTTCGCAGCATCACCAATCCGATGTTCCTGCGGCCGCTCGTCAACCGCAACCCGCTGCAGAGCAACCGTACCTATTCGCCCGGCTACGACGGGTCGTCGTGGTCGATGGCGCCGGAGCATTTCGACGATCAGCCGGAGCGGATCATCTCTTGAGCCGAAACGCGGAGCGACTTGCTCCGCGGCAGTATTGCCCGATTACGAGGAGCGAAGTTCCTCGCGCGCTGTTCGCGCGATCGTCTTCTGCCGATCAAATTCGGCGCGCCTGCGGCTGATCTCGTCCGCTGATAGACGATCGATGTTGGAATAATCGAGCTTCCACTCCGGACTTTCGCTCCACGTCAATGGAGACTGCACGGTCGTCCGCGGCGCCGGCGCCCCCGCAAGCAGGCTCAAGGCAAGGTCCAGCGTGAACGCCTGCGAGGCGCGATCATGCGGACGTCCCGCGGCATTGCCGAGCGGAAAATCCGAGAACAGGAAACGCGGCACGCCGACATATTCGACAATGTCCTTGGCGCAGCCCATCACTACAGTTGCGATGCCTCCCTCTTCCAGAGCGCGCGCCGCCAGGCCCACGCTCTGGTGGCAAACCGGGCAATTGGGAAGGAGGAGCGCGGCATCAACCTGATCCTCCTTGCAGCGGCGAAGGACCTCGGCGCAGTCGACCTCGATCGTCACGCGATGGCTGCGGTTGGTCGGCAAGCCATGAAAACGTGGAGCTACGGAGTCGATCTTGCCATCGGCAGCCAACCGGCGCAGCTCCGGAAGTGGGAAGTAGGTCCCGGAGTCTTGCGCGCTGGTGTGCGCGCGATCGATCGCGATGTGCGAGATGCGCAGATCGTGATCGACAGTGGTGTCGCCCGAATAGACCGTGAAGAACTTCGCCGCCGAATTGTAAGGAGCGCCCGGCCCCTGATCGCCCTTGTCAGGCTGAAATGGCGCCGCCGTGGTGATGATGGTGAGCCGGCACTGCGACAGCGGCTTCGCAAGCGGGTGAAACGGCACGTGCGCATAGTGCGCCCATCGGTAGGGCGCCCCATAGCCCAGCGCTTGGTAATAGCTGCGAATGCGCTGCAAATACGGGATCGGCGCGTCGTCCGCGGCGGCAAAGCCGAGTTCGCGACCGTCCTCGCTCATGGGACCTCACCGTGCCGCGGTCACCCGGATCTCCACCATCTTGGCGGGCGACTGCAGTCGCGCCTCAATGCAGGCGCGCGCGGGTGCACAGCCTTGCGGAATCCATGCATCCCAGACCTTGTTCATCTCGTCGACCGTGCGGATGTCCTGCAGCCAGATCGTCGCCTGCAGGAGCTTCGACTTGTCGGTGCCGGCCTTGGACAGGAGCCCGTCGATGGCGGCTAGGATTTCCTGGGTCTGCGCACCCACGCTCTGGCTTGCGGCCTTATCCGCGGTCAGGCCGGCGAGATAGACCGTGTCGCCGTGAATGACGACCTTGCTCAGCCGCGCCCCGACATCGATACGATTGATGGTCACGAACCCCTCCCCTTGGATTGGTCCCATTCATATACTCAGCTCGCGCACCTCTTGTCATGACCATCAAACGATAAAGGTGACGCCCACGCGGCATGAAGTTTGCACCGCAATATGCAAGACTGAGTATCCAGTTTAGCGCACTCGCTCCAGTAGCGGTTGCCACGATAAAGGACGAGCAGATAAATCGCCGCCACTTCCTGGGGCTCGGCGCCGTCACCACCGTTAGCCTCGCGTCAGTAAGCGTCTGGAGCCAGACTTATCCGGCACGGCCGGTCCGTGTGATTGTCACCTTTGCGCCCGGCGGCCCGACCGATGTGGCGGCGCGCCTGATCGCGCAGAAGCTGTCGGAGAGCCTGGGCCGCCAGTTCTACGTCGAGAACGTGGCAGGCGCGAGCGGCAACATCGGCACCGCGCAAGCCGCAAAGGCTGCGCCCGATGGTTACACACTCCTCATCACCGTCAACAATCTCGTCATCAATCCACCGCTGTTCGGGAACGTCACATACGATCCTTACAAGGACTTCGATCCGGTGGCGATGGCGGTCGGCTTTTCATCGGCTTTCTCGGTTCATCCGTCGGTGCCGGCGAAAAACGTCAACGAGCTCATTGCTCATATCAAGGCAAACCCCGGCAAGCTGAGCTTCGCCTCGCCAGGGCTGGGCACGCCGTCTCATCTCCTTGGCGAGCAATTCAAGGTGACGCTAGGCCTCGACCTCGTGCATGTTCCCTACAACGGCAGCGGCCCTGCGATCACCGCCACGGTTGCCGGCCACACGCCGATCGGTTTCGCCTCAATGTCGACGGCCGCGCCGCAGGCGAAGGAAGGCAAGCTGCGCGTGCTTGCGGTCATGAGCAAAAATGTATCGTCATCGCTGCCGGACGTGCCCACGATCGCGGCCGCCGGCTATCCCGGGCTCGATGGCGACGGCTGGGTCGGCGCGCTCGTTCCAGCCGGCACTCCCAAAGACATCGTGGCGCTCCTCAATCGCGAGATCGCCAGGATCATCGCGTTGCCGGATGTGAAGGAGCGCTTCGCAACACTCGGCCTCGATCCAGTCGGCGGCACGCCCGATGACTTCGGCCGCGACCTCCGCGCCGAGGGCGAGAAGTGGGCGAAGGTGATCCGCGCCGCCAACATCAAAGTGCAGTAGCGCTTCAGCGCCAGCCCTGCGTGTTGGTATAGAGCGAATAGAGCGAGTGGCTTGCAGCCATGAACAGGCGGTTGCGGCGCGCACCGCCGAAGCAGAGATTGGCGCAGCGCTCCGGCAACGAGATCTTGCCGATTGGCTTGCCGTCGGAGTTATACACCGTCACGCCGTCGTGCTGCTCGCCCGGGCCCGACCCGACCCACAGATTGCCGTCGGCATCACAGCGGAAGCCGTCCGCTATGTTGCCCCCGTCAATGGTGACGGCAACGCGCGGATTGGCGAGCTTGGTCCCGTCGTCGACGAGATCGTAGCTGCGGATCACCCGCGGCATCACGCCGTTATCGGCGAGGAAAATCTTGCGCTCGTCGGGCGAGAAGCAAAGCCCATTGGGCCGCAACTCACCCGCAACCACCGTCGCGCGACCGGTCTTGGGATCGAGCCGGTAGACATTCGTCGGCAGCTCCGGTTTCTCGACGCGGCCTTCATAAGGATCGAAGTTCGCTGCGGATGGATCGGAGAACCAGATCGAGTCGTCGGACTTGACCACCACGTCATTCGGCGAGTTGAGCGGCTTGCCATCAAACTTGTCGATCAGCACCGTGACAGAGCCGTCGTATTCGGTGCGCGTGAGGCGGCGCGTGTTATGCTCGCACGCGATCAATCGGCCCTGGCGGTCACGTGCGAGTCCATTCGAATTGTTCGATGGCTGCCGAAAGACACTGGTGCGCCCCGTCGCCTCGTCCCAGCGCAGAATGCGATTGTTCGGGATGTCGCTCCAAAGGAGACAGCGCGCATCACCAAACCACACCGGCCCTTCGCTCCAGCGCGCACCGGTATAGAGCCGCTCGATGCTCGCATTGCCGACGCGGTAACGAGCAAAGCTCGGATCGAGGTTCTGCACCCGTGGATCAGGATAACGCGAGCTTTCCTCCCAAGCTGCGAAGGCGTCCCTCGTCAGCGTGGTCGCTGCGGCGGCCCCGACGCCGGCAAGCATGGTGCGTCTGCTAATGTTCATTGCATTCCTCCCCGTCGCCAAAGCCGATGTCGCACGCGACCTCAGCCTCCGAGCGCGCCTTGCGTATTGACATAGAGCGAATAGAGCGAATGGCTCGCAGCCATGAACAGACGGTTGCGCCGCAGCCCGCCGAAGCAAAGATTTGCGCTGCGCTCCGGCAGCGATATCTTGCCGATGCGCTTGCCATCCGGGTTGAAGACCAACACGCCATCGTGGCCCTCACCCATGCCCCAGCCGCACCAGAGATTGCCATCGACATCGCAGCGGAACCCATCGGGTGTCTCATCCGGTTGGCAGGCGACGAAGGTGCGTGGGTTCGCGAGCTTGTCGTCGATCACGTCATAGACGCGGATCACCCGTGGCGTGACTCTCGGCCTCGACGACATACATTTTCTTCTCGTCAGGTGAGAAGCAAAGCCCGTTCGGGCCGTTGATGTCGCCGGCCGCGACCGTCACTCGGCCGGTCTTGTCGAGCCGGTAGACATTGGTCGGCAATTCCGAAGGCGCGACGTGACCTTCGTAGTTGCCTAAAATGCCGAAGGGCGGGTCGGTGAACCAGATCGAATTGTCCGACTTGACCACGACATCATTCGGCGAGTTGAGCGGCTTGCCATCGAACTTGTCGACCAGCACCGTGATGCTGCCGTCATACTCGGTTCGCGTCACGCGCCGTGTGTCGTGCTCGCAGGTGATCAGCCGGCCCTGGCGGTCGCGCGTAAGCCCGTTCGAATTGTTCGATGGCTGGCGATAGACGCTGGTCCGTCCTGTCACCTCATCCCAGCGCAGGATCCGATTGTTGGGGATATCGCTCCAGAGGAGACAGCGCACATCGCCAAACCACACCGGCCCCTCGCTCCAGCGCGCGCCGGTGTAGAGCCGCTCCACGCTCGCCTGCACGACACGATAGCGCGCAAAGCTTGGGTCGAGGATTTGTACGCGCGGATCAGGATAGCGCGCGCTTTCCTCCCAGGCTGCGAAGGCCGGCCCCGTCAAGGTCGCCGCTGCGGCGGCCGAAACCCCTGCCAGCATGGTCCGCCTGCTGATCTCCATGATGTCCCTCCCCGATTGCATTTCTTTGTGGGGACATCCTAGCACGTTGCATTCAGCCCGTGCGCCTGTCCTCAAGCGCATGCGCCACCACCTTGCGCATCAGGTTTGGCAGCGCCTCGCCAGCAAGGTCGGCAAGCGCAATCCAGCGCGCGTCTTTTGGCGCGCGCGTGCTCACTGGTACTTGCGTAACGTAAACGACCAGGTCGAGCGGAAAATGCGTGAACACGTGCGTCACCACGCCGGGGATGCGGCGCCAGCGTGTGCGCGCGAGCTTCGGAGCCTCGTCGAGCGCATTCGCGTCGTCGAAATCATGGGTCCAGGCGGTGGTCGGCACCTCGGTCATTCCACCGAGCAATCCCTTCGGTGGGCGCGAACGCACAAGCACGCATCCATCCGCGCGCAGTATCACGAACGCAGCCCCGCGCCGACGCCGCCCTTCCGGCTTAGGCGTCTTGAGCGGAAAGGTTTCCGGATCGCCACGCACTCGGGCCGCACAGGCGTCACTCCAAGGACAGAGCGCACAGGCGGGTTTTTTCGGGGTGCAGATCGTGGCGCCGAGGTCCATCAGGCCTTGCGCAAAATCCCCGCTGCGCTCTTGCGAGGCGAGCCCCTGTGCGAGCCTTTGGATGTCAGGCTTCGCGGCCGGCAACGCCTTGTCGACGGCGTAGAGCCTCGCCACCACGCGCTCCACATTGCCATCGACCGGCACCGCGTTCGCATCGAACGCAATTGCCGCGATCGCGGCCGCGGTGTAGCGGCCGATGCCCGGAAGCGCGCTCAGCTCGGTCTCGCTCGACGGAAACTGTCCGCCATGGCGCTCCACGACCGCCCGCGCACAGGCATGCAGGTTGCGCGCACGCGCGTAGTAGCCAAGTCCGGCCCAGGCCCGCAGCACGTCATCGAGCGGCGCCGCCGCGAGCGCTTCGACATTCGGCCAGCGCGCCGTGAAACGCAGAAAGTAGGGTGCGACCGCCTTCACGGTCGTCTGCTGCAGCATGATCTCGGAGAGCCACACGCGATAGGGATCGGCGATCTCGCCTGCAGCCGCCCGCCATGGCAGCACGCGGCGATGCCGGTCGTACCAGGCGAGCAACGCATGCGCCTGGGGCCGTTTGCCTGACGCGACCTTCTGCTTTCTTTGGCGCTGCGGGCTTGCTACCCTCATGGTGGAACGATGTGGCAGAGCGCGCGAGCATGAACAAGCCCGGCCCAACCCGAGCGCGTCCGCTTTCCGACCTGTTGCGCAAGACGCTCAATCAGGCCTTCGCCAAGCAAGGCTTTGCTTCGACCGAGCTCGTGACTCGCTGGCCTGAGATCGTCGGTGCCGACATTGCGGCACACAGCGAGCCCGAGAAGATCCAGTGGCCGCGTCCATTCGGCAACGAGATGCCGGAGCCCGGCATCCTGCTGCTACGGGTCGAGGGGCCGACGGCGGTCGAGATCCAACACCAGGTTAAGGTGATCCTCGAGCGTGTGAACCGCTTCTTCGGCTGGCAGGCGGTCGGTGACCTGCGGCTCCGGCAGGCGCCGCTGCCGCGGCGAACAAAGGCCAAGCCGCCTGCCCCCGATGCCGAGGAGCAGGCGCGCATCGCCGCAACCCTCTCGCAAATAGCCGACGACAACCTGCGGGCCGCGCTTGCGCGGCTGGGGGCCGCCGTCAAGGACGGCTGAGGCGAAGTCGCCATAATCCCCTGGCATTAAATCTTGGTCATGGTTCACAGCGGCAAGCGCGGCCTGTCGCGCCAGAAGTGCCGCAACTTGCGGCAAGCACAGCACTTTTGGCCCTCGTTAACGGGTCTCAGCGCCGATCAAACTGCCGTGACATAAGGCTCGGGACTTGGCAGCGCGGCGCGTCCTTGCCACATTATCTGGTACAAAGAAGTCAAAGCGGCGGGGAAGCGATTCATCGTGGCCCGCCTGCGGACAGCAGGACGGCAGCGCCGTCCGCAACAGGACGGAGCCCCCCGTGCACATCACTCGTCGCGAATTCGCCCTCGGTACCGGCGCGCTCACCCTGACCGGCGTCGGCACCCTGATTGGCTTCTCGGTTGCGGATACGGGGCGCCCTGCCCTGGCACAGAACCCACCCCTGGCCGAGCTGATGCAGCCTGGCCCGCTCGGCGACATGTCGATCGGCGACGAGAAGGCGCCGGTGACCATCATCGAATATGCCTCGATGACCTGCCCACACTGCGCTGCCTTCCACGAAACCACCTATCAGGAGCTGAAGAAGAAATACGTCGACACCGGCAAGGTGCGCTTCATCTTCCGCGAGTTCCCGCTCGACCAGCTTGCGGCCGCCGCTTTCATGTTGGCGCGCTGCGGCGGCAAAGAGCGTTATTTCCCGATGGTCGAGACCCTGTTCCAGCAGCAACGCACATGGGCGGTGCAGCGGCCCCTGCAGCCGCTTATGGCCATCAGCAAGCAGGCCGGCCTCAGCGAGGCGGGCTTCAATGAGTGTCTGAAGAACCAGCAGGTCCTTGACGGCATCGAGGACGTGCGTCAGCGCGCCGCGAATAAGTTCAACGTCCAGTCCACGCCGACCTTCTTCGTCAATGGCAAGCAACTCCGTGGCGCCGCCACACTCGCCGAGTTCGAGAAGGAGATGGCCCCCTATCTCAAGGAGTGACTAGAGGTTATCCTCTGATTTCTCTTCGCGAGGGGCGGCCAGAGCGGCCGCCCCTTGGCCATTTCTGGCTGGGACAACGCGGTTCTTTGGGTTGCGGAATCAAACTCACCGATTCATTCTCCAGCCGATGCGGCCTCCCTCGACCCATAGTACGGGCACGAGCGCTGTACGATTCGCTCCCTCCGGCTATTGGGGGGCGGGTCGCGCGCAAGGCAGTGCCGTGCCAAACGCGACGTGACTGTCGCCTGCAGCCGGGACTAACGACCCTATGAAACTCACACGACTTCGCCTGCTCGGATTCAAGTCTTTCGTTGAGCCGACCGATTTTTTGATCGAGCCGGGCCTCACTGGCGTGGTGGGGCCGAACGGCTGCGGCAAGTCCAACTTGGTCGAGGCGCTGCGCTGGGTGATGGGCGAGACCTCGCACAAGTCGCTGCGCGCCGCCGACATGGACGATGTGATCTTCGCGGGCACCAACAACCGGCCATCGCGCAACAACGCCGAAGTGGCGATGCACATCGACAACGCCGCCCGCAAGGCGCCAGCGCAATTCAACGAGCACGAGGCGCTCGATGTCTCGCGCCGGATCGAGCGCGACGAGGGTTCGACTTATCGCATCAACGGCCGCGAGGTGCGCGCCCGCGATGTGCATATCCTGTTCGCCGATGCCTCGACCGGCTCGCGCTCCCCAGCGCTGGTGCACCAGGGTCGTATCGGCGAGATCATCCAGGCCAAGCCCGAGCAGCGCCGGCGCGTGCTGGAAGAAGCCGCCGGCATTTCGGGCCTGCACGCCAGACGGCACGAGGCAGAGCTGCGGTTGCGCGCGGCTGAGCAAAACCTGCTGCGGCTGGAGGACGTCATCAATCAGCTGGCCACCCAAATGGCCGCGCTCAAGACCCAGGCGCGCCAGGCGGTGCGCTATCGCAACATCGCCGACCAGATCCGCAAGGCTGAGGCGACACTGTTCCATCTGCGCTGGGTCGCCGCCAACACCGAGCATCGCGAGGCCGAGCAGGTGAAGGATCAGGCGATCCGGCTCGTCGCCGAGCGTACGGGTACGCAGGCTGAGGCTTCGACGCGCCAAGCCAACGTGGCCGCCGGCCTGCCGGCGCTGCGCGAAGCCGAAGCACGCGCGGCTGCCGCGCTGCAGCGGCTCGTGATCGCCCGTGAGACGCTGGAGCAGGAGGAGACGCGGGCCAAGAACCGCATGGCGGAGCTCGATCAGCGCCTCATTCAGCTCACCGGTGACGTCGAGCGCGAACAGCGTCTCGCCGCCGATGCGGAGGCTGCGCTCGCGCGCCTTAGCACCGAAGAAACCTCGTTGCGCGCCGACTTGCATGCGAGCATGGAGAACCGCACCGGTGCCAATGAGCGCGTCACCGACGCCGATACCGTGCTCGCACAGGCCGAGCAGTCGTTCGGGACGCTGACCGGCACGCTGGCCGAGCTCACCGCGCGCCGATCCCAGCTCGAAGCCACCGTGCGTACGCACAGCGAGCGGCTGGCCAAGCTTGACTCCGAAATCGCATCGGTCAGCGCCGAGTTGCGCCAGCTCGCTGACACCGACAACGGCACGGTCGATCTCGGCGCTCTCACCTCCGCGGTGGACCAGGCCCAGGCGGCGGTCGCCGACGCGGAAGCTGCCGCGCTACGCGCGGAGGTCACGCATTCTTCGGCACGTCAGGCTCTCGACATGGCGCGCAAGCCGCTCGCCGAAGCCGAGCGCCGCGCGCAGCGGCTCGACACCGAGGCCAAAACACTCGCCAAGCTCCTGCACGTCGAGACGAAAAATCTCTGGCCTGCCGTGATCGATCAGCTCGCAGTCGAGAAGGGCTATGAGGCCGCGCTTGGCGCCGCGCTCGGCGACGATCTCGAAGCACCGGTCGAGCCCTCCGCCCCAATGCGCTGGGCCGGCGCCGATATCGATCCCGGCGATCCGGCGCTGCCCGGCAATGCTTCGCCGCTCAGCCGATTCGTCACTGCACCCCATGAGCTCGCGCGCCGGTTGGCGCAGATCGGCGTGATCGAGCGCACGGATGCGCCAAGCCTCACGCCGTTGCTCAAGCCTGGGCAGCGGCTGGTCTCGCGCGAAGGCGATCTGTGGCGCTGGGACGGCTTTGCGGTCGCCGCCAACGCGCCGACCGGCGCGGCGCGGCGCCTTGCCGGCAAGAACCGACTCACCGACATCGAGGCCGAGCTGCAGGCCGCACGCGGCGATGTCGAGAACCAACGGCAGGCGGTCGAGAGTGCAGAAGCCGATGTTGCCGCCGCTTCCGAAGACGAAACCGCAGCCCGCTCGCGCTGGCGCGAGCTGCAGCGGGAGGCCGACGCTGCACGCGACCGCCACGCAGCGGCCGAGCGCGAATTGAGCCGCAGTGCTGCCAAGCGCTCAGCCTTGGCCGAGGCGCAGACGCGGATCGAAGCCAATCGCGAGGAGGCCACGGCGGCCCGTGGCGACGCCGAGCGCGCCCTTGCGGAGCTTCCGTCCGCACAGGGCATCGAGACCGAGCTTGCACAGGTGCGCGGCGAGATCGAGCGCCACCGCGGCCACCTCGCCGAGGTGCGCGCGGAGGCACAGGCGCTTACCCGCGGGGCTGAACTGGCCGAGCGCAGGCTTGGACAGATCGCCGAGGAGCGCGACGGCTGGAGCCGACGCCAGAGCGGCGCAGCCACGCAGCTTGAAATGCTGAAAGAGCGCACCGAGGAGGCCCGTGATGAGCGCGTGGGCCTCGAAGGCGCGCCCGCGGTATTCACCGAGAAGCGCCATGCCTTGATCGGAGAGATCGCGAACGCCGAGACCGGCCGGCGGGCGGCCGCCGACCAGCTCGCTGCTGCCGAGAATGCGCTGGCCGAGGCCGATCGCGACGCGCGTGCGGCGCTCGAGGCAATGAGCGGTGCACGCGAGGAAGCCGCGCGCTCGCAGGAGCGCTTCGATGGTGCCAAGCGGCGGCTCGCCGATATTGCGCACGAGATCCGCGAGATGCTCGAGGTCGAGCCGGGTGCAGTTGCCGAACTCGCCGAGCTCAAGCCCGATGCCCCGCTGCCCGAGGTCGAGGAGATCGAGAAGACCCTTGACCGCATCAGGCGCGAGCGTGAGCGGCTTGGCGCCGTCAACCTGCGCGCTGAGGAAGAGCTCGCCGAGGTCGAGACCCAACATAACAATCTCACCCGCGAGCGCGACGATCTGGTCGAGGCGATTAAGCGGCTGCGCCTGGGCATCCAGAACCTCAATCGCGAAGCGCGTGAGCGCCTGCTGGCCTCCTTCGAGGTGGTGAAGAGCCACTTCGAGCGCTTGTTCACCAGGCTGTTCGGTGGCGGCACCGCCGAGCTGCAGCTCATCGAAAGCGACGATCCGCTCGAAGCGGGTCTTGAGATCGTGGCGCGGCCGCCAGGCAAGAAGCCGGCAACGCTGTCGCTCCTCTCCGGCGGAGAGCAGGCGCTGACCGCGCTCGCGTTGATCTTCGCGGTGTTCCTCACCAATCCGGCGCCGATCTGCGTGCTGGATGAGGTCGACGCCCCGCTTGACGATCACAACATCGAGCGCTTCTGCGACCTGCTTGACGAGATGACGAAGTCGACCGACACGCGCTTCATCATCATCACGCACAACCCGATCACCATGGCGCGCATGAACCGGCTCTACGGCGTCACCATGGCGGAGCGTGGCGTCTCGCAGCTGGTCTCGGTCGACCTCGAAGGCGCGGTGCGGCTGCGCGAGGCAGTGTAACGGGCGCCGGGCGTCAGTCGCGCGCCGCCAGCGGTCGCGCCACCGATTTAAGCGGCTTGCGCTCGGCCGCCACGGCCCAGCGCCCCGCCACGAGTGCGGCGGCGATCATCAGCGCAGCTCCGAACAGGTAGCCGCCAAACACACTCGCGCGCGAGCCCGTGTCGATCAGCATGCCGAACAGCCACGGGCCGGCGACACCGCCAATACCGGTGCCGATCGCATAGAAGAACGCTATTGCTAGCGCGCGCACCTCGAGCGGGAAGGTCTCACTGACGGTGAGATACGCTGAGCTCGCGGCCGCTGACGCAAAGAAGAAGGTCACCATCCATGCGACGGTCTGCCCAGTCGCCGAGAGCACGCCATTTGCGAACAGGAAACCGGTGATCGCAAGCAAGATGCCAGACATGGCATAGGTTGCGGTAATCATCGGCCGCCGGCCGATTGTGTCGAACAATCGGCCCAGCAGAATCGGGCCGAGCACGTTGCCGGCCGCGAATGGCAGAATGTACCAGCCGACCTGATCGGCGCTGATGCCATAGAAGTCGGTCAGCACCAGGGCATAGGTGAAAAAGATGGCGTTGTAGAAGAACGCCTGAGCAGCCATCAGCACGAGGCCGACCGCGGTGCGCCGCCGCTGTGCTACGAACAGCGTCTCGACCACATCGCGAAGCGGCGTAAATCGGCGGGTCGCAAGGCGAATGCGCGGCAGCGTTTCGCTGCTGGCGGCGCGAGGCTGGCGCAAGCCGGCTTCGATCGCGGCGACGATCACCTCGCCTTCAGCCGGTCGGCCATGGATAACCAGCCAGCGTGGCGATTCCGGAATCCAGAGCCGCATGATGAAGATGACTAGGCCGAGCGCAGCCCCGACAAAAAAGGCGAGCCGCCAACCGACGTCTGGCGCGAAAAGTGTTGGCTCGAGCAATATGATCGCAGCCGCGGCGCCAAGCGCCGCGCCGATCCAGAAGCTGCCATTGATCACCAGGTCCGTGAAACCGCGATAGCGGGCCGGGACCAGCTCCTGGATGGTCGAGTTGATCGCGGTGTACTCACCGCCAATGCCGGCGCCGGTCACAAAGCGGAACAGCACGAAGCTCCAGAGATCCCACGATAGCGCTGTTGCGGCAGTCGCTACGAGATAAACCGCAAGCGTGATGAAAAACAGACGTTTGCGGCCAAGCCGGTCGGTCAGCCAGCCGAAGAACACAGCGCCTGTCACCGCGCCAGCGAGATACGCGCTCGCCGCGAAGCCCACGTCTGCGTTCGAAAATCGGAGCTGTGGGCTTTGCTTCAAAGCACCGGAGACCGCGCCCGCGAGCGTTACTTCAAGCCCGTCGAGGATCCAGGTGATACCGAGCGCAACTACGACGAGCGTATGGAATCGACCCCAAGAGAGGCGGTCGAGCCGAGCCGGAATGTCGGTTTCGACCACTTCGGGAACAGCTGATTCCGTCTGCGCATTGACCATGCCGCCCTCGCGTGATCTCGCTAGAACAACACTCATGGCAAGCATGGCGTTCCGCCTGCGGCTTGACCCTTGGCGTGGCTCCAAGGTCCGCTGAGGCGCCCGCCGGAGAGCCGCTCCTGAACAGGCTTGTTGTCGGTTAAGTATTCCGCCCGGCGGGTGAACGGTTGACAGCAAGCCACCTACCCTCGCCTAGGCCACAATTGATGCGCTATGGTGCCCGCCGACCGCCCTGCCGGGCGCCCCGTGGAGCCTCAAGGAGACCCCATGTCCACGACCACCTGGATCGTCCTCGGCGTGATCGTCCTTCTCGTCCTGTGGATCATCGTTGTCTACAACGGCCTCGTCGCGATGCGTCAGCGCGTCAACCAATCCTTTGCCGACATCGACGTGCAGATGAAGCAGCGGCACGATCTCATCCCCAACCTGGTCGAGACTGTGAAGGGCTATGCCGGGCATGAGCGTGGCACGCTCGAGGCCGTGGTGAAGGCGCGCAACACTGCGATCCAGGCAGGCTCGAGTGGCGTCGCCGCGCAGGCAGCCGCCGAAAATCAGCTGTCGGGCGCCTTGCGGCAATTGTTTGCCTTGAGCGAGGCCTATCCCGACCTCAAGGCCAACCAGAACTTCCAGCAACTGCAGTCCGAGCTTTCCGACATCGAGAACAAGCTCGCGGCCTCCCGCCGCTTCTTCAACAATTCCGTGCAGGAGTACAACACCGGCATCCAGCAATTCCCCGCCGTGCTCCTCGCCGGCTCGCTAGGCTTCACCCCGAAGGAGTTCTTCGATGTAGGCGCCGAGGAACGCAAGACACTCGACCAGGCGCCGCAGGTGAAGTTCTAGAGGGATCCCGCGTAGCGGCGCTCCCTCCGACGCGCGAGCCGCGGAAACCATCAGGATCCAAGGCCCATGGCCTATGGCCTCTACAGCCATATCCAGTCAAACCGGCGGCGATCGGTTGTTCTGCTGATTGGGCTGTTCTTTCTGGTCTATCTGATGACGTTCGCGGGCGCGCTCGTCGCCGAGGTCGTGTTTGGCGGCGATGCCCGCCTTGACTTCCTCATCAATGCGGCCGTGCGCCGCACTCTATATTCCCTGCCCTGGGTGACGATCGGCACCTTGCTGTGGATTTTCATTGCCTACAAGTTTCACCAGGCGATGATCGACGCCATCACCGGCGGGCAGGATGTGACGCGGCAGGACGAGCCGCGCCTCTACAACCTGCTTGAAAATCTCTGCATCTCACGCGGCATCACCATGCCAAAGCTCAAGGTGATGGAGAGCGATGCACTCAACGCCTTCGCGACCGGGCTCAACGAGAAACAATATTCGATCACGGTCACGACCGGCCTGCTTGCGCGCCTCGATGATCCGGAAGTCGAAGCTGTGCTCGGCCATGAGCTCACCCACATCCGCAATGGCGACGTCCGCCTCTTGATCGTCGCGGTGATCATCGCCGGAGTGATCTCATTCTTCGCCGAGATCGTGTTCCGGGCGCTGTTTCAGGGCGGTTTCAACTGGCGCGGCTCGCGGCGCGGCGGCGATAGCGACCGTGGCAAAGGCGGCGCCATGGCGGCGATCCTGATCGCGCTCGCGCTCATTGCGATCGCCTGGCTGCTGTCGATCGTGATCCGCTTCGCGCTCTCGCGGCAACGCGAGTTCCTGGCCGACGCCGGCTCGGTCGAGCTCACCAAGAATCCTGACGCCATGATTTCGGCGCTGCGCAAGATCGAAGGGCGTGGTGAGCTCGAAGGCTCGACCTCGGCTGTGATGGAAATGTGCGTGGATAACCCGCGCTCCGGCTTCGCCGACCTGTTCTCGACCCACCCCTCGATCGACAGTCGCGTTGAGGCGCTGGTCAAGTTTGCCGGCGGGCATGACACGGGCCCGATTGCACTGCCTGAGCCTCAGCAAGCTGAAGGGGACGAGACGCTCGATCAATCCGCGTCGTCCGGCCCGTTTGATCAGGCCGGTGCGCCGTCATCAGAGGTGCCCCGGCCGGGCACATCCGACTCTCGCGCACCCGAATCTGGCGCGCCCAAACCCTTCCTGCCGCCGGAGCCACCGATCAGGCTTGGGAGCGACCCGTCAGCCCCGCGCGTTCCCGGCCCCTGGGACTCGAAGCGCTAGCGTCTGACGAGACTAAGCCTCCTCAGTCACATCTCGTCGTTGCAGCAAAGGCATGATTCGCCGCGACTTTCCACAGCGCTGCGAGAAATATCTGTATGCCGATGCCACCGGCCCTTGCCTAAATACCTCCCCCGGACTGAAGTGAATCACGATTGATTCGTGGGGGAAGACATGGCGAAACCAGCAGTTCTCATTGTCGGCGCGGACAAGGGCGGCGTTGGCAAGACAACTGTGTCGCGTACGTTGCTCGACTATTTCGCGGCGCATCAGATCCCGACGCGCGCGTTCGATACTGAGGCGCCGAAAGGCACGCTCAGGCGATTCTATCCTGACGCGAGCGAGATCGTGGACATGAATCTGGTGCCAGACCAGATGAAGATCTTTGACACGCTCAGCGGATCGCATGCATCGGTCACCATCATCGATGTGCGCGCCGGCCTTCTCTCGCCCACACTGCAGTCGCTTCGCGACATCGGCTTCATCGAGGCCGCCAAGAAGGGCCAGATCACCTTCGGGCTGTTCCACATTCTCGGCCCCACGATCACGTCGCTCGACGAGATCAGCGAGACGGCGGCTTATCTCGGCGATGCCAAATACTTCATGGTGAAGAATTTCATCAACAACACCCACTATTTCCAGTGGGATGAGCAGACCTGCGCCGCCTACTTCAAGAAGGTCAAGGACGCGGTCGAGATCACAATCCCCAAGCTGAACGAGATGGCCTGCGAGCAGGTCGATCTCGCTTCCGTGCCCTACCTGTCCTTCATCGCCAACAAGAAGCTCAACGGAGAAGCAGCCTCCTATTCCTTCGTGCTGCGCGGCTATGTGCGGCACTGGCTGGGCAATGTCTGGGCCGAGTACGATCGCATCAAGCTGACCGATCTCGTTGCGGCGCGGGCGCAGGCCGATTTCGATCCAGCAACCGCGGGCGGCAGCGGGGTGACGACGGACTGCGTCGGACCCGCAGTGTCCCGGCTCGGTAGCAGCGACAAGCCTGGGAAGAGATTTGCTGAAGACGCGAGCGCATTGTGTCCACTAGCTACAGCGACCGGGTGCTAGCGGCCCTCTATGACAGCACGCTGGCTTCGACGTCGGTGTCGCGCACGACGAGGCCGACGCCGCTTTATGTTATCGCGTCGCCGCGCGCGTTGTGCGGGAAGACCTTTCTTGCACTGCTCATGGCCGACTATCTGTTTCAGGATGGCGGAAACGTCGACGCCTACGATCTCAATCCGGGTGAATATGCGCTGGCGGCCTGCCGGCCCGGCATTACCACCAAGGCCGACCTCTCGACCACGCCGGGCCAGATGGCGCTGTTCGACCGCCTGGTCGCGAACGAAGGCAAGGCCAAGCTCATCGATCTCGGCTATTCGCTGTTTGAGCGTTTCTTTGATCTCTGCGAACAGATTGAATTCGTCGAGGCCGCGCGACGCCGCGGCTTCGAGGTGATCATCCTGTTTCCGGCCGAGCCACATCCGAGCGCGACTGCTGCCTATGAACATATGCAGCGCCGCTTCCCCAATGCGGTGTTGGTGCCGGTGCTGAACGAGGCGATCCTGAAGGGCGAACGAGTGCACGAAAGCTATGAGGTGGATCGCGAATCAGCCGCTACGCTGCAGGTCCCACTCATGCCGCCAGTACTCAAGACTTATGCGGACCGGCTCAGCCAATCGCTGGCGCATGTGCGCGCGCACTTGCCAGCCAACATGCCGAAGGATCACGCGCTCGAGCTGCGCTCATGGACGCGCGGCGTGTTCCTGGAGTTCCGCGAGTTCGAGCTGCGGCTGACGCTGGAAAAGCTGCGAACGTCACTGCGAACGTGACGGCACTGCCTGGGTCAATGCCCCTCGAAGGAAACCAGCGTGCGCACCGGCACGTTGAGCTTCCGCAGCTTGTCGGCGCCGCCAAGCTCGGGCAGGTCGACAATAAAACACGCCGCCACCACGTCGGCCCCCATCTGGCGCAGGAGCTTCACCGCGCCTTCGGCGGTGCCACCGGTGGCGATGAGGTCGTCGACCAGCACCACCCGGTCACCCTGCCCGATGGCGTCGACATGCATCTCCATTTCGTCGGTTCCATATTCGAGCGCATAGGCCATTCGCACCGTCTGGTGCGGCAGCTTGCCCTTCTTGCGGATCGGTACGAAACCCGCCGACACCTGATGTGCCACGGCGCCGCCGAGGATGAACCCGCGCGCCTCGATGCCGGCGACCTTGTCGATCTTACTCCCCGCCCAGGGCTGGACGAGCTCATCGACCGCGCGGCGGAAGGCGCGCGCGTTGCCCAGGAGCGTAGTAATGTCGCGAAACATGATGCCGGGCTTGGGATAGTCCGGAATGGTGCGAATGGCGGCTTTCAGGTCGGTTTCGAGGGCCGGAGACGTCATGGGCTCACCAAGGATCGGACACGTTTGACAGGTAATGCTACCTTGCAAGCGAATAAGCGAGTGTCATGCCCGACGCAATCAGCAAGCCGTTGAGTTTCCCCGAGCGCGCCCCGGCGGCCACAGTCCGCAGGCGGTGGATCGCCGCGATCGTTGCGGTCGCTCTGGTCGTTGGCCTTGCCGGCTTCGCAGCCTGGTATCTCCGCGTCTGCGGTAACTGCGGTCCGATCATCTGCGACGACCCCTGCTCCCTGCCGACCTTCGGGCGGGCCTGGGAGTTGCCCGGCACTGACGCCTAGCGGAAGACGGATGCAATGTCCGGCCGCCGCTCCCGGCGCTTGGCAACTAGCGCGAACACTGCCACCACAAGGACGACGAGGCTGATCAACCGCTCGAGTGAGCCGGCGGCCGACGGTGGCGCGAACTGGCTCAGGACGACGATGACGATGAGCCCCCACGAGACCGTTCCGGCCCAGATCCGCCATCTACGCCAACGAAGCATGATGGCCAACCCGGCGTAGCCGAGCACTAGCGCCAATACCAGGCTGGACACCGCAACCACCAGGTTGATCGGCCGGTAACGTAAGGCGAGGCTGTCGGGGAAAGCATTGTCGATGACAAATACGGCCGCCGGGAAGGCCCAGACAACGGCCCGCAACAGAAACAACGCGCCTGCAATCGTGACTGCGCGGGTTCTTCGAGGTGCTGGCGTTGCTTGCGGCTCGGTCACCAGCAGCCTCCACGCGCTCAACCCTTACGCTTGCGTCCCAGCACCCTGCCCGCCACCGCGTCGAGCTTCTTCATGAGCTTCTTGTCACGCGCGTCCGGCGCCGTGATCAGCGCGGTGTCGAGCGCGCGGTCGGAGCCAATCGGGCACGGCTCGTGCTCACGCGGAAAATCCCGCGCGAGGCGCGCAACCAGGCGCTTGGCCTTGTCGGCATTGGCGGTAAGCACCTTGATGATGTCCTGGACCGTCACCGCATCATGGTCGGGATGCCAGCAATCGTAGTCGGTGACCATGGCGACGGTCGCGTAGCAGATCTCCGCCTCGCGGGCGAGCTTGGCCTCCGGCATGTTGGTCATGCCAATCACCGAATAGCCAAGCTGCTTGTAGGTTAGGCTTTCAGCAAGCGTCGAGAATTGCGGGCCTTCCATGCAGATATAAGTGCCGTCGCGCACCACGCGGATGCCTTCCGCTTCCGCCGCTGCTGCAAGATGGATGCGCAGCCTTGGCGACACCGGATGCGCCATCGAGACATGCGCCACGCAGCCTTTGCCGAAGAACGAGCTCTCGCGCTTGTGGGTGCGATCAACAAACTGGTCGATGAGCACGAAGGTGCCGGGCGGGAGCTCTTCCTTGAACGATCCGCAGGCCGACAGCGAAATGAGATCGGTCACGCCCGCGCGCTTGAGCACGTCGATATTGGCGCGATAGTTGATGTCTGATGGCGACAGCCGGTGGCCCTTGTCGTGGCGCGGCAGGAACACGACCGGCAGCCCGGCGATCTCGCCGATTCGCAGCGGCGCCGACGGTTCGCCCCAGGGGCTCTTGATCTTCTTCTGGCGCACTTTCTCGAGGCCCGGCAGATCGTAGATGCCGGAACCACCAATGATGCCGAGGACGGCCTTGGTCATGGATACGCCTGGCTACTGCGCGCCACTGCGCGCAATATCAACCTCACGCGTGGCCGCTGACCGCGCGCCAAACCTTTTTCTTCGTGAAGTACAGCAGACCTGAGAGCACGATCAGGAAGATCATCACCTGCATGCCCGCGCGCTTGCGCGCCTCGAGATGCGGCTCAGCCGCCCATGCCAGGAACGCGGTGACGTCCTTGGCCTGCTGATCAAGCGTGGCCTGCGTGCCGTCGGTGTAGGTCACACGCCCGTCCGACAGTGGCGGCGGCATCGCGATGGCATGGCCAGGGAAATATTTGTTGTACATCGCGCCAGGCGGAAGCTCGACGCCGGCGGGCGCATTCTCGTAGCCCTTGAGGATCGCGACCACGTAGTCAGCGCCGGCCTCCTGATATTGCGTGAACATGTCGATCAGAAAGCCCGGGAAGCCGCGCTCAAAGCCGCGCGCCTTGACGATCACCGAGAGATCGGGCGGCGTTGCGTTGGGGAAGCGCAGCGATGGAGGCGGAAAGCGATCCGCCGGGCGGCCATTGCGTTCGACCATGTCGCCCTGGTCGTTGGGCTCCTTGTACTTGTAGGAGGCCGCAACCACCTCGACCTGCGCGGGCGTAAAGCCTGGCCCACCCGGCTCGGACAGGTTGCGGAACGACAGCAACTGGATGCCGTGGCAGGTCTCGCACACCTCTTTGTAAACCTTGAAGCCGCGCTGCAGCTGGCCGCGATCGAACTTGCCGAACGGTCCGGCAAACGACCACTTGTTCATCGGCGGGTTGTCCACCTCGGCCGCAACGCTCGGAGACGACGTGCCGAGCAAGGTCAGAAGCCCGAGCGCCAGCAGGATCGCCGCCACCGAGCCTTTGCCCTTGAGCACATCCGCCGAGATCGAGCTCGGCACCGGCTTGGTGGTCTCAAGCACGCCAAGCAGCGGCAGAATGATCAGGAAGTGGATGAAGTAGTAGGCGGTCAGAATGCGCGCCGCGATGACATAGCCGCCTTCCGCCGGCTTCGAGCCGAGCCAGCCGAGCCCGATGCAGACCAGCACGAAGACCCAGAAGAACTGCCGATAGAGCGGGCGATAGCGGCCCGAACGCACCCGCGAGGTGTCGAGCCACGGCAGGAACGCCACGATAATGATCGCGGCCCCGAGCGCCATCACGCCGAAGAGCTTGTTCGGGATAGCACGCAGGATCGCGTAGAACGGCAGGTAATACCATTCCGGCACGATATGGGTCGGGGTCACGGCCGGATTGGCCGGGATATAGTTGTCAGGATGGCCCAGATAGTTCGGCACGTAGAACACGAACCAGGCGAACAGGATGAAGAATATCGCAAGCCCGAACGCGTCCTTGACGGTGGCATAGGGCGTAAAAGCGACCGTGTCCTTTTCAGACTGCGGCTCGATGCCTGTCGGGTTGTTCTGTCCCACGACGTGCAAGGCCCAGACATGCAGCACGACCACGCCGGCGATCACGAACGGCAGCAGGTAGTGCAGCGAATAGAAGCGGTTCAGCGTCGGATTGCCGACCGCAAAGCCGCCCCATAGCCAAGTGACGATCGATTCGCCGACGCCCGGAATGGCGGAGAACAGGTTGGTGATGACGGTTGCCGCCCAGAAGCTCATCTGCCCCCATGGCAACACATAGCCCATGAACCCGGTCATGATCATGAGCAGCAGCAGGATCACGCCCAGGATCCAGAGCACCTCGCGCGGTTCCTTGTAGGAGCCGTAGTACATTCCGCGGAACATGTGGATGTAGGCCGCGAGGAAGAACATCGAGGCGCCATTCGAATGAACGTAGCGCAGGAGCCAGCCATAGTTCACGTCGCGCATGATCGTTTCGACGGAATTGAAGGCATAGTCCACATGCGGGGTGTAGTGCATCGCGAGCACGATGCCGGTCACGATCTGCACCGCCAGCATGACGGCGAGAATGCCGCCGAAGGTCCACCAGTAGTTGAGGTTGCGGGGCGTCGGATAAGCGACGAAGGAGGAATGGATCAGCCCGCCGATCGGTAGCCGCCGTTCGAGCCAGCGCAAGGCTGCGTTTTGCGGCTGATAGGTCGATTGTCCGCTCATTGTGGACCCTTGTGGAGATGTGGCGGCCGTCAGCCGATCCGGATCTTGGTGTTGGACACGAACTCGTAGGGAGGCAGCGCCAAGTTGGCCGGCGCGGGACCGCGGCGGATACGACCGGATGTGTCGTACTGCGAACCGTGGCACGGACAGAAATAGCCGCCGTAGTCGCCCTGGTGCGCGAGCGGGATGCAGCCGAGATGGGTGCAGATGCCGATCAGCACCTGCCACTGCTCGTGGCCGGCCTTGACACGCTTCTCGTCGGATTCGGGATCAGGCAGAGTCGCGACATTGACCGCGCGCGCCTCCTCGATCTCCTTCTTGCTGCGGTGGCTGACGAAGATCGGCTTGCCGCGCCAGAACACCTTGATGACCTGACCTTCGGTGATCGGGGCAAGATCGACTTCGATCGGCGCGCCTGCCGCGATGGTGGAGGCATCGGGGTTCATTTGCGCGACCAGCGGCCATACAGCTGCAGCCGCACCGACCGCACCCACGGAAGCAGTCGCGATGTAGAGGAAGTCGCGGCGCGTTGGTTCGGCCGAAGACATCGTTGTCACGTCTAAATCCTCTCCCTTGTCGAGGGATCGCCTGCCCGCGCGAGGGGACCCTGGAATACAATCCCGGGGTCGGCGGGCGGTCCAGCCGCAGCCGGTCCCGGAAAAGGCGGGATGGCACGTACCGGTTGGCGTTTATTGGCACCCTTGTGGAGGGAGTGCAAGTGCGCCATGGCTCCAACGGCCGAAAGTCACACAAATCGCCACGGTCGCAGCGGCGACCGCCTCGGGTGCGTCTCATCCGCATCGGCAGCGGTCCGACCGCAGGCCCGGGGCAAATCCAAAATCGCATCTAGAATCAAAAATTTGCTGCTGCCCCTTTGACTGGCAAGCTTGCCCAGTCGCAATAGCCAATTGCAAACTTCGCCATCAGGACACGAACACGGCTGCCATGCGGATCGCGCTCTATGAGCCGGATATCCCTCAGAACACCGGCACGATCCTGCGCCTTTGCGCGTGCCTGGGGGTCGAGGCCCACATTATCGAGCCGGCCGGCTTTCCGACCTCCGACCGCGCCTTTCGTCGCTCCGGCATGGATTACCTCGATCAAGTCGAGATCATTCGGCACGCGAGCTGGGCGGCGTTCGAGTGCTGGCGCCTCGAAGCCCGCAGTCGTCTGATCCTGTTCACGACACAGGCGAGCCTGCTGCTACCTCGATCACGCCTACCGGGCGGCCGATATCCTTCTGTTCGGCCGCGAATCCTCGGGTGTGCCGAACGCTGTCCACGAGGCCGCCGATGCGCGCCTCCTCATCCCGATGCGCGAGGGACTGCGCTCGCTCAATGTGGCAATGGTCGCCGCCATGGCGGTCGGCGAGGCGTTGCGGCAGGCGCGGCTGAAGCAGCAGCTCTAATATGAGTCAGGCGCCACGCGATCAACGCAAGACCCGACGGACGAGGTAGTCGGTCACTCGCCGAGCGAAAGAGCAACGCGAAAGCCGACGTGGTTTTCGTAACTCGTCGGCACCCGACGCACCCGCGTTGCCGACCTTAGCCGATTGTACCCATTGGCCCAGCCGCCGCCCCGATTGACGCGCATCTCACAAGTGCCGGGGCCCGAGAATGCAGATCCGTCGGTATGGATTTCTGATGCGTTTGGCGTCCAGCAATCCTCGACCCACTCCCAGGCGTTGCCGTGCATGTCGAAAAGTCCCCATGGATTGGGCTTGAGCCGGCCAACCGGAACGGGGCCATAAGTGGTGATGTCGCTGCGACAAAGATTGGCCCATGGGAAGGGCGAGCTAAGGTCAGCAAATCTGGCGTACGCACAAAGTGTGGCATCGTCATCGCCAAAGCTGTACGTCGTCTGTGTACCTGCCCGTGCGGCATATTCCCATTCGGCCTCGGTCGGCAGGCGATAAGGTTTGCCGGTGCGGCGACTCAGCCAGTCCACATACGCTCGCGCCTCGTACCAGCTGATACAAACCGCTGGGTGGGTTCCGGTAACGGGCAAACCAGGCTCGCTAAATGACGATTCCGGCGGGCCCATAACGAAGGACTTTCCGCTAGATCCGATAACCGGCCGGCACAGTTTCTGCTCCGTCGTCTCCGTTTCCGCCAAGAAGGCCCTGAATTGATCGACCGTGATCTCGAATCTCCCGATCGCAAGTGGTGCCTTGATGACCACGCGTCGCGGGAATCCTTCGGTCACCTCACGCCACCGTTCGTCCTTCGGTGAGCCCATCATGAACTCCCCGGCGGGCAGCGCCACCATCTCTGGGCAAACGGCGCAATCCTTAAAGCTTCGAGGCACCCCAAGGGCGACTTTGGTGCTGCTCACATGCCCCCGGCTTAGGGCCATTACCGACCAGCCGAGCAGATAAATAGCCAATCCAGCGGATAAGACACTTGCTGTAAACACAAATCCCGCAGAAATGTTGTGTGATCGCAGGATTGCTGTGGCACGTTGTAGCCAGTCAAGCTGCTGTGTCTGTGGTGCCTCGGGCTGCATGACCGTGATTTCGTCCGGCAGGGATTGCGGCGCCTCCGCCGAAACGGCGGCGTCTGCGATCCGGACGCCATCCGAGGTCCTGCAAGACTTGACCTTGTGCAGGGCGGGCACATTCGGGCGCTCCCCACGAGGCTGAGAGACGACCACATTATCCGCACGAGTCCGTGCGTCGGCTTGAACAGGCAATTGCACCGCCTGCCGCAGAGCGCCGGTGCTCACCACGTTGAACTCTGCGAGCCGCTGCTGGGCGCTCTGAAACTGCTCCTCGGCCTCACGCCAGCGACCGGTAGCACGCAGCAATCGAACCAATGTGGCTTGGGCCGCCTCATGGGCGGGCTCGAGGAGGCTGAGCGTCCGCGCGTAACGCAGGGCTTCCTCGGGAACGCCCTCGAGCCGGGCCGTCAGGGCTGTCAAAATCCGCACACGCAGCCGTCGCGTTTCCTCACGTTCCGCGATGCACCAGCTCTGAAACTCGTGGCAGTCCGGAAGGTCAAGCCCCTCAAGGAACTCGCCCTCCAGTACATCCGCCGCCTGGCGCAACGCGTCCGTCGAGATGGCATCGATGCCGTTGCGAGCAGCGTCGCGCAGGGACAGGATATCCACCACAACACCGCAGAGATCCAATCCAACTCTCTCGCGGTCAGCGATGATCCTTCGCTGGTCTTGCTCATCGACGATCGGACGCAGGCGGCTCAAGCTCCACCGCAGCGCGGCGCGGGGATCGTCCGGAATGGCCCAGAACATGGTGCAGAGCCGGTCGCGGCTGTGTGGACGCGCGGTCACGGCCAGATAGGCAAGCAAGGCTCGCGTCTTCTTCGATGGTGGCAGCTGCGCTTTGGTACGCTGGCGCAACACGGCGAGATTGCCCAAGACAGAGACGTGCAGTTCCTCTTTTCTGCTCATGATCTGAATGCCTGATGCCCATGCGATACCATCGGCTGCAGCACGATCTGCCGCAAAATTGCTAAACCGCTATATCCAACTTTTTCCTACGACGACTGCAACGGTCGTGCCGCAATTCGATCCTGAGGAGGGCCTCCAAGGATCATGGGAAGCATCGCCCTCAAACAATTTGCACAACAACAAGCCCACAGTGGGCTCCGCTAACACGGCAGCCGCAAGCGACACATCAATGGTTCTGGACGGACTGTGGCGGCCATTCACTGCAATACTCACTGCAATACTCAATGTGCGAAGCCTTCAGGTTGACACCCTAAGATGTCCTTTCTTGGATATGAACTTCCCTGGAGTTGCAAGCCAGCCCGCAAATTTTCCACGCTAGCGGCCAACTCTTACTACGCAAATTACAACGGCTATTGCCACCTACGAGAATTACAACGGCTATTACCACGATCGCCGCTCAGGAGCGCATTGACGATCGATGGAACGTTGGTTCCTGAGATTTCCTTCCTGGATACCAGCTTCTCGGGAGGCGCAAGCCGCTCGCAAATTTTCCACGCCCGCGGCTGACCCTTCCTACGAAAACTACAACGGCTCTTCCCACGATCGCCGCTTAGGCAGCGCGCCGACGATCAACGGGAGATTGATATGATCATTCAGCGATTTGCTCTGGTGCTGTGCTGCCTCGGACTTCCTGTCGTGGCGAGTGGACTTCATGCCGACGGCAGGCCGGAGCCGGTGGCCATGACACCAACAGACGTGAAATGGGAATCACAAGGCGCCTTGGCGACCGGGGGCATCGAGCAAGCGAGGCTAGTCGGTGATCCGTCGAAGCCCGGCCCCTATACGATCCGTCTGAGGTTTCCAGCCGGCTACAAGCTCGCCCCTCATACACACCCGGACTATCGCGAGGTCACGATCCTGTCCGGCACCTGGTACACTGGCTACGGCGAAAAATTCGATGCGGCCGCACTGAAAGCCCTGCCTACGGGAAGCTTCTACACGGAGCCCGCAAGCCTCGCTCACTTCGTCGAGGTGCGCGAGCCGGTGATCATCCAGGTGAGTGGCACCGGACCGAGCGGTCGCGCATTTGTCAATCCGCCCAACAACCCGAAATAGGTGACGCGCCTGCGATGGGATTCGAGGACATCACCCTGGCGCTGTTTGCGGCGTGCAATTTCATTCGTGTCTTCGCCTATATTCCACAGATCCACAAGGCAGCGACCGATGTGAACGGCGCATCGGCCATCTCATGCACGACTTGGGCACTGTTCCTGGTCGCGCACGTGTCGACTGTGGCCTACGCACTCGTCAACCGATCCGACTGGTGGCTGGCGGCTTGCTTTGCGAGCAATGCACTGTGCTGCATCGCGATCCTGGCAATCGCATATTGGAAGGGCCGACGTCACGCGCGAGAAAAATCTCGCACGGACCTTGCTTCACCACATGGCACGGTGCCCGGCCAACCGCTTCCCTTCCGTCAAGGCGCGGGGCGAATTGCCGGCGAGGTTCGCAGTGAGATCTCACGACCCAGCGAACGGGAGATTTCGCCGCCGATGATGCGCTGAGAGCTTGGCAGGCGCTGGCGATCGCCATTGGCGTGCAAGGTGGTGGGCGGCTGCCCTCGAATGCGCGCTCGCGTCGCACCTCCCCGCTGGCCAACGCCATTGCGCAACCATTGAAAAGCGCGACCCTTGATCGGGGCGCGTCTTCGCCGTGAGCATCGCCAGCGATGCCATCATCCTCGGGACTCCCGGCTCCTGGCTTGTTATAGTTCCAATGAATGTCGCCTGAGATCGCCTTGGGTGGCAGCCCGAAAACGCAAGAACAGGGGAGGAACCTATGTCCGACGACAAACCCGATTTGAAGGTCGCTCGCCGCGATTTCCTGAGCGGCGTCGGCATCGCGGGCGCCGCGGCAGCTCTGTCGCCGGCCACACCGGCGATAGCCCAAACCCCTGCGCAAGCAAAAGATCAGCCGGTCGCCCCGCAAGCCGCCGGCTACACCTATTTCAAGCCGACCGAAGTCGAGTTCATCGAGGCCGTGGTCGACCACATGGTGCCGAAGGATGAGCTCACCCCGAGCGGCACCGATATCGGCATCGCGACCTATATCGATCGCGCGCTCGCCGGCTCCTGGGGCAAAGGCGACCGGCTCTACATGCAGGGCCCCTGGGGCAAGGGCACACCCAACCAGGGCTATCAGCTGCCGCTCGACGCCGGCCGCGCTCTATCGCGCCGCAATCGCAGGCTCCAACGCCTATTGCCGCAAGACCTTCGGACAGAGCTTCGAGCGCTGCAGCGCGCAGCAGAAGGAAACATTTCTCAAGGACCTGCAGGCGGGCAAGATCACGCTCGATGGCGGGCTGCCCGGGCGCGTCTTTTTCGGCGTGCTCTACGAGAACGTGATGGAGGGCATGTTCGCCGACCCGATCTACGGCGGCAACAAGGACAAGGTCGCCTGGAAGATGCTCGGCTTCCCGGGCGTCATGGCCAACAACGCCGAGAACGTGAAGCAGTACAGCGACGGCCGGCGTTTCACCGCCAACCCCGTCAGCATCGCCGACATGTCCTGAGGAGCGCGCATCATGGCAACCAAGCTTCCTCCCGTCGACATCGTCATCGTCGGCATGGGCTGGACCGGCGGCATCCTCGCCAAGGAGCTCGCGCCAACCGGCCTCAAGATCGTCGCGCTCGAGCGCGGCGCGCCCCGCAGCACGCAGAACGACTTTTCGGTGCCGCTCATTCGCGACGAGCTGCGCTATTCGCAGCGCCACGACCTGATGATGGACGTGTCGGAGGACACCTACACCATCCGCAACAAGCCATCCGAGACCGCGCTGCCGATGCGCCGGCTCGGCTCGTTCCTGCCGGGCGAAGGCGTCGGCGGCGCCGGCGCGCACTGGAACGGCATTACCTGGCGCTGGCCCGACCATGAGCTGCGCATCCGCACCAAATACGAGGAGCGCTACGGCAAGAACTACGTTCCGGCCGACATGCCGCTGCAGGACTGGGGCATCAGCGGGCCGGAGCTCGAGCCCTATTACGACAAGTTCGAATACACCGCCGGCGTTTCCGGCAAGGCCGGCAACATCAAGGGCCAGATCCAGAAGGAGGGCAATCCGTTCGAGGATCCGCGCGCGCGCGACTATCCGCTGCCGCCGCTGGTCTCTAACCTCGCCGGCCAGATGTTCGACAAGACCGCGACCGAGCTCGGCTATCATCCCTACCTGCGGCCGACCGCGAACGCGTCGCGGCCCTACACCAATCCGGACGGCATGAAGCTCGGGCAGTGCCAGTACTGCGGCTTCTGCGAGCGCTTCGGCTGCGAGGCGAACGCCAAGGGCAGCCCGCACATCACGGTCATCCCGGTCGCGCTTACGCAATCCGAACGTGGAGCTGCGCACCTATACCTGGGTCACCAAGGTGCTCAAGGACTCGACCGGCAAGAAGGCGACCGGCGTCGCCTATGTCAACGTGCTGACCGGCGAGGAGATCGAGCAGCCGGCCGATCTCGTCATCCTGTCCGCCTATGGGCTCTCCAACGTCCACCTGATGCTGCTGTCAGGCATCGGCAAGCCCTATGACCCGGAGACGCAGACCGGCGTGATCGGCAAGAACTACGCCTATCAGGGCGGCGCCAACGTGACGCTGTTCTTCGAGGGCAAGAGCTTCAATCCGTTCATCGCCACCGGCGGCTGGGGCACCTCGATCGACGACTTCCACACCAATTGGGACTTCGATCGCGCCGCACGGCTATATCGGTGGCGCCTACATCTCGGTCGGCGGCTCGAACGGGCGTCCGATCACCTACCGGCCGGTGCCGCCCGGCACGCCGCAATGGGGCTCGGAATGGAAGCGCGCCACCGCGAAGTGGTACAACAACGCGCTGACGATCAGCGCCTCGGCTCGGTGATGCCGAACCGCTACAACTATCTCGATCTCGACCGACCTACAAGAACCGGTTCGGCCAGCCGCTGATGCGCATGACCTTCGACTTCAAGGAGAACGAGAAGAAGATCAACCGGCACGCCGCCGCAGGTCATCGGCGAGATCGGCAAGGCGATGAACCCGACCAGTGAGCCAGCCGCGCCGCGGCTGACCTGGAACGTGGTGCCCTATCAGAGCACGCACAATACCGGCGGCGCCATCATGGGCACCGATCCGGCGACCAGCGCGCTCAACAAATATCTGCAGAGCTGGGACGTGCCGAACGTGTTCGTGACCGGCGCCTCGGCCTTCCCGCACAACTCCGGCTACAATCCGACCGGACCGGTCGGCGCGCTGGCCTTCATTGGCGGATACGCATCCGCAACAAGTATCTCAAATCCCGGAGCGCTGATCTGAGTGGGCACAATGCCAAGACGCGAATTTCCATTGCCATCTCTTGGCCATCGCTGGCGCGATGGCCTCGCACAGGCCGCCCGCCCAGGATGCCGCCCGCGGCAAGGCCGTGTTCGAGCAATGCGCGGCCTGCCATTCGCTCGACGCCGGACAGAACGAGAGTGGGCCCCAGCTCAAGGGCATCGTCGGCCGCAAATCCGCGGCGTCGAAGACTTCATCTATTCGCCGGCGATGCGTCGCGCCAATGTGGTGTGGACGCCGGACCTGCTCGACGCCTATCTGGCCGATCCGCAGGCGCCGCCGTTCCGCGGCAACCGGATGCCGTTCGCGGGCATGCCCGACCGGCAGGCCCGCGCCGACCTCATCGCCTATCTGCAAGCCGCATCACGCTAGCGGTCCGATTCTGAACATTCGCATCCCGTTTCCGCGGGCAATTTTGCCGGAATGTTAGAATCAAAGGACCACTAGCAACTATAAGCGGCTAGTAGAGTTTGGATTTGACATTCGCGTCGCGCCCTTGCTGCCCGGCGGGTCGCGAATGTCAAATCCACTCCACTGGACCACGATCCGGCCGTGTCCTAGAAGGTCTGACATGGACGCCGGACAAACCGAGGCCCGCAAGGCTTGCGCCCGCGCATGGTTTGAGCGCCTGCGCGACGACATCTGCGCGGCCTTCGAGGCGATCGAGGACGACCTGCCCTATGGCGCGCCGTTCGTAGACCGCGCGGCGGGCCGGTTTGTGCGCACGCCCTGGCAGCGCGCCGACCATACTGGCGCGCAACCGATCTCGGGTTTACCCGAGATCGGCAATTCAAGTGCTGGGTCGGCTAAAGCCGACCCAGGCGGCGGCGGCGTCATGGCGATCATGAAAGGTCGCGTGTTCGAGAAGGTCGGCGTCCACGTGTCGACCGTGTTCGGCGAGTTCGCGCCCGAATTCCGCAAGGAGATCCCGGGCGCGACCGATGATCCGCGGTTCTGGGCATCCGGCATCTCGCTGATCGCTCACCTGCAGAACCCGCATGTTCCGGCCGTGCACATGAACACGCGCCATCGTGGTGACCACCAAAGCCTGGTTCGGCGGCGGCGCCGACCTCACGCCGGTGCTCGACAGGCGCCGCACCCAGGAGGACTCCGACACGAGTCTATTTCCACGCCGCCATGAAGGAAGCCTGCGACGCTCATGCGGCGGTCGCGCCCTATCAGAAATTCAAGACCTGGTGCGACGAGTATTTCTATCTCAAGCACCGCAAGGAGATGCGCGGCATCGGCGGCATCTTCTACGACTGGCTCGAACTCCGGCGACTGGGATGCGGACTTCGCCTTCACGCAGGACGTCGGCCGCGCCTTCCTCAAGATCTATCCCGACCTCGTGCGGCGCAATTTCGCGACGCCCTGGAGCGAGGCGGAGCGCGAGGAGCAATTGATGCGGCGCGGACGCTACGTCGAGTTCAACCTGCTCTATGACCGCGGCACCGTGTTCGGGCTGCGCACCGGCGGCAACGTGGATTCGATCCTGTCCTCGATGCCGCCGATCGTAAAGTGGCCGTGACGTCTGCTTTGCAGATTTGCGAGTTCGGTGCGGCCGGTTATCGATCGCTACGCAATATCCGCTTTCCAATTGGACGACTGACCGTATTCGTCGGAGCCAATGGCGTCGGCAAGACCAATCTTTATCGTGCACTGCAACTGCTGCAGGCCTCCGCCGCAGGCACGCTGGCACGTGAGCTGGCATCTGAAGGCGGGATGGAGTCGGCCTATTGGGCCGGCAAGCGAACCCCTAATCGCCCGGTCCGTATCAGGCTCTCGGTGAGTTTAGGAGCAAGTCCCGAGGGCCAATCCGAAGTCGGCTATGCGGTCGAAGCCGGGCTCGTGCAACAGTACAAGATCGACGTGGGGCTTCGCGTGCCGACCGGCGCCGCCTTCCTGCTAGAGCCGCAGATCAAAGAGGAAACGCTCACCCATCATCACGGGCGACGCACGGTTGCTCTCCTGGAGCGCAAGGGGCCGGCCGCTTTCCTGCGCAATGAGGAGGGCAAGCGCGAACCGCTTGGGATCGATTTGTTGGCCTCCGAAACCGCGCTGGGAGCGCTGCAAGACCCCGGGCGCTCTCCCGACATCCATGCGTTGCGGCGGACGATGCGTCGAGTGGCGGTTCTACCACGACATGCGCACGGACCGTACCTCACCGCTGCGACAGCCGTGCCTCGCCGTCACAACTGCGACGCTGGCATCCGACGGAACCGATCTGGCGGCGGTATTCGCTACGCTTGTGCATATCCGGCAGGATACGGTCGACCTCGACCGCATGATCGACGATGCCTTTCCGGGTACGAAGCTCGTTGTGCCAGAACCCGGGCGCTCCGCGTCATTTGGCTTGCTCATGCCGGACTATCCCATGCGCGTGTTCGAAGCCGGCGAGCTTTCGGACGGCACGCTTCGCTATCTGGGATTGGCCGGAGCGTTGCTGGGATATCGCCTGCCCACCTTTATCGCCCTGAACGAGCCTGAGACCAGCCTTCACCCCGACCTGCTCGAGCCTTTGGCTCGCATGATCATCGCGGCATCCAAACGCACGCAGATCTGGGTGGTGACGCATTCCGAGCGGTTGGCTGCCGCTTTCGCTGCCGCAGGCGCCGTTACGCCGCGCACGGTCATTAAGCGCAAGGGCGAAACCTGGATCGAGGGACTTCGGCTCGGCGGCGATTTTGGCGAAGAGGGTGAAGAAGATGACTGAGCGAAAGAGCCGCAAAGCGGTTCTGTCTGCCGCACCGCCCGATGCTAGAGTGACTTTAATGTCACGCATGAGAAGAGGAGCGCTGTGCACAATGGCCGCGAACAACTTGTTGTCATGAACGCCGAGCACGATGATTCGAATCATGATGAGGAGGCTGAAGCCATGGCTTTCGAGCCAGGAGACGTTGTGTATTTGAAGTCGGGCAGTCAGGCGCTGACGGTTGTTGTCGTCGACGAGGACAACATCGAGTGCGTGTGGATTGGCGACAGCGGAGAGTTTTTCCGCGAAACGATACCGGGCATCGCTCTCACCAAGGGCGACCTGCTCGAGGATGATGTCGAGGACGAGGAAGCCGCGCGCAGGAGCGCCTGATCGCCGCACGATCGGCCCCTGCCCCTACCAAGTTTCCAGCTTCAGGAATCTGCGCTGCGCCGCGAGACATTGCGACGGCGCTGAGCGTTATTACGTTCACACACATCCCGAAATTGGCCACAAATCTCGCGTCTAAGGCTGCGCGCCGAGATGGTGTGTGCCTATTGCGCGCATGCTCATCGCGCTCATGGAGATCAGACATGCGGTTCGACAGATCACAAAGCTGTTCGATCCCGCCGACTAGGCGGGAACGCCTAGCCATGTCTGGAGCGATCTATGGGCAAGAAACTGAAATCGCGCGAAGCGCGCCGTCGCGATGTCGAGCGCGCTATTTGCGCCGTGCTGGAAGCACATTCCAAGCGTGACGTCGGACCGCGCGCGGTCGAGCGCTACGACGACTTCAAGGCCGAGTACCACAACAAGATCAGGACGCTGTGCGGCTATGCGCTGCGTGCGCCGGAGGATTGGCGCTGCCGGATCAAGAGCCGCTCCGAGGAGCGACGCTTCATCGACCTGGTACGCTTCTCGTTCGCGCGCTACCGCGTCGCCGCACACCTGGAGAACGCCTGGCTCGACGAATTCACCGACGATCTTGTCGACCGAGTAGCCGAACTGCCCGACACGCCGGCGGACATGGAAATCGAGCCCGACCTGCGGCGCTGGTATCTTGTCGCGGCTCAAGGCGGCTCGCTCTACAAGCAGCACACGTCGCCCTATCTCACCAAGCTTGAGACGCATCATTTTCTAACCGCGCCTGACGACGTGACGTCGAGCCAGCAGGCGCTCTGGTATGCGATCGCACGCGCGCAGGCCGAGCGCGGCGAGATCGCGCGCCGGATTGGGCAAAGTCAGCTCGTTCGCCACTCGATTGCTTCCGCCTGGTGGAAGGAGGTCGCGCGCTTCTTCGCTCGCAATCCTGTGCCGCTGCACGAGATGAACGACCTGATCGACTATCTGCGCGTCGCAAAAACCGAGAACGCGGGAATGTCGCTCAAGGGCCGCAGCCTGCATGCGCTGCGACGCCGTCGGGAGGAATGGCATCGCGCGTTGCGCAAGCACAACGTCATCGGCGGCGGCAGCTGGGCCGGCCGGCAGATCCCCGATGTGGACTACGAGGCCGGCAGCGAGAAGAAGAAGGCCATCTGGCGCCTCCGCCAGATCAAGACCGGCAACGAGTTGTTCCGCGAAGGTCAGCGCATGCATCACTGTGTGGCGAGCTATAAGCATCTCTGCATGAATGGCCAGGTTTCGATTTGGTCACTCACCAGCGAATTTCCGCTTGGCCACATCAACCGTGGCGTCACCATTGAGGTGCGCAACGATGGCGCCATCGTGCAGTGCCGCGGCTTTGCCAATCGACTCCCCTACGGCAACGAGGTCGCGGCGGTGAAGCGGTGGGCGAACGAGCATGGGCTGCGCTGGGCGGCGATCGAGCGCTGAGCGTCAGCGCGTGAACGCGGATGCGAGCATCATCACACCACCCGCGATCACAACCGCATCCAGGATCACGGTGTGCACCTTGAGCGGCATGCGGTCGACCATTGTCCGCGCAATGAAGGCGCCTGGGATCGCCATCGCACCCATCAGACTCGCAATCGCCAGCTCGCGCACCCCGAGCGAGCCGGCAAGCCCGAACACCGACACCTTGGCGACCCCGATGCCGATCGAGATCACTGCGTCGGTCGCGATCACGGCAGCGCCCTGCAGGCCCGCCGCCATCAGCATCGACAGCAGCATCACGCCAGCACCGGTCGTGCCGCCCGCGACGGCACCCCAGCCGGCCGAGCTGATCATGAGGCCACGGTCCGAGAGCCCGAAGCCGCGTCGCTTGAGCAGGCGCCGCAGCGGCACGCTCAACATCATCATCGTGCCGATCAGGAGACCGGCGCCACGGCCAGTGAGTTTGGTATAGCCCCAGGCGCCGAGCAGGCAGAGTGGCAGCGCCGCTGGCAACACGACCAGCGTACGGCGCCAGTCGACGAGGTGGCGATAGACCCCGACCCGGCTTGCATTGTTGACCAGCGCCGAGATCGCCAGCATCGGCACGACCGGCTCGGGCCCGAAGATCGGGACCAGCACGAGCGGCATCAGTGCGCCTGTCCCATAGCCCGAGACGCCGCCCACGATCGACGCAAACAGCGCCAGTCCCGCAATGAGAGCGAACTGGGTGATTGAGATGCCGGCCAGGGCGGATGAGAGCGATTCGAGCATCGGTTGGCAGGTATTGTAGCCTGCCTCGCCGCGCTTGTGCCCTGGAAAGCGGCGCAGAGCCCTACTGCACGAGCTGCAGGTCCGCCGGCGAGATCAGCACGCTGAACGCCTCGCACCAGATGATGACACTCGGATAATCCTTGAGATCGACGCCAGAGGGAATCGCGTAGCGCTGGCTGCCCTTGAAGGCGCGCAGCCCCCCGAGATCCACGTGCTTGATGCCCTGCAGGTCTGACGAGCTGCGAATCGTCATCTTGGGCACCAGGTAGACGTGGAATGCCGGACCGGGCCCGACCTCGAAATCGCTTTCGAGGAATACTGCGCGCTCATGGACGCTGACCTTGCCCTTGCCCCAGTGCACCGGGTCGGACGAGTTGGCGTGAATGAACGTTCCGGTCGCGACCAGTGCCGTGCGCTCGGCCTCGGCCAGCATTTCGGCCGCCGGCGGCGGCGGAAAAACGAATGGAAAAAAGAAGAATCCAAGCGCAACCCCAAAACCGGTGCCAAACAGGCCGCCAACCAGAAAGATGATGAAACCGCGGCCAAATCTGCGCATGGGGCGTCCTCAGCGATCGACCTTTCGATGGTGAGGAATACGCGCGGGCGGCCGTAGATGTTACGCGCTTCAATCCGCGCTTGGCAGCCGGCGAACCGTGAACTCGATGCAATCGCCCGGCAGCACGCGCCAGCTCTCGATCTCGGTCTGGTAGGCGGCTTTGGGAAAGCGGCGCAGCAGCTCGCGCGCCTTCTCGCGCGCGGCCGCGCGCGGTAACGAGTAGGTGTCGCGCCGGAAGGCATCAACGCCACGACGGATCGCCCTGCCCGCGAGAACGCGGGCGCTGCGGCGGGCAATATCGGAGGGACGGCGCTGATCCATCGTGGTGTGCTCTCGGGGCGTGCTCTTACCGCCACCTTGCCGCCCTAATCTAATTCCTCCCGAGCCGCAAAGCGAGTCGACGCGGCGCCCGCTATCAGTCAGAATTCTCAGAAATACCGGAGGGAGGTTCATCCGATGAGCCGTCAGGCAGCAGCCACGCTGAATCGATGCCGCGTGAGCCTTGTGCTCATGGTTCTGGCGGCCGCCTTGCTCGGCGCGCAGGCGCCGGCCCGCGCCCAGACCGAGGCCGACCTCAAGCTTGCGCTTATGGTGGACGCCTCCGGTAGCGTCGACCGCTACCGCTTCGAGCTGCAGAAGCGCGGCTATGTGGCAGCACTTCGCAACCCCCGTGTTCTTGGCGCCGTGATGGGAGGCCGCACGCAGTCGATCGCCATCAGCATGGTGCAGTGGACGGGCCCCTTCCTGCAGTCGGTCGTGCTGCCCTGGACACTGATCAAGGATGAGGCTTCCATCAAATCGGCCGCCGCGGTCATCGAAAATACGCCGCGCCAGCTGTTCGGCGGCGGCACCTCGATCTCAGGCGCAATCGACTATGCGATGGCCATGTTCCCGCAGGCCCCGTTCAAGACCGAGCGGCAAGTCATCGACATTTCCGGCGACGGCTCCAATAACGGCGGCCGTTCGGTGATCCGCGCCCGCGACGAGGCGGTCGCCAAGGACGTCACCATCAACGGATTGCCGATCCTGGCGGTCGAGCCCTATCTCGATCAATATTACCGCGACTACGTGATCGGCGGCCCGGGTGCGTTCATGATCGTGGCGAAGGACTTCGAGACATTCGCTGACGCGATCCTCAAGAAGATGATCATCGAGATCGCTGCCAACGACACCGTGAGGAAGGGCGTCAACTAGGCGTAACCTCGCCTGAGGTCATTAACGATGGCAGGTGGAGGGGATACGCGCCTCTTGATCGGCCCCCCGCGCAAGCGGATAGTTCGTCCATCGTGACGTTCGCGCCATTCGCGGCGCAAGTCAGCTCAAAGGGTGACAGGTGCCCGGCCTCGCCCAAACTCTACTCCGCCTGCGACAGCGCATCGCCTGCGCCGGGCTGATCGTGAGCTGCCTTGTGACAGCCGTTGCGATGTCCATTGCGAATCCCTTGGTTTCACGCGCGCAGGACACGACGAGCGACGTGATCGCCGCGCGCAAGCTGCTCATGGACTCGATCATGAACAATATGGACAAGATCCAGGAGATGATCTCGGAGCGACGCATCGATCCCGACGTCAGCCGCGAGTGCGCCGACAACATCGCCTCGATGCTTATGGCCTTCCCACATCTGTTTCCGCCAAGCTCAAACCAATGGAAAGAGGATGTCGATCTCGACCCGGTGAAGGACACCTTTGCGTCGCCGGACATCTGGATAGAGTTTGCTGATTTCTCCCGCCGGGCGGCGGCCGCGGCAAACACGGCCTTGGAGCTACGGCGCACCGACAACGAGGATGACGTCAAGCGGCTCTACCGCGCGCTCGGCATCGGCTGTGATACCTGCCACGCGCTCTATATGAAGGAATAGGTCATATGAAGGGATCGTTGGCCCGCGCTCCCGTTCTGGCGATTGCGGCTGCGATCATCTCGGTCGCCGCGCATGCTCAGCGCAGCGACACGACCGATCCGCTGGTCCGGCCCAACCTCGAAACTGAGCTTGCAGAGCTTAAGGCCAAGACTGCCGCGGTGGTCGCCACCGCGCTCCCTCGGCTTGCCGCCCTGTCGGCGTCAGAGCGGGTCGCCGCGGGGCCCGAGATCTGGCGCGTATCGGGCGCCGTCACCGAATTCAAGGACTGCGCCAACTGTCCGCACATGATGATCGTTCCGGCCGGCGAGTTCACCATGGGCTCGCCGCCCGCGGAGCAGCAAGCCGAGGCGCAGCACCGCGTCACCATCGCGGCGCCATTTGCGGTCAGCAAGTTCGAGATCACCTTCGATGACTGGGACGCGTGCGTCCGCGACGGCGGCTGCGACAACGCCCGTCCTAACGACGAAGGCTGGGGACGCGGACGGCATCCCGTGATTCATATGTCCTTCGACCTGGCCAAGAACTATGTGACCTGGCTCAGCCGCAAGACCGGCAAGACCTATCGGCTGCTTACCGAAGCCGAATGGGAATATGCGGCGCGCGCCGGCACGACCACGACATTCGCGTTTGGCGACACCCTGTCGCCCGGAAGCGCGAACTACAACGCCAGTACCGATGGGTCAGGGCCATCGGAGGAGAACCGGCAGAAGACCATGCCGGTTGGCAGCTTCCCGCCCAACGCGTTCGGCCTGCATGACATGCACGGCAATGTGTCGGAATGGGTCGAAGACTGCTTCCACAATGACTACACCGCAAAGGCTCCGGTCGACGGCTCCGCCTGGGTCGAGGGCAACTGCACCGGCCGGGTGCTGCGCGGCGGCTCGTGGGAGGATTCCGACGCCGAGCTGCGCTCGGCCGCTCGCGTTGGGGAATATCGATACAATTCATCCTATACCGACGGCTTTCGCATCGCGCGCAGTCTGTAACGCAGGCTGACTTGCGTTACCGGTCGTCCGCCACCACCTCATCGGCAATCCGCGCCAGCGCGTCACGGTCGAGCGGAAAGCCCGCCTCGATCCACGCCTCCTCGGCTGCCCGCAGGGCAGCGCCGAGGCGCGGACCTTTCTCGACACCACGCGCCATGAAGTCGTCAGCCTTCAACGGAAACTGAGGCACACTCCAATGCGAAGGCAGAGTCGCAAGCACGCGCCACTGTGGGTCGGCCACGCCCTGTGGTGCGCGTGACCAGGCGAGCAGCACACGGTCGAGATAGCTATCGGGGCCGAGCCGATAAAGGAGCACACGCGCGGCCTGCTCGCTCAAGCCTGCCACGATGCGCCACCAAGCCTCCCCCATGGAGACCAGCCGCTCGGACTCGGCGTTGGCGAGCCGCAGCCGTTCCCGCAGCCGTTCTGCATCTTCGGTCACCCGCACGCCGAGCGCGGCAAGCCGGCGTACCGGATCGGGCGGCAGCGAGAGCGACGCCTCGAGCTTGATCATGTTAGACAGACTCGCAAGCAGCGGCACGCCGCCCAGCACCATCTCGATCAGGCCCGTCTCGGCCATCACGGCGAGCGCCGGCACTGCGTGGCGCGCCAGCATCAGCTTGAGCATCTCCATGCGCACACGCTCGCGCGAGAGCGTGTCGAGCCCAGCACGCGCCACAATGCAGGCGTGGAGGCCGGCGGCATCCGGCAGCCCGCCATGGCCGTAGGCGGCGTGAAAGCGGAAGAAGCGCAGGATGCGCAGATAGTCCTCGGCGATGCGCGTGGCTGCATCGCCGATGAAACGCACGCGACGATCCGCGATGTCGGCAAGACCACCGACATGGTCGTGCACGGTGCCATCGCGAGCAAGGAACAGCGCGTTCATGGTGAAGTCGCGCCGCTCGGCATCACGCCGCCAGTCACGGCCGAACACGACCTTGGCGCGGCGGCCGTCGGTCTCGACATCCTCACGCAGCGTTGTCACTTCGAACGGCTGGCCATCGGCGACGACCGTGATGGTGCCGTGCTCGATCCCGGTCGGGACCGCCTTGCAGCCTGCAGCCTCGACCCTGCGCACGACCTCCTCCGGCCGCGCCGTGGTGGCGATATCGATGTCGCCCAATGGCTCGTGCAGGAGCGCGTTGCGCACCGCACCGCCAACCACGCGCGCCTCCTCTCCACCGCTATCCAGCAGCGCAAGGATGCGCGCCAATTCCCCCGTGCGCAGCCAATCGACATCGAGTCGCATCGTCTTCGTAGGCGCAGCAGATTCCATTGTAGCCGTCATTTGGGGTTCGGCACCGTCCGCCCTGGCACGAAGGTGCCGTTCTCGTCGACATGCGCAGGGATGTAGGTCGAGTCCGGCGGGGCGCCGCCGAAGGTGGTAAAATAGACAAAGCTGCCCAGCATCAGCACGAGGGCTGCAATCACCAGCCAGGCCAGCCGCGCCAGCGGCCAATGCGCAGGATCGAGCAGCCCCCGGCGGGTCGCCACCAGAAACAGGGCATAGACCGCGAACGGGATCAGGAACAGCACGACTTCAGTTGAGATCGGCCGGATCATCGTTCCTCTCGTGGTCGCGGAGGCGACGCCACCTCGCCACCGAAGGTCTTGTAGCCCGGATGGCGCGTCAGCGTCATCCGGGTCAAAGGCAATCCGCCCACAAAGCATTGTTCGGGTTAACGCTGATCCGCATACACCCGCTCATAGAGATTGCGCAGAATTCCCGCGGTCACGCCCCAGATGTAGCGCTCGCCGAACGGCATCGCATAGTAGCGCCGCATCACGCCCTTCCAATCGCGGCTGTGCAGCGCGTGGTTCTGCTCGTCCATCAGGAAGGCGAGCGGCACCTCAAAAGCATCATCGACCTCGGTACGGTTGAGCGTGGTGGTGAAGGACGGATCGACGCGCGCCAGCGTCGGCAGAATTCGAAAGCCCGAAAAGGTGAGATAGAGATCGAGATAGCCGATCGGCTCGACCAGGTTGCTGTCGAGCCCAACCTCCTCATGTGCTTCGCGCAACGCCGCCGCGACCGGCGTTCGATCATCGGGATCGATCTTGCCGCCTGGAAACGCAATCTGCCCGGCGTGGCTCGGCAGCGCGGCGGTGCGCAAGGTCAGCAGCACGGTCGGCTCCGGATGATCGACGACCGGCACCAGCACGGCAGCCGGACGCGTCGCTGCGACGCCGGCGCGCTCCCACATTTCCGGATCGAGATCGAGATCGCCACGCGTGGCCGGCGCCGCATGGTCGGTCAGCGCTGCCGGCACATCGAGAGTGAGGCGGGCGCGCGCGCGCTCGAAGAAGTCGACACCTGCCCGTGCACGCTGCATCACCTCAAGTCCTCGATCTCGTCAGCGGGCGCCATCGCAAAGAATGCGCCACCCGAGACCACGCCGAACATGCGCACGCCCTCGACGTCTCGCTCCTCACCGAGATCGACCAGAGTCGAAAAACAGCGCCCGCTTGACCAGCGCCCACAGGTTCGAGCGCACATGCAGATAGGGTCGCAGGCCGCCGGTGCCCTCCTCCGGCTCAAAGCGCAGCGCGTGCTCGGCTCCGCAGGGCACCCAGTCGTCGACATTGGTACGAAAGTGAAGCGTCTGGCCGGGTCCGGGTGCCTCGAGCCGCAGCTCGACTGCCAGGAACGGCACGTCATCGACCGTGATGCCGCACTTTTCGACAGGAGTCACAAGGAAGTAGCGGTCGCCTTCGCGCTTGAGCACAGACGCGAACAGTTTGACCAGCGCTGGCCGCCCGATCGGGGTCTTGAGGTAGTACCAGGTCCCGTCGGCGGCGATCCGCATGTCGAGGTCGCCGCAGAACGGCGGATTCCATAAGTGCACAGGCGGGAGGCGGCCCGCGCCTTTCACGGTGCCCGCGAGAGCGTCGAGCGATACCGTCGTCTGCCCTTCCTTCGCCATGGTTTGCCAGATAGTTAGGGGGGCTGAATGACCGTTTTCCACGCGATTGTGATCGCGTGCAAGCTTATCCACTGCTGTCTAAACAGCCTGGCTAGGGTAAGAAAAGTGGCACATGTCGAAATATTCCACGGCCTTACAGCCCGGTCGTCGGTGGGGCGATGATGACATGCCCGCAAGGAGGCGGGGTCGCACCCATTGAAAAATAGTTTAATCTACAGGCAGCTGATGGAAGCAGGGGGGCACCGCCGTAGCCCGCTTGCGGGCAGTGGCGCGAATGTTGCACCTTTTTTGGCCAGCCCGGACGGCGCAACGAGCCGAGCGCTGCGAACGGTCACCGACGGAGACGCAATAAGGCCGCGATAGCGGAGCAAGTAAGAACGAAGAAAGTTCAACAAGAACAGGGTTCAACAACAAGAACAACCAAACGCCGCGACAACAGGAGCAAACAGATGGCGGGAGCCGCCGGAGAAGCGATTGAAAAACTCGACGACATGATCGTGCGCCAGGCGGAAGCGACCGGCGCACAGGTCGCCGCCGCCAAGGCCGCGATCGGCAGGGTCATTTTCGGTCAGGAGCGCGTGGTCGAGCAGGCGCTGATGACGGTTCTCTCAGGCGGCCATGCACTTTTGGTGGGTCTGCCAGGTCTCGCCAAGACCAAGCTGGTCGAGACCATGGGCATCGTGCTCGGGCTTGACGCGCGCCGCATCCAGTTCACACCCGACCTGATGCCATCCGACATCGTGGGCAGTGAAGTGCTGGAAGAAGCGCCCGGCGGCAAGCGCAGCTTCCGCTTCATTCCGGGCCCGATCTTCGCCCAGCTCTTGATGGCGGACGAAATCAACCGCGCCAGCCCGCGCACCCAATCGGCGCTGTTGCAGGCGATGCAGGAGCTGCACGTCAGCGTCGGCGGCAACCGTCACGACGTGCCGCGCCCCTTCCATGTGCTCGCAACGCAAAACCCGATCGAGCAGGAAGGCACCTATCCGCTGCCGGAAGCACAGCTCGACCGCTTCCTGATGCAGATCGACGTGCCCTATCCGGATATCGAGAATGAGCGCAAGATCATCTTCGACACCACCGGCGCCGAAGAGAGCAAGCCGAAGCAGACGCTTGCCGCCGAGGAGTTGATCGCGGCGCAGCGCCTTGTGCGCCGCCTGCCGGTCGGCGAGTTCGGTCGTCGACGCGATCCTCACGCTGGTGCGCTCGGCGCGTCCCGATGCTGACAACGGCGATATCAGCAAGCTGATCGCCTGGGGGCCGAGCCCACGCGCGAGCCAAGCGCTGATGCTGGTGGCGCGCGCCCGCGCGCTGATCGACGGCCGGCTCTCCCCCTCGATCGACGACGTGCTCGACATGGCAGAGCCGATCCTCAAGCACCGCATGGCGCTGACCTTCGCGGCTCGCGCCGACGGCGAGACGGTGGAAGGTGTCATCGCCAAGCTCAAGACCCGTCTCGGATAGCACGATGGCGGTGAGGCGCGCGGACAAGAACGAGATCAAAGCCACCCAGCAGGCGAGCGGCACTGCCCGTACGATCGCCGAGACGCTGCCACGGCTGATCCTGGAGGCACGCCGGATCGCGGCGACCGTGATCCACGGCCTCCACGGCCGCAAGCGCGCCGGCCCCGGCGAAAACTTCTGGCAGTATCGCCGCTTCGTCTGGGGCGAGCCGGCCCGCCGGGTGGACTGGCGGCGCTCAGCACGCGACGACCATCTCTATGTGCGCGAGCAGGAATGGGAGGCGGCGCACACGGTCTGGATCTGGCCCGACCGCTCACCTTCGATGACGTTCCGCTCCAAGCTTGCGCAGGAGCCCAAGCTCGACCGCGCGCTGGTGGTGGCGTTCGCACTCGCCGAAGTGCTGGTGCATGCCGGCGAGCGCGTCGGTGTACCGGGGCTGGTGCGCCCGACCGGCAGCCGCAACGTCCTCGACAAGATCGCCAACGCGATCGTGCATGATCCGACCGAGCGGCCGAGCCTGCCGCGCGCGTTCGCGCCCTCCTCGCTGTCCGAGATCGTGCTGATATCGGACTTCTGGAGTCCGATCGACGACATCCGCAAGACCATTGCGCAACTGTCCTCCTCGGGCGCGCACGGCCATACCGTGCAGATCGTCGACCCTGCGGAAGAGACCTTTCCCTACTCGGGCCGTATCGAGTTCGTCGAGCCGGAAGGCGGAGGCTCGATCACGGCCGGGCGCGCGGAAGCCTGGCGCGCCGAGTATGAGGCGCTGGTGGCGCGCCATCGCGCCGAAATCCGCGCCGATACCGGCAAGATCGGCTGGAGCTTCGCCATCCACCGGACCGACCGGGCGGCAACCGAGTTGCTCCTGGCACTGCATGCGCGCATGAGCGCGCCGCCGCCCGGTGCAATCGTCGGCGGCCGCGTTGCCACGGCGGGACAGCGGAGGCACGCATGATGGGTTTGCCACTCGGCTTTGCGCAGCCGCTGGTCCTGCTCGGGCTTCTCAGCATCCCGGTGCTGTGGTGGTTGCTGCGGCTCATTCCGCCGCAGCCTCGGCGCATCGATTTTCCGCCGACCCGGCTCCTGTTCCAGATCAAGCCGAAAGAAGAAACTCCCCAGAAGACACCCTGGTGGCTCACGCTGTTGCGCCTCACACTGGCGACGCTCGTCATTCTCGCGGCCGCTGGTCCGCTCTGGAATCCGCCGGTAGAGACAGCGACCAGCCGGGCGCCACTTGCGCTGCTGATCGACGACGGCTTCGTCGCGGCCGGCTCGTGGGATGCGCGCATGCGCATGGCCGACGACCTGATGGCACGCGCGGAGACCGACAATCGCGCCGTCGCGCTGATCCCAATGTCGGATCCGAGCCGCGACATCTCGTTCGAGACCGCAGGCGCCGCGCGCGTGCGGCTCAAGCAGCTGAAGCCGAAGCCCAATGCGGTCACCCGCGCCGATATGCTGGTGCCGCTCGGGCGCTTCCTGGAGGCGACCGCCGACGTCGAGATGATCTGGCTCTCCGACGGCGTCGATCTCGGCGGCGGAGCGGACTTTGCGGCAGCGCTCGGACGTCTCGTGGGGACACGCCCCCTGACTGTCGTCGAGGGCGGGCTGCCGCCCGCGCAGGCACTCACTGCCGCCGAGAACACGGCCGCCTCGCTCTCCGTCAAGGTGCTGCGCTCGGCGTCGGGCTCGACCCAATCCGGCCTCGTGCGCGGGCTTGATCTCAAAGGCCTGCCGCTCGGCGAAGCAACCTTCACCTTCGGCATGAACGACACCGAGGCCGACGCCGAGCTGACACTTCCGGTCGAGATCAGGAACGATATCGCACGGCTTGAGATCAGCAACGAGCACTCGGCCGGCGCGGTCGCCCTGCTCGACAAGCGCTGGCGGCGGCGCAGCATCGGCATCGCCACCGGCGCGACCTTCGACAATGCGCAGCCGCTTCTTGCCTCGACCTACTATCTCACGCGCGCGCTCGGTCCGTTCGCGGATGTGCGCCTCGCCGAGCGCGGCTCGCCCGCGCAGGCCGTTAGCCAGTTTCTCGAGCAGCGCGTACCGATGATCATCCTCGCCGACGTCGGCAACACCGCGGAAGCGAAGGAGCAACTGGCACGCTGGACCGAGGACGGCGGCGTGCTGGTGCGGTTCGCAGGCCCACGGCTGGCAGCCAGCGACGACGACCTCGTGCCGGTGCGGCTGCGCCGTGGCGGCCGCGTGCTCGGCGGCGCGCTGAGCTGGGATCAGCCGCAGCAGCTTGCCTCGTTCGGCCGTGAAAGCCCGTTCTTTGGCATGCAGGTGCCAAACGACGTCACGGTGAGCCGGCAGGTGCTGGCGGAGCCCGACACGACGCTGAGCGATCGCACTTGGGCGACACTTGCCGACGGGACACCGCTCGTCACCGCCCAGCGCCGCGGCAAGGGCATCATCGTCCTGTTCCACGTCACCGCCGACACCCGCTGGTCGGACCTGCCGCTCTCGGGCGCCTTCGTCGAAATGCTCAAGCGCATCGTCTCGCTTGCAGGCTCGATGGCGACCGCCGATCCCAATGCACCAGGGAGCGGGCGCGCGGGCGCGCGCGAAGTGGTGCCACCAACTCGCATTCTCGACGGCTTCGGGGTGTTCGGGCCCCCGCCCCCGAATGCGCGGCCCGTGCCGGTTGGCTTTACCGGGCGCGGAACCGCCGAGAACCCGCCCGGGTTCTACGGGCCGCCGGAAGGGTTGTTGGCGGTTAATGCACTGGCGCCGGCCGACCGGCTTGCGCCACTCGACATTTCCGCGCTCAATGCACGCCGGGAGGTCTATCGAATGAGCGAACCGCAGGATCTGCGCGGGCCGGTGATGCTCGCAGCGCTCGGGCTCCTCGCGCTGGACGCCCTGGTCGTGTTCTGGCTGGCTGGCGGCATTGCACGGCTCTTCCGCGGTGGCAGTCGCCGTCCGGCAGCAGCTGCAATTGCGCTGGCGATCCTTGGCACGGCCCTCTGGGCGCCTCCCTCTGCGCAAGCGCAGAATGACGAAGCCGCGATGAAGGCAACGTTACAGACGCGCTTTGCGTATGTGGTTTCGGGCGACGCCGAGGTCGACCGCATCACCAAGGCGGGGCTGCAGGGACTGACGCTGTTCCTGGCCCAGCGCACCGCGCTCGAGGCCGGAGACCCGGTGGGTGTCGATCCCGCTGTCGATGAGCTGGCGTTCTATCCGCTCATCTACTGGTCGGTGGTTCCGAGCGCACCGCGCCCCTCGCGCCAGGCGCTCGAGCACATCGACGCCTACATGAAGAAGGGCGGCACCGTGCTGTTCGACACCCGCGACGCCATCCAGGCGCCGCCCGGGCCGGACGGCGCCAACCGCTCGCCCGGCATGCTTGCGCTGCGCAACATCCTCTCGGCGCTCGACATCCCTGATCTCGAGCCGGTGCCGAAGGACCACGTGCTGACCAAGACGTTCTATTTGCTCAAGGACTTTCCGGGCCGTTTCACCACCGGCCAGCTTTGGGTCGAGGCCACACCGACCGACAACGTGGACGAGGCGGAGAACCGCCCCGCGCGCGCCGGCGACGGCGTCTCCTCAATCCTCATCACCTCCAACGACTTCGCCGGTGCCTGGGCGCTCCGGCCGGACGGTCAGGCCATGCTGCCGATCTCGGGCGGCGAGGCACGCCAGCGCGAGTTCGCGTTCCGCGCCGGCGTCAACATCGTGATGTACACGCTCACCGGCAACTACAAAGCCGACCAGGTGCACATCCCAGCGCTGCTGGAGCGGCTGGGACAGTAGTGGTGGGCCTCATCCTTTGCGACGGGGCGCTGCGCCCTCCTCAGGATGAGAAGCAAGATTGATCCTCATGGTGAGGAGGGTGCGAAGCGCCCGTCTCGAACCATCAGGCCCGGAAGCAACGATGAGGCATTGACTTGAATTTCGGCATCTCATTCGCGCCGCTCGTGCCAGAGACCATCGTGTGGGTGGCGTTCGCCATCGCGTGCGTGCTCGCCGCCATGCTGGTGTTCGCCAAGGCGCGTGGCAAATGGATGCGCATCGTCGCGATGACGCTGTTCGTGCTGGCGCTCGCCAACCCGTCGATCACGCGCGAGGACCGCGATCCCTTGACCTCGGTCGCCGTGGTGGTGATCGACAAGAGCCCAAGCCAGGAATTCGGCGACCGCCCACGGCAGACCGAAGCGGTACGCGCCGAGATCGCTGAGCGGCTCGGTAAGGTGCCGGGCATCGAGGTCCGCTTCGTGGAGGCCGGCCAGGCCGATGGCGAGACTGACGGCACGCGTCTGTTCAACGCGCTGACCACCGCGCTGTCCGACGTGCCGCACGACCGGGTCGCGGGCGCGCTCATCGTCACCGATGGGCGCGTGCATGATGTGCCAACCGATGCTGCGTCGCTTGGCTTCGCGGCGCCAGTGCATGCGCTGATTACCGGCCGCGCCAACGAGCGCGATCGCCGGGTCGTGCTGGTGACTACGCCGCGCTTCGGCATCGTCGGGCAAGCGCAGACCATCAGCTACCGGGTCGAGGACCAGGGCGCCTCGACAGGCACCGCGCAGATCACGGTACGGCGCGACGGCGAGACCATCGACACGCGCAGTGTCCGCGTCGGCCAGCAGGTCAATGTCAGCGTGCCAATTCCACATCCGGGCGTCAACATTGTCGAAATCGAAGCCTCGCCGCTCGAGAACGAGCTCACCCTCATCAACAACCGAGCCGTGGTTTCGATCGACGGCGTGCGCGACAAGCTGCGCGTGCTGCTCGTCTCGGGCGAGCCCCATGCGGGCGAGCGTACCTGGCGCAACCTCCTCAAGTCAGATGCGTCCGTTGACCTCGTCCACTTCACCATCCTGCGGCCGCCGGAAAAGCAGGATGGCACGCCGATCAATGAGCTCTCGCTGATCGCGTTCCCGACCCGCGAGCTGTTCCAGCAGAAGATCAACGAGTTCCAGCTCATTATCTTCGATCGCTATGCGCGGCAGGGCGTGCTGCCGATTCTCTACTTCGACAACATCGCACGCTATGTGCGCGCGGGCGGCGCGGTGCTGATCGCTGCCGGGCCCGACTATGCGAGCCCGACCAGCCTCTGGCGCACGCCGCTCGAGAGCGTACTGCCCGCCGAGCCGAGCGGGCGCACCACCGACCAGCCGTTCCGCGCCAAGCTCTCCGATCTCGGCAAGCGTCATCCGGTGACGCGCGGCCTTGAGGGCGGCGACGAGGATCCGCCGCACTGGAGCCGCTGGTTCCGCTCGGTCGACGCGCGCACCACCAAGGGCACCAATGTGATGAATGGGCCCGACGGCAAGCCGCTCCTGGTTCTATCGCGCGAGGGCGAGGGCCGCGTCGCGCTTCTTCTGTCTGACCACATCTGGCTGTGGGCGCGCGGCTACGAGGGCGGCGGGCCGCATCTCGATCTCTTACGCCGGCTCTCGCACTGGTCGATGAAGCAGCCCGATCTCGAGGAGGAGGCGCTGCGCATCCTGGTGCGCGGGCGAGACCTCACCGTGCAACGCCAGACCATGGCCGACGCCGCCGAGGAGGTCACGCTGACGTCGCCTTCGGGCAAGACGCGCGCGCTTGCGCTGACCGAGACGATGCCGGGCGTATGGCGCTCGACCATCGAAGCCAACGAGCTTGGGCTGTGGCGCGCCAACGACAGCAAGCTCGCCGCGCTGGTCAACGTTGGCCCCGCCAATCCGCGCGAGTTCGCTGAGGTGACCTCGACGCCGGATATCGTCGCGCCGCTCGTGAACGCGACCGGCGGCACGGCGACGCGCATCGAGGACGGCTCGGGCGTGCACGTCCCGCGCCTTCTCGGCGTCCGCGGCGACACTTTTCACGGCGACGATTGGCTTGGGCTCAAGATCCGCGAGGCCAGCGTCGTGCGCGGCATCGGCGTTCTGCCGGTGTTCGCCGGCATGATCGGCCTGCTCCTGCTGATCGGCATCCTGGCCGCGACCTGGACACGCGAAGGCCGCTAGACCGGCCTTCGATGACGCGCGAAGGCCGCTAAGGCGGCCTTCGGAGACTCGTCCGTGCCCGCAATTGCGATCAGGCCAGCCGCCGGATCTGCTGCGCAGCTTCGACCATGTTTGCAAGTGCCGGCTTGACCTCCTCCCACGTCCGCGTTTTGAGCCCGCAGTCGGGATTGATCCAGATCTGCCGGTCAGACAAACGCCGCCGCGCGAGCGTGAGCAGATTCACCATCTCGTCGGCGGTTGGAACCTGAGGTGAGTGGATATCGTAGACACCAGGCCCGATGTCATTTGGATATTTGTAGGTCCGGAATGCCTCGAGCAGCTCCATCTTCGAGCGCGATGTCTCGATCGAGATGACATCGGCATCCATCGCGGCGATCGCATCAATGATGTCGTTGAACTGGGCGTAGCACATATGAGTGTGGATCTGTGTTGCGTCAGCCACTCCGGACGAGCCCAGTCGGAAGCACTCGACGGCCCAGTCGAGGTAGCCCTTCCATTGCGACTTGCGCAGAGGAAGCCCCTCCCGCAACGCGGCCTCGTCGATCTGGATCATCCGCGCGCCGGCACTTTCCAGGTCCAGCACCTCGTCGCGAATCGCCAGCGCGATCTGACGGCATACCGCACTGCGGTCAACGTCGTCGCGCACAAACGACCAATTGAGGATCGTGACCGGCCCGGTGAGCATGCCCTTCATCGGCTTCTCGGTCAGAGATTGAGCGAACGTCCACCATCCGACCGTCATCGGCCGCGGGCGAGAGACGTCGCCGTAGAGAACCGGCGGGCGCACGCAGCGCGATCCGTAGCTCTGCACCCAGCCATGTTGGGTGAAAGCAAAGCCCGACAGCAGCTCGCCAAAGTACTGCACCATGTCGTTGCGCTCGAACTCGCCATGAACAAGCACATCAAGACCGATGCTCTCCTGCCAGCGGACCGCGCGGGCCGTCTCGTTGCGCAGGAATGTTTCGTAGTCGGCATCGCTCAGCGCGCCTTTGGCATGCCCCGCCCTGGCCTTACGCACGTCGGCGGTCTGCGGAAATGAACCGATCGTGGTGGTCGGAAACGCCGGCAGACTAAAGCGCTGCCGTTGAAGCTGGGAGCGGATAGCGAAACGGCTCTTGCGCCGAGCCATGTCGACGGTAACGGCCGCCGCACGGGCAGCGACAGCAGTGTCGTGCACCTTGGGCGAGCGGCTGCGCGCCTCGGTGGAAGCTGAGGAAGTCGCAAGCATGGCCTGCACTGCGGCTCGGCCACCGACCAACGCTGTGCCAAGCGTCACGAGCTCGCTCATCTTCTGGTTCGCAAAGGCGAGCCAGCTTTTCAGGTCCGGATCGAGGTCATCTTCTAGTTCGACATCAATCGGAACATGCAGAAGCGAGCACGACGGCGCGATCTGCACACGATCGACTCCGCGCCTGGCGACGACGGGCTCGATGCGATCGAGAATAGTCCGGCAGATTGGCGCGCCAGACGTTGCGGCCATCGATGACGCCAAGCGACACGACCAGCTCTGGCGACACCTTGGCAGCGACCGTGTCGAGCTGCTGCGGCGCACGCACGAGATCGAAATGAAGGCCTGCGATCGGCAGCGACAGCGTCGTATCGAGATTGTCCCCAATATCGCCGAAATAGGTTGCCAGCATGATCTTCAGACTGGGCAGCTCTCGCGCGAAATGCCCATAGGCCTGTTGAAGCGTGCGCCGCTTTGCGTCGTCGAGGTCGAGCACCAGGCACGGCTCGTCGAGCTGAACCCAGTCCGCGCCTGCATCTGCAAGCCGGCGCAGCACGTCGACGTAAACCGGCAGCAAACCTTCGAGCAGCGCAAATGTGTCGAAGTCAGCGTCCCTGCTCTTTCCGAGCCCGAGATAGGTGACAGGCCCCAGCAGCACCGGACGCGTCTGATAGCCGAGAGCCTTCGCCTCCAGGTATTCATCAACTGGCTTGAGTGACGACAACGCAAAACGCTGTCGCGGACTGAGCTCCGGCACCATGTAGTGATAATTGGTATCGAACCACTTGGTCATCTCCTGCGCGGCCGCGCAGGCGACGTGACCTTCTCCAGCATGATCGCCCACCGCATGGCTGATGCCGCGATGCGATCCGCGCGCCATCGCAAAATAGGTCGCAAGCGAGACCGTCCCGCCGGTCCAGCCATAATGCGGCGGGATGGCGCCGACCATCACGCTTGTGTCCAGCACATGATCGTAGAGCGAGAAGTCGTTCGATGGAATGACGGTGACACCCAGCGCCTTCTGGCGCGCCCAGTTGGCCGCGCGCAGAGCCGCCGCGGTGGTCAGAAGAGTACTTTCGTCGGATTTACCTGACCAGTAGCTTTCAAGCGCGAGCTTGAGCTCGCGACGCGGACCGATACGCGGCGTGCCGAGCGTTGCGACAGGAAGAGAGGAATGAGACACGGCTAACCCCATCAGTTGGGGCAAAGGCCATGGCGACGCGACCGGGGATCCCACGGCAAAAAAGCCATGGGCCCGCAAGCGCACCACCGGGACACCCCGCCCGAGGACGTTCGACGTGTCGAGGCAGGTCTCCTGGCTCGCGGGTCGTCGCTTCCGTCGGGCCTTCCCGGGGTCATACCCAGTGGCGCTGATTGACGTCGGCTCACCGCTCACAGTTGCGGGGGCAGCGCCGGCCTTGTCCCGATCACACGATCGGTCCGCACCGGCTTCCCTCTTGGCTCCGGGGCGAAACGGTCCCGAAGACCTCGACTCTTAAACTATGGGCGCGGACCTAACGGTCGTCAAGATAAATATAAAGACATCTTTATATCGTTATATCATCGGAAATCCCAACTCCTTTCAGCCTCAAGCATGAAGGCGATCCCGTGCCGCCCCATCTTCGAGACGCGCACACGTGTCCGTGGCCACAAGCTCGCGCCGCACGCTGCGCTTTTCAGAATGAGAGCGGAAACGGACGTGCGTCCAGCCATGCGGCCGCGCGGCGGCGGCCGCAGCAGCGAGAGATGAAGTGACATGACTTGTCCATCTCCATCGCCACCCACACTCGCTTAGGGACGACGCGAATGGCCCATAGCGGCTCACACTCCGCAAAGGGAGGTCAACTACACCTTTGGATAGCGCAATGCACCTAGATACAGCTTCCGACGACCGCATCCTGCTTGTTGACTGGGATGAACCTGGGACCCGGCATGAGGACGCTGGAAACCCCGTGAGCGGCGTTAGCCGCTCCCTCGGATCGGCGAATTCGCACCGCGTGCCAGGAGAGGTGTCATCAACATAAGAGAGAGTCCCATGCTATCGCGCTCACACGCATCATCGGTGGCAACGCTGTCCATTGTTGCGCTTCTGCTTGCATCCCTCTCCTCCGCAAGCGGCCTTACGATGAGGGAGTGCAGCGTCAAGTATAAGGCCGCGCAATCAGCCGGCACGTTGAAGGAAAAGACATGGGGCGAATTCCGAAAGGCGGAGTGTGGGTCGACAGCATCCGCAACTCCCACTAGCACGCCCGCTACTGACGCGAAGGCCACTGTTCCTAAAGGCGGTGACACAGCAACAACGACCGGGATCGGCTCAGGCGGCACGGCAGCTTTTCCATCGGCGATCCCTCCGAAATATTCAAAGGAACCGGCCGGCAAGGCCCGCATGCAGACGTGCCTCGATCAATACAACGCGAACAAGGTCGGCGATCACAATGGCGGACTGAAGTGGATCCAGAAGGGCGGCGGATACTACAGCGAGTGCAACAAGCGGCTTAAGGGCGCGGCTTAAGGGCTGAGTGGCACCCCCTTGGGGCTATCTCGCCGAGGGCTGCCGATCGTAGCGTTCATTACTTGCGAGGGAGGTTGTCGTGTCGAGCTTCATCTGGATCATCGTGGTCGGCCTTGTTGCCGGCATCATTGCGCGGCTGCTTTCGCCGGGACCGAATAATCCGAGTGGTTTCATTCTGACCGCCGTGCTTGGAATTGCAGGCGCCTTTCTGGCGACCTTCATCGGCCAGACCATCGGCTGGTATCGGCTCGACCAAGGTGCCGGCTTCATCGCCGCGACGCTCGGCGCACTCATCGTCCTGTTCATCTGGAACAGGCTCGTCGTTCACCGCGCCATTCCCGACCCAGGCACATACACCGATTCCAGCACTTGGCCGCCACGCCGCTGACCCTCACAGGGACAGTGGCAGGCTCCAGCTGCTTGATCGTCGAAAGCTTGGGCATTCACAAAGCAGACCAATCAGGAGGAAGACATGGGACTCATGGATATTCTCAACGGCATGCAAAACGGCCCGCGCGGTCAGCCCCAGCCACCTACCGGTAACGCGCCCCAGAGCGGCGGCATGTCACCTATCATGATGGCTCTCCTGGGACTGCTCGCCTACAAGGCCGTCAAGCACGTTGGCGGTCAGCCTGCCGGTCCTGGTGCCCAAGGCCGCCCCACCTCCGGTCCCCCAACTGGCTATGGCGGCCAAGATCGACCCACGTCCCCTCCTCCCGCTGGCACTGTCCAGGCTAGAACTCCCGGTGGAGGCTTGGCGGACATTCTCGGCGGCTTGTTCGGTGGTGGACCGAGCAGCGCAAAACCAGTGGGAAGCAACCCCATGCCGGGCGGATTGGGACCTGTCTTGGGCGGCGCTGCCGCAGGCAGCGTGCTGAGCGGCGGTCTCGGCCGTTTGATCAACGATCTGCAGAATAGTGGGCACGGCCGAGTAGCACAATCCTGGATCAATCGCGGACCGAACGACGAGATTGCACCAGCCGATCTGAAAAAAGCCCTCGGGAGCGAAACGCTCGATGCTCTCGCCAGGCAAACCGGTTTGAGCCCCGACGAGCTGCTCAAAGGACTTAGTCAACATCTGCCGGACTTGATCGATCAGCTCACGCCGAACGGTCGGCTTCCGACCGAGCAGGAAGCCTCGCGGATGATGTAGCGCACGGTCACCCGGCAAATACGAGGAGTAGGGAATGAGCATCTTTGGCAACATAGCGTCAGCCATTTTCGGGGCATCAAAAGGCGCGCCGCCGCCTGGCGGCTTGGCGGGAGCATCGTCGTCCGCGGCATCACCGACTGCGAGCGGACGCGAAGCCCCATCGGCTGCGACCGGAAAGCCGATGTCACGCGAAGAAGTGGCGGTGATGATCGAGAAGATCGCCAATGACCAGGATGAGAACTTCAATTGGGACGAGTTTATCGTCGATCTGATGAAGCTCCTGAAGCTAGACAGCAGCCTTGGTGCCCGCAAACAGCTGGCACAAGAGCTTGGCTACAGGGGCAAGCTCGACGGCTCCGCCGACATGAATGTCTGGCTGCACGAGCAGGTCATGACCAGGCTCGCGGAGAGCGGGGGCAAGGTACCGGAGAGCCTCAAGCGCACATGAGCAAGCGTGCCCCCGAGCGCGTGCAGCCGACCTGAAGCTCCTGATCTTCATTGACACCGTCGTCGAGCGCGGCATGGATTAAACAATCATGCCGCCCCGCCTCGCCGCGGTCGATTGACCCTTGACACAACCCCCGCAGCCGAACACGACCTCCAGGCGATCAAGGTCGAACAACGCGCTCGACCCTGCCCGCCTGACGGTTGCACCATCTAATCCGGGTCAACCCGACCGAAAGCCGCGCCGCATGATCCTGCTCGAGCACGACGCCAAGCAATTGCTCGCCGCAGACGGCGTTCCTGTCCCCACCGGCATTCTCGCCACTACGGCCGACGTCGCGATGCCGGCCGCGCTGGCCGCCCCCTGGATGGTGAAGGCGCAGGTCCCGGTTGGCGGGCGTGGCAAAGCTGGCGGCATCATGAGGGCCGAGACGGCCACGGAGCTGCGTCACGGGCTTGGCGAGCTCCTTGGCAAGACCATCAAGAACCAAACGGTTCGGGCCTGCCGGGTCGAGCAGTGTGTCGACGGCATAGAGTGCTATCTGAGCCTATCGCTCGATCCCAGCCAGGGGCGTCTGCGCGTGCTGCTCTCATCTCAGGGCGGTGTCGACATCGAGGCGCATGCGGAGCGCGGTGCGCTCCGATCTGCCGATGTCGCGTTCAAGCAGCACGAAGCCATCGCCACGGCAAGCCGATTGGCCGACACCATCGCGAGCCCGGCGCGCGAGACAATTGTTCGCGCAGCCGAGCATCTGATCGCCGCGTTCTTCGCCTTCGAGGCGACGCTGCTTGAGGTCAATCCGCTGTTCATTCGCCCGGACGGATCGTGGACCGCGGCCGACCTCAAGCTCGCGATCGACGACAATGCGCTGGTTCGACAGCCGCGCCTGTGCGATCTCATCCGCCATCGCGCCGATGACTATCCAGAGATGGCGCTCAAGCTCGATCACGGCTTCGACTTTGTGGTGGTCGATCCTGACGGAGAGATCGGCTTGGTCACGACCGGCGCGGGACTGAGCATGCAGATGATCGACGAGCTGGCGGAGCGCGGCCATCCCGCCTTCAACTTCTGTGACATCCGCACCGGCCAGCTGCGCGGCGACCCCACGCGGCTCATCAACGTCTTCCAATGGATCGCAGCCGGGCGGAACGTTCGCTCTGTGCTGATCAACTTCTTTGCCGGCATCACACACCTGGGTGAAGTCGCAAAGCTGCTGGTGATTGCCTTGAACGCGGTCCCCGAGCTGCGCGTGCCGGTGACGGCGCGCCTGATCGGCAACGGCTATGACGAGGCAATCGCGGTGTTTGCAGCCGCGGGCAACCCGCTGCGGGTCGAGCCCAACCTCGATCGGGCAATCGAGCTCACGTTGGCTCCGCTCACCGGAGCGCAGCCATGACGGCACTTGCCGCCGCGCACGTGCCATTCGTCGCGCCGGACATCGCAACCATCGTGCAGGGCATGACCGGGCGCACCGGACGCCGCCACGCGCAACTCATGCGCGCCTACGGCACCCGGATTGTGGGCGGTGTTTCGCCCAAGAGCGACAGTGACGAGATCGATGGCGTTCCGGTATTCAAGACCTGTATCGAGGCCGTCGCCGCGACCGGCGCGGTTGCAAGCGTCGCTATGGTTCCACCTCTCTCCGTTCTGGTCGCCATTCGCGAGGCAGTCACGGCAGGCATCAAGCTCATCGTCACGATCGCCGAAGGGATGCCGGTGCGCGACGCGGTTGCGGCGCTCGAGATCGTGCGAGCCGCGGGCGTGCGCTGGATCGGCCCCTCGACGCCGGGCCTCGCCATCCCGGGGAAGCTCAAGCTCGGCTTTCTGCCTGATGTGTCGCTCGCTCCCGGCCCGCTCGGCATCATGGCGAAAAGCGGCACACTCTCCTACGAAGTATGCCATCGCCTGGTCGGCCGCGGGCTTGGGCAAAGCCTATGGGTCGGCGTCGGCGGCGACCCGGTCAAGGGAACGCGCTTCGCGGATGTCCTTCCGTTCATGCTGACCGACCCGAACACCCATGGCATTGTGGTGATCGGCGAGATCGGCGGCGCCGAGGAGGAAGAGTTCGCGACGGCGATGCGCGCGCAGAACTGCAGCAAGCAGGTCTACGCTCTGATTGCCGGCCGCACCGTGCGCGAGGGCATCACGATGGGGCATGCCGGCGCGATGATCCAGGGCGATGTCGGCACGATCGCATCAAAGACCGAAGCGCTCACTGCAGCCGGCGCGCATGTCTTCACGCGCATTCGCGATCTCGTCGATGCGGTAGCTACAAGCGTCGGCAAGATAAAGGGAGAGAAAGCGTGCAGCTGAGCTTGTCAGAGGACCAGCGCCGGTTCGTGCAGACGGTCCGCGAGATCACGCAGAGCGAGTTCAAGCCACGCGCGCTCAAATACATGGACGGCACCTTCCCGTGGGAAAATCTGCGCGCACTTGCCAAGCTCGGCGTGCTTGGCATGGCGGTGCCTGAAGAGTATGGCGGCCTGGGATTGCCCGTGCTCGACACCGCGCTCGTGCTCGAGGAGATCGCGAAGGGTTGCTACGTCACCGCCATGGCGGTGCTTGGCGAGGTTGGCGTGCAAACCCGCATCATCGCGACCTATGCGCCGGAGCATATCCGGCGGCGCATCCTCCCGGCAGTGGTCAACGGCGACTGCATCCTGGCGATCTGCATGACCGAGCCCGACGCCGGCACTGACGTGGCGAATTACAAGACCAACACCGACATCATCGGCGACAAGCTGCGGCTCAACGGCGTCAAGACACTGATCAGCCGCGCCGACGAGGCCGGCATGTTCGTGGTCTTCACCCGGATCAACAAGCAGCCTGGGCGGGCCGGCATCGGCTGCGTGCTGGTCGAGAAGGAGACACCCGGATTCTCCGTGAGCGGCACGTTCCACACCATGGGCGGCGAGAACCTGCACGAGGTTCGCTTCGAGAATTGCGAGCTGCCGCTCGAGAATTTGGTGGTGCGCGACGACGGCTTCGTGCGCCTGCTCACCGCCTTCAACACCCAGCGCTGCCTCAATCCCAGCATCTCGCTCGGACTCGCTGAAGGCGCTTTCGAGGAAGCAGTTCGCTACGCGCGCGAGCGCCAGGCCTTCGGCCGGCCAATCGGCGAGTTCCAGGGCATGCGCTGGAAGCTCGCCGACATGTACAAGGAGATCGAGACCGGTCGCAGCATTCTTTATCGCGCTTGCGCGACCGCCAACCCGTTCCCCGATCCGCACCTCGCGGCGGTCGCCAAGATTTTCTGCAACGAGATGGCGTTGCGGGTCACCAGCGAAGCCATCCAGGTGCATGGTGGCTACGGTTTCACCGACGAATATCCGGTGTCACGCTTCTATCGCGGCGCCCGCTACGGAACGCTCGGCGGCGGCACGTCAGAAACACTGCGCGAGCTTCTGGGCAAGCGGATCATGGCCGGGCTTGACTCCGGCGACGGCATTCTCAGCCTCGGAGCGTTCTGACCGACGCGGCTACTGCAAAATCTCTTCGGCCGCGGTCATCAAGTTGGTCGTCGGATTCTTGCGGCAGTAATCACCGAGCTTGCCAGCATCGACCTTCAGTTTGTCGAAATCGACGATCGGAGGATCGTCCTCATCCGTTAAAAAGCCGGTGAGCCACATCAGGACCATGCTCATGGTCCGCTCGCCCGAGTCGAGGAACTGCTTGCAGGTCACCGTCGAGAGGTCGAGCTTCTGCGCCGCCGCGGGAACGGATACGACAGGCGATGCCGCCACGAGCGATATGGCAACCAGAATAGCACTGATGGTTTTCACGATTGAGAGTCCTCAATGACAACCCGAGCGAACAACGCTTAGCGCCCTCGGCCGGGGCGGTCAAAGTGATTGTACACGACTACGCTCGTGCGCGGCGGAAATCGGTCTCGAAATACCAGCGCCTGGCACGACGCTAGGGCCAAGCCCACTGGTCTTTACGCGGATCTCTCTCCGACTTTGTAGACTGAGACAGTAATTGAAAGGCCCAGCTGAGCCGCGTGCCGAACCAACTCCACTCTGAAGCCTTCTCATCATCTAGCAACAAACCGACATCACAGCCAACGCCGCGCCAGCATCAGCAATGGCAGTTAAGTCTATGGAGCAAATATCGCTGCTATTTTAGGAAATCAAAGAAGCCGCCACTTCTGGGCACAATATGTGCTCGCTTCAAACATTCTCCCATTCCGGCCGGAGCGGACCCGACACGCCCTCGAACGCCCCCTCGACCAGCTCGCACACTAGAAGCCGGGCCGGATCGACCGGTCCCGGCATGGTCACACGGCCACGCGCCACGCGCTTGAAACCGCACTTGCCGTAGTAGGGCTCGTCGCCCACCAGCACGACCAGGCGATGGCCTTTGGCCCTGGCCTCGGCAAGCGAGCGTTCGATCAGCACCTGCCCAATGCCGCGGTCGCGAAATGGCGGCTCGACCGTGAGCGGGCCGAGAAGCAGCGCCTTCGTTTCTCCGATACGAACCGGGGTGAGCCTTACCGAGCCGACGAGCAGCGTGCCGACGCGGGCCGTGAAGGAGAGTCCAAGCGAATGGTCGCGCCCCTCGCGCAGGCGATAAGCGGTCTTGGCATAGCGACCCGGACCGAACGTGCGCTCATGCAGCCGCTCAATGGCGAGCTCATCGTCGGCGAGTTCTGCCCGGATGGTGAGGGAAAGATCGGTCATCGCTTGGTGTTCAGCCGGCCAGAGACCGCAAGATACGCTTTGCGGGACATGCGCTTAGCATCTGGCGGAGCGCAGGTCTATTGCGGCCTAAGGACCGGCTCCGCCCCCGGTTCCCGGCCAAAATGCAAGGCGCCAAGCTGCCAGCCCGGGCGGGCGGTGTGCAGGAGCGCCAGCACAATCAGCGCCGCAAACAGGAGATAGGACTGCGCCACGTTGAACATGGTGGGCGCCAGAAGATTGACGACCGGGAAGAAGTTGCTGATCACCATATAGCTCACCGCCAGCAATATGAGCCGCGTGCGGTGGCCGATCACGCTCGCGAGCAGCACGGCAAAGATCGGAAAGATAATTCCGTAATGGTGCTCCCAGGCGATCGGCGACGCCATGGTGACACTCAGCGCCATGGTGCAGAAATCGAAGACGCGGTCCGGGTCACCCTCCTTGCCACGCCGCAGCAGGGCCGCGGACAGGATCGCGAGCGAGGTCGCGACCGTACCGGCATAGATCCAAGGGTTGAACGGCGGGAAGCCGTTGTCGTCAAAACCGATGCTGTCGTAATTGTCCGGATCGATCAACGTCATCACGCGGTTGAGGAGACCGTTGAATGACTGGTTCGGATAGTAGACCTCGCCATGCTGTGACAGGAACCAGAAGACCTGAAGGTAGTCTAGGTTGTCGGTCCAGCCGAAGGTTGCGATCGAAGCAACAAGCCCGATCAATCCGGCCGCCACGCAGGCGAGTGTGAAGCGCCACTCGCGCCGCCACGCGGCCCATAAGACGAACAGGCCATAGTGCGGCTTGACCAGGCACATCAGGCCGACCAAGACCCCGCTCGAGGCCTTCCAGTTGGTAGCCCAACACAACAACGATAGCGCCAGCATGCCGTTAAGCCAGAGCTGGATCTGGCCAAGCGTGAACGCCTTCACGATCGGATAGAACGTCAGCGCCAAGCCGAGCACGAGCAGGTAACGCGCAGCGATGAGTGCGCTCGAGGACGGCCCCGGCAGGGTCTGGCGCAACCCGCGCTCGAGCAGGATGGCGGCCGAGACCGCCGACATCAGGATGAACACCCAGCCCAGCACATCGTTGAGGGAGGCCGGCATGAAGTCCGGACACTCGGAAGTTCGCACCAGCTCAGGCCCGCCAAGCCAGAGCATCCCCTCGATCGCGAACAGCGAGGACGGCGGATATTGGAACTTGAGCCTCTGGTTGAAGAAGATCTCGGTATAGAGCGGTGTCGTATGCGGCGACTGCGCATATCTGAGCGCATGGGCCATGATGCCCCAGGAATTATCGCACCCTTCCGCGTGCAGCACGTCGGACGTGTGATTGAGTACGGTCTCGCTGTAGTAAATCGGCGAGACCAGCCGCAGCACGTTGTTGAGCGCGAAGGCGTTGACGAGCAGAAACAGCGCAAGTCCCAAGGTCAACGCCAGCGAGACGTTGCCGCGCGTGCCCGACGCCGCGTCGCGGGCGGCAAGGACGCTCATGGTTGCGCGCTCCCGCGCCAGATGAACGTGTTCCGATGCAGCAAGGGGCCCCTCCTCACGCGCCAGCCGTTCAGGCTAGCCTGCGACAGGTTGTCACGACCGTCAATTGGAGATTTGGCGCCTGTGCCTATTCACACGATCGCACCAAAGCACGTGAAGACGGGTCCTCATCGGTGAGTTCCATTCCTACATGATCCGCACATCAACTCTCGGAGCAAGCAATGGGCCTTCTGGTCGACGGGATCTGGCAGGACGATGATCAAGCTGTGCGCACGCAGAACGGGCATTTCGTGCGTCCCGTCACGCGCTATCGGAATTGGATCACGCCCGGGGGCGAGCCCGGTTCAAGCGGCAATGGCGGCTTTGCGGCCGCACGCGGACGCTACCACCTCTACGTCGCACTGGCGTGCCCCTGGGCGCATCGCACGGTGATCATGCGAATGCTCAAGGGGCTGGAGGACGTCGTGTCGATGTCGGTGGTCGAGCCGCTCTACGGGCCGCATGGCTGGAAATTTGGCACGACGCCTGGTGCCACGCCGGACACTGCCAATGGCAGGAGCGAGCTTGCCGAAATCTATCTGCTTGCCGATCCGCACTTCACCGGTAGCGTCACCGTGCCGGTGCTTTGGGACAAGGAGCGCCGCATTATCGTCAACAACGAGTTGGCCGAAATCATCCGCATGCTCAATTCCGCGTTCGACCGTTTCACAAACGTCACGACGGACTACTATCCGCAGGCGCTGCACGCGGAGATCGATCAGATCAACGAGCTCGTCTACGGCACTGTCAACAACGGTGTCTATCGCGCGGGCTTTGCCACCACCCAGGCGGCCTATGACGACGCGTTCACCAAGCTGTTCGCGACACTCGACCAGATCGAAGAGCGGCTCTCACACCAACGCTATCTCGCCGGAGCGGTCATCACCGAGGCGGACTGGCGGCTGTTCACGACACTGATCCGCTTCGACGCAGTCTACTACAGCCACTTCAAATGCAACCTGCGCCGCATCGTCGACTACCCGAACCTGTCGAACTATCTGCGCGACCTCTATCAAGTGCCCGGCATCGCCGTGACCGTGAACATGGACCACATCAAGACCCACTATTACGGCACCCACAGACAGTTGAACCCGCGCGGGATCATCCCGCGCGGGCCCTTGCTCGACTTCACCGCGCCGCATGACCGCGGGCGTTTCACAAGCTGAACGTTGAGACGCAAATCAGGCGCGCACGGTGTTGCGCTTGGAGAAGGCACCGGCTGCAAGCCGCCTCGCGTGGGCCGCAACATCCGCGGGCCAAGCCTGGGTCATCTTCCAGAAGCGCTCGCGCGCTCCCGCATAGAGGGCGCGAGCAGCCTCCTCGTAGTGCGGCAGGTTGCCGGCCATCGCCATCATGAAGCGATCGGCGGCCTCCTGCGATCGGCGAGCCATGTCAGCATCCGCATTCGCGCTCCGCGCCGCTTCGACAAGCCTCCGCAACGCCGCTGATGCACCGCCGGGCTGCGAACCCAACCAATCCCAGTGCCGGGGCAAGAGTGTAACCTCTCGCGCAACGACGCCGAGCTTGGGCCGCCCCGGCTGACGAGCTTTCGCGGGATCGTGGTGATCGAGATCGTCGTGACCGGACCGGGTCAGCCGCTCCGTCACATCCGCTTCAGAGCCGCGCAGGTCAAAGTCGATTTGACGGCCGCTTTCATCGTCGAAGATCAAGACCGGCGCGTGCGGCCGTCGCTTCGAGAGAGCCCGCACGGCCAGCGCCACTTCGACATGGCTGCCGGTCGCGACCTGCTGGCTGCCCAGAAAGGCTGTGCAGACAGGCTGGGACGTGTTCATGGAAGGCTCCCGCATGTTGATGCAACAATAATACCCGGGTCAAATCCCGGATGCAATATTACCCGGATAAAATTATCGCGACCGCTCTCCACGAAATAGGAAAACCCGCGCGGACAAACCGCGCGGGCCCCCGATCAATCGCCTGGCGAATGGCTTACTGCGCGAAGCAGTAGAACAAGCCGTTGCCGCCAGTGGCGACGAGGTCCGGCTGGCTGCAGCTGCGCGACATGTGCGATGACACCCAGGACTTCTGGTAGACGGTGTCGGCAATGCCTTCGCGATCGACGTGGCCGAGCATGGCGCTGCCGAAGGTGCTGCTCGTCCAGTTGTTGCAGGTCAGGTTGAGGTTGCCCGCGAAGGCTTTTCCGTCCAGGTCGGAGCCGGTCAGCATGTCGTGCATGTTCGGCGTGTCGCCGCGCATCTTCACGAGCTCGCCCTTTTCGTTGAAAGCGTTGGCGCGAATGATCTTGTTGTTGTCGCTATGCAGATCGGCAACGCTGGTCGCGATCACGGTGCCCTTGGCGTTCTGCCACGGGCCGTTGCCAATGCGGTCGCGCGCGTTGACGGCGCCGCCCTGTGCGGCAGCGTTGGTGCTCAGATAGGCGCGCCAGGTCTTACCGCCCGCGCCCGCCGCCTGCGCGAGCTGCTGGCAGTGCGCATCGGCACCCGCGAGGCCGCCGAGATCGGCGCCCTTGCCGGGGCCCGCGCTGGTGATGAAGAAGGTCATATTATTCTGCGCCTGTCCGCTTCCGGACAGTGACAGGGCCACTAGCGCCGCTGAGGCGAGCACGCCCAAACGAATCGCTTTCTTCATTGGAGTCCTCCATTCGAGATTGGCCCGTTCGAGCCATTGAGCCGTACCGTCATGGTGCGACATGGTTGCGACAAGTCGAAGTTCGACAGATTGAGTTGCCTTGCGGATTGAGTTGCGTTGCAGAGCGCCGACGGGCGGGCAGCATCATGCGATTGCTGCCCGCCATCTCAGACGCGCTGCAAGGCAGCGCTACTGCGCGAAGCAGTAGAACAGGCCGTTGCCGCCAGTGGCTATCAGGTCGGGCTGGCTGCAGCTGCGCGACATATGCGCTGAATTCCAGGAGCGCTGGAACACCGTGTTCGCACCGCCGCGGCGGTCGATATGACCAAGCATGGCACTGCCGGCCGCGTTGCTCGACCAGTTGTTGCAGGTCAGGTTCATGTTGCCCGGCCAGGCGGTGCCATCCATCTGCGAGCCGGTCAGCGCGTCGTGCCAGTTCGGCGTCATGCCAAAGCCCGCCACCATGGTGCCGCGCTCGGTCAGCGTGTTTTCATTACCGAGCTTATTGTTGTCGCTGTGCAGATCCTCGACGCTGGTCGCGATCACGGTGCCCTTGAAGTTCTGCCAGGGGCCCTTGCCAATGCGATCGCGGGCGTTGACCGGGCCACCTTGGTTGCCCTGGTTCGTGCTCAGATAAGCGTGCCAGGTCTTGCTGCCGGCGCCGGCCGCGGTCCCGAGCTGCTGGCAATGCGCATCCGCACCCGCGAGGCCACCGAGATCGGCGCCCTTGCCGGACCCGACGCTGGTGATGAAAAACGTCATGTTTGGTGACTGGGGCGCCTGCTGCGCTTGCGCGCTTCCGACGAGCGCAACAAACGCCACCGAGGCAACCATACTCATACGCAACGTAGCGGTCATTTCGATCCTCCCAATGATCGTGGCTCACCATGAGCCGCAAGCCGCGCGCTTAAGGGCGGCTCTGGAATGCAAAATAGCACGAAATTTATGCCGGGCGAGGCCCTCAATCTCTATGTCGCACCCTACCAGCGCTCGCTGACCGGCGCCCCTCCCAAGAACTCGATGATGCGGGCGCGGGTTGCGGCGGTTGTGTCGTTGGGCAGCTCGTCGAGCGGAAAGAAGCCATGCGCGACGATCTCGTGGTCGGGCACCGGCGCTCCGATTTGCCGAAAGTCCTCCACCACGAACACTGCCACATGGTCGCGGCGGGAGACCCGCTCGTTGAAGAAAACACCGTGCAGCCGCGGCGGTGCCGTAGGTTCGATATTGGCCTCCTCCCGCAGCTCCCGGATCAAGCGCATCGAGGAGCGTCTCGCCGGGCTCGACCCCGCCGCCCGGCAGATGCCAGCCCCGCACGTAGCTATGCTGGACCAGGAAGACACGCCGCTGATCGTCGACCACCAGCGCGCGCGCCCCGAGCGTAAGACCCCGGGCAAATCGCCAGTAGGCGTGCAGCACATGCCGGATCAATGGCTCAAGCGTGCAGCGAACCGATTGGAGAGCGGCCTTCATCCCTCGGATTCCCTTCTGCCTTCCTGGATTGATGGCGGCGTGCCAATGAGGCCGTTCCGCTTGGTTGTCAAAGACCCTGGACTGTAGTTTAGAAGTCCTCTAATTAGATTTTTCCCATGCGAGGCCGACGTGAAGCGCTTCTCCGACCTCACCGAGCAGGAAATTCTCGCGCTCGCAATCAGCAACGAGGAGGAGGACAGCCGCATCTATCGCGGCTTCGCGGAGGGCCTGCGCGAGCAGTATGCCGCCTCCGCCAAGGTATTCGACGAGATGGCGGACGAGGAAGTGCGCCATCGCACCATGCTGTTCGACCTCTATCGGTCGAAGTTCGGGGACTACCTGCCTCTTATCCGTCGCCAAGACGTAAAGGGCTTCATCCACAAGAAGCCGCTCTGGCTGGTGCGTCCGCTGGGCATCAACGATGTGCGCAAATTTGCCGAGGACATGGAGTTCGAGGCTGCGCGGTTTTATCGCAGAGCGTCAGAGACGACCCGCGATGCCTCCACGCGACAACTCCTGCTGGAGCTCGCCGAGGTCGAAGACCAGCACGAGGGAATCGCCCATCGGCTGGGTGAGCAGATACTGACCAAGTCGGCGCGCGCCAAGGAGGACGAGACCGCGCGGCGCATGTTCCTCCTGCAATACGTGCAGCCTGGCCTGGCCGGTCTGATGGATGGCTCGGTCTCGACGCTGGCGCCGCTCTTCGCCGCGGCGTTCGCCACGCACAATACCTGGGAGACATTTCTGGTCGGGCTCGCCGCCTCGGTGGGCGCCGGCATCTCGATGGGATTCGCGGAAGCGCTCTCCGACGACGGCTCGCTCACCGGCCGCGGTGCGCCCTGGATCCGCGGCACGGTCTGCGGCCTGATGACCGCGCTCGGCGGCCTCGGCCACACGCTGCCCTACCTGATCCGCGACTTCTGGGTGGCGACCGTGCTGGCCCTAATCGTGGTAGCGATTGAGCTCACCGCTATCTCCTACATCCGCTACCGTTATATGGATACGCCGTTCCTCGCCGCCGCGTTCCAGGTTGTGATCGGAGGCACGCTGGTCTTCCTCGCCGGCATCCTCATCGGCAATTCATAGCTAGTGCCGCCGATTTGAAGTTCCTACACCACCGAAGCAGACTCGGTTAGGAACTTCAAATCGAAAAGCGGCACTAGAATCATAGAGTTGCTAGTGCCCCTTTGTTTCCGAGGTTCGTGTCAGAGCATGCTGAGACGTATCACGAACTTCGGAAACGGGGCACTGATGCGCTACACTGCCGCCGACTGAGCGCTCGATCATGGCCTGATGATTGGACTGTCTTGAATGCCGACTTTCGTGCTGGCGCATCTGTCGGACCCGCATCTTCCGCCTTTGCCGACGCCCAGCCTGTTCGAGCTCATGGGTAAGCGCGTCGGCGGCTTCGTGAACTGGCACAAGCGGCGCCGGCATTTCCATCTCGCTCCGGTGCTCGACCGCATTGTGGACGATCTTAAAGCACAGCCAGCCAACCACATCGCGGTCACCGGCGACCTGGTCAATCTTTCGCTTCCGGCGGAGTTTCCGCTGGCCTACGCCTTCCTCAGGCGGCTCGGGCCCCCGCAGGATGTCACCGTCGTGCCCGGCAATCACGACACCTATGTGTGGTCGAAGCGGCACCACCCGGAGCGGCATTGGGCCGACTATATGCGTGGCGACGCCATGCCGGCCGATGCGGCGCCGCGGTTTCCATTCGTCCGAAGACGCGGGCCGCTCACCCTGATCGGAGTCAGCACGGCGGTTCCAACGCTGGCGTTCCGTGCCACTGGACGGCTCGGCGCCGCGCAACTCGGACGACTTGCGGATCTCCTCGACGAGCATGTGGGCACGTTCCGCGTCGTGCTGATCCATCATCCGCCGCAGACCAGGCCCGAATGGCGCGACCGTAGGCTGATCGACGGCGATGCCTTCATCGCACTGCTGAGAAAGCATGGCGCCGAACTCGTGCTGCATGGTCATGAGCATCTCGACCTTGTCCGCTGGTTCGACACGCCGCAGGGCAAGGTCGCGGCCGTCGGTGTTCCATCAGCCTCGGGCACGGTCGGTTGGAAATACGACCCCGCCGCTTACAATCTCTATCTGGTCGAAGGCAATGCGGGGGCGTGGCGCTGCAAGATGATCTCGCGCGGCCTTGATCGCGACGGCACGCACATCGTCGAGCGCAAGCGGATGATGCTGATGGGCGAGGAATAAGCTCGCCGTGTCGTGCGAGATTGATGGCAATTGCTCGCTTCTGCCCGGCAGCAGAATTCGATCATCTGTGAGCACGAAAAGCTCATGCTCAAAACAAAAATGAGACCTTGATCCGATCCAATCTGATCGGATCAAACTCTACCGCGGCGCCGACAGGATCGCCGCGATCAGCAGTCCGGCGAGCCCCGCGAACACGCCGAGCAGGAACGACCCGATGGCGCGACGACGACCACGCCCACGCTCGAGCTTCAGGTCTCGTTGCGGATCGCCGATCACGGTAGCTGCGTTGGTGAGCGAGCGCTCGCGCTCGATCAGACGCTGCGCCACGTAACGGGTGATTGCGTCGGTCAGCTCGCCGATGTGCATGGACTCGACGAGCACCTTGCGGCCGAAGCGCGTGTCCTGCACGAAGCGGTAGACCCGCTGGTCGCGGCTCATGACGACATGGGCGACCGCATCAAGCCACAGACGCGGAGTTTCGCCACGGCTGATGCCTCGATCAAACAAATCGACATCGGTCGGGACGTCGGCAAAGATCGGATCGAGCGCCTCGTTGAGAAGCTCGAGCCTTGCGACTTCGGCATCGTGCAACTCCACGACGACGCTGGTGCGCTCCGCCGCTTCGATGCGCGCGATGCGCAACGCATCCCGCAGTCGGTGCTCGGCTTCCGCGGCTGAGCCAGGCACGTGAGTGGTTCGCTCCAACATAGGTGCTACCCTACCAATCGTGATGCGCCACGCAGCGCCACCACCAACCAATACACCCCGGCTGTGGCTCTGCGGTACGGCAACTACCCCCCTTCCGGCAGTTTACCATAAGTTCTTCACGTGGCAGGCGAAATAATACCGTATGGGCGGGCCCAGCCGAGCCCGGCTGCGGTGCCCCCTCGCGGCCGGTACTCGGCCGCCACAAAGCCCGCATAGCCGACCTGGTCGAGCATCGCGAATATCCCCGGATAGTTGACCTCGCCCTCGTCGGGCTCGTGCCGCGAGGGCACCGCCGCCACCTGGACATGGCCAACGTGCGGGAAAGCGGCCTCGAACCTGTGGATTAGATCGCCGCCCACAATCTGGGCGTGATAAAAATCGAATTGAATACGCACGTTCGGACGTCCCACCTCGCCAATGATGGCGGCGGCATGCTCGGCCCGGGTGAGAAAATAGTCCGGTCGGTCGCGCGGATTGATCGGCTCGATGAGGAGCGTAATGGCCTTTTCGGCCGCCAGATTGGCCGCGCGCTGGAGATTGGCAATAAAGACCCGCTCGGCCGCCGGCCGTTGCTCCGGCGGTACTCTACCCGCCAGCACATGGATCTGCCGGCCCCCGACGGCGGTAATGTAGTCGAGCGCCTGGCGAAACAACGCCCCGAAGTCCTGCTCCCGCCCCGGCACCGCCGCGAGGCCAAATTCGCCCATATGCATATTGCCCGGGGGCGTATTGATGCCGAGCATGGTGAGGCGATGGCGCTCCAGCTCAGCCTTCACGGCCGACGGCGCCTGATCATACGGAAACTGCAGCTCGACCGCCGGGAAGCCTTCCGCCGCCGCCGCGGCGAAGCGCTCGAGGGCTGGATACTCGGTGAAGAGATAAGCGAGGTTAGCGGCAAGGCGGGGCATGATCGGGATGCCTATGGGAGACGCCCCCGCTTTCTTGATGATCGCCACCCACCGGTCAATGGCCTCACGCATTGAGGATTCGGCGGCGGCGACGGCAGCGCCGTGATGGCGAAGGCGGTCCTTGAACCCCTGCCAGCCAGCTTGGAGCGCGGCTGGCCTCTCTGCCCACCCAAGAGTGGGATAAATCCCAAAATTAACAAAAATGATCAGTTATTATAGTGGGCATCATTTATTGAAAAGCCTAAATTATCTGATGTACCGCCCACATTGCTTGTGGGCTATTTCCCATCATAAATCCCACTGGCCTAGTGGGACGGATTGTGGTTGACGACCGCAATCTCCCTTGGTTCGCTTGGCCATGACGGAGGCGCGAAAGACGCCGCCGGAGGAACCAGGGAACGACGCGATCGCCCGCGCCGGACGGCACCGATGAACGCCCACGAACTGCTGCAAGAGATTTCCGACTATTGCCGTCACAGTGGACTTGCCGAGTCGACTTTCGGGCGGCGCGCCGTCAACGACGGCAAGCTCACCACACGGCTTCGCAACGGCGGCCGCATCACCACCGACACACTCGACCGCATCCGCGCCTTCATTTCCAGCAACGGCGCCGGCGCGTCGGCTCGGCCCGCGATTATCGCGCGGCCTCGCGACGGGGCTCTGACGTCCACGTCGGTTTCAGCGCCAGTTCCAGCACCGTCCGTCCCGGCGCTGCAATCGACGCATTCACTCGTGCCAACCGGCGAGGAAAATCCGCAGCGCAATTTCCGCTTCTTCGACAATCGGCAGAAGTATCTCCTGTTCGTCAACACCTGCAGCGAAAAATGGGTCATCGCCAATCGAGTCACGCTTGAGCTCGCAAACATCCATCCCCGCCCACCGGCAGTGCGCATGTTCGACGCGGGTGTTGGCGACGGCACCGTAATGCTGCGCGCGTTGCGCGCGATGCATGACCGCTTCCCGCACATGCCGTTCTACGTGGTCGGCAAGGAGATCAGCCTCGAAGATGTGCGGCTCGCATTGCAGAAGATGTCCGACCGCTTCTGTGAGCATCCGGCAACAGTACTCATCCTGACCAATCTCGCATACGCCGACGCGCCCTGGCTGGCGGTCAAATCGCTCAACGCTGCCTCCAGCCTGGTGTGGCGCGAAGCGCCGCTGACCGGCACGTCCGCGCACCAGTTCGAGCAGCAGATCACCGACCTCGTACCCTTCCTGGCGCAGAACTGGAAGGCGGGCGTGAGTCCGAAAACCGGCAACCCGGTCTATGAACGGCCGGTGGTGCTGGTGATCTATCGCGCGGACCACCGCTTTCTGCTCGACCCGATCATCCCGCGGCCCGGCGGCACGCTTGCCAACTACGATCTCATTATTGCGTCGCAGCCCTATCGCGCGCGCTCCCCGCTGGAATTCAAGGCGTCACGCGTGATTGCGCCGCTGTCGAAGGCGCTTGGGCCGGGCGGACGGCTGATCGCCATCCATTCCCACGGCAACGACCCCGGGATGGAGATCATTCGCAAGGTCTGGCCGGGCGACAATCCGTTCATCCATGACCGCCATCAGTTGCTCAAGGCAGTCAAGCAGGAGCTTGGTCCGGCCGGACGCGATCTCAACTTCAACGCCTACGCCGACAATCGCTCGCTGTTCCGCTACGACATGCACACGCTGCCGTCCGAGCTGTCCGGCTCGATCGGCACCTCGACGCTGTTCGCAGCCTGGAATGCCGCGATCTACGTCGCGCAGGTCGAGGACGACCGGCTCGGCGAGGTCGTGTCCGACGGCCGCTATCTCGACGCCACGCGCGAGGTGCTGCAGCAACATGGTGGCCTCTGGTTCAACGACGAATCCTTTGTGATCTCACGCCGGCGCGACTGACGACGCGCGCGGACGCAGAGAGGTCTTGAATGAGCATGGTCTCCGCAGAAGCAAAACTGGGCACCTGCGATCCGACGCAAGCGATCGCCGACTTCGTGCAGGGCTTCTCGATCGAAGCGACACGGCCAACCGCTGCGGAGATTGACGTGCTGGCCGCGCTCATCCCGAGAGGCACACGCGTTTATTTGAGCGCAGTGCCGACGCGCCCACCGCAAGAGGTGCTCGACAGCGCGATCCGGCTGCGGGCGGCGGGCTTCAGCCCGGTGCCGCATGTTGCCGCGCGCACGTTCGCGACCACAGCGGCGCTCGACGGCTTCCTGGCCGAGCTCACCAGCAGGGCCGATGTCGAGCGGCTCCTCATCATCGCGGGAGACCGCGATCGTCCGGCCGGCGATCTGCGCAGCTCCCTCGAAGTGATCGACGGCGGCCTGCTGCAACGGCGCGGCATCAAGGAGATCGGCATCGCCGGCTATCCGGAAGGTCATCCGCGCATCTCGCAGCACGATCTCGACCGCGCGCTCATGGACAAGATCGCCGCTGCCGAGGCCACCGGCATCAAGGTGCATATCGTCACTCAGTTCTGTTTTGACGCCGCCGCCATCCTGCAATGGATCCGGCGCCTGCGGGATTTCGGCCTGGAGCACCCGGTGCGCGTAGGACTTGCCGGCCCAACCAGCCTGCCCGCGCTGTTGCGCTATGCTCGCCGCTGCGGCGTGCGCGCCTCAATCGAGGGGCTTGCGCGCCAGTCGGGTCTCGCCCGGCAACTGTTCGCCATGACCGCCCCCGACGCGCTCGTGCAGGCGCTCGCTCAGGCACGCTCCGATCGCAGTCTCGGTATGGTCAAGCCGCATTTCTTCGCCTTTGGTGGGATTGCGGCGACCGCCCGCTGGGCATCCGCAGTGGCCGAGGGCCACCTCATTCTAGGGGCCGGCCCTGGATTTCGCGTCGAACCAACAGCCAGAATGAGTTAGGATGCGAGCCTGTTCATCCTCAACAGGCTCGCACAATGCTGTTCGTCGTCCACGCTATCGACAAGCGCGATATCCTGCCGACGCGCGCAAAATTCTACCGTGCCCATCGCATTCATCTTGACGAGTCTGCCAAGCATCACGTCGATGTGTTGACGGCCGGCACGCTCGTCGCCGACGATGGCGAGACCCCCTGCGGCTCGATCTTCGTGATCGACGCCAAGGATCGCGCCGCGGTGGACGCCTTCACCCGCAGCGATCCGTATCACGTCAACGGTGTCTGGGGCGCGGTGCAGATCCACGGCTACAACAAGAAGCGCGGCACGCCGTTCGAGTCGCGGCGCGGTTAGTCTCAATCCCGAACCCGATCAACCGCGGCGTCGGCCGACCATCGCAAGGCGAAATGAGAAAACGGCGCTGCTTGTGGGCAGCGCCGCCTTTACTCAGCGAATAGTATCACGCCGACGGTGATCGGCGAACTCAGAGCGGCGCCGGCGCGATTGCGACATTGTCGGTCGGCCCGGTTTTCACCGCCGGCCGCGTCCAGACCACGTCGCCGCGCAAATTGTCAGCAGCGGTGCCAGCCTTCGACAGCGTGATGCTGAAGGTCTGCTTCACCTTCGGCCCCATCGCCGAAACCTGCCATGACGCCACATTGGCCTTGGCCTGCTCGTCCATCTTGACGCCCTGATAGCCGGCGCCGGTGGTGGCGAGCACCTCGGTGCCAGCCGGAATGATCAGCTTCACAACCGGATCTTCCACCGTCAGGCCCTTGCCCGGAAGCGCGACGTTTTCAACTGTGAGCGTGTAGGTGACGCCCTTCTCGCCCGCCTCGCCTTTGCTCAGGCGCGACACAACGCGGGCCCGGAAGCCGACCTCGCGCGCCCAATCATAGATCTCGCGCAGCTGACCTTCCGACACACGCGCCGGGTTGAAGTTGCCCATGCGGACGCGCAGATTGAACGTCTCGCCCAGACGCTTCGCGTGCTCCGGCAGCGCCGTGGTGTGGGTATAGACGAGGGCCTTGAACCAGTCGAAGTCCATGTCGACTGCGCCCATGTTCTGACGCGGGCCGGCGAGCGCCGGGCCGTGGCACTGGCCGCAACCGACCGAAAGCAGCACGGCCTGTCCGGGCCGCGCATTGGCGGGCACCTCGAAGCGCCACTTACCGGGCTGTGCGACTGCCGGCAGGGTGTCGAAATAGGCCGCCATGTTGGTAAGCTCGGCGTCGCTCACTTGGCTTGCGATGAAGGCCGGCATGATGCCCCACGGCCGGCGCACTGCGTGAGAGAACTGCGCCACGGTCAGTTTGCGGCCGGCGAGATCAGGCCCGAACGCGCCCTCGCCATTGGCGCCATGGCAGTTCTTGCACTGGGTGTTGGGTCCATCCCAGATCGCCTTGCCGGCGGCGGCATCGCCTTGCGCCTGCGCGGCGGCTTGAGCGAGCGGAAGCATCAAAAGTGCAGCAAAAAATCGCTTCATAGGTCATACCCTCCCTGGACCGGGCGCCGCGTCTCGGGCGCCAAGGTGGCCCGCACTCTACACATCTTGAGCCGTTCCAAAAAGAGAATTGAGCCATTCCAAAAAGCAAAGGCGCGGCCGCTGGTCGGCCACGCCCAATGCGCTACACGCGCAAGCTGCATAGACAGTGGAGGTAATATTTAACCTTAGCTTGGATTCTTGTCCTCGCGCCAAATGCCGAGAGCCACCTGCGCGGGCTGGTCGGAGATCGAGAACAGCACGGAATCTTTTGTGGTCTGGTGCGAGTAGCGCTTCCAAGGCGGCACCACGAACACATCGTTGGGACCCCATTCGAGCGTCGCGTCCTCGACCTTGGTGGTGCCGCCGCCTTCGGTGCAGACGAAGATGGTGCCGTCGGTCGCGCGATATTTCTCGCCCTTGAAGCCTTTCGGGAGCAGCGCCAGGTTCGCTCCCATCGTGGGCAGCACAGGACCGCCATTGATCGGATTGGCATAGCGCACGCGCACGCCATGACTCTTGTCGATGTCGCCGGTCTTCCTGAGACGATCGAGAATGGGCCTGGTGCGGGCGTAGGTGTAGTTGATAACCGGGCTGCGCTTTAGCTCGATCGGAGCACCGTCCGGCAGCACACCGGAGCCGAAGAAGGCCAGTGAATCGCCGTCGCCGCGGGTGGTGTTCTGCATCTTGTCGTTTTCGTCGAAGTAGTCGGCGAACGACGCCTCGTAAAAATTCACCGCCGGGAAGTCGAGCACGTCGAGCCACAGCATCGGCTTCTCTGACGGATTGCCGTGGTCGTGCGGCGCCCAGTTCGCCGTGATGACGAAATCGCCCGGCGACATGAAAGACTTTTCGCCCTCGACCGCCGTATAGGCGCCCTCGCCGTCAAGCACGAACCGGATCGCCGATGACACGTGACGATGGGCCGGAGCGACCTCGCCCGGCAGAATCATCTGGATACCAGCAAAGAGCGTATTGGTAGCGCGCGATTCACCCCGCAACGCCGGATTCTCCAGGACGAGCACCCGGCGCAGCGCTTCTTCAGCGGTGATCAAGCCGCCCGACTCCATCACCAGCGATTTCACATCATCGTAATGCCAGACATGCGGCACGCAGCGCGTCACCGGCTCCTTGGTGACAACCGAGCTCATGACCTTCCAGAGCGGCGCCATGTCGCGCTTCGAGATGCGCTGGTAGAACTCCTCACGCGCCGCCTCGATATTGTGCTTAGGATCCGGCCCGCCGTTGCTCTTGTCTTGCTGCGTGGCTGCACCAGGCATGCCGCTCTCTCCTATCGTCCAAAACCGTCAGATTGAGACCCGTAGATTAGAATAACCTAAGACTAACCCAAGACTGCCAGATAGTACAGAATGAAACTATTTAACCCACGGCATGTCTGAAAGGGTGCCAGTCTGCAGATCAGGTATTCGCCTCGTTCGCTACCGGAGGACAATGTACCATGCCGTCAGCCGCTCGCGGCTTGAGGGCGGCGGTTTGGGGTCAGTCGTGGGGAGGTGGAATGGCGGACCAGACGACTTCGATGATGGCGGTCAGGGGTTGCAATATCGGGCTGATGCGCGGCGGCACCGGCCAGCCGCTCTTGATCCTGCACGGCGCCAGCGGGGCTGGAACCTGGCTGCCCTTCATGCGCTCGCTCGCCGACACGTATGAGGTGATCGTCCCGGAGCATCCGGGCTTCGGCGCATCCGATACACCCGATTGGCTCGATAACATCCACGACCTCGCCTACTTCTATCTCGACGTTCTCGAGCAGCTCGATCTTGATGCGGTCCACCTCGTCGGCGTATCGCTCGGAGGCTGGATCGCGGCTGAGCTCGCCATCCGCAGCACGCAGCGGCTTTCCTCACTTACGCTTGTCGATGCCGCCGGCATCCATGTGCCTGGCGTCGAGCAGATCGACACCTTCCTGCGCACCGACGAGCAGCGCATTCGCGACTTCTTCCATGACCAGGCTCTCGCCGACGAGATGGTCGCGCGGCTCCTCAAGCCCGAGCTCGAAGACGTCACGATGAAGAACCGGCTGGCGACTGCTCGCGTGGTCTGGCAGCCGCGCGGCTACGATCCCAATCTGCACAAATGGCTGCACCGGATCGACGTGCCGACGTTGCTCGTCTGGGGCGCGAACGACCGGCTGTTCCCCAATGATTATGCATTCGCCTGGCAGCGATTGATCCCGGGATCGAAAGTCGTGATTGTTCCGGAGTGCGGACACGTGCCGCATGTCGAGAAGCCGTCCGTGTTCGTCTCCGAGCTCCAATGCTTCATCAATGGAATGAGGGCTGCAGCATGAAGGTCTTCAACTTCCACCTGATGCCCTATCGCCACGCCGACCTCGATGCCATCGAAAAGAACGGCTCGGCCTGGGTGACCTTCTCCAATCGGCATTACGACCCGCAGAAGGGTGCGGACCTCTACCACGAATATCTCGACCAGATGGAGCTCGCCGACCGGCTCGGCTTCGATGGCGTATGCCTCAACGAGCACCATCAGACCGCCTACGGCATGATGCCGATCCCGGGCGTACTCGCGGGCGCGCTCGCGCGCAGCGTCAAGCGCGCCAAGCTTGCGATTCTCGGCCGCGCGCTGCCGCTCCTCAACAATCCGCTGATGGTTGCCGAAGAGTACGCGATGCTCGACAACCTCACGCGCGGGCGCTTTATCGCCGGCTTCGTACGCGGCATCGGCGCCGAATATCACGCCATGGGCATCAATCCGGTGCAATCGCAGGAGCGCTTTGCCGAGGCGCACGATCTGATCGTGCGCGCCTGGACCGAGCCCGGGCCGTTTGCCTATACGGGCAAGCACTATCAGTTCAACTACATCAATCCGTGGCCGCGACCCTGCCAAACGCCGCATCCGCCGATCTGGATTCCCTCGCAGGGATCGAGCAGCACCATCCGCTGGGCGGCCCAGATGCGCTACACTTACTGCCAGACGCTGAGCCCGATCGCGGTGGTGGCGCGCTTCTTCCAGATGTACCGCGACGAGGCCGAGAAGGCCGGCTATCAGGCCTCGCCCGATCAGCTCGCCTGGTCGAACACGATCTATGTGGCCGAAACCGACGAGAAGGCGATGCGCGAAGCGCGCCCGCATCTCGAAGCGCTGGTCAACCGGTTCCTGAAGATGCCGATCGAGATGCTGCTGCCCCCCGGCTACAGCAACATTGAATCGATGAAGCGCATCCGCGCCGCCAAGGTGACCGGCAAGACCTCCTCGATCGAGGACCTGGTCAAGACCGGCGTCGTCATCATCGGCAGCCCCAATACGGTGCGCGAGAAGCTCGCCGAGTATCAGGATCTCGCAGGTTTCAATACGTCGCTGACAAAGACGCAATTCGGCACGCTGCCTGACGACATGGCGCGTGCGAACATGACGGCGATCGCAGAAGAGATTCTGCCGCATTTCCGCGACCGCGCTGCCACAAGGCAAGCAGCAGGTGGCGGCGGAGTGAACTGAGTGCGGAGTTGCTCCGCCTCATCCTGAGGAGCGCGCAATGCTGAAGTCGCGCAATTGGAACATACAGTTCTTGAGCGCGCGTCTCGAAGGATGGGGCGGCCCCATACTTCGAGACGCATCGCAGCAAGCGCTGCGATGCTCCTCAGTATGAGGCCGATAGAGCTCTACATAAATCTTTCAGGGAGGGGATCATGACGCTTCCACGCCGCCGGCTTCTGCGTATTGCAGGCGCCGCCATCGCGCTCCCTGCTCTCTCGCGTTTAGTAAGCGCGCAGGCCTATCCAAGCCGGCCGATCCGCTTTGTCGTGCCCTATCCAGCCGGCGGCTCGACCGACATCATCGCCCGCCTGGTCGCGCAGTTTCTATCGGATCGGATGGGCCAGCCTGTTGTGGTCGAGAACCGCCCGGGCGGCGGCACCAATATCGCGACGCAAGCCGTCGCCAACTCGCCGGCGGACGGCTACACGCTGCTGTTCACTGCATCGACCCACACCATCAACGTGTCGCTCTATCAATCGCTGCCGTTCAACTTCCTGCGCGACATCACCATGGTGGCGGGCCTCACCGAGCTGCCGCTGGTGCTGGAGGTCAATCCGTCGGTCCCGGCCAAGACGCTAGCGGAGCTGATCGTTCACGCCAAGGCCAATCCGGGCAAGATCAATATTGCGTCGTTCGGCGCCGCCACGATCAGCCATCTCGCCGATTGAGCTGCTCAAGAGCACGGCCGGCATCGACATGGTGCACGTGCCCTACCGTGGCGGCGCGGCGCTGATCGCCGATCTCATCGGCGGCGAAGTGCAGGTGGCGGTCGACGCCTTGCCAAACTCGCTCCCGCACATCAAGTCCGGCTCGGTGCGCGCGCTCGCATTGCTTCCCACGACGCGGTCACCGGCCGTGCCCGACATTCCGCTCGCGCGCGAAACCATTCCGGGCTTCGAGGTGAGCACCTTCTCGGGCGTCGGCACGCCAACCGGCACGCCGCGCGAGATCATCGAGCGGCTCAATCGCGAGATCAACGCCGCGCTCGCCGACCCCACCATCCTGGCGCGCTTCGCCGACGTCGGCGCCATGCCGATCGTGTTCACGCCCGCGGAGGCCAATGCCTTCGTGACCGCGCAGACCGAGAAATGGGCGAAGGTGATCAGGAGCGCCGGCATCAAGCCGGAGTGATAAGGGTTGGCTCGCAGTGCCACAGTCTCCGTTCATTCCCGCGTAAGCGGGAATCCAGAAGCTGTTTGCTCGAGCTGTCATAGAAAGTCTGGGTCCCCGCTTTCGCGGGGACGAACGGCAACGCGAGAGAAACTCTTCAGAAGCCGACTACGTATTCACAGCCCCACCATCGACCGCGATCGTCTGCCCAGTGATGAAATCGCTGTCCGATGAAGCGAGGAAGATCAGCGCCCCGATCAGATCCGGTGGATAGGCGTCGCGCTTGATGGCACGACGCTGAATCGCATTGTCGCGCGAGCTTTTGACATGCGTCGGATTGTTCTCGACTACGCTATCGGACAGCGTGAAGCCGGGCGCGAGCGTGTTGACGCAAATGCCATCGGTGCCCACCGCACGAGAGAGGGAGCGCGTGAATGCGCTCACCGCGCCCTTCGATGTGACATAGTGCACCATCTGCGGAATGCCGCGGAACACCGTGCCGGAGCCAATATTGATGATCTTGCCGTAGCGGCGCGCACGCATGTGCGGCACCACATGTTTCGCCATCAGGAACGGGCCGCGCACATTCACTGCCATGACGCGATCCCACACCGCGGTGTCGATCGCGGTGAAGTCCTGCTC
>CAWFMV010000008.1:0-499578 GCA_963817015.1 uncultured Alphaproteobacteria bacterium | reverse complement strand
GGAACAGGAATGTGCGGATCAGGAAGGGGCTGAGCAGCACGACGATCGCCAACGGAACAAGGACGATGACCAAAAGCAACGTCCCCAATACGCTGCGTTGGCGCACTGCCGAAGCGTCAGCCGATGTCATGGTCAACCTCTTGGTTTAACCCGCGCGCTACCAGACGTGGTGGACAAGCAGACGAAAGCAATAGCTTGGATCAAAGCGTATCGCGCGGTAATGCCTGGCGCTCCAATGAAATGTTCTAGACTGTGGCTTTCAGCTTCTCCGCCACGTGCGGTGCGAAATAGCTGAGCACGCCGGCGGCGCCGGCACGCTTGAAGGCGTAGAGACTCTCCATCATGGCGCGCTCGCCGTCGAGCCAGCCGTTCTGCGCAGCCGCCATGATCATCGCGTATTCGCCCGACACCTGATAGGCAAACGTCGGCATTCCGAAGGTCTCGCTGACGCGCTGCAGGATGTCGAGATATGGCATGCCGGGCTTCACCATCACCATGTCGGCGCCTTCGGCGATATCAAGCTCGACCTCGCGCAGCGCCTCGTTGGTGTTGGCGGGATCCATCTGGTAGGTGCGCTTGTCGCCGGTCAGGGTCTTCGAGGAGCCGACGGCGTCGCGGAACGGGCCGTAGAAGGCGGACGCATATTTCGCCGCATAGGCCATGATCGAAACGTCGGTGAGGTTGGCCGCATCGAGTGCTGTACGGATCGCGCCCACCCGGCCGTCCATCATGTCGGACGGCGCGATGATGTCAGCGCCAGCCTCCGCTTCGACCAGCGCCTGGCGCGTCAGCACGGCGACGGTTTCGTCGTTGAGGATGGCGCCGTCACGCAGCAGCCCGTCATGGCCATGACTGGTGTAGGGATCGAGCGCGACGTCGCAGAGGATGCCGACCTCCGGCACGGCCTTCTTGATGGCCCGGATGGCGCGACAAACGAGATTGTCCGGGTTCAGCGCCTCGGTGCCGGCTTCGTCGCGCAAATTCGGATCGGTGTAGGGAAACAAAGCGAGGCAGGGAATACGCAGTCTGGCCGCACGCTCGGCCTCGCGCACCGCCTCGTCGACCGAGAGCCGCTCGACCCCGGGCATCGACGGCACCGCCGCGCGCGTCTTCGATCCATCGACCAGGAACAGCGGCCAGATCAGGTCGTCGACGGTGAGCACGTTCTCGGCCACCATCCGGCGCGTCCAGTCGGCCTTGCGATTGCGGCGCGGCCGGACGGAGAGGTCGAGCCGGCTGGCCTTCGCCTCCACGGGGGCGAGGCGGGCTTCAATCGGGCGTCCATACTTGATCGCCATGGCGGCACTCCTGCTCTTGGAGGTGCATTTGTAGCTTTTCCAAGGAAAGGCCGCCAGCGTCGCGCGACGGCTTAGCACATCGCCCCGGTTGGCACATCGCGCTGGCGCCCTCGGATTGGCGGCGGCTGCGCGGGCATGCCACTATGGCGGCGCGCGGCGAATGTCATTGAGAGGCCAGAAATGACCGCAACAGGACCTGACACGACACCCCAGCCGATTGTGCCGAACACGGATATCGCGCTCATCGTCTATATTCTGTATTTCCTCGGCTACTTTACCGGAATTACCGCGATCATCGGCGTGATCATGGCGCACGTCCAGGTGGACACCGCCGACCCGATGCTGGCCACGCACTACCGCTTTCAGATTCGGACCTTCTGGATTGGACTACTCTACATCGTTGTTGGGACGGTTCTGTCGCTGATTATCATCGGTGCGGCCGTGCTCGTCTGGTGGTTCATCTGGTCGCTGATACGCAGCATCAAGGGTGTGCTGGCGCTCAACGAGCACCGGCCAATTGCGGATCCCGGCTCATGGTTGTTCGGATGACAGAGTGCCGATCCGGGAAGGCGCGCGGGCGTTCCAGCCGGCGCGGTCGTGAGGTCGTTTGAAGCTCGTCTGCCGACATTCTGTTCGAGCGCCGCGGCACCGCCGGCATTGTCATTCTCAGCCGCCCACACGCGCTCAATGCGGTGACGCACGCCATGGTGCGCGCGCTGACGGAGCAGCTTGTCGCCTGGGCGGACGATGCCGCGGTCACGCGCGTGATCGTGCTGGCGGCGGGAGACGCGTGCGTTCTCCGCCGGTGGCGATCTCAAGGCGATCTATGAGCTCGGACGCAGCGGGCGCTACGACGACGCGCTGAAATTCTGGTGGGATGAATACCGGCTGAACGCGCTGATCAAGCGCTATCGCAAGCCCTATGTGGCGCTCATTGACGGCGTGGTGATGGGAGGTGGCGCCGGGATATCCATCAACGGCTCGCACCGGGTGGCGGGCGATGCCTTCCGGTTTGCCATGCCCGAGGTTGGGATTGGGTTCTTCCCCGACGTGGGGGCGACATGGTTCCTGCCGCGGCTGCCGGGTGAGCTTGGCACGTATTGCGCTCTCACCGGCGATCGCCTCGACGCCACCGACGGACTTGGCTCCGGCATTGCCACTCATCGCGTGCGATCGGCGCGGTTCGCCGAGCTGGTCGAGGCGCTGTGCGGGGCGGTTCCGGTCGATGCCGTGCTGGCGGCGTTCTCGGAGCCGGTCGACGCGGGATCCCTCACGCTCCAGCGGCCGGCGATCGACCGCTGGTTCAAAGCGAATCACGTAGAAGAGATTCTGGCCAGCCTTGACACCAGTGCGGCCGAGCCCGGCCGCGAAGGCGACTTTGCCCGCACGGCTGCGGCGGCGATCAGGGACAAATCGCCCCTGAGCCTCAAGCTCGCACTGGCCTTGCAGCGGCGCGGCCGAACACTCGCTTTCGACGAGTGCATGCGCACCGAATACCGGGTAGTTTCCCGCGTGGTACGAGGGCACGACTTCTATGAGGGAATCAGGGCGGTGATCATCGACAAGGACCAGGCGCCGATGTGGCGGCCGTCCGCTCTGGCTGCCATCAGCGAGGCTGAGGTCGAGCGCCACTTTGACCCTGTCGCGCGAGAGTTCGACCTGCCAGAGCTTGACTTGCCAGAGCTTGACTTGTCATGAGCGACCCGCGCGCGATCAGGCAGCAGCAGGGGCTTGACCCGGTTCAACCGGTGAGTGTCGAGACGGAGGTCAGGAGCCACCTCGACCTCTGGGCCCGGCGGCTGGTCATGTTTCTGCGCGCCATGGCGGGTTTGTCGATGATCAAGGGGCTCTATCATTGGGCCGTGGTCTGCGGCATCAACGCCCCAACGCCGGGAGGCTTTGCCGACTACCCGACCCCCTATCAGTCGGCGACGGTCTTCTTTGCGGTGATCGATCTTGTTGCCGCCGTTGGGCTCTGGCTCGCGGCGCCCTGGGGCGCCGTCGTCTGGCTCACGTCGGTCATATCGATGATTGCGGTCGAGATGCTGTTTCCGCAGATCTATGGTGGGCGCATCTGGATGATGATCATCGAGTTCGCATTGCTCGGAACCTATCTGATGCTCGCCCTGAAGGCCGCGCGCGAGCAGCCGATCTGAGCAGGTCCTGTTGATTTGGAGACTGACGTGGTTATCGACTTCCAGCAGCATTACACGCCGCCCGAGCTTCTCAAGGGCGATCGCAACGCGGTCTCGGTGCGGCTCGACGAGAATGGCAACCCGAACTATCTGCTCAATCCGCTGCTCGCCGATCTCGCCTCGCATGTTCGCATGATGGACCGCGCCGGCATTGACGCCGGTGTGCTCTCCTGCGGCACAGGTTTCGATCAGCCCGATCTCGCCACCTGTCGGCTCATCAACGACCGCATGCGGCAGGCGGTCATCGACTATCCGGGCCGCTTCATCGGGCTCGCCCATGTGCCCGCATTGAAGGCCGACGAGGCTGCGGCCGAGCTCAAGCGCTGTGCGGTCGAGCTCGGATTTCCCGGCGTGGTCATCGGCTCGGAGCTGCAGGGCCAGCCGCTCGACGCCGAGGCGCTGCGGCCGTTCTGGCGCGCGGCCGCCGATCTCGGACTCTATGTGTTCATCCATCCGCTTCCGCAGGTGATCGCCTGGCCGCAGCTCTACGCGGATGATCTCGGCCGCATGATGGGCTGGGAGTTCTCGCTGATGGTCGCGACCATCCGCATCATCAACAGCGGGCTGTTGGACGAGCTGCCCACGCTGAAGATCCAGTTCTCTCATTTCTCCGGCGGCATCGGCCGCTATCTCGGTCGCATCCGCGGTTTCCAGCAGCGCGGCAAGTGGGGCACCGCGGCGGTTCCGCGGCATGGGCGCCAGCCGCAACGGCCGTTCGACTATTACCTCGAGCAGCGCCTGTTCTACGACTGTGCCGGCTGGGCCGGTCCCGACCACTGCGCCGAGTGGGGCGCCGAATGGGTGCGCTTCGGGCTGCAGGAGGTGGCGCTGTCGCAGATCGTGTTCGCCACAGATTATCCGCAAGCCGTGCGCGATGCCGACGAAGTGGCCGGCTATGTGGCGGCCGTGCGCGCGCTCGGTCCCGATGCGCGCGCGATGGTGGATGGCGCAAGCGCCGAGCGGCTGCTAGGCGATCTCAAGCGGCGGATCGGCGTGCGTACGTGTACGCGGGAGGGCGGAACATGACCCAGATTGGCTTCATTGGGCTTGGCCGCATGGGCTTCCCGATGGCGCAGAACCTGATCAAGGCCGGCCATGCGGTGACCGGCTTTGACGTCGACAGCGCGGCGGCCGAGCGGCTGAGCACAATCTCCGGCAGCTTCGCGACCGCGATCGATGTCGCCTGCGGGGGCGCCGAGGTCGTGATCACTATGCTGCCGTCGGGCAAGGAGGTGCGTGAGGTCTATCTTGGCTCGGGTGGCGTGCTGGCGTCGGCGCCTGATGGTGCGCTGCTGATCGACTGCTCCACCATCGATGTCGAATCCGCGCGCGCGGTTGCGGCGGCCGCCCAGGTCAACGAGCTGCGGATGGTCGATGCGCCAGTGTCCGGTGGCGTTGCAGGCGCCGAGGCGGCAACGCTCACGTTCATGGTCGGTGGCAGCGATATCGCCTTCGAGAAGGCGAAGCCAGATTCTTGCCGCGATGGGCCAGACCATCGTGCATGCCGGCAGCGCCGGCGCCGGCCAGGCCGCCAAGATCTGCAACAACATGATGCTCGGCGTGTCGATGATCGCGGTCTGCGAGGCGTTCAGTCTGGCAGCAAAGCTCGGCCTCGATGCGCAGAAGCTTTTCGACATTGCATCGCAATCATCCGGACAATGCTGGGCGATGACAAAATACTGTCCGGTGCCGGGGCCGGTGCCGACGTCGCCGGCCAATCGCGGCTACCAACCCGGTTTTACCGCCGCCATGATGCTCAAGGATCTCTTACTCGCGCAGGCCGCGGCCAAGACTTCGGGCGCCAAGGCTCCGATGGCTGCGGGGGCGGCGGCGCTTTACGATCTGTTCGTCGATCAGGGCAATGCGGGGATGGACTTCTCCGGCATCATCAAGCTTCTTGACCACGAGTAAGGGCCCGGACGAACGCAGAACGCGCGGATTGGCGGGGCTTTGCAGCGTCAACAGAGCGTTACGGCAATTGCTTGGATTCGATGATCAATTGGCGATTTACCGTGATAAATAAACTGGATCTTTATCGTATTGCTTAAGCCGAATTTAGACCATGGGCGTTAATGTGGCGCCGTTAGGACGGGGAAACAGGGCCTCGTCAGCTATAACGACAACAGTGAGGCGTCATCATGAAAGCCGTTGCCAAGACGGTTGAGCCGGCTGGTGATCGAGAGGCGCGGCTTGATAATGTCAGGCCGCTCTATCTCGAGGCCTTGACACTCGTGGAGCGGCTGCACCGCCGTTTGCTCGACGTGATCAAGGACGAGTTCGATCGCCGCAGCCGCGCTGACATCAACTCAGTGCAAGCGCTGCTGCTCTACAATATCGGCGACAAAGAGCTCACCGCGGGCGAGCTGCGTACGCGTGGCTACTATCTCGGCTCCAACGTGTCCTACAATCTCAAGAAGCTGGTCGAGATGGGCTTCCTGGATCATCAGCGCTCGCGCGTCGATCGCCGCTCCGTCCGCATCAGTCTGACCGACAAGGGCCGCGAGGTCCGCGACACCGTCGAAGGGCTTTACCAGAAGCACGTTCGTACGGTGGAGCAGGTCGGCGGCATCAATGCCGAGGAGTTCTCGACCCTCAACAAGTCGCTGCACCGGCTCGAGCGGTTCTGGACCGACCAGATCCTCTACCGGCTGTAGTCGGCAAACAGTCTGGCCTGCATCGCGCCCCGGCTCCGGCCGGGGCGCTTTGCATTTCTCGGCTCATTGTGCCGTCGCAGCGATCACTTCCACTTCCAGCAAGAAGCCAGGCCGCACGAGAGCCGGCACGACCAGCAACATTGACGCCGGGCGCGCGCCGGCAAGCATGCGGGCACGGACCGCCGCATAGGCGGGAATGTCCGCAGCCCTCACCAGATACTGCGTGAGCTTGACAATGTCGTTGATGGTCATGCCGGCGTTTCGCAGCATGTGGTCGATGTGCTGCCAGGCGAGCTCGGCCTGGGCCGTGATGTCGCCTGGCAATGTCCCGTCCTCCGCAAGTCCTGGTGTGCCGGCGGTGAACAGCCAGCGCGCGTTCGCTGGCACCTCGATGGCGTCGCTGTAGGTACCGATCTGCCGGGCTATCCCGATATCGTGGATAGCATTGGTCATGGCTGGCGCGATTGTCATGCCTACCTCCCTGCTGCGACCCCGTTATGTCACGTTGACCGGTGATGAAGCTTCGGGGATGATCGAAACATGGCGAGTAGGAGAGCATTGCCGATCGCGCTGGTCATGATCGTGTTTGCGTCCGGAGCGTTGGCTCAGGGTGCAGCCGATTTTCCGACGCGCCCGGTCAAGATCGTGGTGCCGTTCGCGGCGGGTGGGCCGACGGATGTCGTGGCGCGCATTCTCGCCGACCTGCTCATGGCGCGCTGGAATGGACAGTCGGTGGTGATCGAGAACCGGCCGGGCGCCGGCACGATCGTGGCGACTGCGGCGGTCGGCAAGTCGCCGGCCGATGGCTACACCATGCTGATCGGCACCAATTCCTTTCTGATCAATCCGGCAATCGGACAGAAGCTGCCTTATGACACGCTCAAGGAGTTCGTCGGCATCAGTATGGTGGCGACGCAGCCGGTTGCGCTGGTCGCCAATAAATCGTTGCCGGTGAATTCGGTTGCCGACGTCGTGGCGCTGGCGAAGCGCAGCGCCGAGCCGATCAACTACACCTCGCCCGGTCCGCGCGGCGTCGGTCATCTTGCCGGCGAGATGCTCAAGCAGCGCGCCGGCATCGCCATGACGCACATCAACTACAACGGCAGCGCGCCAGCACTGACTGACGTGATCGCGGGGCGCGTGCCGATCATGTTCGACATCTGGCACTCGGCCAAGCGCTATGTCGATGCGGGCGAGCTCAAGCTCGTCGCCGGCGCGGGTCTCGAGCGTCTGGCCGACGCCCCGCAGGTCCCGACGATAGCTGAGACCTATCCGGGCTTCAGCGTTGCGGCGATTAACGCCATGTATGGCCCGACGGGCATACCAGCGCCGGTGCTGGAGAAGCTCTCCGCCGACATGCGCGCCGTGGTGAACTCGGCCGGGTTCGCCGAGAAGGCCCGCCATCTCGGCATTGACGCGAAGGGCAACACACCGGCCGAGCTCGACGCCTGGACGCGCAGCGAGATCGCGCGTTGGGCCGAGGTCGCGAAGGCGGCGAATATCAGCGCGGACTAGGCTGCCAGGCGTCCGGCTTGCCCGGGCCTCATGCTGAGGAGCATCGCAGCGCGAAGCAATTCAGCCATCTCGGCAAGCTCGGACAGCGCTGCGATGCGTCTCGAAGCATGGGGCCCGCCGTGGCCGCCCTCATTCTTCGAGACGCGCGCATGCCCATGCCGCTGAGAGATTACGATGCGTGATGCGCGCTCCTCAGAATGAGGGCGGAAGAGGCTGAGGGACCACGGGCGTGCATTACGCCATCACGATCACCATCCGCGTCCCGCTGTTGCCCTTTTCGACCGCCTCATGCACCTGCGCAATCTGGTCGAGGCTGAACTCCCGCACCGGCAGGTGCTTGATCTTGCCGGCGCCTTGCAGGCGCTCGAAGTCCGCCACCGAGCTCACATAGGCCTGCGCCGGCAGCTCGTACATGTAGATGAACTTGATGGTGGGCTGGTTCTGGATGCCCCAGCCAGCCGGGATCGCACCCTCTGTCCCGCCGGCGCCGTAGACGATCACGGTGCCCTTCTTGGCGAGCATCTTTGGAAAGAGCGGCGCGTTCTTCGCGAAGTGCGGCTCGAGCAGCCGGTCAGCGCCGTTGCCGTTCGTCAGCGCCGCAATGCGCGCGCCGACGTCCTCGGCCCGAAAGTCGATCACTTCATCGGCCCCAGCCTCGCGCGCGATGCGGCCCTTCTCGGCACTTCCCACGGTCGCGATGACGCGCGCGCCGTCGTGCTTGGCGATCTGCACCGCGTAGTAGCCGACCGCGCCCGTGCCGCCCGCCACCAGCACTGTGCGGCCGGTGACTGGCCCGTCGCACAAGACCGCGTAGTGAGCAGTGAGCCACGGCACGCCAAGACACGCGCCTTCGTTGAAGCCGCAGTTATCCGGAAGCTTCGCCGCGCGCCCGGATGGCAGCACGCAGAATTCGGCCGCGGTCCCAACGGGCCCGCTGCCACTGTGCCATGAACAGCCAGACGCGCTCGCCGATGCGCTGCTTGGGCACGCCATCGCCCACCGCAACGATCACGCCCGCGCCGTCCTGATGGGGCACGATGCGCGGGAATGGCATGCCGCGCCGCCTGACGCCGCTGCGCGTGTAGGTGTCGGTCGGATTGGCGCCGGAGGCACGGATCGCAACCTTCACCTCGCCCGGCCCAGGCTCCTGGTCCGGCAGCTCGCCGACCTTGAACACCTTGGCCGGCTCGCCCTGCTCGTCGTACCACGCTGCCTTCATCGACTTCTCCGCTCCGCGTCGGCAGCCGGCATGCCGATGTCGGCTCCCAGCCAGCGCCGCAGCAAGCCGTTCACCAGCCACACGCCGGCAATGAGGATCAGCACGGCCATCAGTCCGCGCATCGCGCTCGCGATAAAGGCGGCATCAAGACTGGGCAGCGGGAACTTCGCGAGCTCGCCGCCGCGCTCGATCATCCAGTGCCAGGCCGTGTGCGCGATGAGCACCGATAAAATGATGACGCCGAGCCGTTCCGGCACAACGCGGCGGAACAGGAGCCCGAGTGCCGGGATCAGCACCAGGAGCACAACCAACTGGCCGATCTCGACGCCGACGTTGAATGCGAGGAGCGAGGTCAGCAGGTGGTCGCCGGCGAATTGCAGCGTCTCACGTAGTGCGAACGAGAAGCCGAAGCCGTGGACCAGGCCGAACGCGAAGGCGACAATCCAACGACTTGAGAGCGCAGCACTCCTGCCAAGCGACGCATAGATGATGTTCTCAAGCGCCATGGCGACGATGGTGATGGCGATCAGCGTTTCGATCAGCGGAGGAAACCATAGTCCATCGGGCGCGAACCCGAAGGCCGAGGCGATCAGCGTGATCGAATGGGCGACCGTGAACGAGGTCACGATCACCACCAGCGGACGCAGTCTCCGGAACGGAATGACCAGGCACGCCAGGAACAAGAGATGGTCGGTGCCCTCGAGGATGTGCCAGAAGCCCGAAACGACGAAGCTCAGCGCGGCCTGATGCCAGCGCGGGTCGAGATACACACGCCCGACGTCGCCGTGAAACTCGAATGCCCGGGTGGTGCCGTCAGGCGGCATGAAGCGGAGCGCGGTCGTCACCTTGCGGCCGAGCCGATCGACGCGCAATTCAATCGCGAACTCGGAGCGATCGGATTGGATCGGATATTCGAGCAGCACGTCGAGCAGCTGCTGGGTCCAGTAGAGCTCGAGGCTTGGATCGAGCGGCGGCCCTTCGAGTTGCGCCAGCGCCTCCTCGTAGGAGGCAAACGATTTGTCCGACGGCAACGAGACGCGCGCGTGTAACACACGCGGCGTCGGGAGCGGTGTATCGTTCTCGGTCACCGTGATGTTGTCGGTGAAATAGACCTTGGCGGCGCCGCGCAGCGCCTCGTCGGCACGGGCGAGATCGATATAGCCGGGGCCGCGCGTCGGCACCTCCGCCTCATTCATGGCGGCGAGCGGCGCGCGCACGAGCAGCAGGAGGCGGTTGCCGGCGGGCTTGAAGAAGACGTTGAGCTTCACATCGCTGGGAATCTCATGCGCAAGCGCACCAGACCCGACCGCAGCCATGACCAAAATGGCGGCCATTACCCGCCAGAGCGCACTAAGCCCCTGGACGCGCACTGTTAGTCTCCCCTGAGGGGCGCAAGCTTAGGGGGCTTTCAAGTGCCGTTACAAGTCCTCCGGATTGGCGTATAATGCACGTAAAGAGGAGGCATGAGCGACCGGCCAATGCGCCGGCGGCAAGCTTCCGGGCGGTGCTGCCGCCCATATCAGGGGAGGACGTGATGAACTTCAGCCAGAAGCGGAAGGTTATGTCCGGCGTCGCGCTCGCCGCCGGTATCGCCACTTTGGGCATCGGGCAGGCGGTGCTGCAGCAGCATGCCGATGCGCAAGGATCGAGCGTCACCGCGCCAGTCTATGAGGTTGATCCGCTCTGGCCCAAGCCGCTTCCCAACAATTGGCTGCTCGGCTGGACCATCGGAACATGGGTCGACGAGCAGGATCACGTCTGGGTGATCCATCGCGGTGCCGGCGGCCTGCACAACAACGAGCGCGGCGCCGAGCTCAATCCGCCGATCGCCGAATGCTGCCGCACAGCCCCGCCGGTCCTGGTTTACGATCAGGATGGTGGCTTGGTGCGCTCCTGGGGTGGGCCGGGCGAGGGCTATGAATGGCCGCAGTCCAATCACGGCATCCATGTCGACTACAAGGGCAATGTCTGGATCGGCGGCAACGGCGAGAAGGACGCCCATATCCTCAAGTTCACCAAGGACGGCAAGTTCCTGATGCAGGTCGGCAAGTTCGGCCAGGGCAAGGGCAGCAACGATCCGGAGAACTTCGGGCGCGTCGCCAAGATCTGGGTCGATCCCAAGACCAACGAGGCCTACATCGCGGACGGCTATGGCAACAAGCGCGTCGCGGTTCTCGATGCCGACACCGGCAAGATGAAGCGCTACTGGGGCGCCTACGGCAACAAGCCGGACGACGCTGCGCAGGGCCCCTACGATCCGAAGGCGCCGCCCCAGCAGCAGTTCCGCAATCCGGTGCACTGCATCGAGCGTGCGAACGATGGCCTCGTGTATGTCTGCGACCGGCAGCACGACCGGCTGCAGGTCTTCACGCCGGAGGGCAAGTTCGTGAAGGAAGCGTTCTTCGCCCGCAACACGCTCGGGTCGGGATCGGCCTGGGACATCGTCTTCACCAAGGACCCGGACCAGCGCTTCATCCTGTTGGCAGATGGCCAGAACTCGCGCGTGCGCATCATCGTGCGTGAGACGCTGGAAGAGATCACCGCCTTCGGCGCCGGCGGCCGTCAGCCCGGCCAGTTCTACGGCGTGCACAGCCTCGCGTCGGACTCCAAGGGCAACGTCTACACGACCGAGACCTACGAGGGTAAGCGCGTGCAGAAGTTCATCTACAAAGGCATCGGCACTGTGCCGCGCGGCTACCAGGGCGTGCTCTGGCCCAGGAAAGCGTAAAAGCAAGGCGTAAGGGATCGTAAAGGCTGGTTTGACAGCTTGGCCCCGGCTGCTGCCGGGGCCTTTCCTTTAGGTCGGGATTGGACTTATCTCATGGGAGAGCCTAGCGCCCTCGGAGGATGAGATTGACCGTTGCCGCCATCGACTGCGACGTGCACCCGCAGGTGCCGAACCTCAAGGCGCTGGTTCCCTACCTTGAGCCTTACTGGCGCGACTCGTTTGTGGAGCGCGGCATTCCGGGCTTCGAGGCGAACAGCTATCCGCCCGGCTCGCCGATGACGGTACGCGCGGACTTCAAGGGCAAGGATCATCCGGCGACCGATGTGACGCGGCTGTCCGCGCAGGTGTTCGATCGCCTCAAGGCGGAGACCGCGATCTGCAATTGCCTCTACGGTGTCGAGCTCATCTTCAGCGAGGACATGGCGCTGGCGGTCGCGCGCGCGGTCAACGACTGGATCGCCAAGGAATGGCTCGACCGCGATCCGCGGCTGCGCGCCTCGATCGTGGTGCCCACGCAAAACGTCGAGTTTGCGGTCTCCGAGATCGAGCGCTGCGCCAAGGACAAGCGGTTCGTGCAGGTCGTGCTGCTGGCGATGCAGGAAACTCCGCTCGGGCGCCGGCACTGGTGGCCGATCTATGCGGCCGCCGAGCGCCACGGGCTTGCCGATCGGCATTCATCCAGGCTCGACCTACCGCCATTCGCTCACCTCGCTGGGCTGGCCGACCTTCTATCTCGAGGACTATGTGGCCTACGCGCAGGCGTTCCAGTCGCAGCTCGACCAGCCTGATCAGCGAAGGCGCGTTCGCCAAGTTCCCCGGCCTCAAGGTGGTGCTGATCGAATCGGGCGTGACGTGGCTGCCGGGCTTCTTGTGGCGAATCTCGAAGTTCTGGCGCGGCGTGCGGGCGGAGGTGCCCTGGGTCGACCGCTCGCCGGCCGAGATCGTGCGCGACCATGTGCGGCTGACCATCACGCCGTTCGATGCGCCCGACGATGCGGACACGATCGAGCGCATCATCGATCAGCTGCGCTCGGACGAGCTTCTGCTCTATGCCTCGGATTTCCCGCACTGGCAGTTCGACGGGGAGAGCGCCATGCCGCCCGGCTTGCCGGCCGGCCTGCAGCGGAAGATACTGGTCGAGAATCCGCTCGCGACCTATCCGCGCCTCAAGGAGGCCGTGTCATGAACATCGAGCTGCGACAGCCGGACGTCAGCCAGAAGACCCGCCTCAAGGTCATCGATGTCGACATCCATCCCAAGAGCGGGATGGAGGACTTGCGGCCCTACCTCGCCAAGCGCTGGTGGGACCACTACACGACGTTCGGGGCGCGCACGCGCCAGGGCTTCCTGAAGGGCTTTCCCTATCCCAAGAGCCAGCCAATCGCCTCGCGCCGCGACAGCTGGCCGCCCGGCGGCGGACTGCCGGGGAGCGACCTCAACTTCATGAAGCAGCAGTATCTCGATCTCTATCCGATCGAATACGCGATCATGAATCCGCTGTCGCCGACCGGGCAGGGCGATCAGAACGACGAGTTCAGCGCCGCCATGGCGGTCGCCGCCAATGAGTTCCAGCTCGACGGCTGGAACGCGCGCGATCCGCGGCTGCTCGCCTCAGTCGTGGTGCCTTACGAGGACCCTGAGGCGTCGCGCGCCGAAATCCGCCGCCGCGCCGGTGACAAGCGCTTCGCGCATGTGCTGCTCAAGAGCCGCACCAACGAGCTTCTGGGCAAGCGCCGCTACTGGCCGATCTACGAGGCGGCGGTCGAGGCGGGGCTGCCGGTCGGCATCCACGTGTTCGGCACCAGCGGCCGGCCGGCGAGCAATACCGGCTGGCCCTCGTTCTATATCGAGGACATGACCGAGCACGCCTCCTGCTGCCAGGCCCAGGTCGTGAGCTTCATTCTCGAAGGTGTGTTCGAGCGCTACCCCGACCTCAAGATCGTGATGATCGAGGCGGGCTTCGCCTGGATGCCGCCGCTCGGCTGGCGCATGGACAAGCACTGGAAGACGCTCAAGGCCGAGGTGCCGCATCTCAAGCGCGCGCCGTCGGAATATCTGCGCGAGCATTTCTGGGTCTCGACCCAGCCGATGGAGGAGGCCGAGGAGCCCGACCATCTGATGGAGACGATGACCTGGGTCGGCTTCGACCACATCATGTTCGCGAGCGACTATCCGCACTGGGATTTCGACGACCCGCTGCTGGCGCTGCCGCCGGCGCTCGATCACGAGCGCCGCAGCAAGGTGCTGAGCGAGAACGCACGCGCGCTCTACCGGCTCGATTGATCGGCTTGATTGATTCCAATGGCCGGCCACGTGGTTGCGAGCGTCGACGAGATCCCGCCGGGCACGCGCAAGCTCGTCGAGGTGAACGGCCGCGCCATCGTGGTGTTCAATCTCTCCGGCGATTTCTTTGCACTCAACAATCGCTGCCCGCATCGTGGCGGCAGCCTTTGCGACGGCATCCAGACCGGGCTGGTCGAGTCGAAGGTGCCGGGAGAATACTGCTATTCGCGGCCGGGCGAGATGGTGAAATGCCCCTGGCACGGCTGGGAGTTCGACATCCGCACCGGCAAGTCATGGTGCGATCCGGCCCGCATCCGGGTGCGGCAATATCCGGTCAGCGTGAAGCCCGGCACCGAGCTGGTCGAGGGCCCGCATGTGGCCGAGACCTTTCCGGTGCGGGTCGAGAACAACTACGTCGTCGTCGAGGCGTGACACCGCTTGATTGACCGACTTCGCTCGTCCCCGCTTGCGAATATGTAAAGCAATGCATCTCCCGCTGTCGTCCCCGCGAAGGCGGGGACCCATACGCTGTGTCGTTGCGATGTTGTGTGGCCGGCGGCGAATCGAAAGGTCAGTGGCTATGGGTCCCCGCCTTCGCGGGGACGACAGCGGATAGTTCCGTGCCAACGACAGTTCAAGAAGTTTCACAAGCTCTTGCGCTGGACGAACAGTCGTACGCAACCCGCTCAGCTGATCAGGAAGTCGCTGGCGTGCAGGCTCGCGAGCTGCACGTGCTGCAGCGTAACCACATTGCCGGAATCGAGCGTGATCACCACATCGGCGCCGACCTGCTGGCTGGCGGCCAGCACCGCCTGGAAGTCGCCAAACACACCATCCTGGAACGCGATGTGATCGCCGCTGCGGAAGTCTGTCACCATATCGTGCCCGAATCCGGCGGCGAACACGAATGTATCGTTGCCGTTCCCGCCGGTGAGCGTGTCGTCGCCCGCACCGCCGCCGAGCCAGTCATCACCATTGCCTCCGGACAGGAGGTCGTTGCCAGCTCCAGCGGCGAGGTGATCATTGCCGTTGCCGCCCGTGAGCGTGTCGACACCGCTGCCGCCATCGAGCCAATCATCGCCATTGCCGCCGCTCAGCGAGTCGTTGCCCGCCCCGCCGAGTAGCGTGTCATCACCATTGCCGCCAGAGAGATCATCGTTACCGATCCCGCCGTCGAGCGAGTCATTGCCATTGCCACCGTCAAGTGTGTCGTGGCCGCGGCCACCGCTCAGAATGTCGTTGCCGTTCCCGCCCGAGATCACGTCGTTGCCGGCTAAGCCCGTCAACGTGTTGTTGCCGTTGCCGCCATTGAGCACCTGTCCGGGCTCGGCCACGAGCGCGATGGTGGTGCTGCCGTTGCCATCCGGTGTCAGCGCGAAGCCCAACCCGGTGTAGTCCTCGCTGGGATCGAGTTGCAGCGTGATGGGCCCGGATGAGCCGCCCGAGATGGTCAACAGGTTGTTCTCGTCGAGCGTCGCGGTTGTGGCAAGCCCGATACCCTGAAGGTCGATCCGATCGCCGAGCGCGAAATTGTCGATGGTGCCGTCGAAATCGCCGTCCGCGAGCGTGCTCGCGGCGAGCCTCAGGGTCTGCGCGCCGGTCTCGAAGTTAAGCTCGCTGACGCCGTCGCTGCCCAGCGTCCAGTCGCCACCGATCAGATCCACGACCTCGATGTTGGCGAAGCTTGCGAGCGTGCCCTGGCCGCTGCCGGAGAGGTTGATGGTGTCGGTGTCGGCACCGCCGTCGATCAGGCCGGAAATGCTCGACCCCGTAAGGAGATTGAGCGTGTCGTTGCCGGCGTCGGTCGCGATGCTGCCCACAATGGTCCCGGCATTGGTGATGGTGTCGTCGAAGCCGCCGACAATGACGATCGCCTCGCCATTGTCGCCCTGGATCAGGCCCTCATTGAGGATCGTGGCGGCCGCGAATGCCGGGTTCGTGGTGCCGTCGACGTTGCCGCCGCCATCGATCGTGATCGCGCGCTGGGAGCTTACGATCGTTCCGTCCGCATAGTTGTTGATCGTGCCGCCGCCAACGGTGACGCCCTCGGAGAGGCCGCCGGTCCGGATGCCCAGCGCTTGAATAGATCCGTGATTGTTGAGCGCGATCAGGCCATCGACGTCGACCGCATCGCCGGACTGCACGCCCTCGACCGAGATGCCGATGATGGTGCCGGAGTTGTTCACGATCGTGGTGGTCGTGCCGGCGGTGTCCATGTTGATGCCGGCGCCGCTCTGGCCCGTGATGGTGCCCTCGTTGTTGACCGTGATCGGCTCATTGCCGGTGATGCCGTGGCGGGCGCCGGTGATCGAGCCGCCGGCAAAATTGTTGACGATGCCGCCGGTGTTGCCCTGGAAATCGATGCCGTCGTTGCCGGTCGAGGTCGGCGTGCCGTTGAGCGCGACGATCTCGCCGTAATTGTTGATCGTGGCGTTGGTGCCGGTTCGGATCGCGTCAGCATCGGCTGCTTGAATGAGCCCCGTGGCCTCATTGGTGATCGTCACGTGGCCGAGCGGGGAGGTGAGGTCGTTGAAGTCGATCGCCTGGCCATTGTTAGCGCCGGTGCCGGTCGATTTGATCGTGCCGGCGTTGTCGATCGTGAATGTTCCGGTTGCGGTTGGGCTCAGCGTCGTCGCGGTGATGCGGATCGCGTCGCCCGGGCTTTGGATGGTGCCGCCGGCCGCATTGGTCAGATCGAACGAGCTGATATTGGTCAGGTTAGTGGTGTTGAGATTGATGGCGCGTGCGATGTCCGACTGGATGAGGCCGCTGTTGTCGATATCGATATGGCCGGCGCCCGGCCGGATGGCGTCATCGCCGACCGAGCGAATGGTGCCGGTGTTGGCGATCTCAATGTTGGCGGTCGGCGCGGTGATGGCGGCAAAATCGAGCGCCTGTCCGGCAGTCGACGTCACAGTGCCGGCATTGTTGAGCGCGATCGTGCCGTTGCTGACATTGGTGTTGATGCGGAAAGCGTCATTCGCGGAGGTGATGGTTGCACCGGCATTGTTGTTGACGGTGATGCTGCTAGTCGAGAACGTGCCTGATGTGTCGATGGCGCGGGTCGTCGCGTTGATCGCACCCGAATTGTTGATAACGACCCCGGGGGCGTTCGAACCGCCGGTCCAGGTGATCGCCGTCGCTGCCGAGAGCGTGCCGCCAGCTTGAATCGTGCCGACGTCGTTGGTGTTGACTGATTTGGCCGTGGTGTCGGTGATGCCGGAATTGACAGTAAAGCTAGCCATGGGGCTCCTCCATGTGAAAAACGAGCGGCGATCAGGGGGATGACGCCTTTACGCTTCGGATCGAGACGCTTCGGATCGAGCGTGCGACCCGCGAAAGGGATCGACGACGGGGGCACCATTGTGGTCTTCTGTAACAGCGACGTGACGGCCTGTTGAATCCTGTTAAGATGCTACCGCAGCGCAGGATTGCGGACAGCCAATGCCCAAGCGAGACCTGTCAAATTCGGACGAAGTCTATTTCGAATTCATAGCCATTGGGCACAGCGTCAAGGTCATCGCTATTCACGCCGCGTCCGGCACTGAGGTTAGCGTCATCGGTCCCGCAAATGCCGCGCGCTCGGATCTCGAGCGGCTTGCCATTCAGAAACTCGCCGCGCGCCTCAGGAATGACGCGTGAACGCCGGTGATCCGCTTCTGCGATAGCGAGCGGAACCGCCATGCTTGTGTCGGCGAATGCCGAGACTGGCCAATCTTTCCGGATGGGTTGCGCAGGCTGGCCTAATTCTCGTGGCATCGGTCGATCAAGAGCTTCGCGCCTGGACGCAATCTGGAGGACATCATGCGAGATGAGGATCGCGCCGTGCCTTTGATGATGGCTTCGGCGGTCATGCTGATGCTGGTCATATCCGCAGCCAAAGCGCAGGCACCGGCGCCAGCGCCTGGGGTCAATCCTGCGGTCGATGCGGCGGTGGCTACGGTCGACAAAGTGCTGGCCGATCCCAGCAAGAAGGAGGCGCTTTGCGCCTACGCACGGACGAGAGGTGCGACCGGTGCGGCCGCGTCGAACCAGGCAGCGGGTATCACAGGCCAGTTCAGGACCCTGGGAAGCGCACAGGGAGCGGAGCGGCAGGCGGCGGGCGAGGTCGACGCCGAATTCCAGCGCGCCGTCGAGATTTTGCGCGTTGGCGACTACATGCAGGCGATCCGAGTTGAGCTCGCGTTGCAGACGCTTTGCAAGCCGCAGCAATAGGTTACGGTCCTTTCGGCGGAGCGAATTAAATTTTTGCCCCCGTGTCGGGGTCGGGCATACTGGCACGTCCTTGCAATGAGGAGAGTGCCGCATGCAGTACGCAATTCTTTGCTACCACGATGAAAAGGTGACCTGCGCCTGGTCCAAGGAGCAGGATGATGCCGTCATGGCCAAGCTCGGCGGGGTCATGGACAAGCTCACCCGGCAGGGCAAGCTTGGCCCGGTGGCGCGGCTGCTGCCGACCACCGCCGCCACCACGCTGCGCAAGGACCGCGAGCAGCCGATCGTGATCGACGGTCCGTTTGCCGAGACCAAGGAGCAGCTCCTGGGCTTCTACATCGTCGACTGCCAGTCGCTCGACGAGGTGCTCGAGATCGCGAATGAGCTTGGGCAGGCCAATCCGGGCGGCGCCTACGAGATCCGGCCGGTCGGCGTGTTCATTCCGGGAAAGACCGCAGCGTGAGCGACACTGGCTGGATCAGCAACGGTGCTGACTGCCGCCCGTCCGCAGGCGGTGGCCGCGCTGCTGCGCTATTTCCGCGATCTCGACACCGCGGAGGAGGCCTTCCAGGAGGCCTGCCTGCGCGCGCTCAAGGCCTGGCCCAGCAATGGCCCGCCGCGCGATGCGGCGTCCTGGCTGATCATGGTGGGCAAGAACTCCGCGATCGACCAGTGCGCCGGCAGCGCCGCTTGCAGCCGCTGCCGCCCGACGAGTTGATCTCGGACCTGTCCGACGCCGAGGCGCGAGCTGGCCGATCGGATCGACGAGGCCGACTATCGCGACGACATCCTGCGGCTGCTGTTCGTGTGCTGCCATCCGGAGCTGCCGGCGACGCAGCAGATCGCGCTCGCGCTGCGCATCGTGTCGGGGCTTTCGGTCCGGCAGATCGCCAATGCGTTCCTGGTGAGCGAAGCCGCCATGGAGCAGCGCATCACGCGCGCCAAGGCGCGTATCGCCGCCGGCGCAGGTTCCGTTCGAGGCGCCGGGCGCCGATCGAGCGCTGCGAGCGCCTGGGCGTCGTCGCCGCCATGATCTACCTCGTGTTCAACGAGGGCTACACGACCAACGTGGCCGAGAAGGGCGTGCGTGCGCCGCTGTGCGAGGAGGCGATCAGGCTCGCGCCGCTTGCTGCTGCGGCTGTTCCCGACCGAGCCCGAGATCATGGCGCTCACGGCGCTCTCTGCTGCTGCAGCATGCGCGCGCGGCTGCCCGCTTCGACGCCGACGGCATGGTGGTGCTGCTGGAGGACCAGGACCGCTCGCGTTGGAACCGCAAGCTGATCGCCGAAGGTCTCGCGCTGGTCGACAAGGCGCTGCGCCATCGCCGGCCCGGCCCTTATCAGGTGCAGGCCGCAATCGCCGCGCTGCATGCACGCGCGCCGCGCGTCGCGGACACCGATTGGGACGAGATCGAGCTGCTCTATGGAACACTCGAGCGCATGCAGCCGTCGCCCGTCGTCACACTCAATCGCGCGGTGGCGGTTTCCATGAGTCGCGCGGTCCCGAGGCCGCGCTCGCCATGATCGAGCCCTTGGCCCAGAAGCTTAACGGCTACTTCTATTTTCACGGCGCACGCGGCGCATTTCTGAAGAAGCTCGGGCGCGCGGAAGAGGCTCGGGTTGCTTTCGATCGGGCGATCGCGCTCGCCAACACGCCGGCGGAAGCGGACCACATCCGCCGCCAGATCGACCGCCTGTCCGCCGGCTCGGAACCTCAGTCTGGTACCATGAGCGGTGCGCGCCCCTGACGCGGCCGCCCCACATATAAATCCCTGAAAAAAACATTCTGGACCTGTCGGCTCCCGGCCGAGTTCTACGTCCTTGGGGCAAGTTCGGGTTTCTGTAATCGGGTTTCTGTAAGGAGAGCGAGCAATGCCGATCAAGCAAAGAATTACCCCGTTCCTGTGGTTCGACGGTCAGGCCGAGGAGGCTGCCAATTTCTATGTGTCGATCTTTCCCAACTCCAAGGTCAGCTCGACCTCGCGTTATGGCGAAGCCGGGCCTGGCCCCAAGGGCAGCGTGATGACCATTGCCTTCGATCTCGACGGGCTGTCGTTCACGGCGCTCAATGGCGGTCCGATGTTCAAGTTCACGGAGGCGATCTCGCTGGTGGTGCATTGCGAGACCCAGGCCGAAGTCGATCACTACTGGGACAAGCTGTCGGCCGGCGGGCAGCAGGTGCAATGCGGCTGGCTCAAGGACAAGTATGGGCTGTCCTGGCAGATCGTGCCCAATGCGCTGATCGAGCTTGTGCAGGACAAGGATCCCGCCAAATCGCAACGCGTCATGGCGGCGATGATGCAGATGAAGAAGATCGACATCGCAGGCTTGAAGGCGGCGTACGCGCGGCATAGCGCGGCACGATCTGTCACAAGCATTGCAACAAAGGAGAGTCGTCATGGGTGGCTACGTGGATGTTTTCGTTGTTCCGGTCCCGAACAAGAACATCAAGGACTACCGTGCGAATGCCGAGTTGTTCGGCAAGGTGTGGCGCGAGCACGGCGCGCTGTCGTTCGTCGAGGTCGAAGCGGACGATGCCCCAATGGGCAAAGTCACGTCATTCCCGCAGAGCGTCGATCTCAAGCCGGATGAGACCGTCTTCGTCGGCATCGCCACCTACGCGTCGCGGGCGCATCGCGACGAGGTCAGTGGCAAGGCGATGAAGGATCCCCGCATGAGCGGCATGAATGCGGCGTCGATGCCGTTCGATGCCAAGCGCATGTTTTGGGGCGGCTTCAAGCCATTTGTCGAGGCGTGACTCGACGGGCCCTGTCAGCCATACCTGTAACGCAAGGAGAACGACGGTGAACGTGAAACCCTATCTGATGTTCAACGGACGCTGCGAGGAGGCCATCAATTTCTACAAGGCGGAGCTTGGCGCGGAGGTCCTGGCCATGATGCGTTTCAAGGAAAACCCGCCGCCGCCCGACAGGGTCCCGGCCAACTGGGACAACAAGGTCATGCACGCGTGCTTCAAGATCGGCGACAGCGAGGTCATGGCGTCGGACGGAGATTGTGCCGACAAGGCTGGTTTTAGCGGCGTCACGCTGTCGATCCAGGTCAACAGCGAAGCCGAAGCCGCGCGAGCGTTTGGTGCTTTGAGCAAGGGCGGAACGGTGAAGATGCCGCTCGGCAAGACGTTCTTCTCGCCGAGCTTCGGCATGCTCGACGACCGCTTTGGCGTGTCGTGGATGGTCGTCGCCATGCCAACGACCTGACCAACAGCGAAACACACCCATTCGAAAGCTCACATCATGCCCAAGCTGCGCGTCCAAGGTTTTTCCATATCGCTCGATGGCTACGGTGCCGGCCCTGGGCAGAGCCTCGAGAACCCGCTTGGTGTGGGTGGCATGGCGCTGCACCAGTGGGTATTCCCGACCCGGACGCTTCAAAAGATGTTGTTCGGGAAAGAGGGTGGAACGACCGGCCCCGACGACGACTTCGCGGCGCGCGGCATCGTCAATCTCGGCGCATGGATCCTGGGCCGCAACATGTTCGGTCCCGTCCGCGGGCCCTGGCCGGACGACGCTTGGAAAGGCTGGTGGGGCGACAACCCGCCTTATCACGTTCCCGTCTTTGTGCTCACCCATCATCCGCGCGCGTCGATCACCATGGCTGGCGGCACGACCTTCCATTTCGTGACCGACGGCATCGAGGCCGCGCTCAAGCGGGCGACCGAAGTCGCGGGCGGCAAGGACATTCGCCTGGGCGGCGGTGTTGCAATCATCCGGGAGTATCTGAACGCCGGACTGATCGATGAGATGCACCTTGCGATCTCGCCGGTTCTGCTCGGCTCGGGTGAGCATCTCCTCGGCGGCATCGATCTCACGAGGCTTGGCTTCGAATGCACCGAGCACGTGCCGACGGCGAGCGCGACCCACGTGGTGCTGACTCGGCGAAAGTAATTCTTCACGGCATTGGAAAGGAGACGACGATGCTTAAGATCATCGGTATTGTGGCTGGCATTGGCGTGCTCGCGATAATAGGGCTGCTTATCTATGCGGCGACCTTCTCTGACACCTTTCAGGTGCAGCGGACGCAGCGTATCAACGCGTCGCCGGAAAAGATTTTTCCGCTGATCAACAATTTGCACGGCATGAACACATGGAATCCGTTCTCCGAGGCCGATCCTGAAATCAAGATCATCTATACCGGACCGGAAAGCGGCAAGGGCGCGCGCTATGAATGGAGCGGCAACAGCCAAGTGGGGCAGGGCAGTATCGAGGTCATCGATGTGGCGCCGTCATCGCGGGTCGCGCTCAAGCTCGACATGCTCAAGCCGATCGAGGGCCATAACACGGTGGTGTTCACGCTGGCTCCGAACGGCTCAGGCACCGACGTGAGCACTGACGTGACCTGGGGCATGACCGGCGAGCGCCCCTTCATCGGCAAGGTCATGGACGCGGTCTTCAACATGGACCGCATGGTGGGTGGCCAGTTCGAGAAGGGGCTCGCCAAGCTCAAAGCGATTGCCGAGAAGGCGTGAGACGAACTTGCTTCGTGCCCGCCGTAGCAGGTCAGGAGCGGTTGAACGCTCTTGCGAAACCCATCGGCACCCGGCTTGCAACGGGTGAAGATGATGGCCGTCTTCGCCTCAGTCGCTGCAACCCAGTCGCTGCACGCGCCTCAGGATGGGCAGCAACGTGGTCGCGCTACGCCATCGGCACCATGCCGCTCCACCACTGGGTGAGATTGGTGCCAGTGTCGACGTCGTACTTGCGCACGAAGGTGAGCTTGCCGTCCTGTCCGACCCGGAACACCGAGAGAGCGGCAGGAATGACGTTACCTTGTCGCCTTGGCGCACCGCGATCGGGACCAGGCTTCCCGCCACCAGGATGCTCCCGCTGGCGTCGAACGAGAACGTGCGCGTGTGCGCGCCCTGCGCATACGGCGGTCTCGATCAGCGTCGGCTCGCCGGTCTGCTGGTCGATGGCGTAGACCGCGATCGAGCTGTCGTTCGAGGCAAACACCGGCCGGCCTTCGAACCGCTCCTGATTGGCTGTGGCGTGTCACGCCGGCGCGATTGGTGAGATAGACGAAGCGGCCGTTGGGATGCACGTGGATCGGCCCCGCGGACGAGGTGTGCTTGTCGCGCTCCCAGGATCGTGCTCTTGACGAACAGTGGCTGCGGCGAAAGCCCGCCGTCCGGCGTGAGCTCGTAGACATAGATCTGGTTCTGGCGCTCGATCGACACGAACACCCACGGCTGCGTCGGATGGAAATCGAGATGGCGCGGGCCGAAGCCGAGCCCATTGCCGGGCTGAACTGCGGCCTTGTTGCTGAGCGCGCCGTCCTTGAAGCCGAACACCCGCAGCCCGCCCGGATCCTCCGGCGTTGTCGGCGTCGCATTGTTGCCGCGCGTCACCAGCAAGCACCGATTGGTTTCCTGGCGCAGCCGAATCTGGTGCGCATAGATGCCGCAATCGAGCCTGGCGGCCTGCGGCACCGCCTCGCCGATCGATGCCGTCCGCCTTGATGCGGTGAACGCTGACGCTGCTCGGGCTGTTGTAGGCAATCAGCAGGAATACTCTCCGGAGCGGTCGACGCTGTTGTGGATCGGCCGATGCGCGCAGCGTCGACCGGCTCGCCATGCGGCGTGAGCGCGCCGTCGACGGATCGATCCGGAAAACGCATCGCGTGATGGCTGATGCCGCTCGTAGCTGGGCCGCCGGTGCTCGACGTCACGTACAGGAATTTCTTCGACTCGGATGCGGCCAGGCATATTGCGTGCCGTCGGGAAGCGTCACCGAGGCGCGCTTGGTCAGCGCCGTGCCGTCGACGTCGACGTCGTAATGGGTGAACTCGGTGCCGACGCCGGAATAGAGCGCCATTTTGCTTCCCGGCCTGCGCCCAAAGGTTCGATGAAAGAGCAGGGGCTGCCATCGAACCCGCGAGCAAAGTCGAAAACGTGCGACGGTCATCATCTGCGTATCCTCCCTTAAACTCGTTTTGGTCTCCATTAAACGCCTGGCACGACCGCTCGGCAACCGGCGATTGGAGTACGGTCACCAATTGGTGCCCCCGTGGCTCCTGTGATAGGAAGGGCGCATAACGATTGCCCGGGAGGTAGCGCCCATGCAGGACGTTCTCGACATCGAGGTGACGCCGCTGTCGCCCGCCTGCGGCGCGGAGATCGAGGGCGTCGATCTGACCCAGCCGCTCTCGCAAGCGCAGGTCGACGCCATCAAGGACGCCTGGGGCAAGCACCTCGTGCTGGTGTTCCGCGGCCAGAAGGTCAGCCAGGACGACCAGCTTCGCTTCGCGTCCTATTTCGGCGATCTCGGCAGCCGCAAGAAAGCGCCGGAGCGCGCTGCGAGGCCGCACCGAGGGCGTCTGCAGGACAATGAGAAGGTCCTGCTGGTGAGCAACATCAAGGTCGACGGCGTGCCGATCGGCGCGTTCGGCGAGGGCGAGTTCTGGTTCCACATCGATTCCGGCTACTCGGCGAAGCCCTACAAGTACACGTTCCTCTACGCGCTCGAGCTGCCGTCGACCGGCGGCAACACCATGTTCTCCAACATGTACAAGGCCTACGAGGCCGTGCCGGCCGGCGCTCAAGGAGAAGCTGCAAGGGCAAGAAGGCGCTGCACATCCACGAATACAATCGCGCCGAGCAGGCCGAGCTCGTCGGGCGACATCAGCGGCATCCCGCACTACTCCCACCCGGTGTTCATCACGCATCCCGACACCGGCCGCAAGACGCTGTTCGTCGACCGGCTGATGACGACGCGGCATCGAGGGCTTCGAGCCAGGAGGAAAGCGATGCGATCCTCGAACAGCTCTACGACATCGGCGAGCGGCGCGAGTTCATCTTCGAGCACGTCTGGAAGCTCGGCGATTTCCTGATGTGGGACAACCGCTGCACCATTCACGCGCGCACCGATTTCCCGAAGGAGGAGCGCCGCCTGCTGCGCCGCTGCACCGTCGAAGGCGAGCCGCTTGCACGAATAGGACGATCGAGTCAGGAGACCATGGCGAGCACACGACTTCCGGTCTTCGACAAGTTCATCAGCGATCTGCGCGCGATCTGGGCCGCCGAGACCGACAACAGCCGCCGCATGGAGCGCGCGAAGCCTGTGCTCGAAAAGTTCGTGATGGAGCCGAGCCTGAAGGCGCATTCGGCGAACTGGCCCTCGACCGAAGGCCACAAGAACCTGCTGCTCTATGTCGATCCCGAGCACGACTTCGTCGATCAACGCGGTCGTGCGCATGCCCGGCCGCACCGGCAGCGTGCACGACCACGCCGACGCCTGGGTGCTCTACGGCCTGCTCGACGGCACCGAGAGCCTCGAGCGCTACGACCGCCTCGACGACGGCAGCCGAGCCCGGCTACGCCGAGATCAAGCTCGCGTCGGTCACGACCGGCTCGCAGGGCAAGGTCGATCTGGTGCCGCCGCGCGACATCCACGCCGAGCAGGGCGGCCCGACCCGCTCGGTCGCCATCATCGTGCGCAGCCAGAAGCTCGGGCAGGGCACCGTGCTGCAGGGCCGCTACGATCCCAAGACCAATGTCGCGCACCGAAGGCTACGGCCCGACGCAGGTGCCCTACGACCTGGTGGGGTGAGGCGCCTCGAGACGGGCGCTGGGCGCCTCTGCCCTGGAAAACCCCAGATATTGGGCAGCATGCAGCCTTCCGCCTAGCCGCTTGGCGGTCCGCGGGGCGTATGCTATCGCTAGCCGTATCCGCGAAACCCGTATCGCGCCTGGCGGCCATCGCTCCGCGATCCGCCTGGCGAGGCGCGAGGAGAAGCTCATGTCCGCAACCGAACCGTCCGCAAAAGCCCAAGCCTCATCGATGTTTTCCGCCTCGCTGGCGGAAACCGACCCGGAGGTCGCGGACGCCATCGCGCTCGAGCTCGGCCGCCAGCGCGACGAGATCGAGCTGATCGCGTCGGAGAACATCGTCAGCAAGGCGGTGCTGGAGGCGCAGGGCTCCGTCCTCACCAACAAATACGCCGAGGGCCTGCCGGGCCGGCGCTACTACGGCGGCTGCCAGTACGTCGACATCGCGGAAAACCTGGCGATCGAGCGGGTCACCAAGCTGTTCGGATGCCGTTTCGCCAACGTGCAGCCGCATTCCGGCGCGTCCGCCAACGTCGCTGCCTTCATGGCGCTGATGACGCCCGGCGACACCTTCCTCGGCCTCAATCTCGCGGCCGGCGGGCACCTGACCCACGGCTCGCCCGTGAACATGTCGGGCAAGTGGTTCAAGCCGGTGCCCTACAGCGTGCGGCGCGACGACCACCGCATCGACATGGACGAGGTGCACGAAGCTCGCGCGGGAGCATCGCCCCAAGGTGATCATCGCGGGCGGCTCCGCCTATCCGCGCATCATCGATTTCCGCGCCTTCCGCGAGATCGCCGACGAGGTCGGCGCCTACCTGATGGTCGACATGGCGCACTTCGCGGGCCTCGTCGCGGGCGGCGTGCATCCGATCGCCGTTCCCGCATGCGCATGTCGTCACGTCGACCGCGCACAAGACGCTGCGCGGGCCGCGCTCCGGTTTCATCCTCACCGACGACGAGGCGCTGGCGAAGAAGATCAACTCGGCCGTCTTCCCCGGCCTGCAGGGCGGGCCGCTGATGCACGTGATCGCCGCCAAGGCGGTCGCCTTCGGCGAGGCGCTGCGGCCGTCGTTCAAGCTCTACGCCAAGAACGTCGTCGAGAACGCCAAGGCGCTTGCCGAGACGCTCAAGTCGAAGGGCCTCGACATCGTCTCCGGCGGCACCGACACGCACCTGATGCTGGTCGATCTGCGGCCCAAGCGCCTGACCGGCAAGGTGGCGGAAGTAGCGCTCGGCCGCGCCTACATCACCTGCAACAAGAACGGCATTCCCTACGATCCCGAGAAGCCGACGATCACGTCGGGCATCCGGCTTGGCACGCCGGCCTGCACCACGCGCGGCTTCGGCATCGCCGAATTCCGGCAGGTCGGGCGAGCTGATCGCCGAGGTGCTCGATGCGCTGTCGCAGAAGGGCGCCGACGAGGATACGCTGGTCGAGGCGCGCGGTGCGCGAGCGGGTCAAGGCGCTGGTCGGGCGGTTCCCGATCTATCAGGGCTAACAAGGCCATGCGCTGTCCGAACTGCGCGAGCCTCGACACGCAGGTGAAGGACTCCCGGCCGACCGAGGATTCCTCCGTCATCCGCCGCCGCCGCGTGTGCCTGTCCTGCAATTTCCGCTTCACCACCTTCGAGCGTGTGCAGTTGCGCGAGCTCGTCGTGATCAAGCGCAATGGTCGGCGCGTTCCGTTCGACCGCGACAAGCTCCTGCGCTCGGTGCAGATCGCGCTGCGCAAGCGCCCGGTCGAGCCCGAGCGCATCGAGCAGGCGGTGTCGAAGATCGTGCGCGAGCTCGAAAGCCAGGGCGAGAGCGAGGTGTCGTCCGAGACCGTCGGCGAGCTGGTGATGGAGGCGCTGCGCTCGCTCGACGACGTCGCCTATGTGCGCTTCGCCTCGGTCTATCGCAATTTCCGCGAGGCCAAGGATTTCGAGACGCTGTTGGGCGAGCTCTCGGGCGAGGACGACGGCAAGCCGCCTGCGACAGCGAGGAAGTAAGCTGCAATGCAGGTCTGCTTGTGCTAGGATGCCGGCCATGAACAAACGTCTGGAAACCCTGCTCCAGCGTATTCCGACCTGGCCGCAAGAGGCGCAGGACGATGCGGTCATGGCTCTCTCCGATATCGAAGAGAAAATCCGTATTCTCCGCTCATTGTCGCCCGAAGATCAGGCCAAGCTCGCGGCCTTGCGTGCGGACATCGATCGTGCCTACGAGCGCGGCGGCAGCTTTACCGATGAGGAAGTCGAAGCCGAATACTCGAGCCCAGCTCCACGGACGCCGAGAAAAACGCGAAAGGGCGCTTGACGTGGCAGCGCTTCGCTTCGCAGCGACGCGCCAGCGATCTGATTCCATTGACCATTCATAGCCGATCGGAGTGGCAGCGGCGAAACTCGCAACCCGGCTTCATTCGCGAGCTTCGCGGCAAATGTGCTCAACTCGCCGCCGCCCCGATCCAGATGGGACGTGTGCGCGCCGACCTGCGTCCCGATCTGCGCAGCCATCCGCACAAGGCCTACGTCATCTTCTTCCGCTATGAAGGCGGCGTGCTGGAGATCGTGCGCGTGACCGAGTCGCACCGCGACATACCCCCGCTGTTCGGCGACGACGAGGACCGCTAACCGGCGCGGCCTGCGGCTCTACGGCCCTTCCGTGCCGGCGCGCCGCTGGTGTAGCCTCGGTGCAAGGATGCGTTGGCTCCGGAACGGGGCGGACGCCCCATCCACCGCACTCAACGCGCGGTGGCGGACGTCAGGGAGGTTTGGAATGTTTCGCTTGCTGTCTCGCTCGTTTGTCCTGTCGGCGCTTGCGGGCGTGGTCTGTCTCGTTGCCACGGCCGCGCAGGCGCACGATCCGGCGAAATACCCCGACTGGGCCGGCCAGTGGCGGATCAGCGGCGGCAATCGCTGGGATCCGACCAAGCCCGGCGGGCGCGGGCAGCAGGCGCCGCTCATCCCAGAATATCAGGTGCGTTTCGAGGAGAGCCTTGCGGATCAAAAGCTCGGCGGCCCCGGCAACGATCCAAGCTCGTGGTGCTTTCCGACCGGGATGCCGCGGCTGATGACCGCGATCTTTGCCATTGAGTTCGTCGTCCTGCCGGACGTCACCCACATTCTGTTTGAGAACCGGCAGCCGCGCCGGGTCTATACCGACGGGCGCGATTGGCCAAAGAACATCCCAGAGACCTTTGGCGGCTATTCGATCGGCCGCTGGCTCGATACCGACAACGACGGACGTTACGACACGCTGGAGATCGAGACGCGCTCGTTCAAGGGCCCGCGCAATTTCGAGCCGACCGGCATTCCGCTGCACGACGACAACCAGTCGATCATCAAGGAGCGGCTCTATCTCGACAAGGCCGATCCGAACATCCTCAACAACGAGATCACCACCATCGACAATGCGCTCACGCGCCCGTGGATCGTGACGAAGAAATATCATCGCGACCGCTCGGGCGACTGGCTGGAGATGTACTGCAACGAGAGCAGTCAGCACATCTTTGTCAGCGGGGAGACTTATTACGTGAGCGCCGACGGCCACCTGATGCCGCAGAAGAAAGATCAGCCGCCGCCGGACCTGCGCTACTTCCCGCAAGCGCAGAAATGACCACCGGCTAACGCCGGCAACGACGCTGCAACAAACGCCGGCCGCATATACGCGAGCCGACGCCAAACACAGGGAGGAGAGAACATGGCCAAGAAGCGTGAAGAGAAGCGTGAAATCAAGCGTGACAAGAAGCGTCAGGACGACAAGGCTCTCAATCGGCGTGACTTCTTCCGCGGCGGCGCGGCTGCCGGTGTCGGCGCAGCCGTGCTGTCGACCAGCGCGATGGCGCAGGAGAACGGAGGCATTCGGTGGAACTACGAGGCCGATGTCGTCATTCTTGGCTCGGGATGTGTCGGCCTGCATGCCGCCGTGCGGGCGCGCGATCTCGGCGCCTCCGTGCTGGTGATCGATCAGAACTTCGACGTCGGCGGCAAGCTCGTGCACAGCGGCGGCTGGACATCGCTGGGCGGCGGTGATGCGATTCAAGAACGTGACCGTATGGGGACCGATCCGCAGGGCCTCGGCCTGAAGGCGTCGCTCATCAAGCCCGAGGAGCTGGAGGACGACCCGGACCGCCTGTTCCGAGACATGACGGACTGGTCGGTCGTCGATGCCACCGGCGTCGCGCGCTATCGCTACAACGATCGCGAGCTGCATCGCGCCTGGGCCGACAATGCGCCCAAGACCCGGCAGTTCATGATGGACAACTACGTGCGCTTCGCGCGCATCGACGGCACCCACCAGGGCGGCGGCATGACGCGCGCGCGGGCCGCGCGAGCGATGATGAAGCTTGCCGACAAGACCGACATCAAGGCGGGCACGGTCTCGCCGCAGGATCGCGGCGATCCGCAGGGCGAGCGGCATTCGCACTTCGCGCCGATGCGTCAGGTGCCCGGCGTCTCCGCCGAGTCGCTCGGCGCGCCCGGATGGGTCTGGGGCGGCTTCTCCATCGCGCGGCCGATGGAATTCTCGGCGCGCGAGAAGGGCGTGCGCTTCATGCTCAATCGCCACATGGATGAGCTGATCCGGGAGCGGCCGTTCTCGGGGCGCGGTCATCGGGGTCAAGGCCCGCTACACGCCGCGCACCCATCCGGAAACCGGCGCGCGGCTCGAAAGCTTCTGGCAGAACGGCAACGTCGACGAGCGTGCCGAGACGGTCTACATCCGGGCGCGCAAGGCCGTCATCATCGCGACCGGCGGTATGCAGGGCAGCGTCGCGATGCGGATGATGATGGACCCGCGGATGTCCGAGCCCTCGATCGAATACGGCCCGAGCGCGCTCATTGGACCGCTCAACATGGATGGCAGCGGCATCAGCGCCGGGATGAAGATCGGCGCCTGCCTCGCCGGCATGATGCAGAACTACCAGCACTCCTCCGGCTCGCCGACGCTGAGCAGCGTGCTCGGCACGCGCGATACGGTCGGCAGCACGTACCCCGGAACGCCTGCCTTCCTGTTCGCGCGCGCCAAGGGATTCAATATCGGCAACGCCGGATGGGAGCACGCCATCGCGGTCAACCAGGTGGGCCAGCGCTTCTACAACGAGCGATCCATCAACAACAACTCCAGCGATGCCAAATATCCGCCCGGCAGCGACGGCACTCGCAAGGAGTTCGTGCCGCTCGATTGGCGCAACGCCAGCCCGCAGCAAGTCAACGCGCAGAACCGGCGCTCGGCTGCCGTCGATGCGGCGCTTGCCATCAATGAGGGCTCGCGCGCGCCCGACTTCGGGTCGGGTCCGGTCTGGGCGATCTTCGATGCTGCGGCGGTTGCGCGCGGCGGCTGGAGGATTCGTTACCCCTACATTGCCGATCCGCCCGACGGCTACTTCCACAAGGCCGATACGCTCGCGGAGCTCGCCAAGAAAGTCATGGGGCATCCGTATCAGAAGATGCCGCTGAAGCATCTCGAGAAGACCGTGGCGCGCTACAACGAGATGGCGGGCAGGGGCAAGGACGAAGACTTCGAAAAGCCGGTCCTGCACCGGATCGAAACGCCGCCGTTCTACGCCGCCGCCGCGACGATCCGCGTGAACGATTCCTACGGCGGCCTGCGCATCAACGGCAAGGGGCAGGTGCTGGATACGCAAGGCCAGGTCATCCCCGGCCTCTATTCCGGCGGTGAGGCGAGCGGCGGCGGCGCGCAGCATGGCATCGGCCGTGCCACCGTGCACGGCTACATCGCCGGCACCAATGCGGCGCAGGAGCCGGTGGCCTGAGCGGTTGAGCCATGGCCGCAAGGGCAATGAGCACGCACGGTGAGCGCACGTGCACGGTCGAGGTCGCGCCGGGCGAGGTTGATGCCGGGGCCGAGCTGACCGTGACCGTGCGCGCCTCTTGTCCGCACGGATGCGACCTGAGCGGACAGAGCGTGTCGATCCGCGATCGAGACGACACCGAGCTGGCGTGCGTCGAGCTTACGGCGCTCGAAGACGGGGCATTCGGGACGGCGCTTGCCTTGCGAGCGCCGCTGAATGTCGGCGAGCACATATGGGAGGCCGTGCTTCCCGCATGTGAGAAAGACGGCGTGCGGCATGCGGAGAACGCGACCGCGTTCTTCTTCACCGCGATGGCTCATGCGGCGAGCGTGAACGTCTGGGGCCTGCCGGCCGCGATTTCGGCGGGTGAGCGCTTTAGTTTCAAGATCGGCATTAGATGCTCTGCCGGCTGCAAGCTCGCCGGCAGAGCGCTGAGCATCACCGACCACGATGGCGCGCAGATCGCAGCCGCAAAGCTAAGCGACGATGTCTGGCCGGGCACCAGCGCGCTCTATTTCGCCGAAGTGGAAGCGCAAGCGCCGAGAACGCCCGGCGACTTTACGTGGCGGGTTACGACTCCAGCGTCTGAGCAGGGAATGCCGCACGCTGCGGGCTCATGCGGCTTCTCGGTCAAGGTCGTCGCGCCGCCCGACCACGAGGTGACGGTCGAGGCATTCGATGGCGAGACGCAGGCGCCCATCAAGGGCGCGCATGTGCTGCTGCATCCTTATCGAGGGCTCACGGACGATCGTGGTGTGGCAAAAGTCAAAGTGGCGAAGGGCCGCTACACGCTGTTCGTGTCCGGCTTCAACTATATCGGCCACGAGCGCATCATCGATGTGACGAGCGATGTCACGGCCCGCGCCGAGCTCGCCGTGGAGCCCGAGGAAGAAGTGGATATTCGTTAAGAGCTTCCACACGCTCCGTTCGTCCCCGCGGATGCGGGGACCCAGTCCTGGAGCCTCTTGTGTGCTTGGCCCCCGGGCTCCTTGCGAATATGTGAAGCAATGAATCTCCCGCTGTCGTCCCCGCGAAGGCGGGGACCCATACGCCGTGTCGTTGCGATGTGTTGTGGCCGGCGAGGGATCGAAGGTTCAGTGGCTATGGGTCCCCGCCTTCGCGGGGACGACAGCGGATAGTTCCGTGCCAATGACAGTTGAAGAAGTTTCACAAGCTCTTGCGCGGGAGCGAACGGAGACTCACTACGCCGTATGCGTGGGCCGCGGGCTCCTTTCGGCCATGTCCATCATCTTCTGCACCAGCCGCTCGGTGAGCTCGTGCCGGATGCCGGCGCTCGCCGGCTCGTCCCAGAGATTATGCAGCTCATGCGGATCGGCGGCGAGATCGTAAAGCTCGCCCCACGGCACGTTGCGGTAGACGCTGATGCGCCAGCGCTCGTCGACGAGCGTGCGCATGGTGAATTCCGGCGGCAGCGCCGGCACCGGCCGCTGCGAGCCATATTCGATCAGGATGCCGTCGTGGCCCGCGCCGTCGTCGCCGGCGAGTGCCGGCAGCAGGCTCTTGCCCTGGATGCCGTTGTAGGGCGCGAGCCGGCCGCGATCGAGGAACGTCACCGCGAGATCGAGCGTGCCGATAGAGCGCGCTCGCGCGGCGCGGCGCCCGCGCACCGGGCTCGACCCAGATGAACGGCACGCGGATCAAGCCCTGATAGGCGTAGGCGCCTTTGAGCATCAGTTGATGGTCGCCCATCAGATCGCCGTGGTCGCTGGTGAACACGATCACGGTGTTGTCGGAGAGGCCGAGCTCATCGAGACGCTTGAGGATCTGCGCCATGCCGTCGTCGATCATGGCGATCATGCCGAACGTGAGCGCGATGGCCTCGCGCGTCTCCTGCTCGTTAACCGCGAAAGCGGCGGGCGAGTCGCCGTTGCGGGTGCCGTCATCGCGTGCGGCATGCAGCGCGAGTGCATGCGGCGGCAGCGTGCGGTTGCCGATGCGGAAGGAGGGCGGCAGCTCCATATCCTGCGGCTTGTACAGGTCCCAGTAGCGGCCAGGCGGCGTGAACGGATGATGCGGGTCCGGAAACGAGCATTGCAGAAAGAACGGCGCGTCGCTGTTCGCCTGCGCTGCTCGAGATACGCGATGGTGCGGTCGATCACATAGCTCGTCGGATAGAGTTCCTCCGGCAGGCTGGTGCGCCAGGCCTGCGGCAGCACATAGCTCGACGGCAGCGCCTTCTCCGGGCCGCGCAATGAATCGGCGTCGGGCCTGCGCTCGCGCAGCCAGCGGTGTAGGTGCCGTGCACCTCGACGGCGTGGCCTGAGCACAGCTCGACATGGTCGAAGCCGTAATAGGGCAGGCGGAACGAGCGCGTCGGGTTTTTGTCCCAGGCGCGGCCGTTCTCCTGCTCGTAGGCCTCGCCGGTGATGTCGTCCTTCTCGGCCTCGTCGAAGCCCGCGGGCGGCGGCTGATAGCCATCGGGCAGCTTGGGCCTCTCCACCACCGTCGGCATGCCGGTCATGTTCTGCAGGTGGCTCTTGCCGATCAGCGCCGTGCGCCAGCCGGCGGCGCGGAACAGGTCGACGAAGGTGTTGGCGGCGAGCGACAGCGAGATGCCGTTGTAGCGCACGCCGTGTAGCGACGGCATGCGACCGGTCATCAGCGTGGCGCGGTTGGGCTGGCAGACCGGGCTCGCCACATAGAAGCGATCGAACGTGATGCCGCGCGCCGCCAGGCTGTCGATGGCGGGCGTGCGGATGATGCGGTTGCCGTAGCAGCCGAGGTGGTCGGCGCGCAGCTGGTCGGTGATGAAGAACAGGATGTTAGGGCGGTCGGGCATTATGCGCATTCACTGACATGGTTGACGCAAATGGCGGCAAGAAATCTCCGCATTGCGACTGCGTATACTCTGGCCCGATATGGTTGCAATGACCCCGACCGAGGATGCCCGGTTCATGGCGCTGGCGCTTGCGCTCGGACGCGCGCGGGCTCGGCCGCACCTGGCCCAACCCGGCGGTCGGTGCCGTGATCGTGCGCAATGACGGGGCAGGGCCGGTCATCGTCGGCCGCGGCTGGACGCAGCCCGGCGGCCGCCCGCATGCCGAGACCGAGGCGCTGCAGCGTGCCGGCGAGGCCGCGCGCGGCGCGACCCTCTATGTCACGCTCGAGCCTTGCTCGCATCACGGCAAGACGCCGCCCTGCGCCGATGCCATCATGGCGGCCGGGGTCGCGCGGGTCGTTTCCGCCATGGTCGATCCCAATCCGCGAGGTCTCCGGCGCGGGCCACTGGCGGATGGCGGAAGCGGGCATCGTGGTCGAGGTCGGCGTCGGCGCCGAGGAGGCGGCCCGGGCGCATGCCGGTCACATCCGCCGCGTGCGGCGACGGTCGTCCACACGTGCTGCTGAAGCTCGCGGTGTCGGCCGATGGCAAGGCCGGGCTTGGCGGGTCGGCGGCCGGCCGCGATCACCGGCGAGGCCGCGCGTGCACGGGTCCACTGGCCTGCGGGCGATCAGCGATGCGGTCCTGACCGGCATCGGGACCGTCCTGGCGGACGATCCGCTGCTGACCTGCCGGCTGCCTGGGATGGCCGAGCGCTCGCCGGTGCGGGTCGTGCTCGACAGCGCGCTTGCGCTTGCCGCTCGAGAGCCGGCTCGTCGCGACGCGCGCGCGAGACGCCGCTCTGGGTTGTGACCGGCGAGGCGGCGCCGAACGAGCGCGCGGAGGCCTTGCAGCAGCGCTGGCGCCGAGGTCCTGCGGGCGTCGTCGTGCGATGGCCGGCTCGATCTTGCGCGCGCGTGCTGCAGCACCTCGCCGAGCGTGGCATCACGCGGCTGATGGTCGAGGCCGGGCCGATCCTTGCGGCGGCGTTCCTTGCGGCTGACCTCGTCGACGAAGCGATCGCTGTTGCGCTCGCCGGCCTCGATCGGCGCGCGACGGCATCGATGCCCTGGAAGGGCTGCCGCTCGAGGCGCTGACCCGCTCGGACCGGCTTGTTCTCACCGGCTCCGAGATGGTCGGCGCGGACACGCATGGAGCGCTACCGAGCGCCGGTGAGGATTGACCTGCGGCGTGCCGCGGTGGTGAATGCAGCAAACGGAGCAGCTGATGGCCCACAAGCCGCACGACCATTCGCACGACCACGGTCACCACCATCACGACCATGACCATGACCACGATCATCATGGCCATGATCATGATCACCACCACCATGGCCACGATCATGATCACGGCCACGATCACCACCACCATCATGGCGATGACCATCACCATCATTGGGAGTCGGCCGACTACGTGCGCGGCTGGATTGCGCGCGATGCCGGGCGCCAAGGCGAGCGGGCGCCGATCATCGACGCGCCTGATCGCGGCGGTGCCGTTTGCCCGCGATGCCGCGATCGAGGTCCTCGATGTGGGCGGCGGCGCTGGCGTGATCGCAGAAGCGGTGCTCGAAGCGTTTCCCGCAGCGCACGGTGACGGTGCAGGATTTCTCGCCGCATATGCTCGTGGCCGCACGCGAGCGCCTGTCGCGCCACTCGGCGCGGCTGCGCACCGTGCTGAGCGATCTCGCCGATCCGGCCTGGACGAAGCAGCGTCGGCGGGCCATTCGATCTCGCGGTCTCCGGCATCGCGATTCACAATCTGCACGACATGGCCGTGATCGCCGCCTGCTACGACGGCGTGCGCTCGGCTGCTCAAGAGTGGCGGCGCCTTCATCGATTACGACCATTTCGATCGCGTCGGCGGCGTGCCGCTGCATCAGCACATGCTGAAGGTCGCGGGCTTCGCGAGCGCGGACGTGCTCTGGCATGAGCATCCGACCGCCGTCATCAAGGCGAGTGTCTGATGCCGTTCAGCCGCGCCAACGGCGTGGACATCTGGTACGAGGTGAAGGGCGACGGGCCCGGCGATGGTGCTCATCCACGCCAATCCGTTCGACCACGATCTTTGGCTCTACCAGGCGGCGCATTTCTCGACCTGGTTCAAGGTCGTCGGCATCGACATCCGCGGCTACGGGCGCTCCTCCAAGGTGACGCACGCCCTATGCGCTCAAGGACATGGTCGAGGACGTCGTCGGCGTGATGAAGGATCTCAAGATCGCGCGCGCCGTGCTCGGCGGCTGCAGCGTCGGGTCGGGCATCGCGATCCTGCTCGGCCTCGAGCATCCGGAGCTGTTCGAGCGCCATCATCCTGGTCGGCGGCAATTCACGGCTCGAGCAGCCGCTACCAGGGCCGTATCGACGGCTATCGGCAGCAACCTCGCCGACTATCACATCAAGCACCTGCGCGAGCTGGTAGCGCCGGCCTTTGCCGACAGCCGGCTCGGCGGGCATCTGCTCAACATGTGGGTCGAGCGCGAGCCGCGGCTCTCAAGGGCGAAGCGATCGCGCAGGTGTTCATGGCCGGCAATCACACCGACACGACCGAGCGCTTGCCGACCATGAAGGTGCCGACGCTGGTCATCAACGGCGAACTCGACAATTCGCTGCCCGCCGGCCAGCACACCGCCAGCCTCATCCCGGGCGCGGTGCACAAGGTGCTGCCCGGCACCGGGCACGCCTGCTGCATCGAGGACCCGGCCGGCTTCGATCGCCTGGTCATCGACTTCCTGCGCGAACGCAATCTCATGCCGAAGCTGTGACGCCCATGTTCACCGGCATCGTGACCGACATCGGCGAAGTCCTGGCCGTGCGTCCGCGCGGCGAAGGGCTGCACCGGCTCAAGATCGCCTGCAGCTACGAGCGCGCCTCGATCGTCGAGGGCGCCTCGATCGCCTGCTCGGGCGTATGCCTGACCGTGGTGGGCATCGGTCGAGGAGAATGGCGGCACCTGGTTCGCGGTCGACGCCGCGGCCGAAACGCTGCGCATCACCACGGTCGGCCGCTGGCGCCATGGCACGCAGGATCAATCTCGAGCGCGCGCTCAAGGTCGGCGACGAGCTTGGCGGACATATCGTCGCCGGGCACGTCGACGGGCTCGCGGCGCTGATCGAGCGCGAGGACCATCCCGAGATGGCGCGCATCGTCTGGCGCGCGCCGCCCGAATTGGCCCGCTTCATCGCTCCCAAGGGCTCGGTCGCGCTCGATGGCGTCTCGCTCACGGTCAACGAGGTCGAGGGCGATACCTTCTCGGTGCTGATCATCCCGCACACGCTGAAGGTCACGACGCTCGGGGGCCTCGCTGTCGGCGACGCCGTCAATCTCGAGGTCGACCTGATGGCGCGCTATGCGGCGCGCCTGCTCGAACGCTCGACCTGACCGCGGCTGGCGACCGGCTCGGCTTGCCGCATCATCCCGGGATGACTACGCTGCGGGGAGGAGCTGACGCTCCATAACGGATCAGGGGGGAATGGATCATGCGCGCTCGCCGCCTCGCGCTGGTTACGTTCGTTATCTCTCTTCAATCGACGCTTGCCTTCGCCCAGGCGAGCCGCCCCGAACCCTACTTTCCGGGCGCGGTCTGGGACCGTAAGCAGCCGGCCGACGTGGGCATGAACCCGCAGCTCCTGAAGGAGGCAGTCGACTTTGCGATCGCGAGCGAGGTCAACAATCCCCGTGACCTCAAGCTCAATCACTACCGCAGTTTCGGCCGCGAGCCCTTTGGAGACGCCGTCGGGCCGATCAAGGATCGCGGCGAGCCGACCGGGGTGATCATCCGTCGCGGCTATATTGTCGCCGAATGGGGCGAGCCGCTGCGCGTCGACATGACCCACAGCGTGACCAAGAGCTTCCTGTCGTCGACGGTCGGGCTGGCGGTCGACCGCGGCCTGATCCGCAGCGTCGACGATCTTGCGTACACCTACGTGCCGCCGATCCAGCTCTACAATCCGTCTCCGGTCGGCAACAAGGCCGATCGCGTCGGCGCGAGCGATCTCATCGACCTGTTTGGCACGCCGCACAATCGCACGATCACCTGGGATCATCTGCTGCGCCAGGTCAGCGATTGGGAGGGCACGCTCTGGGGCAAGCCCGACTGGGCCGACCGGCCGGAGGGTGACTACCAGACGTGGCAGACGCGGCCGCGCAACAAGCCCGGCACCGTTTACAAATACAACGACGTGCGCGTGAACGCGCTGGCGCTTGCGGCGCTCAATGTCTTCCGCCGGCCGCTGCCGCAGGTGGTCAAGGAGGGCATCATGGACCCGATCGGCGCCTCCACCACCTGGCGCTGGTACGGCTATGAGAATTCGTGGGTGATCATGGATGGCGCTCCGGTGCAGTCCATGACCGGCGGCGGGCACTGGGGCGGCGGCATGATCATCAACGCCTACGACATGGCGCGGTTCGGCTACCTCGGGCTGCAGCGCGGCAAGTGGAAGGACCGTCAGCTCCTCTCCACGCAGTGGATCGAGCGGGCGACCACGCCCACGCCTGTGCAGCCGACGTATGGATATATGAACTGGTACCTCAACACGGACCACAAGCTGCTGCCGAGCGCGCCTGCGGGCGCTTTCATGCACGTCGGAAACGGAACCAACGCCGTCTATGTCGACCGCGACAACGACCTGGTGGCGGTGGTGCGCTGGATCGAAGGAGGAGCGATGGACGGCTTTGTCAAGCGGTTGATCGCGGCCGCCAGCAAATCGTGATCCCGCGCGGCTTGCTTCGGAGGGGCTGGGCTTGGTAGTGACCCTGCCAACAAGGTTGAGAAGTCCGATGGCCGAGCCGCGACGAACCACGACTGCCGATCCAGGCGACCTCAAGGGCGTGCGCATCCTCCTTGTGGAAGCGCGCTTCTACGACGATATCGCCGAGGAGCTCCTGAAAGGCGCAACGGCGGTGCTCGACGCCGCCGGCGCGGTCTACGACCGCCTCACCGTCCCGGGCTCGCTCGAGATCCCGCCCGCGATCACGATCGCGCTCGACGCCGCCGAGCGCGCCGGCAAGCCCTATGAGGGTGCGGTGGCGCTCGGCTGCGTCATCCGGGGTGATACGATCCATTTCGAGATCGTGTCGTTCGAATCCTCGCGCGGGCTGATGGAAATCTCCCGCACCCGCGGCGTGCCGATCGGCAATGGCATCCTCACCGTCGACACTGACGCGCAGGCCTGGATGCGCGCCAAGGTCGAAGAGGCGGACAAGGGCGGCGACGCCGCCCGTGCGGCGCTCGCGCTCGTACGCCTCAAACGCCGCCTGGCGGCGGGCTAAGGCCATGGCTCGTGAACCCACGCCGGAGGATGTGCGCAAGGCCAACCGGCGGGGTGCCGCGCGGCTCGCGGCCGTGCAGGCGCTCTACCAGATGGATATCGCGGGCACCGGCGTGAACGACATCCTGGCGCAGTTCGAGAGCCATTGGATCGGACGCGAGGTCGAAGGCGAGCAATATCTGCCGGCGGAAGCAGCATTCTTTCGCGATGTTGTCGGCGGCGTGCTGCGCGAGCAGCGCGCGCTCGACCCCTTGATTGACGAGATCCTGTCGCAAGGCTGGCCGCTCAAGCGCATCGAGGCGATCCTGCGCGCGGTGCTGCGCGCCGGCGCCTACGAGCTTGATCACAGGCGCGACGTGCCCGCGCGTGTCGTCGTGTCGGAGTATGTCGACGTGGCGCACGCCTTCGTCGAGCGGGATGAGGTTGGCATGGTCAACGCCGTGCTCGACCGGATCGCGCGCAAGCTGCGCGCAGCCGAGTTCGACCGCGCGACGGGGTAGTGGATCGAGCCGTAAGTTCGGCGACAATGACTGCGCCCTCTCCCTGCTTGCGGGGGCGCGGCCTGCCCCTCACCCAATTCTTTTCGTTGAACTGTCAAACATGCCCTCTCCCCGCAAGCGGGGAGAGGGCGCATTAACAAGCTAGCTTGCTGCTACGCGGCTATCCCGCCAGCTGCGCGACGTGATTTCCGGCGATCCGGCCGAAGGTCGCGGCGCGGCAGATGCCGTGCTGACCGAAGCCGCCGGCTGAATCGCCGCATGCATAGAGGCCCGGGATCGGCCGGCCGCGCAGGTCGATGACCTGCGCGCTCGTGTTGATGCGGATGCCGGTATAGCTGTCGTGGATCGCCGGCGTGTGCCAGGCCGCGTAGAACGGCGGCTTGGCGACCTTGTGCAGCGGAAACGGCTTCTTGAAGTCCTCGTCGACGCCGTTGTCGACGAACGTATTGTAGCGATCGACCGTCTTGCGCAGCGCCTGCCGGCGGCATCGGCCGCCATTGATACTGGATTGACGATCTTCTTGCGCGAGTTCCTCGATCGTGTCAGCGCTGAAGAAATAGCCGTCCGGATCGACGTGAGGCGGTTTGACCTCCCAGTTCTCGCGCGCGACCGCATCCGGGTCGAAGATCGCCCAGATCGGACCGCCGCCGTTCATCTTCTTCGGGTCGCCGGTCCAGGCGAGCGCGGCGGCGAAATAGTCGTAGTCGCGCTGGCCCGCGGTCTCGGTGTGGAAGCGCAGGCCATTCTCCTTCACCAGGATCACGTTCTGATAGTCGCGAACCGGAAGCCCGACGGCCTTGGCGCGGAAGAAGTGCGGACTGGTCGGGTAGATCATCGGTCGCGGAGCCGTTCGACTTCGCGCCCATGCGGCCCTTGTTGAGCATGTTGTCGTCCTGCGTGGTCTGGCAGGCGGTGGCACCGAGCGAGGCGCCGATCTGCATGGCGGCGATCTCGCCGTCGGCGTTGCGCTTCGACCAGGGGCTGTTCTCGGCCTGATATTCCTCGGTGAGCCGCACGTCGAACATGGTGCGGAACTGGACGTTGTCGGCGCAGCCGCCGGTCGCCACGATCACGCCCTTGCGGGCGCGGATGTTGATCGTCTTGCCTGGTCGGCTGGAAATTGTCGTCGACCTCGATCGCCGTGATGCCGATGACGCGGCCGGACAGCGGCTGCTCGCGATGGATCGTCGTCATGCGATGCTGCAGCAGGATATCGACGCCCATCTTCGCGCGCGGTCTGCGCCAATGGCCGCACGAAGCCTGATCCGCGGCTGCGGCTTGTCACTTCATTCGGCCACGGCACGACGTTGAGCCGCGTGCGCGCGCGGTCGAGCCGGTCCGGCAGGCCGCGATAGCCTTCCCATTTGACGCCGTGCTTCTCCAGCCACTCGAACAGGTCGAGATTGTTGTCGGCATAGGTGCGCACCAGCGTGCGGTCGCTGAAGCGGCCCATCGGCATTTCCGGACGCGACCAGTCGGCGAACACGAGATCGGGCGTATCGTTGCAGCCAGCTTCCTTCTGCAGGCGATTGCCGCCGCCGATATAGAGGCCGCCGAAGCTCATCATGGCGCGGCCGCCGATGTCGAAATTCATCTCGACCATGATCACCGAGGCGCCCTTCTCGCGCGCCGCGATCGCGGCCGGAAGCCCGCTGGCGCCGGCCCCGATGACGACGACGTCGGCCTCGCGGTCCCACCGCATCTCCTGCGCCTGCGCGGGCGCGGCCGAGATTGCCGCTGCCGTCCCGGCAACCGCGGCGCCTGTGGTCAGGAAGCTGCGGCGGTCGATCGATCCAGTCGTCTGGTCGGCGGTGTCCTTGCGCGATGGCGACATCTTGGGTGTCCTCCCGGTGGGTGCTGGCATTATTTGGCAAAAGCTTAGGTGCCCGATCCGGCAGGGTCAATCAGCCCCAGGCCTGGCTGGGAGGGCCATGCACACATGTCCGGTCCGCATTTCGCATAGCGCGTTGAAGACGCGCGTAAACGCGCTTATGGCTCAATGCGGGTTACGGTGTTGCCTGATCGAGCGGAATGGCGAGGAAAGGATGACTGGGAACGCGGCAGGGCAGACCGGCGAGGACGAGATCATCGCCCGCTACTTCCGGCCGCTGGCCAAGCATCCGGCGGCCTTCGGGCTCATCGATGATTGCGCGGCCCTGCCGGTGCCTGCCGGCAGCGATCTCGTGCTCAAGACCGACGCCATCGTGGGTGGCGTGCATTTCTTCGTTGACGATCCTGCCGACAAGGTCGCCCAGAAGGCCCTGCGGGTGAACCTGTCGGACCTGGCCGCCAAGGGCGCCAAGCCGGAGGGCTTTCTGCTCGCGCTTGCGCTGCCCAAGGAGATCGAGCCGGGACTGGCTCAAAGCCTTTGCGCGCGGGCTCGGCAAGGACGCCACCGCGTTCGGCTGCCCGCTCCTGGGCGGCGACACCGACCGCACGCCCGGGCCGGTCACCATCGCGATCACCGCCTTCGGCACCCTGCCGCGTGGCACGATGGTGCCGCGCAGCGGCGCAAAACCTGGCGATCGGGTGATGGTGACCGGGACGATCGGGGACGCCGCGCTCGGGCTCGTGTTGCGGCAAGACGCCGCCGCGGGCGAGCGCTGGGGCCTGTCGCGGCGCGAGGCGGCCCATCTTGCGGAGCGCTATCTGGTGCCGCAGCCGCGCAACGCGGTTGCCGAGGTGCTACGTCGCCACGCGGCGGCCGCGATGGACGTTTCCGACGGCCTCGTCGGTGACTTTACCAAGCTCTGCTCGGCCTCAGGCGTCACTGCTGAGATCGATGCGACGCGGGTGCCGCTTTCTGGCGCAGCTCGGCGCGCAGTTGCAGCCGAGCCGGCGCTGCTCGAGCGCGCGCTCACCGGCGGAGACGATTACGAGATTGTCTGCACCGTGCCGCCGAAGAAAGTTACGTCGTTCCAAGCCGCCGCCGCCAAGGTGGGCGTGCCGCTCGCCGAGATCGGCGTCATCAGCAGAGGGAGCGCGCCGCCGCGCTTCCTCGATAGCGATGGCAAGCCGCTCACGTTTAAACAACTCTCGTTCAGCCATTTTTGAGCGGGCAGGGAGACATTCATGGATGACCGCACCAGTGCCGGCAATCTGACAGTGTCGTCGTCGGAGCAGTCCGCCTATCGCGGCGGCAGCCTGCTGCGGCAGCGCTTCCCGACGATCGCCTATCTGCGCGAGCATGCCCGTCACCACATCCCGCGCTTTGCGTTTGAATATTGCGACGGCGGCGCCGGCTCCGACAAAGGCATCGCGCGCAACTGGTCGGCCCTCGACGCGGTCGAGCTCGTGCCGCGTTACGGCGTGATGCCATCGCTGCCGACATGCGAGGTCGAGCTGTTCGGCCGCCGCTACGCCGCGCCGATCGGGATCGCGCCGATGGGCGGGCCCGCGCTGGTGTGGCCCGGCGCCGACCGCTTCATGGCGCAGGCCGCTCAGAAGGCGCGCGTGCCCTATGTGCTCGGCACCGTCGGCGGGCTCACCATCGAGGACGCCGCGCGGCTCGCGCCCGATGTGCTCTGGTTTCAGCTCTACCGCATGGCGCGCAACGATCATGCGCTTGCCTTCGATCTGATGCGACGCGCCGAGGCCGCGGGCGTGCATGTGTTCGTCATGACCGTCGATGTGCCGGTGCGCACCACGCGCCCGCGCGAGGTCGTGGTCGGGCTCGGCGGCGGCAAGTTCAGCCCCGACCTGCGCATGATCCTCGACATGCTGCGCTCGCCCGGCTGGCTCTCGGCGCTGGCGCGCGAAGGCCATCCGCGCTTTGCCAACTCTGAAGTCCTACGCCGGCGCGAACGCCGGTACCAACGAGGTCATCGCATTCGCGCGCGACGAGATCGGCGGCGCCTTCACCTGGGACGAGATCGCCCGCTTCCGCGAGCGCTGGAAGCGCCCGCTCGTGCTCAAGGGCATCATGCATCCGGAGGATGCCGCGCGCGCCCTCGAGCTCGGCATCGACGGCATCTGGGTCTCCAATCACGGCGGCCGCCAGATCGAGGCGCTGCCGGCGTCCATCGACGTGCTGCCGTCGATCGCCGCCGAGGTGCGCGGCCGCGCGGCGATCTTTCTCGACAGCGGCGTGCGCAGCGGCACCGACGTCGTGCGCGCGCTCGCGCTCGGCGCCAACGCGGCTTTCGCCGGCAAGGCCTTTCTCTGGGGGCTCGGTGCGCTTGGTGCGGATGGACCGGGTCACGTCATCGATCTGTTGCGAGACGAGACCCGCGCGGCGCTTGGTCAGATCGGGGCCCATTCGCTCGCTGACGCACGCTCGGTGGTGATCCGTCACCCAGGGTCGCTCGCGTTTCCCAGCCGGTAGCGCGCCGCAACCGCCTGAACGATCTGTCTTTGGTCTACCCCGTGCCTTTGTGTTGGCGAATGCCGACACTTGCGATCGCGCATCCAACGTCCAAAGTGCTGCTTGCAGGGCCTTGACTGAGAGAGAAGATCTAAGCCGAAAAGGTGCACCATTGCAGCGTTAGGATATGCTAGCCTTCGGCGTCGCCCAGAGTTAATTCCTAGTGCGTGGGCTATCGCATGAAGCGGCGCGAATTCATTTCATTTGTCGGCAGTGCGGCCGCGTGGCCGCTCGCGGCGCGGGCGCAAGAGCCCGGCCGGATGCGACGGGTTGGTATGCTCCTCGCTCTCTTTGATTCCGACCCTGAAAGCGAACCGCGCATCGCTGCATTTCAGCAGGAGCTGGAAAGCCGGGGATGGACGGAGGGCCGCAATATTCAGATTGAATACCGTTGGGCGAGTGGCGACACTGATCGCTTCCGGGACTTTGCAGCCGAGCTCGTGGCAACGAGGCCAGACGTCTTGGTCGCTCACACGAGTGCCAGTGCTGAGGCGCTCGCGCGCGAAACCCGCACAATACCAATCATATTCACGCTGGTCACCGATCCGGTGGGGAGTGGCTTGGCCGCGTCGCTGGCAGAACCAGGCAGAAATGCCACCGGTTTCACGAATTTCGATCCCTCGCTGGGAGCCAAGTGGGTCGAATTTCTCAAGGAATTTTCGCCGCGGCTCGCACGAGTGGGCCTGCTGTTCAATCCGGCAACGGCTCCGGGCCGCATATCAAGTTATCAGCAGTCTGTTGAAGCCGCCGCGCGATCCATGGCGATAAACTCAATAGTTGCGAGGGTCAGTAGTGCTGCTCAAATCGAAGATGCGATCGCGACGCTTTCCCGTCGTCCGGACAGCGGCCTCATCGTTATGCCCGATGTCTTTATGACCAAACAACGTGACCTGATCGCTGCGCTGGCAATAAGACATGGGTTGCCCGCGGTCTATTCATTTAGATATTTTGCGGAAGGCGGCGGCCTGTTGTCCTACGGGATCGATGTGGCCGATATCTTCCGGGGTGCTGCAGGTTACGTCGATAAAGTCCTTCGCGGCGCCATGCCGAGCAGTCTTCCAGTTCAACATCCTGACAAGTTTGATCTCGTCATCAACCTGAAGACCGCGAGGGCGCTAGGCCTCGACGTGCCACGAATTCTTCTGGCCCGCGCCAATGACGTGATCGAGTAGGGGATTGGCAGCGCCCGCTCAAATCCCGATGCAATCCGGACGGCCCCAGACCTTCAACTTCTTGCCAGCGCCGCCAAAGCCGCCAGTGCCCTAACGAGACCGATCATCTTGCGGACTGTGACAGGCTCGCGGAGAACGAAGATCCCGAGCAGCGCGGCGACGACGAAACCCATCCGGCGATCGGTACCAGCACGCTCGCTTGCCCCTCTACCACGCTGCGCAGCAGAGATAGGATGGCACCGAGCAGCATGATCGCGGCTGGGGCACTGTATTTGAGCGTTACCGGCGGCGGCCGAAGCTTGCGGTCGGCGACATAGACCACGACGCGCGCCATTGCAGCGTTAGGGTATGCTAGTCTTTTCGGCATTGCGCTGAACGGGTTCCTATCGCGTTGGTGCGATCACATGAAGCGGCGCGAATTCATCTCGCTCATTGGTGGTGCGGCTGCGTGGTCGCTCGCGGCGCGTGCGCAAGAGCCCGGCCGGAGTGCGACGGGTGGGGGTGCTCTTCGCTTTCTTTGACTTCGACCCGGAAAGCCAGGCGCGCATCGCTGCATTTCAGCAGGAGCTGGAAAGCCTGCGATGGCGGGAAGGCTCCAATATTCAGATTGAATACCGTTGGGCGAGTGGCGACGCCGAGCGCTTCCGGGCCTTTGCAGCAGAGCTGGTGGCAGCGAGGCCAGACGTCCTCGTAGCTCACGCGACTCCCAGTGCCGAGGCGCTCGCGCGTGCGACCCGAACTATACCAATCATATTTGCGGCAGTCTCCGATCCGGTCGCGAGCGGCTTGGTCGCGTCGCTGTCAGAACCAGGCAGAAATGCCACTGGATTTACCAATTTCGATATCTCGATGGGAGCGAAGTGGGTCGAATTTCTCAAGGAGTTGTCGCCGCGGCTCGCGCGCGTGGGCCTGATGTTCAATCCGGAAACAGCCCCGGGGCGCGGCTCAACTTATCTCCAGGCTGTTGAAGCAGCAGCGAGGTCCTTTGGGATCGAACTCGATGCATGCGACGGTGAGCAATGCGGCTCAGATCGAAGATGCGGTCGTGACGCTTGCCAGTCGCCCGGACAGCGGTCTCATCGTCATGCCCGATGTCTTCATGACCAATCATCGCGACGTGATCACCGCGCTTGCGACAAGACATGCGTTGCCCGCTATCTATCCATTCAGATATTTCGCAGACGGTGGTGGTCTGATTTCGTATGGAGTCGATCTGTCCGATATCTTTCGGCGTACCGCAGGCTACGTCGACAAAGTCCTTCGTGGCGCCATGCCGAGCAGTCTTCCAGTCCAACATCCAGACAAGTTTGAACTCGTCATCAACCTGAGGACTGCGAGGGCGCTAGGCTTGGCCGTGCCGCGAATTCTTCTTGCCCGCGCCAACCGGGTGATCGAGTAAGAGATTGGAAAGTGCCCGCACGCTTCAACTTCCGGCCAGCGCTGCCAAGGCCGCCAGTGCCGTCACGAGACCGATCACCTTGCGGACTGTGACAGGCTCCCGGAGAACGAAGATCCCGAGCAGCGCGGCGACGACGAAACCCATCTGGGCGATCGGCACCAGCACGCTGGCTTGTCCGCCCGCTACGCTGCGCAGCAGGGAAATGGTGGCGCCAAGGAGCACGATTGCGGCCGGGGCGCTGTATTTGAACGTCACCGGTGGCGGCCTAAGCTCGCGGTCGGCGACGTAGACTACCAGGGTCGCGAGCGGCATGAACAGCGCGGCCTGGGCCACGGCGAGCGTTTCGGGCAGAGCACCGTGGCGCAGTCCCATCGTGTGGAAGAAATTCGAGGTGCCGAAGGCAAGCGTTGCGACGGCGACCAGTAGCAGCGAGCGACGTCTGGCGTCAGCGGGCACCCGATCGGCGCCAGGGCCGGCGCCCAGCAGAAGCCATGTGGCGAGCAACGCGAGCGCGAGCCCCGCGATCTTGCCGGGCGTCAACGGCTCACCAAGCCAGACGACAACCAGCAAGACGGTGACGATAAAGTTCAGGCGGAAGATCGACGCGTTGGTACTGACCGAGCCGGCAGCGAGGCTGCGGATGAAGCAAAAGAAGCCAATGAACACGAATACACCGGCCAGCGACCCCCACAGCCCCGCCGGACTGAGAACAAGCGTGTCGGTCGCAAGCGCATAGACGATGACCAGCGGGCAAAAGAGCCAGCCCTGTGCCATCAGGAAATGGTCGGCCCGGATGCCTGCACTGGCGGCCTGCTTGTAGATGAAGTCGGAGACGCCGTAGCAGACCATTGCCACGAGCGCGTAAACGATGGACTGGTTCATAAATGCTCAGGGGGTGGTTGCGCGGAAACACGCGCGACCCTGTCTCTGACTGATCGATCGATCAACAGATTTTAAGGTCTGAACGCGCGCGATGCGCCGCGCGCGCTCATGGACGCGGTGACGGACGCATCCGCGTCTTGCCTATTTCAGCTCGAACTCGACGATGTTGATCGGCGTCGTGCCGATGTTCTTCACCGCCCGCGTCGTGCCGGCGTCCTGCCAGAAGAACTCGCCGGTGCGCAGCCCCCAGCCGCGCTCGGCCTCGCCCGGCACGCTTTCGCTGATCTCGCCGCCGTCGACGACGATGCGCATGCCGGGCGCGCCCTGGGTGATGGCGGGAGCCGATTGTCCGGGCTGCAGCACCAGCCGCCAGGCGCGCACGCGGTCGCTGTCGACCACCTGCTGATAGCCCTCCGGCCTCGTGCCTGGCGTGAAGCCGCTCACCTGCGGCTTGAGCAGGCCCACGACGATGTTGTGGAACGGGGTCGTGCCGACATTGGCGCCGCGGTGGGTCTGCGGCTTGTTGGAGAACGCCGTGAAGCCCACATTGCCGCGCCGGCCCTGCCGCGGCTCACCCATCGCGGGCGCGCCAAGCGCCCGGTTGGTCATGGTGGCCGCTTCCACCAGCACGCTGAGCTGGTCGAGCGAATGCGTGTGGTACACCTCAGGTCCGTGCGGCGCACCCGGCGGCAGGTAGACGCTGAGCAGCATCACCTGATCATTGCGGAATACCGGCCGGTGGTAGGGGGCCTTCTCGACCGGAACGACGGTCTCTGCCGCGGCCGGCAGAGCAAGCGCGAGTGCGCATGCGATGAGCGCGAGCGAAAGCCGCATGGTGTCCTCCCTTAGGTAGCGTGGCGCAGTTTGTTGTCAGCCGGCACGATAGCCTGAAAGCGTGCCTCTGCCCATTAGTGACTTGCGGCTTCAGGGCGGGCTTGTCGAACAGGAGCGGGCGTCGAAGCGCCCAGCTACTCAGCAGCCTCGGACGCCCGTCGTATGTTCTCGTGCCCCGGCGTTTCCGGTCCGCCCGCTTCCAAACCAGGCTGTGTTCGCTCAGTTTGCGGCCGCGCTCCCGGCCTGAGTTTTTCGCGCAGCCACTGAAACGACACATAGAGTGGCGGAATGACGAATATGCCGATCAAGGAGGCGAAGATCATGCCGCCAAACACTGGCGTACCCACGTTGCGGCGCGCGAGTTGAGACGCTCCCGTTGCGATCACAAGCGGCAGCAAACCGAGAATGAAGGCGAGCGAGGTCATCATGACCGGGCGAAAACGCTGGCGTGCTCCTTCCGTCGCGGCGTGGAGCAATGGAGCGCCTTTCTCTCTGTGCTCCTTGGCGAACTCAACGATCAGAATGCCGTTCTTGGCGGCAAGTCCGATCAGGACGACCATGCCGATCTGGGCGTAGAGATCGAGCGTCAATCTGCCGAGCACCATCGCCGCAAAGGAACCGAGGATGCCGACCGTCACCGACAGCAACACCGGGACGGGAATTGTCCAGCTCTCATAGAGCGCGACGAGAAACAGATAGGCAAACAGGACAGCAAATCCGAGAATGATGGGCGTCTTACCTTCTGCTCGCTTCTCCTGGAATGCCGTATCGGTCCACGCGCCGGCGTAGCCCTGCGGCAGCGTGCGGGCGGCGATCTCCTCCATCGCTTTGAGCGCCTGCCCTGACGAGACGCCGGGCGCAGGGCCGCCCTGGACGGTAACAGCCCGGCGATTGTTGTAGCGAATCACGGCCGGTGGGCCGACGACGAGACGCACCTCCACCAGACTGCGCAGCGGAATCATCTTGCCTTCGACATTGCGGACATTGATGCGATAGATATCGTCGACGCTCGCCCGGTCGGCGGCCTCAGCCTGCACCTGAACCTGCCAGACGCGGCCAAACAGATTCATGTTATTGACGAAATATCCGCCCAGCGAGGCCTGCAGCGCTTGGAACAAGGTGTTGAGCTGCACGCCAAGAATTTGCGCCTTGTCCCGATCGATATCGAGATAGATCGAGGGGTTCGTCGCGGAGTATGTTGTGAACACGCGCGTCAATTGCGGATCCTGGTTGGCAGCCACTGTCAGTCCGCGCACGACCTGCGCCAGCTCTTTTGGATCACCGCCGCGCAGGTCCTGCAGCACATAGGTGAAGCCGCCGCCGCTGCCCAGTCCAAGAATCGGCGGCGGAGTGAGCGGAACCACAGCGCCACCTGCGATCTGCCGGAACTTCGGTTGGAGACGGGCAATGATGCCATTGACGGTGAGCGAGGGATCCTTGCGTTCCTCGAACGGCTTGAGCGTCACGACCATGAAGGCCGCATTGGCCTGCGAGTAGTTGTCGATGAAATTCAAGCCGATGATCGAGGTGATATCGTCGACCGCCTTCTCGTCGCGAACAACGCTCTCCGCCTGTCGGACCACGTCCGCTGTCCGTACGACGGATGCGCCCCCCGGCAACTGGACAACGACAAAGAATGCGCCCTGATCGTCCTCCGGCAGAAAGCCGGTCGGGGTGATCCTGGACAATCCGAGAATTCCGCCCGCGGCGACGGCAACCAGGACCAGCCCGATGATTGATAGCCGCACAAGTCGGGCCACCACTGATCCATAGGCGTCGCGCACCTTGTCGATCGAGCGCATCACGATGCCCATGACGCCGCGACGTGGCCCGTGATGCCTTCGCAACAGCACGCCGCAGAGGGCTGGCGACAACGTCAGCGCATTGATTGCGGAAAGAAACATGGCGACCGCAACGGCGACCGCGAACTGCCTGAACAACTCGCCGGAAATGCCGGGGATGAAGGCCACCGGCACAAACACCGACAGCAGCACCAGCGTGATGGCAATGATCGGTGCGGTGATTTCCCCCATCGCCTTTTTGGTGGCGTCGGCAGGCGACAGCTCCGGGTGCTCCTCCATCACGCGTTCGACGTTCTCGACCACAACGATCGCGTCATCGACCACGATGCCGATGGCCAGCACAATGGCCAGAAGCGACACCGTATTCGCGGAATATCCCACCGCGAGCAGCGCGATAAACGTGCCGATAAGACTGACGGGCACCGCCAAGGTCGGTATCAAAGTCGCGCGAACGCTGCCCAGAAACAGAAAAACGACGATCACGACAAGAATGAACGCTTCAACCAGTGTCTTCTGAACTTCGTGGATCGTGTCCGTCACAAACGTCGTGGAATCGTATGTGACCTTCCAGGCGAGGTCCTCGGGAAAGGTCTTCTCCAACTCGTCGATACGCGCTCGCACGGCTTTCAGCGTCGTGATCGCGTTCGCGCCCGGCGATTGGTAGATCCCGATCACCGCGGCCGGCCCGCCATTGAAGCGCGTCTCGCGGTCGAGATTGGCAGCGCCGAGCTCCAGCTTCGCCACATCGCCAAGGCGAAGGACGGAGCCGTCCGGACTGGTGCGCACGACGATGTTTTCAAATTCAGTGACGGAGGTCAGCCGGCCTTTGGTCTGGATGTTCAACTGCAGTTGCTGTTCGTCCGATATTGGCCGTGCGCCGATCCGGCCGACTGCGGCCTGGGTATTTTGCGCCTGGATGGCGTTGATGACGTCGCTCGTCGTCAAGCCAAGACCAGTCAGCCGGTCGGTCCGAACCCAGGCCCGCATGGCATAGTCCTGAGGGCCAAAAAGCGCAGCGTCGCCAACGCCGGGCGTACTCTTGACCTGGTCAAGCAAATTGATCGTCACAAAATTGGAAAGGAATAGCTGATCGTGCGTACGTTTCGGCGAGTAGACCGCTATCACGCCGAGCAAGGCTGACGACTTCTTCTTGACCACAACGCCCTGGCGCTGAACCTCAGGGGGCAAACTGGAGAGAGCGACCTGCACCCGGTTATTGACATTGACCGTGTTGATGTCCGGATTTGTGCCAAGCTCGAACGAAGCGACGAGGGAATAGCTGCCGTCGTCGCCGCTCACGCTCTTCATGTAGATCATTTTGTCGACGCCGACGACCTGCGCTTCGATCGGCTGCGCAACGGTCGCATCCACGACGGCGGAATTTGCGCCGGGGTATATCGTCGTGACTGATACCTGCGGCGGCACGATGTCCGGATATTGGGCGATTGGAATGGCAAGAAGTGCCAGAAGGCCGGCAATCGTGGTGACGATCGCAATGACAATCGCGAGGCGGGGGCGGTCGACGAAGATCGAGGACAGCATCAGTTAATTCCCGCCGACCGTGCGCATCACCGGCGTCGCCCGCACGGGCGCGCCAGGGCGCATGGCCTGCAGGCCTTCCACGATGACCTGTTCGCCTCCTGACAGACCGTCCTCGACGACAACATCTGTGCCGGTCTCGCCACCAATCTTGATTCGCCTGATGGCAGCCTTGCCGTCTTCCACGACAAAAACGTACGGACCTTGCTGATCTGCGATCAGCGCGGCCTGGGGCACCACGACTTTCTGATCGGGCGTCTCAATCTCGACCACCACGCGCATGAGCTGGTTGTCGATGAGCGCGCCGTTGGGGTTCGGCATCGTCGCGCGTACGAGAATTGTATCGGTTGCACGGTCAACACTGACGTCGACGAAATTGATCTCGCCAACCTGATCGTAGGCTGATCCATCGGAGAATTGCGCGCGTATCTTGAAGCTCTTGAAGTCCTTGTAGTCGAGCTGCCGGCCGGCCTGCTGGACACGTAGAAAGTCGCGCTGGCTCACCGGAAACGTCAGATACATCGGATCCTGACTGACGATCGTGGTCAACACCCCGCTGTCCGGGCCAACGACGTTGCCCTTGGTAATATTGGTGCGGCTGATCTTACCGGTAATCGGCGCAACGATGTCGGTGTAGCCAAGATTGATCTTGGCCGTGTTCAGGTTCGCTTCATCCGTCAGAATGGAGCCCTTTGCGGTATCGACCTGGGCCTGCGCCTGATCGCGCGCCACCGCGGTTCCGCTGCTGCGCTTGAGCAACTCTTCCGCCCGCTCCAAAGTCTGCTTCGCAAGAACGAGCGCGGCTTTGCTGCGCTCCAGCGCGCCTTCTGCCTGCTGAACGGCCGCTTCGAACTGGCCCTTCTCAATGCGATAGAGCGCATCGCCTTCCTTGACGATTTCGCCTTCGTTGAAAAGCACGGCCTCCAGAAAGCCTTTGACGCGCGCTCTCACCTCGACTCGATTGATCGCCTCGACGCGTCCGACGAAATCCGGAGTTTTGGATATTTGCTTTCGCTCTGCCTTCACGGTGCTGACGGGAACAGGCGCGGGCGCAGCAACTTGCGCCTTTGCTGCAATCCCGATCACGCAAAGCAATACGGCCGCGCTGACAGGTAGTCGCATCTGAGCTCCTGCCACGTCTGTGGGCGCGCAGGCGGGCAGCCTGGACCGAAGTCGTAATACAGACGACTACAATAATTTCTGCGGGACCGCCTCTAAACCAAAATACATTGCGCTATTCGTTTGGGTTAGCCGCCTCCAGGTCGGCAGCTCGCTCCTCACGCGTCGAGCAGGGGCAATGGCTCGAAATTGCCGCGCAGCAGGCTCTCGGTGTCGCTGTGTCCCATCCAGGGTCCGGCGAGCGTCGCGTAGATGCGGCGGTAGTCGGTCGTGTATTTGAGATTGCCGTCGTCGAGATCGGTGAGGCTCGGCATCTTGCCGTATTGTCCGCCGAACACGGGATCGCCGATCACGAAGGCGGGCCCGGCGGTGCCGTGGTCAGTACCGCGGCTGGTGTTCTCCTTGACGCGTCGCCCGAACTCGCTGAACGCCATCAGCACGACGTCCTTGCCGCGGCCGAGCCGCGCCACGTCCTTGATGAAGGCGGCGATGTGATCCGACGTGTAGGTCCACAGCCGCGCATGCACGTCGCCTTGGTAGACGTGGGTGTCGAAGGCGTTGTTGCGGTAGGCGACGTAATAGATGCGGGTCGGGAAGTCGGCCGCGATCAGTGCCGCCACGCGCTCGAGGCCGAAACGCACAAGACCGTAGTCAACGGGCGTGCGGTACTTCGCCCAGGCGTCGCGCACGAGCTGCTCGGCATCAAGCGCGGAGCGCGAGACACTGAACATGAAATCCTGCGCGTCGTTCTCCGCCTTGCCCATGCCGGCAATCGGCCTTCAGCGCAGCCGCCTCCTCGGCAAAGCCGGTGCGGGTGAATTTCTGCGGATCGTCGAACACCAGCGGCACATGCCCGCGCGAGCGCACCGCGAGCGACTGCTGGGTATCGATATTGACGATGTAGTTCGCATGGCCCTCCGGATCCATGGCGTCGGCGGCGCGGCCGAGCCAGCCATAAAGCTCGCCGCGGTTGGGCGCGGCGGTCTGCCAATAGGCCATCGAGGAGAAATGAGAGAACGAAGGCTGGTCGTAGCCGACGCCATGCACGATCGCGAGATGGCCGTCCTTGTAGAGGCGCTCGAACCCCGACATGGTCGATTGAAAGCCGAAATGCTGATCGATCTTGCGCAGCGCGTTCCTTCCTGATGCCGATGCGCGGCCGGGCGCCGTAGTAGGCGTCATCGCCATAGGGCACGACCGTGTTGAGCCCGTCATTGCCGCCGGACAATTCGACCACGACCAGGATGCGACCGTCCTGCGCCGGCTCGGCGGCGGACGCCTGTGCCCAGAACGGCGAGCGTTCGAAATTGCCGGACGCGCCCAGGACGAGACTGCCGAAGCCTGCGCGCAGGAGATCGCGGCGGGCGATGCCACCAAGGCGGGATGAGCGTCGCATGATTGAAGGCCTCCAAAATCTGTTCAGACAAGTCTGCGATAACGGAAACGCTCAGCAAAGCTGGTATTGCGGGGAGCTCATGATCAGATGCGCCACCAGGCGCAGTGGCCGTTCAAGATAAGTCTCGGCGCTTGCGATCTCGCGCGTGCCAATCTCACGCTCAAGCACGTCGATCAGGACCTGCCGCACCTCTGCGTCGACCGGAACTCGCAACAGCCGCACCAGGAGGTGATCGACCGCGTCGCCCGAGGTCTTGGCGCCGGCGCCGAGCACCATGGCGGCAAGATCGAACTGCGCGGCAGCGCGCGGGATCGGCTTCACCCGGCGCATGGCTTCCTGCCAGCCGACCAGGCTGCCATAGCGGGTGTTGAAGTCTTCCGCGCCCGCGATGACGTTCGCCATGGTCTTCTCGCCGCCCTCCATGCCACCCATGCCGCCGCCTTCGCCTGGCCCATCCTCGATGGTGGCGACCGCGATCTCCATGCCGGCCAGGATGCGGTCATTGACGCGCCTGACCTCGCGGCCGGGATTGAAGTTCGGATCGGTGAAGTTGATGAGGTCGGGAAACAGCACGTCGCGGGCGAAATTGCCGCGCGCGAGCAGCAGCCCCGGCGTGATCCAGGTGCGGCCCTGCGCCCAGCCGGCCACCGTCGGCGGATTGAGCAGGATCTGCCCGAGCTCGCGGCTGACCACGTTGAGGTCGGGAATGCCGGGCAGGCGCTTGACTCCGAGCTTACGGTAGGTGGAGACAACGAGCTCGATCGGCCCCTTGATGCGCGTGCCGAACGAGGGCGCGCTGTAGAAGTCGCGCGACAGGAACAGCGTGCGCAGGAGCGGCGCGATCTCGTAGTTGTTGTCGCGCAGGATCGCGCCGAGCTTGGCCTGCAGCGGCTCGGAGATTTCCTCGCGCACGAAGAAGCGATAGAGCTTGCCGGCGATGAACTCCGCCGTCACTTTCTGCTCGAGGATGATCGTCGAGGATGTCGACGCCGTCGAAATTGCCGCTGCGGCCGAGGAAGGTCTTCTGGCCGTCGTCATGCTTGCCGGCATCGAGCTTGAAGGCGAGATCGTCGTCGATCCAGCCGGTGAAGGCGCGGGCGGCCTCGCGGATGTCGCGCTCGCTATAGTGGCCCACTCCCATGGTGAAGAGCTCCATCACCTCGCGGGCGAAATTCTCGTTCGGGGCGCCTTTCACGTTCTGCGCCGCGTCGAGGTAGGCGAGCATGGCCGGATCGCGCGCGACGTCGACGAGAAGCTCGCGGAAGCTGCCGGTCGCACGGCGATGGAACAGCGCGAGCTGCTGCTCCATCTTGCGATAGTCGCGGATCTTCTCCTCGCCGGTTGCGAAATGGCCGTGCCAGAACAGCGCCATCTTCTCTTGCAGCGGCCGGTTGGTCGCGACCATGCGGTCGGCCCACCAATGCGCGAGGCGACGGGTCTCGAGCACGGTGGCGCGCAGCCAATAGAAGAAGCGATCGACCACCGGCTGCAGGCGGCGCTCGCCTGCCGGCTTGATGCGCACGCCCATCGCCTCGCCGGTCTTTTGCGCGCGCTCGGTCGCGGCCACGCGGCTCACCGGGAAGTCGCGCAGGCTCGGGTCCCAGACGTCGGAGCGCTCGAACGGAGCGAGGTGGTCGTTCGCAATCGCGTGATAATCGACCAGGGCGGCGACAGCCGCCTGTGGGCTCATGGCCGCGAGCCGAGCGATATCTTCGGGCGTGCCGCCGAAGCCGGCGCGCTCCAGCAGATGCGCGGCGCGATCGAAGCTCCAGTCGGCGGCTGCAATCGGGGCTAAATCTTCGGCCCATTGTGCCGGGCCGCCGCCGCGCCGGGGCTGCTCTTTTGCCGCGTTGTTGATTGAGGTTTGAGGAGAAACGGGCGGTTCGGTCATGGCGGATATCTCCGGCGACGGAACGGGGATTTCGCCGCCAATGACACCGCGCATTCAAGCTATGGATGCCATCGCCAATTCGAATAGGTGGCGCGGTGCGTCGTGCCGCAGGCTACGCGGTCTCAGGACGCCCGCGCGCCTCCTTGATAATTGGCGGCATCGGCCGGATCGGCGGCAGCCTCACGTCGCGCCCGGCAAGCTTGAGCGCTTCGACAAATCCCTTGAAGGGGGAAAGCCGCAGATACTGGTCGGCGAGCAGCGCGACCGTGCTGCGCGATCCGTGGTCGGTCGCATAGAGCGCGACGCCCTCGAGCGAGCCTTCCATCAGGAACGCGGTCAGTGCCGGCACGAGGCTCACACCAAATCCCGAGCGCACGAGCCCCAGCGCCACCTCGTAGGTGCGGCAATGCGCGACCAGGCGATGCGATGGCAGGATGCGCTGGTACCATTGCTGGACGCGCAGCGTGTGCTGAGTGCCGAAATGGAACTGGATGCAATTGTTGAGCACGCGCATGACGTCATCGGGCGCGTCATCGATGCTCGCGAGCGAGCCGAGATCGATCGTGCTCGGAACCGCGAACACATAAGGATCGTCGACGATCGGGATTTGCCGGAAGCCGATGCTTGCCTGCGCCACCGTGCCGTCCGCGATCAGGCCGATATGGGCCTGCCGCGCATACAGCATGTCGACGACCTCGCCGGGCGCAGCCTCATGGATGTCGACCTCGATACCGGAAGCGGCCCCCCCGCAGCGCTGCAAGGCATCCGGAACGATGCGCCTTGATCACGGAATTGAGCCCGGCGATGCGGATGACGGCGCGCTTGCCGCTGGTGAACTCGCGCAGCCCGGCCTCCGCCTCGTCGATGCCGCGGATCACGCGCTGGGCGTGGAAGAGCAGGAGCCGCCCGGCGTCGGTCAGCACCATGCGCTTGTGCGCGCGCTCGAACAGCCGGGCACCGACGTTCTCCTCCAGGCTCGCCAGTTGCTTGGAGAGCGACGGCTGGGCGAGCCCGAGCTGCTTGCTGGCGCGCGTCAAGGTCGCGGCCTGCGCAACGGCAAGGAAAATGCGAAGCTGATGGAGGGTCATGCTAATCGCCGGGGCGTCCTCGCTGTTCGATGTGTTGATGAATATTCCCGCGCCTGCGGCGAGCCCGCAAGACCGCAACTCAAGCAGACAGGAAAACAAGGGCGTGATATCGGGGCGTCGTGAAAGCCGCCCACAGACTGGCGAAACTTGCCGATGCAGGCCGGTTATTCGAGCTCCGGCGGCAAGCCATTGTTACGTTAGCACCTAAGGGGATGTCGGTCGCCGAGGCGGAAAGCTGGTCTGCGTCGTAGATCACTATTAGATGTTGCCAACTCGTAGGATGGGTTGAGCGATAGCGAAACCCATCCTCTGGTGGCAGGCGAGGCGATGGGTTTCGCTATCGCTCAACCCATCCTACGAACCTACGAAGCACGAGCTTGCCTCATCCGCCGGCGATCGAGCGCCAGTTCTGGCTGAGATGCTCGGCGGTGCGCCAGGCCAGCGCCTGGGCGGTGAGCGTCGGATTGTGCGCACCGCTCGTGCCCATGACAGAGGCGCCGATCACGCCGAGATTGGGCACCTCGTGCGAGAAGCCAAAGCGGTTGACCACATTGGTCTCGCGATTGTCGCCCATCCGGGTGCCGCCATAGGCATGCGTGGAGGGTCCCATCGTGCCCATCGGTCCCTTCTCGACTGCGATCGCGCCCGCCTCCATGAACCACTGCGCCATCTTGTCCTGGATGAAGGCGCCGAGCTTGCGCTCGTTGTCCTTGTGGTCGGCGGTGATCCGGCACACCGGAAAGCCGAGCGGATCCTTCACGGTCGGATCGAGGTCGAGATAGTTGTCCTCGTAGGGCAGCGTCGTCTTCTGGAGATAAGCGACGTTCCAGCGGTCGGCGTTCTGCTTGACGAACGACTTCCAGCCTGCGCCCCAGGTCGGCGCGCGTCCGAAGGTCGACATGCTGGCGGCGCCGATCGGCCGCCGGTCGGAATATATCCAGAGATTGCCGCCGCCGATGAAATCGAGGCCAGAATGGTCGAAATTGTCGTCGGCCCAGTTGTCGACCGCGATGCCTTGCGCCGGCAGTCCGTACCAACTGTTGATGTCGAACGGAAACAGTGCGGTGACCGGCCCGCCGGTGTGGTGGCTGAAGTAGTGCTTGCCGACCTGGCCGCCGTTGTTCGACAGGCCGTTCGGAAACGGCTTCGACTTCGACAGCAGCAGCAGGCGGACATTCTCGTAGGTGTAGCTCGCGAGCAGCACGACATCGGCGGGCTGGACATATTCGATGCCGCCTTTGACGTAGGTGACGCCGCTGACGCGGCCGCTGCGCTCGTCGACGTCGATGCTGGTGGCGATCGCCTGCGTCACCACGCTGAGCTTGCCGGCGGCAACCGCCTTCGGAATCGTGCTCACGGCGGTCGAGTTCTTGGCGTTGACGTGACAGCCGCCGCGATTGCAGAAGCCGTGATAGAGGCACTCGGCACGGCCGTCGTAGGCCTGCGAATTGATCGCCGCCGGTCCCGGAAACGGATGCCAGCCGAGCTTGCGCGCGGCGCCTGCCATGCGCTCGGTGAACTCGGTGCCGTGCAGCGCCGGCATCGGATATTCGCGCGCGCGCGGACCTTCGAAAATGTTGCCGCGCTTGTCGATCGTGCCTTTGATATTGCCGGCCTGGCCGGAGACGCCGACCTCATGCTCGACCTTGTCGTAGTAAGGCTCAAGCTCGTCGAGACCGAACGGCCAATCCTCGACGGTCGTGCCTTTCGGCAGCCGCGATGCGCCATAGCGGCGCGTGGTCTCGCTCACGACCTTGAAGTCCCAGGGATTGAGCCGCCAGCTCTGCGCCCAGTAATGCAGTGACGTGCCGCCGACCGCATTCATCATCGGATGGATGGGAAGCCGCGGCGAATAGGGCGCCGATGCATTCGGCCGATGCGTCGGGATCTCGTTGTTGGCCTTCTGGGCGGATTGCGGCCAGCCGCGGAAATTGTTGCGCAGCTCGTCGGGCGCGAAATCGCGCGGCGTGAGCCAGGTGCCGGCTTCGAGGCCGACCACCTCGAGCCCGGCGCGCGCGAGCGGCAGCGCGGCGACGCCGCCGACTGCGCCCAAGCCAATAATGACGACGTCCGTCTTCTTAAGGTTGATGGCCATGGCCGCCCCCTTTGATCGTGAACGTCACGTTGTCATAGGCCGACTCGCGAACAGGCTTGGGCCGCACCGCCATGCGCTGGTCCTCGGTGCTCACCGCCAGGCGGATGCCGGGATAGCCGATGAGATCCCAGCCGACGAAGTTGGCGTTGCCGCCATAATAAGGATCGCAGAACGTGCCCTGGATCGTGTGCGTGCGCAGGAGAGTGAAGAAGGCGGCCGCGTTGGGCGTAAAGCCGGTGGCGACGTTCTTCTCGAGGTCGGTGAGCATCGCGTCCTGGTCGCTCGCCGAAAGCTTGGCGAACGGCGCGCCCTTCTTCGATTGTGAATAGGCATCGAGCGCCGCGAGGCCATCCGCATAAGCTGTACGTGACGCGCGCAACGGACCCGTGAGCGCGCGGTCGATGTAATGGGCGGCGCGCGCCTCGGCAGCGCCGGGGCCGTTCTCATCGCTCGGGATCAGGCGTGCCACGATGGCTTCGAGCGTCTCGCCTTCGGCCGCGGTCAGGGTCTCGAGCGCCTCTCGGCGTGGCGGGGCCGCGGGCATCTGCGCCGCAGGTGTCTGCGCTAGTGTGGGCTCGACCGCAGGCGCTCCCGACAAGGCCGCGGCTGCGCCGGCGATCCCTACGTGCTTGAACAGATTGCGGCGCGAGAGCTGCCGCGGGTCATCCGATCCGTCGGGCATGACGTCCTCCCTTCATCTTGCAGGTTTTTTGCAGCGTCACATTCCGGTTAGTCCGGAATTGGACGAAGCGTAGCGCTTCCGAGCGCGTCCCGCCATGGTCGCGACGTGACGGTTGAGACCCTATGCCGCTTCTGGGGCGGCATTGCGGAAGCGATCCGAATGTGCGTGAATCGCGGCAGCGCTCCGGAGGTCTCCAGCCGCTTCGAGCGGCGAGTGCTGGGCGAAACGGATTTTGAAATATCGAAGGGAGAGAAAAATGCACACAATGCGACGATTTCATTTGAGCACGGTCGCGGCCATTGGCCTCGCCGCGCTCTTGGCGGGGCCGGTCGATCTCGGCGCCCAGCAGGCGCCGACCCAGGCGGTCGCGATCGACAATGACGACATCGGCGGCGTGGTACGCGGCCCGAATGGGCCGGAAGCCGGCGTGTGGGTGATCGCCGAAACCACCGAGCTGCCGACCAAGTTCGCCCGCATGGTCGTGACCGACGACCAGGGCCGCTATGTGATCCCGGATCTGCCGACGGCGGACTATGAGGTCTGGGTGCGCGGCTATGGGCTGGTGGATTCTCCCAAGGTGCGCGCGAAGCCCGGTCAGCAGCTCAATCTCAGCGCAGTACCGGCGCCGAACGAGGCGGCGGCGGCGCACTACTATCCGGCGGCCTATTGGTTCGCGATGTTGAAGATCCCGCCGGCGAGCGAGTTCGGCGGCGCGGGCAAGATCCCGGCCAACATTACGCGCGACAATTGGCTGCGCCAGATGAACAACGTCGACTGCATCGGCTGCCACCAGATCGGCCAGCAATCGACCCGCACGATCCCGGCGGCGTTCGGTCCGTTCCGTGACGGCCGCGAAGCCTGGGTGCGCCGCACCCAGTCGGGCCAGGCCGGTGAGCAGATGACTCAGCGCCTTGCCGGCCAGTTCGGCGCCGCGCCGTATGACTATTTCGGCGACTGGACCGACCGCGTCGCCAAGGGCGAATTGCCCAAGAGCAAGCCGCCGCGCCCGCAGGGCGTCGAGCGCAACCTGGTCATCACGTCCTGGGAGTGGGGCACTGAGAAGAACTATCTGCATGATCTGATCGCGTCCGACCGGCGCTATCCGACCGTCAATGCCTACGGCCCGCTCTATGGCGCGAACGAGTACTCATCGGACAACATGCCGATCCTTGATCCCAAGACGAACAAGGTGTCGTTCTTCAAGTTGCCGGTGCAGGACCCGAACACGCCGTATGCGCTCGGTCCGGGGCACGCAGCGGCGCTGAAGCCGCTGCAGGCGTCGGCCTATTGGGGCGACGAGCAGATCTGGGACACCAAGGCCAACAACCACAACTCCATGATCGACAAGAAGGGCAGGGTGTGGCTTGCGGCCGGGGTTCGCGGCTTCGACAACCCGGCGTTCTGCAAGAAGGGCTCCGATCATCCCTCTGCCAAGGTGTTCCCGCTCGACCGCTCCTCACGCCAGGCGGCGGTGTTTGATCCGAAGACTACCAAGTACAGCTTCGTCGACACCTGCTTCGGCACGCATCATCCGCAGTTCGGCTACGACGCCGATGACACGGTCTGGTTCAGCGGCACCGGGCAGGTGGCGGGCTGGGTCAACACCAAGGTGTTCGACGAGACCGGCGACGCCGCCAAGGCGCAGGGCTGGGCGCCGTTCGTGCTCGACACCAACGGCAACGGCAAGCTCGACGAGTTCGTCGAGCCGAACGCCGCGGCCGATGCGACCAAGGACAGGCGCGTCACTGGCGGCTCCGGCCCGTATGCCGTGATGCCGAATCCGGCTGACGGCTCGATCTGGTACACGGTCGGCGTGTTCGGCGGCGCGCCGGGCTTCCTGCGCTACGATCCGAAGACGAAACTGTCGGAAGTCTTCAACATGCCGAAGCAGGGCTACGGCATCCGCGGCGGCGACATCGACAAGGACGGCGTCGCCTGGGGCTCGGCCTCGAACGGCAGTCTCGTGAGCTTCGATCGCAGGAAGTGCAAAGGCCCGCTCAACGGTCCGACCGCGACCGGCGACCACTGCCCGGAAGGCTGGACGTTCTATCGCTATCCAGGCCCGAGCTTCGAGGGTGAGACCACCAGCGTCGAGGCGAGCTACTACACCTGGGTCGACCAGCACAACACGCTGGGGCTCGGCGAGAACATCCCGATGTCGACCGCGAACCTCAACGACGGCTTCGTGGCGCTCAAGGACGGGCAGATGGTCTCGATCCGCATCCCGTATCCGATGGGCTTCTACGCCAAGGGCTTCGACGGCCGCATCGACGATCCGAATGCGGGCTGGAAAGGCCGCGGGCTGTGGAGCACCAACGGCGACCGCACGCCCTGGCTGATGGAAGGCGGCAAGGGCTCGCGCCCGCGCGCCGTGCACATCCAGCTGCGGCCCGATCCGCTGGCGAAGTAAGCGCGAGACACGCAAGCACATAGGTGATGACGGAAAGGCCCCGCGGTGCGGGGCTTTTTCATGCTGTCGGGTCGCTGACCGCATTGCGTCGTAGCCGGATTGAGCGATAAGCGAAATCCGGGAGCGATGATGCAGGCTGCTCGGTCGCTCCCGCATTTCGCTGCGCTCAATGCGGGCTACAAGTATCTGGCCTGCATGTCCGCAATGGCGGCGACGACGCGGAAGGCTAGAACGGCGCTGCCCCAGTCGAATCGCTCAGGAAGCCGCCAATGTCGGCCATCGCCGATGCGCCTGCCGCCTTCGTGCCTGACGACCGCCTCGCACGGCGCAATGCGCTGGTGCTGGCCGTCGCGCAGGCGCTGGCCGGCTCTAACAACATCGTGCTGGTTGCGACGGGCGGGCTCGTCGGCGCGATGCTGGCGCCCGATCGCGGCCTCGCGACGTTGCCGATCACGGTCTATGTCGTCGGATTGTGGATGGGGACGCTGCCGGTCGGCATGCTGGCGCGGCGTTTCGGGCGGCGCGCGACGTTCCAGATCGGCACCGTGTTCGGGGTGCTGACCGGGCTCACCTGCTGCGTTGCGGTGCTTGTGGCGTCGTTCCCTCTGTTCAACCTCGGAGCATTGTTCTCTGGCTTCTACGCGGCCGCGCACCAGGCCTATCGCTTCGCCGCCGCCGACACCGCCAGCGAGGCGTTCAGGCCGAAGGCGATCTCCTGGGTCATGACCGGCGGCATCGCGGCCGGGGTCATCGGCTCGCAGCTTGTGATTGTCAGCAAGGACCTGTGGCTGCCGTACGCGTTTGCGGGCACCTACCTGGCGCAGGCGCTGCTTGCCGTCATCTCAATGGGCGTGCTGACGCTGGTGAACATCCCAAAGCCAAGAGCGCGAATGGCGGGCGACGAGGGCCGCCCGCTGGCGGAGATCGTGCGGCAGCCGCGCTTCGTGGTGGCGGTCGCCTGCGGGGTCGTGAGCTACGCGATGATGAATCTCGTGATGACCTCGGCGCCGCTGGCGATGGTCGATTGCAACCACTCGGTGACCGACGCGACACTCGGCTTGCAGTGGCATGTGCTCGGCATGTTCGTGCCGAGCTTCTTCACCGGCGCGTTGCTCTCCCGCTTCGGGATCGAGCGGATCATGCTGCTTGGCTTCGCCCTGATGCTCGGCGCTGCAGCCATCGCGGTCGCGGGCATTGGCCTGTGGAATTTCTGGAGCGCGCTGGCGCTCCTGGGGGTCGGCTGGAACTTCGCCTTCATTGGGGCGACCACCATGGTCACGCAATGCCACCGCGAGGGCGAGCGCAACACCGTGCAGGCCTTCAACGACTTCATGGTGTTCGGCGCGGTGGCCTTGGCGTCGTTCTCGTCCGGGAAGCTCCTCGCCAGTGTCGGCTGGACGATGGTGAACGAGGTGGTGTTCCCGATCCTGCTGCTGGCCGGCGTGCTCCTGCTCTGGAGCATGCTGCGCGCCCGGCCGGCGATACAGGGTTAAGGCCAAGGGCCCTGTCCGACCGCCTAGAAGCTTGATAAGACTTTAGAACGAGCCCCCTAGAGGGTGCCCACAGGCAACATTTCCTGCGTTGCGCGATGTGGCCATTTTTGGCTATATCCGCGCGGCTTTAGGCCGGCCTTACATGAGGCCCGCTTCACATGAGCCGGGCTGTTCGCCCGGCAGGTTTTCTCGAACCGGGATCAAGATCCAATGACAGCTCTGGGGATCATCGTCCTCTGCGGACTGCTTTCGCTTGCGTATGGCGCGTGGGCGACCACGTCGGTCATGGCGGCAGACGCCGGCAGTGCCAAGATGCAGGAGATTTCAAACGCCGTGCGCGAAGGCGCGCAGGCCTATCTCAAGCGCCAGTACACCACCATCGCCATCGTCGGCATCGTGATCTTTGTGGTGCTGGGCATCCTCCTGGGCTGGCTGGTGGCGGTCGGCTTCCTGATCGGAGCGGTGCTTTCGGGTGCGACCGGCTTCATCGGCATGAACGTGTCGGTGCGTGCCAACGTGCGCACCGCCCAGGCCGCCATCGGCTCGCTCGCGGGCGGCCTCGAGCTCGCGTTCAAGGCCGGTGCCATCACGGGGCTTCTGGTCGCAGGTCTCGCCTTGCTCGGCGTGACCATCTATTTCTGGATGCTGATCGGCCCGCTCGGGCTCAAGCCCGAAAGTCGGGTCGTGGTCGACGCCCTGGTGGCGCTCGGCTTCGGTGCCTCCCTCATTTCAATCTTTGCGCGTCTTGGCGGCGGCATCTTCACCAAGGGCGCCGACGTCGGCGGCGATCTTGTCGGCAAGGTCGAGGCCGGCATCCCGGAGGACGATCCGCGCAATCCGGCCACGATCGCAGACAACGTTGGAGACAACGTCGGCGACTGCGCCGGCATGGCGGCCGACCTGTTCGAGACCTATGCGGTGACGGCGGTCGCCACCATGGTGCTCGCCGCGATCTTCTTCGCGAACGCGCCCGGCGATACGCTTTTGCGCATGATGACGCTGCCGCTAGCGATCGGCGGCGTCTGCATCGTGACCTCGATCGCCGGCACCTTCTTCGTCAAGCTCGGAGCGAGCCAGTCGATCATGGGCGCGCTCTACAAGGGCCTGATCGCGACCGCGCTGCTGTCGCTGGTGGCGCTCGTCCTGGTGGTCTACTGGATCCTGCCAAACGGCTTCGGCCCAATTCCGGGCGTGGCCTATACGGGCACCAGTCTCTATGCCTGCGGCGTGGTCGGGTTGGCGGTCACCGGGCTGATCGTCTGGATCACCGAATACTACACAGGCACCGACTATCGGCCGGTGCAGTCGATCGCCGCGGCGTCGCGCACCGGACACGGGACCAATATCATTCAGGGCCTGGCGATCTCGCTGGAATCGACCGCGCTGCCCACGATCGTCATCATCGCCGGCATTCTGGCTACTTATGGCCTGGCCGGCCTGTTCGGCATCGCGATCGCCGTGACCACCATGCTGTCGCTCGCAGGCGTCGTGGTGGCGCTCGATGCCTTCGGGCCGGTGACCGACAACGCCGGCGGCATCGCCGAAATGGCGGGTCTGCCGAAGGAAGTGCGCAAGTCGACCGACGCGCTCGATGCGGTCGGCAACACCACCAAGGCGGTGACCAAGGGCTATGCCATCGGCTCCGCGGGCCTCGGTGCGCTGGTGCTGTTTGCGGCCTATAACCAGGACCTCATCTTCTTCATCGGCAACTCCGCGCAGCATCCCTACTTCAGCGGCGTGAAGCTCGATTTCTCGCTCAACAATCCGTACGTGGTGGTGGGTCTCCTGTTCGGCGGCCTCTTGCCCTATCTGTTCGGCGCCATGGGCATGACCGCGGTCGGGCGCGCCGCCTCAGCAATCGTCGAGGAGGTGCGCCGTCAGTTCCGCGAAAAGCCCGGCATCATGAAGGGCACCGACAAGCCCGATTACGGCACGGCAGTCGACCTTCTTACCAAGGCGGCGATCAAGGAGATGATCATCCCGTCGCTGCTGCCGGTACTGTCTCCGATCGTCGTCTACTACGTGATCTATGCGGTCGCAGGCTGGGGCACGCCCGAGGGCAAGTCGGCGGCATTCTCGGCGGTCGGCGCCATGCTGCTCGGCGTGATCGTGACCGGCCTGTTCGTCGCGATCTCGATGACGTCAGGCGGCGGCGCCTGGGACAATGCCAAGAAATACATCGAGGACGGCCACTACGGCGGCAAGGGCTCGGAGGCCCACAAGGCCGCGGTGACCGGCGACACCGTCGGCGATCCCTACAAGGACACGGCCGGCCCGGCCGTGAACCCGATGATCAAGATCACCAATATCGTGGCGCTGTTGCTGCTGGCGGTGCTGGCGCATTGAGCTAGTGCCGACTGACCTGATCTGAGCAAAAGCCCCGCGCACCGTCGCGGGGCTTTTTGTTACTTGAACCGCTTACCATCGAGACCGCAGCAGACGTTGCGCCGTGGCGACAAACTCGCGCACGGATTGGCGACAATGCGGCAATGTCACGCTGGTGCCATGATTGGCTCAGCTACATGAATGCCATCGGAGATTATTCCTTGCGGTTTGAACAATATGGCCACAGCGCGACTATTGCTCTGCGCCATCGGATGCCTCCTGTTGCTCGCCGATGGTGCGTACGCCCAGCAAGTGAAGCTGAAAGCGGCCCTGCAGGTGCCGATCACCGAGCTTCTGTTCGGTCGCAGCCTTGCGGAGTTCAAGCAGGAAGTTGAATCACTGACCCGCAACGGCGTCGCAATCGAGATTTTCGACGGCGGAAAACCTTACAACGACACCCAAATTTTGGGTGCCGTCATCTCGGGCGACATGGACCTCGGGGTCGTCGCGTTCAATCATTTCGCCGACAAGATCCCGGCCATCAGCATTCTGGATCAGCCGTTTCTGTTCAATTTCGACGCGCTCACCAACGCCGCGTTCTCGCCCGCAAGCGAGATCCGACGGGTGATCGACAAGGTGCTGCTCGACAGCATGGGCGTGCGTGTTCTCTGGTGGCAGTCGATCGGCAACCAGCTGATCTACTCGAAAGGGCAGGATGTCGCGAGCCCGCGCCTGATCAAGGACAAGAAGATCCGCGTGATCAGCGAAACGACGGCCAAATTCGTCAAGCTCTGCGGCGGCCAGCCCGTCAACATGTCGGTTGCCCAGATGCATGACGCGATGAAGGATGGCCGGATCGACATGGCCATGACCGGCATCGCCTCGGTGCTGAGCCGCGAGATGTGGAAAGTGTCCGACACGATTACGCGGACCGCGCATTCTCCGCTCGAGTACCTGCTGATCATGACCGAGAAGAACTGGCAGGCGCTGTCACCGGCGCACCGCACCGCAATTCAGGAGGCCGTGAAGCGACTTGAGCTCAAGATTCGCGAGCGGGTCGCTGAAAGCGAGCGTCAGGTTTATTCGGTCGCGCGCGAGAAGGGCATGAAGATCGTCAACCTGGCGCAGCACCAGGTGGCGGAATGGCGTGCCTGCAGCTCCGACATTCTGCTCAATTATATGGAGACGAGCGGCGAGGTCGGCTCGCGGCTCATGGCCTCGTATGGGCGGCTGCGAACGCAGCCGTGCTGCTCTGCGGCTCCTGACGACGGCGGTCGTTGATAGCGTCGAGCACAGGCGATGCCCCATCGAGATACCTCTCTTTGCGAGTGAGCCACACTTCTGGGCGCGTGCTGAAGGAGAGTCACCGAAAAATCACATCGACATTGAGAAATGATATCCGCCGATTCTGGCGCGGCCCGGTCTTTCCGGTAGTCTTTGGATACCTGTGGACAAGTGTTTGTAGAACTACGGTCTACGGCGTTTGGGCCGGAGATATTATCAACAGAAAACATAAAACGCATTGGAAAGTAGGTATTGAGCGTTGCCTGGCGGACACAGCCCATTTGGATGACAAGGGTTAATACTCCCTTACCGACGGGGGACGCAGGAGGCGTACCCCTCGGCTTGTAGGAGGGTTGTGTATGCGTATGCGTATCGGGGGTTGGGCGCTGGTCACAGCGCTCGCGGCGTTGCCATTTGGAAGTGCATCACAAGCAGCGGACATGCCGGTCAAGGCACTGCCGCCGGTTGCGCCTGGGGTCAACTGGACCGGCTTCTACGTCGGCGGTCACGTTGGGTATGGCTGGGGCACTAAGGATTTCTCGCTTCCGGATATCGCCGGCGAGAAGTTCGGCGATTGCTCGGGCAAGCATCAGGAGTGTTTTGATTTCAGCAAGCTCGGCAGCCCGGCGCTCAGTCACAAGCTCGCCGGTCTCTTAGGGGGCGCGCAAGCCGGGTTCAACTTGCAATCAGGCGCCTTTGTCTACGGCGTGGAGGGAGACCTCTCCTGGTCCAACATGAAGGAGGACAGTCTCAGCAAACTCGGCGAATTCCGATTCGTGAATTGTTGGTACGACGTCGCCAAGGAGATCGACCTCAAGGCGCACACCGAGGTGAACTGGGTTGCGACGATTGCGGGCCGGATCGGCTATGCGGTCGATCGCGTGCTCATCTATGCCAAGGGCGGCGTCGCCTTTGCGGACCAGGATTACAACTGGATCGTCACCAAGGGCAGCAAGGAAATCGCGACCGCGAAGTTCAGCGACACCCGTACGGGCTGGATGGTCGGAGGCGGCGCCGAGTGGGCGCTCTGGCGCAACTGGTCGGCCAAGCTCGAATACAACTACATGGACTTCGGCACCGAGACTCTGAATGTCGCGGCCAACGTGTGCCTCTCCGGGCAATGCAGCAAGAAGGATGTGCGGGTCGACATCGACGAGCACATGCACGTCGTCAAGCTCGGCATCAACTATCGCTTCGGCATGCCCGGTTTGTGAAGGCAAACTACTGATTGCTGATGTGGCGAAACGGTCTGAGCCTCGCGACTCGTCGCGGGGCTCTATCGCGGGCTGCGTGGCTGGCAGGCATCGAGCAGCACATCCGAGCTCGGGCGAACGATCGTGTCGAAGAGGAGCGCGCCGGCGCCGCTCAGTGATCTGACGCGTCAGCGATCTGACGCGAATGGATGTGAGCTCATTTTCATTCTCATTTCGTCATGCGGGGCGATTCGAATCAAAACATTGCTCAATCATGCATCGTGATACCGGCGACTGGCGATCCAAGCCTCGCAAATGCCCTGGATGGGGCAGGCTAGACAGAATGCCGCACATTTTTTGATCTGCGCTTTTTGCGAAAGTAGAGCCGCAAGCGGGCAGAATGTGCAGGTAATAAAGCACCTCTCCCAGTGAAATCGCCTCTTCAATTTTTGCCCATAAGTCACTGAAAAGAAAAACTGGAGGTATCCAGTAGACGTCATTTTATGGTGTCCAGATAGGGCATTTTGGAGGTATCTATATCCGCATTAACCATATGATACCATTGAAGTTTTTAGAACTTTTATTGTCGGTTTTTGGGGCAGTGTGGCGCAACTGCGACAGCATTTTCGGCGGGCTGTTGTATTTTACTGGCACTTGAGGTCGAGCGGCGGGGGCCCTGAAACGGAAAACCCGCTCCAAAGCATAAGGGGCTTATCAATGACGAAAATTCTTCTTAGTACGACGATGCTGGCTGGCCTGCTGATTGCGGGTGCTGCTCAAGCGGCCGACATGCCGCTCAAGGCGCCGCCGCGCGCGGCCCCGTATTACACCGACTGGACCGGTTTCTATGTGTTCGGCTTCGGCGGCTATAGCTGGGGCAAGATCAGCCCGGACGACTTCAATTTCTCCGGCATCGCGCAGCCTTCCACAATCCAAAGCCCAAGGGCGGCGTATTCGGCTTTGGTGCTGGCTACATTGGCAGTACGGCGCTTGGGTCGGCGGCCTTGAAGTCGATTACGGCTTCAGCGACGAGAAGGAAGACCAGTCCTTCAGGTTTGGCGAAACGATCCGTGTAGCGTTCAAGGGCGAAGCTGAAGACTGCGGCGGGCTGACCGTCACTCCACAGCAAGATTGACGCTCTCGGCAGTGCACGCGCTCGCGTCGGCTACCTGTTCACGCCAAACCTGCTCGCCTACGGCACTGCTGGTGCTCGGCTGGGGACGGTCGAACTCTCAACATCGCGAGGTCGTGCTTCGACGCTAAGCCAAAACCAATCTGTTCGGCTGGGTGGCGGGCGGCGGCCTGGAATACAAGCTCTTCGAGCACGTGCGCATCCGCGGCGAGTATCTGCACTATGACTTCGGCTCGACCAGCTATGCGTTCCAGCCGTTCATCACGCTCAACATGCAAGACGCGGACGACGTCGCCCGTGGCGCTCTGATCTGGTCGTTCAACTAAGCGCTGTCAGACGGGGCTCTGTCTAGTCAAACGCGATAGTCCTCATGTTGATGCGGCGGGGCCTAGGCCCCGCCGCTTTCATTTTGGTGCGGCTGCTTGACGCGCATTCGCGTGGCGCGCTTGCGGGCGCCCAAGAAGCGGCCGACAATGCCTCCGGTTACCCTTGCTGCTGGAGGCGAGCCCATGCGCTCCCGATTGCTGAGCTGCTCGCGATGGGTGTTGCCGATGCTCATGACCGGCGCACTTTGTGCCTCGCAGGCCTCAGCCCAGGCGCCGGCCGAGTTCTATCGCGGCAAGACCATCACGATGATCGTGAGCTCGGCCTCAGGCGGCGGCTACGACGCGCTCTCGCGCGTGCTCGCGAGCCATCTCGGTCGTCACATTCCCGGCAATCCGCAGGTGGTGGTGCGCAACATGGCGGGCGCGGGCGGCATCGTGGCGACCAATCATCTCTATAACGTCGCCGCCAAGGACGGCACCGTCGTCGGTGGCGTGCAGAACAATACGCCGTTCGAGCCGCTGTTCGGCACCAAGGCGGCGAGCTACGACCCCCTCAAGTTCAACTGGCTCGGCACGCCCTCGTTCGAGGTCGCGATCGCCAGCGTGTGGCACAAGACGCCGGTCAACAGCTGGCTGGACACCCGCACTCACGAGATCACCATGGGCTCCTCGGGCGTCAACTCGACGCCGAGCTTCTATGGGCGGCTGCTGACCGAGACGCTCGGCATGAAGCAGAAGATCATCGTCGGCTACGAGTTGCAGACGCATGCGTTCCTGGCCATGGAGCGTGGTGAGATCGATGGCTATCCGAGCGTCTTCTACAACTCGCTGATGTCGACGCGGCCGACCTGGTATCGCGACAAGCAGATCAAGCTCCTGGTGCAGTATGGCCTGGAGAAGGAGCCCGCCATCCCGGAGGTGCCGTTCGCGCTCGATCTTGTCAGCAATCCGGACGACAAGCTGATGATGGTGGCGGCGTTCGCGCCACTGCAGGCCGGGCGCCCATTTGTGATGCCGCCCGGCGTGCCGGCCGATCGGGTGGCGGCGATGCAGGCGGCGTTCATCGAGACCGTTCAAGGATCCGGAATTCGTGGCCGACGCCAACAAGCGCGGGCTCGGCATCAACTCGCCGCGCAGCGGCAAGCAGCTGCAGGAGCTTCTGGAAAGCGTCTACCAGAAGACCCCGCCTCACATCGTCGAGCGGCTGCGCAAGATCGCAGCGCCGTAAGTGTTGCCAGGGCCGATTTGCCGGCTTTTTCCAATAGTCACTGATTGAGTAGCCTGAGTGAGCGCCAGGTCTTTGTTAGAAAAACGGTTCCCAGTCTTCAGAGACTTGGGCTAGAACGCCACGGGGGAATAATCCGGGGGCAAACGTGCCACGACCGCAGCCGATCGAATGGCCAAACAAGGCCAAGATTGCCGTCACCTTCATCGTGCCGTGGGAGGTGTGGCCGGAGAATTTTGCAACCCGTGAATTGCATCAGCGCTCGAGCCACCGCGCGCCGCCGGCGAACGCCACCTTCGCCAAGAACATGGCGGCCGTGACCGAGCGTGAATACGGCGACCGGGTCGGGATCTGGCGGCTGATGGACCTGTTCGAGCGCCATCGAGCTCAAGGTGACGATGCTGATGAATGGGCGCAAGGTCGAGCAGTTCGCCGACGCCTGCCGGGAGATCAAGGCCAAGGGCCACGAGTTCTCATCGGAGAGCTACGAGCACGAATATTCCTACATGTACACGCGCGAGCAGGAGCGCGAGTTCGATCGCCAAGACCGTCGCGGCGTTCGAGAAGGTGCTGGGCGAGAAACCGACCGGCTACCTCTCGCCTGGCCATTCCTCGACGCCGCATACGCTCGATCTCGTGGCCGAGCAGGCATGCTTCGTCTGGTGGGCCGATCCGCTCAACAGCGATGTGCCCTATTCGCTCGATGCGGGCGGGCGCAAGGTCGTGGTGGTTCCCTACAACGTGCCGGGCTGCAACGACTACTCGACCTATGGCTCGGGCCGCACGCCGCGCGACCTGCTGCAGATCATGAAGGACCAGTTCGACTATCTCTATTGGGAAGGCGAGCAGGGCTCGCCCAAGTTCTGGGCCGTCAACATGCACCCGTTCGTGTCGGGCGTGCCCTATCGCACCAAGATCATGGATGAGTTCATCAGCTACGCGAAGGGATATCGGGACGTGTGGTTCGCGCGCAGGCTCGAAATCGCGAACTGGTGCTTGAAGCAAGGATATTGAGTTGAAGGGATATCGAGTCACATGCGCATTCTGTTCGTCGATCAGCAGCCGCGCACCGAGAAATCGGTGCAGCCCTATGACATCGCCGAGATCGAGGCGCTGCTCAACAGCTATGCCTCGCCCGGCACCAAGGTCGAGATCGGCTTTCCCGGACGACTATGCGGGCTCGCAGCTGATGAACACGATCGGCGGGCAGAGCAAGCTCAACGGGCTTCACCACATGATGGAGACGCCCTCGATCGTGCGGAAGATCTTCTGGGCGGCGGAGAACGGCTACGACGCGGTGATCTCGTCGAACACTTTCGATCCGGGCGTCGACGGCGGGCGGCTCGCGGTCAACATTCCGGTGATCGGCCTTCACCGCACGGCGATGCACGCGGCGCTCACGCTCGCCGACCGTGTCGGCATCACGGTTCCGCTGGCGCCGCATGTTCCTTATACGTGGCGCCTCATGCGCACGATCGGCCTCGACCGTTTCATCAGCGACATCCGGCCGATCGGCATCTACGGCGCCGACATCAGCCAGCGCGGCAAGGAAATCTTCGACACCACCGTCAAGGTCATGCGCGGCCTGCTCGACGAGACGCGGGCCGAGATCCTGCTGCCGCTCGGCGGCGCGATCATTCCCTACGTGGTCGATCCGAAGGATCTCGCCAAGGCGGTCGGCGTGCAGGTGCTCAACACCAAGGCGATCGGCATCCGCTTTGCCGAGATGTGCGTCGCCTGCGGCATGACGCAGAGCGCGATTACGTATCCGAAGGCCAAGCTCAGCTACGACGATTTTGTGCAGGGCGGGTGAGGCTGAACTCGTAGCCCGGGTTGAGTCATAAGCGCGTTCACGCGCGTCTTCGACGCGCTATGGCGAAACCCGGGGACGATGTTGCAGCTTGCACGGCTGCTCCCGGGTTTCGCTGCGCTCAACCCCGGGCTACTAAGAGACGCTCACGGCTTCAGCAGATCCTGCATGCGCTTGACGATGTTGGGCGGCGTCGTCATCAGGTCGTTGACGAGCGCTGAAAGCTGATCGCCGCTCACCAGCGTGATGTCGAGCTTCTGCTTCTGCGCATCGGCGAGCAGGGCGGGATCGGCAAGCGTCACGGTCAGCGCATTGCGCAGCGCGGTCACGCGCTCCGCGGGCGTGCCGGGCGGCGCCACCATCGGGCGGCCGAGCTCGATGCTGGAGGAATAGAGCGCCACGATGCGGCGCTCGTCCTCGCTCTTGATGTAGTCGAAAACGCTCGGCGCCTTGTAGGCGGTCATCGGCGTGCGCTCGATATTGAACAGGATGCGCCACTTGCCGGCTTCGATCGAGCCAGGCCGATAGTTGGCGAGCGAGGTGATGGTCTGGCAGATGCCGTCGACCTCGCCGCGATCCATGGCGAGCACGACCGCGGCCGGGCCCGAGTAGCCCTCGATCAGCTTGAACTTCATGCCGAGCAGGCGGGCGAGCAGCACCGGCGTCGTGCTGATGGCGGAGCCGGCGCCCGAGCCGCCGACCAGAAGCTCGCGCTCGTAGAGGTCCTCGGCCTTCTTCACCGGCGCGCGATCGGCTGCCACGCAGACGCGGTTGGTGACCTCGGGGCTGCCGAGCCAGTTGAACTTGACGGGATCGTATTGCACGCCGCCTTCCTGCACCAAGGCGTGATAGGGCAGGTTGCGTCCGATCATGCCGATGACGCTGCCGTCCTTGGGCGCGGTGTTGTAGAGGAAATTGGCGGATGCGATGCCGCCTGCCGCCGGCATGTTCTGCACCACGAAGGTCGGATTGCCAGGGACGTGTCGGCCGAGATGGCGGGCCAGCAGTCTTGCCCATTGATCATAGTCGTTGCCGACATCGAAGCTGACAATGATCCTGACCTGCTTGCCGCGATAGAAGTCCTCGACCGATTGCGCCTGTGCGCGTCCGGCACTGTTGATCAATGCTACGACGAGCAAGCGCCAGCAACCATGGTTTTGCGTGATCGCGCATGCCGCCCTCCCGGAATGGCATTCTGATTTTGATCCGCGTGAACCGGATCAAAATCTAACTTTCTTGCTTGAGCATGATCGTTCCCGAAAACCGGTTTCCACCCTGGGTTTTCGGGATTTTGCTCTACGAGCAAGACTAATCCGCGCCATGGCGGGTTGTCATGCGGACCAGCAATGACAGGAGCTGCGGCGCAATGTCCGCTGCGATCGTTGCCGGGTTTCGCTGTAGCGCGTCGAAAGACGCGCACGAACGCGCTTATGGATCAACCCGGCAGACCGGGCTTGAAGCTGAAGAGATTGAAGAAGCCTGACAGGTAGTTGATCTCGCGCCCGCTGGTCGGCGTGGTGCGGCTCACGAAGTCGAAGAGCTTGCCGTCCTTGATGCCGTAATTGGCGAGCCGTTCCACCCGGCGATTCTTGTCGAAATAGACCGCGATGACCCGCTGATCGACCGTCTGCTGTTGCAAGAAGGCGACCGTGCGCTCGGCGCGCTGGGAGATGTAGTAGAAAGCCTCGCCACTGACAGTCGCGACGGTCGAGGGAGTCCCGAGCAGGATCAGCACCTGCTCCTGGCTCGCGCCGATCGGAATCTGCTCGAGCGCCCCTTCCGGAACGATGTAGCCCTTCTGGTAGGTCTCGCTGAAACAGCCGCCGAGCGGAATGCTGAGCGCAAGCACGGCCGCGAGCGTCATGCCCAACCGCGTGGCGCAAAGCCTGCCAGACCTAGCCGCTTGCTGCTGCATTCCCATATACCGTTGCATCCGTCGTCACTTTGACGTAGCGCCACTTTGACGTAGCGGGCAGGGCGGCAGTTGCCAAGAGCCCCGAACTCGATACCCTGTGCATCGAGCTATCCCGATGATATTCCAATTCTTTCGCCGCACCCGTGACGACCCGAGCATTGCCTCGCTCTATGGCACCATCGTGGCACAGGCGCGAGCCAAGGCCCTTTACCAACATTTCGGGGTGCCCGATACGGTGAACGGGCGCCTTGAAATGATCCTGCTGCACGTGGTTCTGCTGCTGCGGCGGCTCAATGACGAGCCGGACGGCGCGCCCTGGGGACAGGCGGTTTTCGATCTGTTCTGCCAGGACATGGACGACAACCTGCGCGAGATGGGGGTGGGCGACCTGGCGGTCCCGAAGGAGATGCGGCGCATCGGCGAGGCGTTCTATGGGCGGCAGGCCGCCTATATCGGGGCGTTGGCATCCAGCGATCCCCAGGCGCTGGTCGAGGTGCTGAAGCGAAATGTGCTCGAGGGCGGAGAAGGCGCGCAGGCGCTCGCCGGCTATGTCCGGGCCGCTGCCCGGGCTTTGGCGGCAAGGGATATCAAGGAGCTGCGCCTCGGCAATCTCGGCTTCCCCGATCCGGCGAGCCTAAACAACAGAACTGACAATGGAGCCGTCGCCGGCAAGGACAGCGCATGAACCGAGCCCCTGAACAGTCGTCCCCTTTACAGCCATCCCCTTTACAGCCCTGGAGCGTGCCGGTCGCGCTTCACGAGGTGCCGGAAACGGGCCGCAGCTTCGCGCTCGTTGCCGACGAGCGCACGCGTGAGGCAGTCGCCAAGCTCGCCGGGTTGCGCTCGCTGCCTCGCCTGGAGGCACAGTTCGAGCTGACGCCGCGCGGCCGGGACGGGCTGCATGTCGCGGGCACGATCAGCGCGACGGTCGGGCAGGACTGCGTGGTGACGCTCGAGCCGATCGAGAACGAGATCGAGGAGCAGGTCGACCTGGTGTTTGCCCCGCCGGCAGCGCCAACCATCGTGCACGAGGAGGGGGAGCGCGTTGAGGTGACGCCGGTCGATGCACCCGAGCCGCTGCTCGGGAACTCGGTCGATCTTGGCGCAATCGCGAGCGAGTTCCTGATGCTGGCGGTCGATCCCTATCCACGGAAAGCCGGTGTTGCTTTCGAGCCCCCGGCCAAGGAGAAAGATACCGGCGGCCCGTTTGCGGCGCTGGCGGCGCTTAAAAAGAAGGAGACTGGCGATTAGTGCGCTCGATGGGTCGTGCTGAGATGCATCACGTGCTTGGAAACAGGGCGCTAACGGGCATGAGCCCCTGTTGTGACTGTCGCCCGCACGCTATTGTGGCGCAATGGCTGGGACAGTTCGTATCGCGCTAGACGCCATGGGCGGGGACCATGGGGCCGCCGTGGTCATCCCCGGCGCGGAGCTGTCGCAGCGGCGCCACCCGGACGTCGAATTTCTCCTGTTTGGCGACCGTTCGGTCGTCGAGCCGCTGCTCGCGACCCGTCCAGCGCTGAAGGCCGCCGCCAGGTTCACCCATACCGACGTGGCGGTTGCGATGGACGCCAAGCCGAGCCAGGCCTTGCGTCAGGGGCGCTGGAAAAGCTCGATGTGGCTCGCCATCGATGCGGTCAAACGGGGCGAAGCCGATGTTGCCATCTCGGCCGGCAATACCGGCGCCCTGATGGCCATGGCGAAATTCCACCTCAAGACCATGCCGGGCATCGACCGCCCCGCCATTGCGGCGCGCTGGCCGACGATGCGCGGGGAATCGATCGTGCTCGATCTCGGCGCCAGCATCGGCGCCGACGCTCAGCATCTTGTCAACCTCGCGGTCATGGGCAGCGCCATGGCGCGGGTGCTGCTCGCGCTCGATCGTCCGAAAGTCGGCCTGCTCAATATCGGGGTCGAGGAGGTCAAGGGACTTGAAGAGGTGCGCGAGGCTGGCCGCATCCTGCGCGAGGCCAAGGTGCCGTTCTTCGACTACACCGGATTTGTGGAGGGCGATGCCATTGGCCAGGGCCTGGTTGACGTGGTGGTGACTGAAGGCTTCACCGGAAATATCGCGCTCAAGGCGGCCGAGGGCACCGCGCGCCAGATTGACAAATATCTCAGGGGCGCCATGACCCAGTCGATATGGTCGAAGCTCGGCTATCTGCTGGCGCGTGGCGCATTCCGCGCGCTGAAAGCGAAAATGGACCCGAGCAAGGCCAATGGGGGCGTATTCCTAGGACTCAATGGCATCGTCATCAAAAGCCATGGCCACACCGATCCGGAAGGCTTCGCCAACGCTGTCGATATCGGCTACGACATGGTCCGCCAGTCCTTGCTCGAGAAGATCCGCCGGACCCTTATGCTGAATCAGAGTGAAGCTCCCCGACTCGCCGGGGGTACCGTTTCGTGACCATGAAGCGTTCGGTCGTCCTGGGCTGCGGCAGCTACCTGCCCAGCCGGGTGCTCACCAATGGCGAGCTGGCCAAGACCGTCGAAACATCCGACGAGTGGATCGTGCAGCGCACGGGGATTCACGAGCGCCGCATTGCGGCGACCGGTGAGGTCACCTCCGACTTGGCGCTCCACGCTGCACGGGCGGCGCTGGCCCACGCCAAGATCGATGCTCAGTCGATCGATCTGATCGTGCTCGCGACCTCGACGCCGGACCATACATTTCCGGCAAGCGCCGTGTCGGTGCAGGCCGGTCTTGGCATCACGCAAGGGGCGGCGTTCGACCTGCAGGCAGTCTGCTCAGGCTTCGTCTATGCGCTGGCGACCGTGGACGGTTTGCTGCGGACGGGCACGTTCAAACGCGCGCTGGTGGTTGGCTCGGAAACCTTTTCGCGCATCCTGGACTGGAAGGACCGCACCACCTGTGTGCTGTTCGGCGATGGCGCGGGCGCGGTCGTCCTCGATGCCCAGGAACAGCCGGGCACGCGCGAGGATCGCGGCCTCCTCAGCTCGTGTCTGCGCTCCGACGGCCGCTACAAGGACAAGCTCTATGTCGATGGCGGGCCATCGAGCACGCAGACGGTCGGCCATTTACGCATGGAGGGCCGCGATGTGTTCCGCTATGCGGTCGGCGCCATCACCGATGTGATCGAAGCCGTGTTCCGGGATACCGGATACACCGCCGACGACATCGACTGGTTCGTGCCGCACCAGGCCAACAAGCGGATCATCGACGGCGCCGCCCACAAGCTTGGAATCGCTCCCGAAAAAGTCGTGATGACGCTCGATCGGCATGGCAACACCTCGGCGGCCTCGATACCGCTGGCGCTCGCCGATGCGGTCGCAGATCGGCGAATCAAGCGGGGCGATCTGATTCTGCTCGAAGCGATGGGGGGCGGCTTTACCTGGGGAGCAGCCCTTGTGCGGTGGTAACGCACTTGTGCGCTGGTAAAGTGAGTTGACGCTTCTTGCTATTCCCCGTTGACCGTTCGCCCGCAAGCTAATATCGTCAGAAAAAACAGAGAGATACCTTGATCGCCGGAGGCGGGGCAGGCGATGAGCGCAAAAACGGTTACGCGAGCGGATTTGTGTGAGGCGGTCTACCAAAAGGTGGGACTGTCACGCACCGAATCAGCCACACTTGTCGAACTGGTGTTGAAGGAAATCACGGATTGCCTTGAACGAGGCGAGACCGTGAAGTTGTCGTCCTTCGGCTCCTTCGTGGTTCGCAAGAAAGGCCAGAGGGTTGGCAGGAATCCCAAGACCGGCAAGGAAGTTCCGATTTCGCCTCGCCGGGTGATGGTGTTCAAGCCGTCCGCGATACTCAAGCAGCGGATCAATTCCGACGGCTCAGTGCCTCTCGATTTCGAAATTATGTCCGAGGGCGACAAGGACGGCTAGGCCAAGGAAGGCAAGGCGTAGTCGCACAGGAGTAGCGCGCGGTGGATAAGGCGCCCGACGCATTCCGCACGATCAGCGAAGTCGCCGTCGATCTGAATGTGCCGCAGCATGTGCTGCGGTTCTGGGAAAGTCGTTTCAACGAAATCAAGCCGATGAAGCGCGGCGGCGGCCGTCGCTATTATCGCCCTGACGATGTCGATCTTCTGCGCGGCATCAGGCATCTGCTCTATGGCGAGGGCTACACGATCCGGGGGGTGCAGCGCATCCTCAAGGACCAGGGCCTCCGATATGTGCAGACGATCTGGCAGCCAGGCGCGGCCGGCGCCACAGCTCCGGACTCAGAGGACGGCGACTTTGCCGGCGAGGAGACCGACCCGCCCGAGCAGTCGGGGCGCGAGCGCGGGCGCGGGCTGTTCGGCCTGCTGCCATCGTTGATCGGCAACGCCAACGACGTTCCCGAGGTCAAGGCGGCGGCGCAGAAAGACGAGAAGGAAGACGAGGTCCAGGAGGAAGAAGAGGAGGGTGACGTCGACGCCGAGACCGACGAGGAAGAGGTCGACGAGGAAGGTGAAGATGACGACGACGCCGAAGTCGGTGAGGACGAAGATAGCGACTACGACGAAGAGGATAGTGAAGACGAGGACGGCGACGAGGACGAGGACGAGGACGACGACGAGGAAGAGGACGAGAAGTCGTCGAAACCCAAGCAGGCTCCACGACCGCTGACGCTGCGGCAGCCGGCGCAGCCGATTGGCGGCTCGCTGCGCGCCGCTATTTCCATTGATGATATGCGCAAGCTCGAATCCGCTCTGGACGAGCTTTCCGAGTGCCGCAAGCTGCTCGAGGCGCTCGATTAGCTGCTGGTGGCTTGCTTCGGTCGCGCTCGGCCCATCAAAAACGTCGCCACCCGCAACGCGGCCTCGTAGTCGGATTCATGGGCGGCGCGGCTTCTGATCACGACAAGACCTTCGCTTTGCACAAAGATGGCGAGCGCGCCGGTGATGTCGACTGCGTCGGCTGCCGCCGACCAGGGCGTGTTGGCGAGCGCTGGCTTCAGGTTCTCCCATCGAGCAGCGCGCTCTTTGTCGGTGCTGCGTGGAAAGACGATCAAGAGGCGGTTCATGCGGCCGAGCGCGACGATGTTGGCGAGCTCCCACTGAACCCACGTCGTCTTGCCCGCGATCAGGATGATCGGCTCGGCGCGCGTGATGTAGGACGTCACGACCTGTTGCCATTCCGTGTCGGCGACATAGAGGCGTTGCGCGCCGATCTGCGGCAGTCGTTCGCCGGGCTTGCCGATCGCCACGAACGGCCCCGCTTGCGCCAGCTCCTTGCCGATCGTCTCCTCCAGCCGCTTGCGCCGCCGCAGCAGGCGCGGAACGAGCGCATTGGGCGGGATGCCCGCGACGTCGTCGGCGAACGAGCGCAAGAGCAGCACGGGGGGCTTGTCCTTGAGAATGATCTGATCGCGCTTGCGCAGATTGAAGCGTGTGCCCAGGCGCCAGATGGCGCGCGCCGCGATGAAGACAATGGCAATGATGACAAGCCGCCCGGACCGCTGACCTATCGGGATGATATCGGCAAAGTCGTCGTTACGAACCACAATCTCCCCGATGGAGGCTCTGTACACCATCAGCATGGGGAAAAATACCAGCCAAATCAACAGCGCCAACAGGTCGAACGGTCCATGCGCGAGCGTCTGGCCAACCCACGCCGAGAACCACCACACCAGCGCGCCAAGGACGCCGAGCAGCCCGAGATGGATTGCTACGCCAGCCGGGCTCGGCATTCGAAAGCGCCGGATCGCCAGATTGTGGCCGAAAGAGCGGGTCATGCGATGCGTCGGCGCGAGGTCCGGCCGCAAGCGATGACGCCAGAGTCGCCAGGCCAGCCCGCCCTGCACAGTCAGGAAGACCAGGGCGAGCAGGAGAACGACAACGCACATGGCGGCAAGTATCTGATCCGCAAACTTTTCCACGCGACCGCCTGCCGGATCATACTCAGGTGTCAGCACGCCGGCGCGGACCATTTGCGCCACGGCGATCCCGAATACGACCGTGAGAACGGCAAGTGCAATGAGGTGCACGGGCATGAGCCGCAGCCGGAACGTGCGGCAGCCCAGAGCATAAGTGGCGATCACGACGGCGCTCGCCGCGATGATTGACGCGACAGTAGCAGGGGTGTTCCGGATCACGCCGCGCGCGATCCAGTAGAGCGCTGCAATGTTCATCAGCGCGTCGTCCTGCTTCGCCGCATCGATGCCTTGCGCCATGATGTCCCGTATCCAGGCATTCGCAAGCGTTTCGAGCCCGCCGGTGAGATAGAGTGTAGAAACGCCGAGGAGGAAGCTGCCGACGACTAGGGCGAGCAACATGGAGAGGTGCTGCGCCCACCAGACGCCGCGCCAAAGACGCGCGTATTGCGATACGTCGAGGGTTGTCGTGTCCGTCATCGGGACGCCCCGCGTAGCCCGCATCGCCGCCGGTCGAGCGGAGTGGGGCGGTGGCATGTCACCATCAGACCCAAATTCCACGCCCACAAATAAAGAAAAAAATTCCACGCCGCACATTCTACATTCGTACTGAGCAAGAATATGCGGCGGCGTTTGGGTACGTAGGGAAAGATTTCGCTCCCCAACGTTGCGAGGCTCGGATTCAAAAGGTCAGATTGAAAATGTGAAGTCTCCTCAAAAAAGCGGGGCACGGTCATGGGCGGGCGCTTGCGACTACGATCGGCGGCACGGTGCATCGTTGCGGCGGTGCTGTGTGGGCTCATTGTCCTTAGTAGCCTGATCCTCGATCGAGCAGCGCGGGCCGAGCAGGCGGTCGCGCCCAAGGGCAGCACCCTCGGACCGCGCCCCGACTTGCGGGCAATGGCCGAGCGAATGAACGCCAATACGCTCACGCTCGTAACCGGCAACCCGAGCTTCATTTTCACGGCATACGGCAATGATCTCGCCGCAGTGCTCAATGACGGAGACGAGTTGAGAATTCTGCCGGTGACCAGCCAGGGCGCGGTCCAGAACGTTCGTGACGTTCGCTTCCTACGCGGGATTGATCTCGGGTTCACGATCAGCAACGTTCGCGGCTATTACCGCCGGACCGGCGAGCTTGGCGATCTCGAGGACAAGCTCGTCTATATTATGAAGATTTCCAACGATGAAGTTCACCTCGTGACCCGCTCCTACATCACCACTCTGCAGCAGTTGCGCGGACGCAAGGTGAATTTCAATTCGAAGGGGAGCGGCACCCAGATGACCGCGCGGGACATCTTCACCGGCCTCAACATCGACGTCGAGGAGGTCAACCTGGGACCGGCTGACGCGTTCGCCAAGCTTGCGAACGGCGAGATCGCTGCAACCGTTCTGACGTCCGGGAAACCAGCTGCGGCGATTGCTCCGCTCAAGGCGAGCGAGGGTTATCGCTTGCTACCCGTTCCGTACGCGAAGCCCTTGCGCGACGACTATCTACCTTCAACCCTGACGCACGAGGACTATCCCGATCTCATCGCCAAGGGTGAAACCGTAGACACGATTGCAGCCAGCAGCGTGCTTTTCGCCTACAACTGGCCCAAGAACAGCGATCGCTATCGGCGGGTCGACAAGTTTGTCAAAGCCCTCTTCGCGAAATTCACAGAATTGCAGAAGCCGCCGCGCAACCCCAATTGGCGCGAGGCCAATCTCGCCGCTACCTTGCCTGGCTGGAAGCGTTTCGAAGGCGCCGAGGAGCTGCTGGCGAGCTATCGCGAGCAGACCGTGGCGGGAATGCGAGGGCAGTTCGATCAGTTTATGGCGCGGCGCTCCGGCAAGCTCCCAACGACCGAACAAGAGCGCAATCAGCTGTTCGACGATTTCCTGAGATGGCGTCAGCAGCCCGCGAGCCGCTGATCTGTGGAGATTGTCTGCTACCCCGGCAGCCTGATGAGCTTCGCGGCGTTGCCGCCCAGGATGGCGATACGCTCGTCATCGGAGAGGCCCAGCGTGTTGAGCACGTGGTCGACCGGGCCCTTTCACCCACGGCACCGCGTAGTCGGTGCCGATCATGAGCTGGCTTGCGCCATGCTCGGCCACGAGATGGCGCAGCGCCTCGCCGGTGAACACGAGCGTGTCGAAATAGAGCTGCTTCAGATATTCGCTCGGCTTCTTCTTCAGCGTCGGGCCCCTTGCACTGCTCCGGGAACACCGAGCAGCCGTGATCCATGCGCGCCGCGTAGGACGGCAGGAAGCCGCCGCCATGGGCGCCGCAGATCTTCAGGTTGGGGAACTTGTCGAGCGTGCCCTCGAAGATGAGGTGCACGAGCGCGAGCGAGGTCTCCAGCGGATTGCCGATGACATTGCCGAGCGCGCCGGAGCCCTGCACGCGCTTGGTGATGCCGGTCGATTGCGGGGCGGTCTGCGGATGGATGAAGATGAGCGCCTGCAGCTCCTCGGCCTTCTTCCAGAACGGATCGAATTTGGCGGCCGCGATCTCCTCGCCCTCGACGCTGCCGCCAATGGCGGCGCCGATCAGGCCAAATTCCTTCATGCCGCGTTCGAGCTGCTCGGCGGCAATGCTCGGGATATTGCAGGGCGACCGGCGCGTAGCCGACGAAGCGGCCCGGGAAAGCCTTGCACATCTCCGCGAGCCTTGGCGGCCTGCAGGTCGAAGATGCGGCGGGCGAGATCGCGGTCGGCGCCGTACCAGAACGCGTTGATGCTGAGCGCCTGCACGTCGATGCCGTCCTTGTTCATGTCGGCGATGCGTGCGGCGTCGACCGGGAAGCCGAGGCTGCCTTCGCAGCTGCTGCTTGGCGGCTCGCTCGAACGGCGTGCCGTTGACAAGATCGAGCACCGCCGGCACCGCGCAGTGCGCATGCACGTCGACGGTCCGCACACGGCGGCCGGCGATGCTGACTTCGCGGCGCGGCGTACCTTGTGCCACCGCGTGGCGCAGTCCGCAGCCGACGCAGATGCAGCCGGTCGTCACGGCCGCGGCGTGGCGTAGAAATCCTCGCCGATTGAGCATGTGAGCCTCCCTGGACCGATATCTTGTATGTCTTGTCAGAACGTGCCGTTCGTCCCCGCGAAAGCGGGGACCCAGAGCAACGGATAATAGAAGCCGTGCAAGCGGCCCCTGGGTTCCCGCTTTCGCGGGAACGAACGGGTCGAGAGCACAGTGATCGGGTTAAGGCACACTCTACCGCACCGCGATCGGCGCGACCGCCGAGCCGGTGCCGCCTTTGATCTTCAAGCGGCTGCACGATGAAAGCGAACTCGGTGGCGCCAGCGGCGGCGAGCTTCTCGAGCTCCAGGTTCTCCAGGAGATAGATACCGTGCTGGATGATCATCATGGCATGGACCGGCAGGCTGTGGCCCGGTTCCGATGGCCGCACCTCGATGCAGCAATTGTCGGCTGCGATCATCATCGGGTTCTGCGTGACCAGCCATTGCGCCGCCGCGATGCCGATGCCAGCGTTTTCGCGCGCCGTAGCGCTGGTTGTCCTTGCCCATCAGCTTCGACCAGCCGGTGCGGATCACGACCGTGTCGCCCGGCATGCAGCTTCTGGTTCTGCTTGGCGAGCGCCTGCTGCAGGTCGTCGGGCGTGATCATGTAGGAGGTCGGCAGCATGTCGACGCCCTTGAGGCCGGCGACGTCGATCAGCACGCCGCGCGTCATCAGGACGCCGATGTGCTCGACGCCGAGCTTCTTGAAGCCGTTGCGGGTGCCGATGTCGCCGAGCTTGAAGCAATTGTAGAAGCTGTCGCCCCACATCTGATGCGCGAACGCGTCGATCTGGGTGCCGATCTGGCCGAGCTCGGTGACGACGAGCTCCTCCTGCACCTGGCGCGCATTCGGGATCGGCGGCGACACCTTGGTGTAGATGTTGAACTGGCGGCCTTCGTTGATGAAGGACTCCTTCGGGTCGGGCGACAGCACCGCGCCGAGCTCGAACACCTCGCCGGTCTTGATCAGCTTGGCGGCCGCGCAGCACCGATTTCGCGGCTTCATCATGTTGGCGGTGCCGCGCTGGTCGTCGGTGCCCCATTTCGACGGGCAGCGCTCGCTCTCGGGCGGCATCTGCCAGCCTTGGGCGGCGGCAGACGTGATGCTCAACGCAAGCAGAGCGGCCGACGCGATAGCGGCAGCGAGGATACGCATGACTGATCTCTCCATGTGAATTTTTGTTTATAGCCCGCGTAGGAGCACGAGTCTCGTCCACGCAGGCGATTCCTCGCCAATGCGGAGCTGGCGGCGAGGGGACTAGCTCTGATCGACCTCACCGACTCTCATCCGAACTCGGCTTGCCCGAGTTCGGCACTCAGTGCCGAAGTCGGACATCCGACTTCGGCGAGGGAGCGCGCCGCATTTGCGGCACGCGCGTCAGCTCAGCTAAGCTCACCGACCCGCCTGCGTCTTGAGCGCCGCGATCTCGGCCTCGGTGCGCGGCGTCATCACGCCGACCTTGCGGGCGCGCGAATAGGGCACGACCACCTGCATCGGCTGGCCCGGCGCGCTCCAGCAGCGAGATGTAGCGGGACTCGGTGCCGCGCGTCGGCAGGTCGAACAGCGTCCACTTGTTCGTCGCCGGATCGTACTTGCGCGACCTTGTCGGTGCTCCACAGGTTGGTCCAGACGTTGTGGCTCTTGTCGACCGCGACCTGATAGGGCTGATGCGCTTCCGGATTGGGCAGCGGAACGAGCGTCGTCTCCTTGGTGTGGATGTTGATCTTGGCGAGCGTGCCGCCGAAGGAATTGCCGATCTAGACGAAGTCGCCGTTCTTGTCGGCGCCCATGCGGCGCGGCGCCTGCGCCCAGGCGATACGGCGCGTTGAAGTCCGGCGGCTGGAAGGTCTCGTAGAACTTGCGCTGCGTCGGGCGAGAGCGTTGTCCATGCGCGGCCTTTTCCGGCGGCAGCCGGAATTCGCTGCGCCTTGCCGGTCTTGATGTCGCCGAAGTCGATCAGGTCCTCGCGTCATCAGCAGCCACCAGCCGTTGCCGACGCGGTCGGCGGCGAGCCCGTAGACCGTCGCGGTGCCGTGCTCGTTCTTGTAGGTCACCGACTTGAACTCGGTGAACTTCTCCTCCTTGATGTCGAAGCGCAGCGCGCCGTCGGGCGACGTGACCCAGATGTTGCCGTTGAGGTCGGCGTCGATCGTGCCGGCGGTGCCGGTGGTCGAGCGCGGCGGCAGATAGACCGTGATCTTCTCGTCCTTGGGATCGACGCGGCCGAGGCCGCCATGGGCGCGCTGCGACGTTCGAGCGGGTGTTGAACCACATGATCGCCGTTCTCGTCGCGGGTGATGCCGTGGGTGCCGGTCGCGATGCCGCGCTGGTCGTCGAGCTTGAAGTTCTTCACCGCGCCGGTCTTGCCGTCGATCCTGGCGATCGTGGTGTCGAGGCTGGGATGGCCGTAGGTGAACCAGATATTGCCGTCGAAATCCATCTGCGCGTCGTGCACGCCGGAGACGTGGTTCATGCTCGGACGGCGTGCCGAGCGACCAGTCGCTGCCGTCGTTGGCGCGGTGGTGGCCGCCTTCCATCGGGAAGTCGTATTCCTTGACCACGACGCGCGCCGCTTCGCCGGACGGCCGCGGCCGCAGCTTGAACTTCATCGAGGTCTCGCCCGGGCCGCGCGCGCGCGCGAGATAGGCGGCGAGCTCGCTTCTGGTGGAATTCGATATTGCCGGTCGGCTTGTGCGTCCGGGCGCGGATAGACGCCGAGCACGTTCACGTGCTTCATCAGGTCGAGCACCTTGTACCAGCCGTCCTCGTCGAAGCGGTGCTGCAGCGGATAGCTCGCGGTATGGCAGCCGGTGCAGTTCTTGCGCACCTGCGTCTTCATGCGGTAGTCCTCCGGCGTGTCGCCGGGCAGCGCGGCGAGGAACTCGTCGCCCGGCAGCTGGCGGACCCAGTCCTCCTGGTTCGGTCATCGGCTGCAGCGTGAAATCCTGGTGCGTCGGTCTTGCTGAGGTCGACGTTGCCCTTGGCGGTCTGGAAGGTCAGCGCCTGCGCCCACACCCGGTATTTGCCGTCCGGCAGCGGCGGGAAATAGTAGCTGCCGGCCTCGTCGGTATAGACCGAGGTGGTGATGGTGCGAGCCCTCGGCCTTGGCCGACACGGTGACGCCGCCCATCTTCTCGCCCGACGGCCGAGGTGATGGTGCCGGTCAGAAGCGCGTCGGCGCAAGAGCGGCGCTCGGGGCGAAGCTGCCCAAACGCCGCCGCAATGGCGATCACGCTGGCACCCGCAAACTGTCGTGCAGTCGTCATGGCGTTTCTCCCGAGGTGGTTTTTCGCGGAACTTGATTACTGACTGCGGGTGGCTGGCGGCACCGTAAGGGCCTGGTGTGCCGACCGGCAGGGTCTTCACGTAGGCCGCGATGGCGGCGATCTGGTCGGGGTTGTAGGTGTACCTGAAGGCCGGCATGCGCGGCGTGCCGTTGGTGACGATGTCGCGGATCGTCTCCTCGCTGCCGCCGGCGCTGTCCTTGTTGAGCTCCGGCCCGTACAGGCCGGCGACCAGGGTGGGCCGGGTGTGGCAGACGCCGCAGGAGGTCTCGAACAGCCGCCAGCCGAGCTTCTGCTGGTCGTTGAGCTCATCCTCGGCGGCAAGCGCGGGCGTGGCGGCCACCAGCAGTACGGCAACGAAACCCTTCATTCAGAACCCTCCCGGCGAGTTTCTCTTGTTCGAAGCAACCTGAATCTAGCTCCGAAGCTTAGCTTTCTTGGTGGCCCTGGCAAGCCACCCGCCCGCGCAACGGGGTCGCGGGGCACGCTGGTTGGAAACCGCCGGCTCGGGCCCCTAATGCGTGGGTGAAAATGCAAGCGGGCTTCCTTCATGCGCTCGATCGTTCGTGCGGCTCTGGCCCTGTTTCTCTTCTTGCTCCCGGCCGGCCTGAGCCATGCCCAAGGACAGGGGCAAGCGCGGGTTATCCCAACCGGCCGGTGCGCATCGTCGTGCCGTTTGCGCCGGGCGGCGTCACCGATGTGATGGCGCGGCTGCTTGCCCAGAAGCTCTCCGAAAATCTTGGCAAGGAGTTCTTCGTCGACAATCGCGCCGGTGCCGGCGGCAATATCGGGACCGGTGTGGCGGCGTCCGCGCCCGCGGACGGCTACACGCTGGTGCTGACCAGCTCGAGCTACGTCGTCAATCCGGCCTTCACGCCAAGATTCCCTATGACCCGGAGAAGGATCTCGTTCCGGTCACGATCTCGGCGGTCTCGCCCAACATCGTGACCGTCAACCCGAGCCTGCCGGTGCGCTCGATCGCCGAGCTGATCGCGCATGTGCGCCAGAGCGGCAAGGCCAGCTTTGCGTCGGCCGGCGTCGCCACGACGCCGCATCTCTCCGGCGAGCTGTTTCGCCTGTCGCTCGATCTCGACATGGTGCATGTCCCGTTCGGTGGTGCCGGGCCCGCGCTGCAATCGGCGATCGCCGGGCCACACGCCGATCGCGTTCACGGGCTTTCCGCCGGCAGTGCCGCTGGTCAAGGCCGGCAGCCTGCGCGCGCTGGCGGTCACCAGCGCACGGCGGCTCGCCGCGCTGCCGGACCTGCCCACGATGGCGGAAGCAGGCGTGCCGGACCAGGAAGCCGAGACCATGCTGATCATCCTGGTGCCCTCGGCGACGCCCAAGGAAATCGTCGCGCTCCTGCATCGCGAGATCGCCAGGATCATCGCGCTGCCCGAAACCAAGCAGAGGCTGGACACGCTCGGCTTCGAGCCGCTGGCGAGCACGCCCGCCGACTCCGCTACGCGAATCAGGCAAGAGCTTTCCCGCTGGGCCAAGGTGGTGCGCGACGCCAAGATCGCGGTGCAAAATCCATGATTGAGCGAGAGCGGTGAGCCGATGCGGCGCGTCAATACACTCATCGGCAGCCCGGTCGAGCGCGTCGAGGACCTGCGCTTCCTGCGCGGCCGCGGGCAGTATCGTCGACGATCTCGACCGGCCCGGCCAGTGGCACGCCGCGATCGTGCGCAGCCCGGTCGCCCATGGCCGCATCCGGTCGATCGATGCGCGCGCGGCGCTGGCCATGCCGGGCGTGCAGGCGGTGCTGACCGCGCGCGACATCGGGCCGCCCGATCCCGACCATCCCGTTCCGCCGCCCCAACCCGACCATCGCGCCCTATGCGCAGCCGGTGATCGCCGACGAGGTCGTGCGCTACGTGGGCGAGCCGGTCGCGATGGTGCTCGCCGACAGCGCGGAGCTCGCCGAGGATGCCGTGCAGGCGGTCGCGCTCGACATCGAGCCGTCTGCCGCCGGTCGACGACCGGCGCGCGTCCGCGAAGGGCGACGTGCTCCTGTTCGCGGGCACGGCCAGCAATTGCGCGACGCGTGTTCACGGCCGCGACGGGCGACGTCGACGCGGCGTTCCGCGATGCGCGCCTATACGCGGCGCGAGCAATTCCGCGTGCAGCGGATGACCGCGATGCCGATGGAGACGCGCGGGCTGCTGGCGGAATGGGACGCGGCGGCGGCACAGCTCACCGTATCGGGCGCGGCCAAGCTGCCGTTCTTCAACCGGCGCGCCATGGCGTCGATGATGGGGCTGCCCGAGGAGGCGGTCGACTACATCGAATATCGACGTCGGCGGCGGCTTCGGCGCGCGCGGCGAGTTCTATCCGGAGGATTTTCTGGTCGCGTTCGCGGCGCGCAAGTTCGGCCGTCCGGTCAAATGGGTCGAGGACCGGCGCGAGCATTTCATGGCCATCGCGCATTCGCGCGAGACCGAGTGCGAGATCGAGATCGCGCTCGACCGCGACGGCACGATCCTCGGGCTGCGCGGCGACATCTGGTGCGACATCGGCGCCTATGTGCGGCCGAACGGCATGACGCCGGTGCGCAATGTCGCGCAGTTCACCTCCGGGCCTTATCGGGTCCGCAATCATCGATCTCAGCGCGCATGCGATGACGACCAACAAGACGCCGTCCGGCACCTATCGCGGGCCGGGCCGGTTCGAGGGCTGCTTCTTCATGGAGCGGCTGCTCGACATGGCGGCGCGCGACCTTGGCCTCGATCGGCTCGACATCCGCCGGCGCAATCTCATCGCGCTCGACGAGATGCCCTATCCGCTGGCGAGCGTGCGAGCCGAACGACGGCTTCGGCGAGACCGCCTGCGACAGCGGCGACTACTCGAGCACGTTCGATCGCTGCGTCGCGGAGGCGCGCTGGGCGGAGAAGATCAAGCTGCAACGGCAAGCTGATCGACGGCCGCTATCACGGCCTCGGCATCGCCTGCTTCATCGAAGGCGGCGGCTCCGGGCCGCGGAGAACGCGCGCATCGCGGTCGAGCGCGACGGCACGATCTCGGTCTATGTCGGATCGTCGGCGGTCGGGCAGGGGATCGAGACCATCATGGCGCAGATCGCGGCCGATGCGCTCGAAGCTGCCGCTCGAGCGCGTCAAGGTCTTTCACGGCTCGACCACCTATCTGCCGGATGGCTGTCGGCTCCTTCGGCTCGCGCTCGACCGTGATGGGCGGCTCCGCGATCGTGCTCGCCGCCGACGCGCTGCTCGAGAAATTCCGTGCCGCCGCGGCGGAACAACTCGGCGTCGCCGTCGGCCGAGGTCGACGATCGCCGAAGGCGTCGCCGTGACGCCCGACGGCCGCAAGCTTGGCGCTCGCCGAAGTCGCCGGCGAGCTCTCCGCCGACGGCGTGTTCCGCAATTCGAAAGCGACCTACACCTATGGCACGACGATCGCGCATGTCGCGGTCGATCCGGCGACCGGCCAGGTCGAGGTCCTCGACTTTGTCACGGTCGACGACGTCGGCCGCATCATCAATCCGCTCACGCTGCACGGGCAGGTGATGGGCGCGGCGGTGCAGGGGCTCGGCAGCGTGTTCAGCGAGGAGATCGCCTACGACGAGAACGGCCAGCTGCTGGTCGGATCGCTCGCCGACTACCTGATTCCGGTCGCGACCGACTATCCGCATCTCACGCGCGATCTCGCTCGAGCAGCATCCCTCGCCGAACAATCCGCTCGGCGCCAAGGGGGCGGGCGAGGGCGGCATCATCCCGGTCGGCGGTGCGCTCGCGAATGCGGTCGCGTCCGCGCTCACGTCGCTCGGCGTCGAGCCGCGCGAGCTGCCGCTCTCGCCGCCGCGGGTGTGGCAGCTTATTGCGGAGGCGCGCCCTCTCGGTCGTCGTCCCCGCGAAGGCGGGGACCCATAACCACCGACGGCTAGGCTGATCGAGGTCGCGGCCCATCGCTACAACACGGCGTATGGGTCCCCGCCTTCGCGGGGACGACAGCGTCAATGCTTGGCGCTAAACCGGCCGGAGCGTCGGCATCAGCCGCAGCGCGTTGTCGCGGTCGATCATCTTGAGCTCGGCCTCGGTGAACACGCCGGATTTCTGCAGGCCGGTGACGTGCTCCTCGGTCGTCAGATGCGGCCAGTCGGTGCCGAACAGGATCTGCGAGACCGGCACGACGGCCTTGAGCGACGCCATCGCGGGCGCGTCCGGGCCCTTGCGCGCAGTCGTAATAGAACTTGCGCGCCTCCGGGAGAAAGCCTTCCGGCAGGATCGGCTGATATTCCGGGCTCTCGTGCACGCGCTTGATGAAGCGGCGGACCAGAAACGGCATGGTTCCGCCGGCGTGCGACCAGATCACTTTCATGTTCGGATAGCGCCGCGAGGCGCCCGAGAACACCATCTTGGCGATGGCGCGCGTCGTGTTGGTGCCGTATTCGATGTCGGCGTCACGCAGGCCCGGCACGATGCGCACGCAGCAGGGATGGCTCGTCGGGTGAGTGTAGAGCACCGCGCCGCGGCGGTTGAGCTCCTCGAACACCGGCGCGAAGACCGGATCGCCGAGGAACTTGGTCGTCGTAGTTGGTTCGCAGAAAGACGCCGTCGGCCTTGAGCGTGTCGAGCGCGTACTCGATCTCCTTGAGCGTGCCGTCGACATCGGGAAACGGCAGATAGGCGAAGCTGCCGAAGCGGCCAGGATGATCGTTGATGAGCTTCGCTGAGAATTCGTTGGCGAGCCGGGCGAAGCGCCGCGCTTCGGCGTTGTCGCGCACTTCAAGGTCAGGGACCGAGATCGAGATGACCGCGAGGGCAACTCCGGTCTCGTCCATGTCCTCGAGCTGCTGCGCGATGGTCGAGCGGTCGTTGAGCCAGGTGCGCGTGCGGTCGACCACGTAGCCCGGCGGCACGAAATGGCGATGGACGTCGATGCGGGTGAGCTTGCGGGCAGGCGTTTGCGCGCGAGCCGGCGCGGGCAGCAGCGAGCTCGCCGCCATGGCCGCGAAGCCCGTGAGTATGGTCCGCCGCGATGCGCAACAGCCGCATCCCTGCGATCGATGGGTTTGATTTTCTTGCTTGCTGAACATCTCAGTGTCTCAACGATGATTGTTCTGTCAATGCGTTCAGGGCCGATCGATGCCCTTCTGGCTCAGGACCGTGGCGACCTCGGATGAGAACAATGTCGTCATGAGGCCGTTCGCAGCCGCCGAGCCTGCTGATTTTGTGGCCAGCGCGGCCGCATAGACGGTCTTGAGTTGGAGTCGTCTTCCGGCAGAGGGCCGACCAGGCTCACGCCGCCAACAACGCGGATCGAGGTGATCGGCGCGACCGTCAGCGCGATCTCGCCCCGCGCGATTGCTTCGAGTGCCTTGGTGCCATCGGGAAACAGCTTGATCTTTGGGCGCATCGCGTCAGCGATGCCGAGCTCGTTCATCAGCTTGACGAGATAAGTAGACGACGTGGAGCCGTCGGCCGGATCGGGCATGCCAAACGAAGCCGCAGCGAGCAGCGCGCTTTTGAACTCGTCGGGCGTGGTGACGGGCGGCTGCGGCCCGCCTGCGCGTCCCGCGACGCCAAGCCGCACCACCCCGAACGGGCGAGCAGCGCCGACGAAACTCTGGCGCACCAGCGGATCGAGCTGCGCGGGCGGCAGGATCACGATGTCGACCGGGTCGCCCGCGGTAACTTTGTTCTGAATTGCGGTGGCATTGCCGAAGCTCACCGTCACCCGATGGCCGCTGGCCTTGGTATAGATCGGCGGCACCTCGATCAGGGCTGGCCGGACCGCGGCCGCGCTCAGGATCGTGAGATCGTCCGCATGGACGCCGGTTGCGGTCGCGAGCATGACCGCGGCAACCCCTGCGACAATGACGGCTCTCATCGGTGTGACCTCTGGTTGACTTGGCACATAGGCTCGTCGTCCTGTTCGCCCGTGTCAACATCCGCTATGGTTGAGAAACAGTTTCGTCAGGGAGGACGCCATGACACGGATCGTGACACGGATCTTGGCCGCACTGATCGCCAGCCTCTGGGTCGGCGCAGCGTCTGCGCAGGAGTTCAAGCCCGATCCGGTCGACGAGGCGGCCGCCAAGCGCGAAGGCAAGGTCACCTGGTATACGTCGACGCCGGTTGCCGCCGGCCAGTACATCGCCAACGAGTTCGAGAAGCGAACCGGCATCAAGGTCGAGATGCTGCGCACCGGCGGGCAGAACGTGATCCGGCGCTTTATGCAGGAGGCCGATGGTGGCCGCGTCAACGTCGACGTGATCACGATGTCGGACATGTCGGCCGCCAATGCGATGACACGCCGCGGTCTGTTCGTGCCGTTCAAGCTCGCAGGCTTTGACAAGGTGATCCCCAGCGCCAAGGACCCCAACGGCAACTACGTTGCGCAGCGGCTCACTCTGGTCGGCATGGTGGGGCGCACCGACAAGGTGGCCGCGGCCGACATGCCGAAGCAATGGACCGACCTGACCTCGCCGAAATACAAGGGGCAGCTGGTCATGGCCGATCCCTCGTTCACGGCGATCCAGCTCATGGTGGTCGCCACGCTGTCGCGAAAGTTCGGCTGGCAGTTTTACGAGGGCCTACGCAAGAACGATACGCTGATCGTGCAGGGCCATGAACAAGTGTACGACATGGTCAAGCGCGGCGAGCGAGTGATCGCCGCCGAATCGGCTGATCCGCGGGTCTACAACGAAGGCAAGCCGCCGTCCAACATGCGGACGATCGTTTCGCCGGACGGCACGATCGTGGTGCCGTCGCCGAGCGCGGTGGTCAAGGGCTCTCCCCATCCCAACGCGGCCAAGCTGTTCGCGCAGTTCAACATGTCGGTCGAGGTGCAGAGCAAGCTGTCCGAAGACGGCCGCCCGTCGGCCGCGCACCGATGTGCCGCCGCCGGAAGGGCTGCCGCGGCTCGACGAGATCGCAATCTATCCGGTCGACTACGACTACATCGAAGCGAACACCCGTCAGCTCAAGGCGAAGTTCGCGGAGATTTTTCAGTAGCGGCGGAGGCTGTCTCTGAGCCCGTTCGTTCCCGCGCATCCCTGCCTTCGCGAGGAGAGGTGCGAGAACTCAGCGTTCTCACGTGCTCAAGTGTCCTTGGCACGACCCCAGCCGCTGTCGTCTCCGCGCAGGCGGGGACCCATAATCACCAAGGTTTCGGTTATCGCTGGCCCTGCCACATCGCCGTGCTGCGGCGTATGGGTCCCCGCCTGCGCGGGGACGACAGCGGAGAGTCATTGCTTCACATCACATCTTCGTAAGCGGGAACCCAGGGCTAGATACTCAAAGCCCTCAAAGAAAGTCTGGGTCCCCGCTTTCGCGGGGACGAACGGAGAGATTCGAGCGAACCTCTCAAATCCCCATCATCTTGAGCTGGAACTCCGGATAGCGCAGCCCGGCGGCGGCCTGCGGCGGGAATGCCTGCTCGAGCGCTTTCGACCTCGGCGTCGGTCAGCGTGATGTCGACCGCGGCTGCGTTCTCCTCGAGATATTTGCGCCGCTTGGTGCCCGGGATCGGCACGATGTTGTCGCCGCGCGCCAGCAGCCAGGCGAGCGCGATCTGCGCCATGGTGCACGCCGCGCTTTTCCGCTGCCGTCTTGAGCGGCCCGAGCAGGCTGAGGTTCTTCTCGAAATTGCCCTCCTGGAAACGCGGATGGGCGTGGCGGCGGTCGGCTCGCGATGAGATCGTCGCGCTTGGCGAAAGCTGCCGCGACAGGAAGCCGCGGCCGAGCGGCGAGTAGGGGACGAGGCCGATGCCGAGCTCCTTGCAGCGTCGGCAGGATCTCCGTCTCGACGTCGCGCGTCCACAGCGAATATTCGGTCTCGATCGCGGTGATCGGATGAGTCTTGTGGGCGCGCCGGATGGTGTTGGGGCCGGCCTCGCACAGGCCGAGATGGCGCACCTTGCCTTGCTCGATGAGCCGCGCCATGGCGCCGACCGTGTCCTCGATCGGCACGTTGGGGTCGATGCGATGGATGTAATAGAGATCGATGGTGTCGATCCCCATGCGCTTGAGGCTCGCCTCGCAGGCGACCGGCACATAGTCGGGCTTGCCGTTGACGCCGCCGCGCTGGCCGCCCGGCCCGCGGATGTTGCCGAACTTGCGAGGCGATGAGGAACTTGTCGCGCTTGCCCTTGACGGCCTGGCCGACCAGCTCCTCGTTGACGCCGGCCGCATAGGCGTCGGAGGTGTCGAGCATGGTGATGCCGAGCTCGATGCAGCGGTGGATGGTCGCGATCGACTCCACGTCGTCGGGCACGCCGTAATCGGCGCTCATGCCGGAGCAGCCGAGCCCGATCGCCGAAACGCGCAAGCCCTGTCCCAAGCTGCCGATATTGCATTGCTGCATCCTCGGTTAACTGCTGACCTTAGCCACTGGCTGTGGCCTGGCTATTCGCCTCTCTTGAAGGCAATTTCGCCGCAGGGCAAGGGCGCCTTCGCCGCACTGCAATGCAATCGGCGTGCGCCTATGCCGCGTTGCGCCATGTGGATGCGGGCGGCTAGATTGCCGCCACGGCAAGCCAACGAAACAAGCCACCGGAAGAAACGGAGATCTGCCATGGGAACGCTCAGCCGCCTCGGCCTTCTTGCAGGCGCGGCCCTGCTGTCTGGCGACGCGGCTCCGCCATGGCGCAGCCGGTCGACATGGCGGCCGCCAAGAAGGAAGGCAAAGTCGTCTGGTATTGCTCGGTGCCGATCGAGACCGCGCAGAAGGTCTCCAACATGTTCGAGCAGAAGACCGGCATCAAGGTCGAGCTGTTCCGCTCCGGCGGCTCCAACATCCTGCGCCGCTTCCAGCAGGAGGCCGACGGCGGCAAGGTCTTCGTCGACGTGCTCACCCATTCGGAGCCGGCGGCCGCGCGCATGATGACCAAGAAGGGCCTGTTCGTGCCGTTCAAGGCGACCGATTTCGACAAGGTGCCGGCCGAGGTCAAGGACCCGGACGGCTATCACGTGGCGCAGCGCCTCAACGTGATGGCGATGTATGTGCGCGACGACAAGCTGCCCGCCGCCGACCGGCCGAAGACGTGGACCGACCTCGTGCAGCCCAAATACAAGGGCAAGATGGTGATGGCCGATCCGTCGTTCTCATCGCTGCTGGTCACCATCGTCGGCATGCTCGCGAAGGAGCACGGCTGGCAATATTTCGAGAAGCTGCGCGCGAACGACATCATGCTGGTGCAGGGCAATCAGCAGGTCGCCGACATGATCAAGCGCGGCGAGCGCGTGATCGCGGTCGGCGCCGACGCCGCCTACGTGGGCGAGAGCAAGAAGGCAGGGCATGCCGATCTCGACGCTCTACCAGGACGACGGCACCTTCGTCATTCCCTCGCCGAGCTCGGTGGTGAAGGGCTCGCCCAATCCGAACGCCGCCAAGGCGTTCGCCGAGTTCATGCTGAGCCGCGCCGTGCAGGAGCTGTTCCCGCAGGAGCATCTCTATTCGGCGCGCACCGACGTTGCCGGGCCGGCCGGCAATCCGCCGCTCAGCGTCGATCAAGATGCACGCCGGTCGACTACGACTACATCGAGGCCGAGAGCACGCGCATCAAGAAGCGCTTCGCCGAGGTGGTGCAGTAGTTCAGACGCCGGCCACTGGTTCTCTCAGCTAGTCGTGGTGGTGTGCAGGGTTCTGCGCCGTGTGCCGCACCCGGAGGATTCGCACCTGCTGCGCAACCTCGTCGACGCTGTAGAGCACGATGTAGGGATAGCAAGTCACTGTCAGCACGCGGACGCCCGGCCGGTCGGATGGTCGAGCGGAGTAGGGACGATGGGCAAGACGGTCAATTGAGCGTTTGATACGTGTCTTGACCTTCAGAGCGGCCGCAGAATTGCGGGCTTCGATATAGCTGCAAATTCGATCGATCTGGGCCAGCGCCTTGCGCGTATAGACAATCTTCACAACCCGTGCCGCTTGTACATCGCGGCAACCTCGGCATCAGTCGCAAACTCGCCGCGCTCGGCTTCCGCCAGCGCATCCTCGATGTCGGCTCGTTCTTCCTCAGTGAGCTTATAAGGCGTGGTCGCCAGCACGTGCATGCGCTCAAGCAGTTCGGCGGCGGCGTCCTGCCGGTCGGCTGGCCAAGCTTCCACGGTCTTCAGCACGCGGGCGAGGCGAGGTGAAATATAGTTCATGGCAGACCTTTCGTGCGCCATGATAGCACGGGCTGCATGGCTCACGCGGTAATGTTTTTCCCTACGACCACGGCATCAGCGAGGCGTGGATCACATCCGGCACGCCCTTGCCGCCGACCGAGCGGATCGCGAGGTCGACGTCCTTGAGCCCGAACTTGTGCGTCGTCACGAGCTCGAGCGGGAAGCGCTTGGAAGCAAGCTGCTCGAGCGCAAGCTCGCACGCCTTGTAGCTGTGGCCGCGCGCGCTCTTCATGGTGATGAATTTCACCGTGAATTTCTCGAGCGGGAAGTTCGGGAACGCCGCCAGCTCGCCCTGCGCCACGATGATGCCGCCCTTGCGCTTGAGCGCCTCGATGCCGAGCAGGATCGGGATGGTGCCGGCGCCGGCGGTGCAGTCGAGCGCGACGTCGACGCCCTTGCCGCCGGTGATCTCCATGATGCGGGCGAGCGGGTCTTCCTTCTGCACGTCGATGACGTAGTCGGCGCCGAGCTTCTTGGCGACCTCCATGCGGGCGCCGTCCTTCGACGTGCCGGTGACGATGATCAGCGAGGCGCCGGCCTGCTTGCAGATCACGGTCTGCGACAGGCCCTGCTGGCCGGGGCCCTGGATCAGCACCGTCGAGTTGTAGCCGACCTCGCCGTCGAACAGCGACCATTCGACGCCGTTCGCCATCGGGGTCACCAGGCCGGCGAGCTCCGGCGTCACGCCCTTCGGCACATGGTGCACGACCGCGTTCCAGGGCAGATAGACGTACTGGGCAAAGCCGCCCCACAGGTGCGGCGGCTTTTCGTCCGACGTGTAGCCGTAGCGGATGGCGTCCGGGTTGGTGCGCCAGTTGGTGTTTTCGCAATGGCGGTACTGGCCGAGATGGCACCACTCGCACTTGCCGCACATGACATAGTGCTCGACGAAGACGAGATCGCCTTCCTTGAAGCCCTTGCGGCGGGTGAACTCGCGGCCGGCCTTGCAGATGAAGCCGATGTTCTCGTGGCCCATGATGGTGGGCTTGTCGTTCGGCGGGTGGGCGTAGAGCTTGACGTCGGTGCCGCAGATGCCGGCCACCTCCATCTTCATCAGTGCCGCGTCCTCCGGAACGTCCGGCATCGGATATTCGCGGATCTCGGTCTTGCTCGGACCCGTCCGCACCGCCGCCAGCACTTTTTCCGCCACTCGAGAGCTCCATCTATCGCCTATGAATTGTGGCCGGCACCATAGGACCGGCGCCCGGCGCGTCAAGTCCGGGGGTGTTGTCTTGGACCATAGGTTGGGGCCGTAGGTTGGGTTAGCGCGGCTACCGGCCGTGCTACTCTCCTGGAGCATTGATCCGCGCGTAACCCAACGCTTTGCCGCACGTTGGGTTACGCGCGGGTTGCGCCCCATCTGGAAATCACAGGCGCCGAGGCCGCGCTAACCCAACCTACGAGGCTCCGAGGCAGACCATTGAGCGAGTACCAACGAGCCCTCAAGGCGTGGCAGTCAGGCCGCAACGCAACCGCCATGCCGGAGGCGTTCCGGATCGGGCCGGCGCTCAAGCCTGACCCCGAGCGCAGCGCCGCTCTTGAACGGGTGCGGGTCTGGACCCGCACGCGCTTTGCGCTGCCGGAGGACGCTGCCATCCTGGTCGCTCAGGTGGCCTGCAGCCTGCCGGGCTGCCCGCCGCTCGAGACCGTGGTGGCGTTCTGGACCGAGGGGCCGACCCGTCACCAGTTCAAGCTGTTCAAGCCGGTCGCGGAGGTGGTCGCGGACGACCTGCCGCCCTCCTGGATGAAGTCCGCGCTGATCGTGGACGAGGAGAGCGGCCTCGAGTGCTGCTAGATGGCCTTCGCGGCGTGTGTTATTGGCCCTGCTGAACAACCCATCCACTCGGAGCGAAACGCCGCCATGGCCGGACCCAAGCTCGACTCTCGTCACCCGCACGCAAGGCAACAACCAGGCCCTCAAGGACGGCACCGTCAAGCCGAAGACCTTCGAGTTCGGAGTTCGTGGAGGTCGATCCGATCATCGCTGCGTTCCGCCGCATGGTGCGCGGCAACGAGTTCGACATCTGCGAGATGGCGATCACGACCTACATCTGCGCGCGCGCGCACGGCAAGCCGATGACCGCGGTCCCGGTGTTCCTGGTGCGCGCTTTCCACCACGGCGCCACGCTGGTGAACACCAAGGCCGGCATCCGCAAGCCGAAGGACCTCGAAGGCAAGCGCGTCGGCGTCAACCGCGGCTATACGGTCACCACCGGCGTGTGGGCGCGCGGCGTGCTGCAGGACGAGCACGGCGTCGACCTTTCGCAAGATCACCTGGGTGCTGTCGGGTGACGAGCATGTCGCCGAGTACAAGGCCGCCGCCGAATGTGGTGCCGATCGAGAAGGGCAAGGACATGAGCGCCATGCTGATCTCGGGCGAACTGGTGGCTGCGATCGGCGTCGAGGTCGATCATCCCGACGTGAAGCCGCTCATTCCCAATCGCGCTCGATGCCGGGCTCGCGGCGCTGCGCGCGCAACGGCCACTATCCGATCAACCACACGGTGGTGATCAAGGACGAGCTGATCGCCAAATATCCGGACCTCGCCGCCGACGTGTTCAACGCCTTCGCCGAGTCGAAGCGCCTCTACGTCGAGCGGCTCAAGGCCGGCAAGATCGAGAAGCCGACCGCGGTCGACAAGGTGCATCAGAAGGTGATGGAGATCACCGGCGATCCGCTGCCCTACGGCATCGCGCCGAACCGCCAGGTGCTCGAAGACGCTGGTCGGCCACGCGCTCGAAGCAGGGCATCATCACCAAGCCGGTCTCGGTCGACGAGCTGTTCGTGCCGTCGACGCGCGGATTGGTGGGGTAGAGTTGGTGACCTCGGACGTTGTTGCTGTCGTCCCCGCGAAGGCGGGGACCCACACTCGCGTCCGCGCCACGGGGCACGAGTTACGAGATCTTCTGACCTCTCTAACACCGGGATTATGGGTCCCCGCTTTCGCGGGGACGACATCGGATAGGGTAACGACATCGGATAAGTCGACGGCAGCGGATAGGATTGCGCATCATGGCCGACATCGTTTCCACTCAACGGCTCACCCATGAGGCGAGCCTCAAGATGCTCGCGGCCGGCGTCGCCAAGGCGAACGAGCTCGACTGCAAGGTGAGCCTCGCGGTCGTCGACCAGAGCTGCCGGCTGATCGGCTTCCTGATGATGGATGGCGCGCGCCACTTCTCGATCATCACCACGCAGAGGAAGGCGATCACGTCGGCCTCGCAGCGCATGCCGACCGGCTATGCGCCCGAGGAGAACGCCATCAGCATGACGGTGCGCATGGGCGACTTCACCAACGTGCCCGGCGGCTTCCCGATCAAGGTCGATGGCGAGGTGATCGGCGCGGTCGCGGCCGGCGGCGCCTCGATCGAGCAGGACGTGATGGTGGCGAAGGCGGCGCTTGCGGCGTTGCAGTTGCCGTAGTCTGCGTGGCGCATGTCCTTATCGGAAAACCGGTTCCCACTTTCCGGGACATGCGCTAACGTTTGTCGAACACCATCACCTTGCTGGTGAAGGCGTTGACGTCGCGCACATGCGCGAGGCCGTGCTCCGCTGCCAGCGCGGGAAAATCCTCCGTCAGGTAGCCGGCGTAGTAGGGCTCGTGGAAATTCTGCGGGAACAGCTCCAGCATCCCGTCATAGTCCGGCTCGTCGCCGTATTGCAGCGAGTCAAGGAGCACGAGGCGGCCGCCCGGCTTGAGCACGCGCGCGAACTCGGCGAGCGCCTGCCGCCGCACCTTGGGCGGCAACTCGTGAAACAGGAACACGCAGGTGATCGCATCCTGGCTCGCATCCGGCAGCGGGATAGCCTCGGCTTTGGCGACCAGGAGATTGAGCCAGCCCCAGCGCTTGAGATGGCGTCGGGCCTCCGTCACATAGCTGTCCGACATATCGAGACCGACGACAGGGAGGCGCGGCCAAGCCTGCTTGATGAAGTCGATGAGGCGCCCGGTGCCACAGCCGATGTCAAGAAGCTTGAGCTGCCGCTGGTCGCGGCCGGCGAAGACCTCATGCAGCGGAACGAGCGCCTGGCGACGGATCGTGTTGGCTGAGCCGTTGAACAACACCTCGACCTGGGTGTCGTAGCGCTGGGCGGAATCGTCGGTGAGCCAGCCGCCCGACTGGAAATGAAAATTCTGCAGATAGTACGCCGGCCGTTTGCCGCGCGTCTCATCCGTGAACACCTGGCGCTTCTCGCCGCTTTGGCGGCGGCGATGGACATCGGGCAAGTCCTCGAAGAAAAGCCGCGAGCGGCGCAGCAGCTTGAACAACGAGCCGTCGTGATCGGCGGGCAGCGGATAGATGCCGGCCTCGACATTGGCGAGGTCCTGCTGGAACAGCTTCGCCATATCGGCGAACAGCCTGCGACGCTCGGGCACCGGCCGATCGGTCTGCGGCTTCGGCCGCACCGTCTCGCCCTCGCGCTCGCGCACCCTCTTGGACAGCCGCCGCATGATCTCGCCATGACCGACGTACCAGGCGACGCGCGAAAGCTGCGTGGCCCCATAGGCGAGGCGGGTGGTGAGTTGCGCAACCGGGCTGACCATGCTCTGCCTCCGGGGTGGTCGAGTGCTTAAATATGGAGAGCAGGATGCGCCGCGTCCACCGTCGTTTCGCCAGGAGCGGTCAGGAGCTGCATGGTGCTGTCATGATCAAGACCAAGTCAGTGCATTCGCCGATCGATCGGGATGACGGGCTGCGGATACTTGCGACCAGACTGCGGGGGCGCGGCCTGCCGTCGAACCGTTACGATATCTGGATGGCCAATCTCGGGCCGAGCGAGGTCCTGTTGCGCGATATCCTTGGGCAACGCGTGAGCTGGGCCGAATTCTCGCGCCGCTACAAGAAGGAGCTCCTGGAGAGCGGCGGCGTCGACGCGCGCAACCGCACGATCAAGAACCACGGGCAGAAATTCACGCTGCGGCTGCTGCAGACGCTGGCGCGTACCGGCACCATCACGCTCATGTGCCACTGCGCCGAGGACGAGCCGCATTGCCATCGGCATCTCTTGCAGAAGGTGCTGATGGGGAAGGTGTAAAGCAGGCAGTCGAATTGACCGGGAGCGGTCGTCAGACATGCAACCCGAGCGCCGTGCAGTAGCCGCTTCGCAGGCTACCGCACGGCACGGTGCTCAAGTGATTGCCACTGTATTTGGGATTTGGAAGGAGCAGGATGAGGATCAGTAGTCGCAGTAGTAAATCGGCCCAACCCTGACGCAGGCGTCAGGACGGCGACCTCGTCCATCCCATTCGCGGCAGGCGCGACGTTCGCCAAGCCGATTGTGACGATGCCAGCCACCACCATCACGCCGGCAGGATCGGTGCTCACCGTGAACTTGGATCAGTCCATTGCTCAGGCCATCAGGCACATGACCCATCGTCGCGGGCGCAGCACTCGCGATCGATGCTATCGCTGCAAAGATTGCAGCCGCACCCAATGTTTTGGCCGTTCGAGTCATTTCTCTCTCCCTGGCTGAGACCGGCGCGCACAAGAAATGCCTGCCGGTCCATTTCCGCGCTCGACAACCATCAGCCATGCATCCGGTTCCACGTTTTGCGCGATTGCTGCGAACCGTGGCAGCGAGGCAACATGTTCGCTGCACGCTCAGCGTCGTCCCGGCAAAAGCGGTGACGACAGCAACTTAGCTCGCGGCCTTCTCCAGAAACTCCAGCACCCGCGCAGCCGTCGGCTCCTCGGTCTGGCTCGTCGACCGGCACGTCCCAGTATTCCGCGCGCGGCAGGCATTCCTCGAGATAGCGTGCCGCCGACGTCGCATGCGCGGCGTCGCGGCCGGGCACGATCAGCGCCGGGATGTCGACGCGCATCAGGTCCTCGGGCTCGGCGCCGGGCGCGGTGTCGCGGTCGAACAAGCGTGCGCGCCATCGCAGGCGACGATCAGCTTGTAGCGATCGACATTCTGCTTCGCGTAGCGTCTCCGCGAAGGCGCGGTCGTGCTTGAGCACCGAGGCCCAGGGGCCGCCGCGCGGATCGGTGCCGAACGGCTTGCCGTCCTTGGCAACCAGCGCGACCACGGCCTCGAGCCCGTTCTGCTGCACGAAGGCGAGATGCTCGGCGAAGCGCTGATGGCTGGACAGCCGATATTTGGCGCCGCCGACCGGCCAGTAGAGGATCATGCTCAGCGCCATCTCGGGGTGCATCACGCCGAAACGCCGTCACCGGGCAGCAGCCCATGCAGCCGCCCATGATGTGCGCGCGCTTGATCCCGAGATGATCGAGCAGGCCCTTGCCCTGCGCGACGTAGTGCGCCCAGGTCACGCGCTCGACGCGGCCGCCCGACTGGCCGCATTCGCGCCGGTCGAACATGATGCAGGTGTATTTCTTCGGCAGATGATCGAGCAGCTTGATCTTGGCGTAGACGCCCTGCGTCGACCATTTCTCGAGCGTCGCGTCGAAGCCGCCGGGCGCGTACATCAGGAGCGGCGGGCCGGAGCCGATCACCTCGTAACGTGTCGTGATGCCGTCGATGATTGCGGTCGCCATGGTCATCAGCCCTTGATCTGGCGGCCCGCGCGGGCGTCGTCGATCAGCGCCGTGAAGGCGGCGAGCGTGGCCTTGGCGCCGTTGAAATAGGTGTCGGTCTTGGAGTTCGATCCAGCGCTCCGCATAGCCGATGGCGGTATGCGCCATGCGCACGCGGCCGTCGAGCCAGGGGCCGCCGCCGAAGCCGCCGATCACCGGGATCTTCACCGCCTTCACCACCGCGGCGCCGGCGACCGGCCCGGAATTGGTGAAGTCGAGCGCCACCGCGCCGGCGGCCTCCAGCATCTTGGCTTCCTCGACGAGCTTGGCGGTCATCTCCGCGGTCGCCTGCGCGCCCGCGGAATTCTGCGCGCTATAGGGCATGCCGTATTTCAGCGCGGTCTGCGGCGTCAGCCCGAACTGCGCGAACACCGGAATGCCGGCGCGGGTGAGCGCCTTCACGGCCTCGGGAAATTCGGCCGCGGCGTCGACCTTGACCATGTCGGCGCCGCCTTCCTTGACGAGCCGGATGGCGGCGCGCAGCGCGCTGTCGACGCCTTCCTGCACCGGGCCGAACGGCACGTCGCAGCTCACCAGCGCGCGCGTCGACGCCGCGCCGCACCGCCTTGCAGCAGACCAGTATCTCATCGAGCGTGACTTCGAGCGGATTGGAATGGCCCCAGAGATTGACGCCGACGGAATCGCCGACCGAGACGAAATCGACGCCGGCGCGTTCGGCGATGCAGCGCGATCTGGTAGTCCCAGGCGACGACGCCGACGCTCTTCTTGCCGTCGCGCTTCATCTGCTGCAGCGCCGGGATGGTGACGGGATCGCTTGACGCCATGGGACTTCCTCTTGTTAGGGCAGAGCTCGGTACGGGCTTCTAGCATGGCCGGGGCGAGAAGGAAGCATCTCGAGGTGCTCATCGTAGCGCGCCAGCGGGGCGGCAGCCGCAATCGGCCGCAGATGCGCCACGAAATGCATGCCGCCATCCTGCAGCCGGATATCGAGTTGCCGGGGCATCGCGGCCTTGAGCGCGGTCGCGAGCGCTTTGCGGCGCTCGGTGTAGAGGCTGCGCATCCGGCTCAGATGGCGGGAGAAGTGGCCTTGCGCCATGAACGCCTCGACCAGCTTCTGCACCATCAAGGCCGGCGCCGGATGTGTGGCACGTCCCAGATGAATGAAGCGGTCGATGATGGCATCGGGCACGACCAGATAGCCAAGCCGCAAGCCCGGAAAGAGCACCTTGCTGAACGAGCCGGCATAGAGAACACGGCCGGAGCGATCGAGGCTCTTGAGCGCCGGCGGCGGCAGGCCGCGGTGATGGAATTCGCAATCGTAGTCATCCTCCACGATGAAGGCGCGCTTGCGGTCGGCCCAGTCGAGCAGCGCCAGGCGGCGATCGACCGGCAGCGTCATGCCAAGCGGAAACTGATGCGTCGGCGTGACCACGGCGAGCGCCGCGTCAGGCGCGAGCCGAGTGCCGGCCGCGACATCGAGCCCCTCCTCGTCGACCGGGATCGGGGCGAGCCGCAGGTTTGCCCCACGCAGAAGCTCATGCGCAAAGAAATAGCCCGGGTCATCCACCCAGACCTCGTCACGCGGCGAAAGGAGTGCCTGGATGATGAAGCCGAGTGCGCCCTGGAAGCCCGCAGTGATCATGATCTGGTCGGCGGTGCAGGCAATGTCGCGCGCGATCCGCAGATAGCTCGCGATCGCCTGCCGCAGCGGCTCATAGCCCAGGATGTCGTGCGGATGTGCGAGCTGCTCGACGTCGACACTGCGCACCACGCGCGCTGCGATCTGCGACCACTGCTTGCGCGGAAAAACATCGAGCGCGGGCAGTCCCATCTGAAACAAGAGCGGCCCGGGCGGGAAGCGCAGCCGCTGCGCGCGGCTCTCCGGCTTTGCGGCCGGCCGCGTCCGGCGCCGCAGCGACAATCCCGGATTGACCATGGTGCCGCGCGCGCCGGCCGCGATCGTGTAGCCCTCGCCGGCGAGCATCTGGTAGGCGACCTCGACCGTGCCGCGCGCGACGCCCAACTGGCTTGCGAGCGTTCGAGAGGAGGGCAGGCGGGCGCCCGCGGCAAGCCGCCCGTCGAGGATTTCTGAGCGCAGCCGCTGATAGACGTCGCGGTAGAGCGAATGGTCCGGGCGCGGCGAGGCGGTGTCGTGTTGCGGGTTCATGGTCGATTTACTGGCAAAATCTTGGCCTAGTCGATTTGGCAAATCTTGGCCCTTCATCCTAGGCCGACAATCGCTATCTAGCCAGCGTTCCCGGGGGATCGCCGGTCTGCAAAGGCGCCGCGTCGCGGTCTTTGCGCACTGGCGCGGGGCAATGCCAACCGACCTCGGAGAAATCATGGAAATTTTCAAGCACGCTTTCGGCTCGCTCCGGCGAGTTGTTCTCGCGCTCGCGGCCACTTCGGGGGAGCGCCGCGCCATCCGTATGCTGCGCTCATTCGACAGCCCCACGCTTGCCGACATGGGCATCAAGCGCGGCGACATCGACTTTGCGGTGCGTCACGGCCGGCCGAGCGAGGTCCGCGACCAACCAGGCGTGCCTGCGGAAAACGCCGGAACGTGTGCCGCCGCTGCACGTGATCCTACTGCTTTTTGGTCTCGCGCCATTCGGAGCGCTGATGTCGTCGGGCCCGTCTGCAACAAATGCATCCTCAGGAGATTTACGAATGTACGACAAGCAGGTCTACGATTTCTGGTTTCCACCCGGTCTCGAGAATGCAGACCGGGAAACATTTCGTCGCAGGATCGAGTGGTGGTTTGCGGGCGGCGCGAATGCCGAGCTGCCGCCGTTCACGCACACCCTCATGGCTGCCCGATTGGGTCGGCTCGACCATTGGCTCGCGACGCCACGCGGTCGGCTCGCGCTGATCATCGTGCTCGACCAGTTTCCGCGCGGCCTGTTCGGCGGCAAAACGGACGCTTATACGTCCGACCCGCAGGCGCTCCGCATCGCCGAAGAGGGACTGTGGAATGGCCACTATGCTGCGCTGACGCAACCCTGGGAGAAGACATTTTTCTTCCTGCCCCTGGCGCACACCGAAGGGCCTGGCCATCTGCATCGCCTCGATCGCGTTGTGGCGCTGGCGGAGAACGTGACGCTCGACGCGCCGGAGCGCTTCAGGATGTATTACCAGTTCTCGCTGAGCCAGGCGCGGGCCAATCGCGACTTGATCGCCCGTTTCGGGCGCTATCCCCATCGCAATGACATTCTGGGGCGCGCCTCTACGCCGGAGGAAGCCGAGTATGTGAAAACTGGCAACTTCGTGCACCTGCGGCGGCCTCCTGCCGAGCGGATGCCGGTTGCCGCGGAGTGAAGGCTGTTTGCCATAGGCCCACCCTACGAAGCGCGCCCTCGCCTCGTGCGAGGCGCGCTGGCGTTAACCGCCGCTCAATGCCTGCCCTGACGCCAATGCGGTTCAACCTCTGCTAAGATGCGCTGGGCGCACAATGGGGCAGGTATGCAAGGCAAGATCGCTCTAGAGGAGCACTTCGCGATTGCGGAGACGGTGATGGAGTCGAAGCCGTTCGTGCCGGCCGACCATTGGCCCGAGCTCGAATATCGGCTCACCGACATCCAGGACAGGCGGCTGCGATTGATGGACCAGCACGGCATCGAGATGATGCTCCTGTCCCTCAATGCCCCGACCGTCCAAGCCGTCACCGAAACGCGGCGCGCCGTCGAGATGGCGCAGCGCGCCAACGACGTGCTGGCCGAAGAGGTTGCCAAGCGCCCGCAGCGCTTTCAGGGGCTGGCGGCGCTGCCGCTGCAGGATCCGGAGCTCGCCATCCGTGAGCTCGTCCGATGCGTGAAGGAGCTCGGCTTTGTCGGCGTCCTCGCCAACGGCTTCTCGCAATGCTCCGATCCGGATGCGCTTCTCTATTACGACCTGCCGCAATATTGGCCGTTCTGGGCGCAGCTCGAGCGGCTGGACGTGCCATTCTATCTGCATCCGCGCAATCCGTTGCCGCAGGACGCCCGCATCTATCAAGGCGCCGAATGGCTGATCGGGCCGACCTGGGCCTTCGCTCAGGAAACCGCGGTGCATGCGCTGCGGCTGATGGGATCTGGTCTGTTTGATCGAACATCCCAGGCTGCAGATCGTGATCGGGCACATGGGCGAGGGCATCCCTTTCAATCTCTGGCGCGTGGACAACCGCAATGCCTGGGTCAAGGGGCCGCGCACGCATCGGGGCAAGCGCGCGATTGCGGATTACTTCAACGAGAACTTCCACATCACGGTATCAGGAAATTTCTCCACCCAAGTGCTGCTGGCTAGCATGAGCGTCGTCGGCGCCGGCCGCATCATGTTCTCGACCGACTGGCCATTTGAGAATATCGATCACGCGGCGGATTGGTTCGATCAGACGCCGATAGCGCCGGCAGATCGCCTGCGGATCGGTCGCACCAACGCGGTCGAGCTGTTCAAGCTCGATCAGCGTCTGGCGCGCTGAGCAGCTGTGAGCGAGGAGAATCCAACGTTGCTGGAATTCGTCTGCACCACGCTCCCGTCCCGCGTCATCTTTGGGCACGGTACAAGCGCTCGCCTGCCGGAAGAGGTCGAGCGGCTTGGTCTGCAACGCGCTCTGGTGCTCGCGACGCCGTCGCGAAAGCCGGACGCAGAGCGCCTGGCGGCGGTGTTGGGCGCGCGCTCGGCCGGTGTCCTGGCTACGGCGGTGATGCACACGCCCGCCACGGTCACCCAGGCGGCATTGGCAGTGGTGGAGAAGCTTGGCGCCGACGGGCTGGTCGCCGTCGGCGGCGGATCGACCACGGGGCTGAGCAAGGCCATTGCGCTGCAAACCGACCTGCCGCAGATCATCATCCCCACCACTTACGCCGGCTCCGAGATGACGCCGACTGTCGGTGAGACCAAGGATGGCGTCAAAACCACCCAGCGCTCGCCGCGCATTCTGCCCGAGGTTGTCATCTACGATGTCGAGCGGACGCTGAGCCTGCCCGTCCCGCTGTCGGCGACGTCCGGAATGAATGCGATCGCGCACGCGGTCGAGACCCTCTATGCACATGATCGCAATCCGGTGACCATGCTCATGGCGGAGGAGGGCGTGCGCGCGTTCGCCCAGGCGCTCCCGCGCATCGCGGCTGATCCGGTCGACCGTGACGCCCGCGCCGAGGCGCTCTATGGCGCCTGGCTGTGTGGAGTGTGTCTCGGCTCTGTCAGCATGGCGATCCATCACAAGCTGTGTCACGTCATCGGCGGCCTGTTCAATCTGCCGCATGCGCAGACGCACACCGTGATCCTGCCGCATGCGACCGCTTACAATGCGGCTGCTGCGCCCGACGCCATGGTGCGGCTCGCGCGAGCGCTGAATGCTCCTGACGCAGCACTTGGCCTCTATGAGCTTGCGGGGCGGCTTGGCTGTCCGCGTGCGTTGCGTGACCTTGGAATGCCGGAGAGTGGCATCGATCAGGCCGTGACGCTGTCGCTTCGCAATGCCCCCTGGAATCCGGTGCCGATCGAGGCCGATGCGGTGCGCGAGCTGATCAGGCGGGCTTGGCGCGGCGACGTGCCGGGCGCTGCTCTCCAACGCTGAGCAGGGCGCGTCAGCACTTCACGCCCACAATTTCCGGCTTGCCCGCTTGGCTCCGTCCACCAGCGCCGCGAGCTTTGCCCAGGCGACGGAAGGATGTACCTCGTCGCCCGCGCCCGAGGAGGCGAAGCCGCAATCGTTCGACGCAATGACGCGCTCGCGGCCGACCACACTGGCAAAGCGCTCGATGCGCTGCGCCACGAGCTCGGGATGCTCGACCAGGCTGACGCAGTGGGAGACCACGCCGGGGATGAGGAGCTTGTCGTCGGGGAGCTTCACCTCCTGCCAGAGCTGCCACTCATGCTCGTGGCGAGGATTGGCAGCCTCGAAGGAGTAGCCGGAGACGTTGAGCTTCAGGAGCAGGTCGACGAAGTGGCGCAGCTCCAGGTCATGGACGCGCGGCGCCACATTGGTGCTGTAGCAGGTGTGAAAGCGCACGCGGTCCATCGGAATGCCGCGCAGCGCGTGATTGATGATCTCGACCTGGGCCTGAATGAAACGCCGGCAGTCCTCGATGCCGAGATCGGGGTGACGATCGTAATGTGTCGCCAGCCGCGGGTCGTCGATCTGCACCAGCAGGCCCGCATCGACGATTGTCTTGTATTCCTCATGCATCGCCTCGGCGAGCGCAACGTAATAGTCCTCGATCGGTCGCGTAGTGCTGGTTGGGATAGTAGAGCGCAACGTTGCTTGGGCTGAGCGCCGTCATGAAGACGTCGGCGACCGGACGGCTGCCGATGGCGGCCTTGAGATTGGCGATGTCGCGCGGCCACCTCGGCGTGCCCTGTGTAGCGGACCGGGCTGGTGCACGCGAAGACGCGCCGCTTGCGCGGCATGGCGAGCTGCAGAGGGCGCGCCGCATACATGGCGCGGTTCTCGTCGTAGACCGCCGGGAAGGCCAGCTTGTCGCGGGTCGGGCCGGTATGTCCGAAGGTCGCCTCGATCGGAGCGAAGCCGGAGAGGCGGCTTGCCGCATAGTTGTTCCAGCTCGACTTGCTGTGCTCGCCATCGTCGATGACGTCGATGCCAAGATCGAGCTGATGCGTGACAATGTCGGTGACGGAGGCGGCGATGTCGGCAGCGAGCGTGGGATCGGGGGCCTCGCCCGCCTCCTTGGCCTGCAGCCTGGCGTAGAGCGCTGGAGAGCGTGGAAGGCTGCCCACATGGCTGGTGAGAATTCGCTCGGTGCTGTGCCGCATTGGGCCTTCCTCTGGATGGATCGACACGCATTGCTCGCGCCGATGCGCGACCGCAGTTGTCTTGCGGCGTGAGCGAGTGTCAAGCACGAACGTGCCACACGGCGGGTGCGAGCCGAAGCCTCGAGCGGCCAGCCGGGAAGGGGATTATGAAAGGGAGTTGAATAGCAAAAGCGCGCCTTGCGTGATGCAAGGCGCGCTTTGCTCATGGTCGCTACTGCAACTCGCGTCCAGTTTGTCTAGGCGCGCCGTCTCACATGCTCGGGCTTACCCTTGCGCTGCGTGCTGGCAAGCTCCTCAAGCTGCGTCTCGCTCATCGAGCGGTACATCTCCTTTGATGCGCCGATGAGCTTTGACTTCGGCTGCTCGCCGCGTTTGGCAGCGAGCGCTGCGCCGGCCGCCTTCTGTTGCGCTTTGGATTTCGCCGGCATGGCATCTCACTGCCAATAGGTGGCTGCGCCATAGTGCTTATGCAGCTGCGTTTCCCAGGTTCGGTCCCCCCAGGAATCGTCGCTGAACTCCGGCGCATCGCGGAGCTGGGATTCGGTAATGCCGGTCACATAGCCTTCGAGCGAGGTGTCGTATTTCAGCGTGGCCCACGGGACCGGGTAGTGACTGTGACCCAGCCCGAGAAAGCCGCCGAAGCTCATCACGGCATAGCTCACCCGGCCCGACATTTTGTCGATCATGAGATGATCGATGTCGCCGATCTTGTTTCCCTTCGGATCATAGACATCGGCTCCCTCCACGTCCTCGCTGGAAATCAGCGCATGATTGGGATGCACAGTTGCGTTAGCCATGGTTCCTCTCTTCGTCGTTGTTTGGTCCCGCGGGGAGTTGTTCCACCGAGGTTCCGTTACCCAACCAACGCAGGGCGAGATGAGAGGTTCCGGGGAAAGACGTCGCTATATCAGTCGGATGAAAGTAGTGCGCGGTCGAAGCACCGCCGGCCCGTCGGATTGTCACTGAGCGCGGAATACCTGGTTAGCAAACGCCGACCGATCCGGAGGCTGGATCACGATATAGGCATGATTGAGAGCGGCGTGACAGGTGTTGCATCCCGCGGTCAGGCGATCAAATGCCTCTTGAAATTGGCGTTGGTCTTTGGATTGTATGGCTTGATCGAGCGATTTGACGGCCTCGCCGGTCATGGTTTCCATTAGCTCCGGCACTGACATGTTGCGGAAGCGTGGTTTCCATTTGGAGATATTTGTCAGCGCATCCTTGAGTTGGTGAAGTTCATAGGCCGCAAGCACCCAATTCTGCTCCCGCCCGATCAGTCCGAGCTTGGCGTGGCGCGGCTGCACCAGGGTGTTCATGAGGTCCCCAAAGCTGGGATTGAAGGGGGTAGCCCCTGGAGGGGGAGCTGGTGTTTGGGCGACTACAGCTGAGCGGCCGAACGGGATGGTGACGGCGGCCAAAACAGCCAAAACAAGCAGGTATTTGTGCATGGTTGCCTCCATAACGGTGACAGGATTCTGCAATTGGCAAAGAGCTCTTATGGGGGACGCGAGGACAGTACTACAGATATCATATTCGATATCGAACGTCGATATCGAATGTGGCCAAGAGGATACCGCATGGCCGCACTGGCCGATGAGCAATCCCAAAGACCGCGCCCCGGATCGCGCGAAGCATTTGTCCCGAGAATCAATCATTGATATCGTGTTCTTAAGTCATCGATTTTGAGGCGATAATGGTCAGAATGAAGCATCAGGAGCTGCTCAAAGGATTGATACGGCTTCATATTTTGCATCACGCGTCAAAGGAAGAGTTCTATGGCCAATGGATGATTCACGAGCTCGCCGAGCACGGCTACACCCTCAGTCCCGGGACGCTCTACCCAATGCTTCATGCCCTGGAGCGCAGCGGCTACCTCAAATCGAGGGAGGAGCAAGTTGGCCGGACCTTCCGCCGATTTTATCGCGCCACGGCTTTGGGCCGGGAAGCCAACAAGATCGCAAAGATCCAGATCCGAGAGTTGACCGGTGAGGGACGAAAGAAGCGGTTGAAAGGGCGTCTGAGGCCAACGTCACTGGTTAGTCGGGACGGGAGGGTCGAGCAGTGAGAACCGGAGGTCATCCGCAAGCACGCGCCTTCCAGTCGGGTTCGCCAGGAGGCATCACCTTCCAGCTCTTTCGGATCTTGGCCCAGTTGGGGCTCTCAACATTGTCGCCGTCGGGGGGAACTGCGCAGACGCCATCGGGGTCGGCACCGCAGTGGCAGATTTATGCCAGTTGTGCGGCTGCCTACCAGGCAAACTGGCAGGCCCGACAAACCAGCCGCAGTCAGGACATGAGCAACATGATCCAGGAGCAAGCCGAGGATTATAAGGCCAAAGCGGCCAGATTTTACGAAGACGAGCTGAAGGCCCAACCGAACGAGGCGCGCCGCATCGTCGATACTTATGTGTCGTCAAACCTCGATCGCTTCGCCGCGATGGAGAAGGCCGGGACCCTGGAAGCCTATATCGACCGGTGCCCGGCAAATTGAAAAATCGACACTTGACAAGCTGGGGCTTGGCAAACCCGCCCGTGCGGGTCACTCACATGCCCCCCCATTCCATTCAGGCGCTGGGCGGCCGTTCAGCAAGCTCAATTTCGTGTCCATCAGGGTCGCGGACCCATGCTCGGGGGCCGCTCGGCCGTCTCGTCAGGGGCTGTTTGAATTCGACCCCCTGCGTTTCCAGAATGGTGCACAGCTTCTGCAGATCGCTGACATGAATAGAAATGTGACCCCCGGTTGGCGTGACGCGAGCCGGAGCGTTCTCGCTGACATCCTGAATGAGCTCCAGCGAGGGCTGCGTTGCCCGATCCCCATATCCGACGTGTCCAACCTCGACCTTCCTGTCCGCATCGGAGCGGCGGACCATGACATTCATCCCGAAAAGCCGCGTGTAGAATGTCATCGATCGCTGAAGATCGGTGACCGGCAACATGGTGTGATGAATGCGGAATGAAAGATCAGTCACCAAGCTTTCCGGGCTCATTGTCATCTGCCTCTTGAATTGCGATTGAACGATAGCGTCGGCCTGCTTCCTTTGCTATCGAGCCGGCGCGGGTGCCGAGTTCCTCAGCGGATCACCTTTCTGCTTCCTTGAAATAGCGCAGGTCTGGCGGCTTTTGCCCTTTCTTGACCGGCATCAAGAGTCCATCCGGACTGAGCAGATAATCGTCATTTCCGATCGCGATGTTGTCATTGCCTTCGATGCAATTGTTCTCCGTCCAGATGATTTTTGGCTCACGACGATATTTGCGGAGGACCTTCCAGGGTCGCGTGAGCGCATTGTCCGTCGTCGTGATTTCGTTGTGAATGATATTCGGATCGGCCTTGTCCAGGTAGATCCGCTCCGTAATGACGGCTTGACCGTCTGCATGAAACGGAATGCCGCCCTGATCATAGATGCGCGGCACCCGCAGGAAGCGGGTCTCGACCTCCAAAGTGTCGTACTTTCCATCCCGGTCTGTGTCGATCCATTTGCCAATCGAATAACCCGTGACGAGCGGCTCTTGTTCGTCCCCAGGCCACTGCCGCCCATCCGTATAGATGCGGCGCGGCTGCTGTGTCATGATCTCGGCGAGAACGAATGTCGTTTGGTCCGTGATGATGAACTCGATGGGAAAGAGCCCGTACATTTGCCAGGGCATTCCCATTGGCAGGCAGCGAGCGCTGGTACGGTAGAGGCCCTGTCCACCTTCGGCCTGATCCGCCAGGCTTTGCTCGTGGATGAGCCGATATTCCTCGGTCAACGGCGGTTCTTGCGCCCGACCGTAACCTTTGGCCGGATCGTACCTCGGTGGCCCGCCATCTGGGACGCGGCGCCATTGTCCGGACCAGTCGGGATATTTGCCTGCATCATGCGCTTGCGCGCCGGGAATCGCCGTCAACAACGCTGCCACAAGGGCCACCGAGACAATCGAGCGTCGATAGAACATGATGTTCTCCTTCGGTGATAACCTCGAAAGCAAGGACACCATCTACGGGGTTCTCGTGCCTTTCCGTTTTCTCCACATTGTTGTCATTGGTGCGCCGATATGTCCCGGATGGCTCGGCTTGGCCCAGGACAATACGCTCTCGCGGCGTCTCACACAATCGTAAATCACGGTCTATCGTGCCTATCGATATCGACGTTCGATATTGATAAGCATACAAGCTGTTGGAGCCGATTCAACTTTCTGGTCGCAGCCAGGAATCCGATGCTCGAAGAGAAGACGAACCAGCTGTTAAGACGGGGCGGCTCGCCTTTCGAGGTCTTTCGTGCGTTTCTTCGTCTTGGGCTTACCAGTTTCGGAGGCCCGATCGCACATCTTGGATACTTTCACGACGAATTTGTCGTGCGCCGCCACTGGCTCGATGAAAAGACCTACGCCGACCTCGTTGCGCTCTGTCAGTTCCTCCCCGGACCGGCAAGCAGTCAGGTCGGCGTAGCCATTGGTCTGTCGCGCGCGGGTTATGCGGGTGCTGTCGCGGCTTGGACCGCGTTCACGCTTCCGTCGGCCATTCTCCTTGTGCTGTTCGCTTACGGCGTGGAACAATAGGCGACGGGCTCGGAACCGGTTGGTTGCATGGGCTTAAGGTTGCGGCAGTGGCGGTGGTCGCCCAAGCCGTGCTTTCCATGATGCGGTCGCTGGCGCCGGATCGTGAGCGGGCCACTCTTGCGGTGATGGCGGCAGTATTGGTCTTGGCGGTTCCGTCGGCGCCGGGCCAGATCGCTGCTATCATTCTGGGCGGATTGGTTGGCTTTGTGCTGCTTCCCCGCGACGCTCAGGCTGGCGCGGCATCGCTGCCTCATCCCGTCAGCCGAATGACGGGCATTTTGGCGCTCGCTCTCTTTTTCGCTCTGTTGATTGGGCTTCCTCTGCTGGTTTCGGTCGTTCCAAGTCAGGGCCTGAGCCTGTTTGGGGCCTTTTACCGTGCAGGTTCCCTGGTGTTTGGGGGCGGTCATGTCGTTCTGCCTTTGCTCCAGGCGTCGGTTGTGCCCTCGGGTTGGGTGACAAACGACGCTTTTCTGGCGGGCTATGGTGCCGCTCAGGCCGTACCCGGTCCGCTGTTCACATTCGCGGCCTATCTGGGAGCGGTCATGGGCCCGCAACCAAACGGAGTGCTGGGCGCATCTTTGTGCCTCGTTGCGGTCTTTCTGCCTTCCTTTCTGCTCGTCATCGGCACGCTCCCGTTCTGGGATGAGCTGCGCAGCCGCTCATGGGCTCAATCAGCCTTGATGGGTGTGAATGCTGCTGTCGTCGGGCTCTTGCTTGCAGCGCTCTATCAGCCCGTATGGACCGCCGGAATTGGTAGTGCGCCAGATTTCGCTTTGGCAATCGCGGCATTTCTCCTTCTATTCATGTGGAAGACTCCGCCGTGGCTGGTGGTTCTCTTTTGTGCTTTAGGCGGAGTGGCCATCACGGCGTGATCGTCGATTGGCAGGGCTTGAAAGTCGGGCTCCGCGAAGCAATCGGCAATGGCTTGAGGGAACCGATCGGCGGCGACAGCTGTTCCCGTAATGGTCCGCACCTAGCGAACCCAATGGCGACCCATCGTCACCCTTGACTTGAAAGGAGAGTTCCATGGCGAGTAGCGCTGATCGCAATCCCCGTCATCACACTCAAAAAATGCAGAAGAGACTTCAGGAGATCAAGGATCACTTGCGCGAAGATATCGACAAAGTTGACGAGCCGCAGCTTAAAGCGATGTTTGAAACGGCTGCCGAGGTTCTGGGCGGACTGATCAAGGCATTTCGTGACTACGAACAGAAGAATGAGAGTGCGTGGCGCCAAGCGTCTTGAGCAGGCCGTGTTGAGGCGGGGTCTCATATCCAATCAACGCAAGGAAGAAGACCAGGCTATCACGCGCAAGAGGTGTGTTCAGTCAAATTAGACCACCCCGCTCGCGTGCCGAATGGTCACACACGAGGGAACAATAGATATCCCGGGCCAGTTGCCATTCTGCCTTAGCGCCGAGTCTTGCCCCCTCACTACCCTCGGGCTTGGCGCGGGTGACCTCGGCTTGATGACACTCCAGCCGGGGTCTTTTTTGTGCTCTTCGCTGGATCAGTCGCTCCGATCAATCCAGCGGCTGGATGTGCACCAGCCAGCCATCGTGGTCGACGTACCAGACCGAGACCGGGTTGGTGGAATTGTCGATCCAGGATTCGCGGTCCATGCTGAAGGGCTCGGGCAGCGTATAGGCGGTGAACTGCTCGGTCTTCGGATCGAAGCGCAGATAGCGCCCGCCATTGAGCTCGCCGGCCCAGACCTCGCCGTTCTTGTCGGCCTTGGCCGTGTAGAGCGACGTATAGGGCGTGGGCAGCGGATATTCGTGGATGCGCTTGTCCTTGATGTCGAACTTGATCAGCGAGCCGCCGCGGCCGGCTGCCCAGTAGTTGCCTTCGCCGGTCGAACTCGCCGCGCGCCGGGCCTGAATTCGGGCTGGTGTCGGCTTCGTACAGTTCGCCGGTCTTGCGGTCGTAGACCACGACACCGTCCTTCGGCCAGGCGCCGCCGCCGAAATAACGGCTGTCCCAGCTCATCGCGCTGCCATAGGTGGAGGCGAATTTCTTGGTCTTGATCGCCTCCATCGTGCTGCCGTCGATGCCGTTGACGCGGGAGACCTCGCCGTCGCGGCAGGCGCCAGATGTTGCCTTCCTCGTCAAGGCTATAGTTGCCGCCCATCGGCGAGTTGATCGGCTCCTGCACGTTCCAGACCACGCGCCTGAAGTCTTTCGTCTTCGGATCGAGCGTCCAGATATTGTGCGCCCAGTTCTCCGAGCCCCAGACTTGGCCTTTCGGATCGACGTAGATCCAATGGGTGCCGGGGAGCGCATTCGCCTGCGGCGGCAGCGGAACGTGGAATTCCTCGACATGCCCGTTGGCGGGATTGAGCCGGCCGACATAGGAGCTGCGATGGGTCGAGTACCAGACCCGGCCCTGGGCATCGCCGCCGGTGTCGTGGGCCGGAGATATCGAGTCGCGGCAATTCGTATTCGGTGATGATCACCTTGGTCTGCCGTCCCTGCGGCCGCGGCTGCACGACGAAGTTCGGGTCCTTCGAATCGGGCCCGCGGACCGAGGCGAGCCAATGGGCGAACTTGGCTTCCTCCTCCGGCGTCAGGCGCCCGGGATTGCGGATATTGATCAGCGGCGAGCCGGCGCCGTGGGTCATGCGGAAGATGATCTTGGCCCAGCCGCTCTCGTCATAGCGGTTGCGGAAGATCTGCTGATATTCGTGGCAGAAGTTGCAGTAGACCGTCAGCGTCTTCTTCTCCTCGCCGGTGCCGGGCAGGTTCTGCAGCCATTCCGAGCCGGAAAGCTGCGCCGCGATCTCCGGGAACGGCGGCAGGAATTCGCCGGGCGTCACGCGCAGCAGCGTGATGTCGTCGATCGTCTCGGCGCCTTTGATCTCCACCTTGGTCTCGGAGAAGGGATAGAACTCCTTCGGCTTGGCGATGCGCAGCGTGTAGGAGCCGGGCACGACCTTGGGGAATTCGTAGCGCCCGTCGGCGCGGCTGTAGACGGTGGTGCGGATCGCGGTCTCATCCGAGATGAGCTGCACCATGATGCCTTCGATCGGCTCGCCGCGGGCATTCTTGACGAGGCCCTTGGGCCCGCCGGTCAGCGCTCCGTAGAGCGCCGCGCGCGCGGGCGCGTTCGCGCCCTTGTAGCGGGGGTTGAGCGGCGGGGCGTCGGAGTTCCAGCAGCACTTCTCGTCGTGCAGCCAGCTCATGAGGTCGGCCAGGTCGGCCTCGTTGAGGACGTGCTTGTACGCCGGCATGTTGGCGCTGCCGTTGAGGATCTTGGCTCTTGACGGTGTCGTCGTTGACCGGATCGCCGGTGACCAGCGTCGGGCGCTTGAACAGGCCGACGAGCTTGGGTGCGCCGCCCTGCGCCAGCTCGTTGTGACACATCCAGCACTTGTAGAAGTAGATTTCCTGGCCGCGGTCCGGCCCGCTCTGCGCGGCTTTGCGGAACTCGTAGATTTCAAGCGCGCGCTGATCGTAGTCCTTGGCCGGCGGCGCAGGCTCGGCCCGCGCAGGCCGCTGGCCGTGCCTGCTGCTGCGCCGAGGCCGTCGAGGCCAGTCCGGCCAGCACAATGGCTGCCACGACTGGGAAAACTCTCGATCTTGGGCGCGCGACGCGGAATCGTGGTGTTGGAATTCATCAGCAACCTCCCTACGGCTTTCTCTTTGGCCTTGGAGAGCATCCTAATGTCATGCGCGGAGATGGCAACAGCGCCGCGCGTGTGGTGCTGGTGTTCCAAACAGTTTAGCGCCGGCGCCTTTGCGGGGAGCGCGGCGGACCGGCTCGCCGCGACCGGGGGACGAGCCATGAGGTGACGGTGTCAGCGCCGGCTCAAGGTTGGATGAGCCGCTCAGACGACTGACGCTGGATTCCGTGCGTAGCTTTGCGAACGGCGCGCCAGCTCTCCGGTCTTGGCAGGCTACCGGCAACGTGGATAGAACGCCGCAAGCTGGCGTGAGCTCAGGAAGATCGGCTTTTCCGTCAGGCCGCCCTTGCGCTCGATCCAGCTGCGCACGGGCGCCGGATAGGTTGCGGCCAGGAGGAGCGTCTCGTTAGGCGCCGCATGTTGTTGACCTCGCTCATTGACCCATCGCGCAGCATGGAAGCCGAGGAGAGCACGTCGCGTGACACAGATGCGGTCCTCTGGAATCATGGTCAGCACGAGTGTGCAGGCCGAGAGGCAGGGCCCGTCGATGATAACCCGGTCGCCAGATTGGCGGATACTCTCAAACAGCTGCAGATACGAGCCAACCTCGCCGCCTGGACTCGATACGATGCGCAGGTCGGCGCGCGCGGCAATCACCGAGAGTAGAAACATGAGAAGTGCGGTGATAACGCGTGGCACGAGAGCCCGGCCGGTTGTGTGCGAAGTCATGATATGAAAACTGGATTGTACACTCACGTCGTCTGCCTCATGTTTGTTTTGCTATAGGACCTGGAATTCGCTGTCGAAGAAGCCCGGCCGCCAAGAAGGGTAACCATGCAAGTACCGATCAGCGGCCGGGTCGCAGCACCCGTGGGGGACGGGTGATTGGTGAGGCTACCTCAGCTTCCGAAGAGCGGTCACGTATCCATAAGTTTATGAGATCGACGCATGTTGCGCGCGATTGCGCGCGACATGCGCTCGCGAGTGCGCGGCCCTCAGCGGTGTCGTTCTTTGGCAAGGTGCGCGGGAGGCGCTCACATTCCTTAATACGTAAACCTAAATCTAATCTCGCGGGGCGTTCGAACATGTTAGCGACCTGACACGGACGGCGCATAAGACGCGCGTCGTGAGACTACCTTCTCGGATCGTTACCCGAGATACGCTGTTGTCAGGCACGACAAAAAAAGGAGGTTTCGATGCTCAAACTCAAGCTCATAGGCACTGCGCTCATAGCGTCCGTCATCGCGACCGCGATCGTGGTGGACACTGCCGACGCTCGCCGCGGAGGTGGGGGAGGCGGCGGAGGCATGCGAGCAGGCGGAGGCGGCTTTGGTGGGGGTGGCATGCGAGCAGGTGGCTTTGGTGGGGGCGGCGTGCGAGCAGCTGGCTTCAACAGGGGCGGCGCGTTGGCAGGGAACCGTGTCGGGTATGGCGGCTCTTTCAACCGCGTCTCCAATCCGATCCGTGCGGCAGACATAGGTCGGCCTGGCAGACCTGACGTTGGCCTGCCTGGCAGGCCAGGCAACAGGCCTGGCTGGGGCGGTGGTTGGGACGGCGGCGGCTATTGGGGGGGCTCTGGTTGGGGTTGGGGTGCAGCAGCGCTGGGAGCGGGCTTGGCGTATGGAGCTGCTAACAACTACTGTGACCCGAACTACGATCCATATTGCAATAGTGGATATGCATCATATGGATATGCGCCCGGCGCATATGGGGCCGCCTCATATGGGTCCGCCTACGGCGCTTCGGACGCTATCGCAGAGTGCGCCCGGCGCTTCCGCTCCTACGATCCGGCGAGCCAGACTTATCTCGCGTACAACGGCCAGCGGATTCAATGTCCGCAGTGAACCAGGGAAGCGCTGTCGCCAGACGTTGGGGTCACTGAGCCGTCTGCCGTCATGCGGTCGGGGCGGCGCAGACTTGAATACTGCGCCGCCCGTGCTGCTTGCGTCCGCTTGCACCCAGGGCCGCTTGTCGTGAATGCTTGCTCAGTAGCGCGCCGCGACGGGGGCGCTTACGCCGCCAAAGCGCCAATTGATGCCGAACAGAACCTTGTCGAAGTCGCGGTGGATGTTGTCGGTAAACCGGGTGCGGTCGTCCAGCACGAAATCGACCGATCTGTTGTTGAGGAAGATGTGATCCCACTCAACAAAGAACGTCCAGTTGGGAATGAACATATACTCAAAGCCGACACCCACATCGGCTCCGCTGGAGTTTGTATTCACTGACCTGAATACGAAACCGTCAAAGGTATCGGTCACCGAGAAATGCTGTCTGACAGTGCCCCATCCTCCTTTGGCGTAGAACAGGAACTGCGGTGTGATCAAATAGCCGAGACGGGCCGTGACGGTTCCGAACGAGCGCACGTTATTGTGAAACGTAATGTCCTCAAAGATGAGGCTTTCGCGGCTACGGCTGATGTCGGTGCCGTCGAACATGCCTTGAACGCCGAACACCCAGTTCGGGGCGAACTGATAATCGCAACCGATCTGGCCGCCTCCGGCGAAGCCGCTCTTTGAAAGACGGCCGTCGTCGCCGTATAATGTGTTATCGAGGTGTGCCGATATCTCGGCCCAGCCGAGGTTGCCGCCGATGTAGCAGCCGGTCCACAGATAGAGTGGAGGCGGCGGCGGCGGCGCAGGCCGCGCCTTCACCGGCATGTCCGCTGCCATTGCTGAATTTCCGAGCGCCGCGGCAAACGCGAGCGCAATAATGCCACGCTTCATGGAACCCTCCACCCTTTTGATTTACTGGCCCTACGCCAAGTAGCGCGAACGTAGTCCGTTCGCTTTGTGGCGCGGCGGTACGCGAAGGAAGGCGAACTCTTCAACGCGCTGATATCTTGTGAATATCGTAAAGTGTTGTTTGTGGATCACCGCTTTCATTACGAATCAGAAAATAAAAGAGTTGCCGCTTCCATAGCAGGAAGAAATAGAAGAGTTGTTCCTCCATGACGAAGAGCACTTAAATGATTTGTTCGTTGTCGGGCTCGTGCGCAGTCGAGAAAAACGAGTCGAAAGTCTAAACCATTGGACACATGATCAGCCGTTGGAAGCTGAGCTAGCTTGCAGGATGTGCCTCGGATGCGCTCCGATTGCTGACCGGTGCTTGCCACTGTTCCGTAGCTTTTCATCGGCCGCAGTCAACCACTGGCCTATCGGAGTCAATTTGGAGCAGGCCTGAACGCTTGAAGCAGGAGCTATCATGGACATGCCGCGCCGCCTCGGTGCCGAACTGTTAGGGACTTTCTGGCTGACTTTTGCCGGCTGCGGGAGTGCTGTACTCGCTGCCGGTTTCCCGGACTTGGGCATCGGGTTTCTGGGGGTGAGCTTTGCCTTCGGGCTGACTGTGCTGACGATGGCCTATGCGGTCGGCCATATCTCCGGCGGCCACTTCAACTGCGCGGTAACGATCGGGCTGTGGGCCGGTGGTCGATTTAAGTCGGGCGATGTCGTTCCATATGTGATCGCGCAGGTGGTCGGTGCCATCCTGGCTGCGGCGCTGCTCTATGCGATCGCCTCAGGGAAGCCTGACTGGGTGCCCGCCGGATTTGCCTCCAACGGTTACGGCGATCTCAGCCCTGGCAAATATAGTTTGGTGTCTTGTTTCCTGGCCGAAGTCATCGCCACGTTTTTCTTTTTGTACGTGATCATAGGCACCACATCCAAGGGCGCGGCCGTAGGGTTTGCCGGCATACCGATCGGGCTCTGTCTGACACTCATTCACCTTTTCCTCATCCCGGTCACGAACGCCTCGGTGAATCCGGCGCGCAGCACCGGACCGGCGCTGTTTGCCGGTAGCGCCTACATCGCACAGCTCTGGCTGTTTTGGCTCGCGCCTATCCTTGGTGCTGCCTTTGCCGGCGTGGTGACCCGTTGGCAACATGAAGCGCCCGACGTGAAATGACGCCACAGCGGACGCAGGCATCGACCGATCTACTCCTCGAAGGCCTCCAGAACCGGCTTCGGTGGAAGCGCGAGCGCAACGGAAGGATCTGCGACTGGCGGGGCGGGGCTCGCTTCGGTGATATCGGCTGGACGTTCGCCGCCTGGCTGCGGCGCGGCGGTCTGGGACCTTTCGGCTGTCCCGGTTATAGGCTGCCGCTTCGCTTGCTGCTTCGGTGCTTCTGCCCGCGGCTCAGCTCCGGTGGCCGGGGAACGCTTAGATTGCTGTGCAGGCTCACTTGGGAAACCAGCCAAGTAAGCCGCCATGGCCGAAGCCTCTGCGGAGCTCACCGAATAGTGTTCGCGGAGGAATGCGGCACTGGTGCGTTTGAGCGCGCGCGGGCCGCGATGGCAGGCTGAGCAGGTTTCGGCGAAAGCTTGCGCAGGAGTTCTTCCCCGGTCGATGTTGCCCTGGGCTTGGCACAGTGACGCCGGCACGAAGACCGCCAAACCGATCATGCATGTTGTCAGCAGATAAGCCTTCGACATTGAAAGCCTCCTCGCCCATCGGCTGTGCCCTATGCCGTCGCCAACGTCGTTTTGACAGTGCTGGGGATCGATCCTTGTTGTTTTGACCGTTATCGGTCGGGTCAATGAACAGCCCTGAAAGGTGAGCTCGGAATCAAGGACACGGCTCCGATTGATGTCCCCACGTCGATCATGCCCTGAACGCCAACCCGGTTCGTGCTGAACGGACTCCAGCGCGGAATATCTGCTGCTATCGCTGAAGTTGTTATCGCGCTAAGCACGAATGCAGCCACGCTGCGCCTCATGGCGCCCACCCGTCTAGTGAATTTCCATCAGAATCCCCAGCCTCAATACGCTCACATGGCGGGGCCAAGTGACGCGATCGTACGTCATCCAGGTTGTGGGCGGCGGTATGCGATGACGGAAGAGGAGTTACTCACTGTTACTTTTCAGATTGCGCCGGGCTCCCACCGGCCTCCAGGCGGACAATCGTCGAAGGAATGTGTTTTGTACTGGAATAGAATGACTTTGTTCAGAGCAACTATCTGAAGGTTTAGCGTCGACGCAGATGACATCCGTTCTCGATTAGCGAAAGCATACAGTCTGCGAGGCGTTGAGACACCACGCCGTCATGTGGTGAGTTTGTCGACAGTGATGCAACTCTGTTGATGGTTATCCGAGCGAATGCGACGAAAGAGAGAGAGTTGGCTCCTTCGTGCTTTAGTCTGTGAAGTGCTCAAGCCTGTGAAGTGCTCGACCGATGAAATGCATCGCAATCTAAAGCGCAGCATAAACAAGTTCCATGAACTTGGCGCGCAGCACGGAATTCCGTCAACCTGGCGGGAGACACCGCCGCGTATGGCCACTTCAACCAAGCAAAAAGCTCAACGCCAATGCTATTCCCAACGCGAAGGACAGTCCGGTCAGAAGATAGAATATTCGGTCGATTGCCTGGTAGGTCATAGCTGCATGTTGTACCTGATCACGGAGTTTTTTTGGCAAAGCGATTATTCTTTGGGCAAAGCAATTTTTTCGAGAGCACTCCACGCTCAATTGGGCGGGAGCAGTGCCGACAGTGATATGATAGCCCAAAAGTTCCAGGTTGCCCAGTCAGCGGAACTCTAGCCTGCGTCCTCGTGCAGGACAATGAGCTTGAGGTGTATGCGTCAAGCGACAAGGCGGCTGGATCAATGAGTCCTGGCCAAAGACCTCGGCCAGTTTGTAATGGTTCCATCCTCCCCTTGATTTAGACTGAAATAACGTTGGGCTAAACGGCAGCGCGGGCGGGGTCGGACCAAGAACGCGGCTCGGATTGATGGTGCGGCCGAGATAACGCGGGTCCGCAAGCCAGGGCTGGCGCCGCCCGCGCTTTGAAACGCTTCACCGTGCATCATCAGCGGAGCATCTCGAGATGTGCGCTGAAATGCGCACGAGCCGCCCGACTCCAGTCCAGTGCAAGTCAGTGTTCGCCATGCGGGCGATCGGCTTCTCCCATTGTTCAATGGCATTGGGCGAATCGACGATGCCTGGTCGCGAGCGCGTTACGACGAGCGCTCTATTCTTAGGGGGTGAGGCGATGCGCTTAAGGACAATACCGCTCTCACTCTGCGCCGAGTAGTTGTTGGTCGTGAAGGTCAACCCGTGGTCTTCGCATTCCCCCAATTTGAAGGAGGCTTAAATGCTAAAGACGATAGCCGCTGGAATGACTGCCCTTGCGGTCATCACCGGCCCGTCCCTGGGTTACGCACAGAGCCCCAGCCGTGCATCAGAGCGCTTAAACGCCGCCGACTTGAACGCCTTGACGGATGCGCGGATTGCCGTCGTTAAGAGCACGCTACAGCTCACGGCTGACCAAGAGAAATACTGGCCGCCTATCGAGGAGGCGATTCGCGCCAGGGCCAAGAACCGCCAGAGTCGCGTGGAAAACCTGACCACAGGAGTGGCCGATCGAGCTGACCGTGGTGTTATCGAAGTCTTACGGGACCGGAACCCGGTCGAGTTTCTGGACCGGCGCGCCGACGTGTTGGCTCAACGATCGGCCGACCTGAAGAAGCTCTCCGCTGCTTGGCAGCCGCTCTATCAGACCCTCACACCCGTCCAGAAGCGGAACCTCGGCTATCTCACAATCTCTGTGCTTCGGGAATTGAGAGACCGCGCGGAAGAGCGTCGGATGAACTCCGAAGAGGAAGACGATTGAGATCGAGCGGATCTTTAGTGGGGGCCTGAGCAGGGTGCTTACGAGCCTACGGGATTGTTTGGACGCGCGGCCACGAATGAGAGCCGGTCGCGCGCCCCACAGCCAAGGAATTCTCCGCTGCTCGGAGGGACGTCCTCGGAGCCGGTGAAGATGCGTGGTTAGCTGGAGCGACCAAGCCCGCAACGATTGAAGGTAGAAACGAAAGGGTAGCTTTGAAGCGATCCGATCGCTTTAGCGCAGGCGTTCAATAAATCATTTGAGCGTCCAATCCCGCGAGGCTGTCAATGTTAAGAGGGAAGGCGGAGCTCGCGGTCTGAAGATCCACACGACATAGTGACTGTTACAGTCACATCCAGATCGCCTCGGTTATCACCCAGAGCAGCGCCGCACCTGCAGCAAAGCCAAGCATGAAATGCATTGCGTCGCCATCACTCATGTCCGCCCTCGCTGAAAGATCTTCAACAGAGTGGGAGAACGACCCGAAAGAAGTCCGTTGGGAGGGCCGGCGGTGGGGATGGTCGTTTTAGTTCCCGCCGGCCTCCCGCAGGAGTCCCGGCCGGGGGGGCCAACCGGGTCAATCAAGGAGAGAGTGGTGTACAACTGCGATGAGAAACTTATCCAAAACAATGTTCAGAACAATTATCTGAAGGTTTAGCGACGAGCAGATCGGACAATGCCGAGGACGTCATTCGTTTTCGCAACAACCATGAGCTCGCAGTTAGTGGAGAGAGCACCTGTGCCGGCAATGCGAGTTGCGCGCCCGCGAGCTTGCAGTGCCGGATCTCGGGCACCACTCGTCGAGTGTCGGCCGCCGACCTCACCAGGACCAGCTGCTACCCCAATCTCTGCGCCGCGCGGAGCGTGTGCCATCGGAAAAGCGGCGGGTCTCGAAGCTAAAGGGGCTGGCAGCGAAAGCGTCTGTGGGATAGGGCTCCCGCGCGCGCGGACGCGCGTTTGCCTTCGCTCTTTTCGTTCTCTTGATTGCCTCTGCCCGAACGTGCTCGTGCCCGCTGACCGCTGCCGTGCCGCGATCGCTGGTGGCCACAGGAGTAGCTCGAGCCGGCGGCGCCTGAACGGCGGCGGATAATTCGTCCCCTGCGCCGGCCGCCGGCGTTACGGGCGCGGCCGCAGCCAGCTGTTTGTGGGAGGCTCCAGTGGAGACCCGCGCTGCCGTGCCAGCGGGCGTTCCAGCGAGCGCGACCGATGGGCTCGGTGCAGGAAGTGGAGCAAGATCGCCGGCTGCGCCAAAGGGCGCTCCGGCCAGCAGAGGTTCGCTCCGTGCGGGATCGGGGCCGTGCCTCGGAAGCAGAACCGCGGCGGCAGCCAAGCCTGTGATGATACCGAATGCAGCTGCAGCGAGTCCGACGCGCACGTTTTGTCGAAGCTGACGGGACGGGCAGAGATAGCCGAGCTCCGGATGGAATTCGTGAGTGGGCAGGCTGTAGTTCATTGCCGCCTCCTGTACCGCTTTTCATCCCAAAACGGGCGACACTCGGTGCCAATGCCCAACGGCGCGCGGCCGGTTGCCGCCCACGGCAAGCGCGCCTTGGCAATTGCGAACTGCCAGATCTAAATTGCCTCGATTGGTCCTGAAGACAAATTGCCCTTTGGTTCAGTGAAACTGACTAAAGTTTAGGGCCGCTCGCCAGCTTCGAGCCAGAAGTCATGGAAATGGAATTCGCATTGCGCCCCGTGTCCGCTATCGGCCGCTGACGAGGCCTTTCGGTTCCGTATGGAAGCGGGACAAGCCAAGACCCTGCCGATCCTCTTGGCGAGCGGCAATGCGGTCCTCCGGATCAAATGACGAATGGTCGATGACTAAGTCGAGGTGCTTCAGATATTGAAGGACGGCGTCGGCTTGACCCGAGTTTGTCAACGGCTCGGCGACAGCGATCAATGCCGACCGCAGGCGCCGCATGACTTGCACTGAATTTGCGCCAAATTGTCGAATTTCATCAAAAGCAAGCGCAAGATAGTCATCCCAGGTCGGAGCAGGAAAAACCAAACGCAGATGCCCCTTATTGTCTCTGATCTGGCCGGCATCTAATTCGCGCTGCCCCAGGCGATGCAGAAGATCCTCGATTTGATCGATCGTTTGCACCGCCGTGGTCGGATCGTTGATGGCCGGAGAAAGGGCCTTAATGGCAATATCGACGAGCAGGCGAAGCGCAAATTTGGGGTCCTGATCGAACGTACGTTCTGTGGCTAGGTGAAGCCCGCGCATCAATCGATCGTCCGGAAGCATCGTCCTGGCGCGGTAGACGCGAAGAATAACAGCGGTTTCAACAAGCGTGTCGCCAACCGCGCTTGCCATCACAATCACGGCGTCTGCCTTCTGCGCCTCTCGAACCAGCACGCCGATATCGTAGCTCGCTATGGTGCGTGGCTTGCCGGAGTATGTCAGTGTCTGTGTGACCGGCCCCAAGAGGATGGAACCGGCGATATCGCGCCTGGCTTTCTGCACATCTACCGTCTTGTCATCACGACGCGGGTACATTGCGTGGATCACCTGGCGACCCCTATCGCCGATGACGTGAAGTACATTCGAAATTTGCAGCTCATTGAGCCGTTGAACGAGAAGCGAAAAGAGTATCACGCTGACAATGACCATCATTGCGACAAGCAGGGTCGAAAACATCGGAACATAACCGGATCCGTCGCGGTCAATCCATGCAAGTAGTGAAAGGGAATAGACGAAAGTCGCCACAAAGATCCCAAGTGTGTGAAAAAGCGTTCGGTCACGGACAAACAGGAGAGCCAACCGCGGCGAATAGGCAATAGCGCTGAATTGCACCATGACGAATGCGATGGAAAAGACAATCGCTGTCAATGCCATCATGCCGGATGCTGCAGCAGACAAATAGGCCTGCACCGACGATACCGATAAGCCGAGTTTGTATGATCCCAGATACGCGTGTTCAATCCTGGGAAATGTGAATGCCGCGAGGACGCTCATCGCAACATAGCTTATCGGAAGAAGCCAGAGATGCATTGTGACTGCTCTGTGATCCGATGGAGGCGTTGCTGTAGCATTCTCGCCAGCCGGGCATGTCGATCAGTGGCCTTCCGTGAAGATCAAGCTCTGCCAGCTTCGCATTCTCGGAAGATTGCGCCGTATCGGGGCTGCGTGGTGCCGATATTCGGCAACGATTGCGGCTTCAGCCACCGCGCCTAATCGATGATGTGGTAGCCTCCGTCGACATAAAGTGTTTCGCCGGTGATGAGCCGTGCGGCGTCGTGGGCAAGAAACGCAGTTGCAATGCCCACATCATCGATGCTGACCAGGCTGCGGGCAGGGGCCTTGCCCTTGGCCTTTTCGAGCAGCTCATCGAATTCGGGAATTCCTGAAGAGGCACGCGTCGCCAGCGGACCAGGAGAGATCGCGTGAACGCGGATCCCTTTTGGCCCCAGCTCGGCTGCTATATATCGCACTGCGCTCTCGAGCGCGGCTTTGGCTACGCCCATGATGTTGTAATTCTTCACAACCATCTGGCTGCCGTAGTAGCTCATGGTGAAGAGTGTGCCGCCATTCTTCATCAACGGTTCGGCAAGATGGGCCATGCGGATGAACGACCAGCAGGAGATATCCATCGTGGTCAGGAAGCCCTCGCGGGGCACGTCTACGACCCGGCCGTGCAGCGCTTCCCTTGGCGAGAAGGCAATGGCGTGGAGGAGAAAATCGAGCTCGCCCCACTCCTTCTCGATGCGCTCGAACACGGCCTCCATCTGGCCGGGGGTACTCACATCCATAGGCATCAAGATCGGCGCTTCGAGCTCGCGCGCCAATGGTTCGACGTATTTCTTTGCTTTGTCGTTAAGGTAGGTTACCGCGAGCTCGGCACCCAGCGCACGGAAGGCCTTGGCGCAGCCCCAGGCGATCGATTGATCGTTGGCAATGCCGACGATGAGGCCCTTCTTGGGCTCCAGCAATTTTGCCTTTGCGGTCGGTATCATTTAGAGAACCTCGCGCGGTTGAGTGCACTTGAGGTCAAACGCAGCCTCGAGCTCGCGTGCTGTGGGCTGCGGCTGATGGTTGGGTGAATAGTCATAGCGACATTTCCGGAATGTTGTTCGGCATAACGAGCTCGGCTTCGGTGGCAGCCACCACCTGCGCTGGGGAAATGCCTGGAGCAGTCTCCAGCAGGGTCGCCCGGCCATCGCGAAACGCAATCACCGCCAATTCAGTGACCACCAAATCCACTGGACGTGTCGCTGTGACCGGCAGCGTGCATTTCTTGACGATCTTTGATGCACCCTTGGCGGCGTGTTGCATGGCCACGATGACGCGTTTGGCACCGCAGACCAGGTCCATGGCGCCTCCCATTCCCGGAACCATTTTGTTGGGAATGGTCCAATTGGCGAGTCGTCCCACCTGATCGACCTGCAAACCGCCAAGAACGGTAAGGTCAAGATGACCGCCACGGATCAGACCGAACGACATGGCGCTATCGAATGTGCTGGCGCCGGGTAGGGCGGTGACAGGATGGCCGGCAGCGTCCGTGAGGGTTGGATGTGCCATCCCTTCCTCGGGCACCGAACCGGTGCCAATCAAGCCATTTTCGGACTGAAAGAATACGAGCATGCCCGCCGGAAGAAAGTTTGCGACACGCGTTGGAATTCCAATGCCCAGGTTGACGAGCATGCCGGGCGAAAGCTCCCTGGCAATGCGGCGCGCAATGATCGTATGCGGCTCCATTGCGGCTCATCCGTTGGCGACGAGGTAGTCGACGATCGGTGCGGGCGTCACAACATGGTCGGGCGAGATCACGCCCACGGGTACGATATTGTCCGCACTGGCGATGACGGTCCCGGCGGCCATTGCGATCACGGGGTTGAAGTTGCGAGCGGTCAGCGCATAGCCCAGATTGCCCAGATAATCGGCGATGAACGCCTGGACCAAGGCGAAGTCCGCGCGCAGCGCGATCTCAAGCAGATAGGGTTTTCCTCCGACCTCAACTTGCTGTTTGCCGACCTCGACGGGAGTTCCAATGCCGGTCTGAGTCAGAACCCCGCCCAGTCCATATCCGCCGGCGCGAATGCGCTCAATGAGCGTCCCTTGCGGGACGAGCTCGACTTCCAGTTCACCGTTCATCATCTGTCGCTGCGTCTCGGCGTTAAGACCGATGTGGCTCACAATGGCCTTGCGGAGGAGCCTCGCTCGAACAAGCTTGCCAATCCCCTTGTCCAGGGTCGCCGTATCGTTGGCGATGACGGTCAGATCACGTTTGTTCTGTCGAATGATCTCATCAATGATGCGCTCGGGTGTGCCCACGCCCAGAAACCCCCCGATCATCAGGCTTGCGCCATCGGGGATCATGCGAACCGATTGATCGAGCGAAACTGTCTGCATCGATGTTGGCTCCCGAGCGAGGTCTATTGTGCAGTCCATCCGCCATCAACGGGCAGTGCGGCCCCCCGGATCTGAGCAGCGGCTTCCGAGCAGAGGAAAACCACCACCGCGCCAATCTGCTCTGGAGTTCGCGAATTGACGCGACGGCTGCTTTTCAGACAACAAATCGGCTTTGGCCACATCCACCGAGATCTTCTCGCGCTCGGCGCGTTCATTTATCTGCTTTTGTACGAGCGGGGTCAAAACCCAGCCAGGGCAAATCGCGTTGCAGGTGATTGCAGTTGAAGCTGTCTCGAGGGCGACCACTTTGGTCAGCCCGATCACGCCATGCTTTGCGGCCACGTAGGCGCCTTTGCCGGTAGAGGCCACCAGACCATGGGTCGATGCGATATTGATAATGCGCCCCCATTTCCGTTGGCGCATACTTGGCAACACAGCGCGAATAGCATGAAAGTTCGATGACAAGTTAATCGCGATGATCAGGTTCCATTGATCGGTGGGAAATGCCTCGATTGAAGCCGTGTGTTGAATGCCGGCATTGTTCACCAGGATATCGACATGGCCAAATTCTGACGCCGCCGTGTCGATCATGTCAGCGACTTCATCAGCGTAGGCGATGTCGGCCTTGCTGAAAGTGACGCGGACCCCGAATTCCGTTGCGAGTCCTGAGCGCAGTTTCTCAATAGCCGCCGCTTCGCCGAAGCCATTCAGGACGATATCGGCGCCAGCCTCTGCGAGGGCGCGGGCAATTCCAAGACCAATCCCGCTGGTCGATCCGGTGACCACGGCCGATTTGCCAGCCAACAGCATTGACGCTCCTGCGGCTAATCGGTGCTATGGGGACCAGCGAGCAGGCTCGCGCGTTCGTCAGGTGGGAACCCGCCGAGTGCCGTCTGTAATTGCTCCGCCTCTCGTTCCATGCCGATCCAGCGCAGCTTCCGAATGAGCTTGACGACTTCGCGCGCTGCTTTTTGCTCCGGAGTGATGTCCAAAAGTCGGTGTTTAAGGTGAGTTTCTTTCATAACGACCCTCTCCTTTGTGCCGCGTGTTGCTACTCAGAGGTGATACAGGACGCATCGGTGGCCTTCGGCTACGTGCGTTCCTCGCCGTTCGACAGCAGACTTAATGCGGCATTCGCCACCTTCTGGCTATCGTCCAGGAACTTGCGACCGTCTTCTGCCATCATTTCTTCACACTTCATGATCCATTGCTGGTAGAGAGCCATGATATCGGGAATGGAGCGCGCGCTTGCGACCTTGGCGGCGAACTCGGAAGCAAGCTTCGTCTCTTCCATCGTGCGAGTGAGCCGATCTCGCTGGACCTGCTCGAAAGTGTCGAGCAATCGCTTATGCACAGCCATCAATGACTCAAATCGATTTGCGCCGATCCGAAGGAGGTTCTCCGTCTGCGGCGAGGTGATGGGAGCTGTGCGCGTCATGGCCTATCGTTCCAGATTGATGTGTTCTGTGCTTGCGGTCTCACTCAAAAGCGCCAACGCCGCGAGCCGTTAGAGGGACCTGATTGCAAGAATACGACGACGCGGCTCCGCACATTCGCGATTGCGGAGTGGGTGTCAGACTGTCACTAGGCGAGGCATGGAGCCCTCGACGTCATCGTGTGGCTAGCCCGGTCGATTCCGCGCTGTTTGAGGAGGTGTGCGACTGCGTTGCGTGCGTAGAACATTCGGGTTTTTACGGTGCTCGTCGGAACACCGATGATCTCAGCGGCCTCGGCAACTGTCTTCTCGCGATAGTAGATAAGATCAATGATTTCCCGATGCGGGGGCGACAGCTTGCTGAGGCAAGTGGCTAGAATTGTCTTTTCCTGCAGCTTTCCGGTTGCCACTTCCGGGTCGTCTGCAAGGTCCGGAATGGAATCTGCCATTCCTTGGTCGAGACTTTCGAGAGGGCGACGGCTTCGTAGCGTCGCTGCCATGTTCCCCGCGATCGCAAGCAGCCAGGTAGAGACCTTGGAACGACCTTCGAACTTTGCGGATTGTCGCCAAACGGTCAAGAAAACCTCATTCACAACCTCTTCCGCAACCGCATTGTTGTTGGTGAGGCGCAGTGCATATCGATAGACCCGAGGCTTGTATCGATCGAACAGCACTTGCATTGCCTGTCTGTCGCCTTGTGCGATCAGCAAGAGGAACGATGCGTCCGGCTCTCTTTTGGTTTTGGTCAAATTCCATGAAGCGTACCCTGGCACCTGCTTACTATGCATTCCCATCTCCCGCGCCCGAAACCCATGATTGCGGGATTAATGATGATAAGTGCTGTCATTTCCATTGTACGCAGGTAATCCATCTCTGCCTGAACATAGCAGGCCAATATATCTTGGTTTAGTGGACGACCGGCGATCGGACACAGAAGATACAGACGAGCAAAACCGCTTATGCGCGGGCGCACATCGGGGAGCGGAGATGCAAACAGACGCTGGTAGCACGGGTATCGAGTTTCGAAGGACTGGCCTCATGCCGGCAGCCGCGGCGATCAGATTGAGGACAGTCAGTGAGCCTTCCGCCCGTTGTGGCGCAGGGAGCTTGGCACAGGTCGATGTGCTCAGCAGTCTGTTTCCGGTGGTTCGGAAGCTTCTTGGTAAAGAGTTGTTCGCGGCGCTCGCATCGCAGTTCGTTGGCGCTGGCCAGGCGATATCGGCATTGCCATGGCTTGACGAGGAGTTTCCACGATTTCTAAGAGCTTTTGGGCGTGGCGCCTCGATCGAGTATTTGGCGGATATCGCCGAGCTGGAGAAAGCGCGGGCCAAGGCAACTCGGTTTACGGGAACTCCCTCCCTTTCGCCTTCGCGGCTTTCGTCTGCGCTCCGACATCCAATCGACACCATGCGTCTTGAGTTTCACCCTTCGGTCTCGTTGATCAGATCGCGCTTTCCAGTCGTCACGATCTGGGAATTGAATCAAACCGACGATGAGTGTGCCTTGGAGCATTGGGGCGCTGAGAGCGCGTTGGTTGCCGGGTGCTTCAGAGGAGCCGCGGTGTGGCGGCTGTCGCCAGGCGGATTTGCATTTCTGGGCGCCTTGTTGGGCGGAGCGACGTGGGCTGCGGCCATTGAAGTCGCGAGCGGTAGTGATCGCTGCTTCGACGCAGCCGTGAGCCGGACGCTGCTTACGGAGGCCAATATTGTGATGAGGCTGCGTCAACGCTGCTGGCATCAGGAGGCGGAATTCCACTCGGTCTAGTGTTTGTTGTTTTCTGCCGGTCTTAGCACTCGGCGTTGAAGTCCAAGGGCGTCTGACATTCTCACGAGATCGGCCAGAGACTTGGCGCCGAGCTTCTTCATGATATTGTGCCGATGAACCTTTACGGTGACCTCGACAATTCCAATTTCGGCTGCAACTTGCTTGTTCATCAGGCCGGCCGCGACCAATCCCATCACCTCCTGTTCACGATGGCTGAGCGCTTCGAAGCGGGCGCGCAAATCATGCATCCTCTCCTCGGATTTCCGCCGCTCGCGGTCTTGGTTGAGTGCCGCCCGAACTGCATCCAGAAGATCCTGTTCTCGGACCGGCTTGGTCAAAAATTCGACCGCGCCGGCCTTCATGGCTTTAACGGACATTGGGATATCGCCATAGCCGGTAATGAAAATGATTGGGATGTTGATGTTCACTTTGGCAAGTTCCGCTTGAAAATCGAGCCCGCTCAAGCCGGGCAGTCGGACGTCCAGTATCAAGCAACTGACTTGATCAGGCAGCTTGCTTCGAAGGAATTCCGGAGCAGATCTGTAGACCTTGCTTTCCAAATTGACGGAATGGAGAAGCGCCCTCAGGCCGTCGCGAACGTCGGGATCATCGTCAATCACTAGAACGATGGGTTCGTCGTCGTGTTGGCTTTGCAATGCGGGTTCCATGCTTCTCGTTGGCCGCCCATGTCAGAGATCGAGGGAATTCGTTGGAAACGCGCGAATGCCAATCAGAGCCAATGCTTAGGGATCGCGCCATTGTCGAAACATATCGATGACGCATATTTTGGTTTATCGCCCAAGGTGTAAATGCTGTGGTAAAATAATCTTACTGGCGGTATAAGTTAATGTCGTCGCTATCCTAAGGGTGATTTACAATCTGGAACTTATACGGTGGAGGCAACCGGATGTGTTGCCTCGAGGCTCGCGAGGCTATTCTCGAACGTGAATTCTGGGGACCGATTGTGCTCTGGGTCGCCTTTTCAAGCGCGCGGCGGAGCCTGCAACCTGATCTTCAGCGTACTAGCCTATGACGCTTTTAGGGCAGAGCCGACGGCGCTGATCAACGACTTTTCCTCAAATGGCTTGCTCAAAAATGCTACTGCTCCAGCCTTTAGTGCGCGCTCACGAGCCTTGCTGTCGGGGAAAGCCGTTACGAAAATGACCGGTGTGGTATATCCCTTTGTCAGCAGATACTGTTGTAAATCAAGCCCGTTCAATCCGGGCATATGCAAATCGGTGATCACGCAAGCAGTGTTCCTCACCTGACCCGATTCCAGGAATTCCTCCGAGGATGCGAAGGTGAGGGATCTGTATCCCAGTGACGATACCAGATCGTCGATTCCATCTCTGACGAGAGGATCATCGTCGATGATTGAGATCACTGGATCGCTCAACAAAACAACTTCCCCCCTTAGCCACTCTGCTTTCTAAGGGGGCGGGCCGTCTGTAGCAAGAAAATAAATGGCTCGGAGAATATGCTCACGTTTAGTGCCTTGATTTCCAAGGGGGAATTCCAAGACTGTCAGCCATTCGCACGAGATCTGCCAGTGACCGGGCGTGAAGTTTCTTCATGATATTGTGCCGATGGACCTTCAAGGTGACCTCACTGATGCCAATCTCCGCCGCGGCTTGCTTGTTCATCAAGCCGGCGACTACCAAGCTCATCACCTGGCGCTCGCGATCGCTCAGAGAATAGTACTTGCCGCGTAGTACCTGCATGTTCTGTTCATGTTGGCGGCGGGTTCGGTCGCGGTCCAGCGCCACTTGAACAGCGTCCAAAAGGTCTTGTTCGCGTACGGGCTTGGTAAGGAACTCAACAGCCCCCGCTTTCATCGCTTTAACCGACATTGGAACGTCGGCATGGCCAGATATGAAAATGATCGGAACGTTGATTTGTTCCTTGGCGACCTCGGCCTGAAAGTCGAGCCCGCTCATGCCTGGCAATCGAACGTCTAAAATGAGGCAGCTCGCCTGGTCGGCCAGCTTGCTCGTCAACAGCGCCGTCGTTGAACTAAAAGTTTTGCTTTTCAGGCCAACCGACTGAAGAAGGCTCTGCAATCCCTCACGAACATCCGCATCGTCATCCACGATGTAAATAATCGGATTGCTTTGAGATTGATCCGGCATGGCCAATTGCTCGACGGTTGCCGAGATACTAGCCATGAATTGGAGAAAACCGGAGAGTATAAAGGTTAGAAGATCATAATAACCCTAAGACGCGCAATATAAACCTTAATGTTGCGCAGGTATCGTGAAGTGAAAGACCGATCCTCTTTCGATGCCGGGCGATATCCAAATTCGACCGCCGTGGCTCTCAACAATCGAGCGACAGATGGCGAGGCCCATTCCCATTCCGGCCGCCTTGGTCGTGAACATTGGCTTGAAGATACTCTCGAGATTGGATTGATCGATTCCGGTTCCTGTATCTTCGATCGACACATGCACTCCACCTGAGCCGTCCGACTCGGATCTTACGCGCAACACGCGACGGTCAACCGAGTGCATCGAACTCAATGGCATTGGTAATGAGATTCAAGATCGTTTGTTGTAACTGGACTTCATTGCCGTCAACGGGCGGCAGCTCCTCGTTGAGCTTGGTATCAAGCTCGATTGCATTCTTTCGCAGGTCGATCCAGACCAGCCCTAGAACCGTCCAGATCAGTTTATTGATGTCGATTAATGACCTTACCTCGGTATCCTTTCGCAACATCGATCTGACACCCGCAATGATGCTGCCTGCGCGATGACCCGCGCTCACAATTTGAGTCAAGGCGGCTTGTGCTCTTTCAAGATCGGGCTTGTCCGCCGCAAGCCAGCGCAAGGCCGCATTTGCCTTGGTCACAATGCCCGTCAGAGGCTGATTGACCTCGTGCGCAATCGAAGCGGAGAGTTCACCTGCCGTCGCCAACCGGTTCATTTGAGCCAGTTCGGACATTGTCTTGCGGGTCGCTATTTCTGCGCTGTGCCGGCGCCGGTGCTCGTACAACAACAAAAGGATCAAGACGAACTGCAAGAGGAACAAGGTAATGGCCGCAAGAATTTGTGCGCGATATTGCCGCCATGCGCTGAGCTGGCGAAATCGCACCTCGCTCATTGGGGGGAGATTCGTCTCGCTAATCTTCCATTTTTGCAGTTGCCGCCAATCAAAGACTGGCTTCGGGGGGGCGCCGCTGGCAACCGGAATATCTGCGGGACTTTCTCCCTGCATAATTCGCAGCACAAGGCGTCCAGCTTCTCGGCCAATCTGCTCGGGACTTACGAGAAATCCGCCTGTAGCGCCGGTTCCAAAATAAGTTTCGGCGTCAACGATGATCGGCCGATTCGCTGCCTCAGCCATGAGTGGAACAACGTCAGTTGCCACATAGGCCCCTCCGGCATTGGCATTAATCCCGGTGTAAAGGATTGTAGTATGGTCCGGAAGGTTGGCGACCCGTTCTCTGACCGTAGGGATGGGCAATCCCGTCAAATCAATGAATTCGAATTTCTGCGAAGCAAGTGGAATCTCCTCGCTGAACGGAAAATAATAAGGATGAGTATGCAGGGGGTCACCTACAAGCGCAAGCCGCTTGAGATTGGGGTCCAGCATGCGTGACGCCTTGATCATGTTGGCAAGGCTCATTGCTACGGTCTTGCCTGTCACACCGGATGTAGGATCTGGATTTGGTGCAGATTGATCGGGAATCGCAGCAAAGACGAGGGGTACCATTGGCCATAGGCTCGCGCGCAGCCGCATGCCATACTCATATGCGAGCGGTCCGATGGTGGCGATGACGCCGATCGGTCGGTCCCGATATTTTCCGCCCAAGTACTGACGCAGGCTATCCTGATAGTCAGATCCTCTGAACCGATGGAGATCGAGATGCTCCACGTAGATCGCTGTGGGTGACTTCGGGATTGCCATTTAGTTCCGACCGTATTCCAGCAATGATGGCGCTCGGCCAAGTCCGGAATGACGTCGACTGATCGAGAATGAGCAGCGAATGTGGCCTGCCTTGAATAACAGACGTGCCTTGGATGACGGGCGTGCCTTGGACGACAGAAATATCTGCGTTGGCAGATGACGTCATTGAGCCAAGGATGATCGCAGCTGCCAGGCATAGGTCGCGAACACGCATCAGGGGAGCCACGTTACCAAAACGAGGAGTATTGACGTGCAAAGCGGACACGACGTCACTCGATTTTAGTTTGTGTAGACCAGCGTCAACTGGTCGGTATTCATGTGAGAGACATCTGGGCATGTGCACACGATCAAAGAATACACTACGCCTCGGTGGCGACCGCGGCAAATTAGACGCTGTCAAGTTAAGATGGCGTCGATTGATGTGGTGAAGAATTTGACGTACAGCATTATTTGCATTTGGTATTGCAATACGAGATGCCGCGGCCTGCGTTGCATCGCATGCATTGCGATGGTGCAAAGTCAGGAGTTCTGACTTGTGCGCAACGCGCACTCAGCCCAAGAACAACACCTTTAAGCGTGGTCGTCACGCGCAGATGCCATCTGACGTCTAAACCAAAGCACATCTCCTTGCCCTATATCGATAGCCGTGGTCTCCCTCCGGACAATGGCGAATGCGCCGTGGCGGTCGCTAGTTTGTTCCGACAGAAGGAGTTCTGTGCGGAGGCTGGCATGACCAGGCAGCCTAGAGCCGGATTACTCCGCAGGAGCAATCCGGCGAGCGCAATCCTCTTATCCGTCGTGGCCATGACTGGAGGACGTGATTGACGCCAAATACATTGGGCGCGGCGTGATCGATGGCATCGAATGCGAGCATCTCGAGTTCGGTCGAAAAGCCTCCGGATGAAGCCATCAGGCTGTCCCTGAAGGCGGACCGGTGCGGTCCCAATGGAGACGAGGCCATGACAGCGACCGAAGACCTAGCGATGGTCCCGAGCGCCAAGGCGTTGATGGAGAAGATCGCATTGGCCGAAGCGGACAAGGCCTCGGAGGAAATGCGCAGGCGAGCGAGCGAGGAGGCCGAGAAGAAAGCTTTGATCGAACGACTGACCAAACCGTCTGGGTTGTCTGATGAGGAAGTGATGAAGAAGGCAGCCGTCATTATTGAGCGCGCGGCCAAGAACGGTCTGACCGAAGTTCAGGTCTACCGCTTCCCGAATACACTCTGCACGGATCGAGGGCGCGCGATCAATCAACAGGAGCCAGGGTGGGAGACCACGCTGACCGGGATCCCCAAAGAGATCTATCAATTTTGGGACCGACGGCTGCGACCGCTTGGATACAGGCTGCGAGTCCAGATCATCGACTTTAGCGGCGGAGTGCCAGGGGATGTGAGCATGACGCTGAAGTGGGGGTGAGGCAAGTCGGACGCAGATTGTAGACGCGTCCGTGTAACGAGGCTGGAAGTCATGTCAGGCGCCCAAGATCGAAATAACGAGTTTACGCAGGCTTTCGGAATTTTGGCGCCGGCGTTCGAATATTGGATCGATGCAGCGCAGCGGAGCGTCCTGTTCTGGGACGTCATGCGCCAGCGTGGCAATCAGCTTCATGAGCATATGGCTCAGACTGCTCCCCACGTGCTCGACTATGACGTAAAACTTGTTGTCGATGGGCGGTCACTCGAGCGACCGGTCAACTATGTGCTCGTGAGGATCGTCCCTCCGGAGACGGTTGAGATAGATCCGACGCGCCGGCCTTTCGTTGTCGTTGACCCGCGAGCGGGACATGGCCCCGGGATCGGCGGCTTCAAAGCGGAAAGCGAGATCGGCGTCGCTCTCAAGGCTGGGCACCCCTGCTATTTCGTTGGTTTTCTGCCCGAGCCTGTACCCGGCCAGACCATCGAGGATGTGGCTCGTGCAGAAGCCTGTTCCTTCAGAAGGTCATTGATCTGCACCCGGACGCAGACGGCAAGCCTTGCATCGTGGGGAATTGCCAGGCCGGATGGGCGGTGCTGATGATGGCGGCTATTCGTCCTGAATTGGCCGGTCCTATCATCGTTGCCGGGGCACCCGTCTCTTATTGGGCCGGCGTGCGCGGTGAAAATCCCATGCGCTACACCGGAGGTCTTGTTGGCGGCAGCTGGCTGGCCGCCCTCACCAGCGATCTCGGCCATGGAAAATTCGATGGCGCATGGCTGGTACAGAACTTCGAGAATCTCAATCCATCGAACACGCTTTGGAGTAAGCAATACAACCTTTACTCCAAGATTGACACAGAAGCGCCACGCTATCTTGGATTCGAACGCTGGTGGGGCGGTCACGTCTATCTCAACTCCGAAGAAATCCAATTCATTGTCGACGAGCTGTTCGTGGGGAACAATCTTGCAGCGGGCAAGATCAAAAACAGCGATGGAACAACCGTTGATCTTCGCAACATTCGATCTCCAATCGTTATATTTTGCTCAAAGGGCGACAATATTACGCCGCCGCCTCAGGCATTAGGTTGGATTCTCGATCTGTATGAGGATGTGGACGAAGTCCGCTCATATGGACAGACGATAGTCTACACAATCCACGAGAGCGTCGGTCATTTGGGAATTTTCGTCTCATCGAGTGTGGCTCGAAAAGAGCATGATGAGTTCTCGAGCAACATAGATCTCATCGATACGCTGCCGCCCGGTCTCTACGAGGCAACATTCGAACGCAAGGTTGCAGACACCGAAAATCCCGATCTCGTATCCGGTGACTGGGTGATGCGGTGTGAGATGAGGACACTCGAAGATATTCGCAGATTGGGCGGCAATGACGCGTCTGATGATCGCTGCTTCGCGGCCGCCGCTCAAATATCCGAGATGAATAGTTCCCTCTATCGTGCGTTCGCCCAGCCAGCCGTACGTGCCTTTGCCAGCGCTTCCGCAGCCGAATGGATACGAAAACTCCACCCGTTGCGTCTGCAGTATGAGTTGTTTTCGGACGCCAATCCGGTCATGGCCAGCGTCGGCCGCCTCAGCCAATGGGTGCAAGACCATCGCAACCCCGCGCCAAATGACAACCCGTTCCGCGGCTTGCAGGAAACGTTATCGGGCCAGATTGTGACGTTCCTTGACGCCTGGCAGAAGGCGCGGGACGCGTGGATGGAACAGCTCTTCTTCGCCGTCTACGGCTCCCCCGTTGTGCAAGCCATCGCCGGCATTGACGCAGCAAGCACGCGCCCAATGCGGAAGGCACCGAAGAGCTGGCTGCACAAGGAGCTTCTGCAAGCCCGGATCGCGGAGCTGCGCGCGCGCATTCCGGTTGGAGGATTGCGCGAGGCCATGATCCGGGCGCTGCTCTACGTTGGCATGTCCAGCGGTGCGGTGGATGAACGTGGATTTGAAACGGTGCGACGGATCCGCCGTAGTCAGAGCGGAATGCCTCAGCTCCCGTTAGCAGCATTCAAATCTCTTGTTCGTGAGCAATATCTGATGTTGCTGATCGATCCTGAAGGTTCGGTGGCAGCAATTCCCTCGATGCTGCCGGCGGATCCGGAAATCTGCCGAGACGCGCTCGACCTTGTAAAGCGCGTGTTGAGCGCACACGGCAAGCTTGGCGGCGATGCTGCCGAAAGGTTGCAGCAGATCGAGCGTCTATTTCGTGTCGACCGAGAGCTGATCGACGTCGCAGCGCCCGCCTTGGCGCCGGCGAGGAAGACCGAAAGCAGGAAGGCGTCGTAGGAAGCAAATGGCCATCCCCGTGGCCGAGGAGACGTCAATGGCAATGTCCCAGGTGAGCTCGCTCGAGCCGCCGCAGAGCAAATATGATCGCATCATCGCGCGGGCGAAGAAAGTGCCGCCAGCGGCGACGCTGGTTGTGTACCCCTGCGATGAGTTGTCGTTGCGCGGCGCGATGGAAGCTGCGGAAGCGGGCATTATTGTTCCAACGCTTGTCGGCCCCGCCGCACGGATCGCTGCGATTGCTCGTGAGCATCAATTCGATATCTCAAGTTTTGAGATCGTCGATGCCGGCGATAGTGAGGCGGCGGCTGCCAAGGCTGTGCAGCTGGTCCATGAAGCCAAAGGTGAGCTGCTGATGAAGGGCAGTCTGCATACCGATGAGCTCATGCGCGCGGTCACAAGCTCCAGTAAAGGTCTGCGCACCGCCAGGAGAATAAGCCATGTGTTCATGGTCGACGTGCCGAACCATTCGGAAGCGCTCTTCATCACGGATGCCGCGATCAATATATTTCCTGATCTCGACGTGAAACGAGACATCATCCAAAACGTGATCGACTTCTTTGCGCTGGTCGGCCTTGGAGTGCCGAGGGTCGCAATCCTCTCTGCGGTAGAGACTGTGACGACCAAGATCCCTTCCACGATCGATGCGGCAGCCCTTTGCAAGATGGCGGAGCGAGGACAGATTACCGGAGGCATTCTTGATGGGCCGCTCGCTTTTGACAACGCGATTGATGCGGAGGCAGCCAGGATCAAGGGGATCAAGTCGCAAGTCGCCGGGCGGGCACAAGTTCTTGTCGTTCCGGATCTGGAAGCCGGCAATATGCTTGCAAAGAACCTCATCTTCCTTGCCAAGGCAGATTCGGCTGGACTTGTTCTCGGCGCGCGCGTTCCAATCATCCTGACATCGCGTGCGGACTCGGTTCGGAGCCGCATGGCGTCGTGTGCAGCTGCAGTTCTTTACGCGGATGCGCGCAGGCGCACCACCGCATTATCAACCGCGTGACATCGTGTCATGGACGCAATACTTGTCGTAAACGGCGGCTCGTCCAGTGTGAAGTTTCAGGTATTCGGAATCAATCGCGCCGCAAGCCTGGTTCGGCTTGTGAGAGGCCAGATGGAGGGCATTGGCGCCAAGCCGCGGTTGCGCGCTCAGGGTAATGACAAGACCGTTCTGGTTAACAGGGAATACAGCAGGAATGAGGTGCCGAACGTCGGGGCCGCAATCGCCGTGACGGGGAGGTGGCTGCATCAACACCAGAACTTCGATTTTGTTGCGGTTGGCCACCGCGTAGTCCATGGTGGACCGGAATACGACCGGCCCGTTCTCGTTGACAAAGGCGTGCTTGCTAGCCTGGAAAAGTTTACGCCGCTCGCGCCGCTGCATCAGCCCAGCAATCTTGCTCCCATTCGTTCTTTGTTGGATAGGTTTCCGGACCTTCCCCAGGTCGCGTGCTTTGATACGGCATTTCATCGCGGCCACAGCGCGGTCGCAGACCACTTTGCGATTCCCGAGCAATTCTATGTGGAGGGGATCCGTCGCTATGGATTTCACGGCCTCTCCTATGAATATGTTGCCGATCGGCTCAGGCAGATCGCGCCTGATATCGCAGCCAAGCGCGTCGTCATCGCTCACCTCGGAAGCGGTGCTTCCATGTGTGCCCTATCGAATGGCCGAAGTGTCGACAGCACGATGAGCTTTACCGCGCTCGACGGGCTCCCCATGGGTACCAGACCCGGGCAGATCGATCCTGGAGTTGTGCTCCATCTGGTCTCCGAGAAGGGCATGACGCCCACGGAGGTTGAAGATCTGCTGTATCGGCATAGCGGCCTGAAAGGGCTATCCGGCATCAGCAATGATGTGCGTGAGCTCATCGATAGCAAGGATCAGCGCGCCCAGTTTGCGCTCGATTACTTTGTGTATCGGAGCTCGCTCAGTGTTGGCATGTTGGCGGCTGCGCTCGGAGGGCTTGATGCCTTTGTTTTCACCGCTGGTGTGGGGGAAAACTCGGCCGTCATGCGTGCGCGAATCTCGGAGAAGCTGACCTGGCTGGGCGCGCAGCTTGACGCCACGGCCAATGCTGCAGGAAAGACTTTGATCTCAGAGAGCGGCAGCCGAGTTGCCCTTTACGTGATTCCAACTGATGAAGAGCTCATGATCGCGAGGCATACCCTTGCGGTGTTGTCGGCGCGCCTTCCGATCGTCGAGGACAAGATCAGCGCCTAGAAGGATGCGACGCCGGACCCGGCGGATCAATTCAGTCCTGCTCTCTTGCCTGCCAATCGTTCATGGCAGGACAATAGGAGTTCACGATGACCACATTCGACGAGCGAGAGCGAGCGTTCGAGACGAAATTTGCTCAGGATGAGACGCTGAGATTTAGGGCCAATGCGCGACGGAACCGCTTCTTGGGCCTTTGGGCGGCGAAGAAACTCGGGCTCGTTGGGCCTGAGGCTGAGTCTTATGCAAGGACTCTTGTGATGACGGAGGTCGACAATCCAGGTTGTGACAGCGTGTTTGAAAAGGTTAGCGCTGATCTCAAAAGTGAGGGCATAGCAGAGTCCACTGACGAGATCCGCCACTTGATGGAAGCGTTCACCATACAAGCCGCGGCGGAAATACAGGCCGGCCGGTGACAAAGACGATATCGAGGCCGAGCTCTACAAGACTGATGGTTTCATACATCCGACAACGCGTGTCCCCGCTGATGTGACCCTGTGAGGGTCGTCTGATGTTGCGCGAAGACAAGTTGACGAAGACGAATCTGAGAACGCCTAGGGCCGCCGCAATAGCGGGAATCGTCTTCTCGACTATGTTAATTCAGGCATTTTGGTTGCTGCGGGTTTCCATTCCCGCGGAATCATTGATATCGAAGGAGGGGCTTAGCGATTATGCAAGGACTATCACGATAGCCCTGACTCTCATTCCACTGAGTGGAATTGCGTTCTTGTGGTTGATCGGCGTGGTGCGTGATCGGTTGGGGCAACGCGAAGATCGCCTCCTTGCCACCGTATTTTTGGGAAGCGGGCTGTTGTTCCTTGCAATGCTCTTCGCGGCAGCGGCAGTGGCGTCTGCGGCTATCATTGCATTCAACGCCATGCCAGATCAGGCACTCGACCTCCGTATGGTTGCGTTCGCACGGGCGTTGGTCTCCGACCTTATGAATGTCTACGCGACCAAGATGGCGGGCGTGTTCATGTTCTCGACCTCGACTATTGCCATCTACACGGGAGTCGCGCCCCGCTATATCGGCTATCTCGGTTACGGGCTTGCAATATTTCTTGTGTTAGGGAGCCACTATTTTGATTGGAGCTTTTTTGTGTTTCCGCTTTGGGTCCTGCTGCTCAGCGCTCACATTCTTGCCGACGATCTTCGTCGGCACACGCACGTCCGCAACACGAACCCATAGGCATGCTGTGCGAGTGCGGCCCGATCGGCCAGCCGTTCACAATGCTTAACCGGGCGAGAACGCGGCTGCCAAATGGGCGAGGACCAGGGGCGGAATGTCTACCCGGCACTGGCAAATGGAAGTGTCACAACAGCAGAGTGTGAATCAGCTTGCTTTGGGGTCGTGCCGGTCCAACGCTTGAACGCGTGGTTGAACGCGCTCGCTTCGCGATAGCCCAGAAGCCATGCGATTTCAGAGATCGGCAGGCCCCGTTCGCGTAGATAGCGCTTAGCAAGGTCAAGTCGCAGCTCGTCCAGCACTCTGCTGAATGTCAGCCCTTCTGTCGCGAGGCGGCGCTCGAGTGTTCGCGGGCTAATTCCAAGCCGTTGAGAGATTTCGGCTATCCGGGCGCGCCCATGCGGCAGTAACGGAGCAATGGCATTTTCGACGCTCAGCCGCCAAGCACTCGACTTGGCTATGCGGCTCGCAAGTGCTTCATCGCAATATTGCACCAAGAGGGAATTCAAGTACGGATCTGCGCTCACGATAGGCAGGCGCGCGGAAGCCCCAGGGTAGATGACCTCATCAATGTCGCTGCCGAATTCAATTGTGCAACCGAAAAATGTTCTAAACTCAGAAGGCACTTCCGTTCGACGGTGCATAAGCTTGATCCAGCTCGGCACCAGATGACGGCCGGACAGTTGCCGGCAGAGGCGCACAAGCGTGGTGATGAAGAACTCAATCTGGTGGCGATCGGCCGAGCGCGCAACTCCGACATACTTGCACGTCATCGAAATGTCCTGGGCCTGTCGATAGGTAATTTTCACTCCTTCATTGTGTATCGCGCAGTATCGCGCGGCCCTTTGTAAGGCCTCGCCGAGTGTGCGGGACGAAGCCTGGACATAATACAACAGGCCAAGTTTCCGAAGGTCGAAGCTTTGGGCAAGCCGAAAGCCGAGAAATTCGTCCGGCAACTCGTGCGCTACAATGTCGAGAAATCGAATTTGATTTCTGACTCCGATACGAGCGTCTGGGTCCTCAATTTGTTCGATGGTCAATCCAGCTCGTTTGAGCAGGGGGGCGACATCGAGCCGTTCCAAGGCCTGCGCAAATGCCGCCCTTGCAATTCCACCGGTAGCGGTGGGGAGAGCATTGAGCGAAGTATCATTGGGCTCGTGCATGTTAGGGCGCCTGATCTGGGCTTGGCGGGTGTGGCTGACGGTCACAATCAAAACCTTGGCGCAAAATGTCAGGACAATAAGCGTGCGGGCCCTTACATACGCGCCAGTGCAGGCTGGCTATCGAGCGGCATGGCCGATCACTGGAAAGTCGGCACGCGTGGTGGCTGCCGGGCCGTGAGTGCATCGGCAAGGCGCCGGAACGACAATGCAGCCGAATGAGAGGATGTAGAATCATGTTCCCGGGCAAGGCTCTCGAGTTGAGAATTCTTCAGCTGTACATCTGGGCTCTAAGTCGCAACAAGGGCGAGGACGGTTTTCGGACTGCGACGGTCGCACGTTATGGTGTCTATGAGGTTCGTCTCATTGAATTGATGCTCGACCCGCAGGTTGACACCATACCGTTTTGGGTGGAGCTATTTGATCACAGGAGCGCCGCTACAATTGACAGCTGCGGTGGGCAGGATTTTGAAGAGACAGCAGCTGGTACAGCAGCTCTCATTTCGCAAGCTAGTCGATTGTATCACGGCGCCTGTACATGTCCGACGGCGAACTAGATGACAGGCCGGCTCCGGACGCGCACGCACGAAGATCCGATGTCGAGTGACGTCTGTCCTGCGCATTGGGAGCGCGCGGAGCGATCATTGCTGCCTTCCTTGCATGCACCGTAAGACGAAGTTTCGCGCAGCCGCTCGGTTGTCATCGAGATCGCTTTCTGTATAGCCGCGCGATCTCGCGAGTGAGACGCACTTATTGTAGCTTTCATTCAGCGATACCCGCACCACGTCAGGATTGTTTGTTGATTGCGTATACGCCGTGGTCGCAAGGATCACACTCGCCGCAAACGCGGTTGCGGCGACGGCAACAATAAGTCGCATGACAGTTCTCCCAATCGAGGCATGAGTTGACCGACAGGCGAACCCTATCGTCACCGATTGGCGACATTCCATTGTGCGGACGGCAGTTGCGCATGTCGAAATGTCTTAGGCGGATGTATCTTGGTTTAGATAACAGCGAATTGGCGAGTGTGTGACGGCGGTGTTCTGCGGTAGGCGGCGGGGTTCAGCCGTGTTTGCGCTCGAAGCAAAGTCGTTCGCAGTTGAGATCCGCGCAGACCGACATCTTGCTCGACCATCTTGTTTGAGTGTGTGCGCGCGGTCGTGTTTTGCGCACCTCCAATCTCCCTGGAGCATAGAGCTGCTTCGGGTGGGGTGAGTGATGCGGCTCCGCCAAAAGGACAGATGGCTTAGACCTAAGGACAATAGTTCCGCCATGAGCGCCCGTGAAACGATGCAGGTAGCTCCACGAAGGAAGCAGTCACATGCGCGCGAGCAGGTCGGTTGTTGCCGATGTGGCGGCGAGCGGCCGACGGCGTTCGTAAACCATTAGCGTCTGAGCTCTCCAGCAAGGGAGCGGAGTAGGGAAACAGCAAGGAGGGAGCGCTATGATGAAGGAGCCACGCGCGTTCGGTAAGGCCTGCTGTTTTATCGGCTTGTTGTGCTTTCTCGCAGTGAGCCCGGCTCTGGACTCGGCAAGGGCGGAGAGCGCCGCGCCGCCGGCTCGCACGGCCGCGCAACTCGAGCAGCTGGTGGCGCCGATCGCGCTCTATCCGGACTCGCTGCTCTCGCAGATTCTGATGGCCTCCACCTATCCGTTGGAGGTGATCGAGGCAGCGCGCTGGGTGCAAGGCAATCCCGGTGTTTCGGGCCAGGCGCTGGAAGATGCGATGCAGAAGCAGCAATGGGATCCCAGCGTCAAGGCGCTCACCGCAATTCCACAGACGTTGCAGATGATGAGTGACAAGCTCGACTGGACACAGCAGATCGGTGATGCGTTTCTTGCGCAACAAGCGGATGTGCTGGACGCCGTGCAGCGGTTGCGCGAGCGGGCTGATAACACGGGCAATCTGAGAACGACTGAGCAGCAGAAAGTGACGAAAACGTCGGTGGCAGAGGCACCCGCAGGTTATTCGCGGCCAACCAGTGCTCCGGCGTACGTGTACACGATCGAGAGCGCCAACCCAGACTCATATTATGTGCCGATTTATGACCCGACGACAGTGTATGGTGCATGGGGATATCCTGACTATCAGCCGTTCTACTGGTATCCGCCCGGGTATTTCGGCGCCGGCAATGTGTTCTCGTTTGCGGCCGGTGTGTTTGCGGGTGCGGCGATCTGGGGAAACGTAGACTGGTGGCGCCGTAACGTGAATATCAACGCGGCTCGCTACAACCAGTTCAACCGGACCAACATTGCGAACAACACGTGGGCCCACAATCCCGCTCACCGCGGCTCGGTCCCATATCGAGACCAAAACGTGGCTCAGCGTTTCGGGGATCAGAGCAAGGTTGGGGCACGTGAAGCATTTCGAGGCAAGGCGGATGCCGGCCGGCGGGATTTGGCCAAGCAGGGCGGTGCGAGCAAGGTTGCCGATAGAAAGGCAGATGGATCATCGAAGGCGAAGGGTAAGGCCTCAAAGGAGGCTCCAGGAAAAGGTAAGGGCTCAAAGGAGGCCGCAGGAAAGGGCAAGGCTTCAAAGCAGGCCGCAGGAAAGAGCGCGGGCAGCAAGAAAGCCGCCAGCACGAACAGGGCAGGTTCAAAGCAGGCTTCGCACACCAGACAGACGACAGGCGCTGGACAGAGGGCGCGGGGCGGACCGAGTGCAAGACAAGCTCGCGCAAGCGTCCAACGGGCACCGGCCATGAGCCATCGCGGCGGCGGAGGGATGCGGGCCGGCGGTGGCGGGCGTGGCGGTGGCGGCGGGGCGTGGCGGTGGTCGGCGATCCGATATCACGCTCAAACATGACATCACGCTTCTCGGCCATCTCGACAATGGTCTTGGCTTCTACCGGTTCAGCTACAATGGCAGCGATAAGGCCTACGTCGGCGTGATGGCGCAGGAGGTGCAAACTCTTATGCCTGAGGCGGTGTTGCGCGGTCGGGATGGCTACCTGATCGTGTTGTACGACAAGGTTGGCCTGCGCTTTCAGACATACGACCAGTGGATTGCTTCGGGAGCCCGGATGCCCGCCGCTTCGCCGGACCGCACCGTGACGAGGCGGGAGTGAGCGATCCTCTGACTATTGCTTGCTGAGGAAAAGGCCGGACTTTGATCCGATTCAATCTAATCGGATGAAAGTTTAGGACGTAGCAAATGTCCGTCGCCTTGATCCTTCAAGAGCTCGACGCAGGAGCGCGAACAGGCTGCCGCCGGTCACTGCACCCAGCAAATAGATAATGGCAATCAGGAGGGCGAGCGGCATTTGGGCGCCGATGCGAAAGACAGACACAGTCACAGTTTGAAGGTTCTGCATAGCGAAGACCGCTGTCACGGCGGCGAAGAGCACGATGACGGCCAGATACAACCACCTCATGGTCAACTCCTCTTGGATCGTGTTGTGCGATCTCAGACCAAGCGTCGTCTGCGCGCCCGTAAATCCAAACCGATGCCGATCCAGCTTGCTCCGGCGATCACGAGATCGATGCCAAGGAAGAGTCCCAGAACATAGACACTTGACACCGGCCAGCGTGCCAGGATGACGAGCCCAAGAATAATTGTGATTGCGCCGGAGAGGGCCACCCAAGCCCAAGGCGTGCTCTCTTTCATGCTAAATGCGATGATGAGCCGCATCACGCCTGAGATGACGAGCGCCACTCCCAACATGAAAGTCAAGAGCACCGCCGCAAGGAGGGGATTCTGGAAGGTGATGATGCCCGCGAAAATGTAGAGTGCACCGAGCAGAAGCCAGAGAGCAAATTTGCCCCAGGTTCTGACCTGGAACGCGTTGAATACTTCAGCGATCCCGGCCACCACCATCATAATGCCGACCACCAGCACACTTGCAGCGGTCGCGATAGCGACGCTGCCAAGCGCGACCAGGCCGACAATGACGTAAATGATGCCGAGGGCGACGATCCAGCCCCATTTGGCGCGCAAGGGCTGAAGACCAGGGGTTGGGCTTGGCGCCGAAGGCGTATGGGCTGTGCTCGTCATCGCATTCATGCCCCAAGGTCGGATTTGCCGTTCAGTTCACAACTGCCATCAGACGCCACGAAGGGCTTCTGGACACACTCAGGGCCAAATTAAGAACAGCAGCCGCACACATCCATTGTGCGTAGGGAAAGCGCGCATACCGAAAGATATCGAAGCGCTAGATCTTGGTTTAGCGAGCCAATGGAGCGTGAAATCAGCTACCGCGTTGCGCTCATCGTCGCTTTGCTGCGCCAAGGAATTGCTGCGCCAAGGAATTGCTTGGCCGGCCTAATCGCGTTTGATGTCGAACAGCGTCTCTGTGGCCTGCATGACCGGTGTCGCTGGGTTCCTCAAGCAGAAGTCTCGCAGCTTTTTGGTGTTTTCGCTGAAACCTTGCGTGTCCATGACCGTGTTGCCGCGCTTTCCGTTGTAATACCCGCTTAGCCACATTGCGATGTTTTGTGGATCGGTGATTTTGTAGCCCACGTACTGGTCGCAGGTGATCTTTGAAACGTCCAGCGTAACCTGCGCGTGGACGTCAGACGCAAACCCGAGAGCGAGCACCGATCCTGCGGCGGCGACGAGAGCAAGTCTTGTCATAATGTTTTCTCCGGCTTGTTGATCAGAGACGTCAACGATCGCGGGCAGCGCTGTCGCTGAGCTTTAAGATGAGCCGATCTTCAAACAGCATTACTATTGCAAGCTCAGGACGTTTGCATCTAAACCAAAGTGTATTGCAGTGCTCCTTTGCATATCTGACGGCACCCCTATTGGACATCAATGCGGGATAAGTCGTTCGCCGCGGTCGAAGATTGGAGATGACTAAGCGGCCGACAATTTGAAAGTCAGCCGAAGCTTGCTTTGTCAGCCGTCATGGTCTGGAAGCGGTGAGCTCAACTTCAGCTGAAACCCCAACTCCATCCTCATCTTCATCTTCAACAAAGTCGTTCGTCGCCATGGCAGAAGGCGACCAGCGAAGTGAGCGGAAGAAGGCGAGAGATTTTCATCAAAAGATGGTTGCCGACACTCGACGGCTGCCAGGCCGTGGACGCGATCGGATCGTGTCGTCTCAAGCGCAGCGGATTCTCCGCAACGCCGATATCACGATGTGTCAATAAGGGGAGACCATCGATGTTGCATGTCGTCCAACGTATCGGCTCAGCTCGGACGCTCCCGTGTCGTTCTGCTGCAATGTTTTGCCGTCTGATACGGACGATGCCGGGTTGGGCCGAGTTGGCCGACTATTGCTGTACAACACCAGCGTTATTGGATTCATCGAACTCCTCGAGTGCTTCGCGCTGGAGCTCCCCGACGGCCATCTTGCAGAGCACCTCGGGATCGCGCTCGCCTGCGACGGCGCATTCAATAACTTTGCGCGCCACAATTTGTCGCAAGGACTCTTCCCGCTCCGACAACCGAAGCACGACACAAGCTGCTTCAAGAGCCCGGTCCATAGCTTCGAGTGCGGCTGGTTCGAACGTTAGATTTCCGAGCTGGTTTCGAAACGACATCCCGACCTACCTTAAGAGCTTTAAGTTGCATACAAGCACTTTAAACGGACGACGAGTAAGTAACTTTGAGTTTACTAACAAATTTGACGCAGGAGGTATTGGGATAGGGACCGGAAGGTGATGCATTTGCTCCAGGCAAACGCTCTCACGCGCTTTCTGTTCACTGTGCGGCCGGCTAGTTCCAGGTTCGATCTCGTCTCATATGAGCGGTGGCGAGAACGCGAAACCGTAATTTTGTTTCCGATCCAACCGATCTTGTCTCGTCAATCCAATGCAGAGGCGTTCTCGACGAGCGGCTTGGTCGCCCGCTGAGCAGTCGCTTGCACAGCGATTCACCGTTTGCCGGTCACGCGAGAGCAAATCGTTGGCGGGCGATAGCAAGACCCCAATCCGTAATGTCTCATAACGGTTCGGTTCGCTTGCAAGCGATGGCGCCGGCGGCCTCCCTGTCTTGGCATGCTCGACCGCACCGGCATGGGAGTTGGTTGCTGCATCGTCCCAATCGGTCGTCACAATCGCGCGGACGATGATCATTCGTCACGTTCCGCGGGGATGCCCAGCTTCGCCCGCTTCGGGGGGAGCGGGTGAGGCGACGGCGAGCGCGCGGAGACGAGCTTCTCCTGCGCGCTCGCCCGGCGGGTGAGTCACTCGGCTGCTCGTGGCGCTCTATGAAGGGTGGATTTTGGAGATTTAACTGGTCGGAGCGCCGAGATTTGAACTCGAGACCCCCAGTCCTAGATGCTGATGGTCTACTCGACTATCACTCTGAAATCATTGACGTATCGGCTAGACCCGACTTGACCGGGACAACATCGGGGCAATTGGAAAAGATTCCTAGCCTCCAGAAAAGGTGTCAAGCTACTCCTCCGGTCCCCCTCCAGGCCCCCTCCCTGCGGCTGCCCCTCGATGTGCCCCTCAATCTACGGGTCATGCCTGTGTTATATTGGTCCCATCCAACATGCGCGGTGGGTCCCACGCGCGTGCACCGAGGAGACTGGTGTGGACGCCATCTGGATTGCGGAAGGGTGGTGGGCACTGGCCATCGCCGTGGCGATCTTGCTGGTGTACGCAGTCCTTCTCTATCTGCTCGTGCGGTCGGAGTTTGGGGTCTCGGAATAACGCGCCGAGTCCCTGACCACAGGTGTCCCAGATTTGCGGATGAGCCTCCCGACCTTGCGCGCGAACGTCACGCCTCGGAAATCTCACCAGTGCTGGACCTGTCAGTGGTCAGCGCAGCCAGCCTTTCTAGATCGAGGGGCGCAAAGTGCGGTGGTCGACCTGGGCGTCTTCTTTGACGGTCAGCTTCGCACCGTCGCCGATGGTGGCAATGGTGAACGCCAGCACGTCACCTCGGTAGCAGTGCAGCGGTGAGGCTGGGTCGTGCCCGGCTTTGAGCAACGCGCGGTACAACGTCAGGATCGGCGTGCGACCCTTGGCGGTGATGTTGCAGGCGGTGGCGTTGTTGTTGCCGACGATGTCGGCGCGGATGATGTGCTGTGTCATGCGCCCCCCCAAGTCTGGAGGGCGCGATCTCGATCAGTGTCGGCTAGTGATCTCCGGGCTTGTCTTTGAACACCGCGCGTACTTGCCCATGGTCCTTGACGACCTGGGGCGGGACCTTGACCGGGACCCGGACCAGCGTCGCTCTGATTTCTTCGTCGCGGGCGTCGATGCTGGGCACATTGCCGCCGTAGTCATCGGCGGTGGCGCGGAGATGGTTGTAGATGAACTCGCGCACGCTCTCGCCAAATTCGCCGCTCCCAATGTAGTCCTCAAGGGCGGCCCGCACCTTCGCGTCTTGGCGCCCTAGGTGGAAGGCGATGTCGTTGATGAGGTCGTCTTCTTGGCTCTCGACTGCCTCTTTGACGGCTAGCTCAATCCCCGTCATGAAGTCCGTGCCGGTCATGGATACCCCCCGTTGGACTGATCCAACATGACCATGCTTCCAACAATCCTGTCAATAGACTTTTACTAGGGGACATTTGCTCTATAGTCAAAAACTACACCGTAGTGCGGTTTTTCAAAGCAGCGGCTCGATCTGCCGCGCCGACACGGTCGTCGACTCTTGCGCGTGATCCCATTTGACGACCACGTGACGCTCAATCGAGCGGACGGCCACGACGGTGCCTTCGAAGTGCAGGCCGTCGATATAGGCGACGCGGGCGCCGATCTCCGGCAGCAGGGCGCCGTCATCGACGTATGGCTTCAGATTGTAGTTTGAGCCCGGCAAAGTCATGCTTTTCACCGTTATCCACAGTCAAATAGCGGGAGCCGGTCATCGCTACCAACGACGCCGGCCCCCTAACGCAAGCCAAGGTGACGGTCATGGCCAGCGCTGCTCTCACCATCGAACCTCTGACGGCTCAAGAGCAATGGTGTCTTCGAGAACTGCCCGACGGGACGTTTCAATTGCTGAAGCATCCGATGCCGGGCGATGATCCTGCTCGGATGGTGCAGCATCTGGGCTATCAGTGGGTGGTTCACGGCGTTTGTTATCTTTGCGAATAGCTTCGGTTACCCGAAGCTCTTGCCAATGCTCGCCTAGCCCGGCGGCTTTGAGTGCAATGGCCGCAATCTTGATGCTGTCGAGCACCGGAGCATCCAATTCCGGCCGCACCGCTGCAGCGCGCGGCGCGCAGCATTGCTTGCGTGATGATCATTTCGCCCGCACCCGGTATTGTATCATCGGCACCGGCTCGATGGATTCGCGTTCTATGACGACGCGGCCGTTGTCGAGATGAATTGATTGCAGCGGTGTCGGGACCAAATGCGCGCCATCGCCAATCTGGCGCATGCGCATTGCCGGCAGCAATCGAGTTCTCAATGCCGATGAAGACCACGTCATAGCCGGCTGACGACAATTGCGGCGCGCCGGCCACGGCATTGCCCGCCGGCAGCTCGGTCATCAATTCATTGGACGATTGCTTGGCGACGATGCCGTGGAATGCCTTCACGATCTCTCTGGCGCGAGCAAACATCTCAACCAATTCCGGCCTGGTGACTGAGACCGTGCCGGCGGTCGATGTATTGGTCACCCGCCATGCCGCAATCGGGAACGTGATTGAGGCAATGGCATTGGTCGAGCCGGACACCAGCGAAGAGAAGATCGTTGGGCCGGCCGATGATGGATAGGTGTTGGTTGGATCATCCATCGTCACATCCAGTTGTGACCGGAGCGAATTGGCCGGTGGCGTTATCGTGAACGACAGTCGATCTGCGTAACCCCGAAGCCGGTGCGCTGCGATGTGCAGCTCAGGTCATCGCCGCGACGGGAGCGCGCGTTGGCGGCGGCCTGTATGAAGGCAGCCCGTCGCGCGGCGTTCTCTTGCATGCGCAGCTCTTGCTGCATCATCCGGCAAGCGGTGTAGCGATCAGTGCCGGGCGGCGCCCGTATGACTGGCACGTCGCCTCATCCACGGCAGCAATCTGCGCTGGCGATGCACACGCTGTCAGAGCGGGCAAAGATGGGGATGTGGCGCACGTCGAGACCTCCGGTGTTGCCCTGGTTGGCCCGGACGGGTTCTCGACTTCCTGGACGATGATGGCACGGGGCAGGGCAGCGACGGTGGTAGAGCGCAGCGAAAAATAATTGCGGAGAGAACGGCTACCGAGCGGCTGTCCCGACGTTGTCCCGAGGCGATTTTTTGGGGACTGTTTTTCAGATTGACCACCGGTCTAAGTATTTGATTTTCCTTGGTCGGAGCGCCGAGATTTGAACTCGGGACCCCCAGTCCCCCAGACTGGTGCGCTAACCGGGCTGCGCTACGCTCCGCCAAATGGCCTAGCCAAATAGGTCTCGGCTGGGCCTCAGGGCCGTTCATCTACGCCCGCTCGGTCGACCGCGCAAGGGCAGGGCGGGAGACCACCATCAGGCCCCAGAGCACTCCCAGGATCAGGAAATAGTGGCGCCAGTGGTCGATGTCGATGATGGCGCTTTCGCCGGCGACGCCCAGGAAGGCGGCGTAGACCACGTGGTAGGTCGGCTGCCAGGGCGTGCGCACAAACACGAAACGCAGACCCCGGATCGCGGTGATCAGCGTGAGGCTGAGATAGGCCAATCCGCCCAGCCAGCCACCGGACATAAAGGTGTTGAGAAAGGTGTTGTGCGGGTCCTCGCTGAAATAGCCCTTGGAGAACTGCAGCGGCCCGATGCCGAGCGGGCGGTCGAGCATCAGATCGAAGCCCAGGATGTAGCGCCCGAAGCGCCCGAGATGGCCGAGGTCGTAGTTCTGGTCGAGGGTGGCGCGCTCCTTGAAAAGGTCAGCGACCTGGCCGATCGAGAGCAGCGCGGCCACGAGCAGGAGCGCCACCAGCGTTCCAAGGATGGCAATCAGCGCGATGCGTAGGCGTTCCTGGGGCGCGCGGCTGGTCGCAAAACTGATGGCCATCAACAGCGCCGCCGCGAAGGCGAGCTGGCCCCAGGCCGCGCGCGAGAACGAGAGAAACAGCGCTGCGAGCATCACGATCAGAAGGATGGCGGCATTGAAGGCGGCCGACAGTCGTCCCGTCAGCATGCGCTGAAACGCGATCAGGGCGGGCAGCACCAGGAACGCGCCGAGCACGTTCGGATCGTTGAAGGTGCCGCGCGCGCGGCCATAGAGCAGGAACAGGTCAGAGAGGCTGCCGAACAGACGGAAATAGGCCGCGATGGCAATGAGCGACGCGATCAGCCCCGCCGCGAGACATCCGCCCATCAGCCAATGAAGCCGCGCCTGCGTGTTGGCGCCGAGCATCGCGGCATAGACCATCGCGGTCACCGCGAGATAGGCCGAGACCAACACCCAGGTGACGACCTTGCCCTGGTCGACCACCTGCAGCATGGCGGTCGCGTAGCCGAGGTTGAGAAGGACGAGCAGCAGAATGAGCGGCACGAGCGGCGCGCGCAGCATCAGTCCGGTGAGCGCGAAGATCGCGATGGCGAGCGCGCCGACGATCTCATAGGGGCTCGGCTCGATGAACACGAACGCGCCGGCAAAGCCCATGAGCCAAAGCAGCACGCCGCGCAGCGTTTCGATCGAGAGCCGCGGCGTGGCGACCATTGCGGCCGCTGCATTTGTCATCAATACGCGTGCTCGGTCTTGGCGAGCGCGAGCGGCGTGCGCGCCAGGATGGCGAGGTCGAGCAGCACCGACCAGTTCTCGATGTAGTGGAGGTCATGCTCGACGCGGCGCTGGATCTTTTCCTCGGTGTCGGTCTCGCCGCGCCAGCCGTTGATCTGCGCCCAGCCGGTGATCCCGGGCTTGACGCGGTGGCGCGCGAAGTAGCCGTCGACCGCCTCGTCGTAGAGCCGGTCGGCGGCCTTGGCGTGCACCGCGTGGGGGCGCGGGCCGACCAGCGACAGGTCGCCTTTGAGCACGACGTTGATGAGCTGCGGCAGCTCGTCGAGCGAGGTCTTGCGGATGAAGGCGCCCACCTTAGTGACGCGCGGATCGTTCTTCTGCACGAGCTTCGAGGCGGTCGGATCGCATTGATCGACATACATGGAGCGGAACTTGTAGACCTCGATCAGCTCGTTGTTGAAGCCATAGCGCTTCTGCTTGAAAAACACGGGGCCGCGGCTCTCGAGCTTGATCGCGATCGCGACCAGCAGCATCACCGGCGACAGGCAGAGCAACGCGAGACCGCCGATGATGCGGTCGAACAGCCACTTCATCACGACGTCCCAGTCGGTGATCGGCTTGTCGGCGACGTCGAGCAGCGGAACCGGGCCGAGATAGGAATAGGCGCGCGGGCGAAAGCGCAGCTTGTTGTTGTGCGCCGCGAGCCGGATATCGACCGGCAGCACCCACAGCTTCTTGAGCATCTGCAGGATGCGGCTCTCGGCCGAGATCGGCAGCGAGAAGAGGACAAGATCGATGCGGGTCTTGCGCGCGAGCTCGACCAGGTCGTCGACGGTGCCGAGCTTCTGGTGGCCGCCGACGCTTGACTGCGAGCGCCCATCGCCGCGGTCGTCGAACATGCCGATGATGCGCACGTCGGAATCCGGCTGCGCTGGCCAGCGACTGCACCAGCGCGTCGCCATTGGCATCGGCGCCGACGATCACGGTGCGGCGCTCGAGGTGGCCCTCGCGGGTCCACTTGCGCACCAGCAGAAACAGCGCACGGCGGAAGCAGAGCAGGCTGGCGAGGCCGACGATATGATAGCTCCCGAGCCAGAAGCGGGAGAATTGATCGCCTGACTTGGCAAAGAAGCTCGCTCCGATCACGAGCAGGAACACCACCGACCAGGCGGTGGCGAGCCTGAAATACTGCTTCTCGCGGCCGCGAAACGCCTCGACCTGGTAGATGTCGGCAACCTGGAATGCGAGCGTCGTCAGCAGGCCGATACAGGCGATCGCGATGGCGTAGTGCCACTCGAACCCGTCGCGCGGGATCACGTAGAGGGCATAGAGCGCGGCCCCGACCAGCACGGTGATCGCGAGCTCGATCAACCGAACGGCGCCCGCGAGCACGATCGGCGAGTAGGCCGGAACGGTCGGCTGCGCAGCGATCTTCAGCGCGGCCGGCGAGAGCGCCTTCGGGGGCAACGCGATGCGGGCCGCCCTGATGGCGTCAATCGGGAATTTGCGAGCGTCGAATTCCAGCATGAGTGACAGGCACAGGTCCGCGATGCTGCTGCAGAGGACCGCACCCGCATACCGGAAAAGTTTCAAGAAAATCTTAGGCCGACGCTGCAGTTACGATTTCTTAACCAGAGCGATGGGCGAGCGCCTCGCGATAAGCCGCCGAGAATCGCGTCAGTCATGGCGTCGGCCGAGAACAAGGCACGCAGCCGCGTCTTCAGCCGTAGAGTTGCCGAGTGTCTGGTGCCCCGGTCTTGCATGGCCTGGCTGATGGCCCGCGCCAGGGCCTGCCGGATCGCCCGGGGCGACGAGGCTGCCCAAGTCGGAGCCGAAGATCTCCGGGATGCCGCCGACCTGTGAGGCGATCATCGGCACGCCCGCCGCCGCCGCCTCGAGCACAATATAAGGCAGCGACTCCGCGCGTGAGGGCACGACCAGGAGCCGCCCCAAACCGAACGCTTGCCGCGCCGGTCTGGCGCCGACGAATTGCACTTGTTCGCCAAGGCCCTGCTTTGCCACCTCGCGCTGGAATTGGGCACGATCGGGCCCATCCCCCACGATGGTGGCGGTGACTTTGCGCCCCTCCTGCAGCAAGTTGCCTGATTGCGGCGATCAGCACGTCAACGCCCTTCAGGACGCGTAATTCACCGACAAAGAGCAGATCGGTGGCGCCCTGGGTCACCACGATCGGCTGGAATTCGTCGTCGGTGACACCATTGTGCACGACCCGCACGAGGCTTTGCGGGGGGCTTGGAGGCTCGCCGATCTTGGCCTTGAACACATCGCGGCCGTAGGCGCTCTCGAACAGAAAGAGATCGGTGCGGCTCATCAGCCCACGTTCCGCGTTGAGATAGACGAGGCCGGTCGGCGAGCCCCAATGGAAATGCAGGCTGCCGCCGTGGGGCGTGTAGACGCGAATCGTCTTCCGGTCCGTGGGGGAGGGGATGGAGGCGAGGCGCGCGTAGGCGCCGCCTTTGGCGCCATGACCATGAATGACATCGGCGGCGACGGCCTGGGCGCGCTGCGCTACGTGCCTGACGGCGAGAAAATCGCTGACGCCGACATGGCGGCTCATCGGCACGCGCGTGACGCCGTGCGCGAGCTTGCTCGCGAGCGTTGAAAGCGCTGCTTCCGCCTGCGCCCCGCCGGTCGACCGATCGGCAATCAGCCCCACGCGATGTCCGCGCGCGGACTGTCCTCGCGCCAGATCAGCGACGTGGCGAAACAGCCCGCCGACCGGTGCGCGCATCACATGCAGAATGTTGAGAGGTCCCTCGCCTGCGTCAGTCATTGCCATTTACGAATCATTAATGCTGCGAGCGCCCCAGCATGGACAGTGCGCAAGCCGCGCGTCCACATTGCGGCGCGCGGTGGGTAGCGGGAGGTGGAGCTTAACGCACGATAAACCCTAATGGAATGTAATCGCCCCGGGAGAGTCGCGCAGCATGCGCGGCAAGCAGGAAGCCGATCATGATTGCGGCGGTTGCGTCGAAAGGGCGGCAGGCGATGGCCCATGCGATGGTTCACGCCATCGACGAATTGGACTTGGCTGCGCTTGGCCGCGCTTTGTGGCGTCGCAAGGGCCGATTTGCTGCGTTGACGCTGCTCGCCGGCGGTCTTGCGTTTGCGGCTGTGAACCTGGTGACGCCGCGCTACAAGTCGGAAGCGCGCGTGCTGATCGAGACGCGCGACAACATTTTTTTGCGGCCGGACGCCGAGAAGGCCTTGGATCGCGGCAGCGGCATCGACCAGGAAGCGGTCACCAGCCAGGTCCAGCTCATCCTGTCGCGCGATCTCGCGCGCGAGGTGATCAAGACGCTCAAGCTCGGCGAGCGGCCGGAGTTCGATCCGGTGCTGCGCGGCAGCTCGACCATCGGCGTGCTCCTGGGGGTCGTCGGGATCGTCCGGGACCCGATGAGCCAGACGCCCGAGGAACGGGTGTTCCGCAGCTTCGCGGAGCGACTGACCGCGTACCAGGTCGAAAAGTCCCGCGTGATCGCGATCGAGTTTGAATCGGAAAGTCCTGAGCTCGCCGCCCGCGTCGCCAACGCGGTGGCGGAGACCTATCTGATGTTCCAGCAGACCGCCAAACAGGACCAGTCGCGGGTGGCGGGTCTTTGGCTCGCCGAGAAGATCGAGCCCCTGCGCGGCGCGGTCGCCGATGCGGAAGCCAAGGTCGAGCAGTATCGCGCCCGCAACAATCTGCTGGTCGGCACCAACAACACGACGCTCTCGAACCAGCAGCTGGGCGAGCTCAACGCGCAGCTGTCCGCCGGGCTGCGGGCAGAAAGCCGACGGCGAGGCCAAGGCGCGCATCATCCGGGATGCGCTGCGCACCGGCGCTTCGGTCGAGTTCGCCGATATCATCAATTCCGAGCTGATGCGGCGCTTGTCCGAGCAGCGCGTCACGCTGCGCGCGCAGCTGGCTGAGCAATCCTCCACGCTCCTTGACCAGCACCCCCGCATCAAGGAGCTCAAGGCGCAGATTGCCGATCTCGATCGACAGATCCGCCTAGAGGCCGATCGCCTGGCGCGCGCGCTGGAGAACGACGCACGAGTTGCTTCCGCGAAAGTGGATTCACTTGGCGCAAGCCTTGACCGATTCAAACGCCAGGCCGGCAATGTGAACGAGCAGGACGTCCAACTGCGCGCGCTCGAGCGCGAAGCCAAGGCACAGCGCGAGCTGCTCGAGTCCTATCTCGCGAAATATCGCGAGGCGACCACGCGCGACAGCGTCGGGGCAGGTTCGCCAGACGCGCGCATCATCTCGACCGCGATCGTGTCCAACACCCCGTCATGGCCGAAGAAGCTGCCGACAGTGCTGATCGCGGCGCTGGGCACGCTTGCGCTCACAGTCGCCTTCACGCTCTCAGGGCAGCTTCTGTCAGGGCAGTTCTCGGCGGCGGCGCCTATGCCGCAATCCCATGGTGCGGATGATCTCGAAACGCTGCACCCGATCCAGGGCTCGGCCGGATATCCGGTTGATGGGACGGGCAATGCTGGAGCGCAACAGCAGGATCACGGGCGACCGCAAGACCAACAAGAGCACGCGCACGCTTCAGCAAGCGAACCGGATGCGCCTCCCTCAGGCGTGCAAGGCGCGAGCGCGCTTGAAACGGCGGCCGAGGAAATGATCGGCGCGGTCTCCGGTCGGTTGATGGGGCGGGTGGCTGTGATCGGTGCGCGTCCCGGCGTCGACACGACCCCCATTGCCGTGCTGCTCGCGCGCACGCTCGCCGGCAAGGGCAAGGTCATGTTGCTTGATCTGGCGCCGGGCGGGCCGGGACTGTCGGCGCTCGGGGCGGATCCGTCCGTGCCGGGGATCAATGAGCTCGTGACTGGCTCAGCCTCATTCGGTGAGATCATCGCGCGTGATCGCCATTCCGGCACGCATTTCATTGCCGCAGGCCAGCCTTCGGCTGACGTGGCGTCGATAGTGCAGTCGCCACGGCTCGTCATCACGGTGGAAGCCCTGGCCCGCAGCTACGACCACGTCGTGATTAATGCCGGCACGCTGCCCGACATGCCGCTTGAAGCGATTGCTGCGCTCGCTCCGCAGGCCGTGCTGGTTGCCGATACGCCCGACGATCCGATCAGCGCCGCCGCGCAGGAGCACCTCCTGGCGGCGGGCTTCAGCGCCGTGAACATGCTGCAGGGCTGGTCGGCGCCCGGCGCGGACGGGTCGGCGGCGCGCGCCGCGGCTTGAGCGGAGCGAGCCAAGATGGCAACGAAGAAATGGCGATGAAGCAGACGATTATTCGCGCCGGGCTCGAGACGCTTTATTTCAGCGGCGCCTATCAGATGATGCGGCCGTTCGTGGCCGGCGTCGGCGCGATCCTGACGCTGCATCATGTGCGGCCGGCGCGGCCCGAGCAGTTTCAGCCAAACCGGCTGCTCGAGATCACGCCGCAGTTCCTCGATGAGGTGCTGGTCGAGCTGCGCCGCAGCGAGCTCGATCTCGTCAGCCTTGACGAGATGCACCGCCGTTTGGTCGAGGGCGACTTCCGGCGCCGTTTTGTCTGCATCACGATCGATGACGGCTATCGCGACACGCTGCAATGGGCCTATCCGATCCTGCGACGGCATCAGGCGCCCTTCACGGTTTATATCCCGACGAGCTTTCCCGATCGGGCCGGGGAGTTGTGGTGGCTGGTGCTTGAAGCGGTTGTGGCTCGCAATGACGCGATCGATGTGTGTCTTGGCGGGCAAAATGTTGGCGGGCAGCAGGAGACGCTTTCCTGTGCCAGCGTGGCGGAAAAGCGCGATGCGTTCGACAGGCTTTATGTGTGGCTGCGCAGCCTGACGAGCGAAGCCGAGCTACGCTCCGCCGTGCGCGATCTCGCGGCCCGCTATCAGGTGGACATTGCGGCGTTCTGCAACGAGCTGTGCATGCGTTGGGACGAGCTTGCCACGTTGGCGACTGATCCGCTGGTGACGATCGGCGCTCACACCGTCAATCATGTGATGCTCGCGAAAGTTTCCGAAGAGCTGGCACGCACCGAAATGGATATGAGCCGCACGGCAATAGAGTCCGCGCTCGGTTTCCGCCCGACACATCTCTCCTATCCGGTGGGCGACCGCACCTCGGCGTCCGCGCGCGAGTTCCGTATCGCAAATGAGCTCAGTTTTAAGACAGCCGTAACAACGCGGCCGGGCGTGCTTTTTGGGACACACTGCGATTGTCTGATGGCATTACCACGGATCTCGCTCAACGGTGAGCATCAGCAATTACGATACGTGCGGGTCTTATTGTCGGGCGCTGCTACCGCAATGTGGAATGGCTTTCGTCGCGTGGACGCTGCGTAGCGCATGAGCAAGTGATTGGATCGGATGGGCTATTCATGAGTTCATCACCGCGCTGACGATGCCGCGCGCGCGATGGAGAGTTATGGATCGAACATTTCATTTTTTTATATCCACGCGCAACACAACAACGAAGAATTCTCGAACATAGCATTGAAGTTGAATTGGCATCACGGGCAATTGCACCATAGGGAAGTTGCCGCGCACCTGTTGTCGCGCTATAGTTGTTAAGGCCTGGGGGGCTTTGCATTGTTTGGCCAGATTTCAAACTCAAAAGATTCACACTGCTGATTCGTTCAGCGGTATCTCGTGGCCGTATGAGCGTTAGGTCACGCTGAAGCTCAAGCTGTAATACCGCTCAATTTACAGTGACGAAAAGGAGAATGCCGCCACAATTTTCCGTGCAACCGTTCGACAAGCGTGAGGCAGTAAGCATGAATGCGTTCGCACTCAAATACGGCAACCAGTCCATTACGCTTGCGCAAAGCAAGCAATTGATCGGCGTGAAGCTCCGGCAAAACAAGACAGATGATGCCCAAGCAGCCGTCCGACGGACTTTGCCTGAGAGCAGCTGGAAATCAGAAGGGGTACTGGGGGGATTTCGACTGGTATCAATTTGCGACGATGAGCTCGACGCCGATCAGGCGCTCGACCAAATAAGGCGTGACGAATTTGTTCTGGTTGGTACGCATGTTTTCGAGCTCTCCGAGGGACGCGGTATTTTTGTCCCGACCGGTGAGCTGTTCGTGGGATTTAAGCTGGGGACCTCGGCGGAGCTGAAAGAGAAGGTCATCCGGGAATTCGGTTTGAAGATCAAAGATGCACGCGGGAGGGAGGGGTTCCTTCTGGCGGTCACGCCGCAATCGCCTAATCCGATCAAAGTGGCGATGAAGCTTCAGCAGAGGCCTTTTGTCTCGATCGCGCAGCCGGATCTGGCGAGCAAGGGAGTGATCAAAGTGCTCCGGCTGTCGAGCGATGGTCTCTCGGCTGCGCAGTGGCATCGACGCAGCATCGGCTTTCAAAGAAACCCCAGGATCGAGCTACTGGGTCCAGAGCGACAGATCAGCGACGTGGTGTTCCGACATATGGCCGCGCTGGCCGAACGGTCCGTGTCTCCTCGCTGGCATTTCGCCAAGGTGGGGCTCGAGTCGGAGTTGTTGCCGAAGCCGAAGCTCGTCGCCGAACTGGATCGATTGACGAACGCAAACGAGCCGCGGCAGGCGGGACGGGACGACGATAGCATGCGACGAACACCGGCTCCGATTGTAGCGAGCGTCATGACCGCGCCGACTGCCAATTCAACACCAGCAGCCGGGAGGTCGATCGGCAGGGACGATCCGCCCCCCGCAGGAGGGACCACACCCATGATCGAGATCGTCATGGGTGCGGCGACCATACGGGTTCCGCCAGGTGCGGACCTGCCGACACTGCAGGCGGTGCTGCATGCGGTACGATCACTGCCGTGATTGCGACGCAGCGCCTGGGCAACAGGCGCTGCCACCCAGCTGCAAGCGACCAGCTTGACGAGCGCGCTATTTGGGATCTTCGCGCTTGTCGAGCACCATCCATTTGATGAGCGGCATGGCCAGGAGCACCCAGCCAAGGCCCGCCAGCACATAATAGATCGCCTCGACGACGGCGTTCGCCTTGATCACGGGCAGCTGTGCCAGCGCCATGGCGAGGAGGGCCCAGCCCACGACCAGGGCGATGAGCACGATGCCACCGATGAGCTTGCGGAGACGGATGGGCATTGGCGCTTGATTGAGGACAATTGCGAGCGGGCAACTGCCTACCTATAAGGTCCTCAGCGCACCCGCAAGCGATCCGCCAATTCGATCTGCCATGCCTCGCACGATCTCATACTCCTCGTCGTCCGGCCGCGCGCTGCGGTTATGGCTGCTTGCGGTCGCCGGGCTGATCTTCGCGATGGTCCTGGTCGGTGGTGCAACCAGGCTCACGGAGTCCGGGCTCTCGATCGTCGAATGGAAGCCACTGACAGGTACGGTGCCGCCCTTGAGCGATAGCGCCTGGCAGTCCGAGTTCGCGAAGTACAAGACCATCCCGCAGTATCAGCAGGTGAACCGCGGGATGACGCTCGACGAGTTCAAGCTGATCTACTGGTGGGAATGGGCGCACCGCCTGCTCGGCCGCCTCATCGGTGCGGCGTTCCTGCTGCCGTTTCTGTGGTTCCTCTGGCGCGGCGCAGTCGATCCTGCCTTGCGCGGATGGCTGTGGGCCATCTTCGGTCTCGGCGCATTGCAGGGCGCGGTCGGCTGGTGGATGGTGGCCTCAGGCTTGGCCGAGCGCGTCAACGTGTCGCCCTATCGGCTGGCGTTCCATCTGACGCTCGCCTGCGCGATCTTTGCGCTGATCGTCTGGACGATCCAACGCTTGCGGCCGCAGCCACTGACCAATGCTCCGATGCGGCTGCGCGCGACCGCGATCGTTCTACTCGCTCTGGTGTTGTGCCAGATCTACTGGGGTGCACTCGTCGCGGGCCTGCGCGCGGGCCTTCTCTACAACACCTGGCCGCTGATCGATGGCCATGTGGTGCCGACGGCAGCGAGCCTGTTCTTCAACGAGCCGTGGTGGCGCAATCTGTTCGAGAACCCGCTCACGGTGCAGTTCATCCACCGTGGCATCGCGTATCTCCTGTTTATCGCAGTGCTGCTGCACGCCGCCGATGCAGCGCGCGTGGGGAGGAGAGCGTTCGCGTTTGCCCTGGCGGTCGCGGTGACGATCCAGGCCGCGCTCGGGATCGCGACGCTGCTCTATCAAGTTCCGATCGGTCTTGCGCTTGCTCATCAGGGCATGGCGGTCGTGGTGCTGGCGATTGCCGTGATGCATGCGGAGCGGCTGATGCCGAGGCGCAGTGCGCAACTGGTTGAAAGGCCGATCGCCGACGCCGCGTGAACGGACGCTGCTCACATCGCGGGGTAGTACTCGCAGGTCTTGGAGACGAGCTTCCAATTTCCGCGGTTGTCTTTGACGTCGACTTCGCAGTTTGCACCCTGCAACCTGACCGTATAGCGGGTCGGCTCCACACAGCGGAATTCCGGCTCTCCGCGCAGGCGCGTGCAGGGCTGGAATGTGGTGTCGAGGGTGTCTCCGGTCTGCTGGGCGGAGCCGCCGTAATAGCTCTCGATCGTCGTCTGGCCCTTCTGTCCGGCGACTCCGGTGACGCTCGTCGTGACCGGCGAGCGCTCGAGCGAGGTCTGCCCGGGTTTGAAGCAAACCTTGTGGTCGACGCCTGTGATGTCGCTGATCTTTGGCCGGAAGCCCGGATTGCCGAAGCGGAAACAGCGTTGCCCGTTGTTGTCGGTGTAGACCATGAAGCCCCAGCTGGAATTGTTGTCCCACCGATAGACCACGCGAACAATGTGGCCAGCAAAGGGATCGTCGGATTGTGCCGTCGCCGCGCTGGGCACCAGCGCACTCGCGCTTGTAGCGATCGCGGTGAGGGTGAAGAGGAGCGTCGTCCGGCGCAGCATGGCGATGGCCTCCGTCAGGTCGGCATCACACCCGATCATTGGTGTGCCGAGCGCGTTGGCCGGTTCAATGCCCCTCGAAAATGTGGCGGCGCCGGAGCAGTACCTGCCTACTGCGCCGCCAAGCCCTGCTCGAGGTCGGCGATGATGTCGTCCTTGTCCTCGATGCCGATCGACAGGCGCACCACGTCGGGTCCGGCGCCGGCCACGATCTTCTGCTCATCAGTGAGCTGGCGGTGCGTGGTCGAGGCCGGATGAATGATCAGCGAGCGGGTGTCACCGATATTGGCGAGATGCGAGAACAGCTTCACGCCTGAGACGAGCTTCACGCCGGCCTCGTAGCCCCCCTTGAGCCCGAAGGTGAAGACCGAGCCGGCGCCCTTCGGCACATATCTCTTGGCGAGCGCGTGATAGCGGTCGCCAAGCAGGCCCGGATAGCTGACCCACGCGACCTTCGGATGTTTGGACAGCCACTGCGCGACCGTCATCGCGTTGTCGCAGGCGCGCTGCATGCGCAGCGGCAGCGTCTCGATGCCGGTGAGGATGAGGAAGGCATTGAACGGCGACAGGCACGCTCCGATGTCGCGTAGCGCCAGCACCCGGCAGGCGATCGCGAACGCGAAGTTGCCGAAGGTTTCATGCAGCACGATGCCGTGATATTCCGGCCGTGGCTGCGAAAGCATCGGGTAGCGTCCCTCGCGCGACCAGTTGAAGGTGCCGGCGTCCACGATCATGCCGCCGATCGAGTTGCCGTGACCGCCGAGAAACTTGGTGAGCGAGTGCACCACGATGTCGGCGCCGTATTCGATCGGCCGGCACAGGTAGGGCGTCGCCAGTGTGTTGTCGACGATCAGCGGCACGCCGGCCGCCTTAGCGATCTTGCCGATAGCCTCGATGTCGGTGACGACGCCACCCGGATTGGCGATCGATTCGATGAAGATCGCCTTGGTCTTGGGCGTGACCGCGCGTTCGAAGGTCGAGATATCGTCGGGCTCGGCCCACACCACGTTCCAGCCGAAGTTCTTGAAGGCGTGGTTGAACTGGTTGATCGAGCCGCCGTAGAGCTTTTTGGAGGCGACGAACTCGTCGCCCGGCTGCATTAGGCAATGAAACACGATTATCTGCGCCCCGTGTCCCGACGCGGTCGCAAGGCCGGCGGTGCCACCCTCGAGCGCGGCCACGCGCTCCTCCAGCACGGCGTTGGTCGGGTTGCCGATGCGCGAATAGATGTTGCCGAAGGTCTGCAGGCCGAACAGCGAGGCCGCGTGATCGACGTCCTCGAACACGAACGAGGTCGTCTGATAGATCGGCGTGGCGCGCGCCCCGGTTGTCGGGTCGGGCTGTGCGCCCGCGTGAATTGCCAGCGTTGAAAAGCCTGGGATACGGTCGGTCATGGCCGGTCCTCAATTCCTTAAGAAAGCCGGGACCGGGGCGTTGGTCCGCGGGATGCCCGGGTTTATCGGACGGGCTAGTGCCGCCGATTTGAAGTTCCTACACCACCTACAGCAAACTCGGTCAGGAACTTCAAATCGAAAAGCGGCACTAGAATTATGGAGTTGCTAGTGCCCCTTTGTTTCCGAAGTTCGTGTCAGAGTGTGCTGAGACGTACCACGAACTTCGAAAACGGGGCACTAGGCGCGTCAAGGCATGCAGGCTGCGGGCAGGCGCGCGCGTCCACCGATCGATTGACGCGGCGCAGAGTGTTCAGGCCGCTACGGCCTGTCTTTTTCGCTGGCCTCGGCGCGGGTCGCCGCCTCGGTTGCGGCGCCAGCAAGCGTGGTCCGGTTAAGCGACATGCGCTGGATGCCGCGGCCGGAGAGCTGCGCCTTCTTGGAGGAGAGCGTGCGGGTATTCACGCCCATCCAGGCGATCTCCGATGACAGCCGCCCATATTCGATCTTCGGGCAGCGGTTCATCACCACCTTGAGGCCGGCCTCCTCGGCAAGCCTGGCCGCCTCGTCATTGCGCACGCCGAGCTGCATCCAGATCACCTGTGGCCGCGGCTTGAGCGCAAGCGCCTCCTTGACCACCCCGGTCGCATATTGTGGGGCGCGGAAGATGTCGACCATGTCGACCGGCTCGGGGATGTCGGCGAGCTTGGCGTAGACCTTCTGGCCCAGAATTTCTTTGCCGGCCTGCCCGGGATTGACCGGGATCATGCGGTAGCCGCGCTCAAGCAGATACTTGAATGCAAAATAGCTAGGTCGGTTGTCCTTGGGGGACAAACCGACCATCGCGATCGTTTTCACTGTGTTGAGAATCCCGCGGATATAGGCGTCGGGATAGGCGTCATGATTCATCATTCGGATGCGTCCAGCAGGATCATCCGAATATAGTCATTGTTTGCAGTGCGGGAAGGTCAGGTCCCCCAACACTTCTCCCCCAAAATCTTTTTCCGCTCAGCGGCCGCGCTGGAACATGCGGCGGCAGGCCGGGGTCAGTTTCGACATGTTGGCGATCAGGCAGGCCTTGACCCGTTCCTGGTCCGGGATGGCTTGACCACAAAGCTTGAAGGCGTCGGACTCGCACGCCTGGCGCTCTTCGTCGGTGTAGCTCTGACCGGGGGCAGGGGCAGCGAAAGCGATCCCAGCCAACACGAACCCCAGCGCGATCAATTTCTGCATCATTCTGCTCCGGTTACGGCCGCGTCCTGCGGCCAGCAGGTTTGAGAGGAAGCCACTCACTTTAGCGTGATTCGAACACAGCGTGGCTGCTCCCGCGCGCGAATTCACCGGTCCTCCCATGTGGGAGGCCGCTTCTCCACAAATGCTGCGATCCCTTCCTCGGCATCGCGCGCCAGCATGTTCTCAACCATGACGTTGGAGGCATAGGCGTACGCCGCGGCAAGGTCCAACTCTGCCTGGCGGTAAAAGGCCTCCTTGCCGATTTTCACGACATGGCTCGACTTTTCGGCGATCTTGCGTGCAAGCGCCAGCGCTTCTTCGCGCTCGCTGCCGGCCGCCACGATCCGATTGACGAGCCCGATGCGGGCCGCATCCTCGGCCGAAATGAGATCGCCGGTGAGCAGCATCTCCATCGCATGCTTGCGCGAAACGTTGCGCGAGAGCGCCACCATCGGGGTCGAGCAGAACAGGCCGATGTTCACGCCCGGCGTCGCAAAGCGCGCAGCCGTGGAGGCCACCGCGAGGTCGCAGCTCGCAACGAGCTGACAGCCCGCCGCGGTCGCGGTTGCGTGCACTGCAGCAATGACGGGCTGCGGCAGGCGCACGATCTGCTGCATGACCTCGCTGCATGCCGTCATCACCTGCGTGAAGAAGGCGCGGCCGTGGTCGGGATCGGAGCGCCGCCCTGCGAGCTCCTTCAAGTCATGTCCCGCCGAGAAGGCCGGGCCGTTTGCCGCCAGCACCACGGTGCGGATCGCGCGATCGCGCCCGATCGCGTCAAACGCCTCGCCGAGCGCCACGATCATCGCGGCCGACAGGCTGTTGCGCGCGTCCGGCCGGTTCAGTGTCAGGATCGCGATTGCGTTGGTTGTCTCGCGCAGGACCAGCGCGGGAGTGGCAGAGGCGTCGGTCATTGCTTGTGGCGTCAGCCGCTCCTTTTTACTGTCGATGGCACCGCGGCAGCAGACAATACCGTTGTGAGCAAGGCTTTCATTGTCAGTCTTACTTCGCCATCATGCCGCGCCTGAGTTTAGCCCGACCGATTGCGATGCGCCAAGCGATGACCTTTGGGACATGACATGGTGAAAGTGCCGGCGCTCGCGGTCGACGAGCTGACGCGCCTCTTGAGCGCGGAATTTCCGCAGGTGTGGACCAGCGCGAGCGGCCTTTCCATCGAGGAGGTTTGGTCGGGCGGCTGCCGGCTTCGCCAGGCTTTCCGCGAGCAGTCGCTGCGTCCGGGGGCGACGATCTCGGGCGCGACCATCATGGCGCTCGGAGACTATGCGGTCTACGTGGCGGTGCTCGCCACGATCGGCTGGGAGCCTTTGGCGGTGACCACCAGCCTCAACGTCAATTTCCTGCGCAAGCCGGGCCACAACGATCTCCTGGCCGACTGCGATCTCATCAAGGTTGGCAAGCGCCTTGTCGTCGGCGAGGTCATGATCCGGGAGGCTGGAGAGGAGGAGCCCATTGCTCATCTGACCTCGACCTATTCGGTACCGCCTCGGCGTTAAGAATGGGAACGGAGCTACCGCTGGCGTGTTAGCGGCAGGGGGACCGCCGAGGATTGCGATGGCCAGCAAGTTGCTGAAGGCGCGAAAAACCAAGGCACGAACGAAGGCGCGGACCAAGGCGCGTGGACGCCGACAGGGAGCGGCCCGCGGGACCAAGCGATGGTCCCAGAAGGTCACCCAGGAAAGCAATGCGCTCGACATTGAGCGCGGGGTCTTCACCGGTGGAAGCCCCCACGCGATTGCGCTTTCGCTCAAACGTTCAGCGCTTAAGAGCCAGCGCCGCAAGGCCAACCCCTATCGCTCTGCTCTTTCCATGCTGACGTTCTACGTGAACCGGGCTGGCCGCAGCCTTTCCGGCGCGCGCCGCCGCACTCTTGAGCGGGCCAAACACGAGTTGCGGGCCGTTTTCGGGAAGGGGACGAATTCCATCGAGAGGTAAAAAAGTACCATTTTTATAACTATATGATTTTGTTGAGCTACTCCAAAAAGTAGACGTTGACCGGGCAGGGCAGGCTGGTGTATTACGCCGGACCTCTTGAGGCACCGGCGCGTGTGTGTGCGCTGCGGAAGGACGAGGGAACGAGGGACAATCCATGCGCACGTATTCGGCGAAACCCGCCGAGGTGGAGAAGAAGTGGGTGGTCATTGACGCTGCCGGCCTCGTGGTCGGGCGGCTCGCCTCCATCGTGGCGATGCGGCTGCGCGGCAAGCACAAGCCGACCTACACGCCCCATGTCGATGACGGCGACAAGGTCGTGATCATCAACGCCGCCAAGGCGGTGCTGACCGGCAAGAAGCGCGAGAAGAAAATTTATTACCATCACACGGGCTACATTGGCGGCATCAAGGAACGGACTGCCAAGTCGATCTATGAGGGTAAGTTTCCGGAGCGCATCGTCGAGAAGGCGATCGAGCGCATGTTGCCGCGTGGCCCGCTGGCGCGCGTTCAGCTCGGCAATCTGCGGGTCTATCCCGGAGCCGACCATCCGCATGTGGCGCAAAACCCCGAGAAGCTCGATGTGGCCGCGATGAACCGCAAAAACGCGAGGAGCGCGTGACGATGGCTGAGACCATGCAGTCGCTCGACCAACTCTCTGCCCTGAAGCCTGCGGCGGCACCTGAGGTGCCCAAATATGTGCAAAAGCTTGACAAGGAAGGCCGGGCCTACGCTACCGGCAAGCGCAAGGATGCGGTCGCGCGCGTCTGGGTCAAGCCCGGCGGCGGCAAGATCGAGATCAACACGCGCGCCGTCGAAGTCTATTTCGCACGTCCCGTGCTGCGCATGCTGATCCAGCAGCCGCTGCTGGCGACCAACCGCGCCAGCCAGTATGACGTAGTGTGCACGGTCTCGGGCGGTGGGCTTTCGGGCCAGGCCGGCGCCGTCCGTCACGGCCTGTCGAAGGCGCTGATGGCCTACGAGCCGGACCTGCGCGGCGCGCTCAAGCGCGGCGGGTTCCTCACCCGCGATCCGCGCGTGGTCGAGCGCAAGAAGTACGGCAAGGCCAAGGCGCGGCGCAGCTTCCAGTTCTCCAAACGTTAGACTAACAAGCGACAAGAAGATGTCTCACCGGCGGGGGCGCAGGTGGGGGAGGGGCGCGCAAGCGCCCCTCTTGCTTTATGGAGTGCGCCTTGGCCAGTATCGGCCGGTTGGATGTTTAGTCTGGTACGATGCCTCGTCTGCAATTGACCTTCGCGTGCTGCCGCTACGATCGCATGGAGGCGATCCGCGAAGGCATCGTGCGGCCTGAAGGTGTCGACCTCACCTGCCTCACGCTCAAATCCGGCCGCGACGTGTTCGACCGCATGGTCGGCGGCAGCGAATTCGATGTCGCGGAGCTGTCTGCGTCCGAGTTCATCAGCCTCAACGGGCAGGGCGATCGCCGGTTTGTGGCGCTGCCGGTGTTTCCCTCGCGCGTGTTCCGCCACGGCTACATCTTCATCAACTCACGCGCCGGCATCCGCACCGCCAAGGATCTCGCAGGCAAGCGCATTGGGCTGCCGCTCTACACGCAGACTGCGGCGCTGTGGCTGCGCGGGCATCTGGCGCATCAGTTTGGCGTTGATCTTTCGACCATCCGCTGGGTGCAGGGTGCGGTCGAAGAGGGTGGCACCCATGGCAAGCCGCACGCGCCCGCGCTCTTGCGCCCGGTCATGATCGAGCAGAATTCCAGCGGGCTGCCGCTGGCAACGCTGTTGGCGCGCGGCGAGATCGACGCGCTGATCGGCTCGCGCAGGCCTGAGATCCTCGGTCGCGATCCGTCGGTCGCGCGGCTGTTTCCCAACTATCGCGCGCTCGAGCGCGAACTCTACGAGACGCACAAGATCTTTCCGATCATGCATCTCGTGGCCATCCGCCGCGAGCTCCACGAGCGGCATCGCTGGCTTGCCACCTCTCTCTACAAGGCATTCGTTGAATCGAAGCGTCGCGCGCTTGCGCGACTGCGTTATGCGGGCTCGCTTGCCGCGATGCTGCCATGGCTGCAGTCCGACATCGAGGAGATCGACGACGTGTTCGGCGGCGACGCCTGGCCTTATGGTGTCGAGCCCAATCGGCCGACGCTCGAGGCCCTCGTGCAATACATGGCCGAGCAGCATTTCATTCCGCGCATCGTTCCGATCGAGGAGCTGTTCGTGTCCTTGCCGGGTAATTTTGGAGGATGACGTCGCGCCGATATCGGGCTACCAGCATGGTTACCCGTCATTAACCAAGCACGTCTGCGCGTTCGCGCGTGCACGGCTCATTTACACGTGCGGCGCTAACGTCTGGCCATGGGGATTCCACGTACGCGTCGGCACATGCTCGAGCTTGAGGCCAATCTCGAGCGCGCCGGTTATTCATTGGCCTGCCCGTTCACGTCGTCATCGGAGTTCGAGGCGGCCGTGATCCGGGCCAAGCGCCAGGCGGGGGCCTACGGGCCACGCCGTCATCGCCGGCTTGCGGTCTTTGCCGCCAGCATCGCTTCCGGAATGTTTGTCATCGGCTTCTGTCTGATGCTGTGACGGCGTCCGGCGCAAGTGGATGATCAGTTGAGACGCCTGCTGGTGCTGCTTCGCGCTGGGCGCAGAGATGCTATGGTTGCCCTTCCCTGCGTCCAAGCGCGGGCCGAAGGAGACAACAACAATGCCGAAGCTTCGTCACATCGCCATTGCGGCGGAAGACCCTTACGCCACCGCCGAGTTCTATAAGCAGGCGTTTGATTTCGTGGAAGTGCGCCGCACGGAGCCCAAGGGCGAGGGCTCCTCCTACGGAGTCTTCCTGAGCGATGGCACCATCAATCTGGCGATCCTTCGGTTCGGCTGGGATCAAGGGCCGGGTCTCGACTTCCGCGGCATCCATCACTTCGGCGTGCTGGTCGAGGACGTCGATGCCTTCACCGACAAGCTCGAGAAGCTCGGCGCCACCTGCTTTGCGCGGCGGCCACCAGGTGTGACCACATTCTACGAGACCAAGTTTCACGGGCCCGACAGTGTGGTGTTCGATATCACCGACCACCCGTGGAAAGGCGCGGCGCCGCTGCCCACACCGGAAGAGTCGGCCAAGGAGAAGGCGCCGCTGCTGCAGTCGGCAGAGTCGTAGGCGAAGCTCTCTGACCGCCGCTCAGTAAATCTCGGCTCAATTCCGCCACAGGCGTGCTCACACTGCGCGCGACCATTGTGGCTGTTAGGGCGGCCGGGATGAACGACAAGCAGTTGCGCAGAGCGATCGAGCAACTGCTCGAGGGCCAGCCTGACAATCAGCGGCTTCGCGACAATCTCGAAGGGCTCAGCCGCCATCCGCTGTTGCCTGCGCTGACGTGGTATTGGGGGCCGAAGCTTTACGCCCGCAGCAGCGCGGTATTCCGTCCGTTCATTCTCAATCATTTTTCGGAATGGACGGCGGCGAACGATCGATGGGCGCGCGTTCATTGGGCGGACCACAGCGCCGATCTTGAGGCCTGGCTGCAGGCCGCGCGCGCGAAGCGCGACGGCGCGCTGATCCGGCGCCTGCATCGCTGGAAGTACGCGGCCGCAAAAGGCTGGGGCCTTGACCTCGCCCGCTGGAACGCCGCGCTGGTGGAAGCCTACCGTGCAGCGCCAACACCCGCCGCGCGCACGATTGCGCTCGACGAATTCGACGACTGGTTTCAGCTCGACGAGGCGACGGCGATAAGCCTTTATGAGATCGATCGCGGCTCGGCGGCTTTCATTCTCAAGCACCTGCCGGTGTCGTACTGGAACGACAACAAGCGCCTGATGTGGGAGCGGCTTGGCGGCGCAGCCCGAATGCGAGGCGATGAAGCGACGTACCTTGCGCTCTATCGCAAGCTGATGCCGGTCGAGCGCTGGGAAACAGAAGTGCTGATCCTGGCCGACGCGGTGGTTGAGCAGGCCGAGCTCAATCGCCTGCTCGAGAGCCGGCATCTGGAAGGCTATGGCATCGAGCGCGCCGGCACCGTGCTCAAGCTTCTGGAGAAGCGCGGCCGCGACGTGATGCCCTATGTACGCGCCAAGCTCGAGGAGACGATTGGCGGCTGGGGCAAGGATGCTCCGGCGAAGCGCTTCGTTGAGCTCGCCGAGCGCAAGGGCTGGTGGGACCTGTGGAGCGCCTCGATCCGAGCAGCGACCAACGCCAAGCTGTTCAACGAATGCATCGGCAAGCTGATGCGCGACGATGCGTTGCCCGACGAGACGCGCCGCGAGCGGCTGCGCGCGCTTGCCGGTGCCTCGCGCGAGTGGAACTGGCCGGGCCTGGGGCTCGCCATCGTGCATTCCCTCGACGACAATCTCGCCTGTCTCGTCTACGCGCGCTATCCCGATCTGATCCGCGGTCCGTTGCGCGCCAATGTGACGCCGACCTGGTGGCGCGGCTTTCCCAATCTTGTGAAAGCGGCGCAGACGGCAAACGACGATGATCTCGTCGATACGCTGGCGAGCCGCTACGCAACGCGGATCTCGTGGTCGCGGCTCTGGGGCCGCAACAAGGAGGCGGACGCAGACGATCGGACGGCAGCGGAGATCGCCGCCTACTATCAGGCGATCCGCGATCGCGATCCGGTCGAGTTCTCGCGCCGCGCCTCGAGTGTGCTGACGCGCATTCCGGCCTACGCGACCTTCAACCAGGATCACCTCCTGCGCACCAACGATCTGGCGCGGTTGCTGTTCGTACGCTCGCTCGACCAGTACCTGGCAGTGCCGCAGGCGGTGCAGGACCTGGTCGAAGGCTCCAACATCCATGTCATGATGCTGGCCTATCGCGTGCTGGCGCTGCCCGATCCGCGTGCTTCGGCGCTCGCCGCCGACAATATCGAGATCCTGATTGGCACGCTGTTGCGGCCCTTGCATCGCAAGACGCGACTGGCGGCCTTCGATGCGCTCGTCAATGCGGCGCGGCACAGCGAGGCGGTGGCGCGGCGCGTGCACGCCCGCGCGCGCGAGGCGTTGAAGCTGCCGAACAAGAAATATCCCAAGGCCGAGCTGATCGGCCTCATCGGCCGCGTGCTTGCGGTGCATCCGGGGCTGGCGAGCGAGGCTGAACGCCCCGTCATCTATCGCAACGGGAAGGTCGCGGCATGATCGTGCTCGTCGACTATGCGTCGCCGTCGCTGCTGGAGTCGACCCGCGACACGACCGCGGTCGGCCTCGCCACCAACCTGCGCCGGCGCGTGCGCTTTCATGGCGTCGTGCGCCAGCATGGCTTCATCCTGCGCATTGCGCTGCGGGCGCTCGGCGAGGCGATCTGGTCGAATGACATGTGGGTTGCGCAATCCGACCTGCTCGATCCCGTGATCACGGTGCATCGCGACCGCATCTTCTTCGAGGCGTTCAGCCAGGACCAGTCGACCTACGCGGCGCTGATCGTCGACCCTGCCGTATTCGAGCCGATGGGCGAGGTGGTGTGCGGCACCACCAACATCGACTTCACCGCCTGGCTCTGGGGCGCGCTTGGCGAGCTGCGCACCAGCCGCTCCACCACCTTCCGCATCGGCGCCGAGGGGCTCGAGGTTCGCACCTCGCGAGGCGGGCGGCCGCTTCGAGAAGAAGGTCGATCTACCCGACAGCTGGGTGCGGGGCTTCCTGCAGGTGCAGGCCGCCATGGGCATGCCTGGCACCCGCATCAGCGTGAAGCCGATCGATCTGCTCGCGGCGGTGCGTTTCCTGCGCCATTCCAAGGCGAGGGTCTCTCCGCGCGGGATCCGCTACGAGTTCGAGCCGGGCCAGGACGCGCGCCTGGTGCTCGAGCCCTGGGAGCATGTCGTTCCGCTCGAAGGCGCCGAGCACAATTACACCGAACGCAAGATCACACGCGTCTGGGGTCGGCGCCGGCTCAAGCTGATTGAAGGCCTGCTGCCGTTTGCCGAGGCCGTCGACATCTATCTCAAGGGCCGCGCGCTGCCGAGCTTCTATGCCGTGAAGCTGCCGGGCATGACTTTTCTCTTGGGGCTTACCGGCTGGTCGGGCTCGGGCTTCACCGGCACCGGGGGCTTCGACTTGCTGGCGGAGGCGGCGGCCGGCAACGACACGCTGCTCGAGCCTGCGCTCGGGCATTTGCGCCAGAACCAGCACGCCTCGATCGACGAGGTTGCGGCCGCGCTCTCGATCGACAAGATCACGGCCTCGCGCGTGCTGGTGCGGCTGTGCCGGCAGGGCCGCATCATGTTCGACGTCGAGGCGCGTCGCTATCGGCATCGTGAGCTGTTCGAAGCTCCCGCGGACGAGGAGAAATATTTTCCGCCCGACCGACGGCAGGAATTGGCTGCCGCGTTCATCGCCGACCACAAGGTGCGCGTTGCGAGTTGCAACGTCGAAGAGACCAAGAAGGTGCGCTCCTTCAAGGACCCCAGTTCGGGCGCGGCCAAGCAGAAGATCGTGCGCGAGATCACCTATCGCGACTGGCGCATCCTCGGCGCCGTTGCGGAGCATGATCCGGTCGAGATCGTGGTCAATGACAATGGCCGCATCATCTTCGGGCGCTGCACCTGTCCGCATTTCGCCGAGCACCTGATGAACCAGGGGCCGTGCGAGCACATGCTGGCTTTGTTCAAGACCAGCGAGGACATGCGCGCGGATCGGCCGTCGAGCGCGCCGGCCGCTCCGCAGCCGCAGGCGACCACACGCCGGGTACCGTCGCGTTGGGAGGTTGACGACGCCGAGGCAGGAGCCTCACAATGATCTTCAGCGACCAAGTGATCTTCAGCGACCAAGCGACTTTCAGCTACGCAGTCCCCGGGTCAGGCAGGGCCTTCCAGCTTCCTATGCCACGGTGCTTCGCCGTGGTGGCTTCCTGTCCCCATCACATCGCCACGGTTCCCCACGTACGGAACGCGGGGAGTCCACGGGTCCAAAGCCTCGTTGGTGGTGGGTCGGCCGGCCCGGGGATTGCGCCTTCCATCATGCCGCGATCGATGGTGGCGCCATGCCGCCGCTGATCGTCGCTCTTGCGATCCTTATTCTGGTCTATGCGATCACGCGCGCGCTGATGAAGGCCTATCAGCGCCGAAAGGCCGCGAAGGCCTGGGCAAAGGCGCCGCAGCGCGATGTCTCGAGCGTCGCCGGTACTGGAGATGCGACCTTCAAGCAGGAAGTCGTCCGCACCAGCGGCCCCTTGAAGCCGCACCATCGCAGGCTGGTGGCGCGCGACAACCGGCTCCTGCCGAAGCCGCCGCCCGATCCCAACCAGCGCCGCTGGCCGCCGCCGCCCAAGATCAAGTACCTGACGAGCGCGAGGCCGATCGGCTGTTCGGACCGTCGCTGCGCACCCGCAACCGCGACGTGATGGACCTTGCGGCCGATGAGGAGCAGCTCAAACGCTATGGCCTGCCGGTCTGGAAGACGGAAGCCGATATCGCCGCCGCGCTGTCACTGACGATCGGGCAGTTGCGTCATCTGAGCCAGCATCGCCAGCGCGAGACTGTGCCGCACTACATCACCTTCGCGATCCCGAAGCGCTCGGGCGGCGAGCGGCTCATCCATGCGCCCAAGCGCCGCCTCAAGGAGGTGTTGCGCAAGCTCGACCGGCTCCTGGTGCGCAAGTTGCCAAAAAGCGAGCACGCGCATGGCTTCGTGCGCGGCCGCTCGATCGCCAGCAATGCGGCGCCGCATGTCGGCAAGGCGGTGGTGCTGCGTTTCGACATCAAGAACTGCTTTCCGACGATCCACTACGGGCGCGTGCGCGGGCTCCTGATCGCGCTTGGCTACAGCTATCCGGTGGCGGCGTCGCTTGCGGTGCTGATGACCGAGGCGCCGCGCCAGCCGGTCGCGGCCGAAGGCAAGCTTTATCATGTGCCGACCGGGCCGCGCGTCTGCGTGCAGGGCGCGCCGACGAGCCCCGGGATCTGCAACGCGATTCTGCTGCGGCTCGACCGCCGCCTTGCGGGCCTCGCGCGTAAGCACGGCTTTGCCTATACGCGCTACGCCGACGACCTGACGTTCTCGGGCAACGATACGGCGAAGATCGCCAAGCTCTTGAAGCTTGTGCCGACAATCGTTACGGCCGAGGGATTTTCCGTCAACGCCGGGAAGACACGGATCATGCGCGCCGGCCAGCGCCAGTCGGTCACCGGCGTGATCGTCAACAAAACGATGGGCCTGTCGCGCCAGGACAGGCGCAAGCTGCGCGCCGCGCTGCACCGGCAGAAGACGAAGGCCGCCGATCCCACGACCAGCGCCGGCGAACGCCTGCGCCTCATGGGCAAGCTCGCCTATCTCGCGATGCTCAACAAGGCGCAGGCGGCGGCGTTGGGGTGGCGGAAGTCGGCGGGGCAGGCGACAGCGCAGAGTCAGTAAGCCGCTGCCGGCAACCCGAACTCTGTCATGCCCGGGAAGCGGGCATCCAGTAAACCGCCGGCTTTGCAATTGAATTCCGCTGTCTGCGACTACTGGATGCCCGCTTGCGCGGGCATGACGACAGAGAGTCATGCACAAACATCCAAAACAAACGGGGCGCCGCATGGCGCCCCGTCCGTCGCGATGTTCAGTCTGTTGGAGGATCAGGCCGAATAGTACATCTCGTACTCGACCGGATGCGGGGTGTGCTCGAAGCGGATCACTTCCTGCATCTTGAGCTCGATGTAGCTGTCGATGAAGTCGTCGTCGAACACGCCGCCGACCTTGAGGAACTCGCGGTCCTTGTCGAGCTCTTCCAGCGCCTGGCGCAGCGAGCCGCACACGGTCGGGATCTCTTTGAGCTCCGCCTTGGGCAGGTCGTAGAGGTCCTTGTCCATCGCGGGTCCCGGGTCGAGCTTGTTCTTCACGCCGTCGAGGCCGGCCATCAGCATCGCGGCGAAGCCGAGATACGGATTGCAGAGCGGATCGGGGAAACGGACCTCGACGCGCTTGGCCTTCGGGTTGGTCGTGTAAGGGATGCGGCAGGAGGCCGAGCGGTTGCGCGCCGAGTAGGCGAGCAGCACCGGCGCCTCGAAGCCCGGCACAAGCCGCTTGTAGGAGTTCGTCGTCGGGTTGGTGAAGGCGTTGATCGCCTTGGCGTGCTTGATGATGCCGGCGATGTAGGAGAGGCAGGTCTCAGAAAGGTCGGCGTATTTGTTGCCGGCGAACACCGGCTTGCCGTCTTTCCAGATCGACTGGTGGCAGTGCATGCCCGAGCCGTTGTCGCCATAGATCGGCTTCGGCATGAAGGTCGCGGTCTTGCCATAGATGTTGGCGACCTGCTGGATGCAGTACTTATAGATCTGCATGCGGTCGGCCATGATGGTGAGCGGCGCGAACTTCAGGCCGAGCTCGTGCTGGGCGGACGCCACCTCGTGGTGATGTTTCTCGACGACGCAGCCCATCTTGGCCATGGCGCCGAGCATCTCGGAGCGGATGTCCTGGGCGGTGTCCTGCGGCGGGACCGGGAAGTAGCCTTTCTTGAAGCCGATGTGGTGGCCCAGGTTGCCGCCTTCATATTCGGTGTCGGAATTGGTCGGCAGCTCGATCGAGTCGAGCTTGAAGCCGGTATTGTAGGGCTGCGCCGAATAGCGCACGTCATCGAAGATGAAGAACTCGGCTTCCGGCCCGAAGTGAATGGTGTCGCCAACGCCAGACGCCTTGGCGAAGCCTTCCGCCTTCTTGGCAATGCCGCGCGGATCGCGGTTGTAAGGCTCGCCGGTGGTGGGCTCGAGCACGTCGCAGACGAGCGACAATGTCGTTTCAGCGAAGAACGGATCGATCGTGGCAGACGCTGGATCCGGCATCAGGTTCATGTCGGATTCATTAATTGCCTTCCAGCCGGCGATCGAAGAACCGTCGAACATCTGTCCTTCAGCAAATGTCTCTTCTTCGATCATAGAGACGTCGAAGGTCACGTGCTGCCATTTCCCGCGCGGGTCCGTGAACCGGAAATCGACGTATTTGACGTCGTTGTCCTTGATCATCTGCAGAACGTCTTTGGCGGTCGTCATGGGATACATACCCTTTCTCGGAACACGACCTCGCTCATCGCGAGGTTGCACGGGATCGGCTGTTTAGATGGCATCGAGTCCGGACTCCCCCGTCCTGATCCGGATTGCTTCCTCGATGTTGGAGACGAATATCTTGCCGTCACCGATCCGCCCGGTCTGGGCGGCGCGACGGATCGCCTCGACGGCTTTTTCGACCATGTCATCGCCGAGCACAATCTCGATCTTCACCTTTGGGAGAAAATCGACCACGTACTCGGCGCCACGGTAGAGCTCGGTGTGTCCCTTCTGCCGGCCGAAGCCTTTGGCCTCGGTCACGGTGATGCCCTGAAGTCCAACCTCCTGCAGTGCCTCCTTCACCTCGTCGAGCTTGAAAGGCTTGATGATGGCCTCGATCTTTTTCATTGCAATTGCATCTCCCGGCAGCTCCGTGGACGGTTGAGCCGGCCAAGTGGTTAGCAGGCTCCGTGCCAAGCCCGGAGAGCTCGGAATAATCCATTGTATCAATGGCTTATGTCCTGGCTGCAGGCTCGCTGGGCCGACCCTTTCCCATGTCATGTCTAGGAAATGAGCACAATGCCTAATTTATGCCCAGTGGCGGTGGGCATTGTATTGGCAGTCAAACGGGCCCGCATAATCAAGGCGTTGTCGGCTGCCCCCGCGCCCAGTATCTCTTCGGAATGATTGAGCTCCTCAGCACCGCCGAAATGGCGGAGGCCGACCGGCTGGCCATCTCCGGCGGGATAGCCGGTATCATATTAATGGAGAGCGCTGGCCGGGCGGTGGCTGATAGGGTGGCTGCCAATCACCGTATCGGTGCCAGCGTGGTGGTTGTGGCTGGACCCGGCAACAATGGTGGCGACGGGTTCGTGGCCGCAAGGCTCCTGGCGGAGCGGGGCTATGCGGTGCGCCTGCTGCTGGTTGGTCCTCGCGATCGCCTGAAGGGCGATGCGGCGCTGGCAGCGGAGCGCTTCACCGGTGCCGTCGAGGCCGCCGCGCCGGAGCGCCTCAGCATTGCCGGCAAGCCGCCCGACGCGATTGTCGATGCCCTGTTTGGCGCGGGCCTCGACCGGCCGGTCGAGGGGCTCGCGCGTGACATGATTGCCGCCATGAATGCCGCAACAATTGGCGCCAGTTCGCGCATCTATGCGGTCGATCTGCCAAGCGGCATCAACGGCACGAGCGGAGCCGTCATGGGGATGGCGGTCGAAGCCGCCGAAACCATCACCTTCTTTCGGCGCAAGCCCGGCCATGTGCTGTTGCCGGGACGGCTGCATTGCGGCGCGCTCACGGTTGCCGACATCGGCATCCCGGCTGCGACCCTTGCGACCATCAAGCCGCAGACCTTCCTCAACGAGACTGCGCTGTGGCGCGCGCAATTTCCGGTGCCGCGGCCTGATGGTCACAAGTACTCGCGCGGCCACGCCGTGGTGCTGTCCGGCGGCGCTACCTCGACCGGTGCTGCCCGCATGGCAGCGCGCGGCGCGCTGCGGGCCGGTGCGGGACTCGTGACGATCGCGTCGCCGCGCGAGGCGCTCGCGGTCAATGCGGCGGCGAGCCTGGCTGTGATGGTGCGTGCGGTCGATGGCGCCGGCGAGCTCGCTGCGTTTTTGTCTGATGAGCGCCGCAACGCGGTCGTGCTCGGCCCCGGTGGCGGCGTCGGCCAATTGATGCGCGAGCTGGTCACTACGGCGCTGTCGGGCGAGCGCGCGGTGGTGCTCGACGCGGACGCGCTCACGAGCTTTGCCGAGGAGCCGCAGGTGCTGATTACGGCGATCCGCGCGCGCGCAGCGGAACGCGACCGTGATCACGCCGCATGAGGGCGAGTTCAAGACACTCTTTGGCGCGGTCGACGATGTGCCCAAATCCGGATCGAAGCTCGAGCGTGCGCGTGCCGCGGCGGCTCGTACCGGCGCAATCGTTCTGCTCAAAGGCTCCGACACTGTGGTGGCGGCGCCCGACGGACGCGCCGCGATCACCGCCAATGCCCCGCCATGGCTCGCGACGGCTGGTGCGGGCGATGTTCTGGCGGGCTTCGTCGCCGGTCTCCTGGCGCAACGCATGCCGGTGTTCGAAGCGGCGGCGGCGGCCGTCTGGCTGCATGGCGAGGTTGGAACCGTCGTCGGGCCGGGCTTGATCGCGGAGGACCTTCCCGACGCGTTGCCGCAAGTCTATCGGCAAGCTTCTGACCGATCCGTTCAAGTGACTGCGAACCACGCCGCGGTGCGCGGCCGCTTATCATTCAAAGCCTGCGCCTCGATCAGCCACTTGCCTGGATTGTCGGCCAGGAACGCGACGCGATCGGTTTGTCGCGCCGGAATGGTGAGCGTGTCGAGCCAATAGGGCTTCCAGCCGTCATCGAGCCGGTCGAGCAGCCTCATATGATGGCCGTGCAGGTGCACGGTCTGGGTGAGCTCGGTGCGATTGCCGAGCGCGAGCACCACCACGCGCCCGCGTCGGACGGAGAACACCGGTGGGCGCTCGTGCACGGGCGCTGGCAGCGCCGCGAAAGCATCGAGCTGCACGTCATGGCGTGATGCGCTGCGCAGATCGAGCCGTTCCGGCAACCCATTCGGCGGCAGGGGAGGCGGCTCGGGGAGTGGGGCGGCGCGCGCCGGCTCGCCGCCATAGTCGAAGCGCGCGATCACGCGCTGCGCACCGGCTTCTTCAAGCAGGATCGTAGCGCGCTCGCCGCGATCGAGCAGCATGTCAACAAAGACATCGGCGCGATTGCCAGGCGCGAGCGCGACGCGGCCATCGCGCGCGAGGAACGGCTCGGCCGGCTGGCCGTCGATCGCCATCACGCGCGGTGCGTGACGCTCGATCCGCAGCACCAGCCCGCGAGCAACGGTGGCGTTGATGAGGCGCAGCCGCAGCCGCTCATTGGTGCGCACCGCAAGCGGCACCTCCGGCGCGCCATTGACGGTCAGTGGCGTCGTGGGGGCGTGCGGCCAGTCCTCGAACACGAGCAGCAGGTCGCGATCGACCGCGACCGGCGCGGTCTCCTCGACGATCAGGGCGCCGCGCAACCCGCGCCCGATCTGCGCTGTCGCGTTGCCCGCCGGGCGGTACCAGAAAGTTCCGGCGTCGGGAGGGCGGAAGCGATAGTCGAAGCTCCTTCCGGGCGCTATCGGCGGTTGGGTCAGATCCGGCACCCCGTCCATGGCGTTGGGCGCCCGCACCCCGTGCCAGTGCAGCGCGGTCGGCTCGGGTAAGTCGTTGATCAGCCTGACCCGCAGCTCCTCACCGCGCTTGATCCGAAGTGCCGGCCCAGTTGCCGTTCCAGGTGCTGTTCCGTCAAAGCCCCAGATGGCAGTCGACCCTGCACCCGGCAACGTGATGGTATTTTGGTAGGCGCGGAGGGGCCGGAAGCCGTCCGGGCTGCCGCCCTGCGGTTGTGCGAAGGCAGGCAGATCAAGGTAGCTGATCGCCAAACCGGCGAGGACGTGACGTCGCGACAGTGCTGGCATCAGGTCGGTCCACGCAAAGGGCAGGCCCTCAGCCCGCCCGCTCTTGAAAGACGAAGCGCATGCGGCCACTTTTCGCGTGCGCGGCGAGCTTTCAGCATGATATAAGCCGCGCCGCCCGGCCGTCACGCAGGCCAACGTCAGCTGGTTTGCGTATATCGTACATGATGCGCTGAAAATCGGGACAGTCCCGAAAATCGGCGGGGCGGCGAGGGTGCCCTTTGCGGGCGTGGCGGAACTGGTAGACGCGCGGGATTTAGGTTCCCGTGTCGAAAGACGTAGGGGTTCAAATCCCTTCGCCCGCACCAAGTCGCCCGCACCACGCCGGGGACACCTGAGGGCAGCCTGGTGCCGCCGATTTGAAGTTCCTGCGCGACCTGGGGCAACCTCTGTCAGGAACTTCAAATCGAAAAGCGGCACTAGAATCTATAAGTTGCTAGTGCCCACTGTTTCCGAAGTTTGTGTCAGAGTGTGCTGAGGCGCAGCACGAACTTCGGAAACAGGGCAACTAGCGCCCTATAACAATGAGCACCGCCAGAGGGCGGCCGAGAGCCATGCAAATCACAGAAACAGTTTCCGACGGTCTCAAGCGCGAATTTCAGGTCAGCGTTCCTGCCGCCGATCTTGAGGCGAAACTCGCGGACCGGCTCGCCGAGCTCAAGGACCGCGTCCAGTTGCGCGGCTTCCGGCCCGGCAAGGTTCCGGTCACTCATCTGCGCAAGGTCTATGGCCGCGCCGTCATGGCCGAGACCATCGAGGCGGTGATCCGCGAGCTCAATGCCAAGATCGTGGAGGAACGAGGCCTCAAGCTCGCCATGGAGCCGAAGGTCACCATCCCGAACGAGGCCACCGAGGTCGAGCGCGTGATCGGCGGCGAGACGGATCTCGCCTATACGCTTTCGCTCGAAGTGCTGCCGAAGATCGAGCTTGGCGACTTCAAGTCCCTCAAGCTCGAGCGCCTGACCACCGAAGTCACCGATGCCGAGGTTGACGAAGCGCTCAATCGGATCGCCGAGCAGAACCGGCCCTACGCGCCGAAAGCAGAAGGCGGCAAGGTCGAGAACGGCGACCGGGTCGTGATCGACTTCTCGGGCAAGATCGATGGCGTGCCGTTCGAAGGCGGAACCGGCGGCGACGTCGGTGTGAATGTCGGCTCCGGCACCTTCATTCCGGGCTTTGAGGATCAGCTCATCGGCATGGCGGCCGGCGAGACCAGGACAGTAAAGGTGACCTTCCCGGCGAACTATCCCAATGCGGCGCTTGCCGGCAAGGAAGCCGAGTTCGAGGTCGTTGCCAAGACCCTCGAGGCGCCAGGCGCCGTCGAAATCAATGATGCGCTCGCGACCTCGCTTGGCATGGAGTCGCTCGACAAGCTCAAGGGGCTCGTGAAGGAGCGGATTGCGCGCGAGCATGGCGGCATGAGCAGGCAGAAGCTCAAGCGGCAGCTGCTCGACCAGCTCGACACGATGCACAAGTTCGCTCCGCCTCCGACTTTGGTCGAGGACGAGTTCACCAACGTGTGGAACGCCATCGAAAACGACCTCAAGCAGCAGGGGCGGACCTTCGCCGACGAGGGCACGACCGAGGAGAAGGCGAGGGAGGAGTATCGCGGCATCGCCGAGCGGCGGGTGCGGCTTGGCCTTGTGCTTGCGGAAATCGGCGAGAAGAACAACATCAAGGTCGCCGACGACGAGCTGTCGCGGTCGATCGTGGAGCGCGCCCGCCAGGTTCCCGGCCGCGAGCAAGAGGTTTGGGACTATTACCGCAAGAATCCACAGGCGTTGGCGAGCGTGCGCGCGCCGTTGTTCGAGGAAAAGGTGGTCGACTTCCTGGTCGAGCTTGCGAAGGTGACCGACAAGCAGGTCAGCCGCGAGGAGCTCTACAAGGAAGACGAGGACAGCGCTCCTGCGACGTGAGCCGTTCCTCGCGGGCCGGGGCTGCGGACCCGGACGAATTTGCCGATCGAATCGGGAATACGACCGAGAGCGGGCGTCTTGTAGCCCGCGCGCGCAGCCATATATGCGGCGATGATGCGATATGCTGGGCTGAGCCCTTGGAAGACGCGCGCTAATATGCAATGTGCAAAGTGATGTGATTTAAGGCGTGATGCGATGCGCGGCAGCGCAGCGCAATGATGAAGCGGCGCGACGTCGCGTCAAAGGCTCCAAATCTCTAGGATTTCAGGAACAAGGCAGGCTGACCGATGCGCGATCCCCTCACCGTCTACAACAATTTCTATGTACCGACCGTCGAGGAGGTCAATTCACGCGGCTCGATCCGCTACGACATCTTTTCCCGCCTCCTGAAGGAGCGGATCGTCTTCGTGCCGGGGCCGATTGACGATCAGACCGCGACGATCGTGGTGGCGCAGCTTCTGTTCCTCGAGGCTGATAACCCGAAGAAAGAGATCGCGATGTACATCAATTCGCCGGGCGGCGTCGTGACCTCCGGCCTCGCGATCTACGACACCATGCAATTCGTGCGCTCGCCGGTCTCGACACTGTGCATCGGCCAGGCCGCATCCATGGGCTCGCTGCTGCTGGCGGCCGGCCATAAGGACATGCGTTTCGCGCTTCCCAATGCGCGCATCATGCTGCACCAGCCATCCGGCGGGTTCCAAGGGCAGGCGACCGATATCATGTTGCACGCTCAGGAGATTTTGAATCTCAAGAAGCGGCTCAATGAAATCTACGTCAAGCACACCGGCAAGGAACTCAAGAAGATCGAGGAAGCGCTGGAACGCGACTACTTCTTGACCGCCGAGATGGCCAAGGAGTGGGGGGTGGTCGACCAGGTGATCGACCGGCGGCCCGAAGAGCCCGGTAAAGCTTAATCCGCCGTAATCCCGCCTTGGTCAGGCCGTCACGTACCGCCAATTGCGGTCAAAAAGCCGCCATGCCGCTGAAATTTCATCATTAATGGATTATTGAGTATGGTAGGAATAGGCTAGCTCGATAAAAATGGCGTGGCAGGAGACTTACGTAAGAGCCGGAAAGGTGTTGCATTCATGCTACGGACTCTTAGGGGGCCCCTTGCTATGGTTCAGTCGAGTCTGACCCGGTTCGCAGTCCTGTCGCGAGCCGACGGAGATGGTGGATGAGCAAGGTTGGCAGTGGCGACTCAAAGAATACGCTTTATTGCTCGTTCTGCGGCAAGAGCCAGCACGAGGTACGCAAGCTCATTGCCGGGCCGACCGTGTTCATTTGCGACGAGTGCGTCGAACTGTGCATGGACATCATCCGCGAGGAGAACAAGACCTCGCTGGTGAAGTCGCGTGACGGCATCCCGACTCCCAAGGAGATCCGCAAGGTTCTCGATGACTATGTCATCGGCCAGGACCACGCCAAGAAGGTGCTCTCGGTCGCCGTCCACAACCACTACAAGCGGCTCAACCATCAGACCAAGCACAACGACGTCGAGCTTGCGAAATCGAACATCCTGCTGATCGGTCCGACCGGCTCGGGCAAGACGCTGCTGGCGCAGACGCTGGCGCGCATCCTCGATGTGCCGTTCACGATGGCGGATGCCACGACGCTGACCGAGGCCGGCTATGTCGGCGAGGACGTCGAGAACATCATTCTCAAGCTGTTGCAGTCGGCCGACTACAACGTCGAGCGCGCGCAGCGCGGCATCGTCTACATCGACGAGATCGACAAGATATCGCGCAAGTCCGACAACCCGTCGATCACGCGCGACGTGTCGGGCGAGGGCGTGCAGCAGGCTCTGCTCAAGATCATGGAAGGGACGATCGCGTCCGTTCCTCCGCAGGGTGGCCGCAAGCATCCGCAGCAGGAGTTCCTGCAGGTCGACACCACGAACATCCTGTTCATCTGTGGTGGCGCGTTCGCGGGCCTGGAGAAGATCATTTCGGCGCGTGGGCGGTCGACCTCGATTGGCTTCTCGGCCAGGGTGATGGCACCCGAGGACCGTAAGGCCGGGCAGATCTTCCGCGAGGTGGAACCCGAGGACCTGCTCAAGTACGGCCTCATTCCGGAGTTTGTTGGCCGCCTGCCTGTGGTGGCCACGCTCGAGGACCTCGATGAGCCGGCGCTGAAGCTCATTCTTACGCAGCCCAAGAACGCGCTGGTCAAACAATACCAGCGGCTGTTCGAGATGGAGTCGATCGATCTCACCCTTGCCGAGGAGGCCCTTGGAGCCATCGCCCGCAGGGCGATCGAGCGCAAGACCGGCGCCCGCGGGCTACGCTCGATTATGGAAGGAATCCTGTTGGATACCATGTTCGACCTGCCGAGCCTCGAAGGCGTCGAAGAAGTCGTGATCTCCAAAGAGGTCGTCGAGGGTACCGCGCGGCCGCTCTATATCTACGCGGACCGTGCGTCGGATCGGGTGAGCGACACGCCGCAGAGCGCCTGAGGTGACCATGGCGGGCGTTTTCTACGCACGCCGTTTCGTTCGTCCGGCCCTCGGTTCGGGGCAGGATTGTTGGTCTGTGCTTGCGTTTCCTGCCTTACTTGACACCCCCCTGGTGGGTCGCCACCTAAGGGGGCGTGGATGAGAAAGCGTACGAAGGATTGCGTTACATCCGCTCCGGGCAAGGTTCCTTACCCCGTCCCGTCGCACGGCATCTCTCTTGCCGTGCCTCCTTCCCGGCTATCCAGGCACTCGACTGCTATGCCGCATCCCGCGGGTCGCGGGCGAGGGGCACAACAATAAAGGAATTTGCGCCATGACCAGCGCCAAGCCACGGCCTCCTCTGATCCCCGGCGAAGTCCGGGCTTATCCGGTGTTGCCGCTGCGTGACATCGTCGTCTTTCCGCACATGATCGTGCCGCTGTTCGTCGGGCGCGAGAAGTCGATCAAGGCGCTCGAAGAGGTGATGCGCTCGGACACGTTCATTCTGCTCGCCACGCAGAGGAACGCCTCCGACGACGATCCGGCAACCGACTCCATTTACGAAACCGGGACGCTCGCCAGCGTTCTGCAATTGCTCAAGCTGCCCGATGGAACCGTGAAGGTTCTGGTCGAAGGTGCCGCGCGGGCCCAGGTCAAGGGCTACACCGATCGCTCAGAATATTTCGAGGCCAATGGCGTCGTGCTGGGCGACGATAGCGGTGAGCAGGTTGAAGCCGAGGCGTTGGCGCGCTCGGTCGTCAATGAGTTCGAGAACTATGTAAAGCTCAACAAGAAAGTCTCGCCCGAGGTGGTCGGCGTCGTCCAGCAGATCGACGACTATGCCAAGCTGGCCGACACGGTGGCCTCGCACCTCGCAGTCAAGATCCCGGAGAAGCAGGGCATCCTGGAGACGCCGTCGGTCACCGCGCGGCTCGAGAAGGTGCTCGGCCTGATGGAGAGCGAGATCTCGGTCCTGCAGGTCGAGAAGCGCATCCGCACGCGCGTCAAGCGCCAGATGGAGAAGACGCAGCGCGAGTACTACCTCAATGAGCAGATGAAGGCCATCCAGAAGGAGCTGGGTGACGAGGAAGGCAAGGACGAGCTTGCCGAGATCGAGGACAAGATCAAGCGCACCAAGCTCTCGAAGGAGGCGCGCGAGAAGGCGGCACACGAGCTCAAGAAGCTGCGGCAGATGTCGCCGATGTCCGCCGAAGCGACGGTCGTGCGCAACTATCTCGACTGGCTGCTCTCGATCCCGTGGAACAAGAAGACCAAGGTCAAGAAGGATCTCAAGCACGCGCAGGAGATCCTCGACAACGACCACTTTGGCCTCGAGAAGGTCAAGGAGCGCATTGTCGAGTACCTCGCCGTGCAGCAGCGGGCCAACAAGCTGACCGGCCCGATCCTGTGCCTGGTCGGCCCGCCCGGCGTTGGCAAGACCTCGCTTGGCAAGTCGATCGCGCGCGCGACCGGCCGTGACTTCGTGCGTGTGTCGCTCGGCGGCGTGCGTGACGAGGCCGAGATCCGCGGCCATCGCCGCACCTATATCGGCTCGATGCCCGGCAAGGTGATCCAGTCGATGCGCAAGGCGAAGTCGTCGAACCCGCTGTTCCTGCTCGACGAAGTCGACAAGATGGGCTCGGACTTCCGCGGCGATCCGTCGTCTGCGTTGCTGGAGGTGCTTGATCCGGAGCAGAACTCGACCTTCAACGACCACTACCTCGAGGTCGACTACGATCTCTCCAACGTGATGTTCATCACGACCGCGAATACGCTCAATATTCCGGCGCCGCTGATGGACCGCATGGAGATCATCCGGATCGCCGGCTACACCGAGGATGAAAAAGTCGAGATCGCGCGCAAGCACTTGATCCCGCACGCGATCAGCAAGCATGGCCTTGATCCGAAGGAATGGGCGATCGACGACGAGGCGCTGCTGCTTCTGATCCGGCGCTACACCCGCGAAGCGGGCGTGCGTAATCTCGAGCGCGAGCTCTCGACGCTGATCCGCAAGGCGGTGAAGGAGCTGACGCTTTCCAAGAAGAAGTCGGTGTTGGTCGACGCCAAGACCCTGTCGGACTACATCGGCGTGCCGAAGTATCGCTACGGCGAGGTCGAGGCCGAGGACCAGATTGGCGTCGTCACGGGTCTCGCGTGGACGGATGTGGGCGGAGAGCTGCTCACCATCGAAAGCGCGATGATGCCCGGCAAGGGCAAGATGACGGTCACCGGCAACTTGCGTGACGTGATGAAGGAGTTGATCTCGGCGGCCGCTTCTTACGTGCGGATGCGGGCGACCGCGTTCGGCATCGAGCCGCCGTCGTTCGAAAAGAAGGACATCCACGTGCACGTGCCGGAGGGGGCGACCCCGAAGGATGGCCCGTCGGCAGGCGTCGCCATGGTGACCGCGATCGTGTCGGTGATGACCGGCATCCCGGTGCGCCGCGACGTTGCCATGACCGGCGAGATCACGCTGCGCGGCCGGGTGCTCCCGATCGGCGGCTTGAAGGAGAAGCTGTTGGCGGCCTCCCGCGGCGGCATGAAGACGGTGCTGATCCCCGAGGAGAACGCCAAGGATCTCGTCGAGATCAACGAGAGCATCAAGAAGGGCCTCGAGATCATCCCGGTCTCGCGCATGGACGAGGTGCTGGCCAAGGCGCTGGTCCGCCAGCCCGAGCCGATCGAATGGGATGAAGAGAAGGCCAAGGTGGCGGCCGAGCCGGCTGCGGTTGAGGACGATGCCTCGGCGCTGACGGCCCACTGAGGCTCGCAATTGGACTGATTGAGGCGGCGGCGTCGCGAGGCGCCGCCGTTTTGCTTGCCTGCCCTCGCTTGCTGCTGCCTGCCTTGCGATGGGTGCACCCGTCGTGTGTGCTCTTGTGAGCGGCGTCTTAAGCCCGCAAAATCAGCATTGTTGATCCCGAACAAGGAAGGTCATCCGTGATCGATCTCTATACCTGGACGACGCCGAACGGCCGTAAGGCGTCCATCGCGCTCGAGGAGTTCGGCCTGCCCTACACGGTGCATGCGGTGGACATCAGCAAGGACGAGCAGTTCAAGCCCGAGTTCCTCAAGATCAGCCCCAACAACCGGATTCCGGCGATTGTCGACCGCGACAACGGGATGGCGCTGATGGAGTCGGGCGCGATCCTGATCTATCTCGCCGAGAAGACCGGCAAGCTTTTGCCCAAGAGCGGGGAGGCGCGCTACCGCGTGCTGGAATGGTCCATGTGGCAGATGGGCGGCCCGGGTCCGATCTTCGGGCAGACCCACCACTTCGTGAAGTACAACAAGGGCAAGTCGGCCTATGCGGAGGAGCGCTTCCTGAAGGAGACGCACCGGCTCTACGGTGTGCTCGACCGGCGGCTGGCGGGGCGCGAGTTCGTCGCTGACGACTATTCGATCGCCGACATTCTGATCTGGCCGTGGGTGTCACGCTACGAGTGGCAGACCATCGACCTCAATCAGTATCCCAACGTCAAGCGCTGGTATGTCACGATTGCCAACCGGCCGGCGGTCCAGCGCGGCTACCACGTGCCGAAGAAGGTGCAGGAAATCCCGATGCCGTGATGCTGGCGGATGGGCGCAAGGGCGCGACGCGCAGCTCGGTCTTGGGGCGTCGGGGCAGTACGACCCAACGCTCCCCAGGCTTGCGCTGTCAGGGCGGATGGCGATATGGGGAGGATGGTTGAAGCGACGACGGGCGGTTAGCTCAGTTGGTAGAGCGCCTGCTTTACACGCAGGATGTCGGCGGTTCGAGTCCGTCACCGCCCACCATTTGTTCTTGTAGGCTTCCTCGATCGACAGGCCGACGAAGACGCCGCGCAGGACGATGTTCTCAGCGCCGGTCAATTCCGGGTCCATGCCCATCGTGATTTCGAGCAGCGAGGACACCGTTCCGGAGATCTCGGCGGTGCCGCTCGAAGGCTCGTAGGCGCCTGAGAAGACCGCGCAGGAGGGTCGACTTGCCGGCGCCGTTGTGTCCAATGAGCGCGAGGCGATCGCCGGGCTTGAGGGACGGCGTGATGTCGCTCACAGCCCTGACGGTCATGACATCGCGGTTGTCGGGCTCGAGGCGGCCGCCGACGTGACGGAGGAGCGTCAATCAAGCCTGGACGATCGTCCCCACTATCGAGCGATGATCGCGGATCGATGCTGGGCACGAGGCAGGGACGTCACTTCATGCCGCGGCTCTGGTGCCGCAACTGCTAGTGCTGCAGCCCACAATACCGCAGCCCGTGAGTTTCACTGCGGACATGATCAGCGGACGTCATCATCCGAACGTTATCATCGGACGCTATCAGCGCTTTGCCAGATCAGGCCAGGAGGCCTCGGCCAAGCGCGGACCATACACTATCGGCGGCCGTTGCTGGCCGCCGACAGAGTCACCGAGGACAAACCTGCAAAGCTACATCACCGCTTCTTTGAGCTCTTTCGCGGCCCGGAAAGCGACCTTCTTGCTGGCTTTGATGTGGATGGTCTCGCCGGTGGCCGGGTTGCGCCCTTCGCGAGCCGCGCGCTTGCGCACCTGCAGGATGCCGAGCCCGCCGATGCGGATGCGGTCGCCCTTCTTGAGATGCTTGGTCACCAGACTAACCAGGTCGCCGAGCACGGCTTCCGTCTGCTTCTTCGACATCTCGTGGTTCTCCGCCAAATTGGCGGCAAGATGTTTCATTGTCACTGTCGGTGCCGATTTCTTGGCTGGCGCTGCCATGGATGACCCTCCTGGTTGCAGAAAGTGGCCGAGAGGCCACCCATCACAATGGTCGCTTAGACGATTCGGTCCGCGTCTGACCATCACTTCCGCTGGAAAAATGTGGGTTTTTTCGGACTTTTGCAACTGGAGACTTGGGTTTTAGCCCATAAAATCGGGGTTTGTTGGCCGGCGCCCCGGCACCGGGAATGGCCGTGAGGGCGGGTTTGGTAAACTCCGCCTTGACTTGGGGCAGGGGCGCATTTAAGTCCGCATCACTCCCGAAAGGGGGCGTAGCTCAGTTGGTTAGAGCGCCGGCCTGTCACGCCGGAGGCCGCGGGTTCGAGTCCCGTCGCTCCCGCCAGATTTCAAGCAATTGACTGGCATCGCTTGCGCCGTTCCGAAGCTCGGAAGGGCCACTGCCAACTTTTGCACTTCATCCGTTCTCGCGAAGACAGGCGACGAGCGATACGCACGACGCGCCGCGTAGCAAGGCGTGCAGGTCCGTACGCTGCAGATCGACAAGTTGCAGATTGATCATTTGATGTGCTGAGCGTGTTGCGCTTTGCGCGCGCAGGTGCCGCAGTCGCCGCGTCACCGTGAGATCGCCTCGCAGTGGTGCCGAGGAAGATCTGATGGCAGGGCGAGGCCCGGGCTCAAGACCTGTTCAAAATGGTCTCCGTCCGGCGCGTCTGGTTCCGGCGCCAGTCAGTCCCATGCGCGCCGTGAGGGTCGGCTCGGCCAACGGCACCGAAGGATGGTGCATGGCCGAAGCGAAGGATGGTGCATGGCCGAAGCAAAGAAGAGCAAACCCCGCGCGCAAATCTGGTGGCGGGTCTCGCTCATGATGAAGAGCCCGGCGCGCTTCATCGACTTCACTTTAGCGCCGGATGCCGAGACGGCCGAGAAGCAGGTGGCCGAGGCACACGACATCAGCGAAACGCTGCGCAACAAGTTGGTGTCGATCCGTGACGATCTGTGACCGTTATGACTTGGAAGCCTGCGAACTGAGGGCGAGGTGTAAGCTACCTTCCATACCCATGCTTCTCCCGCCAGAGCCTATGTCTTCGACGCGACATCAGCTCGCGGGCCAAGAAGCCGAGGGCAAAACCAAAGACCAATGGCGGTATAAACAGCACAGCAACGCTAGTCAGCATTTGCGCACCCAAGACCATGAATGTGTTTTCTTGATCGTCCGCGGACGGAGCAGGCTCATCATTCGGCGAACGGAGCCATAGTGCGCCAATGAGTTGCCGTGTCACTCAACGAAGGTGTGATCGTAACGGTATTATATTACCTTAATCGAAAATAGATGGCCGAGACATAAAGGCGTGGACAAAGCTGATTGCGCAGAGGTCGTGCTGCCCCGGGCGGTTTTCCTGCTTGAGTGACAGCATCTCCTTCAGCCTCAGGGCAGCTTCCTCAGATTTAGCTGCGGCCCCCGAGCCAGAGCATCCCGATATAGAAGGCGCCGAGGCAAAGAGCGAAGGCGGTGCCATAGGACACTGCAAGGAACCAGTCCCGCCCTGTGAGGAACGTCCGTCAGCGCCGGTTGGCGTTCCAACTTGACCTGTGCCGGGTTGCGTTTCGAGCCCCAAAAAGTTGGAAAACTCCTTATGAATTCAAGGAAACCATGTGGCCTGTCACGCCGGAGGCCGCGGGTTCGAGTTCCGTCGCTCGCCAGTTCAAGCAGTTGACTGGTATCGTTTGCACCGTTCCGAAGTTCGGAAGCGGCGCGTGCAGACTTTTACACTCCATCCGTTCTCGCGAAGACTGGCGACGAGCGATACGTCACGCTTCCATGCAGATTGAGCATTTGATGCACTGAGCATGTTGCGCCCTGCGCGCGCAAGTGCCGCAGCCGCCGCGTCGCCGCGAGACTGTCTCGATTGGCACGTGACGGAGCTCAGGCGCCGATCACGACGATCAAGCTCTATCGCTAACTGCGGCTCATGGGTTGAGCGTATTGGAGCTCTGATTTGTTTGGATAGGGCCAACGCCTATTTCTCTTTGCTTGAAGAATGATCTTCCAAAAACCGGTTCCCCTGATCACGTGTGGGGCAAGCCTTCTGTTCGCGGATCGCGATCTGCTCAAGACCGTGGAACTCAACGCGCACCACGTCGTTGCCATGCGAGGTGATCGACAGGGAGCGTCCAATGAGTTTCGCACGTGCTGCGGTTTGTCTCGTTTTCTGCATGGGCGTCGCCTTGGCTCAAACTCTCCCGGACGACGGGTCGCGGACCGGTTCGCCACCAACCGACGGTCGCTCGACCTCTCCCGAGACCAAGGGCCAGATGCAGCCTCAGGGTCGCACCGGGCCGGTTGACGCGGAAAACGCTCGGAAAGGGGCCCCTGCCGAAAGCCCGCAGGGCGAGACACCCCCCGGCACCGAGGCTGCGCCCGAAGGCTCGTCAAAAACCACCGTCGAACCCAAACGGTAGCGCTGGTCGTGCGGCCGCATAATTTCAAAGACTTAGCGCTTTCTGTTTGCGCCATACCGGAGCAACCACGCACCCCGGTAGGCTTGATCATTGTTGCTCGCTGGCCAAAATGAACCGAATGGCAATGTCGCACGACGGAGATAGAGCGCGGGCAACAGCTAGGAGGCACTCATGCGTCAATTCATCCTGCCGGCAGTCTTAGCCACCGCAGCAATCGCGGGCCTTTCGACACCAAGTGTCGCGCAGCAGCCGTTCTGCATCGCTGGCCGCGGCTGCGTTCCCATGACACAGGCAAGCTATAACGCGTGCTTCAACCTTGCGCTGGCGCGCGGCGAGAGCGTCGCGTGGGGCGAGCGGCGCAAGCTCGACTGGTTCATATACCAGTGCCTCGCCGGCAGAATTCGGTAGATGATCTCAAGTCCAGCAAGCGCCAACCGGTTACGATCGCGCCGGTAGCACTACGACTTTCGCGCCGAGCGGCACTCGCTCGTAGAGATCCATGGCGTCCTGGTTAATCATCCGGATGCAGCCGGACGAGACGTTCTTGCCGATGGTCCATGGCTCGAACGTGCCGTGAATGCGATAGAGCGTGTCCTTGTTACCCTGCCACAGATACATGGCGCGGGCGCCGAGCGGATTGCGCGGTCCGCCCGGCATCCCGAGGCCGCTTTGCAGCTCGCTCAGTTGCCGCCGAAGCTCGGCCTGGCGAGCGATCATCTCCTTTGGCGGATACCAGTCCGGCCACTCCTGCTTGTTTTTGACGTTTGCGACACCCGACCAGCCGAAGCCCTGACGCCCGACGCCGACGCCATAGCGGATGGCCCGCCCGCCGCCCTCGACGAAATACAGAAAACGGTCTTGCGCGTTGATAATGATCGTTCCGGGCGCTTCGGCGGTCTCGATATAGACCCGCTTGCGGAGATACTGCGGGTCGATGTCGGACAAGCGCACTCCCGGGACCGCGAAGGGTTCGCCGTTCACGGGCGCGTAGAGCGCAGCATATTGGCGCGCGAGCGCCGGATCGACAGGCCGCTGGACATTGTCGGGCCGTTCCATGTTGCCGGGCCGTGGCGGCAATTGTCGCGGCTCGGGTTGGGGCGGCGGTGGTGCGACCTCGCGCGGCTGAAAGAGCCCGAATGGAAACGGCAATTGAGGAGGCGACGATGGACGATAGCAGTCCTGGTAACGCTCGTCACAATAGTATTGCGCCGATGCCCGGTCGCTGATCGCAATCAGGGCGAGACCGACACCCAGTGCACCGGCGGCAAGCTCACGACAACGTCTCGACATGACACCACCATCGAATGGAGAACCATAACGATGGTGGTATTGTCGAAGTAGGGCATGTCGAAATTGCGATCAACCTCGGCAAGAAGGTTAACGCTCACGGGCACGGTTGTGCTGCCACGCCAGGCTGCGGGCTTGAATCCCGTCTCGCTCCCGCCGGATTTCAGACAATTGTCAGCCGACAATTGCCACGCACGCGCCGCGGTTCGCGCAGCCTCACTTCCCAAGATGCTTGTCGAAGAAGCGCGCGATCTCCTCGAACGCGTCCTTGCTCTCGGGCACGCTCGCGTCGCGATACCAGGCGCCGTGCGGCTGGCCCTCGAACACTTCCAGCGTGGACTCGACGCCCGCCTGGCGCAGCTTGCGATGCATGCGCACCGTGTTGCTGAGCAGGAGATCGCGTGTGCCGCTCAGCAGCATCGTGGGCGGAAAGCCGCGCAGGTCGCCATAGACCGGCGAGAGCAGCGGGTCCTTGAGGTCGTGGCCGTTGGCATAGAGCCGGGCCCGGGTATCGCAGCTTGCCGCGCGCGCGATCAGCACGTTGTCGATCATCGCGTTGGTGTGGAACGTGTCGCCCGCTTCGGTCAGGTCGGCCATCGGCGTGCCCGGCGCAATCGCGGCTGGCAGCGGCACGCCGTCCTGCTTCGCCTTGAGCACCGTCGCGAGCGTGAGCCCGCCGCCGGCGGAGGAGCCGAAGAGCCCGACATTGCGCGCCGGCACCATGGTCTGCGCCGCCTTGAGCACCGCGATCGTGTCGTCGATCGCGGCCGGGAAATAAGCCTCCGGCGGCATGCGGTAGTCGACCGAGATCACCTTGAAGCGGCCGAAGCCCGCCATCATGGTGGCTTCGCTGGTGCCTGACTCGCCGGGATTGCTCACATAACAGCCGCCATGGACATGGATGAGCAGCCGGTTGCGGTTCTGGGCCGGCAGGTCCTGCGGCGTCAGCACATAGGCGCGGGCGCCATTGATCGTTTGCGGCTCCATTGTCACGCGCAACTGCTCGCGCACCGCCGGCAGCCGCTTGGCGGCATCCGCTGCCGCCGCATCGACCTGCACCTTCCACTCCGCCGCCGTCTTCGGAAACACATTCCAGGTCGGGCTGATCGGGGTGCCAATGATCCGCTGCAACTGCGGGCTCACCGTTTCCGGCACCGGGATCGATCGCGCCGGCACCTCGCGGGCGGGCGGTGTTTGCGCCAATGCGTGCGCTGAGGCGGCGGCCACGAGAGCGACCGACAGCAAGCAGCGAAGCGGCGTCCTGATAATCATCTGAAATCCTCCCTGAAGGCTTTGGCCCATTCTAGGGTGCGGTGGCTGCCGCCGAAAGGCGCCGTTCAGCTTGAATCGCCGCGGGCTTTCGGCCTAGAACCAACGTAACTCGCGGGGCCTGCATTCCATGCGTTCCCGCCATTGGGATTGATACTGGTGAGCAAGTCCATCGATCAGGCCACGCGCCTTGTAGCCCTTTCCGATCTGCGCAAGTGTCTCGAGGTTGCCGACGAGATCGGGGCGCTCGAAGTCGTCGAGGGCGCCGACCCGCATCTCGAGATGGGCGCGCTCTATGAGCTGAGCCTGCAGAAGCCGGTGCCGCCCGTCCTCCTGTTCCGCAAGATCAAGGGCTACCCGGACAATCATCGCGTCGTCTGCAACGTGCGCTCATCGAAAGTGCTGAACGAGGGCGTCGGCATCGAGCTCGTGCAGAACTATCGCAAGCACAAGCGCAAGCACTCGGAGCCGATACCGTCGGAATACGTGAGCGACGGACCCGTGCTCGAGAACGTGCTGATGGACAACGAGGTCGATGTCCTCGCGTTTCCGGCGCCGAAGTGGCATGCGGGCGACGGCGGCCAGTACATCGGCACCGAATGCATGGTGATCGCGCAGGATCCCGATGATGGCTGGGTGAACGCCGGCACCTACCGGGTGTCGGTGCGCGACAAGCGCACGCTCTCGATCTTCATCGAGCCGGGCAAGCACGTCGATCTGATCCGGAAAAAGTGGTGGGCGCGCGGCCAGCACTGTCCGATGGTGGTGACGGTCGGGCAGGCGCCCGCGCTCGGCGCTGCGGCGGCGGCGACCGTGCCGAAGGGCGTCAGCGAGTTCGACGTCGCAGGCGGGCGGATCGGACGGCCGATCAAGCTGGTGAAGGGCCGCGTCACCGGCGTGCCGTTTCCAAACGATGCGGAGCTCGTCTACGAGGGCTTCATGCCTTCGCATGAGGAGCTCACCATGGTCGAAGGCCCGTTCGGCGAATGGCCGGGCTACTACACCTCGTCGGGTCCCGAGCCGGTGCTGCAGGTCAAGGCGATCTATCATCGCAATGATCCGATTCAGTGCGCGACGCCGCCGGCGCGCCCGATCTATCCCGGCACCTATTTCGGCACGGCCGGCTCCGCGCTTATTCGTGCCGCCTCTCTCTGGGATGATCTTGAAGCCGCGGGCGTGCCCGGGATCAAGGGCGTGTGGAAGATGCCTGGCGGCGGCTCGCGCTTCATCAACGTGATCGCGATCGACCAGCAGCATGCCGGCCACGCCAAGATGGCGGGCCTCGTTGCCGCCGGCTGCGGCTCCAGCACCTATCTCGGGCGCATCATCATCATCGTGGATGACGACATCGACATCACCAATCCGGCGGAGGTGATGTGGGCGGTCGCGACGCGCTGGGACCCGAAGACCGCGACCGACATCATCGACGGCGTGTGGACCGGCCTGATCGACCCGATGCTGCTGCCGGAACGGCGCGCGCAGCACGATCTCACCAACAGCCGCATCATCATCTACGCGGTGCGGCCGTTCGCCTGGAAGGACGAGTTCCCCAAGGTCAACGCGGTCGATCCTGCCTATGCGGCCGAGGTCGCGCGCAAATGGGCCGGGAAGCTCAAGTTCCTGGACGACCTGTGATGCTCGACGTGGTCGGGCGCAATGAAGAGACCGTTGCCGGCATTCGCCTGGAGCTTCGGCGTGTCGGCCGCGGGCGTCCGCTGCTGCTTCTGCACAGCGAGGACGCGCTCGAATGCGAGGCGCCGTTTCTCGATCTGCTCACCGCGGACCACGAGGTGATCATTCCATCGCCGCCAGGCTTTGGACGCTCGGAGCGGCCGGACTGGGTGAGCGCGCCGGACGACATCGCCTATGTCACCCTTGAGCTCATCGACCGCCTGAAGCTCGGCGGCATCGACGTCCTCGGCTGCTCGCTCGGCGGCTGGATTGCGCTCGAGATGGCGACCAAGGAGCCTGCCGTCTTTTCCAGGATGGCGCTGGTTGCTCCCTACGGCGCGAAGTTCGTCGGTCCGACCGAGCGCGACATTGCCGACATCTGGATGCTGCCGCCCGCCGAGGTGACCAAGCGCAAGTGGTTCGATCCGAAGAAGGGCGAGCGCGACTACAAGGCGATGCCGGAGGACAAGCTCTCGATCATCGCGCGCAACAACGAGAGCTTCGCCCGCTTCTGCTGGGAGCCTTACATGCACAATCCCAAGCTCAAGCACAGGCTGGAGCGGGTGAGGGCAGAGACCCTGTTCATCTGGGGCGAGAACGATGGGATCGTCACGCCCGCATACGGCCGCACCTTCGCTGATCACGTGCCCGGCGCGAGCTTCGCGACGATTGCGGAGGCCGGCCACTATCCTCACATCGAGCAGCCGGGCGCATTCATGCAATGCCTGCGCGCCTTCCTTGATTGACGTAGACTGACCATGTCGCTCGCAGGAATCCGGAACCGAGCATGAAGGTCTGGCACTTCACCGAGATGCCGTATCCGTATCTGCCGCCGCTAGATGAGGTGAGCACGATGTGGGTGTCGCTGCCGAACCGGATCTTCGATCCCAAGATCGGCGCCGATCTCTACGAGCGCTATCTCGACGAATATGTCATCGCCGACGAGCTCGGCTTCAACCTGATGCTCAACGAGCATCACCAGACCGCGACCTGCCTCAACGCCGCGGTGCCGCTGACGGCCGCGATCCTGGCGCGCCAGACCAAGCGCGGCCGCATCTGCGTCCTCGGCAACCCGGTCGCCAATCGCGGCGATCCGGTTCGCGTGGCCGAGGAAATGGCGATGGTCGACTGCATCTCGCGCGGCCGCCTCGACGCTGGCTTTGTGCGTGGCGTGCCCTACGAGGTCTTTGCCGCCAACACCAACCCGACCCAGACCGTGGAGCGGCTGTGGGAGGCGATCGACCTCATCGTGAAGGCCTGGACCACGCACGACGGCCCGTTCAGTTTCGAAGGCCGCTTCACGCATCGCCGCGCCGTCAACGTGTGGCCGCGCCCCTACCAGAGCCCGCATCCGCCGATCTGGATCACCGGCTCGAGCGATTTCGATGCGATCCGCAAGGTCGCCAGCCGCGGCTACACCTTCGCGACCTTCCTGCAGCCGCATGACAGCGTGCGCAAGATGTTCGATGCCTACCGCAGCGCCTATCGCGACTGCGGGCTGCCGGGCGGCGGCGGCATGGCGTACATGCCGCTCGTCTACACTGCCGACAGCGAAGCCGAGGCCGAGAAGGGCGCGCAGGAGCTGTCCTGGTACATCAACGTCAAGGTCGAGCCGCAATATAGAAACCCGCCGGGCTATGTGCCGGTCGCGCTCAACGTGAAGGCGCTGCAGGGCGCCTATGCGGGCCGCACGGCCGCGATCCGCGCGCAGGGGCTGGAGTTCCAGAAGGAGCAGGGCGTCGTCGTCTACGGCACGCCTGACTCAGTGGTCGCCCAGATCAAGCGCTTCCACGAGCGCGTCGGCGGCTTCGATCACCTCTTGATGATGCAGCAGGCGGGCTTTCTCGATCATCAGCGCACGGTGCGCAGCATGACGCTGTTTGCCAAGGAGGTGCTGCCGCGCATTGCGCACCTGACGGGCGTGAGCGCGCCGGTCGGGGCCGCTGCTGAATAGGTCACGTTCTATCATCGGGTCATGCATCATGCGTCGATATCGAATTGCGGCCATTCCGGGAGACGGCATCGGAGCGGAGGTGATTGCGGCCGGCGTCGAGGCGCTGACCGCCTGCGCCCGGCGCGACGGCGCCTTTGACATTGCGTTCGATCACTACGACTGGGGCTCCGAGCGCTACAAGAAGACCGGCGCCTTCATGCCTGAGAACGGCCTCGACCTGATCCGGCATCACGACGCGATCCTGTTCGGCTCCGCCGGCGCCCCGGACGTGCCTGATCACGTTACGCTCTGGGGATTGCGGCTCGCGATCTGCCAGCCGTTCGATCAATACGCCAACGTGCGGCCGACCCGCATTCTGCCAGGCATCGTGAGCCCGTTGCGCAGCGTATCAGGGCCCGAGCTCGATTGGGTCATCGTGCGTGAGAATTCCGAAGGCGAGTATGCTGGCGTCGGCGGCCGCGCGCATCGCGGGCTGCCCGAGGAGGTGGCAACGGACGTATCCGTGTTCACCCGGACCGGCGTCACGCGCATCATGCGCTTTGCCTTCGCGCTCGCCCGCTCGCGGCCGCGCAAGCTTCTCACCGTCGTCACCAAGTCCAATGCGCAGCGCCATGCCATGGTGATGTGGGACGAGATCGCGGCCGAGGTGGCGCGCGAATTTCCCGATGTGACCTGGGACAAGATGCTGGTCGACGCCATGACCATGCGGATGACCTTGCGGCCGCAGACGATCGACACGATCGTCGCCACCAATCTGCATGCGGATATCCTCTCCGACCTGGCCGCGGCTCTGGCCGGCTCGCTCGGGATCGCGCCGACCGGGAACCTCAATCCCGAACGCAAGTTTCCCTCCATGTTCGAGCCGATCCACGGCTCCGCCTTCGACATCATGGGCAAGGGCATCGCGAACCCGATCGGCACGTTCTGGTCCGGCGTCATGATGCTGGAGCATCTCGGCGAGAAGGCCGCCGCGGTGCAGCTGATGCGGGCGATCGAGCGCGTGACCGCTGAGCGGTCGCTGCACACGCCCGACCTCGGCGGCAACGCGACGACCGCGCAAGTGACCAGGGCCGTGTGCGATGCCTTGGCAGGAGATAACCGATAAAGAGCGACAACCGATAAGCAGCGAGGGAGGTGACGATGCCAGCGACCCGGCTTGTGGACTAAGCTTGGACTTGCCATTGCAGCGGTCGTGCTGACCACCATCGCGGATCCGGTCCGGGCGCAGCAGGCCTATCCGGCCCGGCCGATCACCATCGTGGTTCCCGCCGCTGCGGGCGGTCCGACCGACGCGATGGCGCGGCTGATCGGAGAGACGATGGGGCGCTCGCTCGGCCAGCAGATCGTGGTCGAGAATACGCGGCGGCGCTGCCGGGACGATCGGCATGGCGCGCGTCGCGAGGGCGGCTGCGGACGGCTACACGCTCGCGGTCTGGCACATCGCCCACGCGATCGCTCCGGCGCTCTACGACAACTTGCGTTACGGCGTGATCGACGACTTCGACTCGATCGGCCGCATCGCCGACGTGCCGATGACGATCATCGGCAAGGCGAGCTTTGAGCCCAAGGGCATTGCCGATCTGATCGCCTGGGTGAAGCAGAGGCAAACCGCCGTCACCTACGGCCATGCCGGCATCGGCTCCGCCTCGCACCTGTGCTCGCTGATGTTCATGGATGCGCTTCGGATCAAGATGACCGCCTTATCCTATCGCGGCACCGGACCTGCGATGACCGATCTGCTCGGCGGCCAGTTCGACATGATGTGCGATCAAACCACGACCACGACGAACCTGATCAAGGAAGGCAAGATCAAAGGCTATGCGGCGACCACGCGCACGCGCCTTGCTGTCCTTCCCGACCTTCCCACGCTCGCGGAGTCCGGCCTCAAGGATTTCGAAGTGACCGCCTGGCACGCGATGTGGGCGCCTAAGGGCCTGCCCGCCGACGTAGCCACGAAGCTGAACGCGGCCCTGCAGGCGGCGCTCAAGGATCCGAGGGTGATCGAGCGTCTCGCCACGCTCGGGGCCGAGCCTGTGCCCATGGAGCTTGCAACACCCGCCGCTCTGAAGGCGCATCTGACGGCCGAGGTCGCCAAATGGGGGCCGGTGATCAAGGCCGCGGGCGCACGGGGAGAGTAATTCTCCGCGCCTAGTTGCGGCGCGCGATTTCCTTGGCGCGTTCGATCAAGGCCGGGGGATAGTCCTTGGCGATGAACGCCTGCAGCTCGGCCCCTGCCATCGGCTCGAGATCGAAGTTGAGCTTGGCGATGTCGGCCAGGAAATCAGCATCCTTCACCGTCGCCATGAAAGCGGTCCGCAGCTCGTCGACGCGCTCCTTCGGCACGGCGGGTGGTGCCACGAACGAGCGCCCCACCACCGACGACAGGGCGAAGATCTCAAGCACCTTGCGATCGTCGTCGCTCTTCGGCAGGTCGACCATGCGCGGCAGGTCGGGCAGGGTGCGGTTTTTCTCCAGCCCGGTCTGCAGCAGCAGGTTGATCTTCTTGTCGCGCAGCCATTCGGGGTTCTCGGCCTGCAGCACGGCCCAAGGCAGGCTCATCGCCTCGACCTCGCCGCGCTCCATCGCGATCTTGGCGCTGGCCGGTCCTTCGTAGCCGGTGAGCAGCTTGAGCTTTGTTCCGGCGAGCGCATTGAGCGCGGTCCAGTTGAGGCGCGAGGAGGAGCCGGGCGCCGCGACGATCAGCTCCTGCGTGAAGGCATCCGCGATCGATTTCACCTTCGCGGTGTGCCAGGCAAACAGCACCGCGCTGTTGCCCATCATGCGCCCGATCCAGTTGAACTTGGCGGCGTCGCCGCGCAGCGTTGCGGCTCCGAGCAGCTGATCGAGAAAGACCGCCTGATCGAAGATGCCGATCACGGTGCCATCCTTGGCGGCGACGTTATAGATGTGATTGGCCGAGCGCAGCCCGCCGGCGCCGGGCATGTTCTGCACCACGATCGCCGGGTGTCCGGCGATGTGCTTGCCCATGTGGCGGGCGAGCAGGCGGCCGTAGGTGTCGTAGCCGCCCGACGTGTTGGAGCCGATGATCAGCGAGATCGTCTTGCCGCGATAGAACGGATCGTCGGCCCAAACCGCTGACGCGCTGAGTGCCAAGATGAGCGTGACCAGAACATAGAGAACCGATGCGCTGCCGCGCCGTTCGTTCCCGCGCACGCGGGAACCCAGTGGCAGCCAACTCCAAGTCTTTGTTTTGTTGTACTGGGTCCCCGCTTTCGCGGGGACGAACGGGCTCTGAGTCTGATCACTCATCCGGCAGCCATCGAGCTTAGTTCAACGCAAACACGAACAGCATGGTCGCGTTGCTCTGGTTCTTCATCTCCGGCGAGCGTGCGAGCTTGGCGCGTGCCACCGGGTTGAGGCCCGATGCAATCGCGATGTACTGCTTGCCGTCGACCGCGTAGGTCATCGGCGGGGCCACGAAGCCCGTGCCGACATTGATCTTCCAGAGCTCCTCCAGCGTCTCGTCGTCATAGGCGACGATCGTGCCGTCGAGGAGTGCCGTCACCACGATGCCGCCCGCGGTCGTCAGCACGCCGCTGTGGTTCGCATAGGCGTGCTCCTTGCGCTGCTTGACCTCGCCAGAGGCGGGATCAAGGACAACCAGCCCTGAGGTGATGCGCGCCTCGTTAACATAACCGCCACCGCCGAACTTGCCGCGCACATGTGCGGTCTGGTCGGGCACGATATTAGCGCAGCCTTCATTGCCGGTGATGTAGAGCAGCTTGGTCTTCTGGCTGTAGGACGGCGGCCAGAAATTGGTGCCGCCGTGCACGTCGGGGCAGGCGTTCTTCAGGATGTCGGCGCCGCCCTTCCATTCGATCGCGAAGTTTTGCACGTCCTTGCGCGGATCGTAGTCGACGGGCTTGCCGGTCTTGGGATCGATGCCTTTGGTCCAGGTGACCTTCTCAGAATATTGTGTCGCCTTCAGGAACTGGCCGCTCTGCCGATCCAATGTGTAGTGGAAGCCGTTGCGATTGGCGTGGACGAGAAGCTTGCGATCCTCGTTATTGACCTTGCCGTCGATGATGATCTGCGGGCCGGAGGAGTCGTAGTCGCGGTTGTCGTTGGCGGTGTGCTGGAAGAACCACTGCATCTTGCCGGTCGCGGCATCGAAGGCGACCGAGCTGTTGGTGAAGAGATTGTCGCCCGGCCGATTGGAGGAGTCATAGCGTGGCGCCGGATTGCCGGTGCCCCAATAGGTGAGGTTGCTCTGCGGATCGTAGGAGCCGGTCACATAGAGCGCGCCGCCGCCGGTCTGCCAGGCGTTGGTCTTGTCCTTCCAGGTCTCGCTGCCCGGCTCGCCCGGGGCGGGGACAACGAAGGTCTTCCATTGCCGTTCGCCGGTCTTGGGATCGAGGCCGGCGAGCCAGTTGCGCACGCCGTTGTCGCCGCCGGAGGCGCCGATGACGATCGTGTCCTTGAGCGCGAGCGGCGCGGCTGAGAACTCGAGATCCGGTTGATCGCCGTGCTGCTTGTCCCAGACGATCTGGCCGGTCTCGGCATCGGTCGCGATGATGCGGCCGTCGTAGCCGGTGACGGAGATCACCAGATTGCCCCAGAGGGCGACGCCGCGATTGCGGTCGGGCTTCTGCTGGCCGGGATCCATCTTCCACAGCACCTGGCCCTGCTTCCCCGGGCGCACGTCGATCTTGTAGACCACGCCCCAGACGTCGGTGATGTACATGAAGCCGTTGTCGACCAGCGGTGTCGCCTCGACGTACTCGTTGCCGGCCTTGCCGCCGAGCGGCACCGCAAAGGCAAGCTTGAGATTCTTCACGTTCGCCTTGGTGATCTGGTTCAGCGGGGAGAAGCGCTGCGAGCCGAAGTCGCGATGGTTCATGAGCCAGTTTTGCGGCTCGGGATTGCGCAGGCGCTCGTAGGTGACGTCTGCCGCGTAGGTGCCGGCGGTCCCGGCCAGCAGCAAGGCGATCGTGAGCGAGGCAAATGAGGGGGTTTTCGACATGTGCGGTTCCTCCGTTCGGCGGGATGATGCCACGCCGGCTGCGGGCTGAAAACCCGAGGTTCCGGTTGATTTCAGGCCATCACACTTGTGCCAGTATCGCACGCGGCCTACGCTGACCAGCAGGCAAGATGCCGCTTTGACGCATCGCTGCAACGTCACAAGTTCTTGGGAGGGCGCCATATGGCAATGAAGCATTTGGCAATGAAACATTGGTTGCTGGTCACGTCGGCCGTATTGGCGATGAGCTGCGCGCAGGCCGGACTTGCGCAAGCCGCCGGCAAGCTTGCCGGGCAGGTCACCTCCGCCGAGGAAGGCGCCATGGAAGGCGTGGTGGTGAGCGCCAAGAAGGACGGCTCGACCATCGCCATTTCGGTGATCAGCGACGCGACCGGCAACTTCAGCATTCCCGGACGCGCAAGCTCGAGTCCGGCAAGTACACGCTGAGCATCCGCGCGATCGGCTTCGAGCTCGATGGCCCGAAGACGGTCGATGTTGCCGAAGCCGGCGCCCCGGTTGCGATCAAGCTCAAGAAGGTTGGCAACCTCGCCGACCAGCTCACCAGCGGCGAATGGATGGCGAGCTTCCCGGGCACGCCGCAGCAGAAATACTTCATGGACCGCTGCACCAGCTGCCACACCTACGAGCGGATCGCGAAGTCGAGCTACAACGCCGATGAATGGATTGCGGTGCTGCAGCGCATGGCGAGCTACGCGCCTGGCTCGACGCCGTCTCGAGCCGCAGAAGCGCAAGGAAATTCGCGAACGCACCGTCGTGGACGGGGAGCGGCTGCGGCCGCGCGCGGAATTCCTTGCGTCGATCAACCTGAGCAGCGCGCCGCAATGGCAGTATCCGCTCAAGCCGCTGCCGCGTCTCAAGGGCCGCTCGACCAAGGTCGTCATCACCGAATACGACCTGCCGCGCGCGAACGCGATGCCGCACGACGTCATCCTCGATGAGCAGGGCATGGCCTGGTACACCGATTTCGGTCACCAGTTCCTGGGCAAGCTCGATCCCAGGAGCGGCAAGGTCACCGAATATGCGGTGCCGATGCTCAAGCCGGACTATCCGACCGGCATGCTCGATATCCAGCTCAAGGATGGCGAGATCTGGCTCGGTCTGATGCTGCAGGGCGGCATCGCGAACTTCGATCGCAAGACCGAAAAGTTCACGATGTTCCCGCTGCCGAAGGAGATCAACAATCCGGCCTCGCAGCAGGCGATGGTGATGCCGATGTCGTCGCATGTCGACGGCAAGGTCTGGATGAACAGCGTCGGCATTCCGGGCGTGCATCGCATGGAGCTCGCCACGCAGAAGTTCGAGACCTTCGAGCCGTTCAAGGACCTGCCGCGCGGCACCGATCGCAGCGTCTACGGCATCAAGGCCGACTCGCAGAACAATCTGTTCTTCATGGACTTCAGCTCGGAATATATCGGCCGCATCGACGCCAAGACCGGCAAGTTCGGCTTCTACAAGACGCCGACACCGAACTCGAACCCGCGCCGCGGCTACATGGACCCGCAGGACCGGCTCTGGTTCACCGAGTACCGCGCCAACAAGCTCGCGATGTTCGACACCAAGGCCGAGAAGTTCACCGAATGGGAGATGCCGACGCCGCTCTCGTATCCCTATGACGTGATTCCCGGACAGGAACGGCGAGCTGTGGACCGCCGGCATGGCGAACGACCGCGTGGTGCGGCTTGATCCCAAGACCGGGCAGGCGACCGAGTATCAGCTGCCGAAGAGCACCAACGTGCGGCGCGTGTGGATCGACAACTCGACCACGCCGGTGACCTTCTGGGTCGGCAGCAATCACGGCGCCTCGATCGTCAAGGTCGAGCCGCTCGACTGATCATTCGCGCGACAGCTGGCTCCGGCGCTTCCTGCGCCAGAGCCCCTTGCGGCTCATCCGTTCGTCCAGGCCATGAGCGCGATGATGAAGTTGTTGGTGAAGTTCCAGCCGGCGTGCATCATGATGGCGAGCAGCGTCGAGCCGCTCCACCAGCGTGTCAGGCCCAGCGCAAGCCCGATGGCAAAGACATCCAGCAGGCCACGCAGATCGTATTGGGTGTGCGCCTGCACGAAGAGGAGCGTGGTCAGGAGGAGCGCGGCGACGCCGCCGATGCGGCTCTCGCTCCATCCTTGCTGGATAAAGCCACGGAAGATGATCTCCTCGAAGATCGGCGCCGTGATTGCCGCAACAAGCCAGTAGAGCACGAGCTGCGCCGGATGATCGAGCAAGGCGCGATACTGGACGATCCGTTCCGGAATTGTCTCGACTTTCGGCGGAAAGAAGTGTTCAGCCCCGAGAAGCGCGACATAGAGGGCTGCGAACGCGGAGAGGGCGATTGCGAACTGATGCCAGCGCGGCCACACTAAACTGAGATAAGCGCGTGCCGAGGGGCCGCGCCAGTTAGCAGCGAACGCGAGCACGAGCGTTGCCGCCAGCATGGATAGGATTGTTGTGAGGGGGCGCAGCAGCGACCTATCAAATTGAAGGGAAACATGGCTGTCCACGTAATGGACAGCCTGCTCCGTTCCCACAAGCGCAGCGCTTGCAAGCACGACCCAGCCGAACGTCGACCAGAAACGCCATGGATGTCGCGGTGACGGCGCGGCTCCGACTATGTCTTGCGCGACGGTTGGAGCTGGATAGGTCGTCGTCATCACAGACGTTGTCATCACAGACATGGCGTGGCTCCCACGGCCTGGATTGGCGTAAGTGGGCAGGAATGTGCGCCAATTGTTGCCGGCACGCTGTGATGGCGGTCACAGACTTTGCGACAAGGTCGAAGCACTCAGGCCGCAAGCGCTGTCTGGACAACGTTGGTGAAATTCCAACTCGCATGGAGAAGGATGGTGAGCAGGATGGATCCGGTCCACCAGCGGATAAGGGAGAGCACAAGCCCGATGAGGAATATCAGTGCTATGCTCGGCAGAGCGTATTGCGTATGCGCCAGAGCGAAGACCAAGGTGCTCAGGAAGATTGCGCTGCCCGTGCCGATGCTGCATTCGCTCCAGCCACGCTGGAGAAAGCCACGGAAGATGATCTCTTCCGTAACAGGCGCCTTGACGACGACAGTGATCCAGTAGAAAGCGAGCGCAATAGGGTCGCCTAAGATCGCGCGGTACGCGCTGATGCTTTCGGCTGACGAGTAGCCTCGGGATGGTGAGGAGGATAGCGCTTCAAGCCCAAGCCGGAACGCGACGAACATCGCCACGCTGATGATGACGTGGTGCCAGCGAGGCCACGCCAAGCCCAGATAGGCGCGTGCCGAAGGACCGCGCCAGTGTGCCACCAGCACCAGGAAAGCTGTCACCCCTGCATACGGAATGATCGGTCCAAGATAGCCGACAATGGCCGGGTCGAGGTGCAGTGAGGCGCTTGTGGCTGTCACGAACGACCAGCTCCGCGCCATGATCACAAACGCAATGACGGTCCAGCCCAGGGTCGACCAAAAGCGCCACGGCAGTGGGATGGCAGCTGGGGTGTGGGCCGGAAAGATTGGGCTCTGCGCCGGATAGGTCGTGATACTCAAAGACATGCCAGTCTCCCGCAGCCAACCTGGGTGGTTGTTGGCGGACCGTAGGTGGCTCAATGCCGAGGAGACTGTGATGGCGAGCACAAGCGCCCGCGCGACGCGTCGGTAGGATTAACGCTTTGTTTATATCGCTCCAGAAACGCCGCTGATCACCAGCGTTAGTTGAGTGTGCGCGGCAGCCCCAGGATCTCCCGTGCCTCGGCAGGGCTGGCGACCTGGTCGCCCAAAACCTCGATGATGTGCGCGGCCTTCTCCACCAACGCAGCGTTGCTGGGCGCGAGCTTGCCCTTCTCGAGATAGAGATTGTCCTCGAGCCCGACACGCACATGCCCACCGAGGAGCAGCGCCTGCGCCACCATCGGGAACTGGTAGAGCGAGATGCCAAACGCGAACCACGGTGACCCAGGCGGCAGCAGGTTGCGCATATAGGTCATCGCCTCCGGTGTCGCCGGCTGGCCCCAGGAGATGCCGAGACAAAGCTGGAACATGCCGGGCGGTTTGATGTGGCCGGTCTCGATCATGCGTTTGGCGAGGAGCAGGTGCCCGGTTTCGAACACCTCGAGCTCCGGCATCACGCCGATGTCACGGATGGCGACCGCCATGGTCTGCAGGTGCGCCGGCGTGTTGATGAAGACCCGGGAGCCCATATTGAGGCTGCCCATGTCGAGGCTGCAGATGTCCGGGCGAAGCTCGACCACGTGGCGCACGCGGTCTTCCGGACCACGCAGCGTGCTGGCAGGACTGGCCTTGGTCGGGTCCTGTGGATCGTGCTCAAAGCGGGCGCCCGGCCCGGTTGTCAGGTTGATCAGGACATCCGTTCCGCTCGCCCGGATGCGCTCCACCACCTCGCGATAGAGCGCGCCGTCCATGCTGGGCTTGGTGGTCTGCGGATTGCGCACATGGATATGGACGACCGCGGCGCCGGCTTTGGCGGCATCGATCGAGGACTTGGCAATCTGCTCTGGCGTGACCGGCACCGCAGGATTCTTGCCTGGGGAGTCGGCGGAGCCCGTGACCGCACACGAAATGATGATCTTGCGTTGCATGTTGCGAAGCCCTCCCACCAAGCCCTTCTGGCGCCCTAACCTGCAGTTCCGCAAGGAATTCTAGGCGACGATGACGGACAAGCCTACTGTGATCGAAGGCGATCCTATTGCGCGGAATCTGGTCACAATCAAAGCGGGGCGGCGGCTTGCCTCCCTTTGTGCGCTGCGCTAAGCCTGCCCAACCCCGTCCTTGGAACGAATCTGAACGGTCACAGGGGCGTTCGTGAAGCCTGCGGCGCCTTGTACGGCGGCCGGGGAGGGACGGATTTCCAATCGGGGCTCCGAACGGCGGAGAGCGAGGGCCGATGAACGAGCTTTTGCTGGACTACCTTCCACTCGCGGTCTTCATCGCGGTGGCGTCTGGTATCGCGTTGGCGCTTCTCGTCATTCCCTTCCTGCTGGCCTACAAGCGGCCCGACTCCGAAAAGCTGTCGGCCTACGAATGCGGCTTCAATGCGTTCGACGACGCACGCATGACATTCGATGTGCGCTTCTACCTGGTCGCGATCCTGTTCATCATCTTCGATCTCGAGGTCAGCTTTCTCTTCCCCTGGGCGGTCGCGTTCGGCGAGGTCGGTGTGCTCGGCTTCTGGTCGATGATGATTTTCCTTGGCGTCCTGACCATCGGCTTCATATATGAGTGGCGCAAAGGAGCACTCGAATGGGATTGACGCCGCAACGTGAGGCGGCGGTCGTCGCTCCAGCGGCCAGCGGCATACTCGATCCGCGCACCGGCCGGCCAATAGGCGCCGACGACCCCTATTTCATTGGCCTCAATAACGAGCTTGCCGACAAGGGCTTTCTCGTCACCGCGACCTCCGACCTCATCATCTGGGCGCGCACCGGCTCGCTGATGTGGATGACCTTCGGCCTCGCCTGCTGCGCAGTCGAGATGATGCAGATGTCGATGCCGCGCTACGACGCCGAGCGTTTCGGCTTTGCGCCGCGCGCCTCGCCGCGCCAGTCGGACGTGATGATCGTCGCCGGCACGCTCACCAACAAGATGGCGCCCGCGCTGCGCAAGGTCTACGACCAGATGCCGGAGCCGCGCTATGTGATCTCCATGGGCTCCTGCGCCAATGGCGGCGGCTACTATCACTATTCCTACGCGGTTGTGCGCGGCTGCGACCGCATCGTGCCGGTCGACATCTACGTGCCCGGCTGCCCGCCGACCGCGGAAGCGCTGCTCTATGGCGTGCTGCTGCTGCAGAAGAAGATACGTCGCACCGGCACGATCGAGCGCTGAAGGCCCGGAAGCATGGATGAACTCGAGAAACTTGGCCAAACGATCGCGAGCGCGCTCGGCACCGCCGTGACCGCTCACCAAGTCGCTCATGGCGAGCTCAGCATCACCGCGACGGCAGGCGACCTGATCAAGGTCATGCGCTTCCTGCGCGACGACGAGCGCTGCCAGTTCGTGAGCTTTCTCGATGTGACCGCGGTCGATTGGCCGAGCCGCGAGCGGCGCTTCGACGTCGTCTATCACCTGCTCTCGCCGCGGAAGAACTGCCGCATCCGCGTGAAGCTCGAGGCGGCCGAAGGCGCGCCCGTTCCCTCCATCATCGACGTCTTTCCCGGCGCCAACTGGTTCGAGCGCGAGACCTACGATCTTTACGGCGTGCCGTTCACCGGCCATCCCGACATGCGTCGCCTGCTCACCGATTACGGGTTCGAGGGCCATCCGCTGCGCAAGGACTTCCCGCTCACCGGCTTCGTCGAGGTGCGCTACGACGACGAGGAAAAGCGCGTCGTCTACGAGCCGGTGCGGCTGGCGCAGGAGTTCCGCAACTTCGATTTTCTCTCGCCCTGGGAGGGGCCTGACTATCCGCTGCCGGGCGACGAGAAGGCGAAGCAATGACCGAGACGGAGCCGCGCAATTTCACCATCAACTTCGGGCCGCAGCATCCGGCGGCGCATGGCGTGCTGCGGCTGGTGCTGGAGCTTGACGGCGAAGTCGTCGAGCGCGTCGATCCGCATATCGGGCTTCTGCATCGCGGCACCGAGAAGCTGATCGAGCACAAGACCTATCTGCAGGCGATCCCGTATTTCGACCGGCTCGATTATGTCGCGCCGATGAACCAGGAGCACGCCTTCTGCCTGGCGGCGGAAAAGCTTCTCGGGCTCACGGTTCCCAGGCGTGCGCAGCTCATCCGCGTGCTCTATTGCGAGATCGGCCGGCTGCTCTCGCACCTTCTCAACGTCACCACGCAGGCGATGGACGTCGGCGCGCTCACGCCGCCGCTGTGGGGCTTCGAGCAGCGCGAGAAGCTCATGGTGTTCTACGAGCGCGCCTCCGGCAGCCGCATGCATGCGGCCTACTTTCGCATCGGCGGCGTGCACCAGGATCTGCCGCCGCAGCTGATCGACGACATCGATGCCTTCTGCGATCCGTTCCTGAAAGTCTGCGACGATCTTGAAAGCTTGCTCACCGACAACCGCATCTTCAAGCAGCGCAACGTCGATATCGGCGTGGTCAGCCTCAAGGACGCCTGGGCCTGGGGCTTCTCGGGCGTGATGGTGCGCGGCTCGGGCGCGGCCTGGGACCTGCGCAAGGCGCAGCCCTACGAATGCTACTCCGAACTCGACTTCGACATTCCGATCGGCAAGAACGGCGACTGCTACGACCGCTACTGCATCCGCATGGAAGAGATGCGCCAGTCGACCCGCATCATGAAGCAGTGCATCGAGAAGCTGCGCTCGCCCGAAGGGCAGGGGCCGATCACGGTCGACGACAACAAGATCGTGCCGCCGAAACGCGGCGAGATGAAGCGCTCGATGGAAGCGCTGATCCATCACTTCAAGCTCTACACCGAAGGCTTCCACGTGCCGGCCGGCGAGGTCTATGCCGCGGTCGAGGCGCCCAAGGGCGAGTTCGGCGTCTATCTCGTCGCCGACGGCACCAACAAGCCCTACAAGTGCAAGATCCGCGCGCCGGGCTTCGCGCATCTGCAGGCGATGGATTTCCTCTGCAAGGGCCACATGCTCGCCGACGTCTCGGCGATGCTCGGCTCGCTCGACATCGTGTTCGGGGAGGTCGATCGCTAATGGCCGTCCGCCGCCTCGCAGAGCCGCATCTTCAACCCAAGGAATTCTCCTTCACGGCCGACAATCTCGCCTGGGCCAAGAAGCAGATCGCGAAATATCCGGAAGGCCGCCAGCAATCCGCGGTGATCCCGCTCCTGTGGCGCGCGCAGGAGCAGGCCGGAGGCTGGCTGCCGCAGAAGGCGATCGAGCATGTCGCCGAGCTGCTGGGCATGGCCAGCATCCGCGTGCTCGAGGTCGCGACCTTCTACACCATGTTCAACCTGGAGCCGGTCGGGAAGTACCACGTGCAGCTCTGCGGCACGACGCCCTGCATGCTGCGCGGCTCCGACGAGCTCAAGAAGGTCTGCCAGCGCCGAATCGGCGATCAGCACCACGTTACCGCGGACGGCAAATTCTCGTGGATAGAGGTCGAGTGCCTGGGCGCCTGCGTGAATGCCCCGATGGCGCAGATCAACTACGACTATTACGAAGACCTGACGCCTGAGACGTTCGAAAAGGTCCTCGACGAGCTTGCCGCCGGCAGGACGCCCAAGCCCGGCCCGCAGATCGACCGCCAGCTCTCGGCGCCGGTCGGCGGGCCCACGACGCTCAAGACGACGCTCAAAGCACAAGGCTGAATGATGCTCGACGACAAGGATCGCATCTTCAGGAACCTCTACGGCCAGCATGACTGGGGCCTCGAGGGCGCGCGCAAGCGCGGCGCCTGGGACGGCACCAAGGGCTTCATCGAGAAAGGCCGCGACTGGCTGGTCAACGAGGTGAAGGCCTCGGGTCAGCGCGGGCGCGGCGGCGCGGGCTTCGCGACCGGGCTCAAGTGGTCGTTCATGCCCAAGCAGGTCGGCGACCGGCCGCATTATCTCGTCGTCAACGCCGACGAATCGGAGCCCGGCACCTGCAAGGACCGCGAGGTCATGCGGCACGACCCGCATCTTCTCGTCGAGGGCTGCCTCTACGCCGGCGCCGCCATGGCGGCGAATGCCGGCTACATCTACATCCGTGGCGAGTTCATCCGCGAGCGCGAGCGCCTGCAGGCCGCGATCGACCAGGCCTATGAGGCCAAGCTCATCGGCAAGAACAACGTCCACGGCTGGGACTTCGATCTTTACGTCCACCACGGCGCCGGCGCCTATATCTGCGGCGAGGAGACGGCGCTGCTCGAGAGCCTCGAGGGCAAGAAGGGCCAGCCCCGGCTGAAGCCGCCGTTCCCGGCCAATATGGGCCTCTATGGCTGCCCGACCACGGTCAACAACGTGGAGACGATCGCGCAGGTGCCCGACATCCTGCGCCGCGGCGCGGCCTGGTTCGCCGGCATCGGCCGGCAGAACAACACCGGCACCAAGCTCTTCTGCATCTCCGGCCATGTGATGAAGCCCTGCAACGTCGAAGAGACGATGGGCATTCCGCTGCGCGAGCTGATCGAGCGGCATGCCGGCGGCGTGCGCGGCGGCTGGGACAACCTGCTCGCCGTCATCCCGGGCGGCTCCTCGATGCCGCTGGTGCCGGCCGGAGCCGATCAGGCCGACACCCTGCTCATGGATTTCGACGGCTGCCGCGACAAGAAGTCAGCGCTCGGCACTGCGGCCGTGATCGTGATGGACAAGTCTGCCGACATCGTCCGCGCGATGGCGCGCATCTCGTATTTCTACAAGCATGAGAGCTGCGGCCAGTGCACGCCCTGCCGCGAAGGCATGGGCTGGATGTGGCGCGTGCTCAACCGCATGGCGGAGGGCCGCGCCCACAAGCGCGAGATCGACACGCTCATGGAGGTCACGACCCAGATCGAAGGCCACACGATCTGCGCCTTCGGCGACGGCGCGGCTTGGCCGGTGCAGGGGCTGCTTGCGCCACTTCCGCCCCGAGATCGAGCGCCGCATCGACCTCTACACCGCGAACCCGCATCCCGAGCCGGTGGCGGCGGCATGACGCTCTGGTACCTGATCGGCACGCTGGTGGTGCTCGGGCTCGCGCTCCTGACCGTCACGGGTTCGGGCGGACCGGCGCCGGAGCTTGTCATCTGGATCGGACGCGTTCTGCCGGCAGTTTCAGCGCTCGTCGCCTGCATCGCCTTCTGCCTGGTGGTGGCGCGCGTGCAGTCAAGCGTCCTGGCGGCGATTTTCTTCTGCGTATCGATCGCGGTCCTGGCCATGCTGCCTGTGCTGCCGTATGTGCCGTCCGCGCGGAATTCCAACTTCTACGTGATGCTCGCCACGGTCGCTCCGGTGCTGACGATCTTCCCCGCGATGGCACTTTGGCATCTGGCGTCCGCCTCCAAGAAGAGGGGCCGCTAGCTTCGGACACACGCCATGACCAAGCTGATCGTTGACGGCAAAGAGATCGATGTTGCGCCGGAGTTCACCCTGCTCCAGGCGTGCGAGGCCGCGGGCGCGGAAATTCCGCGCTTCTGCTTCCACGAGCGGCTCTCGATCGCCGGCAATTGCCGCATGTGCCTGATCGAGGTGCAGGGCATGCCGAAGCCGCAGGCCTCCTGCGCGATGGGGGTGAAGGACTCTGCCGCCCAACCGCGACGGCACCCCGAAGGTGATCAGCACGCGCTCGCCGATGGTGCGCAAGGCGCGCGAAGGCGTGATGGAATTCCTGCTCATCAATCATCCGCTCGACTGCCCGATCTGTGACCAGGGCGGCGAATGCGACCTGCAGGACCAGGCCATGGCCTACGGGGTCGACGCCAGCCGCTACCACGAGAACAAGCGCGCGGTCGAGGACAAGTATCTCGGCGCGCTGGTCAAGACGGTGATGACGCGCTGCATCCACTGCACGCGCTGCATCCGTTTCGCCACCGAGGTGGCGGGCGTGCCTGAGCTCGGCGCCATCGGGCGCGGCGAGGACATGGAGATCACGACCTATCTCGAAAGCGCGATGACGTCAGAGCTGCAGAGCAACGTGGTCGATCTCTGCCCGGTCGGCGCCTTGACCTCGAAGCCCTATGCATTCGCGGCGCGGCCGTGGGAGCTCAACAAGACCGAGTCGATCGACGTGATGGACGCCCTCGGCTCGGCGATCCGCATCGACACGCGCGGGCGCGAGGTGATGCGCATCCTGCCGCGCGTGAACGAGGACGTGAACGAGGAGTGGATTTCCGACAAGACCCGCCACGTCGTTGACGGGCTGCGCACGCAGCGGCTCGACCAGCCCTATCTCCGCGTTGGCGGCGTGCTCAAGCCGGCCGCCTGGGCGGACGCCTTCGCGGCGATCGCATCCAAGGTCAAGGCAACGAGTGCGAAGAAGATTGGCGCGATCGTCGGCGAGCTTGCGGCGGCCGAGGAAATCTTCGCACTGAAGGATCTGATGACGCGGCTCGGCGTCGCCAATCTCGACTGCCGGGAAGATGGCTCCGTGCTCGATCCCAAATGGGGCCGGGCGAGCTACCTCTTCAATCCCACCATCGCCGGCATTGAGCAGGCGGATGGATTGCTGATCGTCGGCTCCAATCCGCGCCGGGAGGCGCCCGTCCTCAATGCCCGCATTCGCAAACGCTGGCGGGCCGGCAATTTCAGGATCGGCCTGATCGGCGAGAACGCAGACCTCACCTACAAATACGACTATCTCGGCGCCGGGCCCGACAGCCTCGCGTCGGTCGATTTCGGCGGACTGCAGAAGCCTATCGTTTTGATCGGCCACGGCGCGCTGGCGCGCGCCTGATGGCCAGGCCGTGCTCTCGCTTGCCGCCAAGGCGGCGGTCAAAGTCGGGCGCGATCAAGGACGGCTGGAACGGCTTTGGCATCCTGCACACGGCCGCCTCGCGCGTTGGCGCGCTCGATATCGGTTTCGTGCCCGGCGCCGGCGGGCTTGATGCCCGCGCCATGGCGGGGGGCAAGACCGACGTTCTGTTCCTGCTGGGAGCGGACGAGATCGAGGTCGATCCGGGTCCCTTCGTCGTCTACATCGGCACCCATGGCGATCGCGGTGCCCACCGCGCCGATGTCATCCTGCCTGGCGCAGCCTACCCTGAAAAATCCGGCCTCTACGTCAACACCGAGGGGCGGGTGCAGATGGCGGCACGCGCCTCGTTCCCGCCCGGGGACGCGCGCGAGGACTGGGCGATCTTGCGGGCGCTGTCGGATGTGCTCGGCAGCCGGCTTTCCTATGACTCGCTCGCGCAGCTGCGCACCGCGATGTTCAAGGCGCATCCGCACCTGCAGCGCATCGATCGCATCGAGGAAGGCAATGCGGCCGACATCGAGAAGCTCGCCGGCCTCGGCGGCTCGCCCGCCAAGGCGCCGTTCGTCTCGGCCGTCGACGATTTCTATCTGACCAACGCGATCGCGCGCGCCTCCGCCGTCATGGCGGAATGTTCGGTGATCGCCGAGGGCCAAACCGCGCTGAGCGCGGCGGAGTGACCGGCGATGGTTGAGCTCTTCAACGACTATCTCTGGCCGCTCCTGGTGATGATCTTCTGGAGCGTGTTCCTGCTCGTCATCCTGCTGGTCGTGACCGCCTTCGTGCTCTACGCCGACCGCAAGATCTGGGCGGCGGTGCAGATCAGGCGCGGCCCGAACGTGGTCGGGCCGTGGGGCCTGTTGCAGTCGTTTGCCGATCTCATCAAGTTCGCCGTGAAGGAGCCGATCATTCCCTCGGGCGCCAACAAGGGCGTCTATCTGCTGGCGCCGCTTGTCACCGCCTCGCTCGCTCTCTCCGCCTGGGCGGTGATCCCGGTCACCGAGGACTGGATGATTGCCGACATCAATGTCGGCATTCTCTACATCTTCGCCATCTCCTCGCTCATGGTCTACGGCGTGATCATGGCGGGATGGGCGTCGAACTCGAAATACCCGTTCCTGGCCGCGTTGCGCTCGGCGGCGCAGATGGTGTCGTACGAGGTATCGATCGGCTTCGTCATCATCACGGTGCTGCTGCTGGCGGGCTCGCTCAATCTGTCGGCCATCGTCGAGGCGCAGATCGGCAGATACGGCCTGTTCAACTGGTTCTGGCTGCCGCTGTTTCCGATGTTCGTGATCTTCTTCATATCGGCGCTGGCGGAGACCAATCGTCCACCTTTCGATCTCGTGGAGGCGGAGTCGGAGCTCGTGGCAGGCTTCGCGGTCGAATATTCATCGACCCCGTTCCTGCTGTTCTTCCTTGGCGAATACATCGCCATCGCCACCATGTGTGCGATGGCGACGATTCTATTCCTGGGCGGCTGGCTGCCGCCCTATCCGGTCGCGCCGTTCACCTGGATCCCGGGGGTGATCTGGTTTGTGCTCAAGGCGCTGTTCATGTTCTTCATGTTCGCCATGGTGAAGGCGATCGTGCCGCGTTATCGCTACGACCAGCTGATGCGGCTGGGCTGGAAGGTGTTCCTGCCGGTCTCGCTGGCCATGGTCGTGATCGTTGCGGGGGTCCTGCAATACGGGGGACTGGCACCGAGATGATGAGGCGCCGCCATGATCGATCTATCGTTTGCTGGCCTTATCGGTGCGATCGCCGGGACGGTCGTCGCGGCGATCTTCTACCACCTGTTCATTGGCAACCTCGAACGAGCCGTGCAGGCGCGCGCTCAGTCCTTGCCGGAGGACGAGCGCGGCGACATCAGCCTGTCGGTCGTGCGTCGTGTCGTGCTTACGCTCGACCTGTTGGCCTTCGCTACGCTCGGCTATTGGCTCGGCAGCATGTTCGAGGCCTAGGAAGAGGATCAGGACCATGAGACTCGATCAGACCGCTCGCGCTGCGTTCCTGAAGGAGTTCGTCGTGGCGTTCGCGCTCGCCATGCGTTACTTCTTCAAGGCCAAGCCGACACTCAACTATCCGTTCGAGAAGGGGCCGATCTCGCCGCGCTTCCGCGGCGAGCATGCGCTGCGCCGCTATCCCAATGGCGAGGAGCGCTGCATCGCCTGCAAGCTGTGCGAGGCGATCTGCCCGGCGCAGGCGATCACCATCGAGGCGAGCCCGCGCCGCAACGACGGCACGCGCCGGACCACCCGCTACGACATCGACATGGTCAAATGCATCTATTGCGGCCTGTGCCAGGAGGCCTGCCCGGTCGATGCCATCGTGGAGGGGCCGAACTTCGAGTTCGCGACCGAGACGCGCGAGGAGCTCTACTACGACAAGGAGCGCCTGCTCGCGAACGGCGACCGTTGGGAGCGCGAGATCGCCAAGAACATCCAGCTCGACGCCCCCTACCGGTGAGCCGATGATCATTACCGCCTTGTTCTTCTATTTGTTTGCCGGTGTGAGCATCGCCTCGGCGGTGATGGTTATTGCGTCCAGGAACCCGGTTCATTCCGTGCTGTTTCTGATCCTCACCTTCTTCAACGCGGCCGGGCTGTTCCTGCTGCTCGGCGCCGAGTTCCTCGCCATGATCCTGGTGGTGGTCTATGTCGGCGCGGTCGCGGTGCTGTTCCTGTTCGTGGTGATGATGCTCGACGTCGACTTCGCGGAGCTGCGGCAGGGCTTTTTGCAGTACTTGCCGATCGGCGCGCTGGTGGGTGTGATCTTTCTCGCCGAGCTTCTTCTCGTGGTCGCCGGCTGGACGATCGCGCCCACGATCTCGCAGTCGATTGCGGCGCCGACCCCGCCGATCGCGAGCGTGCCCAACACCGAAGCGATCGGGATGGTGCTCTACACCCGCTACATCTATTACTTCCAGTCGGCAGGCCTCGTGCTGCTCGTCGCCATGATCGGGGCGATCGTGCTCACGCTGCGGCATCGGGAAAAAACCAAGCGCCAGAACATCGCCGACCAGGTCGCGCGCACCAAGGCGACCGCGATCGAGATCGTCAAGGTCCGGTCGGGGCAGGGACTGTCATGATCATCACGCTCGGCCACTACCTCACCGTCGCCGCGATCCTGTTCACACTCGGAATCTTCGGCATCTTCCTCAACCGCAAGAACGTGATCGTCATCCTGATGTCGATCGAGCTGATCCTGCTCGCGGTCAACATCAACCTGGTCTCGTTCTCGAGCTTTCTCGGCGATCTGATCGGGCAGATCTTCGCGCTCCTGGTGCTCACGGTTGCGGCCGCGGAGGCCGCCATCGGGCTCGCCATTCTGGTCGTCTACTTCCGCAATCGGAAATCGATTGCGGTTGAAGACATCAATCTCATGAAGGGCTGACGATGTATCAGGCGATCGTCTTCCTGCCGCTGATCGGCGCCATTGTGGCAGGCCTGATCTCGCTAGCCGGCGCGTGTGCGCGCCACCCGGGCGGCTCGGCATCGGGCAAAGATCATCATGCGCATCCGGAGCCCCAGCGGAGTGGCGCGGCAGCGCATGCCGATGCGCATGCGGCGGCGGAGCCTGCGGCGGCGGGATCCCGCTCCGCCGAGCTCATCACCACGGTGCTCCTGTTCATCGCGATGATCCTGTCCTGGATCGCATTTGTGAGCGTGGGATTCGGCCAGGACGCGCGAGTGCAGATCGCAAGCTGGATTGTCTCCGGCGATCTGCGGGTCGATTGGGCGCTGCGGGTCGACACGCTCACAGCGGTCATGCTCGTGGTGGTGACCACGGTCTCGGCCTTCGTCCATCTCTATTCCATCGGCTACATGGAAGAGGATCCGTACCGGCCGCGCTTCTTCGCCTATCTGTCGCTGTTTACCTTCGCGATGCTGGCACTGGTGACGTCCGACAATCTGGTCCAGCTGTTCTTCGGCTGGGAGGGCGTTGGGCTGATGAGCTATCTGCTCATCGGATTCTGGTTTCATAAGCCCGAGGCGAATGCGGCGGCGATCAAGGCCTTCGTGGTCAATCGCGTTGGCGACTTCGGCTTTGCGCTCGGCATCTTTGCGGTCTTCATGATGACGGGCGCAGTGGATTTCACTGCCGTCTTTGCGCAGGCGCCTTCGCTGACCGGCAAGACCATTCATTTCCTGGCCTGGGACGTCGATGCGCTGACGCTGATCTGCCTGCTGCTGTTCATGGGCGCGATGGGCAAGTCGGCCCAGTTCCTGCTGCACACCTGGCTGCCGGACGCCATGGAAGGGCCGACGCCGGTGTCCGCGCTGATCCATGCCGCCACCATGGTGACGGCGGGCGTGTTCATGGTGGCGCGGCTGTCACCGCTTTTCGAGCTCGCGCCGGTCGCACAAACTTTTGTGATCGTCATCGGCGCCACCACTGCCCTGTTCGCCGCCACCGTCGGCCTGGTACAGAACGACATCAAGCGCATCATCGCCTATTCGACCTGCTCGCAGCTCGGCTACATGTTTGTCGCCATGGGGGTCGGCGCCTATTCGGTCGGGATGTTCCATCTGTTCACCCATGCCTTCTTCAAGGCCCTCTTGTTCCTCGGCTCGGGCTCGGTGATCATGGCCATGCATCACGAGCAGGACATTTGGAAAATGGGCGGGCTCAAGGACAAGATCCCGTTCACCTATGCGATGATGGTCATCGGCACGCTGGCGCTGACCGGGTTCCCGCTGACGGCCGGCTACTTCTCCAAGGATGCGATCATCGAGGCGGCCTACGCCACCAAGAACCCCGCGGCGATCTACGCCTTCGCCTGCACGGTCGCGGCGGCGGCCCTCACCTCGTTCTATTCCTGGCGGCTCATCCTGGTGACGTTCCACGGTCATCCGCACGATCGCTCGCACTACGATCACGCCCACGAGAGCCCGATGGTGGTGCTCATCCCGCTCGCGGTCCTGGCGGCAGGGTCGATTCTGGCCGGCTACCCGTTCAAGGACCTTTTTGCCGGCGAGGAGATCGCGGCCTTCTTCCGAGGCTCGCTGCAGTTCGCGGAGGGCAACCACATCATCGAGGACATGCACCACGTTCCGGCCTGGGTGGCTGTCGCCCCGACCGTGATGATGGCGCTGGGCTTCCTGGTGGCGTGGCATTTCTACATCCGCAAGCCCGAGCTTCCGGGCGAACTCGCCCGCCAGCACGAGCCGCTTTACCGGTTCCTGCTCAACAAGTGGTACTTCGACGAGATATACGACGTGCTGCTCGTACGGCCGACGCTATGGCTCGGACGCCTGCTCTGGAAGGGCGGCGACGGCTGGCTGATCGATGGGTTCGGGCCTGATGGCGTTTCCGCCCGTGTGCTTGACGTCACCCGCAACGTGGTACGGCTGCAGACCGGCTATCTCTATCACTATGCCTTCGCCATGCTGATCGGAGTGGCCGCGCTGATCACCTGGTTCATCTTCAGGTTCGGGGGAGCAGGGTGATGGTGAGCTGGCCGGTCATCTTTGTCATTCTGGTGCTGCCGCTCGTCGGTGCGCTTTTCATCATGCTGGTGCGTGGCGATGGCGCGGCCGAGAACCGCAACGCGCGCTGGGTGGCGCTCTATACGACGCTGATCACCTTCGCGGTCTCGCTCGTTCTGGTCTGGCGCTTCGATCCCTCGTCGCCTGAGTTCCAATTCATCGAGAAGCATGACTGGCTCGGCGGCGCGATCAGCTATCAGATGGGCGTGGACGGCATCTCGCTGCCGTTCGTCATCCTCACCACCGCGCTCATGCCGCTGTGCATCATCGCGAGCTGGTCTGCGATCGAGCGCCGCGTGCGCGAATACATGATCGCGTTCCTGGTGCTTGAAACCACCATGATCGGCACGTTCTGCGCGCTCGACCTCGTGCTGTTCTATCTGTTCTTCGAGGGCGGCCTGATCCCGATGTTCCTGATCATCGGGGTCTGGGGCGGGCCGCGGCGGGTCTATGCGAGCTTCAAGTTCTTTCTCTACACGCTGCTTGGCTCCGTGCTGATGCTGCTCGCCATCATGGCGATGTACTGGGACGCCGGCACGACCGACATCCCGACGCTGCTGAAGCACGGCTTCCCGGTCCACCTCCAGACCTGGGCTTGGCTTGCCTTCTTTGCCTCCTTCGCGGTGAAGATGCCGATGTGGCCGGTCCACACCTGGCTGCCTGATGCGCATGTCGAGGCGCCAACCGCGGGCTCGGTCATTCTCGCCGCCATCCTGCTGAAGATGGGCGGCTACGGGTTCCTGCGCTTTTCGCTGCCGATGTTCCCGTTGGCGTCGCAGGAGTTCGCCCCGCTCATCTTCGCGCTGTCGGTCGTCGCCATCATCTACACCTCGCTGGTGGCACTTGTGCAGGAGGACATGAAGAAGCTGATCGCCTATTCCTCGGTCGCCCACATGGGCTTTGTCACCATGGGCATCTTCGCGGCGACCACGCAGGGCGTGGCGGGTGGCATCTTCCAGATGGTGTCGCACGGCATCGTCTCAGGCGCGCTGTTCCTCTCCGTCGGCGTCGTCTACGACCGCATCCATACCCGTGAGATCGCGGCCTATGGCGGGCTCGTCAACCGCATGCCGCTCTACGCGGTGGCCTTCATGGTGTTCACGCTTGCCAATGTTGGCATGCCCGGCACATCGGGTTTCGTGGGCGAGTTCCTGTCGCTGATCGGCACCTTCAAGGTCAACATCCTGGTTGCGACGCTCGCCACGATCGGCGTCATCCTGTCGGCTGCCTATGCGCTCTGGCTCTATCGAAAAGTGATCTTCGGCACGCTCGACAAGCCCAAGCTCCAGGGGATCAAGGATCTCGACTACCGCGAGATCATCACGCTTGGGCCGCTCGCCGTGTTGACCATTTTATTCGGCGTCTATCCGAAGCCGGTACTCGACATGTCGGCGGCCGCCGTATCCCAGCTCGTCGACAACTATCAACGGGCGCTTGGCGCCGCCAAGACCGCGGCGCTGCTGGTGCAGTGACCAGGATAACGCGCAAGGATCGCCGATGAACGAAGCCTCCGAGTTCCGCGATCTGCTTCCGGCTCTGCCGGAGATCGTGCTCGCGGTCGGTGCCATGGTGCTATTGATGCTCGGTGCGTTCCGCGGCGAGCGCTCCGCCGGAGCCATGAACTGGCTCGCGATCCTCCTGCTTATTGGTGCGGGCGCGGTCGTGGTCTGGCTGCCGGCCGGCAAGCTCGTTGCCTTTGGCGGCAGCTTCATCGTCGATCCGTTCGCGCGCTTCCTCAAGCTGCTCGCGCTCACCGGCTCGGCGACCGCGATCTTGATGTCGACAAGCTATCTCAAGATCGAGCGGCAGGAGCGCTTCGAATATCCGATCCTGATCGTGCTGTCGGCGACCGGCATGCTGATGCTGATCTCGGCGGCCGACCTGATCGCGCTCTATCTCGGCCTTGAGCTCATGAGTTCTCGCTCTTTATGTCGTCGCGGCGATCAACCGTGACTCGCTCAAGTCGAGCGAGGCCGGGCTCAAGTATTTCGTGCTCGGTGCGTTGTCGTCGGGGATGCTCCTCTACGGCGCGTCGCTGATCTATGGCTTCACCGGTACGGTGAGCTTTGCGGGCATCGCCAAGGCGGCGGGTGACGGCGGTATCGGCCTCGTCTTCGGGCTCGTCTTCCTGTTTGCAGGCTTCTGCTTCAAGGTCTCCGCTGTGCCGTTCCATATGTGGACGCCGGACGTCTACGAGGGCGCCCCCACGCCGATCACGGCCTTCTTCGCCGCCGCGCCCAAAGTTGCCGGCATCGCCATTTTCGTGCGCACCACCATCGTGGCGTTCCCGGAGATCACCTCGCAGTGGCGGCAGATCGTGGTGTTCGTCGCCATCGCCTCGATGGTGCTCGGCGCGTTTGCGGCGATCGGGCAGCGCAACATCAAGCGGCTGATGGCCTACTCATCGATCGGTCACATGGGCTTTGCGCTGATCGGCCTGGCGGCCGGCACCGCCGAAGGCGTGCAGGGCGTGCTCGTCTATATGGCGATCTACGTTGCCATGACGCTCGGGACCTTCGCCTGCATCCTGGCGATGCGCCGCGACGGCACGTTCGTGGAGGAGATCAGTGACCTCGCTGGCCTCGCTCGCACCAATCCGGCGCTGGCCTTCTTCCTGGCAATGCTGTTGTTCTCGCTCGCCGGGATTCCGCCGCTCGCGGGCTTTTTCGCCAAGTTCTACGTGTTCCTGGCGGCGATCAAGGCGAACCTGTTCACGCTCGCCGTCATCGGCGTGCTCGCCAGCGTCGTGGGCGCCTACTACTACCTCGCCATCATCAAGACCATGTACTTCGACGAGCCAGCCAAGGGCTTCAGCCCCATGGCGGCGGAGCTCAAGGCGGTGCTGGCGGTGAGCGGTCTGTTCAATCTCCTGTTCTTCGTCTATCCGGGACCGCTGGTAGAGGCGGCAACAGCGGCTGCGAAGTCGCTCTTTTGAATGATGGAACTCGACCCCAGGGCGTCGGCGGCGGGCGTGCGGCTCGTGTCGCACGAGCTCTTGGCGTCCACCAATGTAGAGGCACTCACGCTGGCTCGCGCCGGCGAGCGCGGGCCGCTGTGGGTCACCGCTGGGCGGCAGAGCGCGGGCCGCGGCCGCCGCGGCCGCACCTGGACCTCCGAGCCCGGCAATCTGTTCGCAAGCCTGCTGCTGAGCGAGCCGGCGCCGCCCGAGCACTGGTCCGAGCTCTCGTTCGTGGCAGCGCTCGCGATCCACGATACCATCGCGGATGTCGCTCCTGGGGCGCGCCCGCAGCTTGCGATCAAATGGCCCAACGACCTGCTGCTGGACGGCGCTAAATTCGCGGGCATCCTCGCCGAAGGGGAGGGAACGACGACAGTCGTGGTCGGGATCGGCGTCAATTGCGCCAGTCATCCTACCGATACCGATTATCCGGCGACCAACCTTGCAGCGGGCGGCTTTGCCGTATCGCCTGAGGCGGTCTTCAGCGCCTTGTCGGCCAAGATGATGGGGCGTCTCGCACAGTGGAACCAGGGCGAGCATTTCGCCACCATCCGCACCGATTGGCTCTCACGCGCTGCTGGTCTTGGCGAGACGATCAGCGTCCGGCTGGCTGAACGCGAGCTTTCCGGTCGCTTCGAGACCATCGATGACATGGGTCAGTTGGTGCTGGTGGAGCCCGAGGGCAACCGCTATGCCATCGCGGTCGGCGACGTGGTGAAGCTTCGCTGGTCGGGACCAGTGCCGCCGATTTGAAGTTCCTACACCACCTGCAGCAAACTCTGTTAGGAACTTCAAATCGAAAGCGGCACTAGAATTCATGGAGTTGCTAGTGCCCCATTGTTTCCGAAGTTCGTGTCAGAGTGTGCTGAGGTGTATCACGAACTTCGGAAACGGGGCACTCGCTAGCGGTGAGGGATGATGGCAGGGCAGGGGGAGGAGCTTGTGTTCGCGCCGCTTGGCGGCGCCGGCGAAATCGGCATGAACCTCGCTCTCTACGGGGTTGGCAGCGAGCGCCAGCGGAAATGGATTGCCGTTGACCTCGGGGTTGCGTTTGCGGGCGACGACCTGCCGGGCATTGATCTCATCCTGCCGGATGTGCGCTTCCTCATCGAGGAGCGCCGCAACATTCTCGGCATCGTGCTCACGCATGCGCATGAGGATCACTTTGGCGCGCTGATCGACCTGTCGCCGCGCCTGCGACTGCCGATCTACGCAACGCCATTCACCGCCGCCTTGCTGGAGGCCAAGCGTCTGGGCGAGCCCGGTGCGCCGGATGTTCCGGTCAATGTCGTTGCGCTCAACAGCCGTTTTCGCCTGGGCCCCTTCGACATCGAGTATGTGTCGATGGCCCATTCGATTCCGGAATCGAACGGCCTCATCATCCGCACCGCCCTTGGCGCCGTGCTCCATACCGGGGATTGGAAGATCGATCCGACACCTGTGATCGGTCCGCCGACCGATGAGGCAAAGCTCCGCGCGCTTGGCGACGCGGGCTGTCTGGCGCTGATCGGCGATTCAACCAATGCGCCGCGCGAGGGGCGTTCGCCGTCCGAGGCCGACGTTGCGAGATCGCTCGCCGAGCTGATCAAGAGTGCGCCCGCCCGCGTGGCGGTGACGACATTTGCCTCCAACGTGGCGCGCATTCGCGCGGTCGCCGAGGCGGCAGCCGCCTGCGGGCGTGAAGTGGTGCTGGTCGGGCGAGCGATGGAGCGCGTCTCGCAGGTCGCGCGCGAGACTGGCTATCTCGACGGCATCACCGATTTCCGCCCGCTGGAGAGCTACGGCTACCTGCCACCCGACCGGGTGCTCGCGATGTGTACCGGCAGCCAGGGTGAGCCGCGCGCCGCGCTGTCGCGCATCGCCGAGGACGACCATCCGGAAGTCACTTTCTCCCGTGGCGATCGCGTGATCTTCTCCTCGCGCGCGATCCCCGGCAACGAGAAGGCGGTGATGCGGGTGATCAACGGGCTGGTCACGCAAGGCATCGAGGTGATCACCGATCGGACCCACCTGGTGCACGTGTCAGGCCACCCGCGGCGGGCCGAGCTCGAGGAGATGATCGGCTGGGTGCGACCGCAGATCCTCATTCCGGTTCACGGCGAGGCGCTGCACATGGCCGAGCATGGGGCGCTGGCGCGCCGCGCGGGCGTCGGCAAGGTCGTGCTGTGCCGCAACGGCGATCTCATTCGGCTCGCTCCAGGCGATCCCGCCATCATCGACGAGGTCCCGGCCGGGCGCCTCTACAAGGATGGCTGTTTGCTGGTCGACGCGCAGGCACGCACGGTCGCGGACCGTCGCAGGCTTGGCTTCGTCGGCATCGTGTCGGTTGCGCTCGCGATGACCGAGCGCGGCGAGATGGTCGGCGATCTCGAGCTTGAGATGACGGGCGTTCCGGAGACGGACGCCGACGGCAACCTGATCGCACGGCTCACCTACGATGCGGTGGTGGAGGCCATCGAACTCGATGCCGCGGCCACGTCGGCGCGATCCGGATGCGGTCGCCGAAGCGGCAAGACGAGCCGTGCGGTCCGCCGTCGGAGCCGCCTGGCGAAAGAAGCCAATGTGCCATGTCCAAGTACTGGTCGTGTAAGTCTTGGTCGTATGAGGGCTGGTCGTAGGAGCACGCGCGACTGGTGCGCTCCAGGAGGCTAGGCAACGCATGATTGGCCGTCTCAATCACGTGGCGATCGCGGTGAGCGATCTAACCCAGGCGATGAAGACCTATCGCGAGATGCTGGGGGCCGAGGTTTCCGATCCCGTGCCGCAACCTGACCACGGCGTCACCACCGTGTTCATTACCTTGCCGAATACCAAGATCGAGCTGATCGCGCCCCTCGGCGAGAGCTCGCCGATTTCCAATTTTCTTGCGCGTAATCCGGACGGCGGCATTCACCACGTCTGCTACGAGGTGAGCGATATCAGAGCGGCGCGCGATCGTCTGCGGGAGGGCGGGGCGCGCGTGCTGGGGGACGGCGAGCCCAAGATCGGCGCTCACGGCAAACCGGTGCTGTTCCTGCATCCCAAGGATTTCTGCGGAACCCTGATCGAGATCGAGCAGGCGTAGAGCATCTTTGTCAGGGCCAGAAACGAATTGCGGCCCGTCGGGGGGCGCCGCGAGCCGCAATCACGTGCCTGACGATGTAGTGGGATTGGGGGACGGGTGGTCAGGGGACTGTCAATCCGCAACACAGTCGCCGGCGGGTCAGCGGGGGGCAGTTCTTGCGTTCCTCAGGAGACCTTCGCGTGTGTATCATCGCGCCGGCCTGAGCGATATGGACAAGCGGTGGCGATGTGATCTTTAGGTTAATGCGAGAAATGTCCCGGGTTGCCGCGCCGTGTCTGTGACCACCGCCATCGCCATCTATTTTGTACTGTGGTGGATTGTATTATTTGCGATATTGCCATGGGGCGTGCGCAGCCAGGAGGAGAGTGGCTCTGTCAGCCCTGGCACTGATCCGGGCGCACCCTCGATTCCCGCGCTGTGGCGCAAGCTCGTGTGGACGACGATCGCGACGACGGTCGTTTTTGCGGTGGCAGCGCTGCTGTTTCAGTACCGAATCGTTACGTTGGAAAGCCTAGCCTACTGGCTTGGCGTACCCTGGTAGGGAAAATCTTGATCAGTCAAAAAAATTGAGCAGGGCCAAGGCCCTGCTCCTTATATGTTTGTCGCCCGTCATCCCCGCCCGACTAGCTACCTTGGCGGCTGTGGCTTAAGCGCCTGGGGGCTTGTCCTCCCAAGACTTGGACCGCATAGGGAACTTCAGCTGGAAGGCCGTCGCCCATCTATGCATGCAGTAGTCAAGCTAGCCAATCTCCGTGGGGGTTGTCACTATGCTAAAAATAACAAGTGTCACTTGTTTTGAACACACTTCCGTGAGGTCGTTCTAACGGGGGACGCGGAAGCATCGGGGCCTTGTCTTCCACGGACCGATCCGCTTTGAGTCGGTCGCCCTGATGACGTGACCTTTTCCAAGAAACCATCCGAAAACCCAGCCGAGAGCCAAGCCAAGAACCATGCGCCTATCCCGTTACTTCCTGCCGATTCTTCGTGAGGTCCCCAAGGAGGCTGAGATCGTCTCCCATCGCCTGATGCTGCGCGCCGGCATGATGCGGCAGGAGGCGGCGGGCATCTATGCCTGGCTGCCGCTAGGCTTTCGTGTGCTCAAGAAGATTGAGCAGATCGTGCGCGAGGAGCAGGACCGCGCCGGCGCGATCGAGCTTCTGATGCCGACGCTGCAGCTCGCCGACCTCTGGCGGGAAAGCGGGCGCTACGATGCCTATGGCCCGGAAATGCTGCGCATCCAGGATCGGCATGAGCGCGAGCTGCTCTACGGGCCGACCAATGAGGACATGATCACGGAGATTTTTCGGGCCTATGTTCGCTCTTATCGCGACCTGCCCAAGATTCTCTATCACATCCAGTGGAAGTTCCGGGACGAGCAGCGTCCGCGCTTCGGCGTCATGCGCGGGCGCGAGTTCCTGATGAAGGACGCTTATTCCTTCGACCTCGATGAGGCGGCCGCGCGCCGGTCCTACAACAAGATGTTTGTCGCCTATCTGCGCACGTTCGCGCGTATGGGGCTCAAGGCGATCCCGATGCGGGCGGAGACCGGCCCGATCGGCGGCGACCTGTCCCACGAGTTCATCATCCTGGCCGAGACCGGCGAGTCCGCGGTCTTACTGCAATCGCGACGTGCTCGACCTGCCGATCCCGGGCGAGGACGTGGACTACGACAGCGACCTCGTCCCGCTGATCCAACCCTGGACGAGCTTCTACGCGGCGACATCCGACGTCCACGATGCCGCCCGCTTCGAACGCGAGGTGCCGCCCGAGAAGCGCCTGCACACCCGCGGCATCGAGGTCGGCCAGATCTTCTATTTCGGCACCAAGTACTCCGTGCCCATGAAGGCGGCCGTCACCGGCTCAGACGGCGCCGAGCGGCCGACCCATGGCGGCTCCTACGGTGTGGGTGTTTCACGGCTTGTCGGCGCCATCATCGAGGCCTTCCACGACGACGCCGGTATCAAATGGCCCGAGGCAGTCGCGCCGTTCCGGGTCAGTATCCTCAACCTCAAGCAGGGCGGTAGCGACACTGACGCAGCCTGCGAGAAGCTCTATCGGGAGCTGACAGCCAAGGGTATAGACGTACTTTATGACGATACCGACCAGCGGCCGGGGGCCAAGTTCGCCACCGCCGACCTGATCGGGGTACCCTGGCAGGTCCTGATCGGCCCTAAAGGGCTTGCCGAGGGCAAGGTCGAGCTCAAGCTTCGCGCCGACGGCAGTCGCGAGCTCTTGAGCCCGGCGGACGCTCTGGCGCGGCTCGTTTCCTGATGGGTCTCACGCGGCCCTGTGCGTTTTGGCCGCCATCCGGCTGGCCAAGATGGCGTGAAACGGCCAGAATCATGTGAAACTCGGGGTGACGGGAAGAACTGCATGGCCGAGTCAACCGCGACCCACGCCTTCGCTCCCTTCGAGTGGATGCTGTCGCTGCGCTATCTGCGGGCGCGCAGACGCGAGGGATTCATTTCCGTCATTGCCGGCTTTTCGTTCGTCGGCATCATGCTGGGCGTTGCGACGCTGATCATCGTCATGGCGGTGATGAACGGCTTCCGCAAGGAGCTGCTCGACAAGATCCTCGGCCTTAACGGTCATCTTCTGATCCAGCCGCTCGAGAGCCCACTCACCGACTGGGACGTCGTGACCGAGCGCATCTCGCGGGTCGAAGGCGTCATGCTCGTCGCCCCCATGGTCGAGGGCCAGGCTCTCGCCGCGTCACCCTTCAACGGCTCCGGCGTGCTGGTGCGCGGCATGCGCGCCGCCGATCTGTCGGTGCTGCCCTCGATTGCCGGGCGTATCAAGCAGGGCTCGCTTGAGGGTTTCGATAACGGACAGGGCCTCATGATTGGCCGAAGGCTTGCCGATCAGCTCTCGGTGCGGGCGGGTGACGGGATCACGCTGGTGGCTCCCAAGGGAGCGATGACGCCCATGGGCGTGATGCCGCGCACCAAGGCCTATCGGGTCGCGGCCGTGTTTGACATCGGAATGTCGGAATATGACCTGACCTTCGTGTTCATGCCATTGGGGGAGGCGCAGGCCTATTTCAACCGCAACGCCGACGTGACCGCGCTCGAGGTCTATGTCGACAATCCCGACAAGGTTGATCACTACCGCAAGGTGATCGCGGAGGCGGCCGGCCGCCCGATCTTCATGGTCGACTGGCGCCAGCGCAACGCCACGTTCTTTGGCGCGCTGCAGGTCGAGCGCAATGTGATGTTCCTGATCCTCACCCTGATCGTCCTGGTGGCGGCGCTCAATATCGTGTCCGGGCTGATCATGCTGGTGAAGGACAAGGGCCCCGCCATCGCCATCCTGCGCACCATGGGAGCCTCGCAGGGCTCGATCCTGCGCATCTTTCTCATCACCGGCGCTTCGATCGGCGTGGTTGGCACGTTTGTCGGGTTCATGCTCGGCACGCTGGTGTGTCTCAATATCGAGTCGATCCGCCAGTTCCTGTCGTGGTTCACCGGGACCACGCTGTTCGATCCGGCGCTCTATTTCCTGTCGCGCTTGCCGGCGGATATGGACGTCAAGGAAACGACCGCCGTGGTCGTGATGGCGCTCACGCTCTCGCTGCTCGCAACCTTGTATCCGTCCTGGCGCGCGGCCCGGCTCGATCCGGTCGAGGCGCTGCGTTATGAATGACGCTTCGACCACAACGTTTCACGCGCCGGTCGCGACGGCCTCCAATCCGCTGGCCGAGAATGAAGACGCTCCGGTCCTGTTTCTGCACGGCGTTTCTCGCACCTACAGCCAGGGCTCCGCGGCGCTCGAAATACTCAAGAACGCCGAGCTTGCGCTCTGGCCTGGCCAGTCGGTGGCGCTGGTGGCGCCGTCGGGCGCTGGCAAGTCGACGCTCCTGCACCTTGCCGGCCTGCTCGAGCATCCTGACGCCGGTGAGGTCTATGTCGACAAGATCCCGACCTCGCGCATGGCCGACTCCGAGCGCACCCGCATCCGGCGCACCGAGATCGGCTTCGTCTACCAGTTCCACCATCTGCTGCCCGAGTTCTCCGCAGTCGAGAACATCATGCTGCCGCAGATGATCCGCGGCCTTGGACGCAAGGAGGCGAACCGCCGGGCGCTCGAGCTGCTCGCCTATCTTGGCCTGCGCAACCGCGCGACCCATCGGCCCTCCGAGCTTTCCGGCGGCGAGCAGCAGCGGGTCGCAATCGCACGCGCGGTGGCCAATGCGCCGCGCATCCTGCTCGCCGATGAGCCCACTGGAAATCTCGATCCGCAGACGGCGGACCATGTGTTCAGGGCGCTCACCCAGCTTGTGCGCGCCTCCGGTCTCGCCATGCTTTGCGCCACCCACAACATGGACATCGCGGCCCGCATGGACCGGCGCGTCACGTTGCGCAATGGGCTGATAGTCGAGTCGTAGACCGCCTGCGCGCGCTCCGGCCCGACCATCCGAATTACTCCGAAACCACAGTTATTGCCCGCAGAAAGCTCCCCTTGACGACAGGAACGTAATGTGAACAATGTTCCCTCTATGTTCTATGGAGGAAGCAATGTTACGTTCAGTGTTTGAGGAGGCTGCTGCACTCGCTTCGCTTGCACTGTTTCTCGGCATGATCGCGATCTGGGCACAGGTATTCGCGACGCTTTAAAGGCTGGCGCCTCCGATGGAGGCCCTTCCGACAGAGCCTGTTGAAAATCCGGATGAAGGCGGGGCGCGGACGCGCTGAAGTGATACAGCCCTGAACGTCGCCCGTACCTTTGGGTGCGGGATTCGCCAAGCGCTTGGTTGACCAAGCGTTACTCGACAAGGGGTTCAATGGCCGACCCGAGCTTTGTGCATCTGCACGTGCATTCGTCCTATTCGCTCTTGCAGGGTGCGCTGTCGATCGCGCGGCTGGCGGAGCTGGCGAAGGCCGACCGGCAACCCGCGCTGGCGCTCACCGACACCGACAACATGTTCGGCGCGCTCGAATTCTCCGAGAAGATGGCGGGGAGCGGCATCCAGCCGATCGTCGGCTGTTCGCTCGCCCTCGACTTTGGCGACCAGGAGACGCGCCCCGGTGGACCGTCGCCGGAGTGGCCTCGCGTCGTCCTGCTGGCGGCGCGCGAGGACGGCTACCGCAGCCTGATGCGGCTCAATTCGCGCGCCTTCCTGGAGAGCCCGTCGCATGAGCGGCCGCACGCCAAGATCGCCTGGCTTGAGGGTGCGACCGACGGCCTGATCGCGCTCACCGGCGGCTCCGGCGGCCCGCTCGACAAGGCGATCGTGGCCGGGCAGGGGGCGCTCGCGCAGGCGCGCTGCGACACGCTCGTGCAGCTGTTCGGAGACCGGCTCTACATCGAGCTGCAGCGCCATGGCGACGACCGCCCCGCCGAGGCCGCTCTGCTCGAGATGGCCTATGCGCGCGGCATTCCGATCGTTGCGACCAACGAGCCCTTTTTTGCCACGCGCGAGGACCACGAAGCTCACGACGCGCTGATCTGCATCGCCGAGGGCAAGCTCATTGCCGACAGCGAGCGGCCCCAGCTCAGTCCCGAGTACCGTTTCAAGACCCGCGCCGAGATGGCGACGCTGTTTGCCGATCTGCCGGAGGCGCTCGCCTCCACGGTCGAGATTGCGCGCCGGTGCGCCTTCCGGCCGACCACGCGGGCACCGATTCTGCCGCGCTTCTCGATTGGCGACAGCGGCGAAGCCGTCGACGAGGCGGCCGAGCTGCGCCGGCAGGCGGAAGCAGGCCTGGCGCGGCGGCTGCGCCTGTACGGCATCGCGCCCGGCCGCACCGAGGAGGACTACCGCGAGCGGCTCGCCTTCGAGCTCGGCGTCATCGAGAAGATGAAATATCCGGGCTACTTCCTGATCGTCGCCGACTTCATCCAGTGGGCGAAATCGCAGGGCATTCCGGTTGGGCCGGGCCGCGGCTCGGGCGCCGGCTCGCTGGTCGCCTATGCGCTCACCATCACCGACCTCGATCCGATCCGCTTCGGGCTGCTGTTCGAGCGCTTCCTCAATCCGGAACGCGTGTCGATGCCGGACTTCGACATCGACTTCTGCCAGGACCGCCGCGACGAGGTGATCCGCTACGTGCAGGAGCGCTACGGCCGCGACCGCGTGGCGCAGATCATCACCTTCGGAACCCTGCAGGCGCGCGGCGTGCTGCGCGACGTCGGCCGCGTGCTGCAGATGCCCTACGGGCAGGTCGACAAGCTCTGCAAGCTCGTGCCGCAGAACCCGACCAATCCGGTCACGCTCAAGCGCGCCATCGAGGACGAGCCGCGCCTGCAGGCCGAGCGCGATCGCGACCCGGTGGTCCGCCGCGCCTTCGACATCGCCCAGAAGCTCGAAGGCCTGCATCGCCATGCCTCGACGCATGCGGCCGGCATCGTGATCGGCGAGCGCGCGCTCTCCGAGCTGGTGCCGCTCTATCGCGATCCGAAATCGAACATGCCGGTGACCCAGTTCAACATGAAGTGGGTGGAGCCGGCGGGCCTGGTCAAGTTCGACTTCCTCGGGCTCAAGACGCTGACCGTGCTGCAGACGGCGGTGCGGTTCGTGCGCAAGCGCGGCATCGATGTCGAGCTGTTGAGCATTCCGCTCGACGATCCCAAGACCTACGAGATGCTGGCCCGCGGCGAGACCGTCGGGGTGTTCCAGGTGGAAAGCGCGGGCATGCGCCGCGCGCTGGTCGACATGCGGCCCGACCGCTTCGAGGACCTGATCGCGCTGGTCGCGCTCTATCGGCCGGGCCCGATGGCCAATATCCCGACCTATTGCGCCCGCAAGCACGGGGAGGAGGAGCCCGACTACATTCATCCGAAGCTCGAGCCGGTGCTGCGCGAGACCTACGGCGTCATCGTCTACCAGGAACAGGTGATGCAGGCGGCGCAGCTTCTCGCCGGCTACTCGCTCGGCGAAGCCGATCTCCTGCGTCGCGCCATGGGCAAGAAGATCCGCAGCGAGATGCTGGCGCAGCGCGATCGCTTCGTGTCGGGCGGGATCGAGCACGGCGTCGAGCGCTCCCAGGCCGAGGTGATCTTCGAGCTGCTGGAGCGCTTCGCCGACTATGGCTTCAACAAGAGCCACGCCGCCGCCTACGCGCTCGTCGCCTACCAGACCGCCTACATGAAGGCGAACTATCCGGTCGAGTTCCTGGCCGCCTCGATGACGCTCGACATGGGCAACACCGACAAGCTCGCGGAATTCCGCGCCGAGGCGCAGCGGCTCGGCATCAAGGTGATGCCGCCGTCGGTCAATCGCTCGGGCGTCGCCTTCGAGGTCGACGGCGACACCATCCACTACTCGCTCGCTGCGCTCAAAGGCGTCGGCACGCAGGCGGTCGAGGCGATCGTCGCGGCGCGCGGCGATCGCGCCCTTCACCGATCTCTCCGACTTCGCCAGCCGCATCAATCCGCGCGCCGTCAACAAGCGCGTGCTGGAAAGTCTCGCCGCCGCCGGCGCCTTCGACGCGCTCGAGAGCGACCGCGCGCGCGCGTTTGCCGCGATCGATGGCATGCTGGGCGAGGCGCAACGCGCGCACGAGACCAAGGAGAGCGGCGCGCTCGAGTTCTCGTTCGGCGACAGCTCCGCGCGCGGCGCGTTGCGGCTGCCCAAGGTCGAGCCATGGCTGCCGGCCGAGCGGTTGCAGAAGGAATTCGACGCCATCGGATTCTTCCTCTCCGGCCATCCGCTCGACGACTACATGCCGGCGCTCAAGCGCATGCGGGTGCAGTCATGGGTGGAATTCGCCCGCGCGGTGAAATCGGGCGCGAGCGCCGGCCGCGTCGCCGGCACGGTCGTGTCGCGCACCGAGCGGCGCACCCGCACCGGCAGCAAGATGGGCATCATCGGGCTGTCCGATCCGTCCGGCCACTACGAGGCGGTGCTGTTTTCCGAAGGGCTGCAGCAGTTCCGCGACCTGCTCGAGCCCGGCAGCGCGGTGCTGCTGATGCTGTCGGCCGAGCTGCAGGGCGAGGAGGTGCGCGCGCGCATCCAGATGGTCGAGCCGCTCGACCAGGCGGCCGCCAAGCTGCAGAAGGGGCTGCGCGTGTTCCTGCGCGACGAGACGCCGATCGAGAGCGTCGCCAAGCGCCTCGAAGGCCAGGGCGACGGCGAAGTCTCGGTGGTGCTGATGCTGCGCGAAGGCACCGAGGTCGAGGTGAAGCTGCCGGGCCGCTTCAAGGTCTCGCCGCAGATCGCGGGCGCCATCAAGGCGATCCCGGCGTCGTGGTGAGGCGTGCTGGCGCTGTTAAGGTCTCCCGCACGGATGCTGAGGCATTCAACGCTGTTGCGGGGACTGCAGCTCCCGACTGTTGCGAAGGTCGTGCTTCCCGCAAGCGCGCGGGGCCATCAGGCGCGAGATGTCGCGGCGTAATCCTGTCGCATAAAGCTCTAGTCCTCCGGCTGGATGTTCGCTGCCTTCGCCACGCGGTCCACTTCTCGATCTCGGCCTTGATCCGAGCTGCGAACTCCGCAGGCGTGCTCACCACCGCCTCGGCGCCGTCGCCGGCGAGCCGCGCCTTCATCTCGGGCGTGCGGAAGCCCTCCGCGATCTTGCGTCTGCAAAAGCTCGACGATCGGCTGCGCGGCGTGCCGGCCGGCGCGAGCATGCCGAACCACTGCAGCGCCTCGTAGCTCGGCACGCGCGCTCTCGTCGATGGTCGGAACGCTCGGCATCGCCTCGCTGCGCGTGCAGGCCGGTGACGCCGAGCGCGCGCATCGTGCCCTGGCTCGACATGCGGCTTCGAGGTCAGCACGTTGAGGATCATGCCGGACACGCGGCCGCCGAGGATGTCGGTGACCGACTGCGACACGCCGCGATAGGGAATGTGCTGGACGTCGATGCCGGCCATGCTCTTGAACAGCTCCATCGCCATGTGCGGCGCGGTGCCGATCCCGGCGGAGCCATAGGTCAGCTTGCCGGCTCGCGCTTGGCGAGCGCGATGAACTCCTTGACGGTCTGCGCCGGCACGCCGAAGGATGGATGATCAGCGCCTGCGGCAGCACGACGAGCTGCGTCACCGGCAGTGAACACCCTGCGTCACGTCGTAGGGCATCGATCTTGCGCGCGACGTGCATCGACGTGGTCGTGCTCGGCGAGAGGTAGAGCGTGTGGCCGTCGGGCGGCGAGTTGCAGCACAGCGTCCATGCCGACCAGCGTGCCGCCGCCCGGCTTGTTGTCGACCACGAACTGCTGGCCGAGCACGCTCGCGAGATGCTGCGCGACCAGCCGCGCGAACAGTGTCGCTGCCGCCGCCGGGCGTCGCCGGCACGACGATCCGCACCGTCCGGTTGGGATAGTTCGACTGTGCGCGTGGCCGGAGCGCGCGAGCAACGCAAAGCCGAGCGCGCCGGCAGCAAGGCGCTCTTGAGCATGTCGCGCCTCCCCTGGGTGTCGAGACCGATTCCGATTGACCGCGTTTTGCGACCCGGTATGGCTGGCCGATATGCTAGGCTAATCCGCGCGGGATCGCAAATGCGCACGTGACGCGCAAGCATCTCGCGTGACGATGGGAGGAAATGGCGTTGGATGGCGGTGCAGGCGCAGGACGTTCGACAGCGGATCGTCATCGTCGGCGGCGGCATCGGCGGGCTTGCCGCGGCGGTGGCGCTGCGCCAGCGCGGCTTCGAGGTCGCAGGTCTACGAGCGCTCCAGCCAAGCTCGACGAGGTCGGCGCCGGCCTCCAGGTCGGTCCCAACGCGGTCAAGGTGCTCCGCGCGCTCGGGCTCGAGGACGCGCTGCGCCGCAACGCCTTCGAGCCGACCAACATGGTGTCGATCAAATGGGACGACGCGAGCCTGCGCCATCGCGTGCCGCTCAAGGCGATCGCGACCGAGGAGTACGGCGCGCCCTACATGACGGCGCACCGCGCCGACCTGCACGGCCATGCTGCGCGACGCGCTGCCGGACGAGCGTCATCACGCTCGGCGCGAGCTGCGTCGGCGCCGACGACGCGCGAGCGACGTCGCGGTCGCGCGCTTTGCCGACGGCAGCGAGGTCGAGGGCGATGTCGTCATCGGCGCCGACGGCATCCGCTCCGCCATCCGCGCGCAGCATGTTCGGCGCCGACCGGCCGCGCTTCACCGAGATGATGTGCTGGCGCTGCATGGTGCCGATGGAGCACGTGCCGACGAGGTTCGGACCGAGCGGATCGGTCGAGCTCGCGCACGGCGAGTATTTCGGCTGGATCGGGCCGAACGGCCACGTGATCTGCTATCCGATCGGCAAGGGCGACATGCTCAACATCTTCGCCGGCCACGTCACCGATCAGTGGGTCGAGGAATCCTGGTCGGTGCCGAGCTCGCAGGACGAACTGCTCGACGCCTACGCGGGCTGGAACGAGGCGCTGCTCGGCATGTTCCGCCACGTCGAGCACGTCTACAAATGGGGCATCTACGACCGCGACCCGGTGCCGCAATGGACGCAGCGGCCGCGTGACGCTGCTCGGCGACGCCGCGCATCCGACCATGCCGACGCTGGCGCAGGGCGGCAACATGGCGATCGAGGACGGCTATGTGCTGGCGCGCAATCTCGCGCGTCACGGCGACGACGTCGACGGCCGGGCTCGCGGCCTACGTGGCCGAGCGCCAGCCGCGCACCGCGCGCGTGACGCTGCAGTCGCGCCAGCAGTTCGCCAACAATCGCAAGGTGCCGCCGCCGCCGTTCCTCGACCGCACCTGGATCTTCACGTTCGACGCGACGCGCGAGGAAGGCGTGCCGCAAATGGCTTAGTGGACAAGCGGCTTAGTGAAGAAGGCAAACCAAGAGCAAAGGGAGGAAATGATGCAAGCAGGAACAGTCTTGACTGGCGGGCGCTCTGCTGGCGCTCGTGGGCACGCCGGCGCAGGCACAAGCTCCGACCGCAAAGGCGGGCGTGCCGCAATTCCAGGTCGATCCGTTCTGGCCCAAGCGACTGCCGAACAACTGGCTGCTCGGCCAGGTCTCCGGCCTCGCTACCGATCGCAACCACAATGTCTGGGTCGTGCATCCGGCCGGACTCGCTCAGCAAGCGCGAGCGCGCGGCCGAGCAGAAGCCGCCGGAGGCGAAATGCTGCGTGCCGCGCCGCCGGTAGTCATCGTGTTCGACCAGGCCGGCAATCTGATCAAGCCACTGGGGCGGGCCCGGGCCAGGGCTACAACTGGCCCAAGAGCGAGCACGGCGTCTACATCGACGACAACGACTTCGTCTGGCTCGCCGGCAACGACAAGGCCGACGGCCAGCTCCTCAAGTTCACCATGGACGGCAAGTTCGTGATGCAGATCGGCAAGCCGATCCCGGCCCCGACAGCAACGCGACCGATCGGCTCGGCTCGCCCGCCGATATCGCGGTCGATGTCGCGGCCAAAGAGGTCTACGTCGCCGACGGCTATGCCAACCGCCGCGTCATCGTGTTCGATTCCGAGACCGGCGCCTACAAGCGTCACTGGGGCGCCTACGGCAACCGCCCGAACGACGAGAAGCACGCCGGCCTACGATCCCGCGAAGCCGCCCTCGCAGCAGTTCGGCAATCCGGTGCACTGCGTTCGCATCGCCAAGGATGGCCTGGTCTATGTCTGCGACCGCACCAACGATCGCCTGCAGGTCTTCCGCAAGGACGGCACGTTCGTGGCCGAGCATTTCTTTGAGAAGCAGACCCGCATGAACGGCTCGGTCTACGAGATCGCGTTCTCGCCGGACCCGGAGCAGAAGTTCATCTACATGGTCGATGGATCGAACGGCGAGATCCGCATCGTCGAGCGCTCGACGCATGCAGATGCGTCGGGCGCTTTGGCCGGATCGGGCGGCAGGCCGGCCAGTTCACCGCCGTCCACAACATCACGGTCGACCGGCTCGGCAACATCTACACCGCGGAGGTGCAGACCGGGCAGCGCATCCAGAAGTTCCGCCGCCTCGACACACCGAATTGACGCGCGGTATCATCGCGCAAGACTCGGCAAGACGCGCCGCCGGACGCGAGGGCTGGAGACACTGCATGGCTTCGATCGACAAGTTCAACGACCACTGCTGGAAGGACGTGATCCCGGAAGCCGATCTGCAGCTCTATGCCGGCTGGCGGCGCGAGACCTTCGTGGGCCCGCGCCCGGCGCTGCTGGCGATCGATCTCTACGACCTGGTCTATCGCGGCGGCCCGCAGGCCGCCGATCGAGATCAACGAGCAGCTATCCCAACACGTGCGGGATCTTTGCGCACCGGGCGATCGAGCCGACCAAGCGGCTGTTCGCGGCCGCGCGGCGCGCCGGCATCCCGATCTTCTACTGCACGCAGGAGACGCGCCCGAACAACCGGCCGACGGGCGCCGTGTCGACCAAGCAGCCAGCGGCCGCGGCCGGCGCCCGATGCCTATGCGATCTATCACGAGTTCCCGCTCGAGCCGTCCGACGTCGTGATCTGGCAAGCAGCGCGCCAGCGTCGTTCCAGGGCACGCCGTTGTTCTCGCACCTGTCGATCCTCGGCGTGCAGAGCCTGATCGTCTGCGGCGAGAGCACGTCCGGCTGCGTGCGGGCGAGCGTCGGTCGACGCCTATTCGAGCGGCTTCCATGTGTCGGTCGTGGAGGAATGCACCTACGACCGCGCCGAGCTCACCCACAAGGTCAACCTGTTCGACCTGCATCACAAATATGCCGACGTCATGCACCTCGACGAGGTGGTGGCCCATCTCGATGGCCTGCGGCATGGCGCGGCGGCGGAGTAGGGCATGATCGGCGCCCCGCGCACGGTGCTGCTCTTCGGCGTCGCTGCTGGCGGCGTGCCTTGCTGCTGCCAGGCGCTGCGCTCGCGCGAGCCGGTCTCGTTTGCCGGCAAGCAGATCAAGATTCTGATCGGCTTCTCGCCGACCGGCTTCGGCTATGACACCTATGGCCGGCTGCTGGCGCGCCACCTCGGCAAATATCTGCCCGGCAATCCGATCGATCGTGCCGCAGAACCGGCCCGGCGCGGGCTCGCTCAATCTCGCGAACTATCTCTTCAATGCCGCGCCCAAGGACGGCACCGAGATCGCCATCGTGGGCCGCGGCGTCGCGATGGAGCCGCTGCTCGGCGGCGCAGCGTCGCAGGCCAAGTTCGATTCCACGCAAGTTCGCCTGGCTCGGCAGCATGAACAACGAGGTGTCGGGCTTCTATCATCCGCCAGCCCGGCCCGGCCTCGACCCTGCAGCAGATGCTGGCGGGCGCGCCGCCTGCAGGTCGGCTCGACCGGCATCGGCGGCGATCAGCATGTGTTCACCGCCGCGCTGAATTCGCTGCTCGGCACCAAGCTCAAGGCGATTGCCGGCTATCCGGGCACGCAGGAGATCATGCTCGCGGTCGAGCGCGGCGAGCTCGACGGCATCGTCGGCTATTCCTGGGGCGTGGCGCGCTCCGGCAACAAGAGCGATCTCGAGAGCGGCAAGCTCAAGATCATCCTGCAGCTCGCGCTCGACAAGCACAAGGAATTGCCGGACGTCCCGATGGTCACCGACTTCGTGAGCAAGCCGGACGACCGGCAGGTGCTCGAGATGATCTTCTCGCGCCAGTCGATGGGACGGCCGCTGGTCGCGCCGCCGGGGCTTGATCCGCGCGTCGTTGATGCTGCTGCGCAAGGGGTTCGCGGATGCCATGCGCGATCCGCAGTTCATCGCGGAGGGCGAGCAGGATTGGCCTTGAGCTGAATTTCGTCGGTGGCACCGACGTGCAGGCCATGGTCGAGCGGCTCTACCAGGCGCCCGCCGGATGTCATCGCGCGCGCGCAGGCAATCGCAACGGCAAACTAGGAAGTGAGATCATGCGTATACATGTAGCTGTGGCGTTTGGGGCCCTGGTGGCCGTTATGACCGTCTGGACCGGAGGGGCAGAGGCCCAGAACGCCGAGGCGTTTCTCGCCGGCACCAGCAAGGATTGTCCCGGCTGCAATCTTGCGGGCGCGACGCTCAAACGGCGCAATCTTGCCGGTGCCGACCTCTCGGGCGCCAATCTCGCAGGTGCCACCTTCCATCGCAGCAACTTGCGCGGCGCCAATCTCTCGGGCGCCGATCTGACCGACGCCAATCTCAACAAGACCGAGCTGCTACAGGCCAATTTCAGCCACGCCAAAATGAAGGGCGCCATGCTGTTCGAGGCCGAGGCCGGCCGCGCCGATTTCACCGGCGCCGATCTCACCGAGGCGATGATGGGCAACATCCGCCTCACCGGCGGCAAGCTCGACCGCGCCAATCTCACGGAGGTCGATCTCAGCGCAGGGCTGCTCAACGAAGCAACCTTCGTGAATGCGACGCTCAATGATGCAAATTTTTTTCAGACCCGGCTGCTGCGCTGTGACATGCGCGGTGTGGTCGGCGAGATGGTGGAGTTCACGCAGGCCAATCTGCGTGACGTCAATCTCTGCGAGCGCCATCCTGCGGCAATCGATCTTCTATCTCGCCGATCTCGGCGGCGCCGATCTGAGCTCCGCCGACTTCAGTCAGTCGGTGCTGCGATCGGCCAATCTCGGCAATACCAAGCAGACCGATACCAAGTTCACCGGCGCAATGATGCCGGACAACTCAATCCATCAGTGACGGGCTTGGGTCGCCTTACTTCTCCTTGTCGCAAAACGTGTCGGCGAGGTCGCCGTAGTAGTAGGTGCACTCCTCCGGCGTGACCGCGCGCTTTCCGATGACGCGGGCCCGCAGATAGGTGACCACCAGCTCGATCTCCTGCAGGCTCAGCATGCGCGGCGTCGGATAGAGCGCGTCCGGCACTGCGCCAGTCGGCTGTCCATTGCAGCCGCGCTGCGTATAGGCGCCTTCGTCGAAGCGCGGCATGCCGGTGTTCGGCCGGCCGCAGCGGATCACTTCCGTGATCGCGGCGTTGTCGAGCCGGGTGCTGCGCAGGTTGGCGCCCACCGGCGCTTCGTCGCGTTCCCGCTCGCCGTCCGCAAACGCGCCATGGCATTCCGAGCATCCGGCGTTCTTCCAGGCATCCAGGCCGGCTTTCACGCGCGCCTCGTCCTGCGCCAGGCTCGGCGATGCCCAGAGCGCAACAGTCGAGCAGGATCGCGAAGGCGCAACGCGCGCGGAAGGCAGTTCGTGAAACCATTTCCAGGACTCGCTTGCTGATACTGTGTGCGCTTGACTTGTCGGTCTTGCTTGCGCGCTCAGCGCGCCGGCGATTTGTAGATCTCGATCCGCGCCGAGCTCTCGAATTGGTTCTCGGTCGGGCGATTCTCGTTCGGGTCGACCGCGAATTGGCCGGCCTTGTAGTAGCGGCGGGCTTCGATCCGATATGTCCGCCCGTCCGCGGACTTCTCGCACACTTCTTTGACGTACCAGTCATCGATCGGTCGCTCGCCTTCAGCGAGTGGCAGGTTGGTGCAGTTGAGACCGAGACCGGCGATGCCCTTGAACAGATCGGCAAGCCCGAAGGCAGCGAGCCGCGTATCGGCTTCGACGCGCGGATCATTGACGATGCGATAGCCCTGCACGAGCCCAGCGTCGTCGATCAGGAGCGAGGTGATGATCGGCTGCCCGGCCATCGAGTTCGCCTGGTATTGCCGGATCATGATGTCGGAGCGGCGCGCCCGCGCCACATATTCCATCTCGTCGTCATAGCGAAACCAGACCTCGTGCAGGCCAGTCGTTCGCTCGCGCGTGCACTGCCCAAACTCGGCAAAGCTCTTCAGCACACGTCGCCGGCGGTCCACCATTGGTTCCGCAGGCCGGATCGACGAACTGGTCGAGCGGGCAGCGTGGCAACTGGCGTGCCAAGCTTACGTCCCAGATTTTCGGCGCCTGCGCCGCGCTGTCGGCGGCGGTCATGAGCAGCATGACCGGCGCGCGCCGGAGAAGCGCATGAGACCCGGACGCGGGCGTGCACCGCGTCCGGTTCGCATGGAGAGGGCTTGCGCCATTCGCGTGCATCAGAAGCCGAACACGGCCACGAATGCAGACGGCTGGTAGAGGCCGCCGCCGCGAACGCCGACGCCACCGCCGGCGACGACCGCGACATACTGCTTGCCGCCGACGCTGTAGGTCATCGGCGGAGCCGTGATCGGCGTGCCGAGTTGAAGCTCCACAGCTCCTTGAGCGTCTTGGCGTCATAGGCCGAGAACTTTCCGTTCATGTGACCGGTGAACAGAAGCTCGCCATCGGTGCTCAGCATGCCGGACTCGGTCGGTGGCTGGAACGTCGCCTTGCCGACGATCTTGCCGGTCTTCACATCCATCGCCCAAAGCGCGCCGTGGGCGGTGATGCGGCCCTGCTCGGTGCAGCACGGCGGCAGGCCGACATAGTCCTTGTTCTCGTCCAGCGGGGTCTTGCTGGCGGTGCCGGAAATGCAGCCCTCGGCGCCCGCCACATAGGCAATCCCGCGCTTGGCATCCATGGTCGGCGGGAAGAACGTCGGCGAGCCGTTCCACCACGGGCAGGCCTCTTCGCCGCGCTTGCCGCGCCGCACGCCGATGCCGGCATAGGCCTGCACGTCCTTGGTCGGATCGTAGTCGACGGGCTTGCCGGTCTTCGTGATCGATCCCCTTCGTCCAGGTGATCTTCTCCTGATACTGGTCGGCGCGCAGGAACTGGCCGTTGGCGCGATCGAGCGTGTAGTAGTAGCCGTTGCGCGAGAAGTTCGCGACGACCTTGCGGGTCTCGCCGTTGATCGTTGACCTCGTAGAGCATCTTCGGGCTCGGCGTGTCGAAGTCCCAATGCTCGTTCGGCGTCTCCTGGAAGTACCAGACGATCTTGCCGGTGTCGGCGTCGAGCGCGATGGTGCTCGCGGTGAACAGGTTGTCGCCCGGGCGGAACTCGGGATCGAAGCTCGGGAAGGCATCGCCGGTGCCGTAGTAGAGCAGGTTGGTGGCCGGATCGATAGGACGCCGTCTGCCACACGCCGCCGCCGCCCACACGCCAGGCATTGTGGTTGTCCTTCCAGGTCTCGGAGCCGGGTTCGCCCGGCGCCGGGATCGGTGAAGGTGCGCCAGGCGAGCTGGCCGGTGTTGACGTCCCAGGCGCCGATCCAGCTGCGGGTGCCGAGCTGTCCGCCGGTGCTCTCGCCCTGCAGGACGAGCTCCTTGCCGCCCGGGTCTTGAGTGTCAGCGGCGCTGCCGTGAAGCCTTGGGTCTTGGGCGAGGGCGTGCCGGTGGCGGGGTCGGTCGGCGCTGCGGCGTTCACCTCCCAGGCCACCTCGCCGGAATCGCGATTGAGCGCGATCATCCGCATGTCGTTGGTGGGGATGAAGACCTTGTTGCCGTACATCGCGATCCCGCGATGGGTGCGCGACTGCTTGATCTTGGGGTCGTAGCGCCAGAGCGGCACGGCCTGGCGTGCCGCTGCGCACGTCGAACTTCATCACCCGGCCCCAGGTGTCGTTCACGTACATGAAGCCGTCGTCGACCAGCGGCGTGGCTTCTTCCTTGCCGCGCAGCGTGCCGCCGGTCGCGCGGCCGCCGATCGAGATCATGAACTTGAGCTTGAGGTCCTTGGCGTTGGTGTTGTTGATGTCCTTCAGCGCCGAATGGCGCGAATTGTCGTAGTCGCGGTGGACCATCAGCCAGTTCTGTGGGTCGTTAGGCGAATTGAGCAAGCGCTCGGACGTAACGTCCGCGGCCGTGGCTGGACTGACGATGGCGGCAAGGCCAATAGCAGTCAGCGCGCTGACTGTCCTCAGCATGGCATCCTCCCTGTTGGTCGATTGACGAACGTGCTTGCCGGCGTGCCCACAACCCCCGGAGGTTTCGCTGGGCGCGCCGGGACTTGGCAACCATATTAGCGGCGACTGATCGGTCGCGCCACTGATGCGTTTGCGCAAATGCTTGCTTTGACCGTCCCGCACCTATATAAGCCGCGCTATCTCACACGCGGACCTTGGCTATTTGGCCGTCCGGTGGCCCGGTTCCCCTCTTCCGAGGTGGGCTGGAGCTCACGGGTCCGCGGCGGCTCAACCGGAGAATGGACCATGGCGCTACCTGACTACAGCATGCGCCAGCTGTTCGAAGCTGGCGTTCACTTTGGCCACCAATCCCACCGCTGGAATCCGAAGATGGCTGAGTACATCTTCGGCACCCGTAACAACATCCACATCATCGATCTTGCCCAGTCGGTGCCGATGCTGCACCGGGCCCTGCAGGCGGTGAGCGACACCGTCGCCAAGGGCGGGCGCATCCTGTTCGTCGGCACCAAGCGCCAGGCGCAGGACGCGGTCGCGGATGCGGCCAAGCGCTGCGCGCAGTACTACGTCAACTCACGATGGCTGGGCGGCACGCTGACCAACTGGAAGACCATCTCCGGCTCGATCTCGCGCCTGCGCAAGCTCGAGGAGATGCTCTCCTCCAACGAGGCGCAGGCCTACACCAAGAAGGAGCGGCTCGAGCTGCAGCGCGAGCGCGACAAGCTCGACCGCGCGCTCGGCGGCATCAAGGATATGGGCGGCCTGCCCGACCTCCTGTTCGTGATCGACACCAACAAGGAGGACATCGCGATCAAGGAAGCGCGGCGGCTCAATGTTCCGGTTGCGGCCGTCGTCGACACCAACTGCAATCCGGATGGCATCACTTTCGTCGTTCCAGGCAACGACGATGCCAGTCGCGCCATCACGCTCTACTGCGACCTGATCGCGCGTGCCGCCATCGATGGCATTTCGCGCGCGCAAGGCGACATGGGCATCGACGTCGGCGCGGCCGCTGAGCCGATGGTCGAGGTGCTGCCCCCGGCCGCTGATGACTCCGAGCTACGAGGTGCTCTCCGGGCCGCGCGGAGTTGCCGACGACCTCAAGAAGCTTGGGCATGTCTCGCCCACGATCGAGAAGAAGCTCAACGATCTCGGCATCTTCCACTACTGGCAGATCGCGAGCCTTGCTCCCGAGGCTGCTCACAAGATTGGCGAGGAGATCGGGCTGCCCGGCCGCATGGAAGGCTGGATTGCCCAGGCAAAGCAACTGACTGCGGAGTGATGACATGCCTGGCCGGCCGGCCAGGCATCAGCGTCTCAAGTACCGACGTCATAAGCCTGAACGTCATTTGTCTTATCGTCACAAGCAGCAACGTCACACGTCGACAGTCGCAAGAGTAGCAGGACGTGAGTGGCCGGGATGAGCCCGGCCATGGCGCCAAAGGGATATGGGTTCGATGGCCAACATTACTGCACAGATGGTCAAGGAGCTGCGCGAGCGCACCGGCGCCGGCATGATGGACTGCAAGGGAGCGCTCGGAGAGACCAACGGCGAGATGGAGGCGGCAGTCGACCTCCTGCGCAAGAAAGGGCTCGCCAAGGCGGCCAAGAAGGCCGGCCGCATCGCGGCCGACGGTCTGATTGGAATGTCGGTGAAAGGCACCAAAGGCGTGGTGGTCGAGGTCAATTCGGAGACCGATTTCGTGGCCCGCAACGAGTTCTTCCAGGGCCTGGTCAAGATCATCGCCGACGTGGCGCTCACCGCGGGTAGCGATCTCGATACGCTCAACAAGGCCAAGATCGGCAATATCCCGGTCGCGGACGCGATCACGGAATCGATCACCAAGATCGGCGAGAACATCTCGCTGCGGCGTGCGGCATCGCTTGAGGTCAAGCAGGGCGCGGTCGCGAGCTACATGCACAACTCCGTGGGTGAGGGGCTCGGCAAGATCGGCGTGCTGGTCGCGCTCGAATTCGACCGGCAAGGTCGACGAGCTTGCCCAGATCGGCCGCAAGATCGCGATGCATGTGGCGGCCTCCAATCCGCAGGCGGTCGAGCCGTCGGGGCTCAGTGCCGAGGTGATCCGGCGCGAAAAGGAAGTCCTGGCCGACAAGGCCAAGGCGCAGGGGAAACCCGCGAATGTCGTCGAGAAGATCGTCGAATCCGGGCTCAAGACCTTCTACAAGGAGGTCTGCCTGCTCGATCAGCCCTACATTCACGAGCCCGACAAGAGCGTGGCGCAGGCCATCAAGGAAGCCGAAGGCAAGGCCGGTGGCCCGATCAAGGTGACGGGCTTCGTGCGCTACGCCCTCGGTGAAGGCATCGAGCGGGAGGAGAAGGACTTCGCCGCGGAAGTTGCGGCCGCGGTCACGCCGCGCTGACCCATTCCGCTTCCGGTCATGCTGCGCGGCTGACCGGGCGGCAAACACCGAGCGCCCCGAGCCCCTTATGGCCAATCCGATCTACCGCCGGGTGATCGTCAAAGTGTCGGGCGAGGCCCTGATGGGGCCGGATTCGTTCGGAATTCATCAGCCCACCCTCGAACGGATCGCCGCCGATCTGGTCGCGGCGCGCGCGCTTGGCGTCGCCGTCGGTGTCGTGGTCGGCGGTGGAAACATCTTCCGCGGCGTCAAGGTGTCCGAGCAGGGCATCCCGCGTGTCACCGGCGACACCATGGGCATGCTGGCGACCGTCATGAACGCGCTGGCGCTGGAAACCGCGATCGAGCGGGCAGGTGCGCCGGCGCGCACGATGTCGGCGCTCGTCATGCCGGGGGTCTGCGAAACCTACGAGCGACCGCGGGCCTTGCGCCATCTGGAGGAGGGACGCATCGTCTTGTTCGCGGCCGGAACCGGCAATCCGTTCTTCACCACCGACACCACTGCGGTGCTACGCGCCTCCGAGATCGGCGCTAACGTGGTTCTGAAGGCCACCGACGTGGATGGGGTTTACAGCGCCGATCCCAAGAAGGACAACACTGCCAAGCGCTATGACCGCCTGACCCACCAGGAGGCGCTCGAGCGCGGGCTGAAAATCATGGATGCCACCGCCTTCGCGCTTGCCCAGGAAAACCATATGCCTATCATCGTATTCTCGATCCATGCCAAGGGAGCGATTGAGGCGGTCCTGCAGGGGCAGGGGCGTTCGACCATTGTCAGTTCGTAACGGGCGCGCCGGCTGATTGCTGTCGTACCAGCCGATCTGATGAGGCGCTCTCGCTACGTTCCAACAAACGGCTTTCAAGGGGCATTGCCATGGCAGCCGCGACGCACGACATCAATGAGATCAAACGGCGCATGCAGGGCGCCCTGCAGATCTTGAAGCAGGAGCTCGGGGGCCTGCGCACAGGGCGCGCCTCTGCGGCCCTGCTCGATCCGGTACAGGTCGAAGCCTACGGAAGTCACATGCCGCTCAATCAGCTGGCGACCGTCAGCGTGCCCGAGCCGCGCCTGATCAGCGTGCAGGTCTGGGACCGATCGATGGTGCACGCCGTGGAGAAAGCCATCTCGGCCTCCAATCTTGGGTTGTCGCCATCGACCGAAGGGCAGGTGCTGCGGCTGCGGATCCCGGAGCTCAACGAAGAGCGGCGCAAAGACCTCGTCAAAGTCGCGCACAAATATGCCGAGGCCGCCAAAGTCGCGGTTCGCCATGTGCGGCGCGATGGGCTAGATGTGCTGAAGAAGCTGGAAAAGGATCACCAGATCAGCGAGGACGACGGCAAGCGTTCGTCCGAGCAGATCCAGAAGGCAACCGACGACGCGATCGCGGAGCTCGATCGGATGCTGGCCACGAAAGAGAAGGAGATCCTCACGGTGTGAGGGATGTTGAATGTCCAATGCCGAGGCGCTGACCAGTGTACAGATCGGCGATTTTGCCGTGCCGCGGCATGTTGCCATCATCATGGACGGCAACGGCCGCTGGGCGGCCGCGCGCGGTTTGCCGCGCGTTGAGGGGCACCGGCGTGGCGTCGAGGCGTTGCGACGAACGGTGCGTGCGGCGGGTGATCTCGGCATCGGCATCCTGACCATCTTCTCGTTCAGCTCGGAGAACTGGTCGCGCCCGGCGCCGGAGGTCCGCGAGCTGATGGGGCTGCTGCGCCGCTTCATCCGCAACGACCTGATCGACCTGCACCGGAACGGGGTGCACATCCGCGTCATCGGTGAGCGCGAGGATCTCGATCCGGAGATCCGCAGGCTCCTGGAAGAGGCGGAGGAGCGCACCAAGGACAACACCAAGCTGACCCTGGTGGTTGCGTTCAACTATGGCGGCCGCCAGGAGATAGCGCGCGCGGCGCAGCGCCTGGCCGTCGAGGTGGCGGCCGGCCGCATGCAGCCAAGCGAGATCACGGCCGAGCTCATCTCGCGACAGCTTGATGCGCCCGATTTGCCCGATCCCGATCTGATCATCCGCACCAGCGGCGAGCAGCGGCTGTCGAATTTCCTGCTCTGGCAGGCTGCCTACAGCGAGCTCGTCTTCGTTCCGACCTATTGGCCGGATTTCGACCGGGCCACACTGGAAAGCGCCATTGCCGAATACGGCCGTCGCGAACGGCGGTTCGGCGGCTTGATCGCCAAGACCGGCTCCTGAGAATGACCAACGCGGATCCCGCGCGGCCCGTGCCTACCGCGAGTTCCGGCGGCAGCGAGCTCTTCCTCCGCATTCTGTCTGGACTGGTGCTCGCTCCGCTTGCGGTAGGCGTTGCCTATCTCGGCGGCTGGGCCTTTGTGGCGTTCTGGTGCATCGCGGCTCTCCTCGTGCTGTGGGAGTGGTGCACGCTGGTTGCCGGAGGGGAGCGACGCACTGTTTTGCTGATTACCGGCGCGGCGGTCCTTCTTGCCATCCTGCTCGCTGCCACGACCGCTGGCGCAGACGGCAGTCACAGCGTTCGTCTGGTTGCGGGCGGCACGCTTCTGCTGATGGGCATGCTGGCGACTGCAGCGCTTGCGCCGAGCGATCGGCGTGTGTGGACTGCGGCGGGGATTCCCTATGCGGGGCTGCTCGGCATGGCGCCGATCGTGCTGCGCAACGATGTCCAGTACGGATTCCTGGCGATCGCTTTCGTGTTCGCTGTCGTGTGGGCGACTGACATCGTTGCTTATTTCGTCGGGCGGGCGGTCGGTGGGCCAAAGCTTGCGCCGCGCATCAGCCCGAAGAAAACCTGGTCTGGCGCCATCGGGGGTACGGTTGCGGCAATCGCCGCCGCGCTCGCGGTCGCGGTTGTGGCGGGACTTCCCAATCTGCCTGCCTTGGGGCTCATCGCGGCGGCGGCCTCCGCGCTCGCGCAGGCCGGGGACTTGTTTGAATCCGCGATCAAGCGCCGGTTCGGCGCCAAGGATTCAAGCCACCTCATTCCAGGCCACGGCGGGCTGATGGACCGGCTCGATGGTTTCGTGGCAGCCGCCGCTCTCGCCGCATTGATCGGCCTTGTCCATGGCGGCGTCGAGGAGCCGGCCCGCGGACTCCTCGTGTGGTGATGTGTCTGGTGATGGCCTGTGGTGAAGGTTGTGTGCTGATGGTGATGACGCGTGCGTGGTGAAGCGATGTCGACAGGACTCACGGCCGTTCCTTTGGATCACCAGTCCGGGCCTGCTCCGGAGCGCAGCGTCACGATCCTGGGCGCGACCGGCTCGATCGGTGCGAGCACCATCGACCTGATCAAGCGCGAGCGCTCGCGCTACCGGGTGGAAGCGCTGAGCGCCAACACCAATGCCACCGCGCTCGCGGCGCTGGCGCGTGAATTGAATGCGCGTTTTGCCGCGATCGCGGATCCCGCTGCCTACGACGAGCTCAAGTCCGCGCTTGCCGGCAGTGGCATCGCGGCCGGTGCAGGCGACAGCGCGCTCATCGAGGCCGCCGCCCACCCGGCGCAGTGGGTGATTGGTGCAATCACGGGGGCGGCTGGGCTCAAGCCCACGCTGGCCGCGGCCGAGCGTGGGGCCATCGTGGCGATCGCCAACAAGGAATGTCTGGTGTGCGCGGGCGGCCTGTTCATGCGCCGCGCCAAGGCCGCCGGCGCGACTGTGCTGCCGGTCGATTCCGAGCACAACGCCCTGTTTCAGGCCATGAGCGGCAGCCGCCGGGCGGATGTGCGGCGTGTCATTCTCACGGCTTCCGGGGGACCGTTTCGCACCTGGCCCGCTGAGGCAATACGCGCCGCGACGCCGGAGCAGGCGCTCAAGCACCCGAACTGGACGATGGGGCAGAAGGTCACCATCGATTCCGCGACTTTGATGAATAAGGGGCTTGAAGTCATTGAGGCCCACCACCTATTTGCGTTGAAGCCGGCCGAGATCGATGTCCTGGTGCATCCCCAGTCGATCGTGCATGGGCTGGTCGAGTTCCAGGATGGCTCACTCATCGCCCAGCTAGGCAGCCCGGACATGCGCATCCCGATTGCCCACTGCCTGGCTTGGCCCAGGCGCATCAACGGGCCGGCCGAGCGGCTCGATCTCGCCCGTCAGGCAACATTAACCTTTGAGAATCCTGACCTTGGAACGCTTCCCAGCGCTCAGGCTCGCCCGCGAGGCCCTGGAGGCGGGGGAGGGGGCGCCCACCGTCCTGAACGCCGCCAATGAGGTTGCAGTCGCCGCTTTTCTCGCTAGGAGCCTGCATTTCCTGGGGATTGCGGCCCTGGTCGAGGCGACATTGGCGGCTGCGACCAAGCGGGGGCTGGTGCGAGAGCCAGCTACCATTGAGGATGCCATTGTTGTTGACCATGATTCGCGATCACTGGCGTCCGAGCTCTTGCCCGAAATTGCCGCAAAGGCATCATAGGCAAATCGGTGAGTTAACAGGGCCCTAGCCCAGGACGGACTTATGGATTTTGTTCGAAGCGTCATCAGCTGCTGGGGTGGGCTGCCGGTTCTTTTCGTGTTCAGCATTGTCGTTTTCGTTCATGAGCTTGGCCATTTCCTTGTGGCCCGCTTGTGCGGCATTAGGGTGCTGGTGTTCTCGATCGGGTTTGGCCCTGAGCTGCTCGGCTTCAACGACCGCCACGGCACGCGCTGGAAGCTCGCCGCCATCCCGCTCGGCGGCTATGTGAAATTCTTGGGCGACGACAACGCGGCGAGCGTGCCGGACCAGGCGGCGATGGCTGAGATGTCGGAGGCCGACCGGCTCGAAAGCTTTCCCGCCAAGAGCATAGGGGCTCGCGCTGCCGTCGTGGCGGCTGGTCCGATCGCCAATTTCCTCATGGCGATCGTCATTTTCGCCGGTCTGGCCATGGTTTTCGGCAAGCCCAGCACGGCTGCGCGGGTCGATATCGTGCAGCAGGGCAGCGCCGCCGAGGAGGCCGGCTTCCAACCCGGCGACGTTGTCCTCTCCATCAACGGCAGGCGGATCGACAACTTCACCGAGATGCAGCGGATTGTGAGCCTGAGCGCCGGCGAAAAGCTGACGATTGTGGTTCGGCGCGGCGAGAGCGATGTCACGCTCACGGCCGTGCCCCGGATGCAGGAGGTCAAGGACCCCTTCAACGATGTGACCCGCCGCGGGATCCTCGGCATCAGCCGGTCTCCCGACCCTACCGAGCGCATGTATGAGCCGGTGTCTCCTATTGGGGCGCTGACCTGGGGGGTGGCCGAGACTTACTTCGTCGTCGAAGGCACCCTGACCTCGATCGGCCGGATGTTCATGGGCCGGGAATCGGCCGACCAGGTGGGGGGGCCGATCCGGATCGCGGAGGTATCCTGCCAGGTGGCCACCATTGGCATGGCGGCGCTGCTGCATCTGGCCGCGGTCCTGTCGATATCGATCGGCCTGCTCAACCTGTTCCCGATCCCGCTGCTCGATGGCGGTCACCTTTTGTTCTATGCCATCGAGAAGCTGCGCGGCCGCCCGCTGTCTGACCGGGCTCAGGAATTCGGTTTCCGAATCGGCCTGGCCGTGGTCCTCATGCTGATGATCTTTGCGACCTACAATGACATCAGCCGGTATGTGAGGCGGTGGTTCGTCTCCTGAAGTGCGGCACTGGGGTAGTGGCGTGGCCGTGAAGCAACGCTTTGGGTTTAAAGGGGAAAAGGTTGGTTGATTTTCTAGGCAGAGCGGCTGAAACGGGCTAGAAGCGGAAGGGCTACACAACGGGGACGACTCTCTTTAGAAGCGGCATCTAGCGACCAAACTGGGGAACAGAGGGCGCGGGACGAATGAGATTGGGAGTGGGGATCATTCGCGGGCTGGGCGTAGGTTGCCTTGTCCTAGCAGGGTTCGTATTGGGCGCTGCGCCGGCGATCGTGCCGACGGGGGCAGCCTATGCGCAATCCGTCAACTCGATCGTGGTCGAGGGAAATCGGCGAGTCGAGGCCAATACGATTCGCTCCTATTTCAAGCCTGGACCGGACGGCCGAGTTGGGGCCTTCCAAATCGACGAAGCCTATAAGTCGCTGTTGGCGACGGGGCTGTTCGAGGACGTTCGCATTCAGAATGCGGGCGGCCGAATCGTCGTGCGGGTGGCCGAGAATCCGGTCATCAACCGGATTGCCTTCGAGGGCAATTCGAGGGTCAAGGACGACCAGCTGAAGCTTGAGATTCAGTCGCGCGAGCGTGGCACGCTTTCGCGCCCTGTGGTCCAATCCGATGTCCAGCGCATCGTCGAGGTCTATCGACGCAGCGGCCGCTATGACATTCGCGTCAATCCGGTCATCATCGACCTGCCCAACAGCCGCGTGGATCTCGTGTTCGAGGTCAACGAGGGCGCGCGCACCAATATCAGGACCATCGAGTTTGTCGGCAACCGCGTCTATTCCGCCTTCCGCCTCAAGGAAGTGGTCCGGACGGCGGAGTTGGGGCTGCTCTCATTCCTGCAGAGCAACAACATCTATGATCCGGATCGCATCGAGGCCGATCGCGAGCTGCTGCGGCGCTTCTATCTGAAGCACGGCTATATCGATGTGCGCATCATGGCGCCGACGGTCGAGTTCGATCCGGGTGCGCGCGGCTTCGTGATCAAATTCCTCATCGAAGAGGGCGAGCAGTTCCGGGTTGGGACGGTGGATGTGCGCTCGAACGTGCGCGCGCTCGACCCAGGCCTTGTGCGCTCGCGGCTGCGGGTGTCTCCGGGCGAGGTCTTCAACACCGAGGCGGTGGAGAAGACCGTCGAGGACATGACGATCGAAGCGGCCCGACAGGGCTTCGCCTTCGTGGCAGTGCGTCCGCGCGCTGATCGGGAGTCGCAGGCCCGCACCGTCAACCTCTCCTTCACGATCGAGGATGGCTCACGCGTCTACATCGAGGCGATCAATGTTCGCGGTAATATCCGCACCCGCGATCACGTGATCCGGCGCGAGTTCGATGTCGCCGAAGGCGACCCCTACAACCGGGCGCTCATTGCCCGCGCCGAGCGCCGGTTGAAGAACCTGAGCTACTTCAAGGAAGTGAAGATCTCGACGGAGCCCGGATCGGCGCCCGACCGCATCGTCCTCAATGTCAACGTCGAAGAGCAGTCGACGGGTGAGTTCTCGGTCGCCGGCGGCTACTCCACCTCCGATGGCTTCATGGGCGAGGTCAGCATCGGGGAGCGCAACCTGCTCGGCCTCGGCCTCTACGCCAAGGCAGCCATCCAATACGGCCAGAATGCGCACGGCTATCAGCTCTCGTTCGTGGAGCCCTATCTGCTTGGCTACCGTGTTGCCTGGGGCCTCGACCTGTCGCAGAAGGTGCAGAGCTCGACGCAGTTCACCTCGTACGAGACCCGCACGATTGGCGGCAGCACGCGCTTCGGTTTCGCTTTGCGCGAGGATCTGTCGTTGCAGCTGCGCTATTCGCTGTTCAGCCAGAAGGTGACGCTGCCTGACATCCTGCGGAATTGTAACAACATCAATCCGGACTTGCATCAACGACCTTTCCCGACGCCGAACAACGCTCCAGCCTGGGCCTGCTCGATCCCGCACTGGATGCACGTTCAGCACCGACTGCTTCGCCGACGGCGAGGCCTCGCTGGCGGTGCGGCGCGAGCTTACCCAAGGCGCCGTGCTCACCTCGATGGTCGGCTACGACCTGAGCTACAACACGCTGGACAACAATCGTAATCCGACCAGCGGCATCCTCGCCATTCTGCGGCAGGACTTCGCCGGCGTCGGCGGCGACGTCTCCTATCTGCGCACGACGGCCAATGTGAAGAGCTACTACGAGGTTCTGCCGGATGTCGTCGGCTTGCTGAACCTGCAGGGCGGCATCATCAACGGCTTCGGCGGCAAGGCTCTCACCGATGAGGGCACCAAGCTCCGCATGCTCGACCACTTCCAGATGGGCCCGCAGCTTGTTCGCGGCTTTGCTCCGTCAGGAATTGGCCCGCGCGACCTCACCCAGTTCAACTTCAATGGAACGCCCGGCGATGCGCTTGGTGGCTCGATGTACTGGGGCGCGAGCATGGAGTTCCAGTCGCCGCTCTACTTCCTCCCCAAGGACGCCGGCGTGAAGGTCGCGGTCTTCGCCGACGCGGGCTCGGTCTGGAACTACAAGGGCCCGACCAGCTTCCCGCGCGACCGGAGAGTTCATCCAGGGAGTCGATCTGCCCGACGACCGCGACCCAGGCGGAGTGTCCGATCGACAACGGCATGCACGTGCGTGCGTCGGTCGGCGCCGGTATCCTGTGGGCGTCGCCGTTCGGACCGATCCGCTTCGACTTCGCGGTACCGCTCATGAAAGAGCAGTACGATCGGAAGCAGTTCTTCCGGTTTGGCGGCGGGACGACATTCTGACCGCGTCGCTCTCCATCGCCACGGACAAGGTGGCATGAGCGCCCCCTTCTTCTTCAAGCGAAGTGGGGGGCTCTCGCTTCGCGAGATAGCGTCCCTGGTCAGTGGCGAGGCTCGCGAAGGCGCCGATCTCGATCTCCGCATCACCGGGATTGCGCCGCTCGATCGCGCCTGCCCGGACGATCTCTCGTTCCTCGACAATCCGAAATATGTGGAGCTGGCCGCCACGACAGCGGCCGGCATTTGCCTGACTACTCCGCGCTTTGCCGGTGCGCTGCCGTCGCGGGTGTGCGTCCTGCATGTGCGAGAGCCATACCGCGCCCTGGTCGAGGTGGCGCGCGCGCTGTTTCCGGATGCCCTGCGACCGACCTCGCTGTTCGACGCAGGCGGCGTGCTACCGGGGGCCCACATTCATCCCAGCGCGCGGCTTGAGAATGGTGTGACGGTCGATCCGGGCGCGGTCATCGGTGCGCGCGCGGAGATCGGCGGCGGAACGGTGATCGGAGCCGGCGCCGTCATCGCCACCGGCGTCCGTATCGGCCGCGATTGCTCGATTGGGGCGAACGCCTCGATCATGCATGCGCTGATCGGCGATCGCGTGATCATCCATCCCGGCTGCGCTATCGGGCAGGATGGCTTCGGGTTTGTCCGTGGTCCCAAAGGCGCCCACAAGGTTCCCCAGATCGGACGGGTCATCATCCAGGACGATGTCGAAATCGGCGCCAATTCCACCATCGACCGCGGGGCCATCCGCGACACCGTGATCGGAGAGGGGACCAAGATCGACAATCTCGTTCAGATCGCGCACAACGTGTGGATCGGACGCCATTGCCTGCTGGCCGGACTGGTGGGCATATCGGGCAGCAGCACGATCGAGGACGGGGTCGTCATGGGTGGTCAGGTCGGGGTGGCAGACCACATGACGGTCGGGCCCGGCGCGATGCTGGCGGCGCAGAGCGGCCTCATGAACGACGTCCCGGCGGGCGGACGATGGGCCGGAACGCCGGCAAAGTCGGCCAAGCAGTGGTTCCGCGAGGTCGCGACTTTGGAGGCGCTGGCCAAGCGGGGGCGAGGCGGCCAACACGAGGACGATCACTGAGGCGCTGGATGACTGACGCCGGTACCACGCTCGAGGCGGCCGATATTGCCACCATTCTCAAGGCGCTGCCGCACCGCTATCCGTTCCTGATGGTGGACCGCATCATCAACATCCGCGGCGATCAGAGCGGAGTTGGAATCAAGAACGTCACGGTCAACGAGCCGCAGTTCATGGGACATTTTCCCGGGCAACCGGTCTTCCCTGGCGTGCTCATGATCGAGGGCATGGCCCAGACCGCCGGCGTGATGTGCATTCTCGCGGAAGCGATGGCGGAGAAGAAGTCCGTCTTCTTCCTCACGATCGATCAGGCAAAGTTCCGCAAGCTCGTGCTGCCCGGCGACACGATCGAATATCACATGACCAAGAAGGCTCACAAAAAAAACATGTGGTGGTATCGCGGCGAAGCTCGTGTCGCAGACCAGCTCGTGGCCGAGGCGGTGGTCGGCGCCATGGTCGAATTCGAGTGAACCCGATGACCGCGATCGATCCGACTGCCCGCGTCGCTGAGGGAGCGACGATCGGGCCGCAGGCGACGATCGGCCCCTATTGCGTGATCGGCCCGAACGTCGTGATCGGCGAGGGATGCGCCCTCGTCGCCCATGTGCACGTGACCGGCCACACCAGCATCGGACCGCGCACCAAGATCTATCCGTTCACATCGCTCGGCACGCCGCCGCAGTCGGTCAAGTATCGCGGCGGACCGACGCGGCTGGAGATCGGCGCCGGCTGCGACATCCGCGAGCACGTCACCATGAACCTCGGGACCGAGGACGGCGGCGGGCTCACGCGCGTCGGCGACCGCGGCTTTTTCATGGTCGGCACTCATGTCGGCCACGATTGCCACGTCGGCGACGACGTGATCATGGCCAACAACGCGGTGCTGGGCGGTCACGTCACAGTGGGCAATCGGGTCGTCTTTGGCGGCGGATCCGCCGTCCACCAGTTCGTGCGCATCGGTGAGAGCGCCATGGTGTCCGGCGTGAGCGGTGTCGGTGCCGACATCATCCCGTTCGGCTTTGCGATCGGCCAGCGCGCCGTGCTCTCCGGGCTCAACGTGGTCGGCCTGCGCCGGCGCGGTTTTGCGCGTGACGACATTCGCCGTCTGCGCGCCGCCTACCACGCCCTGTTCCTGGGGCCCGGTGTCTTCCGTGAGCGGCTTGCGCGGGTCGAGCGTGAGTATGAGGGGGATGCGCTGGTCGGGATCATCCTCGATTTCATCCGCGGGGGCCAGAACCGCCCCTTGATGCATGCGGGCATCGAGAGCACATCGGCGGGCGGGGGCAGCGCCGATGCGGCCTCCGCCAGCGGCGGCTCATGAGCGCGAGCGGAGCACCGCCCGACGATCCCCTCGCGATCGTCTGCGGGGCCGGCAACATGCCTTACCGGGTCGCGGATGCGGTGATCGGGCGCGGCCGGCGCGTGGTGCTGTTTGCGCTGGTCGGCTGGGCCGATCCGGCGCAGGTCGAGCGCTATCGCCACCACTACTGGGTGCGGCTCGGCCAGCTTGGCCACCTGAGGCGGCTTGCGCGCCAGGAAGGCTGCCGCGACCTCGTGTTCATCGGCGCTGTGACCCGCCCCGCCATCACGCAGCTTCGCTTCGATCTCGACGACGCTCATGGCCCTGCCGCGCATCATCAAGGCATTTGCGGGCGGTGACGACCACTTGCTGACCCGTGTCAGCCGCATCGTCGAGGACTTGGGCTTCCGCCTGGTCGGCGCCCACGAGGTCGCGCCTGAAATTCTGGTGCCGGCCGGCCAGCTCGGTCGACATGCGCCCACCGAGCGCGATCGCGGCGACATCGCAGTCGGGCAGGCACTGCTTGCGGCCACCGGTCCGTTCGACATCGGCCAGGCCGTGGTGGTGGCCGGCAATCACGTGATCGCAGTCGAGGCGGCGGAGGGTACCGACCGCATGCTGGCGCGCATCGCGCAATTGCGCCGCGAAGGCGCTCTCAAGCTTCCGGCCGGGAGCGGCGTTCTTGTCAAGGCGCCGAAGCCTTCTCAGGATCGCCGCTTCGATCTCCCTTCAGTTGGCGCTCGCACCGTCGAAGCCGCCGTCACCGCTGGTCTTGCCGGCATCGCAGTGGAAGCTCGCGGCGCCGTCACCGCCGATCTCGACGAGATGGTGCGCCAGGCTGACGCCGCTGGACTGTTTGTGGTCGGGATTCCCGCAGGTGAGCCCGTGCGAGGGGACACGCGAGGGCAGCCGTGACCGGGCAACAACCGCGCAAGATACCCGACAAGCCGCTCGATGTGTTCATGGTGGCGGGTGAGAGCTCGGCCGACGAGCTTGGCGCACGCTTCATGCGCGCGCTGTCCGCGCTGCGTCCGGTCTCGTTTCGCGGCGTCGGCGGAGCACACATGAGCGCAGCTGGCCTCGCAAGCCTTTATCCGGCACAGGGTCTCTCCACGATCGGCTTCGGGACCGTGATCGCCAAGCTGCCGCTGCTGCTGCGGCGCATGCGCGAGACCGTCGACGCGATCGTGGCCGCGCCGCCGGATGTGCTGGTGCTCATCGATGCTCCCGATTTCACGCATCGCATCGCTCACCGCGTGCGGCGGCAGTTGCCGCATCTGCCGATCGTCAAATACGTGTCGCCGAGCGTTTGGGTCTGGCGGCCCGGGCGCGCACGCGCAATGCGGTCCTCGATCGATCTCGTGCTCGCCTTGCTGCCGTTCGAGCCCGAGGTGCATCGTCAGCTGGGCGGTCCGGACTGCGTCTATGTCGGGCACTCCTTGCTCGAGCATCTCTCCGATCTGCGCCCCGCCGCGGAGGAGGAACGGCTGCGTGCCGGATCGCCGCCGCTGGTGCTCGCGCTGCCGGGCAGCCGGACGCATGAGGTCGAGCGTCTTGCCACGATATTTGGCGAGACGCTCGGCATGGTCGCTGCCAAGTCAGGACCGCTCGAGGTGGTGCTGCCGACGGTGCCGCATCTCGTTGCACGGTTGTCGGAGCTGACATCGCGCTGGCCGATCCGGCCGCGCATCGTGGTCGATGAGGCCGAAAAGTACGCAGCCTTCCGCCGAGCGCGCGCGGCACTTGCCGCCTCCGGCACGGTCACGCTCGAGCTTGCGCTTGCGGGCGTTCCGAGCGTGGCGGCCTATCGCGTCCCCGTGTTCGAGGAACTGATGCTGCGGATGATGGTGAGGATTCATCCCGTGATCAAAGTCCGCTCAGTCATCCTGGCAAATCTGGTACTAGGTGAATTCGCCATTCCTGAGTTTCTGCAAAAGCGCTGTACAGCGGAGGTCCTGGCTGCGGCTCTCACCGATATCCTGGGCGACACGCCCGGTCGCCGGCGCCAGATCGAGGCGTTCAAGCGGCTCGAGGCGATCATGGGTGCCGGCGGCGTTGATCCGAGCAAGCGCGCAGCGCAAGCCGTGCTTGATCTCGTTGAACGGCGATCGGCCATCAGTTGATGAAATGAGTTGATGAAAAGCCGGCCAATCTCTGGTGCATCGCTTGCCCCCAAGCTTGGCCCCCAAGCCGCTTGCCTCTATACCATGCGCTTGTACACAATCCATGAAGGCATGATGTGACCGCTGAGACCCCGATCCGATCTGCCATCACGGGCGTACACGGCCACCTTCCCGCCGACGTGCTCGACAACGAGACGCTCGCGCGCATGGTCGATACCAGCGACGAATGGATCACCGAGCGCACCGGCATCAAGGAGCGACGGATCCTGAAAGGGGAAGGGCTCGGCACCTCGCACATGGCGGCCGAAGCGGTGCGCGGCCTGCTGGAGCGGACCGCGACGCGTCCGCAGGACGTCGATCTTCTGATCTGCGCGACCACGACGCCCGATTTTGTGTTTCCCTCCACCGCCAACATCGTCTGTGACATGGTGGGAATCCGCAACATCGGCAGCTTCGATGTGCAGGCGGCCTGTTCGGGCTTCGTCTATGCGCTGACCATCGCGGCGCAGTTCATCGGTACCGGTCGGGCGCGCAAGGTCGTGGTGGTCGGCGCCGACAAGATGTCGGCGATCATCGACTACACGGACCGCGCCACCTGCGTGCTGTTCGGTGACGGTGCCGGTGCGGTGCTGCTCGAGCCCAGCCCGAACGGCCATGGCATCCACGACACCATCATCCGATCGGATGGCGCAGGCATGCCGCATCTGCATCAGAAGGCCGGCGGCAGCCGGCTGCCGCCATCGGCCGAAACGGTGAAACGACGCCTGCATTTCGTCCATCAGGAGGGAGCTGCGGTCTACAAGTTTGCGGTCGCGCGCATGGCCGAAGTCTCAAGCGAGCTGTTGACCCGCAATGCGCTTACACCCGATCAGGTCGACTGGCTGGTGCCGCACCAGGCCAACCGGCGCATCATCGAGGCCACCGCCGAGCGCATGAATCTGCCGATGGACCGCGTGATGATGGTGATCCACAAATACGGCAACACCACTGCGGCCACGATCCCGCTCTGCCTGTGGGACTACGAGGCGAAGCTCAAGGCAGGCGACCGCCTGATCATGGCGGCGTTTGGCGGGGGCTTCACCTGGGCGGGTGCGTACGTGACGTGGGCGTACGATGGGACGCTGGCGTCGAGCTGAGGCTCGATGTTTGGCATAGCCCGTCAGTCGACGACCTTGATATCGTGCAACTCGCACCATTCCCGCAATGCTCGTTCGGTCGCCTTGTTCTGGAAATCGTGCCATCGATCGATGGCGTTCCGCTTGACGAGCAAGCTCTTGAAGTGCGCATAGGCGCCTCGTTTGCTGAATATGCGCCGGACCTCATCGAAGTCGCCCGGCAGGAGTTCGCGCGCAAACGCCAGGACGAGCGGCTTGCCGAGATCGAGCTCCCGCTTGTCAGGTATCGGCAGGTATCTTTCCTCGTCGTCGATATCATCCGGGAGCTCGTCGTTGAGTGCTTCGCCCAAGTCTGGGAAATCCGAGTGAAAATAGATCTTGCCGGTCTGCCGGCACAGATAGGCATGATGCTCGCCCATGCTGCCCATGTTTACGCATTCGAAGGCGGACAGAATGTCGCTGAAGTTGACAGGCATGGCGAGGTTACTCGAGGCTCGCTACTCGCGGCCGACATTCTAAGCAAATCCGCACCGACTTTTTTGCGGCGCGCCATGATTTTGTTGTCGCTCTATCGGCCGCTCCAGCCCGGCGCTCAACCGCCGAAAAGCATCGCGTAGTACGGCCGCGCCGGAACCAGGAGCGTGTGGATCAGAGCCAAGCCCGCCGCGATGGCAGCGATGATCGGGATGTAGATCTCCATGTCGGAGAGGCCGCGCGTGAAGGGCGTGAGCTTGGCTTTGCGCTTGCCGATGAAATACTCGTGCTCGACCGTGTAGGGCCGTGCCGGCAACAGCTCCTCCATCTCCTGGATCACCTGGAATTTTGCATCGGAGAGATGGCGATAATAGACGATCGTCTCGCGCCAGAGCACCGCGAGCAGGATGCAGGCGAGCGTGATCGCGGCCTGGAAGAACACCGCCGGTCCGCCGCCGAAGCTCGTCGGTGCTGCCGCGAACGCGATGGCACCGGCGCCAGTGAGCGTGATGAAAGAATTGTTGACCAGCACCCGCCGCGCGCTCAGCCGGTCGACCATCTCGACGTAGAGCTTGTACTGCTCGATCAGGTGCGAGTGATATTTCTCGCGATCATAGTCGGTCGGCCCGTCCTCGATCGACGAGACGATCTGGCGCTTGGACTTCGCCATCGCAGACTTGGCCATCGCACTCCCCCTCCTTGAGCGCAATGACTCCGCCGGACTGTCGTCACTTGCGCCGCGAGACCGGCAGGTAATCCCGGCGCGGGGCGCCGGTATAGAGCTGGCGCGGCCGGCCGATCTTCTGGTCCGGATCCTCGATCATCTCCTTCCACTGCGCGATCCAGCCGACCGTGCGCGCAACCGCGAACAGCACGGTGAACATCGCAGTCGGGAAGCCCATCGCCTTGAGCGTGATGCCGGAATAGAAGTCGATGTTCGGATAGAGCTTCTTCTCGATGAAATACTCGTCGTGCAGCGCGATGCGCTCGAGCTCGAGCGCGACGTCGAGCAGCGGATCGTCCTTGATGCCGAGCTCGGCCAGCACCTCGTGGCAGGTGCGCTGCATGATCTTGGCGCGCGGATCGTAGTTCTTGTAGACCCGGTGGCCGAAGCCCATCAGCCGGAACGAATCGTTCTTGTCCTTGGCGCGCTTGACGAATTCGGGAATGCGCTCGACCCGGCCGATCTCCGAGAGCATCTTGAGCGCGGCCTCGTTGGCGCCGCCATGCGCCGGGCCCCACAGCGAGGCGCAGCCGGCCGCGATGCAGGCGAACGGGTTGGCGCCCGAGGAGCCAGCGAGCCGCACCGTCGAGGTCGAGGCGTTCTGCTCGTGGTCGGCGTGCAGGATGAAGATGCGGTCCATGGCGCGCGCCAGGACCTCGTTGGGCTTGAACTCCTCGCACGGCACCGCGAAGCACATGCGCAGGAAATTGGTGGCGTAGTCGAGCTCGTTCTTCGGATAGATGAACGGCTGGCCGATCGAATATTTGTAGGCCATCGCCGCCATGGTCGGCATCTTGGCGATCATGCGGATCGAGGCGACCATGCGCTGATGCGGATCCGAAATGTCGGTCGAGTCGTGATAGAAGGCCGAGAGCGCGCCGACGCAGCCGGTCATGATCGCCATCGGATGCGCATCGCGCCGGAACCCTTGGAAGAACCGGCTCATCTGCTCGTGCACCATCGTGTGATGGGTCACGCGGTTGTCGAAGTCGGTCTTCTGCGCCGGCGTCGGCAGCTCGCCGTAGAGCAGCAGGTAGCAGGTCTCCAGGAAGTCACCGTGCTCGGCCACCTGCTCGATCGGGTAGCCCCGGTAGAGCAGCACGCCTTCGTCGCCGTCGATATAGGTGATCTTGGATTCGCAGCTTCCGGTCGAGGTATAGCCGGGATCGTAGGTGAACATGCCGGTCTGGGCATAGAGCTTGCCAATGTCCATGACGGACGGGCCGATCGATCCATCGTAGATCGGAAACGACCAGCTCTTGTTGCCGACCGTGAGCTGGCCGGACTTGGTGCTGGCGTCGCTCTTTGCATCCATGATTGTGCCCTCGGTTTAGTCCACTGGCGGACCCGATTCCCTCCGGTGGGATGCGATGGCAAGCCTCGGCGAGTCCGCGGGAAAAGTGCTTTGTTTACGGCGTAGCTCATCCCCATGTGCACTGCAAGATGGCCGAGCAATCATGGCAGCGCGGCACCGCCGGTTCCTTGCGGCGGCCGCTGCGCGCGGACGGTTAGGGGCGGTTAATGCGTTCTTAATGCGCTCAGGATCGAGGCCCGGCTGACGCCTGATCCTGCAGCCGGCTCAGGCTCTCGTTCTTCCCCAGCACGGCCAGGACATCGAAGATCGGCGGCGAGGTGGTCCGGCCGGTCAGGGCCGCGCGCAGCGGCTGGGCGACGCCGCCAAGCTTGATTCCCCGCCGTTCCGCAAAGGCGCGCACCGCCTGCTCGGTGGCCTCCACGGTCCAGGGCTCGACCTGCCGCAACTCGTCCGAGATTTCGCCGAGCAACGAGCGTGCCTCCGCGGTCAGGAGGCCGGCCGCCTTGTCGTCGAGCGTCAGCGGCCGGTCGGCGAAGACGTAGCGGGCGCTGTCGACGAGCTCGACCAGGGTCTTGGCGCGCTCCTTGAGCCCCGGCATGGCGGCGACAAGCTTGCTGCGCAGTTCCGGCGTCAGCTTGTTCAAAAGGTCAGCACCGCCCTGGATATGCGGCAACACCTGCTCGAGCGCGGCCAACAGATCAGCGTCGCTGCTCTGGCGGATGTAGTGGCCATTGAGGTTCTCGAGCCGGGCGAAGTCGAAGCGCGCCGGCGAGCGTCCGATCTGCGGCAGGTCGAACGCCTTGATCATCTCCTCGGTCGAGAAGATCTCCTGGTCGCCATGGGCCCAGCCGAGGCGCACCAGATAGTTGCGCATGGCGATCGGCAGGTAGCCCATCGCCCGGTAGGCATCGACCCCGAGCGCGCCGTGGCGCTTGGAGAGCTTGGCGCCGTCCGGGCCGTGGATGAGTGGAATGTGCGCCATCACCGGCACCGGCCAGCCGAGCGCGTCGTAGATCTGCTTCTGGCGGGCCGCGTTGGTGAGGTGGTCGTCGCCGCGGATGACGTGAGTGACAGCCATGTCGTGGTCGTCGACCACCACCGCCAGCATATAGGTCGGTGAGCCGTCGGAGCGCAGCAACACAAGATCGTCGAGATTCTCGTTCTGCCAGGCGACGCGGCCCTGCACCTGGTCCTCGATCACGGTCTCGCCGGTGAGCGGCGACTTGAGGCGGATCACCGGCTTGACGTCAGGTGGCGCCTCGGACGAATCGCGGTCGCGCCAGCGCCCATCGTAGAGCTTCGAGCGTCCCTCCGCGCGCGCCTTCTCGCGCATCTCGGCGAGTTCCGCCTGGCTGGCATAGCAGCGATAGGCGCGCCCGGACGCCAGGAGTTCCTCGACCACCTCGCGGTGGCGGGCAGCGCGGGAATACTGGTAGATGGCGTCGCCATCCCAGTCGATGCCGAGCCAGGTGAGGCCATCGAGAATCGCGTCGATCGCGGCTTTGGTGGAGCGCTCGCGATCGGTGTCCTCGATCCGCAACAGCATCTTGCCGCCGCGGCCACGGGCGTAGAGCCAGTTGAACAGCGCGGTGCGCGCTCCCCCGATATGGAGAAAGCCGGTGGGCGAGGGGGCAAAGCGAGTGACAACGGTCTCGGACATTCTGAAATTCGGCCAAGGACTACGCTGGGTCGGTGCGCGCCCCTCTACCACAGCTTGGGGCTCAGGTGTCACGCAAATCCTGGCCAGCGCCCTTGGCGGGTTGGGGCAGATTTGGCACATAGACCCTATATTCGGTTCCGGCCGCGGCACAAAAGGCCGCGCAACAGGACTTCAGCAACAATGACGGCAGTCGACACAGCGGTTCGCGAGGCGGGGCAGGACTTCATCCGCGACATCATCAAGGCCGATCTGGCGGCCGGGCGCCACAAGACGGTGGTGACCCGCTTTCCGCCGGAGCCCAACGGCTATCTTCATATCGGCCATGCCAAGTCGATCTGCCTCAATTTCGGGGTGGCGCAGGAATTCGGCGGCCGCTGCCATCTGCGGTTCGACGACACCAATCCCACGAAGGAGGAGCAGGAATATATCGACGCGATCAAAGCCGATGTGCGCTGGCTCGGCTTCGACTGGGGCGAGCACCTTCATCACGCGTCCGACTATTTCGAGCAGCTCTACAGCTGGGCCGAGGACCTGATCCGCGCCGGCAAGGCCTATGTGGACGATCAGTCGCCCGACGAGATGCGCATCAACCGCGGCACGCTGACGGAGCCGGGCAAGAACAGTCCGTTCCGCGACCGCAGCGTGGAGGAGAATCTCGACCTGTTCCGGCGCATGCGCAAAGGCGAGTTTCCGAACGGCGCCCGCGTGCTGCGCGCCAAGATCGACATGGCGTCCGGCAACATCAACCTGCGCGACCCGGTGCTCTACCGCATCCTGCACGCGCATCATCCGCGCACGGGCAACGCCTGGTGCATCTATCCGAGCTACGACTTCGCGCACGGCCAGTCGGACGCGATCGAGCACATCACGCACTCGATCTGCACGCTCGAATTCGAGGATCACCGGCCGCTCTATGAGTGGTTCCTCGACAACATCAAGGTGCCGTCGCGGCCGCGTCAGTACGAGTTCGCGCGCCTCAACCTGACCTACACGATGCTGTCGAAGCGCGTGCTCACCGAGCTCGTGCGCCGCGGCCATGTCTCGGGCTGGGACGATCCGCGCATGCCGACGATCGCGGGCCTGCGCCGGCGCGGCGTGCCGCCGGAGGCGATCCGTGACTTCGTCAAGCGGATCGGCGTCGCCAAGGCCAACAGCGTGGTCGACGTCGGCATGTTCGAGTTCGCGGTGCGCGAGGTGCTCAACCGCAGCGCAGAGCGCCGCATGGCCGTGCTGCGTCCGCTCAAGGTCGTGATCGAGAACTATCCCGAAGGACAGAGCGAGGAGCTCGAGGCCGTCAATCATCCCGACGATCCGTCGGCCGGCACGCGCCGCATCCGCTTTGGCCGCGAGCTCTATATCGAGAGCGAAGACTTCATGGAGAACCCGCCGAAGAAGTTCTTCCGGCTTTCGCCCGGCGCCGAGGTGCGGCTGCGCTACGCCTATTTCATCACCTGCCGTGAGGCGGTGAAGAATGCCGCCGGCGAGGTGGTCGAGCTGCGCTGCACTTACGATCCCGCGACGCGCGGCGGCAACGCACCCGATGGCCGCAAGGTCAAGGCCACGATCCACTGGGTATCGGCGGCCGATTCCATCAAGGCCGAGGTGCGCATCTATCACCAGCTGTTCACGCGGCCTGATCCGAACGCCGGCGACTTCACAGCCGATCTCAATCCGCAGTCGCTGGAAGTGCTGCCTGACGCTCGCCTCGAGCCGTCACTCGCGGTGCTGAGCAACAGCGCGGCACCGGTGCAGTTCGAGCGGCAGGGCTATTACTGCATGGACCCGGAGTCGAAGCCGGATCGCCTCGTTTACAATCGCACGGTCGGGCTGCGCGACACGTGGGCTAAGGTGAAGTAGTTGGGTCAAGTAAAGGGGGGACGACGTCATGACGACACTGGCGCGTCGGCAATTCCTGCAGCTCGCGGCGGGTGCTGCCGCGCTTCCGGCGACCGCGCGCTTCGCCTGCGCGCAAGCCTATCCGAGCCGGCCGCTGCACCTCGTGGTCGGCTTCGGCGCCGGCACCGGGCTCGACCTCTATGCGCGGCTGATCGGGCAGTGGCTGTCGGAGCGGCTCGGCCAGCCGGTCGTCATCGACAACCGGCCGGGCGCCGGCACCAATCTGGCGACCGAGACGGTCGTGAATGCGGCGCCCGACGGCTACACGCTGCTGATGGCCAGCACGGCGGCGTTCACCAACGCGACGCTCTACGACAACCTGCGCTTCAATTTCATCCGCGACATCGCGCCGGTCGCGAGCTTGAGCCGCGGCGCCTTTGTCATGGTCGTCAATCCGTCGTTCCACGCCAAGCACAGTCCCCGAGTTCATCGCCTACGCCAAGGCCAATCCGGGCAAGATCAACATGGCGTCGGGCGGCATCGGCACCGCCAATCACGTCGCCGGCGAGATGTTCAAGGCGATGGCCGGCGTCGACATGCTGCACGTTCCGTATCGCACCGATGGAGCGGCCATCACCGACCTGATCGGCGGCCGGGTGCAGGTCTATTTCGTTGCGCTCGCGGGCGCGGCCGAGCTGATCAGGACCGGCAAGGTGCGGGCGCTCGCGGTGACGACCGCGCAACGCTCGACCGCGTTCCCGGACATCCCGACCATCGGCGAGTTCGTGCCAGGCTACGAGGCGAGCCTGCGCAACGGATTGGGCGCGCCGAAGGGCACGCCCGCCGACATCATCGCGAAGCTCAACGCCGAAGTGAATGTCGGCCTCAATGATCCCAGGCATCAAAGCGCAATTCGCCGATCTCGGCAGCGAGACGCGTGCCGCTCACGCCGGCGCGAATACGGCAAGATCATTGTCGAAGAAACCGAAAAGTGGGGCAAGGTGATCCGCGGCGCCAACATCAAGGCGCAGTAGACTACGTCACGCGAATGTGCGCTCAGGTGCGACAGATCAGTGCCACATCGCCCCGCCGACATTGCCCGCAGGCGACGCGAGACGGTGCTACAGGTGCTCACGTCGCCTGATCGAGGCGCATTCATCCTAGCATCTACGGGTGAGACGGCCGCGGATGTCGTTGACACGCGACTGCTGTCTCGCGCGCAAGAGCGCGGGCACGTATGATCAGCTGCATCGCGAAGCGTGGCATCGCCGAACCGGAGCAACGGAGACACCATGGCAATGCCTCACATGCAGCCACCGACCTTGTCGCTTGTCGAGCGCGATCGCCGCTGGGCGCGCGTGCGCCAATCTGATGCGCGAGCGCGGCTTCGACGGGCTGCTGGTCGCGGGCTTCCGCGTCGCGCGAGATGTACGAGACCTATATCAGCGACGACTACAACGAAGGCTGCGTCATCTTTCCGCTCGAGGGCGATCCGGTCGTCATCACCTGGGCGGCATCTGCGGGTGATGCGCGCGCGCTGGTCGCAAGAGCGCGGCACGACGCTGTGGGTCGCCGACTATCGCGTGGCGACGACCGGCACCGGCGTTGCGGACGTGCTGCGCGAGAAACATCTCGCCGAGAGCCGGCTCGGCGTCGTCGGCCTGCGCTCGCAGGCGCCCACCGAAATGTACGGCGCCATTCCGGCGAACTTCTGGATGGAGCTCACGGCGGCGCTGCCGAAGGCGCAGTGGGAGGATATCTCCGAAGAGTTCAGCCACCTGATGCTGGTCAAGAGCGACGAGGAGATGGCGCAGGTCCGCTACGCCGCGCGCGCCGCCGAGGCCGCCTGTCGCGTGGTCGTCGAGGTCGCGGCGCCTGGCGTCGGCGAAGAGGTCGTGTTCGCCGAGGCGACGCGCGAGATGCTGCGCCATGGCATCGGGCTGCGCTACCCGATGATCGTGATGAACTCAGGGCCGCATACCTTGTCGTGGGGGCCGCCGCGCTGGACCACGAGCGGCGAGGCGCCGCGCATCCTCGCGCGCGGCGATCTGATGCAGGCCGAGCTGATGCCGCTCTGCGGCAACCAGGAGGTCCAGGTGCAGATGACGGTCGCGCTCGATCCGCTCGACGAGACGAACCTGAAATGCGAGCGCGTCGCGCGCGCCTCCTACGAGGCCGGCATCAAGGCGCTCAAGCCCGGGCATCGACCTTCGCGGATCTCGTGGCCGCCATGGAGGAGCCGCTCAAATCGGCCGGCTGCTGGGGCTATACGCCGCTCGTGCACTCGCTCGGTCCGCATTTCCTCATGGGCCGCACCACGGTCAACCAGGAGCAGGCCAAGCTCGATATCCGTTTCGCCGGCGCCAATGCGGCACGTCCAGCGGCCGGCCGTGCTGCAGCCCGGCATGGTGCTCGCCTTCGAGCCGAACGCCTGCATCGGCGACCACCGGGTCAACATCGGCGGCACCGTGATCGTGACGGCGACCGGCTGCGAGGAGCTCAATCACATCCCGACCAGCGTCACCCACAAGCAGTAGAGCTACGCCGCGCCAGCCGATTGGCAGTCGTTACGGCCTGCAATAGGCACGATACTGCCGTTCGCATGGGCATTCGCGCGTGCGATGAGTGCTGTTGGCTGCGTGCGCTGCCTAGGGCAGCGCTGCGGCGCGAACGTGCGTGCGACGCACGGGCTCATCCCGCCGACAATCAAGGGAGGGTTTCCATGGGTGTTCGTACCCGAATTGCGTTTGCCGTCGTGACAGCCATTGCGCTTGCCGGAACGGCTGGGCCATCCGCCGCACAAGGAGAGCTATCCCAACAAGCCGATCACCATGATCACGCCCGAGGTCGTCGGTTCGGCCGCCGATCTGCTCTCGCGCGTCATCGCGCGGCTGCTTGCCGACGCCTATGGCCAGCCGGTGACGATCGAAAATATTTATCTCGAGGCCGGCGTCGAGAAGGCGATCAAGTCGCCGCCCGACGGCTACACGCTGATGTATGGATCGTCCGGAAATCTGGCGCTGCTGCCGCATGTGAAGAAAGTCGCCTTCGATCCCACCAAGGACCTGACCCCCGTTGCGCGCTTTGTGCTTCAGCCCACCCTGATCGCCGTCAATCCGTCGCTGCCGGTGAACACCCTGCAGGAGCTGATCGCGCTGATGAAGGCCAAGCCCGATACGCTCAAGATGTCGACGGCCGGCGCCGGCACCGCCGGGCATTTCGCCGGCGAGATGCTGATCGCGATGGCGGGCGTGAAGCCGATCGTGGCGCACTACAACGGCGGCGGACCGGCGATCGACGCGGTCGTCAACAACGACTTGCAATGGACCGTTGCTCCGATCGCGGGCCGCATGCCGCATGTGCGCAGCGGCAAGCTGCGCGCGGTCGCAATGGGCAGCCCGGCGCGGCTGTCGCTGCTGCCGGAGGTGCCGACCGTCATCGAGTTCGGGCTATCCCGGCTACAACGCCACCGGCTGGGGCGGCGTCTTCGTGCCTAACGGCACGCCGCAGCCGATCATCGACAAGCTCGTCGCCACCATCGCCAAGGTGGTGACGCTACCGGAGGCCAAGAAGCTGTTCGAGGAGCAGGGCACTGAAGGCGCGAGCAGCACGCAGGCCGAGATGGCTTCCATTCTGCGCGACGACACCGAACGGCTCGGCGAGATCGCGAAGCGGCTCGGGCTCAAGGTGAATTGAGACTTGCGCCGGCTTGCCGTGTCCCGGGCGAGCGCAGCGAGACCGGGACCTCAGTGCTAAAACTTACGAACTTCACGATCTGACGCCCCTGGATCCCGGCTCTCGCTCCGGCTGGGCCCATAGCGCGTTGAAGACGCGCGTAAACGCGCTTATGGCTTCGGCCGGGACACGAGTTCTGCTCAGCCGCGCCTCGCTCACCGCTGCTCGAAGTGCTTCAAGTCGATGACCGGCGGCGGCTGATCCTTGCTGGGTCGGCATCAGATCGCCATCGGGCGTGAGAAAATACGACTGACCGCCGAGCGTGATCTGCGGATTGGCTTCGCCGCAGTTGAACTCGAACCAGACCGCGTTGCGCTCGCGCTGATACTTGCGCGTCACCACCCAGGGGCGGGTGAGCGCCTTGTCGATGGTGGTGATCTCGTTGACGAGCACGTTCGGATTGCTCTTGTCGAGCGTGATCCGCTCCTTCACCACGGTCTCGTTGTCCTTGTGGAACGGGATGCCGCTGGCTTCGTAGATGCGGGGCCCGCGGATGTTGCGAGTCTCGATCGTGAGCGTGTCGTAGCGGCCGTCGCCGTCGGTATCCTCCCAGGTGCCGATCGAATAGCCGGCGAAGGTGGGATCCACGTTCTGCGGGAAGCCGCGGCCGTCGGTATGGATGCGTCGCAGCGGGTTGAGATACTCCATGATCACGTAGGTGATCTCCGGTGTGATCACGATCTCCATCGGCTCGTAGGCGATCATCATGCGCGGCATGCCGCCCGGCAGGCAGCGCGCCTGCGGGTTGTATTCCTGCGAGCCCGTGGCCTCGCTCGCGACGTTGGCGTCCCAGACCGCCTTGTATTCCGGGGTCAGCGGCGGCGCCTGGCCCCGGCCGCCAGGCTTCGACGGATCGTATTGGCCGCCGCCGACGCGGACCCACTGGCCCTTCCAGTCGGGATATTTGCTGTCGCTTTGTGCCCTGCTGATCGTGGCCGGCAGGCAGAGCGCCAATGCCAGCACCATCGATGCGACCGCTTTGCGGCCTGTCATGTTTGTCCTCCCAACCGTCTTTGTGTGCGCATGAATAAAGCGCACGTTGCCTCTATAGCCAAGATCGATGGACGTCGGGACTTACGCCCGGTTGCGCAGGACCATGCAGGCAATGCCGCCCTTGCGCAGGCTTCCGCACAGGCGATCGGCGCCGGCGCGGGTGTCGGCCCCGATCCGCACCTGATAGAAGGGGTGCGTGCCGCGCGAGCGCAGCGTGGTCGCGATGATGATCGGGTCGAGCCCGCCCAGGCTCTCGCGATGACGCTTCCCGATATCGGAATAGGATGCAAGCGCACGCTCGCGCGAGAATCCGGCAGAGACCTGCACGCCCCAGGGACTCGCCGCGCTCTTCTCTATCTGCCGCGTGAGACGCGACAGATAGAGGCTCGGCGTCTCGCGCATCATCGCCGTCATGGTATCGCAAGTCATGGTGCGCGGCTTGCCCGCCTCGGTCGGCTTTCCGGTTTCTGCCTTCGCCCATTCCGCAGCCGGGCGGCCGGTGATGGCCTCGACGTAACGCTGCGTTTCCGCCGGCAGGCCGCCGCGGCCCTCGAGCCAGTCGCGCACGCGGCGGGGACCGGCGTTGTAGGCGGCGGCGGCCAGGCCAAGGTTCCCGAAGTCATTCAGCAGCTCGCGCAGAAACTCGGCCGATTTCGGCAGCGCCTGCACCGGATCGTGCGGATCGAGCAGGCCACGTTCGGAGGCCGTGCGCGGCATGAACTGGGCGATGCCGCGCGCCCGCTCGCCACTGCGCGTCACTGGGCCGACCGCATCGGGCTGGAACCGGCTCTCCTGCCAGATCAGCCGTGCGAAAAACTCGAACGGCAGGCCGTTGGCGCTGGCGGCCGCCTGCGCCATGAGGCAGATCGAGTTGGCGGTGTCGGGCCGCACCGATGTGTTGGCGGATTCGTCCTCCTGCGCTGCTGCGCTCGCGCCGAGTAGAATTGCGAACGCCGCGCTCAAGACTGCAGCTGCTTCTCGCTTCGCCATGCGTTTGCTTCGTTCGCAACTCTCCAGCCGCGGGAGTGCTAACCCTATGTAACATAATGCGCGGCGCCAAATTTTGGCGCGGGTTGGGGAACTGTACGAAGGTCGAGTTGGGCCTAAGGCGCGCGGGCAGGCGGCAACACGGCGGTCGCGATCCGTCGCACCCGCATGGGGTCTGGCCCTTGCCCCCCCCCAGGCGAGCGCGCTCGCGATCTCGCCGCGCGCTCGCCCTCGCCCCCGCCCGCTGTCCCCCACTCGCGGGCGAAGCTTCGTTGGCGGCATGAACCGCTTGGAACGTCAGGAACGATTGTGATCGGTAGGGCCGCGCCGGCGGATTCCGGTGCAGCCATAGGCTCTGGTCACGATCACGACGAGCACGACAAAACAGGGGATGAATCCTGCCATCACCCCCAACCAAAACCACTGGTACGGTTCCATCGCTTCTCCAAAAGAAAGCGGAGTGCGCGACGGTCGCTTCCGCGAAGCGGACCGGTAACAGCGATAGCCGGTCGTGATCTTGTGATCGTGTGCCAGTGAGTTGGTTTTTGGCGCCAGTGAACGACGGCATCAGCGCGGCGCTCGCAGGGAAGGAGACCCAGCCATGGCGGCATGACAGCTCGTTCGGCTGGCGTATAACATCCCAGCGGTAGCAAATTTGGCGCGGGTATGGGGCCACCCCGCGATGGTTGAGTCGCGTACAGGGACGAGTAGAAGCGCGCGCGGGCGGGCCGTAACGTGGCGGCCGGGATCCGGCGCGCCTGTCTGGATGTGGCCCGACATCCGCGGCGGCTTTGCCGGCGGCGTCGCGCAACGCCTCTTCGGCTGGGTGCTGGCGGATGTCGGTCCAGGCCGGCTGACGCCCTGGCTCGCGGTCTCGTTCGGCTTCGGCATCGTTCTCTACTTCGCGGCCGAGCAGGAGCCTGCGCTCTGGGCGGTGCTGGCGCTCGCGGTGGGCACGATCGTCGCCGCCGCGCTGGTGCGCCATCGGCCGATTGGCTTTCCGCTGATGGTGGGAGTTGCCGCGATCGCGGCGGGCTTTGCGACTGCCACCGCCAAGCGCGCCATCATCGATCATCCGGTGCTGCCGGCAGCCGCCTGGAGCGTGGACGTGACCGGTTTCATCGAGGTGCGCGAGGAGCGCGAGCGCTCCGACCGCATTGTGGTGCGCGTTCATCACAGCGAGGGGCCGCGGCTGAAAGAGCCGCTCGAGCGCGTGCGCGTCTCGCTGCGCAAGGGCACGGCACCGCCGGTCGGCAGCTTTGTGACATTCAAGGCACGGCTGACACCGCCGCTCGAGCCGCTCATGCCGGGCGGCTATGACTTCGCGCGCGCCATGTATTTCCAAGGGATAGGCGCCTCGGGCTTCGTGCTGGGCGCGATCCGCACCGCGCCGCCGCCAACCGGCGCCGCCGCCTCGCTGCGCTACGCCATGGCGATCGACAGCATGCGCGATACGATCGACAAACGCATTCGCGCGGTGCTCTCGGGCGATCAGGCCGCGATCGCGTCAGCACTGATCACAGGGAAGCGCGACGCGATCTCGACCTCGGTGAACGATGCTATGTTCATTTCCGGCATCGGCCATGTGCTGTCGATCTCCGGCTATCACATGGTGGTGGTGAGCGGGATTGTGTTCGTCGTGCTGCGGGCGTTGCTCGCGCTTTGTCAGCCTGGCCGTTTGCCAATCAAGAAATGGGCGGCGCTCGCGGCGCTCGGCGCGGCGACGTTCTATCTGCTCCTCTCTGGCGCCGAGGTCGCCACCCAACGCTCCTACATCATGGTGGCGATCGTCCTCGTCGGCGTGATGGTGGATCGGCCGACGCTCACGCTGCGCACGCTCACGGTCGCGGCGCTCGCCGTGCTGCTGCTCGCGCCCGAGTTCGATCGTGCATCCGAGCTTCCAGATGTCATTTGCTGCCACGCTTGCGATCGTGGCTGGCTATCAGGGCGGCTTCGGCTTGATGCGTCCGAATGCCGATACGCCGCTTGGTGCGCGGCTCGCGCTCATCGGCGTGCGCGAGGTCGTTGGCCTCGTGCTGATCTCGCTGCTCGCTGGCTTCGCCACCATGCTGTACAGCGCCTATCACTTCCACCGCCTCACGCCCTATGGCGTGCTCACCAATCTCCTCACCATGCCGATCGCGTCGTTCTGGATCATGCCAGCCGGGATCGCCGGCGTGGTGGCGTTGCCGTTCGGCTTCGACGGCTTCTTCTGGCGGTTGATGGGGGCGGGCATCGAATGGATGGTGGCGGTGTCGGTCTGGGTCGCGAGCCTGCCGGGCGCGGTCGGACGTGTCACCGCCTTCGGCACCGGGCCGCTGCTTCTCGGCAGTGCGGGCCTCATCGTGCTTGGGCTGCTGCGCTCGCCGTTGCGCTGGGCCGGCGCGCTGCTCGTCGCGGTCGCAGTCCTTGGCGCGATCCGCACGCCGTTGCCGGATGTGCTGATCGCGCCCGATGGCTCGAGCTTTGCGGTCCGCACGGCCGGCGGCCGATTGGCGATGCTGCGCACCGGCAGCGACAGCTTCGCGATCCAACAATGGCTCGCGGCCGATGCCGATGCGCGCAGCGCGAAGGACAAGGAGTTGGCGGAAGGCATCCGCTGCGACGACGCCGGCTGCATCGGCCGGCTTGCCGACGGCGCGATCGTGGCGATCGCGCGCAGGCCCGAAGCTTTTGAAGAGGATTGCCGCCGCGCCGCCGTGGTGGTGAGCACGCGCACGGCGCCGCCCGATTGTGCCGCCCTCGTCGTCGATCGTGCGGTTTGGCAGCGTGGCGGCGCGATCGCGCTGCGTCATGCGGGCGGCAAGTGGGAAATCACCGCCGCACGACCGCCCGGCCTGGATCGGCCCTGGGCACGCAGGCGGCAAACGGCGGAGGAGGTGCCTGCATCAGCGACGCCACAACGCCGCGAGCCACGCGATGCCACGCCGCGGGCCGAGGACATGGAGCCGGGGGATTGAGATCCTTTCGTCATGCAGCGCCAAAGTTTACACATGCTCGCATTCCTACCCAGTACTCCCGGATGACTATTCGACGCGCACAGGGCGGTACGCCTGGATGATTTACCGAGCACGTCGATGCAACCAGGATGCGAGCGCTTAAGTGTTGTGTGAAGTTTCTATCCCCTCAATTTCCATCCGTAAGGAGAGACATCATGACAATTTTCAGTCGTGCTCCCGTCAGCGTGGCTGCGTCAGGCGTACTCGCTCTTGGGCTGTTCTACGCCGCAAGCTCCGCAACGAATGCCGCCCCAGTCAATAACGAAGTGATGCTCGTCAATGCCAAAACCGCCAAGTGCGCGACGATCGCCGGGGGCGTGAACCCTGCCAACAACGTGGAATTGGTGCAGTTTGACTGCGACAGCGATCCGTCGCGCCGCTGGACGCTGAACGAGAAGAGCAGCGGTATCTACCAGGTCAGGAACGTGCAGACCGGGAAGTGCCTGACGATCGCCGGCGGCGTGAGCACCGACAACAACGTTCACGCCGTGCAGTTCGACTGCGACAGTCATCCGTCGCGCACCTGGAGGATCAATGACGTGACCGGCAGCGGCATCTACCAGCTCAGGAATGTGCAGACCAACAAGTGTCTGACGATTGCCGGTGGCACGAGTGACGCCAACAACCTTCCGACGTTGCAGTTCGACTGCGACACCGATCAGTCGCGCCGCTGGACCATCAGGCTGAAGCTGTAGGACGAATTCTCAGCCGCTCGAGACCGACAAACGCAGCGCCGTTCGACTCACAGCAGGCAGCAGAACCTTCTCTACCATGCCTTGGAGGGCCTCCTCCAAGGCATGCCCGCCGCCCAGAGATCGGGCGCGGCTGTGATCAATACCGTCTGAACAGCCCCACCATCTTGCCCTGAATCTTCACGCGGTCCTGCGGCAGGATGCGGGTTTCATATGACGTGTTGGCGGGCTCGAGCGCGATCGAGTTGCCGCGCCGGCGCAGCCGCTTGAGCGTCGCCTCCTCGTTGTCGATCAGAGCGACCACGATGTCGCCGGTTTCGGCGACCTCGGTCTTCTGAATCAGTGCGGTGTCGCCATCGAGGATGCCGGCGTCGATCATCAAATCGCCGCGCACCTCGAGCGCGAAATGCTCGCCTGAGCTCAACAGTTCGGGCGGCATGTTCACCACATGCGTCTTGCTCTGGATCGCCTCGATCGGCGTGCCGGCCGCGATGCGGCCCATCACCGGCACGGCCACCGGCCGGCCGCCATCGTCCTCCGACGAGGTGCGCACCCGCCCGAGATTGCCCTCGATCACGCTCGGGGTGAAGCCGCGGGCACGGCTGGCACCAATCCCTTGCGCGACCGACTCAGGCAACTTGATCACCTCGATGGCGCGCGCCCGATTCGGCAGGCGCCGGATGAAGCCGCGCTCCTCGAGCGCGGTGATGAGGCGATGGATGCCCGACTTCGAGCGCAGATCCAGCGCATCCTTCATCTCGTCAAATGAGGGAGGCACACCGGCTTCCTTCAGACGCTCGTGGATGAAGCGCAAGAGTTCGAATTGCTTGCGGGTCAGCATTGTTCTTGTCCCCCGGGTGCGGCCGGTCCCATGGACGCCTGTCCTCTCATCACATGCCTTTTGGAAGCATGTTTGACGGACGCACATTTGACGATCAGCTGTCTGATGGATGCCTTTTGCATTCGTCTACGAGACTCACCGAAACAAAGCATGAACGGACACTATCTGTTCCATATGTGTTCCGCAAGCTCTTAATTTCACGTGAACAAGTCGAAAGTCCGCCGAAGGCGGCACTTAAGGATCGAGCTTAAGGATAACGCAGCGGTTACCGGCCTTGGCGGCGGGGGCGTGCGGCTCGCGGATGAGCAGGCAATCGGCCTTGGCGAGCGGGAGCAGCATGGAGGAATCCTGCAGCGGGCAGGGGGTGGCGGCCGGCAGGCCGTCCGGGCCCGGCGCGAGGGTCGCCCGCAGATAATCCGCCCGCTCGTCGTTCTCCGGCAGGTCGCAGCCGAGCTGCGCCGGCTCCAGCCGGGGCTCCCAGTCCGCCCGGCCGGTCAGCCGCCGGATCAGCGGAACGAGGAACAGGACGGCGCAGACGTAGGACGACACCGGATTGCCCGGCAGCCCGAGTACATGCATCGGCCCGAGCCGGCCATGCATCATGGGGCGGCCAGGCCGCAGCGCGACCTTCCAGAACGACAGGTTGAGGCCCTCGGCCGCGAGCGCCTTCTGCACGAGGTCATAGTCGCCGACCGAGGCGCCGCCGGAGGTGACGAGAATATCGGCCTGCGCATCGCGCGCGCGCCGCACCGCCGCGATTGTCTCGGGCAGCCGGTCGGGCGCGATGCCAAGGTCGAGGACCTCGCAGCCTTCGCGGCGCGTCAGCGCCATGGTGGCGTAGCCGTTGGAATAGACGATCTCGCCGATGCCGGGCTGCGCACCCGGCAGCACGAGCTCATCGCCGGTCGCGAGCACGGCGAGCTTCGGCTTGCGATAGACCGTGAGCGACGCATGGTTCATCGCCGCCGCGAGCGCGAGATCGCGATCGTTGAGGCGCTTGCCTTTGGAGAGCAGCACGGTGCCGGACGCGAAGTCGAGACCGGCGCGACGGATATGGCGGCCGGCGCCGCTCGCCTGATTGATCACGACGACGTCGCCGTCGCGCGTCGTATTTTCGCGTGTCGTGTTTTCCTGGATCACAATCGTGTCGGCGCCAGGCGGGACGACGCCGCCGGTGAAGATGCGCGCGGCTTCACCTGCACCGACCGTGCCTTCGAAGGGATGGCCGGCCGCGACCTCGCCGATGAGGCGCAGCCGCACGGGCGCGCTTTTGACGTCGGCTGCGCGCACCGCGTAGCCGTCCATCGCCGAAACGTCAGCCGGCGGCTGCGTGCGCTGCGCGGAGAGATCAACCGCGAGCACGCGGCCATAGGCGTCCCTGAGCGGCACGGTCTCCAATGACAGTGGTGCAGCGTGCTCGAGCACCTGCCGCAGCGCTTCGGCGACCGACATCAGCGCCACGGCCTACTCCTTCGCGCGATAGCGGCCGGACTTGCCGCCGCTCTTCTCGAGGAGCCTGATGCCCTCGATGCGCATGCCGCGCTCGACCGCCTTCACCATGTCGTAGATGGTGAGGCAGGCGACCGAGACCGCAGTGAGCGCCTCCATCTCGACGCCAGTCTGCCCGGTGACCTTGGCGGTCGCGCGCACGATCAGTCCGGGCAGGGACTCATCCGGCTCGATGTCGACCGCGATCTTGGAGAGCGCAAGCGGATGGCAGAGCGGAATGAGCTCATGCGTCTTCTTGCCCGCCATGATGCCGGCGATGCGCGCGGCGCCAAGCACGTCGCCTTTCTTGGCATCGCCCTTGAGCACGAGATCAAGCGTCGCGGACGTCATCACCACGCGGCCCTCGGCGATCGCCACTCGCTCGGTCGCGGCTTTCGCCGACACGTCGACCATGCGGGCTTCGCCGCTCTTGCCGAGATGGGTGAGCTTTGCCTGCCACGAGCCTACTCCGCTGCGCCTGCGAGCCGCTGCGGCCGGCCGAGCAGGGCACGCGTGGCGGCCTCGACATCGGGCTGGCGCATCAGGCTCTCGCCCACCAGGAAGGTGCGCACGCCGACGCGCGCGAGCTCGTCGAGATCGGCCGTGGTAAAGATCCCGCTTTCCGACACCGTGATGCGTCCGGCGGGAATTCTCGGCGCCAGCCGCTTGGTGGTCGCAAGCGTAGTCTCGAACGTTCGCAGATCGCGATTGTTGATGCCGACCAGCCGCGAGCGCAGCTTGAGCGCGCGCTCGAGCTCGGCTTCGTTGTGCACCTCGAGCAGCACATCCATGCCATAGGCGAACGCGGCGGCCTCAAGCTCTTGCGACAGCGCATCGCTGACGCCCGCCATGATGATCAGGATGCAGTCGGCGCCCCAGGCGCGCGCCTCCGCCACCTGATAGGTGTCGTACATGAAATCCTTGCGCAGCGCCGGCAGCTCGGTCGCGGCGCGCGCGGCGGTGAGATACTCGGGTCTGCCCTGGAACGAGGGCGTGTCGGTGAGCACCGAGAGGCAGGCCGCGCCGCCCGCCGCATAGGCGCGCGCGAGCGCTAGCGGATCGAAGTCGGCACGAATGAGGCCCTTCGATGGGCTCGCCTTCTTAATCTCGGCGATCAAAGCGTGGCGGCCACTCGCGTGCTTCTGTTCAAGAGCGCGAATGAAACCGCGCGGCGCTGGCATCGCCTCGGCGTCAGCCTCGACGGCCGCGAAGGAGCGCGCGCGCTTGGCGGCCGCGATTTCCTCGCGCTTATAGGTTTCTATCTTGGAAAGGATGTCGGCCATCGCGCGCCTCAATCATTCGAGACCGCGATCAGGCGATCGAGCCGGCCTTCGGCTTCGCCTGAATCGATTGATTTCGCCGCGAGCACAAATCCCTGCTTGAGATCCTTGGCGCGGCCCGCGACGATGAGGCCCGCCGCCGCGTTCATCAGCGCGACGTCGCGGAACGCGCCCTTCCTGCCCTTGAGCACGTCGAGCAGTGCGCGCGCGTTTTGATCCGCGTCGCCCCCGCGCAGCATCTCCGGCATGGCGCGTGCGACGCCCACATCCTCCGGCGCGATCTCAAAGGTGCGCACCGTGCCGTTCTCCAGCGCTGCCACATAGGTCGGGCCCGCGCTCGTCACCTCGTCGAGGCCATCGGAGCCGTGCACGACCCAGGCGCTCTCGGAGCCGAGATTCTTGAGCACGTTGGCGAGCGGCTCGACCCATTGGCGCGAGAACACGCCGACCATCTGCCGCTTGACGCCGGCCGGATTGGAGAGGGGCCCAAGCAGATTGAATATGGTGCGGGTGCCGAGCTCGACGCGGGTCGGGCCGACGTTCTTCATCGCCGGATGATGCGCGGGCGCAAACATGAAGCCGATGCCGGCCTCGCTGATGCAGCGGCCGACTGCGTCTGGCGCAAGCTCGATCTTGACCCCGAGTGCGGCGAGCACGTCGGCGGCGCCCGAGCGTGACGACAAGGCGCGGTTGCCGTGCTTCGCCACCGGCACGCCGGCGCCCGCCACGATGAAGGCCGCGCAGGTCGAGATGTTGTAGGAGCCCGACGCGTCGCCGCCGGTGCCGACCACGTCGATGGCGTCAGGTGGCGCAGCAACGCGCAGCATCTTCTCGCGCATCACGGTGACGGCGCCGGTGATTTCCTCGACCGTCTCGCCGCGCACGCGCAGCGCCATCAGCAGTCCGCCCATCTGCGAGGGCGTGGCCTCGCCCGACATCATGCGGTCGAAGCCGCGCGCGGCTTCTTCGCGCGTGAGCGACGCGCCGGTCGCGGCCTTGGCAATGAGCGCCTTGAAGTCGTCGGTCACGGCTGCGCCTCACTGTGCCGCGCGAGCGCGCGCCTTGCGCCGCGGACGCCGGTTGGCGTTCCAGGCCGCGGCCAGGTCGAGGAAGTTCTTCAGAATGACATGGCCGTGCTCGGACGCGATGCTTTCCGGATGGAACTGCACGCCGTGCACCGGCAGGGTCTTGTGCGCGAGCCCCATGACCAGCCGATCGTCGGTCTCGGCGACGATCGTCAGCTCGTCGGGCATGGAGGCGCGCTCGACCACCAGCGAATGGTAGCGCGTCGCCTGGAACGGGCCGTTGATGCCGCGGAACACCCCGCCGCCCTGGTGCTTGATCGTCGACAGCTTGCCATGCACCGGCACGGGCGCCCGCACGACCTTGCCGCCGAAGACCTGCCCGATCGCCTGGTGACCGAGGCAGACGCCGAACAGCGGAATGGTCGCGGTCGCGGCCTTGATCAGGTCGAGGCAGATGCCGGCATCGTCGGGGGTGCAGGGACCGGGCGACAGCACGATCGCCTCGGGCTCGGCGGCGACCACCTCGGCGGCCGTGACCTTGTCGTTGCGATGCACCACGACCTCCGCGCCCAATTCACCCAGATAGTGAAACAGGTTGAAGGTGAAGCTGTCGTAATTGTCGATCAGGATGATCATGGTTCTCTTGCCCGCTCAGGGTCTTAGAGCATTTTGGGGAGAAGGGGAAACGGGTTTTCGTCTCGAAGATACGCCCCCGGCGCCGAGTTCAGCGGTGACCGAGACGGCGAGGCCAATTTACAGCACATTGCCTCGGTAACTACACTCGCAAGAAAACCGCAGGGAGGAGTAACGCCATGACGATGGGAGCGCTAATCGCCAAGCTTGCCGCTGTGAGCGCCGTGATGCTGAGCGGGATCGCCAACGCCGCCGAGATCAAGGTCATCGGTTCGCCCGGCACGCGGGAGCCCTACACGCTGCTGGTGCCGGGCTTCGAGAAGGCGACGGGCCACAAGGTAACGATCACCTGGGGCGGCGTCACCGCGGTCGCCAAGCGCGTCGCCGATGGCGAGGTCGCCGACGTCGTCATGCTGCCGGCGGCGCAGATCGACGATCTCATCAAGCAAGGCAAGCTGGTCGCCGACAGCCGCGTCAATGTGGCGAGCTCCGGCATTGGCGTGGCGATCCGCGCCGGCGCGCCGAAGATCGACGCCACGTCGTCGGAGGGCATCCGCAAGGCGCTCATTGCCGCCAAGACGATTGCGTATTCAGCTGGGCCAAGCGGCATTCACATGGAGCGCCTCATCGCGAAGTGGGGCCTGACCGAGCAGCTCAAGGCCAAGATCGTGCCGCCGATCCCCAACGTGCCGATCGGCGAGGTGGTTGCGCGCGGCGATGCCGAGATCGGCTTCCAGCAGGTGAGCGAGCTGCTTGCCTGTGAAAGGGATCGACTATCTCGGACCGCTGCCGGCCGACATCCAGGAAGTGACGGTGTTCTCCGCCGCTGTGCACAAGGCCGCCGGGCCGACGGACGCCGCCCGTGCGCTCTTGAAATTCCTCACCGCACCAGAGGCGGCGCCGATCATCCGCAAGACCGGCATGGAGCCGGGCTGAGGCAGTTCATAGGCGTCACCTCGTAGGATGGGTTGAGCCAGTAGCGCGTCACGCGCGTCTTTCGATGCGCTATGGCAAACCCATCAAGGCTCATGATGGGTTTCGCAAGAGCTCAACCCATCCTACGGCTCGCGCCTAGGCGTCCGCGCTCGACCGCTTCATGCCAAGCGTAAGAATTCCCTGCAGCAGATCGACGCAAGGGATGCCGTCGTCCTTGGCGGGTATTGCGGCGCCCGGGAAAGGTCGGCAAGCTCACGGCAGCGGCCAAGCGTTCCAATCCTGCTGATGGTGAACGATGCGAAACATCAAGACACGCCGGCAAGTCCTGAAGGCCGCCGCTGCGGCCGTCGCACTTCCAGCACTCGCGCGCCCGGGCTTCGCGCAGACTTACCCGTCGCGCCCGATCCGAATGAATGTCGGGTTCCCGCCCGGTGGGGCCGCCGACATTGTTGCGCGGCTGGTCGGTCAGGGCCTGTCGGTGCGGCTCGGCCAGCCGGTGGTGATTGAAAATCGTCCCGGCAGCGGCGCCAATGTTGCCGGCGAGGCCACCGTCAGGGCGGCGCCGGACGGCTACACCATCATGCATGGGCCGGACAACCTGTTCATGGCCAATCCGCATCTCTACGCCAAGATGACGTTCGATCCGCTCAAGGACCTGGTGCCGATTGCGAGCCTGACGGCGAACCAGCTTCTGCTGGCGGTGCATCCGTCGGTTCAAGCCAACAACCTGCGCGAGTTCGTCGAGCTCGCGCGGCGGACCAAGCCGCCTCTCTTCTATGCCTCGATCGGCAATGGCAGCCAGCACCATCTGGCGATGGAAATTCTGAAGCAGCACGTCGGAATCGATCTCACCCATGTGCCGTATCGCGGCGGCGGTCCGGCCGGCATCGGGCTTCTTGCCGGCGAGGTGTCGGCGATGTTCGGCGGCGGCTCGCTGGTGCCGACGATTCAATCCGGCAGGATCCGGGGGCTGGCGGCCTCCGGTGCCACGCGTTTTCCGCTGATGCCGGAGCTTCCGACCATCGGCGAGATCTATCCCGGCTACGAGGTGCTGATCTGGCATGGTCTGTTCGCTCCGGTCGGCGTCCCGCAACCGATCATGGATCGGTTGCGCGCCGAGACCATCGAAGTGCTCAAGCAGCCGGACGTGATCGAGCGGCTTGCGGCCTCGGGATCGGGGGAACCCTATTTGACGACGCCGGACGAGTTCAGGGCACGCATCCGCGGCGACAACGAGAAATACGGCAAGGTGATCCGCGCCATCGGCGCGACGCTGGAGTAGGTACGCTGCCACGACGCCGCCGCTCAGGCCCCCTAAGCGTCCGCGCTCGACCGCTTCATGCCGAGCGTGAGAATGCGCTGCAGGAGATCGTCGTATGGAATGCCGTCGTGCTTGGCGGCGGTGGCGAATTCCTGGCTCTCGGCGATCTCGGGGTTCGGGTTCGCCTCGATGAAATAGGGAATGCCTTTCTCGGACAGGCGGAAATCGATGCGGGCGTAGCCGTCGAGGCCGAGCGTACGGTAGATGCGCTTCGCCAGGGTGTGGATGCGCGTATAGATCTCGGGCGCGATGTCCTGCGCCGGTCCGTGCAGGATGCCGCGCCGCTCCTGGTAGTTGGTGTCGTGCTTGATCTTCTCGGTCGCGATCGGCCAGGCGCCCTCGGCGAGCTGGGTGAAGCTCAGCTCCCACACCGGCAGCGCGCGCAGCCGCTCGTTGCCGAGCACCCCGACGTAAATCTCGCGTCCCGGAATGTATTGCTCGGCGATCGCAGCAGTGCCGATCCGCTCGTGGATGAACACGACGCGCTCGGCGAGCTTCTCGTCGCAGTCGACGACCGATTGCTGCGAGATGCCCCAGGACGCGTCCTCGCTGACGCTCTTGACGATCAGCGGCATCGCGAGCCGGCGCGGCCGCTTCACCTTGCGGCCGATCGGAAACACCGCGAAGGACGGCACCGGAATGCGATGATAGTGCACCAGCGTCTTCGACAGGTCCTTGCCACGCGCCAGCATCAGGCCGCGCGGGTTGCAGCCGGTGTAAGGCACGCGCATCAACTCAAGGTAGCTGGCGACGTTCTGGTCGTAGATCGCCTCGCCGTGGAACTGCTCGAGCAGCGTGAACACGACGTCAGGCTTCCAGCCCTCGATCTCGTCACGAATCGGCCTGAGCTCGTCGTGCACGCCCAATGGCTTGACGTCGTACCCGGCCGTCCGCAGCGTGCTCACGACATCGTATTCGGTTTTCCAATTGCTGGCGTCCTGCTCGCTGAATCCTTCGTTTGATTCGGGGGTATCAGGTCCGGGTGCATCAGAACCAGGACACGTTGCTTGTTGTTCATAGCGCGATCCACTTCCGCCGCGATGGACCGAACAATGCGTGCATCGTCTTGGCAGTCAACAGCACCGTGAAGTCTGCCACCAGTTTTCGTTCGGACCCGACCGCGCGCAGATTGAGCTCGCGGCAGCGCAAAATCATATCATCAACGACGGCGTCGAGGGTGAGCTGATATTCGCCTGTCCACTTTGCCACCAGCTCTCGCACTTTGGCGCGGTGGCGGCGGATGAATTGCGAGGCCGGCATCAGCCGGTGATGCCGCGGATCGGCGGAGAACAGCCGCTGCAGGTCGCGGTCATAGCTGGTCGGCGAATCGAACGCGTAAAGCGCCTGCTTCTTACGGTAGTGCTCCTCGAGCGTCTCGGTCAGCTGGCTGATCGGCTCGACGACCTCGCGACCGGTGAGCGTCGGCTTCTGCGTCGCGATCTCGGTCATCAGCTCGTCGACATATTCAAGCTTCTTGAGCGCCGGCCAGCCGGCATAGCGCGCGCGCCAGTGCGAGCGCGGCCGCAGCCACACCGCGAAGGTCTCGGCGAAATCCTCGTCCGGATGGCTTTGCGCGTACCACAGGCGCAGATGCTGCACGAAATTCCGGCTGGCAGGATTGGGCCGGTAGTAGCGTGGATAGCGGCGCGAGGATGGCCCGAACAGCTGCTGCCAGCGCCGTTTTCGATGCAGCTGGTAGGAGTGCTGCACCACGTGGCCCGCTTCGTGGCGCAGAATGCTCATGCACTCCGACCAGGTCCCGCCCTCGACATCGATGATCATCTTGCGCTCGAGCTGCATCAGCCGGGGATGCGCGAGATAGAACGGGACGGCGATCCCGGGCGCGTCATCCGGACTGAACCACTCGTTCGAGATCCAGGCATGCGGCCGCACCCGCAGGTTCTGCTCTGCAAGCTCCTCATGCAGCCGGGCAAGACAGTCCTCGAGCCAAGTGCCCTCGACCGTGACCTTCAGATCCTTGAACCGAAGGCGCAGCAACTCCTCGTCGGGCAGTGATGACCAGGTAAATTTCCGACGCGGCATGGGCCCCAACCACAGAATTCGTCGCTCAATGGTGTCACGGGTGGCCGTGGCCGACAACCGCGGCGGACGGCCTGCCGGGGGTGTCGGGCGACACGGACTAAGGCTTGATTCTATAGCCAAATTTGCCTGGGCCGATCCAGTGCGGCGGGCAGCCAAAGCGCCCATTCAATCCAGCTTGGTGAAGATCTTGGGTGCGCTGCACAAAGTCCGGGCGTGTCCGGGGACGTTGGTGGCATCCCCATGCCGTAGGCGCGCGACCCGGCCGGGGCGGGACTGTTACAAAACGTTACAGCCGAGGCGCTGGCCGCAACAGGGCGGCAACGATCGGGCGCTCTCCTCAGGCTCCAGTGCCGGATGTGACTGCAACCCTTGAGGATAGACCCCAATGCTTTCGCCCAAGCTTTCGCCCATGCTCCCACTGAGGGCGGCCGCCCTCGCTGCCGCCCTGCTTGCTGCGGTGCCACAGCTTGCCCGCGCCGACGTCATGCATGTCACCACGCACCAGGGCGCCCGCGAGGCGATCGTGCTGCAATCCTCCCGCACCCCGGCGCCGACCGTGATCGTCCTGCATGGCGCCACCATCACGGCGGCCCAGACGGCGCGCAGCTCGGGCTTTGCCGAAGCGGCCGCAGCCAGGGGCTTCGCCGCCGTCTTTCCGCAGGGCGTCAACCGGCAGTGGAACGACGGCCGGGAAGACGGGCACATCTCCTCGATCGATGACGTCGGCTTTCTGCGCCAGCTCGTGGACGAGCTCATCAGGCGCGGCATCGCCGATCGCGAGCGGATCTACCTCGCCGGCATCTCGAACGGCGGCATGATGACGTTCCGCATGCTGTGCGAGGCCTCCGAGCTGTTCGCGGGCGCCGCGACGATCATCGCGAACATGCCGGCCGGCGTCGGCGAGCGCTGCCATGTGCGCAAGCCATTGCCGCTCGTGATGTTCAACGGCACCGCCGATCCGCTCGTTCCCTATGAGGGCGGCAACGTGGGTTTCCGTGGCCAGCGCGGCAGGGTGTGGAGCGCCGAGCGCACCGCCGAATTCATCGCCCGCATCGATGGTTGCGCGGCCATGCAGGTGAGGCCGTTGCCGATCCCGGCGTCGACCGAGCCCGTCCGCGTCGAGCGGCTGGAATGGTCACCCTGCCGCACCGGTCAGCCGGTCGCGCTTTTCCGGCTTGAGGGCGGCGGCCATCAGGTTCCCGGCCGGCCGCAGTTCCTGCCGGGGCTCCTGGGTCTCGGCAGTCTGCAGATCAACGCCGCCGAGGAAGCGATGGAAACGTTCTTGCGCTGACCTGGCGCGCCGCCACTCACAGGTCGTCGCCGGCGCGGCCGCGAAGCATGCTGAGCATCACGAGCGCCAGCAGCAGCGGGCCCGTCGACAGACAAGCCATCAGCCAACTCATCAGTGTTGCGATCGTCGTCATCGCTGCCCCCGCGGCGCAACCGGGCTGGACTTCGCATGCTGCTGCGGGTTCTCGATCTTCGCTGTCGCGGGCTCGCGCTGAGCCAGGAACGCATAGGCGACAAGCGAAGCGACAATAACGGCCCACACTGCGAGCACGCGTCGCGACCAGAGCGCGATGGTGGCGCGATCGGCAGGTGAAAGCGGGACATTCATTCGCGGCCTCATCAGAGCCTCCACTCACTCGAGGGTGACAGGTGACGCCTGGGCGCGCCGGGCCCGCGAATGGGCACAAAGGCATTCAGCGCGTCTGACGGCGTATGGGGCGACAATCGCCTCTCACAGGCCGTTGGACGCGCGAGCGCGCTGAGTGGTTTGCGCTTGTTCGTTTGCGTTTGGCGGTTGCTGGTCGCTGGAAAAGAATTCTTGAGCCGCATCATACCGTCGGCCGCGTGTCCCCCTGCGGCCGGGTGCCCTGCGGCCGGGCAAAAAAAGTCATTCCGCCACAAACCAAACGCATCCTGGGCGCGTCGAACGGATTGGCAGCTCTAACGACGAAGCCACAGCCAACAGCACGAGCCATGGACAGGCTTATTGCAGACGATCAGCTTATCGCGCGGGTTGCCGCAGCGGATTCGGTCGCCCTCGAGACGCTCTATATGAGGCACCAGAACCGCGTTTTCGGCTTCATCGCGCGGATCGTGCGCGACGAGGCGGTCGCCGAGGAGCTCACCGAACGAGGTGTTCGTCGATGTCTGGAAACATGCGGGCGGCTATGAGGGGCGATCGAGGGCCACCACCTGGCTGTTGTCGATTGCTCACAATCGGGCGATCAGCGCGCTGCGGAAACGGCGCGAGGAGCCGTGGGACGACGATACCGCGGCCAGCCTTCCCGACGAGGCCGACGATTCGGAAGTGGCTTTGCAAAAAGCCGACAAGGGCCGGCTCTTGCGCCGGTGTATCGACGCGCTGTCGAGCGAATATCGGGAGATCGTCGATCTCGTCTACTTTCACGAATTGTCGGTCGCTGAAGCGAGTGCGGTGCTGGGCATACCGGAAGGCACGGTCAAGACCAGATTGTTCAATGCCCGCAAGCGCCTCTCGGTGCTTCTGAAAGATGCAGGCGTGGATCGAGGGTGGCCATGAGCGAAGACACAAAGACGAGGCGCGACGCGGTCGAGATGATGCTGCCGTTCTATGTGACGGGGCAGCTCGATCAGGCCGAGGCCAATGAGATCGACGACTATCTCAAACATCATCCCGACGTGGCGCGCCAGCTCGACCTCATCCGCGCCGAGCGCGAGAGCACGGCGGCCGCCAACGCGATCTATGCGAGCCGCCCGGCTCGCAGCTTCGACCGCGTTGCGGCCATGATCGGCAAGACGTCGGCGCGGCCGGCACGCACTGCCGGTTCGCCGCTTGATTGGATCAAGCGGCTGTTCGCGATGCCGTCGTCGCCCGCGCTGGGCTTTGTCGGTGCGGCCGCCGCGATCGTAATCCTTCTGCAGGCCGCCACCATCGGAACGCTGGTGGTCGCGCAATATCCCGGCATCTTCGGCACCGCGGGCGGCAACGAGACGGTGGATGCGGGAACGACCGTGTTCGTGCGCTTCGCCGACGACGCCTCGGCAGCGGCGATCGCGGACGCGCTTTCCGCGCTCGGCGTCAAAATTATCGATGGTCCGCGCGGCGGCAAACTGTTCACGGTGCGGATCGGTCCCAAGACCATGAGCGAAAGTGAGCGCGAGCGATTGATCGCGGCTCTCAAGGCGCGCAGCGACCTCATCGTGTTCGTGACGCAGACACCGTGAGGCATCCAGTGCCGGCGTCGATGCATACAAATTCTTGAGCAAGAACGTGGAGCGTTTCATGCTGTCATTTTTCCCACTCCTCCGACGGTTACTCGGCTTCGCCGCGATGGCTTTCGCCTGTCTGCTCCTCGCCAGCAGTGGACAAAACGGCGCCGAGGCGCTGCCGCTGCGACCGATCGCGGGTGTGGACGTGACGCCTGACGTTTCGCTCGCGCGACTGCGTGGCGGAAAGCGCGGGCGGGGATTACGGGAAAAGCGAGCGGGCGCGCGGCGCCACGGCCGTGGGTCGGATGATCACGCCGAACAACCAGCAGAACAATCACAACCCGGACCAGGTGGGAAGCCCCGGCGACAGCCGACCGACGAACACGAACGATGGAAAGCCCAACGGTGGGGGCAAGAACAACGATGGTGGAAAGAACAACGACGGCGGCAAGAACAACAATGGTGGGAAGAACAACGATGGCAAGCCTGCGTCACTGCCTGGCGGCCAGGGAAGGAATCCTCCGTCCATCCACGTCGTCTGCATCGCAGGACGCGTGCGCAATGGCCAATGCAGCTGCGGCCCCCGGGAAGGCCGGCAGGAGCTGGGCGGCAGCGTCTTTGCCTGTTCGAGCCCGCCACAACGGCAACCGCTGGGGCCGGTGGCGCTCGCAGGAGCTGGGGGAAGGGCGCTTGCGCCGGCACAAGGCAATCCGCAAACGCCTCCGAACCAGGCGCCACCGGCCGCAGGCCAGCAGCCAGCAGTGACGAGCGCGCCGCAGTTCGTGCCGGACGAGGTTGTCGTCCGCATGGCGCAGGCGACCCCGGAAGTGGTCGACGTCGCGGTCGGCCAGACCCACGGCCTGCAGTTGCTCGAGCGCAGCACCGTTGCGCTCCTCGGCGTTCGGCTCGTGCGCTATCGCGTTCTCAACAACCGGCCGCTCGCGGCCGCGGTGGCCGCGCTGCAAGGCGACCCGCGCGTTCTCGGTCCGCAGCTCAACTACTACTACCGCCACCTGCAGGGCGACGCAGACCCGAGCAACGGCCTGCAATATTCCCTGGTCAAGCTCGATGTGGCGCGCGCACAAACGGTGGCGCGCGGCGGCGGTACGCTGATCGCGGTCATCGATTCAGGCGTCGATCAGAGCCATCCCGATCTGCAAGGCTCCGTTGTGGAGGCATTCTCGGCTGTAAGCGGTGCCGGCACCGATCCGCATGGCACCGAGATCTCCGGCATCATCTCGGCGCATGGCATCGTGCGCGGCGTTGCGCCCGAGGCGAAGCTGCTCGACGTGCGGGTGTTTGCAGGCGAGCGCGGCCGGCAGTCGACGGCGACCACGTTCAATCTGGTCCGCGGCATCGACTGGGCGCTGTCGAAGCGCGCGCGAGTGCTCAACATGAGCTTTGCCGGCCCGAACGATGCGCTACTTGAAGAGAGCATCAAGAGAGCCGCCGCCAAGGGCGCGATCACGGTCGCCGCGGCGGGCAACGGCGGCCCGCAGGCTGCGCCGGCCTATCCGGCGGCCTATCCCGGCGTCATCGCGGTGACCGCCATCGACGTCGATGATCGCCTGTACTCGCTCGCCAACCGCGGCAATTATATCTCGGTTGCTGCGCCGGGCGTCGATGTGCTCGCCCCCTCCGGCAACCACGCGCATCAGATCGTCTCGGGCACGTCCTACGCGGCTGCGCATGTCAGCGCCGTGGTGGCACTGATGGTCGAGCGCTATCCCACGATCGATGTGGACGCGGCGCGGCTCGCGCTCACGGCAGCCGCTGTCGATCTCGGTCCGCCGGGTCCTGATGATCAGTTCGGGGCAGGGCGCGTCAATGCGTTTGCGGCACTCCGTGCGGTTGCCGAACACTAAAAAAATCAAATCGCATGAGCGGACCAGGCGCGCCTCGAGAGGCGCGCCTTTTTCTTGTCCGGCATTTGCATCCCGTCGGCATGTCGCTTTCAAAACCGTCGCGTCGCTCGCTGCGTCTACCTGAATAAGATGACCGATTGTCGGCATCGACACTCATTCACCCCACGGAGTTCGCCATGTTGAAACACTCTGCACTGCTTGCAATCGCTGCCTCTGCCACCATCGGCGTCACCATGCTGGCGTCGACGGATGCCTCCGCCCGCCCCGGTGGCGGCGCTCACTTCCGTGTCGCCCACGTTGGCGGCATCGCTGGTCCTGTGCACACCGGCTTCTACAAACGTCGTGTCATCGTCAATCAGCGCTTCGTCTTCAACCGTCGCTTCGTCGCCTTCCCAGGCCCGGTCTATGGCAACAATTGGCGATGGGGCGTTCGGCCTGGCTTCTGCTGGCGTCACCCGTTCTACTGCCGTACGCATTTTGGCGGCTATGCCGTGCCGGTAATCCGACCGGTCTTCGCCGCGCCGGTGGTCCGTCCGGTCTTCGCCGCGCCAGTACTGCCGGCCGCTGGGTGCCTGAGGCAGATCCGGCTCGCGGACGGCACCTCGTTGTTCCGCAATCTGTGCACCAATGAAGCGGCGATCACCGGCAATCTGCCGGAAGGCGAGCCGCCGGCACCGCTCAAGTAGGAGGAGGCCACCACCGACGAAACTGCGAAACCCCGGCGCGAGCCGGGGTTTCATGTTGACGTCAAGCTCAAACCGACGCGACTATCGCCAGCGCTCGACGCCCCGCGGCGGGCCATGAGTCGGGCCATGCCGGCACCAGCGCCTCGCCTCCTCGGCGGCACGAAACAGCGCCTTTTACCCCTTATGAATTGGATCGATCCACGGGACCTGCTCCGGCTTCTCGACCGGCTCGATGTCGAGATTGACCACGACAGCCTCATTGTCGCTGCGCACCAGCACGCATTCGAGCGGCTCGTCGGTGCTGGCATTGATCTCCTGATGCGGCACATATGGCGGCACGAAGATGAAGTCGCCCGGGCCGGCCTCGGCGGTGAATTCGAGCCGCTCGCCCCAGCGCATACGCGCCTTGCCTCGCACCACGTAGATCACGCTCTCGAGCGCTCCATGATGATGCGCGCCGGTCTTTGCATTCGGATGGATCGCAACCGTGCCGGCCCAGAGCTTCTGGGCACCCGCGCGCGCCAGATTGATCGCGGCCTTGCGGTCCATGCCGGGCGTCTGCGCGGTGTTCGAGTTCGAGCGAATGGCCCGGGATCACGCGCACGCCATCGTGCTTCCATTTCGGCTCGGTCATCGCGTTCTCGTCCTTGCACGATCAAGATCGGTACTACAGCGCCAAAAAAATAGTGGCCTCTCGGAACATTTATGCAACGTTTATGAAGAGGTCGATAGACCCTCATCGAATTCTTACATGAGCCGCACCACATTCGCGTGAAAGAATCGGACTTTGGAAGGTTCATCATGCGTGCAGACTTTTCCAGTCAGGACTTCTTCCGCAACCCCGCCGCGGAAATCGAAAAACTGAGGTCGGTGGGCCCGGTCGTCGACGTCCGGTTCCCCATCATCGGCAAGGTTTGGACGACGACCACGCAGGATCTGGCCGATCGCGTCCTGAAGGACAGCGAAACCTTCACCGTCCGCCGGGACGATGGCACCGTCGCCGGATTTCGATGGTGGATGCCGCGCATCCTGCTCACGCTCTCCAACCATATGCTGTCGATGGACGAGCCCGATCACAGGCGGTTGCGGGATATTGTCGACGAAGCCTTTCGCCGTCGCGCCATGCATGACATGGAGCCGCGCATTCTCGCGATTGCTGACGAGCTGGCCGGCGATCTGTTTGCGCACGGCAGTCCGGCCGACCTTGTCGATCGCTATGCGCGCAAGCTGCCGCTGTCCGTCATCTGCGAGCTTCTCGGCCTCCCGCCTGCCGACCGGCCGAAATTCACCGCCTGGGCAAGCGGCATCACGCGCGTCATGGGACCCGTCGGCTTCTTCAGCATGATTCCTAATCTTCTCGCGATGAGGCGTTATCTGGAGCAACAGATTGAAACGGTCCGCCAGCATGGTGGCGAGGGCCTCATCGCCGAGCTTGTGCGAGTGGAAAAGGAAGGCGGGCAGATCAGCCGCAATGAGATGGTGGCGATGGTCTTCCTGCTCCTGTTTGCGGGGCACGAGACGACCACGCATCTGATCAGCGGCTCGGTGCATGAGCTGCTGAAAAATCCTGGGCTGCGCGACTGGCTGGAGGAGGACTGGAACCGCGCCGGCCTGGCCGTCGAGGAATTCCTGCGTTTCATCTCGCCCGTGCAATTCACCAAGCCGCGTTACGTGCGCAAGGATGTCGAGCTCGGCGGCGTGCGGCTGAAGAAGGGCGACAGGATCATGCCGATGCTGGCGGCCGCGAACCTCGATCCGCACGCCAATGTCCATGCGGAGCGGCTCGATCTCGAGCGTAAGCCCAACCGGCATATCGCCTTCGGCACCGGAATTCATTTTTGCCTTGGTCATCAGCTGGCGCGCATCGAGGGAGCATGCGCGCTCAAGGCCTTGTTCCGGCGCTGGCCGCGATTGCAGCTGGCGGTGGATGAATCGCAGATCAAATGGCGCGAGCGGCCGGGCCTCAGGGCGATCGAACGGCTGCCAGTTGCGGTGGGGCAGTAGGGCCGATCATTGCCCGCGCCGGGCGGTGCTCGCGAAGCGCTTGGCTTCCTCCGCGGCGCGGAACAGCGCCTTGGCCTTGTTCACGCACTCCTGCTGCTCGGCCTTCGAATTGGAATCGGCAACGATGCCGGCGCCGGCCTGCACATACATGGTGCCGTTCTTGACGAGCGCCGTGCGCAGTACGATCGCGGTGTCCATGTCGCCGGCAGCTGAGAAATAGCCGACCGCGCCGGCATAGAGGCCGCGCTTCTCTTTCTCCAGCTCGTCGATGATCTCCATCGCCCGCACCTTGGGAGCGCCCGACACCGTACCGGCCGGAAATCCTGCAGCCAGTGCGTCGATCGAGTCGTACTTCGACGAGAGCTTGCCCTCGACATTCGACACGATGTGCATCACGTGGCTGTAGCGCTCGATGAAGAACTGGTCCGTTACCTTCACGGTGCCGATCTCGGCGACGCGGCCGACGTCATTGCGGCCGAGATCGAGCAGCATCAGATGCTCGGCACGCTCCTTGGGATCGGCCAGGAGCTCGGCTTCGAGCGCGCTGTCCTCGTGCGGCGTCGCGCCACGTGGCCGCGTGCCCGCGATCGGACGGATCGTCACCGTGCCGCCGCTCGCCTTGACCAGGATTTCCGGGCTCGAGCCCGCGATCGCAAAGTCGCCGAGGTCGAGGAAATAGAGATAGGGCGAAGGATTGGTTCGCCGCAGCGCACGATAGAGCGCAAACGGTGGCAGCTCGAACGGGGCCTCGAAGCGCTGTGCGAGCACGACCTGAAAGATATCGCCGGCGGCGATGTATTCCTTGGCGGTGCGCACCATGCGCTCGAACTCGGCCGGCGTCGTGTTGGAGGACGGCAGGACGGTGAGGGGGCCGCTCGCCCCATTGGCGGCGGCATGATCGAGCGGGCGATCAAGCGCATCGACGATCGCGGCGAGCCGCTCGGTGGCGCGCGCGAGCGCAGTCTTGGCCGGCACGCCTTTCTCAGGCCGCACCGGCGTAACCACCGTGATCATATCCTTCACCGCATCGAACACGACCACGACCGTCGGCCGCATCAGCACCGCGTCCGGAATGCCGATGGGGTCGGGATTGGGCGCGGGCAATTCCTCGATCAGCCGCACCATGTCGTAGCCGAGATAGCCGAAGATGCCGGCTGCCATTGGCGGCAACGTGTCGGGCAGCACAATCTGGCTTTCGGTGACGAGCGCGCGCAGCGCCTTGAGCGGCGGCTCGTTGCAGGGCGTGAACGTGCCGTTGCGGCGCGGTGTGTGATTGATCTCGGCGCGGCCCTCGACCGTGCGCCAGACCAGATCGGGCTCGAGCCCGATGATCGAGTAGCGCCCGCGCACGGCGCCGCCTTCTACCGATTCCAGAAGGAAGCTCATGGGGCGGCCGCCGGCGATCTTGAGGAACGCCGAGACCGGCGTCTCAAGGTCGGCAACCAGGGTGGTCCAGACCACCTGCGCCTCGCCACGCGCATAATGCTTGGCAAAGGCCGATGCCTGCGGCTCGATCTGCATGAGGCTTAGGGGCTCAGTTGTTTTTGGGCTCAGTTCTCGTCGATGACGTTCCGCCCGCTGAGCACCTGCTGCAGCGCCCGCTCGTTGATGGTGACGCCGATCTCGCGCTCGAGCAATTGGGTGTACTCGGCCAGTACGTCGCCCATCATCGCATTGTTGAGCGCGCCACGCAGGCGCTTGCTCTCTTCCGACGCAAGGTCGGTGGTCGGCTCGACCACTCCGGTGACCCGGAAGACCATCTGCTCACCGGGTTGCTCGGCCGGGGCGAGGGCAACGGCGTCCTTGGGAGTGCGAAAGATCACGTCAAGCGTCCGTTCCGTCAGCGGAGGCGTGGTCGAGGCGCGTTTGATGTCGGCGCGGGTCTCAACTTTGAGATTGTCGGCGGCGGCGGCTTCGGCGAGCGGCGTGCCAGCCTTGACCTTGTCCAGGAACGCGGCCGACTTGGTGCGCAGGCGGTTCGCCACCTCGTCCTCACGCCAGCGTGCCTCAACCTGGTCCTTGACCTCGTCGAGCGTGCGGTCGCGCTCCGGCGTGATGCCTGCCACTTCATACCAGACGTAGCCACCGTCGACCTGCAGCGGATCGTTGTCGGTGCCGATGTCAGCCGTGAACGCGCCGGATACCAGGCGCTGCTGTTGCGGCAGGTTGGCGACGGGCTGGTTGGTTGGGTCGCGCCCGAAGCGGTCGATCTCCACGGTACGCGCTTCGAGCTTGAGCTTCTCGGCCGTCTCGGCGAGCGGCTTACCGAGCGAGCGCTCATCCTCGACCTTGTCGTAAATCGAGGTGATCTCGGACTTGGCCCGCTCATTGGCGAGATCGGTGCGAAGCTGCTCGGCGGCTTCCTCGAATGTCGGAACCTTCTCAGACTCGATCTTGGTGACGCGCAGCAACACGGTGCCAAAGCGACCCTGCACGGGGGAACTCACCTCGCCCTCCTTGAGCGCGAAGGCAGCATCCGCGACGACCCGGTCGAGCATGGCGGCCCTGGTCACGGTGCCGAGGTCGATGTCCTTGTCGGCGAGGCCGCGCTCCTTGGCGATGGCCTCGAATGTCTCGCCCTTTGCGATCTTTTCAGAGGCTGCGCGCGCATCCTCCGCGTTGGGAAACACAATCTGCTGGATTTGTCGGCGCTCGGGGGTGGCGATGCGGTTCTTGCGCTCCTCGTAGGCGCGCCTGAGATCCTCGTCGGAAATCTCCATCCAGCGCGCACGTTCGGCGGGAAGGAGCGAGACGATGACGACCTTGCGATACTCCGGTGCGCGAAACTGCCCTTTGCGCGGCTCGAAATATTGCGCCAGCACATCGGGTGCAGGTGCGGCCACCTCGCCCGCCTGGGCGTGGTCGAACAGCACGAATTCGATGGTGCGCTGCTCGTTCTGGTGGCGATCTGCCGCCTCGACCATCGCCGTCGGCGCGATCGGCGCGCCGCTGATGGTTCCGACGAGTTGCTGACGCAGTATCTCGCGCCGCTGCTCGGCGACAAACCGCTGCTCGGTAAAGCCGGCATTGCGCAGAGCTTCCACGAAACGCTGGCGGTCGAATTGCCCATTCGGACCCTGGAAGCCCGGAGTGAGCATGATGCGCCGCGCGATCTCGGCATCGGAGATGCCGAGGCGAAGCGTCCGCACGCGCTCGTCGAGCAGCATCTCGCTGAAGATCGTCTGGACGATCTGCCGGTCGATGCCGAGTGCGCGCGCCTGCTCAAGCGTGATCGGGCGCCCGAACTGACGGCCAAGGATCTGCAGCCGGTCGGTATAGAGTGTGCGGAACTGCTCGATGGTGACCTCGGTCGGCCCGATCTTGGCAAGCGACGATCGGCCGAAGCCGCGGAAGATGTCGCCGATCCCCCAGATCGCGAAGCTGACCACGAGCACGGTGACCACGGCCGCCATGATGGACTTGCCGATCCAGCCAGAGGACGCTTGTCGTAGACCGCGGAGCATGAACCTACCGTATTGTGAGCAAAGGGGTTTTCGGGCGGCCCTCGCCGACCCGGGCGCGGCGCATAATAGGGAGAGCGCCCTCTCGCCGCAACAACCGCGGGAGCTTCAGCGCGGTCCCCCAACGAAAAGGTGACCGGCCCGCTCATGCTGCCGATTTGAGGCTCCTCCATCACCCTCAGCAAACACTATGAGGAGCTTCAAATCGAAATGCGGCACTAGAATCATAGAGTTGCCAGTGCCCCTTTTGTTTCCGAAGCTCGTGTCAGAGCGTGCTGAGGCGTATCACGAGCTTCGGAAACGGGGCACTGGTCTGCGTCCCGCCGCTCTGCTACGCGGTTTTCCAGCAAGAAAACGGCAGGGATCCGGCATGGAAAGTGCGCTGCGCCCGCTCATTGCGGGCAATTGGAAGATGAATGGCCTGCAGCAGTCGGCGGTCGAGCTGGCCGGCATCATCGAAGGGGCAGGGGCGCTGGCGACCCGCATGGACATCCTGGTCTGCCCACCGGCGACCCTCATTGCAGGCTTTGCCACCCGCGCACGCAATTCGCCGGTGGCGATCGGGGCGCAGGACTGCCACGCCGAGCCTTCCGGCGCCTTCACCGGTGACATCTCGGCCGAGATGCTGAAGGACGCCGGCGCGAGCGCCGTGATCGTTGGCCACTCGGAGCGACGCACCTACCACAAGGAGACCAACGCCGAGGTGCATGCCAAGGCGCTGGCGGCCTGGCGCGCCGGCCTGGTGGCGATCGTGTGCGTCGGTGAGACGCAGGCCGAGCGCGAGGCCGGACGCACGATCGCGGTCGTGGGAGAACAGCTTGCGGGCTCGCTGCCCGACGGCGCCAATGCGGCCAAGCTGGTGGTAGCCTATGAGCCGGTCTGGGCAATCGGCACCGGGCTCACGCCGACCCCGGATGACGTCGCCGAGGTGCATGGCTTCATCCGCGAGCGGCTCGTTGCGCGCTACGGGGCAGAAGGACAGGCGACCCGCATTCTCTACGGTGGCTCGGTCAAGCCATCGAATGCCGCGGAGCTTTTGCGGGTCGACAACGTCAACGGCGCGCTGGTCGGCGGTGCAAGCCTCAAGGCCGCCGATTTCCTGGGGATCGCACAGGCGCGCTGATCAGCGCTCCTTCTGCTACTCCCCTGGATCACTGTCCAAGCTGGATCGCGATCAGCCTCCGCTTGATGTCAGCTGGCACCGCATAGGCGTCCTTGATCAGCGTCTCAAGCTCCAATCCCGATCGGGCGTCCGTGCACTCGATCCCCTGCTTCTCGCAATCGGCGATGAACTGGGGATCCTTGAATGTCGCCGTCATGGCTGCGCGCAGCGCGGCCAGACGGTCGGCCGGTACGCCGGGCGGCGCGGCGATCGGGCGGCCGGCGGCGAGCGGCGCTCCTGCCGCAGCCAGCAGCGTCTTGTCATTGGAGTTGGTCACCAGATCGGACGCAAACGGCACCGCCTTGAGATCGGGATGCGGTGCGGCTCCGTACTGGAACAGGAGGCGGGCGGTCTGGTCCCGATACCAGGTCGGACGCTGGACTTTGAGGCTCGACCAGAACGGCGAGGTCATGCCGTCGATCTCGCCTTTCTCCATCGCGAGCAGAAGCTCGAGCTGGCCCGGGATAGCCACCGACCAGCCGTGTCTTGAGGCCGAGCAGCTGATTGAACAGCCGCCCGTAAAAGGCCGGCGTCGACGCCGTGCCGGTGGTGCCGGCGATGAACTCCTGGGATTGCGCGTCACGCCAGGTCCGGATCTTCGAGGTGTGGTAGACGATGAACAGGCCCACCTCGGTTGCCGGCGTGCCGAGCCAGTTCATGCGAACCGGATCGAACAGCGCAGCCTTGTTCTCGAACAGCGGTTCGAACGGCACGGTGTTCTGGATCATGCCGATCACAGTGCCGTCCTTGGGCGCGACCGTGTAGAGATGGTTGGCCGCCGCAAGTCCGCCGGCACCCGGCATGTTCTGCGGCACGATCGAGGGATTGCCGGGAAGATGCCGGCCAAGGTGGCGCCCCACGGCACGCGCATAGGCGTCATAGCCGGTGCCGACCGTGCGTGCTGATGACGAGCCGCAGCTCCTTGCCCTTGTAGAAGTCGCTGACCGCGTCGGCGCGGGCAGATGGAGCGCAAGCGGTCCACGTAGCAACCCATGCCATGGTCAAGGCTGCGGCCATACGGAGCAGATCTCGGCGCGACATGGGAACCTCCTTGAGCAATGGCACAGTCTATCTCAAGTCGTTGCAATTTATGGGCCGCAAATGAACAACGGCGCTGATTGGCGCATTTCAGCGTCTCGCGTCCTGACAGCCGGTCTCACAGCCAAAAGGGCCGGTGCCCTATTGCACCGGCCCTATCCCCAACCAAAAGCAGGCAAGCAGCGGGCAGCTCGTCAGAGGATGAAGTCGCCTGCCGTGAATTGGTAGGGATGCGACATGTAGATCTGCATCTCGGGCGTGGCATCGCCATCGATCGAGACATTGATCGTCGCGATGCCGTTCGCCGCCGTGGTCTGCCACACCACCCCGGTCCAATCGCCGGTGTAGTGAGCGGGGTCGGCGATGAACGTGAAAGCCTGGTCGCCGTCGAGGTTCGGGTTGGCATCGATCATGGAGAGGTCGATCTTGTCCTGGCCCTGCGTGAAGTCGTTGATCGTATCCAGCTGGTTGACGCCGTTGATCAGGACGTTCTGCGACTCTTCGACCGCCGTGTATTGGAAGATGTCGGCGCCTTCGTTACCGACGAGGAAATCTCCGCCGAGCCCGCCCGACAACGTGTCGTTTCCGACACCGCCGACCATCCGGTCATTGCCGAACTCTCCGAACAGCATGTCGTCGCCGGCATTGCCCTGCAGGTAGTCATCTCCCGGATTGACGTTGTAGCCATCGCCACGCACGACGTCGTTGCCGTCGCCGCCCTGGATGATGTCATTGCCGCCTCCACCGGTCAGCGCATCATCGCCGCCGGCGCCGAACAGCTGATCGCTGCCATCGCCGCCATTGACGTTATTCGCATTGGCGTCGCCGCGGAATGTATCGGCAAAGTTCGTCAGATCGAGCCGCTCGATCGAGCTGAAGACATCGCCTTGCGCATCGCCGGTCCAGGTCGATGACGCCTTCGTCAGATCGATGCTGACGGCGGCAGTGGAGGTTCTGTAGCTCGCGGTGTCAAAGCCGTCGCCGCCGGACAGCGTATCGGCGCCGGCGCCACCGTCCAGCCAGTCGTCGCCATCACCAGCATCGAGCGTGTCCGTTGCCATTACCGCCATAGAGGAAGTCATTGCCGCCAAATATAGGCGGGGAATGGGCGCCGTCCCGCGACTTTCAGCCAACGCCGCCATGAATGATGTCGTTGCCGTCACCGCCATAGAGCGTATCGTCGTCCGTGCCGCCATCGAGGGTGTCATCACCGGCGCCGCCGTTGAGCGTGTCGTGCCGCGCGAGCCGAACACTGCTCGTCTGCCAGCCGCGCCGATGAAAGTGTCACTATGCCGGACAGCTGACAACTGCTCGATCGACGTGAATCGTCACCCTGGGAATCGCCCGTCCGGTCAGCGACGCCTGGTCAGATCGTGGTCGATCAATTGAGGCTGACCTGGTCCATAGCTGACGGTGTCGTAGCCCGTCGCCTCCGATCTCGATGATTCGGCGCCACTGCCACCATGAGCCAATCGTTCCCGGCGCCGCCATCATCACATCATTGCCGTTGTCGTCCTGCAGCACGTCGTTGCCGTCGTCCGCCGGACGGACGTCAATGCCTTCATCGCCATGAGGAAGTCATCGCCGGCCCCGCCAAACAGAATATTGCTGTCGGTCGGCTGCCAGTGCGGTGGCGGGACATCACCGGCAATGAGCTCCGTTTCCCGCGCGTCAAAGAGTATCGTCGCCGGCTCCACCGCAGGACGTTCGTGTCGTTGCCGCCCCCGGCAATGAGACGTCGTCGCCGCCCAAGGCCGTGGATCGTTCGTCACCACCGAGGCCAATGATCGTAGTCATTGCCCTCGTGCCCGGTCAGATCATTGCCATCCACGGCGTTGGTTGTGGGTCACCGCCAACATTCGGGTCCAGCGGCAGCGGCACATCAGGCGAAGCGTGCGTGGCGAGCGTGCTGCTCTGCTCATTCTCGAGGCCAAGCGCAGTATCGATGGACAAGCCAGGCGGAAGCGGGTGGATCAGCGATTTCATGGTCGTACCTTTGTGGGTTGTGTTGAACGTCTGCCTCGCTAGCTATGAGAGCCGTAACCGCGCCACATCCTACGTTCGGTTGATACGCGCGATTTTTTCAACGATGGCTGCCGAGAGCAGCGCGTGCCGTCCATCGATCGGTTGATGCGAGCGTCGCGAAGCTCGGTCCGCCGCCGGCAAGATCAGTCGACATGCCATTCTGTCATCGATGAATTGGGGTTAGTCTGGTGGCGGTTCCACGTAGCGTTCGGGGCAGAGATCATGAGCAACAATACGCGCCGAGGTTTTTTGGCCGGCGCCGCAACCGCAGCAGCAGCTTCAGGCTCAGCCGCCATGGCGCAAACACCTGCCGCACCAGCCACAGTCGCGGCCGATCTCATCCTCAAGAACGGCAAGATCATCACGGTCGATTCCGCGTTCACGATCGCGCAGGCGATCGCGATCGCCGGCGACCGCATCCTCGCAGTTGGTCCGGACGCCGCGATGGCGCCTCACGCTGCACCGGCGACTCGGGTCATCGACCTGCAAGGCAAGACCGTCATGCCGGGCATCACGGATGGCCACGCCCACGCCGATCGCGAGGCGTTGCGCAATGTGTTTCCCTCGCTCGGGCGCGTGCGCTCGATCGGCGATATCAAGGATCGGATCGCGGAGCTCGCCCGCGGCAAGCGGCCAGGCGAGTGGATCGTCACCATGCCGATCGGCGATCCTCCGTACTATTTCGACGTGCCCGACATTCTGGCGGAGAAGCGCTGGCCCACGCGTCACGACCTCGACGCGGCGGCGCCCAACAACCCGGTCTATATCCGCTCGATCTGGGGCTTCTGGCGCGGCACGACGCCGCTCGTCTCCTGCGCCAACACCGAAGCGCTTCGGCGCGCCGGCATCACGCGCGACACGGTCTCGCCGGTCGAGGCGCTCACGATCGAGAAAGATGCCAGCCGGCGACCCGACCGGCGTTTTCATCGAGCAGGACCTGCAGCCGATTGCGGAGCTGATCTGGTTTCGCGCCGCGACCGCCTTCACGCATGCCGACCGCATGCGCGCGCTGCCGGAATCCATGCGCCTCTACCATTCATTCGGCACCACCAGCACGTTTGAGGGACATGGCGCCGCGACCGAGTTGCTGCAGGTGTACAAGCAGACCTACCGCGCTGGCGCGCTGACGATGCGCACCACGCTGGCGTTCAGTCCGGACTGGACGACCGCGGGCAGCGAAGCTTGGACCTTTCGTCGATGCCTGGGCCGGCTGGCTCGGCGAGCCCGGCATCGGCAACGACTGGCTCAAGATGAGCGGCGTCAATCTCAGCGTTGGACGGCAAGCGGCGAGCGATTTGCGCGCGACTGCCGCGCCTTACACCGGCTGGGCCGGTTTCAACTACACCAACGGGCTGCCGCGCGCGGAGCTCAAGGACGTGCTCGTGCGTTGTGCGGCCAACAACATTCGCGTGGTCATGAACGGGGCGCAGGTGCTCGATCTCTATGATGAGGTCGATCAGGTGGTGCCATTGCGTGGCCAGCGCTGGGTCATTGTTCACATCAACGACTTCAGCCCGCGTGACATCGAGCGCATCGTGCGCATGGGTCTGGTGCTGACCACTCACACCAACAACTATCTCTACAAGGGTCTGCACGTTCACGCGCGACGGCTGCCGCCTGAGCGCCACGGCGAGATCGTGCCGTTGCGCAGTCTGCTCGATGCCGGCGTCAAGGTCTCGCTCGCGACTGACAACGTACCGATCACGCCCTGGCTGCCGGTCTGGCAGACGATTGCGCGTACGAGCTACCAGACCAGGCAGCGTGTTGCACCCGAGCAGGCGCTCAGCCGCGCCGAAGCGTTGCGCTGCGCCACCGCCGACGGCGCCTACCTGACGTTCGACGAAGACAAGAAGGGCTCGCTGCAAGCGGGTCGCTTCGCCGACCTCGTGGTGTTGAGCGCCGATCCGCTGACCGTGGCCGAGCCTGAAATCGCCAACATCAGCGCGCGGATGACCATGGTGGGCGGCAAGATCGTGCACGAGACGCCGAACTGGTCCGGCTGAGCGACGTCGAAGCGCAAGCCGCTCGGCCATCGCAGACTTTCGTCTTTCGTACAAATGGCCCCTCATCAATGAGGACGATCATCTTTCTGCAGCAAGAGCCGTCCGCCGAAGCGGAAAACACGCTGCTTCGGCGCTTCGAACCAGGAGCGACCGAGCCGTCATTCCGCTCGAAATCAGTTGAGTCGCGATCGGGCAGGCAGGTCATGCCGCGCAGGGAACGGTATCACGCTCCCGCCGTCGCAGGGTCCTAGCATCGCGCGCCTACAAATATACCTTTAAGTATATTACTTACTATATGCTGTTAAATGATACCGTTACCATCCAATAATACCTAAAAAAATCAAACTATTCAGTGGATTACTTGACGAATACTAAGTGAGAGTTGCTCACCTGTGACGGTCGTTTGGCCCTCCTCGCGATAGGTTGCAACCCATAGGCCTGCACGGGCGGGCTGCAGCAAACCGAAAGGGGGCTCTTATGCGAAAGTTATTCTTGCTTGGACTGGGTACGTTCGCCGCCATGATGCTCGGAGGGGCCGCACAGGCAGCGGACATGCCCCTGAAGGCGCCACCGCCGCCGCCGCCGCCCATGTACAACTGGACCGGCTTCTATATTGGCGCCCACATCGGCGGGGCCTGGGCCGACCGAAATGGCCACGACCGGTTCGATACGGTCAATGAGAATAACTGTTTTTGGGGGGGCTGCTTCGAGGACGGCGGGTTCGGGCGCAATAACAGCAACTTCATCGCCGGCGGCCAGCTTGGCTTCAATTACCAGGTCAACCAGTGGGTGTGGGGTGTCGAGGGCCAAATATCCGCGCTCACTAATGGGGATAACGACAGCCCTTGCGGATTCTTCACGCGCGATGAGGGACCGCGCGATCACCTGTTCAACTGCAACAACCGCAGTGGCTGGGTCGCCACCATAGCGGCGCGCCTCGGCGTGACGTTTGGCCAGACCGGCAACTGGCTGCTCTATGTCAAGGGCGGCGGCGCCTTTGCCGATGCTCGCTTCGGCGTCAGGCTAAGGGACGACTGTCTGGGTGTCTTTGGGGCCAGCTTGTGCGACACTAATTTTGCCTTCAACAACAATGACAGCACGCGGAGCGGCTGGATGATTGGTGCGGGCCTCGAATACGGGGCTTGGGGTAACTGGTCCTGGAAGCTCGAATACAACTTCATGGACTTCGGTCATCGAAACATCCACTTCGACAACATTTTGGTGGACTGTGTTGACTGCGGTCTCAGGCGCGACCTTGACGCCAACCTTAACGTCAGTGTCGTGAAGTTCGGCCTCAACTACCGCTTCGGAGCCGCGCCCGCCGCACCGGTCGCCGCGCGCTACTGATTTCCTCCCCCAGTGTACTCAAGTCCCTTCCAAGGGATTTGCAACTCAAGGGCCAGTTTCGCACTGGCCCCTTTTCCACAAGTCGGGGGCTTATGCCATGTTATCAATTCGGGGCTTCGTGTTTCTCTTGACCGGACTGCTGCTTGCCGGTTGCATGCAGGGCGGTACTTTGGCTCCGTCGTCGGAGGCCAATTTTACAGCGCGTGATAGGCAACAATTGGCAAACCCGCCCTATCAGAGGGTGTCGATTGCACCGACCTATCAGCGCCAGATCGTTCAATACCACCGGAGGGAAGCACCAGGCTCTGTCCTGGTCGAGACCAGTGGACCCTTCGTTTACTACGTGCTGCCGGGAGGCAAGGCGATTTGCTACGGCGCAACCGTGGGCGAGGCTGGACAGGCTTGGTCCGGCGTGGCCATCGTTGGCCGTAAGGAGGAATGGCCGGGATGGACGCCGACTGTGGATGAGCAGCGGCGGATTGGCCCGCTTCCGAGCTACGTCCCAGGCGGCGCGCGCAATCCAATGGGCGCGCGCGGCCTATACCTTTATGCTGGCGGCAAGGACACGCTGTATCGCATCCACGGCACCAATCAGCCCGAGTACATCGGACGTGCGATTTCCTCGGGCTGCATCCGAATAACCAACGAGGATGTGATCGATCTCTACGGCCGGGTGAAGATCGGCGCGACTGTGGTGGTGCTGTAATTCGGGTGACCTGACGATCGGAATGACCATTCTGGTTTTGAGTCTCGCGGGTCTGCTTCACGGTGATCTGTCGGTCGCTCCGCGAGGGAGCTGGCAGTAGCCTTGCGGGCACGCCCGCCTGACTCCGGCAAGCCTGTTAAAGTCAGGCAGCAATCTTTCCGAATTGCTGCATTTGGCCGTTCCACACCATTAGGTTGACAAACCTTTTGACTGCTCCGGGTAAGGCGGCGGGATCGCGCGCGATTCGTCGCTGGCACCTCCCATTCCGCAGATATTGAAATCGGTCTAATCTCACCGCCACGCAATCGCTCCGCGATCAATCGCGGAGCGCCGCGTCCACACGGCGCGGCAATGACAGGGGAGGTCGCCATGGCAGAAGACACCATTCCACGCCGCAAGTTCCTGCTCGGCGCCGGCATTGCCGGCACCGCAGTGGCCGCCGGCATCGCGTCGAACGCTGAGGCGCAGACGCCTGCACCGGCCGCCGCACCCGTGCCCGCAAATGAGCCGGTGACCTATCTCACGCTCAGCGCACTCGAGGCCGCGTTCGTCTCCGCGGTCGCCGACACCATGATCCCGGCCGATGAGTTCTCGCCCTCGGGCACCGACTGCGGCCTGGTGGTCTTCATCGATCGGCAACTCGCCGGCAGCTTTGGCGGCGGCGCCAAGCTCTATCGCTCAGGGCCGTTCCGCAAAGGCAAGCCCGAGCACGGCTATCAGCTCCCGTTGACGCCGCGCGAGTTCATCGGCGTCGGCATCGCGGCAACCAACGATTGGGTGCGCAAGGTTCATCGCAAGGACTTCCATCGGCTCAACCCGAAGGAGCGCGAGGACGCGCTCAAGGCGGTCGAAGGCGGCAAGGCCGAGCTTGGAGATTTCGATGGCCGGCAGTTCTTCGACGCGCTCATCAACCTGGTGATGGAGGGCTTCTTCGCCGATCCGATCTATGGCGGCAATCGCAACAAGGCGGCGTGGAAAATGATCGGCTATCCGGGCCTGCCCGCGCTCTACGCCAACAGCATCGATGAGTATCGCCACAAGCGCTATCTCGTCGAGCCGCAGTCGATCGCCGACTTTTCGTGAGGGAGCGATCGCCATGGCAACCCGCTTGAAAGAAGTCGACGCCGTCATGGTCGGGCATGGGCTGGACCGGCTCGATCCTCGCCCGCGAATTGACCAAGGCTGGCCTCACCGTGGTCGGGCTCGAGCGCGGACCCGACCGCGTGCCGGGCAACGACTTCGTGCTGCCGACGATCCGCGACGAGTTGCGTTACGGCCGCCGCTCCGAATTCATCGCCGACAACTCGATCGAGACCGTCACCTTCCGCCATTTCCCGAACGAGAGCGCGCTGCCGATGCGGCGCTGGGGCGCGTTCTCTCCAGGCGAAGGTGTCGGCGGCGCCGGCCTGCACTGGACCGGTCACCACTGGCGTTTTTTGCCAAACGATTTCGTGCTCAAGAGCCAAACGCTCGCGCGCTACGGCGCCCGCGCGATCCCGGACTACATGACGATCGAGGATTGGGGCGTCACCTACGACGAGCTCGAGCCGCACTTCGACCGCTTCGACAAGCTCTGCGGCACGTCGGGCAAGGCCGGCAATCTGCGCGGCACCCTCGTGCCCGGCGGCAATCCGTTCGAGGGTGTGCGCAGCAGCGAATATCCCAACAAGCCGCTCAAGCAGAGCCACGCCGGCGAGCTGTTCGAGAAGGCGGCGACCGAGCTCGGCTATCACCCGTTCCCGCTGCCGGCGAGCAATGCGAGCGCGCCCTATCTGAACTCCGAAGGCGTGCAGATCGGCGCCTGTCAGTATTGCGGCTTCTGCACCCGCTATGGCTGCGAAGCCAACGCCAAAGCCTCAGCGAACGTCTGCCTGATGCCGGTGCTGCGCAAGGAGCCCAAGTTCGAGCTGCGCACGCGCGCGTATGTGGCGAGCCTCGTCTACGACAAGGCGTCAAAGAAAGTAACAGGCGTCACCTATGTCGATCTGCGCACCGGCGACGAATACGAGCAGCCGGCGGGACTCGTGGTGCTGTGCGGCTACGTGTTCGCCAACACGCAGCTCATGCTGCTCGCCGGCATCGGCGAGCCCTACGATCCTGCGACCGGCAAGGGCGCGGTCGGCCGCAACTACTGCTATCAAACGCAGGCCGGTACCGACGCCTTCTTCGAGGACAAGTACTTCAATCCGTTCATGCAGGCGGGCGGCAGCCACACCGGCATCGACGACTTCAACGGCGACAACTTCGACCACGCCGGCCTGGGCTTCCTGGGCGGCGGTTATCTCTCCTGCACCGCCAACGGCATGCAGCCGATCGGCGCGCGCGTCTTCCCGCGCGGCACGCCCAACTGGGGCGCGCAATGGAAGCGCGACATGGTCAAGTGGTACGGCCGCTCGGTGCGCTTCGCGACGCAGGGCTGCAGCTATGCGAGCCGCAACAACTTCCTCGACCTCGATCCGACCTACAAGGATGCGCTCGGCCGCCCGCTGATCCGCATGACCTACAACGACACGGACGACGCACAGAAGATGTCGACCTATCTGCTCGAGGTCTGCCGCAAGATCGCCGAGGCAATGAAGCCGACGCATATCCAGCAGCGGCCGCGGCCGAAGCTGTTCCACGTCGTGCCCGGGCAGTCGACCCACAATACCGGCGGCACCATCATGGGCACCGACCCGAAGACAACGGTCGTGAACCGCTATCTGCAGGCCTGGGACGCGCACAATCTGTTCGTGATGGGCGCCTCGGTGTTCCCGCAGAATGCCGGCTACAACCCGACCGGCACCGTCGGCGCGCTCGCATACTGGTCGGCGAATGCGATCACGAGCCGGTATCTGAAGTCGCCAGGGTCATTGGTCTGAGCCTCTTGTCCCGGACGGCCCGAAGGGCCGAGCCGGGATCCATCCTATCTCCCGTTGAGTCCGGCTTTCGTCAGCCAGCTGGGTCCCGGCTCGCGCCTTCGCTCGGCCGGGACAAGAGCCCGAGTATTGGGCCATAGAAATGTCCCGCCGGGTCGTGTAGACACGCCCGCGACGCCCTATATGGAGGGCGGCACCCGGGGGCGGCTCGGGTTTACGGATAGGTTCCATGGAAAAGTTCGTCATTGTCGTCCACCTCATGATCGTGCTCTCCATGATTGGCTTCGTGCTCCTGCAGAAGTCGGAAGGAGGCGGCTTCGCGGCGGGCTCGACCGCAGGCTTCCTGTCGAGCCGCGGTACCGCCAACGTGCTGAGCCGTACGACCGCCTATCTCGCGGCGGCCTTCTTCGGAACGAGCCTCTTGCTCTCGATCCTGGCTGGATTCCATCGCAATCCGACCACCATCCTGCAGCCGACTGCGAACACGCCGGGCGCGCCGGCGCAGCCAGGCGCTCCCACGACCCCGCTGGGCGGGCCGGGCGGCGGACTTCTGGACCAGCTTCAGCAACGTGAGCAGGCCCCGGCCCAGCCGTCCGGGCCCGCAAGTGCCGCAATCGAAGTAAGAAACAAGCAGCAGGGCCGGGCAACCGGCCCTTCGGTTTTGGTGGGTACTGAGGAGCCTACGGCTTGGAACGGAGCCCGTAGCCCGCATTGAGCGGAAGCGAAATGCGGGGATGTCGGCCACGGAGTTTCGCTTCCGCTCAATCCGGGCTACAGACTGAGCTACCGGCGTTTAAGCAATTGGCAGAACAGGGAAACATTAAGGCATGCCGGACTCGCATAACCCTCGATCCACAGCCCCGGAATCCGCGCTCGCGCCGGCCGCGATTTGCGACTAAAGCTTAAGTCCCATGGCGCGGTACATCTTCATCACCGGCGGCGTGGTCTCCTCCCTGGGCAAGGGTCTCGCTTCCGCAGCACTCGGTGCGCTTTTGCAGGCGCGCGGCTACAAGGTACGGCTGCGCAAGCTCGACCCCTATCTCAACGTCGATCCGGGCACGATGTCGCCCTACCAGCACGGCGAGGTGTTCGTCACCGACGACGGCGCCGAGACCGACCTCGACCTCGGCCACTACGAGCGCTTCACCGGGCGGCCAGCGTGCAAGCAGGACAACATCACCACCGGCCGCATCTACCAGGACATCCTCACCAAGGAGCGGCGCGGCGACTATCTCGGCGCCACCATCCAGGTGGTCCCGCACGTCACCAACGCCATCAAGGAATTCATCCGCGACGGCAACGACGGCTTCGACTTCGTCTTGTGCGAGATCGGCGGCACCGTCGGCGACATCGAGGGGCTGCCGTTCTTCGAGGCGATCCGCCAGCTCGGCAACGACCTGCCGCGCCATCAGGCGGTCTACATCCATCTCACGCTCCTCCCGTTCATCACCGGCGCGGGCGAGCTCAAGACCAAGCCGACGCAGCACTCGGTGAAGGAGCTGCGCTCGATCGGCATCCAGCCCGACATCCTGCTCTGCCGCACCGACCGGCCGATCCCGCGCGAGGAGCGCCGCAAGCTCGGTCTCTTCTGCAACGTGCGCGAAACCGCCGTGATCGAGGCGCGCGACGCCGACAACATCTATGCGGTGCCGGAGGCCTATCACGAGGCCGGCCTCGACCGCGAGGTGCTCGCCGCCTTCGGGATCGAGAACGCGCCGTCGCCCGATCTCGCCGTCTGGCACCTGATCAACGAGCGCATCCGCAATCCGGAAGGCGCAGGTGACGATCGCGGTGGTCGGCAAGTACACCGGGATGAAGGACGCCTACAAGTCGCTGATCGAGGCGCTCTCGCACGGCGGCATCGCCAACAAGGTGAAGGTCAATCTCGACTGGATCGAATCCGAAGTATTCGAGCGCGAGGACCCGACGCCCTTCCTCGAGCATGTCGACGGCATCCTCGTGCCCGGCGGCTTCGGCCAGCGCGGCGCCGAGGGCAAGATCAAGGCGGTGCAGTTCGCGCGCGAGCGCGAGGTGCCGTATTTCGGCATCTGCTTCGGCATGCAGATGGCCGTCGTCGAAGCCGCGCGCAATCTCTGCGGCATCGAGGATGCGAACTCGACGGAGTTCGGCGCCACCGCCAATCCGGTGGTCGGCCTGATGACCGAATGGATGAAGGGCAACGAGCTGCAACAGCGCGCTGCCGGCGGCGACCTCGGCGGCACCATGCGGCTCGGCGCCTATCCGGCCGTGCTCGCAGCGCGGCAGCCGCGCCGCCGACATCTACGGCTCGACCTCGATCGCCGAGCGCCACCGCCACCGCTACGAGGTCAACACCGGCTACAAGGACCGCCTCGAGCAGCACGGCATGCGCTTTGCCGGCATGTCGCCCGACGGGCTGCTGCCCGAGATGATCGAATACCAGGATCACCCCTGGTTCATCGGCGTGCAGTTCCACCCGGAGCTGAAGTCACGGCCGTTCGCGCCGCATCCGCTGTTCGCGTCGTTCATCGGCGCGGCGGTGGAGCAGAGCCGGCTGGTGTGATATATCTTGCTTTGTAGGGTGGTTTGAGCGCGGCGAAACCCACCGCGACGATTGCGCGAACTTCATGGGTTTCGTTGCGCTCAACCCATCCTACACACAACGCAAGAACAGCAATATGAGCACTCTTTACGACGACGATATCTTGTTGTGGTCCGAGCAGCAGGCGGCCGCGATCCGCCGGCTCGGCCGCAACGCGCGCGAAATTCCCAACGAGCTTGATGTCGAGAACGTTGCCGAGGAGATCGAAGGCGTGGGGCGCTCGGAGCTAGCGGCGGTCGAGAGCTATCTGGAACTCATATTCGTTCATCTGATCAGGCTTATGGTCGAGCCGGACTCAACATCTGTACGACATTGGCGCAGCGAGGTTGCCGCATTCCACGCGAATGCGAGACGCCGATACTCTCCCTCCATGCGGCAGCGGATTGATGTCAACGCGTTGTGGCGATCCGCGCGCGAGCAGTCGTTGTTGGCTTATGAGGGCAAGGAGCACGAGCGTGTGGCCGGGCTTTCGGTCGAAGCACCGCTTGTGCTCGACGAACTGCTGGGTGAAACGATCGATGTCGTTAGACTGGCGGGCCGCCTGCGTTAGGCCGATTGCGCCCGTATAGGCCCGCCGTCGTCTTCATTGCTGCTCGCGCTGCTCGCGCAATTACGAGCATCACCCCTCCGCATTGGCGTCGGATTGCGATAACGTAGCCACCGAGCTGCCGGCGGGACGTGCCGAAGTCCGCTTCATGTCGCGGCAGCGATGGGTGCCCATCGGCGGGCAGCATTTTCGAACGTCAATCTGAAAATCTGTCTCGCCGCAAGCGCAACAGCGCGCGGCGTTGGAATATCTCCGCATTCCAGGGAGCGAACGCCATGACACTTCGCCGCCGGACTTTTCTTCGTCTTGCCGCTGGTGCTGCTGCGCTGCCGGCTATGACGCGCCTCGCGCAAGCGCAAAGCTTTCCGTCCAAGCCCGTGACCTTGATCGTTCCTTGGGCGCCCGGAGGAACCACGGATGTCGCGGTGCGCGCGCTTGCGACCGCAACTGAAAAGCATCTCGGCCGGTCGATCGTGATCGAGAACAAGGCCGGAGCCGGCGGCACCCTGGGGCCGGCACAAATGGCGGCCTTGGCAAAGCCGGACGGCTACACGGTGTCACAGCTGCCCATCACGGTCTTCCGGCTGCCGTTCATGAGCCGTACGTCGTTCGATCCGGCCAAGGATTTCACGTACATTATTGGCTTGTCCGGCTACACCTTCGGCGTCGTAGTGCGCAGCGACGCGCCATGGAAGACCTTTCCTGAGCTCCTCGCCGCCGCCAAGGCCAACCCTGGCACCATTACTTATGGCACGCCGGGCGCCGGCACGTCGCTGCACATCACCATGGAGCAGATTGCCAGGGAGCAGGGCATCAAGCTGGTTCACGTTCCCTTCAAAGGTAACGCCGAAGCAACTACCGCGCTCCTCGGCGGCCACATTCACGCGCTCGCGGATTCCTCAGGCTGGGCACCGCAAGTCAACGAGGGCAAGTTGCGGCTGCTGGTGTCCTGGGGCGCATCGCGGACAAGGAACTGGCCGACCGTGCCGACTTTGAGGGAGATCGGCATCGATATCGTCTCAAACTCGCCTTACGGGATCGGTGGACCAAAAGGCATGGACCCGGAGACCGTGAAGGTCCTGCACGATGCCTTCAAAAAGGGGCTCGATGAGCCGTCGAACCTCGCCGCGATGGCCCAGTTCGACCAGGAGCGTTTCTATCTGAGCAGCGAAGAGTACCACGCGTTCGCGATGCGGCAGATCGCGCAGGAGAAGCGCATGATCGAGGAGCTGAAGCTCAAGGAGCAATAAGAGCCGAGATCCGTCTCTCCACTCTCTTCCGGCCGGGTAGGGAAGTGGGCTAGCATTTGCTGCGAGCTGCCAGCGAGAGATGCCTCAATCCCGAGCAGCGACTGGGAGGACACCATGACACGTCCGCGAACAATGGCGCGCCGATCCATGCTTCTGGCCGCGAGCGCCGTCGCGCTTGGTCTTCTCTCCTTCAGTCACGCCGCGTGGTCGCAGCGGACCATCAAGATTGTCGTGCCATTCCCACCGGGCGGCAGCGCCGACATCCTGGCGCGCGTGGTTGGCGAGCAGGTCGGCAAGACCAATGGCTTGACGGTCGTGATCGAGAACCGCCCCGGCGCCGGCGCCTCGATCGCCTACGAGACCGTGGCGCGCGCCGCGCCTGATGCAAACACCCTGGTGATCAATGGCAATTCGCTGGTCATCAACCCGCATCTGCGCAAGGTGAACTACGATCCGCTGACGAGCTTCGAGCCGGTCTGCTATCTGGTGAGCTCGCCGCAAGTCTATGTCGTCAATCCGGACTCGCCCTACCGCACGCTCAACGATCTCATCAGCGCGGCACGCGCCAAGCCTGGCGAGCTCACGCTCGCGAGCGTGGGCCCGGCGACCACGCAGCACATCGGCTTCGAGCAGCTCAGGCACGCCGCCAAAATCAACATGACCTACGTTCCCTATAGCGGCGGCGCGCCCGCCATGAACGCGCTGCTGGGCGGACACGTCAGCGGCGGTGTTCGCCAACTATTCGGAAGCGGTCGAGCACATCAAGGCCGGCAAGCTGCGCGTGCTCGCCTCGGCCTCGAAGACGCGGATCGAGCCACTGCCGGATGTGCCGACGGTCGCGGAGCTGGGCTTCAAGGACTACGAGGTCGAGGTGTGGTTCGGGTTGCTGGCGCCGGCCAAGACCGCGAAGGATGCGACCGCGCAGCTCGCCTCCTGGTTCACCGCCGCCATGCAGGTCCCTGACGTCAAGCCGAAGCTTGTCAATCTCGGGCTCTATCCGGTCGGCATGTGCAACGCGGATTTCGGCGTCCACATTCAAAAGCAGTACGACGAATACGGCCGCATCATCCGCGACGCCAATATCAAGGCGGAGTGATCCGCTCGGGTGGAACACTACCCCCGCGGCGCGACCTCAATCCACCTGCCACGTGCCGCTCGCCCCGTGAACCTCGGTCCGAGCGTGTTCGACCAATCATGGAATGATCTCGGCACGATAGCACCCAGATCGTCCGATCCGTGATGGCCGTCACAGTGCCAGACCCCATCATCATGCGATCCCGGCTTGCGCCCCGACATAAGGGCACATGGACATGGCGGCCGAAGCGGGCCGACGGGCACCGCCCAAAGGAGCTTGATGATGGCAACGCATGACGCGCTCCGCATTCGCGGGCTTTCCAAGACCTTCGCCCGACCGGCCGTGGCGGGGCTCGACCTCACGATCGGCGCCGGCGAATTCTATGGCCTGCTCGGGCCCAACGGCGCCGGCAAGACCACGACGCTGCGCATGGTGGTCGGGCTCTTGAAGCCGGATGCCGGCAGCATCGAAATTTTCGGCGTCGATGCGCTCGCCGACCCGATCGCCGCCAAGCGGATGATCGCCTGGGTTCCCGACGAGCCGCTCCTCTACGACAAGCTCACCCCGATCGAGTACCTGTCCTTCATCGCCGGCCTCTGGGGCATGGACGCCAAGCTCGCCGAGCGGCGCGCCCAGGAGCTGCTCGAGCAGCTCGACCTGTGGGCACATCGCGACGAGCGCTGCGAGGGCTTCTCGCGCGGCATGAAGCAGAAGGCGGCGCTCGCCGGCGGCCTGCTGCACGAGCCGAAGCTGCTCATTCTCGACGAGCCGCTGACCGGCCTCGACGCCGCCATCGCGCGCGAGGTCAAGGATATCCTGCTCGATCACGCGCGCAGGGGCTGCACCGTGATCCTCACCACCCATATGCTCGACGTCGCCGAGCGGCTGGTCGACCGCATCGGCATCATCCAGTCCGGCCAGCTCCTGGCGGAAGGCACGCTCAACGAGCTCCGCCTCAAGTCCGGCCGCCGCGACTCCACGCTCGAGGACGTGTTCCTCCACCTTGTCGCCCAGACAGAGCCGAGGGCGGCATGACCGCGATCGGATCTCTCACGTTGATGCTGCGCCAGGAGGCGCGCATCAACTGGCGCATGATGACCGCGCGCACGTCTCACAAGGCCGCGCTGTGGAGCCTCATCGGCTTCCTCGTTGTCTGGCACCTGGTGGCGCTGCCGGTTCCGTTCATGCTGGCGGAGATGCCGCCGTGGCCACGGCTCGACATGCTGGCCGCCATGAGCGGCGTGGGCGTGTTCGGGCTGATCATGATGCTGCCGTTTGCGCTCCTTGGCACGGTCAGGCTGATCTACTCGCGCGGCGACATGGATCTGCTGCTGTCGTCACCGCTGCCGCCGCACGCCATCATCGTCGCGCGCGTGCTCGCGATCGCGTTCGGCCTGTTCGCCATGGCGGGGGTGTTCATCCTGCCGGCCGCCAACATGGGCGCCTTCGGCAATCCGCGCGCGCTCCTGGCCTATGTCGCGCTCGGGTGCATCGCGCTGACCGCCACCGCGTTGGGCGTGCTGATTGCGCAGGGCCTGTTCGCGCTGCTCGGCGCGCGGCGCACGCGCCTGATCGCGCAGATCGTGGGGGCCATGATGGTCGCTGGCCACCGTCTGTCTCGCCAATCTCCAGAACATCCTCTCGGCTCCGGCCGTGGAGGAGCTCACACAACGCATCACCAACCTGGCGGCGCATGTCCCCGCGGTCGAGAGCTTCGTCTGGTGGCCGGCGCGGGCTGCGCTCGGCGAGCCGCTGCCGTTTCTGGTCGTGACGTCACTTTGCCTGGGCCTGTTCCTCCTGACGACCTACGGGCTGGCCAACCGGCTGATCGCGAATGCGGTCGCGGCGAACGGAAGCGCCGAAAGGACCGTCCGGATGCGCAGCAGCAGCCGCGCCATGATGAGCCAGCGCGGGCCGGTCGCGGTCACGCGCCGCAAGGAATGGCTCCTGATCGGCCGCGATCCCTGGCTGATGACCCAGATCGCGCAGCAACTGCTGCTGATGGTTCCGACGATATTCATCGTCTGGAAGGCAAGCTCGGTCTCCTACGCGTGGCTCTGCCTCGTGATGCTGGCAGGGCAGCTTGCCGGCTCGCTCGCCTGGCTCACCGTCTCGACCGAGGAGGCACCGGACCTCTTGGTCACCGCGCCGGTGCGCCGCCGCGATCTGCTGCTCGCCAAGCTGCAGGCCGCGCTCGTACCGACCGTTCTGCTCATGGGCGCACCGCTTGCGGTGGCGTTCACCATGGATGTGTGGCTCGGCCTCACCATCACGCTTTGCGGCCTCGGCTGTGCGCTTACGACCGCGCTCTATCACGTGTGCAATCCGTCAACCGCCAAGCGCAGCGATCTGATGTGGCGCGGGAGAAGCAAGAGCCACAGCATCATCGAGCTTGTGCTCGTGCTCGCCTGGGTCGCGCCGGCCGCGCTCATGATCATGTTCGGCTGGCTGGGGCTGCCGGCGCTCGCCGTGACGGTGCCTATCGCCTATCTTTTGGCGCGACCGCGCGCCGGCAACGCCACGTGGGAGAGCTAAGGCGGCAGATATCGGTAATGGCCGGTGATGGTGAAGGCGAACAGAACGTCTTCGACCTTCGCGCCGGCCCCGATGTTATGAACGATGAGCAGTCGGCCGTCCGTGCTGCGATCGGAGACGAGGCCGATATGCGCCAGTCCGCCCGGAAGCCGCCAGGTCACGATATCGCCCGGCCGGTAGGCTTTCGCTTCGGTCGAGATGGGCAGGACCTGTCCGTGACGGGTGAAGAACACCGCGAGATTCGGCACCCGCCGGTGATCGATGTTCGGATCGGGACGGGACAGACCCCAATTGCGCGGATAGGCCGAGAAGGCCTTGCGCATGTCCTGGTTGACGAGAAGCTGGAGATCGACGCCCACGCTCCTGTATGCGCGGATGATCACATCGGTGCAGACGCCGCGAACCATCGGCACGTCGCCTCCGGGAAAGGGGATGACGGAGTAGCTGGGGTCGTAGTGGAGGGTGACGCCGACTTGCTCATGCGCGCTTTCGATGATGCGGCGCAGGTCCGCCGGCAACTCCTCCGCCAATCCCTGCGCCAGTCCCTGCGCCAAGCTGGCCGACGACGACATCAGCAACAGACAGAATAGAATGCGAATCATCCTCGTGGCGAAAACCCGGAGCTTGCTGCCTTCGGCTTGCGCGGACAGCTCATCCGCCGTGCCGACGACCAACGCGCGTTCTTTATCCATCCGGGGCCTACGCGCTGGCGGCGATCCTGTTTATGTCCTCTTTATCAGGAATGAAGGCTCGACAGAAGGCAAGCACAGAAAGGGGCGGTGTGGAACGGTATGCGCAATGCCGCAGTCCGTGCTTCCTCGCCGGATCGGGTGGCATTATTGATTGGAGCGCCGCCTGGGTTGTGCACTGCGAAACTCCGCGAGATGTTCCCGAGACGAGCGGCGGCACTCGGCACAGCCATGCCATCATCTTGTCTCAAACTCAGCGGCTCTTCAGAAGCCGAGGCCATTCCCCCATATGCGTACATTCACTCTCGACTCAAGCTGCATCGATGCGATCGACGAAGGTCGCGCGGAAGTCCAGTTCATCCGCATGCTCGCCGAGGCTCACACCGCCGGAAAGGCAAAGGTTGCGGTAATCGCGCTTTCGGCCGCAGAAAAGCATCAGTTCGGGTCCTATTTTGATGACTTCGATGCCTTCCGCGATCACCTCGCGGCGCTCGATCTCGCCCATTTGGACGTCCTCAAGCCCATGCCCTATTTCGACATCTCATTCCCGGATTGGTGCATCGAGGCCGATGAAACGATGCAGGCACTCGAGAAAAAAATCCACGACATCTTGTTTCCCCAAAGCGAATTCACCTGGGAGGATTACTGCGAGGAGCATGGTATCGATCCGTCGTTCTCGCCGCGCGGCGATTGGCGAAAATTCAAGTGCAATGTCCAGTCGCTTTGGACTCACATCCAAAACAAGCGGGACGTTTTCGTCTCTGCGGAAGATAACTTTTACAAGCCGGACAAGACATCCGCCCTGGTCGCGCTGGGAGCAGGGCATATCGAGCGTCCGCAGCAGGCGGTGGCCCTGATTTAGCGTGTCGATTTTCTTGTCCGCGCTTAAGAACACGGCATGCGCTTTGAATCATATGGCCCGATGGGCCAGTTGCACGCAATCGCATCCAGTCCCTTCGCCTTGACCAATGCCAACAGCTTGAGAGAAGGCCCGGACGGTTTTTTCTGGCCGCGTTCCCACTCGCCGACAAGCTGGACCGGCACGTTGAGACGGCGGGCAAAGACCGATTGGCTCACACCCGCGCTCTCGCGCAGTCACTGGATTTCGCGCGCCGAGAACGGCTTTGCTTGCGTCAGGTACCGGTCGTCGAACCCGCGCATTGTGCGCCTACCGATGACGCCTGCGTCATAGGCGTCCTGCATCGCCTCATGGACCGCCGCCGAAATCTTACTTCTGTATTTTCTTCGCGCCCATCGGGGACCTCCATCCAGGCGCCGCTCGCCAGCACGGCATCCGCCGCACATTAGGGCCGCCACGGATTTATGATCGGTACACCGGTCTCTGCGAAATCTTGAGAATCGCGCGTAGCCAGCGACATGCTGTGAGCACGCGTGATCGCCGCGATCTGCGCATCAAAGCTATCGATCGGCCGACCGAGGCGGCGCCTGTCGGCAACAATTGCAGCAAACTCGCGGGCAGCGAGGCTGTCGAAGGGGAGGATGCGCCCAGCGAATAGCGCGAGTATTCCCTGCGCGGCGGCTTCGAGGTCGCGCTTGCGCCGGCCGTCAGGCAGGATCGCGATGCCGTGGAGGATTTCGGCTTCAGACAGGGCAGTCGTGAACAACCCGCGTCCGCGCTCGCGCATCATCCACCGAGCGACGGCATGATCAGGCGACGGCTTCATCGCCTCCGACAGCACATTGGTGTCGAGGACAATCATGGCCGTCCTAATCGAACTTGGGCGGCTCGCGTACGGACTGGCGCGGGAACGACTCCAGTTCGATCCCGCCAAGTGGCTCGACGATGGAGCGGATCGCGTCGTAGAGGTTGTCGGGCACGGCCGCCGGCGGCGCATCAGCGAGCGCATCCTCGAGAATTTCTCGGGCCTCGACCTCCATGGAACGACCGTGCTCGGCCGCACGCTCCATGAGCCGCTGCTTCAAATCGTCATCGATATTAGGAATGGTGATGCTGGCCATCGCAGAACTCTGATATTCGTCGCCTGCACAGTATGCATGGAAAGCTCATAGGGCGGAATAGCGAAACGTATTCCGCCAGCCTATCACCTTGCCGCCGCCATCGCCGCTCTCCCGCCGGCCGCCGTCACGCTGACATCCACCGTCATGCCGAGATAGCTGTCCGCCGTGCCGACAAAGCTGCCGGTGATCGGCGCTGCCTGCGCGATGTCCCGGGTCACAGCCACACGGATCAAGTTGGCGCCCCCGATGGTGCGGTTGGTCGGATCGTAAGCGATCCAGCCGGAGCCCGGGACATAGATGTCGGCCCAGGCGTGGGTGGTGCCGGCGCCGATGGCTGTGGGATTGTAGAGATAGCCCGAGACGACGCGCGCGCCGAAGCCGAGGCAGCGGGCCGCCTCGATCAAGAGCACCGCGAAGTCCCGGCACGAGCCCCATCTGCGATCGAGCGTCTCCAGCGGGCTCTGCGTGCCTTCGGTGTCCCGGCTTTGATAGGAGATCCAGGCCGCGATGCCGCTGTTGAGATCGGCGAGCAGCGCCAGGGTATCGGTCGGATTGCTGCGCACGAAGCCGCGCGCCCATGCGGCAAGCCGGCCGCCCGGATCGGCATATTGCCGCTCCAGCATGCGCCCAAGGTCGATGCGATCGTCAGCCGAATAGATGAACGGATAGCTCACCGCCTCCGGCATGATCTGGAACGGCGGGCGCTCGACCGCAAAGGTCTCCAGTGTGAGATCGCTTTCGATCCGAAGCTCGGTCGTGGGTTTGGCGAAGGAAGCAATCGCAATCGAGTTGCCAAAAACATCGTGCATCCAGCGGGTCGCCGCCGATGGTGAGAGATTGAGATTGGTCGATATGAGACGAAGGTCGTGGCTGTCGCGCGGCCGAAGCATCAGGCGATGATCGCCGAGCCGGACCGGGCGGCTGTAGCGGTAGGTGGTCGTATGCCTCACATGGAGTATGGCCACAGGCGCGCAGTCCTTGAGAAGAGCGCTTCGCTCAACATGACGGCTAGTGTGGCGGTTCGGCAGTCCGCATCATTCTTGCAGACGACTAAGTGCCCCGCGTCCCGATCCCGGGCCGCCTGAAGGTCCACAGGATCGATGGTCACCATTTCGACCGAGGGGCAAGACTGTGCCGGCACGAACATCATGGTCGCAACACGGCGGTAGACCGGAAAGGACAAGCCCTCGAGCAACTCTTCGTCGGTCACCACTCGATAGTCTCCCGCCGGCAGGACGCGGTCGATGCCTTTCAGCTGAAAAGGCTTCGTGAAGACCACTGTCTTGCTGAGGGAGCGTGTGATCATCCGGCTGTCACCGCGGCGCTCCGCGCAAGCGGATAATCCTTGCTGTCGTAGAGGTGACGGATATCCTTGCTCGCGTATCTCGCCTCACCCACTTGAAGATAGGCGCCGACGAGGAGTTGCGGCGGCAGCTCTTCGATGACGAAACGGATGGCATCCGCCGCGCGCGCAAATCGCTTGTAGCCAAGCTGCCGGCGCCGGAGAGCCCAGCCTTTGGTCGAGAACAGCTCGGCTTCCTCGTCGTAATCGAACAGCTCGGCTTCGTCGGCATAGTTGAAAGCGTGCATCGCTGTCTAAGGTCCTTTGGTTGGCACGATCGGCCTCGCGTACTGGAAGCCGGGTCGCCTCTTCAGGCGCTCGGGCGCATGAGGAGCAGCCCGCACTTCGAGCTGGCGGTCCTCCATCAGGGTGTCGACGTCGCGTTGCGCCTGCGCCTGCTCGAGGCCGTACTTGGCCACGAGCTGTGACACGACATCGTCCTTGCTCTTGAGCGCGGAGAGGTCTTGCTCGGAGAACTTGCTCCACTTCGATCGGATTTTGTTGAGGACAATCTGCCTGGTCGCCGCCGCCGCAGTTTTTGCGGCAGGAGAACCGGAAGCAGTGTTGGCCATGAAGTATCTCCAAAGTAAATATCAGGCAGCGGGTGAATGATCGACATTCTAACCGCCCAGTACATATATGATTGATTTGGTAGAAAACGAGGACCCGCCACAACATTATTTTATTCGAGGCGAAATACCATCGAATTGATTGGACGAAATCAGCTGGAACATAGTAAATGATGAGGATTGCTTTGATCCTTATGCCGCAAAAAAGGAGGCGCGTCCCCCCGTGGCGGACGTTGAAATGCATGAGATCCGATTTCAATGCCCCAATTGCGGGCAAGATCTCCATCAGACCATCGGGCGGATCAAGGCGAACGAGCACATGACCTGTCCGGGTTGTGGCATCGGGATCAACATCGACACCGATAGGCTGGCCAAGGCCACCGACGAAATTCAGAAGGCGATGGATAAAATCCCGCCCGAGATCACGATCAAGTTTTTCCGCTAGGCAGCGGCGCCCGTTATTTTCCATCAGTGAAAGTCTTATTGACGTTGGATGGACTTCACTCTACGTGTAGGCCATCCCGTTCTATCTTATGCCAACAGACCACGGGTGACGCTCGGAAGAAACCTCCAGGGACACACAGCTCCTAGCTGCTCGACCGTTGAGAGGCGTAAGCCGAAAATGCACGTTGGCGCGTCGCAAGGCGCGGGGACGCGTGCATTTGGCAGAACGAAACCAAATGCGGCTCAGGGGTCTCGCCTGCCGAATTTGCGGGCGGAATCGCGAAATTATCTCAATTACTTAGCTGCATACTGTCGCGTTCGCCTCGATGCTCCGCGGCGCACACCTTCCGCGCGGCCAGATATTGGTTGCAACCGTGCTAACGACCGCGACCCGCGGTGCCCAATTGTGCTATTGATAACTCATTCAAAAGCAACGTCCCTGGGAGGACGCCTATGGCGCAGCTGACACTCACCATCGATGGCACGTCGCGCACGATCGACATCGACGATCCCGACATGCCGCTGCTCTACGCCTTGCGCGATGAGCTCAAGTTCAACAATCCGCGCTTCGGCTGCGGGCTCGGCCAGTGCGGCGCCTGCACGGTGCAGATCGATGGCCACGCGGTGCGCTCCTGCATCACGCCGGTGTCCGCGCTCGCGGGCAGAAAGATCACCACGCTCGCCGGCCTCGGCACGCCCGAGAAGCCGCATCCGATCCAGAAGGCCTGGCTCGAGGAGCAGGTCACCAGTGCGCCTACTGCATCAACGGCTGGATCATGACGGCGGCCGAGCTGCTCGACCGCAATCCGCAAGCCGACGGATGCGCAGATCAAGGATGCGCTGAAGGACCTCATCTGCCGTTGCGGCACCCATGCCGCCGCCATCCGCGCGGTCAAGCGCGCCACCCAGCAGGCTTGAGGAGGCGCGCCATGACGAACATGACCGACGCAACACACACAGCGACTCTTCGCTTACCCGCCGCGCTTTTCTCTCGACCAGCGGCGCGCTCGTCGTCTCGCTCGCGGCGCTCGATGAATGGAATGAAGCCTCGGCCAACACGCAGGCCACGCGCCCGCCGCTCAAGGGCGACCAGATTTCCTCCTACATCACCATCGAGCCCGACGGCTCGGTCGTCGCCTACTACGGCAAGATCGACGGCGGGCAGGGGCTCGGCACCTCGATCGCCCAGATGGTCGCTGAGGAGATCGACGTCGCCTTCGAGCGCGTGCGGGTCGTCATGGGCGACAGCGGGCTCACGCTCGACATGGGCGGTGCGTAGCGCCGCGATCGGCGTCTCGCATGGCGGCATGATGCTGCGGCGGACCGCGGCCGAGACGCGGCGGCTGCTCGTCGAGATGGCGAGCCATAAGCTCGGCTTGCCTGCGGACGCGCTCACCGTCACCGACGGTGTCGTGCATGCGAATGCCGATCCCGCCAAGCGCGTGAGCTACGCCGAACTGATCGGCGGGCGCTATCTCGACAACAAGGTGAAGTGGAACGGCAGGCTTCAGCAACGGCCTGCAGGTCGAGGTTGAGGCGCCGCTCAAGAAGCACACCGAATTCAAGGTCATCGGCAAGTCGCTGCCGCGCCGCGATCTGCCGGGCAAGGTGTTCGGCACGCTCGAGATGGTCAACGACGTGCGGCTGCCCAACATGCTGCACGCGCGCATGATCCGCCCGACCGGTCGCGGGCGCGGTGCCGGTCAAGGTCGACGAGGACGTCGATCAAGTACATTCCCGGCGCCAAGGCGGTCCACATCAAGGATCTGCTCGCCGTCGTCGCCGAGAAGGAATGGAACGCGGTCAAGGCCGCGCGCGCACTCAAGGTGACCTGGTCGGAGTCGAAGCCGAACTTCCCCGGCCACGACAAGCTGCACGACCACATCCGCAAGGCGCCGATCATCAAGCGCGAGTTCCAGCGCGAGAACGGCAACTTCGAGGACGGCATCAAGCAGGCGGTGCGCATCATCGAAGGCGAGTACGAGTTCCCGACCCAATCGCATGCCAGCACGGGTCCGGCCTGCGCGGTCGCCGACGTGCGCGACGGCGAGGCGACGATCTACACCTCGACGCAGAAGCCCTATGACTCGGCCTACTGCGTCGCCGAGCTGCATCGGCCTGCCGAAGGAGAAGGTGCGCGCGATCTGGATGTTCGGCACCGGCTCCTATGGCCGCAACGACCAGGGCGACGCCACCGCCGACGCGGCCGTGCTCTCGAAGCATCTCGGCCGTCCGGTGCGCGTGCAGTACATGCGCCACGAAGGCACTCGCCTGGGACCCGAAGGGCACGGCCTCAGTCAACCGGAGCCGCGCCGGCCTCGACGCCTCCGGCAAGGTGATCGCCTACGAGAACATCAGCAAGGCGTTCTCGCGCCTCGACAACAACACGCGCGAGAGCAACGCGGCCGACGTGCTGGCAGGCCATCTCATGGGGCTGCCGCTCAACTACGGGCAGAGCTTCGAGATCCCGGTCGCCTCCTACACCTTCGATCACGGCCGGCTCGGCTGGGAGATCGTACCGCCGCTGATGGAGCGCGCCTCGCCATTGCGCTCGACACATCTGCGCGATCCCTATGGCCCGCCGATCCTGTTCGGCAGCGAAGTCGTTCATCGACGAGATGGCGGCTGCGACCAATACCGATCCGGTCGACTTCAGGCTGCGGTACCTCACCAATCCGCGCGACCGAGACGCGGTACGGATCGCGGCCGAAAGCTATGGCTGGCAGAAGCGGCCTTCGCCGCGCAACGACCAGAAGGACAGCGACGTGGCGATCGGGCGCGGCATCGCGTTCCGCCGCCACTTCACGACCTTCATCGGGCTCGTCGCGGAGGTGAGGGTGCATAAGAAGACCGGAAAGATCGATCTCCTGCGCTACGTCTGCGCCCATGACGTCGGCATGATCGTCAATCCGGAGACGCTCAAGCACGTCATCGACCGCCAGCTCGTCTACGGCACCAGCCGCGCCATGCTCGAAGAGGTGCGCTTCGACGCCAACATGGTGACCAGCGTCGACTGGCAGACCTATCCGGTCCTGCACATCGCCCGATCTGCCCGAGAAGATCGAGATCGTGCTGATCGAGCGACCGGAGCAGGCGCCTTCCGGCGCGGCCGAGATGGCGCTCGGTCTCGTGCCGGCGGCGATCGGCAACGCGGTGTTCGATGCGACCGGCGTGCGGCTGCGCCGCGTGCCGTTCACGCCCGAGCGGGTGAAGGCCGCGCTCGAACGGGCCTGACGCGTCGGGAAGAGGCATTGCACGTCGTGTCCGGTCCTAAGGGCGTTGACGTCCGTCTTCGAACAAGCGGGCGTAAATGTCCTGTTGACCCGGGCAGCCATCATGCGTTTAAGCGCATGACGGAAACGACGGAAGCAATGCAATGCCCCGCGGCCTCGACCACATCGTTCATGCCGTGCGCGACCTCGACGCCGCGGCCGACCTCTATCGCCGCATGGGCTTCATTGTCGGGGCCCGCAACCGCCACTCCTGGGGCACCCACAATCACCTTGTCCAGCTGCCCGGATTTTTCATGGAGCTGCTAGCGGTCGCCGAGCCCGAGAAGCTCATGGGCGAAGGGTTCGCGGCGCTGTTCGGCGATTTCCATCGCCGGTTTCTCGAGCGGCACGAGGGCCTCTCGTTCATGATGCTGGAAAGCCATGACGTGCCGGCGGATGCGGCGCAATTCCGCACCAGCAACATTGCGCGCTCCGACGCGCTCACGTTCGAGCGCGCCGGCAAGGGACCAGACGGCAGCACGGTGACGGTCGGCTTCTCGCTCGCATTCGCACGCGATCCGCGCGCACCCGAGATCGGTTTTGCGGTCTGCCGGCAGCACAGTCCACAGCTCTTCTGGAATCCCGCGCTCCAGCAGCATGCCAATGGGGCAACTGGCATCGCGGGTGCGGTGCTGGTCGCCGAGAACCCGACGGACCATCACATCTTCCTCACTGCCTACAGCGGCGTGCGTGAGCTGCATGCCGGCTCGGGCGTGCTCATTGCGCCGACACCGCGCGGAGACATCCGGATCATGGACCCGGCCGCCTTCCACACGCGCTTCGGGGTCGAGCCGCCAGACCCATCCGGTGGCGCGCGGCTTGCCGCGGTGCGCTTCACGGTGCGCGACCGCAAGATGCTTCACGATACGCTCACGGCGGGTGACATCGCATTTTCCGAGCATATGGGTCAGACCGTGATCGCACCAGCGGCCGCTATAGGCGCAACGCTTGTCTTCGAGAGTCCCGATTTCGGCGGTTGACCGATGGGGCCTGTGGCCGTCATGGTCGGCTCGCGAGAGGTGAGATGACAAAGGTTGAGCCAGCACCCAATTCCATCGTTACGGTCGGCGCGGCGCGGTTCGGCCAGGCGCTGCCGCTTGCGCTGATCGCCGGTCCCTGCGCGCTCGAGAGCCGCGCGCACGCGCTCGAGGTCGCAGGCGCGCTCAAGGAGATCGCGGCGCGGCTCAAGCTCGGCTTGGTCTACAAGACCTCGTTCGACAAGGCGAACCGCACCAGCGCCCGTAGCAATCGCGGCATCGGGCTCAAGGAGGCGCTGCCGATCTTCGCCGAGATGCGCTCGTCGCTGGACGTGCCGGTGCTCACCGACGTGCACGAGCGCGACGCAGTGCGCGCGCAGTCGCCGAAGTGGTCGACGTGCTGCAGATCCCGGCTTTCCTCTGCCGCCAGACCGACCTCCTGGTCGCCGCGGCCGCGACCGGCCGGGTGGTCAACGTCAAGAAGGGCCAGTTCCTGGCGCCGTGGGACATGGCGCATGTGGTCGCCAAGGTGACCAGCGCCGGCAATCGCAACGTGCTGGTCACCGAGCGCGGCGCTTCCTTCGGCTACAACACGCTCGTCTCCGACATGCGGGCGCTGCCTATACTCGCGCGCACGACCGGTGCGCCGGTGATCTTCGATGCCACGCATTCGGTGCAGCAGCCGGGCGGGCAGGGCGCATCATCGGGCGGCGAGCGCGAGTTCGTGCCGGTGCTCGCGCGCGCCGCCGTCGCAGTGGGTGTCGCTGGCGTGTTCATCGAGACGCATCCCGACCCCGACAAGGCGCCCTCCGACGGGCCCAACATGGTGCCGCTCAAGGCGATGGAGGAGCTGCTGCGGCAGCTGATCGCGTTCGATCAGCTCGCCAAAGAACTCACCAAGACTCAGCCTGTCAAGAGCTGACGGCGCATGGCAAAGCAGACCGAGCGATGGTCGGGCGGGGCGGGCTTCGTCCTGGCGACCATCGGATCGGCGGTCGGCCTCGGCAGCGTCTGGAAATTTCCCTACGAGGTCGGCTCCAACGGTGGCAGCGTCTTCGTGATGTTCTACCTGATCGGCCTGGTGCTGATCGTGGTGCCGCTGATGCTCGTCGAGCTCGCGATCGGCCGGCGCGGACAGTCGGATGCGCGTACGAGCATTGCCACGGTCGCGCAGACGCACGGCGCCTCGCCCGGCTGGTCGGCGATTGGCGTCTGGGGCACCGCGATCGCGGTGCTGATCCTGAGCTTCTATTCGGTCATCGGCGGCTGGGCGCTCGCTTACGCGGTTGAAACCGCTTGGCTCGGATTGCCGGGCACGCAGGCGGCGCTGGCGCAGACGCGCTTCGACGCGCTGCTCGCCTCGGTGCCGCGGATGGCGGCCTATCACACCGCTTTCATGGCCATGACCGCGCTCATTGTGTGGCGCGGCATCGCGGGTGGCATCGAGACTGCGTGCAAGATACTGATGCCTGCTCTTGTCGTCCTGCTTGTTGTCTTGACCGTCTATGCCGTCATTCAGGGCGACGTCGCCGCAACGCTTCGCTTCTTGTTTGCGCTCGATCCCGCAAAGGTCACGGCGCGCTCCGCGCTCGAAGCGCTCGGACTCGGCTTCTTTTCCATCGGCGTCGGCATGGCAACCATGATCACCTACGCCGCCTATGCGGGCCGCGACATCAATTTGCGTGACGCTGCGATCATCACCGTCATCGGCGATACCACGATTTCACTTTTGTCCGGTTTTGCCGTGTTCCCGATTGTGTTCGCGCACGATCTCGATCCATCAAGTGGACCCGGGCTCTTGTTTGTCACGCTGCCGATCGCATTCGCCGGGGTGCCATTTGGAACGATCGCCGCGGTCGCGTTTTTCGTGCTGCTGCTGCTTGCTGCGATTGCGTCGGCGATCTCCATGCTGGAGATGCCTGTTGCGCTCATCCGTGGTGCCCTGGGCTTTTCACGACCCCAGGCGACGCTGATGAGCGCGGGCGTTTGCTGGATCGCGGGCTTTGCCTCGGTGCTGTCGTTCAATCTGTGGGCGAGCTGGTTTCCGCTCGCGGCGGTGCCGTCGCTTGCCCGGGCGACCGTCTTCGATCTGCTCGACCATCTCACCTCCAACGTCATGCTGCCGATCGGCGGTTTGGCGCTGGCGCTGTTCGTGGGCTGGGCGCTTCCCACACGTTTCCTGGTCGAGGAGCTGCGGCTTGGTCATGTTGCGACGGCGATCCTGCGGGCGCTCTTGCGCTACGTGGCGCCCGGCGCCATCGTGGCGACAAGCCTTGCCCCGATCGTCGCCTGAACTCTCCATGTCCGAGCGCGCCATTCCACCCGTCCTGAAAATTGTCGGTCTCGTGGTCTTTGCCTCGACGCTGTTCACGCGCGCGGTCGATCCGGTCATTCCGCAGATCGCCGTCGATCTGGCGATCGACGCCAAGACCGCGGCGCTGCTCTCGACCGCCTATACGTTTCCCTACGCGCTGATACAGCCGCTCCTGGGCGCGCTCAGCGACACGATAGGCAAAACCCGCGTCATGAACGCGGCGCTCCTGATCGTCGCAGTAGCGTCGCTGATCTCGTCCATGGTGACCGACTTCTACCTTCTGGTGGCAATGCGGGTGATGGCGGGACTTGTCGCCGGCGGAGTGTTTCCAGCCGCGATGGCGCTCATCGGCGATCTTGTTCCGGTTCACCAGCGGCAGGTCGCGATCGGCCGCCTGCTTGCCATCGGCCTCACCGGCAACTTGCTCGGCGCCACGATCGCGGGCGTGATCGGCGACTTGTTCGGCTGGCGCGGCATCTTCGTCGTGCTTGGGCTGTTCGGACTTGTTGTCGCGGTCGCGGCGTTCTTTGCGTTTCGCAATGTTGCGGTTCCCAAGCCCCGTGCGTTTCGGCTCGCCACCATTGTGGAAGGCTTTCGTAGCGTGTTCGCCGATCCGCGCGCGAAAGTCTGCTTCTCAGCCGTCTTTGTCGAGGCGGTGTTCATTCACGGTCTCTTTCCTTATGTAGCAATCCTGCTGATCGCCTCGGGTGAGACGCGCGCCTCCATCGCCGGCATCGTCATCGCGGCGTTCGGGCTCGGCGGGGTCGTCTATTCGCTATCGGTGCCAGTGCTGGTGGCCAAGATCGAGCAGCGATTGCTGATGATCGTGGGCGGCAGCATGGCAGCCGTCGCGTTGGTGCTCATCGCCTTCAACTTTCCCTGGTACGTTCAGACAACTGTCTTCGCGCTATTCGGTTTCGGCTTCTATCTGCTGCACGGCTCGATCCAGGTGCACGTGACCGAGCTGTCGTCCACCGCACGAGGAGTCGCGGCGTCGCTGCATTCCTGCTTCTTTTATCTTGGCCAGGCCTCCGGGCCCATCGTCTATGGCTATGGCTTTGCCTACGTGGGAGAGACACCGACACTGCTCGTCGGCGCCGTGATGGTGCTCATGGTGGGATTCGTGTGCGCGCGATTGTTGCGCCACCGGAATACAACCGGGATCATCTAAGCGTTATCGTCTAAGTCTCTCGGAAGAGCCTCGATTTTCTTGTGCCGTTGATTTTGATCAGTCCGACAAAATTAACGCGATTTGCAAGGGCACTATTCATTCTTGTTAACGGAATTGTCACGCGCGGCAGCAATTCCCATTTAATGAGGTTTTCCCCATGGTTCAGACTGTTCCTACGACTCAATGGAGGCCCCCGATGAAACAGTTCGGCATTATTGGAGGGGTTGGCGCGGCGATTGCAGCGCTGATCGTTCTGATGATCCTGACGGGAAGCTGGTACACGATCGATCAGACGCAGCGCGGCGTCCTGTTGCGCAATGGCGCACTAGTCGAGGTTGTGCAACCAGGCCTTCATTTCAAGTGGCCGTTGATCGACAACGTCGTCAAGATCGACATGCAGACCCATACCCATTCGTGGGCCAAGGTGAATTCCTATTCGGCGGATCAGCAGCCCGCCGATCTCAAAGTATCGATCACGGTCCGGACTTCGCCGGATAAAGTGGCCGAGGTCTATTCCAGGTTTGCCGGCGATCTCAACGCCGCCATCGAGCGGCTGGTCACTCCGCTGATGAACAAGGAGGTCAAGATCGTCTTTGGCCAATACACGGCGGTCCGCGCGATCACGCAGCGTGGCCCGCTCAACACCGATGTGACGCGCGCTCTCACCGAGGCGATGGCCTACGATCCCATCTTCACCCTCGAGGGCGTCCAGATCGAAAATATCGACTTCTCGCCCGAATACATAAAGTCGGTGGAGGCCCGCATGCAGGCGGAGGTCGAAGTCCAGCGGCTTCGGCAAAATCTTGAGCGCGAACGCGTGCAGGCCGAGATCGTGGTGACGCAGGCCAAGGCGCAGGCCGATCGCGTGCGGCTCGAGGCGCAGGCCAACGCCGACGCCATCAAGCTGCGCGGCAATGCCGAGGCCGAAGCCATTGATGCGCGCGGCAAGGCGCTCGCGGAAATCCGGCGCTCGTTAACCTCGTGCAGGCCGAGAAGTGGGACGGCAAGCTGCCGGCGACCATGATCCCGGGGGGCGCAATCCCGATGATCAACCTGACGGGTCAGGCGGCGGCGCGATAGGCTTACGATATGCTTCGCTGGCCAGCAGTCCTGACAAAGACTGCTGGCCTCTCAAGCTCCGGTGGAACCGGCTTAGCGCTGCTCGCCATTGGCGGAGCGGCGCTATTCCATTGAGCGACTTGTCCAGTCAAGGGACTTGAACAGCTGCAACCAAGCCGCCATTATTGGGGCTGGCTTGGGGTGCCGCGCTGATCGCGGCTGAGATCAAACCCATCGAACCTGTCTGGGTCATGCCAGCGAAGGGAGCCGCGGTGACGGACCGCTCATCTCACACTGGAAAGCAATGCCGGAAAGCAGCGCGTCGCCATCATTGGCGCCGGCGTGGTCGGGCTCGGCATTGCCTGGCGGCTCGCCGCGCGCGGCGTTGCGGTCGAGGTGTTCGACCGCGGGCGCGGCAGGGGCAGGCGCCTCGCATGCGGCCGCCGGCATGCTCGCCGCCTGCTGCGAGGCGGAACCGGGCGAGGAGACGCTGGTCGCGCTCGGGCGCGAGAGCCAGGCGCGCTGGCCGGCCTTTGCGGCCGAGCTTGCGGAGGCGACCGGCATCGACGTCGAGTTGCGCACCGAGGGCACCATCATCGTGGCGCTCACGGCCGACGATCAGGCGCGGCTGCAGCATCATCTCGTCTTCCAGCACAAGCTCGGCCTGCCGCTCGAATGGATCACCGCCGCGGAGACGCGCCGGCGCGAGCCGCATCTCGCCGGCAAGCTCGCGGGCGCGGTGTGGAGCCCGCAAGATCATCAGGTCGAGAACCGCAAGCTTGCGCCAGCCTTGCGCAAGGCCGCCGAGCGCGCGGGTGCGATCGTGCGCGAGCACACGCCGGTCAAAGAGATATCGATCTCTGGCGGGCGCGCCGACGGGATCATCCTGGAGGATGGCAGCAAGGTTTCAGCCGACGCGGTCGTGCTCGCGGCCGGCGCCTGGTCGCGCAGCATCGGCGGGCTTCCATCCGAGCAGCGGCCGCCGGTGCGGCCGATCAAGGGCCAGATGATCGCGTTGCGCATGGATCCGTCTGCGCCGCTGATCAATCACGTGGTCTGGGCGCCCGGGCTTTATCTGGTGCCGCGCCGCGACGGCCGCCTGATCCTCGGCGCCACCGTGGAAGAGAAGGCATTCGACACCACGCTGACGGCGGGCGGCGTGCTGGCGCTGCTCGACGCCGCTTGGCGCACCATTCCCTCGATCGAGGAGCTGCCGATCGATGAGATGTGGGTCGGCCATCGTCCGGGCAGCCGCGACGACGCGCCCATTCTTGGGCCAGGACCAGTCGCCGGGCTCGTCTATGCGACCGGCCATCACCGCAACGGCATTCTGCTCGCGCCGGTCACCGCCGATGCGATCGCGCGCCTTGTTCTCGACGGCACGGTCGAGCCCGCGATCCGGCCGTTCGGGGTCGAGCGCTTTGCGCCGGTGCGCGCAGCGGAATAGGTTTGAGACATGACGCAAGCTCACATCCGCATCAACGGCCAGGACGAAGCTCTTGAGCGTGCCGACGCTCGCCGCGCTGCTCGAGGAGAAGGCCGTAGACACCGCGCAGCGCGGCATCGCGGTGGCGCTCAACGGCGCGGTGGTGCCGCGCGCGGCCTGGAAGGAAACTCCGCTCCGTGCGGGCGACACGATCGAGATCGTGCGCGCACGCCAAGGTGGGTAAAGAGGCGGGTGAAGGAGCAACAGATGTCTGATCCGCTTGTGATTGCCGGCCGCGAGTTCCGCTCGCGCCTGTTTCTTGGCACTGCCGGCTATCCGAACCGCCAGCTGATGCTCGATGCGCTCGCCGCCAGCGGCAGCGAGATGGCGACCGCTTCGATCCGACGCATCAGTCTTGCCGGCGACGACGAGAGCCTCGTCGATCTCATTCCCAAGAACATCCATTTTCTGCCCAACACGGCAGGCTGCCAGACCGCCAAGGACGCGATCCTCACCGCCGAGCTCGCGCGCGAGGCGCTGGAAACGAACTGGGTCAAGATCGAGGTGATCGGCGACCGCGAGCTGCTCTATCCCGACACGGAGGAGCTGATTCGTGCGACCGAGGCGCTGGTGGCGAAGGGGTTCGTGGTGCTGCCCTATTGCACCGAGGATCCGGTCGTTTGCCGCAAGCTCGCCGATGTTGGTGCAGCGGCCGTGATGCCGCTCGGTGCGCCGATCGGCTCAGGACTCGGCATCTGCAATCCGCATCTCATCGAGCTTGTGTGTGCCCGCTCGCCGGTGCCGGTCGTGCTCGACGCCGGGATCGGCACAGCCTCCGACGCGGCGCTCGCCATGGAGCTCGGCTGCTCGGCCGTGCTGCTCAACACGGCGGTCTCGAAGGCGCGCGATCCGGTCACCATGGCCAAGAGCATGCGGGCGGCGGTCGAGGCCGGCCGCTGGTCGCGCCTCGCCGGGCGCATCCCTAAGATCAGTCATGCGGAGCCATCGAGCCCGCAATTCGGTCTCGTCGGCACTTGAAGACAACGTCTTGTCATTTCCTCATGCACTAAAGGTGCGAAACCGAAATCCATATTTCAACGTAGAATGGATTCCGAACAGCCGCTTTGCGCTTTCGGCAATGACAGGTTTTGAGTGGCCATGAAGCTTCCTGAACCACCGTTGCTGCTGATCACTGACCGTCGTCAGGCACGGCGGCACACTGGTCGAAGTCGTGGCGGCGAGCCTGACATCCGGCTGCCGCTGGGTCAGCGTGCGCGAGAAGGACTTGCCCGACAGCGAGCAGATTGCGCTCGCGCGCATGCTGGCGCCGATGGTGTGGCGCCATGGCGGCAAGCTCTCGCTGCACGGCACGCCCGAGCTGGCGCAGGCCGTCAAAGCTGACGGCGTGCATCTGCCGTCCGGCAGCGATCCGCAGGCGGCGCGCAAGCTGCTCGGAGCGGACAAGCTCATTGGCGTCTCGATCCATTCGGTCGGCGAGGCCGAGGCGATCGATCCCGCAAGCATCGACTACGCGATCGCGGGGCCTGCCTTCGAGACCGAGAGCAAGCCCGGCTACGGTCCCGAGATCGGCCGCAAGGGCCTCTCAGAGATCGCGAGCGCCGCGCGCGTGCCGATCCTCGCGATCGGTGGCCTCAACGTCATGCGCGCCGCCGAGGTGCTGGCGGCAGGCCCGCTCGGCATCGCGGTGATGGGTGGCGTGATGCGCTCGGCGGATCCGGCGCGCGTGATGCGCGAGCTACTGCTGGTGGTTGCGGAGGCGCGGCTGCAGCGGAGCTGAGCCTCGATCGGGCTCGAAACGCCTTGGATTAATGATTTGGTCAGCATGACGATGAACGTTTCGGTTATTGGCCGATGCGATGATGTGCCCTGCGCTGGGGCACGAGCAAAGGCTAGACATGATCCTGCAATCGCTGAGCGGAGTGCCGGCCTTTCTTGTGTATCTCTTGGTCGCGGCGGCGCTTCTGGCCGCCTACGTTGTCACCTACACCGCAATCACTCGTCACGACGAATTCACGTTGATCCGCAGCAATGTGCCGGGTGCAGCTGTTGCGCTCGGACTGAGCGCCATCGGCTTCGCGCTGCCGCTGACAAGCGCCATCGGCCACTCCGCCAATATCATCGACTGCGCGATCTGGGGCGTCATTGCGCTGATCGTTCAGATCGCGGTCTATTATCTGGTGCGGCTGAGCATTCCGGACCTGTCGGAGCGGATCCAGAAAGGCGAGCTCGCAGCCGCGATCTGGCTTGGACTCATCTCGGTCACGGCCGGCATGCTCAGCGCCGCCTCGATGGCGCTGTGAGGAGCTGGCGATGAAGCGCTCAAGCCAAGTCATGCTCGTGGTCATGGGTGTGACCAGCGCAACCGCCGCCGGTCACTATCTGACGACGCCGAACGAGTGCGTGCAACAGGCTCCTGCCGCTAAGCCGGGCGTTCCGCCGCAGCAGCAGGTCACGCAACAGCCGTGCCGCAACACGTCCGGCACTCGCTCCGGCTCTCGCAGCTGGTGGGGTTCGTCAGACAATAGCGGATCATCGGAGCATACCAAGACGGCCTCAAACTCGTCGACGTCCGTGCCGGGCGCGACGCGCGGCGGCTTCGGTGGCACCGGCCATGGTTTCTTCTCCGGCAGCTAAACGCCGTGCAGCGCATCACATGCGAGGAACGGGCGGATTGGCGCGAGCAGGCCGACAAGGCCGGCTTCGCGTTTCACACCATCGATGGTCAGCGCTACTGGGACGAGCGCGCCTATTACGCGTTCACGCTCAGGGAAATCGAGAACGACATCGAGGCGCCGACCGCCGAGATCGAGCAGATGTGCTACGACCTCGTCGACCGCGCGGTGAAAGACGAGCGCATCCTGCGCGCGCTGCGCATTCCTGAGCGATGCTGGACCCTCATCGCGACAAGCTGGAAGCGCCGCGACAAGAATCTCTACGGCCGCTTCGACCTGAGCTACGACGGTCGCGGGCCGGCCAAGCTGCTCGAATACAACGCCGACACGCCGACCGCCGTGTTCGAGACCGCCGTGTTCCAATGGCAATGGCTCGAGCAGGCGATCGCGCGCGGGATCGTTCCGCAAGACAGCGGACCAGTACAACTCCCTGCATGAGCGTCTGATCGAGGGCTGGAAGGCGATCGGGGAGGGCGGTCATCTGCATCTCGCGGGCACGACCACGAGCGCCGAGGATCTCGGAACGCTGCAGTATATCGAGGACACCGCGCGCCAGGCCGGGCTGACGACGACCGTGCTGGCCATGGACGCCATCGGCCGCATGCCGGATGGCCGTTTCGTCGATCTCGACAACAAGCCGATCACGCTCCTGTTCAAGCTCTATCCGTGGGAATGGATGTTCCGCGAGCAGTTCGGCGCTTATCTCGCGGGCGCTTCGACCCGTTTCGTCGAGCCGCCCTGGAAGGCGATCCTGTCGAACAAGGGCATCCTGCCGCTACTCTGGTCGATGTTCCCGCGCCACCCCAATCTGCTGCCGGCCTATTTCGAGGGCGATCCCGAGGCGGAAGAGCTCGGCAAATCGTTCGTGCGCAAGCCGCTCTATTCGCGCGAAGGCGCCAATGTGGAGATGGTCGTGAACGGGGAGGTCATCGACTCCGACGCAGGTCCCTATGGCGGCGAAGGTCATGTGCGGCAGGCAATGGCCCCGTTGCCGCGCTTCGGAGATGATTACGCCGTGATCGGCTCCTGGATCGCGGCGGGACTGCCGTGCGGACTCTCGATCCGAGAGGATGTGAGCGCGATCACCAAGAACACGTCGCGGTTCGTACCGCACGCGATTGTGGGGTGAAACTTCAGGAGTTGTCGTCGTCCGCCAGGATGAAGATGAAGTCCGGTCAGGGTTGCACCGACCGCACAAAACAGAGCCATGACGCTCACGAAGACCATTCCGGCGACCCAAGGCGACGCACTGAGTGAAATCAGGCCAAGAATGTTCCGCACATTCATGGCGACAAGCACTGCCGCGAGGACAGTTCCCAATAGCCCGCCCATCGCCAGATGCCGGGCGAGCTTGGCAGCAAGTGACTGAGTGTTCCAGCGTCGCAACATTGCGAGTGCCTGCGTTCACAGGCTGCTAACGCCGGGCGCGGAGGGTCGTTCCCTACGCGGGAGCATCCGCGCGAATGAGCGATGATCAATCGATCGGCGCGAAAAGCTCTTGATGATGCTTACGATAATTGATGACGAGAGTCGGCGCTTAACCTCATACTTCTGATTGTATGAGATGTTGAAGGTCATCTATTCCGTCATTGCTGCTCGGCTCCACCAAAACAACAACCTCGGTTTCGGGAGCTCGTGAAGGGCGCCTTTGTCGGCGTGGGAGGTTGGACTGGCGCAGAGCCAGATCACCACCGGATCACGCCACCCGGCTCCGCGTGGAACACGTGCTTGAGATCGTTGGCGTACAGCCAGGCATTCAGCATGTCATTGTTGTAGGCGCCGATGCCGATGTTGAAGATCTTATCGCAGCGTGACGCAAAGCCCGGAATCGTGGCCGGGTAGAAGATGCGCTCCTTGCGCTTGACCGCCTCTTCGATCGACGAAAATAGCTTTTCTTGGTAGACGTCGAGGAGAGCAAAGAACTCCTGCCGCTTGGCGACGATCTCGTCGCTCTCGCCTCGGCGGCGCGCCTGCAGTTGATCTTGAATCGCCCGAATGGCCCGGCCGGTCGCTTGTGCGGCGAGCTGATGCTCTCGATGGTCTTTCATGGGGTCCTTTGCGTCGCGTGTCGCGGATGAAGAGGCGCAAGGCGCACAGCGATTGAACGCGAGACTACAAAGGTTGCGCTGCGCAGAACGTATTCAACCTCTATGCGATTCGACGGTATTGGAGCGCTGCGCCGGCAACGTTGTGCACGCTATGCACAGGGGGGCGGCAATAAAATCTTGCGCGGGCCTCATCCCCGTCCGCGATAAGGCGCGACACCTTGATCCGGCACCCACACTCCCGCCGGCAGCTTGCCCCATTGCCAGAACACGTCGATCGGCATGCCGCCGCGCGGATACCAGTAGCCGCCGATGCGGAGCCACTTCGGCTCGATGGTGGCAATGAGCTTCTTGGCGATCGCGATCGTGCAATCCTCGTGGAAGGCGCCGTGATTGCGGAAGCTCGCGAGATAAAGCTTGAGCGATTTGGACTCGACGAGCCACTGCGCCGGCACATAGTCGATGACGAGATGCGCGAAGTCGGGCTGCGCCGTGATCGGGCAGAGCGTGGTGAACTCGGGCGCGGTGAAGCGCGCCACGTAGTCGGCGTCCGGATGCGGATTGGCAACGCGATCGAGCTCGGCCTCGGAGGGCGAAGCCGGGATCGCTGGCTGGCTGCCCGAGATGACGCGGACGATCGGGCTGGCGAGCCATCGCGGCGTCAGACGCCCGTAATGTGGTTGCGCAGGTCGAGCGGCGCCGCGATGGTGGTGAGCGGCTCGAAACCGGTGCCGGTTCCCTTCACGATGACGTCGCCGTAGTCGAAGATGCGGCCGAGGATCGACTGGTCGACGTCGACGCTCTCGACCTTGTCCATGTGCATCTCCATCGTGCTGCGTCGGATGAAGCCTTGCTTGAAGATGATGCGCCGGTCGGTCACCGCGATCTCGGTGGTCCACCAGGTAAACCATTCGGGGATCAGCAGGAAGAGCGCGACAACCCAAAGGAGGCCGGCGACTACCTGCCAGAACATCATGTTGCCGTGGTCATTCATCTCGCCATAGCCCCAGACCGCGAGTCCCGCCACGGCGAACAGGACGCCCGGCCAGTAGACGATCCAGTGGATAGTGGCGGTGTGGCGAATAGTTTCGCCCGGTTGCAGCACGCGTTCGACATAGCTCATCCGAATCCTCCTGCGGACAGGATACCGGACCGCCGCACAGGTTGCTACCGAGGCGCACGACCTTAAGCCGCAGGCGCTTACCGACGGCCTTTGCGAGGCGGGGGCGATCCTGTAGAAGCGGCCCGAAACCCAAGTCTTCTATCGCGCCGGAGCCCCCAAAGGAGCGCCAAAGGAACACCATGACCGCCATCGTCGACATTATTGGCCGCGAGATCCTCGACAGCCGCGGCAATCCCACGGTCGAGGTTGACGTTATCCTGGAGGACGGCTCGCGCGGGCGCGCCGCTGTCCCCTCCGGGGCATCGACCGGCGCACATGAGGCAGTCGAGCTGCGCGACGGTGACAAGAAGCGCTACCTCGGCAAGGGTGTTCGCAAGGCGGTCGAGGCAGTCAACGGCGAGATCTTCGATGCCGTCGGCGGCATGGACGCCGAGGCGCAGAACAAGATCGACGAGACCCTGATCGCGCTCGACGGTACGCCCAACAAGGGCCGGCTGGGCGCCAATGCGATCCTGGGCGTTTCGCTCGCGGTGGCCAAGGCAGCCGCGATCGCAGGCGGCGAGCCGCTCTATCGCTACGTCGGCGGTGTCTCGGCGCGCCTGCTGCCGGTTCCGATGATGAACATCGTCAACGGCGGCGTGCATGCCGACAATCCGATCGACTTTCAGGAATTCATGATCATGCCGGTCGGCGCGCCGACCTTCGCAGAAGCACTGCGCATGGGTGTCGAGGTGTTCCAGACCCTCAAGAAGGCGCTGCACGACGCCGGCCTCAACACCAATGTGGGCGACGAAGGCGGCTTCGCGCCCAATCTCGCCTCGGCCGAGGAGGCGCTCAGCTTTGTGATGAAGGCGATCGAAGGCGCCGGCTATCGCCCCGGCGAGGACATCGTGCTCGCGCTTGATCCTGCCTCCACGGAGTTCTTCAAGGACGGCAAATATGTCTACGAGGGCGAAGGCAAGACGCGCTCGAAAGAGGAGCAGGCGCAGTACCTCGCCGAGCTCGCCAAGCGCTACCCGATCGCCTCGATCGAGGACGGCATGGCGGAGGACGACTTCGAGGGCTGGAAGCGCGTCACCGACCTGATCGGCAACAAGTGCCAGCTGGTCGGCGACGACCTGATGGTGACCAACGTGACGCGCCTCACGGAGTGCATCAAGAAGGGCATTGCCAACTCGATCCTGGTCAAGGTCAATCAGATCGGCACGCTCACCGAGGCGCTCGCAGCGGTCGAGACCGCGCACAAGGCCGGCTACACGGCCGTGATGTCGCACCGCTCAGGCGAGACCGAGGACTTCACCATCGCGGACCTCGCGGTCGCTACCAATTGCGGACAGATAAAGACTGGTTCGCTGGCGCGCTCCGACCGCACTGCAAAATACAATCAGCTCCTGCGCATCGAGGAGGAACTTGGGGCTCAGGCGCGCTATGCAGGGCGGGCGGCGCTGAAGGCGCTGCGCTAGGGCAGTGCCACGGTATCAAGGTCCTGCGGGTCTCGCAGATTTGTGTTGCCGTCTGCGGATTGCGGCCTTTTCGGCGCTGTCTTGCGACCGACGGCCAGTGTAGGGTTCGGCAAATCACCTCGGGACTCGTCGCGATGGACCAGACAATCGGCCTCAAAACATTGGACCGGCAGCGCGCGATCCAGCGCCTGACGCAATTCGTGGCAGCATCATTCGACAGCGCCCGCACGAGCGACGCACCCTTCTTCCACCTCCAGTTCGACCGCGTGTTCCCGGACGACGTCTACGCCGCCATGCTGACCGGGATGCCGGTCTCATCCGACTATCGGCCGATGTCCGGCCGCGCCAAGGGCAACGACCTCGCGGACGGAACCCACACAAGGGTCAAGATCGACCTGTTCCCCGAATACATTCGCAAGCTGCCGCCGGACAAGCGTCCGGTCTGGGACATCGTTGGGCACGCGCTGTGCTCGCGCCCGGTCAAGGAAGCGCTGATGCGGCGGCTCGCGCCCGGCCTCAGCCAGCGGTTCGGCAAGGACTTCGCCAAAGTCGGCATGTATCCGGTGCCGATCCTCACCCGTGACACGCCTGGCTACAAGATCACACCGCACCCGGACACGCATTGGAAGGGCATGACAATTCAGCTCTATCTGCCGCGCGATGCCTCGACCACTCACATCGGCACCATCTTCCATGAGGTGCGTCCCGACGGCAGCATGCCCAAGCATACCCAGATGAAATTCGCGCCCAACACGGGATACGCCTTCACAGTTGCGGAGAACACTTGGCATTCCGCCGATACGGTCGGCCCCGAAGTGACGACGCGGGACTCGATCCTGCTCACTTACTTTGTCGATGCTGGTCCCTTGCGCTACCTGCGCAATCGCGGCAAGCGCATCGGGAACTTTGTGCTCAATGAGGTCCGCTACATCGGCGGACGCTAGGCACTCACTGTCCGGTTGCCGAGCGTTAAAGCTGTCTTAAGGCAGGAACGGCACTCTGCCGCGATGGTCACCCGCAGGCGGCTTCGTTCAGTACTGACAGCGCTTGGCCTCTATCTCGCCGCCGCGCTTCTGATCGGCTATTTCGGGGTCAACGCCTTCACCGGCGATCACGGCCTCAATGCCCGGCAGAACATCGACCAGCAGATCGTGAAGCTCTCCGGGGAGCTTGCGGCGGTCAAGGCCGAGCGGGCGGTGTGGGAGCGGCGGGTCTCGCTGCTCAAGTCTGAGAGCCTCGATCCCGACCTGCTCGACGAGCGTGCCCGCGCGCTGCTCGACTATGTGGACACCAACGACCTGGTGCTCAAGCTCAAGCGTCCATGACCGTCAGTGCCGGCCATCCTGAGCCCTCTAGCCGGGCAAAACTCGATTACGAGAGGGCCACCCACAGCGTCCCACATGCGCTTTCGCGCCGGCACGATTTCGGCTAATGGGAGTTGAGCCAAGACGGGCGTCGAGCGCCCTTTTTCTTGAGGAGCCATATGGCGGTAGCCACCAACAAATCGGCCGTTCCATCGGCCGTCCAGCGCCGTACCGGCGACGACACGGCGGGCCCAGTGCCCGACTTCACTAAAGAGCAGGATCTGGCCGCGCTTCGCGACATGCTGCTGATCCGGCGGTTCGAGGAAAAGGCCGGCCAACTCTACGGAATGGGCCTGATCGGGGGGTTCTGCCACCTCTATATCGGGCAGGAGGCGATCGTCGTCGGCATGCAGATGACGCTCAAGCCCGGCGATGGCGTCATCACCGGCTATCGCGACCACGGCCACATGCTGGCCTGCGGCATGGACCCCAAGGGCGTCATGGCCGAGCTGACCGGCCGGCGCGGCGGCTATTCGCGCGGCAAGGGCGGCTCGATGCACATGTTTTCGGCCGAGAAGGGGTTCTTCGGCGGCCACGGCATCGTGGGCGCGCAGGTCCCGCTCGGAACCGGGCTCGCCTTTGCCAACCTGTACCGGGGCAACGACAACGTGTCGCTCACCTATTTCGGCGACGGCGCGTCCAACCAGGGCCAGGTCTACGAGAGCTTCAATATGGCGAAGCTCTGGAAGCTGCCGGTCATCTACATCATCGAGAACAACCAGTACGGCATGGGCACATCGGTCGCACGCGCCTCGGCGACCACCAAGCTGTTCAAGCGCGGGCTCTCGCATGACCTTCCCGGCGAGCAGGTGGACGGCATGGACGTGCGCGCCGTGAAGGCGGCCGGCGAGAAGGCGGTGAACTGGTGCCGCACCGGCAACGGCCCGATGATCCTCGAGATGCTGACCTACCGCTATCGCGGCCATTCGATGTCTGACCCCGCCAAGTATCGCTCCAAGGAGGAGGTCGACAAGGTCCGCAGCGGGCACGACCCGATCGAGCAGGTGCGCCAGCGGCTGCTATCGAAGAAGTGGGTGAACGAGGACGCGCTCAAGAAGATCGACACCGAGGTACGCGCGGTCGTCAACGAGGCGGCGGAGTTCGCTACCCACGACGCCGAGCCCGACCCCTCCGAGCTTTACACCGACGTCTACCGCTGAGCGTCGGGCCGCGCCGCGCCATTTGCTGCCAAGGATAAGCCGTTCATGCCGACCGAAATTTTAATGCCCGCGCTGTCGCCCACGATGGAGAAGGGCAACCTCGCCAAGTGGCTCAAGAAGGAGGGCGATCAGGTCAAGTCCGGCGACGTGATCGCCGAGATCGAGACCGACAAGGCCACCATGGAGGTGGAGGCGGTCGACGAAGGCACGCTGGGAAAGATTCTGGTGCCGGAAGGAACCAACGATGTCGCGGTCAACACGCCGATCGCGATGATCCTGGCTGACGGCGAGGATGCATCCGCGCTCAAGTCGGGAGCCAAACCGGCGAGCGCGCAGAAGGCGGCCGAGTCCGCGCCGCCTGCCGCGCAGGAGCGCTCAGGTAAGGAGCAGAAGGCGCCGGCGCAGCCGAAGTCCTCCGACATCGCGCCCCCCAAGAGTGCAGCGCTGCCCGAGCCCGAAGTGCCCGCCGGCACCGCGATGGTGACCATGACGGTGCGCGAAGCGCTGCGCGACGCGATGGCGGAGGAGATGCGCCGCGACCCTGACATCTTCGTCATGGGTGAGGAGGTCGCCGAGTATCAGGGCGCCTATAAGGTCACGCAGGGCCTGTTGCAGGAATTCGGCGCCCGGCGCGTGATCGACACGCCAATCACCGAGCACGGCTTTGCGGGGCTCGGCGTCGGCGCCGCGCTCGCGGGCCTCAAGCCGATCGTCGAGTTCATGACCTTCAACTTCGCCATGCAGGCGATGGACCAGCTCATCAACTCCGCCGCCAAGACCCGCTACATGTCGGGCGGCCAGATCGGCGCATCGATCGTGTTCCGCGGACCGAACGGACCGGCCGCGCGTGTCGCCGCCCAGCACAGCCAGGACTTCTCGGCCTGGTACTCCCACATCCCGGGTCTCAAGGTGGTTGCGCCCTTTACCGCGGGGGATGCCAAGGGCCTGCTCAAGTCCGCAATCCGCGATCCCAATCCGGTGATCTTTCTTGAAAACGAAATTCTCTACGGCCAGAGCTTCCCGGTGCCCAAGCTCGACGACTATCTGGTGCCGATCGGCCGCGCTCGGGTCGCACGCGAGGGCTCCGATGTCACGCTCGTGGCGTGGTCGATGGGGATGACCTACGCGCTCAAGGCTGCCGACGCGCTCGCACGGGATGGCATCAACGCCGAGGTGATCGATCTGCGCACACTGCGGCCGATGGATATCGGCACCATCGTGGAATTGGTGAAGAAGACCGCGCGGTTGGTCACGATCGAGGAGGGCTGGCGGCAATCGGGCGTCGGCGCCGAGATTGCAGCGCGCGTAATGGAAGAGGCGTTTGATTGGCTCGATGCGCCAGTCGCGCGCGTCGCCGGCAAGGACGTGCCGATGCCATATGCGGCCAATCTGGAGAAGCTGGCGCTGCCCTCGGTCGATGAAGTGGTCGAGGCCGCAAAGGCGGTTTGCTACAGGTGATCACCATGCGCATGCTCGCGGCTTTGCTGCTGATCAGCGCGACCTGCACGTGGTCCACTCACGCCGCGGCGCAGGCCACGATCGTGCTGGCGCCGATGAATGTCGAGAACTACCGCGTGTTGCAGCGCGTTTCGCGCAACGCCGGATGGGCCTCGACCTCGTACAAGAATTATCTGGTCGGCCTGTTCGAGGGCCTGCTGCATACGGAGGGCGGTGCCGAGAACGCCATGACCAACAAGCTGTTCTGCCTGCCGCCGCAGGTGCGCGACAGCAGCAAGCTTTCCGATATCTTCGAATGGATGGAGACCGAGTTGAACAAGCTGATCGCCAACGCTCAGCCCAGCGCCCAGGTCGCTCAGATCTACGCGGCGCATCTGTCCCTGAACTTTCCGTGTCACCGATGAGCAGCATGGATCCCGACAAGTCGCAACCGACCTTCGATGCGTTGGTCATTCCGCCCACCGCGCTCGAGCAGGGCGGTGTCGAAGTGCTGCGCGCCGCCATAGTCGATGGCGGACTGCATGTATCGTTACGCCGCGCCTTCGACGATCCTGAGGCCTGGGGCATGCTGATCGCGGACGTGGCACGCCATGTCGCGCGCATCTATGCGACCGAGAACAAGTTCCAGGAAGAGGAAACGCTCGAGCGCATTCGTGCGCTGTTCAACGCCGAGTTGGACTCGCCAACCGATCCCGGCACCACCAGCGCGATCAGCTGAGAAATCGAGAACCTCTTATGCCGGTCAATATCCTCATGCCCGCACTCTCTCCTACCATGGAGAAGGGCAACCTCGCCAAGTGGCTCAAGAAGGAGGGCGACGCCGTCAAGGCCGGCGACGTCATCGCCGAGATCGAGACCGACAAGGCCACGATGGAATACGAGTCGATCGACGACGGCGTGCTCGCCAAGATCGTCGTGCCGGAAGGCAGCCAGGACGTGCCGGTGAACCAGCTCATCGCCGTGCTGGCGCAGGAGGGCGAGGACCCGAAAGCAGCCGCCGCTGCGGCCGGGAAGGGGGCTCCACCCGCCGCCGCACCCGCGCCAACACCAGCTGCGCCAGCCGCAAAGTCTGAGCCGGCTACACGACCGGCCGCCGCGCCTGCTGCTCCGTCCGTACCGGCTGCCGCACCAGCATCCGCACCAGTCCAGGGTGGGCCCCATGGTACGCAACATGGCGCCAATCGCGTCTTCGCCTCGCCGCTCGCGCGCCGTCTCGCCAAGACCGCTGGCATCGAGCTCAATCGCATCCGCGGCTCCGGTCCGCATGGCCGCATCATCGCGCGCGATGTCGAGGCGGCGCGGTCGGGCCAGGGTCTCGCGCCGGCTGCAGCGGCGTCTTTCGCGCTGCCCGTACCGTCCGACGACAAGATCCGCGCGCTGTTCGAGCCTGGCAGCTACGACGTCGTGCCGCACGACAACATCCGCAAGGTGATCGCGCGCCGGCTGGTCGAAGCCAAGCTCACCATCCCGCATTTCTATCTCACGCTCGACTGCAATATCGGCAAGCTCCTTGCCGCGCGCGAGGAGATCAACACCGCCGCGCCCAAGGACAAGGATGGCAAGCCCGCCTACAAGCTCTCGGTCAATGACTTTGTCATCAAGGCGCTTGCGCTCGCGCTGCAACGGATCCCGAACGCAAACGTGACCTGGACCGAAAGCGGCATGCTCAAGCATCACCGTTCCGACATCGGGGTCGCGGTCTCGATCCCGGGCGGCCTGATCACGCCGGTCGTGCGCCACGCGGAGTCGAAGTCACTCTCCACCATCTCGAATGAGATGAAGGACTTCGCGGCACGTGCACGCGCCCGCAAGCTCAAGCCGGAGGAATACCAAGGCGGCTCGAGCGCGGTGTCGAACCTCGGCATGTACGGCATCAAGGATTTCGCCGCCGTCATCAACCCGCCGCACGCCACCATCCTGGCGGTCGGCGCGGGCGAGGAGCGCGCGATCGTGAGGGATGGCAGGATTGAAGCCGCCTGGATGATGTCGGTGACGCTTTCGACTGACCACCGCGCGGTCGATGGTGCGCTTGGTGCGGAGCTTCTCAGCGCGTTCAAGGCGCTGATCGAGAACCCAGTGACGATGGTCGTGTGACGACGCAAGGTGCGCTTCATGACGAGGGACATGGCGAAGCACAAGACGAAGTACCAGACCTGCCGATCGCTCGCCTGCCTGCCGGCTGTCGTGCTGCTCACTGTTACTTGCGCCCACGCGCAGCTGCTAGGCGAGGCGGAGACGCGCAAGTTCGTCAGCTGCCGCACGCTCATCACCTGGACGGGACCGCAGGGCACGCAGGTGAGCTACCTCGGTGCCGGAGGAAAGTCGTATCTCTGGGCGGCCGGCAACGACACGGTGCTCTCCGGCACTTGGCGCGTCGATCCGAACGCGACGTCGCCGCAATCGCGGATCGCCTATGTGGCGCTCTGTGTTCAGTATGGAGGCAGCGCGCAGTGGGATTGCCGGCCGGCAGAGATCCTGGAGCGCGTCACCATGGATCAGGCGGACGGTGATATATTCGGTCTTGAGGGCCGATCCGCCGTGCCGTTGCGGCTGCCGCGCGACCGCACCAACATTGCCATGCTGCGGCAGCGCCTGCGCACCGAGGCGCCCGATGCAATGCAATCCGCGCGACCTGCGGCCAAGTGCGAGTAGGCTCCTCATGCCCCGCGTGCTCCTCGACGGCGACCTCGATCATCTCGTCACACCCACCCATTCCGACGCCCGCGGTCCCGTGGTGCGTGGCAAGTCGATCGAGATGATGAAGATGCACTGGCGCGCCGGCGACAGCGCGCGTCCGCACCAGCATCCTGAGGAGCAGGCGATCTATGTGATCAGCGGCCGCATGCGCATGACCTGCGGTGACGAGACCTACGAGATCGGGCCGGGCGAGGTGAGCTATCATCCCTCGAACGTGCTGCACTCCGCGATGGCTGTCGAAGATACGGTTGCGATCAGCTTCAAGAACATCGTCGCGCCGTTCTATGCGGCGACCAAGACGCTCTGAGCTGGCGCGCAGCGATGACCGAGAGCGAAGGCAAGCTGAAGGTACTGCTGATCACCTTCTTTCCGATGCTCATCGCCACGCTGTCGCTTGTGACCTCGATCTTCAACGGCTACCTCAACAACAAGTTCGTCGATCTCATCCAGCGCAATTTCGGCCGCGCCGAGTATATGCGCACCTGCAAGGAGACAATCGACGCCTATTTTCAGGTGAAGTTCAAAGCCGGTCTCGTCAGTGCCAATGGCGAGCAGTCGCGGGCCGGCTCCACGTCGGCCTCGACCGCGGAGCGGATCGATGCCGCGGCGGCCGTCAACAAATTCGCGGCACTCGGCACCTATCTCGCCAACCTGCGCGACGAGGCCATCCGGGCGCGCTACACCGAGCTGGTGCGTGGGCTTGAAAAGGCCGTGGCCGATGCGGGCCGCACACCGCCGGCTGAGCTTACCCGGCTGTTCGAGGGGCCTGACCGGATCTTCGCCGAGCTGAACAACGACTGCGTGAAATCGGCGAAGGAATAGCGACGCATCGCCCCCTAATTCCTATATGAACACCCAATGCGCGGCCTCGCGCTGGCGACCAGAGAGCTTTGACCATGGCAGACACGACCTTCGACATCATCATCATCGGCTCTGGCCCGGGCGGCTATGTGACCGCGATCCGGGCGGCGCAGCTCGGCTTCAAGATCGCGATCGTCGAGCGCGCGTATCTCGGCGGCATCTGCCTCAACTGGGGCTGCATCCCGACCAAGGCGCTCCTGCGCTCGGCCGAGATCTTCCACTACCTGCAGCACGCCAAGGACTATGGGCTCTCGGCCGAGAAGGTCGCGTTCGACCCGTCGGCCGTCGTCAAGCGCTCGCGCGCCGTCTCGAAGCGGCTCAACGACGGCGTCGGCTTCCTGATGAAGAAGAACAAGGTGAGCGTGATCTGGGGCGAGGCCGCGATCGACGCGCCCGGCAAAGTCACGGTCAAGGCCGGCAAGAGCGAAGCCCCCAAGGGCACGCTCGGGCCAGGCAGCTATCAGGCCAAGCACATCATCCTCGCGACCGGCGCGCGCCCGCGCGTGCTGCCCGGGCTCGAGCCGGACCAGAAGCTGGTGTGGACCTATTTCGAGGCGATGGTGCCCGAGCGCATGCCGAAATCGCTGCTGGTCATCGGCTCAGGCGCGATCGGCATCGAGTTCGCCTCGTTCTATCGCACGCTCGGCGCCGAGGTGACGGTGGTTGAGGTGCTGCCGCAGATCCTGCCGGTCGAGGATGCCGAGATTGCAGTCTTCGCCCGCAAGGCGTTCGAGAAGCAGGGCATCAAGATCCTCACCGGTGCCAAGGTGACGAAGCTCGACAAGAAAGCCGACAACGTCACCGCGACCATCGACGACGGCAAGGGCGGCAACGCAGACCCTGACCGTCGAGCGCGTGATCTCGGCGGTCGGCGTCGTCGGCAACATCGAAAATCTCGGACTCGAGAAAGTTGGCGTGAAGACCGACCGCGGCGCCATCGTGATCGACGGCTATGGCCGCACCAACGTGCCCGGCATCTATGCGATCGGCGACGTCGCCGGCCCGCCGCTGCTTGCGCACAAGGCCGAGCACGAGGGTGTCATCTGCGTCGAGGCGATCAAGGGCCTCAAGCCGCATCCGATGGACAAGCGCCTCATTCCCGGCTGCACCTATTGCTCGCCGCAGATCGCCTCGGTCGGCCTCACCGAGCAGGCCGCCAAGGAGAAGAAGCTCGATGTGCGCATTGGCCGCTTTCCGTTCGTCGGCAACGGCAAGGCGATCGCGCTCGGCGAGGATCAGGGTCTGGTGAAGGTGATCTTCGACAAGAAGACCGGTCAGCTCCTCGGCGCGCACATGGTGGGCGCCGAGGTCACCGAGCTGATCCAGGGCTACGTGGTGGCGATGAATCTCGAGACCACGGAAGAAGAGCTCATGCACACCGTGTTCCCGCATCCGACGCTGTCGGAGATGATGAAGGAAGCGGTGCTCGACGCGTATGGACGGGTGCTGAACATGTGAGGCCGCTGGCAGACCGCGCGAGCGCTGCCCGCCGGCGTGGCTCCATGAAGCGAGAGTTTCACCAGGAGTCTTACTAAGAGATTCACGATGGGTGTGCTGGCGTGGATTCTGATCGGCCTGATTGCGGGCTGGCTCGCGGCCAAGATTACTAATGCGCCACGGGGGTTGCTTCGTAACCTTATCGTCGGCCTCATCGGCTCGTTATTCGGGGGTTTCCTTTTTTGCAAGCTCGGCGTGCGTGTTGTGCCCGATTTCTGGGGCGAACTGATCACCGCCACAATTGGAGCTGTGGTTTTTCTGGCACTCTGGCAGGCGATTCGACGGGCCTGAGCCATTTCCTGCCACTATTCATCCTGCGTTCACCTAGGTTCAGGCACACGGGACCCGCGGGGGCGCAAGCAATTAACTTCACGGACCGCACGCTCAGTCCCGCCGGGCAGTGAGTCAAAAAATCTATTGTTGGCAGAATGGTTGACATCAGCGAACCGGTGGGCGTGCGGGCCGCAAGCGTGGAGCGAGCGGGCTACGGTAGGAAGGCGGGGGATCGACTTTAGCGAGGTCTTCCGTACGGTCGATTTCACCGACAGGCAAATCGCCGGCCTGTTCGTAGTGCTAACGGTGATCACGGTCGATTCCGATCGTGCTCTATCCGTGGCCGCCGCTCGCCGATTACATCAACCACCTGTCGCGCATGCACATCATCGCGACGATCGGCTCCGATCCCTGATCTGTCGCGCTTCTACGAGGTCAACTGGCAGATCATTCCGAACCTGATGATGGACATGATCGTTCCGCCGCTCGACGCGGGTGATGAGCGTTTATGCTGCCGGGCAGGTCTACACCATCGCGAGCTTCGTGCTGATCATATCGGGCACGCTTGCGCTCAATCGCCGGCTGTTCGGACACTGGTCGGTTCTGCCGCTGATCGCGTTTCCGCTGCTCTACAACAACGTGTTCCTTGTCGGCACCATGAACTACATGTTCGGGATCGGGCTCGCGCTCTGGGCCTGACGGCCTGGGTCTGGCTGCGCGAGCGCAATCCCGTCATCCGGCTCGCAGTCTCGCTGCTGTTCGTGCTGGCGCTGTTCTTCTGCCACCTGTTCGCGGTCGGGGTCTATGGACTCGGGCTCGCTGGCCTTCGAGACCAGCCGCCTGGTCGCGCATTACAGGCAGCCGCGGCAATCGGCCGCGGGCCTTGCGGGCGCGAAGCTGTGGCCGCTCGTCGATTTCGTCGCCACCGGCCTGCCGTTCCTGCCGGTATTGCCGCTCCTGATGATGAGCCCGACCTGGGGGCTGCGCGCCTCGTTCGTGTGGGAGTTCAACGGCAAGCTCGATGGCTTGATCTATGTCATCGAGGTCTACTCCCATTTCGCGGCCTTGCTGCTCACCGGCATCGTGGCCTTTGCGGCCGGCTGGGGCCTGCGCCATCGCGCGCTGCAATTTCATTCGATCGGCTGGGCTGCTGCTGATCATCGGCTCGCATCATCTATCTCGCGATGCCGCGGATCATCTTCGAGACCTACATGGCGGACCAGCGCCTGCCGATCTCGCTCGCCTTCATGGTGATCGCCTGCGCGCATCTCAATCTGCGGCATGACTATGTGCGCCGCGGTTTCGCGACCGTGCTGGTGCTGCTGCTGGCGATCCGGGTGTTCGAGGTGCAGACCGTCTGGTCCGACTGCCTCGAAGACGATCGTGGCGTTCCGCGACTCGGTGCGTCTGATCGATCGCGGCTCCAAGATCCTGGTCGCCTACGCCGACCCGGATGCGCGGCGACGACGCGAAAGACCTCGGCCTCGTGCACGCCGCCTGCTCCGCCATCATCGAGCGCTCGGCGCTGGTGACGACCGCCTTCACGGTGATCGGCAAGCAGATCCTGCACGTGCGCGAGCCCTATCGCGACCGCGTCGACCGGCTCGACGGGACGCCGCCCTCGGTCAGCCAGCTGCTGCAGGTCGCCGAGGACGGCCCGCAGCAGGACGGCGCCGACAACTACTGGAACAAGTGGACCTCCGACTACGACTACGTCTACGTGCTGTTCACCGACAGCAGCGGCTATGAAAATCCCGATCCGACGCGCCTGACCGCGCTCTATACCGGTGAGCGCTTTGCCCTGTTCCGGATCAACCCGGTCGATCCTCGGCCAGGGCCGAAAGTCGCCGACGGACGCACGGATTTGCTACCGGCCCGCTGAAACCGGCTCTTGTAAATCCAAGCCCTGTAGATCCAAGACTTGTAAATCCAGGATCTTGTAGATCCAAGCTCTTGCCGGTTCCCTGCCGCTTCGTAAGTAAGCGGTGAGGAACCTGGAGATTCCTGGCGGTCGTGCTCGACACCGTCGGCCCGCGTCCGCGCCATCCCGAAAAGGCGCATCGGCCGGACACGCCCGTGCTGCGCAAGCCCGACTGGATCCGCGTCAAGGCGCCGGTCTCGCAAGGGCTATCGCGATACGCAGGCGATCGTGCGCGCGAACGGCCTGCACACCGTGTGCGAGGAGGCCGGCTGCCCGAATATCGGCGAGTGCTGGGACAAGAAGCACGCCACCTTCATGATCATGGGTGACACCTGCACGCGCGCCTGCGCCTTCTGCAACGTGCGCACCGGCCTGCCCGGACCGCTCGATCCGGCCGAGCCCGAGCACGTCGCGGAGGCGACCGCCAAGCTTGCGCTCGCCCATGTGGTGATCACCTCGGTCGACCGCGACGACCTCGACGACGGCGGGGCAGGGCACTTCGCCGCAGGTGATCCGGGCGATCCGGGCGCGCTGCGCCGCACACCACCATCGAGGTGCTCACGCCCGATTTCCTGCGCAAGGATGGCGCGGTCGAGACCGTGGTCGCGGCCAAGCCGGACGTGTTCAACCACAATCTCGAGACCGTGCCGTCGAAATATCTCACGGTGCGGCCGGGCGCGCGCTACTTCGCCTCGATCCGGCTCTTGCAGCGCGCCAAGGAGATCGATCCCACGATGTTCACCAAGTCCGGGATCATGGTCGGGCTCGGCGAAGAGCGCAACGAGGTGCTGCAGGTGATGGACGACCTGCGCACGGCCGGCGTCGATTTCCTCACCATCGGCCAGTACCTGCAGCCGACGCGCAAGCACCACGAGGTCGTGCGCTTCGTGCCGCCGGACGAGTTCAAGGCGCTACGAGACCGTCGCCTATGCCAAGGGATTCCTGATGGTGTCGGCGAGCCCGCTCACGCGCTCCTCGCACCACGCCGGCGAGGACTTTGCAAGACTGAAAGCAGCCCGTCACGCATTGATGGCGCCCGCGCGCTGATCATGCCGCAATTCACCACCACACGGCGTTTGCGGCACTCGGCCGCCGACATGTTCGAGCTTGTCGCCGACGTGGAGCGCTATCCGGAATTCGTGCCGCTGTGCTCGAGCCTCAAGGTGCGCCGGCGCATCGAGGAGCCCGAAGGCGTCCTGATCCTGGTCGCCGACATGACGGTCGCCTACAAGCTCATCCACGAAAGCTTCGTCAGCCGGGTCACGCTCGATCGGCCGAATCTGCAGATCCTGGTCGAGTATCTCGATGGGCCGTTCAGCCATCTCGAGAACCGCTGGACCTTTCGTCCGACCGGCGAGCGCACCTGCGAGGTCGAGTTCTTCATTTCCTATGAGTTCAAGAGCCGCATGCTCGGCATGCTGATGGGCTCGATGTTCGACCTCGCGTTCCGCCGCTTCGCCGCGGCGTTCGAGCAGCGCGCGGACAAGATTTATGGGGTGTGACCATGCCCTCGCACCCTCAGCAATCTCGGTGTCGTCCCCGCGAAGGCGGGGACCCATACGCCGCAGCATGGCTATCTGGCACGGACAACGATTATAATAACATTTGATGGTTATGGGTCCCCGCCTTCGCGGGGACGACAACAACCACGGCTTTGCCACACAAGCACTTTCGCCGGGACGACCGAGAGGATGAACGCAACTCCCGACGGCGGGGCCACGCCTACGGCATGCAAGTCACTTCGACGGCTTCGCCCAAATGCCGCGCTTCTGCATGAGCGCGACCTGCTTGTCGATCACGTCGCGCTTGTAGTTGGCGTGCTTGGGCGGGACCTTCTTCAGGTAGCGGTTCTTCGGATAGATCGGCTGCTCGTAGATGATCTGCGCGAGCTCGGCGCGGACGTCCTTCATCCAGTTGGTCACCTGCGCCGATTGCCGATGGTGGCGCAGCGCCTCGATGTTGATGACGCCGGCCACAAAAGTCGAGCCATTGGTGTCGCGCTGCTTGCCGACGAGCTGGCCGCGATAATCGACGATCATCGACTGGCCGCCGCCGGCGTCGATGCCGACGTGGCTGTCGGGGTAGAGATGATAGCTGCCGATGTTCGGCGCCACGATATACATGTTGTTCTCGAGCGCGCGCGCCCGATTGGATATCTCGAAGACATCGTTCTCGGTGAACGGCGCCGGCATCGAGGCGCGATACACCACCTCGGCGCCGTTCATGGCCAGTCCGCGCCCATTCTCCGGATAGTTGCCCTCCATCGCCATCATGATGCCGAGCCGGCCGATCTTGGTGTCGGCGACCGGCCAGAAGGCGTCGAGCGTGCGGCCGTATTTCTCGATCCACCAGTCGTAGATGTCATGCGGCGAAACCGAACGCTCGACCGGCAGCAGCGCCGAGAGCTTGTAATGCTTCAGGATGATCTTGCCGTCGGGATCGACGATGAAGCCGACATTGAAGAAGCGATCCTTCCAGTCCTTATGGCGTGCCTTGGCCTGCGCCATGATGTGGACATTCCATTCGCGCGCGAGCTTTCCGATGGCGTCGGTCTCCGGCCCCGGAATGTCGATGCAGCAGGTGTGGGCGTAGTCGGCGTGATCGACGTCGAGCACCTCGTCGTTGAAACCCATCAGCGCGCCTTCCGGAATCGCCAGCAGCTTCACCGGAATATCCAGATTGGACAGCCAGAAGGCGGCCTTGGTCAGGTGCTGCAAATGCTCGATGTTGTGCTTGATGTCCGCGCGCTTGCGAATGCCCCAGAACGTCGGAATGAGGCCGACGGCGTTATATGGCTCGATCATGATCCCCCCAATATGGCCCCTCGCGGATCTGTCTCAGGCCGCCACGCTCGGCAGTCCGGCGAGCGCCATGGCCAGCTCTTTTTGATCGTAGTCCTGATCGACCAGCTTGCCCTCGAAGTAACTGATGTAGGCCCCCATGTCGAAATGACCGTGACCGGAAAGATTGAACAGGATGGTCTCCTTCTTTCCCTCTTTCTTGCAGCGCAGCGCTTCGTCGATCGCGCAGCGCACCGCGTGATTGGCTTCCGGCGCCGGCACGATGCCTTCGCAGCGCGCGAATTCGACGCCGGCCTCGAAGCAGGTCTTCTGGTGATAGGCGCGCGCCTCGATCAGCCCGAGCTCGGAGACATGGGAGACCATCGGCGCCATGCCGTGATAGCGCAAGCCGCCGGCATGGAAGCCGGGCGGAATGAAGGTCGAGCCCAGCGTGTGCATCTTCACCAGCGGCGTGAGATGCGCGGTGTCGCCGAAATCGTAGGCGATATTTGCCTTTGGTGAGCGACGGACAGGCCGCGGGCTCGACCGCGATGACGCGGCGCTTGCGTCCGCCACGCAGTTGCAGCCCGAGGAACGGAAAGGCGAGCCCGGAGAAATTCGAGCCGCCGCCGGTGCAGCCGATGACGATGTCCGGATCGTCGCCCGCCATCTCGAACTGCTTGATCGCTTCCTGGCCGATGATCGTCTGGTGCAGCATCACGTGGTTGAGCACCGAGCCGAGCGAATATTTGATCGCCGGATCCTTCGCGGCCATCTCGACCGCTTCGGAAATCGCGATCCCGAGCGAGCCGGGATTGTTCGGGTCCTTGGCCAGGATCGCGCGGCCGCTCTCGGTCTCGTTCGACGGCGAGGCGATGCAGCGCGCGCCGTAGGTTTCCATCAGCGCGCGGCGATAGGGCTTCTGGTCGAACGAAACGCGCACCTGGAACACGGTGACGTCGATGCCGAACAGCGAGCCCGCAAACGCAAGCGACGAGCCCCATTGGCCGGCGCCGGTCTCGGTCGAGAGCTTCTTGATGCCGGCCTGTTTGTTGTACCAGGCCTGCGGCACCGCGGTGTTGGGCTTGTGCGAGCCGGCCGGCGAGACGCCTTCGTATTTGTAATAGATCTTGGCGGGCGTGCCGAGCTTCTGCTCCAGTCGCCGCGCGCGCATCAAGGGCGAAGGTCGCCACATGCCGAAGACGTCGCGCACCGGCTCCGGAATGTCGATGTAGCGCTCCGCCGACACTTCCTGAAGGATGAGCTCCATCGGAAACAGCGGTTCGAGATCGCCCGGGCCTACCGGCTGCTTGGTGCCCGGATGCAGAACCGGCGACAGCGGTTTGGGCAAATCGGCAATCAGATTGTACCAGCTCTTGGGGATGTGGGTTTCGTCCAAAATGTACTTGGTCTGCTCACTCACGCGACGCTCCCCTCGTTTTGCACCCGACTATCAACTATCCGAGCCGATCTAGACTTTGGTCCGATTGAATCGGATTAGAGTCTAGTTTTCTTGTTTGAGCGCTTGCGCCAGTGCGCTCAGCATATCCAGCGCCTGCTTGACCGAGACGTGGCGAACCTGCGCGCGCCCGATATCGCCGTACCGGCCTTCGTGATGCACAAGTAGCCCACCGCGCGCCGCGGCGGCAAAATGCACGAGCCCGACTGGCTTGCCGGGCGAGCCGCCGCCTGGCCCCGCGATGCCGGTGATCGAGACCGCGAGATCGGCAGGGGAGTGCGCAAGCGCGCCCTGTGCCATGGCCTCGGCGGTCTCGCGGCTCACCGCGCCGAAGCGCGCGATGACGTCAGCGGGAACGCCGAGCATCGCCGTCTTGGCCGCGTTGGAATAGGTGACGAAGCCGCGCTCGACCACGTCGGAAGAGCCTGGGATCTCGGTGAGTGTCGCGGCCACCAGACCGCCGGTGCAGGACTTCGGCGGTGGCGACCGTCAGCTTCTTCGCCCGACAGAGATCGAGCAGCGCACGTGCCTGCGCAAGGAGCTCCTCGTCCACCATCTCAGTCGCCCCAAAAAATCTTACTCGCTCTTAGTCGCTCCACGGCAGCCGTATGGTGGCGTTGGCGAAGGCTGCGATGCCTTCGCGTCGCCCGGTGAAGCCAAGCTTCTCACTCGTGGTCGCCTTGATGGCCACACGGCTTTCCGAAATACCCGCGATCTCGGCGATGCGCGCGCGCATGGCGTCGCGATGCGGGCCGATGCGCGGCGCCTCGCACACGATCGTGGCATCGAGATGGGCGATGCGCCCGCCGCGCGCTTGCACGCGCTCGACCGCAAACGCAAGAAAGCGATCCGAGGAGGCGCCGCGCCATTGCGGATCGCTGGGCGGGAAGTGCACGCCGATGTCGCCCTCGCACAGCGCGCCCAGGATCGCATCGACCAGCGCATGCAGCACCACGTCGGCATCGGAGTGGCCGGTCACGCCACACTCGTGTGCGATGCGCACGCCGCCGAGCCAGACATGATCGCCAGCGATGAACTGATGCACATCGAAGCCGAAGCCAGTGCGAACATCCGCAAGCGCCGCGACCTGCGCAGCCTCCGCGCGCGAGAAATCCTCCGGGGTCGTGAGCTTCACGTTGCTGGCCTCGCCTTCAAAAGTTGCCACCCGATGGCCCGCCCATTCGGCGAGTGCGGCATCGTCGGTGAAGTCCTCACGACCGGCCGCCGCCGCGCGCCGATGCGCCTCGAGCAGCAGGTCGAAGCCGAAGGCCTGCGGCGTCTGCACCACCCGCAGCAAGGTGCGATCGATCGTGCCCGTGATGGCGCCTGTTGCATCGACGCTCTTCACCGTGTCGACGACCGGCAGCACCGGCACCGCCGCACCATTCCTGGCCGCCACAATGGCGCGCCCAATCAGGGCCGGCGAGGCAAACGGCCGCGCCGCATCATGCACCAGCACGAGCTCGGGCTTGCGGGCCGCGAGCGCCTCGAGGCCAGCGCGGACCGAGGCCACCCGGGTGGCGCCGCCGAAGACCGGGGGCAGGACCTTGATGCCAGCGGCAGCTTCCTCGAAGCGCTGTACATCCTCCGGATGGATGACGGGCTGAACCACCGCAATCTCGGGATGGCCTGCGAGCGTAGCCAGGCTCGGGCGGATCATCGGCTGGCTGGCCAGGGCCCTGTATTGCTTGGGCTTTCCCCCGCCTGCGCGCAGGCCGCGCCCGGCCGCGACCACAATCGCTGCAACCATGCCCACCATGTCGGTATCCAAAAGTGAAATGCCGGCATGGCTTTAGCGCGTCTTAACGGCCCCGCAAACCAGTTTTGCCGGGGCGTTCGGGGCACAATTTCACCCTATGGGGAAATATTGCACTGCAGCACTTGCGGCCGGGAGCAAATTGGCTAAACTCTATGCAGCAATGCATGGTCGCCTAAATCATGTGCAGGCTTCTTAAGTGACTTCAACGGGAATGAGTTTTCGGCCAACGCCAGTCTCGATTGGTAGCCTGAGGCTACCAAACCCTGTTGTGCTGGCGCCGATGTCCGGGGTGACCGACGCGCCGTTTCGACGCTTGGCCACCAAGCTTGGAGCCGGGCTCGTCGTTTCCGAAATGACCGCAAGCGCCGCCTTGGTCGAAGGCCGCAATGATGCGCGGCTGCGCAGCGAAGGGCAGGGCGTTGGCTTGCATGTCGTGCAGCTTGCCGGCTGTGAAGCACGCTGGATGGCCGAAGGTGCTCGCATTGCGGAAGCCACCGGCGCGGCCGTGATCGACATCAATATGGGTTGTCCGGCACGGCACGTGACGGGCGCGGAATCGGGCTCGGCGCTGATGCGCGATCTCGACCACGCCTTGACGCTGATCGAAGCGACCGTCGCTGCGGTCGCGGTGCCGGTCACGCTGAAGATGCGGCTCGGCTGGGACCACCGCAGCATCAATGCGCCTGAGCTTGCGCGCCGTGCCGAAGCGGCCGGCATACGCATGATCACCGTGCATGGCCGCACCCGCTGCCAGTTCTACAAAGGCAACGCCGATTGGGCAGCGGTGCGCGCGGTCAAGGATGCGGTCACCATCCCGCTCGTCGTCAATGGCGATATCTCGTCCTACGCGGATGCGGTTGCTGCGTTTGCTGCCTCCGGTGCCGACGCGATCATGATCGGACGCGCCGCGCAGGGGCGGCCGTGGTTGCCCGGACAGGTCGCCGGCTATCTCGCCGGCGGCCACCACGGCGAGGAGCCGACGCTTGCCATTCAACAGGCGCTCATCACGACGCTCTATGACGAGATGCTGGCGCATCACGGCGTCGCGATTGGCCGCCGCCATGCCCGCAAGCATCTCGGCTGGGGCCTCGATGCCGCCGCCGCCACTGCAGGCGCACCCGAGACTTTGCTGAAAGCCCATCGCCAGCGCGTGCTGACTGCCGAGTTGCCGGCGCTGGTCCATCGTCATCTCGCCGAGGCCTTCGACGCCTTCGGCTCTCTGCAGCGGGCCGCAGCATGAACACCATGGAACGCATACCGATCCCATCAGGCACCGCGGACGCCGTTCTCGACGCGCTGCCGCATCCCGTGATCATGATCAATGCCGACGACAAGATCGCCAACGCCAATGCGGCGGCAGAATCCTTCTTCGAGGCTTCGCTGCCGCTGCTGCGCCGTCATCGCTTGTCTGACGTCGTGCCGTTCGGCAGCCCGCTCCTGTCGCTGATCGACCAGGTGCGTGCGCGCGGAGCCGCGGTCAACGAATACAAGGTCGATCTCTCGACCCCGCGCAATCCGGGCGAGCGGCTGGTCGATCTGCATGTCGCGCCGCTGCCCGAGCGGCCAGACCACGTCGTGGTGATGCTGCAGGAGCGCACCATCGCCGACAAGATGGATCGCCAGCTCACTCATCGCGGCGCGGCGCGCTCGGTGACAGCGCTCGCCGCCATGCTGGCACACGAGATCAAGAATCCGTTGTCGGGCATTCGCGGCGCCGCACAACTCCTCGAGCAATCCGCCGCCGATGACGACCGGGCGCTCACGCGGCTGATCTGCGACGAGGCCGATCGCATCGTCAAGCTCGTCGACCGCATGGAGGTCTTCACGGACGAGCGGCCGATCGAGCGCGAGCCGGTCAACATCCACCGCGTCTTCGAGCATGTGAAACGGCTCGCCCAGTCCGGCTTCGCGCGCCACATCAAGTTCATCGAGGAATACGATCCCTCGCTGCCGCCGGTGCTCGCCAACCGCGACCAGCTCATTCAGGTCTTTCTCAATCTGGTGAAGAACGCCGCCGAGTCGATCGGAGAGGGCGCGACCGACGGCGAGATTCACCTCACGACCGCGTTCCGCCCCGGCGTGCGGCTATCGCTGCCGGGCAGCAAGGCGCGCGTGTCGCTGCCATTGGAGTTCTGCATCAAGGACAGCGGACCGGGCGTGCCGGATGATTTGTTGGCGCACCTGTTCGACCCATTCGTGACAACCAAGCCCGCCGGCTCGGGTCTGGGCCTCGCGTTGGTCGCCAAGATCATCGGCGATCACGGCGGCATCATCGAATGCGAGTCACAACCACGTCACACGATCTTTCGAGTTCTCATGCCCATGTTCCTGGGTAACGACGCCGGGCCGGACGGCGCTGCCTGAAGAGGATGACAATGCCTGCAGGAAGCATACTGATAGCCGATGACGACGCGGCCATCCGCACGGTCCTCAACCAGGCCCTGTCGCGAGCGGGCTATGAAGTGCGCTCGACCAGCAACGCGGCCACGCTGTGGCGCTGGGTCAGCCAAGGCGACGGGGACCTGGTCATCACCGACGTCGTGATGCCGGACGAGAACGCCTTCGATCTCTTGCCGCGGATCAAGAAAGTGCGGCCAGAGCTGCCGGTGATCATCATGAGCGCCCAGAATACGTTCATGACCGCGATCCGCGCCTCCGAGAAAGGCGCCTACGAATATCTGCCCAAGCCGTTCGATCTCAAGGAGCTGATCACGATCGTGGGGCGGGCGCTGTCGGAGCCGAAGGAGCGGGCAAAGCCTGCGGTCAAGCCCGACGACTTCGACCAGATCCCGCTGGTGGGCCGCTCGCCCGCGATGCAGGAAATCTATCGCGTGCTCGCGCGCCTGATGCAGACCGACCTCACGGTCATGATCTCGGGTGAATCCGGAACCGGCAAGGAGTTGGTGGCGCGCGCGCTGCACGATTACGGCAAGCGCCGCGGCGGGCCGTTCGTCGCCATCAACATGGCGGCGATCCCGCGCGACCTCATCGAGTCCGAGTTGTTCGGCCACGAGAAAGGGGCGTTCACGGGCGCCAATACCCGCAGTTCCGGGCGCTTCGAACAGGCGGAAGGTGGCACGCTCTTCCTCGACGAGATCGGCGACATGCCGATGGAGGCGCAGACCAGGTTGCTGCGGGTATTGCAGCAGGGCGAATACACCACCGTCGGCGGCCGGACCCCGATCAAGACCGACGTGCGCATCATTGCCGCTACCAACAAGGACCTGCGCATCCTGATCCAGCAGGGCCTGTTCCGGGAGGACCTGTTCTTCCGGCTCAACGTGGTTCCGCTGCGGCTGCCGCCGCTGCGCGAGCGCGTCGAGGATGTGCCCGACCTGATCCGGCACTTCTTTACCCAGGCCGAGCGCGAGGGCCTGCCGCCAAAGCAGCTCGACCAGGCCGCGCTCGAGCGGGTCAAACGCTACCGCTGGCCCGGCAACGTCCGCGAGCTCGAAAACCTCGCCCGCCGGCTGGCCGCGCTCTATCCGCAGGAGATCATCTCGGCCGCGGTGGTCGAGGCGGAACTCTCCCAGCCGGCCCCGATGCCGGCGACCGACGAGGCGCCGGCCGAGGAGGGACTGTCCGCCGCCGTCGAGCGCCATCTGGCCACCTATTTTGCGAACTTCCGGGAGGGGCTGCCGCCCCCCGGACTTTACCACCGCATCTTGCGGGAGATTGAGCATCCGCTCCTGACCGTGACCCTGGCGGCGACCAGGGGGAATCAGATCCGCGCTGCTGATCTCCTGGGGGTCAACCGCAATACGCTACGCAAGAAGATCCGGGACCTGGAAATCCAGGTGTTCCGATCCGGCGGATAAGCGCTGACTGATCTGGTTGCGCCCCGGATTTGTCTCAATTCGGCAACATTGTTGTAGAAAAGCCTCACTTTGCTCGTGCACATGGCGGCGATCGCTGGCATGTGTCCAAAGTGCCACAACGCCTTGCTACACTCCTTGCCTCCAACGCAGTCTTTCATGGCGGATATCAGCCAAGCTTCTCCAGCAGAATTTCCCTCCGCAGCGCCGCCGACAGGGTGGCTGGCGCGGGCAGCCGGGCTTGTGGCTGTCGGGCTGGCGCTGCTCTCGGCCATGGTCACCTTCCTGGTTCTGGCCAACCTGACGCCAATCCTGCCGACGGACGGGGTCGTGCGGGCGCTCCTGTGGGTCAACGCCGGCACGATCGTCTTCCTGATCGCCGTCATCGCTGGGGAGTTCTGGCGGGTGTTCCAGGCCCGCCGCCGTGGCCGCGCCGGATCGCGACTGCACATCCGGATCGTCGCCCTGTTCTCAGTGATCGCCGCGGTCCCTGCGATCCTCATGGCCGTCGTTGCCAGCATCACGGTCGATCGCGGCTTTGACCGGCTGTTCTCGCGGCAAACACAATCCCTGATCGAGAACGCACGCATCGTGGCGGAGGCCTATTTGGGCGAGCATCTCCAGAACGTGCGTGCCGATACCATCGCGACGGCCATCGAGCTTGGGCGCGCCAAGCCGCTCTATGAGCAGAACCACGATCAGTTCAAACAGCTCGTCACCGCGCAGGCCGACATCCGCGGGCTGCAGATGATCACGATGCTGGACAAGAACCTCAACGTCGTCGAACAGGCCGAGGTCCGGCTCAATCAGGCCGTCGTGAATTCCTTCTCCAAGCCGCCGCGCGAGGCGCTGGCTAATGTTGACGAGACGGAGCCGCAGATCGGCGTCTTTCTCGACTCCAACTACGTTGCCGCGGTCATCAAGCTGCGTGCGTTCTCCGATACCTACCTCTACGTTGCGCGCCTGCTTGACCCGCGCGTCGTTGCGCAGGTGCGGGTCAGTCGCGAAGGCGCCTCGCAGTTTTTAGAGATGCAGGAGCGACGCCCTGGTATGCAGCTGGCCTTCGCGGCGATGTACACGGTGATCGCGCTCAGCGTGTTGTTGTCGGCGGTCTGGCTCGGGCTCACCTTCGCCAATTATCTGGCGGCACCGATCCGCCGCCTTATCGGCGCTGCGCAACTGGTCTCGACCGGCAACCTGCAGATCCAGGTTCCGACCCGCCGCTCGGAGGGCGATCTCGCCCAACTCGGCGAGACTTTCAACAAAATGACACACGACCTACGCACGCAACGCGACGACATCGTGCGCGCACGCGACCTCATCGACAGCCGCCGCCGTTTCACCGAAGCGGTGCTGGCGGGCGCCAGCGCCGGCGTCATTGGCGTGGATGCCGAGGGCCGAATCAGCATCCTCAACCGCTCTGCCGAGCATTTGATCGGCCACACCGAGGCAGAGGTGCTGGGACGTCCGCTCAGCGAGGTGATGCCGGAGCTGGTCGACCTTTTCACGACCGCGCGCACCGGCAGTCAGCGACTAATCCAGGGACAGGTCACCATCAATCGGTCTGGGCGCGATCGCAATCTCAATGTGCGCGTCACGCGTGAGCTTTCCGGCGAAGCCGATCAAAGCCATCATGTCGTCACGCTTGACGACATCACTGAGCTTGTGACTGCGCAGCGCACGTCCGCCTGGGCCGACATCGCGCGGCGCATAGCACATGAGATCAAGAACCCGTTGACGCCGATCCAGTTATCCGCTGAAAGGCTGCGCCGACGTTATGGTCCGCTGATCAAGGACGAGAGCGGTGTGTTCCAGCAGTGTACCGACACGATCGTTCGCCAGGTGGACGACATCAAGCGGATGGTCGATGAGTTCTCGCAGTTCGCGCGCATGCCCAAGCCGGTGATCGGAGCCGAGGATGTTGCCGACGTGGTCAGGCAGGCGGTCTTCCTGCAGCGCGTAGGCAATGCCGATATCGATATCGATGTCGAGTTCGCCGAGGATCCGATGCCGGCGCGCGTCGATCGCCGCCTGATCTCGCAGGCCGTGACCAACATCATCAAGAATGCCACCGAGGCGATTGCCGCAGTGCCGGCGGGCCAGATCGAGAAGGGGCGCATCCTGGTCGCGGCATCGCGCGAAGGCGGTGACATCCTCATCGACGTCATCGACAACGGGATCGGGCTCCCGAAAGAGAATCGCAGCCGGCTGCTCGAGCCCTACGTGACGACACGCGAGAAGGGGACCGGGCTCGGGCTCGCGATCGTCGGCCGCATCCTTGAGGAGCACGGCGGAAAGATCGAGCTTCGCGACGCCGCCGAGCGCATTCCAGGTCAGCGAGGCGCCTGGATGCAGTTGCGATTTGCGGCTGGGCCGGTCGCGACCGAACCGGAACGAAAAGTAGCCGCGGCGGGGCATTGAGTCATGGCATTTGATATTCTGATCGTCGACGACGAGGCCGACATCCGCGAGTTGGTCGCCGGAATTCTGCAGGATGAGGGCTTTGCCACACGCACCGCACGCGAAAGCGACGATGCGCTCACGCAGATCGCTACACGGCGGCCCAATCTCGTGTTTCTCGATATCTGGCTGCAAGGCAGCCGGCTCGACGGCCTGCAGCTCCTCGACTTCATCAAGCAGGAGCATGCCGAGCTGCCGGTCGTGATGATCTCCGGCCACGGCAATATCGAGACCGCGGTCGCGGCCATCAAGCAGGGCGCCTACGACTTCATCGAGAAGCCGTTCAAGGCCGACCGCCTTGTGCTGGTGGCCCAGCGCGCGCTGGAGAACTCGCGGCTCAAGCGCGAAGTCAAGGCGCTCAAACAGTTTTCGCCTTCGACGCTGGTCGGACATTCGCCCTCGATCAATCTGCTGCGCCAGACCGTCGAGAAGGTTTCGCCCACCAACAGCCGCATCCTGATCGTCGGCCCCTCCGGCGCCGGCAAGGAGCTCGCGGCGCGCGCCGTGCATACGGCCTCGGCTCGCGCCGAAGGTCCCTTTGTGGTGATCAATGCAGCAGCGATGACGCCGGAGCGGATGGAGATCGAGCTGTTCGGGGCGGAGGCGCAGAACGGCATGCAGGAGCGCAAGATCGGCGCGCTCGAGGAGGCCGACGGCGGCTCGCTGTTCATCGACGAGATCGCCGACATGCCGCGCGAGACGCAGAACAAGATCCTGCGCGTTCTCGTCGATCAGACCTTTCAGCGCGTCGGCGGCACCATCAAGCTGTCGGTGGATGTGCGCATCATCTCCTCGACCAGCCGCAATATCGAGGCGGAGATCGCGGCGGGCAAATTCCGCGAGGACCTCTATCACAGGCTCTCGGTTGTGCCGGTGCGGGTGCCGCCGCTGGCGGAGCGGCGCGAGGATATTCCCGATCTCGTACGTTATTTCATGGAGCAGATCTCGCTCGCGACGGGTCTGCCGCGGCGGCTGATCGGCGAGGACGCGATGGCGGTGCTACAGTCGCACGATTGGCCCGGCAACGTGCGCCAGCTGCGCAACAACGTCGAGCGCCTGATGATTCTCGCTGGCGGTGATCCGGATGCGGTGATTACCGCGTCGATGCTGCCGCAGGATGTTGGTTCCATGGTGCCCTCGATGCCCAACGGCAATGGCGGCGAGCAGCTCATGGGGCTGCCGCTGCGCGAGGCGCGTGAGGTATTCGAGCGCGAATATCTGGTCGCCCAGATCAGTCGCTTCGGCGGCAACATTTCGCGTACTGCCGAATTCGTCGGGATGGAGCGCTCGGCCCTGCATCGCAAGCTCAAGGCGCTCGGAATTGACTGACGTGACGTAGTGATTGCGCTAGTGCCGCCGACTTGAAGTTCCTACACCATCTGCAGCAAACTCTGGTAGGAACTTCAAATCGAAAAGCGGCACTAGAATCATAGAGTGGCTAGTGCCCCTTTGTTTCCGAAGCTCGTGTCAGAGGGTGCTGCGAGGTATCACGAGCTTCGGAAACGGGGCACTAGTTCCAAAGCTCCTGCTCTATGGTGGCCGAGGAATTGTGAAAGGTGCGGGCACGCATGGAGTCGATGGGCTTCGTCGGGCGCTTGCGATGGGTGACAGCTGCGCCCGCCGCCGCGGCAATGCTTGCGCTGTCGGGCGGTCGCGTTGCGGCTCAAACTCCACAACAGGTGCAGCAGCTCGCCGACCAGGCGATCCGCCGGCTTGACCTGCAGACCAGTTTCCCGGTCGTGCCGGAGCCGCCGCGGTTGCTGTCATTGCCCGCGGAGGTGCTGTGGATCGTGATCGGTGTCGCGGTCGCCTTCCTGCTCTACACGTTCCGCGATTTGATTCCGATCCTGCGCTCGTCGCGGGGCGACAATTGGATATCGGAAGACGCGATCGGTGGTGGCGGCAAGGCCGGCTCGCCGGCCGCCGCGCTCGGAGCGGCCGATGATCTCGCCGCCCAGGGCCGCTTCGTGGAAGCGATGCATGTCCTCCTGTTGCAGGGGCTTGCAGCCATTCGGGCGGGCCTCGACGAGGAGTTTGCAGAACTCGCTCACAAGCCGCGAGATCTTGCGCCGTGCCCGCTTGTCGGATCCCGGCCGCGCGTCGCTGCGCGATATCGTCAACCGCGTGGAATGGACCTATTTCGGCCAGTATCCCGCCGCGCTCGCCGACTATGAGGCATGCCGCACAAGCTTCAACACATTGACCCAAGCACTCCACGGAGGCGCGCCCGCATGAGCGACGCCCCCATTTTCTCGCGCAAGCTGATGTTGGGCTGGATCGCGGGTGCCGTCGTGATCTTTGCGGCGTCCGTGTATCTGATGGGCTCGAAGGAATACGAGGGGCCCGATAGTTCCGGCGCCAGCACATACTCACGTTCCGCGATCGGCCATGCCGGCATTTTCGAGGTGCTGCAGCGGCTCGATATTCCGGTCATCAAGAGCTTGTCCAATTCACTCGACAAGCTTGCTGGAGGAGGCGTGCTGGTGCTTGCCGAGCCGCGCGCGAGCCTCCGGCAGGATGAGGGCATCAACCAGCTCATCAAGGCCGACAGGGTCCTGCTCGTGTTGCCGAAATGGGCCGGCTTGCCGAGCGACAAGCGTCCGGGCTGGGTGCGTGAGGTTCGGGAACGGTCGACCGGCGATGCCACGTGGGTCGTAGGCCTGGTTGCGCCGCGCACGGAGGTGGTGCGATGGGAGGGCCTGGTCCTCTGGACCACCAATGAGCTCAACCTCAGACCCGACGTCGTGAAACCCACCCAGCTCATGCGCGGCACGGGTCTGCGGCCGGTCATCGCCGGCGAGCAGGGCATGCTGGTGGGCGAGCTTGTCGAGCGCAATCGCAGGATCCTGGTGCTCTCGGATCCGGACGTGATCGCCAACCACGGGCTCGCGCGCGAGGGTAATGCGGCACTTGCGGTCGCGCTCATCGAGCGGTTGCGCAGGGGGGATGGAACGGTGGTCTTTGACGAGACCATCCATGGCTATACGGCCGCAACCGAGAACCCGTTCGCGCTCCTGTTCCGCTTTCCATTCGTGATCGCGACCGTCCAAGGGCTCATCGGGGTGGCGCTGCTGTTGTGGGCGACGCTGGCGCGCTTCGGCGCACCGCAATCGGTGCCGCCGCCCTTGAGCGCCGGACGCGCAGGCCTTCTCCAGAACATGGCCAAGCTGATCGAGTTCACCGGTCATCAGCAGGTGATGGTCCGCCGCTATGTCGAGGAGACGCTGCGCCACGTCGCGCGCCAGCTGCACGCGCCGCGCGCACTTGCAGGCGACGCGCTGCTGGCATGGCTCAAGCGGGTTGGCGGAGCGCGCGGCGTCAGCGTCGATTGCGCGTCGTTGCTGCAGCAGGCTCGGGAACTGGGTGCGGGCGGCCGCCGGGACCAGGCGTCGCTGGTCCGGCTCGCCCGCGAGACTCATCGTTGGCAGGGGGAAATGCTCGATGGACGTACAAGACATCCGCGCGATCACTGAACGTGTGCGCGGCGAAGTCCGCAAGGCCGTGGTCGGCCAGGATGCGGTCATCGACCTGATGCTCACGAGCCTCCTGGTCGGCGGCCACATCCTGCTCGAGGGCGTGCCGGGTACCGCCAAGACCATGATCACGCGTGCGTTTGCGGCCGGCCTGCACCTGCAATTCGGGCGCATCCAGTTCACACCCGACCTGATGCCCGGCGACGTGCTCGGCACCAACCTGTTCAACTTCCAGACCAATGGTTTCGTGCTGACGAAGGGTCCGATCTTCACCCAGATGCTGCTGGCCGACGAGATCAACCGCACGCCGCCCAAGACCCAGGCCGCGCTGCTGCAGGCGATGAACGAGCGCACCATCACGATCGACGGCAAGGACTATTCGCTCGGCCAGGAGTTCATGGTGGTGGCCACCCAGAACCCGATCGAGCAGCAGGGAACCTATCCGCTGCCGGAGGCGCAGCTCGACCGCTTTCTGTTCAAGATCGTGATCGAGCATCCAAGCCGCGACGAGGAGCGCGCCATCGTGCGCCAGCACGGTCATCGCTCGGCCATGCCGCGGCTCGAGGAGTTCGGCCTCGAGGCGGTCGCCGACGCGACGACGCTGGCGAACGCGCGCGAGGCCGTCACCAAGGTCCGCCTCTCGGATGAGCTCATCGACTATATCGTCGACGTGATCCGCTCGACCCGCGAGCATTCCTCGCTCGAGGTCGGGGCATCGACGCGTGCCGCCAATATGCTGGCCGCCGGCGTGCGCGCCTATGCGGTCCTGCAGGGGCGCGATTTCGTCATCCCGGACGACGTGAAGGCGCTCGCGCTGCCGGTGTTGCGCCATCGTCTCACCATGTCGCCGGGCGCCGAGATCGAGGGGCTCAGCACCGATCGGATTCTGCGCGACATTCTCGACCAGACACCGGCGCCACGATGATCCGCCCGACCGGCCGAGCCGTCCTTGCCTTCGTTTGCGGGATCCCGCTGGCGCTGATTGTTGCCATCTATAACCCCGACCTGTGGGTGGTCTCATTCGCCTATGGCGCCATGGTTCTGCTCGCCGGGCTGACCGACGTCTCGCTCGCCTTTCCAGCGCGATTGCTCGATCTCAAGATCGCCGTGCCCGATCACGTCTCGATCGGCGATCGCGGCGCCGTCACCGCGACGATCGCCGCCACCCGCTGGCGCCGGGCCACGACCTTCGAGCTGATCGCCGATCAGCGCGGCGAGATCGAGCCGTCCACGATCGTTGCGGGCTCGCTGTCGCCGGGCGAGCCGCTGCGACTGGCGCTGCCGGTCGTCCCGCGCCGCCGCGGGCAGGTGCATGTCGACCGGGTTTCGGTGCGCTGGCGCGGGCCGCTCGGGCTCGTCGAGCTCGTCCGGCAGATGCCGGTCGATCGCGTCATCGACGTGCTGCCCAATGTGCGCGGCGTGCATGGCGTTGCGCTGCAATTCTTCTCGCGCGAGGCCATCTACGGCATCAAGACCGAGCGGCACCGAGGCGAGGGCGCGGAATTCGAGGCGCTGCGCGAATATGTTCCCGGCTTCGACAGCCGCTACATCGACTGGAAGCATTCGGCCCGCCATCGCAAGCTCGTGTGCAAGGAATTCCAGATCGAGCGCAATCATCCGGTGGTCATGGCGTTCGACACCGGCTATCTGATGCTCGAGCCGATCGAGGGGATCACGCGGCTCGATCACGCCATCAATGCGGGCCTGGCGCTCGCCTGGATCTCGCTGCAGGGCGGCGACCTCGTCGGCATCTACGGCTTCGACGCGGCCGTCCGGCACTATCTCAGCCCGATCCGCGGCATCTCGGGCTTTCCCCGGATCCGCCGCTCGACCGCCGAGCTGACCTATCAGCATCAGGAAACCAACTTCACGCTCGGCCTCGCCGAGCTCAACGCGCGCCTCAAGCGGCGCGCGCTGGTCATTCTGTTTACCGATTTCGTCGACACCATCACGGCCGAGCTGCTGATCGAAAGCATGCAGCGCGTTGCCAATCGGCACGTCGTCGTATTCGTGACCCAGCGCGGATCGGTGCTGCAGGGGGCGATCGAGGCAACGCCCACTCAGTTCACCGACGTGGCGCAATCGGTCATTGCGCATGACTTCCTGCGCGAGCGCAGCATCGTTCTCGAACGGCTCGAACGGCTTGGCGTGCACTGCCTCGATGTGCCCAGCCGCGGCCTGCCGGTCGCGCTGATCAACCGCTATCTGCTGATCAAACAACGTGGCCTGATATGAGCATGCCCGCCACCGATGTAGCGCCCGCCGCCACAACCACTATCCCCGCCGGCAGGCCGGAGATCGTTCTCAAGAGCAGCGAGTTCCGCAAGGGCCGCGCCGAGGGCTGGCTCGAGCTCGAGCGGCTCGTGACCCGCGTCGAGCGCCAGGGCATTCGCCGCTTGTCATTGGACGAGCTGCAACGGCTGCCGATCCTCTACCGCGCCGCGCTATCGTCGTTGTCGGTCGCGCGCACCATCGTGCTCGATCGCAATCTTCTGCTGTATCTGGAGACGCTGTCGATCCGCGCCTTTCTCGCTGTCTACGGGCCGCGCGCCAATCCGATCACCGGCCTGCGCGCATTCTTCGGACGGGAGCTGCCGGCCGCCGTTCGCTCCGCCCGCTGGCATATCCTGATCGCAACACTCACACTGCTCCTGGGCGCAGTCATCGGCTTCATGCTGACGGTGCAGGACGAGACTTGGTTCAACTCGTTCGTTCCATCGGGATTGTCAGGCGGCCGCGGCCCGACCAGCACGCGCGCTGACCTCTACAACAAGGAGATCTTCGCGCCCTGGCCAGGTCTCGTTGAATCGTTCGGGCTCTTCGCCGGCGTTCTGTTCAATCACAACACGCTCATCGGAATCATGACATTCGGTCTTGGCATGGGGATTGGCATTCCGACCATCATGCTGACCTTCTACCAGGGCCTGCCGATCGGTGCCTTCGTGGCGCTGCACTACAATCGGGATCTCACCATCGATTTCCTCGGCTGGCTCGCCATTCATGGCGTCACAGAGCTTGGCGGGTTGATCCTGTTTGCCGCCGGCGGCCTCGTCATTGCGGAAAAGATGCTGTTTCCGGGCCGCTACTCGCGGCTCGAGAATCTCGCCATGCACGGACGGCTGGCAGGCCAGATGGCGATCGGCGCGGTCATCATGTTGTTTGCGGCCGCTTTCCTCGAGGGCGGGTTCCGCCAGCTCGTTCAGAGCACGCCCCTGCGTTTTGCCATTGGGTTTGGGGCTGGCGCGCTTTGGCTTGCCTATTTCACTCTCGCCGGCAGGGAGCAGCGCCGATGACGCTTGCGCATGATCGCACGTCCGATTTTCTGGAAGGCGGCCGGCGCGAGCGCAGGCAGATCGTGACGCCCGAAGGGGTCTCGCTGTCCGTCGAGCTCGCCGACTACGGCGAACGGCTCGTTGCCTTTGCCTTGGACCTGTTCATCTGGTTCGTGCTGATGATCGTGATCGTGATCGCGATCATTTCCGCCATCGGCGTGAGCGGCGGCAGCCTGCTTGCGATTTCGATCGCGCTGTTCATCGCATTCATGATCCGCAATCTGTATTTCGTGACGTTTGAGCTCGCCTGGCGGGGTGCGACGCCGGGCAAGCGCCTGGTCGGCCTGCGGGTGATCGACCGGGCCGGCGGCCCGCTGCAGCCTTCGGCGGTCGTGGCGCGCAATCTCACGCGCGAGATCGAGACGTTCGTCCCGCTCAGCGTCCTGCTGACCGCCGGCAAGACGGCGAGCGGCGGCGTGGACTGGTCCAACCTCGGGATTGCGCTGTGGATGCTCCTGTTCGCGGCACTGCCGTTCATCAACCGCGATCGCATGCGCGGCGGGGATATGCTGGCCGGAACTCTGGTCATCTCACTGCCGAAGCGGGTCCTCCTTGGCGATCTGGTCGAGCGGAAAGCGAAGTTCACCTTCACGCACGCGCAGCTGCGGGCCTACGGCGCATTCGAGCTGCAGGTGCTCGAGGAGCTGCTGCGGCGCCCGGTTACGCCCGATTCAATGCGGCTCTTGACCGAGGTCTGCGACAAGATCTGCAAAAGGATTGAGTGGACGACCGAAATCGTGCCCGCTGACATCATGCCGTTCCTACGCGAATTCTATACCGCCGAGCGCGCCTTCCTTGAGCATGAGCAGCTGTTCGGAAAGGCGCGTGCCGACAAGCATGCCGGGAGCGGGAAAGAAGCGGCCCGCTGATGCGGGCCGCAGGGGCTTGTTGGCGGTCAATCGAGTTGCCGATCAGTCGAACACCGACGCGATCTGCTCGATGTCGATGCCTTCCTTGGCCACACGCAGGTCGTGGTAGGTCATCACGACCGCGATGGAGTAGTAGGCCGTCCAGAGCGCACCCCACAACAACGTACCGAGAAGAACCAGGATCGTGCTTCCAAACTGCGGGAGCACGAGTTGCAGCAACCCGGCAACGATCAAGCTGACGATAACCAGGAGGATCATCAGTCCAAAGATCTTCCAGCGGTGCCCTTTCGTGAGTGCCGCGCTGCGCTTCAGGCTGGTCCACGGACCCGTCCGTTCGACCACACAAGCCGGGGTACTGACGAACCACATCGTTACCAAGATCAATCCCGGCACGATCAGCAACATGAATCCCAGCATGAACAGCAGACCCATCAGGAGCGCAAGCAGGATCACGGGAAAGAAGCGCGACAAGCCAACCTTCAGCGACTCGCCAAAGCTGACAGGACGCATGCGCATGGCTTGAAATGCCGCGTGCACCATGACGGCCTGGCTGAGCATGCTGAGGACGAACGCCAGCACGCCACCGACGATCAGAAAAACGGCACCCTGGCCGGTCGGATTGGCGGCGACCGATTCACTGCTTTGCCCAATCAAGACTGACGGCACGTTGGCGATCACCCCGATCCCGAAAAAGATCAGGAAGTGCTGCGACAGGACCGTCGCCGTGCGCGTGAGAACCGGGCCAATGCGGAAATCGCTCTCCGCAAAGCGAGCAGACATTGTCGTATTGGTCATGAAGGCCTCTTTGGGTTCGTCGCTGAAATACTATTGACGTAGACGCGAACGGACAGGCCGGACAAGTAAGAGCACGCGATATCATAAGAGAGGCAGCATCCCGGCAACAAGGCGAAAGGTTTGCGGCTCCACCATGAAATGGGTTCGGCGGGTATCCAGCTGGTTCGCTTGCTGCACGAAAACTGGTATGGACGGCGCGCGTCCACCTCAGGTTTTCTTTTCGCTTGGAGCTGCCTTTGTCCCGCATTGCCTACGTCAATGGCCGGTACCTGTCGCGTCGCGAGGCCTCGGTCAACATCGAGGATCGTGGCTACCAATTCGCCGATGGCGTCTACGAGTTGTGTGAAGTGAGAGACGGGCGCCTGATCGACGAGCGCCGCCATGTCGAGCGCCTGCGGCGATCATTGGAGGAGCTCAAGATCGCATGGCCGCTCGTCCCGTCGGCGCTCGCGGTGGTGATGCGCGAAACCATCCGCCGCAACCGAGTACGCAACGGCATTGTTTACGTGCAAGTGACGCGCGGGGTGGCCCGGCGCGACCATGCATTCCCGCCCGCCGGCACGCCGTCGAGCCTTGTGGTGACCGCCCGCAGCCTCGATCCCGGCGGCAACGAGCGGCTGGCGGCCGAAGGCATCGCAGTCATTACTCTTCCTGATGACCGCTGGTCGCGTGTCGATATCAAAACCATCGCTTTGCTGCCCAACGTGCTCGCCAAGCAGGCCGCTCGCAGCCAGGGAGCGCGGGAAGCTTGGCTCGTGGATCGGGAGGGCCGGGTAACCGAAGGGTCATCGAGCAATGCTTGGATCGTCACCGCCGATGGCAAGGTCGTGACCCGTCCAGCCGATAACGGAATTTTACGAGGCATCACAAGGAGCGTGTTAATCGATGCCATCAAGGCTCAAGGGCTCGTTTTTGAAGAGCGCGCATTCACCATCGCCGAGGCTCATGCGGCCCGCGAAGCCTTTGTGACGGCCGCCAGCCAGATTGTCATGCCGGTGGTGCGCATCGACGGACGCCCGGTGGGCAGCGGAAAGCCCGGGCCGGTCGCCACAGCCCTACGGCGTGATTTCCACAAGCACGCGGAGTGGGCGTAATTGCACTACCAAGAAACATGCATTGCCTCCAACTTCTGCTTGCACCGCCCCTACAGGTGCCCTGTAATATCAGCCATCCAGGTCCTTGCTCACCAAGCTATTGAACGATCCAAAGCCTGAAAGCCAACTGCAACATCAGCGCGGCGCAAGCGACTTGGCCATAAGCTCGCGGGAAGGGGCCCGCGACAAAAAACGGAACAAATACAATGGCGGCTGACCGCTCACAAAATCTACAAGACACCTTCCTGAACCACGTTCGTAAGAGCAAGACTCCCCTTACGATCTTCCTCGTCAACGGAGTCAAGTTGCAAGGCGTCGTGACATGGTTTGACAATTTTTGCGTGCTGCTGCGTCGCGACGGTCATTCGCAGCTCGTCTACAAACATGCGATCTCTACGATCATGCCGGGTCATCCGATCCAGCTGTTCGAAGGGGCTGAAGAGCCGATAGGGGACAAACCGTAGTTGGAACCCCGTCGTTTTGATAAGCGGAGCGATCGCCCCGAGCTCGGTGAGAGCGGCGGCGTCGCCCGTGCGATTGTCGTTGAGCCTTTTCGACGTCTGCGAACGCAGGCCGGCAACGCGTTGTCGGCGCATAGCGCATTGCCGGCGCACAATGTCGCGCGCTCGCCCGAGGCCAAGCTCGACGAGGCCATCGGGCTTGCGCGCGCCATTGATCTTGCCGTGGTCTCGGCCGGGATCGTGCCGATCTCCGATATTCGACCGGCAACCTACGTCGGCAAGGGCAAGGTTGAGGAACTCGCCGGACTGATCAAGTCTGACGAGATCGGAATTGTCGTGATGGATTGTGCATTGTCGCCGGTCCAGCAGCGCAACCTGGAAAAGGCCTGGGGCGCCAAGGTCGTCGACCGCACCGGTCTGATCCTGGAGATATTTGGACGGCGCGCGCAGACGCGCGAGGGCTCGCTGCAGGTCGAGCTCGCGCATCTCACCTACCAGAAGAGTCGCCTGGTTCGCTCGTGGACGCATCTTGAGCGCCAGCGCGGCGGCTTCGGCTTCCTCGGCGGCCCGGGCGAGAGCCAGCTCGAAACCGATCGCCGGCTGATCGAGGAGCGCATCGCCCGCATCGAGGTTGACCTTGAGAAAGTCAAACGCACGCGCCAGCTTCACCGTGACAGCCGCAAGCGCGTGCCCTATCCGATCGTCGCGCTGGTCGGCTACACCAACGCCGGCAAGTCCACGCTGTTCAATCGCCTCACCCGCGCACGCGTGCTCTCTGCCGACATGCTGTTTGCAACGCTTGACCCCACCATGCGGGCGCTCGATCTGCCGCATGGCGCGAAAATCATTCTCTCCGACACCGTCGGCTTCATCTCCGATCTGCCGACCACGCTGGTGGCCGCCTTCCGCGCCACGCTGGAGGAGGTCGTTGCCGCCGACGTGATCCTGCATGTGCGCGACGTCTCGCACGAGGACAGCGATGCGCAATCGCAGGACGTCGAAACGGTGATGCGTCAGCTCGGCATCGAGCCCGGTGAGCAAGTGATCGAGGTCTGGAACAAGATCGACCGCCTCGATGCAGAGACCCGCGAGCGCCTCGGCCATCTCGCCGATCGTGCCGGCAAACGCACCGTCGCCGTGTCCGCCCTGACCGGGGAAGGGATCGAAAGGCTCCTGAGCGAGATCGAAGGACGCATCGCCTCGACCCGCATCGTGCTCGATCTCGTCCTCGACGGCGCCGATGGCGCTGGCATAAGCTGGCTCCACCGGAACACTGAGGTGCTGGCCAAGGCCGTCCGGGACGACGGCAGCGTCGCCATGACGGTGCGGGCAGACAAAACAAAAGCCGCCACCGTGCGGGCCAGATTTGTCGCCTGAATAGAACAGGCGCCCCGGGCGCAGGGAGGATGACATGCGTCGGCAAACCCCGGCGACTCTTGTGGCGGCTGCTGTTGTGGCTGTTGCAGCGTTGATCGCGTTGTCCTTTGTCGGCTCCGCCGCCGCGCAAGACACCCTTCGGTTCGGCAAGATTCCCTCGACAGTCCGCAACGTCGGATCGCTGTATCTCTTCATCGCGGAGCGCAAGGGCTTCTTTGCGCGTGAGCAGATCGCGATCCAGTCCGTCATGATCGAGGGCGGCACCGACCGGATGGTCGCAGCACTGGACGCCGGCACGATCGACATCACCCACTCGTCCACGCCCTACCTGATTTCAGCGGTCCTGGCAGGATCGGATGCGGTGGCGATTGCAGGCGAAGTCGGCAACCCGGTCTACACCCTGATCGTGCGGCCGGAGATCGCGAGCTACGCCGACCTCAAGGGCAAGACGATCGGGCTGTCGATCGGCGCCGACACGATCTCGATCACGACGCGCAAGCTCTTGGCCAAGCATGGCCTGCACGACGGCGACTATCAGACCAAGGAGCTCGTTGGCACGCCCGTGCGTTTCGAATGTCTCAAGCGCGGCGAATGCGCTGGGGTGCCGCTCGGCCAGCCGAATGATATCACGGCCGTGAAAGAAGGCTTCCGCCGGCTTGGCGATTCAACCGAGGCCGTCAGCGCCTTTCAGTTCCAGGTGATCGCGGCGCGGCGCGCCTTCGCAACTGCCAACAAGGACAAGGTCGTGCGCTTCGTGCGCGCCATCGCGGATGCCTTCCGCTTCATTCGCGCGCCCGAGAACCGCGCCGAGGTGATCAAGGCGATCGTCGAGCAGACGGGCTCGTCCGAAGAGATCGCGCGTGCCGTCATGGCGCTCTATTTCGAGCCCGACCGCGGCGCGATGCCCCGCCAGGCCGAAATCGATCTCAAAGGGCTGGCACAAGTGATAGACTTCATGGGCGAGGCCGGCACTCTCAAGGCGCCGCTGCCGCCAACCGAGCGCTTCGTCGACCTGCAGTACCTGCGCGCTGCGGGCATTGAATAGGGAGCATTCCCATGTCGAAGAGCATCACGCGTCCCATTTTCTCGGCCGCGCTGGCTGTCACGCTTGGCCTCGGTATAGCCGGTGACGCCTCGGCGCAGACCGTCACGCTACGCTATGGGCAGGCGTTCTCGGCGTTACGCAGCATCTTCGCGCTGCCGCTGCTGGTGGCTGAGCGCGAGAAATTCTTCGCCCGCGAGGGACTCAATTTCGTGGTGGTGCCGATCACCGGTGGCGGCGAGAAGCTGATCGAGGCCCTGCACGACGACACCGCCGACATGACCCATGTGGCGACCGCCTTCATGATCCAGGCCGCGATGAAAGGCTCCGATGCGGTCGCGATCGCGGCCGAGTTCAACAATCCGATCTACAGCCTGATCGCGAAGCCCGAGATCAAGACCTACGCCGACCTCAAGGGCAAGCTCCTGGGCTTTGCAGCCGAGACCGGCTCGATCACGATCTCGATCCGCAAGCTCATGGCCATGAATGGTCTGCAGCGCGACGACTATCGCACCAAGTTCGTGGACGGAACTCCCGATCGTCTCGCCTGCCTCACCGCCGGCGATTGCTACGCGGTTCCGCTCGGCCAACCGCAGGACTTCGTCGCCATGCGGCAGGGCTATCGGCTGCTCGGCCTCTCCACCGAAGCGGTTCCCGACTTCGTCTACACGGTGACGGCGGCACGCAGATCCTGGGCAGAGAACAACAAGGATGCGGTCGGGCGCTTCGTGCGCGGGCTCGGGGCCGCGTTCCGCTTTATCCGCGATCCGGCGCGGCGCAACGATGTCGTCCGCACCATCGTCGAGACGACCGGGTTGGCGGAGGCCAATGCCCGGCTCTCGCTGTCACTTTATTTTGAGCCGGAGCGCAACGTGCTGCCACGGCAGGGCGAGATCGATCTCAAGGGCTTCAAGACCGCGATCGAGTTCATGGGCGAGGCCGGCGTGCTGAAGGCGCCGCTGCCTCCAGTGGAGCGCTTCGTCGACCTGCAATATCTGCGCGCGGCTGGCCTGCAGTAACAGATTTGTTTTCGTGCGCCGTGCGGCAGCTGTGCTCGCCGAGCTTACATTGCTGAGCGTTGTTGCGGTCGAGTTCCGGAGTAAACTTGTCGCGACCGAACGTCCATTTGCATTGGGTTTAGAACGAATGCCGCGCTGCGACGTTGTTCGACAGCAGAGGCAGTGACGGCCGAGCCGATCATCCCCCTTTGCTCCAACCCCAGCCCACACATAGACAAAGGAACTGATCTCATGACACGTTTCGTGTTCCTGGCCGGCACCATGGTGTCAGGCCTGATGCTGACGACTGCCGTTTATGCACAGCAGCCGACCCAGCAACCAAATCCACAACAGCAGCAAACGCAACAGCAGCAAGACCAGTCCGGACAGCAACTCTCCAACCGAGAGGTGCGCCAGTTCATGCAGAGGGTCGAACGGGACGTCAATCAGATCATGCAGTCGGGCAATCTCGACCGTCTGCGGCAGTGGACACAGGCCACAATTGCAGATGGCGCGGTCTTCACCGGAACCCGTGAATTCAACGCCGATGGGCAGCGCAAGGTGTTCGTGAATGCCACTCTGACCAAGCAGGACATCATGAGACTGGCGCGGCTTGCGATGGGCACGATGTCGGAGTTCACCGAGCCTCAGCAAGACTTCAATTTCAACATTCAGGTCCTGAACGTTCAACCGATCGGCGATTCGGCGGCGCTTGTGAAAACGCGCGTCACCGAGTCCCAGACAATCGGGGGGCCTCGCACCACAGGGGCACGCGTGGGTCAGGACCAATCTACGCAAGGCGCTGGAGACCGTGACGCCGACGACCAAGTCAGCCGCAGACAACGTGGGCAGCAGTTTGGGCAACGCGGGCAGCAGCAGGGCGCGCAGCTAGAGACTCAGGCCATGTGCACCCATCTCCTCAAACGCAGCGAAGATGGCAGCCGCATCCAGGTCGCTATGCAAACGTGTGACGCCGAGACCCAGCTTCGCTAGCTGAGTCGGCTCGCTTCGGCGTGACACATAACAAGAGGACCATGATCTCAGATCATGGTCCTCACTCATGCGGCAATGATGATTGGAAATCGGCCGGAGCCGGATAGGCGGTACACTACTTCTCTGCCGCCTTGGCTTCGTCCCACAGCGCATCCATCTCGGCGAGCGTCGACTCGCTGGGCGTCTTGCCTCGCGCCTTGAGCGCGCGCTCGATCGAGGCAAAGCGGCGCTCGAATTTCTGATTGGTCGCGCGCAGCACTGCTTCCGGATCGGCATCGAGATGACGTGCGAGGTTGACGACCGCGAACAACAAGTCACCCGTCTCTGCCGCGGATTCCTTGCGCTCGCCTGAGCGGATCGCGGCTTCGATCTCGTCCGCTTCCTCGCGGATCTTCGCGAGCACCGCCATCGGATCGTTCCAGTCGAAGCCGACCTTGCCGGCCTTCTGCTGCAGCTTGAGCGCGCGGGTGAGGGCAGGCAGCCCGACCGGAACGCCTGCCAGCGCGCCGGCAGGTTGCTCGGCTTGCTTGTCGGTGTCCTTGCCGGCTTTCTCTTCGCTCTTGATCCGATCCCAAAGCAATTTGACATCGTCCGGGCTCAGCCCGCGGGCCTCGCCGAAAACATGCGGATGTCGCCGCAATAGCTTCTCGGTGATCGCCTGCACGACGTCGCCGAAATCGAACGCGCCTTGCTCCTGCGCCATGCGGGCATGAAACGCGACCTGCAAGAGCAAATCGCCGAGCTCCTCGCGCAGGTCGGCGAGATCACCGCGCGCGATCGCGTCCGCCACCTCGTAGGCTTCCTCGAGCGTATAAGGCGCGATCGTCTCGAAATTCTGCTCGAGATCCCAGGGGCAACCGGTACCAGGCGTGCGCAGTGCCGCCATGATTTCGATGAGCCGGGTGATATCGCGGGACGATTCCATTGCAAATGTCCTGAATTCTCCGAGATTTACCCCCTGGTGTGCCCGCGATCCGGGCGCGCCGGAAAACTGTCCCACCCCCGATTGCACTAAGCTGGCAGGCCGCTACACTCCACTTGAATCAGACCGTAGGGAGAAACGCCATGATCGCCAACGTGACCCGGACTTTGCTTGCCTCCGCGGCCGGCATCGGCATGCTGCTTGCCGCTGCCGGACAGCCAGCATCGGCTGGCACCGTGCGTATCTACGCCACCAACAGCGGCGGCGACAACCTGCACGTCATCGATCCCTCGACCAACAAGGTCGAGTCGACCATCAAGGGCATCGAGGGCGCCCATGGCGTGGCCTTCTCGCCGGACGGCACCCGGGTCTATGTCAGCAACGAAGCCGACTCCACGCTCGACGTGTTCGAGCAGAAGACCGGAACGCTCATCAAGAAGGTCCCGCTGAGCGGGCATCCGAACAACATCGCGGTCGCCAAGGACGGGCGGATCGTGGTCGCCATCGCGCGAGACCCGGGCGCGCTCGACATCATCGATCCGGTCAAGCTCGAGCGCAAAGTCAGCGTGCAGGTCAAAGGCCGGCTGCACAACACCTATGTCACGCCCGACAGCAAGTACGCGATCATGGGCTCGACCCGGACCAGCATGTTCACCGTCGTCGACCTTGCCGAAGGAAGAGTTGGCCTGGGACCTCAATCTCGGCAAGGGCGTGCGTCCGATGACCATCGAAACCAATCCGGACGGGTCGACCCAAGCGTCTTCATCCAGATGTCCGACCTCAACGGCTTCGTCGTTCTCGATTTCGCGTCACGCAAAGTGGTGAAGACGGTCGAGCTGCCAAACGATGGCGGCGTCGAGGTCATCCATCATCGCCTGGACTCGCCGTCGCACGGCATCGGCGTTGCGCCTGACAACAAGACGCTGTGGGTGACCAGCATCCTCGCCAACGCGGTGATCGCCTATTCGCTGCCTGATCTGAAGGTGATCGGTCGCGTCGACCTGCCTCAGCTCGAAGGTCGCCGGCCGCGAGCCGATGGCGTCGGTGCCGAACTGGGTCACCTTCACGCCTGACAGCAAGCAGATCTACATCTCCAACGCCGCCCTCAATTCGGTGACGGCGATCGACACGGTGGCGATGAAGGAGATGGCCGTCATTCCGGTCGGCCAGGCGCCCAAGCGGATCGGCACGCTGGTCGCACCCTGATCCACGCTGCTGCCGACCACAAAAGAAAGAGGAGAGGGGGCTCGCGCTCCCTCTCCTCTTTTTGTTCCGAACTCTCTCGTCGTCAGACGGGCCGCGCTTGACGGCTATTTCTGTCCGTTGACCCAGCGCGCAATCGTCTGCCAGGTCGGGTCCTGCTTGGTCGGCCATTGCCGCCCACCTGAATGGTACGCCGAGCCGCCTTCCTGCGGCACCAGCGGGTAGAGCAACAGATGGCTCTCATCCGGCTTGCCGGGAACCACGAGCCGCGACACGGTCTCGAAGTTCTTCTTGGACTGCTCCTCAGTGAAGCCATTGGCTCCGGGCCGCTCCAGCCGCATCGCGTTGTTCGCACCGGCGTGGCACACCATGCATCGCGTGTAACCCTCGCGCTTGGTGACAAAAATCGGCTGGATGTTCGCCTTGAATACCTCGTAATCAAGCGTCTGCGCCGCGGCATAGCCCGGCACAGCAACGCATGGCGCAGCAACGACAGCCGCGGCCAAAATCACTCTACGCCAGTTCATCACGTTTCCTCCCTCTCCGAGACCACTTCTTGAAGATGGCCGCAAGCTTAGCAGCCGGAGCGGGCCCGCAACAGCGGGTTCGTCCGGCTGGGGAGGGGGCTCGGGGAGGGGGCCTGTTCCGCGCTATTCCTTCGCCTTCTCGGTGCCCTCGCCGCGGGTGGCCTCGAACAGGAACCAGCAGCGCTTCTCCGCCTCGTCGATAAAGGTCTCGAGCAGGCTCGCGGTGGCGACATCGTCGTGCTTGTCCGCGACCTCGTGTGCTTCCCGGAAGTTCGCAATGACGGACTTGTTGTCGTCCATCAGCTCCAACAGCATGTCCGGCGCCGGAACAAAATCCTCATCGTTGTCCTTGATCCGCTGCAGGCTGGCGATCTGCCCGATGGACCGGATCGTCGTGCCGCCGATCTTGCGGACGCGCTCCGCCAGAATGTCGATGCTGCCCTCGATGCTTTCGGCCTGCTCGTCGAGGAGCAGGTGATAGCTGCGAAACAGCGGACCGCTGACGTGCCAATGAAAGTTCTTGGTCTTGACGTAGAGCGCAAACGTATCGGCCAGGAGCCCGTTCAAAGCGCCTGAAACCTCTTGAATGGCCTCCGCAGAGAGGTCGGTGGGGGTCCGCAACGGCGGCGCGGCTCTATGGTTCTCGATCTTGGCCAATTTGGATTTCACGGGGCACCTCTTTGTTGGCTGCTGCAATTTCAGGTGGGGATGTCTGACTGCGCTTCCAACGTTCCGGCCCGGCCCTGGTTCCACGTCAGGAAACCCGGCTCCGAGGTGATGATTCGCATAAGGTATATTATGGAATATCTCGATATAGGGCCGTATTGCAGGGGCTTTGGTAGCGGAATCGAGCGGAAATCGCGGCCGGCTGGCAGCCTGAACGGCGCCCTACAGGCATCCCACCTGAGGCAGTCATGGCTCGGAGTTGGCTCGGGATCGTCGGATTTGGCGTGCGTCCTGGAACGCAAAGGACCGGACACCGGAGCCTCGCTGGGCTCACTCAGCTTGCCATGGCGTCGTCGGCGAGCTCGATGCTGAGCCCATCGTAAGCCGGCTCGACATGTGGCGGCAGCCGCTTGCGCAGCTCGTCGTAGTCCAGGTCCGTATGCAGATTGGTCAGGATCGCCCGCCTCGGCTTGAGCTGCTCGATCAGCGCGAGCGTCTCGTCGACGCTCAGATGGCTGGGATGCGGCTTGTAGCGCAAGGCGTCGACGATCCAGACGTCGAGGTCGTTCAGCGCCGCGAGGCTCTGCGGCGGCAGCCGGATCAGGTCGCAGGAGTAGGCGAGCCCGCCGAAGCGGAAGCCGAGCGAGGTGATGTCGCCATGCTCCTGCAGGATGGGCAGGGCAGTGAGGCTGCCCCCTGCCCCTTCAATCTGCACCGCCTCCCCCGCAGCCATGCGATGCTCGCGTGCGATCGGCGGATATTCGCTGCCAGGCGGCGCCACGAAGCAATAGCCGAAGCGCTGGTGGAGCGACCGCGCGGTAGGCTCGTCGATATAGACCGGGACGCGCTTGCGGCGGTGGATGAACAGGCCGCGCAGATCGTCGATGCCGTGGGTGTGGTCGGCATGCTCGTGCGTATAGAGCACCGCATCGAGCCAATCGACGTTGGCGTCAAGCAGCTGCTCGCGCAGATCCGGCGACGTGTCGACCAGGATACGGGTGACGCCCAGGCTGGCGCGGCGTTCGACCAGAAGCGAGGTGCGCCGCCGACGGTTCTTGGGATTGTTCGGATTGCAGTCGCCCCAGCCAAGTGCCGGGCGCGGCACGCCGCCGGAGGACCCGCAGCCGAGAATTGTGAACTTGATCGACATGCGTACCGGAGCGTTCAGGATGCGATGGAGGGGTTAACGCCGGCGGCCATTGGGCGAGGGGTCTTGGGGCGAGGGGTCTTGCTGAAGAGTCGGAAGAAGTTGTCCGTGGTCTGGCGAGCAAGCTCATCGGTCGAAACGCCGCGCGTCTCGGCGAGCACCTTGGCGGTCTCCGTCACGTAGGCTCGGCTCGTTACGTTTGCCGCGATAGCGTCCGGGCGCCAGATAAGGCGCGTCGGTCTCGACCAGAATGCGATCGGCCGGCAGCGAGGCTGCGATTGCGCGCAGCTCATCGGACTTCTTGAAAGTCACGATGCCGGTGAACGAGATGGAGAGCCCGAGCGCGATCGCCCGCTCCGCCAGCGCGCGGCCGCCGGTGAAGCAATGCAGGACCGCCTTGAAGGCCCCCTTCCCCATTTCCTCTTCCAGAATGCGCGCCATGTCGTCATCCGCATTGCGCGAATGGATGACCAGCGGCAATCCGGTCGCACGCGCAGCCGCCACGTGATTGCGAAAGCCCCGCTCCTGCGCGTCGCGCGGGCTGTAGTCATAGAAATAGTCGAGGCCGGCCTCGCCGATCGCTACCACCTTGGGATGCTCGGTCGTGCGCACGATCTCGTCGACCGCGATATCAAGCTCCTCGTGTGCCTGGTGCGGATGGGTTCCGACCGAGCAGAACACGTCGTCGAATCGCTCCGCGATGGCGATGAGATCGTCGTGTCGCTTGATCCGGGTCGAGATGGTGACGATGCGCCCTACCCCGGCCGCGCGCGCGCGGTCAACGATGGCGTCGAGCTCGCCGCCGAAGTCAGGGAAGTCCAGGTGGCAGTGACTGTCAACCAGCATGATCAGGCCTGCGTGGTCGCTGCGCTCTCAACGTAGCGCGGGAAGACAGGCGTAGGCGTCGGCAGCGCGACCCCGTGCGCAACACGGTGATCGCTGCCGAGCATCGCGAAATCCCGTTCGTCAGCCGGGATCGCCAGCAGGTCGAGGAGCTTGCCGGCAGACACCGGCACGAACGGCTGCGCCAGGATGGCGACCTGGCGGATCACTTCTGCGGTCACGTAGAGCACCGTGCCTTGTCGCGCCGGATCGGTCTTGGCGAGCGCCCACGGCGCCTCCCCGGCGAAATAGCGGTTGGCGTCGGCGACCACCGCCCAGGCGGCATTGAGCACCTGGTGCAGCTGCTGCGTCCTCATCGCCTCGCGTGCCTTGTCGACCATGCCGTCGGCCGCAGCCAGGATCACCTTGTCGTTCTCGCTGAACGCGCCCGGCGCCGGCAAGCGCACCACCAAGCTGGCGCGCCACCATGGTCAGCGAACGCTGCGCCAGGTTGCCGAGATCGTTGGCAAGGTCGGCATTGATGCGATTGACGATCGCCTCATGGCTGTAGGTGCCGTCCTGTCCGAACGGCACCTCGCGCAACAGGAAATAGCGCAGCTGATCGACACCGTAGGCATCGGCGAGCGCGAACGGATCGATCACGTTGCCAGCCGATTTCGACATCTTCTCTCCGCGGTTGAACAGGAAGCCGTGGGAGAAGATCCGCCGCGGCAGCGCGATCCCGGCCGACATCAGGAAGGCCGGCCAGTACACCGCGTGGAAGCGGACGATGTCCTTGCCAATGACGTGCAGGTCGGCCGGCCAGTAGCGGCGAAACTGAGGTGAACTCGGTATCCGGGAAGCCGACGCCTGTGATGTAGTTCGTGAGCGCGTCGACCCACACATACATGACATGCTTGGCATGGGTCGTGCGCGGACGGCCCTGCGGGTCGGTTGAAGGCACCGGAATGCCCCAGTCGAATGTCGTGCGCGAGATCGAGAGATCCTGCAGGCCACGGCGCACGAAGCTCGACACCTCATTCATGCGCTCCTTCGGCAGCACAAAGTCCGGTTGCTTCTCGTAGAGATCGATGAGCTTCTGCTGATAGGCCGAGAGCCGGAAGAAGTAGCTCTCCTCCTCCACCCACTCCACGGGTGTGTTCTGCGGACCGAGCCGCACGCCTTTCTCGTCGAGGCGGGTTTCGTCCTCGTCGTAGTAGGCCTCGTCGCGGATCGAGTACCAGCCCGAATACTTGTCGAGATAGATGTCGCCGTTCGCTTCCATCCGCTGCCAGATCGCCTCCGAGGAGCGATGGTGACGCTCCTCCGTGGTGCGGATGAAATCGTCGTTCGAGCAGTTCATGCGCTCGGCCAAGGCCTGGAACCGCGGCACCGTACGCTCGGTGAGTTGCTGCGGCGTGATGTGCTCCTTCGCGGCCGTCTGCAGCATCTTGATGCCGTGCTCGTCGGTGCCGGTGAGGAAGTAAACGTCGCAGCCATCGAGCCGCTTGAAACGCGCAATCGCGTCGGTCGCGATCAGCTCGTAGGCGAATCCGACATGCGGCGCGCCATTGGGGTAGGCGATGGCCGTGGTGAGGTAGTAGCGGGGCTTGTCAACTGTCGGGCGAAGTTGGTCTGCTTCCCTCGCTTTGCGCGCCGCTTCTGCCGCCTCGGCCTTCTGCGCCTTCTCAGCCTCTTTGGCCCTGCGGGCTGCTTCGGCAGCTTCAGCCTTGCGAGCCTTCTCGGCTTCCTTGGCTTTGCGCGCCGCTTCTGCCGCCTCGGCCTTCTGCGCTTTCTCAGCCTCTTTGGCGTTGCGGGCTGCTTCGGCAGCTTCAGCCTTGCGAGCCTTCTCGGCTTCCTTGGCTTTGCGCGCCGCTTCTGCCGCCTCGGCCTTCTGCGCTTTCTCAGCCTCTTTGGCGTTGCGGGCTGCTTCGGCAGCTTCAGCCTTGCGAGCCTTCTCGGCTTCCTTGGCGTTGCGCGCCGCTTCTGCCGCCTCGGCCTTCTGCGCTTTCTCAGCCTCTTTGGCCTTGCGGGCTGCTTCGGCAGCTTCAGCCTTGCGAGCCTTCTCGGCTTCCTTGGCGTTGCGCGCCGCTTCTGCCGCCTCGGCCTTCTGCGCTTTCTCAGCCTCTTTGGCCTTGCGGGCTGCTTCGGCAGCTTCAGCCTTGCGAGCCTTCTCGGCTTCCTTGGCGTTGCGCGCCGCTTCTGCCGTCTCGGCCTTCTGCGCCTTCTCAGCCTCTTTGGCCTTGCGGGCTGCTTCGGCAACTTCAGCCTTGCGAGCCTTCTCGGCTTCCTTGGCGTTGCGCGCCGCTTCTGCCGTCTCGGCCTTCTGCGCTTTCTCAACCTCTTTGGCCTTGCGGGCTGCTTCGGCAGCTTCAGCCTTGCGAGCCTTCTCGGCTTCCTTGGCGTTGCGCGCCGCTTCTGCCGTCTCGGCCTTCTGCGCTTTCTCACGCTTCCTCGGCCTTGCGGGCCTTCTCAGCCTCCTTGGCCTTTCGGGCCGCTTCGGCCTCCTTAGCCCTGCGGGCGTTCTCGGCCGCTTTGGCCTTACGAACCTTATCGGCTTCCTTGGTTTTACGGGCTTTCTCGGCTTCCTTGGCCTTACGAGCTTTCTCGGCTTCCTTGGCCTTACGAGCTTTCTCAGCCGCCTTGGCCTTGCGGGCCTTCTCAGCCGGCGTGGCTTTCTTGGCCTGCTTGACCTGTTTGGCCTTGCGCGTCTTTGCGGTGGCTTTAGCCATCGGGCTGCACTCTCGAAAAAGGGCTCAAGACGTTCGTCTATAAAGACGGCGAAGGCCGGGTCGTGTCCCGGCCGTGCCCATTCAGTGGTTAGGTATCAACCGGGCGCGGCCTCGGCAAGGTTGCGGGCTCAGGGCCGTGCCGCCTCGGCGAGCCAGCCGAACACCGAGAACACCAGCGGCTTGCGCTCGAGGTTGTACTCGTCGGCGTCGTGGGCGGCCTGGTTGACCTTGTCCCAGGCTTCCGCGATGCGCAGCATCCGGTCGCGATCGGCGGAGGCGAGGCGATCGGCCAGCCACTCGTTGACGGCGTCGATGAAGCTTGCGAGCCGCTGCGGCTCGAAGCCGCCGATCGCGTCGCCGAGCGCATGCAACGCCTGCGGATCGACCGTGGGCAGCCGCTCGAGCAGATCGACCACGCGCTTGCGCAAGGCGAGTGCAGGGCCTTCGAGCAAGCTCAAGGCACGCCCGACGCTGCCTTCGGACAGCGCCGAGGCTTCGCGCAACTCGGGCTCCTTGGCATCGCGACCGAGCGCCAAGGCGGCGGCGCGCGCGACATCGTCCGCCGACAGCGGCCGCAGCGCCAGCCGCCGGCAGCGTGAGCGGATTGTGGGCAGGAGCCGCGCCGGCGCGTGGCTGATCAGGAGCAGCAAAGCATTGAGAGGGGGCTCCTCCAGAATCTTCAGGAGCGCGTTGGCGGCCTGCGGATATTGCAGCTCGTCGGCGGTGTCGACGATGCAGACCCGCCACCCCCCCTCGCCCGCCGTCGATCCGAAGAACGGCACGGTGCGGCGCACGTCGTCGACCCGGATCACCGTATAGAGCTTGCCGGTCTTGTCGTTGACGACCCGTTCCAGCACCAGAAGATCGGGATGGCCTTGCGCGGCGATGCGCCGAACCGTCCGATCGTCGTCGGGCAGCGTGAGCGACGTCGCCTTGCGCACGGCAGGCGTCTTCGGATCGGGATTGGCCAGCACAAAGCGCGCCATCCGGTAGGCGAGCGTCGCCTTGCCGATGCCGTTCGGCCCGCCGATCAGCCAGGCGTGCGGGATGCGGCCGCTGCGATAGGCTTCGAGCAGCGCCTGCTCGGCCTCGCCATGGCCGAACAGCACGGTGGTCTCGCGCGGGTGCGGAGGCGCGGTATCATCTCTCGCTTCGGTGGCGCTCACGAGGCCACATCTCCGAGCGCGATCGGCGCGGTCGCGGGATCGAGGCGATCAGTGATCACTTTCCAGACCCGCTCCGCGACCGTGGCGCTCGGCGCGCTGGCATCGATCAGCACGCAGCGCTCGGGCTCACTCAACGCCAGCAGGCGGAACGCATCGCGGAGCTTCTGATGGAACTCCACAGATTCGCGTTCGAAACGGTCGGCGGCCTCATCACCGCGCCGCGCCTGCGCGCGGGCGAGCCCGACCTCGGTCGCGACGTCGAGAATGAAGGTGATGTCGGGCTTGAGGTCTCCGACCGTGATCCGCTCAAGCCCCTGGATCAGCTTCGGATCCACATTGCCAAGCGTGCCCTGATACACCCGCGTCGAGTCCGCAAAACGGTCACTGATCACCCATTGGCCACGCTCCAGCGCCGGCTGGATGGTATGGCGGATGTGATCGTCACGCGCTGCTGCGAACAGGATCGCCTCGGCATGCGTGCCGAACGGCTTGGCCGCGCCCGACAGGATGACGTGGCGAATGATCTCCGCGCCCGGCGAGCCGCCCGGCTCGCGCGTGAGCACCACCGAGAGGCCGAGCCCGCGTAGCCGGTTCGCGAGCATCGAGGCCTGGACCGATTTTCCGGTCCCCTCGCCACCCTCAAACGTGATGAATTGTCCGCGCATCAACACACAATCCGGGCGCCTAAATGAGCTGATTAGCCACTATAGCTTCTGCACACCGGCGCGGAACAGCCCGTACAAAAGCTCGCTCGCGGCATCCCAGGCCCGGCCGGAGATCGTTCCGGTACCGACGTCCTCCGCCGCTTCCAGCGGCACTTCAAGCACCATCACGTCGCCGCGCCAGACTTTCAGAATCCCGACCTTGCGGCCCTTGTGCACCGGCGCTCGCACCGGGCCGGAATAGACGACGCGCGCGATGATGCGCTCGCGCACGCCGCGCGCCATCATCAGCCGCACCGGGCGCTGGGCGACCAGCGGCACGTTACGCCGGTCGCCGCCGAATGTCTTCGCATCGGCGATGATCTGGCCTTCCTCGAACAGGAGGTTGAGCTGGAAATTGTGGAAACCCCATTCGAGCAGCCGCTTGGCTTCATCGGCGCGCTCCTTCTCGGTCTTGAGACCGTTGACCACGACGATCAGGCGCAGCCCGTTCTGCACCGCCGAGCCGACAAGGCCATAGCCGGCTTCCTTGGTGAAGCCGGTCTTGAGACCATCGGCCCCGATATTCATCGCCAGCAACGGATTGCGATTGAACTGGCGGATCTTGTTGAAGGTGTATTCGCGCTCCGAATAGAGCTTGTAGTCGTCCGGATAGGTCCTGATGAGGTGCTGTGCGAGCTTGCCAAGCTCACGCGCCGTCATGAGCTGCCGGGGGTTGGGCAGGCCGTTCGAGTTGCCGAAGGTGGCCTTGTCCAACCCGATCTCGCGGGCCCGCGCAGTCATCAGCTCGGCGAACTTGTCCTCGCTACCGGCCATACCCTCAGCCAGCACAATGGCGGCATCATTGGCCGACTGAATGATCAGGCCGTGCAGAAGATCGTCGATCGAGACCCGGCTGTGAATCGGGATGAACATGCTCGATGTGTGAGACGGCGCTCCGCCCGTCCGCCATGCATTGGTGCTGACGATGAATTCGTCAGACCGATTGCGTCGACCCTGCTTGATCTCGTTGAAGACCAACTCCGCGGTCATCATCTTGGAGAGGCTCGCCGGTGGAATGAGCACATCGGCGTTCTTCTCGAACAGGACGCTGCCGCCGTCCGCCTCCATCAGGATCGCGTTCGGGGCGGCGGTCTGGAACGGCTCGCCGGGCTTGGGCGCCGGGGCCGCGAACGCCGTCGCGCCCGCCAGCGCACTTATCGAGCGCACTCGCCAGCAACCCAAAGCAAAGCGCCCGCCGCCGCAAGCTCAAAGTCATTCGGATCATTGCCATTGAAAGGGGACGACCTGTGGCCATCGCGCTCCGGATCTGACGCCCCACTCCCTCTGCATAGCAAGCGAAATACGGCGAAAGCAATGCCACGGATGCCTCACCTCCTGGCCCCGTGGACAAGCGTCCGTCGCAAAAACGGCTGCAAAATCAATCAATAGAGACCGCGCCCCGTGACCAGGCCATAGGCCGCTGTTGGCTCGCTCGGGTTCGGCGCCCGCACCACCGGTCGAGCGGCGCCGGCATTGGGAGCCGATGGCCGTTGCGGTGTTCCAGTCGGTGGCGAGCCCAGCGCGAGCGAGCGGTCGGCGCCGCCACGGGCACTCGTTTTTTCATTGCCGGAGGGCAGCGCGAACGGCGCGGCGGCGGCAACCCTTGCCAATGATGGGAGCCGGTGCTGGGCTGCCGTTCCGCAGGGTAGCCAGCAGCATGCGGTCGTCGCTGCCACCGAGCGGGGCACGGCCCACATATTCGATCCGCACGCGGGCGAGGCCTTGGTCATAGTAACCAAGCGCCTTGGCGGCCCCGATGGAGAGGTCGGTGACGCGCTCCTTGGCATAGGGGCCGCGGTCATTGATGCGCACAATGATGGAGCGGCCATTGGCGAGATTGGTGACGCGCAGATAGCTCGGCATCGGCAGGGTCGGATGCGCGCCCGAAATGCCATTCATATCAAATGTTTCGCCGTTGGCCGTGGGCCTGCCATGGAAGTCAGGTCCGTACCAGGAGGCAATGCCTTCGGACCGGTAGTTGGGGTCCTCGGCCGGCACGTAGGTGCGTCCGTTCAGCTCATAGGGCCGGCCGATCTTGAAGCCGCCGCCACCTTTGGCGACAGGCGTCAGATCGTCAGGCGGACGCTGGGTGGAAGTCGGGAATACAGACGTCGATGACAGAGGCGAGGTGAGGGTCCTCAGCGGTTCAGAGGTCGAGCACGCCGCAAGGCCGCTCGCGACCAACGCAAGCGCCATCAAACGGCCAGATCCTGCCCCCCAGGCTCGAACCATTATGATTCCGTGCCGGCCCCAACTCCCAGCCGGCGCACCGGCTTACCTCTCAACACCTACCATAACGTGTGACGATCGCGGCCGGAATGGGGCCGGGGAACCTGGGGATATCTCCAATTGGTAAACTAATCCCTGAGCGACCTGCGTCTTCCACAGGCACGTTGAGCGCTATTGGCCTTCGCACACGTCGATGGCTGACGCGGTTTCCGGATAACCAGCGAGACGCATCTCCTCGCGCGAGAGCTTGGTCAATCCACCCAACATCCGGGTACAGGCCACATCGAGCAGCTCCGTCAGGGGCATCATGGAGAAGCGCGTGTCCCAGACCCGCGCCGTGCGGTCGACCGAAGCTGATACGACACGCAACCCGTCCGGGCTGAACGAGGCAAACCAGACCTCGTCCTCATGCCCGCGCAGCACCGTGATCTCGCGCGCGGTCGCGGCTTCCCAGATGCGCACGGTTTTGTCCTCCGACGCCGTCACGATGCGCGAGCCATCGCGGCTGAAGGAGGCCGAGATCACACCTGCCTCGTGCCCGCGCAGGATCGCGATCTGCCGAAATGTCGCGGCATCCCAGATCCAGGCGGTGGTGTCCCACGAGGCGGTCACGATCTGGCGGCCATCAGGGCTGAAGGTTGCGGAATGGACCGGTGATTCATGGCCCTGCAAAGTCCCGAGCTTCTCTCCGGTCTCGGCATCCCAGATGAACGCGTTCTTGTCCCACGACGCTGTGAGCACGCGCGTTCCGTCGGGACTGAACACTGCGGAATAGATCCGATCCCCGTGACCGCGCAGCACCAGAAGCTCCTTGCCGCTCTGCGCATCAAAGATGCGCGCGGTCTTGTCCTCCGACGCCGTGACGATCCTGGTGCCGCTCGGATTGAACGCGGCGAAGACCACCGGGCTTTCATGTCCCTCAAGCACCGCAATCTGCTTGCCGGTTGCGGTCTGCCAGATGCGCGCGGTCTTGTCGCCCCCCGCGGTCACCACGAGCGAGCCGTCGGCGTTGAATGCAGCCGAAGGCACCCTCCCCGTGTGTCCCTGCAGGATCATCGGATTATTGCCACTGGCCTCCCAGATCCTGGCGGTGCTGTCGTTCGATGCGGTCAGGATTTTCGATCCATCCGGGCTGAAGGACGACGACATCACGCCGCCGCGGTGGCCTTGCAGGATTGCGATCACCTTGCCGCCCATGCTGTCCCAAACGCGCACCGTTTTGTCGCGTGACGATGTCACGATCCGCGCCCGGTCCGGGCTGACGCTCGCGGACGTGACCTGATCCTCGTGCCCGCGCAGGACCATCAGCTCCTTGCCGCTTTGTGCGTCCCAGATGCGCGCGGTGCGATCCATCGAGCTCGTAACCACCCAGGCGCCGTCGGCGCTGAAACTCGCGACTGAGACCCGCCCCTCGTGTCCGCGCAACACGCGCTTCTCCTTCCCGGTATTGGCGTCCCAGATCCGGGCGGTGTTGTCGAACGATCCGGTCACGATTTCGGAGCCGTCCGGACTGAAGGCCGCGGACATGACCTGCTGATCGTGTCCCTCGAGCGTGACGATCTCCTTGCCGGTCGCCGCGTCCCATACGCGTGCGGTGTGATCCTCCGAGGCTGTCACGATGCGCGTGCCGGCGCGATTGTAGCGGGCGGCGTGAACCTCGCGCGTGTGCCCACGCAGCGCCATCAGCTCGCGACCGGTCGCGACATCCCAGATGCGCGCAGTCTTGTCCCACGACGCCGTCACGATGCGGGCGCCATTGGGACTGAAGGAGGCGGACCAGACGCCGGACTCGTGGCCCTTGAGGACGATAAGCTCCTGGCCGCTGCGGGCGTCGAGCACGCGCGCCGTGTTGTCCCACGACGCCACCACGAGCTTCGATCCATCGGGGCTGAACACGGCCGACATCAAGGCGGCTGACCCTGCCCGCAGCGTTGCCATCTCCTCGCCGGTATTGGCGTTCCAGATGCGCGCGGTCTGATCCCACGACGTCGAGACGATCCGCGATCCATCGCCGTCGAAGGCAGCGAACGTCACCACGTCCGTGTGACCGCTGAGGCTCAACCGCCAGCCCACCTGTGAAACCGCCGCTGCCAGCGCCGCCAGCGCAGGCGACGTTGCGGCGGCTGCGCGCTTGGCCTTGAGATCGAGGCGCGCGCTCAAAGTCGCGAGCCGCAGCGCGCCATCGGCGTTGCCACGCAGCCGCTCGACCGACGAGAGGCCGGAGAGCAGGTTGATCCGTCCGTGCTCGAGCTCGAGCTCCTGCGCAAGATTGACCTGGCGCTGCCACCATCCGAGCGCGAGACCCGCGACAACGACCAGCGCCATCGCGGCCAGCATCCAGCGCGCGGTGCGCTGCAGGCGGGCAGTGCGCGTCTGCGCGACCGCGATCTCGGCGAGCCTCGCTTGCTCGCGCGCCAACGCCTCCTCTTTGGCTCTGCGCTCGGCCGTTTCACGCGCCCGGCAGGCTGCAACGTAGTCGGCGCCCTCGGCGCCAAGGCGCTTGCGGAAATCGTCGCGCAGCGCCAGCCGGTCGGCGGCTGCGAGGCGCTCGGCGCGGTGATCAAGCCACGCCTCATGGCGCCCGTTGCGCGCCCACTCGGCAGCCGCACGCTCCACCACGTCGATGACCTTGAGGTCCTCGGCGTCGGCTTCGAGCCAACCGGTCAGCGCCGGCCATTGCCGCAGCAAGCTTTCGTGCGCGATTTCGATGACGTCGACGCCGCTGCGCCGGTCGGCAACGAGCAGCCGTTTTTTGACCAGCCGCTCCACGATGGTGCGGGAGCCTTCCGGAATCTCGTCGCGGCGCGCCAGGCGCCGCATCGGCACGCCACTGTCGGGATCAATGCGCGCGAGCCATGGAATGAAGGCCGCACGCATGGCGGCAAGCTGCATGTCCTTGGCGGCTGGAATCGCGGGCGTATGTCCAGGATCGGTGAGCGCGCTCGCGATCGCGGCCTCGATCGAGCCCTGCACGCCGCCGACCTTCTGATAGTCGGCAAGCGTGAGCTCACCATCTCCGCCAAAGTCGGCGTAGAGGCGCTCAAGCGTGAAGGCCAGCAGCGGCAGCGCATCGGCACCCTGTGCATCGGCGATGAGCTGCTCGGTCAGAGCCGGCTCGACTTTCAGCCGTCCGCCGGATTCCACAACCCGATGCGCGGGTCCTTCGATCACGCTCTTGAACTCGGACGGCGCAATCGGCGGCAGGTTGAACAGGTCTTGCTTGACCGGCAGCAGGTTGGGCTCCGACTGCAGCAGCTCATAACGATCCGAGCGGATGGTGGCGAGCACGAGGATGCGCCGAGCGGGATTCGTGTTGGCAGGCGCGAGCAGCTTGGCAAGCTCAGCAAGGAAGACGCTCGCCTCCGTGGCGCCGTCGGGATTGAACAGCTCCTCGGCCTGATCGATCGACAGGATGATGGCAGGATCGGCTTGCGTCTCGTCGAGGCTGACCAGCCGGCGCCGAGCGACCGCCGACAATTCGTCGAACAGCGGCCCCAGACCGCCCTCGCTCAGCGCCGCCTTGATCCGCCCCGGCGGCCGCGGCTCACCAAGCCGCTCGAATGCGCCAGCCAGCGCGACCGCCAATCCGGAATTGCCGGTGATGACCGCCGCCTCCGGCCGGATCGGCGGCAAGGGCAGAAACGAGACGTCGTCGCGCGCGAGCCGTGGCCACAGGCCGGCGCGCAGGAACGAGGACTTTCCCGAGCCGGAGGAGCCGAGCACGACCAGCATCTTCTCGACGCCGCTCTCGACCAGGCCGCGAATGCGATCGAGGCCGCGCACGATCATGGCGTCGCGGCCGAAGAAGATCGCCGCATCCTGCGGCTCGAGCGCGCGCAGACCGGGATAGGGCGCCCGATGAGGCTCGCTCGGCGGCGGCCACGGGAAGCTGTGCGCATCGAGGCCCGCGCGCTGCAGGCCACGCCGCAACAGCTCGAGCCCGGTCTCGCGGAACGCCACCTGCTGCTGCGCCCGACCGACATCGACCTCGAAGGTGCGGAAGCGGTCCTCGCCGACGAGCTCGCAGAGCTGCCACTCCGACGTCATCTCGACGGGCAGGCGCTCGATCGGCACCGGCTCGATCATCAATCCGAAGATGCACTTGTGCAGGCTCTTGGCCAGCAGGAACTCGGCCAGGCACCATTTCGAATCGAGCCAGGCCGGAGAGACCAGGAAGAGCACAGCCTCGCAGCGATCGGCGGCCGCCTTCAGCGCCTGCTGCCAGCGCACGCCCGGCACCAGCCCGCGCTCGGGATCGATGTCGAGAAAGACGTCGTTCTGGAAGCCCTGCTCATAGAGCCAGTCGCGCAGCGCGAGCGCGGCCGCATTGTTTGCGCTCGAATGGCTGATGAATAGACGCGCCACGGGACCCGACAAGCTCGCGAGAAAGAGGGCTGCTGCGGTCCAAACTAGAATGGAAAGCAGGTGCCTGCAACGAAGCGGGTATCCTAATGCGCAACCCAGCCGCGAACCTGTTTACACCGCGATTACAATCGGAATTGCCGCGCGACGAGGTCGCTCAAAAAGCGCGCATTGCGTGGCTTTGCGTGCCTCCGGCCCCGCAAGTCCCGCTGCCACTGCGGAACTGAAGTGGCGCTGACCCGGTTTTGCCACAGTCGATCTTTGGAACCACTCGAACGCCGCTAGTAAGCGTCAATCCGGTGGAGCGTTTGAGCGGACCCAGCATTCTCTTGGCTTGTAAAATTGTGACGTTCGCGGGTCGAGCCACTTGCATCAGTTATTCAAGACAAAGCAGGCTGCTGAGCGTCAAACATGCCACCTGCGAATGCCCAGCTTAACGCTCTGCGTTCATTCATAATTCTCTATGTGCTGATGTACGCCGCATTCGGCGTAGCGTCGCCCTTTTGGCCCCGCTTCTTTGAAACGCGCGGGATGACGCCGGAGCAGATTGGGCTGCTGTTGGGGCTTGGCACGATGGTGCGCCTGATTGCCGGCCCGGTCGCGGGACGCATCGCGGACCGTTTGCAGCAATTGCGCGGCGTGCTGGCCGCAACCGCGGCCCTCGCCGCCTGTCTGGCGTTTGGCCTTCTCTGGGTTGGAGGGTTTTGGATTTTCCTTATCGTCCGTCTCTGCCAAGAAGCTGCGCTTGCACCGACCACTTCGCTTGCCGACGCCCTGGCGTTAGGCGCTTCGAAATCGCGCGCTGCGTCCGGAGAGCGGTTTGAATATGGATGGGTGCGAGGTTCGGCATCAGCTGCCTTCGTCTTCGGAACGATGGTCGCCGGCCAAGTGATCGGGTGGGCTCAACTCACTTCTATCGCCTGGATGCATGCGGTCTTGCTTCTGGGCGCGGCAGCAAGCGCCACGCTGTTGCCGGCGCCTGATAGCAGGACCGAAGCGGCTCCTGAACCCTCATCCTTCAGAGCCCTCAGAGAGCTAATGCGGATCGTCGTGTTCCGTCGCGTGGTGCTCATTGCGGCCCTGGTTTTCGGAAGCCACGCCATGCATGACGCATTCGCGGTCATCCGATGGAATGCGGCCGGCATCAGCCCGACCACGATCAGCCTCCTGTGGTCGGAGGCGGTGGTCGCCGAGGTCATTGTCTTCGTCCTGATAGGACCGCGACTCATTGATGCCATCGGACCCGGCAGTGCGGCCGCCATCTCGTCCCTTTCAGCTGTCCTGCGATGGATTGTGATGGCGTCCTCGACCGATCCCCTTGCGCTTGCGATCGTGCAGCCGCTGCATGGATTGACGTTTGCGCTTCTCCATCTTGCATGTATGCGCCTCATGGGCGTTGCCGTGCCCCAGCATCTTGCCGCTACGGGCCTGGCCATCTATGCGCTCGGACCAGGACTCGTCACAGCGCTGCTGACATTGTCGTCCGGAATGCTGTATGCGCGGCTTGGAGCCAACGGGTTTCTCGTGATGGCGCTGTTGTCCGCTCTCGCTTTGCCGCTGTGCTTCGGGCTGCAACGTTCACTTCGGGATCAGGTGCCCTGATTGATTCAATGCGGGCGAGGTTGCTCGCACTGGCGCAGCCTGCACCTGCACTGCCACCGCCGTCTCACGTCTCCTTCGATTGCGCTCGCTGCTCCGCCGGTTTTTCCGATCGTGTCAGGTTGAGAGCGCTGTTGACCAACGCCAGATGCGTGAACGCCTGCGGGAAATTGCCGACCAGCCGTCGCGCCCTCGGATCGTATTGCTCGCTCATCAGGCCAACATCATTGCGCAGCTCGAGCAGGCGATCGAACAGCGTGCGCGCATCATGCCATCGGCCTTGCAGCACATAGGCATCAACCAGCCAGAAGCTGCAGGCCAGGAAAGCCCCCTCGCCCGGTGGCAGGCCATCCTTGGTTTCCTTGGAGTTGTAGCGCATCACGAGTCCATCGACGAGCAGGTGCCGCTCGATCGCACTGATCGTGCCGTGCACGCGCCAGTCGTTGGCAGGCAGAAAGCCGATCGCCGGCAGCAGCAGAAGGCTCGCATCCAGCTGTTTGCTCCCGTACGCCTGCACGAAGCTCCCGAGCTGAAGGTCGAAGCCGCGGCGGCAAACATCGGCATGAATGTCCGCCGCCAGTGACCGCCAGCGATCGACCGGTCCGGCAAGGTTGAACTGCTCGGCGCTCTTGATGGCACGGTCGAAGGCCAGCCATGCCATCACCTTGGAATAGGTGAACTGTTGCGCGCCGCCGCGCACCTCCCAGATTCCCTTCGTCCGGCTCCTTCCAGATGCGCTCAAGGTGATCGAGGAACGCCACCTGCACCGCCCAGCCGGACTCGCTTCCCGCCAGCCCCTTGCGGCGGGCCTGATGTAGCGCGTCCATCACTTCGCCAAAGACGTCGAGCTGCCGCTGACCATAGGCGGCGTTGCCAATACGAACCGGGCGCGAGCCCTCGTAGCCGGGAAGCCAGGAGGCCTCCCATTCAGTCAGTCGCCGCTCGCCGGCGATTCCGTACATGATCTGAACCTGGTCCGGACTTCCGGCCACGGCGCGCAACAGCCATTCGCGCCAGGACTGCGCCTCCTCGTCGTAGCCTGCCTCCATGAGGGCGAGCAGCGTCAGCGTCGCATCGCGCAACCAGCAAAAGCGATAGTCCCAGTTGCGCGTCCCGCCCAACTGCTCCGGCAGTGAGGTCGTGGGCGCGGCAACAATGGCTCCGGTCGGCCAGTAGGTCAGCGCCTTCAATGTCAGGAGCGAGCGGGTGACGGCGTCCGAGCAGTGTCCGGCCGGCCTGCATTTTTTCGACCACTCCACCCAGAATTTTTCGGTCTGGTCGAGCGCCGCCAGCGGATCCACTGGAGGCGGGGGCGGAAGGTGTGAATGACCGTCGGTAAATACAAACGGCACCGTCTCGCCGGCATGGACCGTGAACTCTCCGACGGTCTTCATGTTGTGGCCCACGAGCTTCACGGGAGTCCGCAGCGAAGCCATGTCGGGTCCCGCCACGGCGCGCAGCGTTCCGTCCTCGAGGCGCGTGACCCATGGCACAACCGCCCCGTAGCCGAAGCGCAGCACCAATTCGGTCGACATGGCGACCTGCCCGCTCTCTCCGATCACCAGGCGCACAATGGTCGAATGCCCGCCGCCCAGCGGCATGAAGTCGACCAGCAGGACGGTGCCTTCCGTCGTGACAAAGCGCGTCTCCAGGATCAGGGTGTTGCCGCGATAGCGTCGCGATATCCTGGCCTCGTCGCGGGGCGCGATGATCCAGCGCCCGTGCTCGCTGTCACCGACGAGCGCCGCGAAGCAGGCGTCCGAATCGAACCGCGGCCAGCACAGCCAATCAATCGAGCCGTCGAGCCCCACCAGCGCCGCCGCTTCGCAGTTGCTGATCAGCGCATAGTCTTCAATGCGCAACGCCATAGCGGCCTATTACAGAAAATCGAGGATGAGTTTGATGTCGCCCGGCTGGCGCTCCAGTGTCTCCACGAAGCGCTCACGAGGCACGAGATGGGTGTCTCCGATTACACTGCCAATATCTCCCGTGACACTGGCGGCCAATCTCCCTGACACTGGCGGCATGTTGTCGAGGCGCGCGGATTGAGGCACGCTTGGCAGTATTGCCATCGTGCGCATTCTCATCGACGCGTTAGTGACCGGAAAGTTCCCAACAAGGTTGCCCGCCTGCCTTATGGTTGGCGGAAGCGCGGGGCGTTCAGCGGTTTACAATGATCGGGCCAATCCTGCGCCAGCTCACGATCGACAGCGGCTATGTCCGCGCAGGCCTCATGGCCCGCGTCGGCAGGACGTATCGCTGGCGGCGGGTGAGTGGATGAGTACCGGTAGGTGCCCTGCTTCGGCGCTAGTTCCCGTGAATCCAATCAGGGTGAGTCCACATGTTCCACCCCATCCCCCCGACGATGAAGAGAACAACCAGAGCCACCACAATCCACATGGCGCGCATTTCGGCCTTTTCGTTCCTTTGCTCTGCCATCAAACGCCTCCTTGTGATTTCGTAAGAGCTGCTTGAATTGTGTTGGTGAACCCGGCCGGGCTTACGCGGCTCGTCCCATACACATCTATGCTTGATAGCCATGCTTCAGGCCGGGCATCTCCATGACCTAGCAATTCAGATGCCAAGGCCGGATGCGGCGTCCGGAAGAATTCTCTTGGATACTCAGGCAGTTAAAAATGTGAGCGCTGATACAGGGCAGCGCATTGGCGGCGGTCCGCCAATTCCGCATCGTCCGGTTGGCGCTTTCTTTCCAATGCCTGGATGAGGCATGCACGTCTCAAAACGTATATTCTGGTTACGAATGAATGGCGGAAGCCGGATTCCCAAATCCCTTTTGTTGGTCTCGGGAATCCGGCAGAACGCCTTTACCAACTGCCCTGTGCGCCGCGCGGGAAATCCCAAGGAACACGAGCGCTGGGGACCTGCTCGCGGTCCGCCGCATAGGCACCATACGCGTCAGGTGCGGCATAGGCCGGAGCCCGCTTCGTCTGTTGAATCTGAACCTTGTGCCGAGCCTCCGGGTAGGCAGCGGCCCTGGCCCCGTCCGGTCCGTTGGACTGCGTGGTGTAGCGGAACGAGCCGCCGTCGTTGGAGCCGGCCAGCGAAGCCGTAACACCACCGAGAGAAAGAATTGCCGCTATCGCAAGGATAGCGGCAACTGTCGACATCAGATTTCCATTCCTGGTCATCGTTCGGTTCCTCTTTGCTGTTTTAGGCGCCGCGCGCTTGACGAAAGAGAAGACTCTCCGTCGCTTGGGTGCGGACTGCTTGGAGACATATGCAGATTCGACAGGCGAGAACGTGATCGAGTGTCGCATTCGCGACGTGCACGACCTCAAACTGCGCGACTTCTCACGGATCTTCTTGGATGAATTTGCTGTGTGCGGCACGAGTTTGCTCGCACGTGAACCCAAGACCTCGAAGTTCCGGTCGTGAAGATCGGCGCAAGGATGTCCCAATCTAGGCAAGCGGGTGCACGCAGCACCGATATGGAGCGCTTAGGTTTTGCGCAACGTTTCTCGATGTGGAGATTGCAGTGTCATGATGGAAAATGTGATCAGCCTGTCGGCGGTGCGGACTTTCCGTCAACAAATGGGAGAGGACGTGTCGCTTGTGCGATCAAACGCCAAGCTCTCTTCGCGCACGCCGCCTAATCTTTCTCCGGCATGCCCCGATGCCGAGTTGCTGCGATCGATTGCTCAAGGCCAGCACCGCGCAATGGCGCTCCTGTTTACCCGCCATAATGTGCGTATCTTCCGGTTTGCCTTCTCCATTACAGGAGATCGCTCGACCGCCGAATCCGTTGTGAGCGATGTTTTCCTCGATGTGTGGCGGCACGCCGGCACATTCAAAGGAAAGTCTGAGGTATCAACCTGGCTCTTCGCGATTGCTCGCCACAAGGCATTGACCGCGCTAAAGCGGCCGCCAGATGAACAATTGACCGATCAATTTTCAGAGAGCATCGAGGACACGGCCGACGATCCGGAAGCTGCGATGGGGAGGAAGCAGACGCGTACAATCGTGACAGAGTGTCTTGTGAAATTGTCATCCACCCATCGTGAAATCGTCGACCTCGTGTACTATCACGAGAAAACAATCGATCAGGTCGCAGAGATTTTCCAGATCCCGAAGGGAACAGTGAAGACCAGGATGTTCTACGCTCGCCAGCATCTTGCTGAGCTGCTCGCTTCGAATAGGAGGACCGAAGTATCGGCCCTACTCTAATAGATGTAGCAGTCTTGCCACGCCGCACATCGTGTCTGGCGCCCTGTCATTGGCTCGCGGATAAGGATTTGCCAGCTCTGCCGGCTGAGGTTGAAGCGCCCGCTCCTACTACCGGCGGTATTGGATGCAGCCCCCGTGGGCTGACACTTGCTGGTCGAACACGTTGGTTTTACTTAGTGTTCGCTGTACGCTGTCGTATCTTTCGTGCTGGACTAGCGCTCGATTGCGTGGCGGCCATTCGACCGCCGAGGAACTCGGTCAATGTGGTACAGAGGCGTTGCTGCAGTTATTGCAGTCAGCTGCGCGTTGATCGATGTCTCGCCAGCGCAGGACTTTCCGATCCGGCCGATTACCTTCGTGGTGCCCTATGCGGTCGGGGGCACCGTCGACGTGCAACTGCGCGCGCTCGCGGCGGCTACCGAAAAGCACCTGGGTCGATCGTTCGTTATCGAAAACAGGCCAAGCGCAACCGGCACCCTCGGGCCGGCTCAGGTCGCAGCTTCAGCCAAGCCGGATGGCTACACCCTCACCCAAATACACACGGGCGTTCTACGCTTTCCGTTCATGGCGAAGGCGCCGTACGATCCGGCGGTTGACTTCACCTACATCATCGGAATCTCCGGCCTGACCTCCGGGCTGGTCGTCAGAAGCGACGCCCCCTGGAAGACATTTGACGAATTTCTCGCAGACGCAAAAGCGAACCCGGGCAAGATCAATTATGGCGCTCCGGCAGGCGCGGCCACGCCGTACATCGCGATGCAGCAGATTGCGAGGCGGCGCGGCATCCAGTGGACCCATGTGCCATTCAAAAGCTTCGCCGAGTTGAGCAACGCCCTCTTGGGCGGTCACATCCATGCCGTATCGGATGCCGCAGGCTGGGCGCCACTCGTCAACTCCGGAGAGCTCCGGTTGCTGGTGACTTATGGGTCGAACCGCACCCGCAATTGGCCGACGATACCAACCCTGCGTGAAGTCGGCATCGATGTCGCCGCCAATTCTGCCTATGGGGTTGCCGGCCCGAAAGGCATGAGTGATGGGGTCGTCAAGATCCTGCACGATGCATTCAAGAAGGGCATGGAGGAGCCGACGTTCGTGGCTTTGTTGAAGAAGCTCGAGCAGGAGCCGATCTATCAGAGCACAGAAGACTATCGCGCTTACATCGAACGCGAGCTCGTTGTGCAGCGTCAGCTTGTTGAGGAGCTTGGGCTAAAGCTGGAGTGATACGGTTCGCCCAGCGAAGCGCGCGACGACGATTGACTGGTGGAGCGACCGTATCCGCGCTCAATTTGCAACCGCCACCTGCGCTGCAGACTCCTATTGCTTTTATGTCTTTGCCAGGTCCAGTCCAGCCTCGGCAGCGTGCTCACCGAGGATCATCTTGGCGTGACGCACGCCGATGCCGCAGGCCGAGTGCGCCTTGAGGACGTCCATGCACCCGTCGTAGGTCTCGGTGCGCGCCCAGTCGCGCTGCCACTCGAACATGACCTGCAGCGTGGTCATTGGCACGACCCCTGCCTGGATGGCGCGTTGGACCGCACGCTCGTGGGCCTCGACCGTAACGTCACCGCAGGAGTTGGTTGGAACATGAACATCGTATCCTTCCGCAATCGCCTCCACCGCCGGAAAACACACACACACCTCCGTCCACAAGCCGGCAATGACAATCTTCTTTCGTCCATATCCGGTCACAGCAGCGTTGAATTGCTTGTCCTCCCACGAATTCATCGTCGTCCGATCGATCGGGATCTGGTCGGGGAAGAGGGCCTGAATTTCAGGCAGCAGAGCTCCGCTGAACGTCTGTGCCGCAACTGTCGTCAGGATGACCGGCACGTCAAACAGCTTGGCCGCCTTGGCGAGCGCCAGAGCATTGTTCAACACCATGAGCCGCTCATGCGAGCCGACGCCAAAGAACATCTCGGGCTGATAATCGATCAGCGCGACAACGCTCTCGCGCGGTGTGAGGAGTGCCTGCAGCTTTCTTGCCATTCTGCCCTTCAGCGAACTAGCGTGTCGACCAGCGATAGCTGCTCGGCGTCACGCCGACATGCTCGCGAAATCGCCGAGCGCAATGGCTCTGGTCCGAGAACCCGGACGCCAGCGCGATCTCAGAAAGCGGGAGGTCGGTCTCGGCAAGAAGATCCTTCGCCCGTCGCACGCGGCATTGGACAACATACTCGTGCGGCGTCATGCCTTCCGACTGCTTGAATGCACGGGCAAAGTGATACATCGACAAGCCGGCGATGCTGGCCAGCGCCTGGATGCTGATGTTCTCTTCCAAGCGTTCCTCGATGAACTCGCGCACGCGCCGCAACGCGCGGGGTGGCAAGCCTCCCCGAATGCGCGGACTCAACTGGACGACTGTTGAGGCAGCAATATCGCTCGCAGACGAAGCAAGAGGTCCGGACAGTGGCTGTTGTGTGTACGTGGTGCCGGTTGAATTCAGGAACATGGCTCACTCCTCTTGCGCGCGAAGATGCCAGTGGCAGATGGCCATCAGTTGCGCCTAAGGCAAACATGGAGCAGACATGCGCAAAAGGGGAATCAATGCTTATGAATCTTTGCTAGCCGATCTGAATGCGACAACTTCGTGAAACGTCTTCGTTTAGCAACCAAAGTACAGTCGCCTGTACCAGTGTATAGGACCGGGCACCGCTTGCGGCGCCGCCCTACGACGAAGGACTAAGTTCGGCCTACGGCGTACTACGAAGGCGCGGCTGATCTCATACTAAAGGGTTAGTGAGAACACTGGCTTGGCGTGGCGGAGATTGAGCGGGACGGCAGCGGTGTTAAATTTTGCAAATTGTCGTATGGCGCCTTGTGCCGTTAATTACGCCAGCAAATCGAGCAAACGCTTGGCCTCCGTCAAATCACGGGTCGCGAAGCCTTCCGTAAAGCGAGCGTAAATTGGTCTGAGCAGGTTGCGCGCGCCCTCGACGTTGCTTTGATCGCGTTGCAGTCGGGCGAGGCTCGTCGCAGCCCGCAATTGCCATGACAGGGCTGCTTGTTCGATCGCCAAATCAAGAGCGCGACGGAAGTAGATCGAAGCGGTCAATTCCGCATTTGGCGCGTTTTCCTGCAATACAAGCTCGCCCTTGATCCGCAGCAGCTCCGGGAGGCACCAGCGCTCCTGGCGGCTTTCCGATCGGCCGATCGCACCCTCGATCGTTTCAAGCGCCTGGGCGACTTCTCCGGCTCGCCCCATGGCGGTGGCAAGCTCGCCCAACAGCCCCAGGTAGCGAGGTAGCGACCGAATTTCCGGAACTTCCGCAAGGACCGATCGCAGCGCATGCAAGCCGGCCTTATTGTCTCCTCGCCTGATAAGCACGATTCCCCTGAAGCACTGGCCCCACGCATGCCAAAGCCCAAGCGTGTGCGATGCCGACTGCTCGAGCAGCATGTCCAGATAGCCGTCAACGGCCGTAAGGTCGCCGCTCCACAACGCCACCGGACAGGCTCCCTGGCCGAGGACATTGCAAAAGGTGAGCACGTGCCCAATTGCTCGGGCCTCCTCAACGGTACTTTCAATGACGCGCAGCGCCTGGTCCGGTAATCCGAGCAGCCAGAGGCACCGCGCCTGAAAGGCACGCGCCGTTACGCGCTGGTCGAACTGGAAACGAACGATATGTGCTGCGTGAATTGGCGTCACATAGCTTCCGAGCATCCGATCGATATGCCGCCGCGCTTCGAGCTGACCGCCGAGAAAATGCAGTGCAATGCCAATCATGCGGTCGCCCAGCAACGCGTCGGCCGTGTCAACGAGCGGTGTCGCCGTGTCGTAGAACCGCCGCGCCAGCGCGACAGCCTCCTGAAACTCGCCATTATTCAAGCTGTCGACCCAAAGCCCCCAGAGCGACCGTAGCTTGTAGTCGGCATCGTCGATTGTCTCGGCAATCGCAAGGGCTTCTGTCCATGCCGCCCGCGCGGCCGGCCCCATATTGGTATAAACGAGAACTGATCCAAGCGCGGCGGAGAGCTGCATGTCACGGCGTACTTCGCGTGCCGCATGAGGCTTCATGGTCGCAACGGCGCGCTCCACATGGTTGCGGCACTCCTCCATCAGCGACAGCTGAAGCCACAGCGGGACTGCAACGACGGTCAGCGAGGCGGCAAGATCTGGGTCTCCCCCCTTGGAAAACGCCCACTCCAAGGCAGCGCGCACATTGTCGATAAACCTGCCGTACGTGGCCAGCCATTGCGAGGGCGACTGCTTTTCCCACTCGAGCTCCGCATGCGCAAACACGTCCCGGAAGTACTCGGCATGGCGCCGGCCAAGGGCCGACCGTTCACCGCTCGCGGTCAGTTTTTCGAGCGCATAAGCGCGCATTGTTTCGAACAGCCGGTACGTCACTGTCGCACCGCTGAAATCCGCAGTGACAAGCGACTTCGCAACAAGATTGGCGACGCAGTCGGCGACGTCCGACGCTGCAACGTCGTTACTTGATGCAACCGTGCTTGCAGCCGGGAGCGTGAATGCTCCCGCGAATACAGCAAGCCGACGCAGGACGATTCGCTCCAATTCCGACAGCAGCTCATAGCTCCAGTCGAGTGTCGCGCTCAGCGTCTGGTGGCGAGGCAGTGCGGTACGGCGGCCTCGCGTCAGAAGACGGAAACGATCATCGAGGTGCGCGGCCAAGCCCTGCAAGCCAAGGGCGTCGATGCGGCCTGCCGCCAGCTCGATTGCCAGCGCAATGCCGTCGAGCCTGCGGCAGATTTCCGCAACGACCGGCGCATCCGCATCGGTCAGCCGGAATCCGTCGGCGCTTGCGGTGGCACGCTCGACAAAAAGCTGGACTGCCGAAAACGACATGGCCTCATCGGCCGTGATTTTGGCCGAAGCGAAAGGAACCTCCAGCGGCAGGAGCCGTTGGACGCGCTCGCCCTCTGCCCGCAGAGACTCGCGACTGGTCGACAGGATATGCACGCCGGGAGCGCGATGAAACACTTGTTCTGCCAGGGCAGCGGCGGCGTCGATCACGCGCTCGCAGCTGTCCAGCACCAGGAGCATCTGCTTGTCCTTAAGGTAGGCAAGCAATCCTGGAATGGGGTTATCCGACCGGATTGCGACTCCAAGGACCGATGCAAGCGCGCTCGGTACGAGAAGAGCATCGGCAATAGGCGCAAAATCGACAAACCACACTCCGTCTCGGTAGTTTCGGCTCAGTTCGTCGGCGACAGCCAGTGCGACCGTCGTCTTGCCGATCCCACCTGGTCCGGCAAGGGTGACAAAGCGTCGGGTCGGCAACTGTTCGACCAGCGTCGTTACGATGTCGGAGCGCCCGACGATCCTCGTAAGTGACACCGGCAGATTGTGGGATGTCTCCAGTTCGCCGCGTGGTGGCCCCGGTGCCTGAGCTCCAGCGAGGATCGATACCGGCGCGACGAACCGATAGCCGCGGCCAGGAATCGTGGCGATGTACCGGTTGCCGGATTGGCCATCACCCAGCGCCCGCCGCAGGGCAGCCATATGGACACGCAGATTGCCTTCCTCAACAAAGGTGCCCGGCCAGACGCGTGCTACGAGATCTTCTTTGCTGACCAGCGTGCCGGCGTGTTCCACAAGCACTTTCAGTATTTCAAGTGCCCGGCTACCAACCCGCAGAGTCTTTTCGCCTTCCAACAAGAGCTGCCGCGCGGGCGACAGGCGGAACGGGCCGAAGGCGAAAGTACCGTCGGCCGCTGGGCCCGAAGCATCCGACACCTTAACCTCGTTTAACGGGGATTAACTTGACGAAATTAAACGCTTGCCAGTTCGGATGTCTACTGGGCAGCGGCCGATCTGGCATGCGCGTGGTTGACAAATTTTACTAGACGCAACTTTTGCGATCAGATTTTGTTGATCACCGTTCCCTCTTGTCGGCTCTTGGCCGAAGTGTGCCGCCTTGGAGCGGCACCCTCAGATTTGTTCCGCAACCGTCCTGCTCAGGCTCCGCCCAGCTGTGGGCCTTTCGGGGTCGTTGTTGATTCTGTCATCCCACCATTGGGACGGCCAACGCATATCAAAGTATGAGTGTCCAGGTCTGGACACCTGTCGTAGCTGATAGGCCCGCGCCACGATCATCGCGACAATTTCGCGCAACCGTCATGTGCGTAAAAGTTTGTTTATATCGGCGGGTGCAGCCCGCAACGTGAACTCTTGCACGTTCGGAGAGACGGTGGCCGCGGCCTCGCTACAATTTCACGTACACACGATTTCGCCACATACAAGGCGACTCGCTGGTGCTCGACCAGGTGCGGTTCCTGAATGAACACTCCGAAGCGAAAGCGCAAACGGATCCCAATTCAAGCAAGCCTGTGCAGGAGTTCCACGCTGAGGCCGGCTAAATCCACGGTGCGCACCGAGGCAAGAGAAACCACGAAGGAAGCTCTTGCTCCTAACCGTCGCAAACCTGCGATCGAACGCCAATGGAGATAGACATGAAAGCCTTGGTCATTGCCGCCATCGTCACCGCCGGCATCGGCAGCGTCGCTGTCGCGCAGCAGCGAACCGTGCGGGACATGATGAACGACATGAAAGCCAGATACGGTCAAACCTTCGATCAATGCCAAGCGCTGGCAACATCCAGAGGATATCGCTTGAGCGACAGCGAGCAGGACGGCCGGCTCGTCATGATGTTCATCGAGGGCTGCATCATGGGCAAGCAGCAGTGATGCGCTGATCTCTCCTCGGCGTGCCACCAAGCAGCCTGCGTCGTCAGCGGTGACTGCAGCGGCTCGTTCGTGTGCCGCGTTCGGGCGGCTGCGTCACTGGATTTCGAGAAGCACGGCGCGCGTGTGTGCGCGCCGTCTCCCCTCCTCCCCTCAAGCATCGCCACCCCTCCGAACATCAAGGAAGAGAGCCATGACCCAAGTCGCACAGCAGCGCAGCGCCCAAGCGACCGACAAGGTGATCTACACCGCAAAAACCCACACGACCGGCGGCCGCGAGAATGGTGTGTCGCGCAGCTCCGACGGACGGCTGGACGTCAAGCTTTCCGTTCCTGGCTCTCCGCGCATCGGCACCAATCCGGAACAGCTGTTTGCGGCCGGTTGGTCGGCCTGCTTCGAAGGCGCGATCGGAGTCGTTGCTCACAAGAAGAAGATCAAGCTGCCGGGCGAGGTCGCGATCGACGCCGAGGTCGACCTGCACCTGGATAGCAATGGCGAGTACTTCCTCGGTGCTCGGATGAACATCTCCATTCCCGACATCGACCGAAGCATCGCCCAGGGCCTGGTCGACGACGCGAAGGAGGTCTGTCCCTATTCGAAGGCAACAAAGGGCAACATCGCCGTCACGTACAACCTGGTCTGAGCAGGACCTGTCGCGTTCGCCACTTCAATTGAACCGAATATGCGCAACAAAGGAGAGAGTATCATGTCTGAAACATCCCCGACCCGGCGAGACGTTATTGCGGCCACAGCGGCCGCAGGTGCGATGTTGCTCAACCAGCCAATGCCCGAAGCGGCGGAAGGCACCAGCGCAATTCGGCCGTTCCATATCAATGTCCCGGACGAAAGGCTCGTCGATCTTCGCCGGCGCATCGCTGCGACTCAATGGCCTGAGCGGGAGACGGTCAGCGATAGCTCACAGGGCGTGCAGCTCACGACGATTCAGAACCTCGCGCGCTATTGGGCGACGGAATACGACTGGCGCAAGGTCGAGGCGCGCCTCAACGCCTTGCCGCAGTTCATCACCGAGATCGACGGCCTGGACATTCATTTCATTCACGTCCGTTCCAAACATGAAAATGCGCTGCCGATGATCGTCACACACGGATGGCCCGGCTCCATCATCGAGCAGATGAAGATCATCGATCCGCTGACCGATCCCACGGCGCATGGCGGCAGCGCATCGGACGCGTTCCATCTCGTGATCCCGTCGCTGCCGGGCTACGGCTTCTCCGGCAAGCCGACGGCGCCGGGGTGGAACCCCGTCAGCATCGCTCGTGCGTGGGCGACGCTGATGCAACGCCTCGGCTACACACGGTACGTGGCGCAGGGCGGCGACTGGGGGAATGCCGTCTCGGAAGTGATGGCGCTGCAGCAGCCGCCGGGATTGCTCGGCATTCACACCAACATGGCGGCTACCGTTCCGGCCAACATCTCGAAGGCGCTCGCGTTCCACGAGGCGCCGCCCGCCGATCTCACGGCTGAGGAGCGCAACGCGTGGGACCAGCTGGTCGACTTCTACGGGAAGGGGCTCGGCTACGCCCTCGAAATGTCGAACCGCCCGCAAACGCTCTACGGCATCGCGGATTCGCCGGTCGGACTCGCCGCGTGGATGCTCGATCATGACATCCGCAGTTACTTGATGATCGCCCGCGTATTCGATGGAAAGACCGAAGGCCTGACGCGGGACGACATCCTCGACAACGTCACGCTCTACTGGCTGACGAACACCGCGATCTCGTCGGCGCGCCTCTACTGGGACACCACGCAAATCTCGACGGGAGGAGGCTTCTTCGACGTGAGGGGCGTCAAGCTCCCGGTCGCCGTGAGCGTCTTCCCCGACGAGATCTACGCGGCCCCGCGGAGTTGGGCAGAGCGGGCGTATCCCAAGCTCATCCACTACAACAAGCTCGACAAGGGCGGTCACTTTGCGGCCTGGGAACAGCCGGAGCTCTTCACTGCAGAGATGCGGGCGGCGTTCAAATCGCTCCGCAATCCAAGTTGAAACCGACAGTCATCCAGGCGCGCGCGCTGTCGCGCGCGCCACCGCCTCCCGCCCCCGCACAACCATTTTGAGATCAGAGACTCGCCATGACGGCCATCGATAAAACCGAGGACGACGCCACCTACCATCGGCCGCTCTTGCGCACGGCGACGATGAGTTTCGTCGCTGCTGGCGTCGCCATCGCCGGCATCCTTGCCCTCTCTGCCGAGCGGGCCATTTCCGCGCAGGACAAGTACACGGTTCAGGTGCCGAACGGACTTTCGTTCTCCGAATTCAGAGGATTCGAAGATTGGGCAACCATCGCCGTCAGCCAGGCTGGAGATCTGATCGAGGTGATCATCGGCAACCCGACGATGCTCGAGGCCTACCGATCCGGCGCTCCCGGCAACGGCAAGCCTTTCCCCAACGGTTCCAAGATGGCCAAGATCCATTGGAAAACAAAACAGAGCGCGGAGGCACCCGACCCGACGACCGTGCCTGACACCCTGCACGACATCGATTTCATGGTGAAGGACAGCCAGAGGTTTCCGAACAGCGGCGGGTGGGGATACGCGCAGTTCAACTATGACACCGCGTCCGACACGTTCACGCCTCTTGGGACCGGCAGCGACTGTGGGCATGCGTGCCACACGATTGTAGCGACAAAGGACTACGTCTTCACAGCGTACGGAAAGAGGTGAACGCTTTTTCAAATCTGAGCCGACAAGCACCGCAAAACAGTGGAGGCAGCCATGAGACACGGCAAGATCACAGAAGCGGCCGACCAGGATCGCCGTCGGCTTCTGACCAGCGCCGCAATGGGCATCGCTGCCGCCGGCGTCGCAACCCTGTTCACGTCACCCTTGGCGACTGCGGCCTCGAGCGAGGCCATACGCCCCTTCCGCGTCAACGTTCCGGAAGCGGACCTCGTTGATCTGCGCCGGCGCATCGCCGCCACGCGATGGCCGGACCGAGAGACGGTCAATGACCGGTCGCAGGGCATCCAGCTCGCAAAATTCCAGGAGCTGGTGCGGCACTGGGGCACAAACTACGACTGGCGCAAAGTGGAGGCGCGGCTCAACGCCTTGCCGCAGTTCATCACCGAGATCGACGGGGTCGACATTCACTTCATTCACGTTCGCTCGAAGCATGACAATGCGTTACCGCTCATCGTCACACATGGATGGCCTGGCTCGGTCATCGAGCAGCTGAAGATTGTCGATCCACTGACCAATCCCACGGCGCATGGCGCGAGCGCATCGGATGCCTTCCATCTGGTGATCCCGTCGATGCCCGGCTTCGGCTTCTCCGGCAAGCCAAAGGACATGGGTTGGAATCCCGACCGGATCGCGCGCGCCTGGGCGGAGCTGATGAAGCGCCTCGGCTATACCCGCTACGTCGCCCAGGGCGGCGACTGGGGCTCCCCCGTCAGCAGTTCGATGGCGCGCCAGGCGGCGCCGGGATTGGTCGGCATCCACATCAACTTGCCGGCGACGTTACCCCCTGATGTGGCCGCGGTGCTCGCGAGCGGCGGGCCTGCGCCAGCGGGACTGTCCGAGAAGGAACGCGCGGCGTTCAACTCACTCGACACGTTCTACAAGAAATACAGGGCCTACGGCGCAATCATGGGTACGCGGCCACAAGTGATCGGCTACGCCCTGACGGATTCGCCAGTGGGGCTTGCCGCCTGGATATATGACTACAACAACGGCGAGCCCGAGCGCCTGCTCGACCGTGACGATGTGCTGGACGACATCACGCTCTACTGGCTGACAAACAGCGCGACATCGGCAGCGCGGCTCTACTGGGAGACCAGTGGTCAAAGCGTTATTCTTGCGGCCGCGCAGATGACCGGTGAGATCTCGCTGCCGGTGGCCATCACGGTTTTCCCGGAGGAAGTCTATCGCGCCCCGGAGACCTGGGCGCGGCGCGCTTATCGCAACCTCATCTATTTCAACGAGGTCGATAAGGGCGGCCACTTCGCCGCATGGGAGCAACCTGAACTCTTCAGTGCCGAGCTCCGTGCTGCGTTCAGATCGCTTCGGCCGACAAACTGACACAGGTCCTCCAAGAAGGACGAGAGAAGAATCACATGAAAGCGATTCCAATCATCGCAGCAGCGGACCCTCGCCTGCATAGGCTGGGAGATCGAAATGTCAGCGCGCACGTTGTGCACACCAATTCCCCGTGAGGGCGCGGCAACTATCGATGGAACTCCGGAAAGGCAATCACCGATGAAACCGAGCGCCCTTTTGACGTCCGCGATACTCGTGCTCGCAATCGGGGCGCCGATTGCGGCCTTTGTGGAGAATACGACTATGGCGCAGCCGCAAACGTCCACCGGGCTTCGACTGCCTTTCCTGCACGGCTTCCAACTCGACGGATTGCCAAGCCGATCCACACTGCCGTCTGTTGAGCGCGCGACCGAGTGGATCAATTCGCCACCTTTGACCGCTTCAGGTCTGCGCGGAAAGGTCGTGCTGGTCGACTTCTGGACCTACACCTGCATCAACTGGCTGCGCACCCTCCCCTATGTGCGCGGTTGGGCCGAGAAATACCGGGATCAGGGACTGGTGGTCATCGGAGTCCACACGCCGGAGTTCGAGTTTGAGAAAGATCTCAACAACGTTCGCTGGGCCGCGAAGGCGCTGCAGGTGAACTACCCGATCGCCGTGGACAGCGACTATGTCATCTGGCGCGGCTTCGAGAACAATTATTGGCCGGCGCTGTATTTCGTCGATGCCCAGGGGCGCACCCGGCATCATCATTTCGGCGAGGGCGCATACGAGCAATCGGAAATGATCATTCAGGAATTGCTCGCCCAGAGCGGAGCCAACGGCGTCAGCCGTGAACCACTGATGGTCGAGGGTCGCGGCCTCGAAGCGGCCGCCGACTGGCGCAACCTGAGGTCCGGGGAAAATTATGTCGGCTATGGGCGCACGCAGAATTTTTCGTCGCCAGGCGGAGCGACCGCGGACAGGCCACGAAACTATGCCTTGCCGACGCGGCTGCGCGCTGAACGACTGGGCGCTTTCCGGCAACTGGACCGTGAAGAAAGGCGCCGCCGCGCTCAACGAGCCCAATGGGGTTGTCGCGTATCGCTTCCATGCCCGCGATCTTCATCTCGTGATGGGCCCATCGACGCCAGGAACTTCCGTGCGATTTCGCGTGCGGATCGATGGACAAGCCGCCGGGCGCGGCGCACGGAGCTGACGTCGACGAGAACGGCGAAGGCATGGTGACCGAACAGCGCCTGTACCAGTTGATCCGACAGCCGCAGCCCATCACCGATCGACAGTTCGAAATCGAGTTTCTCGGTCCGGGCGTGGAGACGTTTGCCTTCACGTTCGGCTGACCCGCTGCACAACCATCAATCACGGAGAGTACCAATGGATACGATCAAGACCGTGGACGAAATCAACCAGGATCGACGCCGCTTCTTTGGCAGCGCCGCGATGGCTGTCGCCGCCACCCAGCTCGGGATGATCGGGCCTGCCGCAGCACAACGGATGGAGGCAAAGGTGCCTGCAATCAAGCCAGGAACAAACACGTCCTTTGGTCCGCTGAAACAGATCGACGCCGGCGTCCTGAATGTTGGTTACGCTGAGGCCGGCCCCGCCAATGGGCCAGTGGTCGTTCTCCTGCACGGCTGGCCCTACGACATTTACGCCTTTGTCGATGTCGCGCCTTTGTTGGCCTCGGCCGGCTACCGGGTGATCACTCCGTACCTGCGTGGCTATGGCACGACGCGGTTTCTTTCGAGTGACACGGTCCGGAACGGTCAACCGTCGGCGCTCGCCGTGGATCTCAAGGACTTTCTGGACGCTCTCAAGATCGAGAAGCCGATCCTTGCCGGTTTTGATTGGGGAGCGCGGACCGCCAACATCTTCGCGGCGCTCTGGCCGGAGCGCACCAAGGCCATGGTCTCCGTGAGCGGCTACCTGATCGGCAATCAGGAAGCCGGCAAGATGCCGTTGCCGCCGCAGGCCGAGTACGAATGGTGGTACCAATTCTATTTTGCCACCGATCGCGGACGCGCCGGCTACGAAAAGTATCGGCGCGAGTTCTCGAAGCTGATCTGGCAGCTCGCCTCGCCGAAGTGGGCGTTCGATGACGCGACCTTCAATCGCAGCGCGGCGGCGTTCGACAATGCGGATCATGTCGACATCGTCATTCATAATTATCGATGGCGGCTGGGCCTTGCCAAAGGTGAGCCCAAATTTGACGACCTGGAAAAGCGGCTTGCCACAAGCCCGGTCATCACCGTCCCTACTATTACGCTTGAAGGTGACGCCAATGGCGCACCGCATCCGGATCCCAGCGCCTACGCGCCGAAATTCACCGGCAAGTATGCGCACCGGAATATCACGGGCGGCATCGGGCACAATCTGCCACAGGAAGCCCCGCAGGCCTTTGCGCAAGCTGTCGTCGACGTCGCCGCCGAAGCCTGATCGGCATCGGGGACCTGCGGGCTGGCCAATGCAGCCCGCAGGTCGCCCATCGTGAGGTTGTTCGCATTTTCGGATCGCAACGCTGATCGCTATTGGGACAAAGGAGAGAATGTCATGGCCTTCAACATCAAGGTCAACGGGAACTCACACAGCATCGACGTCGACGGCGACACCCCGCTGCTTTGGGTGTTGCGCGATGTCCTCGGCATGACCGGCACGAAGTTCGGTTGCGGCATGGCGCTCTGCGGTGCCTGCACCGTGCATGTCGATGGCGTGGCCACGCGGTCCTGCATCACTCCCGTCGACGGTATCGGCACATCACAGATCACAACGATCGAAGCGATCGGCGCGACACCGGTTGGCGGCAAGATTCAGAAGGCCTGGCTCGAGCGCGAAGTCGTTCAATGCGGGTACTGCCAGTCGGGCCAGATCATGTCCGCCGCTGCCCTGCTGGCGAGCAACCCACATCCGACGGATTCCGAAATTGACAGCGCCATGTCCGGCAACATCTGCCGCTGCGGGACCTATGTGCGCATTCGCGAAGCCATCAAGCAGGCCATATAACGATCGGAGACCGACAATGACCCTCATTGACAGCGTTGACCGCGCGCGCGCCGAAGAGCCCGGATCAACGATCGGTTTCTCTCGGCGAAGGTTCCTGCGGGCTGCTGCAGCCGCAGGCGGGGGCATGGTGCTGAGCCTCCAATTGCCATTTGGCGGCCGCGGGGCTGCAGGGGCAAACGCTGACGGCTTCGTTCCCAACGCATTCATCCGCATTGGAAGCGATGGGCAGATTGTCTTGACCATGCCCTATGTCGAGATGGGCCAGGGCACCTACACGTCCATTCCGATGCTGATCGCCGAAGAGCTCGAGGTGGATCTGTCACAGGTGCGGCTGGAGCATGCTCCGCCCGACGAAAAACGCTACGGCAATCCTTTGCTGGGCGGCCTGCAGGCCACCGGCAACTCGAACGCGGTCCGCGCAGCGTGGCAGCCGCTCCGCCAAGCCGGCGCGACCGCGCGGACGATGCTGATCGCGGCGGCGGCGCAGCGATGGAATGTCGAATCCGGCATCCTGTCGCGCACAAAGAGGCGAAGTGTTGCACGCGCCGACAGGACGACGCGCGACCTACGGCGAGCTGGCCGCCGATGCGGCGCGCATGCCCGTTCCCGACAGCGTGGCGCTCAAGCGGCCTGACGATTTCAAGCTGATCGGTAAGCCTGTCAAACGTCTGGATACGCCGGCAAAGGTCAACGGCACGGCGGTGTACGGGATCGATGTCCGGCCTTCCGGAGTGAAGATCGCGACACTTGCGCAATCGCCTGTGTTCGGCGGCCGCGTGAAGAGCGTAGATGATAGCGCGGCAAAGGCGGTGAACGGCGTCCGTCAGATCGTGCGCCTCGACGACGCCGTGGCTGTCGTGGCCGACCATATGGGGGCGGCGAAGAAAGGGCTGGCAGCCCTGGTCATCGAATGGGACGACGGTCCACATGCCAAGCTTAACACCAAGAACATCGTGGACGAGCTCGAACACGCCACGCTCAATCCGGGCGTGGTTGCGGAGACGATCGGCGATGTCAGCCAGCGCCATGGCACACGCTGTCACCAAAGTCGAGGCGATCTATCAGGTTCCCTTCCTGGCGCACGCCACCATGGAGCCGATGAACTGCACAGTTCATGTGCGCCAGGATGGCTGCGAAATCTGGGTCGGCACCCAGGCCCTGGCGCGCGCCCAGGCGGCGGCAGCGAAGACCGCGGGGCTGCCGTTGGACAAGATCGTCGTCCACAATCATCTCATCGGCGGCGGGTTCGGACGTCGGCTCGACGTCGACGGCGTCGTCCGTGCCGTTCAGATCGCGCAGCAAGTCGACGGCCCGGTCAAGGTCGTGTGGACGCGCGAGGAGGATGTCCAGCACGACATGTACCGTCCGTATTGGTTCGACCGGATGTCGGCCGGGCTCGATGCCAAGGGCATGCCGGTCGCCTGGAGCCATCGCTTTGCAGGTTCTTCGGTCATGGCGCGCTGGGCCCCGCCGTTTTTCAACAACGGTCTCGACCCCGACACAACCGAAGGCGCAATCGACCTGGTCTATGGCCTGCCAAGCAAGCGCGTTGACTATGTGCGGGTCGAGCCGCCAGGCATTCCCACGGCCTTCTGGCGCAGCGTCGGTCCCTCGCACAATGTCTTCGTGGTCGAGAGCTTCATGGACGAGCTCGCGGCCGCTGCAAAACAGGATCCCGTGGCGTATCGGCTGGCGCTGCTTGATAAATCACCCCGTGCCAAGGCCGTCCTTGCGCTCGCCGCGGAAAAGGCCGGCTGGGGACAACCACTCCCTGAAAGAGTTGGCCGCGGAGTCTCCCTTCAATTCGTCTTCGCAACCTACATGGCTCTGGTCGCGGAGGTCGAAGCATCAAAGGACGGGGCGGTTCGAGTCCGACGCGTCGTCTGCGCGGTCGATTGCGGCACGGTCGTCAATCCCGACACCGTCCAGGCGCAAATCCAAAGCGCGATCATCTTCGGCATCACGGCGGCGCTGCATGGCCAGATCACCCTGAAGAATGGCCGGGTCGAGCAAAGCAATTTTCATGACTACCAGATGCTGCGCATCAATGAGGCGCCCGCGATCGATGTTCATGTCGTTCAGAGCGTCGAGCCACCGGGCGGGATGGGCGAGTGCGGGACTTCGGCCATCGTTCCGGCAGTCGCCAACGCGATCTTTGCGGCCACTGGCAAACGGCTGCGAACGATGCCGGTCGACAGCGCCGCTTTGAAAGAACTCAACCCGACAGGAAAATGATGAAAGGAACGACCATGGCCCTCGCCCAAAACGCACTCCGCGCGCTCGTTGCCGCGCTTGCGATCGGATTCTTCTGGCCATCTCCAAGCGCCATCGCCCAGACAGTCCCCGGCGCCGGTTCTCCGAGCGTACTCCCGACCGGTGGCGGCAAGGCCCTGCTCGATACCTCGGACAGCGTTATGCTGCTGCTCGATCACCAGGCCGGCCTGTTTCAGACCGTGAAGGACATCAGCGTCGCCGAGTTGCGGGCGAACACGACGATGCTGGCCAGGCTGGCGACGCTTTTGAAGATTCCGGTCATTACGACCGCCTCCGAGCCGAATGGACCGAACGGCCCGCTCATGCCCGAGATCCATCAGTTTGCACCGCATGCGGTCTATGTGCCGCGCAAGGGTGAAGTGAATGCCTGGGACAACGAAGACTTCGTCAAGGCAGTGCGGGCCACCGGCAAAAATACGCTCATCATGGCTGGCGTCTGGACCAGCGTTTGCGTGATGTTCCCAGCGTTGGACGCGAAGGCCGCAGGTTTCAAGGTCTATGCCGTCATCGATGCCTCGGGCGATCCGAGCGAGTTGGCATCGCGCACCACGCTCGCTCGCTTCATCCAATCCGGGGTGGTTCCCACCTCGACGAACGCGGTGCTCTCCGAGACTCACCGCACCTGGAACCGGCCGGAGGCAGCAGAGCTCGCCAAGCTCTACGCGCTGGTAGCACCCAACTATGCCGCCGTGATCGAAAGCCACCAAAAGGCCCAAGAGGTCGCGAAGCAGACGAGATGAGACGAGACCGGCTCATCCGTTACACGCGAACACAACACGCCAAAAGATTGAACTCTCATCTAAGTGCGGAAATCGGCGCGGTTGTGTGCTTCGCGACTCGGCGATTGAACAGGGACGGCGATGGTCGATGGATTGACCACCATTCCCAGCAGCTTTGCTGCCCGGGAGACGATGGATCGGCTTGAGGCCGCCGTCAAAGCCAGAGGCCTGACCGTATTTGTCCGCATTGATCACGCTGCAGGAGCTGTCGCCGTCGGTCTGCCGCTGGGGCCGACCGAGTTGCTTATTTTCGGGAATGCCAGAGGCGGAACTCCGCTCATGCAGGAGAACCAAACGGCAGGCATCGACCTGCCCTTGAAGGCACTGGTCTACGAGGACGCGGCTGGCAACGTCTGGCTCTCCTATAACGATCCGGGCTGGATCGCGCGGCGGCACGATCTTGGTGCGCCGGTTGCTTCGAATGTCAAAGGTCTCGCCGAGGCTATGAGCGCCTTGGCTGCGTACGCTGCAAAATCGTCCTGACGCCGGTCGATCCGCAGTCGATTGCCTCTCAAAACCAGATGATGCCGGTCCACATTTTGACCGAACTAGGAACCTTCCAGCGAGCGCGCTGAAGACAGCAAGCACGTTCCAGCCACAGCAAAGCTGTTCAATCAGTAGACCGGAAACGCGGCGAAAGTTGCGCGCGTGCAAGCGCCCCGCCGGAACGTCTCGCCGGTTGGCGACCGTGACAGAGGAACCGATAGATGCCGAAGACTGCCCAACCGCCTGGCTCGGCAACAACCAACAGGCGCGACCTCCTTCAATATGCCACCGCCGCTACAGCGACGGCTGCATTCGTCGCGGCTTTGCCTGCGACCTCCTCAGTCGCCTCTGCGCAGCCCCAACAATCTCCAAACTCCTCAAACCTCATTCAAGGACAGCAATCGATGGGTACGATCACAACTCAGGACGGTACACAAATCTTCTACAAGGACTGGGGCAAGGGACAGCCCATCGTTTTCAGCCACGGATGGCCGCTGTCGTCCGACGATTGGGACACTCAGATGATGTTCTTTGTCAATCGCGGGTATCGCGTCATCGCGCATGACCGCCGCGGTCACGGCCGGTCCAGTCAGGTCGCCGATGGCCATGACATGGATCATTATGCCGATGATCTCGCGGCGCTGACAGCGCATCTCGGCCTGCAGGACGCTGTTCACGTCGGCCACTCCACAGGCGGCGGAGAGGTTACGCACTATCTTGGGAGGCATGGTCAAAGCCGCGTGGCCAAGGCAGTGCTGATCAGTGCGGTGCCGCCCCTGATGCTGAAGACGCCGGCCAACCCTGGCGGGCTTCCGAAGGAAGTGTTCGACGACCTGCAGGCGCAACTCGCCGCCAATCGGTCCGAGTTCTATCGTGCGCTCCCGGCTGGTCCGTTCTACGGCTTCAACCGGCCCGGCGCCAAGCCGTCCGAGGCCACCATTCAGAACTGGTGGCGGCAGAGCATGATGGGAGGCGCCAAGGCGCATTACGACGGCATCGTTGCCTTCTCGCAGACCGACTTCACGGAAGATCTCAAAAAAATCACCGTGCCGGTGCTGGTGATGCATGGCGACGACGATCAAATCGTCCCATATGCGGATTCCGCACCGCTGTCGGCGAAACTGCTGAAGAACGGGACTTTGAAGACCTACAAGGGCTTTCCGCATGGCATGCCGACAACGAATGCGGAAACGATCAATGCCGACCTGCTCGCTTTCATCAAGGCGTGAATGGCCGTTCTCAGCCGGACCTTCTGCCTGTGCCGCATCGGCTGGGTGGTCCCTATAGAATTTGGCGTGGTCGCAAAGGGAACTGATCGTTAGCTGCTGAAGATCGACATGCCTGCGATGCCCATCCAACGAGAATCACGAAGGAGAAGACTGATGAATACCCAACAGGCCAAAGCTCTGCGGACCGCTCCGCTCGAAACGCCGACGGACCTGAAGCCCAATTCTGTCCGCGACATCGCAGGAGCGTTGAATATCCTGCTGGCCGACATATTCGGGCTCTACGTCAAGACGAAGAACTTCCACTGGCACATCTCGGGCCCGCATTTTCGCGATTACCATCTTCTCCTGGACGAACAGGCCGACCAGATATTCGCCACCACCGACATCATTGCCGAGCGAGTCCGCAAGATCGGCGGAACGACGGTGCGCTCGATCGGCCATATCGGCCGTCTGCAGCGCATCAAGGACAACGATGCCGATTTTGTCACGCCGCTCGATATGCTCGCGGAGCTGCGTGACGACAACAAGGACCTGACCGCGAGACTGCGGGAAACGCACGACCTCTGCGGCGAGCACCGCGACGTCGCTACCGCGAGCCTCCTGGAGAATTTCATCGACGAGGCAGAACGACGGACCTGGTTCCTGTTCGAAACAACGCGCAAGGGAGCCGGTTGAACCCATTGGCCGCGGGCGTTGACGGGATCGATCCCGTCAACGCCCAGACCATGTTGGGGCGGCACGCCAGCGAAAATGGGAAGGCCGCGCTCGCGGACAGCGGCGTGTGGGTTTAGCGCCCGCGGTTGAAGGTTATGAACCGGCCCCGGTTGCCGGGGGCTCAACGACACGTTTCCGTCGTCGGCTTCGTCGGAACGTCTTTGGCGGAAGGGGTGGGATTCGTAGCTTGTTGCAAGATGCTGATGTCACGGAGGTGTTGATCACATCCGGTCTTGATCAGCTGCTGCCTATCGTTCGATCCGAGGATGAAGCCGTTGCCGCGCTACGACGCTGAGCTATGCGCAGAAAAGGTCCCCGCCGCGCTCGACCAGGTCGAGACGCGCCTGTTCGGCGTGGGCCGCAACGACGTTGCCGCCATCGATGACGATCTCCGGTGAAGACCACACCATGGTCACGGCGCGGCGTCATCCGCTCGGCATCGAGCTCGAGTTCCTGGACACGCACGCGCCCTTGATCCGACCGTGAAGCCTGCAAGATTACGACACGAAACTCTTAACTCAGCGGATGCCCGAGGTCGCGGACTTACTCTCATTTATTCTTATGCCGACAAGCTTACATACTCGCATGACGGCACCTACAATAGGATTGGGCTGATCATCAAGTCGGCTTGAGTTTTTCAGATCATCGCCTGCGTCTTGAGCAAGGCCTTGCTGCAAGATTGAACAATATTTCCGCATGGACACAAAAAAGAGCGCCCGGCCGGCTACTCGGGGCATCACCGACCGGGCAACTCATGGCAGATCTACCGATGAGACAGATCACCGTTGGACGCTGGGACTGAAGGTGGGAGCGCCCGGGACTACGGTAGGTCTCTACTGTAATCGAGCGATGACAAACTCAAGACGCAGCGAGTTCTCCCTGATCGTCATTATATGAAAGTTGGATGACGATCGTGTGATAAATTGTTGCAGCTGCGCAACGTCACAAATCATTCCAGTGGTACCGCCGGATATCCACTCAAATTGTCATCTAGCCGCTACGGCATCGCCCTTAGCTTGCGATCAGCGACGATGATCATTGTCGCTCCGTTCGGAATGTCATCTCGCGCGTTTCTGTCTTGTCGATGCGTGATGCTGACGGGGGGCGGATGGACAGCCGCGGGGGGCTCCGCATTGAGCGTCACCCTGCAAAGTAGTTGGGAGACGTTTATGACAGTGATGAAAAGCCTGCTGCTCAGCTCCGCCAGCGTGCTGGTGGCGTTTGGTACGCAAGCGGCCGACCTGCCGGTCAAAGCCAAGCCAGTTGAATACGTGAAGATCTGCAGCCTCTATGGCGAGGGCTTCTACTACGTTCCGGGTACTGACATCTGTTTGAAGGTTGGCGGTTACGTCCGGGCCGACTACCGCTGGAACGCCACTGGCGGCGGACAGCCACACTATACTGGAGGTGGCGGCGCGCAAGATCGGTCCGTAAGCCCGTATTCGATGCGGCACCGCGCGTCTTTCAACTTCGACAGCCGCACCCAGACCGCCTATGGCACGCTGCGCACCTATGTGGCGGTCAATGTTGACAACCAGGACCAAGGCACGGTCTCGGTCAACCCGACCCGCGCCTTCATTCAGTGGGCGGGCTTCACGTTCGGCCACACCAAGTCGTTCACCGACGTGCCCGGCACGCCCGAGGACACTTTCAAGTCGCTGTTCCAGACCCAAGCCGTCAGCGAAACTGCTCCCAACGGCACCAACCAGATCGCCTACACCTGGGAGCTCGGCAATGGCATGACGCTCAACGTCGGTGCCGACGAGCGCCGCACCAAGGGCATCGCCAACCTGTCGAACAACATCGTCAGCGTCGGCGCCAACCCGGCGACGGCGTTCGGCCCCTACCAGCACCCGACGCCGTGGGTGAACTACGCAGTCAACCAAGCCTGGGGCCGGTTCGGTGTGTCGGCGGTCTTCAACAAGGTCAATGCGACCTACTATAACGGGACTGCCGGCGTTGCTGGCTCGGGTTGTCCCGCTGGAGCGCAGACCGGCACCTCAGCCGTGCGGCTATCCGGATGACAAGTGGGGCTGGGCGGTGCTGTCGGGTATCGACATCAAGGCGCCCTGGGCTGGCCCCGGCGATCATTTCGGTGGCTACTTCAACTATGGCGTCGGCGCGGCCGCTTACGCGGGCGGCGCCAGCCTGGGCAGCCCTGGCCTGTTCGGCAGCGGCAATGTGGTTGCGCTGGGCGTCATCACGGATGGCGTGTTCGTCAACGGTGGTCAGTTTGAGCTGACGACGACCTGGACGGCGGGTGCCGGCTACGAACACTTCTGGCTGCCCAACGTCTCGACCAGTGTGTACGGCAACTATACTCAGGTCCGCTACAACGACACTGTCATCAACAGCAACCTGTTCTGCGCTGGCGGTGGTGCCGTCGCCCAGAACGTCATCCTGACGAGCGGTGGCCGGTGTGACCCTGGCTTCAACTTCTGGCAAGTGGGCATGGTCAACAACTGGTATCCGGTGGCTGGCTTCCGCCTTGCGGTTGACGTGCAATACACGCGCATCGAGACTGCATTTGAAGGGCAGACGATCTCGCTCAGCAAGACACAGGGCTTACGTCCGACGGGTAGCTATCTCGCCAAGGACCAGGGCATCCTGGCCGTCACTTTCCGCGCCCAACGCAGCTTCGTAACCGAATAACGTAACGCGCGGAGTGAGCGTTTCAGCATCAAGCCCCGGCGGACGTATCCGCCGGGGTTTTGCACGTCGTACGCGTTTCACTCAGGTAGAAAAATAACGTCGGCCTGGCGCCCCCCCAACACCGCCTTCAACATTTGTGTCGAACTGCATCCCAACTACCATTTCTGGTATCTCGGCGCGCGCCCACAGTGGAATCCGGTCAAGGACTTCGCGCTCGGCGTGGATGTCAACCATACCAAGATCGAGACGGCCTTCGCTGGGACCGCCAACCTCGGGAGCGGCATTGGAGCACGCCCAACCGGATCGTACTCGATCACGGCCCAGGCATCGTCTCGGTGATGTGGGAGGATCGTCACGAGCCTGGGACAGGACTGCGCGCGGCTATGGCAAATCTTTCCAACCCCCCAGGAGCTCGTATCGGAAGCGAAAGGGGCTGTTCCTCGGTGCTGACCGTGGCGCAACATCGAGCATTCTTCCTTGATCCCGAACCGCCTGACTGGTGTATTGAGATGGAGAAGTGGCCCTATCACAAACCCGCATGGAAGCAGTGGCTTGCGGACAAGCGAGCAGGCAAGCAGGTCGAGTTGCCGATCGATTAGCAGTCTCCAAATGGCACCGAGTGTTTAAGACTGCGCATAGAGAGGCGGTGGGTTCGACCAAAACCCCACCAGCGCACCACGGTCGAGGTGCCACGCATCAACGCAACCCGCGCGCTGGTCACCATGTAGCGCGTGGCGATCGTGATCGGCGTCACCTGCCAGGAGAGATCGAGCGCGACGGCTCCCGCTACACTACGTTCCACATGGGAGTTGACCCAGGCCATCCGTTCGCCAACCGCCGCAAATGCCTGCCGCTGGTCGGCGGGCCGCATGAAGGTCTGATTCCGCCGCCACAACCCTTCGGGTAACGTACCTTGAGGGGGCCAATGTTGTTGCCGGCTATATTCGTGGTGGTAATGGTCGGCTTGGCCATTTTCGGCGCCGTTTACGGCCCGTGGGAACTGTTCCTCATCGGGTTTATCTACCTGATCGTCGCGTGGTTTGTCATACAGCCCGACAAGCTTTGGTGAGACCGCGCGCTCAAACATTGAACCACTGCTTAAGTTTTGACTGAGGGGCAATAGTCCGGCAGTAAAATCCATGTTGCCCCCCCCGCGACCCCACTGATAGCTCCGTTGGAGCAATCCAACAGGAGGGCATGGTCGTGAGTGAGTACCGCTATTTCGAGATCAATTACGGCCAGTACACCAACGGCAACTGGTTCTGGATGGACAGAGCCGACCCGATGCGCACGCCACGCGGTAACTTCAAGATGCTCAAGGGTGCCGAGCGCAACGCCGTCAGGATTATGACCGGCAGCACCAAGGCGCCAAACCGGATCAGGGACGGCCACAAGATGGGCCACTGCTGAAGAGCGGGGGGCTTACCATGGCCAAGTATGTCGACGCTGATCATCTCGTGCACATCCTGCGACAGGAGCTTGGCGACGAGATCGCCGACGGCCTCATGCCGTGGATGAAAGCCAACGGCCATCTCACAACGCTCGAAACACTGGTTGGTCTGGAAGAGGCGCAGAAAATCTGCGACGAAGCCAATCACAGCGGGAAGCCGTTCATCTTCAATGTGCCTGACAAGAACTGACCCGGGGGGGCTGAAGGCATAGACTGAAAACCCCGATCCGCGCCCCGCTTGGGTTTCGGGGCGACGGATGCAAGCCATCATCCGCGCCGAGATCACCGGCAACAACACCGCGACCGCTTGCAACATCATCTGCAAGGGCCGCACGCCAATCCTGACGTTGTGCCGTGCGCTGTTGCGGAAGGGCTACGACCCCTCGCTATCGCTGCGCTGCTACCGAGGTGACGTGCTGGCGCTCACTATCCGCACCATCGGTGACGGCGCTGAGCTGACAGTCAAAGAAGACATCCCCGGCAGGCCACCGCACTTCGGAATCTACCGTGCGCCGGAAATAGCGGCAGAGACCGATGGCAGGTCCATCGCTGATGAGGCTGCTGAGTAGGGCCGCTAGGGTAGAAGTGGCACCAGCGGATGGAACCATTTTTGGGGCCAATGGGGCCCAGTTATAAGTGTTGGAGGGATCCAAGAGTGACGCAGATGGGACCCGGTGCGTTATTCCGGGACTCCGACCTCCGACCGCACAAGCAGATAGAGAAGGACTGCGTACGTCTTCAGAATCAGCATCGCGATCAGAAACGCCGACCACCCTTCCGCAATCCAGATGTTGTCCACGCTCGTCTCCTTTGTGCACGCGCATGGGACCCACCACGCATATTGGATGGAACCGAACAATGGCACAGATGGGGCTTGTAGATTGAACGGCGCAGGGAGGGCCACCGCACGGGGGCATTCCACTCCCACCCCCGATTAGGGATCAAAATACCTTTTTTGGGAATTTGTTCCGGCTCGCGGAAGTTTGGCGGAGCGTGTCACCCACGAGGTGGCGGAAGGGGTGGGATTCGAACCCACGAGGGAGCGTGAACCCCCTGCCGGTTTTCAAGACCGGTGCCTTAAACCACTCGGCCACCCTTCCCTGGTGCCCCGCCTCCGTCATGCATGCACCGTGCTCTGACACGGAATTCGGAAACGGTACACTACCAAGTCTATGATTCTTATGCCGGTTTTCGGTTCGATCTCCTAGGTGCGTTCGCCGCAAACGACCGCAGGGATTTCAGATCGGCGGCTCTGGTGTTGCCCGGACGCGTTACCAAATGGCAGCCGGGTCTGGAAGTCCAATCTGTCGTTGGTTTGGTTCCCGACCCCGTCTATGGTCCGCGGCGCGCGTCCCACCTGCGTCCCGGATCGAACGGAACAGAGGACGCCAAGAACTTCAAGGCGCGCCGTCAGACGCGCCTCTCATCACCCAACAGGAGGCTAGACGAATGGCTGAGGATATCGCTGCGCTTGAGCAGCAGCTCGATGACAAGTTCCAGGAGATCCTTGAGGCGGTCGCGAGCCAGCTCAAGCTCGGCAAGTACGACGATCTGTCCGACGAGGATCAGGAGCGCGTCGAGAATGAAGCCGAGGCGGTGACCGACAAATGGATGGAAGAGGCCGAGGACTCCCACAAAGAGCCGAAGTCGCCGTTCGAGAAACTGCTGGCCGAGTATACCGCAATCGTCCTCAAATTCCCGGAAGAGGATGACGACGAGGAAGAGGACGAGGACGAAGACAAGCCCAAAAAGTGATCGCCACATGGCGATCGCCACACAGAGTGATCGCCACTGTGCTCAGTCGCCGGAGATTTCCCTGGCGGCGGCAGCGATGTCGGGCGGCGTGCTGATAGAGATCCTTGACGAAGGTCTCGACCTCGGCGCCCGTCATTGGCGTGACCGCCAGATGCTGCTTGTCGGCGTCCGCGAGGAACTCCGGATCCTTCATGGTGGCATCGAAGGCCGCGCGCAGCGCCGCCAGCCGATCCGCCGGCACGCCCTTCGGCGCGATATAGGGTCGCCCGACGACCGCCGACGCCGTCAGCAGATTGAAAATCTGTCCGTTTCTTCGGATCGGTCAGGAGATCGCGCGCGGCCGCAGCGATCGCCGGCATGCCGGGCACGAGCGTGCGCGAGAAGCGAATCATGAATGGTGATCTTGCTGTCGCGCAGCCAGTCGTCCGGCATGCTGGTCCAGGAGCCGCAGTCGCCGTCGAGCTCGCCGCGCTCGATCGCGATGCGCTTGTCGGCGCTGCCGGGATAGCCCATGACCATGTTGAGCTTCACGCCGAACAGATCGCTCAGGATGCGATCGTCGATATAGGCCGACGTGCCGACGCCCGGTGTTGCCGAAGGTCACCTTCGGCCGCGCCAGGAAATCCTGCCAGGTTCTTGATGCCGGTGCCGTTCCAGGTGAAGCAGACGCGGAAATCCTCGCTGACATTGCCGACCCAGGCATAGTCGAGAAAGCTTGACCGCCGACCTTGTCCGGCGCCGTCAGCGACTGGGTGATCAGGCCGGGATTGAAGGTGGTGATCAGCGTGCCGTCGGTCGGCGCCCCGGCGGTGAGATACTGCACCGACTTGAGGCTGGCGGCGCCCGGCATGTTCTGCACCACGACGGTCGGATTGCCGGGAATGTGACGGCCGATATGGCGCGCCAGCACGCGGGCATAGACGTCGTAGCCGCCGCCCGGACGAGAAGCCGACCACGATCCGCATGGTCTTGCCGCTGATAGAAGGCGGCGGGGTCCTGTGCGACGCTGGCGCTGTGCTGGCGATGCACCAGGCGGCGGTCGCGAGCGCGCTCAGCACAACGCGAAGCGCCAAGGCGAGATTGTCGGGCCGACAGAACCATGAGTTGTCTCGGAATAAGCGCGAGTTAGCTCGCCGCGCACAGCTTGCGACTCCTCGTCGTCGCAGGAGCATCAACTGCGGTCAATTGCGGATACTCAGTTGCGGATGTCCTGCAGGAACCATTCGGTCGGAATCTCGCGGCCGAGGCCGGCGCGCTTGCGCCGCTTCGTAGACCTTGCCGGCGACCGCATAGAACTGCGCGCCCTGCAGATTGCCGCGCTCCGAATAGGTGATCTGGTCGGCGCGAGGTGCGGCCCTTGGCCTTGCCCTGCACCAGATCGGCAAGCGTCACGCGCTTGTCCGGCAGCGAGTTGCCGTGCTTGCGGCGCGCTGCGGCGGCCGTCGCCGTGCTTGCCCTGCAACGGGCCGCGCCTCGTAGCCGATGTGCTCGGCGTCGGTGGCAAGTTCCGGATGGCCGACCGGCGCCGGCGTATCGCCGAAGCGCAGATAGACGTCGACCCGGTCGCAGGCTCTCGGCGTCGGGCTTGCCGGTGCCGCCGACCACGACGATATGGCTGCCCTTCTCGAGCAGGCTGCCGTCGGTCACCTCCACGGCGGAGTCGGTGAGCGCCGCCACGATATGCGCGCCCTTGTAGACATCCTCCGGGCTGTCGCAGACCTGAACCTCGATGTTGTATTTCGCCGCCATCTCGCGGCCGAACGCCTCGCGGTTCTCCTTGGTCGGGCTGAACACCTGCAGCTTCTTGATCGTGCGCACGCGCGTGAACGCCTGCATATGGGTGCGCGCCATGCCGCCGGAGCCGAGCATGCCGACCACCTCGGCGTCCTCGTTCGCCATGTATTTGACGCCGATGCCGCCATCGCCGCCGACCCGCATGTGCTGCAGGTGGCCGTCATTGATGAAGGCGAGCGGCTCGCCGTTCTCGATCGAGGTGAGCAGGATCAGGCCGCAGAACAGGCCGGGCCGCATGCAGTATTTCTCCTGCGTGACGACGCCGTTGTATTCGCGTCTCATAGATGACGTCGGACTTCATGCGGATCGCGAAATAGCCGGCGGTCGAGCCGCCCTCCATCGTGCCCCATTGATAGTTCTTGGCCGGGATCGCTGGTCGGGATGCGGATGTCGATGCGCGGCCGGCAGACGGCCTCCTGCGCGGCCAGCGCGAGATAGGATTCCTCCAGCGCCTCGAGCGTCATCCTCCATGGTGAGCACCTGTTCGACATCGTGATTGTTGATGATCAGCGTCATCGTTTCCCCCTCGCCGGCCCGGATTTAAGCTCTCGCCGGCACTTTACATTCGTTGATCAGCGGCTCGCCCGTGCGCAGCCGCTTCAGGTTCTGCTCGAACAGCTTCCGGTGCATGGCATAGCCGGTCGAGCCGCCGCCCGCGATATGCGGCGACAGAATCACATTCGGCATATCCCACAGCGGGCTGTCAGGCGGCAGCGGCTCGACCTCGTTAACGTCGAGGCCGGCGCCGGCGAGCCGCCCTCCCTGCAGGGCCGCGATCAGCGCCGCTTCGTCGATGATCTCGCCGCGGGCGACATTCACGACGAAGGCCGTCGGCTTCATCGCGGCGATCTCGGCCGCGCCGATCATGTGAAGGCTCGACTCATCGCCGCGGTGCAGATCACGACCGCATCGGCCTGCGCCAGCGCCTCACGCATGCGTTCGCGCGGATAGACCGCTGCGAGATCGCCAGCGTCCGCCGTCGTGCGCGACACCGCGATCACCCTGGCGTCGAAGGCCTTCAGCTTGCGGACAACCTCGCGCCCGATCGCGCCGCGGCCGATCACGCACACGGTCGCATCCTCGAGCGTGCGCAGCTTGGCGTTGGTCTCCTGCCGCGTATAAAGATGCGCCCGCTGTATGCGCCTCGCATTCCGGCAGCTGCCGCAGCAGCGCCAGCAGCAACGTCATCGCGTGCTCGGACACCATGGTGGCCTTGACGCCGGTGGAATTGGTGATCCGCACGCCATCCGGGATGCCCATAGCAACCCCGCGCTCGATCCCGGACGACGGAAGAACATCCAGCGCAGCCTGCGCGCGTTCTTCCGCAGCGCCTCGCCATAAGCCGGCGTGCAGACCCGGTTGCTGGTCACCAGGATTTCGGCGTCGGCGATCTCGCGCGCGAGTTCCTCGGGGGAGGCTACGACCGCCCAGTCCAGCTCCGGAAAATCCTTGGTGAGCCGCATGATCGCGTCGTCGCTCCGGAACGGGTACATAACCGCCTTCATGGGCCCCCCTTGCTGCTTTCGGGCCGTCCTTATGCCCCATCGGCTTGCATTTGTCGCGGCCGGCGATTAGCTCCTGCCGCAGGAACCCGAATGGATCGAAACCCGCGCTCCTAAAGTCAGCTTCGTCTCGCTCGGCTGCCCCAAGGCGCTGGTCGATTCCGAGCGCATCATCACGCGGCTGCGCGCGGAGGGCTATGAGCTTGCCCGCAAGCACGACGGCGCCGATCTCGCCATCGTCAACACCTGCGGGTTCCTCGACAGCGCCCAGGCGGAATCGCTGTCGGCGATCGGCGAGGCGCTGGCACAGAACGGCAAGGTCATCGTCACCGGCTGCATGGGCGCCGAGCCCGAGACCATCACCGAGCGCTATCCCGGACGTGCTCGCGGTCACCGGGCCGCAGCAATATGAGAGCGTGGTCGAGGCGGTGCACCGTGCGCTGCCGCCGACAGCACGATCCGTTCCTCGACCTGGTGCCGCCCGAAGGCATCAAGCTGACGCCGCGCCACTACGCCTATCTGAAGATTTCCGAGGGCTGCAACAACCGCTGCACCTTCTGCATCATTCCGAAGCTGCGCGGCGATCTGGTCTCGCGACCGGCCGGCGACGTGCTGCGCGAGGCCGAACGGCTGGTGAAGGCGGGCGTCAAGGAGCTGCTCGTCATCTCGCAGGACACCTCGGCCTATGGCGTCGACCTGAGCTATGCCGAGAGCGAATGGAACGGCCGCGCAGGTGCCGGCGAAATTTCTCGACCTCGCGCGCGCGCTGGGCGAGCTCGGCGTCTGGGTGCGGCTGCACTATGTCTATCCCTACCCGCACGTCGACGACGTCATCCCGCTGATGGCGGAGGGCAAGGTGCTGCCCTATCTCGACATCCCGTTCCAGCACGCAAGCCCCGACGTGCTCAAGCGCATGAGGCGGCCCGGCCGCGCAGGAAAAGACGCTCGAGCGCATCCGGCGCATGGCGCGCGATCTGCCCTGAGCTCACCATCCGCTCGACCTTCATCGTCGGCTTCCCCGGTGAGACCGATGCCGACTTCGAGCAGCTGCTCGACTGGCTCGATGAAGCCGAGCTCGATCGCGTCGGCTGCTTCCGCTATGAGCCGGTGAAGGGCGCGACCGCCAACGATCTCGCCGCGCCTGTTCCTGACGACGTCAAGAAGGCGCGCTGGCATCGCTTCATGGCGCGCCAGCAGGCGATTTCGACGCGTCGGCTCAAGCGCAAGGTCGGCACCCGCCAGCAAGTAATCATCGATGCGACTGGCCCGACAGTCGCCAAAGGCCGCAGCAAAGGCGACGCGCCGGAGATCGACGGCGCGGTCTATGTCGCGAGCCGACGGCCGCTGCGCGTGGGTGAGATTGCGACCGTGAAGATCGAGCGCGCGGAGCAATACGATCTGCACGGAACAGCGGTCGGGTTCTGAAACAGCTCAAGTGTGCTGAGCCGCAGGTTGGGACAGTCGGTGTAGTCCGCGCCAAAATCGAACGAAATCATGTCCCCAAAGGATGAGGGGCCGGTCCCCCGATCCGGCCCCTCGCCGCATGCTCCCGCCCGTGCGGCCGACTTGCTAGAACCTCCACCTGGCCCCGACGCGGTAGAGATGCGGATTGAATGTTCCAGAAGGAGGCGGAGCCTTGATCAGCGGCTTCATATCGGCCGCCACCGCCGCTGTGCCAACGTGACTTGCGCCACCAGCGACAGCCACCCGCGAGCACGATGTCAAGGCTGACGCGAAGCGAAGACCCCCAACCATCACGCTCCCCTCCTTGCACGCATGCGCTTTGTGTCGCGGCATGCGTTCTTGTCCCTTCGTAGCCAAGGTTCCGATTCAAGTGGGGCCAAGATTTGTTAAAAGGACGCACTCTTGTGACTCATTTCATGGCGCCTTGTGCACACACGAGTCATTTTCGTGCAAATTGGTCGCGATGTACCGCGCTTGATGATGATGCGGTAATATCGCGATGGATCGCATCATCAAACAAATTCATGGGATGCGTGGAGAGAGTCACAATCTCTCTTACGATCGGTCGCAACTTACCGCGTTATCACGATAACAACGGTACCCACTAACATTCGGGAGCACCGCTGCGGTGCAGATGGGCTAGCTCCCGAGCGAACGGTGACGCGATTGTGGCCTCTGAGAACGATTTCGCCAGCGTTTGGGCACCGACAAAATAGCCTGCCCGGCACCTGAGCGCGTGCGCTAAGATGGAATACCTACTGCATTCCACCTTGATCGTAGATGCAGGCTCGCTGGAGCACCGACAATGAACGAGCAGGACGACGCGGCGCCGACGAAATGGCAGGATCAGGTCTTTGATCTCCTGCGCCAAGGCGGCGTCACGCAATTCGCCTACGTCCCCGACGCCGGGCATATAATCCTCATCGATCGGTCGCTCGCCGATCCTGACGTCCACTCGATCGCACTGACCACGGAAGAAGAAGGCGTGGCGCTGATCGCCGGCGCCGACCTTGGCGGCGCCCGCGGCGTCCTGCTCATGCAAAGCAGCGGTGTCGGCAATTGCATCAACATGCTGTCGCTGATCAGTGCCGGACGATTTCCGTTCCTGACGCTGGTCAGCATGCGGGGCGACTTCGGCGAGGGCAATCCGTGGCAGTACACGATGGGACAGGCGGTCGCGCCGGTGCTGCAGGCCGTCGGCGTAAACTGCCTGCGCGCTGAAACGCCGGACGAGGCCCTCGATGCGGTGAGCGCCGCATTGACCATGGTGTTCCAGGCCGGCCAGGCGGTCGCGGTGTTGTTTACCCAGAAACTGCTCGGCGCCAAACGCTTCTGACAAGTGCTTTTGAGGAAGCCAATGATGTCATCATCCGCAAACGACAACTCGGCGTCGGATGCACCGATCTTCGCACTCGACCGGCGCGAGGCGCTGCCGGCGCTCATTGGCCGGCATGAGGATTTTCTGATCATTGCCGGACTTGCCGGCACGGCGCGCGACATCGCCGCCCTTACAGAGAACGCGGCCAACGGCTTTGCCATGGGCGGAGCGATGGGCGGCGCCTGCATGATCGGGCTTGGTCTCGCGCTGGCGCGGCGCGACCGGCGCGTCCTGGTCGTCACCGGCGACGGCGAGCTTCTGATGAACGTCGGCGCGCTTGCGACCATCGCGCTGCTCAATCCGCCGAATCTGTCGATCATCTGCGTCGACAACGGCCACTACGGCGAGACCGGCTACCAGAAGAGCCACACCAGCCTCGGCACCGATCTCGAGAAGATGGCGCAGGGCGCCGGCATCAAGCTGACGCGCACGGTGCAGGACGCCGCCGACATCCCCGCCGGCTCGCAGTTTCTGCGCCAGGGCAACGGCACGGTCTTTCTGCTGTTGCGGGTCAACACCGGCGAGCCGCCGGTCTACAAGCGCATCTGGGATCCGGCTGTCAGCCGCGCGCAGTTCCGGGCGGCCTTGACGGGAAAGTAAGGAATATTCTCCTACATGACGCTTAGGCCGTCATCCTGATGCACGGGCTGTCTACGAAGATGCACCGACAGTCTACGAAATGCCGGCTCCGCCCTCGCCGATGACCTTCACCACCGCTGCAGTCAGGCGCGCAAGCTCCTCGGACGTGATTGTGAAGGACGGCGTGAGATAGACCGTCGTGCCGAACGGGCGGATGAACACCCCCTCCTCCACGAAGCGCGCGCGCAGCTTGCCAAGATCCGCAATGCGCTCAAGCTCGACCACCCCGATCGCGCCCAGGACCCGCACATCCTTGACGCCGGGCAGGCCGCGGCAGGGCTCGAGGCCGCGCGCCAGCGCGGCGGAGATGTCCTTGACCTGCGCAAGCCGCGGCTCGCGCTCGAACAGGTCGAGCGAGGCGTTGGCGGCCGCGCAGGCGAGCGCGTTGCCCATGAAGGTCGGCCCGTGCATCAGCGCGTGCGCCGGATCGTCGGACCAGAAGGCGTCGAACACCTTGCGGCGCGCGATGGTGGCGGCGAGCGGCAGCGTGCCGCCGGTGAGCGCCTTCGACAGCGTGACGATATCAGGCACGACGCCCGCCGCCTCGCAGGCGAACATCGCGCCGGTGCGTGCAAAGCCGGTGAAGATCTCGTCGAAGATCAGGAGCAGCTCATAGCGATCCGCGATCGCCCGCAAGCGCCTGAGCACCTCGGCATCATGGAAACGCATGCCGCCGGCGCCCTGCACCAGCGGCTCCACGATGATGGCGGCGATCTCGCTCGCGCGCTCCTCGAGAAGCCGCGACAGCGCGGCTTCGCTCTCGTCGTTGACGGGCAGGTCGGCGATGACATGCTCGGGCAGGAAGCCGCGAAACAGCGCGTGCATGCCGGCCTCGAGGTCGCACACCGCCATCGCGCCGGTGGTGTCGCCGTGATAGCCGCCCCGGAACGCGAGGAGCGTCTTGCGCGTGCGCACACCCTGGTTGACCCAGTATTGCACCGCCATCTTCATGGCGACCTCGACCGCGACCGAGCCCGAGTCGGAGAAGAACACGCGTTCGAGATCGCCCGGCATCAGCGCGGCGAGCCGCTGCGCCAGCGTATAGGCCTGCTCGTGCGCAAGCCCGCCCAGCATCACATGCGGCATCACGGAAAGCTGCCGCTCGATCGCGGCGCGGATGTGCGGGTGGTTGTAGCCATGGCAGGCGGTCCACCACGACGCCACGCCGTCGATCAGCTCGCGCCCATCGTTGAGCACGATGCGGCAGCCCTCGGTCCGGGCGACCGCGAGCGGCCCCGGCATCGTCTTCATCTGCACATAGGGCAGCCAGATATGCTGGAGCCCCGGCTCGTACCAGGCGGGCGGCTTTCCTTCCATGCGAGCCATAGGCTTTCCTTCCATGCGAGCCTCATATAGGCGTTGGCGCATGCAGTCACTCGACGACTTTGCGGCCGGCAAGCTTGCGGCGCTCGACCGCAGCAACCTCCATCGCGTGCTGGCCGAGACCGAGCGGCTCGACGGGGTCTTCGTGGAGCGCCAGGACGCCCAGGGACGCCGCCGGCTGATCTCGTTCTGCTGCAACGACTACCTCAACCTCAGCCACCATCCGGCGATCAAGGCCGCCGCCATCGCGGCGATCGAGCGCTATGGCATCGGCAGCGGCGCGTCGCGGCTCGTCACCGGCAACCACCCCCTGTTCGGCCAGCTCGAAGCTCGGCTCGCCCGCCTCAAAGGCAGCGCGGCGGCCTGCGTCTTCGGCTCCGGCTATCTCGCCAATGCCGGCATCATTCCGGCGCTGGTCGGGCCGGATGATCTCGTGCTGATCGACGAGCTGTCGCATGCCTGCCTGTGGACCGGCGCGCGGCTGTCGCGCGCCACCGTGCGGCCATTCCGGCATGGCGACGCGGCCGAGGTCGAGGCGCTGCTGAACACCCATCGCAGGCGCCATCCGCGCGCGCTGATCGCGACCGATGGCGTGTTCTCGATGGACGGCGATCTGGCGCCGCTGCCGCAGCTCTCCGCGCTCGCCAAACGCTACGACGCCTGGCTGATGACCGACGACGCCCATGGCCTCGGCGTCATCGGCGGCGGGCGCGGCTCGAGCTTCGCGTTTGCGGCGCCGGTCGAGGTGCCGCTGCAGATGGGCACGCTCTCCAAGGCGATCGGCGGCTATGGCGGCTATCTGTGCGCCTCCGATGCCGTCATCGATCTCATTCACAACCGCGCCCGCACATTCGTCTATGCCACCGGCCTGCCGCCCGCGATGGTCGCGGCCGCAATCGCTGCGCTCGACCTGATCGAGCGCGAGCCCGGCTATGCGGCGCTGCCGCTCGCCAAGGCCAGGACCTTCACCCGTCTCGCCGGCCTGCCGGAAGCGCAGAGCCCGATCGTGCCGCTGATCATTGGCGAGGCCGAGGCAGCGCTCGCGGCCTCGCGGCAATTGGAGGCGGAGGGCTTTCTGGTCACCGCCATCCGGCCGCCGACAGTGCCGGCCGGCACCGCGCGGCTGCGCTTCACCTTCACGGCAGCCCATCCCGACAGCGAGATCGAGCGCCTTGCTGCGCTGGTGCGCAAGGTTCTCGCGCGCCACCTCGAGAGCGCTGCGCCGTGACCGCGATCTTCGTGACCGGCACCGGCACGGATGTCGGCAAGACCTTTCTCTCGGCCGCGCTCATTCGGCATTGGCGCGCGGCCGGTCATGCGGTCAAGGCCTTCAAGCCGGTCGCCAGCGGCTTCGATCCGGCGACGGCAGATGCCAGCGACCCCGGCGTGCTGCTCGCCGCGCTCGGCCGCCCGATCACCGATATCGAGACGATCTCGCCCTGGCGCTTTGCCGCGCCGCTCTCGCCTGACATGGCCGCCGCGCGCGAAGGCCGCACGCTCGACTTCGAGGCCATTGTTGAGTTCTCGCGTCAGGTGGCGCGCAGCGCCGATCGCGTGCTGATCGAAGGCGTCGGCGGAATCATGGTGCCGCTCGACGAGCGCCACACCGTGCTCGACTGGATGTCGGCGCTGCGGCTGCCGGTGTTGCTCGTGGCTGGCAGCTATCTCGGCACGATCAGCCATACGCTCACAGCGCTGCGCGTTCTGGCGCAGCGCAATCTCACGGTCGTGGCCGTTGCGGTGAGCGAGAGTGCGACGCCAGGCGCGCCGCTCGACGAGACAGTCGCGACGATCGCGCGCTTCGCCGACTTGATCGAGGTGGTGGGTGTGTCGCGGATATCGGGTGAGGCGCACAGCCATCCGCCCGTCGCTCGAATCGCGACCCTGATCGAGGGCTAACGCGCTAACCACATACTCCATTCATTCCCGCGCAAGCGGGAATCCAGGAGTCCCTTTGCTCAGCTTTCCGATTGCGCGCAATGAAGTCTCGCATGAACGCCAGATTGGCATAATATGGGGCTGAGCATAACAAGTCCGGCGCGCCGGAACCGGCTGCGCGGCCATCGTCGAGTGGGATAGGGAGGATTGCATGCGATTTCCTCGTCGACACTTTCTGCATCTCGCTGCCGGCGCAGCCATGCTGCCGGCGATGCCGCACCTTGCGCGTGCGCAATCGTATCCCTCGCGCCCCGTGCGCTGGATCGTCGGCTTTGCGGCCGGCGGTCCGCAGGACATCGTGGCGCGGCTGCTGGCGCAACACTCTCCGAGCGGCTCGGCCAGCAATTCGTCATCGAGAACCGGGCGGGCGCCGGCGGCAATATCGGCACGGAAGCCGTCGTGCGCTCACCGGCCGACGGCTACACGATGCTGATGATCGGTCCGTCGGCGACGATTAATGCCACGCTCTACGACAACTTGAGCTTTGTCTTTCTGCGCGACATCGCGCCGGTCGCCAGCATCATACGGACCAGCAACGTCATGGAGGTGCATCCGTCGTTTCCCGCCAAGACGGTTCCTGAATTCATCGCCTATGCCAAGGCCAATCCGAGCAAGATCAACATGGCGTCGGCCGGCAGCGGCAGCTCGCAGCATATGGCCGGCGAGCTGTTCAAGATGATGGCCGGCATCGAGATGGTGCATGTGCCCTATCGCGGCGCGGCGCCGGCGCTGACCGATCTGCTCGCCGGCCAGGTCCAGGTCATGTTCGACAACCTGACGTCATCGGTCGAGCATGTCAGGGGCGGCCGGCTGCGTGGCTTGGCGGTGACAACTGCGGCGCGCTCCGAGGCTCTCCCCGACCTGCCGATCGTTGGCGATTTCGTTCCAGGCTACGAGGCGAGCGGCATCTACGGCATCGGCGTGCCCAAGGACACACCGCCCGACATCGTCGATAAGCTCAACCGGGAGATAAACGCCGCGCTCAGCGATCCCAGGATCAAGGCGCGCCTTGCCGACCTTGGCGGCCTGATCCTGTCCGGCACCAGCGCCGATTTCGCCAAGGTCCTGGCGGAAGAGGTTGAGAAGTGGGGCAAGGTGGTGAAATTCTCCGGCGCAAAACCGGGTTAACAAGCCGGGACAAAACAGGGTTGAGCAAGCCGCCATTCAGGATCATGCTCCACGCCTAAAGCATGGAGCGCCGGCATGAAGCGGCAACTGCATCTCAACCTGTTCATTCACAGCCGTGGCCACCACGAAGCGTCCTGGCGTCATCCGGATGCCTCGCCGCTCGCCCTGACCGACATTCACTACTACCAGGATCTGGCGCAGCGCGCGGAAGCCGCGCTCTTTGACTCGATCTTCCTGGCAGACCAGCTCGCGCTCGGCGAGGACGTGTCGCAGGCCGCACGCACCTGGCTCGAGCCCGTCACGGTGCTTGTCGGCCGTAGCGGTGGCGACGCAGCGGATCGGAATGATCGCCACCTGCTCGACCACCTATACCGAGCCGTTCAATCTTGCGCGCCAGTTCGGCTCGCTCGATCACATCAGCAACGGACGCATCGGCTGGAACATCGTCACCTCGTGGCTGGCGACCGCCGCCGCCAACTACGGTGATGCCGTCCAGGTCAGCCACGCCGAGCGCTATGAGCGCGGCGAAGAGTTCATGGAGGTGGTCAACGCGCTCTGGGACAGCTGGGCCGATGACGCCGTGATCGATGACCGCGCCGGCGGACGCTACGCCAAACCGGATCGCATCCGGCCGATCAACCACAAGGGCAAGCATTACCAAGTGGCAGGACCCCTGAACCTGCCACGCTGTCCGCAGGGGCGCCCGGTGCTGGTGCAAGCGGGCTCCTCCGACACCGGCCGCCGCTTTGCGGCGCGCCACGCCGAGGCGGTGTTCACCGCCCACATGGAGAAGGCGACCGCGCAGGCGTTCTATAACGACCTCAAGGCGCTGGTGAAAACCGAGGGGCGCGAGCCCGAGCATGTGCTGATCCTGCCGGGCTTGAGCCCGATGATCGCCTCCACCGAAGCCGAGGCGCAGCGGCTCACGCGCGAGGTCAACGAGCTCTCCGACCCGGAGGTCGGCCGCAAGCGCCTGTCCGGCCGCTTCGGCGGGCATGACTTCTCGCACCTGCCGCTCGATCGCCCGCTGGTGCCGGAGGACTTTCCTCCGCCCTCGACGGTCGAGGCGGCGCGCAGCCGGACCGAGGTAATCCTTAATCTGGTGCGGCGGGAGAAGCCGACGCTGCGGCAGTTGCTGGCGAGCCTTGCCGGCGCGCGCGGGCATTTCACCGCCGCCGGCACGCCCGAGCAGATCGCCGACCTGATCGAGGAGTGGTTCAAGGATGGCGCTGCCGACGGCTTCAACATCATGCCGCCGCTGCTGCCGTCGATGCTCGATGTGTTCAGCGCGGAAGTGATCCCGCTGCTGCAGCGGCGCGGTCTGTTCCGCACCGCCTACGAAGGCAAGACGCTGCGCGAGCACTACGGCCTCGCCTGGCCCAAGAGTGCCTTCAACCAGCCCGCGCTGCAGGACGCGTAGTGCTTGGCACGATCGGCGCAGCGATCGCGATTGTACTTGCCGGGCTCAACAAACCTTGACGCGCTCGCCTACTTCGTTGAGGTCCCGTCGGGCGCGTGCGGTGGGGTCTCTCTCCGGGCCATGCGCCGCGGAGCTGCGGCAGCTCCATCGGTCTGCGCTGCCGGCGCATCGCGCGCGGCCTGGAGAAACCGCATCAGCAGCGGGGTGAGCGCATTGAGGCTCAATCCGCTGCCGTCGGCCCCGATGGTCAGCGCCAGATTCTCGGGCATGAAACGTTGCGTGCCAACGGTGAGTGCCTTGGCGACATTGACAACCGCCGTCTGGTCTTTGCCGATTGCGTTCTGCTGGGCTTCGAGACCCTTGGCAACTGCGAGGCCTTCGGCTTCGGTCCGCACTGCGCTCGCGCGGCCGACTTTCTCGAGGCGATACGATTTGCCATCGGCTTCCGCCTGGACGGCGGACGCCTTGTTCTTGGCGATGTCGATGCCGACCGTCGACTTGGCAAGCTCCGATTGCATGTCCGCCTTTCCGCGCGACGCTTCGAGATCAAGACGCTTATCCTGCGCCAGCTTCTCCGCGTCAAAGGTTGCCTTCTGCTGGTTGGCCACTTCGCGGGCGGTGAGCACCTCGACCAGCTGGGACGGGAACATCACATCCTGAATGTATACGCCGCGGGTCTCCACCTTGTATTCCTGCAGCTTCTCCGCGATGTGATCTTGCGCCTGTTGCTGGACGTCCTGGCGTTTCTCGATGAAATCGATGGCCGGCATGCTTTGCAGCTTGTCGCGGAAGTGGTTGCCGACGGCCGCCTGCAGCACCTCGTTGACCAGATTGAACATGGTTCCGACGATCGAGATGACCTTTGGCGCCTCGGTGTCGGGCACGTGGATTTGGACCTGCAGATCGATGTTGAACACAAAACCTTCCTTTGACTTGGCGACGATCTGCTTGAGGTCCTTGTCCAGATTGTGAGCCGTCGACGACGCGTCCGCCCAGTTGAGAGTGAGAATGAATGTCGGAACGATCTCGACGCTGTAGCAGCGCGGATTGATCGCGTATTTGCCGGTCCGCAACGGCTCCTGCCAGATGCCGCGATGGCCGGGTCGCACGAGCGATCCGAACTTGAATTCGACGCCCGACGTATCCTCCGTGGCAAGGCCGACATAGGCCTTGACGACGGCAACTTCACCCTGATTGATCACGAGCATCGGAACCATTTCGACGCTGACCAGAAACGGGTTGAGGTTGTAGGCGCCGTAGAGCAACGGATCGTGCTGCAGGCCGATTCTGCCGCCCCGCTCGAGAAAGGTCTGAAAATCCTGATAGTTGTTGTGTACCTCGTTCTTCACTGAAAGGATCGCCTCAACCAGCTCGCTGTCCCTGGTGGTCGCCTGCCCTTCAAGCTCCGTGATGTCGCCGAAATCGCCGAGCCGGTTTGCGATTGCGCCCTTCGGCAGCGGCACGCCCTCGAGTGTGGTCACAATGCCGATCATGTCCACGATCCTGCCCTTGCCGTCTTTGTCCTCGAACTTCCGCGGCGCGATGCGCACGACGTCGAGTTGTTCCGGCTGCAGCCCGAATGATTCCGGGCCGAGGCGGCCACCCTTCCCTGTGAGACGCGCATACTCCTCCGCAACCGGAACGCCGTAGACGCGATTCTTGGTGATGACCAGGAACCCGACCGGGTGAATGGGCGCGACCGTGCCGGGCGGCAGGACCGAACGCTGAACGCCCTTCTGCCCACCGTTTTGACAGAACGCAGCGACGTTCTCGAAATTGCCGAACTCGTGTTTGTAGATCGCCGACTTTGCGCCGATCGGCAACGAGTTGCCAACTTGCGCGACGACGACGCCGATTTGGCCCGCAGGAATCTGCACCATCGGCGACCGCGTCACCGTATAGACTGGCCAGAGCTTGAATCGCAGGCCGGGTCGCAGCAGCTCGGCTTGATAGCCAGCCTCGCCATGGAAGGCGACGGGGCCAGCGTCGTCCAGCTCCTTCCAACTGAACCGCTTGCGCACGAGGCCGACTTCCGTCGGCCCAATGGTCCAGAACGATCGCCAGGCGACCCACAGGATTACTGCCGCAATGATTATGATCAAAATCCACGAAGTGCCAAGCAAGCCGAACAAGTCGAAGACATTATTCATGGAGGTCCTTCCCTGAAAATTCGTTGCGGCAGCACGGCGTCAAGGATCGAGATTCGTGCGCGCCTACCTGATGCCGACGCCATGTGCGATTCACCCAAAAAGCAACATCGATCACGATGTGCGGTCTACGAGCTCCTCGAGGGAGCATAGCCGATCAGACACCCCCGCCGCCATGACTGGCGTCGCCCGCAGCGCTTTGTGCAGTCTGACAAGATTACCGTGCGCGAAGTGCAGCGCGACGAATGTCCGCCTTTCGGTCGCCATCGAGGTAAGAGCTGGCCTTGCGCGAGCCACACGCTGTGGGCCAGTTCAATGAGTACACGCCCGGGGTCCTACTCGATGACCTCGGTGGCGAGCTTACGGATGCTTGGCGGCACGGTGATACCGAGAGCCTGCGCGGTCTTGAGATTGATCACGAGATCGAACTTGGTCGCGATCTGCACCGGCAGCTCGGCTGGGCGCGCGCCCTTGAGGATGCGCGCGGTGTAGCTGCCGGCGATGCGATAGTGCTCGTAGATGTCGGCGCCGAAGCTGATCAGGCCGCCGGAATGCGGATATTCCCGATTGGGAAAGATCGCCGCGATGTTGTGGCGCGCCGAGAGCCCGATGACCTGGTCGCGAAACACACTATAGAGCGCCTCGGTGGAGATCACGAAGCCGGCGATCTCCTGCTGCGCCATGCCGGCAAACACCTCGGGCAGCTCCTTCTCGCGCCCGGCGACATCGACGATGATCAGCTGACGGCCGAGCGCTGCCGCTGCCTGCTCCATCGGTGCGATCCGCTCATTGGTGGTAGCCGCCGGGGCCAGGTCGGAATTGAGCATGAACGCAATCGGCCGTGAGGGCGGAATGAGCTCGCTCAACACCTTGAGCCGCTCGGGGTTGAGCTCCTCGCTGCGCCGCCCCGCCCCGGTCACATTGCCTTCCGGCCGGGTGGCGCTGGGAACGAGGCCAAGCTCGTATGGGTCGCCCGTGATGCAGAACACGATCGGGATGATGAAGGTCGCCTCCATGGCGGCGCGCACCGTCGATGCGCCGGTGAGGCATACGATCGCCTGCACTCCCTGCTGCACCAGCGCGGCCGCAAGGAACGGAAGCCTTTCCGCCCGCCCCTCGGCCGACAGATATTCGACCATCAAATTTTGCCCGTCGACAAAACCTGCGTTCTCGAGCTGATCGAGAAACGCATCCAGGCGATCGAGGATCGGTCCGTAGGAAATACTGTTGAGCACGCCGATCCGCACCACGGCCGGCTCTTGCGAGCGCGCTGCGAACGGCGCGGCGGCACACGCCGCCGCACTTCCCATGGCGGCCAGCAGACGCCGCCGCCCGATCCGAATTACCATGCGCGCTCTCCGCCGCCAGAGGTGTGATGGGTACGAGGACCCTACCACACACTCGAGCGAGCGATCACCGCGCCCGCGGCGGCTCCTTGAGATAGGCCTGCGAGGCCGCTTCGTCCTTGAGCGGCGTCACCTTGTCGGGATCGATGCGCACCATGAGATAGACGATGTGATCGTCGATCTTGGTGAACCAGTGCCCGGTTCCGGCCGGAATGACCACAACGTCGCCAGGCTTGAGATTGTAGCTGACGCCATTGCGGATCGAGGTGCCGTTGTTGCCCGGCCCATTGAACAGGCGCACGGTCTCCTGCGTCGCCGGACGCCGCTTCATGTCGAGGATATCGGGACCCAGCACCAGCGTCCCCGACCCTTCGATGATGTGATAGACCTCGCTGACCAGATCATGCTCGGCAACCGATTCCGGCGCGGGCGCGTCGAGCTTGCCGCGATACACAATGCCGATGCCGATATTGGACTTGCCGATATCGACGTCGCGCACCTGCTGATCGGTCCGCTTCTCGGCAATCGCCTTCTTGACGTAGGCTTCCATCTCGCTGACCGGAACGTAAGTTCCCGGGCACATCTTGCAGGTCGGCTGCGGATCAGTTTGTTGCGCACTGCTCACGTTAGGCAGCGCAATTGCGCAAGCTGCGACCGCAAGACCCAGCAACATCCTCGTCATGGCATCCTCCCTGTGTGTTGTGAGCGAGCGCCCCATCGAGGTCTTCGAAAGGGCGTCGCCTCTTCGCGATTGATCATTGAAGCATAGAGCCGATGCAGACCACCAACAAGCGGCCACCGCCAGCCCGTTTCGGTGCTCGACGACCGTCGAGCACGTGAATTGTGTTGCGAACCTGCATTGTGTTGCACGACGCAGGCGAGGCATGATGCCTGCCAACAACATGAACAGATTGGGAGGAGGCGCTCATGACCCGCATGGCCGGAATAATCGTCATCTCGCTGGGAGCGATCGCAGTCATCAGCCTTGCCGCTCCTTCATCGCGGGCACAGACACTCGCACCGCGCTTCGAGGTCGATCTCAGCTATCCGAAACCATTGCCCAACAAATGGGTGACCGGCGGGATCGGCGGCCATTGCATCGACGCGGATGACCATGTGCTGCTGCTCAATCGCCAGGACGTGCTGGATGGAGATCTGAATGCCGGGCGCCTTGCCCCCTTCATGATCGAGCTCGATCCCAGCGGCAAGGTGGTCCATTCGTGGGGCGATCGGAATCTGCTCGAGGGCACCGTTGCAGGATTTCGCCTGGGCCCGGTCTCGAACCGCCTCCACACCTGTCACTTCGACAAGGACAACAATGTCTGGATCGCAAGCTCGCCCTCAGGAATGATTCAGAAATACACTCATGACGGAAGCAAGCTCCTGCAGCAGATCGGCAAGAAGGGCGAGTTCGATTCCGCGGACGGCACCAGCAAGGGCGCTCCGCTCAACTCGAACGCGGCGCGCTTCTACGCACCGGCCAGCATCCATGTCGATCGGGAGAGCGGTGACATCTACGTCGCCGACGGCGAGACCGAGAAGAGCAATCGCCGCATCATGGTGCTCGACGCCGGCGGCAACTTCCTGCGCCAGTGGCAGCCCGAGGGCATGGACTCCGTGCATTGCATGACCATCGCCGACGACGGCACGGTCTATGTCTGCAATCGCACCGGCTCGCGCATTCAGCTTTACGACAAGATGGGTCGCTTCAAGCGTAACATCGACCTGCCCTGGCAGCCCGTCACGCCGCCAGCCGACGGCAAGATCAAGCAGAGCGGCGGCGCGACCGTGGCGCTCGCGCTGTCGCGCGATCCCGGTCAGAGCCTGATGTTCGTAGTCAACCAGAACAACTCGCAGATCGACATCGTCGACCGGCAGTCGGGCAAGCTGCTGTCGAGCCTGGGCGAGATCGGCAAGCTGCCGGGGCAGTTCGATCAGGCCCATAGCATCGCGGTCGATTTCAAAGAACAATCTCTATGTTGGCGAGAACCGCGGCCGCCGCATCCACCGCTTCAAGCCGGTCGGCCCCTGACGAGCGCCCCCTTCATACCGCCGCGTCATCTCCTGTAAGCTCCAGATGTGCTGATCCAGCGAGGACCGCTCGATGACAAGGACCCTGCCCCGCCGCCAATTCCTGCATCTCGCCGCCGGCGCAGCCGCGCTGCCGGTGCTATCGCGCCCCGCCCTGGCGCAGGCCTATCCGTCGCGCCCGATCAACATGGTGGTGCCATTCGCGGCGGGCGGACCGTCCGACGCGGTCGCACGCGTGCTGGCCGAGGGCATGCGCGGGCCGCTCGGCCAAACGCTCACCATCGAGAACGTGGCCGGCGCCGGTGGCACGCTCGGCACCACCCGCACCGCGCGCGCGACGCCGGACGGCTACACCATCATGGTGGGCCTCTGGGGGACGCACGTGGTCAACCCCGTCATCTATACGTTGCCCTACGACGTCCCGACGTCCTTCGAACCGGCCGGACTGATCTCGACCACGCCGCACTTGATCGCCGCCAAGCAGGCGTTCCCGGCCAACGACCTGAAAGGCCTGATCGCGTGGCTCAAGGCCAATCCGGGCAAAGCAACGGTCGGGCATGCAGGAGCCGGCAGTCCCCCCCATGTTGGCGCGGTCTTCTTTCAGAACGCCACCGGCACGAGCTTTCAGCTCGTGCCCTATCGCGGCGCCGGTCCCGCCATGCAGGATCTGGTGGCAGGCCAGATCGACATGTTGATCGATTCCCCGGTCACGGTCGTCCCGCAGCTCAAGGCCGGCAAGATCAAAGCTTTTGCGATCGCCGAGAAGAGCCGCCTCGCCTCCGCGCCGGAGGTTCCGACCGTCGACGAAGCGGGCCTTCCAGGCTTCTATTTCTCCAACTGGTTCGGGCTCTACGCGCCCAAGGGCACGCCGCAGCCGATCGTGAGCCGGCTCAATGCCGCAATGGTCGCGGCGCTCGCCGATGCGACCGTGCGCGCGCGCTTCACCGAGCTCGGTCAGGACGTCTTTCCGCGCGAGCAGCAGACGGTGGAGGCGCACGCGGCGCTGCAAAAGGCCGACAGCGAGAAATGGTGGCCGATCATCAAGGCCGCCAACATCAAGGGCGAATGACGCGAACCGGACTGAAGCGAAAGCGTCAGTTTTTTCCGCTTGGGAGCGGCTCGACCAGAAACGGCCCGATCGCGATCACCCGGCAGCTGTGATCCTGCCTGCTGCAGTCAGCAAGCGCGCCCTCGACCGCCGCCTGCTCGCTGGCGGCCCTGAGCATCACACCCGGGCGTCCGCCCGCGCCGACCGCGACCGCGTTCCAGCCGCTGATGGCATTGGCCAGGCGACCCGCCACCACGTTGCGGGCATCCGAGGCAATCGATGCCTCGGTCGCCGGATGGAACAAGGCGACCGGCTTCATGGTCTCCGGGACCGCAACAACAAAGACATTGTCGACGGCCGCCACCAGACACGGGATGCTGCCGTTGCTGCCGCAGAACTCCAGCGCCCGCCGCATCGCCTCATCTTGATTGCTCTGGCCGTAAAAGGCGGCGTAGCCGCGCGAGGAGACTGCAAGGGCTTTCGGCAGCTGGCCCGCCGCATATCGCTCCATCGCGGCCTTGAAGTTAGCGGCTTGCAAGGGCGCCAGGTTGACAGCGAATGGCTTCTCGACCGCGGGATTGCGCACAACCCAGGGCGCCGGCGGCATCGGCGGCCTGCCCGACGCTAAAACCACTTTGTCTCCGACGGCATAGATCTCGCACCTCCTTGATTTGTTTCCGATCAACCGCTCACAGATTGCGTGCGCGCTGGTCTTGGCCGCCTCCTCGCTTGCTTGTCCGGTCGCGAAGCCCAACCGCGTGCCGATTGCGAGCGCCTTGTAGTCGGGAGCAGACAGGTAGTCGGAGCGGATGGCGGCACGGTCACGATCGGAGATATACGGCACCAACTCGGGAAGGAGAGCCTCTACGGGAGCGACCGGGGGCTGACTGACGACCGGGGGCTGAGTGATAACTGGGGGCTGAGTGACGACCGGCGTCTGGGTCAGATAGACCGTGGCGCCGCTCACCAGCGCGATGGCACCGGCTCCGAGCAATCCGAACAGGACGGTCTGTTGCGCGCCTCTTGCGCCGGCCCGCCGCGGCATCGCGCTCGCCGGAGCGTGAACAGACTCCTTGTTGTCACCCGGAGCGGCGCCGCCATCCCGGGCGAGGATCGCGCCCACGATGTCCACGAGCTGACGAAGGTGCTGTTCAAGCGGCGGCGTCAACGCCTCGAGCCAATGGATGGTGCCAAGGAAGTACTCCATCGACTTGGTCGGCAGCACTTCCTCGATCCGCACCGGTACGATCGGGATTCCCTTGCTGACGGCCCGCTCGACCTCACGCAGGATCTGGCCAGAATGGTTGGCGCTTTCCGAGAATATCAGCACCAGCACGCGGCAACGCTCCATCGCCTCGACGATTTCTGCGCCATATTCGACACCCGGCCTGACGTCACGCGGCGCGATCCACGCGCGCACGCCGGAGCTCTCCAGCATCGCGCAGGCGGCATCTGCGGCCGCCTTGTCATGGTGCGAATAGCTGATGAAGACGTCCAATCCCATGGCCTCGCCGCTCGCTGGATGGTCGTACAAACGAAATGCGATACTCAAGCCGACCCGCGCCAGCGAATACTTGCGGTTCCGCGATCCTGTTGCAAGCCTTGTCCCGGTCTCTTGAGGGATAGCGCGCGGCCCTGGCCGCGCTCGCAAGCCATGCGCCGCGACCCGCTGCAATCGGCCAGACCCTGGTGTAGGCTGATTGTCAGTAGCTCGGCTCAACCCGGAGATGTGTGATGAAGCAGGGGTTTGGTGCGCTGGCGCGCGCAACGGCGGTGGCGATCACGATGCTGGGCGCATGCGCCGCTCAGGCACAGAACACCAAACCGTTCGAGATCGTCGAAGCCACCATCGACGACATCCACATGGCGATGCGCGCCGGCAGGCTGACCGCGCGCCAGCTCGTGCAGGGCTACCTCGACCGTATCAACGCCCTCGACAAGCAAGGCCCGACCATCAATTCCGTCATCACCCTGAACCCGAACGCGCTCGCGGAAGCCGACCGGCTCGACGCCGCGCTTCGTACGTCCGGCCTGGTCGGGCCGCTGCACGGGATCGCCATCCTGGTGAAGGACGAGATCGACACCGCGGGCATGCCGACCACGCTCGGCACTGTCGTATTCAAGGACTACCGGCCGCCGAAGGATGCGTTCGCGATCGACAAGCTGCGCAAGGCGGGCGCGATCATTCTCGGCAAGGCGACGCTTTCAGAATTCGCCGCCGGCGACACCTACGGCTCGATCTTCGGCGTCACCCGCAACCCTTACGATCTCGAGCGCACGGTCGGCGGCTCGTCCGGCGGCTCGGGCGCGGCGCTCGCCGCGAATTTCTCCACCGTCACGATCGGCGAGGAAACGGTGGCCTCGATCCGGCGGCCGGCGGCCTGGAATGCGGTGGTCAGCCTGCGGCCGACGCCCGGGCTCGTGAGCCGCACCGGCATGTGGGATGGCTATCCGACCGTGCACGCCCAGATGGGCCCGATGGCGCGCACCGTCCGCGATCTCGCCAAGCTCCTCGACGGGATGGTCGGCTACGATCCGGAGGACCCGGTCACTGCGCTTGGCGTCGGCAAGGTCGACGGAAGCTACACGCGCCATCTCGACGCTGGCGCACTGAACGGCGCGCGCATCGGCATCCTGCGCGAGTCGATCGGCAACCAGTCGGACCCGAACGCTCCGGATTTCAAGATCGTCGATGCGGCGTTTGAGAAGAATGTCGCCGAGCTGAAGGCTGCCGGCGCGACGCTCGTTGATCCGATCGCGATCCCGAATCTCAAGAAGCTCCTCGCCACGCGCGAGCGCAATCCGATCGAGACCGACGCCGCGCTCGAGCTCTATCTCGCGCGCAATCCGTCCTCGCCCTACAAGAACTCGAACCGACATCATCAACTCGCCCGACATCGAGAAGAGCTATCCGCCGCCGAACGTCACGCGCTACAAGGCGCCCTCGCCGCCCTTCAACCCGGCCCGCTATGTCGAATACATCCGCGCCCGCGACGAGCTGATGATCAGCATTGCCAAGGTCATGGCGGACAACAAGCTCGACGCCATCGTGCACAAGTCGGTCGAGCACGAGCCGAGCCTGATCAAGAACGGCATCAATCCGCCCTACGAGACGACGCGGGGCGTTCCGACGTTGAACACGTTCCTGATCTATGCGGCCTCGATGACGGTGCCGTCAGGGTTCACCAGCAACAATCTCCCGGTCGGCATCACATTCTTCGGGATGCCCTACAGCGAGCCGACACTGCTCAGGCTCGCCTATGCCTACGAGCAGGCGACGCACCACCGAGTGCCGCCGAAGACCACGCCACCGTTGAGCAAGTGAGGTCGGGCGTCGCTGCGGCTGCCGTCAGTTGCGGCGCAATCTCTAATCCACCTGCAGCCCGCCCGATTTGATCGGGCCTTCCCAGCGCGCAATTTCCTCATCGACGAACTTGGCGAGGTATTCCGGGCTCCTGCGCTCGCGCGTCACGCCGGTCACGCCGATCTCGCGCATGCGGTCCTTGATGGCTGGCGTTTCCATCGTCGCATGCGTCACCTCGTTGAGCTTGTCGACGATCGCCTTCGGTGCGCCTTTCGGCAGGAAGAATGCGGTCCAGGTGGTCACGTCAAATCCGTTCAGTCCCTGCTCATGCGCGCTCGCCAAATCGGGCATCAGCTCCGAGCGCGCCTTCGACAGGACCGCGAGCGCCTTCACCTGCTTGCCGAAGATCAGTGGCGCCGCCGCGCCGAGATTGCCGCACAGATAGTCGATCTGTCCGCCGATCAGATCGTTCGCCGCCGGAGCCGAGCCACGATAGGGCACGTGGGTGACATTGACGCCGATGGTGGCGTTGAGTAGCGCGCAGCCAAGATGCGTCGTGGTGCCGGCGCCGGCGGAGCCGTATTGCATCTTTCCGCCATTGGCTTTCAGCAGCGCGACGAACTGCGGAATGGTGTCGGCGGCCAGGTCCTTGCGCGCCTCAAGCACCATCGGCTGCTCGGACCACAGCGTGACCGGCGTGAAATCCTTGGCGGCGTCATAGCGGCGCTTTTTGTAGATGGTCTGATTGTAGGCGTGGGTGCCGGTCGAGCCGAGCAGCAGCGTGTAGCCGTCGGGCGCGGCGTTGACAACGCGATTGACGCCGATGATGCCGCCGGCACCGGTCGTGTTCTCGACCACCACCTGTTGGCCGAGCAACTCGCTCATGCGTGCCGCCATGATGCGGCCCATGACGTCGAAGGTGCCGCCCGCCGCGAACGGCACGACCATGACGATCGGCCGCGACGGATAGGTTTGCGCGGGCGCAGCAGCGGGCCAGACCACGGCCGCGACCATGAGCATTTTCATCACAGCACGCAAGATCATGTTCGCCTCCATGGTGACGACGTGCGGATAGCGTACTGGGTTCACACAGTCCCTGTAAGGGCGGCAGCCCGATTGTCGGCTCCTAACGAGCTTTGAGGTACGTATCAAAAAACCCAATCGAGTCCCTGATCGCCTGCGTCTGCACTGCATCGGGCGCGTACACACCGTCCTCGTTTCGCCGGACAAACACGAAACCGTGCTCGGCGTGCTCGTAGCTCGCCCATTTGGCGTCCTTGCCGAGTTCAGCGAGAAGATCGTAGCAGACCCGGAAGATGCCCTGCAGTTCGTCGCTGTTGCGGCCCTGCACGAAGATCGGCGTCGCGATCGGCGCGTACGCGCGCGCAGCGCCACGTCCTCGGTGATACGCGGGCGCACTTTGCTCGGCCTCCCGCATCAGCATCTTCTCGACATTGAGAAGGCCGGTCTCGGGATTGACATGCGCCGTGGCGTCGGGCCGCAGCCGCAGGAACTCGTGCGCGGCCGGCTCGCTCGCGATCATGGCGCGGAAGCCGTGATATTCCGACGCGATCTTGAACGCCATCTCGCCGCCGTGGCTCATGCCCATATAGCCGATGCGCTCGGCCGCGATCATCGGCAGCGTCTTGACGTATTCGGCGATCGCGATGACGTCCTCGTATTCCAGCGGCCCGCGATTGAAGCAGCTGGCGACCCTGGCGCTTGTCCTCGATCAGCTTGCCGATGTTGTCATAGGCGTAGTCAACCTCGGCGCGGTAGCGCAGCCACGCCACCGCGTAGCCGGCCTGCAGGAACTGCTCCTGGGTGAAGCTCACATTCTGGGTGAACTCGCGCACGACCGCCATGCCGCCACCGCCGTTGCCATAGGCAAACAGCACCAGCGGGAACGGCCCCGGTCCGGGCGGCGTGCGCAGTCCGATCGGCGCATAGACGCCGTCGATCATCTCGACATACGTGAGCTGCACGGGAATATCCGAGCCGCGCACCGGCTCTACAATGACGAGGTGCTGCGCGTCAGCTTGCACTGCACCAGCATTCGCAGGCATTCATGGAACTCCTTCTGAAAATTCTGGCGGAACATGATCGCACGCGACAACACCCGCTGTCGCGCCCACCTGGCGCGGTGCCTCGAGGTTTTCGAAGTGGATCGTTTGGACGCAGGCTCGCTAAAAGCCGATCCGGCCACAGCCGAGAGCGGAAAATATTACTATAGGTCAAGCGCGAATTGGAAATTGTCGCAGCCTTTATGCAATTAAAAGAACTTTTATTTAAGTGACAAATTTGTGCATTGCGGCAGAGACAGAGAAGCCTCATCTCCTGAGGGTGGGCGACGAAAGAAAAGGATACTGCTCCATGAAGATGATCCTTGCCAGCGCGATCCTGGCCGTCGCGATCGCGTCACCAGCCGTGGCCCAGACCGCCCGCCACTACTACACTTACCCGTCTGCCCAATACACGCCGAACGGCCACCATGAATACGTATATCCACCTGATAATCATGCACATTCGGCCAATTCAGCTAACGACGTATACGACGACCGCGGACGCTACGTCGGGTCCGATCCAGACCCGTTCATTCGCGACTCCCTGGCGCGCGGCCACGGCAATGACTGAGGACGGCCACTTCGGTAAGCGGGCCATGCCAGAGCCGGTCGCTGACCAGCGGGCCCCCATCGCAAGCCCCGCCGCATCACGGAATGGTGCATCGCGTTCAAAAATTTGTGCATTGCACTAGGTCGGTTCATGACCATCTCCGAGCCAGGGGATGGATGCAAGTCGAAAAGGAAAACCCAAATGAAGAAGCTCTTGGCTACCGTGTCACTCGCTGCGGGTGTCGCCGCCATCATCGCATCGCCGGCACTCGCTCAGAACGGAAAGCATCGCCAGGTGCGCGACCCGTATGCCGTAAGCAATCCGTTTGCCGCCTACGCTGCTGCTCCCTATGGCAGCTATCGGCCGGCTCAGCGGCCCTCGGCTCGCGGGTCTTACAGCGTGTACGACATCCGCGGCAACCGCATCGGCTCCGATCCGGATGCGACGGTTCGCGACCAGCTGGCGCACGATCCGTCCCAAGGCGACTGACGACAAATTGCATATTTCAAAAGCCCCGGGCGCCATGCCCGGGGCTTCTGACTCCGATATGCAGACACTGAGATATGCTGACTCTTGGATATGCAGACTGTCGTGCTCAGGGCAGCAGCACCGTTGATCCGGTGGTCTTACGCGCCTCGAGATCGCGATGGGACTGCTGCGCGTCCTTCAGGGCGTATTTCTGATTGACCGGAATTTTGACCTTGCCGCTCGCGACCACGCTGAACAGGTTGTTGGCGATCGAAAGCAGGTCCTCGCGCTTGGCCGCGTAGGTGTTCAGTGTCGGCCGCGTGCAGAACAACGAGCCCTTCTGCTGCAACAGGTTGATATTGAACGCCTCGATCGAGCCCGAGGAATTGCCGAAGCTCGCGAACATGCCGAGCGGCTTGATGCAGTCGAGCGACTTGGGGAAAGTCATCTTGCCGACGCCGTCATAGACAACCTCGCACAGCTTGCCGCCGGTGATCTCCTTCACCTTCGCGACGAAGTCCTCATCCCGATAGAGAATGGTGTGGTGGCAGCCGTTGGCCTTGGCAAGCTCCGCCTTGTCCTTCGAGCCGACGGTGCCGATCACATTGGCGCCGATGTAATTGGCCCACTGGCAGGCGATGAGGCCGATGCCGCCCGCCGCCGCATGGATCAGCACGTTCATGCCCTTTTGCACCTTGAAGGTCCGGTGCAGCAGGTATTCGACCGTCATGCCCTTCAGCATCATGCCGGCGGCCTGCTCATAGCTGATCGCGTCCGGCAGCTTCACCAGGCGATCGGCCGGCATGATCCGCTCGGCGGCATAGCTCCCGAGCGCGGAGGTGTAGCCGACGCGGTCACCGACCTTGACGTCGGTCACGCCCGGCCCGATCGCCACCACCTCGCCGGCGCCCTCGTTACCGGCGATGAACGGCATCCCGGACGCCGACGGGTAGAGCCCGGAGCGGAAATAGGTGTCGATATAATTGAGGCCGCAGGCGTGGTTTTTCACGCGGGCCTGGCCAGGTCCCGGCGCCGGCACCTCCACCTCCTCGTAGGTCAGCACCTCGGGGCCACCGTGCTTATGAACGCGCACTGCCGCAACCATGGACTACTCCTTGTCTGGTTTTGAAGGATGGGCTGAGATGGGGCGCAATGTGTCCCAGCCGCATCGATGGATCAAGCGGCCTTCAGCTTAAGGCTCGCGGTTGCGGGCTTTTTTCTTCTTGCGGTAGGCCAGCACATTGAAGGCCTCGACCGCGCCGGCGAACGCCATCGCGAAGTAGATGTAGCCGCGCGGGATGTGGAAGTCGAACCCGTCGGCGATCAGCGCCACTCCGATCAGCAGCAGGAAGGCCAGCGCCAGCATCTTGGTGGTCGGATGCTCGGCGATGAAGTTGCCGACCGGATTGGCCGCCAGGTACATGACGATCATCGCGATGACGACCGCCGCGATCATCACCTCGATGTGCTCGGCCATGCCGATCGCGGTGATGATCGAGTTGAGCGAGAAGACGAGGTCAATCAGCACCAGCTGGGTGATGATCAGCGAGAACGATGCGCGCGCGGGGGTTTCGCCCGGTGCCTGCTTGTTGTGGCCTTCGATCTCGCGGTGGATCTCGTGTGTCGCCTTGGCGATCAGGAAGGCGCCGCCGCCGATCAGAATGATGTCGCGCCAGGATATGCCTATCCCAAACAGGCTGAACAGCGGCGCGGTGAGGCCCGTCAGCCAGGTCAGGCCAAAGAGCATCGCGATGCGGAACACGAAAGCGAGCGACAGCCCGATCTGGCGCGCCCGGCGCGCATCCTTGGGCTCGCAGCGCGAGGTCAGGACCGAGATGAAAACCAGGTTGTCGATGCCGAGCACGATCTCGAGCACCGTGAGCGTCGCGAGCGCGAGCCAGGCATTCGGGTCAAGCAGCAGCTCGATCATCGGTTTTCAATCCATCAGTAAGGCCAACCGTGACCACATAAACCGCGACCACCACCAGAGCGCCGGTCACCCACGGGCCGGGATCGAGGTCGCTGACCACGGCAACGAACGCAAGACCCGACCAGGCCAGCACCGCCGCGATATTCATGCCGCGCAGCCTCGTGACGCGGAACGGATGCACGAACTTGAACGGCACGAAGGTCAGCACCACCAGCGCAGCCACCGCCGCGGCAGCAAGCCACGGCTGCGGCTTGAGCAGAAACAGATAGAAAGCCACCGCGTTCCATAGCGTCGGAAAGCCGCGGAAGTAGTTGTCCTCCGTCTTCATGTTGCGATCGGCGAAATAGAGCGCACCCGTCACCACCACGGCGATGCCGGCGGGCACCGATAGCGGCTCCGGCAGCAATCCGCTCATCGAGATCGCGAAGGCGGGAACGAACACGTAAGTGACAAAATCGACCACGAGGTCGAGCACGTCGCCGGACCAGCGCGGCAGCATCTCGGCGACTTTGAACCGCCGGGCGATCGTGCCGTCAATCCCGTCCACGAACAGGGCAACGCCCAGACACAAGAACATGAACGCCCATTCGCCGCGAGTTGCCACCACGAGCGCTGCAAAGCCAAGCGCGGCGCCCATGGCGGTGAAGACATGGACAGCGAAGGCGCGGACATGGGCGGGCGTCGGCAGGGCTCAGGCTCCCGGGCGGCGGCCAAACACCGTGTCCGGCTCGCGATGCCCCGAATAGCCAAAGATCGGCACGGTGTCGCGGACAAATGTCTGCTGATCGACTCCCACCACGATGTTCACCGACCACAGCTCCTGCCCGGCATTGTCGACGTACTTGTCCGAGGCACAATAGGACTCGGCACCCGCTTCAAAGGATACCAGTCCTTCCTGCTCCACCAATGCGCAAATCTCCTCAGGGTCCAAGGCTTCAAGGCCAAGCGTGCTGAAGAAGATGGTGAGCGAGCTCACATGATCCTGCGCCCACATCTCGGCCCTGAAAGCGCGCCCGTCGGACAGCACGCCTTCGCACCAGCCAATGTCGATCATCCCACTGTCATCCTTGAGGATGCGCACCGACTGCCGGGACCGATCGGGCACCGGAAACTGGGGTTGCAACACAATCGCCATATGCTAGGTCCGCCTTCTCGAGTTCCTACGATCATATGCAACTCTCAATCAATGCGGGAGCCCGCGAATGATGGCCGGACGCCCCATGCTGGACGCGGTGGTGGTCGGTGGCGGCCCGGCGGGCCTAACCGCCGCCATAGCGCTTGCCGGAGCGGGTGTTCCGACCGCGCTCATCACCGGTCGGCCGCGGCCCGCCGACAACCGGACCACGGCGCTGCTCATGGGCTCGGTCACGGCGCTGAAGGCGCTCGGTGTGTGGCAGCGTTGCCAGGCCAACGCCGCGCCGCTGCGGGTCATGCGCATCATCGACGACACCGGACGGCTCCTGCGGGCACCGGAGGTCCGCTTCGAGGCCGACGAGATCGGCCTTGAAGCCTTCGGATACAACATCGAGAACCGTTATTTGATTGCAGCGATGCTTGCGCTGGCGTGCGAAATTGCCGCACTCGAGGTGATCGCGGAGGATGCCACCGAGGTCACCGTCGGCGCGGACGCCGTCACTGTCAAACTTGAGAGCGGCGACACCGTCGCGGCAAGGCTGGCGGTCGGCGCCGACGGTCGCCGCTCGGCCTGCCGTCGGCGGCGGGTATTGCGACCGAAAGCTCGAGCTACCCGCAGGCCGCGCTCACCCTCACGCTGCGCCACAGCCGGCCCCACGGTGACATCTCGACCGAGTTTCACAGACCGAACGGGCCATTTACGTTGGTGCCGTTACCTGGCCAGCGCTCGAGCCTTGTCTTTGTCACCGACCCGGAGGACGCCGCGCGCCTCAAAGCGCTTCCGGACGCGGAGCTTGCGGCCAAGATCGAGCAGCGCGCCCACTCGATCCTGGGCAAGATCGAGGTCGAGCCAGACCGCGGCATGTTCCCACTCGCGGTCGAGCGCGCCCGCACGCTTGGCGCCCACCGCGTGGCGCTCGTGGGCGAGGCGGGCCATGTCATCCCGCCGATCGGCGCACAGGGGCTCAATCTCGGGCTGCGCGATGCCGCCACCATCGGCGAGCTCGTGGCCGCGGCCCATCGGCAGGGAGGCGATACCGGGTCGGATGCGCTGACCTCCCAATACGCGTCGATGCGCCGTGCCGACGTGACGAGCCGCACGCTCGCTATTGATCTCCTCAATCGCAGCCTGCTGTCGGAATTCCTGCCGCTGCAGGGCGCTCGCGGCCTCGGGCTCACGTTGCTGCAGCACATCGGTCCGTTGCGGCGGGCCGCCATGCGCGAAGGCGTTGCGCCAGCCGCAGCACAGCCACGCCTCATGCGTGGGGAGCGGCTTTAGCGACCAGATCGCCACGGGCATCCGGTTGGAGCAAATCGAGCGCATGCTATAAACGGCAATACAGGGGTCTAGGATAAGCTGATGGTTCCACCCAAAGACGGTGCACCGATCGTCGAACCGTCACCCGGTGGCGACGCCCCGGACCTCACCTTTCGCGCGTTGCAGCAGCGCATCCGGCAGCAGGAGATATTGGCGGAACTCGGCGTCAAGGCGCTGCAAGGAGCCACGTTCGCCGAGCTTCTCGACGAAACCGCACGCTTGACGAGCGAAGGCCTGCATACCGAGTTCTGCAAGATTCTCCAATATATTCCATCCGAGGGCCACCTGCTCGTTCGCGCCGGCGTGGGTTGGCAGCCGGGCGTGGTCGGGGTCGCAACCGTTGGCGCCGACCTCGCATCGCCGGCGGGATTTGCATTGCGAACCGGCAAGCCGGTCATCTCCAATCATCTCGAAAACGAAGAGCGGTTCAGAACGCCCGAAATACTCCAGACCCACAACATCCGACGTGCCATGAACGTCATCCTGCAGGGTGACGGAAGGCCGTTCGGGGTCCTGGAGGTCGACAGTCGGTCAGACGCGGAGTTCGAGGAACACGATCTCGCCTTCCTGCAGGGTGCCGCCAATATCCTCGGCATGGCGATCGAGCGGGAGCGTCACGAGCGAAACCTGAGGGCGGCATTGGACCGCCACCAAGCCCTGCTGAAGGAGATGAACCATCGGGTGAAAAACAGTCTCGCGATCGTCGCGAGCATGCTCCGGCTGCAAGCGAGCGACGTAAGCGATGACGCCGTTACTCAACACCTTGAGGAGGCTTCGTATCGCGTAGCAGCGGTGGCGCGGGCGCATGATCAGCTCAACCGCGGCCCCGATCTCGAGCGACTGGACGTCGGAAAATATATCGAATCGGTCTGCAAGGATCTGGATAAGAGCGTTGCACATTGCGAAGTACAAACCAACATCGAGCACGGAATTGAGATCGCTACCGACCGCGCCGTATCGTCGGCCTTGATCGTCAATGAGCTGATCACGAATGCCGCAAAATATGCGTATCAGGATCGATCGGATGGCAAGATTTCAAGTGACGATCGCCCGCATTGGCGATGGTGATTTTTCAATTTCCGTACGCGACGAAGGCGCCGGTCTACCGGCTGGCTTTGATTTCGACAAGGCCAGGAGCCTTGGCATGCGGATCGTGAATGCTCTGTCGCGTCAGCTCAACGGCAAGGTTGTGGTTCGCTCACATAACCCCGGCACAGAGTTTGTGGTCACGATACCGCGCCAGGACCGCTAAAGCGCCGTAGACAGCGCAAGTGACCCTGACTTGCCTCAACGCTAACTCCGGCGCGCTTCAGGCCCGACGAAGCGCAATGATCTCGGCGACAAATCCGTCGAGATCGCGCCTCGACCTGTCACCGTGATTGAGGTGATTGCCCTCGGCGTCCCAGCCGCACAGCATGACGCCATCATCGTCGCTGCGCTCGAGCGTCAGATAGTCGATGCCACCATCGCTTTTGCGCACGATGGCGAGGAAAAAGCATTCACCAGTGCTGCGTGGCGCCGGCATCTCGATGAGATAGCCATCGTCCTTATCGAAGCGATGCGGCCGCACCGCGATGCTACGCGCGAGCGCCATGACCTGCTCGACGCTCAGCTTGTAGTGACGACCGAGCAGCGCCATAGCGGCGAGCACAAGCCGTTGCGCGGAGTCAGGCGCAGACAGCGAGCCGAAAGTGAAGTCAGGATCCTGGAATGTCGCAACGCGCAAGACGTAGTGAGCGAACGCGTGGTGCCAGCGTTCCTGATCGCTGGTCAGCGGTGGCACGGCCGCAGCTGTATTCATGACCTCTGCCCTGGCGGCGCGTATGCTGCTCAATCCATCGCGATCGCAAGCTCGCGCACCACCCGGCCGAACTTCGCGCGCTCGCGATCCAGGAATGCACGCACGTCCTGGGTCTGGCTCGGCTCCACGCCCTGCGCGCCCAGCGAGGTGCGCACTTGCGGGTCGGCAAGCGCAAGCGCGGTCTCGCGCTGCAAGAGCTCGACGACATTCGCCGGCATGCCCTTGGGACCGAGCAGCACCGTCCAGCTGTCGAGATCGAAATCGCTGACGCCCGCCTCCTTGAAGGTCGGCACATTCGGCAAGGCGCTCGAGCGGACGTCGCCGACGAGCCCGATCGCCTTCACGAGGCCAGCATCGATCGCGCCCTTGGACACCGACACTCCGCCATAAAACAGATCGATGTGGCCGCCGGTCACGTCGCCGACCGCCTGCGCGCCGCCGCGATAGGGAATGTGGGTGACGGTGAGGTTTTGGATGCGATTGAGCCAAGCACCGAGGATATGCGACGGACTGCCGAGTGAGCCGCCGTAGGTGTACTTGCCCGGCGCGGCTTTGAGCTCACTGAGCAGCTCCGGCACGGTGTTGGCCTTGACGTTCTTCGATGCGATCAGCACCACCGGCACGATCCCGGTGACCGCGATCGGCTCGAAATCGTCGAGCGTATATTTGGCGCTCTTGGAGAGCTGTGGAACCACCGCCATCTCGGTGGTGAAGCCGGCATAGAGGGTGTGGCCATCGGGGCTCGCGCGTGCGACCTGCGTGGCTCCGATGGTGCCACTCGCACCCGGCTTGTTGAGCACGACGACCGACTGGCCGAGGCGGTCCTGCAGCTTCTGCGCAATCGCACGCGCGATCAGGTCGGTCGAGCCGCCGGCCCCATAGGAGACCACGATCTCGATCGTCTTGGATGGATAGCGCTGCGCGTGCGCAGACGGGAGAACGCCCATCAGTACCAAGCTGAGCACCAAGCCGAAAGCCAGTGCCGCCTGCGACAATCCGCGCATCAGAGCTCTCCACCGATCGATCGTCCGGTCAGGTTACGCGAGGCTTCCTCGCCTTCCAAGCAGGGTGTTGGCCTGCTAGCATTCCTGCAAAGGGAGCACGCTCATGACCGTTGTGAGAATTCATCAGGTCCCTTCGCTGCGCCAGCGGGTCAGCGACGAGGAATGGCAGGCGCGGCTCGATCTCGCCGCCGCCTATCGGCTGGTCGCGCACTATGGCTGGACGCACCTGATCAACAACCATATCTCGCTGCGCGTGCCGGGCACGGAGGATCAGTTCCTCATTAACCCCTATGGCCTGCTCTACGAGCAGGTCACCGCCTCGAACCTGGTCAAGATCGACGTCAACGGCAACGTCCTCGACGAGACGCCCTATCAGGTGAACCGCGCGGGCTTCGTCATCCACAGCGCGATCCACATGGCGCGCAAGGACCTGCACGCCGTTCTGCACACCCACACGGTTGCGGGCCAGGCGATCTCCGCGCTCGACTGCGGCCTATTGCCGCTCAACCAGAGCGCCATGCGCTTCTACAAGCGCATCGGCTACCATGACTTCGAGGGCGTCGCGAACGACCTCGATGAACGCGAGCGCATCGTGCGCGATCTCGGCGAGCACAAGTGCCTGATCCTGAAACACCACGGACTGCTCACCGCCGGCGTCAACGTCGGCGAGGCGTTCAATCTCATGTATTATTTGGAGAAGAGCTGCGAGACCCAGATGATGGTGCTCGCCTCGAACCAGCCCTACAGCCTGCCCTCGGAAGCCTCCTGCGAGAAATCCGCGGAGATCTTCTGGGGCAACGGCCGCGTGCACGACCGCGACTGGCCGGCGCTGATGCAGCTTGTCGAATCCATCGATCCATCGTTCCGCAATTGATGCTCACTTTTTGCAATCGGTCGAATGCCCTGTTCGCGCTACTCGCTCTGGCGCTTGCGGCAACGACGCTCACGGCGACGCCATCGCGCGCGCAGGATTATCCCGCGCGCCCGGTCGAGCTGATCGTGCCGTTCGCAGCCGGCGGCGGGGCCGAGCTCCTGGCGCGGCTGCTCAGCGAGGGCCTCAACAAGCGCTTCGGCCAGGCCTTCCTGGTGATCAACCGGCCAGGCGCGAACACCAACCTCGGCACGCTCTCGGTGGTGCGCGCCAAGCCTGACGGCTATACGCTCGCGATCGCCAGCGTCGGCCTCACCGCCAACCCCTCGCTCTACAAGAGCCTCGCCTTCGAGCCGCAGCGCGATCTCGATCCGATCACGCTGATTGCCAATTCGCCGACCGTGCTGGTGGTGCCGCCATCGCTGCCGGTCAACACGCTGCCGGAGTTCATCGCTTACGCCAAAGCGCGGCCCGGCGAGCTCAACTACGGCACCTATGGCGCCGGCAGCGGGCCGCATCTCGCCACCGAGCTGTTCCAGGCCAAGACCGGCGTGCGGATGCAGGCCGTGCCTTATGGCGGTGGCGGTCCTGCCGCGCTTGGTGCCGTCACCGGGCAGGTGCAGGCGCTGTTCTCGAGTGTGCTGCCGGTGCTCGGTCTCGTGCGCGGCGACAAGCTCAAGCCGATCGCGATCGCGGCCGATCGCCGCTCCGAGCTGATGCCCAACGTGCCGACGTTCCTGGAGCAGGGCCTCGACTATCGCACCGGCACCTGGTTCGGCCTGCTCGCCCCCGCCAAGACGCCACCCGAGGTGATCGACCTCCTGCATCGCTCAACCGTGACGCTGTTGCAGGAGCCCGCCGTGCGCGCCAAGATTCTCGAGCAAGGTGCGGAGATCGTCGCGAATACGCCCGCCGAGTTCCGGGCTTTCATCAAGGATGAAACCGAGCGGCTCGCGTCTGTCATCCGCGGCGCGAATATTTCGCTCGATTGACGTGATTGATGATGACGGACTTGCATCTCTCTCGGCGTCGTCCCCGCGAAGGCGGGGACCCATACGCTCTAAGCAAGCGATGTCGTACTTCCTTTCCGACTCCAAAACGTCGGTGGTTATGGGTCCCCGCCTTCGCGGGGACGACAGAAGGAGCGGTCTGATGCGCCGGATCACACCCAGTATCCTTGGCGCGCTTGCGGCGCTCTGCCTCGCCGCGAACCTGGCTTCCGCTCAGGACAACTATCCCTCCCGCGTCGTGCGTATCGTCGTGCCGTTCCCGCCCGGCTCCGGCACCGACCTGCTCTCGCGCCTTGTTTCCGACCAGCTCGCACGCAAATGGAACGCCTCCGTGATCACAGAGAACGTTCCCGGCGCGTCCGGCAATCTCGGTGCTGCCGACGTGTTTCGCTCGGCGCCCGACGGACACACGCTGCTGCTTTGCCCGCCCGGGCCGATCGCGACCAACAAGTTCCTGTTCAAGGACCTGTCCTACAACTCCACCCGCTGGGTGCCGATCTCCTGGCTCACCACTGTTCCCTATGTGCTGATCGCGCGCACGAGCTTCACGGGCGACTTCAAGGCTCTGATGGCGCATGCCAAGGCCAATCCCGGCAAGGTCACCGCCGCCATGCCGGGGCCAGGCGGCACCGCGCATCTCTCGGCCGCCTATCTCGAAGCAGTCGCCGGCATCAAGCTCGTGCACGTGCCCTATCGCGGGCTGGGGCCCGCGATCAACGACATCATCGCCGGCCACGTCGACATGATGTTCGACACTTTCACAACCTCGCTGCCGCAGCATCAGGCCGGCAAGGTCAAGATGGTGGCGGTGGCAAGCCCGCAGCGCCAGCCCGCCGTGCCGGACGTGCCGGCGATCGCCGAGCTTTATCCGGGTTACCGCTCGATCACCTGGTTCGGCATCGTAGCGCCGCCCGGCACACCTGCCGCACTGGCCGATCGCATCAATCGCGATGTCGCTGAAGTCTTCCGCCGGCCCGAGGTGCGCAACCGGCTTGACGAGATGAAGATGGAGGCGGTCGGCTCGACCCGCCCGGAAGCGGCGCGCTTCTTTGCCGAGGAGGCCGCGCTCTGGGGCAAGGTGATCGAGGACGCCAAAATTGCGGTGCAGTGATTGCGGTGCAGTGATCGCGGTGCAGTAGCGCCCGGCCCTTTTGCGAAAATGGCGGCCTGTTGTACCCTTCCGGCAAAGCCGCGGAGGCGTCAAGTGAGGCGCCGTCCGCGCAATGGGAGGGACAGTCATGATCGGTCGCAACGCGATCGCCACGCTCGCATGTGCCCTGCTGGGCATGGCCGCAATCGCCGTGCAGGCGCAACAGCCAATCCCCGAGAACGACAAATACAATCCCGCGCGTTACCCGGACTGGTCGGGGCCGATGCGTTTCACCGCGACCGGCGGCAACCGCTACGACCAGACCAAGCGGCCAGGCCGCGCCCAGCAGGCTCCGCTGACGCCGGAATATCAGGCGATCTTCGACGCCGGCCTCAAGGACCAGGCCGCCGGCGGCCAGGGCGGCAACCAGACCTTTTCGTGCACGCCGGGCGGCATGCCACGCGAGATGGCCGGCAACCAGGGGCTCGAATTCGTCGTCACCCCGAGAGCCACGCATGTCATTTTCGCACAGGCGATGCCGCGCCGCATCTACACCGATGGCCGCGACTGGCCGACCGACATCGAGCCGACCTTTGACGGCTACTCGATCGGCAAATGGATCGACGAGGATGGCGACGGCAAGTACGACGTGCTCGAGGTCGAGACCCGCAACTTCATGGGCCCGCGCAGCTTCGACAATGCCGGCACTCCGCTGCATGCCGACAATCAGACCGTGATCAAGGAGCGGATCTATCGCGACAAGCAGAATCCCGACCTCCTGCACGACGAGATGACGACAATCGACAATGCGTTGACGCGCCCGTGGACGGTCCTCAAGACCTATCGCCGAACCGGAAATCCGCACTTCGTGCTGAATATCTGCACGGTCGGGAACAACCATGTGCAGATCGGAGCCGAGGCCTACTTCCTGAGCGCCGACGGTCACCTGATGCCGACCAAGAAGAACCAGGCGCCGCCCGACCTGCGCTATTTTCAGCAGAACTGAAAGGCCTAGCCGCGATTTGGCCGCGATTGACGTCGCGGCCCTGCTTGCTACTCTTTGAGCCCGATCGCTCGACCGCGTCACAGGACCATCGTGAGGCGCTCATGGGACTTTTCAAACGAACAGTGCCGAGCCATCTCGTCCCGGTCCACCGGCACAATGCTGCGAAGAAGGACTGGGTCATCCTGCTCGAGGCCGGCACCATCGTGGGGCCATCGCCCGAGCGGCTGCGCGTGGCGCGCGCTACGCAGGAGCGACGGATTATCAAGAAGTACAACATTCTGCTGCGCGCCCAGCACTTCCTGATCATGGACGGCTACGACCCGCGCATCCATGCGGTCTACTTCTGCCCACAACTCTACCGCTACGATCCGGACAAGAAGCTCGTGCCGCTGCAGGGCGAGGAGATCGGGCAATTGATCGCGCATGCGCTCGAGGGCGGCGTGACGCCAAAGCGGCCGTGGTATGAGCCGTCTGAGAAGACTCCGGACCAGCCGGCGATCAGCGCTAAGCTGCAGAGCGAGTTCGACACGGTCGTCGTGGAGTTGCCAAATCAACGCAACGTCACTGCTTCCAGCGCCTGAACAGCTTTCGCCCTACTTGCTCAGTCACGCAGCGGTCGCGCGACAGGGGATGGCGCGACAAGGTGATAGTGTAACGCTCATCATCTCCGCTATGACGGTGCATGGCCGCGCACCAGCACGATCATCACCACGGCGAGCACGATGACGGCGAACACCACCACGCCAAACACCAGCATGGTGAGGACCGTCATGCGAAGCATGCGCATGATCACGGGCACAGCCATGGACACGATCACGGGCACAGTCACGCGCCCAAAGACTTCGGTTTCATATTTGCGATCGTAACCGCGCTCAACGTCGCGCTGGTGGTGCTGCAGGTCGCGTTCGGCATCATGGCCAACTCGGTCGCGCTGCTCGCCGATGCCGGACATAACTTCGGCGACGCCTTGGCCTTGCTGCTCGCGTGGGGTGCCCACGTCATGTGCAAGGCCACCCCGACCCGCCGATACACCTACGGCTTCCGCTCCGCCTCGATCCTGGCCGCGCTTGCCAATGGGGTCATCCTGCTGGTGGCGACCGGCGCAATTGCCTGGGAGGCGATCCACAGGTTTTCCGAGGCGGACGAGGTCGCCGGCGCGACGGTGATGATCGTCGCGGCGCTGGGCATCGTCATCAATGGGGTCTCAGCCTGGCTGCTGTTGGCGGGCCAGGCTGGAGACCTGAACATCAGGGGTGCGTTCCTGCATCTCGTCGGCGACGCCCTGGTTTCAGTCGGCGTGGTGGTTGCCGGCGGCCTGATCCTGCTCACCGGCTGGCACTGGGTCGATCCCGCCGCGAGCCTTGTGATCTCGGCGGTGATCATCTGGAGCACCTGGGGGCTCTTGCGCAACGCCGTCAATCTTTCGCTTGCCGCCGTTCCGCACGGCATCAACCCCGACGCCGTCCGCGCGTATCTCGAAGGCCTGCCCGGAGTGAAGTGCATTCACGATCTGCACATCTGGGCGATGAGCACCACCGAGACCGCGCTCACGGTGCATCTCGTGATGCCGACAGGTCAGGCGGGGGACGCGTTCCTCCTGCAGCTATCGCAGGAGCTGCACCACCGGTTCGAGATCGATCATCCGACCGTCCAAGTCGAGACCGATGGCGATGGCTGCAAGCTCGCGCCGGATCACGTGATCTGAGCAGGGTGATACTGACGGCGGCGCCCTATCATCGGCATCCTGAGAGGCTGTGAATCCTTCCATCACTCCGACCTCATCCTGAGGAGCCCGAGCGAAGCGAGGGCGTCTCGAAGGATGGCCGCAAGTCCGAACTTGCTGCCATGGTTCGAGACGGCGCGCTACGCGCGCCTCCTCACCATGAGGCCGAGCGAGAAGTCACTGGCTTTGATCGCGATCCAGCGGGCATTGATGCGGCTCAATCGCCGGCCGGCACCAGCCTTGGAATATGCTGCGAGCAGTTCCAGTCCCATGCCAGCACGGTAAACACGATCGCGTGCTCCACCCGGCGCGAGTGTGCGGAGGGCATCAAGCTCGCAATGAGCTCGGGGTCATTCGACACCTGGGCGCGACCCCACAATTTGAGCCGGCGTGCATTGGCATAGTCCATCAGAAACAGAAACGCGCGCTCGTTCTCGGCGAGATGACCTATGCTGATGAACTGCTTGTTGCCGGGGTAATCCAAGAACGCCAGCGTATGGTCATTGAGTATCTGGAGAAAGCCCGGCTGGGCCGCCGCGGTGCTGCACATAAGGCTGACCATCGGCGCTCGCCGTTGCCAGATAGGCCGAGTCGCGCTGGGCGATGAACGCCATCACATCGGCGGAAAGCTCGCGCGCAAAGCGACCTGCCGCAGCTCGCCGGGCATAGGCCTCGCGCGAGCCGCGGCACGCCTGCTCGCTGCGCACCGCCGGGGAGAACATCACTTCGTCAGGCTGCACGACAGTTTCGGCAGCGGGCGGACGTGCATCGGCCATCGTCACTGTGTCTTCTTCACTGGGGTCGTCAATTTTGGGCGTCAATCTTGCTGCGATCGCGGATCATTTCTTTGCTGGATCATCGGCCGGATTGACGTAGTTCACCGACCACGGCCCGATGCTGTGAACCTGACCGATCGTCTCTTCGTTGGTCCACACATAGTGGTGAGTTCCGGGCTGCATGATCGAGACGCTCCCGGGCGCCAAGGGCCGGGTCTTCGTGGTGTCGAAGACGCTGCCGAGCCCCATGTGCAACGTGCCGGAGATGATGGTGATGTGCTCAATGCCGGGATGCCAATGCGGCATGACTTTGAAGTTGGCCGGGAACTTGAGCCGGAACATGATCGGCACCGGCTTATCAAGCGGCCCTTCGATGACCGCGATCTTCACCCCCGGCAGCGATGGCAGGTCCTTCCACGCCAGTTCCGAGGGATCGAGCATGATATGACCCTCGGTGTGCTGTGCCGATGCCTGCGGGCCTAACAACGTGCATGCGAGAACAAGGCTGGCTGCTGCGAGTTTCATGTTGTTTCCTCCAGATCTGGCCTTCCCCTTCAACTCAGCGCCGGGAGCCACGTCAGTGCGTGGCCCCCTCTTAGTGATGCCGGTTCAGCGGCTTGTTGCCAAGCTGGTCGGCTGCATGAGGTTCTGCATGACATGCCGTCCGATCTTGCGGCCCATGTCCTGTCCGACCCGGGTCGAGAACCGATAGTGGAAGCCGGCATAGATGCGTGCCATCGCCACTTCGTCGGCATAAGCCCAAACATTGGTCCAGCGGTGGGTGGCGCCGGGCGCCGTCGCGCTCGTCATCGTGACTTCAGGAATATCCGGGCCTCCCAGCACGGTTTCGATCACAGTTGCAAAGGTGGCGCTGCTGATGCAGTGCGCACACGGATATTCCGGATGCATCGGCGTGTTGTCGATCGGCTGCCAGGTCGGGTCGAGCTCGGTCGCGGCATTGTCGTCAATGTCGCCATTGCGGATCGCGGTGATCGGCCGCCAAAAGTCATAGTGATACTTGGCGTCGAACACCGCGATGAATGAATCCGCGATCGCAGCCGACGCAAGGGCCATGAAGCGGGCGCTGTCGAGGACATTCATTCCCTTCGCCGCAACAAGTTGCCGAGCAATGGGATAGTAGCTCGCTGGTCCGGTGATCAGCCAGAAATGGCCATCCTCCGTCTGCCGCGCGGTCCGCTTGGTGCTGGCCTTGCCACCAAGGCTCTTGATCTCGTTGTAGTCGCTCGCCCATTCCTTACCCTTGAGAGAAATCGGCGGCTGCGGCCGGAATTGCGACGGACTCTGCATCGCGAACGGCTTTACATTCGGCCACATGGAGGAGGCAGTGATCGGCGTCGGCACATAGACGCCCGGCCGGGTCTTCGGCCGGTAGGCGTCAGGCGCGTCGGCGCCGTCAGCCTTGCGCTCGGCAACGATCTTGGCAGCGACCTCCTGTCCGACCTTGATGCCGTTCGACTTCGCTTCGCTCGATGGGATGGCTGCGAGATACGCCGCCATCAATGTATTCAGTTCCTCAGTGTCTTTTGGATGCAAGCCGGCCAAGACCATGCCGGCCGCGACCGCGGCGGCGGCCTCAGGTGAGGCGTCCTTGGTCGTGATGACAGCAAGCCGGTACGGCCGATAGCGGCGGTTCGATCGAGTTCACGGCATCAAACATCGCGAGGTGAACGCTCGCGATCACCCGCTCCGCCTGCGGCGGCAGCAGGCGTTGTTTAGTGACGAAGGCAACTGCCTTCTCGTTCCAGTCGGTGATCACGTCGGCGGAAGCGGGCCCGCCCAAAGCGGTCAGGACCATGATCGATGCGGCCCAGCGCAGGTTCATAAGCATGGCGATCTCTCCCTGGCGAGCTTTCCGGAGCAAGCTGCCCATCGGGGCCGACGGGCAACCGGTAAACTGGCCTAGGCACTCACTGTCCTGCATTGCCGCTGCGATGAATAAATGGGCGCAAAGACAATAGACTATTTCATTTTATGAAGTAATAATCGCCGGCATGGACAAACTTGGGGCAATGAAGACCTTCGTGCGGATCGTCGAGACCGGCAGCCTCACCGCGCGCCGCGGCAACGCTCGACACCTCATTGCCGACCGTTGTGCGCACGCTTGCAGCGCTCGAACGCCAGCTCGGGGTCTCGCTCCTCAAGCGCACCACGCGGCGTATCCACCTGACTGACGAAGGCTCGCAATATCTTGAGCGCTGCCGCGATATCCTCGCCGCCACGCAGGAGGCAGAGGACATTCTTGGCGCGCGCCGGACGGAGCCGGTCGGCAAGCTTTCGGTGACCGCATCGGTGGCTTTCGGGCGGCGCTATCTCGGCCCGATCGTATGCGAATTTCCTGCAACGCTACCCGAAGGTCAGCGCCGACGTGCTGTTCGTCGATCGCGTCGTCAATCTCATCGACGAAGGCATCGATGTCGCGATCCGGATCGCCCATCTGCGCGATTCCTCGATGGTCGCCATTCCGGTCGGGCGCGTACGCCGCGTCGTATGCGCCAGTGAGCAATACCTGCGACCGCCATGGCGTCCCGCAAGTCCCGAACGACGTCCGCGCGCATAAGTGCATCAGACATCTCGGTCTCGTACCTCGCAACGAATGGCATTTCCAGGTCGGCCATCGCCAGCAGGCTGTTCCGATCGACACCGTCATCACCAGCAATGAGATCGATTCAGCGGTCAATGCCTGCATCGACGGCGTGGGCTTGGGCATGTTCCTGTCGTACATGGTCGCGCCCTTCCGAAAGAGCGGCAAGCTGAAATACGTGTTGGAAAAGTTCGAGACCGAGCCGATGCCGGTTCAGGTCGTCTATCCGCAAACCCGGCTGATGTCCAACAAGGTGCGCGTCTTCGTTGACGAGTGTGTCGGCAAATTGCGGCGCGCTCGCTTCGACTGAGGACCGGGGGCGCCTTTTCCTGATCGGGCTCGCGCGGTCGTTGTTTCAAACACCGCTGAGATCACCCGATCCCACTCGCGCCATGTAACCGCACCAGGGCGAGCACAATCACCACCACGAGGGTGACCAGAAGAGCGTGAATCCAATTGGCCCGTGACATTGCCGCCATCCTCGTTTTTAAGGCCTTTTGCCAATTTCTTTGTCGGTCGTTACTGCGGCCGAGTTGTTGATCTGGGTCAAGCGGTTGCGCTTTCACCGTTGCGAACGGGACGCGTGTTGCCACTCTTGACAAGCTGCCGCTTTGACAAAACGAACCCGACGGGTGAAAGCTCGACCGGACGGATGCGGCACGGACCTCCGCCATGCGCCTGATCGCCCTGACTATCCTCGCCCTTGTGCTCGTGGCCCATGGCAGCCGCGCGCAGCCGCAATTTCCAGGGAAGACCGTGCGCGTCGTGGTCCCCTACCCGGCCGGGGGCGGCACCGACGTTCTGGGGCGGCTCCTCGCCGACCAGCTCGCGCGCAAATGGGGACAGTCGGTGATCGTTGAGAACAGTGGCGGCGCGGCCGGCAACATCGGTGCCGCCGAGGTGTTTCGCGCTGCGCCCGACGGTCACACCCTGATGGTCGCCGCCCCGGGCCCGATCGCTACCAACAGCTTCCTCTACAAGGACATGCCGTTCGACCCGAAGCGCTGGAGCGCGATCGCGCTGCTCACGACCGGCCCCTATGTGCTGGTGCTGCGCAAGAGCTTCGACGGCGCAAATGTGAGCGACCTGATCGCGAAGGCCAAGGCCAACCCGGACCGAATTACGGCCGCCATCCCAGGCGTCGGCTCGATCGCACATCTGGCAACCGTGCAGCTCGAGATGCTCGCCGGCATCAAGACCACGCAGGTGCCCTACCGTGGCTTGAGCCCCGCCATCAACGACCTGATCGCCGGCCATGTCGATCTGATGTTCGACACGCCGACGACGGCCCTGCCACTGCATCGCGACGGCAAGGTCAAGATCATCGCGACCGGCACGCCCGAGCGCCTGCGCGAAGCATCCGAGATTCCGACCCTCGCGGAGGCGGGCGTGGCGGGCTATCGCGCCATCACCTGGTATGCGCTGGTCGGCCCGCCCAATATGGCTGCTGCCGCTGGTCGCACGGATCAACAGCGATGTTGCCGACATCCTCAGCCGCGCGGACGTCGTGGAGCGCGTGCGCGCGATCCAGATGGAGCCTTCGGTCCGGACGCCGGAGCAGTCGGCGGCGTTCTTTGCGGATGAGTCCGAGCTGTGGGGCAAGGTGATCAAGCAGGCGAACATTCCATTGCAATGACGCGGCCGGAAGGACATGACGATGTACAAGACGCTCCTCTTGGCCCTGGTCCTGGCGATGACGGCGAGCGCGCCTCGCGCCCAGGCGCAGGACAGCTTTCCCGCAAGCCGCGTGACCATCGTGGTGCCCTCGCCTGCCGGCTCGACCACCGACGCGCTCGCCCGCCTGGTGGCCGAGCAGCTCAGCCAGAGCTGGGGCAAGCCGGTGATCGTCGAGAACAATTCCCGCGGCCTCAACGCCGGCGGCGAGCAGGTGGCGCGCGCTCAGCCCGATGGCTACACCCTGCTGGTGAGCCCGCCGCTGCCGCTCACCGTTGCGCATCTTCTGTTCAAGGAGATCGGCTACCAGCCCGACAAGTTCGCGCCGGTGTCCCTGCTCGCCAAGATCGCCAACGTGCTCGCGGTGCGCAAGGATCTGCCGGCGCGCACGGTGCAGGAGCTCGTGGCCTATGGCAAGGCCAACCCGGGCAAGCTCACCTATGGATCGCAGGGTGGCGGCTCGACCGCGCACTTGAGCGGCGCGCAGCTCGAGATCCGCGCCGGCATCAAGATGGTGCACGTGCCCTATCGCGGAGCCGCGCCCGCCCTCAACGATCTCATCGCCGGCCACATCGACATGTTCTTCGACACGCTCACCACCTCGGTGCCGCTGCATCAGGCCGACAAGATCCGCATCATGGCGGTGGCGGGCGACGAGCGCGCGCCGACGCTGCCCGATATCCCGACCATCGCGGAATCGGGGCTGCCTGGATTCCGCTCGATCACCTGGTTTGCCATGGTCGGCCCGCCCGCCATGCCGGCAGCGCTCGCGGCGCGCATCAATCGCGACGTCGTGGACATCCTGCAGCGGCCCGGCGGTCGAGCGCGAAGCTGCGCGACCTGCGGCTCGACCCCATGATCGGCACGCCCGCCGACGCCGCCAAGTTCTTCGCCGAGGAAACCGAGCTCTGGGGCAAGGTCATCCGCGAAGCCAATGTGACGGTGCAGTGACGCGCGCGCGCAACCACATCTCCGCCGTCATGCCCGGCCTTGTGCCGGGCATGACGCTGAGGATGTGGTGACGCTTACAAAATCCCTACGCGCGGAGCGCCTGCGCCAGCCCCGCGCACAGATCGGAGAGGTCGTTGAGCGCATTGAAGCGCGGCTGCGCCGCCAGATGCGGGCTGATCGCGACGTTCGGGAACGTCAACAGCTCATCGTCGCTGCGGCCGGGCGCCTCATAGAGCGGATCGAGCGCAAAGCCGCCAAGGCGCTTGGAGCGCAGGGCCGCGATCAGCGCAGCGCGGTCGACCACGTCGGCGCGCGCGATGTTGACCAGCATCGCGCCTGGCTTCATCTGCGCGAGCTGCTCCGCGCCAATGAGGCCGCGCGTCGAGGGCGAGGACGGCAGCACCGGAACCACCCAGTCGCTTTCGGCGAGCAGCGTCGCGAGCGGCACGTAGGTCGCATCGAGCGCGCGCTCCTCCGCCTCCTTGAGCCGCGTGCGCTGATAGTAGAGCGTGCGCATGCCGAAGGCCCTGGCCCGCAGCGCGACCTCCCAGCCGATCTCGCCGAGCCCGATGATGCCGATGGTCGAGCCGATAGAGAATGCGCACGCCGGCGATGCGCGGCCAATTGGAGTTGGGCGTATGGCGGCGATCGAACGGCTTGTAGGGATAGCCAGCCTCGGCAAGCTGTTCGGCACTGATGCGGCCGAGCACGCGATTGAGCTTCTTGGCGAGCGTAAGCATGAGCGCAAACGCCATCTCGGCGCAGGCACAATTGACGCGCCGGCGGATGGTGAGCACGCGCACGCCTTTGGCCGCGCAGGCGGCCTCATCGATATTGCGCGGCAGCGCGCCGAATTTCTGCACCACCTTGAGGTTGGCGTTGGCCGCAAGCTCCTGCGCTCCGACTTTGAGCCCCTCGACGATGAGCGCGCGGCTTCCCGGCAGGGCCGCGAGCAGCTCCTCCTGCGTCGACACGATGCGTGCCTGCGCCGGAAACAGCGCGCCAACGCGCTCGCGCACGCGCGCCACATAGCCGGCGAAATCCGGCTCGTCGTGGGCGAAGAAGTCTGCAAAGGCGGCGTAGCGCTCGGCTGACGTATTCGGATCGAGCAGCAGGCCGACCACGCGCAGAAAAGGGTCGTCTTCGACGACCAGGACATTGTCTGTAGACACCATAAACTCCAAGGCGTTGACGAACTTTCGCGCGGCGCTATAGCCGGCGCCTCATCACTCGAGCTTGAAGTTGGTCGACTTCATGATCGGCGTCCAGCGCGCAAGCTCGTCGCTGACGAGGCGCTGCGCCTGCTGCGGGCCGGAATCCGCGATCGGCTCGAAACCGGAGGTCAGCAGCGTGCGCTGGAATTCCGGATCGTCCATCACCTTGCGTGTCGCCTGCGCGAGCTCGCCGACGATCGCGGGCGAGAGACCTGCCGGCGCGAACAGCCCGTTGAAGTTCGATGCCACCATGCCAGGGAGCCCGGCCTCGATCGCGGTCGGAATGTCGGGCGCAACCTTGAGCCGCGTGTCATGCGCGACCGCAAGGATTTTCACCCTGCCGGTGCGATGAAAGTCGATCAGCGGCCCGCCGATATTCGGCGTCATCATCGGGATGTGACCGGCGGCAAGATCGGCAACGCCGGGCGCGGAGCCTTTGTAAGGGATGTGCACAATGTCGGGCGCGCCGATCAGCTGCTTGAACAGTTCGCCCGCGAGATTGGTCAGCGTGCCGGTGCCGGCCGAGCCATAGGAGAGCTTGCCCGGATTGGCCTTGGCGTAGGCGATCAGCTCGCGCAGAGTGCGGACCGGGACCTTCTCGTTCACCACGATCACGGTCGGGGAGACGCACAGGATGGAGATCGCGGTGAAGTCCTTGACCGGATCATAAGGCGGCTTCGGCATCAGCACCGGCAACAGCACCTGCGTGCTGGTGTTCCCGAACAGCAGCGTGTAGCCGTCGGGCTGCGCGCGTGCGACCTCGGTGGTTCCGGGCGCGCCGCCGCCGCTCGGCTTGTTCTCGACCACGACGGTGCCGATGAGCGGCTTCATCTTCTCGGCCCACAGGCGCCCCGCAACGTCGGTCGCGCCGCCCGGCGCAAACGGAACGACGAGCCTGATCGGCCGCTCCGGATAGCGGGCTTGGCCCGATCGCCTGGGCCAGCGCGGTGAGCGGCGCCAGGGTTGTGGTCGCGAGCGAGGCCAGTCCGGCTTTAAGAATTTCACGTCGGTTCATGCGAGGTCTCCAAACCGCTATCTTACCGGCCACGTTCCTTCTCACAAGGGATAGCAGGCCCGCATGAAGCACCCGCGCAACTTCTTCAAGCCGCTGGCGATCGGCGCGCCGACCCCGCTGCGCGAGCTGCCGGTTCGGCTCGAGCGCATGGTCCATTTCGTGCCACCGCATATCGAGAAGCTGCGGGCCAAGGTGCCCGAGCTGATCGCACAGGTCGACGTTGTGCTGGGCAATCTCGAGGATGCAATCCCGGCCGACGCCAAGCAGGCCGCGCGGCAAGGCTTCATCACGCTGGCCCGATCCAACGAATTCGGCGCGACCGGGCTGTGGACGCGCATCAATGCGCTCGCCTCGCCGTGGGCGCTCGACGACATCACCGAGATCGTTGCGGCCGTTGGTCGCAAGCTCGACGTCATCATGCTGCCTAAGGTCGATGGGCCGTGGGACATTCACTATCTCGACCAGCTCCTGGCCCAGTTGGAAGCGCGCCACGGGATCGACAAGCCGATCCTGATCCACGCCATACTCGAGACCGCCGAGGGCGTGAACAATGTCGCGGCGATCGCAAGCGCTTCGCCGCGCATGCACGGCATCAGCCTTGGTCCGGCTGATCTCGCCGCCTCGCGCGCCATGAAGACAACACGCGTCGGCGGCGGCCATCCCGGCTATCGGGTGCTCGCCGATGCCGCCTCCGGCGATCGCGCCTCCTATCAGCAGGATCTCTGGCACTACACCATCGCCAAGATGGTTGATGCCTGCGCGGCCGCAGGCATCAAGCCGTTCTACGGCCCCTTTGGCGATTTCGCCGATCCGCACGCCTGCGAGGCCCAGTTCCGCAACGCGTTCATCATGGGCTGCGCCGGCGCCTGGTCGCTGCATCCTTCGCAGATCGACATCGCCAAGCGCGTGTTCTCGCCCGATCCGGGCGAGGTGACGGCCGCAATGGCGATCCTCAAGGCCATGCCGGACGGGACTGGCGCAGTCATGATCGACGGCAAGATGCAAGACGATGCCACCTGGAAGCAGGCCAAGGTCCTGATCGACCTGGCCCGCCTGGTCGCCGCCAAGGACCCCGCAATCGGGGCCAAGTATGCCCTCTAACCCGCTCTGAACCCCTCCAAACCCTCTGGCGCCCGCCGCCGTCCTGGTCTATTTCCCACCCCATGGCAAAAGCGCGCACCGCCAAATTCCAGATCGGCCAGATCGTCCGCCACCGGATCTATCCGTTTCGTGGTGTGATCTTCGACATCGATCCGGAATTCGCCAACACCGACGAATGGTACGAGTCGATCCCCGAAGATCGGCGGCCGCGCAAGGATCAGCCGTTCTACCACCTGTTCGCCGAAAATGCTGAGTCCGAGTACATCGCCTATGTGTCGGAGCAGAATCTGCTGCCCGATGAGTCCGGCGAGCCGGTGCGGCACCCGCAGGTGGCCGAGGTGTTTGAAAAGGACGATTCCGGCAGCTATCGCCGTCGCAACACCATTCTCAACTAGATTTTATTCGATCAAATTGCAAGAAGAGCGATCGCTATCAGGCCCTTCAACAGCAGAACGGTGACCCGATTGCATCCAATCGGATCACCGCGAATTCTGCGACACTACGCGTGCGTATGCGACGCGCTTACTGCCCCTTCTTCTGGAATTCCTCGAAGCGCTTGCGCTGCATCTCTTCGAACGTCTTCGGATCGGTGGCGGGGCCGTCGTACACCTTGGCAAAGTTCTCAAGCGGCAGCACCAGCGAGACCACCTGACCTGCACCGTTGACGCCCTGAACCGCAGAGGCCTTTGCCCTTCTTCATGTTGGCGACCAGCTCGGCGCTCGCCTCATAGTCGGCCATGCAGCCGTTGCCGGCGCAGATCACATAGGGGGCCGTCATCGGCTGGCCTTCGTCGATGACGACGCGCGTGCCGGGCTGCAGCGCCATGCCGAGTGGCAGCGTGACGCGCAAGGTCTTGCGCGGCTCGCCTTCCGGCTCGATCAGCACTGCCGCTACCACGGGCAGTCCCGTCTCGACCGCGCCGTCGCGACCGGTCAGGCAGACTGCCTTGGCGTTCGCCTCCTGGCCCTTCGGACACACTTTCGTCCAGGGTGAGAAGCTCAGCTTGGGCTGCTCGCCCTGCGGCTGCGCGGGCGCCTCGCCACCCTTGGGCTGCGCTCTTCGGAACCGGCGCCTTGGGCTGCGGCCCCTTTGGCGCCGGAGCCTGGGCGAACGCTTGCGACATCAGCACGCCCGCTACCGCCACAACGACGAACGCACGCACACCTTTGACTACTGTGACGAAATATCGATGCCTCATGGGACTGTCCCCCAACTCGCTCTCTCGTCTCTCTATTTCCACCGGCCCGTCTCATCGGCGGACACCGACCGCACCGGCAGCACGAGCGAACAAGACGAACGCGCGCGAGGCGTCTCACACCTCGGCCCGTCACGTCAGCACGTTCGCGATTATTTGGCCTGGCCTTCGAGCCGCTTGCGCGCATCTTCGGCACGCTTCTGAAGCTCGTCCTGCAGTTTCTTCTGTTGCGCCTCGAAAACCTGCGGATCCGTTGGCGGACCGTCATAGGCCTTGGCGAAGTCGTTGAGCGGCAGCACGAGGCTGATCGGCTGACCCGAGCCGTTGATGCCTTGCACCACGAGGCCCTGTCCCTTCTTCAATTTCCCGACCAACTCGCCGCTTGCCTCATAGTCGGCCATGCAGCCGTTCTGGAAGCAGATCACATAGGGCCCGGTCATCGGCTGGCCCTGATCGACGATAACGCGCGTGCCAGGCTGAATTGACATGCCGAGCGGCAAAGTCACACGCAGAATTTTTTTGGGCTCGCCATCGGGCTCGATCAGCACAGCGGCGACCACGGGCATGCCTGACTCGACACGGCCGTCCTTGCCGGTGAAGCACACCTGCTTGGCGCCCGCTTCCTGGCCCTTCAGGCAAAACTTGGTCCATGGCGAGAAGATAAGCTGCGGCTCGGCAGCCTGCTGCTGCTCGGCGGGGGCCGCAGGAGCACCCTTAGGTTGCGGCTGCGCAGCCGGCGGAGCCTTGGCTTTGGGCGCAGCGGGAGCTTTGGGAGCCGGCGTTTGGGCGAGCACCGATGGCGCGACCAGCATGGTCGTTGCCAACGCAAGGACGAATGCGCAAGCAACCGGCCGAGCCGGCGCGACCAACGTCCGATGTTCCATGTGTAATCCTCTTGCTGACCGCTCTTGCAGCGATCCGGCCGAACGGTGCCCCTAGAGGCTGTGTCCGCACCAAATACGGCAAGAGCGTGACGCCTTCCGGTCAGCCTCATAGCCCACTTTCGGTCCTCAATAAAGTCTCAAGGATCGCGGCGCAAAATCTGGTGACAAGCACCTGATTTGGCCTTCAGATGCACAACGGTAAGACCATGGTCCGCACGCAGAACCCGGTCGTTGTCGAATTGTCATGCACCGCGTGACACAACAACACGTCTGAACAAGAGTAACCATGTCTGCGCCACAGGCTCGCCGTCATCCACAGTCGCGATCGCTTGTTCGCTTCGCGGGCAGCATTCTGTTGGCCGTGCTTGCGGGCATTGTCGCAAATCGTGCAGTCGCACGCCGAGCCGCGCCACGCCATTGCGATGCATGGTGAGCCCGCGCTCCCCGCCGATTTCAGTCATTTCCGCTATGTCAATCCCGACGCACCGAAGGGCGGCCGCCTGATTCAGGGCGTGCTGGGCACTTTTGAAAGCATCAATCCCTTTATCGCGCGGGGCTTGGTGGCGCAGGGCATGCGCGCCCCATTGGTCAGCAACGTCAACATCATCAGCGGCCAAGTGGTCGAAAGCCTCATGGCGCGCGGCTATGACGAGCCGTTCACGCTTTATGGGCTGGTCGCGCGCACAATCGACACCGATGAGGCGCGCAGCTACGTGACGTTCGAGCTCGATCCGGCAGCGCGGTTCTCCGACGGCAAGCCGGTGACGCCCGAGGACGTCATATTTTCCTGGCAGCTCCTGCGTGACAAGGGCCGCCCCAATCACCGCTTCTATTATTCCAAGGTCGCCAAGGCGCAGGTCGTTGGCACACATGGGGTGCGCTTCGATCTCACCGGCAGCAACGACCGCGAGCTGCCGCTGATCCTCGGCCTGATGCCGGTTTTGGCAAAGCACGCGGTGAATGTCGAAACCTTCGAGGATCCGACCTACACGCCACCTGTCGGCACCGGCCCCTACATTGTCAGCAAGATCGATCCGGGCAAGAGCGTCACACTCACGCGCAACAAGGACTATTGGGGACGCGACCTTTCGGTCAACCGCGGCTTCTGGAATTTCGACGAGATCCGCTACGACTACTATCGCGACAGCAACTCGCATCACGAAGCCTTCAAGCGCGAACTGTTCGACCTGCGCGCCGAGAATGATCCGTCACGCTGGCAGACGGGCTATGACTTCCCGGCCTTGCGCGATGGTCGCGTCGTCAAGGAGACGTTCTCGTCCGGCTTGCCGAAGCCGAGCTTCCATTTTGTGTTCAACACGCGGCGGCCGATCTTCGCCGACAGCCGTGTGCGCGAGGCGCTCGGGCTACTGTTCGATTTTGAATGGACCAATCGCAACCTGTTCTTCGGTCTCTATCGGCGCGCCGCAAGCTTCTTCGAAGATTCCGAGCTGTCGGCGTATCATCGGCCCGCCGACGGACGCGAGCGGGCACTGCTCGCGCCGTTTCCCAATGCGGTGCGTGCCGATGTGCTCGACGGCACCTGGTCGTTGCCAGTCACCGACGGGTCCGGCCGCGATCGCACCACCGTGCGAAGGGCGATCGAGCTCCTGAGCGCGGCAGGCTATGAATTACGCGGCACTGAGCTCGTCGAACGCCGCAGCGGCAAGCCGGTCACTTTCGAGATCACGGTTGCCAACCGGACCGAGGCCGTCGACGAGGAACGCCTCGCGCGGCTCTATGCCAGCAACCTCAAGCGGGCCGGGATCAACGCCAATGTGCGCCTGGTGGACGCGATCCAGTTCGAGACCCGGCGCATCGCCTTCGATTTCGACATGATCCTCAATCGTTGGGATCAGTCGCTGTCGCCCGGCAACGAGCAGGCGTTCTACTGGAGCTCGGCAGCAGCCTCGGAGAACGGCAGCCGCAACTACATGGGCGTGCGCAGCCCAGCCGTCGATGCGCTCATCGATCACCTGATCAAGGCGACAGGCGCGTGCCGATGTGGTGGCGGCGGCGCGGGCGCTCGACCGCGTCCTGATCTCCGGCTTCTACGTGGTTCCCCTCTTCTACCCGCCCGAGCATTGGGTGGCGCGGTGGTCCACCCTGGCCCATCCCCGCGAAACTTCGCTCATGGGTTATCTCCCCGAAACGTGGTGGCTTATGGCAAAATAACACCACCATGATTCTCGCCGACCTGCATGACCAGGACTTGGCCTCGCGCATTGGCGGGCGCGCCTCGCTCGATGACTTGTTCCGCCGCAACGCGGAACGGCGGCCAGACGCCCTGGCACTGGTCGATCCGCCCAATCGCGACGTCTTCACCGACGGGGCACCCCGCCAGCTGACTTATGCACAGGCTGATCGCGTGATTTCGGCGATCGCCGGCCGGCTGCGCCGTTTGCGTCTGCACACTGATTCGCTGATCGCCTTCCAGGTCGCGAATTCCGTGGAATCCGTCCTGACGCTGCTGGCCATCCTGCGGGCCGGGCTGATCGCGATGCCGCTGCCGCTGCTCTGGCGCCGGGGCGAGATCCGCAAGGCCCTGACCCAGGCCGGTGCCCGGGCGCTGATCGTGAGCGGGCGGATCGGCGACCAGGATCATTTCGACATCGCCCTGCAGGCCGCGTCCGACGTATTCTCTATTCGCTATGTGTGTGGGTTTGGACCGCAGCCGCCCGACGGAGTCGTTGGTTTTGACGACCTGTTTGATGCACAGACGATCGATCCCTTGCCGTCGATCAACGACGAGCGTGACCCGCCGCCCAGCGCGCATCTGGCGGTGGTGACCTTTGACGTCAGCGCAGAAGGGCTGGTTCCGGTCGCTCGCAGCCACGCCGAAATGATCGCCGGCGGGCTCGGCGCTCTGCTCGAGGGCTCGATCGGGCTGGAAGCAACCATCCTGTCGACGGTGGCGATGGCCTCCTTCGGCGGGCTGGCGGTGTCGGTGGTGCCCTGGCTCCTCTGCGGCGGAACGCTGGTGTTGCACCAGCCTTTCGATGCCAGGGTCTTCGCCGAGCAGTGCGCGGCAAGCCGCAGCGACACCGTCGTTGTGCCAGGCCCGATGATCGCTCCGCTCGCACAGGCGGGCCATCTGACATCGGAAGATGGCATCAGGCATGTGATCGGCCTTTGGCGTGCGCCAGAGCGGCTCGCGCATGCGCCGGTCTGGCATGACCACTCAATCCTGCTCACCGATATCCAGGTGTTCGGCGAGACTGGCCTGATCGCGGCGCGGCGGATTCGCGACGGGCTGCCGGCTTCGGTCGCCTGGGGGCCGGTCCCGGCGCCGCGCGGCGTACCCGGGGCGCCGATCGTTGCCGAAATCCGCCGGACGGAACGCGGGACACTCGCCATGAGCGGACCTATGGTGCCGCGTTGCGCCTTCCCGCCGGGTGTCGAAACCACGCCGTTCCCCTCGATCAAAGTGTCGAAGGACGGCTTCATGGACACCGGCTATGCCTGTCGCAGCGGCCAGGAAGGCCCCACCCCACTGGTGAGTGGGCCGCCTGCCGGCCTCGTCAGTGTCGGCGGCTACCGGTTCGCCGCAGCTGCGTTGCAGAACACGGTGTTTGATCTCGATACCGATGCCACCCTCACCGCGCTTCCCGATGCGCTCTGCGGGCATCGCCTCGCCGGCGCCGCGGCCGACCCAGCCAAGATGCGTGAGGAGCTTCTGACCATGGGGCTCAATCCGCTGATGGCGAGCGCTTTCCACACGCCGGAACCGATGGGTGCCCGCTGAAACGAGCGCGCAATCTGCTAACCGGGCATTAACAGCGACTGCCTAACGTGAGGGCACTCATTGCCCTCTGCAGGTTGCACATCGTCATGGCAACGTTGGGTCCGGTGGTGGTCGTGGCCGAGAGGCCGTCGGCCGATCTGGTCGAGGCGCTGGGCGAGGCAGGCGCTTTTCCAATCATCGAAACGGGCCTCGCGGACGCCGCCGCAGCCATCGAGCAAATCCAGCCGGCGGCGCTGATCCTGACCGACGCCGGACCGTGGCCCGACGGACAGGCCGGCGCGAGCTTGCGCAAAGCCATCGACACCGGCAGCGGACCATTCATGCCAGTGCTGGCGCGCGCGGGCGACGACAGCGAGCTTGCCGTCCCCCATGCTTTGCCGATCGGCGCCGATGAACCAGCCGCGCAGGTGGTTGCGCGACTGCGCTCGGCACTGCGTGTGCGCTCGCTGCACGCGACCGTGCTTCGACGCACTGTTGCGGCCGAGCATGACAAAGTCCGCGCGATGCCGTCCGGGCTGCTCGATCAGGCAACTGTCTTGTGCATGGGGCGCGGCCGCTCGTATCCGGCTCTCACCACCGCGATCGGCGAACGCGTCGGCCTCGTTGGCGCACTGAGCGTCGAGACCGCGGCGCGCAACCTCAATACGCGTGACATCGACGGCATAGTGATCGCGGATGGGTTCGGCCCAGAGGTCGTCCAAGCGCTGCTCACGGTGCTCGCCGAGGACACGCGCTTTCGTGACTTGCCGGTCGGCATGTTCGGCAGCGCCGCCTACGACGAAACGCGACTGCCCAATCTCATTCGCTTAGGCGGCAGTCCCGCTTCACAAGTTGAACACTTCCTGCCGATGGTCGAGCTGCAGGCGTTCGAGGGCCACCTCAAGCGCATGCTCAAATCGGTCGACAGCGACGGCGCGCTTGATCCGGAAACCGGCCTTCTCTCAGACGCGGCATTCTGGCGCGACCTCGAGCGCGCGGTGCATCAGGCGGAGGATGGCGGCGGCGCATTGTCCATCGCGCGCTTTTCCTTCGAAGGCGTCGACCGCCGCGCCAGCATCGACGCCGCGCGGCTGTTCAGCCGGCTCGTCCGCACCATCGACTTCGCCTGCCGCGAGCAGGACGGTGCGATCGTCGCGGCATTTACGGAGACTGACCTGCGCAGCGCGCATGTCGTGGCGCGGCGGCTCGCCAGCGTGCTCAAGCACACGATGCTGGCCAGCGAGCAGGCGCTGAAACCGACCGTCACGCTCGCCACCCTCAAGCCGACCGACAATCTCTCCACGCTGGTGGCACGGGTTGGAACCTACCCCAAGGTTGCGGTGAGCTGACGCAAGCCGTAATGTCCTCGCCTGCACGCGAGGTTTTCTCATGGCCAACGCTACACCCCTGTCGATCGATGTCGTGTCCGACGTGGTATGCCCGTGGTGCTACATCGGCAAACGCTTCCTGGAGAAGGCCATTGCGCTAAAGCCGGAGATTCCGGTCGAGGTGCGGTTCCGTCCCTATTTCCTCAATCCGTGGGTTCCGCGCGAAGGCATCAGCCGCGACGAGTATCTCATCACCAAGTTCGGCTCGGTCGAGCGCTACAACGCCAACAGCCAGCGCATTGTGGACGCCGCGGCCCATGCGGGCCTCGACTATGCGCGCGACAAGATCAAGCGGCAGCCCAACACGCTCGACTGCCATCGGCTGATCCGATGGGCGGGCGACAATGGAGCGGCGATGAAACAGCGGCTGATGGAGCTCTATTTCAGCGAAGGCGGCGACCTCACGAGCCGCGATGTGCTGGTGCAGGCCGCCATCGACTGCGGCCTCGATGGCGACGAGGTGCGAGGGAAGCTTGCGACTGAAGAGGATGCCGCCGAGGTCGAGGCCGAGGCGAACTCGGCCAAGGACGCGGGCATCGACGGCGTGCCGTGTTTCATCTTCGGCGGAATCATCGGCGTCAGCGGCGCGCACCCGCCCGACTCTCTCGCACAGGCGATCGAGCGCGCCGCGCAGGAAGTGGCAAAGCGCGTCGCAGCGGAGTAGCGGCCGCTACCGCAGCTGAACGGCGAGCACCAGGATCGCGCTCGCCGCAATCCACGATCCAACAATCCGCACGCCGAGGCGTTGCCAGTCGGCATTGGCATGCGCAGCAATAGCGGCGACCACGACGAGCATCGCGCATGCGCCAAGAGTGGTGCCAGCGAGCGTGGCATAGGCTTCCGCGATCCTCACCGCCTGCGGTGGTGAATCGAGCGCGAGCGCCGCGCCCGCGATAGCGGCCAAGAGCCAGGCCAACGGCCTTGGTGCCCAAGCCGCCGCAACCATCGCGCCGAGAGCGGCAGCGACCGCGAGCAGCACCGTGCGTGCCGGCGTGGTCTCGACCGCGAGCACGATCGCGAGGAAGCCTGCGGCCAACGCAAGCGCAAAGATGAGCAGCACCACAAAGCGTTGAGGCTGCAGGGCCATGAGCAACGAAAGCGCCAGCAAAGTCAGCACATGCGCGGGTGTCGTCAATGGATTGAGCAAGCCATCGACGAAAGCCTGCAGCAGGCCGCTCATATCGCCTCGCTCAGAAACAGCGCACCAACGAGCGCGATGCCGACACCAGCCGCGCGCACGCCGATGCGGCCGGCGGGCCAGCGCGTCAGCAGGCCGAACGCAATGCCCGCGAGGTGAAGCAAGCCGGTCGCCATCACAAAGCCGACCGAGAACGCCACCGCATCGGTGCCGGGCGGCAGCTCAGCGCCATGAGCGTGACCATGGAAGATCGCAAACGCGCCTACGATGAGTGCCGCGAGGACGAGCGGAGGACGCGCCGCCAGCGCGATCATGCCGCCGAGCACGATCGCTGATGATGCAATGCCGATCTCCACGCCAGGCACGGGTACACCGAGGATCGCGATCGTGCCTCCGAGCGCCATGACCATCGGAAACGTGATGGGAAGGAGCCAGATCGCCGGTGGTCCAAGAAAGGCGCCCCACAAGCCGACCGCTACCATCGCCACCACATGGTCGAGCCCGAACAGCGGATGCGCGAAGCCGCCGAGAAAGCCGCCGCTCGCACTGCCGTCCACGATGTGGGCAAGGGCAGGCCGGCTTGCGAGCAGCAGCGCGGCGAGAAGCGCTACCCCCAATGCACCGGCGATGTTGCTATGCTCGTGGTCTCGCATGCCAACCACTCAGGAGACATCCATGACGAAGATCACGACGTCGCTCCGCCCCAATCTCAGGCTGGCTCTTTTTGCGCTCGCTCTCGGCAGCGTCGCGGCAACCACGTCGGTGCCCGCACAAGCGCAGAACCAGCACATGGACATCATCCATCACCCGAACTACGACCGCGGCGTCTTCATGCCGTTCGTTCCCGGCATCAAGATCAAGAGCGGAAAAATCCTCTGGCTTGCCGGCACGACCGCGCTTCCGGTCTATCACGACCACCCGCACAAACGCGAGCAGATCCTGCAGCACATGCCAAACGACCTCGAAGTACAGACGCGCGCCGCCATGGACGGCATCAAGCTGACGCTCGATGCCGCCAACGCCTCATTCAAGGACGTAGTGCACTATTTCGTCTTCCGTGCGCGGCCGCGCATGGGCGACATCGGCAAGGCAAGCGGGATCATCAACTCGTATTTCGCGCCGTTCAACCACAAGCCGACCTCGACCAACGTCGCGGTGCTCGAGCTCGGCGAGCCGGAGCAGCTGATCGAGATACAAATGTTCGCAGTCGTGGACTGACAAGGCTTTAAAAAGAATTGGCCCGGCGGAAGGGGTTGCCGAGCCAATTCTCGCGGCTCCGAAGCCCGGAACCGTTGAGCCACGACAATAGAATGTCTCTCGTTTACCGTGGCCACCCACGATCGGGCTACCAGTTCACACGATTGTCTCTAAAAGAAAGCCCCGGCGGGGGTGCCGGGGCTTTAAAGGTTCGAGGGCCACAGAGCCAAACAACATCATATCGGATGCTCCTGACCAAAACCTGACCGCCACCAATCTCAGCCGATCTATCAGCAATTCGTTGCTGAAGCTCAGCACTGATCATTGGCCTCTCTATCCTCTTTTCATTGGCTCTGCCCGAGCCATTCCCGCCTTCGTAAAGCACCTGATCGAGATCCAGATGTTTGCGCTGGTGGATTAGCAAACACCGCAGTCGCGGCATTCCTGGGCCGTTCGTCCTCGATGCACTCGAAGCCGCGCCCAAGGGCAAGCGTGCCCTAGTCTGGGATGCGACTGTCCAAGGCTTCGCCGTTCGCCTCACTGACACCGGTAGCAAATCATTTGTCTTGGTCACTCGCTATCCCGGTGACAAACACCTTACTCCAAGGGCTATCGGGGCAGTCGAAGCAATCAGCCTCCCTAAAGCCAGAGAAAAGGCCACTATATGTGACTGCGTATTTTGCATTTGGAAATCGCCCTCGCGCCGCAGAGAAGGTAAGCATTTTTGTTTACTGCGACGAACCGGAGAACATTAAGTCTTTCGGAAATGACAGGACTACAATTACGCGCTTGGGACCTCATGTCAAAACACACGAGCGTCATTTCTTGCAGAAAGCTGAGTACACAGTGTGCGCATCCTATGCAAGTGACCATTGGTTATTTGTTCCTCACAATAAGGTCTTCCAAAGCGATTTTCCTGAGTTTCTAAATCAGGATGTTCTTTGGAAATTCAACATATCCGCAAGCGAGCAGAAAAAAGGTTCTGGGCACGCTCGAGGACTACAACTTGAATGCCTACTTACTACTTGGTTCGGAAGAGAGCCTTATGGAGACGCTAGCGACTAGGGAGCTACTGCTGCGACCTAAGACATCGGATTGTAACTAAGACCTAAGTGTCACCATATTGATCTCATGGACATCTACGACAACGCGAACAGTAAATTTCTGCCGAGGGATCCAAGGTCGCAGCGCCTTTGCCCGGCTGCAATTCACTAGATGCTACGCGACGACCGTGGTAGCTTGACGCATGGTGAGGCAGATTGCCATGACTACGAGCTGCCCAAAACGTCGACATACCGAGGTCGCCGCTTCCTGCGAATGGCAGCCTGATGCTATCGGAAGGCAAGAAAATTAGCTGAACAATTGATCGCAGTTTCCATTGCGGGTGCTGTGACCTCAAAATTTGCATGGCCATGCGCTGTTGCGGTGGAAGCCCTTATCCGCAACACATTTCTCAAAAGGAGAGAGATCATGACTCGACGTACAAAGCTCGCTCTCGCGCCATTGGCATTTCTGTGTTTTGCCCTTGTCCTGCCAGCAGGCAGCGCCGTCGCTCAGCAGAAGCAACACGTTTCTTACAAAACGTCTGCTGCAAATACTAAGTATACCCAACAGCTCAATGTCGACGCAGGAGATGCACCCGGCCATATCGTCCGTGTTTGGGATCTTACACGCAACCATCGAGACAATCCGCCCGTCATAAACGGGACCAAGCTTGTCGAGGAGACGGCTCGCGGCATCACGGACATCATTGACGGGAACGGAACCGCTACCTTTTACACCGTGTTTACGATGGAAAATGGCGACAAAATCTTTGCCAGGTCAGTACAGGCAAGCACTGGCGACTCCGGAACGATTACCGCAATAGCCGCCGGCCCAATCACGGGTGGCACTGGAAAGTTCGAACAAATACACGGGGTCGTGAAATTCGCAGTCAAGTTCAATGTGACTTCCGGTTTCAACGAGGGTCAAGCCGACATCGATTATTGGATCGGCAAGTGAACAATCTTTGATCTGAGCGTTAATGAGTACTAGTCAATCGCCTAGGAACAACACTGCGCTGCTGACGTTGGCGTCCGACCTGCGATTGAAAATCTCCATCGCCATCGCCATCTGCCGATCTTCGATTTCATCGAGGGCGCATGGACGAGACCGTCACCGAAGATGACTGCAAGGTTTTCTCCCGCATGGCCAAAGACTGAGCGAGCCTCACGCCGAATCGATCACTTCTCGACCGACTACATTCGTATGCTGTGAACAATGGCAGTTGGTATTTTGGACCGACCTTACCGTCAGCGAGCCGCCGCAGGAGCATTAGCGGCGCCCGATGTTGTCCCGAAAATCGGAGCAACGAGCTTCAGATCGAGATCCAAATGTTCGCAGTCGTGGACTGACGCTGCAGGGAATTTCGACGAGGCTGAGGAGCTAGGGCTAACAAACGCCGTGGCGGACAATAAACCTTCACCCCAAACGAGATCGTGGCCCAGCGAAGGCCGGGCCACGATCTCCACTTTGCTAACGGCCACTACCACCCTGCGTAGGGTCACGCTGTAGCTGGTCCCGAACCCTCGGATCAGGATCCGCGCCTATGTAGTTTCCGCGAATACTGTAGACGCTATAAGGATAAGGGCTCCGGTGAATGGTTCGCGGCCCATAGGTTCCGAACGAACCATAACTGCCCAAGTCCGGCTTGTGCGGTGGCACCTGATACCGGGTCTGGGCAAACGATGGCGCGGCCAAGGCGGCTGTGACAACCAAGGCAGTGATTAGTGTTCTTGTCGTCATGGCTTCTCCTTTTGTCAGCCCTCCGACAGATGGTTCTCTCGTCCGGTGCACGATTGCTGCCCATTGGAGTTGGAGTGACGGCCCGTTATCTCAACGCACAATTTATTGAGGGATCAAATCTCGAGCCCAGCAGCCGCGTTGCAGATAGGCTCGGTCGTGATCAAGACTGGATTCCCGCTTGCGCGGGAATGATCGGAGTATATTGCGCGCCGGCGAAACCCGGCGCCACCGTCACGCCGCCTTGGCGGGCTTCGCCAGACTCGCGAGGCTGCGCAGGATCGCGGTCGTGCCTTTGAGCCGCTTCTCGGGCGACGGCCAGTCCTGGAAGAACACCACCCTCTGGTCGGGCCGCACGCGCGCCTGCGGTCCCTGCTGGCGAATGAAAGCGACGAGCCGATCCGGATTGGCAAACGTATTGTCGCGGAAGGCCACCACCGCGCCCTTTGGGCCGGCCTCGATCCGCTCCACATTGGCGCGCCGGCAGAGCGCCTTGATGGCGACGATCTGCAGCAGATGCTCGACCTCGATCGGCAGCTTGCCGAAGCGGTCGGCCATCTCGGCGCCGAACGCGTCGATCTCCTGCTCGTCCTCGATCTCGGAAAGCCGCCGATAGAGCGCGAGCCGCACCGGCAGGTCGGCGACATACTCCTCCGGGATCATCACCGGCGTGCCGATGGTGATCTGCGGCGACCAGCGGTCGGCGACCGGAGCCGCGTTGCCGGCCTTCAGGCTCGCGACCGCCTCCTCCAGCATCTGCTGATAGAGCTCGAAGCCCACTTCCTTGATGTGGCCGGACTGCTCGTCGCCCAGGAGATTGCCGGCACCGCGGATGTCGAGGTCGTGGGAGGCGAGTTGGAAGCCGGCGCCCAACGTGTCGAGCGATTGCAGCACCTTGAGGCGCCGCTCCGCCTGCGGCGTGATCTTGCGCTCGGGCAAGGTGAACAGCGCATAGGCGCGCACCTTGGAGCGCCCGACACGGCCGCGCAGCTGATAAAGCTGCGACAAACCGAAACGATCAGCGCGATGCACGATCAGCGTGTTGGCGGTCGGGATGTCGAGCCCGGATTCGACGATCGTGGTCGAGAGCAGCACGTCGTACCTGCCATCGTAGAACGCCGACATGATGTCCTCGAGCACGGTCGAGGGCATCTGCCCGTGCGCCACCGCGACCCGCATCTCGGGCACCTGCTTGTCGAGAAACTCCTTGACGCCGGCGAGGTCCTCGATGCGCGGGCACACGTAAAACGCCTGTCCGCCACGATAGCGCTCGCGCAAGAGCGCCTCGCGCACGATCAGCGGATCGAACGGCGCCACGAACGTGCGCACGGCGAGCCGGTCGACCGGCGGGGTGGCGATGATCGAGAGGTCGCGCACACCGGTGAGCGCCAGCTGCAGCGTGCGCGGGATCGGCGTCGCGGTGAGCGTCAGCACATGCACCTCGGAGCGCAGCTGCTTGAGCCGCTCCTTGTGGGAGACGCCGAAATGCTGCTCCTCGTCGACGATGACGAGGCCCAGATCCTTGAACTTGATGCCCTTGCCGAGCAGCGCGTGCGTGCCGATCGCGACGTCGGTCTGCCCCTCGGCTATGCTCTGCTTCACTTGCGCAAGCTCCTTGCCGGTCACCATCCGCGAGGCCTGCCCGATGTTGAGCGGGAAGTGGCGGAAGCGCTCGGTAAAGGTTTTGGTGTGCTGGCGCGAGAGCAGCGTCGTCGGCGCAATAACCGCAACCTGCTTGCCGTTCATCGCGGTTGCGAACGCTGCCCGCAGCGCCACCTCGGTCTTGCCGAAACCGACGTCGCCGCAGACCAGGCGGTCCATCGGACGGCCCTTGGTGAGATCGTCCAGCACGGAATCGATCGTCGCCTGCTGGTCATCGGTCTCCTCGTAGGGGAAGCCGACGCAGAACTCCTCATAGGGGCCGTGCTCGACCGCGAGCTTGGGCGCCTCGCGCAACAGGCGCTCAGCCGCGACCTTGATCAGCTCGTTGGCGATCTCGCGGATGCGGCTCTTCATGCGCGCCTTGCGCGCCTGCCAGGCTCCGCTGCCGAGCCGGTCGAGCTCGACGCCGGTCTCCTCCGAGCCGTAACGCGACAAAAGCTCGATGTTCTCGACCGGCAGGAACAGCTTGTCGCCGCCGGCGTAGTGAATCTCCAGGCAGTCGTGCGGCGCGCCCGCCGCCTCGATCGCGCGCAGGCCGACGAAGCGGCCGATGCCGTGGTCGACGTGCACTACGAGATCCTCGGCCGAAAGGCTCGTCACCTCGGCGATGAAGTTCTCGGGCCGCCGCGCGGCGCGGCGCGAGCGCACCAGCCGGTCGCCCAGGATGTCCTGCTCGCTGATCACGACGGCATCAGCGGTCTCGAAACCGGTCTCGAGCCCGAGCACTGCGAGCGCCACCTGGTGCTTGGGCAGGTTCAGAGCCTGCGGCCATGAGGCGACCGGCGTGAGGTTGGCGAGCGCGTGATCGGTGAGCACATGCTGCATGCGATCGCGCGAGCCCTCGCTCCACAGCGCAACGATGACGCGCTTTTGCGCCTTCTGCAGCGCCAGCACATGCTCGGTCACCGCCTCGAACACATTCCGTCCAGGCTCATTGCGTTCGGCCGCGAAATTGCGTCCCTGCTTCGCCCCGATATCGACCATCGGCCCCTTCTTCTCGGGCACCGCAAACGGCGAAAGACGCGCGACCGCGACCGCCTCGAGGCGCTTCTGCCACTCGTCCTGCGTGAGATAGAGCCGGTCGGGCGGCAGCGGGCGATAGATGGCGCCCGAACCGGGCTGGTTCTGCGCCTCGACCCGTGCGTTGTAGTAGTCGTTGATCTGCTCGAGCCGCTCGTGCGCGGCGTCCTCGTCCTGCGGCTCGAGCACGATCGGCGACCCCGGCACGTAGTCGAAGATCGTCTCCATCCGCTCGTGCAGCAGTGGCAGCCAGTGCTCCATGCCGGGGTGGCGGCGGCCCTCGCTCACCGCCGCATAAAGCATGTCGTCGGTGGTGGGAGCGCCAAGGGTCTCGACATAGCCGCGGCGGAAGCGCCGGATGGTCTCGCTCGTGAGCTGGAATTCGGACACCGGCACCAGATTGAGTGCATGCAGCTGATCGGTCGTGCGCTGCGTCTCCGGATCGAAGGTGCGGATGGTCTCGAGCGTGTCGCCGAAGAAGTCGAGCCGCACCGGCTCGCCCATGCCGGGCGCGAACAGGTCGATGATCCCGCCGCGCACCGCATAGTCGCCCGGCTCGCGCACAGTCGAGGCGCGCGCGAAGCCATTGAGCTCGAGCCAGCCGGTGATGCCGGCCATGTCGATGATCTGGCCGGGCACGGCCGAGAGCGATTGCGTCGCCACCAGCGACCTGGCCGGCACGCGCTGCAGCGCGGCATTGATGGTGGTGAGCAGCACCGACGGACGCTCGTGGCCCTTGAGATGCGCCAGGCGCGACAGCGCCGTCATGCGAAACGCAACCGCACCGGCATGCGGCGAGACCCGGTCGTAGGGCAGACAGTCCCAGGCCGGAAACTCGAGCACCGCGAGATCGGGCGCGAAGAACGACAGCGCGCGCGCAAGCGTCGCCATGCGCCCACCGTCGCGGCAGATGATCAGGAGGCTTGTGGCCGGCGCATGACGCTGCGCCGCCACGGCCCGCGCCAGATCGGCGCACACGAGGCCTTCGGCACCATCGGCAACGCCCGCCACCGTCAGCGGCCGGGCAGGCTCAAGCATATCTGCGGGCGACCGTGCCATGCCGAACAGTTCTTTCCAACGCGCCATGCTGATCAGCCCCTGCCGCCGTGGTGGAACTCGCGCATCCGCCGGAACACGGCAGAGTCGACATCTTTGGGCACGTTCGCCTCCCCCGTGACCCACGCGAGCAGGTCGCGGTCGGGAAGCTCGATCAGGCGCTCGAGGTCGGCAAGCTCCGCATCGCTCAGCTCCGCGAGCGCAGAATCGGCGAAACGGCCCATGATCAGGTCCATCTCGCGCATGCCCCGATGCCAGCATCGAAACAGGAGTTTGCGGCGACGCAGATCAAGGCCGTCACTCGTGCGTTCCGTCATTAATGGCCTCCAACGCCAAAAACCCGGACGGGCCGGGGAAGGTCATATAGCGATCGCCATGCGCGTTGTCAGCACAGATGGTTGCCATTCCACCGCTCGCAAGCGAGCATTGCGATTCGACGGGAGCGCGCATGCGGCCAGACGTTCTCAATCCCCTGTTTGCGGCGATCACGAGCCTTCCAGGCATCGGCGCGAAGGTCGAGAAGCTCTACCGGCGCCTGCTTGGCCGCGACGATGTTCCGCGCGTCATCGACCTGATCATGCATCTGCCGTCCGGCGTGATCGACCGCCGCGCGCGGCCGAAGCTGCGCGATGTCCAACCGGATACGGTCGTCACTGTCGCGGTGACGGTCGACCGGCATCGGCCGCCGCCCCCGCACCGTCCGCGCGTGCCGTACCAGATCTACACCAGCGACGAGACCGCCGATCTCGTGCTCACCTATTTCAACCCGCACAAGGACTACCTGGAGAAGCTGCTGCCGGTCGGAGCGACGCGCTACGTGTCCGGCACGGCCGCGTTCTACGACGGCACGCTGCAGATGGTGCATCCCGACCGCGTGGTCGACGAAGCGGGCCTCGCCAGCCTGCCGCTGGTCGAGCCGGTCTATCCGCTGACCGAAGGCCTGGGACTCAATCAAGTACGTAAGGCGGTCGATGCGGCACTCAACGCCCTGCCGGACTTGCCCGAATGGCAGGAGCCGGAATGGGTCGCGCGCCAGGGCTTCCCGGCCTTCGCAACCGCGCTGCGCACGCTACATCGCCCGCATGAGCCATCCGACATCGATCCCGGCGGCGCTGCCTGGACGCGGCTCGCCTATGACGAACTTCTGGCCGGCCAGCTTGCGCTTGCACTCGTCCGCGCCCATCTGCGCAGGCCGGCAGGCCGCCCGACCATCGGCGACGGGCGCCTGCGTCGAACGCTCAGCGAAGCCCTGCCCTATTCGCTGACCAATTCGCAGATCCGCGCCGTCGCCGAGATCGTCGACGACCTCGCCAAGCCCGAACGCATGCTGCGGCTCCTGCAGGGTGATGTCGGCTCGGGCAAGACCGTGGTGGCGCTCATGGCCGCGGCCGCCGCCATCGAAGCCGGCCGGCAGGCCGCCCTGATGGCCCCGACCGAGATCCTGGCACGTCAGCACCTTGCGACGATCGCACCGCTTGCGGCTTCCGCCGGCATCGAGGTCGCGATCCTGACCGGCCGCGAGCGCGGCCGCGAGCGCAGCGACATTCTCGAGCGGCTCGCGCGTGGCGACATTCATCTGCTCGTTGGCACACATGCGCTGTTCCAAGACGATGTCGCGTTTCACGACCTCGCGCTCGCGGTGGTCGACGAGCAGCACCGCTTCGGCGTGCATCAGCGCCTCGCGCTGGCGCAAAAGGGCGAAGCCGTCGACATCCTGGTGATGACCGCAACGCCGATCCCGCGCACGCTGGTGCTGACCTATTTCGGCGACATGGACATTTGCGAGCTGCGCGAAAAGCCGGTCGGACGCCAGCCCATCGACACGCGCACGCTGCCGCTGTCACGCCTCGACGAGGTCATAGCCGCCATCGGCCGTGCGCTCGCCGAAGGCCGGCGCGCCTATTGGGTCTGCCCGCTGGTCGAGGAATCCGAGAACGTCGATCTCGCCGCCGCGACCGACCGGTTCGAGGCGCTCAAGCAGGAATTCGGCGAGGCCGTCGATCTCGTGCACGGCAAGATGAAAGGCGCCGACAAGGATCGCGCTATGGAGCGTTTCGCCACCGGCGAGACCCAGCTTCTGGTCGCCACCACCGTCATCGAAGTTGGTGTCGATGTGCCCGAGGCGACCGTGATGGTGATCGAGCACGCCGAGCGTTTCGGCCTTGCGCAGCTTCATCAGCTGCGCGGCCGCATCGGTCGCGGCTCCGGCCGCTCGACCTGTCTTCTTCTCTACAAGGAGCCGCTCGGCGAGACCGCCAAGGCGCGCCTGTCGATCATGCGCGAGACCGCAGGATGGGTTCCGCATCGCCGAGGAGGACTTAGCGCTGCGCGGCGAAGGCGACGTGCTCGGCACGCGCCAATCGGGAATGCCGGGCTTTCGGGTGGCGCGCGTCGAGCTGCATGGCAAGCTGATCGAAGCGGCGCGCGACGACGGCAAGCTCGTGCTGGCGCGCGATCCGACGCTCGCCTCACCACGTGGCGAGGCGCTGCGCAGCCTGCTCTATTTCTTCGGACGCGACGAAGCGATCCGGCTGATCCGGGCGGGGTGACGACAATCGTCGCTGCGATGATCGCCGCGTATACCCCTACTCCAGGACATGGAGCAGCAGGACCTCCTCGTCCGGCGTGAGCTCCTCAGTCGACTCTACTGATGCAAGCGCACGCGCAAGCGCGTCGGCGGCTTCCCGCAGCACGGCGCGATTAGCTTTAGCGGCCGCGGTGCTTGAAGCCGATGCGGCCAGCTCAGACAGAATATCGGCCAGCACCTGCGGCTCGAGCTTGAGGCCCATGAAGCGGCACGCGCCGCTATCGTCACTGCGCTGCAAGGTCAAGAGAACGTCATTCGCATCGAAGCGCGCATGACATTGATCTGCTTGCCCGAATGTCCCGATGAGAGCCTTGTCGGGATAGTCGAGCACGATTTCGGCCTTGCCGCTAAGAGGTCTGGTCATGGCAGTGCCTCGCAATTGAGGACCTACCTCCTCGGCCGCCAAAGCCCGGGCCGCCATGATCTGGATCAAAATGCCGCTACTTCGCCGGCGCGGCCGTTCGGTTGGCCCGCGCGGCAACGCGCGCCGTCTCGGCAAGCGCGGCCAACCGCCGCTGCTGATCGTTGCCGCCGTTAGGCTGCACCATGCCGGCCGACATCAAGAGCGTCATCGCCGCCTCAACCGTAATGTCGAGCTCGATCAGGTCGCGACGTGGCACGTAGAAGAAGAACCCGGTGGTCGGGTTCGGCGTGCAGGGCATGAACGCCGCCACATGCTCGGTGTCCGGCAGGCGTGCGGCGATATCCGGGCTCGCGCTTTGCGACAGAAACACCAGCGACCACATGCCAGGCGATGGGAACTCGACCAGCGCCACACGCCGGAAGCTCGACCCGCTCTTGGAGAACAGAGTCTCGAAGATCTGCTTCAGGCTCTTGTAGACCGGACGCACCACCGGCATCCGGTTGAGAATGTTCTCACCAAACTCCACCAGCTTGCGACCCACCAGGTTGGCGGTGAGAAAGCCGAGCGTCGTGATCGCCAGGAATGCGATGATGAGCCCGGTTCCGGGCACCTTGATCGGCAGATAAGTCTCAGGCCGGTAGGCGATCGGAATGAGCGGCCGCACCAGCTCGTCCACCCAGTTGATGAACCACCAGGTCAGATTGACGGTGATGTAGACCGGGCCGACCAGAATCAAACCGGTCAGAAAATAATTGCGAATTCGCCCCATCATGCCGTGATGGGAGGAGACCGGTGCGGGCGGCGGGTCCGGCTGTGAGCTCAAGGGCGCCGGGGCTTCCAGCGCTGGCTGCAACTCCTTGTCTGACGCGTTCATGGCGGTACGTGACTGCAGCTTCCAGGTGGCAACAATGTGGTGAGACTACCGTGCCGCCACAACAGGGGTAAGCCTACCAAGGTAGCAAGCTTCATCCTGCACAGTTTTCATTCAACCGTCACAGACTTCGCCAAGTTCCGAGGCTGGTCGACATCTTTGCCCATAAAAGCAGCAACGTGATAGGCGATGAGCTGCACCGGGATGGCGAAAACCAGGGGCGTTACCGTGGCGGGCATCTCCGGCACCGCCAGCTTGGCTAGCAGCGGCACATCCGCCTCGCTGGCGCCCTTGGGGTCGGTGATCAGCACGATCTTCCCGGCGCGCGCCGCAACCTCCTGCATGTTCGACAGGGTCTTGTCGAACACGCGGTCATAGGGCGCGATAACGATGACGGGCATCGTTTCGTCAATGAGTGCAATCGGGCCGTGCTTGAGCTCGCCCGCCGCATAGCCCTCGGCATGGATGTAGGAGATTTCCTTGAGCTTGAGCGCTCCCTCAAGCGCCAGGGGATAGCTCGTTCCACGGCCGAGGTAGAGCACATCCCGGCTCTTGGCCAGGTCGCGCGCCAGAAGCTCAATCTGCGGCTCGAGCGCCAAGGCTTCCGCCATCAGGCGAGGCACCTCGATCAAGGCGCGCACCAGCTTCTTCTCGTCAGCATCTGACAGGATACCTCGCGCGCGGCCGGCCGCGACCGCGAGGCAGGCGAGCGCCGCGAGCTGACATGTGAAGGCCTTGGTCGACGCAACGCCGATCTCGGGGCCCGCCAGCGTCGGCATGACGACGTCGCTCGCGCGCGCGATGGTCGAGGTCGGCACGTTCACCACCGAGAGCACATGCTGTCCGTGCTCTTTGGCGTAGCGCAGGCTCGCCAGCGTATCGGCGGTCTCACCCGACTGCGAGACGCAGATCGCAAGCCCGCCCGGCCGCATTGGCGCCTCGCGATAGCGAAATTCGGACGCTACATCGATCTCGACCGGCAGGCGTGCGAAGCGCTCGAACCAATAGCGCGCGACGAGACCAGCATAGTAAGCGGTGCCGCACGCCGAGATCGAAATGCGATCGAGCGTGTTGAAATCGAACGGCAGCTTGCCCGGCAAAACGACGCGCTCGGCCGCCATGTCGATGTAATGAGCCAGCGTGTGTCCCACGACCTCCGGCTGCTCGTGGATTTCCTTCGCCATGAAGTGACGATGGTTGCCTTTGTCGACTAGAAATGCGGAGGCCGTTGACTTGATCACCGGGCGCTCGACTTTGGAGCCATGCGCGTCGCGCACATCGATGCTCTTGCGCGAGAGCACGACCGAATTGCCATCCTCCAGATAGGAGATCATGTCCGTGAACGGCGCGAGCGCGATGGCGTCCGAGCCGAGATACATTTCGCCGTCGCCGTAGCCGACCGCGAGCGGCGAGCCCTTGCGCGCGCCGATCAAGAGATCCGTCTCGCCCTTGAACAGGAACACCAGCGCGAACGCGCCACGCAGCCGCGGTAGCGCCGCCTTGACCGCCTCCACGGGTGAGCGGCCCTTGCTCATCTCATGCGTCACCAGATGCGCGACCACCTCGGTGTCGGTTTCCGATGCAAACTTGGCGCCGCTCTTCTCGAGCTCCTCGCGCAGCTCGCGGAAGTTCTCGATGATGCCGTTGTGCACGACCGCGAGCCGATCGGTCGCATGCGGATGCGCGTTCGCTTCGCTCGGCCGACCATGTGTCGCCCAGCGCGTATGGCCAATGCCGATCGTGCCGCGCAGCGGCTCGCTCTCGAGCTTCTTCTCGAGGTTACGCAGCTTGCCTTGCGCGCGCCGCCGCTCGAGCGCGGCGCCTTCAAGCGTGGCTACGCCGGCCGAATCGTAGCCGCGATATTCCAACCGTTTGAGCGCGTTGACCAGATGTTCAGCGACGGGCTCACGACCGAGAATGCCTACAATGCCGCACACGGAAGGCGTCCTTATATAGCCCCGGATGAATCATGCCTCGACGAACTTTGTACGCCGGCCGACGTAAGGATCGGTAATCAACATCCGTGTCGGCCATGTAACATCATGTAAGGTAACATCACGTAACATCACGAAATAAGCCTAACGGACGCAGCCCTATTCGGCTGCCTTTTTCTTGCCTGCCCCCTTCAAGGCACGCAAGCGCGAGGCGCGGTTTTCCTTAACAACCTGGCGCTGGCGCGCGATCGCAAGCCCGTCGGCCGGCACATCATGGGTGATGACCGATCCGGTCGCCACATAGGCGCCGTCGCCAATCTTAACCGGTGAGACCAGGGACGAGTTAGAGCCGATAAAGGCGCCTTTGCCGATGTCGGTGCGGTGCTTAGCCATGCCGTCATAGTTGCAGACGATCGCGCCAGCTCCGAAGTTCGAGCCGGCACCGAGCCGCGTATCGCCGATATAGGCGAGATGATTGGCCTTGGCGCCCTCTTCGATCACCGATGCTTTGATCTCGACGAAGTTTCCGATGTGCACATTGGCGCCAAGCTGAGCACCCGGCCGCAGCCGCGCAAACGGACCGACCGAGGCACCCTTGCCGATGTGCGATTGGATGAAATGACAGAACGAGTGGATCACTGCATTGTCGTCGACCGTGACTCCCGGCCCGAACACGACGAACGGTTCCACCACCACGTCGCGACCGAATTTGGTATCGGCCGAGAGAAACACCGTTTCGGGTGCGATCAGGGTCACGCCCGCGTCCATCGCCGCCTTGCGCAACCGCTGCTGCAGCACGGCTTCTGCCTCGGCGAGCTGAGTCTTGGTATTGATGCCGCGCACGTCATCCTCCTCGGTCTCGATCACGGCCGCCTTGAGCTTCATGGAGCGAGCAATTTCCACCGCGTCGGTGAGATAGAACTCGCTCTTGCGATTGTTGTTGTCGATCTTGTCCAGGATGGCGAGCGCGCTCGCGCCTGCAAACGCCATCAGCCCGCCATTGCACAGATCGATCGCACGCTCGTCTGCGCTCGCGTCAGGTTCCTCGCGAATGGCGACGAGCTCGCCTTTGTCGAGCACCAGGCGTCCATAGCCTGATGGATCGCGCGGCCGAAAGCCGAGCACCGCCAGCGCGGCTCCCTCGGCCAACGCCGCGCGCATGCGAGAGAGCGTCTCCGGCCGGATCAATGGCGTGTCGCCATAGATCACCAGGATGTCGTCGGTGCGACGCGCGATCGCGGGCCTTGCGGCCAGCACGGCATGCGCCGTTCCACGCCGTTCCGACTGCACATAGATGTCGGCGCCCGGCAGGACGCGTTTCGCTTCGGCCGCAACCGCCTCGGCGTCAGGCCCGATCACCACCGCGGTCGCGGTGCTGCCGGCCGCGCGCACCGCATCGAGCACGTGCGCCACGAGCGAGCGCCCGCCGACCTCGTGCAGCACCTTCGCGCGCGCGGAACGCATGCGCGTCCCCTCACCAGCAGCAAGGACAATCGCGAGGCAGGAGCGTTCACCCATCAAGTTCTTCCTCAGTGGAAAATGGACCTACCGCGTGTTCCCACAGGAGAAAACGCGCTTTGGACGCGAACAATGCGACAGTAAGCGGGTAACGATGAACGGATTCTGCTAGCCTTTTCAATGGGCGATTCGTTCCAAGGCGCCATGGCGGACCAGATACGCATTCTTGACCGATTTATACAGGCCAAGCCCTTCGATCTGCGGGCGTTGCTGCGCGTCGCGGGCTGGGGATGCGCGGCCGCCGCCGCCCTGATGCTGGCGGTGCTGTCAGCCAGCGTCGGGTCGAAACATCAATCACTTGCCACGCCGACTGCGACCCAGGTTCCGGCCGCCACCGTTCAGCTCACCACCCGCCAGACCGAGCCCGACAAGGCCACGCGCCAACTGACGGAAGCTGTCAGCGGACTTGCCGCCGACCGTGAGCGGCTGGTGGCGCGCCTTGCGACGATTGAGCGCAATCTCGAGGACGTAACCGGCTCGATCAAGCAGCAGGCGGCCTTCCCGCCTGCGTCGGCTCCCGTCGCTACCCAGACCTCTGTGCATACCCCAACCATAGCGCCAACCCCCGCACCTGTGCCTGCTCAGGCTTCTGCGCCTGTCCAACCATCAACGCCCGCGCCTGCATCCGGCCCGGCCTCGACGCCACGGCCATCCACCCTGCCAGCGCTGGCACCCGCGCCGACAGCGGCCGCACCCGCTCCCCCGTCGCCTCGCAGCAACCAGGCGCAGCCGGAGAAGACGACGACGCCAGCCGCAACAGTGCCGCCCCCCGGCGCCATTGCGGCTGCGCCTACCGCACCCGCGGCCCCGCCGGCGGCCACTCCATCGCCTGAGCCAGCATCCACCCGCGTCGCCAATCTGCCCGAAGCTTCTGACCCCGACACGGGCAAAACGCGGATCGTCGACTTCGGTCTCGATATCGGCGGATCAACCACCTTCGACGGGCTGCGGGCGCTCTGGAATTCGGTGCGGAACAACACGGCTGATTTGTTCGATGACCTCCACCCGATGGTCGCCGTGCGCGAGAACAAGTCCCGTGGGGTCGATCTGCGGTTGGTGGTCGGTCCGATCACCAGCTCAGAAGCGGCCACGCAGATGTGCGCCACGCTGCTCGCCGCACGCCGCTTCTGTCAGATGACGATCTTCGAGGGCCAGCCGTTGCCGCAAGCGTCTGCGGTGACCGAGCCTCGGACCCCGCCGGTAGTGCCAGCCCGTGCATCCAGTCAAAGCAAAGCCGTACGCCCGCCGGCGCCACGCCAGTAAGATTGCTCGCCGCTAATTGGCTGGGCAT